>CAXXON010000003.1:0-1475000 GCA_963667765.2 Dehalococcoidia bacterium | reverse complement strand
GTCAGGTTGTAGGGATCGATGACCGATGGAGCAAGGAAAACCAAGTTGTAGGCCTCTATTTCCTCTCGCAGGGCCGGCACTTCTTCATACAGCCGTTGGGCTGCCTCGAGAATCACGTAAGGATCTCCGGGGCCGAAGGGGACGGCATAGGTCCGGTTGCCCAGCGGCAGTTTGCCGGGATTGTAAGGCAGCGCGACCATGCCGGCGTCAGCCAGCCCGACCTCCACCGCCTCCGGGGTTTCGCCTGCCTTGGTTAACGTGGGTTAACGCGCCCGACCAATGAAAGTCGGTTCGCTCGATGCGCCCGCCGCTGCGGCGTTCCACCACTGTTGGACCTCGCTGATCAGGAACGGCGGCGGTGAAAGAGACGAACTGTACTTGAGTTCGAGAACTTCTTCGTTGCCAGTTGGAGCGGCCATTGCTGTTGGCGTCGCCGCCGCCTCGGTTGGCTCAGGCATGGCGGGGGCCTGGTTCCATTGCCTCCGTGGGCTCTGGCATCGCAGTGGGCTCGGGAACGGGTGTCGATGTGGGGTCCGAACCGCAGGTCACCGCGAGCATTCTCATCAGCGCCAACATAGACACCAAGTTAAGAAACCGTAACAGACTTGCGTTAAATATCCGGTAATTCCCAAACATCTGAATGAGTCCGGCAGCTTAACGCTGTGTATCGTTAAGCAGACTTCGACATTCGGCGCAGTTTCCATCGCAGTGGAGATGGTTTCGCATACCAATTAGCGCGGAATTGAATTGTCAGTTGTAGTCAATTGCTGCCGATCCGCGCCGTGGCACTGATTGCCCGTGATCGCGCCCGGAGTTCCGCCCATAAGCTATAATTGGAGGGCAATGAAGGTCAGGGACATCGGTGAATTCGGCGTTATAAACAGGCTGAACCGGATGGTGGTGGGGCGGGGAGCGGGCAACGCCGCCGTGCGCGCTTACCCCCTGCTGGTAGACACCGGGGACGATACCGCGGTGTGGCAGTCGGGCAACAGCCGGGAACTGTTTACCACTGATACGATGGTGGAAGGTATTCATTTCACGCGGGAGACCACGCCGTGGAGGGACCTGGGCTGGAAGGCCATTGCTGCGAACATCAGCGACGTGGCTTCCATGGGAGGCATGCCGACTTATGCGCTGATCACCCTGGGTCTACCGCCAGAGACGGATGTGGAGGACATCGAAGAGACCTACCGGGGCATGTTGGAAATCGGCGATCTGTATGGGATGGCTATCGTCGGCGGCGATATCGTAGGGTCACCCGTGCTCTTCATCACGACCGCTCTGGTCGGCGTTACGGCAAACGAGCCACTGATGCGCTCCAAGGCCCGTCCAGGTGATGTTGTGGGAGTTACCGGTTACCTGGGTAGTTCGGGTGGAGGCCTCCGCCTCATGCTGGGGAAAGTCGAGGATTCTGGGGAACATGCGAATTACCTGCGGGCAGCCCACCGTCGACCGAGGCCAGCGGTAGAGCAGGGACAACTCTTGGCTGTTGCGGGGATACTTACCGCGATGGATGTAAGCGACGGCCTGGCGGACGATCTGGGTAAGCTCTGCTCGGCCTCAGGAGTAATGGCTAGAGTCCAGGCGTCAGCAGTGCCCGCGCATCCCGCTCTGCGTCAACTGTTCCCTGAAGATTACCTGTCCCTTGCATTGGGCGGCGGCGAAGACTACGTGCTCCTGTTCACTGGACCAACGGATATGGTAGAGCTGCTTATGGCTAAATTGGGCGGAGGTGGTGCCATAATCGGAAATATAGAGCCAGTTGGATCGGATGGGGTACCGGGCAAGGTGGTTGTGGTAGGCGACGACGGAGAAGAGGTCTCGCTGGACAGTCACGGTTGGGACCATCTTGGCGACGCCTCAGGTTAGATGAATCGAGAGAGAGTGGAAGGATCCGGAAACGTGTCCCATTCGATCAGACTTCATACAAGCAGTCCGGAGCAGACCCGGCTGATCGGCCGCGTGGTGGGCAAGCGCGCCAAGCCTGGGGATGTGCTCCTGCTCAGCGGGCCGTTGGGGGCAGGCAAGACCTGTTTCACACAGGGCGTGGCTGAGGGTCTCGGGGTGGAAGGCTATGTGCGGAGCCCGACTTTTGTACTGATGACCCGGCATCACGGGCGCCTGACTCTCCACCACATCGATCTCTATCGAATTGGAAGTCCTTACGAAGCCTGGGACCTCGGACTGGATGAACAACTCTTCGACAGTGGTGTGTGCGTGATAGAGTGGGCTGAGCGGGCCGAGGAACTGCTTCCGGAAGATGCGCTCTGGCTGGAAATCGATTACACCGGGGCCGAGCACAGCCGGGAGATTGTCTTCGACACGGAGTCGAGCCGCTTCGGAGAGCTCTTCGCGGAGCTGGATAAACTGGCTGCGTCTTTCTGTACTGGAGAGGTCTAAGGGTGTCCTTGCTGCTCGCGATAGATACAACCACGCGAAACGCTTCCGTAGCCTTGGCCGAGGAAGATAAGGTTGTTGCCTTACGGGCTTGGCGCTCGACGGTCAATCACTCCACCGAGTTGATGCCGGCTGTGGCGCACCTAATGGAAGCCCAAAGCTGTCGCCCGGCCGACTTGGACGCTGTTGCAGTGGCCTTGGGTCCGGGCGGTTTCAGCGCACTTCGCACCGGGCTGAGTGTAGCCAAGGGACTTTGCCTCGCGGCTGGCATACCCATCGTGGGGATAGGCAGCCTGGACCTGGAGACCTACCCCTATCGGGATAGCGGTTTATCAGTGTGCGGCCTTCTGGAAGCAGGAAGAGGGGAATCAGCGTCGGCTCTCATTGGCCCAAGTGGCAGCAGGAAAAGGGATGACCGGATCACCGGGCCGGATGAATTGGTGGAGGAGATCGAGTCCGAGCGAGCTGAAACGGTGCTGTTCTGCGGAGAGGGGCTGCCCCCCTGGGCGGAGCAGGTCAAGGAGCGATTGGGCCACCGGGCGATTCTCTGTGATGTCCATCCATCGGGCCGCGCCTGCTCGCTGGCGGCTTTGGCCCGGAAACGCTTCGAAGGAGGGGAGACTGATGATCTCGATGCACTCCAGCCGGAGTATCTCCGCATGCCAAGCATCGGCGAGCCGAAGCGCAGGGGCCGGACTCAGCAGGCTTCTTCTCGACGGAGGGGTCGACGGTCACGCAAGCCCTGATGTTTCCCGCATCCGTGCAGCCCCCAGCGTTGCAAGTACACCACCGGTGGCGAGGAAAGTTCTTTCCCTGCTTCGGCCTGTGTAATGACTGAGCGAGCGGTGCTCGTTCTGGGTTGCGGGGAGGTGGGTATCGCCCTGGTGCGGATGCTGGCCCGGGAGCGAGCCTTCAGCCGCGTGATTGTGTCCGATCCATGCGCCATTAGAGCAGAAGCGGCAGCCCAAGAGGGCGGAAGCAAGGCGGTGGCCACACAACTCGACTTCACCGACGACGAGACGCTGCGGCGCCTGCTCCCGGATGTCGGCTTGGTGCTGAACACCATGGGGCTGCCGACGGGGCATCTGTTGGGGCTGATACGAAACTCGGTCGAGGCTGGAGCCTCCTACGCCGATTGCAACAGGGATGTTGAGTCTCTCCAGGCTGTATTCGATTCGGAATACCTGGGGTCTCTGGCGAAAGATCGGGCTGTGAGCGTGATTCCTGGCTTGGGAGCGTCTCCTGGACTAACCAATGCTCTGACCAGCTACCTGGGGCAACGTCTGGACAGCATAGAGGAAGCGCGGTTTTTCCTGGTCGACGACCTGCGACGTCGCAAATTCAACCAGTGGCGGGATCGTCTTGCTGCTTTCAGCGTATCGGCGCTGGTGTGGCGCAACGGAGACTGGCAGCAAGTTTCGCCTGTTTCCGAGTGGGAACAGGTGCGCTTTCCAGTTCCATGGGGTACAGTTTCGTGTGCCACGGTAGGGTTGGGCCCGGTGTCGCTACCGGCCACAATTTCCTCGTTGTATCGCGTTTCCAGCCACAGGGGTTTTTCGGACGGCAGCATGGAGGAGATTGTCTGCAACCTCGTGAAGTATGGAATGGGAAGCGAGCAGGCGATCGACACTTCCTTGGGACAATTGAGTCCGGTGGACTTTGTGGCTGCACTTTATTCTGGCGCTTCCCAGTACTTTGGACCGGAGATTCCTCCATTGCCTCTGCGGTTCGAAGGCCAAGCCGGGCCGGCTGTGCGACAGGTGCAGGTAAGCGGCGTCTTGAAAGGCAAAACTACCTGCTTCACCATGACCTACCATTTCCCAGGGGAGGAAGACGCTGACAATGAGGCGGCGACGCTGGCTATTGGTGCGCGCATGTTGCTGACCCGGGAGCTGCCGGCCCCCGGTGTCCACGCCCCGGAGTCACTGGACCCCGCACCGTTCCTGTGGGACATGGAGCGCCGGGGGGTGGAAATCCAGCTCACCAAGACGGTTGAGGAATAGCCCGGCACAATGTGGCAGTATGTATAGACTGGCTCTGGGGATCATAGGACTGGCGGTTTGCCTGCTTCCGTCCTTCATAGCGATCTACCGGGACAGCCGCCATAAGAATGCGATATTCGTCTCCAACCTGGTTTTCGGGGCGATGCTGGCGGCCTGGGTGGCGGTTCGGGTCTGGGGACTGCTTGGCGTGGGAGCTGCCGGATGGGTCATCCTGATGGCATGGAGCCTCTGGCCGGAAAAGTCAGGCCAGCAGCAGAATTGAATTCCGCCCGGAAGGGCGGAGACATACATTTCCAGTGAAGAGGAACAATTAGCGATGGAACAAACCTTGGTCCTGGTTAAGCCCGACGGAGTACAGAGGGGGCTGATAGGCGAAGTCATTGGGCGCCTGGAACGGCGCGGGTTGAAGCTCGTAGGGATGAAGCTAATGCAGGTTGACGAGGCCTTGGCCCATCGTCACTACGGCGAACATGTTGATCGTCCGTTCTTTCCCGGGCTGGTCGGGTTCATAACCTCCGGCCCCGTGGTGGCCATGGCCTGGGAGGCCAATAACGCTGTGGAGATCGTTCGAAATTCGATGGGGCCCACCAACCCGGCCAATGCGGCGCCCGGCACCATCCGTGGCGACTTGGGGGTGGACATAGGCCGCAACCTCATCCACGGCTCCGACAGTCCAGAGTCGGCGGAGCGTGAACTGGCCCTTTTCTTCAATCCGGAAGAAGTCCTGTCCTACTCCCGCAGCAGCGATGCCTGGATCGTCGAGACCTAAGCGGGGCGGCACATACTAAAAACTCTCTCCTAAAGGGAGAGAGCAGGGCCACTCTGGATAGGAGAAGGTCGGTTCTTTCGCCCGAGGCTACAGCACCCTGACTACTTGAGGTGCCCGGCTCCAGAGACGTTCAAGGTCATAAAATTCCCGTTCTTCTGGTGAGAATACATGAACGATGGTGTCGCTGAAGTCCAGCAGGACCCAACCGGAGGCAGCGGTACCCTCTCTGCGGTGTCGGGAAACTCCGGCGTCCTTCAGTTCACGCGTCAGGTCTTGTTCAAGTGCCTCTATCTGTCGCGAGGACTCCGCTGACATGATGACAAAGTAGTCCGCAAAAGGCACAAGTCCTCGCAGGTCCAGCAGAACGATGTCTTCGGCCAGCCTGTCGGAAGCAACATCAACGATAAACTGGGCTACTTCAAGGGATTCCAGCGTCTGTACCTCCTTGCTCCTCGATTACGAGAAGCCGTTACTCGGCGATGCCACCGGAGGAAAAGTTGCAGGCGAGTATAGGCCCGCCAGAATTGTGGGTCAATTGCGTGGGAAGATTCCTGTAGCCTGTATGGTCGGCTGGGAGACCAGCAATCTGATGTTGTAACCAGGATGAGCGTTGAGGCCAGAGATTCGCATTCCCCTTGAGCAGTCGAGCAGTATTTGTCCCGGAGCCGCTATGAATTTTCGCTATCCGCCTTCTGTATTCGCATTCGCTTTTGTTGCCATACTGGCTGCTTTCGTGCTCGTAGCCTGCGGTTCGGACCCCACACCGACGCCGAACGCTACCGCCACTACAGTGCCACAGCCCACGGCGACTCCGATACCCACTCCTACCCCCACATCTGCGCCTACGGCAACTCCGACTCCTGAACCCACCATCACGCCATCCCGGGAGACATTGCTGCCCGAGGGGTCGAGCCTGGTCGTGGATGCCCGGCTGTCCGAAGTCCTGGACTCGGAGCTATTTGCGATTACTTTTGAAGCGTTACTGGCGGGAGAGGAGTCGGGCGAAGACTTATTCGTGGAATTTGAAAGAGAGACTGGTATCGATCCCGGCTCGATAGAATATGTGGAGGCATTCGTGGACTTGGAGGCTGTTCTCAAATCCGGGTTTTCGGCTGATCCGGATGAGGACTTGCCGGCACCACCGATGGGCATGGTCCTGCATGGCAAGTTTGACAAGGAGGGTCTCATTGCCAAGCTTGAAGATGAAGATGAGGATGAGGGCGAATTAGTAGTCGATGACTACCGTGGCTACCAAGTACATTCAGGCAATACCGACGAGGCGGACGATTTCGCTCTCAGCTTTCTGGACTCCGGCAGGGTGCTGTTTGGCACTGTCGATGGTGTGAAGGCAATGATCAATGTGGCAGAGGGAGTTGACGCACCCCTGGCAGCGGAAGTCATGCAGGCCCTTGATGACCTGGGGGACAGGCACCTGGGGCTGATCTTGTCCACGTCACCAGAAGCCTTGCAGATGGCGGGAGAGGGCACCGAAGACGGTATGGCAATGCTGGGAATGCTGGACCCTACGGCCCTGTCCTCCCCACTAACTGTGGCGCGCATATATATGGGTGATTCTGTAACGGAGATCTCGACGAGGCAGTTCTTTGAAGAGGAAGCCGATGCACGGGCTTCCAAGGAGTATTCCGAGGGCACGATGGCCATGCTGGGAGTGATGCTGGACTCCCCGGAGATTCAGGAACTGGTTGGCGGGATTGCCATCGATCAGAGCGGAACCGAAGTTACGACCAACCTCTCTATTAGTGAAGCGCAGTTGGAGGCAATCTTCGGATTCCTGGCGGACCTGATGTCCCTGGGGTCGGCGGAGCCACAGAACTGACCACACGAATTCATCGGACGGCACCTTCGTCCAAGGCGGCTTTTCGCCAGCGCTGTTCGCTGTAGGCCGCCATTGGGACAGTACCTCCTTATGGTGTGCGGATTAACCTCGCTTTAACCGGGGCAACCGCATTCTAACTTGATACTCGGTACAGTCCCCGTCATTCCTGCGAAAGCGGGAATCCAGAGGGTTCCGCTCCGATACAATCAGCTTGGGGCAGGGAGGCGTGGGTTCCCGCTTCCGCAAGAATGACGATTTATTGGGCTCCATAAAATTAGAATGCGTTTGTCCTGTTACTCTAACTGCGCAGGTCTTGTAACGAAAGATTATTGTGATATATTACACAAACAAAGCTGCAATACGGCTGGGAAGGCGTTTGCCACCCGGCCCCTCCCTGTTTTCCTTGATGTTCACCAAGATTCAGATGCTGCCGTCGTGAAGTTTTCCGGAAGGGAATCGGAAGGTATGGACCCGCTAAAAAATTTGGCCAGCAACGGTCTCTATTCGCCGGAACAGGAGCATGACGCCTGTGGAGTCGGAGTAGTCGCCGACATACAGGGCAGAAAGTCTCATCAGACTATCCAGGAAGGCCTGCAGGTGCTCATAAACCTGGGCCATCGTGGAGCAGCCGGCAGCGACCCGGAAACCGGAGACGGCGCAGGAATCCTGATCCAGATGCCGCACCAGTTCTTTCGTCGAGAGATTCAGCGGTTGGGGTTTCAGCTCCCCCCTGACGGAGAATATGGTGTCGGGATGGTCTTCCTCCCGCCACAGCCCGAAGCTGCGAAGAAGGCACAGGCACTTATTTCCAGCGTTATTGCGGAAGAAGGGCTGGAGGAACTGGCCTGGCGAGATGCCCCTCTGGACCACGACAAGCTGGGGCGGGATTCGCGCAGCCGCTGCCCCAGGATCTCGCAGGTCTTTGTCGGAGCAGGACAGAGTGGGCTGGATTCCGCGCAGTTGGAGCGCAAGCTCTATGTGATACGGAAAGTAATCGAGCATTCGATGAAGGACTGTGGTCTTTCCGAAGAGGAAAGTGATTACTTTTACTTCTGCAGTTTCTCGTGCAATACCATGGTGTACAAGGGCCTCCTCATGGCCCACCAGATCGCTGGTTTCTACCTCGATCTGCAAGACGAAGAACTGATCAGCGCCTTCGCACTGGTGCACTCACGTTTCAGCACCAACACCCTGGGGCACTGGCGGTTGGCGCATCCTTACCGGTACCTGGCCCACAACGGCGAGATCAATACCCTTCGTGGCAACCTCAACTGGATGCATGCCAGGGAGGCTATGTTCCAGTCGCCCCTGTTCGGTGAGGATATGGGGAAGGTCCCGCCGATTATGAACGCCGGGGATAGCGATACGGCCAGTTTCGACAATGCCCTTGAACTGCTCCTGATGACCGGCCGCGAGCTCGACCACGCCATGCTCATGATGATCCCGGAGGCCTGGGGTCAGCATGAGACCATGCCCCAGGAGAAGAAGGACTTTTACGAGTATCACTCGGCATTGATGGAGCCGTGGGACGGGCCGGCGATGATTGTCTCGTCGGATGGCCGCAACATTTGTGCCCTGCTGGACCGCAATGGTCTCCGTCCATTCCGGTACCTCGTTACCACCGACGACAAATTGGTGATGGCATCCGAGACCGGTGTTTTGGATGTTCCTCCCGCTGAAGTCAAGTTCAAAGGGCGTCTGCAGCCGGGTCGGATGTTCCTGGTAAGCTTGGAACAGGGCCGCATCATCGGCGACGAAGAGTTGAAGCACGGGCTGTCTAACAGTCAGCCTTACGGTGAGTGGCTGGATAAGAACAAGGTCGCTCTTGATGAACTCCCGCCTGCGCCAGTGGTGCCAACCCTGGAGTCGGACGAACTCTTGCGGCAGCAGCGGGCATTTGGATACAGCGTCGAAGAGCTGCGAATGCTCACCGCTCCAATGGCCGAGTCAGGGTACGAGGCGGTTGGCTCGATGGGCAACGATGCTCCACTCGCTGTCCTGTCCGACCAGAACCAGCTGCTATTCAATTACTTCAAACAGCTGTTTGCCCAGGTAACAAACCCTCCTCTGGACGCCATCCGCGAGGAGTTGGTCACATCCCTTGAAGCTTTTGTCGGCAGCGAACAAAACCTGTTCGAAGAAACGCCCCTGCACTGCCGTCAACTCAGGCTGCATTCGCCAATCATCGACAACGAGGAACTGGCTCGCATCAAGGCCTTGGATGTGCCGGGGGTGCGAGCGACAGTCCTCCAGTCGCTTTTTGATCCGGCAACAGGCTTGGAAGCCGCACTGAGCGACCTGCGTGAGGGAGCCTCCAAGGCGGTGGAAGAAGGCTTCTCGATAATCGTGCTTTCGGACAGGGGCGTCGACGAAAACCATGCCCCGATCCCCAGCCTTCTGGCGACGAGTGCGGTGCACCATCACCTCATCCGGGAGGGCACCCGGACCAGGGTCGGATTGGTAATCGAAACCGGCGAGGCACGGGAAGTACACCACTTTTCGCTGCTCATCGGATACGGTGCTGGCGCGGTGAATCCATACCTGGCCCTAGAAACCGTTCACTCAATGAGCGAAACGGGCCAACTGAATGGGCACGGGCCGGACTACGCCTGCAAGAACTTTATCAAGGCCAACGAGAAGGGCGTGCTCAAGGTGATGTCCAAGATGGGCATTTCCACGGTGCAGAGCTACCGGGGCGCGCAGATCTTCGAGGCAGTGGGACTGGACCAGGGACTAATCGACGAATACTTTACCTGGACTCCTTCGCGAGTCGGGGGTATCGGCCTGGAGGCCATCGAGAACGAGGCGCTGCAGAGACATGGCGCCGTTTACGATACCGTCCAGGTTCCGGCCAACCAGATGCTGCCCATGGGCGGCTCCTACCAGTGGCGCCGCGGTGGCGAACACCACCAGTGGAATCCGGACACCATTGCGATGCTGCAGCACGCTGCGCGCACGAACGACGGGAACGTCTACGAGAAGTTCGCCAGGCTGGTCAATGACCAGAGCCGACGAATCGCTACCCTGCGTGGCCTGTTGGAATTCAAGGGTGAACGTGAGCCGGTGTCGATTGATGAAGTTGAACCGGCATCTGAGATAGTCAAGCGGTTCGCAACCGGTGCGGCGTCCCTCGGTTCCATCAGTCGCGAGGCCCATGAGACCATGGCCATCGCAATGAACCGCATCGGGGCCCGTAGCAATACCGGAGAAGGCGGCGAGGACTACCGGCGTTACAAAGTAGACGACAATGGCGACAACCGGAGCAGCGCCATAAAACAGGTCGCATCGGGCCGGTTTGGCGTTACCGCCAATTACCTGATCAACTCCACCGATCTGCAAATCAAGATGGCCCAGGGCTCCAAGCCCGGTGAGGGGGGCCAGCTCCCTGGTCATAAGGTGGACGAATACATAGGGTGGGTAAGGCGCACAACGCCCGGTGTGGAGCTCATTTCGCCGCCACCCCATCACGACATTTATTCCATTGAAGACCTGGCACAGTTGATTCACGATCTTAAGAACATCAACCCGGACGCCCGCATTCACGTCAAGCTGGTTGCGGAAGTCGGAGTGGGCACCGTCGCAGCCGGTGTTGCCAAGGGGCACGCAGATGTGGTGCTTATCAGCGGGCACGACGGCGGTACGGGAGCTTCACCGGAATCCTCCATCAAGTACGCCGGGCTCCCTTGGGAACTGGGCATCGCCGAGACCCAGCAGGTGCTGGTCGCGAATGGATTGCGAAGCCGCATCGTCGTGCAGACGGACGGACAATTGAAGACGGGCAGGGACGCGGTCATTGCTGCCATGCTGGGTGCCGAGGAATTCGGTTTCGCCACAGCGGCTCTGGTGGTGAGTGGTTGCATCATGCTGCGCAAGTGCCACCTGAACACCTGCTCTGTTGGCATCGCCACCCAGGACCCGGAGCTGAGATCACGGTTCGCGGGGCGGCCCGAGCATCTTGTCAACTACTTCATGTTCATTGCCGAAGAAATGCGGGAAATCATGGCTGAGCAAGGGTTCAGGACCGTGGAAGAGATGGTCGGACGCGCCGATGCCCTCGACACCCGCAAGGCCATCGAGCACTGGAAGGCGGAGGGCCTCGACCTTTCGAAGATGCTCTACTTCCAGCAGGCGGTCGCTCCGGACGACACGCTGTTCTGCTCTGAAGACCAGGACCACGGCCTGGAGCGGGCACTCGATCACAGGTTGATAGAGATGTCCGAGGCAGCACTGCAGCGCCGGCTGCCAGTGGAAATAAACCTGCCCATCAGCAATTCAAACCGGACCGTCGGGGCCATGCTCAGTGGCCGAATCGCCAAGGCGTTTGGCGAAGACGGCTTGCCGGCCGACACCATTCGCATCAACTTCACCGGCTCGGCAGGCCAGAGCTTCGGCGCTTTCCTTGCCCCTGGCGTCAGCATGCACCTCGAAGGGGACACCAACGACTACATGGGCAAGGGCATGTCAGGTGGCCAGATAGTAGTAAAGCCCCATCCCGACTCGACTTTCGCTCCCGAAGAGAACATCATCATCGGCAATGTAGCGATGTACGGCGCGACGGGCGGTCACGCCTACATCAATGGAGTGGCCGGTGAGCGCTTCTGTGTTCGGAACAGCGGGGTTCGTGCAGTCGTGGAATCGGTTGGAGATCACGGCTGTGAGTACATGACCGGAGGGGTCGTGGTGGTGCTGGGTCCGACCGGGCGCAATTTCGGTGCTGGAATGAGTGGTGGGATCGCCTTTGTCTATGACGCGGATGATGATTTCCACATTCGCTTCAATGGCGGAATGGCTGACCTGGAGGCCGTGGCGGACAAGGACGACATCACCACGCTGAAGGCCCTGATCGAGGAACATCACCAGCATACCGGCAGTATTCCAGCGGCTCGTATATTGGCTGGCTGGGATTCCGCTCTGCCCAAGTTCAAAAAAATAATGCCCCGGGATTATCGAAGAGTGCTGGAAGAGCGCAGGCGCCGCACCCTGGAGGACCGGGAGTTGGAAGCTGTAGCCCATGGGTAAACCTACCGGATTCATGGAGTCAGGCCGGCAACCTCCGGATCGCAGGCCTGTCAGCGAACGCCTCAACGACTACCGGGAGCTTTACACCCGGTGGCCCGAAGCTACTGCACGGCAGCAGGGGGGACGGTGCATGGATTGTGCCGTACCTTTCTGTCATACGGGCTGTCCTTTAGGGAACGTGATTCCCGATTTCAATCACTTCGTCTACCAAGGCGATTGGCAAAGCGCGCTTCACACTCTTCTCTCCACGAATAACTTCCCCGAGTTCACCGGGCGAATCTGTCCCGCTCCCTGCGAGGCAAGTTGCGTCCTCAGCATTAACGCGGACCCGGTGACCATTGAGTATGTCGAAAAGGAAATAGCCGACCGCGGCTTCGAAAATGGCTGGATCCGGCCTCAGCCTCCTTCGGTGCGTACCGGCAAGAAGGTTGCGGTGATAGGCTCCGGACCCGCCGGGCTCTCTGCCGCACAGCAGTTAAACAGGGCCGGGCACTGGGTGACAGTTTTTGAGCGGGCGGACTACATCGGCGGACTGCTTGCGTTGGGCATCCCGGATTTCAAGCTGGACAAAAAGGTCCTTCGTCGTCGCCTGGACATCATGGAGAAGGAAGGCATCGAATTCGAGACAGGCGTCGACGTGGGGGTAGACCTGCCAGCGGAACAGCTGCTTGGCGACTTCGATGCCGTCTGTCTGGCGTGTGGCTCAACGATACCGAGGGACCTCGAAGTGCCGGGCCGTGAGTTGGACGGGGTCCATTTCGCCATGGATTACCTCACCCAGCAGAACAAGCTGAACGCAGGCGAACAGCTGAACGGAGAGCCGCGAATCTCGGCCGAGGGGAAACGGGTTGTGATCCTGGGAGGCGGAGATACAGGGGCCGACTGTCTTGGCACCGCACATCGGCAGGGAGCGGAGCTGGTAAACCAGTATGAGTTGCTCGCCGAACCTCCCCTGCATCGGGAAGTATCGAATCCCTGGCCCCAATGGCCGATGATCCTTCGATCCTCTGCAGCGCATGAGGAAGGTGGCGTACGGGACTACGGAATCTTGACCAAGTCGTTTTCCGGAAGCGATGGGAAGCTCGAGAGGCTGCACGCGGTTCGCGTGGAATGGAGCCAGCCGGAGAACGGTGGTCGGCCAGCAATGATCGAGGTGCCGGGCAGCGAGTTCGAAGTGGAGACCGAATTGGTGTTGCTGGCCATGGGGTTCTTGCATCCTCAGCACGAGGGCTTGCTCAACCAGCTCGGAGTGGACCTGGATGGGCGTGGCAATGTCAGCCTTGGTCCCGACCGGATGAGCAGCGTCCCCGGTGTCTTCGCCGCGGGAGACACGGCACGAGGTCAGTCGCTGGTGGTGTGGGCCATTGCCGAAGGTCGAGAGACCGCGAGGGCAATCGACCTATACCTGATGGGCGAGAGTAATCTTCCCCATTCGCTGCCGGGAACTGCCTGACCTACTTTAATCTCGCTCCAAGGCTCACAAAGACGATCGAAGGGGCCCACCATTGTGGGCCCCTTTTTCTTTAGCCGGTTGCGGTATGAGTAAAAAATGGCATCACAATCTGAGGCCGACGGTTTGTTCTGACCGGGGCCTTCCCACATTTTCAAGGTATTCCTGCATGCTCAGTACCTGGACCGCGTTGGTGGTGCCCGAAACGCCGGTGAGGAAGCCGTGCACGATGGTAACTACATCATGTTCGTTTACGGCGTCTAGGTCCAGGGCCGATTGCAGGACCTGGTAGACGAGTTCGGCTACATCGGGTTGGACGGGAATGACGCCAATGGGCTGTATGCCCCAGCCAATGCAGAGTTTGCGCAGGACGGTTGGGTCATGAGAGAAGGCCAGGATATCATTGGCCGGTCGGAATCGTGCCAACTCCAGAGCGGCCCGTCCTGTGCTCGTCAACACAATGGGCTTCGAATCGAGGGTGCGAACCAGCCCAGCCGCCGCGGATGTGATGGCCTGGGTGCGGTCGCGGGTTCCCATGTTCTTGAAGTAAGGGTACTGGTCCTCCGATTCGGCCTCGTTGATGGTCGATACGGCTACTCGGAGGGCCTCGACCGGGTACTGTCCCATAGCCGTTTCGTCGGAAAGCAGGATTGCGTCGGTGCCTTCGAGTACGGCGTTGCTCACGTCCGACACTTCGGCCCTGGTGGGAGTGGGCGAGATGACCATGCTGAGAAGCATCTGGGTGGCGATGACGACACCCTTGCCGGCGGCGTTGGCCTTGTCGACGATAAGCCGCTGGACCCGCGGCACTCTCTCCATGGGGATTTCGACACCGAGATCCCCCCGGGCCACCATCACTGAGTCGACCTCCGGAAGGATGGAGTCAATATTTTCAATACCCTCCCCTCGTTCCAGCTTCGCCATGACGAGGGCCTTGCTTCCCGCGGCGTTCAGGTATCGGCGAGCGTAGAGTATGTCATCGGCGGTACGGACGAATGAGACGGCCACCCAGTCCACCTGCTGATCTACTCCGAAGATCAGGTCTTCCTTGTCCTTGTCGGTGAAGACGGGCTGGTCTATTGGCACACCCGGCAGGTTCACGCCCTTGAACGAGGACACCACACCCGAACTCATGACACGGCAGTAGGCGTGCCCCGGGCTGGCTTCGGTGACTTCGAGCTGCACGCTGCCGTCGGCGATGAATACCAGGTTGCCGACCTGCAGATTCCGGATTACACCGGGTTGAGGAAAGGGAAGCACTTCGGGGCTGGACGACTCCTCTTCTGCAGCGATGACCACCTCGTCGCCCACGTTGAGCTGGCGGGACTCCTTCAAGTGGCCCAGCCGCAACTTGATGCCACCCAGGTCCTGCAGGATGCCGACGGTGCGGTTGTGCTCCTTCGAAAGCCACCGAATCCGCTCAATCACGGCAGCATGGCTCTCGTGGGTCCCGTGGGAGAAGTTCAGGCGTGCGCAGTCCATCCCGTCGGATATCAGCCTGCTCAATGTTTCTTCGTCGCTGGACGAGGGGCCAATGGTTACGATGATTTTCGTTTTTCTCATTTTTCGGCACCCGGACTATCGGGATGTTATTACCGCTCTGCATCTGCTTCTTGCAGTTTAATACATAATGTCGACGAAAATACAGATTCAGTGGGTGCAGATAGGAAGTTTTCAGAGAAGGCGGTGTGAAGCCAGAGCGTGGACGGCTATGCTTGCAGGCAGGCTGCCGACGAGATTCGTAGTTCTCGAGGCGTTTAGTTCCGAGCGGGGAACGGTCGGCTTGAACCGGAAGTCCGCCTAACATGCCTAAGCCGCGAATAAGTTGACCCTATTGGCGGCTGTTGGATGCTTCAGAATGTAATCGATGGCTGAATCGATTCGGATGGGACGCTATCGGCAGGTGCAAGGAGACACCGCCCCATTACGGGGCGGTGTGGTCGTTTCAGCTATCGGTAGGCTTCGCGGCGGTGGTGGACTCGAACTATTTGCATTGCTCCCTCTCCGCGCTCCCTCTCCGAGATTGAGCTCCAGAATTACCCGCCAATCTCCGACTCTGAGGCGATACTCACCACTTAGTAACTATCTCAAAACTGTGATGCCCTTGATCTCAACGGCCAGATACACGGTCTGAATCACTGGATTCCCGCTTTCGCGGGAATGACGGGTCTTTTGCGGGAATGACGGGTCTTTTGCGGGAATGACGGGTCTTTTGCGGGAATGACGGGTCTTTTGCGGGAATGGCGGTTTTGGATTTTGGCGGACTTTGAGACAGTTACTAAGTGGGCGAGCAGGACCCAGTAGGAGACTTCCCATTCGCACTCGGGGAGGCGGTCAACCAGCTGGTGCAGGTCTTCCCAGGTAATTTCCATGGGTCTTCCGCCTCCCTTTTTAGCTTGGCTAGTTGCGAGAGCGGGAAGAGTCGAAGGAATCGGTGGCGGCCTTCAGGCCAGCGTATCGGTTGGCCTGGAGGACCTCGATCCGCTCCGCAGCCCACTGATTGGAGGTCTCGATGCCGACCAGGGAACCCTGGAAGTGGGGCATCACATAGCGGGCAAGGAGCTCGTAGCTGCGATGCAGCTTGTCGCGGGGAGCCCAGTCCTCGACGCGGATCATGAACTTGCCGAAACCGCCGCTTATCTCCTGCAGGCGTTCGATGCCGGCGATGGCGTCGTCGGGGGTGCCGACGATCCACTGGTTGTGGTCGACCATGAAGTCCACGATCTGGTCACGAGGGACGTCGGGGACCGGGTTGCCGAGGGTGCGGCCGAAGTACTCGGTGACGACGCGGGCGCTGCCCTCGCGGATGTCCTCAAGGGCCTGCTTCCTGCTGTCTGCAAGGTGCATGCCCATGACAATTCCCCAGTCCTCGCGGTGCATGGTTTTGCCGTGCTCGGCCGCGGTCTCTTCGGCGATCTCCCATAGCTCCATCAGCGAGGTGCGGCGGATGGTGTCGCGGGGAACGCTGAGGGAAAGGACCGAAGCCCCGTGCTTGCCAGCGGTGGTTACACCTGCGGGAGACTCGACGGAAGCGACGGCAACAGGGACATGGGGGTACTGGTAGGGCCGGAGCTGGATTACCGCTTCGTTGAGCTCGAACCAGTCGCTTTTGTAAGATATGGGGTCGGTCTCGGTCATGAGGCGCATGATGACGCCGAGGGATTCGTCCATCATGGCGCGCTGGTTCTCGGGCTTGATGCCCAGCATGAGAGCGTCGGAGGCCAGCGCTCCCGGGCCGACGCCGAGGATGACGCGGCCGCGGGTGAGATGGTCAAGCTGGACGAACCGGTTGGCGACCATGTAGGGGTGATGGTAGGGCAGGCTGACTACGCCAGAGCCGAGCTTGATGCTGCGGGTGCGCTCGGCGGCGGTGGCCATGAAGACCTCGGGCGAGGCGATGGTCTCCCATCCCGCGCTGTGGTGCTCACCGATGTAGGCCTCGTCGAACCCCAGTGTGTCCAGCCACTGGATCAGTTCCAGGTCTCGCTCCAGTGCGAGAGTGGGGTTCTCACCCACCCGATGGAACGGGGCCATGAATACACCAAATTTCATCCTGTAAGGGACAGTCATCGCTTATCCTCCCCGATAGCTGCCATGTCAAGTCATGGGTATGCGCCATTCTAACACGGGCCTTGTGAGTGCGACCAAGAGGGGACGGGCGTCGCTGGGCGGGCTCAAACCGTGCTCGGGGAGGGGGTTTGGAATCTACATGGATGAACAGGATGTCTGAACTGTGATTCTTCTGATTGATTTGATTTCGCTGATGGGGCGATGTCGCCGGAGGAGGCCAGTGTCGGTTGTTGCTCAGGGACGTGTGACAATTGGGAATTCTTCACCGTTCCTACCCGTATTCACCTTGTTAGAGGCACTGGATTCCTGCTTTCGCAGGAAATACCGATGGCCTGAGGGCCACGCATGTGTACGAAAAAGAGGGGAGAGCCCTCACCCCTTCGACAAGCTCAGGACAGGACTAACCCTCTCCCGGAGGGAGAGGGAACTGGCCTTCGATGGGCTATTTTCATAACAATGACGATTTCGTTTACGCGAGGTATTGTCACACACCCTCTCAGGGAGAAGAGAGGGGAACAACTCACGGATGGGCCAAGGCCAGTCCTGCGGAGCAGTGATGGGGAAGGCCGGCGGGAGGCTGGCGGGATCGATGTTGTGATGCTCAGGCGAGCGGCGTGGGGGTTGGTCTACTGACCGGTGGCCGTTCCCGATGATGTTGTCGATGAGGGTACGGTATTTGGGCCACGACCAGGGAATGAGGGCTTTCACCAGGTCGATGGCGACGGGCGGCTCCTTCTTCTCTTTGCTGCGGCGGACGCAGTCGAAGAGGGCGTTGAAGCTATTGGGCGTGTAGCCTCGCTTGATGAACCACTGTCCGGATTGGATGTCTTGCATCGCGGGCTTGCCTTCCAGCTGATTGGCCTCCCACTCGTCGCAGAATTCCGTTGCAAGTCGTCGGAGGCGTACGACGATGAGGGCCCTGGCGTACTTGCGCTTGAGGGCGTTTACTTCCCGCTTCATCTGGCTGAGGGTCATGGGTTCACTCCGGGTCGTTGGGTTGAGAGGGAGACGCGTGCCGGGAAAAGATGAATTTCCCGCTCATATCCGAGCGTTTCCGCTCATTTTCGAGCACTTCGAATCCAGGGTGTCGCCGGTGCCAGTCACGGCCGCGTGGCCCTGTTTTCCGGGACTGACTTGGGTTTTCGGCCATCAGGCGTTGGTCGTGTTGTCGGAGTTGCGGATGGCCTCCTGCAGGTCCTGGAGGTCGTCGCTGAGCCGATCGAAGTCGCCGTGCCGGTCGCCTCGTTCGACGAGGAATTTGGCGGCTCGGAACCGGAGGGCCTGATCGTCGGCCAGAGTGGCCAGTTCGACAATTACAGACATGCCGACAGGTATGCCTCCCAGGGCCTGGTGCTGGTTGAGTAGCAGGTACTCCTGCCTGACGCGGTTGAGCTCCTCGCGGAAGGGGGGCTCATTGAGCCAGCGACGGAGGGTGGACTCAGCGATCCTGGAGTCGCGAGCAGCCTGGGCGATGGAGCGAGAGACGGCGATGGCGGGCAGGACGGCCTGCTGACGGAAGGTCAGGGGAGAATCATCATTTTGCCGTTCATTTCCGCTCGTTTCCGAGCATTCCGGGTTATCGAAACGAGCCAGGTCGTGGCGCGGGGGCTTCTTGCGTTTGCTGGACATGTAACACCTGTGAGCGATAGAGATTCTGAGCCACTAATATAGTATATATGTTCGTGTAACTGTTGCAAGAGGGTGTTATCTGAACTGTGATTTATTTGATTAGGGGATGGGCATGATTGGGGGGACCGGGGGAGGGGGAAATTTGACGAAGCCAGGCGGGGAGACTGTGTTGATTTGGCGGAGGGTTTGTAAACGTGGTATCTTAGCCGCACCAAAATTACGGTTGCCAAGGCAATTTGATACAGTGAGGTAGCGAGATGCCCCAGATCAAGCACATCGCCATCGCCACCAACGACGCGGAGAAGACGGCGAAGTTCTACTCCGAGGTCTTCGGGCTACGGCAGGTGGCAGCGCTGGAAAGCGACAACGCCAAGGGCTTCATGCTGAGCGACGGCAACGTGAACATGGCCATCCTGGACTTCCAGAACGACGACGTGGCCGGCGAGCGCGGCAAGGACTGGGAAGGCATCCACCACATCGGGTTCGAGGTCGAGAGCTTGGAAGAGATCGAGGCCCGTTTGGCGTCGGCAGGCTCCAGCGAGATGGCCTCGGTGAACCAGGCCCTGCACGCTGGTCAGAGCGGCCCCCGGCACCAGAACGTGGAGACCAAGTACGAGGGCCCGAACGGCGAGATGATCGACGTTTCCCAGGTCGGCTGGGTCGGCACGCGGGGCCTCGACTAGAATTCGGTCAAACGGTTGGGGCTGGCAAATAAGACGCCCGGCTGGTCAGGCCGGGCGTTTCTTATTGGCAGCGTGGACAGGGTTTACTACATGAACAAGGCGTAATGGCCGACGATGATCTCCTGCTGCATCTGGTCCCAGGCGACGCGCTTTTCGGTGATCATCCTCTCCATGATGCCGGTGTCGCCGAGGAAGTGGTCGTTCCAGAGAGTGTCGCCGAACTGCATGGCCTCGAGATGGAGGGAGAAACCGTTGAGGATCATGCCGTTCATGTTTGCGGTGTCGATAATGGAGAGGCAGACGCCTTCGTCGTCTCCTTGGACGCCCTCCGGAGGTTCGGCGTATTCATAGACACGCATCTCGATGCCCTGTTCCGCCGGGGCATGATTGACGAAATATACGCTCTCGTCGATGACCTCCGACTCCGTATCCCCCAAACGTTCCCAGTGGCAGTCATCACCCTGCAAGTACCTGTTGAGGTCGGAGACCTCCTTCTGCTTCATCAGCCGGGTCAGCCAATATACGGCTGCGGCGATCACGAGAACGGCGGCGATAACCGCCAGAATAATTCCGAGTATCAGCATTCTTTTCTTCCCACCCTCCTAGCAGTTCCGGTATGTGCCGGAACTTTGCGTTTCAGTCTTCCCCAGCTACGCCGGCCGGAAGGCCAGCGACGGACGATCCGGGTCGAGGTCCTCCAAGTCCAGGGATAAGGCCATTCCCGTTCGGATGGACTGGGGGTTGGAACCGTCGACTCCAGTGATCCTGGCGCTGATTCGAGGGCCTTCCTCCAGGGTGACTATGCCGCTGCAGTAGGGGTTGTCACGCCCGTAGCCCTTCCGTCCCCAGTAGTCAGGCACCACCGATATGCAGGTGAAGGTGCTGAGTGTGGCGCGACCGCTGAAGGCGTGCCAAGACAGGTCGACGCTGCGGCAGACGGCGCACATGGGCCGGGCCTCGGGGGACAGCTGACCGCAGGCGTTGCACCTGATTCCGGTGAGCTGTCGGTCCTCCACCAGCCGCTTGTAGAAGTTGGCGGCGTTGAATTCGCTGGCCATGAGAGCTACTCCACCCGCAGGACGTTGACGACGCAGGTGCCGCCGGTGCCGCCGACGTTGTGGGTCAGGCCGACGTCGAGCTTCGACTTCTTGGCCTGGCGCTCGCCGGCCTCGCCGCGGAGCTGGTGGTAGATCTCGACAACCTGACCGACGCCGGAAGCGCCGACGGGGTGGCCCTTGGACTTGAGACCGCCGGAGGTGTTGATGGGTCGGTCGCCGTCGAGGGCGGTGCGGCCCTCGTCGACTGCTCGGGGGCCCTCGCCGGGAGCGAAGAAGCCTAGGTCCTCGCTGGCCACGATCTCAGCGATGGTGAAGCAGTCGTGTACCTCGGCGAGGTCGACGTCGTCGGCAGTTATGCCGGCCATCTCGTAGGCCTGGCGGGAGGCCTCCTTGGCGGCGGACAGAGAGGTGAGCTCGTCGGCGTCGTGCAGGGGCTTGCCGGAAGCCTGGCCAATGCCTGCGAGCGCGACGGGGCGGTCGGTGAAGTTGTGAGCGATTTCGGACGACACCAGCAGGATGCAGGAAGCGCCGTCGGTGATGGGTGCGCAGTCGTAGAGGCGCAGGGGCCAGGCGATCCAGGGGTTTGCGGAATCGTCGTGGAGGAAGTCCAGTTCAGTCTCCCAGTCGGGGACGGTCTGGCCGCGCTGCTCGGCGCGGGCCTTTCGGCGATCCATCATGTCCCTGATGGTGACATTGAACTGCGCCTTGGGGTTGAGGGCACCGTTGTTGTGGTTCTTGATGCCAACCTTGAGCAGGTGGTCGAGGTTGGTCTCGTAGCGGTCCATGTGGGCCTTGGCGATGGCGCCGAAGATGCCTGGGAAGGTGAGGCCGGCGGGGACTTCATAGAGACCGTCGGCGGCGGAAGCGAGGACGTCGGTAACGCCCTCGGTGGGGAGGTTGGTCATCTTCTCCATGCCGCCGACGAGGACGATGTCGTACATGCCGCTGGCGATGGCCATGACGCCCTCGCGGAGGGCGCTGCCGCTGCTGGCGCAGGCGTTCTCGATGCGGGTGATGGGGATGGGGGTCATGCCGAGCCAGTCGGCGACGATGGGGGCGGTGTGGCCCTGGGTCTCGAACAGGTCAGAGGAGTAGTTGCCGATGTAGGCGCACTCGATATCGTCGATATCGAAGGGCTTGTCCATCGTCTCCATCATGTCCTGGAAGGCTTCGACGAAGAGGTCGCGGCTGTCCTTGTCGGGGAATGCGCCGAACTGGGAGAGGCCGGCGCCGACGATAGCGACCTGTCGGCCGAGCTGACGCTTGCGAGTTGCGGTTGCCATGGTAATGCTCCTTGTGGGGGGTGGAATTACGAATCGATACCGATGGGATTCCTCAGCTTGCCTGGTTCAGTTCTGCCTGGTTCAGCATGGAGGCAATGTATTGGGTACCCGATTCTCGGCAAAGCCGTTCCATTTGAGCCCTGACAATAGCCGGCTTTACGTCAGGGATACCCTGTTTTTCCAAGCGAACATGTTCCGATCTCATAATCTCTGATATTGCGCCAGGAGGCGGTGGAACTACCTTGTCTTCACAACAGGTTTGAAGCCACAAGGCTATGGCATCCTGAGCGTTTTCCAGAGCTTCTTCGTGGGTGTCTCCGTGGGCGGTGCAGCCTGGAAGTTCCGGGACATCCGCCACGAAGACTTCGTCACCAGGGTTTCCGCTCCAAGAGATTATTACCGCATATTTATGAGGGCTCTTCTTCAGCGAGTCCATATTTCTCGATCACCATTCTTACCTGCTGCAACTGGTAGACCTTGACCTGCCCTCTCCTGGGTTGAATGTTGATCTTTTCCGGGATGCCGTTTTTGCTGAAAATGTGATGACTGCCGCTGATCCTCTCCTAGAACCCCAGTCGCACCAACATCCGGCGCAAGTCGCCAAATCTGATATTGGCTCCGGTCTGTCCAGAGAGTATCTGCTGTAGCAGGCTGCGTCGACTAGACATCCGCGTTCAATTATCGTTGGCCTGTCAACGCAGCGTCAACAATGGTGGATGCGTGCTGTGCCGTGATTTACATAAAGAGTTGTGTTCACTCGTGAGATGGAGATTTCCTGCCGGAAGGCGCCTGCTGGGGTGTGGGTTTCGGCCTTGTGGGTCGTGGTGTGCCATGGGACGGTTTCGGGGCCGTGGCGGAGGGTCTCTTCGAGGATGCGGCCGTGCATTGCGTCTGCACCGTGCAGGCCGAGCAAGTGGAGGACCGTGGGAGCGATGTCGACGTTGCCGGTGGGGGTGGCGACGGTTGCGGACTCCCGGAAGGCCGGGCCGGAAGCGAACAGGACATTCCGGGTCTCGTGGGGGCTCATGGAGCCGTGCTGGCCCTGTCCTGGGGCGAGGCTGGTGGAGAAGGCGTGGCCGGCGAATCCGGCGCCGTTGGCGGTGGATTCCCAGCGGAAAGACATCGTGAGGGTGGGAGCCCTGGGACCTTCCAAGCCAACGAGGCCGGCGGGGAGGGTTCCTGGGATTTGGTCAGCGGAGCCGGAGGCTAGAAGTGAGCCGCACCAGGGCTGGGTGAAGAGCCATTCGGCCAGGCTGCGGGCAGTGTCGTCAGAGGTGTAGAAGAGGGCGGAGCCACCGTTCTTGGCCACGGTGACGCCGCCGGGTGCGTCGCCCGTCGGAAAGCCGGCGTCCCGGAGCCTCGCTTCGATGTCGATGACCTCCGAGATGGTGGAGTAGCCGTGGTCCGAGAGGACAAGGATATTTGTCTCGCCTGCCACGCCACGGGTGTCCAGCCATTCGAGAATGCGTCCAAACTGACGGTCGGCCTCCCTAATGGCCGCAACGGCTTCAGGGGAGCCTACGCCGTGGGCGTGCTGCGAGGTGTCGGGCTCTGAGAACCATAGGAGGGCGACGGCGGGTTGCCGTTCTCCCAGGATGTATTCGATGAAGATATCCGCGATGCGGGCCATCTTCGGGGCGGCGGGGCCTCGCTGGTCGGGCCAGGGTCCGAATCTGGTTGCCAGTTCGCCATGCAGCGGGCGGGGCAGGGTGAAGGCGGGATGGATGGTGGCCCCAGCGCCTGTTTCGGCGTTGGGGTTCTGGAGGTAGGCATTGCCGGTGGTGCCGGCGCCGATGGCGATGTACTCCATGCCGTGCCCGTGCAGGATGTCGCCGATGGTGGGCTGGAGGAGGACTGGGGTAGTGGCAGACACCTCTGTCAGCACGGGCTCCAAGGCGCCGATTGCGCAGTGGGGGTCGTACTCGGGGATGACCAGGGAGTTTGCGGTCAGGCCGTGGGTACCGGGCTGATGTCCGGTAACGATGCTTGCCACGTTGGCGCGGGTCACCGTGGGGAAGACGGCATGGTGGTTGGTTCCGGTCACCCCCTCCGAGGCCAACCGGGACAGGTTGGGCATGAGTTCGGAGGTGACCTGGGCAGTCTGGAGGCCGTCAAAGACGACTATGACGATGGAGGTCATTGGCTTCAGTTCACCTTCATAATGGCGGCGTGACACATATCGGCGCCCTGCAGCACCTCGGGGATTAGAGCAGTTTCCCAGGTGGTGTGGAAGGAACGAACGCCGATTCCCACAGGCAGGGCGGTGATGCCGCGCTCGATGAATACATTGGCGTCGGAGCCGCCGCCCGAGGCTTCGAGGACCGGGGAGAGGCCAAAGGAGTCCAGGGCGTTCCCGATGACCCTGACGGTCTCGTGATCCGGTGCGATCCGGTAGGCTTGGTAGGTGTTGCGAATATCGAGGGCTATGCGGGCGTCGGGATAACGGGCCGATGCCTCATCGAAGGCTTTGCGGAACTGAACCTCAAGCCACGAGAGCTTGTCGTTGCTACGGCTACGGAACTCGCCGTCCAGCGAGGCGCGCTCGGGTACGATGTTGCGCTTGAGGCCACCTTCCATCCAGCCTATGTTGGCGGTGGTCTCGTCGTCGATGCGGCCGTGGGGAAGGCGAGTGAGGATGTCGGCGGTCACCAGGAGGGCCGATAGGCCGTTCTCGGGCTCGAGGCCAGCATGGGCGGCACGGCCCACAATCTCGGCGGTGACCACGTTCTGGGAGGGGGCCGAGACGGTTATGCGGCTGGGGGGTCCCTCTCCATCCAAGACAATGCCGGTACGGGCCGTCAACAGGCTGAAATCCATGTGATGTACGCCGACGAGGCCGCCTTCTTCATGACGGCTGAAGGCCACTTCCACGGCGCGGTGGGGGCGGCCGGACTCGGCGGCGCAGGCCAGTGCCTCGAGGACTATGGCGAGACCAGCCTTGCAGTCGCCGCCGAGGATGGTTGTGCCGTCGGAGCGCAGGGTATCGCCGTCCAGCTGAGGGTTGATTCCGCGCCCGGGCTCCACGGTATCAAGGTGTGCAGAGAGGAGCAACGGTTCTCCGCTGCCTTCCAGGCGGGCGATGATGTTGTTGTACGAGTCGTGCTCGACGGTCAAGCCCAAAGCCGAGAGACGCGCGCTGACCTCCTGGTCGATGGCGTCCTCCTCGCCGCTGGGACTGTCTATCCGGATGAGGTCGACGAGGGTGTCAACAAGCCTCTGATGGTCTGCCATGATGCGCACTCCCTTTGGAGAATTGGGGTAGGCACTGCATTTGCTGCTCTTGTGGGGACATATTTAGGGATTACACGAAGCTTTCTCAGTTGGAAATGGTTTCATCGGCAGTTTTTCTTGGCTACCATTGCACCCGCCCTAACCCTCCCCCTCAGAGGGAGGGGACTTCAGGGGACTCCTGCTACTCGTAGAGCTGGGGGGCGCCTTCGGGGTTTGGGAAACTGTCGTCGTGTCCCAGGGCCCAGTAGACGGCCTTGACGAGGGACCGGCTATTGTCGCCGCCGCTGAACCGGTGGTCGCAGTCAGGGACGGGACGGCCGACCATGGACCGGGCGGCCAAGGGGCCTACGCTCACCACGTAAGCCAGCATTCCGGCCGGGGGGTCGAGGGCGCCGTAGCCCATGAAGATATCGCCGGTAAAGAGGGAAATGCCTTCGTAGAACGGGTCGCCCACGCTGTCGTAAGAGGAGAGCAGCAGCAACTGCTGTACCTGCGGGTACCTGAAGGCCGCCGCGCCCACTGCGGAGCCTCCGGAAGAGAAGCCGGCCATGCAGATTTCGGGGGTTTCCCTGCCGCACAATTCCGCGGACCGTGCCAGGGTCCAGTCGGCGACATGGCAGACGCTTTCGATCAGGATGCGGTTCCAGCTGGCGCCGCGGTAGGAATAGGCCTCCCATTCCAGCTGGACCTGGAAGTCGGGCCGTGGCGTGTTGTAGGTTACGGTGGCGCAGAGTCCGATTTCCTGAAGGTGCAGGGCCAGCTTGCGCCACCGGTCGTGCCGTCCGTCCTTCAGTTCCCCCGAGCCAGGGGAGACGATGAGGATTCGTCCGGAGTTGCAGGGATACGCCGACAGCGGGATGTCATAGTCGACGGGTTGGCCGGCGGGGGTTTCGGTGAGACGTTCGAGAACGGCGTCTATCGTTTGCAAGGGGACGCCCTCACCCTAACCATCTCCCGGAGGGAGAGGGGATTTTGGTTCCAGCCCCGCCATGGAGGGAGTGGGAATTTTGTTCCTCTACGGGAGGGCGGCGACTGCCTGGATTTCGACCAGGAATTCCTCGCGCACAAGGCCATCGACAACCAGAAGGGTGTTGGGCGGGTAGTCGCCGTTGGGGAAGATGTCCGGGAACACCTGGTTCCTGCCGTCGATGAAGCCCTGAACGGAGTCTCGACCTACCACATAGGTGGTGAACTCCACCACATTGCTGAACCCGGCGCCGGCTGCCTCGAGGACACCGCCGATGTTCTGTAGCACCTGGCGCGTCTGTGCCGCGGCATCGCCGGGGCCGACGAGGGTGCCTGAGAGGTCGACACCGACCTGACCTGCGATGTATATGAGCTTTCCGGCGTTGACCGACATCCCTACTGAGTAGGCGCCAAGTGGCTGGGGAGCCCGGTCGCTGGAAATCGCCGCCCGTTGCAATTGCGACATCATGTTCACCTCGTTTGGGTCTGCCGCCGCCATTATATGCCACGACGGGGCCTTTTGCGCCGACGGATAGGGGTGCGGGCGAACAACGGGTGAACCAACCGGCCCGTGCTATACTCGCGCCATGTCGACTGGATCACGGCCCCTAGTGGGCGTCGGAGTGGTATTCGTGCGTAAGGGGCAGGTTTTCCTGGCCCGGAGGCGCGGAGACCTGGGAGGCGGGTCGTGGGGCTCGGCTGGAGGACATCTGGAATTCGGCGAGACGCTGGAGGAGTGCGCCCGGCGGGAGGCCACAGAGGAGTTCGGCCTGGAGGTGGGGGAACTGCGTTACCTCTGCGCCAGCAACATCGTGGCTTACGGGCGACACTATGTGGACTTTGAGTTCCTAGGTGATATCGGAGAGCAGGAGCCGGAGCTGCTGGAGCCAGAATCCTTTGACGGAAGCGGGTGGTTTCCGTTGCGGTCGGTGCCCGAGCCGCTGTTCCTGGCGATGCGATACGCGATCGACAGCCTCCTGACCGGGCGGCTGTACTATCCTGAGGGCTTAGCCCCACCCTAACCCTCCCCCTTCCCCTTAGGGGAGGGGACTGGGAATTTCCCCACTCTGTATCTCCCTCAGGAGAGGATCAGGAAGGAGGAGGGGAAAAGGGGGAGTACGTCTTTACCCCAGCCCTCTCCGGGAGAGAGAGGGAATCCCGATTTCAGGAGCTGATGATGGCGGCTAAGAAGGGAGATGGCCTGTTGCTGGTCTACAGCGATGTGGCCCCGGAAAATGACGACGAGTACAACCGCTGGTACAACGACGAGCACATTCCGGAGCGTTTGTCCATTCCGGGGGTGCTGAGCGCCGCCCGATACCAGGCCGTGCAGGGAGACCCCAAGTACCTGGCGGTGTATGAGCTGGCGAGCCACGAGGCTTGGCACTCCGAGGGATGGCAGAAGTGGCTGCGGGAGCCCACCGAGTGGTCAAGGCGCATGTCGCCGAGCGTCATCGGCACCGAGTACATACGGAACCTGTACCGGCGAGTCCACCCGGCGGATGTTCCAGCGGAGACGGCGGAAGCCGGTATGTCGCCGGTGCTGCTGGTGGGCAGGATGTCGGTGCCGGAGGAACTGGACGCCAAGTTCAACGAGGCCTACAACAATGAGCGTCTGCCGCTGTGCCAGAGCATTCCGGGGTACATCCGAGCCAGGCGGTGGGAAGCGGTGATGGGCACGCCGCGCTACGCAACGGTGCACGAGATGGAGTCGCTGGAAGTCGCTGAGAGCGAGGGATGGGAGAACTGGCGTACCGCGGTGACGCCAATCTGGACGCACGAAGTCAGGCCCAAGATGGTGCATGAGACCGGGTCCCCGGGAGTCTATCGCAGGATTTTCCCTGAGTAAGTGTTACTCGTTGCCGGTGTGAGTCCTGTCAGGCGCAGGGCGGTCTAACGGGCCGCCCTGTTTCTTTTGCTGTAGTTTAGGACAGGTCTAAAATGCTGTCAGAAAACAAAGCTGATCAGATACAATTCTGATATAATGTATACATAATATTATTGTAAATCTGTAGGGTTTTTTACCGGGATTGAGCCGGTTCCCGGCTGTCCCATTCTACCCGATTGGTGGTTCAGTTTATGCAGCAAACTTTGCCCATTGCCACTCCTCCTGAGACTTCTGCCGACTATACAGCTCAGGATATCCAGGTACTGGAAGGACTGGAAGCAGTCCGCGTCCGCCCAGGAATGTACATCGGCACCACTGGACTGAGCGGCCTGCAGCACCTGATGATCGAGATTCTGGACAACGCCGTCGACGAAGCGATGGCGGGCCATTGCACGAGGGTGGAGCTGAGCATAGCCGCTGACGGGTTGATCACCATTTCGGACAACGGCCGGGGAATCCCGGTGGATATTCATCCGACCACGGGCAAGAGCGCCCTGGAAACGGTGATGACGACGCTGCACGCGGGCGGCAAGTTCGGCGGAGGCGCATACAAGGTCACTGGCGGCCTGCACGGAGTGGGCGCGTCGGTGGTCAACGGACTCTCGGAGTACCTGAGGGCCGAGGTGAGGCGGGAAAGCCTCCTTTACTCTCAGGAATACTCGAGAGGCCTACCGACCACAGAGCTAGTGAAGGAGTCGAATACGGAAGGACATGGCACCACCGTGTCCTTCCGGCCGGATCCGGAGATATTTGGAGAGATCGATTACGACTTTGACGAGTTGACCCGGCACTTCAAGGACATCGCCTACCTGAACAAGGGCCTCGAGATCTGCTTCATCAGCCACTGGCACTACGAGAAGCGGCAGGGGGACATCGAGCGCACCTATTTCTTCGACGGCGGAATTCCGAACTTGGTGCGAAACGATAACCGGAACCGGCGGGTGCTGCAGGGGCTTCCGTTCTACTTCGAGAAGACCATCGACGACACCGCGGTGGAAGTTGCGGTGCAGTACAACGACGGATATGCGGAGTCGGTGCACTCCTACGCCAACTGCATCAAGACACCCGATGGCGGGACACACCTAACCGGCTTCAGGTCGGCCCTGACCCGTTGCATCAACGACTTCGCGCGGAAACAGGGGCAGCTCAAGGACGAGCAGGCCAACCTGATTGGAGAGGATGTGCGCGAGGGCCTCGCGGCGGCAATCAGTGTGAAGTTGACCTCGCCCCAGTTCGAGGGGCAGACAAAACACAAGCTGGGCAACCCCGAGGTCCGGGGCATCGTTGAGCAGATTGTTGGCGAAGGACTGGCCCGTTACCTGGAGGAAAATCCTACCGAAGGCAAGCGGGTCGTCGAAAAGTGCCTCACCTCGCAGAAGGCGCGGGAGGCAGCCAAGCGGGCGCGGGACCTGGTTATCCGCAAGAATGCACTGGACGGCTCATCTCTTCCTGGGAAGTTGGCAGACTGCGCCGAGCGCGATCCGTCGAAGTCTGAGCTGTACATCGTCGAGGGGGAGTCCGCCGGCGGTTCGGCCAAGATGGGCCGGGACCGGCACTTCCAGGCAATCTTGCCCTTGAAAGGCAAGATTCTGAATGTGGAGCGGGTGCTGCAGCAGCCGGACAAGATCCTGGGGCACGAGGAAATCAGAGCGATGGTGGCTGCAGTGGGCGCCGGCGAAGGCGATGAGTTCGATCCTTCCAAGGTGCGATACCACAAGGTCATCATTATGACGGACGCCGACGTGGACGGCTCCCACATCCGCACGCTGATCCTGACCTTCATCTAT
The DNA here is from genome assembly GCA_963667765.2 of Dehalococcoidia bacterium. Classification (GTDB taxonomy): domain Bacteria; phylum Chloroflexota; class Dehalococcoidia; order Lucifugimonadales; family UBA3495; genus VXOI01. The sequence goes on along the minus strand of CAXXON010000003.1, from coordinate 1,445,430 downwards.
CGCCGGATGCGGGGATTGATCGACAGCGGTTATCTGTACATCGCGCAGCCGCCGTTGTACCGGATCCAGAACGGCAGGCGAGTGGAGTACGCCTATACCGAGGAGCAGAAGGACGAGATGCTGGCCAACCACAGCGGGCAGCGCAGTCCGACTCTTCAGCGTTACAAGGGTCTGGGAGAAATGAACCCGGAGCAGCTGTGGGAAACGACTATGAACCCGGACACCCGGCACATGCTGGTCGTCAACGTCGAGGACGACAACGATGCGGAGGACGCGTTCACCACGCTGATGGGCGAGGTGGTGGCGCCGCGCAGGAGCTTCATCCAGACCTACGCCCGGAGTGTCAAGAACTTGGACGTGTAACGGCGGAGGGCCGTCCTCGTGGGTGCAGAAGGGGACCGTGCCCGTGGTTCGCTCTTTGTCATTCAGATCAGAATTCGTTTATAATGATGTTTCGTTGGCCTAGAATCGGGCCTTTGTTTTCACTTAGGGCACAAATACTACGGGAGTTGACCTTTTGCCATCCAAGAAAGCAGGCCGTCAGCAAGTAAAGCGCGCACTCCGCAACCGGAGCGCCAGAACCGAGACCCGTACTATACTTGGGAGAGCGAACCGTTCGCTGGAATCTGGCGATGCGGAGGCGGCACATCCCGCCGTGTTGAGTGCAGTACGCCTCCTTGACCGGGCAGTCCGCAAGGGCATCCTTCACAAGAACAATGCGGCCCGTCGAAAGTCCCGAATGATGGCCAAGCTGGCGCGCTTGGAACAGCCCGCAGACGCTTAACGAAGACTTCAGACGAGTAAGTCAGTAGCCGTCCGTTCATAGCGGGCGGTTTTTATTTGTTGTGGCAACGATGTCTTCGTTTTGACATAACAAGATGACAGTTGCGCGTTGACACGATTGGCGGGGTTTGATAGTCTGGCGATAGAACAAAGGTTTTATGGCGCAAATGTTTTATGGCAATGTAGAGGAGAATATGGTTACCAGAAAGAAAATGCCGGACCGTCGCCGACGCATTCTAGAATTCATCCAGGAATTCTACTTCGAGAATGGGATCCCCCCCACGGTACGGGATATTCAATTGGCATGCGAGATCAGTTCCACTTCGGTTGTCGATTACAATTTGAAGCAGCTGGAAGGGGCGGGGTATCTCAACCGCCGAAGGGAAGTGGCGCGAGGGATTGAACTCCTAGATCGGGACGGTGAGCCGGTTTCCAGCGCCCCCAGGGTGCAGATCGTAGGCTCCATTGCTGCCGGGGAGCCCATTCCCGTTTTCTCCACCGAAGGCGGCGCGGCCAGCGAAGAGTTCGACACCGTGGAGATTTCGCCGGACCTGCCGAGACGGCACGGGAAGCTTTACGCACTATCGGTTAAGGGCACGTCGATGATCGACGCGCTTATCGACGATGGCGATGTGGTGGTGATCAAGCCGACCAACGAAGCCGGCGACGGAGAGATGGTGGTGGCCTGGCTCAAGGACGAAGCAGAGGCGACGCTGAAGAAATTCTATCGAGAGGGCGAGCGAGTGAGACTTCAGCCAGCCAACAGCACAATGTCTCCCATTTACTGTGCCGCGGAGAACGTGGAAGTGCGAGGGAAGGTGGTCACCGTCCTCCGGAAGTACGGCTGACGATAGAGAGGGCTTGGTGACGATCCCGCCCTCAAGGCGGCTTGATCCCTTCTTTTTGACCGCTATCGGCGGGCAGCTGTCAGTGCGCCGTAGGTGGCCACCAGGAATGGGACGCAGTATGTGAGTGGAATCTTCCAATACAAGGCATTGTTCCACTGGCCGGCGAAAAGGCCGTCGCCCTGATTGAGCAGGGTGAGGATGGTGCCAACTACCACAGCAACAACGGCGGAGCGTCTCAGCATTGGTCCGTGGCGGGGTGCGCAGAGAATACACTTGACCGTTGCATCCTCAGGCCCGGCTTGGCGGGATCGAAAAACGAATGCCCGTCCAGTCCGGGCCATTTGTCCGCAGTTCTGACAGGCGGAGGACTGCGGGTTGTCTGAGAGAGGCTTCTGAGGGTCCTGCAAAGTTGTGGCTTCCTGATGGGAGTGCGAGTGGGAATCCGGTCCTGTGGGGCCGACACTGGGCGCAGGGTACTCCAGGCCTTGCCTCTCCGCAAGTCAACGCCGACAGCCTTCCAGGCCAGAGCCATTACACTTGGCCGTTTGCGTTCCTCTGCTCAAGAGGGAAGACTCGGGGTGGGAGTTAATCAATTCTTTCCGGAAACCCTTGAGTTATCTGGGGCCGCTCTTAGCCTGACCGCTGGAGATGGGCGGTTTGTTCCGTGATACGATTGCGCTGGCGCGCCAGCGCTCTTGCTTGTGTACCAGGCGGACCGCCTTCTATACTTGTTTCCAGTTTCTGCCACTATATTCTTGTGTGGCTGTTTCTTCGGAGGAGAACATGTACGATTTCCACACCCATACCTTCCTGAGCGATGGAGTTCTTTCTCCCATAGAACTGATTCGCCGCGCGCTTGTCAGGGGGTACAAGGCGATGGCTATAACGGACCACGTTGGGTTGGGGAATGTGGAATATGTCGTCAAGACTTTGGCTGTCGACTGCGAGGTGGCGAGCAAGAGGTGGGATATACTGGCTCTTCCAGGGGTCGAGATCACCCACGTTCCTAAGGACGACATAGACCTTGTGGCACGGACGGCGAAGGAAATGGGCGCAAAATTGGTTGCGGTGCACGGTGAGACGCCGGTGGAGCCCGTTGAGCCTGGGACCAACGAGGCAGCAATCCGCTCGCCGTGGGTCGATGTGCTGGCGCATCCGGGGCTGATCACTCCGGAAGAGGCGAGACTGGCAGCTGAGAGAGGTGTGCGTCTGGAGGTGTCTGCGCGCAAGGGGCACAGCCTAGCCAACGGCCACGTAGTAAGGGTGGCCAGAGATGCGGGGGCTGTCCTTGTGCTGGATTCGGACGCTCACGCTCCGGAGGATCTGCTCAGCCCGGATCTGTGCGAGAAAGTGGCAAGGGGCGCGGGCCTCGATGAAGACGAAGTCCACGCCCTGCTGGAGCGAAATCCGAGGGAATTGCTGGCGAAGCTGGGGCTTGAGTCCCTGGTTCCGGCCTGACCGAGCCGACAGGTTACCGCCTTCTGCGGCTGTCAGTCGATCAGGACTTGCCTATTCGATACACCTTGGTGCCGCAGGCCGGACAGTCCCCTTTGGTAGCTGGTCTGCCGTTCTTCAGAGTGACCTGCTCAGGGTTGGTTATTTCCCGTTTGTCACGGCATTTCAGACAGTATGCCTCCATGGCGTCCCCCCTTTCATGAAATGGCCCCTAGGTCGATGGTGGTCGAGACCTATCTCCGGCTTCGTTCCCTCCGCGGATTCCCTGCTACCCGAGTTGAGTAGTTGCTGTTTTGGTCCGCGCACGTTCAGTTATTGTAAAGTTCGAAACAAACTACACAGCCGCGAACTGAATGTCAAGATACGCGATGAATGATGGCAGTGTAGCAGGTCAGGCGATTAGGGCACTCGCTCTGCTTTGACTAGTTCCCTCACTGGACTTTTGCTGGTCCTGGGGGGACGTGTCGAAAGTGGCAAACCATTGGATCTGGGGGATTCTGGGCCTTGATTACTTGTGGATTCTGGATGTTCGCGTCTGGACGCCAAGGGCTATCTGGTGGCGAGGGATTTTAGCCCAGGCGCACGTGTAGGCCAAGGCATCAGAGGTGGGGCGCTTTGGTGTACGACCGTGACAATCTCCCTCATTCTAACTTCCTGATGCCGGGTCGTGGGAGCTGTGGAGAAGGTTGGGCGGGTCGCAAATTGGGGGGCGTGAGGGGAGTCAGGAAGCAGAAGGAGCGAAAGGTGAAGGAGCTTCCGGCTGGAACACCTTCAGTGGGCGCCACGAGTTGCCAGCGCGGTCGTAGCTGACAAGGGCCAGGAACTGCCCGTCCATGTTGTAGGCCCGAAACTGTTCCATGTAACTGGCGTCCATATCCTGGCGGCCCAGGCTGACCGGCTGACCGTTTAGCAGATACTTTTCGGCGGCGGGGCCAACAGAAACGGTCTTTAAGTCGCGAACAACCCAGTCCACGGGATGCAGCCGGTGGTGCCAGTTGCCAGGCACCTGAGCTTCTTCCTCAAGTTTTTCCAAGGATACTCCGTCTGAAGCAGTGAAACCGCCGCAGCTTCTCCGCTCCAGGTCGGTTACGTGTGCGCCGCAACCAAGGGACTGACCGAGGTCGTGGGCCAGTGAGCGCATGTATACGCCTTTCCCGCACTCCACGTCCAAGGTCAGGTCGGGTGGCTCGAATCGAGTCAGACGGATAGTGTGGATTTCGACGCTGCGGGCCGCACGTTCCACCTCTATCCCGGCGCGTGCCAGCTTGTAGAGACGTTGTCCGTCCACTTTGACGGCGCTGTACATGGGAGGAACTTGATCTACGACGCCGACAAATGCTTCCAGCGCCGATTCAATGTGCGCCCGGTTGATACCGTCGAAGCTTTGGGTAGATGTGATCTCACCTTCTGCGTCATAGGTACTGGTGGACTCGCCGAGCCTCACGTCCATGACGTAGCGCTTGCTACCGCCGACTACATATTCCATGAGACGGGTTGCTTGCCCGAAACAAACGGGCAGAACACCTCGAGCCAGGGGGTCCATGGTTCCGCCATGACCCACCTTCTTTCGTTGGCCGGTGATGCGCTTGATCCGGCGGAGGGCCTCCATGGAAGTGATGCCCGACGGCTTATAAAGGTTGATGAACCCGTTGACTGCGGCTGCCTGGGGTGTCTTTGACTTGGGCAAGGCTACCGCCCCCTCGGATTGCGGGGTCCCTTGGACCGTTGCGGCGGATCCAACCGTTCAAGATAATCGGCTGCGAAATCCTCCGGAGACAAGCCGTCCATAAGGCGCAACACCCGGTCTCCCCCCTCGATGGAGTCGTCCAGGTGAAAGGTCATATGGGGTGTATGCTTCAAGTTGACCCGGTCCCGCAACTCGCGGCGGAGGAATGAGGCTGCCGAGCGGATGCCGTCAAGGGCCGACTGCTGCTCGGCGGTGCGTCCCATAACGCTTATGTAGACCCTGGCGCTTCGCAGGTCAGTGGAAGCGATGACTTCTGTCACGCTAATGACACCAGCCACGCGTGGGTCCTTGATCTGACGAGCGATAAGGTCGCTTAGTTCTGAGCGCAAGAGTTCGTTGACGCGGTCGATGCGCCGCGGCATTGCGCACCCCCAAGGGAGGATCCTAGTAGTCGCTAGGTGCAGTTACAGGAGAGGGCTATCTCCTGCCGCGCTCCTGGCGGAAGACTTCCAGGATGTCACCGGTCTGGAACTCGTTGTAGCCCTGGAGGACGATACCGCAGTCGGTACCGGCGTTCATCTCGTTTACTTCTTCCCTGAAGTGTCGCAGGCTGGAAATGGTGGTCTGAGTGATGCTCTCGCCTTCCCGTGTTACGCGGACCGCACCGTTGCGCACCATCCTGCCCTCGGTTACGCGGCAACCGGCGATCTGGGTCCCGCGGCGACCGCCAAAGAGCTCCCTGATTTCGGCACGTCCGACTATGACCTCGGTGAAAGCGGGCTCCAGCATACCGTGGAGGGCGAGCTCTATGTCGTCTATCAGCTGATAGATGATCTTGTAATGTCGAATTTCGACGCCCATCCGGTCTGCAAGGCGCTCGGCGCTGGGTTCCGATCCAATAGAGAAGTTGATTATTACTGCTTCGGAAGCACTGGCGAGAAGGACGTCCGACTCGGTTACGGCCCCTACGCCGGTATGTAGGACACGGACCTTGGCGTCTTCGTCGACCAGCCGCTCCAGGGACTGCCGGATTGCCTCCAGGCTACCCTGGACGTCCGCCTTCAGCACCAGGTTCAATTCCTTGACGTCGTCCAGTCCGACCCGGTTGACCACTTCCTCGAGGCTGAGGGCGCGGGACTGCAGCGGACGGGAGCCTGGGGTTCGTTCCCTGCCGCCGGCCAGGACGCGGGCTTCCCGCTCGTTGGCGACCACCCGCAACTGGTCGCCTGCCTCAGGCAGGGAACCAAAGCCCAGGATTTCGGCGGGAGTGCCGGGGGTGACCCTGTCAACGTTCTGTCCCTTGTCATCGATCATGGCCCGTACGCGGCCTGTGGCAGTCCCGGCGACGATTTGGTCGCCCACTGAAAGGGAGCCGTCAGTTACCAGCACGGTGGCGCTGGGGCCGCGCTTGCGGTCAAGCTTGGCCTCGATGATCACGCCGCTGGCAGACTTGTCCGGATTGGCCTTGAGCTCGGAGATCTCGGCGACGAGCTGAAGGCTCTCCAGCAGGTCGTTTATACCGTCGCCGGTCCGTGCGGACACGTTGACGGATATGATGTCGCCGCCCCAGTCTTCGACCAGCAGTTCGTTTTCGCTGAGTTGCCGTTTCACACGCTCCGGGTCGGCTCCCGGGAGGTCCATCTTGTTGATGGCGACCACGATAGGCACGTCTGCCGCCTTGGCGTGGTTGATGGCCTCGACGGTCTGCGGCATGATGCCGTCGTCCGCGGCCACGACGAGAACCGCGATGTCGGTGACGCGGGCGCCACGGGCTCGAATGGCGGTAAAGGCCGCGTGTCCGGGGGTGTCGAGGAAGGTAATGGGGTTGTCGTTAACCTCCACCTGGTAGGCGCCGATGTGCTGGGTGATGCCTCCAACCTCGCGGTCCGCGACCCTTGAGTTCTTAATGAAGTCGAGGAGTGATGTCTTGCCGTGGTCCACGTGTCCCATGACGACTACCACTGGCGGCCTGGCGATAAGGTCCGCCCCTTCTTCCCTGTCTCCCGTTGCGCTGGACTTGGTCGCACTGGCATCCGGCTCCGGCGCCATACTGGTCCTGATTCCTAAAGCGGTGGTAACCAATGTGGCGACCTGATAATCAATGACCTGATTCATGCTGGCCATGATCCCGTTGCGCATCAACTGCTTGATGACATCAATGGGGGACTGGTTCAGCACTTCGGCCAGGTATTGAACGGTCATAGTCGAAGGTAGTACAAGGGCACGGGGCTGAGCGGTCCGCCTCTCGCCTCGCTCCCGCCGGGCCCGTTGGCCGCGGCCGGGTTCGTCAGTTGTTGTAGTAGTCATTTGTTCATTCACCTGCCAATAGGGAGTTCAGTCGCAAGACATTAGTTATAACAGATAGCAGATCTAATCATGACTGAAGAAAAGATGACCTCAGGGTTTCCATGTCGCCGGAAGAAAGGGCGCTGGACAGGCTGCGGGCCAAGCGGCCACGCCCAAGGGCGGTGTCCCAGCAACCGGGGCCACAGATGTAGGCACCACGTCCGGGGGCTTTGCCGGTCGGGTCCAAGGAGACCCGTCCCTCCGGCGAGCGTGCAATCCGCAACAGATCTGCCTTGGGCTTCCTGGTGCCGCAGGCCACACAGGTGCGCTCCGGGATGTGCCGTTTTCTCGGCAATTCCTTCCCTCCTGAATGCCCTGCCAGCCTGAGCGGCCCAAGTAGCAAAAAGTCTATCGCCGGCGGGAACCTCCGCCACCACCCCTGCGGGATCGGCCGCCGCCGCCACGGCGCCCGCCACCGCGGATATCTTCGACGATGTCCTCGGCAAACCTGATCTTGCCAGCGTCTGGCGTGAGTACGGGCAGCTCAGTGAGAGCCAGCGGTTCGTCTTCAACCTCTTCGTCTTCCTCTTCGAGGACTGTTACATCGTCGAGAGTGAAAGAGTCGAGGTCGTCCACACTGATTCCAACGGAGGCCTCTCCCACTGTTTCCTCTGCTGCAGTGGCTGTGTCGCCGATCAGTTCTTCTTCCCTGATGAGCGCTTCGAGAATGCTGTCCTCGTCGACAATCGCGACTGGCATCTCTTCTTCGATTTGCGCTTCTACGGTTTCCGGGGTCTCGGTAACTTCCAGCGCCTCGGCTGCTTCTTCGACGATTGCCACGGCTTCGGCGACGGCTGCCTCCAATTCGGCTTCCTGCTCTTTGGTTTCGGTCGTGGCGACGGCCTCTACGATAGCCTCGGCTTCAGCAAGAGCTGCGGCCTCGGCGGCAGCCTTGGCTGCGGCGGCATGCAGCCGGGCCTCACGAATTCCCTCCCATTCAGTCATGCCCTTGATGTCCAAGCGCCAACCGGTCAGGCGGGCGGCGAGGCGGGTGTTCTGCCCTTCCTTGCCGATGGCGAGGGATAGCTGCCTGTCCGGAACCACGACGACAGCAGTCTGCTCGGCGTCGAGCAATTCCACCTGCACGGGTTCAGAGGGACTGAGGGAGTTGGCGATAAAAGACCTGGGGTCGGGGTCCCACGAAACGATATCGATCTTCTCGCCTTGTAGCTCATTGACTATGCTCTGTATGCGGTTGCCGCGAATGCCAATGCAGGACCCGACAGGGTCGATGCCAGGCTGCGTGGCACTGACCGCCACTTTGCTGCGGAACCCGGCCTCGCGGGCGATGGCCTTGATCTCGACGACGCCGTTGTGGACCTCCGGGACCTCAATCTCAAACAAGCGGCGCAGCATGTTGCGGTGGCTGCGGGACACCAAGATCTCGGGGCCCTTCGGCGCGCTGCGGACACTGAGTATAAATACCTTCACCCGCTGGCCCTTGCGGTACCGCTCCGTGTTTACCTGTTCTTCCTGGGGCAGAATCGCCTGGGCCCTTCCAAGGTCGAGGGTTATGGCGCGGCCGGCATCTGAAGTCTCGACGATGCCAGACATAATGTCGCCCTCGTGCTGCGCGAACTCTTGGAACAGGAGCTCCCGTTCTGCCTCGCGGAGTCGCTGCAGGACGACCTGTTTGGCCGTTTGCGCGGCGATTCGGCTGGCGTTGTGGGGGAGCGGCTCGGCGGCGGCAACTTCGTCGCCCAGCGCCGCGTCGCGCCTGATCTTTCGCGCATCAATCAGCGTGATTTCCCGCTCGTCGTCTTCCACGGCTTCCACGACGGTCTTGAGGGCGTAGACGCTTACTTCACCGTTGTTTGGGTTCAGCGTGACGGTGATGTTCTGCCCTGAAGCCGGGTTGTCCTTCTTGAAAGCGGATGCGAGAGCGACTTCGATGGCGCCGAGCACCTGTTCCATAGGAAGATGGCGCTCCGCTGCCAACTGTTTCAGCGCAACAATAAAATCGCTTTTCATAGTTCAGCCCCTACCCCCAATCTGGCCGCAGATGGCATGTCTCCCTCAACAAGAAAGCGGGGCGAACCCGCTTACATAAAGGAGGAACCATGTGTGTCGGATTATAGCATCGAGACTTCCGTCGGGCAACCTTGCCCAACCCCGTTACGAGCCTGAAACCTGCAGAAACAGAATATGAATTTTACATAAATTTCTTCTCTGCTCAGTCGATTTCCGGAGGAGCCAAGCCGGTGAGGCTGTAAAGGAGATCCATGTCAATGCTGGTACGAACAGTGTCGGCCAGCTTGTCGTATTCGCCATCACGGGATAGCTGACCGCCGGTGTCTGAAACGGGAGGAAGGTTGACGCCCTTCCATTGAGCCAATTGCTCCAGCAAAGCACGCCGGAGGGCATGGCTGTTGAAGAGGCCGTGGACATAGGTGCCCAGGGCCCGGCCGTTAGCGGAAATCGCTCCGTCGGCCGCCGCCGGTTGGCCGGGGCGACTGATGCGGAAGGGAACGGCCGCCTCCCCGGCCGGGATGGACGACCCCATGTGTATCTCGTAGCCCTCGACGGCAGCGTCTCCGGCGCGCTCAAGGATTCCAGAGTTTGCGGAGACGAGGCCGCGCACTCGGTGGGTCTCCTTGACTGGGGCGAATACGGTGTCCACAGGCAGCAAGTCGAGCCCGGCGGCTTCTGGGTCAGGAGACTCGACTCCATGGGGATCGAGGATGCGCCTGCCCATCATCTGGTAGCCACCGCAGATGCCGATTACGGGGGTGCCGGCGTCGAACTGTCGACGGATTTCCGAAGCGAAACCGCGCTCGCGGAGCCACCACAGGTCGGCCATGGTGGTCTTGGTTCCGGGCAGGATCACGAGGTCGGGCTCGCCGAGGCTGTCGCGGCTCTCCACATATCGCAGACGCACGCCTGGTTCGCGGCTGAGGGGGTCGAAGTCGTCGAAGTTGGAAATGTGAGGGAGTCCCATCACCGCGATATCGAGGACAAAGCTGGTCTGCGACTTCAGTTCCTGGCGACGCTCCAGCGACACCGAGTCCTCCTCCGCGATTTCGATGTCCCGATAGTATGGCACCACGCCCAGGACCGGTTTGCCGGTCCGCTCTTCCAGCCAGACAAGGCCGGGCTCCAGCAGGGAGATGTCGCCGCGGAACTTGTTGATGATGAACGCTCCGACGGCGTCGCGCTCGTGAGGATCAAGTATTTCCATGGTGCCGACTAGGGAGGCGAATACGCCGCCCCGGTCGATATCACCGGTCAGCAGCACGGGGGCACCCGAATGGAGGGCCACTCGCATGTTTACGATTTCATTCTGCTTCAGGTTGATCTCGGCAGGGCTGCCGGCCCCCTCGATGACAACCACATCGAACTGCGAACGGAGGGTGTCGAGGGAGTTGGCTACGGATTCCCAGAGCATGGGCTTGGCGGTTGCGAAATAGCTGGCCGTGGCGCGGGCCATGGGCTTGCCCAGCAGCACCACCTGCGAGCTGTGGTCGGCTTCGGGCTTGAGCAGGATGGGGTTCATCTCCACCGTCGGCTCGATGCCGCAGGCCTCTGCCTGCACAGCCTGGGCCCGGCCCAGCTCTCCGCCGCCGGGGGTGACGAAAGAGTTGTTGGACATGTTCTGGGCCTTGAATGGTGCTACGCGATAACCATCCTGCCGGAAGATGCGGCATAGTGCGGTTACGAGCACACTCTTGCCAACGTGCGACGCCGTGCCCTGCACCATCACCACCCGGCCCTGGGGAGTGCCCAAATCGTTTGCTCCTGAATCGTTTGCCAAGGAAGCCTCCTGATTGCTGGTCAAAACGGAACCAGCCGCCTTTGAGGAGGCGACTGGTCATCAATCCAGTATAGAGGTCTGCTCCATTTATTCCATGGAACGGTCAGTGGACTTCCGTCTTTAGACCGTTACCACCATATCTTGCCCTTGGACTCGTCCTGGAGTTGGTCGTAGTCCCTGGTCCAGAGGGCGGTGCTGAGGTACTTCCAGCCGCCGTCTGCTAGGAGGCAAACTATCGAGCCGCTCTCCATGCGCTCGGCCTGCCGGATTGCGCCGTAGACCACCGACCCTGAGGAAACTCCGGCGAAGATGCCTTCCTCGGTCAGGAGTCTCTTGGTAGTCTGGAATGCCTCAAGGCTGCCGACCAGCATCCGGGAGTCCAGCAGGTTGATGTCCAGGATGGGAGGAATGAATCCGTGCTCCAGGCTGCGAAGACCTGAGATGAAGTCGTCCGGGTCGGGAGCGACGGCAACGACCTTCACCGACGGATTGTACTCCTTGAGCCTCCGAGCAACGCCCATCAGGGTGCCGCCAGTGCCCAGACCGGCGACGAACATGTCGACGTCCGGGATGGACTCGATGATCTCGGGGCCGGTGGTCTCGTAGTGCGCGCCGGGGTTCCCGTCGTTCCCGTACTGGTACATCATAAGGTACTCGTGGGGGTGCTTTTCGATCAGGTCCTGGGCTACCTCGATAGAGCCGTTGGTGCCCTTGGAGCCGTCGGAGGATATGATCTCCGCTCCATAAGCCTCCAGGAGCTGAACGCGCTCAACGCTGACGTTCTCGGGCATGACCACAGAGACTCTGTAGCCCTTCATCCGGCCGATCATGGCCAGGGAAATGCCGGTGTTGCCGCTGGTGGGCTCCAAGATGGTGCGGTTGCCGCTGAGTTCGCCGTCGGCCTCCGCCCGCTCGATCATCTTCAAGCCGATGCGGTCCTTGACGCTGCCGGTGGGGTTGGCCCCCTCCAGCTTGGCGAAAATCCGCACGTCCGGCTTGGGGCTCATGTTCTGCAGTTCCACCGTCGGCGTGTTGCCGATGGTGTCGAGGATGCCCTTGTATGTCAGTTTAGCGACCATCTAAATCCTACCAGGGGCGGGCCGAAATTCAGTACCCCCTCCTCTTTAGGAGGGGGTATCGGCAGAAGGGACTGTTTCGGGTCTAGTCGTCGGAGGCGCCGACAGTGGCGGGTTCCTCATGGGGCGCAGCCACGCCGCAGAACACTTCGTAGTCGATGAGTTCGGTGACCGTGGGGTTGTCTCCGCACAGGGGGCACTTGGGGTTCCGCTTGAGGCGAACCTCTCGGAAACTCATGTCCAGGGCGTCGACGATAAGCAGGCGAGAGACCAGTGACTGGCCGATGCCCAGGAAGTGCTTCAGGGCCTCGGTGGCCTGGATGCTGCCAATCAGACCAGTCATGGAACCCAGCACACCCGCCTCGGCGCAGTTGGGCACCATGCCGGGAGGAGGAGGCGACGGGAACAGGCAGCGATAGCAGCCCTCGCCGGGGATGAACACGGTGGCCTGACCATCGAAGGTCAGGATGCTGCCGTCCACCAGGGGCTTGCCCAGCAGATAGCAGGCGTCGTTGACCAGGTAGCGGGTGGCGAAGTTGTCAGCGCCGTTAATCACGAGATCGTACTGGCCGATGATGTCCATGGCGTTTTCCGAGTTCAGCCAGGTCTCGTGGAGGACGACATTGACGTCGGGGTTGTAGGACTTGATGTTGTCGAAAGCCGACTGGACCTTCGGGCGTCCGACGTCGGTGGTGTGGTGAAGGACCTGGCGCTGCAGGTTGGACAGGTCGACCACATCCAGGTCCACGATGCCGACGGTGCCGACGCCGGCGAGGGACAGGTAGATTGCGCTGGGAGAGCCAAGTCCGCCGGCGCCGATGATCAGCGCCTTGGCCTGCATCAGGGTGCGCTGACCCTTGGAGCCAACGTCGCCCATTATGATGTGGCGGCTGTATCGCTTGACCTGTTCCGGGGTCAGGGCAAAGGTCTGAGTGGCCATTATTCTGGCTCCTTATCGACCCTCCGCCTCTAGGCGACGGACGGGAAAATTCCGTGCAAAGAAAAAACCTGCCCCTGCCCTCTGGGGGCAGCCCTCAACCGGGCGGGTGCAGGCTGAAAAGTAGTCGTAAACTGCCTGCACCCTATGTCAGGGGACAGGTGCAAACGCAATCGAAACGGCGATTCAGGAGGTTCATTTGCGGAATGGAGTGTAGCGCGGGGCGATGGGGGGTGTCAAGGTTAGACTTGGGCTTTGTCTCACTGCGTGAAGAGTTTGTCTCTCATTCGAGTTAAGCCTTCTCCTTGTTCTTGGGTCCAGCCAGTTGCGGGACTGTCTACGCCGAAGGCGGTTCGCTGAATGATCCTCCACCGGTGTAGTCGCTGGGTAAGAGACTCCACAGGATTTCGAGGAGGGGCGTTATCTCTTCCAGCGCCACCTTGACGTTGCCGAAGTCCATGTAGATTTCGTAAAACTGTCCGTGCAGTCCTTCGGCTATCAGGATCCCACGCCGAATTTCCCTTTCCTGGTTTGGGTTTTCCTCGGCCAAGGCAATGACGCACTCCCGAACAGCAATGTGATCGTAGTGGTTCCAGCCTCTCAAGGTCGCAACGGCTTTAGCAAGCTGGGCTACTGTTCCCCATCCCTTTTCTGCGGCTTGGCATATATCCTGTTCGCGCAGGTGTTCAGCGCCTTTAGTCCAATACTCTTTGGCTTGGGCCACGTGCTTTCGGATGCGCTGACCACGGCGTTCCGGGCTTTCGCGGAAGGGTCTGGGAGGCATTTTGTCCTCATTCGTTTTAGTGTGGTTTTAGCTTACCACGTGGTGGCTCAAACAAAGAGGCCCCGGAATGCTCCGGGGCCTCTGGGTTTCCCGTCCCTCGACAAGCTCAGGACGAAAGGGTGACGGCAGCGTCGAGTCTAGCCGCGGCCGTTGCGGAGGAGGCGGCCGGGGAAGGCGCCGGTGGGTTCGCCGTCCTGGAAGGTCACTTCACCGTTGACCATGGTGTAACGGTATCCGTTGGCCTTCTGGATGCGGCGCCACTCGCCGCCAGGGAGGTCTTCCGCCACCTCGCTGGGCAGGACCTCCAGCTTCTCGAGGTCGTAGATGACCACATCGGCCGGGGAGCCCTCGCGGAGGGCGCCGCGGTCCTGGAAGCCGCCGAAGTGGGCGGGCAGGAAGGACAGCTTGTAGTGGGCGTCCTCCAGCGTGATGACCTTCTCGTCGCGCACCAGCCAGGTGAGCATGTCCGTCGGGTAGATGCCGGCGGTCAGGAACTTGACATGGGCGCCGCCGTCGGACACTCCGGCCACGATGTGGTTGGAGTCCAACACCTCGGCGGTGTACTGGGCCTGGTCGCGGCCCTGGGTGTCGGCGTAGAACTCAGTTGCGAGGTCGTCCTCGACACACATGTCCAGCAGGGTATCGATGACGTGCTTGCCCTGCTCGTCGGCAATCTGCTGTACCGTCAGGCCGGCCTGCGGGCTGGAGGCCTCAGTTTCGTCGGGAGCCAGGGCGATCATGCGACCGTCGACCGCATTGACCACGAAGGACTTCATCCGCAGTTCGGGGTTGGTGATGCAGCGGCCACCGTCGTGCTCGTACTCGTAGGCGTGGGTGTCGCACACGAAGGCGTCGCCCTCATCGCCGATGGTGCCGCCCTGGTGCGGGCAGACCACGGATAGGAGCTTGTAGCCGTCGCGGGTGTTGACCAGGAAATAGTCGGAGCCGGCGACGCTTACCTTGGCTGGCATCCGGGTGAAGTCGGACTCGGCGCCGATGTCGATCCTGACCTTGCGAGTCATGACCTGGAGGCTGCCCACCGAGCCCTGGACCACGAGGGTGGGGCGGGTGCCGGAGTCCCATTCTTCCTTCAGCTTGCGGCGCATTTCCGGGTCGGACATCTTGGCCTTGCGGGTGGCCTTGTCACCCAGGGTGACCTCGCGCCACATGGGGGTATCGTCGAACAGGTTCCAGTCCTCGAAGGTCAGCTCGAAGCCGCCGCGGCGCGTGGCGCCCTGGCCGTAGACGCGCAGGCCACGCTCGGCGCAGCTCTCCAGCCAGCGGATGCGCTCGCGGTGCTGCTCGGGGTGGACGGCGTTGGGGGCGACGGCCTGGTAGAGCACCGGGCGTCCCGAAACCTCGGCAACCTGCTCGAAGAAATTGCGGGTCTCTTCGCCGAGGGGGCGGCCATCTTCGCCGGTTTCCTGGTAGGCGAGCTCGATGAAGCCCTCGTCGCGGTCGCGGAGCACCTGGGCGAAGGTCAGCACTTCATGCTCCGACAGCAGGTCGGTGATCATCGGGGAGCCGTCGTAGTCGCGCTGCACCGAGGTCTCGCCGAGGACCTGGGCAGACCAGCCGCAGGCGCCGTGATCCATGGCCTCGTGGATCAGCCGGACCATTTCCTGCAGTTCGGCTTCGGTCGGGCGGCGGGACTTGGCCTCGTCCCAGCCCATGACCCAGGCATAGAGCGGGGTCAGAGGGACGTAGGTCAGGCAGTTGATGCCCTTCGGGGTGTTCTCCAGGCTGGTGATGAAGTCGGGGAAGGTGACCCAGTTCCAGGGCATACCCTCCTTCATTGCGTCGTAGGGGATGGCCTCGTTGCGGGTCATGCTGAGCATGGCGCGGTCCTGGTCTTCGACGCGGGATGGCGCGAAGCCGAAGCCGCAGTTGCCCAGGGCCACGGAGGTTACGCCGTGCCAGCCGGACAGGGTGCAATAGGGGTCCCAGAAGATCTGGGCGTCATAGTGGGTATGCAGATCGATGAAGCCGGGGGCCACGATGAGGCCCTTGGCATTGATTTCCCGGTCAGCGTCTCCGCCGTTCAAGCCGCCGATCTTGGCGATGCGGCCATCCTTGATGGCGATGTCGCTGATAAACCGGGGTGCGCGGGTCCCGTCGACAATGGTGCCGCCTCTGATGATGATGTCATAGGTTGCCATGGGCCCTTCTCCTCCGAGTGAATGAATAGGGAAAGGGGTGGGTATTCCAGAGGTGATACTGTCAGAATTGTAGGTTTTGCATATCCCACTGTCAAACCGAGAACTGTTGTTTATTATCATTAATAATTATGCTTCATTGCGACGAAAATCGTCCATGATATTTGATTACAAAATAATATGCCGCCTGTTGTATAGGCGGCATCGGGTAGTGAGATACGATATAAGATACTATCTCAAAACTGTCATGCTCTTGATCTCAACAGCCAGGTACACGATCTGGACCACTGGATTCCCGCTTTCGCGGGAATGCACGGTTTTGGACTGTAGCCGGGTTTGAGGCAGTTACGAAGTGGCTGAGGTTAAGAAGCTGTAGCAGCTAGGCTCATCTGCCGCTCGGCAAGGTCGGCAAGGGAGATGTTGCTGAGCAGGTCGAGGATGGCATCCTCCACCGATTTCCAGACCTCCTGCTGGGCGCAGGTCTCAGACAGCATGCAGTCGTGGGGGTTAACCAGGCAGTCCAGGGGGGAGCTGTTTGCGTCGAGCCTGGACATGACCATGCTGAGGTTGATGTCCCGGGGGGGCATGGCCAGCATGTGACCGCCCCTCGGTCCCCGTCGGCTGACGACGAAGCCGAACTTGTTGAGGGACGCCATCAACTGGTCGAGGTAAGCAACCGGGATGCCCTGCTTCGCTGCGATTTCAGCGGTCTGGACCGGGCCGTCGCCGTAGTGAAGAGCCAACTCCACCAAGGCCCGCACCCCATAATCGACTCGCATGGGGATCTTCATCTCGGTGCTCCTCCGGGCGGCCTGCAACGGGGCCAGTATACACCAGGCCGGTATCAAATCCAATTTTGCACAGGCTTACGGCCGTAGATAGCCCGGACATGGTGAGAGAGGAGAGGCGGAGACACAGGCCGGGTGTCAGACTTCTCCCATGACCAGAAAGGTTCCGAGGCCCTGGGCTATCAGGCGCCCGTCGTCGGACTTAATGTCTATGTCGCCGACGAGCAGCCTTTCATCCCGGTTGACGACCGTTGCGCTGGCCGTAAGCGTTCCCGCACTGGTGCTTTCGAGGAAATTCACCTTCAATTCCACGGTCGTGGTGCGCTGCCCAGGGCCGAGCAGAGACCGGACGGCCCGGAACATGGCGGTGTCGGCGAGCACGGCTATCAGTCCGCCGTGCACCTGCCCTGCGGCCTGCAGATGATGGGGCTGCACGGCAAGGGACACCTGTCCCACTCCCCCTTCCGACATGCCAATATCCAGGCCGACGAACCGGAGGAAGGGTGAATCGTCATCAAAGGGCAGGTCGGTGCCGCGGGAAGTGGCCAAGGTGGTCTCCTGTGGTGCCGGGAAAGGCGACGCATTTCGGATATAATGGCCGGGCAATTCTAATGTCAGAGTAGTCGCGTGGCCAATGGTTAAGGGACTGTTCGTTGGACTGGCGGTGGTAGTGGTGCTGGCCATCATTCCCGTCGTCCACTTTGTCGGCGTGCCGGCAGGGCCGTTCATTGCCGGGTATTTCGGCATCAACGCCGCCCGGGACTACCCTGGGTCTCCGGGCCGTAAGGCGCTGACTTACGGAATATGGATGGGGATCGTCGTTGGGGTCATTACAGTGGTTGCCGCGGCCATCGTCACCGCCGTTGGCGGATTCGCTTATCCGATCCTCCTCTGGGGTGGCGTGGTGGTTGTGACCTTCTACTACAGCAGCATGTCCGCATTGGGGGCATGGTATGCCGGGCTCAGAGCCCTGGAACGGGCGAAAGCACCGTCAAGCACCGGGCCGGTGGTGAGCGGCCAAGGCCGTTAGCACGAGCAATGACTGACGCGGTCCGTCTGCTGCGTCCGTTGCAGTGGGTCAAGAACGGCCTAGTGTTCTTGCCCTTTCTTTTCGCCATCGACATCGCGTGGTCGGCGGACTCCCTGAGCGAAGTTCCCGCCCTACTGGGACGACTTGCTATGTTGTTCCTTGGTTTCTGCGCCCTTTCCAGCGGGGTCTATGTATTCAACGACCTGATGGACCGGAAGGCCGACCGGGAACACCCCAGGAAGCGCACCCGCCCCATCGCCTCCGGCAGCGTGGGAGTCCCGGTTGCGATTGCGCTGATCGTGGCGCTGGTGGCAGGAGGACTGGCCGCCGCTTGGCATGTGGGCGTCGTGCTGCTTCTGGTTTGCGGGATCTACTTGGCCATAAACGCCGCTTACTGCCTGGGCGGGAAGAACGTGGTGCTCCTGGATGTGTTTGCCGTGGCCAGCGGCTATGTCATCCGAGCGGTCTCCGGTGCGCTGGCCATCGACGTTGATCCCTCGCCGTGGCTGTACACGACCACGGGCGCGGGCGCGTTGTTCATCGTGCTGGGCCGACGCTACGCCGAGGTGAGGCTGGCCGGAGACGGCGCCGACCGGCAGCGGCGGGTGCTGGCCCGGTATTCAGGACCGTTCATATCCCAACTGCTGATCATATCGGCAACGGCCGCGCTGCTCAGTTATACTCTTTATACGATAGAGGCGGAGAACCTTCCCGAAAACAACGCCATGCTGTTCACGCTGCCGCTGGTGGCCCTCGGGCTGTTCCGGTACCTGTACCTGCTCAACCACAGCAGCGACGCCGAAGCCCCCGAACAGCTGATGGTGCGAGACCTGCCCCTGCTGGCTACAGTTGCGGCCTGGCTTGCCGTGTCGGCGGCGGTGTTGCTGATCAACGGGTAGAACCTGCGGAACAACAAATTGTGCGGCACCCTGGACGTGAGCCAGAAGACGCCGCCTTCGACCGGAGTCCCTATGCAGATCCAGGAAGCCCCTCGCCATCCCTCGGCGCGGTCCGCCACGGCTCCGATCGTCGCCGTGGTGGCCACTACGCCGGAGACAGTGCAGGAAGACATTGCCCGCGCCATGCGGCTGGCTGGCGCGGAGCAGTTCCTGTCGACGGACAACCAGACCCAACTGAAGGTCAACATCTCGTGGCAGCACTGGTATCCGGGCTGCTCGTCCACGCCGTGGCAGATCGAGGGAGTGGCCAACGCGCTGAAAGCGATGGGACACCGGGACTTGGTGGCGGCCCACAACGGCACGGTGGTGGTCGACTCGTACGAGGGTGAGGAGAACAACAAGCACAAGGCGGCGCAGGACCGGGTCGGCCTGCCGTCGGTGCACCTGGATACGCCTCCCAACCGCTGGATCGACTACGTGCCACAGGCCGAGATGCTGGCGCTGGACGACATTTTCCCGGAGGGAATCCAGATTCCCGAGAGCTTCCCCGGTACGAACATTGTCCATCTGCCGACGATGAAAACACACGTGTTCACCACGATGACCGGGGCGATGAAGAACGCCTTCGGCGGGCTGCTCCACCGCAAGCGGCACTGGACTCACTCGGTGATTCACGAGACGCTGGTGGACCTGCTGGCGATCCAGCAGGAGATTCATCCGGGGCTGTTCGCCGTAATGGACGGAACTTTTGCAGGAGACGGCCCAGGGCCTCGCGCCATGCGCTGGCATGTCAAGAATCGCATTCTGGCCAGCGCAGACCAAGTGGCCATCGACGCCGTCGCGGCGAAGATGATGGGCTTCGACCCCATGAGCATCCCCTTCATCCGCCTGGCCCACGACCGCGGGCTGGGTTGCGGAGAGGTCGCGGACATCGACGTCCGGGGCGAGGATATCGACGGGGTGGACTGGAAGTTTTCCGGTGTCGAGAACACCTTCGCCAGCCGGGGCCAGAAGCTGATCTACTGGGGGCCGCTCAAGCCGCTGGAGAACATGCTGCTCCGCAGTCCCATCGTGGGCTGGGCCTTCCTCGCCTCGAACATCTACCACAACGGCTACTGGCTCAAGACCAAAGGCCGCCGCCGCATCGAGGCTGCCCTCAAGACCGAGTGGGGCCGGTTGTTTCAATCGTACTGAACGTACCCGGCCTATTTGAGAAAGAACAGGAGCACATACAAGGCATGGACATCGCTATCATCGGGCTGCCCCGCAGCGGGAAAACCACCACCTTCAATGCACTTACCGGCGGGAACGGGGCAGCCACGGGCGGAGGCAGCGCGGGGCCGGTACAGGTTGGCGTGGTGAAGGTGACAGACCAGAGATTGTCGGTCCTGGGGGACATGTACAACCCACGCAAGGTGGTTTACGCAGAGATCAAGTTCTGGGACCTGCCGCCCGCCGACAGGGCGAACCGCAACCAGGGGCTGGCGGGCCGCCACCGCAACATTCTGCAGGGCGCCGGGGCGCTGCTCCTGGTGGTGCGGGCTTTCGATGACGACCTGCAGGGTGCAGCGGACCCGTCGGGCGACCTTTCATCGATGCTGAATGAGCTGGCGCTGGCAGACCTGGAAACGCTGGAGAAGGTGGAGGCGCGGCTCGCGGACTCCCTGAAGAAGTCCAAGCCCGCGGAACGGCCAGCGCTGGTTCCCTTGGTTGAAGCAGTCCAGAAGGTGAGGCAGGGTCTGGAAGCTGGCAGGCGAGTGCGTCATCAGGACCTGACGCTTTCGGAGCGGTCAGCCATCAGGGACTACCAGCTGCTGACTGACAAGCCAATAGTCGTGGCATTCAATACAGACGAGTCAGTTGAGTGTCCATCGATGGACGAGATGGGCCTTCCCTGCGAGATGACCCAAGGGCTTGGAACTGTCAAGATGTGCGCCCGCCTGGAAGAGGACCTGGCCTTGATGTCGGAGGATGAGGCGGAGGAGTTCCGGGACGCCCTGGGCTTGGGCGAGACGGTCGTCGAGCGGGTCAAGCAGGTGTGCTACGAGACCGTGGGGCTAGTGTCATTCCTGACCGTAGGGGACGATGAGGTCAGGGCGTGGCCCGTTCCGGTCGGCATTCCCGCCCTGGATGCAGCCGGAACCATACACACCGATTTCATCCGCGGCTTCATTCGCGCGGAGGTGATCCACTACAACGACCTGGTCCGGTGCGGGAGCGTATCCCAGGGACGTAAGGAAGGCGTACTACGCTCGGAGGGCAAGACCTACCCGGTGAAGGACGGGGATGTAATCAATTTCCTGATCAACGTCTGAGACCGCTCACTCCTGTCGCCCCCTGGACAGTGGCTTGGCGAAGCTGAGTTCGTGTCCGTCCGGGTCGTCGATGTGGAAGTACCGCTCACCCCATCGTGCGTCCGCCGGAGCGGTGGAAGGAGAGAGGCCGAAGCTGGTCAGGCGTTGGTAGTGGGCATCCACGTCGTCGACATAGAGAATGAGCCTTCCCCACCACGCTGGCTTCTCCATCGCCAGGATCAGGTTGACGTAGCTTTCTCCCACCCGGAAGCTGGTGAAGGACGCTTCCTCACCGCCGTACAGCATTTCCAGGCCCACGTAATCGCGATAGAACACCACGGAACGGGACATATCCGTCACGGCCAGGGTGATCGCGCTGATCGTCTCCACGCCCATGATTGCCTCCCTTCCCTGAGCCTGGTCTAGCCGCCTCGCCTCCGCCGTGGCCGGGAGAGACCCGGATAGGTCCGCTCGGTGAGTACCCAGTCCAGCCGCCCTTTCAGCGCCTCCACTTCCGGGGGCGTCAACAGCTCCAGGAGTTCCTGCAGGCGCTTGGGCATGCCCCTCTGCGGGCCGCTCAACCTTGCCTGGAATTCTGCCAACGAGTCCAGAAGCGGTTCCGGGATGGGCTCACCGCCGAAGTCCCAGATTACGGTTCGGATTTTCACATCGGAATGGAAGGTGAGGCCGTGGTCGATGCTCCACAGCTTCCCGTCACCCCCGATAATCAGGTGGTTCGGCTTGCGGTCGGTACTGTTGGCCACCAGGTCGAAACAGCAGACGACCTTCAATGCTTCGGCGAATCCCCCGCCGAGGGTGTAGTAGTTCTCCTTGGGGTCGTGGACGATAAACTCCTGCACCGAGCCTATGCCGTAGGGTCCCTCTCGGATCAGGGTAAAAGGGACTAAGTCCCATCCCAGGATTTCGCTGAGGAGATAGGCGGCATACTCGCGCTTGTACAGCGTGCCGTTGGGGAAGTCCCACAGCGGAGCTTCACCGTCTCTGGGCTTGTAGATGCCCAGTGCTTCCACCCCGTCCAGGCCGACATTCACCACGAAGGTGTAGTTTGAGCCCAAGCGGGTCAGCTGGCAGGACAGAATTTCGCCTTGGCGCAAAACATCTTGGACTGTAACGTCGGAGGTCAAACGGCGTTATCCAGTCTGGGGAGTAAGCTCGCCCGAGCCGTCAGCCAGCTTCGAGAACCGTGTGGCCGTTGGCCCGCGGGCAGACGTGCCCGTCGGGGTTGATGGGCTGTCCACACAGGAAGCAGGTGGGGCGGCCGGCGGCGCAGATTCGAAGCGATTCTTCAGCGAGGACGGTGGCCTGAGGCAGAGTCATCCAAAAGCTCACTGACTGGGGTTCTTGGGGAGTCGACTCTTCCTGTTCTTCTTCGGCCTCTCGCTCGTGGGCCTGCATATAGAACGAGTTCGTCTCCTTGTCGTGGCTCAGATACATCTGACCGGCCTTGAAATCAATCGTGGCTTCGCCGCCCCGCCAGCCTGGCTCCTGCGGCGAACTCTCCCGATCCTTTTCCTCTACCGACAATCCGGCAACGAAGTCCCGGAGATATACGCCCAACTGGGAAAGTTGCTCCTTTTCCAGCCACACCGAGCAAAAAGCTGAGCCGGAGTGCAGGTCCAGCCTGAACGTGCGTCGACCCGGCTCCCCGAAAGTTACCGCCTCTATCCGCGAGAGAGTTCCCAGCGGAAATTTAACCTGCTTCTCTTCCATGGACCATATCATAGTGGCCCACGCGTCCGGATGACAAGCGGGCGAGATTTCAGATTTCGTCAGGCGGTGGCCGCTCTTGCGCGGTACTGGAGCGCTTCGGCGAGGTGCGGGACGCCGATGCTGTCTGAACCGTCAAGGTCGGCGATGGTCCGGGATACCTTCAGCACCCTGTGGAAGGCACGGGCCGACAGCGTCAGCCGCTGGGCGGCCGTTTGGAGCAGACTACGGGCACCATCGTCGAGTTGGCAATACTGCCAGACTTCGGCGGGGCCCATCTCGGAGTTGCAGAGGAAGCCGTTGTCGCTGAATCGCTCGCGTTGGACCTCCCTGGCCTGTTCCACGCGCTCACGCGGTCCGCTGGAACCTTCCGACGGAACGGCGTCGACCAGCTTCTCGTATTCAACGGGAGGCACTTCCACAAAAACATCCACCCGGTCCATCAGCGGGCCGCTGATCTTCTTCTGATAGCGGGCCACGGTGGAGGGGCTGCAGGTGCATTCTCTGGCCGGATGGTTGTGGAATCCGCAGGGGCAGGGATTCATGGCCGCGACCATCATGAAGCTGGCGGGATAGGTTACGCTGCCAGAGACGCGACTGATGGTCACGACCTTGTCTTCAAGCGGCTGTCTCAACGACTCCAGCGCTGAATGGTTGAACTCTGGTAACTCGTCCAGGAAAAGGACCCCTCGGTGGCTCAGGGTGATCTCACCTGGCCGCAGGGTGCGTCCGCCGCCGACAAGGCCGGCGTTGGAGATGGTGTAGTGCGGCGACCGAAAGGGCCGCTGCAGGATCAAAGGGTTCTCGCACTGAAGGGCGCCGTGGACGCTGTAGATCTTGGTTACCTCCAGTGCCTTCTTCGGGATCATTCGAGGCAGGATTGACGGGAGGCAGCGGGCCAGCAGGGTCTTGCCGCTTCCTGGCGGGCCGCTGAAGAGTAGGTTGTGGAACCCTGCGGCTGCTACTTCGAGGGCCCTCTTGGCGTGCTCCTGGCCCTTGATGTTCGCCATGTCCATCTGGATGGGAGCGTAGGTCAATGCGGCGCAGTGGGCCCAGCCGTCGCCACGCATGGGCTCGAGCATTGCTTCGCCCCTGATGTGCCGCACCACGGAGTCCAGAGACGGCGCGGGATAGACAGCGATGTCCTCGACCAGCGACGCTTCTTCGGCGTCTACGGCGGGTACGAACACGGAGTCAAATCCTTGGTTGCGGGCCACCGACACCATGGTCAGAATGCCGTTGGTGTGCCGCAGGCTGCCGTCCAAGGACAGCTCACCGAGGAACACGCTTCCTGCTGGAGCCGAATCCAGCTGTCCGGAGCTGAGCATGATGCCGATGGCTATTGGCAGGTCGTAGGCAGGCCCTTCCTTCTTCAGGTCGGCTGGGGCGAGGTTGACGGTGATCCGGCGCATGGGGAACTCGCAGCCGCTGTTGCGCAACGCGGCCCGGACCCGTTCCTTCGCTTCCTGCACCGCAGTATCGGGCAGGCCGACCATGTTGAACTTGGGCACACCGGGGGAGAGGTCAACTTCCACCCGGATGATGAATCCTTCGAGTCCGACCATGGCGCAGGAATTGGTGCAAGCTAACACAGCGTCCTCCTGAAGTCCCGGCCGCCGGAAATGGTGCTCAAGGCTCTTTGCAATCCCTTGTGCGGCCATAGTAGCAGCGGGTTTGTCCGATATTCTTCTGCCAGAAACTTTAGTTCTAAAGGATGCTGTGACGCCAGTAGCAACTGTCATCAAATTCCCGACTTTCGGGGCGCAACTTGCCATAATGCTGGCCAGAAGAGGGACAGAAGGAGGAAAAGGGTCGCGGATGGGTGAGCCCGTAGAAGAATGACTGTTGTTCAGCGGAGTTTGACGCTGAACAGGTCGTGGGCGGCGCCGATTGGGCCGGTGTAGTGGCGCGCGGCGTCTTCCAGGAGCGGGGTTGGGTCCTCGTGGAAGGCGTTGTCGATGTGGGTGATGACCAGTTGCTTCACAGAAGCCTGCTCGGCGGTTCGCGCGGCGTCCCCTGAGGTCGAGTGCAGGCGGCTGGCCGCCATGTCATGGGCGGCGTCGGTGGCCAGCGCCTCGTGGATCAGAAGGTCGGCCCCCTGGGCGGCCTCCACCAAGCCCCTGCTGTAAGTGGTGTCTCCCGAAAAGACCACGGCCAAGCCACCCGATTCGACTCTCCATCCCACGGAGCCGGGAATGTGGTCAACATCGAAGGACCAGGCGACGGTGTCTGGGCCGAGCTCCAGCTTCTGCCCGGGCGTAATCTGCTGCCAGCGCATCACCTGTTTCCCTGAGTGATTGAATGCAGCGCCGTCGCGGATGTTGGGGACTTTTCCAGCAACCGCTGCCTTGCGCAGACCATCGAGTGCCAGGGAACTGCCGAAAATTGAGAGTGGATTTTCGTCAGGGATTTCGCGAGAGCGGTTGCCCTGCACGAACATCAGGCCCGAAAGGTGGTCCTGGTGATCGTGGGATAGCAATACGTGGTCGTAGTCGTAGGACCTGATGCCTGCAATTTCGCCGTGGCGCAGGGCTGAGTTTCCGGAACTGCCGTCCAGCAACAGGGTGGTCCCGTCGGGGCACCGGAGAGCGATGGCAGTGTGGGCGCGCTTGGTGGACAGTCCCGCGCCGGTGCCCAGAAATATGATCTCCATACCATTCATCACAGGGTGACCTGCATGCAGTCGTGGGCGATGGATATGGGGCCGGTGTAGTGTTGCGCCGCTTCCACGCCGAGAGGATCGGGGTCGGCGTGGTACGGGTCGGTGAGGTGGGTCAGGATGAGAGTGGCCACCCGGGCTTCGGCGGCCGCCAGGCCTGCCTCGCCACCGGTGCAGTGGCCCGCGCTGCTGGCCAGTACGGTATCCGCCACGCAGAAGGCCTCGTGAATCAGCAGGTCGGCCCCTTCGGCGGCCTTCACGACTTCTGGGCTGTACCGAGTGTCGCCGGAAAACACCACGGCCTTGCCGTCGCATTCCACGCGCCAGCCGGAGGCGCCGGTGATGTGGTCGGCTTCGAAGTGCCAGGCCGTTGTGCGGGTGCCGAGCTCAATCACGCGCCCATGGTCAGTGGGCTTCCAGTGCAGTAGTTCGCGCCCTTCGTAGTTCCTCCCAAAATCTCCCGAAATATCGCGGATGTTGAGGCGGGTGGTGATGGAATGGCGCTTCAACCCTTCCAGCGCCTCGTAAGACGCGTGCACCCGTAATGGGCCGCGGTCTTCGCCGGACAAGGCGCGGTTGAACTGGATGAAGTCTATTCCGCCCATGTGATCGGGGTGGTCGTGGGATAGAAGCACATCGTCGAAATCCCGGAGGTTGAGCCCCACGGCAGCGGCACTTCGCAGTGCCGAGTTGCCGGAGCTGGTATCCAGGAGCAGCTTGGTACCGTCGGGGCATTCCAGCGCCATGCCGGTGTGCGCCCTGAGGGAGGAGTTCCCTGCACCCGTGCCGAGGAAGGTGATCTTCATTGCTGTCTTGCCCCTAGAGACCACTTAACCGGCCACGGTCTCGATGAACTCATCGAGTTCGTTCAGGTGGCCCGGCATAAGGTCGAAGTCAACGATGCCCCCGTAGTAGCCGTCGACATGGAAAGTTTGTCGCATATCGTTGAATTCCTTTCTCATGCCCGGTTCCATGTGCCTTCCGACGAAGAACCTCCAGCCCCGGTCGGATCCAGGCAACTCGGTCTCCGGAATGCCAAGCGAGATAAAGTAGGCATGGGCTGCTTCCAGCGCGGCCAGCCAGCCCTTGCCGCAGGCGTTCTGTAACCCAATGACTGCTTCGCGGCCTTTGGCTTCCTCTGCGCGGGCGAATTCCTCGCGGGCGGCTTGGGCCAACTCGCGGGCGCGAGTCAGCCGGTCATCTGCTGTCGTTGTCATCTATTGCTCACGCACCATTGCGAATTAGGCTTGGTGCCCGTCCGGGTGGGCTTGCTCGCGGGCGAGGCTTAGGGCCTGCAGCACCGGGGCCTCGGTGAAGCTGAACAGCACCGCCGGCTCAGTGTTCGAGGCGTTGGCGTGCTCGTGGTAGTTCCAGCCGGGCACGCAGAAGACGTCCTTGTCCTCCCACTCGATGGTCTCTCCGTTCACCACGGAACACCCGCTTCCCTGGACCACGTGGTAGATGGCGCCGGCCGTGTGGCGATGGGCCCTGGTGGCCTCGCCGGGGCGCAGCATCTGGATGTGGCAGGCGATGGTGGGCATCACCGGTCCGCCGGTGTTGGGGTTGGTGTACTCCATGATGACGCCGTCGAAGGGACTGCCCTCGACCTCGGGGGCGAGACGCTGCAGGGTCTCCCAGGTCTGCTTCCACGGGTAGTGCATCAGGGGCGAGTGGGCCGCCGTGTTGTGCTCCCAGGTGGGCCGCAGGGTGCCGGCGCCGTAGCGGGTCAGGGAGGAGTCGGTCGGCTCGGTGACCGGCTGCACGTCCTCGGGGTACGGCTCGTAGTAGACTGCCTCCAGCATGTGAACGAGCGGAATGTCCAGACCGTCGAGCCAGATGATCGGGTCGTCGGTATCGTTGGCGTGGTCGTGCCAGGTCCAGTTGGGGGTAAGCACCAGGTCGCCGGGGTACATTGGGATGCGGTCGCCGTTCACGGTGGTGGAGCCGCCCTGGCTGTCGATGATGAAGCGCAGGGCCGCCGGGGTGTGTCGGTGGGCGCGGGCCGCCTCGCCGGGCATCACGATCTGGAGGCCGGCGAACATCGAGTTGGTGGTGGCCATCCGGTTCAGGCCCGGATTCAGCAGCATCAGAACCCGGCGCTCGGCGTCGGCGGTGCCGATGAGGTCGCCGGCACGGAGGGCCTGGGGTTGCAGGTCCCGCCACCGCCAGAGAAACGGGAGGGCCTTGCTCTTCGGCTCGGCGACCAGCGCCTCTTCCTGCACCAGCCACAGGGGAGATGTTCCGATGTCCCGAAGTTCGTCGTAGAAGCGCTCCAGGGTCTCAGCCGTTGCCCTCGAACTCGATAGCATCGTTGCCTCCGGTATGAGCGTATCCTCCCCTCCCCCTCAGGGAGAGGGTTAGGGTGGGGGCGTATTCTTTAGGGAGAGTTGTGTCACGCGCCGTCGCTCTGCACCTGCCACGCGGCCAGGCGGGCTTCCAGCGCCCGCTGGCGCAGGGCGATGGTCAGGTCGCCGCGGGTGCGCTCCAGGACGGCGCGCATAGCGTCGGTGGTGTGACGGAGGCCGCCTGTGACTGCCTCGGGAAAGTCCACGGTCACCAGCACGCCGTAGATCTCGTCCATCACTTCCATCAGCTCCTCGCACCGCTCAACGTTGTCCCTGCGCAGTGCGTCGAGGATGTAGCGGCGCAGCTCGCCGATGACCTCGGCCATGCCGTTGAGGTAGGAGGAAGCCTCGACTCCCAGATCCTCTACGGTGGGTATGTTCTGGGCGGAAATCACTGCCAGCGTGACGTTGGCCTCGGTGAACTCCTTGCGGGCGTCGTTCATAAACCCGGCATTGAAGATCAGCGGGTTGTCGGAGCGAATGTGCTCTGCGTCTCCAAGCCGGGACTTCGCCGTGGCAATTAGCCTGGCGGCTTCCTCAAAGTCGGAGCGGTGGACGGCCCGGATGGCGTTGGCCGACGAGCGAATCACCTCGCGAGATACGGAAAGCGCCTGCTCGCGATCGCGGTTGCGGCCGGTGAGCTGCTCGATGGCTTGGTCCCCGATGTCCGACAGGACGGTGCTATATCTAGACGGCAAAGGTTACGCCCCCACCCTAACCCTCCCCCGGAGGGAGAGGGAACATTAATCTAAAAATCAGACTCGGCCCCCTGCGGCCTCGATGGCCGCGGTCATCTGTGCCGCTGCCGACTCCGGCTCTTCGGCAGAGCCGACGGCCGCTGTGACGCAGATCGCGTCGGCGCCCGCCTCCACCACCGGCGCCACATTGCCCAAGTTGATACCGCCGATGGCGACGAGGGGCGAGTCTCCTGCGATTGCCTTGGCCTCCCGCACCCGCTCGGGCCCCTGTGGATTGCGGGCAACACCCTTGCTGGTGGTGGCGTAGATCGCGCCGAAGGCCAGGTGGTCGGCGCCCATTTCCTTCGACTCAGCGAGCTGCTGGTACTCCCGGTTGGACCGTCCCAGCACCTGGCGAGGGTCAAGGATCCGGCGCGCCTGGGCCACCGGCAGGTCCGTCTGCCCCACATGCAGGCCGCCGGAGCCAACGGCGGCGGCGACGTCGGCGTGGTCGTTGATGATCAGCAGGGAGCCGGTCCGCAGGCAGAGGTCCTGCAGGGCGGCAGCCAAAGGGAGTGACTCGCCCTTGTCGCGGAGCTTGTCCCGCAGTTGCAGCATCCGAGCTCCGCCGTTGACCGCGGCGACGGCGATGTCGTAAGGGTCCCGCCCGCCGGTTACCTCCGGGTCGATGATGACATACAGGCCTCGCACTTGGTCCGCCCTTTCGCGGCGGACGGCCGCTCCGACCTGCGAGGAAAGTTCCTCCAGCGAGTGCCGAATCCGCGAGGCGTGCTCCCAGGGTATCGGGCTGGACGCTTCGTCGGCCTCGAGCTGCGAGAGGAGCAACTGTGCCGTCGCAATCACCTGCAGGGCCTGGTCGCCGTTCTGAGGGGATTCGGTCGCGCGCGACTCGAGGGCCAGCGGGGAGGGCAGTGACGGCAGCAGCTCCGACAGTCCGCCATGCCCATCTGAGCCTGCCACGGCCGGGGCGGAAGAAAGTGCGCTCAGGCAGTGGTGAATCATCGAATAGTTGGTGTGTCCGGAGTCGCTCACAGGTCAAGTCCCTTGGGAGTCTCGCCCGAACGGGCGGCGTCAATGTTGTCCCGCACCGACTGGGGCATATCCACCCCGAATTTGTCGAAGGCTGCTTCCACGTTGCGGCCGATGTTCCTCGGGTCCTGATAGTACTCTGGGGAGCGGTGCTCGCTGCCCGGGGCGAACTGCTCGTGGACCGACGACACCGTCTTGCCCATGGCAAAGGACGACATCCGCCTGGACATCTCGCCACTACCGCAATAGGAGCAAACGGCCGTGACCTCGCTGTTGATGGAGCGGACGAAGAAGGAAGAGACCCGTCCGCAGTCCTGGCACCTGTATTCGTAAATTGGCATGATGCCTCCGCCTCTGCTCCAACCGCTAAACTCCCTTTCCCTCTGGGAGAGGGTTGGGGTGAGGGCGTGGTCTCAGCTGTCCTTGACCTCGCGTCGCATGCGGTCGAAGTCGGGGGTGGACTCGCCGCCCATCTCGCGCTTGATGCGGCCCATGTACTGGTCGATGCTGGCGGAACTGTTCTCGTCGACATCGCGGGCCGTTTCGCCGCTGGGCACCCAGTTGAGGCTGTCGCCCCACGAAGCGCGGAACGAGAACGCCGACATGAGCCGCTCCAGGTCCGCTCCGCCGCAGTCCTTGCACTCAAGCGCACGGTTGGCAGACCAGCTGTAGACCAGCCTGGAACTGACCGTCCCGCAGTCCCCGCATCTATATTCGTAGATGGGCATTACGCTGGTATTTTAGCACGGCAAGCTACCGCCCTGACCGACAGACCTCTGGCCGCAGTATCCGGCGTGTGGATTCATCGGGGAGCCTTCATGTCTGGGGCGGAATTACCGCTGATGTATAATGCGGCCACCGCAGTCCACCGCCTCCGAGGTGCCGCAATGACCATGTCCATGCCTCTCTTTTCGCCGGAAAGACAGCCACTGCTGATGATCATGGACGGGCACGCCATGGTGCATCGTTCCTTCCGGGCCATCTCCACACAGCGCAACCTGACCATCAATGCAACGGGTGAGGACACGACGGGCGTCTACGGGTTCACCAACGTGTTCCTGCGCGCCCTGCAGGAATGGAACCCGGCCTACTGCGCCATTGCCTTCGATACCTCGGCTCCCACCTTCCGGCACCTGCAGTTCGAGGAGTACAAGGCCCAGCGTCCGCCGTCTCCCCCAGAGCTGCGCCCCCAGTTCGACCGGGTGAAGCAACTGATGGCCGCATTCGGCGTGCCGGTCTTCGAGCTGGAAGGCTGGGAAGCGGATGATGTCATCGGTACGCTCACACTCCAGGCCGAGGAGGCGGGCGTCGACTCGGTGATCCTCACCGGCGACCGCGACACCTTCCAGCTGATCTCGCCCCGGGTGCGGGTCGACCTGGCCTCCAGCATCCAGGACCGGCGTGTTTACGATGAGGCGGAGTTGGCGGAACGGTACTCGGGCCTCTCTGCCGCACAGCAGCCCGACTTCAAGGCGATGGTGGGCGACTCGTCCGACAACATTCCCGGTGTCCCCAGGGTGGGCGAAAAAACAGCGGCGAAGTTGCTCAACGAATACGGCAGCCTGGAGGGCATCTACGAGAACCTGGAAGGCCTGAAGCCCCCCAGCGTCAAAACCGCCCTGGGCGAGAACCGGGAGCGTGCCTTCGAGAACCGGCGCTTGATGACCATCGACAGGCAGGCCCCGGTGAGTCTGGACCTGGAGGAGTGCCGCTTCTGGAAGTATGACCGCCGGGATGTTGTGACGCTTCTCACGGAACTGGAGTTCTTCAGCGTGGTCTCGCGCGTCCCCAGCCCGGACGGGGCGGTCGTTGAGGATGCCGATGCCGGCCTGGGACAGGAACAGGAGACCGACTACACCGTCGTTACCACGGAAGAACAGCTGGCCTCGATGATCGCCGCCATCGAGGAGATCGGCAATTTCGCCTTCGACACCGAAACCACCGATCTGGACGCGATGCGTGCCAATCTCGTGGGCCTATCCTTCGCCACCGCTCCCGGCCGGGCGTGGTACATCCCGGTCGGCCACCGGGAGGGCGAACAGCTGTCGCTGGAGTCAGTGCTGGCGGTGGTGCGGCCTCTCTTCGAATCCCACGACATCGCCAAGTGCGCTCACAACGCGAACTACGACATGACCGTGCTGGCGAATCACGGCGTCAGGTTCAACAACGTCGACTTCGACACGATGATCGCCGCCCACCTGCTGGGTCGGAACTACAACCAGTTGGGCCTCAAGGAACTCTCGCTGAACGAGCTCGGACACGAGATGACTCCTATCACCGACTTGATCGGCAGAGGACGAAAGCAGATAACCTTCGATAAGGTGGACATCGCCGCTGGGGCTGACTATGCGGCTGCCGACGCCGACATCACCTTCCGCCTGCGAGAGGTGTTCGAGCCGAGAGTACAGCAGGATAACCATCGGGAGCTGATGGAGGATACCGAGCTGTCCCTGTTGCCGGTACTGGTGAGGATGCAGCGGCACGGCATCAAGATGGACGCGGGTGTGCTGCACGAAATGTCCGCCGATATGTTCCGTCAGCTTGGAGATATGGAGTCCGGCATATATGCCTCCGTCGGCCACCAGGTGAATCTCAATTCTCCCTCGCAGTTGAGCGACCTGCTGTTCAAGGAAATTGGACTTTCTCCAACCAAGCGGACCAAGACGGGCCACTTCTCAACGGATGCCAACTCCCTGGAGTCCCTAAAAGGGCACCCGGTGGTCGACCAGATACTGGAATACCGTCAGGTGGCCAAGCTGAAGTCGACTTACGTTGATGCGCTGCCCGACATGGTCAACCCGCATACCGGCCGTGTGCACACCAGCTACAACCAGACCGGCTCGGCCACCGGCCGCATATCCAGCAGCGACCCTAATTTGCAGAACATCCCCATACGCACCGAGCTGGGCCGGCAGGTACGCCGGGCTTTCGTAGCCGATGGCGCGCCAGACTGGCAACTCTTCTCCGCCGACTACTCGCAGATCGAGCTGCGGGTACTGGCCCACATGTCCCAGGACCCTGGTCTGCTGGAGGCCTTCCGCCGTGGCGAGGACATCCACTCGGCGACGGCGTCACTGATGTTCGAGGTCCCGCTGAACGAGGTGGACTCCGAGATGCGACGCATAGCTAAGGTACTTAACTTCGGGGTGATCTACGGGCTTTCGGCCCACGGAATCTCCCAGCAGACCGGGTTCTCCCGGGACCGGGGCCGGGAGTTCATAGACACCTACTTCGCCAAGTACCCTGGCATCAGCGACTACCTGGAGCAGGTCAAGGCACAGGCCCGCGCCGATCAGTACGTGGAGACTCTCATGGGCCGCCGCCGGTACCTGGCCGACATCAACAGTCCCAACTTCAACACCCGTGGCGGTGCCGAGCGGATGGCCATCAACATGCCCATCCAGGGCACGGCAGCCGACATAATGAAGCTGGCCATGGTGCGGGTCCAGCGCCGCCTGGATGCCGAGGAAATGCAGACGAAGATGCTGCTGCAGGTGCACGACGAGCTCGTCTTCGAGACTCCCAAGGAAGAGCTGGACGCCCTCAAGGCCCTCGTCTTCGACGAAATGCCCGCCGCCATGGACTTGGATGTCACGCTCAAGGTGGACGCCAAGTGGGGCGACAACTGGGGCGACATGGAGTAGGGACTTCGATTGCAGCATGGAATGTGAAGTTGCGATAACAAAAGTTGTCGCCAAGTTAGTTGGCGAATCAGCGACCCGGGAGTACAAATTTACGGTAGGCGGCTGCTCGAACTTTCTTGCGCTGCCTCGAGAAGAAATCGATGCATTGGGTCTCCGCCGGGCATGCGGTACCGTCAAACTAATGAGTGCCAAGGGGCTGGTTGACGTTGAAACTTACTTCGCAGACGGCGAATTGATGGGGCAGATGTTCAGTGGAATCCTGGTTCCGTCGGATGCTCCAAAATTCGGCTACCATCTGCTGCAAAACCTTCGATTCAAGGTGAACCAGGCTACTCGGGAGATCGAGAAGATCTCTGACAAGGAAATAAGCCCACCCTTCCTGAACTTAGGTGGTCGAGTCGTATGGAACTAATTCGCAGCCTCGTTTTCGTACCCGGTAACCGCGCCAACATGCTGGAGCGGGCCAAGTCGTTTGACGCCGATATCATCATGGTCGACCTGGAAGACTCGGTGCCTCCCGGCGAGAAGGTGAACGCCCGCGCTATGGCACGCGAGTGGGTGCCGGTGCTTCGCGCCGAGGGGAAGCGCGTGATGGTGCGCGTCAACTCGCTGGACACCGGGCTGACCCGGGCCGAGCTGGAAGCGGTGGTGTCTCCTGACCTGCACGGTATCAGCCTGGGCAAGGTTGAGTCGGTGCGCAACATCCGCACCGTCGACAGCCTGCTGTCGCCCCTGGAGGCCGCCGCAGGTATGGAGGTCGGGACGCTGCGCATCATCCCCTGGATCGAGACGGCCAAGGCCATGTGGGACGCCCGGGCCATCGCGGAGTCGTCCCTCCGCGTGGTTGCCATCGCCTTCGGTGCCGAGGACTTCACCAACGACATGGGCATCGAACGCACCGATATGGGGGAGGAGGTCAGCGTTCCCCGCGCCATGGTGCCGATTGCAGCCAGGGCCGGAGACGTGGGTTCCCTTGACTCCCCCTTCGTTCGGTTCCGCGACCCCGACGCGCTGCGCGATGACGCCCACCGGGCTCGGCGAATGGGCTACACCGGCAAGTTCGCCATCCATCCGGCCCAGCTGGAAATCATCAACGAGACCTTCAGTCCTTCGGACGAGGAGATCGAGTACGCCAGGCGAGTGATGGAAGCGTGGGACGCTGCGGAATCCGGTGGCCGCGGGTCGCTGGCCCTGGATGGCCGGATGGTGGATGTTCCGGTGGTCAAGCGGGCCCAGAACCTGCTGGCACTGGCCGAGAGCATCGGCCGGTCCGGATAACCGGACCTGGTGCCGCATGACCGACCGTATCCTGCTTGAAGGAATGCAGTTCTACGGATTCCACGGCGTCAACCCCGAGGAACGCGTTCTGGGACAGCGCTATGTGGTTGATTTGACCGTGGACCTGGACCTGACAGAGGCTGGCCGGACCGACAGGTTGGAGGACACGGTCAGCTACTCCCACATCTACCGTGCGGTTCGGGAGGTGATGGAAGGGGAGCCCCGCAACCTGCTGGAGTCCGCCGCCCAGGCCATCGCCGATCGTGTGTTGGAAGAGTTTCCAGTCGACGGCATCACCGTAACGGTCAAGAAGCCCAACCCGCCAGTGCGCGGCTCATCCATCGAGCTGGCTGCGGTGCAGATTTACCGGAAACGAGACGCAGGGAACCAGACGTAAGGCTGCGAGTGTGAAAGCTATGAAGGTCCACGACTACCACGAGGGCAACCTGGAGATGCAGGAACGCTTCGACACCCGCAGGCTGGCCGACCGGCTGAGGGAGCGCGTGACCGAGACCCTGAACGACGAAGCCAAGGCAATCGTTGAAGAGGCGCGAATGTTCTTCCTGGCCACCTGCGACGACCGCGGCTTGCCCACCTGCTCCTACAAGGGCGGCGAGCCGGGCTTCGTGAAGATCGTTGACGAAAATACCATCGCCTTCCCCAACTACGACGGCAACGGCAAGTATAAGTCGATGGGCAACCTGCTGCGAAATCCCAACGTGGGGCTGCTGTTCGTCGATTTTGAGGGTAGCCAGCGCCTCAGGATCCAGGGCGTAGCCAGCATCCGGGAAGACGATGAGTTGCTGGCGGAGTACGCGGAAGCTCAGTTCATCGTCCGCGTCGAGCTGACCGAGGTGTACAAGAACTGCCCCCGGTATGTCCACAAGTACCGGTTCGTCGAGCAGTCGGAGTTCGTCCCCCACGAAGGCCGGGAGACCCCGCAGCCCGCGTGGAAGACCAGCGAGGAACTGAAGGACGCCCTTCCGCGCAGGGCCTGAGCTATCAGTAGCTGCGAGGGGACAGGCTGAAGGGCTCCCGCGAGAAGATGCGCCTCACCATCGGCTCGAAGAACTCCAGCGGCAGCGACTCGTAGTCCGGGTCAAAGGACGACTGGTCCCACCGCTCGCAGAAGTCCACCGTGTCCTGGTACCAGGGGTGGTCCTTGTAGGCGTCGCGGGCGTTACGGTCCCCGCCGGAGTGGTGGGCGTAGTAGTAGCTCTGGAACAGCCCGTGATGACGTACGATCCAGAAGGTCTTCTCGGAAACATAGGGGCGAAGGACTGCGGCGGCCAGCTCGCTGTGGTTGAACGGGGATAGCAGGTCTCCGATGTCATGGAGCAGCGCGGCAACCACCGTTTCCTCGTCGGCACCGTCTTGGTGCGCCCGCGTCGCGCTCTGTAGCGAGTGCTCCAGCCGGTCCACCTTGTAGCCGGACAGCGAGCCCGCCAGCGCCTTCAGCTGCAACAGTACCCGGTCGGCCGTGCCCTCGGCGAACTTGTCCTCCAGCCTCTCCAGCAGTTCGTAGTCCTCGCGGGTGCCCTCCGCCATGCTGGTGAAGGCAACCGTTTCAATTGCGTCCGACATCATGTGACTCCGTGGACCGTCCTTCGTGTATCAATGCGTGTAGTATGTACCTCGATTTTATCACTTCGTGGGCATGGCCCTGATTTGAATTGGAGAACCTGGAATGGCAGACGGGAAGAAGCTTGACGGGCGCGTCGCACTCATCACCGGAGGTGGCCGCGGGATTGGCCGCGCCATTGCTATGGCGTACGCGTCGGAGGGGGCGCGGCTGGCGCTGTCGGCCCGCACCGCTGCGGAGCTTGACGAGTCGGCGCAACTGGTGGCCGGACAATTCGGCACCGAGGTCATCACCGTGCTCGCTGACGTTTCCGACCGGCGCCAGGTGGACGAGGTGGTCGCGCGGACCTTGGACCGCTACGGGGCGATCGATGTGATGGTCAACAACGCCGGCAACATCGGGCCGGTGGCAAAGGCCTGGGACTGCGACCCCGAGGACTGGGCCCGCACCATCGCCGTACACCTCATGGGAGTCTTCTACGGCTGCCGGGCCGTGATCCCCGCCATGCTGGAGCGGGGGCTCGGCAGGATCGTGAACATGTCGGGCGTCGGCGGCCCAAACATGACGGCCTACGATGCTGCCAAGGTCGCCATCGTCAACTTCACCGAAAACCTCGCGCTGGAGCTGGCGGATACCCCCATCACCGTCAACGCCATCAGCCCTGGCTCCATCAACACCCGTATGTGGGAGGAGACGCGGGACCTG
The DNA here is from genome assembly GCA_963667765.2 of Dehalococcoidia bacterium. Taxonomy (GTDB): domain Bacteria; phylum Chloroflexota; class Dehalococcoidia; order Lucifugimonadales; family UBA3495; genus VXOI01. The sequence continues at coordinate 1,408,928 of CAXXON010000003.1, read as the reverse complement.
GCGCTGGCCATCGGCGACACCGCCACCTACGAGCGGGGAGTGCAGGTGACATCCGGGCAAGGAGCGTCCATTGAGCGCGCTGCGAAGCTGGCGGTGTTTCTCGGCAGCGATGACTGCGGGAGATTATCCGGTCGCCTCATTCGGGCCTTTGCGGACAAGTTCGAGGAGTTCCCGGACCAGACAGAGGAGATCATGGGCTCGGAGGCCTACCTCCTGCGCCGTGTCGACCCCGATAACCCCTTCCCGACATCGCTGCCGTATCCGGTCCTGCCCATTGCTGAAGAATAGGAACAGTTCAAACGCACTCTAATTTTATGGAGCCAAATAAATCGTCATTCCCGCGAAAGCGGGAATCCAAGTCTCCCTGCCCGTAGTTGACTGTATCGGCGCGGAACCTTCTGGATTCCCGCTTTCGCGGGAATGACGGGGGGCTGCACTGCGCATCAAGTACTGCGCATCAAGTTTAGAATGCGGTTGCCCTGAGAATAGGAAACCCCGGCTTGTGGTAGATATAGCTGTGATGTAGTATCTGCCCCACGGTTTTTCCACAATAAAGCGTATTTGATGGGGGTCCGTTTTGACTTCGAACGGGACAGGTGCCAGGGACATAGCCATCGTCGGCGTTGCCGAGTCAGATGTGATGGGAAATGTGCCCGGCAAGTCTTCGCTGCAGCATCACGCCGAGGCCGCGTACAACGCCCTGGACGACGCCGGGCTCAAGATGAGCGACATAGACGGCGTGCTCACGGCCGGCTTTTCCACCCTGGCGACAGCGGAGTATTTCGGCATCGAGCCAGTGTTCACCGACAGCACCTATGTCGGCGGCTCTTCATTCGTCATCCATGTGGCCCACGCCATCGCGGCCATCAGGGCCGGTTACTGCGAGACCGCCCTGATCACCCACGGGCAGGCGGGACGCTCCACGCGCGTGCGGGTTCCCGCCGACGGCAACCTGCCTGCGGCGATGTACGAGGCCCCCTACGGCATCATCGGCGCTCCTATCAACTATTCGATGGCCTGCACTCGTTACATGCACGACTACGGTGAAGACCGCACCCGGCAGGGGATGGCCGAGATCGCCGTGGCCACCCGCAAGTGGGCCAACCTGAACCCCGTGGCCCAGATGCACGACACTCCGATGAGGTTCGACGACTATCACAACTCCCGCTGGGTGTCGTGGCCGTTCCATCTCCTGGACTGCTGCCTGGTCACCGACAGCGGAGCCGCGGTCATCGTCACCACCGCGGAGCGTGCTGCCTCCTGCCGCAAGCAGCCGGTATGGGTGCTGGGTGGAGGCGAGTCCCACGACCACAACATCATCAGCCAGATGCCTTCCTATACCATCACGCCTGCCCGGGAATCGGGACCCCGGGCCATGGCCCGCGCCGGCCTGAGCCATGATGACCTCGACCTGGCGATGATCTACGACTCATTCACATACACCGTCATGGTGACACTGGAGTCGCTGGGATTCTGCGGACGCGGCGAGGCGGCGGACTTCGTCGCTGACCAGCGCACGGCTCCCGGTGGGGACTTCCCTCTCAACACCAGCGGGGGCGGCCTGTCCTACACCCACCCGGGAATGTACGGTATCTTCCTCCTCGTGGAGGCAGTACGTCAACTGCGAGGTGAATGCGGCGACCGGCAGGTGATGAGCAAGACTTCTCCGGGAAGCATTGCGAAGACCTCAATAGTCAACGGCACCGGAGGCTCCCTGTCGTCCACTGGCACGGTGCTGCTGGCCACCTGATTCCTGCTTGCTTAACCTGGGTTCACGCCCCGGCGCCTGCCGGGGCTTTTTCTTTCTGTTCCAGTTGACAGAACCCATTTTTGGTCAAAGTTTGAAAATAATTTAATGGGATTGCCGACAGACGGCTGTGCTAGTATTCCCCCAAGTACTGAACAGGCATCGTCCCACTGATGACTTGTTCATCTGTTTTTACGCTTCGGCGAAAAGGATACGCGCTATGGACCGTACTGTGTCGTCTTTTCTTCAGCATCTCATCGTGGAAAAGGGCTTTTCCCAGAACACCAGCTCCGCCTACCGGAATGACCTCTCCCAGTTCGTTGAGTTCTTGCAGCAGAACGGCTTCGATGCCGGCAGGGGGACCGGCGCCTTTGACTGGACCCTGGTCGACATCGATACCTTGAATCGCTACATTACCGACCTCAAGGAGCGCAAGGGCTACCGCAACGCCACCGCTGCCCGTAAAGTCGCCTCCGTAAAGTCGTTCTTTGGCTTCATGGCCGAAAACGCCATCATCACCGAGGACCCCACGGAGTCTCTTGGGACACCCAAGGTGGGCCGCTCACTCCCGAAGTACCTGACGGAGGATGAGGTGGCCCGGCTGCTCGATGAGGGCTACAAGCACGGCACCAACGAGGGGCAGCGCGACGCCGTCATGATGGAGTTGCTCTATGCCACCGGCCTCCGGGTCGGTGAGCTCGTTTCTCTGAATACGGCCGACGTCAACCTGGAAGAGTCCTATGTCCGCTGTCTCGGGAAGGGCTCCAAGGAGCGCATCGTGCACCTGTATCCCAAGGCGGCACAGGAGTTGCTGAACTACATGAGGCATGCCCGCATGGCCATGCTGGGAAAGCGCAAGGAAGAACAAGCGCTGTTCGTCAACCACAGGGGAGAGCGTCTCACGCGCCAGTGGGTCTGGTCGGTGCTGAAGACCTACGCTCAGGCTGCCGGAATTCAATCCAACATCACCCCTCACACCCTGCGCCACAGTTTCGCCACCCACCTGCTGCAGAACGGTGCGTCCCTGCGACATGTGCAGGAGTTGCTCGGCCACTCCAGCATATCGACCACGCAGGTCTACACCCACCTTACCAGCCCATACGTGCGGGAAGAGTACGAGAGAAGCCACCCCAGGGCCTGAACCGGGGCTGGCCGCCAGTGGAAAGAATTGGGCCCCGCGTTACCAGCGGGGCCGCTTCTTTTTGCAGACCTATTTGCAGACCTAGAGGGGACAGGCCTCTTCGCGCTTTCAGAACAAACGAAGCAACCCGCACTGCCTTTTTCCTCCCATAGCTGATATAGTTAATCAGGAAATTGAGACAGAAAGAGCCGGACTGCTCGCATCTGCTGGAGCATCCGGTGTCCGCAGCCTCTTGGGGAGGTGGAATGTCATGGCAGGAAAGGCTCGCAGGGCTGCGGCCCGTCAAGGCGAACTCAGCCGTCGACGAAAGAGGAATCAGCGGGGCCCCAGCGGTGTACCTGCGGCCTCGGATCAGAACACGGGAAACGGCCTTGCCGTCGCCGCAACTACCGCGACCGCCGGAGCGGCGGCAATTGAAGATGAAAGCACCCAGCCGGCGCGGCCCACTCCCTCAGTCGCCCCAGTCCAGACTCCTGCTCCGTCCGCTTCGCCTGCGCCACAGCCAAGGGCGCAGGGCCGGACGCGTGGTGAGCGCCCCGCGGCATACAACTACGTCGGTGCGGAGTTGCGGCGCATTGCCGTGCTGTCTACAGTTGTGATCGCTGCGCTGGTCGCGCTGTCCATCGTCCTCTAGCCAACTTACCGCCGCGAGTAGCCATGCCACTGCCCTTGGTTGAGCAACGGCTCCAGGCCACGCCGGAGCGCCCAGGTGTTTATCTCATGAAGGACGCTCGGGGTACCGTCCTGTATGTCGGCAAGGCCAGTGTGCTTCGGAACCGTCTTCGCACCTACTTTGGCTCGCCGTCCAACCAGCCGAACAAGATCCGCCGCATGATGGGGCATGTCCACGACTTCGAGTACATCGTCACAGACTCGGAGGCCGAGGCACTGATCCTGGAAAACACGCTCATCAAGCGGTACAAGCCCCGTTACAACGCCAGGTTGAAGGATGACAAGACCTATCCGTACCTGAAGATTGACCTGAACGAAGAATTCCCCCGGGTCTACATTACGCGTCGGGTCGCCAAGGACGGAGCGCGATATTTCGGTCCATTCGCCACCGCCAACACGGTGCGCAAGTCCATGGACCTGGTCAAGCGTCTTTTCCCCTACCGCTCCTGCACCAAGAAAATCACCGGTACCGATCCCCGCCCCTGCCTGGAGTATTACATCAACCGGTGCGTGGCCCCATGCACCGGCTCCGCCAGCAAGGAAGACTACGCCAGGGTCATCGACCAGGTGATCATGTTCATGGAGGGAGACACGGATTCCGTGACCAGCGACCTGGAAGAGAACATGGCCTTGGCCGCGGAGAAGCTGGAGTTCGAACGGGCGGCGGTGCTCCGAGACCGGATCAAGGCGGTGGAGCGCGTTGCCGAAGAACGGCGTATCAAGGTCGACTCCAACCCCGCGGCCGGAGGCAACCATTCCTGGCAGGCAGGCATGGATGTAATCGGACTAGCGCAGGGCTCCGCCGAGGCGTGGGTAGAGGTCTTCTTCATCCGGAAGGGAAAGCTCATCGGACGGGAGCACTTCTTCATGGAAGGGGCGCAGGATGACTCGGCAGGAGTGGTCATCGGCCAGTTCATCAAGCAATATTACGGCGCTGCGCTAACCATCCCGCCCCGCATAGTCACCCAGCACCCGGTGGAGGACCAGGAGGTCGTGACCGAGTGGCTCCGCGGCCTGAGGGGTGGTGCGGTGCAGCTGCTGTGGCCCCAGCGCGGAGTGCACAGGCAGCTCGTGGAGACGGTGGCGGACAACGCGAGGCAGGGGCTGGCCCAGCACCGGATCAAGTGGCTGGACAACCAGGATGTCATCCAGCAGGCTATGTCGGAGCTCGAAGAGGAGTTGTCCCTGCCCCTGCCGCTGCGCCGCATGGAGTGTTACGACATATCGCACATCCAGGGCAGCAACTCCGTCGGTAGCATGGTCGTCTTCGAGGACGGCCAGCCCAAGCGTTCCCAGTACCGTCGATTTAAGGTGAAGACCGTAGAGGGAGTGGACGACTTCGAGAGTATGCGCGAGGTCCTGCGCCGCCGGTTCAAGCGCCTTGCCGCTGCCCGCAACACCACGGGGGAAGACGGGAGCACGGAAGCTGCCCCAGACACCGGCTGGGCGGCGGTGCCGGACCTGGTGCTGATTGATGGAGGGAAGGGCCAACTGTCGGCGGCGCTTGAAGTGATGCTCCAACTGGGACTTGAGGATATTCCCCTGGCGTCGCTCGCGAAGGAAAATGAGTGGCTGTTCGTTCCTCATACCCCCGAGCCGATAATCCTGCCACGCAACTCCCAGGCCCTCTATCTAGTCCAGCGCATCCGGGACGAAGCCCACCGCTTCGCCATCACCTACCACCGCAACCTGCGCAGCAAGAGCAGCCTTGGCTCTCCCATCGACCTCGTGAGCGGAATCGGGCCGAAGCGCAAGCGGATGCTGATGAGGCGCTTCGGTTCCCTTAAGGGTATTAAAGAGGCGGCGCTTGACGAGATTGCGGCGGTGCCGGGGATGACCCGCTCTCTGGCCATCCGTCTCAAGCAGACCATCTAGGTTCCCATTCCGTCAGTTACACTTATGCAGGGCTGCCGCTCGCCTCTTTTCTTGGCCGCTATTCCGTCCGACTGAGCGTTCTGCTGTCGTGGGAAATTGGTAGCCCGGTGCATTATGTCTTGACTAATGAGCCCGGTTAGCATATATCCTTTACATAGTGTTACACACTCTCCAAGGCGCAATGGGTCAGAGTTGGTCAAGTTATCCATATCGCTGCCCAACACCACCCAGATTACACTTGAGTCAGAAGAGACCGGTGTGATCCAGGAAGTTCTTGGCATGGTGTTGAACGGTATGGACCTCAGCGCAGCCCCTGCGAGTGTACCTACTCCCCACTCCGAGGCTTCTGGCAATGGTGCGGTGGAAAAAGGTACCGATGCATTGGCGGAGTACGAGGCACGGGCTCCCGCCCGCCAGGCCAACGGGGCACCGGCTCTCGAAAGTGTAGCCATCACTCCCATAGAAACTGTCGAAACGCCTGTGAATGGCAATGGAAAGGGAGGCCACGTGCCCGGACCGACAGGAGAATCCTCCGACGATTCTCTTGACCCTGGACACCAGCCGCCCCAGGCACGGGAGGACTATCGCGCCTTCTGCCAGTCTCTCAACCCGATGGGAGACATGCGCCGGGTCGTGGTTGCCGCCGAAGCCGCCAGCCGGTTCTTTGGGTGGGACGGTGTCAGCGCGGATGTGCTGGGGGAACTCTTCGATGTCGCTGGCTGGCGACGGGCCAACAGTTTCACCCAGACGCTCCGGAATGCAGCCCGGTCCAAGTTTGGGTGGCTCGAACGAATCCCTGGCCGTTCAGGCCGCTATGCGGCAACCGATATTGGCCGCTCTATAATATTCGGCAACTGATATCTCAAGGGTGACAGGAAAAACCAGTGCTCCGAAATGTTCCGTTTGGCATGTCCGGTCCCACTTCCCCCGAAGACAAGCAGGAATCCGGTTTCGAAATTCTCACAACTGCACCCCGCGTCGCAATGGCTGTGACTCCCCATCCTGACGACTGCGAAGGCGGTTGCGGTGGGGCACTAGCCAGGTGGGTCAGGGAGTTCGGTACCCATGCCATCGTGGTGATGTGCACCAACGGCAACAAGGGCACCTCCGAACGCGACCTCACCTCCGAGCGCCTCGCCGCCATTCGCGAAGAGGAACAGTTGGCCGCCTCCGAGGTAATAGGCGCCAAAGATGTGGTCTTCCTGCGCCATCCCGACGGTGGCCTGGAGGACACGATGCTCTTCCGCAGCCAGGTCGTGCGGGAGATTCGTCGCTACAAGCCTGATGTCATCATGTGCATCGATCCCTACCGCAGCACCAGCCACACGCATCGCGATCACCGCATGAGTGGGCAGGTGGCCCTCGACGCAGCATTCACCTACGCCTGGAGTTACCAACACTTCCCGGAGCAGATCACCGAGGAGGGACTGCAGCCACACATGGTGGAGCAGGCATACATGTGGGGCAGCGAATCCCCCGATGTCTTCGTGGAGATCGGCAGCTACCTCGAAGCCAAGACACTGTCCCTCGAGGCACACGCCAGCCAGATGTCTCCGGCCACCACCGAGGAACGGATGTCCCGCATAAGCAACAACGCCACGAGATTTCAGGAACTGACCGGCGTGGAGCACACCGAGGCCTTCCGCCGCATCCGATTCGGACTCGGCAGCATCGACTGGCAGTTCCTGTACTCCTGAGCTAACCGCTCCGGTTCATGCGTTCCACCGCCCGCCGGTGGCTGGCCAGCAGACCTGGCACCCGCGCCGGGTCGGTCCGTCCCCAGCCGCATTCGCTGGCTACCCCGAACGATGGACTAAATTCCGTGGCCGCCGCGATTCGAGCCGCGTCACCCTCACTGTCGTCAAAGTGGATCAGCCCCAGGATGAGCTCCGTGTCCGGTGGCAGACTCAGGTCACGCAGCGGCTGGAAGTAGCCACCGTCGGTCCGGTCTTTGGGCACCGGCATGTGGATGAAGTCCAGCCTGCGCTCCAGCGCCGAAGACACGCCGTTGCTCATCTCGACCAGGATCGCCATGTCCTTCGGCATCACGAGGTGCTCGTCGGCCGGCGACCCGTAGCACAGGTGGTAGCCGCACTCCGCCGATTCCGGCACCCTTCCACCCAGTCGGGCCAGCATGCTGTACACTTGCTCCCTGTAGTCGTCGGGGCGATGGGAAAAGTAGTCCTCAAAGAGCAGTACCTCCTGGCACACATCCCACTGTATGGCCAGGTGTTCGTGAGGGATTGCCGCCAAGATGCCGTCCAGCGCCTCCAGCAGAGAGCGCTCGTAGGCCGGAAGGTACGCGGCCCGGGCGGCAGGGCTGACATACATGTACCCGGTGGACATGGGCGTCGGCAGGGATACCTGGAAGCGGGTTTCCGGCGGTATTACCCCTTCGCCGCGCATCCTGGAGTAAACCGCGTACGATGCCGACGCGGCTTCTGCGTACCCCGTTGGAAAGCGCACGGCGGTTGGGTCTGCCGACTGCCTGAAGCGCAGGTACGGGGTCTCGCGAAGCAGCACGCCGTCCCACTGGTAGACTGCGTACATTCCTGCGTCGGGGTCCTCCTCCATATCCGGATGGCTCCAGAGCATGTCCCGCTGGAACCAGATCCACCGGCGCCGTTCGCCCGTCTCGCCGTCGGGAATCCGCCGCATGTGGGGGCCCAGTGCTTCGCAGACGGTGCGAAAGACCGTCTCGGAGTCCGACAGTGGTACCGACCCCACCAGGTGGGCGTGGCTTTCGTTGGCTGCCATGACGGTCACAGCTCCCGGAAGTCTCGGATGATTCGCCGCAAAACTGATTCGGTAGGAGGATCTTCGGAATACAGGGTGAAGCTGGCCTCATCCACCAATCCGCCGTAGCGCTGGGCAAATGCCCCCGCCAGTTCGTCGTACTCGGCGGAAACAGCAAATGCATCCAGCATTTCGTCGCTGACTAGCTCCCCCATTTCCGCCCACTCGCCCCGCAGGGACATCTCGTGCAGTTTCTGGCCTATTTCCTCGAACCCGTGCGGCGCCAGGACTGAATGGTAGGTGCGCGTGGAGGAGTAGAAGGCGATGCGGCGCCGCACCTCGGCCTGTGCTGCCCGCAGAGATGCGCGGTTCGGGCCAGTGATGAGGAAGCCGCCTCCGCTGACAGTGATGCCGTTACCGTCCCGCCCGGCCCGCTCCGCCCCCCGCGCCAGCGCTGGCCGCACCACATCCCGTACATACTCGGCAGAGGTCAAGCTGTGTAGCATGAGGCCATCGGCCACTTCTCCAGCGACCTGGCAGTTGTATGCATTCACCGCCGCGGTGAAGACCGGCGGCGCCGGGAATTCGCTTGGCCCGGGACTGAAGAACGGAGTCATCAAGGTGTGCCGGTAGTGGTCGCCCTCAAAGCTCAGCCTTTCTCCGGTCTCCCATGCCTTCCAGATGGCCTTGAGTGCCTGCACATACTCCCGCAGCCGTGGCCCTGGGGATTCCCAGGAAGTGGAAAAGCGCCGCTCAATGTGCCCCTTCACCTGGGTTCCCAGACCCAGCCGGAAGCGCCCTCCCGACAGGTCCTGGAGGTCTCGGGCTGTGTAGGCCGTGATCATGGGCGAACGGGGAAATGCAATCGCCACACTGGTCTGAAGCATCGCCCGGGTCGTGGAGGTGGCGGCGAGGGTCAGCGGGATGAAGGAGTCGTGGGCGGTCTCGTTCTTGGAAATCGCGTCGTAGCCCATTGACTCGGCCCACGACGCCTCCGCGGGTATGGATGCCAGTGATTGGGACGCCAGGCGATGGGTTACTCTCATTGTCTTTCACCGAGAACGCGGAGGCTGTGGATTTCTTCAGTGGATGAGGCCTGTGGGTCGGATTACGAGGTCATCTCGGAGTAGATGGCGTCGGTCTTGGCTGCCATCACGAAATCGTTGCGGTGCAGGTTGCGGATCTTGTGGGTCCACCATGTTACCCGTACACTCCCCCACTCGGTCGTCAACTTCGGGTGATGCCCTTCTTCTTCAGCCAGCGCGCCGATTCGGTTTGTGAAGTCCAGCGCCCCAGCGAAGTTGTTGAACTTGAAAAGACGCTCCAACTTGGGAACATCATCCCCATCGATCAGCGCCCAGTCCGGCGCCTCGGGATGCAAACCCGCGATCTCCTCGGCGGTGACGCTTGGCGAATCGCGGCGGCAGGCGATGCATCGCTCCTGGGACAGTTGGGTCATTGCAAGTCCTCTATCAACGGCCATATTTGACGCTCAGCGGGGCCAGCATAACACAGCGGGCCTTGAGCGCCGTATTGGCCCGCGCTATAGTGGAATGCCGTATGAAGAACTTTTCCGCCTACACCGTCTCCATCCATTACGATCGCCGCCTCTACCGGCAGGACATCGCAGGCTCGATCGCCCATGCGAGGATGCTTGCCCGCCAGGGCATAATCAGCGGCGATGATTCTGCGGTCATCGAGGAAGGACTGGGACGGATCCGGAATGAGATAGAAGCCGAAGAGTTCCCGTGGGACCCTGCTCTCGAAGACCTCCACATGAACATCGAGCGGCGTCTGCACGACCTCATAGGTCCCGCCGCCGGCCGCCTGCACACTGGCCGTTCGCGAAACGACCAGATTGCTCTGGACATGCGCCTGTACACGCGCGAGGTCGTAGACGAGGTCATCTCGGGGTTGCGCCAAGTCCAGCGCGCTCTGCTAGGCCTTGCGAGGCAGTACCAATCCGTGGTCATGCCAGGGTACACCCACCTGCAGAGGGCACAGCCCGTCCTCTTCGCGCACCACATGTTGGCCTACTTCGAAATGTTCCAGCGCGACATCGGCAGGTTCGACGACTGCCGCCGAAGGGCCGACGTTCTTCCTCTTGGCAGCGGCGCTTTGGCTGGTGTTCCCTATCCCACCGACCGAGAATTCCTGGCAAAGGAGCTGGGCTTTTCCAGTATCAGCGCCAACAGCATGGACGCTGTGTCCGACCGAGACTTCGTCGTTGAGTTCATGGCGGCTTCGGCCCTGTGCATGATGCATTTCTCCCGCATGTCGGAGGAGCTGATCATCTGGTCCAGCGGTGAATTCGGGTTCGTCCGGCTGGCCGAGGAGTTCACCACGGGTAGCAGCATCATGCCTCAGAAGCGCAATCCGGACTTCGCGGAGCTTGCGCGAGGCAAGACCGGACGTGTGTATGGGGACCTGATGGGACTCCTGACCACGCTGAAGGGCCTTCCTCTTACATACAATCGGGACTTGCAGGAAGACAAGGAAGGATTCTTCGATACCGTGGACACCCTGCACACGACAATCGAAGTGTACTCAGACATGCTGCCCGGTATGCAGCTACAGACGGAGCGCGTAGAGTCGCTGGCGGGGGAAAGTGGGATGCTCGCGACTGACCTCGCCGACTACCTCGTGGGCAAGGGAGTGCCGTTCCGTGAGGCCCACGGGATCATGCGGGCGTTGTGCCGGCATTGCGACGAGCGGGATATCCCTCTGCGGCAACTGCCACTGGACAAGTACCGGGAGTTTTCTCCTCACTTCGGTGCGGATGTCTACGACATTACCGCTGCTGCTTCCGCCGCTGCGCGCGACAACCCCGGAGGCACCGCGCCCAGCCGTGTGGCGGAAGCCCTCGAAAAAGCAGAGAAGATACTGGAGGAAGCCGTTGATGGCGCCTGAGAACAGCGAGACAAGAGTCCTGATTGCGCCTTCCGTATTGTCGGCGGACTTCGGACGGCTGGCGGAGCAAGTGCAGGCGGTTACCGAGGCCGGCGCCGACCTGATCCATGTGGACGTGATGGACGGGCTGTTCGTCCCCAACATCTCCTTTGGAGAGGTTGTGGTGGACGCCATCCGGTCGGCCACTCACCTGCCGCTGAACATCCACCTCATGATCCGTGAGCCCGACAATCTTTTGTCCACTTTCATGAAGGCGGATACCGACCAGATTCTGGTTCACGCGGAGGCGTGCCAGCACCTGCATCGGACGGTAAGCCGGGTCAAGGAGCGGGGCAACGAGGTAGGAGTGGCCATCAACCCGGCAACGCCCGTGGCTGCCGTTGAGGAGCTGCTGCCAATGCTCGATATGGTCATGGTGATGTCGGTGAACCCCGGATTCGCCGGCCAGTCTTTCATTACGGAGAGCTTAGGGAAGATCAGGCGATTGCGGGGCATGATAGATGATGCCGGCCTGACGGCACAGGTTGAGGTGGACGGCGGGGTCAAAGCGGATTGGACCGCCCAGGAATCTGTGAAGGCCGGCGCCACCATCCTCGTGGCTGGGAGCGCCATATTCAACAATCAGGAGACGGTCCCGGAGGCAATGCAAGGGATGAGGGGCTGCCTTGCGGGCCTGCTCTAGCGGCCCAGCAGAATGAGGATTGCGGGCTCCTCGCCAGCCTCTTAGCTTACTCAGGGCAGTTCCCAATCCGGGGCCGCGCATTTCCCATTTCCTGGGGCCGCCGCACAACAGGGAAGGCGTCAAGGAGCAGCAAAACTGTAAGCGACCATGCGCAGCGGCATGGTCGCTTTCGGCGTACCTTGGGACGGTCCGGCGGGGGGATCCCTACTTGAGGGCGGCGAAGGCCTTGCGCACCTTGGGGGACTTGTGAAGGGACCGCAGGCAGCGGCTGCAGATCTTGACGGTGACGGGCGTGCCGTCCCTGTCGAGCGTCTGCTTGTGGACGTTGGCCTTGAAGCGAGTCTTGGTGTGCCGGTTGGAATGGCTCACGTTGTTACCGCTCATTCCAGACTTGAGACAAAGCTGGCAGCGCATGGTGCTATCTCTCTATTCTCGTAGGGCATGGGCCCTGACAATTTCCGGCCCGATGCCCAAGTTTCTAACAGTCTAGAGGCCTAGGTTAGCATAGTTCTCGCCGCTACTACAAGAAATCGGGTCAGCAAACATGGTGACTGCGAAGTCTTTCGCGACACCTTCATGATGAGCTTGTCAAACCATGGATGCCTCCAACAGACATCCTTCGACGAACTCAGGATGAGGGTACACCTCACAATTCGGATACTCTTCACTCTTCCAGCCATCGAGCAGGCCTCTCGAGTAGGTACGCGGTCCAGGGCGATTGCATTTGGAGCAAAAGGCGGAAGTCGCTGGGAGAACAACCCGTCATTCCCGCGAAAGCGGGAATCCAATGGCTTGTAATTCGCTCTTATTGCGTTGGACAAAGCCACTTCTCCCGTGCCAGACAAGGCCGACAGGAAACACGGAGACCCTGGATTCCCGCTTTCGCGGGAATGACGGAGCTCCGCGAGTCAAATGCGATAGCTCTGGTGCGCGGCCTCTATATCCTTCGGCCCAGAATGGAATCGTGCTAGAATGTGATATTACCCTCGGTCGATGGCTCGAGGATTCGCATACCAAGTCCCCAGGGGAAGCTATGCCCAGCAACTTCTGGATGATCGTAAATAACGAGCGCAACTTCAGAATTACCCAGGACATGGGCTTCTCTGTCATGGGACTGAAGGCGCAGCACCGCCGTAAGGTCCAGAGGATCTCCGACGGAGACCGTATCCTGATGTACTTGACCCATATCCGTCGGTTCGCCGCCACGGTCACAGCCACGTCCGACTATTCCGAGGTCGACGACTCCACCTGGGAAAGGGAAGGCAGGGCAGGATTCCCATTCCGAGTCAACATCCGTCCCGAGATTGTGCTGCAGGACCACCAGTTCATGGACGCCAATCTCATCGCGCCCAGGCTGGAATACGTCAAGCGCTGGGCGCCCGAAGACTGGTACATGGCCTTTCAGGGGAACCTGCACCTCTTGCCGAAGAGCGACTTCCTGCTCATCGAAGAGGAAATGAAGAAGCTCCATTTCGGGAAGGATTATCAGCCGACGCCGGTTGTGCCCACCCGCACCCAGCAGCGCCGCCGCCGCTCCGGAGGACGGCAGGGCCAGTCGCCGCCCCGGAGTGTCGGGCCAGCCCAGAGGGCGTCAGCCACCAGCTAGCTCCCGGCGAGCCGAGGCGATCTCCTCCATTACATCCGGATCCGTCTCCGTGGCTCCAGCCTCCGCAAGAGCAGCTTCGGCTCCTCGCCCCCCGACGCGCCCCAACGCCCACGCCGCATGCCCGCGCACCAGCGGGTCCGCCTCCCGCAGCGATCGAGAAAGCGCCAGTACATTCTTCTCGTCCCCCAGGTTGCCGAGGGCAACGCACGCATTCCGTTGCATTCCGACTCGTTTGGCTCGCATTATCGATGTCCCGGCGAATCTGTCGCGAAATTCTTCCTCCGACATCGCCAGTAATTCGATCAGGTCCAGGAACGCCAGTCCGCCTTTAGAATTTCGGTCCGACGAACGGCCTGCGGGATCGGTACTCCCTCGAGGAGATATGGGCAGTGCCGACGCCCTTGCCTTCCGGTTTACTGGACATACGTCCTGGCAGATGTCGCAACCGAACACCCAGTCCTGCATCAACGGGCGAAGCTCACGCGGGATCGGCCCGCGGTTCTCGATGGTGAGATAGGAGATGCAGCGGGCGTTGTCGATAACGTAAGGAGCGACAATGGCACCCGTCGGGCAGTCGTCGATGCAGCGGACGCAGGAGCCGCAGGACTTCTTCAACGGCTCATCAGGCTCCAGTTCCAGGTCGGTGATGACCTGCGCAAGGAAGACCCATGACCCGAATGAGGGGTTCAGGATGTTGGTATTCTTGCCGAACCAGCCGATTCCGGCCCGGTTCGCGGCGGCCCGGTCCAGCATCGGCCCGTCGTCCACATACCACCGCGCAGACAACTTGTCGCCAAGTTCCCGTTCAAGCTCCCGTACGAGCTCCCGCATCCTCCGCTTCATAACCCGGTGATAATCCCGGACCCACGCGTACCGCGCCACTCGACCCGCGGACTGCGTGCCTTCGCTGCCTCCAGACTGCTGCTGCGATTCCGAGTCTACGAAATAGCTCAGTCCGAGGCATACAATCGAGCGCGCCCCTGGCAGCAACTCGGACGGGCTTGTGCCCCGCAACACACGGGATTCCGTGTACCACGGCAGCCCATCCATCTGCCCCTCGCGGATTCGCTCCAGCGCAGCGGTCCGGTCGGCAGCAAAATCCTCCGCCGAAGTCACGCCCACAAGGTCAAACCCGCACTCGTGGGCCAGAGCGATGACTGTGGCTTTCAGGTCGGTCATATTGAAGCCGATAGTAGCGGAAAAGCTATAATTCTCGCCAGTTAAATTTAGGGGACCCGCAATGCCACTGTACAGATGGGATGATAATGGCCTGCAGGCCGTACCTTCAGCCACGTTTGAGGTCGAAGGGATACAGGAGGCTGATCTCCAGCGGCTGTTGCGCGACCAGCCCGAGGCACTGGAGGAAGGGCTGTTCGTCATCGCCGAGGAGTACAGCAATTGGCAGGGTTCTGGACGAAGCATAGACCTGCTTGCTTTGGATGGCGAGGGCAACCTGGTAGTCATTGAACTTAAGCGGACTCAAACCGGCGACCACAGCGAGCTTCAGGCTATCCGTTACGCCGCGATGGTCGCCAATATGACGCTGGAACAAGCAATAGAAGCACATCGAGGTTATCTGGTGAGGCGCGGCAGAGAGGAAGATGCGAGGATACAGGTTCTCGATCATCTGAGAGTCGCAGACGAATCAGATGCGGAACTTCATGCTGAGCGGCCGCGAATCATTCTCGCATCTGCAGGATTCTCCACCGAGTTGACCACCAGCGTTCTGTGGTTGCGAGACGGAGGTATGGACATCAGTTGCGTCAGACTGCGACTTTACCAATCTGGCGACGGTATGCTGCTTGATACCAGCCAAATTATCCCGCTGCCAGAAGCTTCCGACTACTTGGTGAAGATTCGTGAAAGAGAGTTCGTCGAGCGGAATCAGCGCCGCAAGGGACAATTGACTCCTGGAGCGGAGGCCTTCAAGGAAACCATCTCCGCTTCCCCAGTTGAATCACAGGCGATGTTAGTGCGTCTGCACGAATGGGCAACCAGCTTGGAAAATGAAGGCCTTTGCAGGCTTGCCACTTACTTCGGGACTGGCGTGTCGGAAGGGGAGACTTCTCTGCTCATGCGGCTAGAGCCGGAAAAAGCCGGATTAGTTTGCTTTTACAACTATCAAGGAAAGACGCGCACGTATTCCGGAAACGCTCGAATTCAGTTCTTCAGAAGTGTGTTCGAAAGAAGGGCCCCTAATTCCATTTCCGCTGTGGAAAGCCACATCAGCCCCAAGCAGATCGGCCAAGGGAATTGGATCGGAGACATCTCTGTGGCTCTCTTGGACGCCCTGACCGACGCCTACCGCGAGGCCAACGGCTTGCTGCCTACAACCCCTCCCCCTGATAGCGGCCCCGGTAGCCCTCCGCCGGTGGAGTGCTGAGCCGGAAGAACACCAACTGCCCCACCCGCGAGTCCTGCTGCACTCTGAAGCCGCCGGGATGGTGCACGGTCAGCAGCGACTGGGAGCGACCGCGGTATCCGGCGTCCCACACCGCCGTATGCAAGGACACACCGCTGCGCAGCAGGCTGGAGCGGGGACGGCCAAGTGCCATCAGGTCTGAGGGCAGGTTGACCACCTCGTTGTATGTTATCAGGTAGGCACCGGCCGATAGGTCAAGCCAACCTGACGCATCGAAGGCAAGTGGCTCGGTGTCCGGCAGCAACCGGTTCGCATCCGTCGCGCCGAGTTGCCCTGGCGTCAGGAACAGCGCCACTTCCTTCAGAGTCAGGTCGAAGCCGTTCGGCTGGAGCTGGGAGCCCAGGTCAATATGCCCTTCGACCAGCGGGAGGTCTGCGGCGGTCAGGTCGAGAATCTCTTCCCGATTCAGCGGGTTACCCGGCATTGCAAAACATTGGGGCGCACAGTTGTGCGCCCCATCTCCGGTTGCTCATTGGACTCCGGTGTGAGCCCTAGTCGTACATGAAGTCCTGCATATCTGCGGGCAGGGGCTTCTCCTCGGGAATCTCGGTAATGA
The DNA here is from genome assembly GCA_963667765.2 of Dehalococcoidia bacterium. Taxonomy (GTDB): domain Bacteria; phylum Chloroflexota; class Dehalococcoidia; order Lucifugimonadales; family UBA3495; genus VXOI01. The sequence goes on along the minus strand of CAXXON010000003.1, from coordinate 1,392,581 downwards.
TGGCCTCGGTGGTCAGCATCATGCCAGCGATACTGCCTGCGTTCTCCAGAGCCGAGCGGGTCACCTTCACCGGATCGATGATGCCGGCCTGTATCAGATGCGTGTATTCTCCGATCTCGGCGTTGAATCCCCAGTCTCCCTCGCCTGACCGGACACCTTCCACTACCACCGGAGCCTCGTAGCCAGCGTTCGCGGCGATCAGTGTTAGGGGTGCATGCAACGCGGCGCGCACCAGACGTGCTCCCAGCGCCTCGTCTCCCTCCAGCGACGCGATGACCTCATCCAGCACATGGCCGGCGCGAATCAGGGCAACGCCGCCTCCGGGTACGATTCCTTCCTCGATGGCTGCGCGAGTGGCCGAGAGTGCGTCCTCGGTCCGGGACTTGCGCTCGCTGACCTCCGGCTCCGTGGCGCCGCCGACTTTCACAACGGCAACGCCGCCCACCAGTGCTGCCATCCGTTCCTGCAGCTTTTCCCGGTCGTAGTCCGAGGTGGTCTCTTCGATCTGCACCCGCAGCTGGTCCAGACGGTCCTTGACGTCCTGCTCCGACCCGTGCCCTTCGATGATCGTCGATTCGTCCTTGTTGGCCACCAGCCGCCTGGCGGTTCCCAAGTGTTCTAGTTCAGCAGCGTCCAGTCTGAGGCCGCGGTCTGAGCTGACTACCGTGCCGCCGGTTACGATGGCCATGTCTTCCAGCAGTGCCTTGCGGCGCTCGCCGAAGCCCGGCGCCTTGATTGCAACGCAGTCCAGGATACCCCGGGTCTTGTTCACGACCAGGGTCGACAGGGCCTCGCCATCCACGTCCTCGGCGATCAGAACCAGCGTCCGCTGTCCGGCACCCACCATCTTCTCCAGGATGCCGATCAGGTCGTTGGGAGAGCTGACCTTCTGGTCGGTGAGCAGGAAGTATGGCCTGTCGATGGCAACTTCCATACGCTGCGTGTCGGTTACGAAGTGCGGGGACAGGTATCCGCGGTCGATGCGGACGCCTTCCACGAAATCCAGCTCGTCGGTGAGGGACTTCGACTCCTCGATGGTCACGACCCCGTCGCGCCCCACTTTCTCCAGCGCGTTGGCCAGTTGCTCGGCGATGGCCTCCTCGTGTGCCGACAGGGCTGCCACACGGGCCACCTGTTCGCGGCCCTCAACTGGGATGGCCATTTCGCGCAACTCGGCCACGACAGCGTCGATGGCGGTCTCGATGCCGATGCGCAGGCTCATGCCGTTGGCGCCTGCTGCCACGTTCTTGAAGCCCTCGCGGACCATGGCATCCGCCAGAACGACGGAGGTCGTCGTTCCGTCGCCGACGGCGTCATTGGTCTTCGAGGCGGCTTCCTTCACCAGTTGCGCGCCCAGGTTTTCGTAGGGGTCAGGGAGTTCCACTTCCTTGGCGATTGTGACCCCGTCGCTGCAGACCACGGGGTTGCCGAACATACGGCTCAGCATTACGTTTCGGCCGCTGGGGCCCAGGGTGAGTCCCACCACGCGCCGCAACTGTTCTACGCCGCGCACCAGGCTTACTCTGGCTTCTTCTTCAAATGACAGCTGTTTATCCGCCATCGTTGGCTCCTTAGCGAATTACGGTTTTCTCATTGCGATCAGGCTTCGACGCTCCGGCGGCAGGCATTAGACACCGCCGACTGAAGACGCTCGAAACCACTCTAAAATATGCGCCAACCGGAATTGGTTGTCAACAGCGAATTAGCAGTCCGCACTGCCGAGTGACAACTCAAGCCGCCCCCAGGGCACGACCCCCTCTCTGTCTGCCGATTCAGACGCAAGTTGGCGTATTCCTCGCTGCAAAGATGGATGCAAGGCGTCTGGCGCTATCTCTGCCAGCGGAATCAGCGCGAAGGCCCGGAGATGCAGGCGGGGATGCGGAATCTGTAGCTGCGGGAGATCGACCACCTCGCTGCCGTACAGCAGGATGTCCACATCGATGAGGCGGGGTCCCCACCGTGGCCCCGGCACCCGGCCAAGAGTGCCCTCAACCTGCTTGCAAAGAGTGAGCAGAACCTCGGGCGTCAGGGTAGTCGCTACTTCCACAGCGATGTTGAGAAACTTCGGCTGGTCCGTCAGTCCCCATGGCTCCGTCTCGTATATCCGCGACCACCCCTGCACCCGAATGCCCGCATCCGCCGAGAGCAAGCGCATGGCAGCTTTCAGGTTTTCCTCCCGGTCGCCCATGTTTGTGCCCAGCCCCAGGTACGCAACTGCTTCACTCACGGAGTTGCCTGCCATCCATCCGGTCTCCAGTCCCGCACTATGGCGTCGCTCACCCGGCAGACCCGCACCATCTCCCGAACGTCGTGGACCCTGACGATGTCCGCCCCGCCCGCGATGGCCAGCGCCACCGTGGCCGCCGTGCCCTCCACTCGCTCTTCTGCCGGGAGGTCGAGGAGCCGGCCGATGGTGGACTTGCGCGAGGTTCCTACCAGAAGCGGCAAGCCCAATGCCTTGAGGCATGGGAGATTCCGTAGCAGTTCGAGGTTGTGCTCGGCGGTTTTGCCGAACCCGATTCCCGGGTCAATCACCAGGTTGTCCCTGGGCACCCCCGCTCTCAGAGCGGCGTCGATGCTCCGTTCCAGTCCGCCGGCCACATCCTTGAGCAGGTCGTCATACTGGTGACCGTGCTGGTTGTGCATCAGGATCAGGCCGGCGCCGTGTTCGACGACCACAGCCGCGAGTTCCCGGTCGGCCCTCAGTCCTTCCCGGTCGGCCCTCAGTCCCCAGATGTCGTTGACTATGGACGCGCCAGACTCCAGCGCGGCCCGTGCAACAGCTGATTTCCAGGTATCGACGCTGATTGGAATCGAGACCTTGGCTGCCACCGCTTCCAGCGACGGCAGGAGACGGCGCATCTCCTCCGATTCCGTCACTGGAGTATGGCCCGGTCGCGTGGATTCCGCGCCCATGTCGAGGAAGTCGGCGCCTTCTCTTTCGAACCGCAGCGCCTGTTCCACGGCGGCTTGCACGCTGCCGTCGAGGCCGTCGCCTGAAAACGAGTCGGGCGTGAGGTTGATCACTCCCATGACATAGGTGCGCCTGCCCCATGACAACTGTTCGCCGTTGGCAACTGTCAGGTTTTCCAGCGTGGAGAGACCAAAGGACATATTGAGACCGTCTTCGTGCTGTTCGAGCGGGTGTTTGTTACCAAAATTCTATCACCGGACATAGCGGGCGCCGAGAGATGCACGATAGAATGCGCTTTGCAGAATTCTTGGAGCGAATGAATCGGGCGGTTCATCCTTGCAGGTGCCCGTTCGCTTGGGTCGGAGATAACAAGTGACCGCTGAGCAGAGGCAGATTGACCAGCAGTTGGATACCCTGGAGTCGATGCGACGCTCCTCGCAGCTGGGAGGCGGGCAGAACCGCATCGATCAGCAGCACAGCCGCGGCAAGCTCACCGCTCGTGAGCGCATCGAGCGGCTGATGGACGAGGGTACCTTCCAGGAATTGGACCCCTTCGTCATCCATAGGACTACCGATTTTGGCCTTGGTGACCGTCGTCCGTTGGGTGATGCCGTGGTCACCGGGTACGGAAAGGTCGAGGGCCGCCAGATCTTCGCCTTTGCCCAGGACTTCACCGTGATGGGAGGCTCCCTCTCCGAAGCGGTCAGCCAGAAGATCTGCAAGGTCATGGACCTGGCTGCCAAGGCCGGCTGCCCCGTCATTGGGCTCAACGACTCCGGCGGCGCCCGCATCCAGGAGGGCGCGCTCAGCCTGGCGGCCTACGGCGACATCTTCCTCCGAAACACTCTCTACTCAGGTGTCGTCCCACAGATCACCGTCATTGTCGGTCCGGCTGCGGGCGGCGCGGTCTATTCGCCAGCCATAACTGACTTCATTTTCATGGTGAAGGAAATCGGCCAGATGTACATTACTGGCCCAGACGTTATTCGAGCGGTGACCGGCGAGGAGGTCGGCCACGAGGAGCTGGGTGGAGCTGCCACCCACGCCACCCGCAGCGGAGTGGCCCACTTCGTCTGCGAGACTGAGGAGGAGTGCATCAACGAGGTGCGCCACCTGCTGAGCTACCTTCCCGGCAACAATGTCGATGACCCGCCCCAAGACCCCGCCGACGACCCAGCCGACCGCCGGGAGCCGGACCTGCGATACATGGTGCCCGAGGACCCCGGCCGTCCCTATGACATGCGCGATGTGGTGTACAAGGTGGTGGACCATGAAGAGTTCATGGAAGTACACCAGAACTACGCCCCCAACATCGTCGTCGGCTTCGCCCGCATGAACGGCAAGCCGGTCGGGATAGTGGGCAACCAGCCGGCCTATCTCGCCGGCGTGCTGGACATCGATGCTTCGGTGAAGGCGGCTCGGTTCGTCCGCTTCTGCGACTGCTTCAACATCCCGCTGGTGACCTTCGTCGATGTACCCGGCTTCCTTCCGGGTGTTACCCAGGAATACGGCGGGATCATCCGCCACGGGGCCAAGCTCATTTTCGCCTACGCCGAGGCCACCGTTCCTAAGGTATCGGTGATCACCCGCAAGGCCTACGGCGGCGCCTACATCGTCATGAGCAGCAAGCACCTGCGCTCGGACGTTAACCTTGCCTGGCCCGGAGCCGAGATCGCGGTCATGGGTGCCGACGGCGCGGTGAACATCATCTACCGCGACGAGATTTCAAAATCTGAGAACCCTGACCAAACCCGCCAGGAACTGATCGAAGACTACAAGGACCGTTTCACCACACCCTACATTGCTGCGGGCCGGGGATTCCTCGACGATGTGATCGATCCCGCCGACACGCGCCTACGGATCATCGGCGCCCTCGACATGCTTCAGACCAAGAGCGACAACCTGCCGCCCAAGAAGCACGGCAACATTCCGTTGTAAGTGGTGATTGGCGAACAGCAACATCAGGGGAGGGTACAGACCCTCCTCTGATTCGTTTCGGTTATTCCGAAGATTCGCCTTCGCCGGTTTCTGTCCCCAGCGGCAGCAATTCGCCAGTCAACCGGCGCCAACGCAACCGACGTTCCCTGCTGTCAAGGACAAAGGAGCAGGGATGCTGTTGGCGTAGTGTATCTAACTCCCGCAGCAGGACTCTGGCGTCTTGAACACTGGCTGCTACGTCGTCCAGCCCCATATTGTCTTCATAAAAGTTAATGTGCAGGTCTTTCGCCACTATGAACAGTCTTCGTACGTCCCGACGGTTCCACTCTTCGGAGAGCTGAAAGGCGATGTCATTCAACAGCCTCTGGCTCTGGTGATTCCACCCCCGTTCCGCGGCGATCGACTTGATCGCCTCGGCCACCGCGCCCCATCCTTTCTCAGAAGCCTGCACCCGGTCACCTGCCAGCAGGTATTCATTGGCTTTCTCGATGAAGTGCCTGCTCAATTCGGCGTATCTTTCTGGTTCTCCCGTCAGGGCTGCCATCGATCCGACCGTCGCTTCAATGTTGGTACACCCCATATTAACATCCGGCAGAGTGTCGCGAAGATATCTGGTGTAGAATCTGCTACAGACATTGAATTTGAGGGGCCTTCCATGAAATTCGGCGTTTTCTACCAGATGCCTTGCGCCGCAGACCAGTCGCCGTACCAGCGCTACCAGGACACCATCGCCCAGGTGCAGTGGGCCGACGAGTTGGGCTTCGACGCGGCTTGGCTGGCGGAACTGCACTTCAACTCGCGCTTCTCCATCATGCCCTCGCCCCTCATGGTCGGATCGGCCATCGCCCAGATCACCAGCCGCATCCGCATCGGCACCGCCGTCCACCTGATGCCCCTGCACCAGCCCATACGGCTCGCGGAAGAGGCTGCGGCCCTCGATGTGCTGTCTGGTGGCCGTTCCATTTTCGGCATTGGCCGGGGTGCCATTCCGGGACACTTCCAGGGTTACCAGGTCGACCAGGAAGAGGCCAGGGACCGCTTCAATGAGGGTCTCGAGATGGTGCTGGGCATGTGGACCCACGATGACTACAGCTACAGTGGCAAGTTTCACCAGGTCGAGGGAATCAACCTGTCTCCAAAACCGCTCCAGCAGCCCCATCCGCCCGTGTACATCGCCTCCAACAGCCCTGACACCTTCACCTTGGTCGGGCAACTGGGCCACAACATCCTGGTGGCCCCCACCATTGTCACCGTTCAGGGTGCCCTGAGCGGCTTGGAGACATACCGCGGCGAGCTCGAAACCAACGGTCATGACCCGGCGCAGCGCGACGTGAATGTCACCGTTCACGTGAACGTCGACCACGACGAGTCGAAAGCCCGCCGCGGCTTCGAAGAGACGATCAACAACTACTTGGGAACCCTGCGCAGCGGTTCAGGGCGTGGCTCCGCCAGGGCCCAGACCTTGGACTACGAGACGGTCCTCGACGAGTACGCCGCCGTCGGCACACCCGAGCAGGTATGCGAGAAGCTGGACAAATTCAAGGCTAGGTACGGCCCCGACGGATTCATCTGCTGGTTCAACACCGGAGGCATGATCCCCCACGACGACGTGAAGTCCTCCATGGGCCTCTTCGCCGAAGAGGTCATGCCCCACTTCCAGTAGCCGTGCAGGTCGCCAGCCCGGACCGCACCTGAGGCGAACGTTCATGACAAGCAGGAAACGGGGTTCTGGCGAGTCCCTTTTTGACCGCCAGGACCGTATCGAAGCCGAAAGGAACGCTCCCCTGGCCGAGCGGATGCGCCCCAAGAGCTTCGAGGAGTTCGTCGGTCAGGAGCAGGTGGTCGGCCGCGACCGCGTGCTGTTCCGTTCCATCGCAGCCGGACGCATCCCGTCGTTCATACTCTGGGGCCCGCCCGGTGCAGGCAAGACCACCCTCGCCCGTCTCGTCGCGACTGCCACCGAGGCCGCCTTCGAGCCCGTCAGCGCCGTCACCTCCGGCGTGGCCGACCTGCGCCGCATTGTTGGCGAAGCCCGAGAGCGCCGGGGCATGAACGGCCAGGCCACGATTCTCTTTGTCGACGAGATTCACCGCTTCAACAAGGCCCAGCAGGACGTCATACTGCCCCATGTCGAGAACGGGACGGTCACCCTGATCGGCGCCACCACCGAGAACCCGTCCTTCGAAGTGATTGCCCCCCTGCTCTCACGCAGCCGCGTCTTCGCCCTGCAGAGCCTGTCCCCCGAGGAAGTCGAGGCGATAGTCACTCGGGCCTGTGAAGACACGGATCGCGGCCTCGGAGACATGGCCGTCACCGTCGTCCCCGACGCCTTGGCTCACCTGGTCAACATCGCCAACGGCGACGCCCGCGTTGCCCTTAACGCCCTGGAGACTGCAGCCTACGCCACCAGCCCGGATGAAGCTGGGGGGAGGATCGTCGACCTCGAAACGATCTCGGACGCCCTGCAACGCCGCTCCCCCATGTACGACAAGGCCGGCGACAGCCACTACGACACGATCTCCGCCTTCATCAAGTCCGTGCGCGGCTCCTCACCCAACGGAGCCCTCTACTGGCTGGCCCGGATGATCGAGTCCGGAGAAGACCCGCTGTTCATCGCCCGCCGGCTGGTTATCCTGGCCGCTGAAGACATCGGCCTTGCCGACCCCCAGGCCCTCACTGTGGCGGTGGCCACTCAACAGGCCGTCCACTTCATCGGCATGCCGGAGGGCCGCATCCCACTCGCCGAGGCCACCGTATACCTCGCCACGGCCCCCAAGAGCAACACCGCCTATGCCGCCCTGAATGAGGCGATGTCCGATGTCCGCAGCCTGCCCAACGACCCGGTGCCCCTGCACCTGCGCAACGCCGTAACCGGCCTGACGCGCCAGATGGGCTACGGCCGCGACTACAAATACTCCCACGACTACGAAGGACACTTCGAACCCCAGGAATACCTCCCGCCCCAGCTCCAGGACCGCCGCTATTACCAGCCTGGCACTGAAGGTGCGGAACAGGAAATCGCCGACCGCCTTAAACGCTGGTGGGGCGAGGACGGTGAGGACCGAAAATGACTCCTCTATAATGAAGCTGGGCCAAACCAGGTCCCCGAAAGTGACGGACGGTGAGTCATGTCTGAAGTGACGACACACATTCCCGTCTTGTGGAAGACGACCCGGGAAGCTGCCAACCGGGCGTTGGGCGAGAATGGTCTCCCCATCTTGGATCAGACGCTGTCTCTGGCCAAAAGCCTCGCTATTGAACGCAAGTGGCCTTTGCAAAGCATCAGGATCGAGCTCTATCAGGACCCCGAAGTAGCTTGGGAATACCTGTTGCTGGTACTGGCATTCGATTGCGAGCCATTTAGGGCCGAGCGACTGTGGGAAGAATTCTTGGATGCGACCGAAGTCATTGAACAGGGGTTAATTGAGCAACGGTTGGATTTGTTCATCAAGACGATAGGCTATGAGTTCGAATGCAATCCGCAGCTTTGAACCCGTTGAGCCGCACTTGTACCTGGCGTTGGCTATTAGATTATCCAGGTCTTCCGACGAGGCTTCGCGTCGTTCCGCATTAGACCGGGCCTACTATGCGGCTTTCTTGTCCGCAAGAAACGAACTGACAAATAAAGGCTACATAACTGCTCCTCTGAGATCGGAAATCCATGTCCAAGTGTCTGTTGCTTTGACCAAGGCTGGCAGAATTCCAGGTCACAGGCTGCAACTGCTGAGACGTGCTCGCAACCGCCTCACGTATCAAACAGGCCGAACATCGCTTCCTCAGGGGTTGTCCCTTGAAATAATGCTGGATTCTGCGCGGATAGTAATCGAGGCAGTGCAAGCCTTGCCCCAGAGCCCTCCCTGACCAGCCTACCCGTTCCCGCTGAGGTCGAAGACCTCGCCGCCGCAGGCTGCCACCAGGTTCCTGGGCGTGATCATGATCTCCTGCCCCCACACGCCCGCACCTACGCCCAGCTCCTCCTCGCCCATCAGGCACTCGTCCACGATCGATCGGAATCCTTCCGGCTGCCAGTGGAACGGCGGTATGGAGCCGATCTCGTAGCCGGTCACATCCTTGACAGTCTCTGGAGCCGCCAACCTGATGTTGCGGGAGCCCAGGGCCCGTTTCAGCCGTCCGGAAATGGCGTTCTTGTCGCCACCCAACATCACGAGGGCATGCTCACCGGCCGAAGTCTCGAAGATCAGCGTCTTCACCATCTGCGACTCGGCGTACCCCAGCGCGTGGGCCACATTTGCCGCGCCCTTCTCGGTGGTCGACGGAAATTCCAGCCGCCGGTGGGGAATCCCCCGCTCTTCCAGGTATTTGTGTGCCGGCAGGTCCATGACGAATTGGCGTCCATCCCGTCCGGGACTATCTCAGGATCGGAGACGCGTGGAAAACGTGATCCCGCAGGATTGCATAGATAACATGCCCGACCGCTATCGCAAGGGCCAGCAGGGCGATGTGCCGGGTCCTGATGCGTCGGCGCGGCCGTTCTTTCTCGTCCGGAGGCCGTTCGCTCATCAGCCGCCCAGCGCCGCGATGACTTCCTCCGACTGCACCACTTCCGCCTGGCGCGGGAATATCCGCCCTGTCAGGAAGTCGTGCACTTCAGGGTCGGAGTCGGAGCAGCAGTCTTCCACCACGAACAGGTTGTAGTCCAGGTCGGAAGCGTACCTGACGGTTGAAAGTACCACGCCGCTGGTGGCGTAGCCCAGGATGACCAGGTTGTGGATATCGTTGGCCCGCAGGGCCACATCCAGCCCCGTCCCGTACAGGGCGTTGACCCGGTGCTTTCCCACTACAACTTCCCCCTCGACCGGAGCGACGGCCGGGTGGATGACCGCCAGCGGGTCGAATACTGCCGCTTGGCCCGACGCCTTCCGCTGCCCGAAGGTCTTGTTGCGCGCGCCGATCTCCGGGTACCCGGGCCGGAAAACGGTGGCGCAATAGCAGACCATGATCCCGCAGTCCCGCGCGGCCTTCTGCAACGCCGCCGTCTTCCCGATCACTCCGCGCTCAACGGCGTGGGGAATGGTCGTCATCATCGCCTCGTAGAAGTCGGCGATCAGGAGGGCGGTGTGGTCCCTGTCCAGGACGAAGTCTGCCATCACTCCCCCGCTGCTACCACTTGGTCTCGCGAAGATTCCGCACCGCCGCCGAGGTCCGCGACAGAGCTTCCTCGATATCCGCAGCCGAGATGTGGCGGTGTGTCACCATGCGGATCGACTGCTTGCCCGGATACGATACCTGCACCCCCTGCCGGTTCAAGGCGGCAATCATATCCGCAGCTGTACCAAGGCTCTCGTTCACCTCAAAGAAGACTATGTTGGTCTGGATCTTCTCCGGGTCGACGGTCAGGCCGTCTATGTTGGCCAGCCCCTGTGCGAGGCGCCGGGCATTCTGATGGTCTTCCGCCAGGCGGTCGATCATGCTGTCCAAGGCCACCAGTCCGGCGGCTGCCAGCACTCCCGCCTGCCTCATGCCTCCGCCCACCATCTTCCGCCAGCGCTTGGCCTGGTCGATGAAATCCTGCGACCCCACCAGCACCGACCCCACCGGGCAGCTCAGCGACTTGGAAAGGCAGAAGCTCAGATCGTCCACATCCCGCGCCAGCTCCGCCGCCGGTACTTCCAGGGCGATAGCGGCGTTGAAAATCCGGGCTCCGTCCAGGTGTACGGGCACGCCGGCGGCATGTGCCACATCGCCCACCGACTTGGTGTCCTCGGGCGTCAGCACTCCCCCGCTGCAGCGGTTGTGGGTATTCTCCAGGCACACCATGCTGGTCTTGGGGAAATGCAGGTTTCCCGATGGCCGAATGGCAGCGGCCACATCGTTAGCATCGATGCGTCCCTGCTCATCGTTGGGCACCAGGCGCGTCTGCACGCCCCCCAGCGCTGCTTGGCCCGCACCCTCGTTCCAGAACATGTGGGCCTCGTCTCCCATGATTATCTCGTCGCCGTGGCTGCTCCATGCCAGCGTGGCTATCAAGTTGCTCATCGTGCCGCTGGTGGTCAGCAGTCCTGCCTCTTTTCCAAGGAGGGTTGCTGCCCTTTCCTGTAGTTCGTTTATCGACGGGTCTTCCCCAAAGACATCATCGCCCACCTCGGCCGCGGCCATCGCTCGCCGCATCTCGTCGGTCGGCTGGGTAACCGTATCGCTGCGCAGATCAATCGATGCCATCCTGCCCTCTGCAAACCAGTACTCTGCGTCCACGGACGCATCCGGTCGAATTTCGCCTATTCTAGCAGTATCGAGGTTCACTGAGTAACCGCTGGTGGTCTAAGCGCCGGGGCTATCCCATGTGACCTTCCAGTCACTTACCTCGCAGGTAGAAGAATTGTATCCTGAACGCAATCACCCTGTCCTCAGCAGTGCTCCGCCTTGCAAATTTGAAGCCCGCGGCCCTAATATGAACCCCGGTCCTTCAGCAGGAACGCGGGGGTGAATGTCTTGCGTCAGAGCGCTGTTTCTTTCGAGACCGCCGGTCTCAGCTTCGAGGGCGTGGTCGCACAGCCCGATGCCACCGGAGGCCCTTGGCCCGGAATTGTCATCTGCCACCCCCACCCGCTGCATGGCGGATCGATGCACAACAACGTCGTGATGGCCTTGGCCTTGGGCTTGGCCGAAGAGGGATTCGTGACGCTGCGGTTCAACTTCCGCGGCGTCGGAGACAGCCAGGGTGAGCACGGAGAAGGCGAGGCCGAATACCAGGAGGTGCTGGGCGCACTTGACATGATCAAGGCATGGCCCGACACCCGCGGCAAGGTCGGCGTGGTCGGCTACTCCTTCGGCTCCGGAGTCATCCTTCGCCACGAGACCGTCCAGAAGGAAGCAGACGCCGTGGCCCTCGTCTCCCCCGCCCTGCGCTATGTCAGCAGCAGCCCACTGAAGACCCGCAAGCTGCCCTCCCTGATCGTAGCCGGCGACCGCGACCGGCTGGTGGAGGCCGACGGGCTTGCAGAGGAACTGAAGACCTTCGAGCAAGAGCCCGAAAGCCAGATCTTCGAAGGAGTCGACCACTTCTGGTACGGCCACGAGGGGCGTCTCGTTCCAGAGGTCGCCCGCTTCTTCGTAGAGCAGCTGAAGTAACAGCCGAAAGACCGGCCGCCCCACGCAGGGTCGATCTTGAGAGTCGCTGCCATGCCTCAAACGATATCCTCCTGTACTCCATGAGTGTACTCTCAAGAATCGGCTTGTTGGGAAACTCCGGCGTTACCGGGACTGGTACGGCAATTCGCCGGCCTCCGATCTACCGCGACTACCTTCTGATTCAGCTTGCGGTGCTGGTATTTCTTGCAGACCAGTTCTCGAAGTACCTGGTTCGTGAGTTCCTGCTCCTGCACGAGTCCTTTCCCTACGATGGCTTTGCCCGCATCACCCACACCTTCAACACAGGCAGCATCTTCGGCCTGTTCCAGGGCAACAACACTCCCCTGATCCTGGTTTCATTCGTAGGTGTGGCGGTGCTGATACTGCTGTACCGCAGCCAGCGCTTCCCAACCGGTCTGCTGCGCCTCAGCCTCGGCCTGCAGCTGGGCGGCGCCTTCGGCAACCTGATCGACAGGCTCAGGCTGGGATATGTAACCGACTGGATCGATATAGGCGCTTGGCCAGTGTTCAACATCGCCGACGCCTCCATAGTGACCGGGCTCGTCATCCTAGCCTGGCTGTTCATCCAGGCGGAGCGGACTCAATCCGGACAGACGGAAGAGCGCGATGCCTACAGCTATTGTCCGCTCTGCGACGGCGACATGCGTGCGCTGGCCAGCGGCGGTTGGCGCTGCTCCGCTTGCGGGGTGCGGGAGCGGGTGCTGGTGATACCCCAGACGCCCCCAGGCGGCCCGGCCTTGTGACGCCTGGGGCCGAAAGGGTTGCCGCATTCACAACGCACCACGACCTGCGGGTGGAAGGCGGTGACTCCCGCCTTGACCAGTACCTGGCCGGTCTCGACCTGGGTCTCACCCGCAGCCGGCTGCGGCAGCTCATCGACAGCGGCGACGTGCTAGTCAATGGCACCTCGGTAAAGCCAGCCCACCGTGTCCGGCCCGGAGACTTCGTGATGGTCTCCGTCCCTCCGCCCCGTCCCGCCGTCGCCGTGGCTCAGGACATCCCGCTGACCGTGGTCTACCAGGACGCCGACCTTGTGGTGGTCGACAAGCCTGCAGGGCTCGCCGCCCACCCAGGGCCCGGTCATCCTGACCGAACGCTGGTGAACGGGCTGCTGGCCCTGTGCCCCGACATACAGGGGATTGGCGGAGAGATCCGGCCCGGCATAGTTCACCGGCTCGACAAGGACACTTCCGGCCTGATGATCGCTGCCAAGAACCAGGAGGCGCATAACCGCCTGTCCCAGCAGATCAAGGACCGGGAGGTCGAGAAGGGCTATCTCGCCCTTGTGGAAGGCCTGCCCAATCCACCCACTGGCACCATCAACGCCCCGATAGGACGCGACCCCCGCAGACGCACCCGCATGGCCGTCACTGCCGAGGGCCGCGAGAGCCGCACCGGCTATCGGCTGCTGGAGCAGGCAGGATCCTGGAGCCTGCTGGAGTTGCGGTTGCACACCGGGCGCACCCACCAGGCCCGTGTGCACCTCTCCTGGCTGGGCCACCCCCTCATGGGAGACGCCGTCTACGGTAAGCGCAGCCCGCTCCTCCCGCGCCACTTCCTCCACGCCCACTACCTGGCGTTCGCTCACCCGGTCAGCGGAGAGCCGCTGGACCTGCACTCGCCCCTGCCCGCCGACCTCGTAGCAGCCTTGGACGCCGCCCGTAGAGGCGAACGATAACCCGGAGTCTGCCGGAACAACGAAGGAGGGACGGAAATACACCCGCCCCTCCTGCTGACCGGATACGTTAGCGAGTCTCGCGATCCAGGCTACTTGCCCTCCCTAATCCAGTCGGACACCCGCTCCGCGATCATAATGGTAGTGCCGTTGGTGTTCGCACGGATGACGTCGGGCATCACCGAGGCGTCCACCACCCGCAGGTTCTCCAGCCCATGCACCTTGCAGTGCTGGTCCACCACTGCCATGGCATCCGAGGCCGGCCCCATCTTGCAGGTCCCGGCGATGTGATGCTGGGTGTAGGCGTTGCGCAGCATCCAGTTGTCCAGTGCGTCGTCGGAAGCGAAGTCTGCCTCGGTTGGATTCAGCATCTCCGCAATGTGCGCGGCCATCGTCGGGTGCTCCGCAATGCGGACGGCGGTGCGCAGCGCCTCCCGCATCCGCTCCCGGTCGTAGGGCGCGGAGAAGAGTTGGTAGTCCAGTCTTGGCTGCACATGCGGGTCCGCTGTGGTCAGCGTGATCTCGCCGGCCGAGGTAGCGTTCTGAAGACCGACGCTCAAGCCCCAGTGGAACTCCTCCCCCTCATAGCTGACGCTGGCCGGGCGGTGCTCGCTGGTCATCAGGGTCGGCGTGATCTGGAAGTCCGCCCGGGTCGGCGAGTCCGGCGTGCTGAAGCGCAGCCCGACCTGGATCGTCGGTGTCTCCACATCGGCGGGCTCGCCGTAGCCCCGGAACACCATGTACGCCGCCGGGTGGTCGCAGAAGTTCTTGCCCACTCCCGGAAGGTCATGCACCGACTCGATGCCCAGGGTCGCCAGCTCGTCCTTCGGCCCGACACCGGACAGCAACAGGGCCTGGCACGAACCGATGGTCCCACCGCTGAGAATGATCTCACCACCCTCGACGGTGAACACATCGCCGCCGCTCTCGGCTTGCACCCCCACGGCCTTGTTACCATCGAACAGCACCCGGTGCACCGTGACATTGCCGCGGACGGTGAGGTTAAGGCGGTGCCGGCCCTGCGACAGATAGGTCAGCGCCGTGCTCATACGCACGCCGTCAATGTTGTTCAGCGGCCGCACTCCGATGCCGTTGGAGTCCGGCGAGTTCTGGTCGGGATCTTCCGGAAATCCGACGCCAACACACGCATCGTAGAATGCTGTGGAAACCGGAATCCACTCCTCCTTCTTGAAACGGCGGATGGGAAGTGGTCCCTCGTCGCCGTGGAAGTCGTCTCCGGGGTGGTCCCAGTCGTTTTCCATCTTGCGGAAATAGGGCAGGCAGCTGGTGAAGCCCCATTCGTCGTTGCCCCACGAGGCCCAGTTGTCGTAGTCCTCGGGCACACCACGGAAGATTACCTGCCCGTTGATGGCGCTGGAGCCGCCGGTGGCCTTGCCGCGAGGGATGATCATTGGCTCACTCTGAGCCGAGTTGGCGATGCCCCTGAGGTCCCAGCTGTGGGGGCCGTAGGCCGATCGCCAGACGTTATATCCTCGCTTGAGATCGTCGGGAAGGTGATCGAACTCCGGATAGTCGGGTCCTGCTTCCAGTAGCAGGACCGACTTGTCAGGGTCCTCAGACAGCCTGGTCGCCACCACACATCCAGCCGATCCCCCGCCGACAACGATATAGTCATACTTCATATATTTGCCCTCCTTCAGAACTGGATTTACATAAGCTGCAGCCAGGATTCCTGGCAGCGATTTGCGGCACATTATAAACGGCTAGGCAACGACCCTTGAGATAGCCATCCATTGACGCTTTTGTTGACAAAAGAGGGGCATCCCCCTAACTTTAGGGCCACTTAAAGATAACCTTGGCGCTACAAATGTTAAGTCGGCCCGTCCTCAAAGGCTGGTGCCGGAGCGAAGTGACATGGCCATTTCTGTGAATCAAGCCAGCGTGGAGGAAGTGGAGGGGCTCCAGGAAGAGAGCAGCGATATAAGCCATGGACCCATAATCAAGGTTGAATCGATCTGGAAAGTGTTTGGACGAAACGCCGAGCGGGCGATGGAATCCGAGAACTCAGGCAAGAGCAAGTCCGAGATTCAATCCCAACTCGGCGCGGTTGTCGGCCTGCACGACGTCTCATTCGAGGTACAGAAGGGCCAGACTTTCGTCATCATGGGCTTGTCTGGCAGTGGCAAGTCGACCATGGTGCGCTGCCTTATTCGTCTCATTGAGCCCACGGCTGGCAACATCGTCATCGATGGCCATGACATAACCGCGATGTCCGATAGGGAATTGATGGAGTTCCGTCGCGGCAAGATTGCAATGGTGTTTCAGCATTACGGGCTCATGCCCCACCGGAATGTGCTGGACAACGCCGGCTGGGGACTGGAAGTCCAGGGAGTACCGGAACCGGAACGACACTCCCGTACTCGTGAGATCCTCGACATGGTGGGGCTCGGGGGGTGGGAGACCTCTTTCCCCCGCCAGCTCTCTGGCGGCATGCAGCAGCGAGTGGGACTGGCGCGTGCCCTCGTTGTCGACACCGACATCCTGCTCATGGACGAACCGTTCAGCGGCTTGGACCCCCTCATACGCCGCCAGATGCAGGACGAACTCCTGAGGCTGCAGGAAGAGCTCCACAAGACCATAGTCTTCATCACCCATGACCTTAACGAAGCCCTCAAACTGGGCGATCGCATCGCCATCATGCAGGACGGTCGCGTCGTTCAGATCGGCTCACCGGAAGACATCGTGCTGCGTCCGGAAGACCAGTACGTGGGCGACTTCACCCAGGATGTCAGGCTGGAAGGCGTTCTGACAGCGAAAAAGGTAATGGTCACGCCGAAGGCCACAGTGCTGGGCCACCAGGGGCCGCGCGCCGCACTGCACACCATCGCCGACAGCGACGGTGACGCCGCCTGGATTGTCGACCGACGCCAGGGCTACATCGGCCTCCTGACTATATCCAGGGCCAATGACGCGCTCAGGGCCGGAGTCAACCGGCTGGACCTTGGATTGGGATACGTGGACCAGGGCTACGAAGCGGTGAGCCCCGACACCACCTTCGATGTTCTCATCCCCCTTGCCATGGGCAGTGATTACCCCATCCCGGTGACCGACGAAGAGAACAGGCTGGTGGGCGAGATTCACCGCAGCGCCCTCGCCGAGGCCCTGGCAGAGACTTCCACTGCAGACCAGGACTACGAGGCAAATGCCGTCGCCAACGCGTCCTTGGCGGTGGAGAGCGACGAGGATTCACAATATGATGATGGCTAGGCGTGGCCGGGCAAACCGGGATCGCAGGTAAAACTGGAGGCTTCTGTGGCGGAAATAACCGGAAAGGAATCCGGCACGCAGTCTGAACCCGCCGGAGCACAGGCCCAATTGCAGCGGTTGACCGGAATGCCTGTCGTAATGCGGTGGGTTGCTGTGGTGGGCGTATTCGTGGTGGTCCTGATCATCTGCTTGGCTGCCTGGGGTCCTGATATGGATTTCCCCAGCGAAGTTTCCGTGGAAAAGGACGGAGTTTCCGAGTCCATGGAAATCAGCCGCTTGATTTCCGATGAAATCAAGAAGGGGACCACTTGGCTGGTACGCAACTGGGGGTCGATGTTTGATGGCATCGACAAAGCCATCACCTTAACAATGGTCAACTTGGAAGACGGCCTTCGCTGGATTCCCTGGCCGGCCACTTTCTTGCTGGTCTCGGCCTTTGCCGTGGTTATGGCAGGGTGGAGGCTGGCCCTGTTCGCTCTGGGGAGCTTGGTGTTCATTGGGCTGATGAACCGGTGGGACAGCTCAGTTGAGACCATCGCCATTATTTTGTTCTCAGTCGTCGTCTCCGTCTTAATTGCTTTGCCTCTGGGAATCATGGGTGCCCGCTCCGACCGCGCTGACACTACGATGCGTCCCATCTTGGATGGTATGCAGACGATGCCCAGTTACGTTTACCTAGTGCCAGGGATTCTTTTCTTCGGATTGGGATATACCCCTGCGGTTATAGCCACGGTTATCTACGCCGTGCCTCCGGCCATTCGCCTCACAAACCTAGGAATTCGACAGGTGTCTCCGGCTACCGTGGAGGCAGCCCGCTCCTTCGGGGCTTCACCGACGCAAATTCTCACCAAAGTGCAAGTGCCGATGGCGTTACCCACGATTATGGCCGGCATCAACCAGACAACCATGCTGGCCCTGTCAATGGTGGTCATTGCCTCTCTAGTGGGTGCCAGCGGGTTGGGAGAAGATGTGTTCAGAGCGCTGCAGCGTCAGGATCCGGGCAACAGCGTCATTGCCGGTATGTCCATCGTACTCATAGCCATTGTGTTCGACCGGTTGACCCAGGCGGCCGCCCGCAGCAGGCAGGAAGCACTCCAAGAAGGCCACTAGGAACGCAATCAAAAGCCGGGCGAGAAAGTTGGCTACACCACCTAGCTCCCAAAGTTGCCGAAACAAGTCTGCGGTTTGACATGATGAGCCAACGCTGATATAAATCCTTGACTTTGACGCTGAACTAGCCAGAACCCTCATATCTGCATATGGGATTGCAGGACTTTTCCTAAATTCAGGCCCGACACAGGGCGGAGGTTTTTAAATTGCTGACCAGGAACGTATTTATTCCTCTGGCAGTGCTGCTGGCAATTGTGGCCATGCTCGCGGTAGTAGCCTGCGGCTCGACAGAGACGGTTGAAGTCACCAGGGTTGTCGAAGTCGAAAAAGAGGTAACGGTTGTTGAAGAGAAAGAGGTAACGGTTGAGGTAGAAGTTACAAAGGTTGTAACCGAAGAAGTCGAGGTTACAAAGGTTGTAACCGAGGAAGTTGAAGTAACCAAGATAGTCGAAGTCGAGGCTCCCGAAGGGCCGAAAGATACTATAGTCTTTTCTGACCTCAACTGGACCAGCGCACAGGTGCAAAACCGTGTAGCCCAATACATTGTAGAGCACGGCTACGGCTACCCCACTGGGTTGGTGTTCGGTGGTACGTTGCCGCTTTTCGAGGGCCTGAAAAAGGGCGATACCCATGTAACCATGGAAATCTGGTTGCCCAATCAGGAATTGGGCTGGAAAGCAGCCTTGGAACAGGGCACGGTGGTGTCCGTCGGGAGCAGCTTGGTCGGAGACTGGCAAAGCACATTTGTCATCCCCTCTTACGTTGCGGAGCAGTATCCCGACCTGATGACCCCCGAAGACTTGAAGAAGCCGGAATTCCAGGAACTGTTCGCTACTGACGACAGCCGCGGCAAAGCCCGTTTGGTGGCTTGTGTCCCGGGATGGTCCTGCGAGTTGGTAAACGACGAGCAAATCGAATCCTATGGATTGACGGATTACCTGCACGTCATAAAGCCCGGCTCCCAGGACGCCATGTTCTCCGAAATCTACGGAGCCTACGAAAGGGAAGAACCATGGCTTGGCTACATGTGGGGCACCGGTGACCCTGCGATAAACTTGGACTTGGTGCTCTTGGAAGAGGCTCCGTACTCTGAGGAGTGCTGGGCGGCCGACAAGAAGTGCCACTTTGCCGATTCCACGGTGCTTATTGCAGTCCATAACACTCTCCTGCCTCGGGCTCCTGATGTAATCGGGTTCCTGCAAAATTGGGACTTCGATGTTCCGGCCTACAACAAGGTCTTCGTGTGGAGCAGTGAAAACGACGCTACTCCTGAGGAGACGGCAATCTACTGGCTGGAAAACAACCGCGACAAGTGGGCATCATGGCTGACTGACGAAGCCGCAGGGAATGTGAAAGCAGCCTTGGACGGTGGCATAACGGAGGCCGAAGGCTGGCCTGAAAACTAGCCCCCAATCGCAATCACAACGCAAGAAGAGGCGGCCCGACTTCAGTCGGGCCGCTTCATTTTTGCGGCTACAGCCCGGTGCGCTACAATGTATGAAGAGAGACTCATGTCAGAACTTTCAAGTGAGCAATCCGACCGCCTGATGCGCTATCACGGCCAGAGCGTCAGGTTCCTGCGCGACGCAATGAACGAGGCCCGGCAGAGCCGCTGGCTTCGTTGCGAGGAACTCCTCTGGGGAAGCGCAACCCTGGCCGTGAAGGGTGTCGCCCTCAGCAGAGGCGACGAGGTGGACAGTCGTCAGTCGGTGGAAGAGTACGCCCGGAGCCTGGGTAAAGAGAGCAATGATCGCCGCGTGCGCGATGCCTTCAGCCGACTGAATTCATTTGCGGAGGCGGCCGACCGGGTCCGGGAGTCGCGAGCCGGCGCCCAGCACCTCATAGCAGTCCTCGAAGATGTAACATCGGCGATCGAGCGCCTCTGGGACATGCTTCCCATCGATGAGCAGGACTACCAGTACGATGACGAGTGAACCTTCAACCCCGCATTCAGACATACTGGCTTCAGGGTCTGAATCGCCAGCGCGCACCGTATCCATACACACCCACGGCTGCAAGCTGAATCAGTCCGACAGCCAGACGCTGACCCGGCAGTTTGTTGAAGCCGGGTACCGCGTGGTTGGTCCATCTGACGCCGCGGATGTGGTGGTCCTCAACACTTGCACCGTAACCGCCACCGCGGACGCGAAGGCCCGGCAGTTCTTGCGCGCCGCCCGCCGCCGCAACCCGGAGGCAGTGGTGGTCGCCACGGGCTGCTATGCCCAGCGTGCCCCGGCCGATCTGGAAGGGTTGCCGGAGGTGTCCCTGGTCATTGGCAACACCGGCAAGAACTCGCTGCTGGAATCACTGCATTCTGTTCTTGAAGCGGAAGTGCATGTTGAGTCCGAGCCGGTCCCTCTCATAGTGAGAGAAAATGGACCTGGGGCCTCCGAAAAAGCGGTGGGACGCACCCGCGCGATGGTGAAGATCCAGGAGGGCTGCGACCAGGTGTGCGCTTACTGCATCGTTCCCAAGGTTCGAGGGCGGGAGCGCAGCATTGCCCCGGAAGCAATCATCGCCGAGATCAACCGCCATGTATCCGAGGGTTGCCGGGAGGCTGCGCTGACTGGCACTCAATTGGGTACCTACGGATTTGATATTCCAGGCGAAGATTTGCCGAATCTCCTGGAACGAATACTGGCGGAGACGGGGGTGGAGCGCTTGCGGGTGTCGTCGCTGCAGGCGCACGAGATCACCGTTGGTCTCCTGCAGCTATGGCAGGACCGGCGGCTGATGCCCCACTTCCATGTCCCGTTGCAAAGTGGCAGCGATGCGGTTCTCCAGTCCATGAGGCGCCGCTACGGCACAAAGGAGTTCTCGGCGTCGGTGGAACTGATAAGGGGAATGTACCCCGATGCCGGCGTAACCACAGACATCATCGTTGGTTTCCCAGGGGAGACGACCCGGGACTTTGAGCTCAGCATGGACTTCGCGGCCGGGATGCGGTTTTCGGATATCCATGCTTTTCCGTATTCCCAGAGGCCAGGGACTTCGGCGGTCTACTTCAAGGACCAGGTTTCTGATAAGGAAAAACGGGAACGCATGGGGCGGATGTTGGTCTTGTCCGCAGAGTCTGGAAGGCGGTTCCGGGAAGGTCAGATCGGGAAGGTACGGCAGGTCCTGTGGGAAAAGAATTCGTCCAGCCGGGATACTTGGTCGGGACTGGCCGACAATTACCTGAGAGTGCATGCCGTCAGTGACCGTACCCTTTCCAACCGGATCACCGACGCACGACTGGTGGGTCTGGCCGGTGATTCCGTTGAGGCTCAAGTCCTCTGGTAGACGGCCAATACTGCCGCTGCGGATGCGATGAGGGCAAAAGAAGAATCGCCCCGGCCTATAATCAGGCGGGGCGATCAGTTTCGCATCCTTCAGCCTCTGCGGGCGGACTCATTCTATAGGTCCACAGCTCGCAGATAGCCCATTCCTCCCCGCCTCTCCAGATATCCGGAGCGAACCTCGTGTCCGTGTGAGAAAACCAGAAGCCACCCTTCTCGTTCCGCCTGGAACAGCAGGTCCTTTTTTTGTTGCAGTGTGACCTCTGGAGAGTTGTCGAAGGCCGATATGGCAACCAGGTTGAGATGGTGCGGCGTAGGTACGATATCGCCGAGGTAAACTACGCGCTCTCCGCCATGGTTGAACATAACCATCTGGTGCCCATTGGCATGGCCGTCGGTCACGATTACGTTGACGCCGGGCAGGATTTCCTTGTCACCGTCCAGCAACTCCAACTGCCCCCGCTCTTCGATGGGGAGAAAATTGTCCGCACGGTGGGAATTGTTCGCCCGCTCGTTGGGATTACAGGCTTCGCTCCAGCAACGTTCCTGCACGTAATACTTCGCTTTCGAAAAAGTCGGCACCAGGTTGCCGGCGCGATCCAGTCGGGTGCAGCCGCCCGAATGATCAAAATGGAGATGAGTGAGGACTACTGCGTTAATGTCCTTTGGAGTCAAGCCGACTGCCTTGAGTCCGCGCAAGAGCCTGCTGGGAACGAGACCGAGGGTCTCCTTGTCGGTGTCCATATCCTTGGAGCCCACCCCGGTGTCTATGAGAACGTTCTGGCCAGCGGATTGCAGAAGAAGGCAATTCAAACCCAAAGTCATCCGGTTTTTCCGGTCGGTGATTACCGTGTGTTCCCAGGCCACCTTGGGCACTGGGCCGAACATGGAACCACCGTCGACTTTCATTACTCCGTCGCTGATGATCTTCATATCTGTTGACATCTTTAAAACACCCCAAGCAATTATCTGCCGTTAGGTCTGTCAAGGGACCGATTTTTGCTCTCGACAAGGCCACGTGCGCAGCAGGAGGGGATGTCAACGGTGAAGGGCGGGAAGCTCTGAAAGACAAGAGGAATATTGCGTGTTACTTCACTGCCTGCTGTCCCCTTAACTGCGGAACCTTGCGGTCTACTTAAGGTGCCCGGACTTGCCAGGCCTGATCTCTACTTAAGGGCGCCACCTCCTGTCTGAGAGATTGTGGATTCGAGCCCGTGAAGACTTGCTCCGGGCCTTCGGGAGGACGAGACAAGAAGAAGTGTCTCCACCATCCCGGGATGAAATGGATGATGAGATTGAGTTAAATATGAATTATGTTATCTGTCAAGAGAATTTTGAAAATTACATAAATTTTTCATAAAAATATGTCATTGATTCACAAATGTCAACTTCATTCCATGCTGGGTCTCCGGTGCCAAGTGCGGTGCGGCGTACCGGCACGTTCGATGCTATACTACGGCTTTATGTGCCTGGTGGGTTCAGGGCAACCATAAAGCCAAGGCCGATTCTCGAGGCGACTCGGAGGGACGGGCGATGACACAGTCAAGTGTGGTCCGACATGATCAAGCCGAGGCAGAACTTTCGCTTATGGCCCACTTGATGCGAAGGGCTGGATTCGGCGTCTCCTTCGAGGAACTGGAAAAATATACCGCACAAGGGTACGAAGCGACGGTCGAGCAGCTGCTGCACCCGGAAGAAGCTCCCCCATGGGACGACGCCCTAATTCGCCGGTACCACGTTGACCAGAACAGCCTGATGCTGATCGAGAGCTCCCAGTCATACTGGCTCTATCGCATGATCAACTCCAAGAGGCCGCTTGAAGAAAAAGTCGCTCTTTTCTGGCATGGCCTCTTTGCAACGGCCTACGGCAAGCTTAACCATGCCAAGGCGGTGGTAAACCAGACCGAGACCTTCCGGTGCCACGGTCTCGGCACTTTTCGCAACCTGCTTTCAGAGCTCTCCCGTGATCCGGCCATGATCTTCTGGCTGGACAATAAGGATAACCATAAGGATGCGCCGAACGAGAATTATGGACGGGAACTCCTGGAACTCTTTTCCATGGGGATTGGAACCTACAGCGAAGCGGATGTGAAGGCTGCCGCCCGGGCATTCACCGGATGGACGATAGCCAACCAGGACTACATGAGCGTTCGTGCCTCCCGGGACTCCATCTGGCCCCACGGGAGGCTGGACTGGCAGTTCCAGTATCGTCCTGATGACCACGACGACACCGAAAAGACCTTCTTGAATCAGACAGGCCGCTTTAACGGTGAGGATGTTCTTGACATCATCTGCGGCCACCCGGCCAGCAGCTGGTTCCTGGCTGGCAAGCTTTATGCCTTTTTCGTTTCCGACCGGCCTGACGAGACCGCTACCCAGGTCATTGCCGAGGACTTGCGTCGCACCGGCGGTGATGTTCGTTCGGCTTTGCGGACAATCTTCACCTCGGACTTCTTCAAAGCTGAAGAGGCTCGCTATGCCAAGGTCAAGAGCCCGGCCGAGGTAGTGGCCGGTGTTGCCCGGATGGCGGGAGCCTTTGGTGCGCCACACTGGAGCATCGTGAATCTTGCCCTCGACGCAAACTTCATGGGGCAGGAGATCCTTAATCCGCCAACGGTAGAGGGATGGCACACCGGAACCGAGTGGGTAGACACGGGCACGCTGATGGAACGGGTCAACTCGGCGGCACTGCTGGTTGGAGACCCGAAGCAGCCCGGAGTACAAGGCATTATTCGGCGCCTTCGGGAAGACCAGACCAGCTACGCCCCCGAAGCCTTGGTGGACTCCTGCCTGACCCTGTCCGGAGTCCTGGAAGTTTCCGAGGCCACTCGTCGCGAGTTGACCGCCTTCGTTGCCTCCCAGGGTACCGTCAGTTTCGAGCCGCTTGCGGGCGGTGGGTGCGCCGAACAGCGAGTGGCTGACTTGTTGCAACTGATTGTTTCCACCAGGGAATTCCAGATGGCATGATCCACTGGAACTCCGGCGCCACCAAAGTTACAGAGTCGAAGATTCAAATATGACCACCACGGCAACCATTAGATATAGTCATACGGTGGGCTCCCTTTCCAACCAGGGTCGCGGGCTTCAGAACCCTGTAGATGTTGCACTCGATTCCCACGGTGTGATGTACGTGGTCAGTCGCGCTGGCCCAGAGATTCCTTTACGCATGCCGTACAAGCGAATCACGATGTGCACCGTCGACGAAGAGTACCTCGGGGAGTTCGGGACCGGAGGCACCGGTCCGGGAGAATTCTGGTGGCCCAGCGCATTGGCATTTGATAGTTCCGACCGGCTGTACCTGGCCGACGAAGCCCTCAATCGAATTACTGTCTTCTCCACCACTGGTGAGGTTCTTGACCTGTGGGGTGAGGCGGGCTCCTCCACAGGGCAGTTGAACGGTCCCTCGGGTCTGGTCTTCGGTCTGGACGGCAACCTGCTCATCACCGACAGCGGCAACCACCGCATTCAGAAATTCTCCACAGATGGGAAATTCCTGGCATCGTGGGGCTCCCATGGAAGCGATGAAGGTCAGTTCAACACCCCGTGGGGTATTGCCGTAGATTCGCAGGGAAACGTGTATGTGTCGGACTGGGGCAACGACAGGATACAGAAGCTCACTTCCGATGGAGGGTTCCTGCAGCAGTTTCCTGCTCCTGGTTCCACCCCGAGGGAAGAAGAGCGGTTGAACCGTCCTGCTGGTCTCAGCGTGGACGATGAGGGGAGAATCCTCGTGGCCGACTGGGGCAACGAAAGAGTTCGGGTACTATCCTCGCAAGGCGTGTCAATTGCGACCCTGCGCGGGGATTCGCGGACTCCCAGCTGGGCCAACGAATACTTCGAGGCCAATCCCGAAGAGGGTACTCTCAGGCTCGAAGCGGACCTCTCCCCCGATTTGGAACCTCCCCAGGGCCTCCCTGCCGTCAGCGACCGAGAGGAATCGGCCAACATCGAGAAGCTCTTCTGGGGTCCCACGTCAGTGAGGTCTGACGGACGTGGTAATGTCATGGTGGTAGACAGCTGCCGCCACAGGGTTCAAGTCTACCGCTGGGACGGCCAGTAAGGATCGCAATGGCGCAGGACAATCAGGCAGCCACTCAATACGCGGGGGAACCCTCCCGCCGAGGAGGCATTTACTACGGCTGGTATGTGATGATCACGGCGATGTTCATCGCCGGGGTAACCACGGGCGCCCGGAACGGGTTCGGGGTTTTCGTGATTCCCATGAGCGAAGACCTTGATTTTTCCCGCACCGGAATATCCATAGCAGCCGGAATTGGCTGGCTGATGAACGGTATTTCTCAGCCGATCGTAGGCCACCTGTTCGACAAGTTCAACTCCCGTAAGGTCATTCTACTGAGCCTGCTGGTGGCTGGCTTGGCCACTGCCGGCCTCAGCCTGACCTTTCATCTGTACTTCCTGATCTTCCTGTTCAGCTTCGTGCTGTCGATCGCCATGAGCGGGGCTTCCATAGGCACCCTGATGCCGTTGCTGGCCCGTTGGTTTGTCAAGCGGCGAACCTTCGCGCTGGGACTGGTGGCCGCGGGCTCGTCGATCGGCGGCATGGTGCTAATCATTTTCAGCGGTTACCTCGTGGCGCTGTTTGGCTGGCAGGTCTCTTGGATTACCCTTGGCGCCATTGTGGCTTTTCTGGCCGTGCCGCTGGGCTTTGTGTTCCTTCGCAATCGGCCTTCCGATATGGGGCTTCAGCCGGACGGTGAACTGCCGAGGCGTGAGTTCCCCAGCGACGCCGTATCGGCGGCCCGCGTTCCCGGTCAGAGCGCTAACCCTGCTCAAGACGCTATATCCGCTAGGATCGCTGCCGAGGATGCTGCCGCCAATCCGGTGCAGCGACGGGGCCTGTTTGAGGTAGATCAGTGGTACCAATCGTTCCGGTCACCTCCGATCTGGAACCTGTCGGCGGCTTACATGGTTTGCGGCATTACCGTAGGTCTATTGTCCGTCCACTTTGTGCCTTACGCCGATGGACAGTTGGGGGTCGACCCCAGAATGGCGGCAACGATTTTCGGAGTCCTGACTGGCCTTAACGCCATTGGAGCTATCGGTGGGGGCTGGCTGGCTGACCGCTTTGGCCGTAAAAACGTACTGGGAACGGTTTACTC
Organism: Dehalococcoidia bacterium; assembly: GCA_963667765.2. Classification (GTDB taxonomy): domain Bacteria; phylum Chloroflexota; class Dehalococcoidia; order Lucifugimonadales; family UBA3495; genus VXOI01. The sequence goes on along the minus strand of CAXXON010000003.1, from coordinate 1,366,208 downwards.
GGTGCGGTGTCTCGCATACCTGGTGCTGATCGGCGGTTTGATTGCGGTGGAGCGGTCAATTGAGATTCCGATTTTGGGATCAGCAGCCCTGCCCAGTCTGTGGATCTTCGCCATTCTGGCGGGGTTCTCGTGGATCGCCAGCGTGCCCATCACCGCATCGCTCACTGCGGATGTATACGGCCTGCGGGCGCTGGCCACCATATCCGGTATTTCATTCCTCTGCCATCAGATTGGCGCGTTCGTAAGCATAATCCTGGGTGGGGTGCTGTACGATCTGACCGGCTCATACCTGCTGCCCTTCTCGATCGCAGCGGCGTTCCTCGTGCCGGCAGCAATTGCCTCGTTCACGATCAACGAAAAGAAGTACTCTGTGCGATACCAGGTCGCGCCGGCACCGGGTCCGGCGGCGGCAGACTAGCGGACGGATTCATACAATCCAGCAGACGAAAAGGGGCGGGTTTCAAACCCGCCCCTACAGTTTTTCATGTCAGAAGTCGTTGGCGCTAACCCCGGCGCTGGCGGGCCCAGGAGTCGCGCAGCGCGACGGTGCGGTTGAAGACCGGAGTGTCCGAGCTGGAGTCCAGGTCCACACAGAAGTAGCCTTGGCGTAGGAACTGAAACCGGTCGCCGGGCGCAGATTCGCTGAGCGAGGGCTCCACCCTCGCCGTGATGGTCCGCAGCGACTCGGGGTTGAGGTTGTCGGTGAAGTCTCCGCCCTCGGGCAGGTCGCTGGGGTCTTCCTTCAGGAACAGGTGGTCATAAAGCCGGACTTCGGCGTTGAGGCAGTGGTCAGCTGAGACCCAGTGGGAAGTGCCGCGAACCCGCCGGCCGTCAGACGATGTGCCGCCACGAGTCTCCGGGTCATAGGTGCATCGTATTTCTACTATCTCGCTCGTGGCTTCGTCCTTCACGACGCCAGTGCATGTGACATAAAAGGCGTCCTTGAGCCGGACCTCGCGGCCAGGCGACAGCCGATAGAAGCCGCGGGGCGGGTCTTCGGCGAAGTCTGCGCGCTCTATGTACAGGGTGCGGGAGAAGGGAATCGTTCTGTAACCGGCGGAGGCATCCTCCGGGTTGTTTTCCGACTCGATGTACTCGACCTGCCCTTCCGGATAGTTCTCGATGACCAGCTTCACCGGGTCCAGCACTGCCATGACGCGAGGAGCGCGGCGGTTCAGATCCTCGCGGACGCAGTTCTCCAACAGGGCGATGTCGGTCCAGGTGTCCCGCTTGGCGACGCCGATGCGCTCGCAGAAGTCCCGGATGGCCTCGGGGGTGTAGCCGCGCCGCCGAAGGCCGGAGAGTGTGGGCATGCGTGGGTCGTCCCAGCTGTTTACGAATCCGCCTTCCACCAGCTGGATCAGCCGGCGCTTGCTCAGGACGGTGTAAGTCAGGTTCAGGCGGGCGAACTCGATCTGCTGCGGGTGGTAGATTTCCAGCTCGTCGAGGCACCAGTCGTACAGGGCGCGGTGCCCTTCGAACTCCAGCGTGCAGATGGAGTGGGTGACGCCCTCGATGGAATCCGACTGCCCGTGGGCAAAGTCGTACATGGGATAGATGACCCAGTTGTCGCCCGAGCGGTGGTGGGAGGCCTTCAGGATGCGGTAGAGAACAGGGTCGCGAAGGTTGAGGTTGGGCGAGGCCATGTCGATCTTCGCTCGTAGGACCCGGCTGCCCTCGTTGAACTCCCCGGCTCGCATCCGTTGGAACAGGTCGAGGTTCTCGCCTACGGGACGGTTCCGGTAGGGGCTCTCTATGCCTGGCTCGGTCAGGGTGCCCCGGTACTCCCGGATCTGGTCAAATGTGAGGTCATCCACATAGGCCATGCCCTTGCGGATGAGGTCGACCGCCATCTCGTAGAGCTGTTCGAAGTAGTCCGAGGCGTAGTACAGGTTGTCGCCCCAGTCCCAACCCAGCCAACGCACATCCTCCAGGATCGAGTTGACATACTCAACATCTTCCCGAGTCGGGTTGGTGTCGTCGAAGCGCATGTTGCAGTGCCCGCCGTTCTCGGCGGCCAACCCGAAGTTCAGGCACGCGGACTTGGCGTGTCCGATATGGAGATAGCCGTTCGGCTCGGGAGGGAACCGGGTGACCACGTTGCCGCCGAACTTTCCCGTGCGATTGTCCTCCGCGACTATGGCGCGGATAAAGTCGGAGCCAGTGGATGTCTCTGGTTGCGCCGTTTGAGTCATTCTCAGAAATCCGAAGAAATAAGTAGGTATGTTTCCTGTACCAGGAGGGAGGGGTCAGACGGTGGGCTGCAGTTTTCGCGACGCTTCTTGGAGGCGAGCGAGGACGCGGTCGCGTCCCATGACCTCCATGGTCTCGAACAGGGGCGGCGACACGGTGCGGCCGGTAGCCGCAGTCCGGAGCAGGCCGAAGAACTGCCGCCGGGAGAGCGACAGGTTGGCACCCACCTCGCCCAGCATCGACTCCAGCTTCTCGTGGCCGAAGTCACCGTCTGGGGTGGTTGTGTTCAGTGCGTCGGTGGCAGCCTGCAGCGCGGCGAGGGTACCCGGCGCATCCATGCCCTTCTGGACGAGGATTGCGGGGTCGTAGTCGGGCGCCAGCTCGCCAAAGAAGTAGGCCGTAATGTCGTCGGACTCGTCTAGCCGCTTGAGCCGCTCCTGCACCAGCGGGGCGATACCCCTGAGATAGTGCCGTTCCTCAGCGTTCAGTGTGCGCGGGATGTACTCCTGCATCCGGTTTGCCAGTCCCTCGGCGGACAGGTCGCGGATGTAGATGCCGTTCATCCACAGGAGCTTTTCCTGGTCGAAGATAGCGGCCGACTTGGTAATGCGGTCCAAGGTGAAGTTGTCGATAATTTGTTGCAGACTTACTACTTCGGTGCTCCCGTCCAGGGACCAGCCTAGAAGTACCATGAAATTGAGCAGGGCCTCGGGAAGGAACCCCTGGTCCTCATATTCGCCGATCGCGGTCGCGCCGTGCCGCTTGGAGAGCTTGGCCCGGTCGGTGCCCGTGATCATTGGCAGATGCGCGAACTCGGGCGGCTCGAATCCAAAAGCCTGGTAAAGCTGCAGATGACGCGGGGTGCTGGGCAACCATTCCTCGGCCCGCATCACGTGGCTGATCTCCATGAGGTGGTCGTCGGTAACGACGGCAAGATGATAGGTGGGGAACCCATCGGACTTCAGTATGACGAAGTCCTCCTGAAGCTCGTTCCGCCACTCCACATCGCCGCGTATCAGGTCGTGGACGCGGGTGATGCCGGATTCCGGCATGGCGAACCGGATTACTCTGTCATCGTCGGTGACGGGTTCACCCACGGCGCCCGCCCTGCCGGACCTGCGACACTGGCAACCCGCCGAGTAGGAGCCTGACTCCCGGTTGGAGCGTCGCAGGCGTTCCAGTTCCTCGCGGCTGCAGTAGCAGTAATAGGCGTTGCCCTGGTCAAGGAGCTGTTCCGACAGACGCTGGTAGAGTTCGAGGCGATTGGACTGCTCGTACGGAGCATGGGGGCCGCCTACCTCGGGGCCCTCGTCCCAATCCATATTGAGCCACTTCAGTCCATCCAGGATGGCTTCAATGGCGCCGTCAACGAACCTGGTCTGATCGGTGTCTTCGATCCGTACGATGAACTTGCCCCCGTGGTGGCGGGCAAAGAGCCAATTGAACAGTGCGGTGCGAATGTTGCCGATGTGGGGTTGCCCTGTGGGGCTGGGGGCAAATCGAACGCGGACCTCAGCGGACAAATTCGGAACTCCCTGGCTGAGTAAGTCCCGCAATTGTAGCACGATTGCGGGTGCGGCTCGTACGAAAACCGGCGCGGGGCATCGCATAAACCGCGCGTACTGGCTGAGCGTTGAGAGGCGTTGGTTTACCGCGCCCAAGCTGCTGTACCCTTCCTCTGACCGTCCGTCGTGGTATCCTATGCCAACCAAAAATCTGGAGGAAAGGCCTGACATGACCGCCAGTCCCAATGTAAGGATCGAGCGCGACTCCATGGGCCAGATGGAAGTGCCCGCCGACGCTCTCTACGGCGCTTCGACGATGCGCGCTGTGCTGAATTTCCCCATTAGCAATCTGCGATTTCCGAGGACCTTCATTCGTGCGCTGGGACTAATCAAGCAGTCCGCGGCACGCAGCAACATGTCGCTGGGCCTGCTGGACGAGCGCATAGGGAACGCCATTGTTGCAGCGGCCCAGGAGGTAATCGACGGAGAACTGGACCGCCACTTCGTCCTGGATATATTCCAGACAGGTTCCGGGACATCGACCAACACCAACGCCAATGAGGTGATCGCCAACCGGGCCAGCCAGTTGCTGGGCGGTGATCTTGGCTCGCGACTGGTCCATCCGAATGACCATGTGAACATGGGACAGTCATCGAACGATGTTATCCCCACCTCCATTCACCTGGCGGCGTTACTGGCTATCAAGGAGGACCTGATCCCGGGGCTGGAGGCCCTGGCGGTGGAACTGCAGCACAAGTCAGACGAATTCTGGCCCATCATCAAGACCGGACGTACTCACCTTCAGGACGCCACCCCGGTGCGGTTGGGCCAGGAGTTCCTCGGGTATGCGGGGCAGGCGCGCTACAGCATCCAGAGGATGGAGCGGGCGCAGGGCGCGCTGGCCGAGGTGGCCCTGGGCGGCACGGCAGTCGGCACCGGCGTCAACACGCACCCAGAGTTTTCGGCGCGAACATGTGCCTTCGTCTCGGAGGCGGCCGGAGTGGAAGTACGGGAGACCAGCAACCACTTCCAGGCCCAGGCCTCCCTTGATGCGTTGGTCGAAGCCAGTGGCGAGTTGAAGACGGTAGCAATCAGCCTTCACAAGATCGCGAACGACATTCGCTTCATCGCCTCTGGGCCCCGCGCCGGGCTGGGTGAGATCAGCCTGCCCGAAGTGCAGCCGGGCAGCTCGATCATGCCGGGGAAGATCAACCCGGTGATCGCCGAGTCGGTGGTGCAGGTGGTGGCGCAGGTGGTGGGCAACGACGCAGCGGTTACGCTGGCAGGCCAGGGTGGCTACTTCGAGTTGAATACCATGATGCCGGTGGCAGCCCACAACATACTCGAGTCGATATCGCTGCTTTCGGCTTCGGCCAACAACTTCGCCGACCAGTGCGTAAAGGGTATCGAGGCGACCAGCGTCGGTCCGGACATGGTGGAGAAAGGTCTGATGTTGGGCACAGCCCTGGCGCCGGCCATCGGCTATGACGCAGCGGCGTCAATCGCCAAGGATGCTGCAGCCAGCGGGTCCACCATCCGGGAGATGGCCAAGGAGAAGACGGAGCTCTCTGACGAGGAGCTGGATGTCCTGCTGAACCCGGAGGGAATGACCGAACCGGGAGTGAACGTCGGCGGTGGTGGCGGTTAGGGAGCCGACCGCTCTTGATAATTTACGGTCAGAAGGAAGGGGCTACCACCCGGTAGCCCCTTCGGTTTTGTATCTCTCTTGCGGCAACGGGGGGCGTTCTCACCCTAGCCCTCCTCCTGAGGAAGGGAGGCTTCCGGGAAATCTCCCAAGTACGGATCGGACGCTATGGGTGCGCTAGCCGTCCCAGAGCGGGAGGCTCTGGGCTACTGCTTCGCGCAGGCAGTTGGGGCAGCGCTGGTCCTGGGTGTGCCCGGCGGCGGGAAACAGGTTCTCCCCGCGGAGGCCGCAGAGGAAGTCGGGCATGATCTCCTCGATACCGACCTGCAGCAGGTAGTGGACCTTGCCTCTCTTCGCCTCGAAAGCCCACCACCAAGGAGTCTGAGCGGCAGCCATCTGGTTGAGGAAGGACTTAAAGTCATCCTCCCAGCCGTCCCCGGGCAGCTCCACCAGCCAGCGGCCGGTGGACGAGTCGGGGTCTCTTTCAGCCTTGAGGCTGCCCCTGCGGATGTACTCGCGGATGTCCCGCTGCGAAACGTTCAGGCGGCGGGACGCTTCCTGAATTGATACCTTCTCCATAGCCTTCTCCGATTACCTCTGAAAACAGAAAGCGTGGAATGAGCTAGTTACCGACGATTGCCGGGTCTTCCAGTGTATCGGCGAGGGAGCCGCCCGGCGGCACCATCGGAAAGACGTTGGCGCCTTGGTCAACGACGAACTCGATAAGGAAGGGACCGTTGTGGGCCTTGGCCTTGCGCAGGGCGGGCAGGACGTCCTCACGCTCGGAAACCCGCGCCGCGCCGATGCCATAGGCCTCGGCCAGCTTCATATAGTCGGGGCCCGGTACTGGCACGGCCTTGATGTGGTTGTCGAAGTACATCTCCTGCCACTGTCGAACCATGCCCAGGTAGCCATTGTTGATCAGGGCGTACTTTACGGGCAGCTTCTCCTCGGCGGCTGTCACCAGTTCCTGCAGCGTCATCTGGAAACCGCCGTCTCCGGCAATGCTCCAGACAGTTGCGTCAGGGCGGGCTGCCTGCATGCCCAGAGCGGCAGGGACCTCGAAGCCCATGGCTCCCTGTCCACCGGAGGAAACGAAGGTGTTCTCGGTGTTGAAAGAAAGGAATTGAGCCGCCCACATCTGGTGCTGACCGACGCCGGTCACCACCATGGCGCCAGGATCTTCATGTAGCAGGTCATTCAGCCCAGTCATGACATGCTGGGTCTGAAGCGTGTCGGACGCCGGGATGGCCAGGGAAGGGTGTTCCCGGCGCATCGCATTAATGTGTTCCATCCAATCGGGGCGGGGGCTGTACGAGACCATTGGGGTGAGGGCCCCTAGTACGGCCTTTGCGTCACCCGGCAGCGCCACCTCGACAGGTACATTGCGGCCGATCTGGGTCGGCTCGATGTCGACATGGATGATGCGAGCGTGAGGTGCGAAGGTCGAGGCCCGGCCCGTGACCCGGTCGTCGAAACGCATGCCAACGCCTACGATGAGGTCGGCCTCGTCGACGGCGATGTTGGCCCAGTACATGCCGTGCATGCCGAGCATTCCCAGGTTGAGCGGATGGCCGCTCGGGAAGCTGCTGAGGCCGAGCAGGGTCGTGATCACCGGGATGCCCGTGGCCTCGGCCAGTTCCTTGAGCTCGGCGGAAGCGCCTGAGGCAAGGACGCCGTGACCGGTGATGATCAGCGGGCGTTCGGCTTCGTTGATGAGCCGGGCCGCAGCTTGGAGACCGTTTCTGGCCTCCTCACCGAGCTCGGGAACAGCCTGGGGAACCACTTCCGGGAAATTCGCCTCGACCAATTCCAGCTGGACGTCGCGGGGTATGTCGATCAGCACTGGGCCAGGCCGTCCTTCCTGGGCGATTACGAAGGCCTCCCGGATGGTCGAGGCCAGATCATCGGCAGACATGACCATAAAGCTTTTCTTGGTGCAGGTGGCCGTGATGGAGCAGATGTCGCACTCCTGGAAGGCCTCGGAGCCTAGGGCGGTGCGGGCGACCTGGCCAGTGATGGCGATCAATGGTACCGAATCGGCCTTGGCACCCATGATGCCGGTCACCAGGTTGGTAGCACCGGGACCGGAAGTTGCCACGCAGACGCCCACCTTGCCGCTGACGCGGGAGTAGGCATCGGCGGCGTGGGCTGCCGCCTGCTCGTGGCGGACCAGAATGTGCCGCAACTGGGGATAGGACCACAGGGCATCGTAAAAGGGAAGAATGGCACCGCCGGGGTGCCCGAACAGGACTTCGACACCCTCGCGGATGAGACTCTGACAGATGACTTCCGCGCCCTTGAGCTTGTTGTTGGCTTCCAAAGCAGCGCCTCCGCAAATTCTGACATTTCCTGCCAGAGAAGGGTGCCACGCGCCTTTCTGGCGCTCTGCTGCTGCGGTCCGCCGCACGGCAATAAAAAAGGCCCGCCCCACATAGGGACGGGACTTCAAATATTCCCGCGGTACCACCCTATTTGCCCCGACGCTATCGAGGCCTCTCTTGCAGGCACCATCATGCCTCGTCGTTGCTAACGGGCGACGAACCCCGGCCTTGCCTACTCGACCTGCATTGCAGGGTTTTCAGCCGGCGGCTCCGGAGGGATATTCAATCAGGTTCGGTACGCCTGCTTCCACCGTACCAGGCTCGCTATGCCCGAGACCCTGATCTACTCGTCTCCATCACAGCCTTTCCGCAAAATTATCACAGGCAAATGGTGATGTCAACTGGCCGGTTTGGTGAATTCAAATGCGACAGTCTTTCAGCGAAGCCTGGGGGAAGGAAGGAGACATAGCGGTCCCGGTGTATACTTGCCGCGACCGGCCGGCCTCGGAGCTTGTGGCTGCCGCAGGCGACGGGACGAGGATGCAGGCCGAGGGACAGGAGGAACTCAATGAAAGCTGTGCAGATCAACGAATTCGGCGGCCCGGAGGCAATGAAGTACCAGGATGTTCCCGACCCTTCGCCAGGCCAGGGCGAAGCGGTGGTTGCGATCCAGGCAGCGGGTGTCAACTACACGGATGTCTACAGCCGGGCAGGGATCAACCCGGGACCGCCGCTGCCTCGAACGATTGGGGTTGAGGGAGCAGGCGTGGTCGCAGCCGTGGGCAGCGGCGTAACCGAAGTCTCGGTCGGCGACGAGGTGGTCTATTGCAGCGTCAATGGCTCCTATGCCGAACAGGCAGTGGTGCCGGCGTGGCGCCTGATCAAGCGGCCGTCGGGACTGGACGCGAAGGCGGGAGCAGCTGCCATGTTGCAGGGCATGACCGCCCACTACCTGTGCCATTCCACCTACGCGGTGCAGCCCGGCGATCGGGTGATTGTGCACGCGGGAGCAGGCGGGATGGGCCTGATTCTCACGCAGATGATCAAGAAGCTGGGCGGCTTCGTCTTCACCACCGTCTCCACTGAGGAGAAGGCGAAGATGTCGCGGCAGGCAGGGGCGGACCATGCCATCAACTACACCGAGGAGGACTTCGCCGAGGTGGTCAAGGAGGCCACCGGCGGTGAGGGAGTCCGGGTGGTATACGACGGCGTGGGGAAGACCACATTCGACCAGAGCGTCAGCAGCCTCGGCCGACGCGGTGTTATGGCGCTGTACGGTGCCGCCAGCGGCAACCCGGATCCGGTGGACCCGCGGATTTTTTCGGCCGGGTCCAAGTACCTGACGCGGCCCGGGCTCGGGGACTACACCGTTGACCGCGCCGAGCTGGAGCAGCGGGCCGGCGATGTGCTGGGCTGGGTCTCCGACGGCAGCCTGAAGCTCCACATCGGGAAGGAACTTCCCCTGTCGGAAGCGCCCGAGGCGCACCGCCAGCTGGAGGGTCGGGCGACTACGGGTAAGGTGCTGCTGATCCCGTAGCGTGGCGTGGCCACTGTGACAGGAAGGGTGGCAGCCAGGACGATTGCAAAGCCCATCCCAAGCCGCTCATGATGAGCCTGTCGAAGCATGAGCGGCTCCAACGGGCATCCTTCGACAAGCTCAGGATGGACGGGTGCCTCTCAAGATGGACGGGTGCCTACGGGTGCCTACGGGTGCCTATGGAAGAGGTTACTTTGTGATCGTCCTGGCCGACAGCCGAAGACCCAACCTTGGGGCGGGTTTCTTGCTATAATCGATGTACACTATTTGGGGCATACAGGAGGCCAGAGTGGCGGAAGCAGTAGTGAGCAGGGACGAGGTGCTGGACGCGCTTCGGACGGTTTACGATCCGGAGATCCCAGTCAATGTGGTGGACCTGGGACTGGTCTATGATGTTCAGGTCAGCGAATCGGATGTCTATGTCCAGATGACCCTCACTTTCCCCGGTTGCGGCATGGGCCCTTACATCGGCCAGCAGGCGGAGTGGGCGATTCAGGAACTGGACGGCGTCGACGAAGTTCAGATCGAGATGGTCTTCGATCCGCCGTGGTCTCCTGACCTGATTAGCGAGGAAGCCCGCAACCAGCTAGGCATCTAGTTTCGAAGCCCTTTTCACTGGCAAGAATTGAGCGGGCTCGCCGCTAGGGCTCGCTCGCCTAACTTGCTGCAGATTCCACTACGGGATCCACAACGCGGCGAAGGATTGGTATGTCGACTCCCCAGCAGAATGCGCAAAACGCGCGCCTTGAACAGATAAAGCGCAGCTGGCAGCAGAAGCGCCAGATCGGCGAGCGCCTGGACAAAATCAAGACCAAGATTGGCGTCTACAGCGGCAAGGGTGGCGTCGGCAAGACCACCGTGGCGGTCAACCTTGCGGTGACGCTCGCCAAGGAAGGCGCCCGGGTCGGCATCCTGGATGTGGACATTGACTGCCCCAATGTCACCAAGGTCCTCGCGGCGAAAGCCCGTCCGGACTACATCGACGGGCAGATCATCCCCGCGGAGGAGTGGGGCGTAAAAGTGGTCTCCATGGCCTTCTTCCAAGAGAACCAGGAAGAGGCGATCATCTGGCGGGGCCCCATGATCCATAATGCCATCAACCAGTTCCTCCAGAACACCGAATGGGACGAGCTGGACTACTTGGTGGTGGACCTTCCCCCCGGAACCTCCGACTCGCCGCTCACCGTAATGCAGAGCCTTCCGATGGATGGCTTTGTGGTCGTCAGTACCCCACAGGACCTGGCGGTGCTGGACGCCAAGCGCTGCATCAACATGATCAGAAAGCTGAATCTGAATGTCGTGGGTGTGGTGGAGAACTATACCGGTGATATCTTCGGGCAGGGTGGCGGACAGGACCTGGCCTCGGAGGTCGAGGCACCTTACCTGGGCAGCATGGCGCTACGTTCCTCCTACCGCAACAACACCATGCCGACGGTGCTGGCCGACGAGGAGGTGCGCGAAGAGTATTCGGACATCGCGGCGGAGTTGCGACGAAGCCTGCAGGAGTTTGGGCGGGAGGCGCCATAGTCTCTCAAACTCAGGGGCGCGGCATACGAAACCCGCCAATCGACCATGGCAATACGCTCAAGTCCCTCTCAAACTCTTGAGAGGGACTTTTACATTAAAGACTAATCGTCGTCCGTCGCCACGTAGGCCTCGTGTGGTTCCGGCTCGGCTTGTCGCTTCCGGGGAGCCCGGGACGGCAGCCGTTCCCCTGCGGTGATGCTCATCAGGAGTTCCACCTCGCGGGTCATGGCTTCCTGGGAGTAGTCGCTGGACTCGCCCATGCGGCGGAATTTGCTGTAGCGCCGCTTCATCAGCTTATTCTGGGACATCTTACCGAGCTTGTTGAGCTCCCCGAGTATGCAGCCCTGCAAAGCTGTTCCAGCTGCCCTGGGGTCGAGGTGGGATCCGCCCCGGGGTTCCGGGATGACCCGGTCGGCGATCCCCAGCTGGACGCAGTCCTGTGCGGTCAGCATGAGCGCATCGGCGGCCTCGCGGTCCAGCAGGGGTTCGTGGAAAGCCCCCGCAAGGTTGTGATTCATGGAGATGGGCGAGTAGACCGCGTACTGTTGCATCAGAATCCGGTCGGCTAGGCCCAAGGCCAGTGCGCCCTCGCTGCCACCTTCGCCGATGACAACGGAGACAACCGGCGTTGGGACGTCCAGCATTGAGGAGAGAGTGCGGGCGATGGCATTGCCGATGCCCTGCTCCTCGGCCTCGAGGCCCGGGTCTGCTCCCTGGGTGTCCACCAGGGTGACCAGCGGGAGCTTGAAGCGCGAGGCCAGGCCGATCACTCGCAGTGCCTTGCGCAGGCCGTCGGGATACACGTGATAACGCTCGCCTTCTACCAGGGAGCGGCGCTGTTGGCCTATGACCGCCACCGGCAGTCCTCCGAGGTAGCCCACGCCGGCAACGATTGAACGGTCGTCGCTGTTTAGCCGGTCTCCACGCAGCTCGATAAACGGGTCCAGCATCTGACGGAAGTAGGTGGCCGCCGCCGGGCGCTCGGAATGCCGTACAGCCGACAGAGCGTCCCAGGGGTCCACTGCAGTGCATGCTTCCGATGCCGCCTTTACAAGGTCGGCCTCGAATGCCTTGTCTTCCTTGCTTTTGTCCTGCTTCTCCGCCTGTAGAATGCGAAGCAGTACCGACAGTCGCGTTCTCAGTGCCTCGCGGTCTATGACATTGTCGAGCAGACCGTGCCCGACATGGGCTTCAGCGGTGTGAGCGTCAAGCGGGAGGGGAATGGTCGAAGATTCCTTGAGAGTACGCAAAGGCGAGAGACCGATCAACGACTTGGGCTCGGCAAGGATGACATCTGCCAGGTTGGCAAAGCTGGCGTAAGCCTGTCCGGTGGATGGGTTGGCCAGGACCACAATGAATGGTGCGCCCTCGTCGCGCAGCTTGTTGGCAGCGGTAACAGTCTTGGCCATCTGCATCAGGGACAGGACGCCTTCCTGCACCCTGACCCCGCCGCCGGAAACCACGGCGACGACGGGGGTGCTGGCCTTGGCCGCGGTTTCCAACGCCGTGGTGACTTTCTCGCCGACCACGCTGCCCATGGTGCCGCCCATGAAGGAAAAGTCCAGGACGATGAGAACTACATCCTCGTCGTCGATCTTGCAGCGCCCGGTCACAGCGGCCTCGGTCAGGCCCGTGCGGTTTTGGTCCTGGGACAGTAGTTCCCCATATCGGCCCCGACGGGCAAAGGACAACGGCGCCACCGAGCTCAGGTACTTGTGGCTTTCCTTGAAAGTGCCGCGGTCGGCCAGCAGGTCGATACGCTCACGGGCAGTTATTGTGTAGTGGAACCGGCAGTAAGGACAGACCCTGGCAGTCAGGTACGAGTGGCTGTCACTGATGGGTTCTTCGCAGTAAAGGCAGCGATCATGCACCACCGAGAGGCGCGGGTTCTCGGTGCCTTCTGAGCGCCCAAAGAGGTGGACAAGAAAGTTGGCCAGGTTCCGCAAATTTCCCTCCGCCGCAGCGGATTACCGGAAAGTCATCGCCAAGGGTTCGAGGCACGGATGCCGAGATCGGCCAGTTGATCTAATGATACAGGCTGAAGCGTCGATTGTAATGCTGTACCGCGAGGAAATTCCTGTTTTCACATTGAATTCTGTGCTTCGGGGGATTTCTGCGCCACTTTCCAGTCGTCAGACAAGGCTGATTGCGTTTGCCATCACCTTGTCCTACACTCGCCGCATCCACGGGGAGCTGCACTGCCCGTAGGTATTCTCCATGCCATCACGGAACCGACGAGAAAAACTAACAGGCGGGAGTCAAAACATGAATGTGTCTGACGAGACCCTGCAGGCGATCATCCGCGACTACAACGGCTTCGAGCTCTCTGCGGCCGAACTGGAACTGGTGCGGCCGGAAGTCGATTATTACATGGAGCAGCTTGCGATCCTGGGCGACCTGGACCTCTCAGACACGATGTCCGGAAGGCTGCTGCGAATGGCGGCTGCCGACGAGTCGCAGGCGCGCCAGGAAGGGGGTGTATAGCATGGCCGGAAACGAATTACTGTCTTCGACAATTGCGGAGTTGGCGCCGCGGATACGGGCCGGCGAAGTGTCGCCGGTGGAACTGACCGAGGCTGCGCTGGCCAGGGCTGAAGAGATGCAGCCGAGACTGAATACATTCATAACCCTCTTGGGCGAGCAGGCCATGGCGCAGGCGCGGGAAGAGGAAGAGGCCATCTCGCGCGGAGAGTACAAGGGGCCGCTGCAGGGAATCCCCATCGGCCTGAAGGACAACCTTGCCACTGCCGGAATCCGCACGACGCTGGGAACGAAGGTCCTTTCGGACTATGTCCCAGACGAGGACGCGGAAGTTGCGATACGGTGCCGCGCAGCCGGGGCGGTGATCCTGGGTAAGGAGAACCTGGAGGAATTCGCCGCCGGGGCGACTTCGAACAATCCGCACTTCGGTCCGGTTCGCAACCCATGGGGTACGGAGCACATTCCGGGCGGTTCCAGCGGGGGTGGCGGAGCGAATGTGGCGGCGGAGGTAACCTTCGCGTCGCTGGGTACTGACCTGGGCGGGTCGGTACGGCTGCCCGGCGCATTCTGCGGCGTGGTGGGCCTGAAGCAGACCTTCGGGCGTGTGAGCCAGCGGGGTCTGCTGGTCACCAGCTTCAATGGCGATCACATTGGCCCGATGACCCGCTCGGTGGCCGACAGCGCGATTCTGCTGCAGGCCATGGCGGGGCACGATCCGCTGGACCCGAGCACCGTTCCGGTGCCGGTGCCGGATTACTCGGCGGGTCTGGGACGGGGTGTGCGCGGACTGCGGATGGGCGTGCCTTCCAACTACTACTTCGAGGACCTGGAGCCCGAGGTGGAGGAGGCGTCGCGCCGGGCAATTGCCGCGCTGGAGGAGCTGGGAGCGATCTCGGTACCGATCGAGCTGCCTGCGATGAAGTACATTGGCGCGGTCCGGATGGCCGCGATGTCCGACGCCATCGTTACGCACGAGCCGTTCCTGCGGGCCAGCCGCGACGACTACGGGCCGGATGTGCTGTACCGCACTCTGGGCGGGCAGTTCGTCATGGGGCACCACTATTCCAAGGCTATGAAGGCCCAGCGGCTGATCCAGGAAGACTATGCCAGGGTGCTGCAGGGCGTGGACTTCATCGTCACTCCGACGACGCCACTGGTCGCACCACGCATTGATGCAGCGTACATCGAGCACAACGGCGTTACGCACCGTGTCCGCGGGCCGGGCTCCAGCATGGTATCGCGCAACACCAGCCCGCTGAATGCCACGGGACACCCGGCGATCACCGTGCCCTGCGGCCTGAACAGTGATGGGCTCCCCATCGGCCTGCAGTTCATTGGGGCGGGCTTCCGGGAGGACCTGCTATTCCAGGTGGCCTCGGCCTACGAGGGCGTGTCTCCATCCCAGGGGCGGCGTCCGCCGGTGTTGCAGGGCTAGAGAGCCGGATCGCCGGTAGCCTTCGCGGAATGGAGCGCGTGATAGAATTTCAACGGCTTCCCAACAAAATGAATCAGGAGAGCAAATATGCCGGCAAGCTGGGTTGATATCAACGTTGCTGATGGCAGCACCATGGAAGGGTACCTGACCCAACCGGAAGGCGACGGGAGCCATCCCGCCGTCGTGGTGATCCAGGAGATCTGGGGCGTCAACTCTCACATTCAGTCGGTGGCGGACCGGCTGCCGGAGCTTGGGTATGTGGGGCTGGCTCCGGCCATGTTCCATCGTCAGGGCCGGATGATTGCAGGGTTGCATACGGAATTCCCCCTGGCAATTGAGCGGATGCAGCAGTGCAATGACGCGGGCATAGTGGCCGACGTCAATGCCGCTGTGAATTTCTTGAAGGGCCAGTCCTCCGTTAACGGCAAGATCGGCATCGTAGGGTTCTGCTTCGGCGGACGTGTGTCATACCTGGCGGCGTGCACGAACTCGGACATCGGCGCTTCCGTTGTGTTCTACGGCGGAAACATCGGCGTGGCGCTGGGCGACGGTCAGACGCCACTGGAGCAGACGGGCAACATCAACTGCCCGGTGCTGGGATTGTTTGGGGAGGAGGACGCCAATCCCACCCCGGACTTCGTGAACGAGATCGATGCGGAGATGACCCGACTGGGCAAAGCCCACGAGTTCCACCAGTACGCTGGAGCGGGCCACGGGTTCCATTGCGAAGGGCGCCCCGCTGGCTACCGCCCGGAAGCTGCTCAAGACGCCTGGGCGAAGGCGATGGCCTGGTTCGACGCAAACCTCAAATAGCTGTCGTCCCGCAGGTGCCGGACGCGAGGAGGGGCAAGGATGAGACCTTGCCCCTTCGTCATTAGTCGCAGACCTCATGTCGATTACATGACCGAACGGACCACGCCGCCGTCAACCAGTATGGTCGTGCCAGTGACATAGGTGTTCTTGTCGGAGCAGAGGAAGGCTACGAAATCGCCCAGCTCCTCAGGGCGGCCGAAGCGGCCCACGGGAATGCGGGAGGCACCGGCGTCCAGAACTGTGCCGATGTCCTGACCTGTCTCTTCAGACCGAGTCTCGAAGATGTGGCGCATCCGCTCCGTCATCAGGAATCCAGGGGCCACGTTGTTGACCAGCACGTTGTCGCGGCCAACCTCGTCGGCCAGGCTCTTGGCGTAGGCCACTGCGCCCATTCGGGTGACGCCGGAGGTGGCCAGGTTGTCGATCGGCTGGTAGACGGTGGACGCGAGGATGTTCACAACGCGGCCCCACTTCTGCTGCCTCATGTGGGGCGTCGCCTCGCGGCCAATGCGGATGAAGAAGGACAGGGCCATGTCGATGGACCGACTCCAGGTTTCTTCGTCGGTGTCCGCGGCGCGACCGGATGGGGGGCCGCCGGAGTTGGCCACGGCGATGTCCAGCCTCCCGTAGTGGTCGACGGTGGCCTGGATGAGCCGCTGGATGTCCTCCAGCCTGGACAGGTCGGCGGGGACGGCAAGCACCTCGGCGCCAGTGGCGGCACGGATCTCGGCTGCTGCGGTCTCCAGCTCCTCGGCGTTGCGGCTGCAGATGGTTAGTTTCGTACCTTCAGCAGCCAGCGAATCGGCGCAGGCGCGCCCCAAGCCCTTGCTGCCGCCGCCGATGATGGCCACCCTGCCGGTCAGTCCCAAGTCCATGGCGCGCCTCCCGTTGGAGAATTGCCGGTATGCTACCAACCAGAGGCAATCACGGCAACCGAAGATGAAACTGCTGTCAATCGAAAGGCCGTTATCCACTCGCCGTTGGAATGCGGGCCAGATTCATCCACAGGGCGGGCTGACCGTCCACAGGGAGGGCCCAGTCGGCGGTGCGGTGGCCGGCGATCCAGGCTATGCCGCGGTCGCAGACCAGCAGGGGGATGCCGTCGCGCCGATCTCGGGGGATCTTGCCGTCGGTGAAATAGTCTTGCAGCTTCCTGGTTCCGGTCATGCCGGATGGCTGGAAGCGGTCGCCGGGGCGCCGTGTGCGCAGGATGGCAGAGTCTCCCAGCGCTTCAGGGTTTAGGCGAGCGGTGAATTTATCTGACGGACCTGTGGGTGCAGCGTTTGCTTGGCTTGACGGAACCAGCTGGGCTGTCAATCGCCAGGGGCCGCATTCGGCATCCAGGATTTCGTCTGGCGCTTTCGGCAGAATCAGGACCTGCTTGCAGAGCAAGTCCGTAGTGATCGGTTGCTGGGAGGCGGGGCATACAGTGAGGGTGCCGTATTCTTTTCGAGCCCGGATGCCTCTCGGTAGATCGATGGTGCTGACTCCTGTGTCTCCGCGCAACAGGGAGAGCATGACTTCCAGGTGGCGCTCGCTCAGGCGACGGGAATCGCCGGCGACAGTGGCGTAGGCGCGTCGAAGGGCGTGGCGCTGCAACGCGGGATGGAGACCGATCAGGGCTTCGACGTCGAAGCCCACTGCTCCGGCACTCTCCTCTGCCACGGCGGGCCAATGGCGGGCCAGTTCGCTTTCGATGAAGTCCAGGTCCTGCACGGCGGCGCGGGACAGGCGTGCGAGGGCCTCACGAACGCGGGGGTTGTAGTCGCGGGCCAGCTTCGGCATGAGGTCGAGGCGTACCTTGTTTCTAGTGAACCGCCACATGTAGTTGCCGGAGTCTTCGCGATAGGTCTGTCCCAACTCGCGGCAGTAGGCGGCGGTGTCAGCCTTGCCTACTCCCAGCATTGGGCGGAACAGCAGCGGACCCGGACTGGGTTCAGGCCAAGGCCACTCCACCAACTCCGACATGCCGCGCAGGCCGTGCAGGCCGGAGCCACGGAGAAGGTGAAGCAGCACAGTCTCGGCCTGGTCGTCTGCAGTATGACCCAATGCCACGGCGGAGGCGCCTTCAGAGAGCGCCACGGAGGCGAGGAAGGAGTAGCGCATCTCGCGGGCGGCCTGCTCGAATGAGGAGATGCCCCGGAGTCTCTGGTAGGCGATGGGGTCCTGCTTGTCGACGCTGCATGGGAGGCCGAGACCGTCGGCGAGATGCTGGACGAATGCGGCATCGTGGTCAGCTTCGGCCCCCCGAAAGTCATGGTTCAGATGGGCTACATGGAGGGCGAAATAGAAGTCGTCTCTCAGACGGTGCAGGCTGCGGAGCAGGGCGGTGGAATCAGGCCCTCCGGAGGCGCCCACCACAATCTTAGTCGTTTCAAGGGGTAGGCCAGGCCGAAGCAGGGCGCCTGTGACCTGCCGTTCCAGGCCGGACGGCGTGGTCATCCGGGGCGCTACCGATTTTCGGGAGACAGGTGGCTGTTGCAGTTGCAAGTAACCAGACGGCGGATGTTCCCGTCGCTCTCGAAGGTGCACAGCGACCCCAGCCCCAGCGACATGCGGTGGAAGTTGAAGAGGGGAATTTCGAGTATGGCGCAAATGATGGTCCGGATGGCAAAGTTGTGTGAGACAACCACCACGCCAGGAGCTTCGGCGTGAGTCCGCTCGATCTCCAAGATTGCTTGCCACGCACGGGCCTGGAGTTCCGCCAATGTTTCGCCGTTGGGCATGGTTACATCTGCGGGATTGGCACGCCAGGTGGCGTAGAGCTCAGGCCAACCAGCGCGCATCTCGGCACCGGTGATGCCTTCAAGGTCGCCGAGGCTGAGCTCGCGCAGGCCAGGATCTGTGACAACCGGGGCTCCTGAGAGCTTTCGAACCTCTTCCGCCACCTGCACTGTGCGGGTGAGGGAACTGGAGTAGATTACCGAATGCTCCCAGCCGAGTGCTGCCCTGGCGGAGTCGCGGGCCTGGGACAGGCCGCGCTCATTCAGGGAAACGTCCGTGAGTCCCTGGAACTTGCCTAGCTTGTTCCATTCTGTTTCGCCATGCCGGAGCAGATAGAACTTCACCGGCTCTCCTCGGATGCGCCCACTGGGATTTTCAGCAGCTCTACCTCGTCGATGCGGACTCCATCCATGGCCTTCACGGTAATTGAGAGGTCGTCGTATTCGAGGCTGTCGCCGATTTCCGGGATGCGGCCCAGGCGGTGCAGGACAAAGCCGGCCAGTGTCTGGTAATCGCCCTCGGGGATTCCCAGACCCAGCTCATCGTTGAGCTCGGAGATGCCCACGCCGGCGTCAACGCGATAGCTGTCGTCTCCAAGAGGGGTGACCACTTCTTCAGGGGGAGGCCCCTCATCGCTCACCTGCCCGACGATGACGCCAAGGAGTTGCTTGGTGGTGGCCAGGCCGGTAATGCCGCCGAACTCGTCGAAGGCCAACACCACCGCATGGCGGCCCTTCCTCATTTCGGCGAAAGTATCGCTGACACTCTTGGTCTCCGGGACGATGTATGCCTCCCTGAGAAGGGCAGTGACGTCGTCGTCAGGCTTAATCTGGCCGGAGCTCATGCCGGAGAGGACATCCTTTACGGACAGGATGCCGACTACATTTTCCTTGCTATCATCGAAAACCGGGAAGCGGGTGTGGCTGAACCGCCGGTAGACCTCGAGGAAGTCCGTCAGGGTTGTCCCCTTTTCCAGCATAACCACTTCCGGCCGGGGCGTGATTACCTCCAGCATCTGGCGGTCGCCAAACCGGAAGACCTTCTCTAGCAGTTCGGCTTCTTCCGCTTCGACCGTGCCGGTCTGGGCGCCTGCGGCAATCAGGGTGCGTATCTCTTCTTCGCTGACCAAGTGATTAGTGGAGCCGGAAATGCCGAGGGCACGGCTGCTGAAGGTCGTGAATCCCTGCACCACCGTAACGGCCGGAGACAAGGCCGTGCCCACAATGGAAAGAGGGCGGGAGGCGAAGATTGCTACCCCTTCGGAACGGTGCCAAGCGATGGTCTTGGGAAGGGTCTCGCAGAAGAGGAGCAGGATCAGGGTGATGCCTACCGTGGATACGAGGGCCGAAATGAGGGGGTTTCCAATCAGTTCGACCACCAGGACAGTGGCCAATGCGGCGGCGGCGGTGTTTACGAGGTTGTTGCTGAGGAGGACCGTTGCGAGAAATTTCTCAGGGTGCTGAATGAGGCGGGAAACCCGGGTCGCCCCGGCGCTACCGGTCTTTACCAAGTGGAGCAGGCGCGCCCGCGAGAGGGCAATGAACGCCGTTTCAGAAGCCGAGAAGAAGGCGGATAGGATCAGGAATATGGCCAGTATGCCCCATCTCCATGAGTCTCCGGCGTCCATGTTTTGGTGTTCCCTCCTGAATGTCCGTAGAATTGACAAACCGAATATGTATTACCTCTTGGGATGATAGCATCGGCCCGCAGGGGTGTAAAGTTGAGTTCGTCTGTATCTGCATCAGGGCCTCTGAGTCTTGCGACGCCAGTCCCAAATTTTCCGGCAGTGTCATGAAAACAGCTCATTTTCATAGTCACTGAAGCGCGATCCCACAGGACTGCTCATGCGTGCCGTGGGTGGATATGACGAGGAATGCGGTTCATACTGGTAAGGCCCACTTGCATGTTGCGAATCCAATTACTTGGCAGTGTTGCATATGCCCTTGAGGATACTGGGAATAGAGACCTCCTGCGACGAGACTGCGGCAGCCGTAGTTGAAGACGGTCGGGAGTTGCGATCCAACATAATTTCGTCACAGGCGGAACTTCACTCTCGCTATGGAGGAGTCGTTCCGGAAGTCGCGTCAAGGCAGCACGTAAGGGACCTGACTCCAGTGATTGACCGGGCACTGGCGGACAGCGGGATGTCGCTGGACGAGATAGACGTCGTGGCTGTTACCTATGGTCCCGGACTGGCAGGGGCGCTGATAACGGGCCTGAATGCCGCCAAGGCGATGGCATTCTCCTTGGGCAAGCCCCTTATCGGCGTTAACCACCTCGAGGCGCACGTATATGCATCGTGGCTTACCTCGGCTAACCCTGCCGAAGACCCCGGTTTCCCCCTGGCGTGCCTCGTGGCTTCGGGCGGCCATACGGACCTGCTCCTGATGGAAGGCCACGGCAAATACCGCTTGGTGGGGCGCACCCGCGATGACGCGGCGGGGGAGGCGTTTGACAAGGCTGCTCGAATTCTCGGGTTGGGCTTTCCCGGCGGGCCGGAGATCCAGCGGGTGTCAAACGGCGCAACGGGAGAATTCTCTCTGCCCCGGGCGTGGATGCGCGACACTCACGATTTTAGTTTCAGCGGCCTGAAGACCGCGCTGCTGCACATGGCCCAGGACCAAGGCGTGTACCTGGCGGATGCGGATGTCATCCCCGACGACGAGGCAACTGCGGCCGCCGTCCGGGAACTGGCCTCGGCGTTCCAGGAATCGGTTGTGGATGTCGTGTCCACGAAGCTGGTAGACATGGCAAGAAAGTACCGGGTGAAGGGACTTGTCCTGGGCGGGGGCGTGATCGCGAATGCGCGGCTACGAGAGGAGATCGTCCGAAGGTCTCCCATACCTGTGATCATTCCACCGCCCATCCTGTGTACGGACAATGGCGCGATGGTTGCCGCCTGCGCCTACTACCAGTACCAGAGGGGAGAGCAGTGGCCGCTTGACCTGGACGTCGATCCTGGACTGCCTCTGGGCTAGATCGAGAGCCGCGCTTTCCCGTGTGGCCACGATTCCGGCCGACACACTTCGAACTCTATCGGTTTATACCCTCGTTGTAGCGGCGGCGCGCCTCGTGGGCCAGATCGACGAATACATACACCTGTCCCACATCCAGCGAGCTGCGGAAGGGGAATGCAATCTCCATTCCCTCGCCGTGGAAAATCATTGCCCCAGCCGGTCTTGTGAGATAGTTCTGAAGCAGAATGAAGACACCTGCAAGGACGATGAGAAGTGCGATGAACGGGGCGATGTCGATATTCAATACCGGTATCTGGGGGCCGCTGATCTGGCCAGCCAGCCAGTAACCAACCACCAGGTATAGGATGGCTCCGCCGACTACAATCATCAGTCCCTGCAGTACGGCCCCCCAGTTTCGCTGGCCGGTTCGAACGGAGCTCTGGGTAATCTCAGAGGTCCATGCGATGTGCGTGTCGCGATAGCCCTCAACGCCGCGAAAGGCTATGAGGCGCTGGTTGGTGAGGATCAGGGCCTGTCCGGATTGCGGGACCACATCGGCGAGGCCGTCGTTCGGGAGAAAAACACGGGTCACGGTTTCACCGGAATTCAGCGGCACCCCACGAATCCGAACTCGATCTTCCCCGGTGCCCGCGCCGGGTTCCTCCGGGAGTTCGGCGGGTTGTTCCCCTGAGTAACGCTCGTCGGCATGCAGCCGGTCCAGGTCTTCATGGGAAGTGATCGTTGGCGGGATCGCGAGTTCGAACACATCCCCTTCGGGATGGACTTCATCGAGTCCTGCGCCGACCCCGTTGTGCCACTGCGCTTCGAGGAATTCACTGGGGGCCGAGGGAGGGGGTGGGGCCAATGAGTAATCGAAAGCCGGCCTGGCGAGCCTTTTCCTTGCAGCTACTAGCCACTGAGCGGAAAGAAACTCTCCGGGAGCCGAAGGCGGAGGAGGAGTGATGGGCGCCTGGCTCGCAGCAGTCCCCGGGTCTTCAGTGGGAGTCATGCTGACGATGACCGGTTGCCCAGCTTCTACTGGTTGCGATGTTTCCGTATTGCCTTGCATGGTACTCATCGGGCCGGTTCTCAGTTCTTCATACTAGCATACGTACCTTCAGGGCCGCCCGGTTCTGGAGCATCTTGATAGGATCCGCAAGGGTACTTTAAGGGTACTTTCCCTTCGGCCCAAATTGCCAACTATAATCGAAACTGATACGATAGCTTGGCGCTTTTCAACAGGCGCGTATTACACCTAACAATAGATGTCCGCGACGTTCCTTCCGGCCAGGATCCGACAGGCAAACCGTTATTATTTCGATTCTGAATTCTCTATCCCTAAGTCGGAATTCAGGCGCGCGGCACGAACAAGGAAAACAGCGAGGAACCGATGGCAGAGAGCTTCCTGGATTTTGTAAAGAGCCTCCCGGAACAGGGGAATGTTCGAAATATGAGTATCGAGGAACTCGATACGGAGGCCGACAAGTACGGGCGCCTCACAGCTACTGGGGGACGAAGTTTCTACTCCAACATTCGCAATCGCAGCGCCGGAGTAGCCGTTGTATTCGGTAGCGACCGGGTAGCAACGAAGAAGTTCAACCCGGCCCAGCAGAGAATCAGCGAACGCAGGGAACAGACGCTGGAGGCAGTACGTAAGTATTTGCTGAGGGCTCCCCTGATCAGGGTCCAGAGAACCATCGGAGACAACTCGGAATTCAACCCCAAATGCAACCTGTTCCTCTCCCTTCAGCGCTCTGACAACGTCCGTCAGGCCTGCCTCTGGAGCCACACCCTCCGCGACTACGATCCCTCCTCTCCCGGACCCGAGCTCTACGAAGTCTGCATTCCAGAATGGCCTGAAGAAGATCGCCAGGTGCTCGTTTTTCCGGAGGAAAACCTCACCGTCATTCTGGGCATCGACTATGTGGGCGAAGTGAAGATGGGCTTCCTCCGCATGGCCATGTGGGATGCCAAGGAAGAGGGATTGCTGAGCCTCCACGCAGGGTCGAAGATAGTGACCGCCCAGCAACCGGGTGGAGACTCGAAGCGCTTTGGGATGCTGTTCTTCGGGCTTTCCGGCACCGGCAAGACCACCCATGCCTGCCATGGGCACGGGATGGAAGCCCCCGGCGAGGTGATGGACATTCTCCAGGACGACATCGTAGCCCTGGGGCGGGACGGCCGAGCTCTGGGAACCGAGCGCGGTTTCTACCTGAAGACGGAGGGAATGAACTCCGAGACCCAGGAACTGATCTATAACGCGCTGCGCTCTCCGGAAGCCCTCTTCGAGAATGTGATGCTGACCCACGAGGGGGAAATTGACTATGCAGACCTTGCTCTCGGCGGTAATGGGCGGGCCGTAATACCCCGCACCAGCTTCGGAGAGCATGTCGGCGACGATATCAATTTGCCCTCTCTCGACCAGCTGGACGGCATGGTGGTGGCTTTCATCACCCGCCGAATGACCGTCCTGCCGCTGTTATCGCGTCTCAACCCCGAGCAGGCTGCTGCCGCGTTCATGCTGGGTGAGAGCGTCGAGACCTCTGCGGGCGATCCTCGCCGCGCCGGGGAGTCAGTGCGCGTCGTGGGAACAAACCCCTTCCTGATAGGGTCCGAGGCCGACGAAGGGAACTGGTTCTATGACTTCGTAAAGAAAAATGAAGACAAGGTGCAGTGCTATCTGCTCAATACCGGCGGCGTGGGCGAGATACTCGAGCGCGACGAGCAGGGCAGGGCCACGGTCAAGCAGCCGGTCTCCAGGGTGCCAATTCCCGAGATGTCGGCGTTGATTCGCGGCATCCTCCGCAACTCGGTGGAGTGGGGAGAGGACCCCTTGTTTGAAACAGAGGTCCCAGTTTCGGTTGAAGGGGTGGACATCGGCAAGTACGACCTGTCCAACTTCTACTCCGAGGAGCAGATTCAGGAGTTCGCCAGTCGCTTGAAGGAAGAACGGCGTGCGCACCTGGCTGGATTTGCCGGCCTGAACCCCAGCATTCTTGAGGCGTGCAATTAGAAGGCAAGCAAATCAGCTCGAGGTGGAGGTAGACCTGTGCCCACTCCAAAAGTTTCCGAGGCGCTCAGCATTTATGAGTCTGACAGCACCAGGAAGTCCAAGAAGGGCGCCAGAGACGGAAGCCAAGAGCTGAGAAAGTTTCTCAGGTGGAGCGGCGACAGGGAAGTCGGCAGGTTTACTCCCCACGACATGGAACAGTATGCCAAAGAGGTGGGCCAGAGCGGGATTGATTCCGCTCAACAGCGACTGTTGCCGGTGAAGGCTTTTGTCGATTACTGGAAAGACCAGGGATGGACCAGCATGAAGCTGGCCACTCACCTGCGGCCACCCAGAGGAAGGGGCCGGACTGCGTCTCGATCCTCGTCTCGGCCCGCCGCTCCCAGACCCGCAAACCCAGAGCCAACATTCCTGTCCCAGGAAGGGTATGACCGCCTGGTCCTGCAGGTGGAGGAGCTCAAGGCAGAGCGAGTGGTGGTTACTGAGGAAATCCGGCGGGCCATGGCGGATAAGGACTTCAGGGAAAACGCACCTCTGGATGCGGCCAAGGAGCGGCAGGGACGAGTCGAATCCCTGATCAGGGAACTGGAAACTGCGATCTCCGGCGCCCAGATACTCGCGGGCGGGGAGAGTACCGAGGCCGTTACCCGTTCTGCCGTCGGTACGCGCATGACGGTAAAGGACAAGAACTCGGGCGAGATGATCGACTACACCCTGGTCGATGCACGGGAAGCCGATGCCGCGTCGCGGCGAATCTCGATCCAGTCCCCAGTGGGTCAGGCGTTGCTGGACAAGGGCGTCGGAGAAGAAGTTAGCGTGCCCACTCCACGAGGCACACTCAGCTATATCGTTGAGAGCGTAGCGGCGGCATAGGGGATTTTCGAAGTATAAACGAGAAGGGGCGCACAACTGTGCGCCCCTTAGTTTTTGATCGCCAGTTTTTGAATTGCCCAGGTCGGGCCATCAGCTCAGCTTGGCAACCTCGGCAATGATATCGCTGGGATCGGGCAACTGACCGGGAACGTAGGTCTCGCGGAACTGGATGACTCCGTCCTTGTCCACGATGATGATGGCCCGGTTGCCTGCGCCGCGCTCCTCGTTCCAGAGGTCGTAAGCCTGGGTGGTCTGACCCTTGGGGTGGAAGTCGGAGAGCTCAGGGTACGGAAGACCGCCCATGGCGGTGCTCCATGCCTTGTGCGAATGAACGGTGTCGCAACTGATGCCCAAGACCTGGGCATTGTTCTCCTCAAACCGGCTGTGGGCCTGCCGGAAGAGGGTGGCCTGGCTGGTTCAACCAGAGGTGAAATCAAAGACGTGGAAGGAAAGCACTACCGTCTTTTCACCCCGGTACTGGCTCAGGCTGATTTCTCCGTGTTCGGGAGAGGGCAGCTTGAAATCAGGGGCTGCATCGCCGACTTGACCTGGCATAATTACACTCCTTTGAATTGCGGCGTACGGACTTGACCGCGGTCGCCGTTGGAATTATAACCCACATCTATGGCTGTTGTTAGCTGTCTCGAACAGCGGGCAACCACACAGAGGATCCGCCGAAAGAGCCGATTTAACGCCCTGGTCTTCGGTTAAGGCCAGGGCGTTTGCGATGCAGCAGGTCAGTGGGGAGGCTATGCTCTGGGCACCCGGTAGTTCACGGTCTTTCCACAGGCCTCGTCGATCTCCTCCGCGGTGATCAGCTGGACGGTGCTGATGTCCAGGGCCCCACCCGCGCCGATGTTTAGCGAGATGGCGGCGGCCGTTGCTGCATCGGGCAGGTCGAAGGTCAGGTACAGGTCGGAGCCGCCGAAGGCGTAGTAGAAAGACTCCAGGGAACCGCCCTGCTCCCGGGCCATTTCCTCAAAGACCCTTCGGCGTGAACTGCCCCCTTCTTTGAGGAGACCCTGGAGACCTTGGGCGGTGTAATTGGCTTGCAGCAGGTATTTCGGCATATCTCTTGCCTCCTGAATCAGCTACTATAACCTTGTTCCGGTACTGGGGTTGCGCTTCCCTGAGACCTGATTGTGAATGGGAATGAGCGTACTCCTAATGGCGAGGTCCCATTGGCGCATAGAGTCACCGGAAGGAAGTCGATTGTATGAACGCCATCTGACATAATATCAACCCGGTAAATTATCGACAATCCGGCACAGTGGATTCTCAGGGACTGAAACCGAAATCCGTGAGCTGAATTAGACGCAACACTGAAGGTGTCCGCGCAGTCGCCGATGCTATACTGCTGCGAGAATGTGTGGGACTGGACGTCCCAGGATCTGTGAGAGGGGTATGGCTTGGAGGTAGTCTTTGACCGAGGCGTCTATATCCCCGAACTCGATCTGTGGTTGGACTCGAGACGCAAGCAGGATTGCAGCGTAATTTCCCACGCCCACTCCGACCACACCGCCCGGCACCGGTGTCCGATTATTACTCCGAACACTCTTCTCCTGTTGCGGGACTATCTGAAGAAGTCTGATCCCGTTGTGCTGCCTTATGGTGAGCCGCTGGAGACGCCAACCCACACCCTTACCCTATACCCTGCAGGCCATTGCCTAGGATCTGCACAGTCCCTGATCGTATCGAAGGCGACGGGGCACCGCCTGCTCTACACCGGCGACATCAAGACTCGACCGAGTCCGACCAACGAACAGTTGGAAACGGTGCAGGCGGACACGCTGGTCATCGAGTCCACCTACGGTCGTCTGGACTACCTGTTCCCATCTCAAGAACGGGTCCTGAGCCAGGCATCCAACACGCTGCGTGGCTGGCTTTCGAAGGGTGAGCGCCCGGTGGTGCTGGGATGGCGGCTGGGCAAGGCTCAGGAGTTGCTGCACCACCTGTTGAACGACGGCTTCGAAGTTGTGGCGGAGGGGGGTATCTACGATGCAGTGCAGGCCTACTGTGAGGCTGGTGTCGACTTTCCGGGCAGTGTTGTGAAGTTCGACGGACACTGGCCAGACGGAATGGTTGCTCTCTTCCCTCCGGGTAAATCTTCGAGGGTACTGCGAGACTATCGATACCGGCGCACGATGGAGCTCACGGGATGGGCAGCCTCGGCTGAGCAGCGGCGCTGGGGCCCACCAGCTGATGCCAGCCTGCCATTCAGCGACCACGCGGACTACAACGACCTGCTGGCCTACGTGGAGGCGGTGAACCCCAGCAGGGTGTACACGGTGTACGGCTTCCCCGACCTGGCGGCTGGGTTGCGCTCGATGGGTTACCCGGCGGTGCACCTGGATGGTAAAGGGACCCCGTCCAACGCCGGGTTTCAGATGCGTATGGTGTAGAGGGCCTACGACGACGGGCGCTATTGCCTTGGCTCAATCAAGACATCGCCGCCGTCCCAGACTTGCAGCGTTACAACGCTGTTTTCCAACAGGGCCATGCCAATAGCTGATTCGCCATTGGTTTCAAGGACGTCCACTTCGATGAGTTGCCCTTGCCAAGAGACTCTTGTGCTGTATCTCCTCATCAAGACACGGGTGCTGTTGGCTAGGGTCACGCTGACAGTTTCGGCGGGGGCCAACCCTAATCGCTCAATGGCAACCAAAGGCAATGCAATGTCCCTATCAAATCCGGTGTCCAAGACACACTGGACACGGTGGAAATTGCCTGATACGTCTTGGACTTCAACGTGAACTATTGCTTCGAGTAGCCAGTTAATCCTACCGGTTGTCATTGTCTGTAACCAAGTTCCTCCCGCCCATCCGATAAGCCGTTATAAACCCAACCCTTACACCATAAGTAACTGCCTCCGGCCTGCGCTCGCGCAGTTTTTTGGAGGCCACTGTCATACGTTCTCCGATCTCGTAGTCCCCTGTCTCGACATCGATTACCAGGAATTTCCCGACGTAATGCGGGTCAACCAAGGGTTTGATTTGCTCTTGATAGATCGCTTCTCCGCGCTTGGCCACTTCGTCCACCCATTCAGTGTTGCTGTGCACGGTTGTCTCCCTACTCGAGGCGTTCTACGGCCGGTGATCATATGAAGTGTGTTTCAGGATACCATCCGAGAGTAAAGGCAGGGGCGCACAGACGTGCGCCCCACTGACATCATGGTACTTTCGGGCGTCCTGGCTAGTCGGGGGTTGAGCCGAGGGCTGGGACGTTGGCCGACTCGTCAGAGGCTAGCTGTCGGTTTACGGCGCTCAGGTAGGCCTTGGCGCTGGCGACGACGATGTCGGTATCGGCGCCGCGACCGGTGTAGGTCTTGCCGTCCTTCTCGATGCGGATGGTGACGGTGCCCAGGGAGTCGCGGCCTTCGGTGGCGGCCTGCACATTGAAGTCCACCAGCTTGTTGACGACGCCGATGGCACGGTCGATGGCGTTGCAGATGGCGTTGACCGGGCCGTTACCGGTGGCTGCGTCGGTGGTGGGGATGCCTTCGGGGTCGATCAGCCGGACGGTGGCGGTGGCGATGCCATGGTCGCCGCCACTGAACTGCACCTGGTCCAAGGTGTAGCTGATGGGCTCGGTGGATTCCCGCGATTCTTCGTCCATGAGGATTTCCAGGTCGCGGTCGGTGACCTCCCGCTTGCGGTCGGCGAGGACCTTGAAGGACTCGAACACCCGGGAAACTTCCTCGCGATTCAGGTTGTAGCCCAGGGCCTCGAGGCGGGCCTGAAGTCCGGCGCGGCCGCTGAGCTTGCCCAGTACCAGGCTGTTGCCGGGGACGCCGACGCGCTCTGGCTGCATGACCTCGTAGGTGGAGCGGTCCTTCAGCACGCCGTCCTGGTGGATACCCGAGGCGTGGCGGAAGGCGTTCTCGCCCACCACGGCCTTGTTGGCCTGCACTGCCATGCCGGAGATACGGCTGACCATGCGGCTGGAAGGGTAGATCTGGGTGGTGTCGATGCCGATGTCCACCCCGAAGTGGTCCTTGCGGGTGTCAAGGGCCATGATGATCTCTTCCAGCGAGGCGTTGCCGGCGCGTTCGCCGATCCCGTTGATGCAGCCCTCGACCTGCCGTGCGCCGGTCTCGATGGCCGTCAGGCTGTTGGCCACGGCCAGGCCGAGGTCGTTGTGGCAGTGGACGCTGAGCACCACGTTTTCGATGCCGGGGACGTTCCGCTTGATGTCCTCAAGCAGTTGGGCGAAGCCAGTCGCGGAGGGGATCGCATAGCCGACGGTGTCAGCGATGTTGATGGTGGTGGCGCCGACGCGTATGACCTCTTCCAGCATCTGGTAGAGGTACTCTGGGTTGGTGCGGGTGGCGTCCATGGGAGAGAATTCGACGTCGGGGCAGTAGCCCTTGGCCCGCTCCACCATGGTAACGGCCATTTCCATGACCTCTTCCCGGTTCTTGCGGAGCTGGTGCATCTGGTGAATCTCCGAAGAGGAGAGGAACACGTGGATGCGGGGGCGTTCGGAGTGCTCGACGGCCCGCCAGGCCTGGTCAACATCGTTGGGATGCGCACGGGCCAGGGAGGCGATGATGGGGCCCTTGACCTCCCGGGCGATGGCGGACACCGCCTCGAAGTCGCCGGGGGAGCTGGCGGCGAAGCCCGCCTCGATGATGTCCACATTCATGCGCTGGAGCTGCCGGGCGATCTCCATCTTCTCTGCACCGGTCATGCCGATGCCGGCCGACTGTTCGCCGTCGCGGAGGGTGGTGTCCAGGAGCAGAACTTTCTCGTTAGCCATTTCTTCCTTAACCTCAGTTGCCCTTCTGAATTGATTATCGAGGATTGGCCCTCACCCTAGTCCTCTCCCAGAGGGAGAGGGGATAGGAGAATTAACTGTGATTTTCAGAAAGGGTTGGCAGGGCCACGTAGTCCACCACACCCAGCCCGGCCAGGACCAGCGTGTGACGGTGAACTACACTCAACGTCTCCTGCTGCATAGAATTTCGTCTCCTTGCTTTATCCATAAGAGCACTATAGTTGAGGATTCACCCCCACCCTTACCCTCCCCCCTTAGGGGGAGGGGAGTGCGCTTCATTATCTACTTTGGGTCCATCCAGGGCATCATGGCGCGGAGTTCCTTGCCTATGCCCTCGATGGGGGCGTTCTGGGCGGCCTCGCGCATGGGGACGAATCGGGGGCGACCCTCGTCGTTCTCGGCGATCCACTCCCGAGCGAAGGTGCCGTCCTGAATCTCCTTGAGGACGGCGCGCATGTTCTCGCGGACATGCTCGTCGATGATGCGGTCGCGGCGGCTGAGGGAGCCGTATTCGGCGGTGTCGCTGACCGAGAAGTGCATGTAGTTGTGGCCGCCCTGGTACATCAGGTCGACGATCATCTTGAGCTCGTGCAGGCATTCGAAATAGGCGATTTCCTGCGGATATCCGGCCTCGACCAAGGTCTCGAATGCGGCGTTTACAAGAGCCGTGACACCGCCGCAGAGGATGCTCTGCTCGCCGAACAGGTCGCTCTCGGTCTCGTCCTTGATGGTGGTCTCCAGCACACCGGCGCCGGTGCAGCCGATGCCCTTGGCGTAGGCCAGGCCGATCTGCTTGGCGTTGCCGGTGGCGTCCTGGTGGACGGCCAGCAGGCTGGGGACGCCGACGCCCTCCACGAAGAGCTCGCGCATCCGGTGGCCGGGAGCCTTTGGAGCCACCATCATCACATCCATGTTGTCGGGCAGTACGATCTCCTGGTAGTGGATGCTGAACCCGTGGGCCACCATGAATGCGCTGCCAGGTTTCAGGTTGGGTTCGATCTGCTCCCGGTAGATGCGCCCCTGAACGTGGTCGGGGATGACCATCATGATCACGTCGGCCTCGGCTGCCACTTCGGGCACGTTGGCGACTCGCAGACCCGCCGCCTGAGCGGTGGCGATGCTGGAGCTTCCGGGATACAGGCCCACCACAACGTTCTGTCCGTTGTCTTTCAGGTTGAGAGCATGGGCGTGTCCCTGGCTGCCATAGCCGATGATGCCGATAGTCTTGCCTTCAAGGGTCCCCAGGTCGGCGTCCTGGTCGTAGTAAACGCTTACCATCTTTGACTCTTCCGTCCTTCCAGAAAAATTTGTGATTTCCCGATCATTCCCGAGCGTTTCCGTTCATTTCCGCCGGTCTGGACATTCATGTGGAAGCCCAGCGGCTAAATCCCGCTATCCATTTTGATGATTCCGTTGCCGCTGATGGGTACTCCCAGGTTTTCCGCTTCCATGCCGCTCTCCTGCCCTCGCACCATGGCAACCAGCCCGGTACGGACCATCTCGGTGATGCCGAAGGGGCTGAGCAGGTTTTCCAGGGCGTCGACCTTCTGCTCACCGCCAGTGATTTCTATGACCACATAGGTGGAGCCGACGTCCACGATGTTGGCACTGAAAAGCTCGGCGAACTGCATGATTTCGCCGCGGGTTGCCGGAGTCGTGGTCACCTTCATCAGGGCCAGTTCACGGGCGACAACCTGGTGCGTGGAAATGTAGGACACTTGGATCACATCAATGAGCTTGTCGAGCTGCCGGGTAACCTGCTGCACGGTGGGCAGCTCACCATTTACCACGAAGGTCATTCGCGACAAGCCGCGCTTCTCGCTACGCCCGACGGCGAGGCTGGCGATGTTGAAACCGCGCCGGCGGAACATGCTGGCCACGCGCGTCAGCACGCCGGGCTTGTCCTCGACAAGGGCGATGATGGTGTGCTGTTCCGGTGGGTTGGCCTGCACCATCCTAGTATGGCCCTCCCCTGGCGGGCTGTACCTCGATCATTTCGTGAACCGACTCACCTGCCGGAATCCAGGGATACACTTGCTCGTCGTCCTTGACCACGAAATCGATGATCACCGGGCCGGACACCTCCATGGCGTGGCGCACGGCGTCGTCCACCTCGTCCTTTCGCGTGACTCGCAGGCCGTCAATTCCGTAGGCCGCTGCCAGCTTGACGAAGTCGGGATTGCCGGAGTATTCGACGGCGTAGTATTCGCGGTCGTAGAAGACATCCTGCATCTGCTTGACCATCCCCAGGCTCTGGTTGTTGAGGATGGCGAACTTGATGTCCACATTGTTCTCAACGGCGGTGGCGAGGTCGCACATGGTCATCTGGAACCCGCCGTCGCCGGCCACGGACCAGACGGTCTTGTCGGGGCGTCCCATTCGGGCTCCCAGCGCCGCCGGGACCTCGTAGCCCATCGACCCCAGTCCTCCGGAAGTGATGAGGGTGTTGGGCTCCCTGAAAGTGCAGTGCTGCGCCGCCCACATCTGGTGTTGGCCGACGCCGGTAACCACGATGCAGTCGCCGCCGGACACCTCGGATAGCCGGTTCAGCACATACTGGGGCAGCAGTTCTTCGGACTCCCTGATGTACAGCGACGGGTGCTCCGCCTTCAGTTCGTCGAGGCGGCGGTGCCAGTCGATATGCACATTCGGCTGCACCATTGGGATGAGCTGATTGAGGACCTTCTTCAGGTCACCCGTTACCGGCACGGTGGCCTTGACGTTCTTGTCCAGCTCGGACGCATCAACGTCTATATGCACGACTTGGGCGTTGGGAGCGAAGTCCCGCAGCCGGCCGGTCACCCGGTCGTCGAACCGCATTCCGAGGCCGATCAGGAGGTCGGCCTGGTCGATAGCCAAGTTGTTGTAGGCCATGCCGTGCATCCCCGGCATTCCCATGTTCAGCACATGATCGCTGGGAATGGAGCTAATGCCGAGCAGGGTGGTGATCACGGGAATCTGCGCCTTTTCGGCGAGATCTATCAGTTCGTTGCAAGCCTGCGAGATGAGAACGCCGTGCCCTGCCATGATGACCGGCTGCTTCGCCTGGTTGATGAGATCGGCGGCACGGGCGACTTCACTCATCGGCGCTTCGCCGGGCGGGTGGTAGCCGGGAAGGTTCGGCTTGTCGGGCCAGACGAATTCCGTCCGAAGGTCCTGCAGAACGTCCTTGGGGATGTCAACCAGCACGGGGCCCGGCCGTCCGGTGCGGGCGATGTGGAAGGCTTCCTTTATTGCCGGGGCAACATCTTCCACTTCCATGACGAGGAAGTTGTGCTTGGTGATGGGAAGGGTGATGCCGGTGACATCGGTCTCCTGGAAGGCGTCACGGCCGATGGCGGCGCGCGGCACCTGGCCGGTAATGGCCACGAGGGGCACCGAATCCATCTGGGCAGTGGCGATGCCAGTCACTAGGTTGGTCGCTCCCGGACCGCTGGTCGCGGAGCAGACACCGACGCGTCCAGTGGCGCGGGCGTAGCCGTCGGCTGCCATAGCCGCCGCCTGCTCGTGGCGCACCAGCACGTGGCGCAGGCCGGGGTACCGGGCCATCGCTCCGTAGAGGGGCAGTACAGCACCGCCGGGCAGGCCGAACACGAGATCCACCCCCTCTTGGAGGAGGCTTTCGCAGACAATTTCAGCGCCGCTAAGTTTCATACATCCTGCCCGAAGGACTTTCAGTCGTCCTAGGCCACGCGATCGGTTGGCTCGGGGACAAGGCAATAAAAAACACCCATCCCCTTATGAAGGGACGGGTGTGGGCCCGCGGTACCACCCTTCTTCCCCGATACAAAACGGCCACCGGCACATTCACACCGCGGCCGCCCGATTCGGGGCTCCTTGAAAGACTCTGTAACGGTGTCACCCGCCTCGCCCTGCTACCCCTATGTATTCGGAGTCATCAGGCGGGCCGCTCCCGGGCGAGTTCACGGCTCTTCTGCCACCGGCTCGCACCAACCGCCGGTTCTCTGGCGCAGGATACCGCTACTACTCCCGCTCAACGCGGATTTCGTGAGGTGAATAGTATCACCGGGGAAAATACACTGTCAACGGCAAAATCGAGCGTTTGGTGGGGTCTCCGGATTGAAGAGGGTATGTTTAATCGGTCAAATTCACGAGGGTGTTCCTGGAGTGATGGCGGTTCCTTTTGCTGAGAGGATTTCACCCCCACCCTGACCCTCCCCCTCAGGGGAAGGGTATTTGACGGACGTCCATCTAATCAGAGGAGGTTTTCCACATGGCGCAGCCCGTTACGCCGAGGACCAGGGGCAGCAGGGTGTCGACAAAGGCCCAAATGACCCAGGCTTGGTGATTGTCCGTTTCAAGCCCTAATTTGAGGAATGCAATCCAGTTGTGCAGGAAGATGATCGTCACTGCGGCGGTCAGGTAGAAGGCGACATTGTTCTCCAGGTATCGGCGGGTGATCGAATCTCCAGTCGATCGGCTGTCCTCCTGGCGTTTGCGGTCGTAGTTGAAGACCAGGGCCACCGCCAGGCCGATTACCATGAGTATGTCCAGCACGAACCAGACGTCGGAAACGTTGAAGGAATTCACGAAGAGGGAGTTGATAATGAACCACACTGCCACAACCATGGCGACGCCGATCAGGTATGCGCCTAGCAGTTTCTTGATAGCTTCCATGGCACCTCCAGGACCTCGCTGAGATCGGTCCGGTTCCAAGCAGTGTCTGAGCATCACACACCGGCGCGAACCAGCTACCGGTCTCGTATATTGTGCCACCCCCTTATGCTAGAATGACCTTCAAGAAATTCCCGAATTCAACGGGAATTTTGTCCAATTCTATGCGAGCGAATGGACTTGCCTCGTGACTGAGCGAATTCTTGTGGCCGTGGCCTGGCCCTATGCCAACGGCCCCCTGCACCTGGGACATGTGGCGGGATGCTACCTTTCCGCCGATATTTTTGCCCGCTACCACCGGCTGCGCGGCAATCAGGTGCTGATGGTGTCCGGCAGCGACACCCACGGAACGCCCATCACGATTCGAGCCGACCAGGAAGGAATCACTCCCGCCGAGGTGGTGGACCGCTACCATGCTCTCTTTCTGGAGTCGTGGGAGAAATTGGGCATTTCCTTCGACCTGTTCACTCACACCAACACGGGGAATCACGAGGCAGTGACCCACGACATCTTCAAGACGCTGCTGGAAAAGGACTACATCTACACCGACAGTACGCTCCTCGCATATTGCGCCAAGTGCACCCGCTTCCTCCCTGACCGGTATGTGGAGGGGGTGTGCCCGCACTGCGCCAACACTCGAGCGAGGGGAGACCAGTGCGACGCCTGCGGACGTACCCTCGATCCACGAGACCTGGTGGAGCCCCGTTGTGCGCTTAGCGGGGATTCCCCGGAGTTCCGCGAGTCAGAGCATTTCTTCCTGCGCTTGTCCGCCTTCCAGGAGCCATTGCTCGAATGGGTGAACAAGCAGTCGCACTGGCGTCCGAACGTACTGAACTTCACCCGCCGATTCCTTGAGGACGGTCTGCACGACAGGGCCATTTCCCGGGATCTGGACTGGGGGGTGTCGATCCCGATGGAGGGGTTCGAGGCCAAGAAGATATATGTGTGGTTCGAGGCGGTGATCGGTTACCTGTCAGCGGCCGTGGAATGGGCGGAGATCCAGGGTGAACCGGAGAGGTGGCAGGACTTCTGGAAGGACCCGAACAGCAGGGCCTACTACTTCATCGGAAAGGACAACATACCCTTCCACAGCATAATCTGGCCTGCCATGCTCATGGGCTACGGCAACGGGCTGAACCTGCCCTACGATGTACCGGCCAACGAGTTCCTGAGCCTGGAGAACCAGAAGTTTTCCACCAGCCAGAACTGGGCGGTATGGGTGCCCGACTACCTGGAGCGGTACGACCCCGACCCGCTGCGGTACCTGTTGTCGGTCAACATGCCAGAGTCCGCGGACTCTGACTTTTCGTGGGGTGAGTTCGTTCGGCGGAACAACGAGGAGCTGGTGGCGACCTACGGGAACCTGGTCAACCGTGTCCTGACCTTCACCTACCGGAACTTCGACGGAAAGATCCCCGCCCCCGGTTCGCTGGATGAAATTGACCAGGCCCTCCTCGATTCCGCGCGCGCAGCTATGGACGAGGTTAGTTCGAGCCTCGACGCATGCCGGTTCAAGGCGGCAATATCCCGGATCTTCGCCCTCGCGCAAGAGTCCAACCGGTACCTGGATGCCAAGGCGCCGTGGCGGGCCATACGAGAAGACCGCGAGGCGGCTGGCACCAGCCTCTGGGTTGCCATCGCGGTCATCAACTGCCTCAAAACCTTGCTGCACCCCTACATGCCCTTCAGTTCCCAGCGACTACACGAATTTCTGGGGCAGGACGGCAAGGTAGAGGACGGCGGCTGGGATTTCGATGTATCCATCGAAGCGGTGGCGGCCGGCAGGGAATTGAGCAGGCCGGCCCCTCTGTACACCAAGCTCGAGCCTGAGGTCGTGGACCAGGAAGTTGCGAGGCTTCGGTTGACCTCGGCTTAAGGGCGCCTTCCCCTCGATGTTGTACGGACTGGACGAACGGACCGCGGCTATATACGCCCCAATCCAGGCTGAGCTCGCCATGGTGGACGAGAAGCTAAGGAGCCTTGCTCCTGCCGAGGCCGGGCACCTGCGGCCCCTCTTCGAGTATGTGGCGCAAACAGGCGGCAAGCGCGTCCGTCCTGCCGTTACCCTCCTCGCCGCCAGTTCGTACTCTCACGACACTGAAAAGCTGGTGCTGATGGCGAGCGGCGTGGAGATGCTCCACCTGGCCACCCTGATCCACGACGATACGGTGGACGATTCACCCACAAGGCGTGGGCGCGCCACCATCGGCAACCTGTGGGGGCATCATGTTGCCGTGCTGTTCGGCGACTATGTGTTTGCCACCTCGGCAACCTTCGTTTGCGATACCAACAACATCCGAATCATGCGTCGTTTCTCGGAAACGATCATGGATCTGGCCAGCGGCGAACTGATCGAATACTTCGGCGCCTTCGACGCGGCACAGGCCCGGGGAGTCTATAACGACCGCATCTACCGCAAGACCGCCTCTCTATTCTGCACCGCCGGGGAGTCCGGGGCCCTGCTCGCCGGCGCCTCGGAAATTGAAGTACAGGCGATGCGGCGCTACGGCTACAACATCGGGATGGCCTACCAGATTGGCGACGACCTGCTGGACTTCGAAGGGGAGGAAAGCGACCTCGGCAAACCCGTCGGGTCCGACCTGCTGCATGGCGTTCTGACCCTTCCGACCATCATGCTGGAGGAGCGGTATCCGGACGACAGCCCGGTGTCTTCCTTTTTCCGGGACAGGGACGATCCGAACAAGCTGGAACAGGTTGTGGATATGATCCGGAACAGCGACATAATCGGCGATTGCGAGGGTGTCGTCAGGGACTATTGCGATCGCGCCTGCGCTGAACTCGAGGTGCTGCCGAATGGTGAGGCACGCCGTTCCCTCCATGACTTGGCCGAATACGTCTGGAACCGCCGCCGCTAGGCGTTCTTCCTTGATGCCAGCCCTTGACGCAATCTGAGGGGCTTGGCTACACTCTCGGTATCCTCACAGTGCTCTCGCCAATACCATGGCGGAGATAACTGTGTAATTGAATGGACGCTCCTATGTGCGGCGTTAGCGGCATCCTCCACAAGTCTCCAATGTCCAGTGGCTCCCTTCCTCCAATTGGCGACCAACTGATTCGCATGCTGGAGCCTTTGACCCACCGGGGGAAAGACTCCAGTGGAGTTACCATCGTAGGCGAGGAGCCTGCGGGTAACCTCATAATTCGTCTTTGGACCGAGAACGCCACCGAGTCTGGGGATGTTCTGGCCCGCGCCAAGGATACGGTGTTCTGCGAGGGTGGGGTATTAGTTTCGAGCAGCTGTGTGGGGCAGTTCATCCGACTGGAGATAGGGTATGAAGGCGAGATGCGCGATTTGGCAGCCGCTTTATTGGAAACCCCCGGCGTGTCCCTGCACAGCATCGGTCACAGTTCCGAAGTGATAAAGGATGTCGGAACGCCTGTCGCCATGGACGGGCGCCACGATATCGCGTCAATCCGGGGCACCCATGGAATCGGACACGTGAGAATGGCTACCGAAAGCAGGGTTGACGTAAACCACGCTCACCCATTCTGGGCGTACCCGTTTCCGGATGTTTCGGTCGTTCACAACGGGCAGCTCACCAACTACCACAAGCTGCGCCGCATGTACGAGGACCAGGGGCACCATTTCCAGACAGGGAACGACTCTGAACTGATTGCCGTCTATCTTGCCGACAAGCTGGCACAGGGAGAAGGACTGCAGGACGCGCTACAGGCCTCGCTCAGCGACCTGGATGGTACCTTCACCTATCTTGTGGCCACCCGCGACGGGCTCGGGTATGCCAAGGACCAATGGTCCGCCAAGCCGCTGGTGACGATGGAGACCGACGAAGTAATCGCCATTGCATCCGAAGAGATCGCACTGCGAGGCGTTTTCGACCAGGAGATAGACCGGGTGGAACCTCAGAAAAGCGAGGTTATGACCTGGTTACTGTAGACGCCGCCGCACTGGATACCAGGGCGATCAACACCGAACTGAAAAGGCTGGCCACGCCGGGAAGCGAGGTCACCATCCTCAACCCCAACGCCCGCCACAATCTAGGCGTGGGTATCTTCGAGGAATGCACCATCCGTTTCGAGGGCAGCGTCGGGTACTATGCCGCCAGCCTTCTGGACGGCCCCGAGGTGGTCATCGAGGGCAACGCAGGCTGGGCCGTAGGCGACAACATGATGAGCGGCAAGATCACCGTCACGCGCCATGCGGGGGCTTCCGCCGGGTCCACCATGCGCGGTGGTGAACTCTTCATCGGCGGCGACGCAGGAGCCAGGGCGGGCATCTCGATGAAGGGCGGCACCCTTGTCATTGGCGGGGACGCGGGATTCCTGACCGGCTTCATGATGCAGAAGGGCCGCATCATCATCTGCGGGGACGCCGGTGAAGCGCTGGGCGACTCCATGTACGAGGGCACCATATATGTCGCCGGTGACATCGCTTCCCTTGGTGCGGATGCCACAGTCGAGGAGATGAGCGAGGACGAACTGATAGATGTCCTGGCCACTCTCGAAGCCCGCGGAATTACAGGAAAGCGCAGCTTTACCAAGGTGGTCTCGGCCAAGCGGCTGTACCATTACGACTCACTGGAGCGTTTGGAGAAATCTGCCCTCTGATGAAGGGTGGCGGAGCCGAATAGATATCGGGTAGATTTAGCGGGGCCATAGGACTGAGGGGGACGCGAATTCATGGTGATGGGAAGTAGCCAGATATGGTCTCCCTGGATTATTGAAGATATCCACGCCAAGGCGGAACTTGGCCGTTACCGCATTCGTGGTTTCTCCTCTTTCCAGAAGGTCACTCACTTCGACGACCTCACTTTCCTCTCCACGGGCCTGACCCGGTTTCCCCTCGAGGGATACAAGGAACGCTGCAATACCCGCACCGTGATCGGCGCCCGCCACGCCGAAAACCCGCTGGTCCTGGAGACGCCCATATATGTCAGCGGGATGAGCTATGGGGCGCTGTCGGCCAACGCCAAGGTCGCGCTGGGCAAGGGAGCGGCCATGGTGGGCTCGGCCAGCTCAACCGGCGACGGAGGCATGCTGCCCGGCGAACGGGCCGCAGCCGAGAAGCTGATCTACCAGGTTTTGCCCAGCCGCTACGGGTTTGACCCGCATCATCTCGTGGGCGCCCAAGCGATCGAGATCGTGGTGGGGCAGGGAGCCAAGCCCGGCACCGGCGGTATGCTGATGGGCATCAAGGTGCTGGACGATGTGGCGGAGATGCGCGACCTGCCACTGGGCATCGACCAGCGCAGTCCCGCGAGGCATCCGGACTGGCTGGGCCCGGACGACCTGGCGGTCAAGATCGAGCAGCTTCGCGAGGCCACCGACTGGCGCGTCCCGGTGCATGTGAAGTTAGGGGCCTGCCGTGTTGACGACGACGTCAAGCTGGCCGCCAAGGCGGGTGCCGACGCCATCGTTATCGACAGCATGATGGCGGGCACCGGAGCTTCGGCGGAGGTGCTGCTGGAGCACAGTGGTATCCCCACCGTCCCTGCGATCGTCATGGCGCGCGAGGCGCTGCGCGAGCTGGGGCTGTACGGCAAGGTCAGCCTGATTGCCTCAGGCGGTATTCGCAGCGGGGCCGACGCTGCCAAGGCTCTGGCATTGGGCGCGGACGCCGTCGCCATCGGAATCGGCGCCCTGATAGCCCTCAACTGCAACAAGGAAATTCCCGAAAGCAATTTCGAGGAAGAGGTCGGAGTTCCCGCAGGCTACTGCCGCTTCTGCCACACCGGCAAGTGCCCCGTCGGAATCGCCACGCAGGACCCGGTCCTGATGGCCCGGCTCGACCCGGACGAGGGTGCCGAGCGGGTGGCTAACTTCATCAACTCAATGACCATGGAAATGACCCTGCTTACCAGGTCCTTGGGGAAAGGCGATGTCCACAGCCTTGAGCCGGAAGACCTGGCGGCTCTCACCCTTGAAGCCTCTGCCATGGCCCGTGTCCCACTGGTCGGGACAAACAAGATCTTTGGCGAGTAGGTAGTCGGCCTAAAGTGTCGACGTTTTTCTACGATATAGAACCTGATCTGGACCGCTGCAGGGGCGCGCTCCTGGGCCTAGCCATTGGCGACGCCCTGGGAGCCACCGTGGAATTTATGCAGCCCGGAACCTTTGAGCCGATGACCGAAATCCTGGGCGGCGGTCCTCACGGCCTCATGCCAGGGGAGTGGACCGACGACACTTCCATGGCCCTGTGCCTTGCTGAGAGCCTGATTGAGTGCGAGGGATTCGACGAGGAAGACCAGCTCAACAGGTACGTGCGCTGGTGGCAGAACGGACACCTCAGCAGCACCGGAATCTGCTTCGACATCGGCATAACCACCAGGGCAGCCCTCGAGAAGTTCCAGGAAACGGGACAGCCTTCGGGCCTTACATCGCCCGACACGGCAGGCAACGGCTCGATCATGCGTCTGGCGGCAATACCGATTTTCTATGCCAACAGCATGGATGACGCGGTGATATATGCAGGACGAAGTTCGGCCACGACTCACGCAGCAGAAGAGGCGGTCGATGCCTGCCGGTACATGGCGGCAGTGATGGTGCGGGCGTTGTGGGGCTCCGATAAAGAAAACGTCCTGGCCCCAGCCCTCATCGGGGAGCTCTCCGCCAATGTTAACCGAGTCGCCTTCGGCTCCTTCCGGATTTTCAATCCCCCACAGATCCGGGGAAGCGGCTATGTAGTGGAATCCCTGGAAGCTGCCCTCTGGGCGTTTCACAACACCGACAATTTCGCCGACGGCGCGCGGATGGCGGTAAACCTGGGGGACGACGCCGACACGACAGGTGCGGTCTACGGGCAGATAGCCGGTGCGTTTTACGGCCAGAGAGGAATCCCCCCGCACTGGGTGGATATTTTGGCGCACAAGAACCTGATCATAGATTTTGCCGACCGACTCTACGATCTGAGGCCGCTCTCATATTCCTGATCGGGCCGGGAGTTCGATTTGGGTATGTGTGGGGTTCTAAACCACCAGCCTGGCCCAAGGAGCACGAGGAATGACCAGCAGGGAAGAAATCGCCCAGCGAATGCGGGACGACGGTATCCGTTTTCTGCTGACCCAGTTCGTTGACCTCAACGGCTCTCCCAAGGTCAAGATGGTGCCAGTCCAGCACTTTGATGATGTTCTGGACGAGGGAGCCGGTTTTGGCGGAGCCGCAGTTATTGGCATGGGCCAGGGTCCTCACTCCCACGACATGATGGCTCGCATTGATCTCGATTCCTACACTCCCGTGCCGTGGGACGATACGAATGAACTGGCTCGATTTGCCAGCGACCTCTTTGTGGACGGGGAGCCGCATCCCTACTGCCCAAGGCAGAACTTTAAGCGGGTGCTCAATGATGCCAGGGCGGAGGGGTATGTCTTCAATGTTGGCATCGAGCCCGAGCACTTCCTGGTCACTCGCAATGACGACGGTTCAATCCAGGTCTGGGACCCCAACGACATAGACAGCCTCAGGAAGCCCTGTTACGACTTCAAGGGCATCGCCAATGTTATGGGCTATCTCCGGGACATGATGGACGCCATGAATCGCCTGGAGTGGGACGCCTACCAGTCGGACCACGAGGATGCCAACGGGCAGTACGAGATCAACTTCCACTACTCGGATGCGCTTACCACAGCCGACCGCTACACCTTCTTCAAGATGATGAGCAGCCAGTACGCCCAGAAGTACGGCGCCATCGCCACCCACATGGCCAAACCCTTTACCGACCGCACCGGCAGTGGCGGGCACATCCACTACCATGTTGCCGACTCCGAGACCGGCGAGAACCTGTTCCTGGACGAAGGCGACCAGCGGGGGCTCGGACTCTCCCAGATGGCCTACCATTTCATCGGAGGTGTTTTCGCCCATGCACCGGCCCTGTGCGGCGTGATGTCGCCGACGGTCAACTGCTACAAGCGGCTACAGGTCGGGTCTGCGCTGATGGGGTCGACCTCAGGGTTCCTGTGGACTCCCGCCTTCGTGTCGTACGGGGACAACAACCGTACGCAGATGATCCGTACCGCAGGACCAGGGCATCTTGAGGACCGCACCATGTCCGCCGCCTGCAACCCGTACCTGGCCTTCGGTGCATACCTGTCGGCAGGACTGGACGGCGTCAGGCGCCGATTGGATCCCGGAGAGCCCAACCTGGGGAACCTATACGATCTCGGCCTTGAGGAGATACGCCGCCGTGGCGTCCGGATGCTCCCCCAGTCCCTGGCCGAATCGCTGGCCGAACTTAAAGCGGACACCGTCGTGCGCGACTCGCTCGGTGTGATTTACGACGAGTTCGTGGAGCAGAAGGAGGCGGAGTGGCGCGAGTACCACCGGCAGGTCACCCCCTGGGAGATCCAGCGCTACCTGACGATGTTCTAGCCCGAAGTGCCGCCACCTAGTATTGACCTCTTTAGGAGAATCTACGTGGAAGTTCCTAGGCACTATGAGCTATTTAATCCCACCTTAGACGCGCTCAGAGCTTTAGGAGGTAGTGG
This sequence comes from Dehalococcoidia bacterium, assembly GCA_963667765.2. Lineage (GTDB taxonomy): Bacteria > Chloroflexota > Dehalococcoidia > Lucifugimonadales > UBA3495 > VXOI01. The sequence continues at coordinate 1,323,314 of CAXXON010000003.1, read as the reverse complement.
TTCTATTGAGGAAATAGCTAAGACCGTCATTCAACAGGCCAATTCCCCAGACGACGTCGTGCAACAACTTCACGGTGAAGGCCCTCAGACCGAGTTGGAATATAGGCTTGCTTGGGCCCGCACCTATTTGAAGGGTTACGGGATGGTAGTTAACTCCAGCAGGGGGGTGTGGGCGCTAACCGACAGAGGAATTGGGGTGGTTTCCGTCGAACCCAATGCAGTTCTAAGATTTATCAGAGAAAAATACAGCAAGAGCAGTGCTGAAGTTGCTGAGGAACCGGATACAGGCGAGGCATTCAATTTTGACGTCGATTCACAGTTAGAGTCTGAAGGCGCGAATGATTGGCATCGAATTTTGCTTGGCGTGATTCAGAATATGGATCCTTCCAAATTTGAGCGCCTTTGCCAGAGGCTCTTGAGAGAGTCGGGATTTATTGATGTAGAAGTGACTGGCCGCTCGGGAGATGGCGGGATAGATGGCCGTGGCATAATTCGCTTCGCCGGGCTAATCGGTTTCCCAGTGTTATTCCAATGTAAACGCTATTCAGGCACAAGTACGGTGACGCCATCGCAGATTCGGGATTTCCGTGGTGCAATGACTGGCCGGGCCGACAGAGGGCTGATCATAACTACGGGTGGTTTTACACAAGAGGCTCAAAAGGAGGCGACTCGAGACGGAGCTCCGCCGATTGACTTAATCAACGGCGATCTGTTGGTAGAGAAACTGAAGGAACTAGAGCTTGGTGTCAGGGTCACTACCAAGCAAGTTGAAGTAGTTAACGTTGATGAAGACTGGTTCTCAACAATCTAGAGCCCGCGTGCGGGTTGACTGAATTCTACAATGTCATTCCTCCTGAATTGCCCCAACTGTGGTGAGCGCAGCGTGAACGAGTTCCGCTTCGGCGGTGAGGTGGTCTCTCGTCCCGCCCAGGGCTCGCCGGAGACGGACTGGAGTGGTTACTTCTACTTTCGTCCCAATGTTGCCGGTGTGCAGCAGGAATGGTGGAATCACCGCTACGGTTGCCGACGCTGGTTCTATGCCCTCAGGGACACGACGAGCAATTCGGTTAAGAGCACATTCTGGCCGGGAGACCAGCCGTCGGAGGGGACCACCTGAATGGCCCACCTTGTTTTCGCCAGAGGGTTGGCCTGATGCCGGGCCGCGGCAAAGCCCGTCTCGAACCCAAGCCCGACGAGGCTATCGACCGCACTTCTCCCATCGAGTTTGAGTTTGACGGCAGAAAGCTCGGTGGATTCAAGGGCGATTCGATAGCCTCGGCACTTTACGCTGACGGGGTCCGGGTCTTCAGCCGCAGCTTCAAGTATCACCGTCCTCGCGGACTGCTCTGCTGTTCAGGCAACTGTCCCAACTGCCTGGTCACGGTGGGCGACGAACCTAATGTCAGGGCTTGCACTCGCTCAATCGAGCCTGGACTGCAGGTGCACAGCCAGAATGCCTGGCCATCGCTTGGGTTCGATCTACTGTCGTTGCTGGACCGTCTGCATTGGATGATGCCGGTTGGCTTCTACTACAAGGCCCTGCACCGCCCAAAGGCCCTCTGGCTTCTTGGACGCCAGCTCATCCGTCGTGTCGGAGGCCTTGGGAGCATTGACATAAACGCCGGCCACGAGGACGAATTCAGTTCTCGAAACCTCCATGCCGATGTCGCCGTAGTCGGAGGCGGGCCCGCCGGTGTGGCCGCGGCGCTGGCCGCAGCGGAGGCAGGGTCGAGCGTAACCCTGATCGACGACCAGCCTGGCCTTGGTGGGCATCTGCGATACACCCGCCCGACTGGCGATGGACAGGATCGATCGGTAGGCGAAGGGGCTGCTGACTTGGCTGGCGCGGTGGGCCAATTCCCGCAGATCCGGACGCTGTGCAGTTCCACCGTCTTCGGCCTCTACCAGGACAATCTGCTGGCGGTGCTGACCGGAGAAGGGGTGGTCAGGCTTCGGGCGAAGCATGTGGTCCTGGCTACGGGGACCCAAGAGACGCCTCTACTATTCGAGAATAATGACCTGCCTGGGATCATGCTTTCCACGGCTGCCCTTCGATTGTCTTCCTTGTACGGCGTGCTGCCGGGGCGCCGGGCTGTTGTGGCCACGGAATCACCGGATGGATATGAGGCCGCTCTCCAGTTGCTCGAAGCGGGGACCGAGATTGCTGCCATGGTCGTCTCTTCCGATTTGGCTGCCGGGGAAGCAGTAGACGAGTTGCGTCAGCGCGGAGTAACCATTCTTACAGGCCACAGGGTGGTCAGAGCCACTGGACGCGGCCGCGTCAAGGCTGCGGTTGTCGCCCCTGTGGGGAGCACTTCAGCGTTGGGCACTCGCAAATTCCGCTGCGATCTTCTGTGCGTGTCTGGCCCGCAACAGCCGGTGGACGCGCTGCTACATCAGATGGGAGCCGCTCAGTCCGGTGTGACCCTGTCCGGGGAGGTCGCAGGGGCCGATGGCATAGAAGAGATCGAGCGACAGGGAAGAGAGGCAGGGCAATTGGCTGCGCAGGCTGCGCTATCTGGTTCCAGTGTTGGAGCGGGCATGCCTGGGCATCAATCCGCCGCGCTGCCGCCCCCTCTCGCGGGCAAGAACGGGCGCACATACGTCTGCTACTGTGAAGACGTTTCCCTTCACGACATTGAACAAGCCATCGATGAGGGCTTCGGCGATATCCAGACCCTGAAGCGCTACACCACGGTGACCATGGGGCCGTGCCAGGGCAAGATGTGCGGCAGGGCGCTGGCAGGAATCTGTACGGCTCATTCTGGACCGAACGGCGACGAACCGATGGGGGACACCTACACGACATACAGGCCGCCGTATCAGCCAGTACCTTTGGCCGCCCTTGCCGGTCGTGAGCGGATGCCGATGAAACGGTCTCCCTTAGACCACGTCCACCGGGGACTTGGGGCGACCATGGTGGAGTCCGGTCCCTGGCTGCGGCCGCACAACTACGGTTCTCCGGCTGGGGAATGCGTTGCTGTGCGGGAGCGGGTTGGAATCATCGATGTAAGCACGCTCGGCAAGATGGAAGTGCTGGGCAGCGACGCCCCGCGACTGCTGGACCGCTTGTACACGCACCGGTTCTCCGACCTGGCCGTGGGTCGGATCCGCTATGGCCTTATGACATCCGACAACGGCGTGATCCTCGACGACGGTACCGTCGCCCGGCTCGCTGAAGACCGGTACTTCGTTACCACCACATCGGGCAACGCCGATGTTATCGAGGAATGGTTCAACTGGTGGAACGCCGGCGCCGCCAACGACGCCCATGTCGTGAATGTCACTGCGGCCTACGGGGCAGTCAACGTGGCAGGACCGAGAGCCCGGGAGACGCTGGCCAAGCTGACCGCCATTGACCTTTCCCGTCGAAGCTTCCGCTACATGCGCGCCGTCGAGGGCGAGGTTGCCGGGGTTCAATGCCTGCTTCTCCGCATTGGCTTTGTGGGCGAAGCGGGATGGGAAGTCCATTTCCCTGCGGAGTACGGGGAATACATGTGGGACGCCATCATGGACGCCGGGAGTGAGTTCGGCATCTCCCCATTCGGTCTGGAAGCGCAACGCGTCCTGCGGCTGGAGAAGGGACATGTGATCGTGGGGCAGGACACCGACGCTGTCTCCACGCCCTACGATGTGGGATCGGACTGGGCAGTCCGCCTCGACAAGGATGACTTCATCGGCAGGGGAGGACTCGTAGTTGCTGCGGACCGCGGCCTGCAGCAACGGCTGGTGGGATTCATCACCCAGGACGCGTCTTTCCCCGAAGATGGCACGCCGGTGGTGAGTGGCAACCGCCCGGTTGGCCGTGTAACGAGCTCCAGACTCAGCCCCACAATGAAACAGGGCATCGGTCTGGCATGGGTGCCTCCGGAACTGGCCCTGGAGGGTGAGACCATCGAGGTGATGATAGGCGACCGCCCTGTCCCCGCTAGGGTGACCCTTCAGCCATTCTACGATCCCGATGGACACAGGCTGCGGAGCTGACCCATGGCAACTCGGGCGCCCGAAAGGCGCACTGCCATGTATCACCTGCAGCTCGCCATGGGTGCGGTCATGGGCGACGCCGACGGCTGGCAGCTCCCAATGCACTACGGCGACGCCGGTGAGGAGGGGCGGTGGCTGAGAGAAACCGTGGGCGTCTCCGATGTCAGCCCGCTCGGTAAGATCCGAGTCGTTGGAGCAGAAGCGTCGAAGGCGGTGGCGTTCTTGGTACCGCAGGCGGCAGAACAGGATATACACTCGGTCGCAGACGCTAACTCATCGCTGGAGCGAGGGGGTAGGCTGCTCTCGGCCAGGCTAGCCCAGGACGAGTTTCTGGTGCTGACCCCCGCCGGAGTTGCGTCGTCTGCGGTGGAGGCGATGCGGCACTCCGGATCGAACGGTTCCCATGCCGTTAATGTCACCTCTGGTCTTTGCGGCATCGCTATCGTGGGTCCGGCCACTCATGAGCTGATGAGCCGCGTTGCCGAGTTGGACACCACTCCTCGTGCCATGCCGGACCTGACCTGCGTCCAGTCCCGCTTCGCCGACCTCCAGGCCCTCCTCCTGCGCCGCGATGTGAACGGCATCGCGATGTACCAGCTCTACGCTGGACGGGAATTCGGTGAATACCTGTGGGAGGTATTCGTCGGGTCGGCGAGGGATGTCGGCGGTGGCCCGGTCGGTACCCAGGCGTTGTTGGGGCTGCGAGAATAGAGGCAGGCGCCGAGGCGTTTGATGTTTCAGATATTCAAGAAAAACCGGATGTGGCAGGTGCGGCCCTTAAAGGACCGCTATCGTGTCGTCATTATTGGCGGGGGCGTACATGGCCTGTCTACTGCCTACTACCTGACCAAGCTGGGCGTAAAGGACATCGCGGTCCTTGACAAGGGCTACCTCGGGGGTGGGGCCAGCGCCCGCACCACCGCCATCATCCGCTCCAACTACCTGACCGTTGAGGGAATCCCCTTTTTCGACCAGAGTGTCAAGCTGTACGAGGACCTGGCGAAAGAGCTGAACTTCAACATGCTCTTCAACCAGATGGGGCGCCTTGACCTGGGCCACACCGACGCTGCCCTCTACGCCCTTCGGATGCGCACCGAGTTCAATCGCATATTGGGTGTCGACAGCCGGATGGTCGGCCCTGCTGAGATAAAGCAGTTGGTGCCGTCCATGAGCCTTCGCGAGGGTCTGCCTTATCCGATCCTGGGCGCCCTTTACCATCCTCCCTGCGGGGTCATCCGGCACGACGCCGTCGTCTGGGGCTTCGGACGCGCCGCCGACCAGGGTGGCGCCGAGCTGCATCCCTTCACCGAGGTCACTGCCATCGATCGTGCCGATTGGCGCGTTACCGGCGTCGAGACCAGCCGCGGATTTGTCGGCGCCGATGTCGTGCTGTCCGCCGTCGCTGGATGGAGCAGCGAGGTTGCCCGCCTCGCCGGTGTCGACCTGCCCATCACCACCCATCCCTTGCAGGCGATGGTAACCGAGCCCCTCAAGCCGTTCCTCGACAAGACCATCTCCTCTGCCAACCTCCACGCCTATGTCTACCAGACCGACCGGGGCGAGGTGGTGATCGGCGGCGGGGTGGACCCTTATCCGTCCTACAGCATGAAGTCCGCCTTGCTGCCGATGGAGCAGCTTGCCGGCCATACGCTGGAGATGTTCCCGTGCCTGTCCAAGGTCAAGGTGTTGCGACAGTGGGCCGGCCTGTGCGACATGAGCCCAGACTATGCGCCCATCATGGGGCCTGTCGACGGTCTCGACGGCTTCATCCTATCGTGCGGCTGGGGCAGCTGGGGTTTCAAGGCCGCGCCTGCCGCCGGCAAGAACATCGCCAGCCTGATCGCCACCGGCGAGACGCCCGACATAATCAGACCCTTCGCCCTCTCCAGGTTCCAAGAAGGCAAGCTGGTCAACGAACGCGCCGCCGCCCCTGCTGCTGCCATTCACTGATTTTCAAGGCTCCAAGCCAGCACAGGGATTGGCAAATGCATTAACCGTCATTCCCGCGAAAGCGGGAATTGCCGATGGCCGCTGGGCCACGCATTAATATGGAAACAGGGGAACGCCCTCACCCTAACCCTCTCCCGGAGGGAGAGGGAAGTGGTCTTCGATGGGCTATTTTCTTGGGAATGACGGGGAAAGCGGGAATGACGACAAAGGAGGCCATGCCTTGAGCGAAGAAATCATATATGCCGACGCCGCGACCTTGGCCAGCCGAATCCGTGACCGGTCGCTATCGCCTGTCGAGGTCGTGCAGGCCCACCTTGATCGCATCGAGGCGGTGAACCCGCGGTTGAATGCGCTAATCGCCTTTCCCGAAGGCGTCATGCACCGCGCGAGGGAGGCTGAGGCAGCGGCAGCGCGTGGTGAGTTCTGGGGGCCGCTGCATGGCGTTCCCTTCACCGTCAAGGACTGTGTGGATACTGCCGGAGTGGTCACCACCCGCGGCTCCCGGCTGTTTGAGGACCACATCCCCGGTGCCGACGCCACCGTGGTTGCCCGGCTCAAGAACGCTGGCGGCATCTTCATCGCCAAGTCCAACATGCCCGAGTTCGCCCTGTGGTGGGAGACCGACAACCTGGTCTACGGCCGCACCGAAAATCCCTGGATGATTGGACGCACTCCCGGAGGTTCCAGCGGAGGTGAGGCGTCCGCCGTTGCATCCGGGATGTCGCCACTCGGTATAGGCAGCGATGTGGGCGGGTCCATCCGCGAGCCGGCAAACTACTGTGGCATCGTGGGCCTCAAGGCCACACACGGGCGGATTCCGCTTACCGGCCACTGGCCCGACACGCTGCTGCGTTTCATGCATGTAGGGCCAATCGTGAGGAGCGTCGGCGACGCTGCCCTGGCCCTGAGCATGATGGCCGGGCCCGATGGTGCGGATCACTACGCCCTGCCTGTTCCGCTGCCCGATGTCTCGAACCTGTCCCTGCCGCGGGGCTTGCGCGTAGCCTGGTGCCCAGAGGGTCCCTTCGCTCCCGTTGATAGACAGGTTCAGGACACAGTGTCCTCAGCCGCCTCGGCTCTGGGAGAGTTGGGCTGCTCCGTACAGCAGGTTGATCTTGGTGGTTGGGAGAGCTGGCCCGGGCAGCAGATATCGGCCCGCATCTTCGCCGCCGAGGGCAACCAGTACCTGGAGCCGATCATAGAAGGTCGCAAGGACATGCTGGCCCTGTCCATGCAGCGGCGCCTGAACATCCCCGGCCCCGAGTACGGTGAATACCTTGAGGCAATGGAGCAGGTCGAACAGCTTCGAGCCGCCTGCATCAGGCTGTTCCAGGAATACGATGTGCTGCTCATGCCCACCGGTCCGGTGGTGGCGCACCCCCACGACACCCGGCGCCACGAAGTCGGCGGGGAGATGGCCCCCGCTCGTCACGCCCTGACCTGCACCGTGCCCTTCGACCTCACCGGCTCCCCAGCCCTGTCCGTACCATTCGGCGCCAGCAGCGACGGCCTGCCCATTGGCGTCCAGATCGTGGGTCGCCACTACGAGGAGGCGACCATACTTCGAGCAGGTGCTGCTCTGGAAGAGCTTCACAGCCCCAGGCGGGGACGACCGCCGTTGTAGTTTACGCCTGCAGCATTTGCAGCAACCGTGTCTGCAGACTGTGGTAAACTTCGCCAAACCATACCCCAAGCGCTACGAATATCAGTGGAGGAGGAACAGGAATGCCAGAATACGATCTCGTAATCCGTGGCGGCACCGTAGTCGACGGCACCGGCATCCCCCGCCAACGGGCAGACCTCGCCATCAAGGATGGCCGTGTGGTCAAGATCAGCGGCCGCATTTCCGGCGGTGGCGCCAGGGAGCTGGACGCCAGCGGCTGCATTGTGGCTCCTGGAGCCATCGACCTGCACACCCACTACGACGCGCAGCTTAACTGGGACCCTTACGCCTCCCTGTCCGGCCAGTTCGGGGTGACCTCTCTGACAGTGGGCCAGTGTGGCTTTGGTTTCGCGCCGACGCGCCCCGAGGACCGCGACCTGAATATGCGGATGATGAACCGCATCGAGGCCATTCCGCTGGAGTCCATGCGCCAGGGAATGCGATGGGACTGGGAGACCTTCCCGGAGTACATGGACAGCCTCGACCGCCAGGGCTTGGGCGTCAACGTGGGCTGCGTAGTTCCCTTCTCGCCGTTGCGTGGCTATGTGCTGGGCATGATCCCGGCCCGCGAGCGCACTTCGGTGACCGAGGGCGAGCTCAACCAGATGAAGCAGATCCTCTTCGATGCCATGAAGGCCGGCGCCTTCGGCATCTCCGCCGACAAGAACCTGGAGGACCGCCCCGAGGACGGCAGTTGGCTCCCCAGCCATGTCGCCTCCCGGGAGGAATACTTGGCGCTGGCCCAGGTTCTCGGGCAGTTCGGCGTTGGCCATATCGGCTGGACCATCGGTATCTCCGACGACCGCCCGGCGCAGCGCGACATGCTGGCCGAGATGGTGCGGATGAGCGGTCGCCCGCTCCATGTCATCCTTGGCGACACCGAGGGCTACGAGTGGCTGAAGGAAGTTCGCGAGGAGGGCCTGCCTGTTGTTGCCCAGGAAACTGCACTCCCTGTGGTCGCTGAGTTCAAGCTCTCGGAGTACAACCTCTTCGACTATATGCCCAACTGGGTGCAGCCGCTGGTTGGATCCAAGGAAGAGCGCATCGCCAAGTTGTCCGAAGACGGCGTGCGCATCGGAATGAAGCAGGATGTTGTCGAGCGCCCCCATGTGCGCACCGACTGGGCGCAGGTGCAGGTCGTCGAGGTTGCCCACGAGCGCAACCTGCGGTACGAGGGCCTCAGCATCGCCGACATTGCCGAAGCCGAGAGCAAGGACCCGCTGGATGCCTTCCTGGATCTTGCGTTGGATGAGGACCTCGAGACCGAATTTGCCCATCCGGCTGGCGGACGTGGCGACGATGACGCCCACTACATTACCAGCCCCTACTCCCACATTTCCGTGTCCGACGGTGGGGCCCACACCCGGTTCCTGATTAACAGCACTTGGCCGGTCTACTTCTTGGGACACTGGATCCGGGAAAAGAATATCATGAGCCTGGAGCAGGCCCACCAGAAGATGAGCCAGATGCCCGCCTGGGTCGCGGACATGAAGAACCGCGGCACCATCCGCGTGGGCGACTTCGCCGATGTCATGGTCTACAACATGGACGAGCTGGGCTTCCTCTACGACAAGCCCCAGTTCGCCACTGACTTCCCCGGCGGCGAGAAGCGCCTCGTCCAGATGCCCACCGGCATCCGGTACATCCTGGTCAACGGCACCCTCACTTTCCAGGAGAACGAGTGCACGGGCGCTCTGCCCGGCACACTCCTCCGCAGCTACGACCAGGTCGGCTAGTCAGTTGGGATACAGTCGTTGGATTGAGGGCGCACAGCTGTGCGCCCTTACGCTTTTCGTAATGGTTTTGGGGAATCGGCAGCGCAGTTTGACACCGCTATGAGCCAAGCCTAAACTGCCTTGAACCTCTCTTGATTACCTGAGATTCCACTTCCGAATATGGAGGGATTGAAATGGCGGAATTTGATCTCGTAATCCGCGGCGGCACTGTCATAGACGGTACTGGAATGCCCCGTGTCCGTGCCGATGTTGGCATCAAGGAAGGGCGCGTGGCAATGATCAGCGGACGCATACATGGCGGCGGAGCCAAGGAACTGGACGCCAGCGGGTGCATCGTCGCCCCTGGAGCCGTCGACCTGCACACCCACTATGATGCGCAGCTCAACTGGGATCCGTATGCCTCCCTGTCGGGCTGGTTCGGCGTGACATCCCTGACCGTGGGCCAGTGTGGCTTCGGCTTCGCTCCCACTCGCCCCGATGACCGCGACCTGAACATGCGGATGATGAACCGCATCGAAGCCATCCCCCTGGAGTCGATGCGCCAGGGAATGCGCTGGGACTGGGAGACCTTCCCGCAATACATGGACAGCCTGGACCGCCAGGGCCTCGGCGTCAACGTGGGTTGCCTAGTTCCCTTCTCTCCCCTGCGCGGCTACGTGCTCGGCATGATCCCAGCCCGTGAGCGGACCTCGGTCACCGAGGCCGAGCTCAACCAGATGAAACAGATCCTGTACGATTCCATGAAGGCCGGGGCCTTCGGGATCTCGGCAGACAAGAACCTGGAGGACCGCCCTGAGGACGGGAGTTGGCTGCCCAGTCATGTCGCTTCCCAGGAGGAGTTCCTGGCCCTGTCCCAGGTCCTTTCCCAGTTCGGTGTCGGGCACCTTGGCTGGACCATCGGCATCTCCGACGACCGCGCCGGGCAGCGCGATATGCTGGCCGAGATGGTCCGAATGAGCGGCCGACCGCTCCATGTCGTCTTGGGCGACGACGAAGGCTACGACTGGCTCAACCAGGTGCAGGCCGAGGGGCTGCCGGTGCTGGCGCAGTTGGGCCCGGTGCCCACGATTTCCGAGTTCAAGCTATCCGAGTACAACCTCTTCGACTACATGCCCCACTGGGTGCAGCCGCTGGTTGGCACCAAGGAAGAGCGTATTGCCAAGTTGTCAGAGGATGGCGTCCGAATTGGCATGAAGCAGGATGTCCTCGACCGGCCCCATCCCCGGACCGACTGGACCAGGCTCCAGGTGGTCGAGGTTGCCCACGAGCGCAACCTGCAGTACGAGGGCCTCAGCATCGCCGATATCGCCGAAGCCGAGGGCAAGCACCCGCTGGACGCCATGCTGGATCTTGCCCTGGACGAGGAACTGGAAACCGAATTCGCTCACCCCTCCAACAACCGGGGCGACGATGTGACGGCGGAAAGGCTGAAGAACCCCTATGTGCATATTTCGGTGTCGGACGGCGGGGCTCACACGCGCTTCCTCGTCAACAGCGTCTGGCCGGTGTACTTCCTCGGATCCTGGGTGCGGGACCGGGAGCTGATGTCCCTGGAGCAGGCGCACTACAAGATGAGCGCCCTGCCCGCCTGGTTCTCCGATATGAAGAATCGCGGCACCCTTCGCGTCGGCGACTTCGCCGATGTCATGATCTACGACTATGACGAACTGGGCCTGCTCTACGACAAGCCCCAGTTCGCCACCGACTTCCCCGGCGGCGAGAGGCGGCTGATCCAGAAGCCCACCGGCATCCGGTACATCCTGGTCAATGGCTCCGTCACCTTCCAGGAGAACGAGTGCACCGGCGCACTGCCGGGCAAGCTCCTGCGTAGCTACGACCAAGTCGGCTAGTCGGCCAGAGGTTGGGAGCAAAAGCAGAAGGGGGCGGCTATACGGCCGCCCCCTTTCGACTGACTACCTGCGGGAGTTACTTTTTCCTCAAATATGGGCCCAGCAGCTTCATGGCTCCATCGAGGGTGATGCCCACCACTTCGCCGTCGCTGTCATAATCGGCTATCAACCCCTCCCCTACTTCTTCACCTTCACAAGCGGGGCGACCATTCCAGAGGGACAGGGTGTCGGTCTCAGGATCATAGAACACATTCAGTTTCTGGGTCATAGGTCCGGGATCTTTCATGGCCTACCCCACCGTCTCATTGCTCGCCTGTCGATGTGCCGGTTCAGTAGCCTCCCGTCTCCTGTCAGAATTACTACGACCCACCGGTCTATTTCTTCGACATACCCGAACAGTACCCTGCGGTGTTCTCCATTAACGAATCGAGTTTCACTGTGGTCCGGATGGTTCAGGATCCGCGCTACCCATTCGTCTCTGACTTCCGGGTGCTTGATCCTCGCGACCTGATTATAGTACTCCGTCTCCTCCACGCCCTACTCGTCGGGCACCAGCGCCACCAGCCGGCCCTCCTGCTGCGTGACCAGGAACACCTTCATTCGCAATTCTGGGTTGTTGACGCAGCGGCCGTCGCCCTTCTCGTACTCGTAGCCGTGTGTGTCGCAGACGAACACATCCTCTCCGACGTCCTCCACCTCGCCGCCCTGGTGGGGGCAGAGTGTCGAGAGCATCCTGTATCCCTCGCTGGCTTTCACCAGGAAGTAGTTGGCGCTGCCCACATTCACCAGCTTGGGAAGGTCGGTGAAATCGGACTCAGCACCCAGGTCCACCCGAACCTTCTTGGAGCGGGCTGAACCGCTGATCTGCCGCATTGTGATCCGGTTGACCTGCCTCTCAGTAGCCATCGGCAAATACCCTCTTCGCGGATTTTGGGCAAGTATATCAGAGAGTGGGCGGGCGAGATTTCAGCTTTCACACCTGCGGAATGCGGGGTGGCATTGCTTCGAAACGCGGGGCATGGCAAAATCATCTGACAGGAGGTCGATATGACTACTGAAGCTAACTTTGCAGACCGCTACGGACTCCCCCTTACAACCAACTCCCAGACCGCCCTGGCCCACTATGCCGAGGGGCTGGACTTGGCCCTGTCGCAGAACTATGGCGCTGAGGAAGCCTTCAGCAAGGCCATTGAGGCTGACGAAGGGTTTGCTCTGGCCCATGCCTCGTTGGCATTCATGGAGTTCCTCCGCATTTCAGTGCCGGAGGCGAGGGCCAGCGCCGAGAAGGCAGAGAAGTTGGCGTCCGGACTAAGCAGCCGTGAACGGGGATACATTGATGTGGTGTCCAAATTCGTTAACGGACAGAACCACGCCGCCACGGCGGCGGCCCACGATCACCTGAAGGAATTTCCCCGTGACGCCATGCTGATGCGCCTCACCCAGCGGCTCTACACCCAGGGCTGCGTAGGAATCGGCGCCCCGGATTATCCGCCGAGGTTCTACAACCTGATGAGCGAAGCCGCTCCCCACTACGGTGAGGACTGGGCCTTCATGGGGCAGTACGCCTGGGCCAACCATGAGGTTGGCAAGATGGCCGAGGGTATGGATCTGGCCGAACGGTCGCTGGATATCAACCCATCCAACGGCGTGGCCGCCCACTCGGTTGCCCACGTTTTCTACGAAATGAGCCAGGATGGCGAAGGTGCCGCCTTCCTGGGCAGCTGGCTGGAAGACTACGACCGCAGGTCCACCTACCGCGTCCACCTGTCCTGGCACCAGGCGCTGTTTGAGTTGGCCATGGGGCGGTACAACCAGGCTCTCGGTTGGTATGACCGGGACATTCGACCTTCGGTGCAGGACCTGAAGTACGCGGCCCTGGCCGACAGTGCTTCTCTGGTATGGCGGATGAAGATCTATGGCGATGTCTCTCCGCAGGCACCCTGGAGCGAGCTGGTGGAACTGGCGGCTCCCGCTGCCGCGCGCCCCGGGCCGTCGTTCCGCGACGCCCACGCTGCCCTGGCCTTCACTGCCGCTGGCGACGATGTGTCTTTCGGCAGGCTGGTAGACGGTTATCAGGCGCTGGCCGATGGCGGTGACGCCACTGCACGGGAAGCCATGCTGCCGCTGATCCAGGGCATCGGGGCCTTCGGACGCGGGGAATACGCCGAGGCAGTGCGGTTTATGGAGCCGGTCTACCCTCAGCTAACCCGCGTCGGTGGCAGCCACGCACAGAGGCTGGTCTTCGAAGACACCCTGCTGGAGGCCTTCCTCAGGGCCGAAGAGTTCGACAAGGCCACAGATATGCTGCGTGAACGCCTGTCCCGCCGCGAATCTCCTCGCGAGCTCTACTGGCTGGCCCGAGCCCAGGCAGGTCAGGGCAAGGCGGAGGAAGCTCAGGGCAGTCTGACACAGGTCAAGGAGATCTGGACCGACGTCGACACCAACACCCCGGAATACGGTCGGTTTGCCCAGTTGGCCGCCGACTAGGACTCGACCCGGGTCGTATAGAGAGAGGGGCAGGCCAAGCGGCCTGTCCCTTTTCTTTTAGGGCTTATCTGAACGCGATCACGGCCTGTGGGTAAAGAGCGGTTATCAGGTGAAGTCTCTGGATTCCGGCGAATGCAGGAATTGCCGATGGCCTCTGGGCCATGCATGAATATGCCAACAGGGGAACGCCCTCACCCTAACCCTCTCCCATAGGGAGAGGGACCAGGTTTCTGATGGGCTAATTTCGTAACAATGACGGTCTTTGGCCTTTAGCTGGGTTTGGGAAAGATTCTCAGCCTGAGGCCGTTAGATCTGACCCCAGATCACTTCTCCGCCCCTGATTGTCATCACCGCCTGGATCGTCCGCAGTCTTTCCACTTCGACGGCAAGCGGATCGGCGTCGACGAGGATTAAATCCGCCAGCTTCCCGATGGCGATTGATCCCTTTTCCGACGCCTTACCTTCTGCTTCCGCGCCTCGCAGGGTGTACATCCGCAGCGCGTCTGCCACGCTTACCTGATGGGTGTCGGCGCCCGAAGGAGCCAACGGAAGTCCGTCGGAGGAGCACCGGGTAACGGCGCTGTAAATCGCGGGCCAGGGGTTGGGATCTATGACAGGCGCATCTGATCCAAAAGCGGTGGTAACACCGCTGCGCAACAGCGCACCCGTCGGGTACAGGTCCGGCAACAGCCTCGGTTCAACATTGCGGCGGTAGGAGGTGCCGTTGTGGAAGATGAACCCCGGCTGCGTGACCACCGTCGCCCCTGACCGGCTGATCGCCTTGATCATTTCCGGCGTGCCTTCGGCGCAATGCTCGATACGGTCGGACAGACCAGGGAGTCTGCAAGCCTGCAATACTTCGGCTGCGGCGGAAATTGCCTCCTCTTCGATGCAGTGAATAGCGACGGGAAAGCCCTCGAGATGAGCCTCACGCACCAATTCATTCAGCTCGGCGGGCGATGGAATGAGCGAACCCGCTGTCAGAGTGCACATGATCTTTGCGTGGCCGAGCCTCAACCGGTGGTTTGATTTGCCGAACGCCAGTCCATGTTCCGCAAACTCTCCCAGCCGTCGAATTCCAGCGAACATGGTGATGCGGCCCGAAAGTACCTCGTCCCGATGCAGGGCGAGAAAAGTTTGCCATCGCTCGATGCCATTGTCCGCACCGGCGTCCTGCACCGAAGTAATCCCGTAGCTCGGGAGCAACTGGTCTACGGCCTTCATCCCGTTTCGGAAATCTTGTGGGTCGCGGGTGTTGCCGAGTTGCTGCCGTAGGAATGCCTGTGCCTCGAACAGCGTTCCGGTGGGCTTCCCGGTCGAGAGATCTCGTTCGATTACCCCACCGAGCGGGTCGGGAGTGTCGATGCCGATGCCAGCCAATTCGAGTGCCCGGCTGTTCAGGGTGGAGGCGTGGCCGCTGCGGTGCTCGAGCCACACTGGATGGTTCGGGGCTGCAGCGTCAAGGTCGTGGCGGTCCGGGTGCCGTCCTTCCACCATCTGAAGGTCGTCGTAGGCGAAGCCGCGGACCCAGCGGTCTGGGGACAACCTCCCGGACCAATCCCGGACCAGCGCCTGCAGTTCGGCAATTGAAGGTGCCCTGTCTGGGCTGCAATTGAGGTCCTGCATCCGGCGAGCAAGCCCGGGCAGGTGGCAGTGGGCGTCGTTGAATCCGGGAAGCAGTGTCAGCCCCTGGCAGTCGATAACCAGGGTGTTCCTACAAATCATCGACCGCACCAAGCCGTTGCTGCCGACAGCCGCTATCCGCTCCCCGCAAACAGCAACGGCCTCAGTTTCTGACTGAGACCGTTTCATGGTCAACACCCTGGCATTGACCATGGCAAGATTAATTTCGTTTGCCGACATATCCCGTAGCGATAGTGTTGCGCGAGCAAGACTGGCTCGCGCAGAAGCTATGGCACGAAAGCCGCGTCGTGCTGCTCGTCGGCATGGTACGAGCTGCGTACCAGTGGACCTGAGGCGACATGCTTGAAACCCATGTCCAAGCCAGCAATCCGAAGCTCCTCGAACTCGGCCGGGGTGTAGAAGCGGTCGATTGCAATGTGCTTGGCAGATGGGCGCAGGTACTGGCCGATGGTCAGCAGGTCGCAATCGACGCCGCGAAGGTCCCGCATGGTACCGAGCACTTCGTCCGTCGTCTCGCCCATGCCGACGATGATACCGGACTTGGTCACTGTGGCTGCGCCGATCTCCTTCGCCTTGGCCAGCAGTTCGAGGGAGAGGTTGTAGTTCCCTTTCGGACGGACCCGTGGGAAGACCCTGACGGTCGATTCGATGTTGTGGTTCAGGACCGCGGGTCCCGTTTCGATCACTCGCCGCAGTGCGTCCCAGTTGCCCGCAAAGTCAGGAATCAGTACCTCGACCCGGCACTCGGGCAGCAGTTCCCGGATCCGGTTGATGCAGGCCGCGAAAATGTAGGCGCCGCCGTCGGGAAGGTCGTCCCGGTTTACCGAGGTGATAACGCAATAGCGCAGGCCCATCGCTTTGACGGTCTCGGCCAGCCGCTTCGGCTCCTGCAGGTCGATGCCTATGGGCCTTCCTGTGGTGACCGCGCAGTAATGGCAGCGCCGGGTGCAGATGTCGCCCAGGATCATGAATGTGGCCGTGCCTCGCCCCCAGCACTCGCCGATGTTGGGGCAATGCGCCTCTTCGCAGACCGTGTGCAACTCCTGGCTGCGCATCAGCTCCTTGAGCTCTATGTAACGCGGGCTGCCGGGCATCTGCACCTTGAGCCAATCAGGGAGGCGCGGCCGCAGTTCCTTGACTGTTTTCGGCTGAGTCATTGGGTTCCTCTGGGGCGGTCGGATGAGTCTACAAGGTCATTATAGCAACCAGGACGGGACGGGTTCAGAGCAGCAGCGTCATGCGGGGGGCGGTGCGGCACTTTTCGGCAACGATAATCGAATCAATGTCCGCAACTGCCTGGTCAAGGAGTCCATCGGCGTTGATTACACGGTAGTCGAACTCGTGGATTCTCGACAGCTCTTCTTGCGCGGTATGGAGTCGCCTTTCGAGGTCTGCACTCGACTCCGTCATGCGTCCCTGAAGCCTGGTCCGCAGCTCGTCCACCGTGGGGGGGATCAGGAAAATCAGCAATGCCTCGGGTGCCATTCGACGGATGGTAGCCGCCCCCTGCACGTCGATCTTGAGGAACACGTCCTTCCCGGAATGTAGGGCATCGCGTGCCTGGCTGCGCGGTACGCCGTACCACCGGCCGTAGACTTCGGCACACTCGATGAACTGGTCTCTCTCGCGCATCCTGTCAAAGGTTTCTTCATCGAGAAAGATGTAGTCCACCCCGTCACGCTCCCCGGGGCGTATTGTCCTGGTCGTGGCGGTAACCGCGAAGTGCCAAGGTCGGTCGAGCTTTCGAAGTTCCCCGAGCACGGCATCCTTTCCCACTCCCGAAGGCCCGGACAGCACCACCAGCAACGGAGGGGATGGGCTGGCATCAGGGATGAGGGACATTAGAGGGTGCTATCCCCTTGCCTGTCCGGGGGCCAGCAGGTCGAGGTCCTCCCAGAAGCCGGGGTAGGAAACAGCGGCGTCCGGCGCACCATGAACTTCGGTTTCGCCCTCCGCCAGCAGGCCGCAGACCGCCATTGCCATCGCCAGCCTGTGGTCGCCGTGCGACTCGCAGGCCGCACCACGGAGGCGACCGGTTCCCCGTATGACCATGCCGTCGTCAAGGGCTTCTATGTCGGCGCCCAGACGGGAGAGTTCCTGCACCGTTGTGGCGATCCGGTCAGACTCCTTCACCCGCAGCTCGGCTGCGTCGCGGATTGTGGTCTCTCCACTGGCAAAGCATGCCGCAACCGCCAGTATGGGGACCTCGTCAAGGATGCGGGGAATCATGTCGCCGCCGATTTCGGTGCCTTTGAGTTCGGAGGAGGACACAAGTACATCGGCCACCGGTTCGCCGCCCTCGGTCCGCTCATCAAGCAACTGCAGGCTGTCTCCTGCTCCCATTTCCTGTAGGGCGTCAATAATGCCGGTCCGGCTCGGATTTAGACCCACTCCCCGGACCAACACGCGGGAGTTGGGATGGCAAAGACCCAGCACTATCCAGAACGCTGCCGAACTGATGTCCCCGGGAACCGCGATATCGACCGACTCGAGCGAGGCGGGTCGCATATACAGGTCCAGCCCATCTTCCTTCACGGTTGCTCCCATGGCAGTGACCATGCGCTCCGTATGGTCGCGGGAATGCGCCGGCTGGTGAATCAAGGTGTCGCCGCTCGCAGAGAGTCCTGCCAGCAGTATGCAGGACTTGACCTGGGCGCTGGCCACCGGGAGGTCGTATTCGATTCCTTGTAGCGATCCTCCTCTGATTACCAGGGGGGCCAGGGACCCGTCCTGCCGTCCCAGGACCTGGGCCCCCATCCGCTGCAGTGGGTCGATGATGCGCCGCATGGGTCTGGAGCGCAGCGATGCGTCACCGGTCAGCACCGAGAGATATGGCTGGGCCGCAAGAAGACCGGAAAGCAGCCGCATCGAGGTCCCGCTGTTGCCAGCGTCGAGGATGTCCGAGGGTTCCTCCAATACCGGGCCGCGGCCCACGACGGTGTATTCACCAGCCCCGTTGCCTTCTGCGATTTCAACCCCCATGCCGCGCAGACAGGCCATGGTGGACATCACATCCTCCCCGTCGGAGAGGCCGGTAACTCGTGCGGTTCCCGTGGCCATGGAGTTGAGTATCAGGGAGCGGTGGGAAATCGACTTGTCGCCGGGCACGGCAATCTCGCCGCCCAGCTTGTCCGGCCGGGTGATGACGCGAACTGGCAAATCAGGCGCCATTTGTACTCACTTGACTGGTCAATCCTTGAGTTAGCAAACGAAAGTGGACTTCGGTACTTCACTTGACCCGGCGAATTTTACCGGCGCTCACTGGTGTCTCTGTCCCTGCCGCCAAGCAGACGACGCTGGACTTCCATTCCCTTTCTTCCCAAGAGCATCTCACCCATGGACTCGCCGAATCCGGGAATGTCGGGGGACTCCCGTTGCGTGCGGCCCGGAGGCGTCACGGTGCCGGCGAGCCAGCGGTCCCGCTCCACAGACGCGTGCTCGAAAAGATGCTGAACCGCTTCCTGGTCAGTGTCGGACTCTTCCTTCAAGAGGTTGCGAATCTCGTAGAGCTCTCTGATGAAAGAATCGATCCAGCTGACGATGGGTTCCTTGTTGGTGATGGCGATGTCCCGGTGCATGACCACATCGCCCGATGCCAGTCTGGACAGGTCCCTGAAACCCGAAGACGCCAACTGGGCTATGTCGTCCCAGTTGGCGCTCTTGGAAACCGTCTGCATCAGGGCGACGGACATCATAAACGGCAGATGGCTGGCGGCGGCCACGAAGCTGTCGTGTTCATCCGCGCTGATGAAAAACGGCTTCGCCCCGATGGCTTCTGCCATTGTGGCAACGGCGGATACTGCCTGTTCCTTGGTGTGCGAGTCGGGCACAATGCAATATGCCTTGCCCGAGAAGAGGTCGGCAGCTGCGTTTTCCGGTCCTGCAGTTTCCCGGCCAGCCATGGGGTGGCCGCCAACGAACTGTACATGCCGGGGAAGAATCTCAGCGGCCCATTCGGATACAACTCGCTTGGAGCTGCCCACGTCGGTGATGACGACTTCTTCCCGCAATGCAGGACCGATGGTCTCCATCAGATCCCGCATGGCCATCACCGGCGTGGCAAGCACCACAACATCCGCCCCATCGACGGCCGGCTGCAATCGGCCCTCCATCTTGTGGAATGCGCCGCGCTTCTGAGCCCCGCTCCGGGCTCTTCCGTCATAATCGGTTCCCACGAGTTCCAGGTTGCGCAGGTCCGACTGCCGAAGCGCGAGCCCCAGGGAGGTCCCAATCAAACCGGTGCCGATAATTGCTATCTTGGGCAAAGCGGCCTCCTGACCCTCACGAAACGCCTGCCCCAGTTGGTGAAGTTGCGGGTGGGGCGGTACGAAAAGACCATTCTACAACATACTTCGTTCGGCAACACCTTGAGAGCGTTGGGCTATCGAGGGGTCAGGGCAGACCCATTCTAATTTTATGGAGCCCAATAGATCGTCATTCCCGCGAAAGCGGGAATCCAAGCCTCTCTGCCCGAAGCTGATTGTATCGGCGCGGAACCCTCTGGATTCCCGCTTTCGCGGGAATGACGGGGGGCTGCACCGGGTATCAAGTTGCAATGCGGTTGCCCTGCTACCTGAGCCCTTCAATTCTCCCTTCCACTTTATGAGGAAATGATGGGGTGGGGTTGGGCGCTGCGATTTGACGCCCTGTCATCCGACTGAGGAACGCCCCCACCCTTACCCTCCCCCTCAATGGAGAGGGAACTGATGATTATCCCCGGGTTACAGAGTGCCCACGGCGGCTTCGGCTATGCTGGGGCGAACGACCTTGTCGTACGAGTGGCGCTCGCGGCACATTCCAGCGGCCAGGAGAATGTCGTGCAGGTTCTCGTACTCCGGCTTCCCCAGTACCGGGTTCACCGGCCACTGCTCCAGTGATTGATAGCGTGCGATGGAGGCGGCCAGCACTTCCTTGGAGGTTTCTGGGAAGTACTCCGAGACCGCTTCTGCGGACTCCTCGGGTTCGGCGGAAGACAGCCAGTGAAGAGCTCGCGCAAAACCAACCGTGAAGCGATGCGCTGTTTCCGCCCGCTCTTCCAGGAACCGATGGGTGGCAGCGAAGGAGCTGTATGCCAGGTGGCCGTTTTCCGGGCCCAGGGCAGTCAGCAGGTGGCCGGCCCCATCGGCAATCAGCTGCTGAACAACCGGCTCGGCCACATGGACGAACTCGGCGCGGCCATCCCGGAACGCAGCGACGGCGGCGTCCAGAGACAGTCCAGTAAGCAGGTCCAGGTCTGTCGGCTCGAGACCATGCCGGCGCAGGGCATACTGGAAGGAAGCCCAAGGCATCGGCGAGAAGCCCACCGGAATCACGCGGCTCCCCCGCAGCGACTCCCAATCAAATGTGTCTTGAGGTTCGCGACCGAGGATGAAGAAGCCATCCCGTGAATTGATCTTCGCGAAGTGCTGCGGCACTGTCTCAGCGCCCCAGTCGGAAGCGATGATCGAACGCATGATGCCGCTCTGAACGATATCTGCTGCGTCGTTGTGAAGTGCGCTTAATGGATGGGGGAATTGTGGAGGGCAGGTGCTGAATTGCACGTCCAGCCCCTCCCGCTCCAGGAATCCCCCGGCGACAGAAACATAAATGGGCGTATAGAAGATGGAGCGCCAGGTCTCCATCAGCCGCAGGGGATGACGGGAAGCTGTGGTCATCTTCAGTTACTCCCCAAGAAACGGCATCAGCGCGCCAAGGAAGGCCTCGGGGTCTTCCACCTGCGGTATGTGGCCGATGCCAGGCAGGATGACTTTGCGGGCGTTGACGATGTTGTTGTGGAGCAGTTCCTCGCCGTCGCGCAACCGGTCGATCTCTCCGTACAGCACCATGGTGGAGGAGGCCTTGATAAGCGGGAGGCGAGACATGATGTCGTACCAGGCCAGTGACTCCATCAGGTTTCGCACCCACGGTCCGGCCTTGGCTCGGCTGGCGTTGTTCTTGTCCAGCCACTCATCTCGCGGCTCGGCGAAAGTGGTGGCGTCCTTCAGGTCCTGGAGCGTACGCGGCTTGGGCAGGCCATCGGCATCGTACTGGGCCATGGTGTCGGCCAGCCTCTCCTTGGCGGTGAATGCATTCCAAACGGGGGCACCCACGAGCGTCAGCTTGTCCACCCGTTCCGGGAAGCTGGCTGCAGTCTCGGTGGCGAGCACGGCACCTACGGAATTTCCGACGATGTGCGCCCGGTGTATGTTCAGCACCTGGCAGGCCTCATCCAGGGCATGCGCGTAGTCGGGCAGGTTGAAGTGGCGCTGCGGCTTGTCGGAATCTCCATGGCCCAGCATGTCGAAGGCGTAAACCGTGTAGTGCTGGCTGATAGCGTCAATGACATATTCCCAGGTCCAGACTGAGGTGCCAAGGGGGTGCAGCAGAACAACGGGGTATCCCTCGCCCTTTTTGACGAAGTGCATATTTCCTTCGGGAGTGGGAACGCTATCGGTTAGGTCTCGGCGAACGAACAGAGCCATGTGGCCTCCTCTATAGCAGCGGTCGGTTTCGATGGAAAGTCGAGGCCCGTCGGAACGGTCATTCCTTGTACTTTGGGGCTATGGTACCACGCCGAAAACCCGCCCGCAGCCTGCATGAAGAAAAGGTGAGAAAAGGTGATCAAGGGGATCAAATCCAGTGAAATTTGTTTGACCTTTGCCTACTGCTGTGCCAGAATCGGGATTAGGGACATTGATGCTGAAGGGCCGCGCGGGCTTTAGAGGGAAAGGTGAGAGAACCCATCTGGACCAGAGACCGTCTACGCCGCTTGGTCAATCGGGAGATCGGGGACTACCGAATCATCGTGGTCTCCAACCGTCAGCCCTATGTGCATGAGCTGGTTGAGGGCAACCTGCGCGTAACCACCCCGGCCGGCGGAGTAACCACTGCGATAGACCCCCTGATGCAGGAATGCGCGGGAACTTGGATCGCTCACGGAGGCGGTGCCGGCGACTACCTGGCAGTCGACGAAAAAAATCGTGTGATGGTGCCACCAGATGACCCTTCCTACGCCCTCCGGCTGGTATGGCTGAGCGACGAGGAGCAGCGCGGCTACTATTACGGAGTCTCCAACGAGGGTCTGTGGCCGCTGTGCCATAACGCCTACATCGAGCCAACCTTCGACCAGGCCGACTGGGATACCTACACTTCCGTAAACCGCGCATTCGCCGAGCATGTGATCGAAGAGATCGATGGCGGCCCTGCGGCCGTTTTCATCCAGGACTATCATCTGGCTCTTCTCCCACGGTTCCTTCGCGACGCAGATCCTGATGTGATCACGGGTCAGTTTTGGCACATTCCCTGGCCCAATTACGAGATCTTTCGCATCTGTCCCTGGCAGGAAGAGTTGCTGGACGGTCTGCTCGGCAACGACATGCTCGGCTTCCACATCGGAGACCACCGAAGCAACTTCATGGAGGCAGCGTCGCGGATTCTGGGGGCAAGGGTTCACGAGGAGTACAGCCTGGTCTACCACCGCGATGACTCCACCCTCGTACGCCCGGTCCCCATCAGCATAGACTTCGACCAGATCGATACCGACGCCCAGAGCCCCGAAGTGTCGGAAGAGGTGGACCGCCTGACGGCCGAGTGGGACCTGGGCGACAAGATAGTCGGTTTGGGAATCGACCGCATCGACTACACCAAGGGGATTCCCCACCGAATCAGGGCGATTGGCCGCTTCCTCGAACAGAACCCGCAATACATCGGCAAGGTCGTCTTCGTCCAGGCTGGTGTCTTCAGCCGTACGAACATCATCGCCTACCAGCAACTCGCCGACCAGATCGACCGCCTGCTCGACGACGTCAACAGCCGGTTCGCGACTGACAACTGGCAGCCTATCATGTACATGCCCACGGATCTGCCCTACACGACGCTGATGGCCCTGCGGCGGATGGCCCGCTTCTGTATCGTGAGTTCGCTGCACGACGGGATGAACCTGGTGGCCAAGGAGTACGTGGCGAGCCGATATGACCACGACGGTGTTCTGATCCTCAGCCCGTTCACCGGAGCTGCGATGGAACTAACCGATGCCGTGATCGTCAATCCTTATGATGTCGAGCGATTTGCCGATTCGATCCGGCAGGCCGTGGAGATGCCCCGGCGCGAACGCCAGGTTCGGATGGCCAACATGAGGGCCGTGGTGCAGGAGAACAACATCTTCAAATGGGCCGCTCGATCGCTGGTGGACATGATGCAGGTTGGCCGCCGCGCCCGTCGTCCCATCAGGACCACCTAGCAGGCGCCTGGTGCCTGTAATCTAGAGATCGCCAGCCTCCAGCCCCTCATTCCAGTTCCAAGGGACTGAGACATGGCCCACCTCCTCAACGTCTGGCCCTCGATAAGCGCTCGCCTCCTGCGCCAGGAAAAGGTGCTGCTGCTATTCGATTACGACGGTACGCTCACGCCAATTGTTGCCCGCCCTGAGGACGCACTCATGCCAGCCGACGTGAGACGGAGCCTTGCGGCCCTCGTGGCACATCCCCGTTACATAGTAGGCATAGTCAGCGGCCGCAGCCTGGACGACCTGTCGGGACTGGCGGGTATCCCCGGCATCATCCTCGCCGGTAATCACGGAATGGAGATCCGCGGTCCGGACCTGGAGTTCACTCACGATGGTGCCCTGGCCGGGCGGGAAACGCTGGCAGAGGTGAGGGACCGACTTGCTGATGAGCTTGCAGACATTCCTGGCATCATCGTGGAGGATAAGGGACTCACACTCACCGTCCACTACCGCGGCACCCCATCACAGTTGATAGACCAAGTCGAGTCTATCGCAGTGGAGACCACCGGTCCATTTGTGGAACGGGGAGACCTGAAATTGACTCGTGGCAAGATGGTGATCGAGGTGCGCCCCAATATTCAGTGGGACAAAGGCAAGGCAATCCAGAGAATCAGGGCGGAATTGGGCAGTTCGCACTACGCAGTGTACTTCGGGGACGACCGAACTGATGAGGATGGATTCAGGGAGGTACAGGCCCTGGGCGGGTTAGCCGTATTTGTGGGAGAGAGCCGCGAGGGAACCGTGGCCCTGCATCAACTGGAGTCGCCCGGCGAGGTAGCAGAAACTCTGCACCTGTTGCTGGAGGAACCCTGAAGGCAGACTATTGGAGCCTGCCCTGTGGATGGCGCCTCTTTGAGGTTGACTCTATTTCTGATCGCGCTCGATTTTGGTGACTTTGTCAACGCGCCTCTGGAACCTGCTCTCCGGCAGATAGCAGGCGCTGACGAAAGACCCGATGACCTCTTTTGCAGTCTCGATCCCTATGACCCGGCCGCCGAGGCAAATGACGTTCATGTTGTTGTGCTCGACGCCCTGTCGAGCAGTGAAGGTGTCGTGGCACAGACATGCGCGAATTCCATTCACCTTGTTGGTGGCGATGCTGGCTCCAACCCCGCTGCCGCAGATCATGACTCCACGCTCTGCGTGCCCTCCGTTCACGGCGTGGGCTACTGCTGCCGCGAAGTCTGGGAAATCATCCGCCGGGTCGAGGGTGTGAGCCCCGACGTCCACCACATCATGCCCGGAGGACTCCAGCCACGGAATTATCTGTGTCTTGAGGTCGTATCCGGCATGGTCTGAGCCTATCGCTAGCTTCATTTCGGGTGCTTTCCTGTAATGTCGTTGATTCCGAGGGCCTGCCCTCTTCAGGTTTCAGAATACTGATAGCAAATTGGACTGCCAATGCCTAGCGTTGCTAGGTATTGTACATTTAGACGTGGGACTTTGGACGTAGCGACGGAATGCCCTCCATATCGTACCTGGTTCACGCCTTCTTCTGAGCCGTGTTAGACTTGCGTATCCTGAGAGCCAGGCGCCGGCGTTTGCGAGCTGGAATGATCAAGGTCATTACTTTCGACTTCTACAATACCCTGGTCAAGTTCTGGCCGCCGCTTGAGGAGATCCAGGCTATCTCTTGCCGCAAGGTGGGTCTCACGGTCTCCCGGGAGGCAATTCGCCGGGGTTATGCCAAGGCGGATATCCTTTTCAACCGTGCCAATGAAGAGGAACCGCTGTCCTTGCGCTCTCCGGAGCGGCGGCTTGAATTCTTTGCAGAATACGAGAAGTTGATACTTGAAACTGCCGGCGTTCCAGTAACACTCGGATTGGCCCGTGAGATCTGGGCGCTGGCAATTGGCGTCCCGAAGGAGTTCACCCCGTTCGAAGAAACCCTTCCCACCCTGGAGGCTCTTCGCGATAAGGGATATCGTCTGGGGGTGATCACGAACCTCCGGGCCGACCTTGCACCTTTGATCAGTCAGGCCGGCCTGACTGAGTGCCTGGAATTCTCGGTTAATTCGATCCAGGCGGGCAAGGAGAAGCCGCATCCCCCCATATTTGAAGAAGCCTTGAGGCGCGCTGCCGTCGCTCCCGAAGAAGTTCTGCATGTGGGGGACCAGGTGCGTTCCGACGTAGGGGGAGCCAGGGCAATGGGGATGCAGGCTGCGTTGCTGGACAGGGGCGGCTGGCATGAACCAATTGACGGCTGCCCGAAGATTTCTCACCTGGGTGAACTGATCGGAATCCTTGAGTCCTGATCGAGCGTCTCGAGAAATGCCAGGCACCTTTCAGGCCATAGGGAACTTAATCATCTTCAGGAGGGCCGCTATGGCTCAGGAATCCCACAACGGTGACCATGATCACTCCGCCGTCAGCGTGGCCGTCTGGTACGACTACATTTGACCTTGGTGCTATATCGGCCTGGAGCGGGTCGACAAGCTGGCAAAGGAATTTAACATCGAGGTTGAGGGACGCGCCTACCTGCTGCGGCCGGACACCCCGCGGGAGGGCGCGGAACGCCCGGCCCGGCCCGGCGAGAGCGAGGACGAACTGTCCGAACCGCTGCGGGGACAGGCCCAGGAGTCCGGCCTGATCATGAAGCCCCCGCCCTACACTCCCAACACCCTGTACTCGCTGGAGGCCACCGAATATGCCCAGCAGCAGGGCAAATTCATGGAGTTCCACCATGCCGCCTACAAGGCCTTCTGGGAGGACCGAAAGGACATCGGCCAGATAGAAGCGCTGGTCGAGATCGGCAAAGGGATCGGGCTGGACGGGGATGATATGGCCCGCAGCCTGGAAGAAGGCCAGCACTCGCAGACTGTCATCGCACAGTACCGAGAGGCCCTGCAATACGGCATCAATGGCATCCCCACCTTCCTGGTTGGCAATCTGTTGTTCACCGGAGCCCATCCATATCCAATTTTCAAGCAGGCGATGGAGCGTTACTTGGACAGCCAACAATAGGCGGCAGCCCGGGAAACTTCACCAAGGTGTTTCGCAATGGGGGACTGTCGGTATTGTGGAAAGAAGGCCGGCCTGCTCCGCAGTGCGCATCGGGAATGCCGCGAGGCGAGTGATGCTGGCTGGAGCGAAATGGTGGACGAGGCGGCAAGGGCCGCCGCATCGCGGGGCTTCAGCCAGACGCAGTTACGCCTTGACCTGCTGGCGATAGCCCAGCGTTCCTTTTTTGATGGCGACGGCATTAACGCCGCCATCGCGGAAGGCTGGCACCAAGCCGTCCGGGAAAGCTTGGCCGACGGCATACTCACCCAGGACGAAGAGACGCGCCTGCGCGAATTCCGAGAGCGGTTTGCCGTCCAGGCGCTGGGTGAGGCCGATGCCACCCTCGACCGCGGGGCGCGCGACCGAGTCATGCTGGACGCCCGGCTGACGGCGCTGGCCGTCACCGGCGGACAGGCGGCACTTGACGACCTGACTGAATCACTGGCCGAGTTGGCCTTGGATCCCAGTGACGAGAGGAAACTCCTAGCCCAGGCTTGGGAAGCGGCAGTGGAAGGCTCGCTGGAGGACGGTGTCCTCTCTCTGGATGAAGAGGCGGCGCTCCTGAGATACCTGGACCACTTTGGCCTACTGGTTTCTGAAGTCGATACCAACGGCGCCCACCGCAATATGGTGAAGTCGGCCGTCATACGGGAGCTGGCCGAAGGCATCGTTCCAGACCGTATGAGAGGTAGTGTCCAGCACCCCTTCAACCTGATGAAATCCGAAAAGCTGGTGTGGCTATTCGGAGGGGTAGACTACATCGAGACTACAACCAGGCGGGAGAGGCGCGGTACTTCCCATGGCGTCAGCATACGCGTGGCCAGGGGTCTGTATTACCGGCCCAGCACCTTTCGGAGCCGGGTGCACGAGTGGGAGGAGAATGTTCACGCCGACACCGGTCTGCTTGGTGTGACGACCAAGCACCTCTATTTTCACGGCCCGAAAAAGCGCTTTCGGGTGCGACTGGACAAGATCGTTTCCTTCGAACCCTACAGTGACGGAATCGGAATAATGAGGGATGCCCAGACCGCCAAGCCCCAGGTCTTCTCGGTGGGCGATGGCTGGTTCATCTACAACCTGGTTACAAATATTTCCAGCTTGTAACTGTTTCCATTCCCTCTTTGCAGACTGCGTTGCTGTAAACCACCAAAGACAGTCTCAAAGCGCAACGGATGGCGGAGAATCGGCCGGACTTCAAAGTGGGGTGGGCCACTGGAATCCTGAGACAGCAGGAATGAAGTTTGGGGCTGAAGCGTGTCTTGGAGGATGCATGACAAATCCCCTCTCCCCGTCAGGGAGAGGGGATTTTTTCTTTCGTGGCGATGGTCATTGGGACGCCACGCGGTAAATCGGCTAGCGAAGACCTCAGGTGGTGGCTGGGGCGCCGGTGAGAGGAACCTCCTCGCTTTGGTGGGCCCTGACCAGCAGGACGGGACCTCCTGACTGCCTCACCACCCGCTCCGCCACGCTGCCCAGCACCATTCGGCCCACTCCAGAGCGTCCGTGCGTGGTCATTACCACGAGGCTGTGCCCGCTGGAAGCCAGGTCCACTATGGAATCCGCTGGTGAACCCTGCACCAACCGTCCGTTCACGGTGGCGACGCCCAGACGTGTCAATTTCTCCCTGACGTCCGCAAGGTACTGCCAGGCCTCTCCATCCATAGTCTCAGAGAATGACTGGAAAGATGGCAGAGTGGGTGGAAGGACTCTCAAGCCCATGGACATTGCCTGGTAATACTCTGCCTCGGACATGGTTACTCGCACGAGTTCAACAGGGAGGCTCATTGCCCTGTAAAGGTGCACGACGTGAGGCAAGATTTCCTCTGCCAGCTCAGACCCATCAACCGGCACGATCAGGCGGTCGGGAGTGCTTTCCTGACTGGAGGGGGCATGAGCCCTAGATCGGATCAGCAGGAGGGGATTGTCTGCCATGTGGAGCACTTTGTCGGCCACGCTGCCCATCCACCAGCGGGCAAGGCCTGATCGGCCGTGGCTGGCCATTGCGATGAGGGTGCCGGGGTCCTTCGCGGCTTCTTCCACGATCGCTGTGGCCGGCTCGCTACGGGGAGTAATCGTGTCGACGGTCAGCCCGGCCCCTCGCAGCCTGGATGCCACCGAGGTTAGGTAACCCTCCGCGTGTTCGCTGCGATGACTCTCCGTTTCATGCCAGTGCAGGGTTGGATTCAACAACTGGCTGATGGTTGGGTGGTCGGGCTCTATGGCCATCAGCAAGGTCAACGGGATTGAAAGGCTTGAGGCCAGTGCCCGAGCGTAAGGCAGGACGTGCTCTGAGGCCTCCGAGCCGTCCAGAGGCGTCAGTATCCGAGTATACATGGGAGCTGTTCTCCTCTCTGTTCCGGCTAGTTTTGAGATGGCTGAAGGACTGGCCGGTCAGTCATCGGCGGTCGCTGGCGCGGGAGCAAATGCGCTTTTCGGCAAGGCCCCTGTCTCGTTACCGTTGGCGTCCAAGGCTGGGACGGGCTCAGACACCAAGCCATAATTTACCGCGTAGAGCCGCTCGTAGACCCCTCCCAGCGCCAGGAGTTCCTCGTGGGTGCCCATTTCCACCAGCTCGCCCCGGTTCAGAACGATTATCTTGTCCGCGTTCCGGACTGTAGAGAGCCTGTGGGCGATAACGATGGATGTGCGTCCCTGCAGCACCCTCTGCAGTGCCCGCTGAATGAGCAGTTCGGTCTGGGTATCTATGTTTGCGGTAGCCTCGTCCAGGATGATGATCCGCGGGTCGCCGATAATGGCACGGGCAAAGCTGATCAACTGCCTCTGCCCGACGCTGAGATTAACGCCCCGTTCGGCCAGGACGGTGTCATAGCCGTGTTCCAACTTGATTATGAAGTCGTGGGCGCCGACTGTCCTGGCTGCATCGACCACTTCCTGCATGGTGGAGTCAACCTGGTTGTACCGGATGTTGTCGGCCACGGTTCCCGAGAACAGGTAGGGCTCCTGGAGCACCATGCTCATCTGCCCTGCCAGGGATCTGCGGGTCACATGCCGGATGTCATGGCCGTCGACCAGGATGCGCCCCTGAGTTACGTCCGCAAAACGGGCGATGAGGGTCACCATCGTGCTCTTGCCGGCACCGGTGGACCCTACTATGGCCACATTCTCTCCCGGACGAATGTGCAGATCGATATCCTTCAGGACATCGATGCCCGGGACATAATGGAACCTAACATTCTCGAACCGGACTTCGCCCTGGACATGGGGGAGGTCGGGAGCGTCGGGGTCGTCTTCAACCTCGGGTTTCAGGTCGAGCACCTGGAAGATTCGCACTCCGGCCGCCATTGCGCGCTGCAGCATACTGTACTGCATCGTGAGGTGGCGGATGGGCTCGAAAAACCGCTGAATGTAGAGAGCGAAGGCCACCAGGACACCCAACTCCAAGGCTCCGCCCTTGGCCATTATGCCCCCGGCCAATACAACGCCAAACCCCATCGCGATCCCGATGAGCATTTCAACGATGGGCTGGAGTGCGCCCGAGAACCGGCTGGCCTCTAGGTTGGCGTTCAGGTGTTCCGAGTTCAGGTCGTCAAAATGGTCCATATTGGCGTCTTGACGGTTGAGGCTCTGCACCACCCGCACGCCGGTGATGTTCTGGTTGTATTCGCCGTTCACCATCGCGATGGCCCGGCGGATCCTCATGAAGGAATGGCGAGCGAACTTCTGCCAGTATCCGAGGATGAAGAACAACGGAGGGACTATTGCCAGACAGATCAGCGCAAGCTGCCAGTCGATGATGAGCATCATCGTGATGATGCCGACCAGGCTGAGGATGTCGGAGAAACTCTGAACGATCAGCTCGAAGGTCTCCTGCAGTTGCAGGACGTCGCTCTGGCTGCGGGACATGATCTGGCCCACCGGCGTGCGGTGGTAGAACGACGGCGAAAGTTCCTGCAGGTGGTTGAACATCTTAGTCCGAAGGGAGTACAGAATCCCCTGCCCCACGCGGGGCATGAAAACGAACTGCAGGTAATTGCCGACAAAATGGAGCACGGCAACCAGGAGGAATGCTGCTCCGACCCAGTGCAGCATGGCCAGGTCGCCTTCTCCGATGGCACCGTCGATGCCCAATTCGACAAGATATGGAATGCACACGTTGGCCGCGGTGTATAGAGCCACGGCCAATACGGCGAAGATTGCGTCCCGCTTGTATGGTGCGATGTAGCTCATCAGGCGCATAACGACCTTGTGGTCGTATGCCGCCCCAACGATGGACTCATCCCTGATGTTGTCGGAGTTTGCGGCGCGGTCTCCCGCGGCGTTAAGGCCGCGCATACCGCCCATCATTCCGCCGAAGCCGCCCCCTGGGCCGCCAGCTCTCATACTAGGCCCGGCCCGCTGTAATTTCCGGAGTCAGAGCAACGTCCAGCATCATTTCCTCCTGTGGGCGCAGTTGCAGTTCGAGAATTTCGTGGTATATGCCGCCAACTGCATCCAGCTGCTCGTGAGAGCCTTGCTCCACAATCCTGCCGCGGTCAAGGACAATGATGTGGTCGGCATTTTGTACGGTGCTGAGTCGGTGGGCGATGACGAAGGTGGTTCTTCCCTTCATGACAGCCACCATGGCCGCATGGATCAGCCGCTCCGTCTCCACATCGACGCTCGAAGTGGAGTCGTCCAGGATCAGGACGGGCGGATCGATCAATACGCTGCGAGCAATGGAAAGTCGTTGCCTCTGGCCGCCGGACAGCGTGGTGCCTCGCTCACCGACCCAGGTGTCGTAGCCGTCGGGAAGCGAGGTGATGTGTTCGTGAAGCTGGGCCACCTGGGCGGCGCGGATGACGTCCTCCATCGTGGCATCCCTGGCCCCGTAGGCGATGTTGTCCCTGATGGTCGCGCTGAACAGGAACACGTCCTGCTGCACGATACCCACGTTCCGCCTCAGCGATTGCAGGGTCATATCGCGAATGTCCATGCCATCGATGGTGACTCGGCCGCTGCCTACTTCGTAGAATCGCGGAAGCAGGTTAACGATGGTGCTTTTGCCGCTGCCGGGGGCACCCAGTATCGCGATGACCTGGTTGCGCTCTGCGGAAATGTCCACATCGCTCAACGCAGGTACGCGAGGGTCGTAGCTGAACGAGACATTCTCGAACCGCACCCGTCCTTCTGCGCGGCCAATTTCGATGGCGTCTTCTTTTTCCAGGACAGGTGAGTTCGCGTCCAACACATCAAACAGCCGCCGCCCTGAGGAGATCGCCCGCGAGAAGCTGTTGATGATGAAACCGGCCATGCGAACCGGGAAAGTGAGCTGGTTGAGGAACAGCATGAACATGCCCAGTTCACCGGGGGTCAGGTCTCCCTTGAGCACTTCCCATCCGCCATACCACAGGATCAGGCCGAGGGCGATGGTGAAGTAGAAGGACATCCAGGCGCTGTTGGTGCCCTGGGTCTTTTCGGACAGGAAATACTCGGTCCGCAGTTGCTGGGCCTTTAGGTCGTACTTCCGCTTTTCGTATTCTTCCGAGGCGAAGGCCTTGACCACGTGCATCCCGACCAGGTTCTCTTGGAGCACGGTAACCGTCTCACCCATGGTTATCTGCACCTTGGTCCACATGGCGCGCAGCCGTCCCATTACCAGAACGGAACGAGTCACTATGAACGGTATAAA
The DNA here is from genome assembly GCA_963667765.2 of Dehalococcoidia bacterium. Taxonomy (GTDB): domain Bacteria; phylum Chloroflexota; class Dehalococcoidia; order Lucifugimonadales; family UBA3495; genus VXOI01. Next base: position 1,291,105 of record CAXXON010000003.1, on the reverse strand, counting down.
GGCGAGGCTGATAAGGGTGAGTTCCCAGTTGATGAAGACGAGAATCGCCAGCAGGGCTACCGCGCGAAGACCCGCCTCAATGGAACGCACCATGCCGATGTTGACGTACCTGCGTATGGCTTCGACATCGGAGGTGGCCTTGGACATCAGGTCGCCGGTGTGCTCCCGGTCGTGGTAGGCAAAGCTCATGTGCTGCAGCTTGTTGTAGAACTGGTTGCGCAGCACGTATGTGACTTTCTGTGACAGGGAGTCGGTGGTATAGGTGCGAGCGAAATCGAAGAAGCCGCGGCAAAGGCTGGCGCCGAGCAGGCCCAGGGCGAGCCACAGGAGGGTGGAATTCAGCGGATCCTTGCCCTGGAAGGAGCTGGTTTCCTGGTCAAACCCCACCAGGGTGTCGATGGCCTGACCGAAGAGGTACGGAATGAAGAGGGAGAATCCGACGGCTATGGCAAATGTGACATAAGCGAGGGTGAGCCGCGTGCGGAATTGCCAAGCGATTTTGTTTATGCGGATGAGAATGTCCATGCTTACGGTCTGTTCACCGTTCCCTTCCTAGTCGTTCAGTATCCTGGAGTCCTCCTCGTCAATCGGGCTGCCGGGTCCGGGGAGCTACATGCGTTCTGGCGCGTTCATGCCCATCAGTTCCAGGGACCGGCGGAATACTATCTGGGCAGATTCCACCAGCTTCAGCCGAGCCAAAGTCACATCCGCGTCTTCCGGGTTTGCGGAGATGACCCGGCAATTCTCGTAAAACCCATGAAAGGCCGTGGCCAGTTCCGTGGTGTAGTGAGCCAGGTGGTGGGGCTCCAGGGTCTCGGCCATTTGTTGCACCAGCTCCGGCAGACGGAGCATTGACCGGACCAGCGTAAGTTCGCTGGGATCGTTCAGCAGAGAAACATCCCCCTTGCTCCAGTCGATGTTTCGTTCGTGGGCAAGGTTTAGGATGCCGGCGTTGCGGGCGTGGGCGTACTGAACATAGTAGACCGGGTTTTCCGAAGATTCCTTCTTGGCCAACTCCAGGTCAAACTCCATCTGCGTTGACGGGGTCCTGGAAAGGAAAAAGAACCGGCATGCGTCGCTTCCGACCTCGTCGGCCAGTTCGCGCAGTGTCACGAACTCGCCGGTGCGCTTGGAGGCACGGACAACTTCGTTGCCTCGCTTGAGCGTCACCATCTGCGCGATGAGAATGGTGAGCCGGGCAGGGTCGATTCCCATGCCTTCCAGTGCAGCCTTGACCCTGGGGACATGGCCCTGGTGGTCCGCGCCCCAGATGTTCACCACAGAGTCGAAGCCGCGGCCGATAAACTTGTTGTGATGGTAGGCGATGTCGGACGCAAAGTAGGTGGGTTCGCCAGATGACCGGACGACTACATTATCCTTTTCGTCGCCAAGCATCGTGGAGTTGAACCACAGGGCGTCTTCGCGCTGGGAGAGGTAGCCTTTTTCTCGAAGTTGCCCCAGGGCCAGGTTGTACTCGCCTTCGTCGTAGAGGGTGCGTTCGCTGAACCAGTTGTCGAACTCCACCCCAATCTTGCTGAGGTCTTCGCGAATCAGGCCCACCATTTTTTCGCGTCCCAGATCGCCAATTTCCCGGATGGCCTGATCGTCAGCCCCACTGAGAAATCTGTCGCCCTCAGCCTCGACAATCTCACCTGCCAAGTCGGTGATGTAGTCGCCCATGTAGCCGTTGGACGGCATGGCTGCCTCTCGGCCCAGGGACTGCCGGTAACGAGCCAGCACAGACCGGTAGAAGGCTTCCATCTGGCTTCCGGCGTCGTTGACATAATATTCGCGAGTGACCCGGTAACCGGCGGCTTCCATCACATTGGCCAGCGCGCTGCCCAGGACAGCTCCACGGGTGTGACCCACATGCACCGGTCCTGTGGGATTGACGCTGACGAACTCGATCATCACTCGCCGATCGTTGCCGTAATCCAAGTTTCCGAAAGTTGATCCCGCCTCCCGAACCTGGTCGACCTGTTGCTGCAGCCAGCCGTCCTTCAGGCGAAAGTTGATGAATCCCGGAGGCGCTGCCTCGATGGAGCCAACCGGCTCGCTTTCGGGGATGGCATTGATCAGCAACTGCGCCAGTTCCAGTGGATTTATGCGAGTGGCCCGGGCTAGGCGAAGCGGCAGGTTGGTGGCAAAGTCACCATGTTCCGGATTCCCTGGATGTTCGATTTGGATGTCCGGCATGGTCTCCAGCCGCAAAGTACCGCTCTTTCGAGCGGTTTCCACGGCTTGCCAAACCAGTTCACGGATAATCTGGATGACCGGAGTAGTGGACATGACCGACTGTTCCTCGCGTATGTCGGCTTTTTCTCAGACAAATATGCCGGGCAAGGTGAGAACTGAGACTAGCCCGGTCAGGGAAAAAACAATTCTAACATACCAGGCGGCATCCTTTGGAGAATCATCGGCAGGTGGTTTGTTGAGGTTTAGAGCCTCCGTGATGCCATGCCTGCCTGAACCCGACAATCCCGATAATGGAGCACCGTTCCCGAACAATATTCGGGGCAGACTTCCGGACTGGGTGTGAAAGAGTCATAAAGGCAAGGCGGCATCAAGATTTGACCAAGAACAGGCACATGGCGGGCATTTAATCCCAAATCGTGCACCGGTTAAAGTTGTAGTGGCGGAAGTTGTGGGCGAAGCTCGAGGAGAACGGATGAGGCGCCCGCAGATGTAGTCTATTTAACAGGAAGCTTCCTTGAGACAGTCAGAAAAGCCGAGGGACTCGGCCGCACGCGAATCTCCACGGGTGCAACGGCAGACCGTGCCTCCCCTCGAGGGCACTCTCGAACGGGCCAGGGTACTTGAGCAAATGCTCCAGGATGGGAGAAGGGACGCGGCGTGGGACTATTATCTTCAGTTGCATCCCTCCGACCGCGCGGAGACCTTGACCGAGTTGAGCGGGCGAGTGCGCCGCTCGCTGGCTCGGGAAATGGCGCCCGAGACCGTTGCGGGGCTGTTGGAGCACCTGGAGCCACGAATGGCTGTCAGGATGCTCCGGGATCACGAGCCGGCTGCCCTGGCTGAAGTGCTGGACATTGCCGATCCAGGTGCCGCGGCCGAGATGCTGGAGTTGTTGCCCGAGGAAAGGAGAGTAGCAACAATCGAAGAAATGGCGGCCCGTTCTTCTTTGAACGTGGGCCGCGTGGAGACGCTGCTGCGCTACGAGGACGGAACGGCCGGCAGGCTGATCGACCTCGAGGTGCCCGTATTCAGCGAGAACACCACCGTTCCCATTGCTCTCGATCGCCTGCGTCTAATGGGAGAAGCCGCGGAGCAGCTGAATTCCCTTCCAGTCGTAGACGGCGATGGAAGACTGGTGGGTTCCCTCAGACCCGTCCGTCTTGCGCTGGCGAGGCCCAACGCATCCGTGGGGCAGATCATGGACCGGGACCTCACCTCGGTTACTACATCCACGGATGAGCAGGTGGCCCTTCAGTTGATCAGCCGTCTCAAGGTGAGCGACCTTCCCGTGGTTGAAGACGACGGGCGTCTCGCCGGGCTCATACGGGCGGAGGACGCGGTTGAGATCGTGCAGGAGAACGCCACCGAGGACATGTATCGCATCGCAGGAATCGGAGAGGAGCGTATAACCGGGCCGCTGACCGACTCCGTTCGCAGCCGGTTCCCGTGGCTGGCCCTGAACCTCGTTACCGTCTTCCTGGCTGCCGCTGTCATCGGGCTGTTCGAGTCAACAATCGCCAAGGTCGTAGCGCTCGCAGCCTTCCTCCCCATCGTCGCCGGGCAGGGAGGGATCGGGGGCACGCAGACGGTTACACTGGTGGTCAGGAGCCTGGCGACTGGCGAACTGCCCCGACAACTTGGCCTGCGCCTGCTGCGAAGGGAGATCATGCTGGGAGTGATACATGGGGTTGTTCTGGGCGCGATAATAGGGGGAATCGGCTGGGTCTGGCAGGACAGCCCGATCCTGGGTCTTGTCCTGGCCGTAGCTATGACCGGCAACATGGTGGTGGCCTCAATTGCTGGCGCGGGTGTGCCGCTGCTGCTAAGGCGTCTGCGGATGGACCCGGCGGTGTCTGCAGCAGTTTTCGTTACGACTTTCACGGACGTGATAGGCTTTGCATTGTTCCTCGGCCTTGCAGCCGTGTTCATCGAGTTTCTGGTCTAGGGAATAAGTAGCAAGAGGGATTGATTCCCCAGACTGATGGGAGGTTGGTTATGCCCAGCACCATTGCACTGGTGGGCGGCGATGAGTTCAGGGTGGGTTGCGAAGATATGGACCGTGAGGTCATGCGGGTTTCTGGAAAGGACCCTGCCAGGGTGCTAATAATCCCCACTGCCGCCGTTACCGGACCTGCCAAGGCCGCCAATGACGGCGTCACGCACTTTGCCGCCCTCGGTGGGCAGGCCAGCCAGCTTATGGTGCTGGATTCGAGCCACGCGAATGATGATGCGTTTGTCGCTCCGGCGGCCAATGCCGATGTCGTCTACTTCACCGGCGGCAGCCCGGACCATTTACTTTCGACGCTTCGCGGCTCCACGCTGCTGCGGCTGTTGACCGAAGGGCTGGAGAAAGGGCTGGTTTTGGGCGGCTCATCGGCCGGCGCGATGGTCATGGGTTCGGTGATGCGACGGCCGAGCTCGGGTGGCTGGGTGGAAGGACTGGGCCTCGCGCCGGGAATCGGGGTCCTGCCCCACCACGAGCGACGAGATCCGGCGGAGGTGGCGGCGGAACTTCGGGAGTCTGCGCCATCGGGAATGGTCTACCTGGGCATCGATGCCCGTACGGGCGTGATCGGGGGGCCGGACAACTGGCGGGTAGCCGGATTCGGGAAGGTCACCGTGTACCGGTTCGGCGACTACGTGGTCTACGGCGACGGCGAACAGTTGCCTCCGGGTTTCTAGCCCCGGCGGTCCCTGAGTTCCTGCCACACCTGCTCGGGTTTGACGCCGGAAGCAGCCATCAGCACCAAGGTGTGGTACATGAGGTCCGCGATCTCCGAAGGCAGATTCTCCTCGTCGCCCTGGGCGGCGGCAAGGGCGGTCTCTCCCGCTTCCTCTATGACTTTCTGGGCGATGCGGCCAACGCCTTCCTGCAGCAATTTCACGGTGTAGCTGCCTTCCGGCATCTCGCGTTGCCGGTCCTGGACCGTGGCATACAGTTCGCCAAGTATGCCGGGGCCCCTGTCGGTGTCTTCGTAGCCCTCCGGCAGCCCTTCCAGAGGATGGAAGAAGCAGGAGGTGTTGCCCGTGTGACAGGTGGGGCCGTCCGGGTCCACCTTGAGCAGGATGGTGTCGCCGTCGCAGTCGAGCCAGGCTTCCTTCAGGTTGAGGTAGTTACCCGAAACCTCGCCCTTATGCCAGAGGTCCTCTTGGCTGCGGCTGTAGAACCACACCTGGATCCCCTCTACGGTGCGCTTGATGGAGCCGGGGTTCATGTACCCCAGCATCAGCACGTTGCCCGTGTTGACATCCTGGGCGACTGCGGGGACCAGTCCCTGCTCGTTCAGCTTGACCTTCATAGTTGCGATTCTCCAATCTGAACAAATCAGTAATGCCGGAATTGGACTTGATTAACTTCCAGCAATTCCGCTCTCGATGAGGTTGCACAGTTCCAGAAGACTCGTGACGCTGTAGGACGGCGGCGGCAGGTCCTCCCGCAGTCCTCGGTCGCCGCGGTCGATCCAGACGGCGTTAATGCCCACGCTGGACGCGCCGAACACGTCTTCGTAGTGCCGGTCACCTACATACACGGTTTCTTGCGGGGCAAGGGACAGACGCTCCAGCATCTCGAGGAACAGTTCTGGTTGTGGCTTGTAGCTGCGGGCCATTTCGGAAGACAGGACCGTCTCGAACTCGCAGCCCAGCAGTTCAATGTTAGGCAGCAGGAAACCGTCGTCGGCGTTTGACAGGACTGCGGTACGGAAACGGGCTTGCACCTCGTCTAGTGCCTGTCGAGTTTCCGGGAACGGCTCGCGTCGCGAAAGGTCCGCAAAGAAGCGGCTGGTGGCTGCGTCCGCATCTCCTTGCAGGCCCATGCTCTCGAAGGCTACGCGAAACCCTCCGGCCCAAGCGTCGAAGTAGGTCTGGAACGGCTGAGACGGGTCGGTCCGGCGCATCCTGAAACGCTCTTCGGACTCGTGCCAGCCCTGCCAGAGATCTTCCGCGGTCGTGGGTAGCCCCTGCTCCTCGATTATGGAGGCGAAGCTCTTTCGCCACTGGCCGCTGGGGTCCTGCACCAGCGTCTGGTACATGTCGAAGATGACAGCCTTGATTTCAGGCATAGGGATGCCCCCACCCTAACCCTCCCTCTGAGGGAGAGGGGATTCTTTTCGGAATCAAGCGCGGGGCCGAACGGGCACGCCGCGCTGGCTCAGGTAGTCCTTGGCCTCGCCGATCGAATACTCGCCGAAGTGGAAAATGCTTGCGGCAAGAACGGCGTCTGCCTGGCCTTCGTCCAATGCGTCGTAGAGGTGGTCCAGGTGACCGGCTCCGCCGCTGGCTATGACGGGGACCGGGGTGGCCTGGGAGACGGTCCGGGTCAACTCGAGGTCGTAGCCACGCTTCTGGCCGTCTTCGTCCATGCTGGTCAGCAGGATTTCGCCGGAGCCGAGTTCCACCGCCCGGACCGCCCACTTGACGGCGTCGATGCCCGTGGGGGTGCGTCCTCCCCGGGTGTAGACTTCCCAGCCGGACCGCTCATCAATTGCCAGGCCAACGTCTGTAGCCACTGGTCCGTCAGGGCGCGGGAGTTGAGGGTCGACCCGCTTGGCGTCGATAGCGACTACGATGCACTGGTTGCCGAACTGGAATGCGCCTTCCCCTATGAGGGAAGGGTTGTTCACGGCTGCGGTGTTGAGGGAGACCTTATCGGCGCCCGCCTTCAGCATCCGGCGGATGTCTTCGACGGTACGAATCCCGCCGCCCACGGTGAGGGGGATGAAGACTTCTTCCGACACCCTGCGTACGACATCCACCATGGTGTCGCGGGAGTCTGAGCTGGCGGTGATGTCGAGGAAAACGAGTTCGTCGCCGCCCTCGCGGTCGTAGACGGCGGCAAGTTCCGCGGGGTCGCCGGCGTCCCGCAGTTCAACGAAGCTGATGCCCTTGACGACGCGTCCGGCGTCCACGTCAAGGCAGGGTATGATGCGTTTGGTCAGCACTTCCGGTCAGCGGCTCAACAGGTACGAAGAAGTCCTCGGCAAGTATATCATCGAGGCCCGTGGAGGGCGCGGGCGGTTGGCGATGTGGAAGGTGTGGGCTAGAATATGGCTGGCTTTACATATTCTGATCATCGAACCGAAAGGAGGTCTGTCATGGCGTTGACATTGGCCGAGGCGAACCGAATCGTGGAAGGCGCAGTAGCCGCCGCGACGGAAATGGGGATCAAGATAAATGTGGCGGTTGTTGATGCTGGCGGGCGCCTGGTGGCGTTCAACCGCATGGATGGGGCAATCTGGGGCGGTGTGTATGGCTCCCAGGGCAAGGCGGTGGCCAGCGCTGCCTTCGGACGCACCAGCGGTGAGCTCCAGGAACGCGCAAGCTCTCCCATCATTGCCGGAATCCTCAAGGCGGAAGGCGAGCATGGCATCCCAAGCCAGGGCGCTGTTCCCATCGTCCGCAACGGGGTGCTGGAAGGCGCCTGCGGCGTTGGGGGCGGCACCAGCCAGGAAGACGAAGACTGCGCCAGGGCCGGGGCCAACACGCTTTAGGTTGTCTTCGTGCCCCATTCGCAAGGGGCAAGAGAGAGTTTTCGGGCGGGGCGCACCCAAGTGCGCCCTTTTCTTACTTATGGAATCAACCCGGTTACCGCGGCCGGGCTTCCACTGCCGCCTTCCAGCTTCAGCACTCCGATGGCCAGGACTGCGCCTGTCGGAGGCAGGTTGTCCAGGTTGGTGAGGTTCTGGAGGACTATCAGGTTCCGGGCAAGTGCCACCTTGCTGACGGCGAAGGCGGTGTCGAGCCCAGGTTCCACCCCAGCGGTGTCGGTGCCCAGGCCGGACACCCGGCGCTCATGGACCAGCATGGCGGCGACTTCCGGGCCGAACCCCGGGAAGTGCAGTGTGCCGGTCGCGTCTATGCCGAGGTAATCTGCGGGGTCGTTCCATCGGTCCGACCAGCCGGTGAGCAGCAGAGCCAGGGAACCGGGTGGTAATTGGCCGTGCCTGGACTCCCATTCGTGGAGATCGTCCGGTGTCAGTGCGTAGTCCCGGTCTGAACTGCACTGGCGGCGCACATCGATGATGACCGCTGGGCGGATGAGTTGCCGAGCCTCATATTCCTCCACGGTCCGCCCGCCGGGGTGGAAGCTGGCGGGCGCGGAAAGGTGGGTGCCGGCATGTTCGCTCATGGAGAGTCGACGGAGAAAGTAGCCGTCGGCATTGATGGAACTCCAGTCCTCGAAGTTAACGGGTGGATCGCCGGGCCAGTGGGGGATGCGCGGCGTGATTGTATGGCTCAGGGAGACCGCTTTAAGACGAGAGAAGGCCCCGATATCATCGGGGCCTTCTGGGTGGGGGAGGTATGCGATCTTCTCATCTCCGCCGGGTTGGGGTCGACGGGCCGATGATATCGCATTTCAGGGTGGGACGCCCGCTAGGCCGGAACGGACGATGGGATGAACCAGCCAGCTTCGATTACCTTCTGCTTCGTTACCTGGTGGTCGATCCAGCGCATGGCAGAGCGCGGGGTGTCTTGGAGCGCCACCGTCTCCCGTGCGGGCCTCAATCCCAGCACGGTGAAGGCAGAGTCGGGGGGCTGGATTTGGTCGATGACGTAGCCTCGATAGAAGATTCTCATGGTTCGCCTCAAAAATTAGAAATACTGCTGTCCGGGGAATGAACATCCGGCAAGAAAGCGCCGGAAAAGTGATGACGCAAATATGTTCTAACACAGAGGCTTTGGCGGTCAACGGCTAACTGTCATCAAAATTTCGTGAAAAACTAGTGACGAAATTATGGGATACAAGGAAATAAATCGCCGACCTGACGCCTCCAGTGCCTATGATGACGCCAAGCCGGTAAGCTATCCACGAATAGCGGGGCTAGTTTTCACAAATTTCTAACAAAAACTCGTCCAGCGGCCGGGACTGCTGGGTGGAAGAGGTCATGTCTCTGACGACGACTTCGCCCCTGGAGATCTCGTCGTCGCCGAGAATCAAGGCGTAGGGAATGTTGAGAGCGTTGGCTTGGCGCATTTGGCCGCGGAGGCCCCGGGAGCCGCTGCTCAGGATGGCGCCCACACCGGCGCGGCGGAGGCGCACGGCCAGCTCCAGGGCTGCGGTACGGGCATTGTCGCCAACGTTGGCGACAAGGTACTTGGGTGACGGCTCGTCGGGGACTGGAACATCGCCGCGCTTCAGGTTGAGGGTTAGCCGCTCGATGCCGGTGGCGAACCCTATGCCAGGTGTGGGCCGCCCGCCGAGCTCGGTTATCAGGCCATCGTAGCGCCCCCCTCCGACGATGGTGGACTGGCCGCCGACGTCGAGGGGCTGTATCTCGAAGACAGTACGGGTGTAGTAGTCGAGGCCACGGACCAGCCGGTGGTCGACGGTGTAAGGAAGGCCCATGGCGTCGAGGTAGGTCGACAGCTTCCCCCAGTGCTCCCGGCATTCGTCGCAGAGATAGTCGGTGGACTGGGGCGCCTCGTCTCCGAGGGCATGGCAGGTCTCGACCTTGCAGTCGAGCAGGCGCAGCGGATTGCGGCCCAACCGGTCGCGGCAGTCCTCGCAGAGGCGGTCGTGGTGGCCTGAGTAGTAGTCCCGCAGCCTCTCGATGTAATCGGGACGGCACTGGTTGTCGCCGATGCTGTTGACCAAGAGGCTGATGTCGCGAAGGCCCAGGCTACCCATCAGCTCCCAGGCCACCTCGATGACCTCGGCGTCCACCGACGGGTCGGCGTCGCCCAGGGCTTCCACACCGAACTGGTGGTGCTGGCGGAAGCGGCCGGCCTGGGGCCGTTCGTAGCGGAAGACCGGGCAGAAATAGTACATGCGGACCGGCTGGGGCAGGTTGTGCAGGCCGTGTTCGAGATAGGCGCGGCAGACGGGGGCCGTGCCCTCGGGACGCAGGGTGACGCTGTCGCCGCCCCGGTCCTCGAAGGTATACATCTCCTTCTCGACGATGTCGGTACCTTCACCGACGGAACGAACGAACAGGTTCGAGTCTTCGAAGGCTGGCGTGTCGATGCGCCCGTAGCCGAAGCGGTTGGCGATCTCGACGGCCTTGGATTCGATGTAGCGCCAGTACTTCTGCTCTTCGGGCAGGTGGTCGGCAGTGCCGCGGGGCGCGCGAAAGACCACTAGTCTCACTCCCTAAACTACATAATGAAACAATTATAGGTTGGGCTCGAACGGAATGGAAACTCTCAATTCCTAGCACCATCCTTCAAGGGCGAAAGCACGGCGTAGATGAATTGGTTGATATGCGTTGGGACGCCTGCCTCGCTGCCAATGCGTACAACAGCGCCGTTCAGGGCATCCAGCTCGGTGGGACGGCCGTTCTCGAAGTCGGCGTGCATGGAGTTCTGGAAGTCAGGGAAGCCCTTGATGAACTCGACAGAACGCTCAACGAGGTCGGTTGGCAGGTTGACTCCCTTGGCGCGTCCCACGACGTCGACCTCCCGCATGGCCTCCGTAAAGAGATCGAGGCCTTCGGTCGACTGGATGAACTCCCTTATTCGCGTTCGAGCGGCACTGGTAATGCCTGCGATGGAGCACAGGACGACGAACTTGGACCAGATTACCTGGAGCGGGTCGGTTGATAACTCGACATCCACGCCGGAGACTTGAAGCGCGTCACGGATCAATTTGGCCCTTGGCGTAATTTCGCCCGACTCTTCTCCGAAGGACAGCCTGGGTCGCGGGCCCACGGTTGCGACGATTCCGGAAGACGCGATGCTGGAAGCTGTCCAGAATGCGCCCGGCAAAGCGTGGCCGTGGCCCAGCTCGTTGGCCAGTAGCTCGTGGCATTCGACGCCGTTCTGGAGAGTCAGGACTGCGGTGTCCGCGCCCACCAGGGAGCGAATCGCGGGGATCGCCACTGGGTTGTGGTAGGTCTTGACGGTGAAGAGAACGAGGTCGACCGGGCCGATGTCGGAAGGGTCGTTGGTGGCATCTACTCTGACGGTGAAGTCGCCAGATTCCTGCTTCAACTTCAGGCCATTGGCGCGGATGGCGTCGAGGTGGGGGCCTCGGGCAATCACGCTGACCTCGTTGCCGGTGCGGGACAGGAGGGCCCCGAGGCAGCCTCCGACACCTCCGGCGCCCATAACGGCAACACGCACAGGATGATGTCCCTAGACCTTGCCTTCGGCTGACAGGTCTGCGAGCTCGGCGTCGCTCAGGCCGCCGATGCTGCAGAGGACTTCGGCGTTGTGCTCGCCGAGGAGCGGGGGCTGGCGGTTGGGCGTTTCCGGCGTGCCAACGAGGTGGATGGGTGTGTTGACTGTGCGGAAGGTGCCGCCCATGTCGTTGCCGCCGTTGATGAACATGCCGCGGGCCTCGAGATGGGGGCAGGAGTCGAGGTCGGCCTGGTCCTGGACCATGCCCATGGAGTATCCGATCTCGATCAGCTTTTCGGTAACCTCGGCCTTTGGCCGCACCTTCGTCCATTCTTCGATGGCAGGAACGAAGTGGTTCATGTAGAACTCCCCGCTGATGCCTTCTCCGAGGTAGCGGGAGTCTTCGATCAGGTCCTCACGGCCTATTAAGCGCCAGAGGTCCTTCCACTTCTCGGCGCCGCCGGCGCCGGCGAGGACGACATAACCGTCCTGGGCCTCGAGAGCGAGCTGGGCGCTAAGCATGTTGCCCCGCTCGCGGCCCGCAACCTCGCCGGTGGCTTGGTAAAAGGGCATGGTGCTGGTCATGTGGGCGACCATGCAGTCGTACATGGCCATGTCGATGTACTGGCCCAAGCCGGTGCGGTGGCGGCTTTCGAGGGCCATCATGATCCCCAGGGCCGTCCAGACGCCGGGGACGGAGTCGCCGATGTTGTCGCCCACCATCTGGGGCCCGCTGTCGGGGCTGCCGGTGACCGTCATCCAGCCGCCCATGCCCTGGACGCACGGGTTGTTGGCGGGCCAGTGGGAGTAGGGGCCGGGGGCCGGTCCTTCGGGATCACCGTAGCCGGTCAGGCTGGCATATATGAGGCGGGGGTTGATCTCGTTCAGGCGGTCGTAGCCCAGCCCAAGTCGGCGAAGGGCGCCGGGACCCCAGTTGTCCAGCAGGATGTCGGACTCGGCGACCATGCGCTCGAACGCCTGCTTGCAGCGGGGGTCGCGCAGGTCGACGGTCACGCTCTTCTTGTTGCGGTTCAGGCCGAGGTAGCGGGAGCTGACCCGCTGGCCTTCGGGGCCGTCGATGAACGGCCCATTGGAGCGGCCTCGCTCTCCCGCACCGGGACGCTCGATCTTGATCACCTCGGCGCCCATATCCGCCAGGATCATGGAGCAAAAGGGTCCGGCAACGATGTGGGTTACATCCAGCACTCGCAGGCCGTCCAGCGGGAGGGGAGTGGCTTCCGGTTCCACGGGCATTGCTAGGCCTCCCCGTCGCCAGGGGCGGCAGGGATCTGGAGCCCCAGGCCGTTGTCGATGAAGCGCTTGGCGTTGCGTACATAGTTGGCGGTGGGGTCCTGAAGCCTGGCCTCTTGGGCCGGGCTCAGCGGGCGTATCTGGCCGGGGACCCCAATGACCAGCGAGTGGTCGGGCACATGGCCGCGAACGATGGCACCGGCGCCGATGAATACATAGTCGCCAACGTCGGCGTCCTCCAGCAGCACGGCGTTGACTCCGACCAGCACGTTGCTACCCACCTTGCCGCCGTGAATGACCGCGCCGTGGGTCAGGAGGACGTTGTCGCCAAGCTCCAGGTGGTCGTCGGTGTGTAGCACACAGTTGTCCTGTAGCGAGCAGTTCCTGCCGACAATAATGTCGCCGTAGTCGGCCCGGATGGTGGCGTTGGGCCAGACGCTGGAGCCCTCGCCGATGGTCACATCGCCAACGATGTAGGCGGCTTCGCTGACGAAGACAGAAGGGTGGATTCTGGGGAATTTGCCATCAAGTCCGCGTATCAACAGGACCTCCTGGGCCTCGGACGGGCCCAATTTCATTGTCTCGAAACGCTACAAGAATACAGGCTGCAATTCGCCATTGCCACCGCGCTGAGTCCCAATCCGTGGCGTGCAACGAAGGCTGCCTAGACGCCGAAGACGCCCTTAAGCCCCTGTAGGCTGTAGTGGCATCCGTAGGCGATCATGAAGAACTTGACCTGCTTGCCCAGGCCCACGAAGACCAGGTAGCGCCACAGGGGATATCGCAAGGCGCCGGCAGCGATGCCGGCCACATCAAAGAGTGGATTGGGGACGGCGGAAATGACGAACAGCAGAAGCCAGCCCCGGCGTCTCATCCAGGTTTCCACCCGGTGATAAAAACGGCGGCGTTCGAGAACGCCGCTGCCGCTGTAGCCAAGGAAATAGCCGGTCAATTCTCCCAAGGTTCCCGCGAGACCGGCGATGACGGCGACCGCTGCGGGATGGAGAAAGGTGGCCGTGGTGCAGGTGATGGCCAGGGCAGGTACGGGAACCACCAAGCCGCCGCTGGCCAGCAGCACGGCTCCGGCAACGGCCCCGTAACCGAACCGCTCGACGTCGATGCGGTCCTGGAGGAGATAGGCAGCGATTGAGACCGCAGCCACCACGGCGACAATGATCAGCCGGCCGCGCCATGTGGATACCAGCCAGGATAGGGCGGAGTTGAAGCTGAGGATGAAAGAGCCGTGACCGGGAACGGGCGCAGAAAGGTCTTCGGCGGGCGTTACTCCGTCTGGGGGGACGCCCTGCTCACCAACGGCACTGGGGATTGCTACGCCGTCGGTGCTGTCCATCTGCTTTGCGATGTGCCGACACCTAATCGCCCTGCGGCGTGAGAGCGGCGGGCGACGGCGAAGGCTCGGAGAGGAAACTGGTGAGAATCCGGTTGAACTCATCCGGCTTTTCCATCTGGGGCCAGTGGCCGCATTCGGGAAGCACATGGACGGTGCTCCCGGGCACGACTCGCCGGATATCATCCTCCCCGATCGGAGGTATTACGAGGTCCTCTTCTCCCCAGACGGCGAGGAGGCTTGCCTCAAGATCGCCAAGCCGGTTGAGAATCTGGTGCTCGGGCCTGAGCCCCAGCAGGTTGACGCCGGAACGGACTGACTGGAGCATGACCTGGGGCCCGTGCGGGAGGCACCGCACGCGGACCATTTCTGGCAGGAGTTCGTCTATGAACTCGGGAGGCCTGAAGAAAATTCGCTTGATCAGGGCTTCCTTGCTGATCATCTGGGGCTTGTAGATCAGTTCGCCGACCACAGGAATTGAAATCAGCCGCAGCGGCCAAGAAATGCGCTTTCCCAGCCCTGCGGATCCAGCGAGGCACACCTTCTCGACTCGGTCCGGGTGCTCAAGGGCGGTGACGCCAGCTACCAGCCCACCGGCGGAGTTGCCCACCACGGAGAAATTTTCTATTCCCATCTCGTCGGCGAACTGCACCAGGAAACGGGAGGCACTCTCAGGGGAGTAGCCGAGATGATCGGCGAGGCCGGAACCTCCGTAGCCCGGCAGGTCAATAGCGATTGCGGTGAAGCCGGCGTCGGCGATCACGTCGATGTTGCAGTACCAAGTGATCATGGATGATGCCAGGCCGTGCACCAGAAGCACGGACGGGCCCTCTCCGGCGGTGGCGTAGTGGACGTTGATTCCGCCCACATCAATATCCTTGACCTGTGCCTTTTGCCTTAATGCCGTTGTAGTCATGTGGTACTTGCTTGCTTTCAGTTCCAAGGGTGAATTTCGGGTGTCTGGCGCCGGTATTCTACACCAGCGCTGGTTCCGTGGGTGCTGCCTCAGTGCGGGCTGGCGCCGGCTGGCAATTCAGAGTGATGCCATCCGGCCCGGCGTCTACCAGCACGTGGGCTCCGGGACTGAGTTTGTCTGACAAGACCATCCGGGCCAGGGGGTTTTCCAACCGCCGCTGAATCAGGCGACGCAAGGGCCGAGCCCCGTAAACAGGGTCGAATCCCTCCCGGGCCAGCCAGAAGCAGGCTTCCTCGGACAGATCGAAGGTCACATCACGTTCGGCCAGCCGATCGCGGACGTCCCCGACCATCAACTCCACTATTTGGACGATCTGCTCCTGTGTCAATGGATGGAAGACAATGGTCTCGTCTATACGGTTGAGGAACTCGGGCCGGAATGTACGCTTCAGGGCAGCATCCACAGATTCCCTGAGCGCCTTCATTTCGTCCTGCCCGTCCCGGCTGTCAGGCCGGAAGCCGAAGGCCTGCCGGCGAAGCCCCTCTGTGCCGAGATTGCTGGTCATTATAATTGCGGTGTTACGGAAATCAACGGTGCGTCCCTGGCCGTCGGTGAGCCTGCCATCCTCAAGAATCTGCAGCAGAATGTTGAATACATCCGGGTGGGCCTTTTCGATTTCGTCGAACAGGAGCACCCGATAGGGACGCCTTCGCACTGCCTCGGTCAGTTGGCCGCCCTCGTCGTAGCCGATATAGCCCGGAGGAGCTCCCACCAAGCGGGAGACCGAGTGTCCCTCCATGTATTCCGACATGTCGATGCGGACCATGTTGGCCTCGTCGTCGAATAGGAACTCGGCCAGGGCTTTGGCCAACTCGGTCTTGCCCACCCCGGTGGGACCGAGGAATATGAAGCTGCCTATGGGCCTCCGGGGGTCGCTCAGGCCAGACCGAGATCGGCGAATGGCCTCGGACACCGCTTCCACCGCGTCGTCCTGACCAACCACGCGCTTGTGCAGGTCGGCTTCCATGTGGACGAGGCGTTCGCCTTCGCCCTCGAGCAGGCGCCCGACGGGGATGCCGGTGAATGCCGATAGTAGTTCCGCGATCTGTGCCTCGTCTACAACCCGCTCCTGAGGGCGATCGCCAGTCCGGGCGGCCTTTTCCGCATCGTATTCCTGCTGGAGCCGGAGGCGTTCGGTGCGCAGTGCGGCCGCGCGCTCGTAGTCTTGGCGCTCGGCAGCGGCCTGCTCCTGGTCGTTCAGACGCTGAATCCTGTTCTCTTTCTCCTTTAATGGCGCGGGAAGGCTCTCAGCGTCGATGCGCAGCTTGCTTGCCGCTTCGTCCATGAAGTCCACGGCCTTGTCGGGCAACAGCCGGCCTGTGATGTAGCGGTCGCTGAGGCGTGCCGCTGCGATCAGCGCCTCGTCGGTAATGTCGACATTGTGGTGGGCTTCGTACCGCGGCCGCAGCACCTTCAGGATTTCCACTGTGTCTTCCACAGAGGGTTCTTCCAAAAAGAGGGGCTGGAAGCGCCTCTCCAGAGCAGAATCCTTCTCGATGTATTTGCGATATTCGTCAAGCGTGGTGGCCCCTATGCACTGCATCTCGCCCCTGGCCAGGGCGGGCTTCAGCATGTTGCTGGCATCGACGCCGCCCTCGCTGTTGCCGGCGCCGACCATGGTGTGAAGCTCATCCAGGAAGAGGACCACATCGCCGCGTGCTTCTTTCACCTCGTCGATGACCGACTTCAGGCGTTCCTCGAACTCACCACGGAACTTGGAACCTGCCACCATTGCGGGCAAGTCCAGTGCCAACAGGCGCCGTCCGCGAAGCGACTCCGGCACATCGCCCGAGGCGATGAGTTGTGCCAGCCCTTCGGCGATTGCAGTCTTGCCGACGCCGGCCTCGCCGATGATGACGGGGTTGTTTTTGCGGCGTCGGGTGAGGGTCTGCATCACCTGCCGGATCTCGCCGTCGCGGCCCACGACGGGGTCCAACTTGCCTTCCTGGGCAGCCTGGGTCAGGTCCAGGGAAAAGCGGTCGAGGGAGCCATATCGGCTTTCCGCTTCGGGCCCGTCCACGCGATGGCTTCCGCGAATCTGGGTCAGGGCCTGGTAGACCCGCTCACGGTCGATGCCGTGAGCCCCAAGCAGCCCTGCCGACGGACCATCCTGCTCCATTACGGCGGCAACGAAGAGATGCTCGGCGCCGATGAACTCGTCGTTGAGCCGGGTAGCCTCCGCTCTGGCGTTTTCGAGCAGCCGCTGTGCCCGGGGTGTGAGGTAGATCTGGTTGGCCTCATGAGCCAGACTGGGAGCAGACTCCAGTACCCTGTGCAGAGCGGCCCTTATGTCGTTCGAAGGTGCTCCCAACTCTGCCAGGACCAGGGAAGGCACCCCTTCCTCCAACTCCAGCAGCGCCAACAGAATATGCTCCACATCCAATTGGTTGTGGCGGTTGCGGCGCACAAGCTCCTGGGAATTCTGCAGGACCTGTTGCGCCTGGTTGGTGTATTGATTGTTTTGTGAGGCCATAAACACGCCTCCTTGACGGGAAATGCAGGAACCGAAATCCGGAATCTAGCACTCTCAGATGTTTCCTTGGCGCTGACCTCGGCGCAGGGAAGCGACAGTATCCGAAAGTCGCTCCACCTCGCCCTCGAGCTCCTTCACGCGGGCCATGAGCTTGAGGGCCACCTCAGCCCCGGCGAGGTTGACTCCCATATCCTCGGTCAGTGTTCGGAGTCGCTTGATGCGCTCGATGTCCGCCATGGAATAGAGCCGCTGCCTGCCCGTGGTGCGGGACGGCCAGATAAGCCCCACCCGTTCATAATGTCGCAGAGTCTGGGCATGAACTCCCACGATGCGAGCCGCAACACTTATGGCAAAGCAAGGTTCGTTTCTGAGCCGGTTATCTTCTACCATTTGCCAAAACCCCTCCCTTCGAACTGTGTTCGTAACCGGTCTGGTTACGCCACAGCGCCATCGCCAACGGCTGAACGTTCCAGCCTGAGGTCCCGCAACCTGCGGAACAGATCGATTTCTTCAGAAGTCAAATCGGTGGGCACGCGCACCTTTACGGTCAAATAGATGTCGCCGTTGTGTCCATTGCCCGATAGAGTGGGCATTCCCTTCCCCGAAAGGCGGAAGCGGCGCTCATTGGGCGTGTTGGCCGGAACGAGCAGAGCGACCTGGCCTGTTAGGGTCGGGGCCAGTATCTCGGTGCCCAGCACAGCGTCGTCCAACGGCAGTTCCACCTCGGTGTGCAGATCCAGTCCCTCCCGTTTGAACCTTGGGTGCTCCCAGACCGAAACCACCAGGTAAAAGTCGCTGCCTGGAGTGCCGTCGGGCGAGATGTGGACCCTGGAGCCATTGTCCACCCCAGCCGGAATCTTCACTTCCAGATTGCGGCCACTGTGGGTGCGCACAGTGCGGGTCGTTCCGTGAAATGCTTCTTCCAGGGTGACTTCCACGGGATGTTCGGCTGGGGGAGAACGCCAGGTTCCCCTGCTGCGTGGTGGCGCTCCTGAGTTGAATAGCTCTTCGAAAAAGCTGCCTCCACCGCCGAAGGCGGAGAAGACATCGTCTCCTTCCCTGACCGTCCAGCGCATTCCGTTGTTGGAGGGAGGCCTGGCCTGATTGTACTGGTCGGCATGTCTCCAGTTATCGCCGTAGCGATCATACTTTTGACGAGAATCAGCGTCTGAGAGGACGCTGTAGGCCTCGTTTATCTCTTTGAACCTGCCTTCCGCCTCTTCATCGCTCTTGTTGACATCGGGATGGTACTGCCTGGCCAGCCGCCGATATGATTGGCGAATATCCTTTTCCGAGGCATCCCTGGTTACGCCCAATACGTCGTAGTAATTGCTCATGGCTGCACCACCGCGAGAGATTTGCAGTGCTCTGTGGGAAAGCCCATGTGTCTCGGGCGAGAAATCGAGGTAATCGTCTTGATCCGGTAATCGTGAATGAAACCATGATATAAATTGATAGTTATACTGTCAAGTATTCCGGTAGAATGACAGGCAATAATATGGCTGGCGGGTCCAAATGAATGTATTCCGATGGCGCCGCACCGATATTCGTGCCGGGGCAGTTGAGCGAATAACCAGCTGGTGATACAATTGTTTTCCGCAAGCCCGGCCACTCCGGGCGGTCGTAAACGTTCCCCGATAGCTCAGCGGTAGAGCGGGCGGCTGTTAACCGCTAGGTCGTAGGTTCGAATCCTACTCGGGGAGCCACAGCTACAAAATGGGCGTCCAGAGTCGGCGAACTATGGATGAGTGTCACAGCGGTTAACACGCGACTCAAAGCTGACCCAGCTTTGGAGATGTCACAGCGGTTACCCGAAATCCTCGAAAACTATGTCCGGTACCACCGCATCGAGGGCAGCACAGACGCGACCGTCAAGTTCTAGAACAAGGAACTTCGGCTGTTTCTCCAGGATCTCGAAAAGTTTGATCCCGACTGCCAGACCCTGACCGACCTCTCCCCTCTCCATGTCCTTCAGCACCTCGGCTCAATGCGTGAGCGAGGATTGAAACCCCGGTCAATCCGCACCCGTTGGCAAGCAATCACCACCTGGCTGAACTGGTGTGTTGAGTGGCGCCTCATCGACTCCTCTCCTGCAGCACGAATCAAAGCTCCAGAGGTACCCAAGACCCGAAAGCCACTTTTGACCGAGTAACAGTTCGCTTCTCTGCTCGATCTTTGCCCCCTGAATACGTTCGCAGGTGCTCGCAGGCAGTCCATGTTGTGGATGATGGCCACCACTGGCGTCAGAAGAAACGAGATGTGGATGTTGAAGATGAGGGACCTGGACTGGGATGCATCTGTGATTCGTGTGATTCACGGCAAAGGACAAAAAGAGCGCCAGATTCCAATTGTCCGGCAAGGCCAACGATCAATGCTCCGGTAAATTCAACAGCGCAAGAACGCGCTTGACTGGCTCTGTGTAACGGAGGAAGGCAACCGGCTGGGATACGACGGAATATGGAGGGACCTCAATAGGGTAGCTGAAAGGGCGGAGGTGCAACTGAAGGACGCCTGCCACATATTCATGAGAACCTTTGCCGCCAATGCCGTAAAGCAAAGCATCCCTCGACCGTATGTGCAGGCGATTGCGGGTTGGTCTACTCCCCAGATGCTGGACCACTACTTGGCGGCGATGGAAGCAGAAGAGGAGGCCATGGAGGCATTCAGGGAATTCAAGCCGTTTGGGAAGTAAAACAACTTCCGCACACTTGCTGCTGATGAAGTCTGAGTGTGACATGAAAGGTGATTGGATTCCTGAAAAGACCGAGGTCGATGGTTCGAGTCCATCCAGTCCCACCAACCTGCACGGTAGATAGAACTGCATCGGGAAGGGCCACCTTGTCGGTGGCCTTTCCCGGCGCCAGGCTATCGTTGGGCATGGGAACGGTGTAACGCATCAGGGCGTCGCCGGGCACGACGAGAATCTCCTTGACGAAGGTCTCGATGAAGGCCCGCCGCTCGGTCAGCTCGCTCTCTTCCAGGAAGTCCTTCATCTCCCTGGCGTAGGCCGCAACGGCGTTCGCGTCGTCCAGGGCCTTCCCCCGCTGGACCAGGGCCGCCCTGGCCTCCTCCGTCGAGCATTCCAGCCGGTCCTGCCGTTCCCTGAGTTCCCGGATGCGGGGCCTGAAGTCATCCACCTCCATGTCGGTGGTCTCCACCAGGTTGTAGAGCCGGCCAAGCCGCTGGCGCACGTCGGCCAGCTCCGAGTCGAGGGTCTCCAGCCGCTTGCGCTGCTCCCGGGTCACGGCGCCCATCTCCGCCTCCACTGCCTTCACCAGGTCGCGGATGCCGTCCTCGGTGAGTATGTTGGAGCGAATCCGGTTGACCACCAGTTCCTCGAAGCGGCGGGCGTTGAGGGTGGGGGTGGGGCAGGCGTGCCTGCCGACCTTGATGTTGGTGGGGCAGACGTAGTAGGCGTACCGGCCGCTCTTGGCGAAGCGACCGGTGAGGGGCGAGTTGCACGCCTGGCACTTGGCCAGGCCGGTGAGCAGGTAGGAGCTTCCCACCCTACGGGGATGGCTGACCTTGGGGGCGCGGGAGCGCATGAGGCGGTTGACGCGGCGGAACTGGGCCTGGGATATGATGGCGGGAAACGCCTTCTCCACTCTCACCGGCTCGCCCTTGTCCTTGGCGCCTTCACCCCATACCAGGGTGCCCGTATAAGCCTCGTTGGTGAGGATGCCGTGGACGCTGGTCTTGCCCCAGAGCTTCCCCCTGGGGCTGGCGACGCCCTCGTTGTTGAGGATGCGGGTGATCTCCTGGGTCCCCTTGGCGGCCTCGGCCATATCGAAGATGCGCCTGACGATGCGGGAGGTATCCGGGTTGATCTCCAGGGTGGGGCGCTTCTTGGGACCGTCCTGGACCATGGCCCGGTTGTAGCCGAAGGGGGCGTGGCTGGAGACCCAGAAGCCCCTGGAGGCGGCCTCTCGCATTCCCCGCAAGACCTCGGTGGCAAGATTTTCCGAGTAAAATTCGTCCACGGACTCGATGATGGCCTCCATGAGCTTGCCGGTGGGGGAATCGTCGGCGTGCTCGGTGATGGAGACCACGCGGACGCCCTTGCGCCTTAGCATGGACTTGAAGGCCACGGCGTGCTCCCGCTTGCGGGTGAAGCGACTAAATTTCCAGACAAGAATCTCCCGGAAAGGGGCCTGGGTCCTGCTGGCCTCGTCGATCATCTTGCGGAACTGGGGCCTATCGGCGACGCGGCCGCTCTCGGCCTCGTCCACGTATTCGCGGACCACGGCGTAGCCGTTCTTGGCGGCGTGGTCCCGAAGCGCCCTGAGCTGGGCGGCTACCGAGAGGTCCACGTCCTGTCGGTCGCTGGAGACCCGGGCGTAGAGGGCCACGGGGGTGGCGTCGTATTTGTTACTCATCGTTGTCTCCTCCTTGTGTTTCATACTGCCCGCCCCGCCGCGACCGCAGGCGTTCCAGCCGCTGCTCACGGCGCAGTTCCCTGTCCTCCATGTACAATCGGAGGGCTTCGCGGACCAATTCGCTCATGTCGCAGCCCTCTTCATCCTTCACCCGCTGCACCTGTTCGTACATATCGGGCGGCAGTGAGAAGGTGATAGTCCTGGAGATGCGGCGTGGGGGCATGGCGTCTTTTTTGCCTTTCTTTGTATGGTATTGTCTTACTGTCTATCATCAGACATCCGGCCTTTTCCTGTCAAGGTGGGCCGCTGTAGCAAGCCGCCGCCGGACAGGGCAAGCGGCCCAGGGGTTACTGGACCGCTTGCCGGTGGTGGTGTTCCTCCTTTCGGTTGCCGGGTTCGGGCCGGACATTCAGCGTTCCTACGCATCCGTACCGGTCTCGGCCGGGCGCTCTCCCCCTTGCTCTCGCAAATAGGAGCGGATGGCGACCCGTGCCAGTATGCGCAGTCCCTTGTTGATGGTCCGGCGCTGCTGAGGGGTATGGGACGTCAGGGGGTCGTCCGGTTTGTCGTCGCCGGAGTCGCTCGTTATGTTCAGTTTTGTGGTATCTTTCACAGGCTCAGTCGCAGCGGCGGTTGACGGTCCGCTGGCCTCTCGTATGTGTTGTGTTGTGGTGCGCGGCCGGGGGCCGCCGGCGCCGATGGAAAGGGCGAACGCCGGCAAGCCCCCAAACCGCTTCAGGCTCCGCCGTGCCGCCGTTGCGCCTGCGCCCGGCGGGGCCTTGGGTCTAGCATTCCTCCTCTTCCTCCCTGTCCTGGTCCTGGTCTTGGTTTTCCTCGTCGTCCGCCACCCGGTCCTGCGCCGCGTCCACGCCTTCCTCGTCCTCCTGCTCCTCCTCCCGTTCTTCCTCATCGAAGAGGTCCAACTGGAGGTCGTCGTCTATCAGGATCGCGGTCCCGCCGGGAATCAGGTGGGCGAAGCGGTGGATGGAGTGCATGGCGCCGCCGCAGGGCTCGACGCCCTTGCGCCAGCGGGCCAGCTGCTTGGGGTCCACGCCCAGGGCCCGGGCCAAGCCGCGCCAGGAGAGGCCGCTGGCCTCCTTGAGGCGCTCCAGGCGCTGGGCGAAGTCCCTGGGCAGGACGCCGCTGGGCAGGGGCCGGGTCCCGTCCGCCTTGGCGTTGGGGCGGGCGCGCCCGTCGAAGGCGGACGCGCCGTCACGGTTGTTCATATCTTTCCTCCGTCTTGAAAATCTCGCTGGAGTTGTTCACTCCCAGGGCCGTCTGCATCCGGCGGCGGATGCGCCGGGAGGGCGAGCGCCCGCCGTTGACCAGCATCGACACGTAACCGGGGCTGACCCCGATCTCCCTGGCGAGCCAGTTCTGGGAGCGGCCCAGGGTCTGGAGCCGCTGCCGCAGGGCCGCCGCGTCGAGCCGGACCACGGTCCGTCCTCCGCGCCTCCGGGGACCTGGCTGCTGGCTTGGGTTTGATGAGGGCATGGTTCTCTCCTTTCCGGTTCTCTCCTTATCTATTGGTCCCATTTTCGGAGCGGCAGGGTCCGGGGCCGGTAGGGGTCCGAGGGAGTGCGCCAGGCGGGGCCCAGCGGCCCCAGTTGCTCTATGGCCTCCCCGTGGGAGACCCACAGGGGCACGTTGACCCTGGCGGCCTGCATTTCCTCGTGGGCGAGGCGCAGAAAGTGGGTTTGGGCGATGTCGTCGGCCAGGACGATGAGCACCCAGGGCCTGGCGCCGTGATCGTCGGTGGGACGGTGGGAGGAGTAGTAGCGCAGGTAGGGGGCCAGGCGCTGGGACATGGTTGAGGGCCGGACGGCGCGGCGCTCCCACTCCAGGAAGAAATGCCAGGCGGCGCCGTCCCGGCGCAGGAGGCCGAAGGCGTCGGGGCTGACCGAGCGGGTACGGTCGCCGTGGCGGAAGTGGCGGGAGGCCCGGCGGGGCGGGTCCGGCAGCGCCGCCTCCCAGCCGGCGGCGCGGGCCTGATCCGCCAGCGCGGCCAGGAAGGCGTGGACGGCGGCGGTGTGCTCCAGGTTGCGGAGCAGTTGTCGGCTCTGCCTGCCGCTGACGTTGGTCCAGTGGAAGGGGGCTCCGGGGCTCCGGGGCGCGGCGCTCCAGCGTCCCCTGGCCATGCTCAGCGACGCGCGGTCCCGGCGGGCCAGCATGGCCAGTGCCCGGTCGGTCAGGGCCAGCCGGCCGCCGGACTCCGGGGGCCGCACCACCAGCCTCAGGGCCTCCAGCGAAATCACCACCTGGTTTGCCCGCTGGCGGGAGACGCCCATCAGCCCGGCCAGGTCCCTGACGGAAATCCAGGGCCAGTCGGACACCAGTTCGATGGCCCGCTTCGCGGTGGGCCGGAGTAGGGCGGGCAGCAGGCAATCGGGGACCTCCCAGCCCGCTCCGGCCACGGCCAGTCCGCCGGGAACCCGGGTGCGCCTTGGCTCCGGCTCCGCATAAAACTCGCCGCCGGGCGTCAGACTTTCCAGGACCCGGCGCAGACCTAAGGCGTTGCTCACCGCCTGGGGGCTCCATACCGGATCGTCCAGGCTGGCGGTCACCGCGTCCTGCTCCACGGCCAGGAACACGGGTACGGGGAAGCCGTCCAGCGTCCGGCGGGCGTGCCGCAGGCTCACCGGGTCGGGCATGAGCACCAGGACGGCGCCGGGCAGGGGCGTGTGGCGCAGCTTCCACATCCGGTTGGCGAAGGGGGAGCGGTCGGAGGTGCGGCCCCGCCGCACGATGCCCAGGGTGCGCCCGCCCGGAAGCTCGATGACGGCGTCCAGGGGCTGGGCCCGGTACCAGCGGAACCCGGTGGGGAGGACCAGGCCGGAGATGACGACGGCCAACCGGTAGACGGCGGCCACGGCGTCCAGCCTTTCCAGCAGGATGCGCCGCCAGCCCTCGGATACGGGACACAGGCGGAGCAGTTGGTCCAGGGACAGGCCTTCCTGGCCGGCCAGTCGCTCCAACCCCTTCACGGTGAGGTGAAACCTCTCGCTGGCGGGAAAGAGAGTGGTGGCGTGGCTCAAGGCCTGGCAGCAACCATCTGCGTCCAGCCGCCCCACGGCGTCGTACACCGCGCCCCGGGACCGGCCGGTGACGGCGGCCAGTTCCGACCGGTCCAGGAAGGGCATTTCTCCCAGCGCCCGCAGGATCTGGCTGTCGCAGCCGGCGGTCCTCATGGCTTCGCCTCTCCGTTGCCCTCCACGGATTCCCCGGATGCGTCCCGGAACTCGCTCACCTTCTGCTGGCCCTCGGCCCCGGCCAGGGACAGGTCCAGGTCCGACAGGGTGTAGGCGGCGGTGGCGGCGCGGATGCGCTCCGCAACGGCAGGGTCGCCGTCCTCCGGCTTCCTGACCATCATGGAGAAGGCGGGCATCCGCTCCTTGCCCACGGTGGCCCGCACGTAGCAGTGGTGCACGTCCAGGGACACGATGTCGTCCTCGGTCACCCGGTCCTTGCCCATCTCCCACACCAGCTGACGGGCGTCGCCGCCCGCCACCTGGAACACGGCCAGGCAGCCCACGTTGGCCAGGATGGTGTCGCGCATGGTGGGGGAGAGATCGTCCAGCTTGGCCAGGCTCTGGGTGGCCAGGATGAATGACGCGCCGTACTTGCCCAGCTCCGACAGCATGCTTTCGTAGTCGACGCCGGGCAGGGACTGCATCTCGTCGACCACCACCAAGGCGCCCCTGCGCTGCTGCAACGGCAGGCTCTCCTGCTCCCGGACCACCGAGTCCACCAGGTTGAGCAACGACGCGCCCACCAGGGCGGACACGTCCCGGCCCACGGCGCCCTGGGCGGTGGACACCAGCAGCACGCCGCCGCCGAGGATCGTCTCCCGCAGGTCGATGGTGGAGCGGGGCTGGCCCAGGATGGCCCGCGCCCGCTTGGACGATGCGTAGTAGGACAGGCGGGTCTGCACCGGGGCCAGTGCGTCGGCCCGGTACTGGTGGTGCCAGCCGCCGAAGTCCCTCGCCCACCATTCCAGCAGGTAGGGGTCGGAGACCTTCTTCAGCACCTCGGTGCGGTACTTGTTGTCGGAGAGCAACCTCAGCCCGTCCAGGATGGTGTGCTGCCGGTCGTCGCTGGTGCCGGGGTGCTCGTTGGCCTCGTGCAGGGTCTTGACCGTCTGCTCCAGGATGGACTGCATTCTCGGCCCCCACTGCTCCCACAGGCCCTTGGCCACCCGCACCACCGAGTCGGCGGTGCGGTCCCGGTCGGCGAATACGCGGGTGTCCAGCAGGTTGATGCCGGGGGCGCGGGTCCGGTCGGCCAGGTCGATGAGTCTTACTTTGTCGATGAGAGACTCAGGGACCTGCTCCAGGATTCCAGCCACCAGGTCGGCGTGGGGATCGATGACCACGATGGCGTCGCCGTCGCGGCCCTCGGCCTTTTCACGCATCTTGTGGACGGCTATGTGGTGCATCAGGGTGGACTTGCCCATGCGGGTGCGGGCCACGTAGAGGTGATGGCGCCGGAGCAGATCCTCGGGGAAGCGGATGGGCCGGGGCTTGCCCGCCGTGGTGTCCCCCACCGGCGCGCCGCCCCGCACTCCCTTGGCGGAGGGGAGCAGCGCCCGGGAGCCGGAGCGTTCCAACAGCGGCGTCTCGTCTCCCGCTCCCGGCGGATGCCACAGGGCGGCCGCCTCGCGCACGCCCAGGACGCTGCGCTTGCCCAGCAGTCCCGGGCCAGCAGGGTGCAGATTCACCAGGGGGACCAGGGGCCGTATACGGCTCACCTTGAACCTGGCCCCGGCGGGGTGGTCGAAGTGGCGGTAGGCGGCGGCCACAGCGCCCAGCAGTTCCTCGGCCCGCTGGAGCCGGGTCGAGTCCGGCAGCACGGCTATCACCTGGAGCTCGGCGTCGAAGGCGATGCGGGAGACCTTCTCCCGTATCAGGAGGGGGTCGTGGACCCGGTTGCGGGCCTGCTTCCAGCGCCACCAGGCCCAGCCGGCGACGACGGCGCCGGACAGGGCGCCCAAGCCAAGCAGGGTCGCTTTCAATATCTCCCCGTCCTGCACCCACAGGTAGCCCCTGACTGCTGCCAGGGCGCCCACGCCCAGCACGGCCATGGTCACGCCGTCCAGCTGCAGGGGTTTGGTCTGGTAGGTGTAGGAGGGCTCCCGGTTCTCGGGGACGGCCGCCTTGTGGGCGCGGGCCTGGTGGGCCTGGGACCAGTCGGGTCCCAGGGAGCGCAGCAGCAGGCGGCACAGCACCCGCTCCCCTTCCTCCAGTTCCGAGAGGGCGCCCATCAGGGCGATAAGGGGATCGGAGCCCGGGTCCAGCAGGTCGTCGTCCCGGAAGGTGCGCAGGGGCACGTACTCGGGACCGTCCGCCCGCAGCGTCATGCCCCACGCCTGCTCGCCCGCGTGGACGAAGATGGGGTCCTCGTCCACCGGCACCTGCCGGATGCGGGCCTGGGGGTAATGGGCGGCGATTTGCTGCCTTACCACCTGATCGTCGTTACAGCGGACCAGCAGGTCCGCGCCGTCGGCGTCGCCAGCCAGTTCCAGGGAGAAGGGTTCGGGGACGGCTATGGACTGGAGCAGGTTCTCCACCCCCAGCAGGGTCCGCTCGCCGGTGCGGGGCGGCGTCACCGCCAGCAGTACCGGGGCGCGCCTTTTCTGTCCATCGCCAAACAGGGCTTTCTTGATGTTGATATTCATATTGGTTGCCTCGCTCTATGGGATTTGGTTTCAGGAGTTCAGTGCCTGGGGCCGGGCCGCCACTCGATCACTTCCGTCTCCTCGGGGGTGGCCTCGATGCGGACGGGAAAGCGGTTGCCCCTCGCCAGCAGCAGTCCGTCCCCACGGGGACAGGACAAAAGCCAACGCTGCAGTTCCTCGGGCAGGTCGAAGGCTTCGCCCACGGTGCTGACGGCGGCGGCGTCCTGCTGGAGCAAGAGCTTGAATGCGGCGTTCTGGAGCAGCGCCCTCCCGCTGTGTCCGGTGATGGTCCGGGAGGAGTCCTCGGAGAGCAGGTCCTGCACGTCCTGGGTGATGAACTGCAACCCCAGCCGGTGCTTGCGGGCGCGCTTGGCCATGCTGACCATGAAGGCCGCCCCCTCGGGGTGCTGCATGATGCTCCACACCTCGTCCACCACCAGCAGCCGTGGCCGGGGGTCCTGGGCGGCGGCGGCCCACACCGTCTCGGTGCAGACCATCGCGGCGGCGGGGCGCAGTTCGGGTTCCAGCAGGTGCAGGTCGAACACCGTCACCAGGGCCTCGCGGGCCAGCAGGTCGTCGCCCTCGTCGGAGAGCAGGTCCCGCAGGCTGCCGGTGGCGAAGGGGCGCAGCAGGTGGGCGATTTCCGGCGTCTCGCCTTCCAGGTAGGCGTAGAAATCGCGGAAGCCGGTGCGCTCCCGCCTTTCGGAGTAGTAGCCGGCCAGGGCGTGGTCCAGGGATGAGCGCCGCTCCGCGCTGAGCCTTTCCCCCACCATCACCTCGATCAACCGGCGCAGGCTGCCGATGCGCTGGAGCAGTTCCTCAGAATCGCCCCGGTCGATTACAAAGGGGTTCATGCCCTGGCCGGGCACTCCAGGGGACAGCACCCTGCCTCCGGCGGCCCGCGCCATGTCGGCGTACTCGCCCTCCGGGTCGATGACGTAGGCCCGCACTCCGCGGCACAGACCCCGCAGCACGCCCAGCTTGGTGGCGAAACTCTTGCCGCTGCCGGAACGGGCCAGGACTGCGGTGTTGGCGTTCAGGTGGGTGCCGTCGAAGGGGTCGTAGAAGATGGGGGCGCAGGCGCGCAGGTCGATGCCGTAGAGGGTGCCGGAACGGGTGTCCAGGTCCGGCGGCGAGAAGGGAAACAACCTGGCCAGGCTGGAGGTGTCCAGGGTCCGCCACACCGCCACGGCGTTCAGGCCCAGGGGGAGGGTGGACAGCAATCCCTCCCTTTGCCGGAAGGCCAGGTTGTCCAGCTTGCCCAGGGTGGCGGCGAAATGGGCCCGGGCCTTCTGGGTCAGGTCCTTCAGGGTGTCCTGGTCGTCGGCGTGAAGCGTGACGGACAGGGAGGCGTGGAACAGCCTTTCCCTTCCCCGCTGCACCTCGTCGCGCAACCGGGAAACGTCCTCCAGGGCGATCTCCGCCTCGGGGGACATTGAACGGCCCCGCTTGAAGGAAAGGCTCTGGGCCGATTCGAACCGGACCTTCTGCCACTCCAGGGTGCGGGCGGCCTGCTCCGCTGGTATCGCTCCCAGGTGCACCGAAAGGTCCATCGGCGCGCCCGTCGCCATCAGCCCTTGCAGGAAACCCGGCGCCAATGACCTGGGCCACTTGCCCAGGTGCAGAGAACGCACTAGGCGGCTGCCGATGCGTATATCGCGCCGGTTGATCTCGATCTCCATCTCGGCGCCCTCGTCACGCTCGTTGGGCGAGCCGCCCAGGGCGCAGGCCAGGAGCAGCAGCTTGAGCGAGTTGCCGTTCAGTGGGAACACTCCGAGACCGGCCCGCACCAGCAGCGCCCGCAGTTCGTCGGAGCGGGCGTGCTCGCACACGGCGTAGAACCGCCGGTCCAGGATGCCCTCCCGGTTTTCCAGCGTCGAAAGCAGCCGCCCCAGGCTGTCGGCGGCGTCGCGGGTCTGCTGCGGCAGGTCCTCGGGCTGGGCCTCGGCGAGCTTGCCTCTCAGTGCCGCCAGAACGGGTGGGTGCTGGCGCACCAGCAATTGCACCGGGAAGTCCACGGCGTTCAGGGAACCGGCGAAGGCGCCCAGCTTGGGCTCGTCCAGTTCCAGCCCCATCACCTCCATCACCGCCAGCTTCACCCTGTCCAGGCGCACCGGCCCATCGTCTTCGAGATGGGAGAGCATGAAGAACAGGCTCAGCGGCGGCGGGGGCTTGGGTTCGGCCGCATCGTTGCTTTCGACGTGTTCGCCTTGGATGTCGCCGGAGTAGGCAGACTGTCCCTTTCCGCCGCGTCCGGCCAGTTTCTTCAGGTTGGGTAGCGTCGCTTTCATTTGCAGTACCTCCTCCTCTCGTTTACAGGCTGGGGATGATGCCGGCGTTGACGGCGGCGGCGATGCCCTTGGCCAGCAGCACTAGCACCAGGCCTACGATGGCCATGATCACGGCGTTGCGCGCTCTGCCCCGGTTCTCGCCCTCAGCTCCCTCGGCCATCAGCAAGAATCCCGCCCAGACGATGGCAAAGAAACAGAGGCCCGCACCGGCGTAGGCCATCCCGGTCAACACTGCGTCAAAGGCCGCCTGCATCGCGGCCTCCTTGTCCTCCGACGCCTCGGCGGCGACCGACGCCAGGGCCGCCGCCGAGGCCAGCAGGACTGTGGCGAAGCGCCCTACCACGGTTCGCCCCACCAGGTGGAATCGCCCACGGCGGTCTGTTCCGCCCTGGGCGGCTCGGGCGTGGGCGGGGGAACTTGGAGACTCACGTAGGGGTCGTCGGTTCCCAAGCCCAGACCCTGCGCCAGCGCTACCGTCTCCTCCCTGGTGCGGCTGACCGGGGCGCGTTGTACCTCCACGGCCCGCACGTGCTCCGGGTGGTGGACGTGGATGCGCACCGTCTTGACCGTCGAACTCTCCCCGCAGCGACAGGTCACCCGCCGCGTCTGCACGTCGGTGCGTGCCGGGTGGTGGACGGTCTGCAGCATGGGCGGCAGCGGCACGTCCAGGGTGGCCGCCAGGTCCGCCGTGATTTCCAGCCGGTGGTCCGCCCTCTCGCCGGGAACGGGCAGGGAGAAACGGGTCTCGCCATTGGCGGAAAACGCGGCGCTGGTCCGGTGCGGACCGGCGACGACGTTCACCGTTCCGGTGATGGCGGTGACGCCGGCGTCCAGCAGGGCGGGCACCGTCTGGCGGAAGTGGCCGCCGTACACCGGCAGGTCCACCTCCTGCCGGGTCTCCGCGATGCACTCCGAGGCTACGACGCCCGAGATACTCCCCGGCGTCCACTCCAGGGAGGCCAGTTCCAGGCCGCACAGCCCGCCGTCGGCCTTGGGCAGCGGATGGGGTATCTGGCCGCTCCTCAGCGACACCGCGCTGGTTCTGCCCAAGGTGTCCACCCAGGAGAATGTGAACGACGGCGACGGGCCGTCCATGCTCAGGCTGTAGCTCCTGGCTTCGCCCGCGCTGAATCTGCTGTTGGCTCCCATGCGCAGGGTCCTGCCGGTTCTGCCGCCGTAGGCCCGCACCCTCAGGTCCAGGTCGTGGGCGGCCCGCAGGGTGACGCTGGCGTGATTGCCGCTGACGGCCAGTCTCTCGATGAACACGCGCCGCCCGGGCACCGGGTCCGGCAGCTGGAAGTAGACCTCGTCCAGCCGCCAGGCCTCGCCGTAGGGTTGGTCATCGGGGCCGTCGGCCAGGACGGCGGCGGGCAGGGCCAGCACCGTCAGCGCCAGCAGTCCCGCCACCGCCAGCAGACGGTACCAGGGTTTTCTTTCCCTGCTCCCGTTGACGCCGGGACGTTTGTTCCCCGTCCCTTGGTTGTTCCCGGGCCGGCGCTCGCCGAACCACCGTTGGGGCCGGAAGGTGCGCCGGTTCCTGCGGCGGCGGCGGGAATCACGGAACTTCCCCAGCCGGCCCGCAGCCCGCTTGACTAGAAGCCGCAGCGGACCGGGTTTGGTCTCCGGTGCCGGAGGCGGTTCGCCGACGGTCAGTTGGGCTGGGGACCCGGCGTAGCGCCTGGCCCCCAGCTTGAACTTCAGCAGGTCGGCGCAGACCAGGAGCAGCCCCCGGCCTCCCACCCGGCCCACGGTCATGGCGATTCCCACCACTCCCAGCAGGATGGCCACGCCCAGCCGGAACTCTCCGGGGCCGAAGGGGAAGTAGCGGTAGGCCCCGTAGGCCACGGCGCACACCGCCACCACCGCCACGATCTGCGGAAAGGTGAACCACAGCAGCACCTTGTCCTCGGCCTGCACGTGGGTCGGTACTTCGTGCTCTCTCATTCCGTACCTCCCTTCCCTCTAGGGTTTCTTGGTGGGCGGCGGGGTGGGGTCGGGCACGCTGGGGTCCACCGTGTTGCCCACCACGGCGTTCATCACCAGCTCGACGACGCCGTAGGCCACCATTGCCAGCACGATGCCGGCCAGGGCGGTCATCATGGCGCTCTTGCCCCGTTCCATCTGGTTGGGGGCGCCGGAGGCGGTGAGGTACAGGTAGGCGCCGTAGATGAAATAGCCCACGCCTACGACACCAACGAGGCCCAGAAGGATGCCCACCAGGTTCGATATGGTCTGTGTCAGGTCTGACATATTTCTATTTCTCCCTGAGATTGGCTTGATTGGCCGTTTTCCGTTGGGACCCTCCGGGTCCGCATCTACCACTGGCCCATTTCTCCACCTCCCTGGCGGTTGCGGCGCGAAACAGGTCCGCGCCGGTGGTTGTCGTCGCTGTTGGAACTGCTACGGCCCCTGGCTCCTGGGCGTGGGGCTGTTCTGCCCGGCAGGGGTGGCGTTCTGCGCCGCCGTGCTCACCGCCTGTCCAGCGATGCCGGTGGCGGCGTTGGCCGCAACTGCTGCGGCTGCCGCGCCTGCCGGCCCACCGGCGGCTCCGCCCGCGATCAGGCCCAATGCCCGCCCCGAGCGCACCATCTGGCCGGGCAGGGACATGCCGAAATACAGGGTGTGCAGCCAGGCGTCGAAGGTCCCGTGGTGGCCCAGCATCGACGGGACACGGCCTGCCAGGTACATGAAGGCGATGGACATCAGCAGCATCCACACCAGGTCCTGGGCCGCCTCCCCGCCGCCGATGTCGGCGAACTCTTCGAGAAACGCGAATGCCAGGGCCACGGCGATGAGCTGCACCGCCTGCTGGAACACCGTGGTCATGAACATCCGCAGCCAGTGCTTGCCCCAACCGGCGGTGTGGGGCAGAATCCACAGCCCCAATGCGATGGGGGCCAGGCTCAGCAGGATGTCGATGAGGGCCAGGCGCAGGATCATCTGCACCAGCAGGTAGAGGACGAAGAACCCGAAGACCAGGTAGAGCAGGGCGATGAACACCGCCAGCCCGGTGTTGGCGGCCAAGACCGCCGTCAGCAGCGGGTCCAGGGGAGCGCGCAGCAGGTCGCCGGGGGTGACCTCCAGGGACGCGGCGATGAACTGGGAGACGGCGTGGGCCACGTCGATGACCAGGGCGCACCACCAGAGGGACGACGCGGCGGCGGTCAGGCCCAGCACCAGGCGGGGCACCATCTCCCGCCAGCCCGATTGATGTCTCCCGAGATGCTCCTGGACCATGAAGCTCAGCCCCATCCAGCCCAGGATCACCACCAGTGCGCCCGAGGTGACGGCCCAGACCGTGGCCCAGGCCAGCCGCACGAACTCGTGGTCGTAGGTCAGGTTGGGCGGGGTTCCGGTTAGAATGTCTCCCATGCGGCTATCCCTCCCCGCACTCTGCGATGCCGGTCTGGGTAACGCCCTCGACCACGCCGCACAGGGTCCCGTGGACTCCCTGGATCACCCAGGTGGCGCCGGCCCGGGCCCAGCGGTCCGGGTCCAGGGCGCCCAGCACCTTGTCCCACAGACCGTTGGGCTGGTGGACGGGGATCAGGGCGTGGAAGACCTGGCGCTCGCCGCCGGCCGCGTGCGGCACCGCCAGCACCAGCAGAAACGCCTGCTCCGGGTCAAGATTGGGCTGCTCGTCCAGGGCCGGGTACTCGAAGGTGTACTCCCAGCCCTCGGAGAGCTGCTTCTCGCCGCCCTTGACCTGGTAGGTGTTGGTGATCCACTCCCCGGTGTCCGGGTGGCGAATGGCGTAGTGGAGGACATCTACCTGACGGTCGAATATGGGGCGGGCCACGAAGTCGCCCTCTTTCTTACGCTCCACCATCTGCCGGTCCTTGTTGACCAGGACGAGGCTGTCGCCGTCTGGGGGTGGAGACTGGGCCAGGGCGGCGCCGCTGGCCGGTATGGCGACCAGCGCCGCCAGAAACAGGGCGCCGGCCAGCGACAGCATTCGGCGTATGCGCCGGGGTTTCGATTTCAGGGTCAACTCTTTCACCTCTCCTTGTTCTGCTGCGGCTCAAGGGGCCGCAGCGCCGCCGGAAAGTGTGAACAAAAAACGCGCCGGAAAAGACCTCCCATAGGGGGCCGCACCGGTGCGGCCCCCCACAGGCCCTCTTTTTTTCCGCCCCGGTTTTGCATCATTGGGGGTGTACAGGGATTCGGGTTTTGTCCGGGAGGCGCAAAAGAGGGCCGGTCAAAGCTGAAACGGGCGTAAATCAGGCGGAAACTGCCGCCGGGCTGTGAACACTTTGGCGCAAGTCCCCGTTCCGGCGTCCCGGTGCAAGCGCCGTAGCTGAAACGTGCATTCTTGTACGTCGGGAAACCGGGGCCGGCGTGCAAGGTCCCTACCTGAAACGAACATTCCTGTACCGGAGGCAGAGAGCATGGCGAAGGAGCAGGGCGGCATCGACCGGAGCGAGAGCATCGAGGACCTGCACCACCTACGGCTGATGGCCCTATTGGACGACCTGGTTCGGGACAAGGGGCCGCGCCGGGCGGCGGCGGACCTGGACGTGGACCACCGGACGCTGGCGGCCAGCCTGGAGACCGGTCGGCTGTCCAGGCGGATGCGGATGGCCCTGAACCAGGCATTGCTGGCCGGGGCCGGGTCGCCGGCAAGAGAACAGCGGCAGCGCAACAGTGAGCTGGCCGGGCGGCTGGAGAGGGTCGAGGGGCGGGTGGACGAGCTGGGGCAGAAGATGAACGTCGGACTCGGCGCCGTGCAGGGCGAGGTCAGGGAACTGAGGAACGAGCACGGCCAGGCGCTGCGCCGCCTCGAACGGCGGCTGTCGGACGTGGAGGGCGGGGGAGCAGGGGAGGGAACCGGCCAGGGCACGGCCGGGTCCGGCAACGCCGGTGGGAGCGGCGACAAGGCACGACTGCGTCGGGAGTACCCCGACCTGGCCACCCTGGAGCCCGCCGGTGACGACGAACAGGTCTTCGGCGCCGCCTGGCCGTTGATCCAGGAGTGGCGGCAACTCACGAACACCCACCCCAACCGGGGGAAGGGGCTGGAGTGGCTGCGGGATGAGGAGCGGCTCATGTCGGTGGAGCTGGCGCTCCTGGAGGAACACGGGCTGACCCTGCCCCCGGCCCGGTTCCCGCTGCGGGGCTTCGACCGCAGCGGCCAGGTCAACTGGCGCCGCAAGGCCCTGGACGACACCCGCAGGGCCCGGAGAAAACGCGAGCTGCTGTGGCGCGCACTCCGCCGGCTCACCCCGGCCGGGTGGCGGGGCAGGTTGCCCGGAGAGTAGCCGGTGACCTCGTGAGCAATTTGGGGGAATCTCCCTGGGGGGTGCCGGAAGCCCTCTTTTTCGACGGCGGCAACTGTGATAATGACCTTGTTGTCTGGCTTTCCAGGGTTTCATGCCTTAGAAACCTGGGGGTCCCTCCCTCAGCCCGGGTCCTCACCGAGAGGTGGCGTCCCACGAGGGAACGCTGCCGACGCGGGGTGTTCAAGTCCCTCGCAGGCAGCGCGGGCCGGATTGACGGGGTGTTCAAGTCCCTCGTTCCCGGCCCGGTCCCAGGGGTTGGAGTGTCAAGCCCTTCTCCCCTGGGACGGTCCGGCGGCTGGAGTGTTCAAGTCCTTCTCCCGCCGGGCGCCGTTCAGCGGTCCGGGGCTGATCCCTCCGGTCGCTGGGCACCCGTCCAGTGATGGGAGCTGATCCCTCCTTCATCGGGCGGCGGGGACGGAGCGTTTAGCGGCGCTGCGTCCTCACCCAGGCTGAGGCGTTCGCGGGTTTCCCTCGCGGCGCCCCAGCCGGAACCCAACCCACCGGAGCGCACGGTCGCGCTTAATCAGGTATATCAACCCAAGGCGCGGTACTCCTGTCCCAGGCGCATCATCACAGTCAGGGAGGTGGCTCAGAGAAACAGCACGGCGTCCGGAATTCCCTCACCATTGGGGTCCACCGGGCGGAGCAATTGAAAATGCTTCGCAATCCTCACTCTGCGGCCGGAGACGGCGACGAGCTCCGGCTGCTCCATCACGACTGCGGCGTGGCTGCTGAACACGGACAGCGGCGCCGCAGGTGCCACACGCTCCGGTTCGCTGTCAATGACGGCGGCCCGGACGCTTGACGTTGCAACGCGGGTTCCCCGGCCTGGCTAGTCTCCGATGACTGGGCTGGTGGCCGGACTGCGTTCCCCCTCACTCACCCACACAAGATCAGCCCCGGAATGACGCCCTGGGCGAACTGCGCCTTGCGCCAAATCTCGATCACCGTTTCCCGTGGCTCAATCCGACCTTGGGCGACGTGCGCCTTGCGCCAGCGTCAACCAGCTTTCCGGGTGGCTCAACCCGCCCCTGGGAATGGTGTGTCCGGCGCGGGACTGGAACGTCTGGTCGGCGCCACAGTCACCGGCGGCAACGAGGGGCACGTCAACGACGACAGCGACCACAACAACCACAACTGCGACCAGGAGGTGATCATCACGGACACTCACCCGGACTCTCCCTACGCCACCGGAATGTGGGAGGCCGGGGTGAACCAGCGATAAACCCAGGCCCGTCACTCTCTACGGAGCGGGGCGGCGGCATCCAGGGCATCCAGGGCGGCCATACCAGCCGCCAGACACGACTGAAAATTCACAGCTAACAGCAAAGCGGGGGCTGGTCTCGAATCGAACGAGACCGGCCCCCGCTTTCTGCGTTTCGGAGGAGGCGACATGAAGGCGATCACCAACATTGACACCAAGGCATTGGTCAACGGCAACGGAATCCCCGCGAACATGGCAGTACCGGTCTTGCAGGAAGACAACGGCACGACGGACAGCGGACGGAACCAGGGCAAGCCCGAGAGCGAACTGCGGGCGGCGGCCCGGCGCCACGGCTACACCCTCAAGCAACTGGCCGACCGGATGGGCGTCAATTACAGCCACCTGTGCTCGGTGGCCAACGGGCGCCGGCCTTGGACTCCCATGCTGCGGGAAAGGGCTATGGCCGTCCTGGGCGAGGTGCCGGGGCAGGGCATCGTCTACCGCCAGGGCGGGCTTGTCCAGGGTGAGAGCACCTGCATCCGGGAGCGGGCCAGGGAGAAGGGCCTGACCCAGAAGGACCTGGCGGAGCAGGTGGGCGT
Organism: Dehalococcoidia bacterium; assembly: GCA_963667765.2. Lineage (GTDB taxonomy): Bacteria > Chloroflexota > Dehalococcoidia > Lucifugimonadales > UBA3495 > VXOI01. The sequence continues at coordinate 1,254,381 of CAXXON010000003.1, read as the reverse complement.
GTCGGCAGGCTACATGTCCGACGTGTGCCGGGGTCGCCGGAACATGAGCCCGGCGGTGCAGGCCCGGGTCGAGAGTGTCCTGGACGGTCCGGTGGAGATTGCGCCCGCCGTATGCGCCAACCGCTCGTATGGCCCGGTGCAGGGCGTAAGCACCCACATCCGGGAGCGGGCCAGGGAGAAGGGCCTGAGCCTGGGGCAACTGGCCGACCTGGTGGGCGTGTCCCGCAGCTACATGAGCCAGGCGTCACGAGGCCGCCGCAACTTCAGCCCTGGCACCCAGGCGCGGGTGGAGGCCGTGCTGGACGGTCCGGCCAGGGTCGAGGCCGCCCAGCCCCGCGACGTAGAGCCGCGTACCCTGTGGGAACGGATGGATGCCCACGGCTACTCCCAGAACAAGACGGCCCGGCTGGTGGGCATCAGCACCGGCCATTTCTCCCAAATCATGAATGGCCAGCGGAACGCCTCGGGTGACGTGCTGCGCAGGCTGCACGGTGTACTGTTCGCGCCGACCGCCCAGGAACTGGTGGCTCCGGTGGAACTGAAGGTGATGGCCTGGAAGAAGGACGGGCGCAACGGCGTGGTGGTCAAGGGTGCCGGTGGGCCGGGCAGTGGCACGATCCGCACCGGCGGGCGGGTTCCCTGGGGCGCCGAGGTGGAGTTCGCCTACACCACTGGATACGACAGCCGGGGACGGTTGTCGGTGAACCACATCGTGGACGAGAGGGGCTACGGCGCCATGCTGAGGCGGCCGGAGTCTACTGACGCATAGCCTGAGCACTGCGTCGTCACGCAAAGGGGGAGACCGTTGGCGCGGCGGCCTCGGCCTCCCCGGTCTTCTCCTCTACCGAGTAGGGCAGCCTGCCAGCCGCCGCCCGCCGGTTCAGCCTTCTTCCGCCTCCGCCCCGGCCTGCTCCAGGGCCAGCCGCCTCTCCTCGGTGATGGACGGGTCGCCGGGGAACCGGCGCAGGATCTCGTCGTAGTCCGCCACCGCCCTGTCCGTCTCCCCAAGGCTGCGGTACACCATTGCCCGGTGGCGCCGGGCCTCAACGTTGGCCGGTTCCAGCTCGATGGCCCGCCCCAGGTCCTCCAGCGCCAAGCGCGGCTGGCCCAGCTTGGCCCGGGTGAATCCCCTCATGTGATACCCCATCGACTCCTCCGGCATCAGCCCCACCAGCCGGTCGTAGTCCCCGAATGCCTCCTGGTGCTCACCCAGCCGTGTCCGGACGAAGGCCCGCGTCAGGTACGCGCCCACGTTGTCCGGGTCGATCTCGATGACCGCGCTGAAGTCCTCTATCGCCGGATCCTGCCGGCCCAGGTTCATCTGCTCCGTCCCTCGGTTGTAGAGGACGCGGGTGTTGCCGGGGTCCTGTTCGATGACCCGGGTGTAGTCCTCAATCGCCCGCTCGTGCTGCCCCAGGCTGGTGTGGGCCAGACCCCGGGCCGTCAGGGTCTCGGCGTTGCCGGGGTCCAAGTCCAGGGAGCGGTCCAGCGCCGCCATCGCCTCATCGTCGCGGCCCAGGTTGCCCAAGGCCACGCCCCGGCCCCGCAGCGCGGAGGCGTTGTCCGGGTCCAGGGCGAGAACGGCGTCGAAGTCGTCCAGCGCCTTCTCGTATTCTTCCAGGTTCACGTAGGTGATTCCCCTGGCGTAGCGGGCCAGGCCGTAGCCCGGTTCCATTTCCAAGGCAGCGTCGAAGTCGCCGACGGCCTGCTCCGGCTGGCCCAGGTCGCGGAGGGCCATACCCCGCTGGTAGTGAGCCTCGGCCAGGCCGGGCTCCAGCTCGATGGCCCGGCCCAGGTCCTCCAGTGCCAGCAGCGGCTCGCCCATCGCGGCGTGGGTCAACCCACGGTTGTACCAGGCGTCGGCGTTGTCGGGAGCCAGCAGGACGGCCACGTCGAAGTCGCTTATCGCCCCGGCCAGGTCCCTCAACTCGGCGCGGCACCCGCCCCGGCTGGAGTGGGCGGCGGCGTTGCCGGGTGCCAGCCTGATCGCGGCGTCATAGTCGTCCACCGCCCGGCGGTGCTCACCCAGTTCGCCATATACTCGGGCCCGGTCCAGGTGGGCGCCCGCTTTGCCGGGTTCCAGGGCGATGACGCGGCCGTAGTCCTCGGCGGCGCGGCGGTGGTCCCCCACCTGCTCGTAGGCCAACCCCCGCACGGACAGGGACTCGGTGTCCTGGGGATTGGCCTCGATCTCCCCGTTCAGGTGCTCGATTATCCGGCCCAGGCCATCCCGCCCCAAGGCGCTCATCGCCCGCAGGAACTCGGCGTAGTCCACCTGCGGCTCCTCCGGCTCCATTCCGTCATGTCCATGTTCTTCCGTCATTGCGATTTTCCCCTGCGTAACAATGTCTCTCCATCAGGGCCGGTTTCCCGTGGCTTGGCCGGGCGCTCCTGGATGGAACGACCCCCAGGCCACGGTGCGGGTCAACCGCCGCTGCCGGCCGGAGTCCGGCCACAGGCCGCGCTGATGTGTTGTCAATGTGTCCGTCGCGGTCTCCGCCGATTCCTGACGCGACCTGCCGGCGGCGGCAGGTCTATGATGGGACAACCCTCATTCCAATGCAACGGCCTCCTGTCATCGGGCGCTACGCCGCCATGCGGCTGCGGTGAACGGCCAGCGGTGGGGAGGTGAGAGGGTACCCTTGCGTCTGCCCTTGCCGGGACCGGAGCAGTTGGACACTCTGGATTGCGCCTGCTGCCGGGCGCTGCCAATTCGGGTGGCGGCGGGGAACACACCAGCCTGGTACCTCTGCGACTTGCCATCGCCGGGCGGGACGGCCATGTAGGCCTCCCTTCTCGCATGCCAAGCCCTCAGTCGGTGAAGATGTGTCCCAGGCCGAAGGAGTCGGCCAGGGCCAGCAGCGCCATCAGGTGCTCCCCGTTGGGCCGCACCCCCTTGTCCCGCCAGCGTCTCCCCGTCTCGGGGTCGACCCCCAGGCGGCGGTAAATTTCCGCCCAGGGAAGCTCCGACTCCCTCTGGAATCTCTTGAGCCGCTCCCCGAAGTCGGCGGGGAACTGGTTGGTGATCCTGCTGTGGTGGGTGAGCTGGCGTGGCATGGCCTTCCTGCCCTCCTGGAAGACGATTACGGTGGTCCATTTCCCAATAGTATAGCGGCGCCGTGCCGGTCACGTCCCCTTGGATTTGCCAGAGTCCGGCATCCGTCGTGCGCTCCAAATCTCACGTGGGGAAACTACATTCAACTGAGACGAGAGCCGGGAATTCTTCGCAGAGCGGATGTATGGCAGTTGTACTTGCCAGGCTGAATTCCGGACGCCTCTCCGGCGAACTCAACGCTGAAGAACCGTCGTAGCCCCCACAGAGCATTACGAAGCCCATCATTTCCCCTTGCTTGAAATCGTTGCAGCACCGGGTGGAAACAAAGACCCAGCCGCGCAACGTGCCGTCTCAATACCTGGCTCATCTTGCGCTGCATTGGGCGTCTCTGTTGATCGTGATATACTCGATTTTCCTTATTTCCTTATGGCTTCACCTCAATCCAGCGCACCTGGTGGGATAGAAGGCCGCCTTGTCGGCTGGCTTGGTCGCGCTTTTCGTAGCTGGTACAAACATCTGTTAAGTACAGCCAGCAATCGAGCAATGTCGAGCAGCGCAAGTAATTATCGAAGTCAGCGGTTGTATCTTCTCTTTGGGGATGCTGTACCTCAATGATGATCAATTATGAACGAAGCCACGGCACGAATAAAGATTAACCGGCTACTCGAAAAGGCCGGTTGGCGCTTTTTCCCGGATGAGAATGGGCCAGCGAACATTCGCTTGGAACCCAATCTTGCCATCACCCAGCCTGCCATTGACGATCTTGGCGACGACTTCGAGAAGACCGCGAAGGGCTTAATTGACTTCCTCCTGGTGGATTCCAAAGGGTTCCCCTTACTGGTCCTGGAGGCCAAGTCCGAGGACAAACAGCCCCTTGTAGGAAAGGAGCAGGCCCGGAAGTACGCTCGTTCCCAGAATTGCCGGTTCGTGATCCTCTCTAATGGGAATCTGCACTACTTCTGGGACCTGGAGCGCGGCAACCCCTACATCATCACTGCCTACCCGACGCCAGAGTCAGTGGTTGGGTACAGCAAGGTTCAGCCCAACCCCAAGCGTCTGGTCGATGAGCAGGTGCGGGACGATTACATAGTCCTGACCCAGCGGCCTGGTTATGCCGCCGAAGCAGCGTGGAGGAACGAATCCGAGCGGGCTGGATTCGTCCGGGCAAACAATCTTCGCTTCCTGCGCACTTACCAACTCCGGGCAGTTCACGCATTGCAACGGGCGGTGAAGGACGGCAACGACCGCTTTCTGCTCGAGATGGCTACCGGCACCGGCAAGACCCTTACCGCCGCCGCCGTTATCAAGCTGTTCCTGCGCTCCGGCAACGCCTCCCGCGTACTGTTTCTTGTGGACCGTCTTGAGCTTGAGGAGCAGGCCAGAAAGGTGTTTTCGGCCATTCTATCGGCGGACTATACGACGGTAATCTACAAGGAACGGCGCGACGATTGGCGTTCGGCCGAGATCGTCGTCAGCACCGTGCAATCTTTGTTGTTCAACAACAAGTACCAGTCCCTGTTCTCGCCCACGGACTTTGACCTCGTAATCTCCGACGAAGCGCATCGGTCCATCAGCGGCAATGCCCGGTCCGTGTTCGATTACTTCGTCGGATACAAGCTGGGCCTTACCGCAACCCCAAGAGATTACTTGCGCGGGTTCGACAGTTCCAGATCTGGCGTCCACGACCCTCGTGAAGCCGAGCGAAGGCTCCTTCGGGATACCTATCGCACCTTTGGTTGCGAGAGTGGAGACCCCACTTTCCGTTACTCCCTGCTCGACGGCGTGAAGGACGGCTACCTGATCAATCCCACCGTCGTTGACGCCCGCACCGATGTGACCACTCAGTTGCTGGCCGACAAAGGCTTTATAGCCTCGTTCACCGATGACACGGGAAACGAACAGGAAGAGGCTTTCAGGCAGCGCGAGTTTGAGAAGCGTTTCTTCTCCGTTGCAACCAACCAGGTCTTCTGCAAGACCTTCCTGGAGAACGCTCTGCGAGACCCGGTTAGCGGCGAAATCGGCAAGTCCATAGTCTTTGCCGTGAGCCAAAACCACGCGGCCAGGCTAACCCAAACCCTCAATGAAATGGCCGACGTCATGTTTCCGGGACAGTACCAGTCCGACTTCGCCGTACAGGTCACATCGCAGGTGCCGGATGCCCAGCAGTTCACCATAAACTTTGCCAACAACAACCTGATGGGTTCTGGCAATCTCCTCCCTTCCTACAGGACCGGCAAGGCACGGGTATGCGTGACTGTCGGCATGATGACCACCGGCTATGACTGCACCGACATCCTCAATCTGGGTCTGTTCCGGCCCATATTCTCGCCCACGGACTTCGTTCAGATAAAGGGCCGGGGTACTCGCAAGCACAACTTCCTGGAGCAGCTGTTCGATTCGAGCATTGCCGACGGCGTGGCCCGACCGGAAAAAACCGCGTTCAAACTCTTCGACTTCTTCGCCAACTGCGAATACTTCGAGGAGGAGTTCAACTACGACGAACTGCTTGAGCTCCCGCAGCCCCATCCCGATGATGGAAGCGGTGAAGGCGAAGGACAAGGCCCGTCCATGGTCTTTGCCTATGAGCATCTTGGCCCGGACATTCTTTCGACGATAAAGGTAGAAACCATCGGCTACGGCGGAATGAAAATTGACCGGATGCTGTTCGACAGATTTGCAGATACCGTTCGGGCCAACGAAACTGTCAAGAAAGCCGTCGAAGCAGGTAACTGGGACCTCATCATCGACTACGTGAACCGCGAGGTTTTTGACAAGCCGGGCGACAACTACACTCTGGAGAAATTGCGGAATGCCGCCGCCGTGGACCGCCGGATTAGCCTCAGGGAGATTCTGGAAAGGGTCTTCGATCTCATTCCGGCCTTCAAGTCGAAGGACGACTTGCTGGAGGAAGAGTTCAGCAAGTTCGTCGCGGGTCATCAGCCGGAGGATGTGCTGGCCATACCGGCCATAAAGACCTATTTCAAGGCCTACGTCACCAGCGACCTCACCCGCCACGTCATCGACAGCAGGCAGTTTACCGACTTGGCGACCAATGCCGAGTTCTCCATTGATGACTATCGGGCCGTACCCGAAGAGTACCGGACGCTGGTTCCCGAGTACGTCAAGGATTACGTCTCCCTCAACCAGTTCGCCTTGTAGAGGAAACCATGCTGGACGTTGACACCAAACGCCGTATAGATACCGCCCGCGATATCCTGGTCGGTAAGGTCCCAGACCCCAAGAGCCAGGTCGAGCAGATTACCATCGCCTTGATCTACAAGTTCATGGACGACTTGGACGCGGAGAGCGAGGAATTCGGCGGGGAGCGCAAGTTTTTCGCGGGCGACTTCGCCAGGTACGGCTGGGCCAAGTTGATGCACCCCAGCCTGGGCGGGCACGAGACACTGAACTTCTATGCTGATGCCATCACCAGGATGCCGGAGAATCCGGGCGTCCCGCCGCTGTTCCGGGATATATTTAACAATGCATATCTGCCCTACCGCGACCCGGAGACACTGCGGGCATTCCTCAAGGTCATTGACGAGTTCACCTATGACCACTCGGAACGGTTGGGCGACGCCTTTGAGTATCTACTATCTGTTCTCGGCGCTCAGGGTGATGCTGGGCAGTTCCGCACTCCGCGCCACATCATCGACTTTATGGTTGCTGTCGTGGACCCGAAGAAGGATGACGTAGTGCTGGACCCTGCATGCGGCACTGCTGGGTTCCTCATATCGGCCTACAAGCACATACTGGCGGCTAATACCGACGGAAATGGACAGACCTCACTGACCCCCGACGACCGGGGCCGGTTGGTCAAGAACTTCAACGGCTATGACATCTCCCCGGACATGGTGCGTCTCTCCTTGGTGAATATGTACTTGCATGGGTTCCGGGAGCCGCATATCTACGAATACGACACTCTGACCAGCGAGGAGCTCTGGAACGAATACGCCGACGTTATCCTGGCCAATCCTCCCTTCATGTCGCCGCGTGGCGGCATCCGGCCCCACAATCGCTTTTCGGTCCAGTCGAGGCGTAGTGAAGTCCTGTTTGTTGACTACATGGCAGAGCACCTTACTCCCAACGGGCGCGCTGGCGTCATCGTGCCTGAAGGCATCGTCTTCCAGAGTCAAACTGCCTACAAACAATTGCGAAAGATGCTGGTGGAAGACTACCTGGTGGCAGTGGTATCCCTGCCGTCCGGGGTGTTCAATCCTTACTCCGGCGTCAAGACATCCATCCTGTTCTTGGATCCGGCTCTGGCCAAGCGGACGAACCATGTCGCTTTTTTCAAGGTGGAGAACGACGGTTTCGAATTGGGTGCCCAGCGCCGTCCCATTGAGCGCAACGACCTGCCCCAGGTGCAGGCCCGGCTGGGAGCATATCTGGACCGACTGCGGGAAGGCCAGGCTCTGGACGACTTCCAACCGTCCTATGGCCTGGTGGTGGAAAAGACCCGGCTGGCCGAGGACGGAGAGTACAACCTGAGCGGGGAGCGGTATCGGGAGAATGTGCTTGCATACTCCAGGTTCGCTATGGTGCCATTCGAGGAAATTTGTACCCTGGAATATGGCTCAAGTCTGCCAAAGAAGAATCGGCTTGATGGTCCATATCCCGTAATGGGTTCCAATGGCGTAAGCGGCTACCACAATGAATTTCTCATAAAAGGGCCGGCGATCATCGTCGGGCGAAAAGGCTCGGCAGGCGAAGTAGCCTTCATCGAGAGCAACTGCTTCCCGATTGATACCACCTACTACGTGAAGATGGTTGATCCAGAGCGCACCGATGTGAAATATCTATACCATCTGCTCAAAACGCTGGACTTGCCTAGCCTGCGTGAGGGAGCCGGAATTCCTGGCCTCAATCGGAACGATGTTTATCAAAAGTACAGGTTACCCCTGCCCCCGCTATCCGTCCAGCAAGAAATAGTGGCGGAGATAGAGGGTTACCAGAAGGTAATCGACGGGGCGCGGGCCGTGGTGGGAAACTACCGGCCCCGGATCGCGGTTGATCCGGAGTGGCCGGTGGTCGGTGTCGCCGAATTGGTCGCCAATGTTCCGCACAGTTTCAAGGCGGGTCCATTCGGATCTACTCTGAAGAAAGAATGCTACGTGCCTACTGGCTACAAAGTATATGGTCAGGAACAAGTAATCCGCGGTGACGCTCACTTTGGCGACTACTACATCGACGAGGAAAAATATCGCGAACTTGAGAATTGCAGTGTTCAAGCGGGTGATGTGTTGGTGAGTTTGGTCGGGACGTACGGGAAGACTTTGATCATTCCAGATGAACATGAGCCAGGCATCATCAATCCACGGTTAGTCAAGATCACATTGGACCGTCAGAAGATGGTGCCAGAGTTCCTATCTTGCCTGCTCGCTCAGGATTTCACAGTCTCCCAGATGCAAGCTGTTTCCCATGGGGGAACGATGAACATCCTCAGTATGCAGACCTTGAAGAGGCTGCGGCTTCCGGCACCGCCGGTCGAGACCCAGCAGGCAATAGTCACCGAGATTAAGGCGGAAATGGCGTTGGTGTCAGCCAACCGTGAGTTGGCGGAGCGTATGGAGCAACGCACCCAGGACGCCATCAGACGGGTGTGGGAAGGCTGAACGATGATCAGCGCGGCATTCGGCACTGAGCGAGCTGCTAGATGGCAAACATAGCGCTACATTTGGGATCAGCCGGGCTGACTATCGTTCTGTTCGTAGGGGCTATGCTCCTAGCGATTGAAGGCAACGGTGCCTGGGGAAAGTTCTTTGTCATAGGGGTTTACCTAGGAACATGGAATACAGTTCATGCCGTTACGCGTCGTGCCGCATCGTTACTCGTAGATTCTTCCAACGACAGCGATGTGGCATTAGTAACTATATTGACCTTTGGTGCAGGCTTCGTACTATCAGCAGGTATCACTTGGTTCATCGCCTCGCGGCTTATCAAGTTCGCCGGCGTGCCAGTCTAACCGCCCAGCAAACCGTCGTGGCCTAATTCGAAGCTGAGCGGGACCTTGTTCAATCTGACCAGGATCTGATCAGGCGGCTTGAAAAGAAGGCCGGAGGCGCTGTTTATCGACTGTGGCGGAAAGATGATCCCATCCAAGCGGATGTGTAGAATATGGATGAAGCCTTGGATTTAGCCGACTACCTTCCGCTCTCTTTCAAGACCTTGAGCGAGCAAGAGTACCTATCTTTTCTTTGGCAGGCGTTCGAGAACAACTACGAGAGCGGAAATTACCAGTTTGCATTTTCGGCCTATCATATGCTGATGATGAGCTTCGTGTATTTCAACATCTGGCAAATCAGGGAGGCGCGACCTGACGACTTCGAGAAAGGTCTAATCGGCTTCACCAGGGATGATGAAACAACCTTACTCAGAGCCACCTCGCCTTTCGCATTCAGCAGAGTGAACGAGCGTACCGTTCTCCGGCTGTTTAGGCTTATCGGATGCGATGAGAGCCAGATTGGCAATTACAGGAAATTGGTGGATGACCGAAACGATGCCGCCCATGCCAACGGCAATATCTTCTTCAATACGCAGCATGAGGCTGATGCTCAATTCCGCCATGTAATTCGGGCTGTGGAGGAGATACAAACCTACTCACGTCCTGTCATCAGTCGGCGCTATCAAGAGTTCTTGCTCCAAAGCCATAACCCCCGGGGAACGCGAATACTTGGACGCAGAGGACCAAATCCGCGAAGTTTTGATACACGGCAACTATATGTCCAGGAAGGACATCGACTATTGCGTCAACCTCGACATATTCGCTTTGGAGGACGACAACAGGGCAGCTATTGAGGTCCTGCATAACGCCCTACGCGAGTCCTACGGGTCCGTATAGAGGAACGGGCAAAACCTGAGCGTGTAAATGAACTTGATTCCTGTCGGCGACTAGCATTGCGTGGTCCTGAATAGGGTAGGCATTGACTCCTTAGCAACTCTGGCTTCCCGCCAGACGCATCCCTTAACGAGATGTTCGTGGAATATGGGCAACCGGCGGCGCACAGTGAATGGCAAGTGGCTCGGAGCATTGCAGGCCACTACGAGGTTGAGATTGACAAGGTGGACCTGGGTGTCAGTTTGGTTTCTGACCGAGGCGAGTTTTTCGGCAGAAAAGCCTTGTTCATTCTGACCGCTGCCGGAGTCATCCTACACGGAACAATTTACCTCCACCGATTAAATCGCGTTTAGCTCGGCCCTGCTCTTGTCCAACCCATGGGGTCCACCTCACCTCTCTCAGGGCTGATTTCCTCTTTCAAAAACCATTAGCCCAGAAAGAAAGGCGCACTTCCTTATCTTCTAAACCCACCTCCATCATCATCCTTTTGGTGGATTTGGCTCTAAAGGTCTAAATGCTTTGTTCATACCCACAGGTTGAGTGCCCCAGCTAAATCTGTCAGATACCGAAAGGCTCATTACCGAGCCCGCAGGCCATCATGCCGTTGGCGAAGTTTCACCTAAATAGGCGAAATAAAGGGGAATTACCCAGGGCCAACGCATTCTAATTTTGCCGCCAGATTCTGGCTGTGAACAGGGACATTAGCAGTTCCCCTTGAGTTGTTTTTGACAAGACTCAAAGCTCAATCCGTGGTGTTTTGTCCGGCTCGCCTTTTGATTGAACGGTCCGGACTGGCATCAGAAATTAGAATGCGTTTGCCCTGGGGAATTACCAAGATAATTTGACAGGTTAGGATGGTGTGAATATGCTGATGCAGATTCATGATTGTGTATTGTGCGCTATAGATGACGTTCCCTGTTTCATTTGCGTTGATGAAATGAACATGGATAAAGGACTTCCAATGCCGAGGACAAGCATAGGGCATATCTATATTGTACGGCTGCACCCTGAGACTAGGATCAAAATTGGGTTCAGCACCGCCAAAACTGAAAATGGCCGGTTCGATAAGGTCAAAACCTTCATCCCTGAGTTGGAAGTGATACGGCTTTGGCCAGCTAGAGACATTTGGGAATCAACGGCCAGAAGAGCACTGACGAATCAATTTGGACTGATCCCTGTAGTCACAGACGACGCGGGGAAGGAAGTGTTCGATGGCGTTACAGATGAACTTTTGATGAAAATGATTGAGAACGGCGACAAGTATTTTGAATTGATGGGAGACCCAAACGATGACCCTGCGACCGATGGCTAACGGGTTAACCGAACACCAGTTGCCCAGTCCGGGTAATCCCGATATCATCAGCTATCAGGTCAACGTACCGGAGCCGCTTGCCGATGCAACCGCGCACCAGGTCGGCCATCTGGCTGAGGGTGTCCTTCGGGCGGTTGTTGTGACAGCCCTCGAATTCATGGACATACCGCCCCAGGTGCTTGTTGCTGATCCAGTGGTAAATCCCGATGTAGCCGCGCTTGAGCAGGGGCCAGAAGGACTCCATCCCGTTGGTATGAGCCATGTCCCGGACGTACTCCCCGACGCTGTGCGCTACGGCCTCGTGGGGCCGGTTGAGGCGGTTATAGCCCGCCGCCTCGTCGGTGTAGACCATCGCCGTCGGCTCCGTCCGCCGATGGACAAAAGCCTGGAGCGTCGGCCCGTCAGTGGATTCCACAACCTCGGCGTCAACTTGGCCGGTCTCCCTGTCCTTCACCCCGGCGATGGCGGTCTTGCCTACGGTGTCGCTTCCGGCTTTGAGTTTCTTGGATTCGTGCTTGTTTCCTTCCTTGCCACCAATGTAAGTTTCGTCAGCCTCTACCGGGCCACTGAACACTGGATCGTCGCCGGACATGGCCTCGCAGATACGGTGCCCGAGGAACCAAGCAGATGGCTGAGAGATGCCCAGGTCTCGGTGAAGTTTCATACTGGACACGCCCTTAAGATTCGTCAGAATCTGGTAGAAGGCGATGGCCCACTTGCGGAGGGGAATTTTGGATGCCTCCATGACCGTACCGAGCTTGACGCTGAAATACTGACGGCAATCGGAGCACCAGTAAGGCATTGGCTTGGCGTTGGGAACTTCCTTAGTATTGGAGCCTTCGCAGCGGGTACAAACCCGGCCGTTGGGCCAGCGGATTTCCTCGAACCACTCGCTGGCGGTGTCCTCGTCAGGGAACATTTCCAGCAGCTCGATTATCCCAACTCCGGTGCGAAAGCTTTTGCCTGCCCTTTCATTCACTCTCCCTTGACTTGAGAGAATGACACATAAATCAGGCTGCTTTGTCAAGGTTTCTTGATAATCCCCCAGGGCCAACGCATTCTAATTTTGCCGCCAGATTCTGGCTGTGAACAGGGACATTAGCAGTTCCCCTTGAGTTGTTTTTGACAAGACTCAAAGCTCAATCCGTGGTGTTTTGTCCGGCTCGCCTTTTGATTGAACGGTCCGGACTGGCATCAGAAATTAGAATGCGTTTGCCCTGGATAATCCCCCGATAAAGCACCTTCTACAAAAAATCGTGCTTGTCAGGTCCCCTTCCAAAGGCGCACAGTGAAACGGCTCTCTTCCTCGATAAAGTCCGGCTCGCTTCCGTTGTGAGCGTGCATACTTGGGATAACCTTATTCCGAATCCCCATCCCGCGAGCATCAACGTATCCGTAATCCCGCATAACGTTGACCAATGTCTGATTTCGGGCATATCGCATTCCCGATTTCATCCCGTTTATCGTAACCGTATTTGGCAGTTTGCCCGGGCTTTGAATTTCGAGCCTGTTGGAGTAAATCGTCAGTGCAATGTCCGTACCCGATATGCTGTAGTCGCGGTGGACCAACGCATTAACAAGGACTTCTCGGATGGCGTCTTCCGGGTACTCCCAACGCTCGTAGCGTTGCGCTCCGTCAAAATAAGCCATTGGCGTAGTATTACGCTTCACAAAGTCCCACGCTCTATCGACAAGTCCCGGTTCAATTGTCGAAATATTATTGGAGCTGCCTAGAGGCACCAGAGGTCCCTTTATATCCTCGTCCGCACGTGCGGCGTAGTCTGGTTCCTCGCCGAGGTAGCAGATGGCTCGGATGCCCGATTGGGGCAGGTATCGCCGTAAATTCTCCCCGAATAAAACCATGCCGTCTATGGTTGCGTTGGTCTCCCAAGTCGTCGCTACCACTAACTCCAAGTTGAGAAGAAGTGTTGTCCATTGTTCAAGGTCACTAGAGTCTGGAGCGTCCGTCTGCAAAACGCGCGTAAAATAGTCGCGGAGGCGCCGCATGTCCAAGTCAGCGATAGATGTTCCAGGAATGGGTTTCAGACCGTACCTTAAGTAACCTGAAGCCTGGAACATACGCTCCAGTTCTTCCCTACTAGCTTGACGGCATGTACTGCCTACCCGAATGAAATAGGTACTTCTACTGTTGTGTAACAAGGCGTAGGGTTTGTTGGGACCGACCGGCACCTCCACTGACAAGACGCGCTTGCCGGTGGGAACATCTGTGTGCCAAGTCATGAATGGAACGATTGGCGGCTCTATCTTGGTTCGGCATAACTCTGCAACCCATTCCTCGAGGTTGTCGCGGGTGGTCCCTGATATTGAACCGTCATCCTCCACCCCCAACAAGAGCACTCCCCCATTCAAGTTCAAGAAACAGACGAGTTCCCTTGCAGCATCGACGTTAGTGACCTCATCTCGCTTGAACTCCACTCCGGAGTTTTCGCCATTCAACAACAAACTTAAGAACTCAGCCCGGTTCATCCCACACCTTAAAATCCGTACTTTCGCCTTCGAGTCTCAAAAGCGTCTTTCCCGCCCTCCAGTATATCCTCAACCAATTCACGTACAGCAGGAGCGTCAATCGAGCCAACGTGTTCAGGCCGGATGGTCGCTTTACCTTGTTCCGCTTCGCCCGAGGGGGTAAGACCCAGAATCAATTCAGCGTCGCCAAGCACTGGAATGTTGGCATTGTGGGTCGAGAAAATGAACTGTCTGCGTCGCTTCTCTTCGCGCATACGGGGCACGACACCTTCGGTTATGAAGCGATTGTCGAGGTCATCCTCGGGCTGGTCGACGATCAATGGAGCGTCAGATTCTAACAGTAGGAGCAAAAGCACGGCAGTAGCCTTTTGCCCGGTCGAGAGTTCGTCGAGAGGGTGCCAAGAGGGAGGTTCTCCTACGGGAGCAGTATTCAGCCGGATTGAAGTCGTAGGCGGCAACTCCAGCTCCTCGATCCGCATTAAGGCCTCAGGTGACGCCTTGGCTAAGCGGTCCGCTTGGGCCGAGGGGATGGAGTAGGCCGTATTGACTGCTTCCGCGCTGTCTCGGCAGCACTTGACGAACTCTGGCAACGAAAGGTCAGGCGCACGTGCCAACTGGTCGATCGCCTCGGACAGGCGGCCTCCAACCTCGGTTCTTAGCGTTTCGTAGAGAGGACCCCGATCACCTGCTGAGGTCACTTCAACCGAAACGCGGTTTCGCAATTTCCTGTTGACGTTTCTCGCTGCCCGATCCAAAAGCCGGAACTTCATTGCTTTGACTTCCTCCCATTCCGCTAACAGAGCGAGCCGCCGGTCAGAATGCTCTTTCTCCAACCTGCTCAGCAGTTCTCGTCGCTCCCGCAAGGGGCGAAGACCTTCGATCTGGCCGCGCAGACGGATAAATTCCTCCCCATCTACTGCCGATTTCTGAAGCTCACGAAGTATGTCCTGGTACTCAGATTCTACTTCGCCCTTGCGCTGCTCCCACCTGACACGAATGCCCTCAATTCCTTGGTCGACCCGTGTCAAAGCGTCTGCAAACTGATTGGCAACCTGCTCCAAGTCATCGCTTAGTTGCTCTAGGATCGGGTCAGCATCGCCAAGAATCATTTTGCCAGGTAGGTCCTGAAGGGCTTTCGCGGAAAGGAAAGCTCGGTCTATTGGCAACTCCTGCCTTAGAGTCTCCAAGCACTCTCGAAAGGTCTGAACCCGCTCAGGGATTGAATTGAGGGTCCTCTCCTCCCTTACTAGCAGGCTGCGTTCTTGCAGCCGATCTTCGAGTCCAGCTTCTTGATAGCGAACAAGGGTCTCTTCCAGACCGGGCAGCATCGCCAATCGGTCATCGACCTGTTGAAGCTCGGAGCGAGAATCTACGACGGACTTTCTATTTTGCTGCAAGTCACGTCGAACACTTTCTTTGCGTCTGTCAAGCGACTCATCGTGCTGAACGAATCGAGAGAGAAGTAGAGTACATTTTTCAGGACTCTTGGCAAGCTCAGAGATTTCATGCTGACCGTAGATTTCTACCCTAGGTAGAATGTCCTCAGGTAACAGACTCGATATTTGTCCATTCTCGTCGCGGACTACCGGCGGGTTTGGAACGGTCCTTTCTATAAGATACTCCCGTTTTGCGGGGCGGTATGACCGCACACGCAGCGCAATCTTTGTGCCCCCACGAAGAACGTGACGCACCATCCCTTCGTGGGTCTTACCGGCTTCTTCCCCAATTGGTTCCAGGCCGAGAACGTACCGAATGCTCTCTACGACCGTGGACTTTCCGGCACCTCGTCCACCAACCAAGACATTGAGATTCTGGTTGAAGTGGATGTCAGTGTCGTCGAGGAACCCGCCCTGCCATGACAAGTTCAAAAACTCTGCGTGTTCTTCCGGTTCAGGGTCGCTGTTCAGTCGTATTCGTGAATCCGGGTCCAGAAATGCTTGAAGCAGGCCATCTATGCTAACTTCCGACATCTTGATCCAACAAGAAGCCGAAGGATTTTCCAGGTCTTCGACTTTGGCAATGTCTTTGGCATTGATGACCGCTACGTTATTCGAGCGATGGTAGTCGGCGTTCTTGTTCAGGATGATCTGGCGGGCATCCACTGGTAAGTCTTTTGCTTGACCCGGGATTTGAACAGCAAGTAAGTTTTCATTCTGCCAAGCCTGAATTCTAGATTTGCCACTCAGCACGTTAAGGAGACCACTGTCGTTGGTGACGTGTGCGGCGACCGTAATGCCACCCTGTTCGTATACCTTGCTGAGTATCAGGGCAAAGCTGTGGCTAGATAGATCTGCTGAAGGCCCTGGCTCCTGGATGCCGAGTCCCCCAAGGAACATTCGGAGTTGGTCCTCCCCTGTTTCTGGCGAATAGATGCACAGTACGTGAATTCCCTCGGAAGAAGAGATTTCAAAGCCGGGGAATATCGTGATGCCATAATTGGCCGCAGCGACTCGGAAGTCAGCAATTCCGCTCACGTCATTGTGGTTTGTGATCGCAAGCACGGAAACACCAATCGCGGCGGCTTTCTCGATTATGGATTCCGCGTAGGATTGGGTATTGCCCTTGGACAACTGGCCCCGGAAAGTCTCGATGTAGTCGCCGGGATTCACCTGGAGAGCGCAACGATGAAAAACCGCACCGGCTGACTGGTACTGTTCTGCTGCTCCTTGAATGAACGAACTCATGCTCGTCCTCCATAAGGGTGATGATCAGCGGCAACCAATGAACTTACGGGTTCGGCGACCCAAGCCGGCATGAAGGCCCGTGCAGCTGCCAACTCGTCAAGGTCTGCCGCGGAAAGATGCTGTTTTGCAGTCTCGAGACCCTTATCAACGTCTTGGGGCCCCAACCATGCTAAGGCGCGGATTACGGCACCTGCAGTTCGGTTGGGTGCCAATAGCTGCCATCGTGGAGCATGGCGCAATTCTACCGTCAATTCACCTAACTTAAGCTGCCGGTTAGCTCCCGAGGTCAAATATATCGGCTCTACCGGCAATTGGCCCGTAAGTCCTAGCGCATTCGCGGCCGCGGCTCCAGAGAGGACAATCGTCTCTCCTGACAACACCGACAATGATGCAATCACCTTCTCGACTGATGGTGGACGACTGCCGAACCTAGTTTCTTGAGGTTTGACATACATACCCTGACAGACTCGTAACAACCGCCCACCTTGGGCTAAGCGAGACAACGCTTTGTCTACCGCAGCTCTGGTACCCAAGTGAAGCAAGGCGCTTGGGCACAGTAGCACCCCTTCCGGTACCGAACGAGCATGGTTCATAATTAATTCTTGAAGGCTTGGCATATTCTCTTGCGTTGGTAGATTGTCAGAAATATAACATTATCCCTGACTAAAGGCAACTGGGAACAATGGTCTCCAACCAGTGAGTCAATGCATTGCCGGGTTGCTTGGTTTTGTCTAGGAATCCTCTGAACAAGGCGCTTTAGCCGGAGTTGTGTATGACGGAGCTCCGGAGGCGGTGAAAACCGCGGCCTGAGGCTTACCACCCGGCAATCGGCCCCTTGGGTTTCCTCCCCGACTGGGCTGTTGGAGGCTTGACGGGCCCCTTATGCCGGGGTTGTCCCGCAGCGATTGCGCACTACGCCGCCAGTTGGCCCTCCGCCGTCAGCAGATTACCCAGCCCGAACAGCAGCGCCAGACGCTCCGCGTTCTTCGCCAGCCCCCGGTAGCGAACCTTGCCGTAACCGAACAACCGCTTCAGCCTCAGGAAAGGATGCTCTACCTTGGCCCTCACCGACGCTTTCGCCTTCTCTTCCAGTGCCTCTTCGCTCTCAGGCTCCAGCTGCCGGCGACTCCCCGAACGCATCGCCACCCGCCATTCCACCTCCAGACCCAGGTTCTCCACCCGCTTGTCAACCCCCTGATACCCGGCATCACCCCACACCACACTCTCACCCCCGTGCAGGAGATTGTGGGCCTCGGTAACATAGTGGGCGTTGGCCGCCGTGGCCGTCATGCTGTGCACCACGCCTGTATCGGCGTCTACACCAATGTGCGCCTTCATCCCGAAATGCCACTGGTTCCCCTTCTTGGTCTGATGCATCTCCGGGTCCCGCTCCCCGGTACGGTTCTTGGTGGAGGACGGAGCCTCTATGATGGTGGCATCGACGATGGTTCCCTCCCTGGGACTCCAGGTGGGCGTTGATCTCCGCCAAGAGACCCTGCCCCAATCTGTCTTTCTCCAGGAGATGACGGAAATTCAGGATGGTGGTCTCGTCGGGCAGGGGACCCGAGAGCTTCAGCCCTGTGAACCGCCGCACCGGGTCCGACTCGTAGACCAGGTCCTCCATGCCTGGGTCGCTCAGATTGTAGAAGAGTTGGACACAGTGGACTCTCAACATGACGGACAGCGGGTAGGGATGTCTTCCCTTTCCTGCGTTGGGGTAGAAGGGGCGGATGCGCTCCTCGAGCAACTGCCAGGGAATCAGGTCGTCCATCCGCTCAAGGAACAGCTCCCGGCGAGTCTTGCGCTTCTTGCCTTGGTATTCCAAGTCGGCAAAGGTCGGCTGCTCCATCTGCCTTCACTCCCCCAACAGACATCGGCTAGTAGTCGAGCAGGGTTGGACTGATGGATAATAGGTCGAAACAAAGGGGTTAAAGAAGCAGGTGAGGGGAGTGGGTGATGGAGAAGAAGTACCGGGTCAAGCTGAGTGGGGAGGAGCGGGAGGAATTGAAGGCAATGGTTTCCAAGGGGAGTTCTGCGGCATACAAGCAGACCCATGCCCGCATCCTGCTGTTGGGCGACGAGGCGCAAGAGGGAGGGGCTATGAAGGATGAAGATATTGCCCGGTCCCTCCGGGTTGGCCGTGCGACGGTGGAGCGGGTACGCCGCCGCTGTGTGGAGGAGGGATTGGAACGGACTTTGGGGCGCAAGGAGCAACTGAACCGCAGGCGGAAACGGTTGGACGGTGAGGGGGAAGCCCACCTGATTGCCCTGGCCTGCGGGGAACCGCCGGAGGGGCGTGCGGGTTGGACGCTGCAATTGCTGGCCGATGGACTGGTGGAAAGGGAGATAGTAGAGAGCATCAGCTCTGAGACGGTGCGCCAAACGCTGAAAAAAACCAACTCAAGCCTTGGCTGAAAGAGTGTTGGTGCATCCCTCCGCAAGGCAGCGCCGAGTTTGTCTGCGCCATGGAGGACGTGCTGGAAGTCTATCAGCGCCAGTATGCGGACAACGAGGTCCTGGTCTGCCTGGATGAGACCAGCAAGCAGCAGGTGAAAGAGACGCGCCAGCCGCGTCCGGCCCAGCCTGGGGCGGTGGGATCCTACGATTACGAATACGAACGCAACGGAGTGAGCAACCTGTTCATGTTGTTCGCACCGCTGGAGGGGTGGCGCCGGGTGGAGGTGACGGACCGGCGTACCAAAGCCGATTGGGCGCAGGTGGTCAGGCAACTGGTGGACGAGAACTACCCGGACAAAGACCGTATCGTACTGGTGATGGATAATCTGAACACTCATCACTCCAGTTCATTGTATGAGGCCTTCGAACCTGCCGAGGCCCGGCGCATCGCGGAGCGGCTGGAGATTCACTACACGCCCAAGCATGGCAGTTGGCTGAATATGGCCGAGATTGAAATCGGGGTGATGTCCTGCCAATGCCTGGACCGTCGCATTCCGGATCAAAGAACTCTGCGGCGGGAGGTGGGCGCCTGGCAGGACCGGCGCAATCAAGAGGCCATAAAGGTAGACTGGCGCTTTACCACCGCAGACGCTCGCATAAAATTAAAGTCTTTATATCCATCAATCCAAAACTGATGGACTACTAGTCCTACGTAACTATCCCACAACCCACCCGACTTGTTCAGAGTATTCATAGTTCACTTTGACAACCTGCACGGTGCACATACAACAATTGGGAGGTACCCTCAAAGGGTGTGTAAAAGAACAGACGGTGTACCTTCTCTCTGAACGACACGGGCTCGAGGCCCAAGGGAAGAGGCACACCACCTATGAGCAAGGAAACCAACAATGGCAGCCCCGAGTCAAGACCCGATTGGGAGCATCTGGCGGATTGGCTTCGGGGCCAGGTGCAGGGGCCTATCCTGGGGTTGCTGGGACAGGAGGTTACGGAGTTCCTGGGCCGGGCGAAGTCGGCCCGTCGCTCTGAGCCGGAACACCGCACCGGCTACGGGAACGGTTACGGCAAGCCCCGGAAGGTGTCGCTGGCTTCGGGGACCATCAAGGTGAGGAGGCCCGGGTGCGGAACACTGCGGAACAGCTCGAAAGCCGGCTGCAGCCCATGTTCGTCCACCGGAGCCGGACGGTGGCGGACCTGATACCCCTGGCTGTACCTGCACGGTCTGTCGGAGGGAGACTTCGACCTAGCGCTGCGGGGTCTGTTGGGAGAGGACGTGGCGGTATCGGCCAGCACGGTATCCCGCCTCAATGACCAGTGGAACGCGGATTTGGCCCAGTGGCGCAGACGTCCCTTGGGACGACATGAAGGTTGTCTACCTGTGGGTGGACGGGGTATACGTGAAAGCAGGACTGGAAAAGGAGAAGGCGGCGGTGCTGGCAGCGTTGAGCGACGGGAGGAAGGTGGAGGTGAGCGCGGCGCCGGGCCACCGGGAATCGACCAACAGCTGGTCGGAGGCACTGCGAGACCTGCGGGACCGGGGGATGAACTGTCCCAAGGTGGTGGGAGATGGACACCTGGCATCAGGGGTGCACTGCGCACCGTCTACCCAGAGGCAGCGGAGCAGCGCTGCTGGAACCACAAGATCATGAAAGTGCTGGACCGGCTGACCAAGAAGCGGCAGGGGGAGGCCGAGGTGGTGCCGCGAGGCATCTACTTTGCGGAGACCCGGGACCGCGACAACCGGCTCAGGGACAATTTCGCCAAGTGGCACCGAGACAACAGCCACAACACCGCCGCCGAAACCCTGGAGAGGGATTGGGAGCGCATGACCACCTACTACGACTTCTCCAAGGAACATTGGTGCCACCAGAGGACGATCAACCCGGTGGCGTTGCCCTTCGCGACGCTGCGGCTGCGAGCCGACGCGGCCAAGCGTTACAAGTGGGTGGACCGGGCTATGGCGGTGATCTGGAAGTTGCTGATGGTGGCGAAGCAACGCTTCAGGCGGGTGAAGTGTCCCGAGCTGATGACCGACGTCTACCTGGGAACCCGGTACGTGGATGGAGTCTTCGTCGAGGAAACTGTGGAGAAGGTCGCCGCCTGATTTCTTTTACACACTTATTGACGTAGTCTCGAAAAGCCTCGAATACCCATCAGGATTGCAAGTGAAGGCTCACAGATCCCCCAACCACATCTCGAAAACGGTTCCATCTACCGTGCATCTTGGCCCACCAAACTGGATAAAATCAAGAACTTTCCTGTTGAGGTTCGAGTTGGCCCTGTAGTCCGGCTCTTTGCGTGCAACGCCTGGCGGAGAATGCCGTTGCGGAGGGGTTGTACGCCAGAAGCCCCTGCCGTATTGGCAGGGGCTTCCGCTGGCGAAGATATAGCTGTCCGGGTCCGGGTTGTCGGCGGGGATGCCGGCTTCCAGGTCCATTCTGAGCAACTTCACCGCCAAGGTGCCAGTGTGCCGGCGTCCTGCGCGTCCCGGGGTTCGTAGGCGCCGACACCCACGTACAGCATCCCGTCCGGCCCCAACCGCATATGACCGCCCTGATGGTGCAGTCCCGCCGGCAGGGCATCGATGCTCACACGGTCAAAGGCCGCCGAGCGTCCGTCGCCGGAACGGGCATAGCGCTTGATGCGGCCGATCTGTACGCCGTCGTCGTTGTCTGTGTTGTAGAAGATGTAGAACAGGCGGTTGGCAGCGAATTCGGGGGCAGGAGCAGGCCCAGAAGCCCGGCATCGGACCCCAGCAGGTCTATCCCATACAGGGGCGGCGGCATGGACACGCCAAACTCCAGCACCGGCACCGGCACGATCTCGCCTCCTTGGATCAGGCGCACCCGGCCGGGACGCTCGGTAAGCAGCAGGTCGCGGTTGGCAAGGATGGCCAGTCCCCAAGGAATCTTAAGACCCTCAGCTATGACCTCCACATGCAGATCCACCTCGCCCGGCTGGCCCGGTGCGTCCTGCACCAACTGGCACTGGGCGGGTTCGGACGCCGCTGGTGTCGGTTCGTTGGCTGTAACTGCCGCAGGTTCGTTTACCGCCACCGCTTGGTCCTGCTACTGGGTTGGGGTGGCCTGACTGGTCGCTGTCGGGGCGGCCGGTTCAGCGGCTGCTACGGTCGACGTGGGAGCGGTCTCCGGAGTTGCTCCAGCTTTGGATTGGTTGGACCGGGAGGACGCCGGCTAGGTAGCCGGTTCGACGTCGGTGCCGCTACAGGCAAGGGCCAGAAACGCAACGATGGCAAACACCAGCGGCAGGAGACGGCTATCGCATATCAAAATTTCTTGGCTCGTAACCGGCATTATCGGCGCCTTTCGGCGGGAGTCAATGTCTCATTTGCCGACTTACCGAGAGATTTTCGATGCCGATCACCCAGACTTTGCGACTGGAACCTGCAATTTCTCCCTCCACGAGGGACCGGAGATTCATATGCGATAGCCCTGGGGGGGCAATCATGCACACTCCTCACGATCTACTCCCCAAATGGGGGCAATAGAAACTAATCCGCACAGTGAGCGCTGTCAATCGACCCCGGAAGGTGATCAGGGCAATCACATTTTAACTTCCGACAGCTCGGCATCCGTCATTCCGGCCCTGTATCGGGGTACGGGGTGACGTTCTTTCGCCGAAATGACTGACTCCCCCGGCCCAAGGGCGATACTTCCTCGGCCAAACTGGCGGTGATTAGATTAAAGCGCGATTGCCCTGGAAGGTGATTGGCCTCGCCCCGTCCGGGTGAATCCGCTACTCTGCCGGTCCCTGCATCGCCGCCACGGTGATGGCGTTGGGGCCGAGGTGAGCGGCCAATGCCGGGCCCAGCCGGGACTCGATCAGATTTTCCGGCGCCACCAGGTCGGCCAAGCGGTCGCCAAGGGCCCGGGCGTGGTCTTCGCCGGTGGTGTAGCTCAGGTGAAGCAGGTGGATGGGGGCCAGCTCATGCACCATTGTTGCCAGGCGGTCCAGCGCCCGCCGACGAGTGCGGACCCGCTCCACCAGGTAGGCCTCGCCGTCCCGGGTGCCGAGTATGGGCTTGAACGAGAGCGCGCTTCCCGGGACGGCCTGGGCCTGGCCGGCCCGCCCGCCCTGTTGCAGTTGCTCCAGGCTGTCCAGCGCCGCAAAGCCGTGGGTTCTCGCGATGGATTCTTCCACCCGCCGGGACACCTCGCGGTGATCGGACGCCCCCTCAGCCCACCGGGCTGCGCTGAGGCACAGCAGCGCCTGGGCTCCCCCGGAGTGCCGTGAGTCAATGACCTCGATCCGGGATTCAGCGCCCAGTGATTCCCGGGCCTGGCGGGCGGAATTCAGGGTGCCGCTCAGCCTGGAACTGACGTGGATGGACACTACGTGGTGGCCCTGGTCCAGCAGCCCCCTGTAGAGCTCCTGAAAGTCGGCGACCGAGGGCTGCGACGTGGTGATGGGCCGCTCTACTCCCTCCAGAAGGGCGTAGAACCCGTCGGCGTCGATATCCACGCCGTCGCGGTAGGTCCGCTCGCCGATGGCGACGTACAACGGCACCACCGCAATCGAGCAGGAGTCCGCCACGGAATTAGGGAGATCCGCGCAGCTGTCGGTGACGATCCGGTTCGCCATCGCTTACTGCCCCCCCCCCCCCCCCCCCGCCTTTGCCATGCGGTATCCGACGCGAGGCTCGGTAAAGATATAGACCGGGTTGTCGGCGTCATCACCCAGCTTGCCGCGGAGCTTCTTGATGAAGGAGCGCAGGAGCCTGGAGTCGTTGGGGTAGTCGGCTCCCCAAGCCAGCCGCAGCAACTGTTCGTGGGTCAGCACCCGGCCGGCGTTGGCCGAAAGCTGGCTGAGCAACTCGTACTCGGTGGCCGTCAGCCTCAGCGGACGGCCGGCCATGGTGACCCGGCGTTCGGCGTAGTCGATCTCCAAGTCTCCCAGCAGATAGGGTTTCTGCCTGCAGGCCCCTTCCGGCAGGGTTCGCCGCCGTTCCAGGGCCGTTTCGACCCTGGCGGCCAGTTCGGTCGGGGAGAAGGGTTTGACGATGAAGTCGGCGGCTCCCGCCGCCAGGGCCTGCGGGCCGTTCGGTCCGGCCTTGGGGTCAAGCAGGAAAACCACCGGCGCGTCGCTGAAGTCCATGAAGCGCCGGTTCAACTCTGCCCCGTTGGTTCCGGGCAGGGCAGGGCTCAGCAGCACCAGGTCGGGCCTCTTGTCCGCCGCCAGAGATTCCGCCTCCCGGGTGGTCAGGGCGATGATGGTCTCGTAGCCGGCCTCCGAGCAGGCCCTTTGAACGTTCCGGAGAGTTTGCGGTTCGTCTTCCACCACCAGGATGCGGACCCTCCCCCCGGATGATGTCTCGGCGGCGGTTTCGGAAAGGGAGCCGGCCCGGATTCCGGCGGCGTGGGCCGGAATGGTGAAAGTGACTCGCGCGCCCGGCCCCGGGACATTGCTCTCCGCCCAGATGCGTCCTCCGTGGGCCTCTACTATTCCCTTGCAGATAGCCAGGCCCAGCCATTGGTCTTCCCCGCCAAAGTCCGGCTCCTCATCCGCAGGCCCGGAAATCTTTTCGAAGAAGTGGGGCAGACGCTCGGTGGATACTCTCCAACCCTCGTCGGACACGGATACCGAGACGTGGGCGTCCTGGGCTGCGACGTTCACCCGGATAACGGACCAGTCTGCAGAGCATCTGGCGGCGTTGGTCAAGAGGTTGCCCACCGCCTGCACCAGCCGGATCGGGTCGGCCTGGACCTGCGGCAGGTACGGGGAGATTTCCACCTCGACGCTGTTCCGCGCGCCGGAACGCAGGAAGGTTCCTTTTGCCTCTTCCACCAGGCCGGACATGCCCACGGGCCGGGGATCAACGGAAAAGGTGCCCGTTTCCATCCGCGTAAAGTCCAGCAGGTTGTTGATCAGGAGGCGCATCCGGCCCGTGTTCTCGTCAATGATGCGCAGGTACTGTTGCGTTTCTGCGGCGTCCGGTGCCGGGGATGAGTCCAGCGCCACGGACGTCGCGCCCTTGATGGCGATCAGGGGATGGCGCAGCCCCTCGCTCACCATGCCGAGAAACTGGGCCCGCGCCCTTTCCAGGTCTTCCAGGGGCGTCATGTCCTGGAGGACTGCGACCACGGAAACGATCTCGCCGTCTTCCGAGTAGATGGGCGCCGCGCTGTTGAGGGCGGTGACGGTCTGGCCGTCCGGGAGGTGCAGGGCCACTTCCTCCGCGCGCACCGTCTCCCCGGTGCGCCTGGCCCGTTCGATGGAAATCCGGTCGGACTCGATCTTCCCTCCATTGGGATAACGCACGTCGATTGCGCTGCGCACTTCATCTAGGCCGCGGCCCGGAACTTGGAGACCCCGGACAATGCGCCGCACTTCCGGGTTCAGCGACAGCAGGTCCATGCTCTTGGCGTCGTACAACATGACCCCCACCGGCGCAAGGTCTATGAGGGTCTCCAGGCTGCTTTTGGCCTTCTGCAGTTCCTGGTAGCTGCGGGCGTTGAGAAGGACCGCGGCCGCCAGGGCGGAGAGGTTGACGATCAGCTCCTCGTCCTCGAACGTGAACCCCCGTCCGTCCTCCTTTTCGGTGAGGTAGATGTTGCCCAAGCGCTCCTCCTGGTGGAGGAGGGGGCAGCCCAGGAAGCTCCGCATCGGCGGGTGGCCCGGCGGGAAACCGCCGGACCGGGGGTGGCTGGCGAGGTCTTTCAGCCGCAGCGGCCGCTCGATCTCGTTCAGGTATCCCAGCAGTCCGTCGCCTTTGGGCAGACCGTCCAGCCGGTGGAACTCCTCGGCGAGGATGCCGGAGGTGTGCAGTTTGTGTATTCCCCCGGAGGCGTCGAAGGTGATCAGCGCCCCGTATCGGGCGCCGGTGAGGACGCGGGCGCCGTCGATGACGCCCTGCATAACCGAGTCCGGATCCTGGGGCGAGTTGATGCGCAGGCTCACTTCCCACAGGCTTTTCAGGCGGTCCCGCAACCGCTGGTTTTCCGCCCGCAGCCACAGGACCTCTGGGCCGGCGGCCCCCGCCATCGGCTCACCCGGCCGAGGGGCCGACGATCTCTCCACGCTGTTCAATTGCATGTGACCGATATTAGCACACTGGTCACATTAGTGCCACCAAAAGAATACGCTTGCGGCTGGAATAGTCACAGAAAAGTCGGAGCGGGTTGCTAATATGTCGTACACAAAAGGGCACCGGGGCCGGCAGCCAATTTCGGCCGGGAGCGGCGGGTGGCGTGGCAGCGATGCCAAAAGGCGAATGGGATCCCAAGCTCATGTTATTTCAATCGCCCGTTAACCAAGTGATAATGGTTTTTTCCGCCTTCACTGTCTGGCGGGTTCTCCTTCCAGGGTTGGGCCTCGTCTTGCTCATTGGCGCCGCGGTCCTGATGCCGCCAGTCGCCGGTCCTGTCGCAGCCCAGGACGCCGACAAGACCCCTATTGACATCGCATTTAGCCCCGCGAGCTTAACTGTCAGAGAAGGTAATTCTATAACTGTAACCGTCTCCGTACCGGCGGGAACAAACGGGTCTGTTAGCTACAGGACAAAAGCAAATGATACTGCTACAGTCGGCGACGACTACGAATATATTCAGGGAGCGTTGTATCTCGGCACGGGTGCAGACGGAGATGGGAATGCCAGAGCGCTCACCCATACCTTCACAATTCAAACGATATGGGATCTCGTGCCGGAATCAAGCACGGCACCGGAAGTTTTTATTCTCGAATTTTTCGGTGTTGAGGGCGAATTGGAACTCCCTAATAAGTGGAAGTCCAATATCATAAAAATCACGCAGCGGCCCGCGCCCATAACCGTCAATTACAACGCAGAAACCGGACTCGCCAACGGCGACTACGGTTTGGAACTGTGGGACGACGGGAATACGCAGGCCGAAAAGGACCGGGACAAAGTCTCGTTTCGTATCAATGCGCCTGCCGAGGCGGTCTCTACATCGGCGCGAAGCCTGATGTCTTACGAAATATCCGCCAGTACGGACCCGGGCAAAGCCAGCGCAGCCGACTACACCATATCCAATAAATCAGGCGACGTCCTGCCCGCCAGCGGCAGCCTGCAGTTTGATGCAGGCTCCACCGAGCAGGTGATTTGGGTAACCCCGGTTGACGATCTCTTGGTGGAACTGCCGGAGACCTTTACCCTGACGCTCAGCAATCCTCAACACGGGGTGGAATTCCCGGACCTGGACGGCGACGGCGCAGCGGACACCACCCTTACGGTCGTCGGCACCATCTACAGCCACGACGACGTGGTTGAAATGCACGTTGACAACGTGACCGTAATCGAGGGCAAAACGTCGAATTTGGTCGCCACCCTGGACCGGGCCCTGGCCGAGGGTGAATCAGCGAGAGCTCAGGTCATGGTATCCGACGCCGGTTGCCGGCGGCGAGCGACTTATCCCCAGCCAACCCCGGGCGTTGACTATCGGGAAGTGGAACCCACACAGCTCATCTTCGGAGCAGGGGAGCAGGGGACCAGGCGAAGACCTTCGCCATACCAACCTTTGATGATTTCCTGGATGAACCCGAAGAGTGCCTGGGTGTGGAATTCGGCAACTTCCGGGGGATAAAAAGCGTGAGCAATCCGACTCCACAGAAGGGTGGACAAACCTTGGAACTTGGCGGCTTCGGCATCTGGGCCAGCGCATTCATTGCAGACAATGACGATCCGCCTACCCTGTTTGTATCACCGGGCGAGGTGGACGAGCCGGACGACGGCGAGACGGCGACCCTCCAATACCGCGTGCAGTTGAGCAATCCCAGCGCCCGGACGGTAACGGTGGACTACGCCGAAGATTCGGGGAGCGGGCAGAAGGATCCGGCCACCTCGGGCACCGACTACACGGCCCTCACGGCCGGAACCCTCACCTTCCTGCCCGGCGAGTTCAGAAAGACCGTTGACATCGAGGTGACGGGCGATTACGACGAGGAGCCCGACGAGTCGGTGACCGTGCAGTTCTCCAACCCGGTGAACGCCTGCTTTCCGGGCGCCGGCAACTGCCCCAGCGGCCCCATCACGTCAACCGGCATTATCCACAACGACGACCAAAACCTGAAGCTTTCCTTCACCCTGGACGACCCCACCATAGTGGAGGGCGAAGACGCGGTGTTGCGCCTCACTATATCCCACCCCATCGGGTACGACGTGATGGCGGGAGTCAGCACGGTGGACGGCACGGCCACGGCGGGCAGCGACTTCAAAGCAGCGGGCAGAATGGGTTATTCGGTGCGTGTCCCCAAGGGATCTACTGAGGCCACGCAGTCCGTGCCGGTCCTCGCCGATTCAGTCAGCGGAGAGGGCATAGAGAAGTTCTCTTTCAATTTGGACACTTTGTTGCTTTTCCCAGAGGGGGACCCGGTCGAGGAGACCCCGCCCGCGGTCGCTGATCAGCAGAAGCTGAAGGAGATCTTTGGCAGCGGCTTCGCCGTCGCAGATATCCGCACTAACTCTCCCATGCCCACTGCGAGCATCGTGGACGGGCCGGCGCTGTCGGTGGCTGCGGTCAAGGATACGGTTACGGAGGGCTGGCCCGCCCAATTCGAGGTAACCCTGGACCCGCCGGCCGCCACCGACGTCACCTTCACCTGGAAGACCGGGGACGGCGGCCTTGACGACGGCGGCAGCGACGCCCACAAGGCCAAGGCCGGCAAGGATTACACCAGTACCACCGCCACGACGGTCACCATCCCTGCCGGGGCAACCAGTGTATCCCTGCCGGAGATCCCGACGCTGCAGGACACGGTGGACGAGATGGACCAACAGTTCATGGTGGTGCTGGAGTCCATCACCGGCGCCGTGGCCGACGAACAGCGGGGGGTGGTGACCATCCGCGACGACGACTCGCGGCCCTGGATTTCCATAGCCGACGCGACGGTTGAAGAGGGCGGCGAACTGAGCTTCACCATCACGCTGGAGGGAACCTCCGAGAATGAGGTATCCGTCCTGTGGGTGACTGAAGACGACACCGCAACCACCCTTGACCATGACTATGTTGGGGTGGAGCGGCGCCGGACCGTCAACTTCGCCCCCGGGGAACAGACGAAGACCATCACGGTGCAAACCCTGGAAGACAGGGTGCCGGAAACCACCGAGCGGTTCAAAGTGCAGTTGGCCCACGCGCGCCATGCCAAGTACCGGGACCCCACTGCCGTCGGCACGATCACGGACAACGGCCTGATGGAAATCTCCATCGCCGACGCCGCGCCCGTTACCGAGGGGTCCGGCGCCGCGGCCGAGTTCACCGTGACCCTGACCCCGGAGCAGACGTCGCCGGTCACCATCCAGTGGCGGACCGAGGACGGTCCCGGCGGCGGGTTCTACGTCGCCAAGAGCGGCGGCGCTGCTGCGGAAGGTCTGAATGACTTCACGGCGGTCCAATCCGGCAGCCTTACCTTCGCCGCGGGCGAGACGGAAAAAACGGTGTCGGTGACGATCCTGGACGACACTGCGTACGAAAGCATTGAGCGGTTTGGGGTTGTGGTGAGCGGGGATGAGACCGCCATGGTCATCCGCAACCCCATCGCCTACGGGGAAATCCAGGACGACGACGCCGTTAACCTGATTATGCACCAACCGCTGCCCGCAGTGGTTGAGGAGGGCAAGACCTATGTCGTGCACTTCAAGCTCCCTGCGCGAACTGAGGACGATTTCTGGCAGGTAGGAAGGTTAGGTTTCATCAATTGCTCCCTCGATAACTACTCCTTCCTTGGATTCCCACATCCAGGCACTCCGTTGAGCGAGGCCAATGTCAGGGATTTCGCATTAGCTCATTCAAAGGATGGCGTTAGCGGAGAGGGCAAGCTGGACCCCGCTAACGCCGGTTACTATATCAATTACCCGTGCAGTGGCGTGGCAAAGCAGGAGGGCGTTACCGCGCACATCTTCGCCGAGTATGTTTCAACTCTTGAGGAGCATAACTTCGCGGTTTTTGTAAGAATTGATGACGACTCCATATCTGAAGACAACGAAATCGCGTCGATGTGGCTGATTGGGCATGGCGGCGAATTCTGGTCAACAATGTCTCCGCATCTTCTTTGGAATGGCTTTGCGCTTACCACCATCATCGTGGACAATGACCGTCCCCAGGCGTCCGTCAGCGACGTCCGCGTCGGTGAGGACGCGGGCAACGCAATCCTCACCATCAGCCTCTCCCAGGCGAGCACAGAAGAGGTGCGAGTTTCCTATGAAACCAGGGACGGCACCGCCATTGCCGGCCGGGACTACGGGAACCAGGACAATACGGTCACCTTCAGCCCGGGTGAGACCGAGAAAACAATCAGCATACCGATAAACGCCGACCACCTGGTGGAGCCACTGCCGGAGACGTTCACCGTTGCCCTCAAGGACCCCTCGGAGGGGCTGCTGAACGTTCACCCGGTGGGCGGCGAGGCCACCGTAACCATCACCGACTCCACCGAGCGAACGATGACCATCCCCGACCGGGTGGTGGACGAGGGCGAGGATGTGGAGATCCTGGCGAAATTCTCCGACCCCATTGCGTACGGCGTCGGTTGGTTCAACCGGATCGCGATATTTTTCAGGGACGACGGATTGAGCCACCCGGCAACTGCAAACGATGACTACGTAGAATTTGACGGGAATCTTTTAAGCGAGACGACTCTCCTACTGGACGGCAATAACCGCGTAGCAAAAACCTTGACCACGAACGAAGACAGCGCGATCGAAACCGACGAGGACATAGGTGTTTACGCAAGATTTACGATTCCAATCTCACAAGGCCTGGTGTACGACAGTTCCAGGACATCCCGGATCACCATTCGGGACGACGACCATGCCTCGCTGATGATCGCCGGCCTTGACAGCGCGGGCGACGTTACGGTGAAGGCCGGCCAGATCTGGACTGCGCCAACCCCCAGCATCACCGGCAGGCCGCTGGGCCACGTGACCTGGACGCTGGAGGGCGATGACGCCGACGACTTCAGCATCGACCCGGATACCGGCGAGGTGACGCTGTCGGATCGGGACTTCGAAAAGCCGACGGACAAAGACAAGAACAACATCTACAGCGCCACCGTGCGAGCCACCGACGAAGACGGCAACACGGACACCGCGGCCGTGCAGGTGACGGCGGGCGGGCGCAGCCTGGTCCTGTCCAAGAACTCCGTAACCGTGGCGGAGAAGGCGGGAACGGACAGTTTTACGGTTGCGCTCGATTCCCAGCCGACGGGCGACATCACCGTCGCTCTCACCACTACGGGGGAGACCGGCGCACTAACCCTGGACCAGACCGAGCTCACCTTCAAGCCCGGCGACTGGAACCAGGCGCAGACGGTCACCGTCACCGGCGTGGACGACAAGGTGGACAACGCGGACGACAAGCGCGAGGCCTCGATCACGCTGGTGGCCAGCGGCAGAGGTTTCTCGGCTACCGTCGAGTACACCGTCGCCGCCACCGTCACCGACGACGACGACAGGGGCATCACTTTCTCCAAGAAAGCCCTGTCCGTGGCGGAAAATGGCGGAACGGACAGCTATACCATCGTCCTGGATACCCAGCCGACCGGCGACGTAACTGTAACCGTCCGGGGCGTGAACACCGCCCCCTTACTCAGCGTGGATACCGCAACGCTTGTTTTCGGCCCCGACGACTGGGACCAGCCCCAGACGGTCACCTTCACCGGCGGGAACGATGACCTGGACAATTTGAAGAACCCGCGCTACGTCATTACCCATGGCGCACAACACGCCGACTACGAGGGGTTCGCGGCGGGTTCCGTTATCGTTACCGTCACCGATGACGACGTCCGGGGCGTCACAATCTCGAAGGACTCCGTGGAGGTAAACGCAGGCGACACCGCCGAATACACCGTGGTCCTGAACAGCCAGCCCCATCCCGGCGACGGCGTTGTGACGATCAAGCTCGAGGTACTCCCGAAAGCCAGAGGCGCCACTGATTCCCAATTTATCTCACCAACCACCCTTACCTTTGATAGCGGCAACTGGAATACACCCCAGACGGTGACGATTACCGGCGTTAAACCCAGTAACCTCGCCCCCTTGTATGAAATCAGGCATCAGGTCAGTGGAGCCGATTACACCGGCGTCAAGGCCGGCGCTGTCCAAGTGGCCAACCGGGACAAAGATCACGCCCTAACGGGCGATGACCTGACCGTCAAGAGCAGCTCGGCCACCGAGGGCGAAGCCGTTGTCTTCAGCGTCACCCGCAGGGATGATACCGTCCCTGCCTTAAATTGGCGTACCGAGGGCTATCCCGCCCTTATATTGCCCCCGCTCACCAAAGCCGACCCCGATAGCGACTACACCTCCAACTACGTTTCGGGCGGGAATATCGTGCGGTTCGAGGGGAAGGACACTGTGACCTTGTCGGTCCCAACCACCGACGACGACCTCGACGAGGTAAACGAGGCGTTCTCGGTGGGCATAGTTTCATATATTGATAAAAACCAGGGGACAGAGGACGCTGAGTCTCTGGCTTTGAATCACCGCTATGCTGTCATAGGGACCATCATCGACGATGACGCGGCGGCGCTGTCCGTCGCCGCCCCGGCGGTGGAGGAGGGCGAAAAGGCGCAGGTCACCATCTCCCTTTCAAACCCCTCCATCAATGACGTGACCGTCAAGTGGAACACGGCCGCCGACACGCGCGACGACGCCAGCCCGGCTACGGCGGGGACCGACTACACGGCGGTGAGCCCGGCGCAGACCGTGACCATCAAGGCAGGAGCCACCAGCGCCATCGTGGAGGTGCAAACCACGGAGGACTCCGCCCTGGAAGGGGACGAGACCTTCCTGGTGCAGCTGTCCTCGCCCACCAACGCGGCGCTGCCCGAAGGGGCCGCCACCGCCGTGGTAACCATCACCGACAACGACGGGGCGCCGACGGTGTCGGTGGGCAACGCCGCGGCGGTGACCGAGGGGAACGCCCCCAAGACCACCGTGGATATGAGTTTCCCGGTGACCCTGTCGGCGGTGAGCGGCCAGAAGGTCACCGTCACCTACGCCCTGAGCGGCACCGCCACCGCCTATGACGACTACGCCGACCCGGCGGCCAAGAGCGTGAGCATCGCCGCCGGAACCCGGACCGCCAACCTCCTGGTGCCGGTGAAGGGCGACCTGGTGGACGAGCTCAACGAGACGGTGACGGTGACCCTGAGCGGGGCGACCAACGCCACCGTGTCGGCGGTGGAGGGAGCCGGCGAGGGGGAGGGAACCATCACCGACGACGACGCGGCCCAGTTGTCCATCGCCGACGCCAGCGCCGCCGAGGGCAGCGCGGTGAGCTTCACCATCGGGCTGGACCCGGTGTCGGACCGGACGGTGACGGTGAAGTGGAACACCGCCAACGACGCCAGTGGAACCCACCCGGCCACGGCGGGCACGGACTACACGGCGGTGAGTCCGGCCCGGACGGCGACCATCGCCGCCGGGGCGTCCAGCGTGGCGGTGACGGTGCAGACCACCCAGGACACCCTGGACGAACCCGACGAGACCTTCCTGGTGGAACTGTCCTCGCCGGTCAACGCGACCCTGGCCACCGGCAAGGACCAGGCCACCGGAACCATCACCGACAACGACCCGACGCCCACGGTGTCGGTGGGCAACGCCGCGGCGGTGACCGAGGGGAACGCCCCCAAGACCACCGTGGATATGAGTTTCCCGGTGACCCTGTCGGCGGTGAGCGGCCAGAAGGTCACCGTCACCTACGCCCTGAGCGGCACCGCCACCGCCTATGACGACTACGCCGACCCGGCGGCCAAGAGCGTGAGCATCGCCGCCGGAACCCGGACCGCCAACATCCTGATCCCGGTCAAGGGCGACCTGGTGGACGAGCGGAACGAGACGATCATCGTCACCCTGAGCGGGGCCACCAACGCCACGGTGTCCGGCGTGGAGGGGGCCGACGAGGGCGAGGGAACCATCACCGACGACGACGCGGCGGAGCTGTCCATCGCCGACGGGAGCATCGCCGAGGGCGGGGCGGTGAGCTTCACCATCGGGCTGGACCCGGTGTCGGACCGGGCGGTGACCGTCAAGTGGAACACCGCCAACGACGCCAGCGGCGACCACCCGGCCTCGGCGGGCACGGACTACACGGCGGTGAGTCCGGCGCGGACGGCGACCATCGCCGCCGGAGCCTCCAGCGTGGTGGTGACGGTGCAGACGACCCAGGACAGCCTGGACGAACCCGACGAGACCTTCCTGGTGGAACTGTCCGGTCCGGTCAACGCCGCCCTGGCCTCCGGCAAGGACCAGGCCACCGGCACCATCACCGACAACGACGGGGCGCCGACGGTGTCGGTGGGGAACGCGGCGGCGGTGACCGAGGGGAACGACCCCAAGACCACCGTGAACCTGAGCTTCCCGGTGACGCTGTCGGCGGTGAGCGGTCAGCAGGTGACGGTGACCTACACCCTGGGCGGGACGGCCACCGCCGACGACGACTACGCCGACCCGGCGACCAAGAGCGTGACCATCGCCGCCGGAACGCGGACGGCCAACATCCTGGTGCCGGTCAAGGGCGACCTGGTGGACGAGTTGAACGAGACGGTCGTCGTCACCCTGAGCGGGGCCACCAACGCCACGGTGTCCGGCGTGGAGGGGGCCGACGAGGGGGAGGGAACCATCACCGACGACGACGCGGCCCAGCTGTCCATCGCCGACGGGAGCATCGCCGAGGGCGGGGCGGTGAGCTTCACCATCGGGCTGGACCCGGTGTCGGACCGGACGGTGACGGTGAAGTGGAACACCGCCAACGACGCCAGCGGCGACCACCCGGCGGGAGCCGCGGATTATACGGCGGTAAGTCCGGCGCGGACGGCGACCATCGCCGCCGGGACCGCCTCGACCACGGTGTCGGTGCAGACCACCCAGGACAGCCTGGACGAACCCGACGAGACCTTCCTGGTGGAACTGTCCGGTCCGGTCAACGCCGCCCTGGCCTCCGGCAAGGACCAGGCCACCGGAACCATCACCGACAACGACGGGGCGCCGACGGTGTCGGTGGGGAACGCGGCGGCGGTGACCGAGGGGAACGACCCCAAGACCACCGTGAACCTGAGCTTCCCGGTGACGCTGTCGGCGGTGAGCGGTCAGCAGGTGACGGTGACCTACACCCTGGGCGGGACGGCCACCGACGACGACGACTACGCCGACCCGGCGACCAAGAGCGTGACCATCGCGGCGGGGACGCGGACGGCCAACATCCTGATCCCGGTCAAGGGCGACCTGGTGGACGAGCGGAACGAGACGATCATCGTCACCCTGAGCGGGGCCACCAACGCCACGGTGTCCGGCGTGGAGGGGGCCGACGAGGGCGAGGGAACCATCACCGACGACGACGCGGCGGAGCTGTCCATCGCCGACGGGAGCATCGCCGAGGGCGGGGCGGTGAGCTTCACCATCGGGCTGGACCCGGTGTCGGACCGGGCGGTGACCGTCAAGTGGAACACCGCCAACGACGCCAGCGGCGACCACCCGGCGGGAGCCGCGGATTATACGGCGGTAAGTCCGGCGCGGACGGCGACCATCGCCGCCGGGACCGCCTCGACCACGGTGTCGGTGCAGACCACCCAGGACAGCCTGGACGAACCCGACGAGACCTTCCTGGTGGAACTGTCCTCGCCGGTCAACGCGACCCTGGCCACCGGCAAGGACCAGGCCACCGGAACCATCACCGACAACGACGGGGCGCCGACGGTGTCGGTGGGGAACGCGGCGGCGGTGACCGAGGGGAACGACCCCAAGACCACCGTGAACCTGAGCTTCCCGGTGACGCTGTCGGCGGTGAGCGGTCAGCAGGTGACGGTGACCTACACCCTGGGCGGGACGGCCACCGCCGACGACGACTACGCCGACCCGGCGACCAAGAGCGTGACCATCGCCGCCGGAACGCGGACGGCCAACATCCTGGTGCCGGTCAAGGGCGACCTGGTGGACGAGTTGAACGAGACGGTCGTCGTCACCCTGAGCGGGGCCACCAACGCCACGGTGTCCGGCGTGGAGGGGGCCGACGAGGGGGAGGGAACCATCACCGACGACGACGCGGCCCAGCTGTCCATCGCCGACGGGAGCATCGCCGAGGGCGGGGCGGTGAGCTTCACCATCGGGCTGGACCCGGTGTCGGACCGGACGGTGACGGTGAAGTGGAACACCGCCAACGACGCCAGCGGCGACCACCCGGCGGGAGCCGCGGATTATACGGCGGTAAGTCCGGCGCGGACGGCGACCATCGCCGCCGGGACCGCCTCGACCACGGTGTCGGTGCAGACCACCCAGGACAGCCTGGACGAACCCGCCGAGACCTTCCTGGTGGAACTGTCCTCGCCCACCAACGCCACGCTGGCGCACGGGGGCGACCAGGCCACCGGCACCATCATCGACAACGACGAGGCGCCGAACGCCGGCATCATCGCGCCGCAAACGGTCAGCGCGACCAGCGTGATGGAAAACGTCGTGACGGCGCCCACCATCACCTTCACCGTCAGCCTGACCGGAACCACTTTCAACACCGACCAGACGGTAACGGTGAGCGTGGGCAAGGCCGGCGACCCGGCCAAGTCGGGCGTGGACTACACCGCGGTGCCGGACTTCACGCTGACCATTCCGGCGGGAACCGGGAGCGTCCAGGGGAGCTTCACGCTGGATCCCATCGACGACGACCTGGACGAGGCGGACGAGACGCTGACGCTCACGGCGGAGCTGAGCGGCGTCGCCATCCCGGAATTGACCTTCACCATCACCGACAACGACCCGACGCCCACGGTGTCGGTGGGCAACGCCGCGGCGGTGACCGAGGGGAACGCCCCCAAGACCACCGTGGATATGAGTTTCCCGGTGACCCTGTCGGCGGTGAGCGGCCAGAAGGTCACCGTCACCTACGCCCTGAGCGGCACCGCCACCGCCTATGACGACTACGCCGACCCGGCGGCCAAGAGCGTGAGCATCGCCGCCGGAACCCGGACCGCCAACCTCCTGGTGCCGGTGAAGGGCGACGTGGTGGACGAGCTCAACGAGACGGTGACGGTGACCCTGAGCGGGGCGACCAACGCCACCGTGTCGGCGGTGGAGGGAGCCGGCGAGGGGGAGGGAACCATCACCGACGACGACGCGGCGGAGCTGTCCATCGCCGACGGGAGCATCGCCGAGGGCGGGGCGGTGAGCTTCACCATCGGGCTGGACCCGGTGTCGGACCGGACGGTGACGGTGAAGTGGAACACGGCCAACGACGCCAGCGGCGACCATCCGGCCTCGGCGGGCACGGACTACACGGCGGTGAGTCCGGCGCGGACGGCGACCATCGCCGCCGGAGCCTCCAGCGTGGTGGTGACGGTGCAGACGACCCAGGACAGCCTGGACGAACCCGACGAGACCTTCCTGGTGGAACTGTCCTCGCCGGTCAACGCGACCCTGGCCACCGGCAAGGACCAGGCCACCGGAACCATCACCGACAACGACGGGGCGCCGACGGTGTCGGTGGGGAACGCGGCGGCGGTGACCGAGGGGAACGACCCCAAGACCACCGTGAACCTGAGCTTCCCGGTGACGCTGTCGGCGGTGAGCGGTCAGCAGGTGACGGTGACCTACACCCTGGGCGGGACGGCCACCGCCGACGACGACTACGCCGACCCGGCGACCAAGAGCGTGACCATCGCGGCGGGGACGCGGACGGCCAACATCCTGGTGCCGGTCAAGGGCGACCTGGTGGACGAGTTGAACGAGACGGTCGTCGTCACCCTGAGCGGGGCCACCAACGCCACGGTGTCCGGCGTGGAGGGGGCCGGCGAGGGGGAGGGAACCATCACCGACGACGACGCGGCGGAGCTGTCCATCGCCGACGGGAGCATCGCCGAGGGCAGCGCGGTCAGCTTCACCATCGCCCTGGACCCGGTGTCGGACCGGACGGTCACCGTGAAGTGGAACACGGCCAACGACGCCGGCGGAACCCATCCGGCCACGGCGGGCACGGACTACACGGCGGTGAGCCCGGCCCGTACGGCCACCATCGCGGCCGGAGCCGCCTCGACCACGGTGACGGTGCAGACCACCCAGGACAGCCTGGACGAACCCGACGAGACCTTCCTGGTGGAACTGTCCTCGCCCACCAACGCAGCGCTGGCCACTGGCGGTGACGAAGCCACGGGCACCATCACCGACAACGACGGGGCGCCCAAGAAAGCGATAAAAGCGATAATTGTACCCTCACCGGGTTCATTGCGCGAAGTAGTAGAGAATGTTGCAAATGCGCCTACCATGACTTTCACCGTCAGTTTGAGCGGAACCACTTTCAACACAGACCAAACGGTAACGGTGAGCGTAGGACAGGACGGAGACCTGGCCACGTCGGGCGTGGACTACACTGCGGTATCTGACTGGACGCTGACCATTCCTGCCGGAGCAAGCAATGTTCAGGGGAGTTTCACGTTGGATCCCATCGATGACGCCTTGGATGAGGCGAATGAGACGCTGACTCTCACGGCTACGCTGCCCGGAGTTGACATCCCTGATTTAACATTCACGATTATTGATGATGACGCAGCGCCGACGGTGTCGGTGGGGAACGCGGCGGCGGTGACCGAGGGGAACGACCCCAAGACCACCGTGAACCTGAGCTTCCCGGTGACCCTGTCGGCGGTGAGCGGGCAGCAGGTCACCGTGACCTACACCCTGGGCGGGACGGCCACCGCCGACGACGACTACGCCGACCCGGCGACCAAGAGCGTGACCATCGCGGCGGGGACGCGGACGGCCAACATCCTGGTGCCGGTCAAGGGCGACCTGGTGGACGAGTTGAACGAGACGGTCGTCGTCACCCTGAGCGGGGCCACCAACGCCACGGTGTCCGGCGTGGAGGGGGCCGACGAGGGGGAGGGAACCATCACCGACGACGACGCGGCCCAGCTGTCCATCGCCGACGGGAGCATCGCCGAGGGCGGGGCGGTGAGCTTCACCATCGGGCTGGACCCGGTGTCGGACCGGACGGTGACGGTGAAGTGGAACACCGCCAACGACGCCAGTGGAACCCACCCGGCCACGGCGGGCACGGACTACACGGCGGTGAGTCCGGCCCGGACGGCGACCATCGCCGCCGGGGCGTCCAGCGTGGCGGTGACGGTGCAGACCACCCAGGACACCCTGGACGAGCCCGACGAGACCTTCCTGGTGGAGCTGTCCTCGCCGGTCAACGCCACGCTGGCCACTGGCGGTGACGAAGCCACGGGCACCATCACCGACAACGACGATGCGCCCGAAGTCAGCATCACCGGGGGCAGCGGGATTACCGAGGGCGGCGACGCCGAGTTCACCGTCACGGCCAGCCCGGCGCCCGGCGCGGCCCTGCCGGTAGACGTTCGCGTAACGGCCGATGGCTACTTCGGCGTCGCAACGGGCCGGCGGGAGGTGACCATACCCACGAGCGGCAGCGCGACCTTTACCGTAAGCACCGAAGACGACGAGCTGGACGAGATCAACGGGTTGATAATAGGGACGCTGCAAACGGGCAATGACCACACGGTATCACCAACCCAGGGGACAGACACGGTGCCGGTGGCGGACAATGACGAGACGGGACCGGCGGAAGCCACGGTCAGCTTTGAAAAGGCCTCCTATACGTTCAATGAGGATGACAACAACGCCTTTGTCAAAGTCATAATGGACAATGCCCTCACCTCGGCGATAGTAGTTCGGTTCCAGGCGCACTCCACCGACGCGGGAATAGGTCCAGATGGAGACGTTGAGATTTCCCTCGCTGACCTCAGCCGTGGAGAACTGGGCCCCCGGGATATCATCTTTGCGCCAGGGGAAACCAGCCGGGAAATCATGCTGGACCTGTTGGACGACGACGTGGTGGAACCTGACGAAACATTAACTATTTCGCTGAGCTCCGTATCCGGTCCGGTGGCTACCGGGGCGCCCACGACGGTGACGCTAACCGACGATGACCAGGCCGTCATCAGAATTGACCCTCATGACTCCGCGCATCCCTTAACCGTGCAAGTGGAGGAGGGAGGCCAGGGGACTATCTGGGTCCAAATGAACAAACCTCACCAGGAAGACGTAACGATGGATTGCGTGGTGAAGGGCAGCGCTACCCCTGGAGAAGACTACGTGACGTTGCACCACCGCGTAACCATCCCCGCTGGGAGCGAGGCTCTCGCCGTCACCCTGAATACCATAGATGACAACCTGGTTGAAGGTTTGGAAACCTTCATATTCATCATTGCCAACCCGGTTGGGAGCGGCGTGAGCATTGACCCTGAACAGTCAGAACATACCGTGAATATCATGGACAACGACGATTCACCCGCAACACCGGAAATCAGCATCACTGCGGGCAGCGGGATTACCGAGGGCGGCGACGCCGAGTTCACCGTCAAGGTCAGCCCGGCGCCCAGCGCGGCCCTGCCGGTGAAGGTAACGGTGGTAGCCACCAGCGGCTTCGGCGCCGCCGGAACGGGCCATCGGACCGTGACCATACCGACAAGCGGCAGCGCGACATTTACCGTCGGCACCGTAGATGACGCAGTGGACGAGCCCGACGGGTCCATAACAGGGACTCTGCAAGCGGGTAGCGCCTACCGGGTGTCCTCAACGCAAGGATCAGCCACGGTGAAGGTGGCGGACGATGACGAGCCGGTTCCGGCGGAGGCGGTGGTCAGCTTTGAAAAGGCCTCCTATACCCTCGATGAAGATGACAATGTACTGTCTATTAAAGTAGTCATGGACAAGCCCATAACTTCAGAGGTGACAGTTCTTCTCCGGATACACTCCACCGATTCGGAAGCGGGCCGCGGTGAAGACGCGTATATGTACCCCGCTGATCAACACTTCAGCTTTGCGTCAGGGGAGACCAGCCGGGAGATCGCGGTGTACCCGGTGGACAACGACATGGTGGAACCGGACGAAACGTTTACCATTTCTATCGACGTGGTATCCGGGCCCGTGACCGCCGGGGCTCCCACGACGGTGACGCTAACCGACGATGACGAGGGCGTCATATTTATCGACCCGCAAAACGGAACCAGGCAAGTGGAGGAGGGAAAGCAAGGGAGTATTGGGATTTATATGAGCAAATCTAACCAGGAAGACGTAACGGTGGATTTCGTAGTGGGCGGCACAGCCACTGCCGGAGCAGACTACGTGGCGTTGCCCCACCGTGTAACCATCCCCGCCGATGCAACGTATTTTGTCGCTGATGTAAATACTATCGATGATGAGCTCGGCGAAGGTACGGAAACCATTGAATTCTCCCTTGCCAACCCGGTTGGGAACAGTGTGAGTCTTCAACCCAACCTGTCAGATCACACCATGAAGATCTTGGACAATGACCGATTTGTCCCGGAGGCGAGCATAGTTGCGCTCACTGACAGTATCATCGAGGGAGAGGTCGCTTACTTCAAAATCACATTGGACCCCGCTCCTATCGTTAGCTTCCCGGTGTCGATAACCACAGTCCATAGCAACAACTACGAGACAATAACATCTTCAAAGATTGTAGATGTTCCTGCCGGTGGCGTTGTGAGATATGAATGGCACCCATGGGACGATGACGATCACGAGACCGGTGAGACGCTGGAAATGAGACTGAACCCGGACGCTACCTACACGGTATCCAACACCCAGGGATCAGCTACGGTCAACATGGTTGACAACGACTTGCCCAAGCCGGTGGTGAGCATTACGGGCGGCGGTGATATCACTGAGGGCGATGATGCCACATTTACCATCACGGCCAGCCCGGCCCATCCGGACGCGCCGTCCGCTGATCTGTCCGTGAATGTATCCATCACGGTCATCATCGCCTACGAGATAACGAAAGAATCAAAAACGGTCACCGTCTCCCCCGGCGGCAGCGCGACCCTCACCATCGCCACCACCGACGACTCTCTGGACGAATTGGACGGGTCGATAGACGCGACGCTGACTTGGGGGGATGGCTACACTGTATCCAGGACCCAGGGATCAGCCACGGTCAACGTGATTGACAACGATTGGCCCAAGCCGGTGGTGAGCATCACCGGTGGCAGCGACATAGCCGAGGGTGGCGACGCCGAGTTCACCATCACGGCTGGCCCGGCCCATCCGGACGCGCCAACCGCCGATCTCTCGGTGAATATAGGCATTGAGGTCGCCGGCGACTACGGTGTAACCACAGAGTCGGAAACGGTCACCGTCTCCCCCGGCGGCAGCGCGACCCTCACCATCGCCACCGCCGGCGACACTCTGGACGAATTGGACGGGTCGATAACCGCGACACTGGAATCCGGCGAGGGCTACACCGTGTCCAGCGCCCAGGGCTCAGCTACGGTCAACGTGGTTGACGATGACTTGCCCAAGCCGGTGGTGAGCATCAGCGGCGGCAGTGGCGTAACCGAGGGCGGCAACGCCGAGTTCACCATCACGGCCAGCCCGGCGCATCCGGACGCGCCGGCCGCTGATATCTCGGTGAATGTGAGCATTGAGGGCGTCGGCGACTACGGGGTGGCCACAGAGTCGGAAACGGTCACCGTCTCCCCCGGCGGCAGCGCGACCCTCACCATCGCCACCGCCGGCGACACTCTGGACGAATTGGACGGGTCGATAACCGCGACACTGGAATCCGGCGAGGGCTACACTGTGTCCAGCACCCAGGGAACAGCCACGGTCAACGTGGTTGACGATGACCTTCCCAAGCCGGTGGTGAGCATCACCGGCGGCAGCGGCGTAACCGAGGGTGGCACCGCCGAGTTCACCATCACGGCCAACCCGGCCCATCCGGACTCGCCGGCCGCTGAAATCTCGGTGAATGTGAGTATTGAGGTCGTCGGCGACTACGGCGTAACCACAGAGTCGGAAACGGTCACCGTCTCCCCCGGCGGCAGCGCGACCCTCACCATCGCCACCACCGACGACTCTCTGGACGAATTGGACGGGTCGATAGCCGCGACACTGGAATCCGGCGAGGGCTACACTGTGTCCGGCACCCAGGGCTCAGCTACGGTCAACGTGGTTGACGATGACGCTTCGCCGACCGTCTCCGTCGAAGATGCATCAGGATTTGAAGACAGTTTCCTGGAGTTCCGGGTGACTCTATCCGAGGTATCGGGCCGGGAGGTCCAGGTAAGTTGGTACACCCTGCCCAGCGAGAGCTTGGACAATCGCGCGCATACGACCGACTACGATACAATGAGTGGCCGGCTGGTCTTTGCGCCGGGAGTTACCGTTATGACGGGAAAGGTGAACCTGAAGCAGGATACCGAAGACGAAGAGGATGAGCACTTCACGGTGTGGCTGGAGAATCCGGATGGGGCCACCATAGCACGCGAAAAGGCTACCATGACTATCAAGGATGCCGAATAATAGGATAAAGCCGAAAAGGGCGGCTCGGCGCCCGAGATCTCTTGGAATCCCACCAATGCCGGTGTAGTCGGGAGTTGCGATTCGGGGACCAGGCGCCTGGGATGGAATCGGGCAGGTTGAGCATGGCTGGGACTTGCCGTCGAATGTGAGGTCAGGCCAGCTTGCCCTGTCTTCCAGACGCTATGACAATGCGCGGAAGGGACCTATTTTGGAAATACTCGGCAAGAAGATAACCTTGATCAGTCGCATAGATCGTTCCGTGCGGAATTTGATTCTGCTACGTATCGTGTGGATCGTGACAGTCGGATTATCAATGGCCGTAATCCTCGGTTGCGATGGAGAGCACGAACCCGGGCCCACCGCCGACATCCGGGCTACTACCGACGCCACGGTCACGGCGGAGACTCCGACGAACGGTTCTACCGTTGAACCAACCGCGACGCCGGCGCCCACGGTGGCTCCCACGCCAGACACTCCCACCCCGGTTCCCGCCCGTTCAACAAACCCGATTTTCCGGGAACTGGACAGTTCCTCTACTGGAGAGGACCTAATTGCGTTGCTTTCCGCCGATGAAGCTGCCTGCCTGGAGGCCCGAATGGGCGACAGCTACCAAAGTTTCTTGGGGACGCCGCTCATGGGATACGCCCGCGACCTATTGACGGGCAATGGCAACGCATCGTCTCCGGTCGAGAGTTGTCTTGTGGGAGAGCGCCTGGTTGCGGCAAGGGTCTCAATGTTGTCGATTGCCGCAGGTGGTTTCAGCGTCGAAACCCGTGAGTGCATAGCTGAACTCCTGGAGACGGACCCTGCCCTGGCTCAAGCTCTCACCCAGCCGGGTGATGTGGCGGGAGGGCATTCAGAGTTGCGGCTACTGTCGTGTCTAACCCCTGATGAGGCTGCAAATCTGACGCCGCCGGGTGAAGGGCCAGCGCCCAACCCGGACGAAATCCGGTGCTTAATGGACGAGTTGGCGGGAACACCCTCCGGCGAACGCATCATTGCCGTCCTCTCGGGAACAGACCCGACGGGAAAAGGGTTGACGATGGAGGAGAGCGCGGCGCTGGGTGTGGCGGTGGAAACCTGCGGCATCGAGACGGAATTCGGTTTTCCCGCACCTGGTGACACCGAAAACCAGGGGTTGCCGCCAGATGATCTGAGTCCTGTGGAGCTGGACGACCCACAGCAATTCTTCACTGAACTTTCGCCCAATGAACGTTCCTGCCTCAGCGGCAAGG
This sequence comes from Dehalococcoidia bacterium, assembly GCA_963667765.2. Lineage (GTDB taxonomy): Bacteria > Chloroflexota > Dehalococcoidia > Lucifugimonadales > UBA3495 > VXOI01. The sequence goes on along the minus strand of CAXXON010000003.1, from coordinate 1,210,051 downwards.
GTATCGGCCCCCAGGAACTGTTGCAGATGGCAGGAAGTGCTCCGGGCGGCTCACCGGAGACCGCCTCAGCCATCGTCAACTGCCTGCAAGACGATACGGTGCTGCGTCTGTTCCTGACCCAACTGGTCGGGCAGGTTGAACCCTTCAGCCAGGATACTTCAGTGTGCATTCGGGAGGGATTCGTTCCGCTGGACCTACGGGCGCTGCTGGCGCCAGCCGTTGCTGGGAATGCTCCCGCCAATTCTCTGGCCCTGGGCATGGTCGCGCTCAACGTTACCGTGGTTTGCATGACCGATGCCGAATGGGAGATCTATGCATCCAGGCTTGGTATGCAACCGGAGGACAGAGAGCGCGCGGCCTGCCTGTTCGAGGAGTTGGGCGGACCGGCGCAACTGGTGGAAGCCATGCAGGCAGCCAGCTTGGGCGAAACGCCGGAGGAGTTCATCAGGGCCAGCCAATTCTGCGGGCTGGAGTCTCCTCCTCCAGGCGCCATGTCCACCCCCACACCAATGCCCACTCCCCCGACCGGCGCTGCCGCTGGTCCGGCTGCCGCGCCTTTCCCTCAGCAGGCCCACGTCATCTTGCGGGTCGTGCTCGTGAGCGAGGATTGGGTCCCTTTCTCTTTAGCAGGAGGCTGGACCGAGGCCGCTCCCGAGAAGGAGAGCGAAAGCCTCCGCCACTATGAAGCGGCGATATGGGAGGAGACCGATTCGGTGCGCCTGTACACCTTCCCCAACGATTACGACCCCTTCTTCGGCGTCTTCGGCGATGTCCCAGCTTCCGAAGTCATCGCCTACCGGGAGCAGTACGCGATCAGTGTCCACGAAGACATGCCGGAGGAATCCTCGGACGAGCGCAGCGATTTCCTGCGGGCCGCCTTTGAAGATTTCGCCCGGATGCTGGTCCACCGCCATCCGGATGCGGAGCATCATCTCATGTTCAATGGACATGGCGGGCCGGGGGGCGACCTGTTCGAAAAGCAGCTGAAGAACCGTGATGCCGACGCCTTTCTCGCAACCTGGACGGGGCGGCTGGGCAAGCCTCTGGGCGTCGTCGATATGGGCGGGCCGTGCAACAAGGGCGGTTATGAGGACCTGGCCAACTTCTGCAAGCACGCGCGCTACTACGTGGCGTCCGACCTGCCCAACGGCGGATATTCGACGGACGACTGGACGCCGGAGAAGCACTGGGAGACCAGCGAGGCGAAGCAGTACCACCGTATCCCTGAATCGAACGACACCCTGGAAGAGGCGCTCATCGAGCGCGTCAACCTTCGCAGGAAGGACTACGAGCATTCAAGGAGCAACCTGACGCAAGACAGGTGGCCGCAGGCGAACTATGTGTACTCTTGCGTCGCCTTCAGGGACTTCAGCGCGGCTTTCGAGATCTACCTCGATGAAACTACCATCCCGGATCCCTTGTATGACCTGTATGAACTGATGCTGGAGTATTCGGCGCCGCCGAGCCTGTTGGAGAAGTTCCAGGATGTCTTCGTGCATGCGGTTGACAACCGCGACTTCTTCACTTGGAACATACCCGCCAACGGCATGATCACGCCTTTCGAACGCATCTATAGCCGGTGGGCATCAAGCGAGGCATCCCAACGATAGCTGGGGATTTGAGATAGGATATGTTGCAAAGGGTCACAGGCCAAGCCACATCTCAAAGATGGTACTGCCTACCATCAACTCAGGCCCGGACGGGGATGTGCCGTCCCGCACTCAGATTACGGGGGCGTTTCCGCCGACTCCCGCCCGTTCTCAAGACACGGCTTTCCCACGCGCAATTCAGAACATGCAGAAACCGGCGCGAATGTTGCAGGACAGGGTCGCGGGAATTCTTGTATAATCTGCGCACAATGACCGCCGCCCAGCGGCGCTGGCTTCTGTTGCTTGAGCGTCAGTTGATTGAAAACCGACAATCATCCTGTGTTGCGTTCCGGCCGATGTTGCCGGGGAGTGAGGGCCATAAAAATAATATGATAATAGTTAGGTGGCTCTTCAGCCGTTACCTACCCCTTTCAGCCCCCCCCCCCCCGACCTGAGGCATGTAAATTCCAGGGACGCCGGCGCTTTCCAGCTTCAGCAGCGGATAGCAGCCGAGACGTCGTTGCGTGAACATCGGATGGGCCCGGCCAACGTGAGTTGGCCGGGCCTTTTCACGTGTTCCTTTTCACCCGTTCCCCGGCCGGACTGAAACGGCCGCGCCGCTCCCGGGTAGAACCCGCGAATTTCGGCCACTCATAACGTTCCGGAGGTTCCTGATGCAATCGTTATCTTTCTTGACCGGGTCTTTCTTGACCGGTTCTACCGTCGCCGGGGCAAAGGCCGGAGCCTGGCGCCGGGCGGCGCTGCTGTTCGGCCTGCTCCCGGCGCTGCTGCTGGCCCTGTTCGTCGGCAGCGCGCCTGACGCCGCGGCGCAGACCACGCGCACGATCACGATGTCCATCGCCGGCGCCGGCCCCCCGGCCGGCTTCACCTACCCCACCATGAACGAAGGAGGCTCGGTCGGCCAACGGACCCTTCGCTTCACCCTGGACAGCGCGGCGCCGGCCGGAGGCATCGACATGGGGTCCCCGGGCACTGCCCCGAACGGGAATACGCAGGTGATCAGCACGCTGATAGCCGAGGGTCAGACCAGTATCGACTATGGAATACATCCGAACGACGACAGCGTGGACAGACCCAACTACGCCTACGTGCAGATCTATCCCAACTCCCCCAATACCCCGGGCGTCACGTTTACCGTCGTCCCCGCAGACCGCACGGTCCTGCTGACCGTGGTCGATAACGACCCGACGGAGGTCACCCTGACGCGCGTTGACACCGGCGAGGACACGCTGTACGAAGGCGACACGGCGCAGTTCGAGGTGAGCCTGAGCCGCCCGCTGGTGGGCGCCGGGGACCACGGGCCCGCCGAGGTCATCGCCGTGCCGCTGCACATCCTCCATATCGGGGACGCCGTCACCACGTCGGATTGGTCCATCACGCTGGACGCAGACTCGCCCAATACCGGGGTATCCCTGGGTCAGCCCGTGGTCGATAGCGGGGGGGATTTCGCGCACCAGGTCGTCACCTTCAGCGGCGCGGGCGCGCAGACTGCCGTCCTGAAGGTCGCCGCCGAAAATGACTCCAGTCAGGAAGAAGACGAAGCGATCACCATTAGTCTGGCGTCAAACGCCGAGTTCGATGGGCCGACGCACGGGTCCGCCACCAACGTGGGCGGCGGCGCCGACCCGCACGTGACCGGCTCACCCCCACTGACTGACCGTTTCAGTTTGACGATTCGCGACGGCAGCCGCCCACGCCCGATCCTCTTCCGCACCTGCCCCGACTCCGTCGTTATCGACTACGACTGTTCCACCAGCTGGGTGGAGTCGGAGCGCCCGCTGGTCCAGTTGGTGGAGGGCGGCGGCCAGGTCACGTACCAATACAAGCTGACCGGACACCCAACCGGACACCCAGACGATAGGTTTGGAACAGCCTCCGTCTCCATCCAGGACACGCGAAAGAAGGGCCCTCAGAACGTCGGAGTCGGTCTGGCGGATTGGGACCGGATCAGGTGCCACGGGACCGTGGACCATGGGACAATGACTCCGGTTGGCGTGAGCAGCAGTATCTTAGTCACTTCGGCCACTTCCATTTCCACCACGCAGTGGCATGACCTGTTTGGCGGCTGCCCTTACCACGCGAACCAGATGTCATGGGCGGAGCGCGACGACTGGCAGACGGTCACCTTTTCCGCCGGTCACGACGCCGACGCCTACGATGAAGCCATCGTGCTGGAGCACCGGGTTCGCACGACCGCGCCCGGCGGCGGCTACGTGTACGACGGCCCGCCCGGCCAGGAGGGGATTGGTCCGACCCAGCAAAGAAGAGTTACGGTGCCGGCGTACGGCCCGGGGTACGTGGATCTCCGCATCGTTGACGACGACGATTGGGATTAGGAGTTCCTGTACTCCGGCGACGGCGGGGCCACCTGGACCAAGGCGAGCGACGGCGGCCTGCGGGAAGCCATCCCGGACGAACTGGAGGCGGGCGCTACCCACGACGTGCTGATCAAGCTGCTGAACCCGTCGCTGGCTAGCCATCGGAGCCGGGATTACGTCTACGTCAAGGTCAGCGGCTGCGACGATCTGTTCTGGAGCCCGGTTTGCGATATCGGGGTGTCGCCGAACAGTTACGGCAATGACAGGCCATCCGCCTTTACGGATTTCGACTGGGGCACGGGCGGTGATGTCAACGCGCCGGCCAACGGCACGGTCAGGCTGAGACTGCACGCCAATGCGGATGCGACGCCGGGAACCATGAAGACGATCTCCTTCTGGAACTACGACTGGTTGCGGCGGACCGACACCGACCTGCCCGACCCCAGCCTGCGTCAAGAGGGCCCCAACAAGAACACGGCCAGTCGCTATATCAGCGGCATGCTCTACGAGGAGACCCGCGTGGTCGAGATCGTCGCGGGCTCGGAACAGGAGCAGGCGCTGCCGCCGACGCTGACCATCGCCAGCGCGGAGACGTCGGTCACCGAGGGCGGCGACGTGACCTTCACCATCAGCGCCAACCCGGCGCCGCAGTTCGACGTCACGGTCAACATAGCCGCGGATGAGGAGATGGGCTCGGGCATAGACCTCGTCGCCAGCTCCTGGCTGACCACGATCATCTTCCCGGCCTGGCAGTCCTCGACGACGTGGACGTTCACAACCTACTCCGACGAGGTGGCGCTGGCCGACGGCACGGTGGTCGGGCGGCTCCTGCCCGGCGAAGGGTACGCCGTAGGCGCGCCGTCCAGCGTCACCCTGACGCTGGTTGACGACGATGGCATCGGCGGCGACGGCATCAGAGGCGGCGCGCCGGAAGATCCGCCGGGAGACCCGCCGGGAGATCCGCCGCCGCCGCCGACCTACGCGGTGGATCCGCAGGTGATCGCGGCGGTGCAGGCATTGGCGTCGCAGACCCAGCACGGCACGGCCCACGTCAACCGCTGGCTGCGGGCGCTGGCCGCCCTGGGCGGGATCCACCCGGACGGCGTCACCGGCGGCGCCCTGACCCTCGCCGAGGCGCGGGGGATGGCCGACACCTATAACACCCCGGTGTGGAACCAGGTGGTCGCCCAGCTAGAGGCCAAGGCGGCTTTCGAGGCGGCGCAGCAGACCACGCCGGCAGTTAACCTCACGACCGCCACCGGCGGAACCGAAGGCTCCAACGTGACCTTCACCCTGAGCGCGAACCCGGCGCCGGCGGCGGACCTCGCCGTCAGCGTGACGGTGGTCACCTCGGGCGACTACGGCGTGACCGCCGGCCCGCGCACGGTGACCATCGCCGGCGGCTCCACCACCAAGACGCTGACGTTGCCGACCACGGACGACTCCACGGACGAGGACGACGGCTTTGTCATGCTGACGGTGAACTCCGGCAGCGACTACACGGTGGGACCGCTGTCGGCGGGGATCGCGCTGGTCCGGGACAACGACGACGGCGCGCCGGAGCAGCAGTCGCCACCGGAGCAGCCAACGCAGCCGCCGCCCACGCCTGAGGTGAACGTCACCAGCGCCGCCGGCGGAACCGAAGGCTCCAACGTGACTTTCACCCTGAGCGCGAACCCCGCGCCCACGGCGGACCTGGCCGTCAGCGCGACGGTTGCCACCGCGGGCGACTACGGCGTAACCGCCGGCCCGCGTACGGTGACCATCGCCGGCGGCGCTACGAGCCAGACGCTGACCCTGCCGACGACGGACGACTCCACGGACGAGGCCGACGGCTCGGTGACGCTGACGCTGAACGGCGGCAGCGGCTACACGGTGGGACAGTTTTCGTCGGAGACGGCGCAAATCCAGGACGACGACGAGCCGCAGCAGCAACAGCCGCAGCAGCCGGCGACCTACACGGTGGATCCGGCGCTGATCGCGGAAGTCCAGGCGCACATCGACGCCTTCACCGCCCGCAACCACGCGGCCGGCATCCGCGACTGGAACCTGATCCTGGACCGTCTGGAAGGCCGGACCGGCATGAGCGACGCGAAAATCGCCGCCTGGCTCGAGAACTCGAAACGCCACGGCTGGCAGGACGGCATCGTCACGCTGCCCAAGGTGCAGGCGGCGCTGGCGGCGCTGGCGGCGCAGCAAACCCAGCAGACGCCACCGACGCCTGAGGTGAACATCACGTCCGCCGCCGGCGGAACCGAAGGCTCCAACGTGACGTTCACCGTGAGCGCGAACCCCGCGCCCGCGGCCGACCTGGCGGTGAGCGTAACGGTTGCCACCTCGGGAGACTACGGCGTGACCGCCGGCCCGCGCACGGTGACCATCGCCGGCGGCGCAACCAGCAAGACGCTGACCCTGCCAACCACCGACGACGCGACGGACGAGGCCGACGGCTCGGTGACGCTGACGCTGAACGGCGGCAGCGGCTACACCGTGGGACAGTTTTCGTCGGAGACGGCGCAAATCCAGGACGACGATGAGCCGCAGCAGCAACAGCCGGAGCAGCCGGTGGTCATCCCGGTGGTGAGCGTCACCGGCGGCGCTGGCGTAACCGAGGGCGGAAACGCCAGCTTCACGGTCACGGCGAACCCGGCGCCGGCAAGTGCGCTGACGGTCAGCGTGACCGTGAGCGCCCGCGGCGACTACGGCGCAACCACGGGTTCGCGGACGGTGACCATCCCAACAGCCGGCAGTGCGACGTTCACCGTCGCCACGACTAACGACGGGAACGACGAGGCCGACGGGTCGGTGACGGCCACGATGAACACCGGCAACGGCTACACGGTGTCCGCGTCGCAGGGAGCGGCCACGGTCAGCGTGGCGGACGACGACGTTCCGGTGGTCTCGATCAGCGGTGGCAACGGCATCACCGAGGGCGGAAACGCCAGCTTCACCATCACCGCCAACCCGGCGCCGGCAAGTGCGCTGTCGGTCAGCGTGACGGTCACCGCCAGCGGCGACTACGGCGCAACCACCGGCTCGCGCACGGTGACCATCCCGACCACGGGCAGCGCCACCCTGACCGTCGGCACCACCGACGACGGGAACGACGAGGCCGACGGGTCGGTCACGGCCACCCTGGTGGACGGCGCCGATTACGACCTGGGCACTAACCAGGCCGCCACGATCAGCGTGTCGGACGACGACGATGCGCCGCCGGTGGTCACCCCGGTGGTGAGTATCAGCGGGGGCAGCGGCGTGACCGAAGGCGGAGACGCCAGCTTCACCATCACCGCGAACCCGACGCCGGCGAGCGCTCTGCCGGTCAGCGTGACCGTCACCGCCAGCGGCGATTACGGGGTAACCACCGGCTCGCGGACGGTGACCGTCCCAACAGGCGGCAGCGCCACGTTCACCGTCGCCACCACTGACGACGGGAACGACGAGGCCGACGGCTCCGTGACGGCCACCCTGGTGGACGGGGCGGACTATGACCTGGGCACGAGCGCGTCCGCCACGGTCAGCGTGGCGGACGACGACGTTCCGGTGGTCTCGGTCACTGGCGGCAACGGCATCACCGAGGGCGGAAACGCCAGCTTCACCATCACCGCCAACCCGGTTCCCGCCGCCAACCTGTCTGTCAGCGTGACCGTCACCGCCAGCGGTGATTACGGGGCAACCACCGGCTCGCAGACGGTGACCGTCCCGACCACGGGCAGCGCGGTCCTGACCGTCGGCACCACCGATGACTCAGCGGACGAAGCCGACGGCTCCGTCACGGCCACCCTGGTGGATGGGGCCGATTACGACCTGGGCACGAACCAGGCTGCCACGGTCAGCGTGGCCGACGACGATGCGCCGCCGGTGGTCACCCCGGTGGTGAGTATCAGCGGGGGCAGCGGCGTCACCGAGGGCGGAAACGCCAGCTTCACGGTCACGGCGAACCCGACGCCGGCCAGCGCGCTGTCGGTCAGCGTGACCGTCTCCGCCAGCGGCGACTACGGCGCAACCACCGGCTCGCGGACGGTGACCGTCCCGACCACGGGCAGCGCCACCCTGACCGTCGGCACCACCGACGACTCAGCGGACGAAGCCGACGGTTCGGTCACGGCCACCCTGGTGGACGGCGCCGATTACGACCTGGGCACGAACCAGGCCGCCACGGTCAGCGTGTCCGACGACGACGATGCGCCGCCGGTGCAGACCGCGATAGCCATTTCCATAGAGGACGCTTCCGCATCGGAAAGCGCTTCAGACCTGGTGTTCCGGGTGACCCTCTCCGAGGCGTCGAATGAGGACGTCACGGTGCAGTGGGCTACCGGTCATTCGCAAAGCCCCGACCGGGCGCGCGGCGGGCAGGGCTACGACTACGACTTCTGGCATGCGAGAGGAGAGATAGTGATTCGCGCCGGCGAAACCAGCGGCACGGGAGCCGTGTGGCTGAATCAGGATTCCAGGGACGAGCCGGACGAAGTCTTCACGGTGACGCTCTCTTCCCCGAAAGGCGCGACGCTGGAACGCGAGGAAGGGACCATGACCATCATCGACGACGACTAATGGACGACGGCTAATCCGGCGCAGCCGGAAGAAACCGGAGCCCGTGGGGGCCGGCGGCACTGTCGCCGGCCCCTGGCCTTGACCGCAGCCCGGCGCGCGGTGGTGGGAAGAAAGGGGAAAGCAAGGCGCGGCCTCGCCCGGCCCCCGCCACTGTCGGGCATTGGCTGCCGGATCGAATCGGCGAATGGCCTGGCGCGTGTCCGGTCTGACCCAGGGAACCGAGCCGGTGAACTGGGTGGCGCCTCGCGGCATGAATGGCGCGTCCGGTGGAGGAATCTCGGACCCTACCCAGACCGGCCTCGGCGCGGGTATAATGCCCTCAACAAGCAAGCTCATCGCCAACGTTACTCCCACGCTAAGCCCACCGAGGTTCGGCATGACCACCGCCAACACCACCGGCCAGAATCCGAAAGCCCAGAAGCGTTTCCGGCTGCCGGACATACCAGACCGCGAGCCTGATGAAGTGACTCAATACGACCAACTCTTCCACCGGGGGCTGTCCAACGATCTGCGCGTACACCTGGGGAATCACGAGAGCACCCTGGTGGGCGCCGACCACTGGATCGTCCCGGACACTGATTTCGACAAGCGCCGCGCCCGGTATCCCGACCTTATGGTGGCCTTTGGCGTGGACCCGGCGGCGTACAAGGCCAGCAACGGGTACATCGTTTCGGAGCAGGGGAAGCCGCCGGACTTCGTGCTGGAGGTGGCTTCAGAGAGCACGGGAGAGATAGACGTGGGTCCCAAAAGGGACTACTACGCGGCCCTGGGCATCCGGGAATACTGGCGCTTTGACGAGACGGGGGAGCATCACGGGACGAAGCTGTCCGGTGACATTCTGGTGGAGGCGCGGTACGAGCCGGTGGATATAGCGGAACTGCCCGGTGGGGTATTGCAGGGATACAGCCGCGTATTGAACCTGCACCTGCGATGGGAGGAAGGCCGGTTGGTGTGGCACGACCCGTCGACTGGGCGGCCCATCGCAACCCTGGAAGATGAGCGTTCCCGCGCTGACACTGCCGAGGCGCGCAACCGGGAGTTGGAAGAGGAACTACGCCGGTTGCGCGGCGGTTAGGGTATTGGATTTAACGGACAACGGCGGCAACTTGGGATCATATTCCTGTAGGCGAATGCCCCAAGGTGCCGCCGTTGCCTTGATCCCACTGGCTGGCATGTCTGCCATTGGTTAGGCTGACCGCGTTTTCTGTCTTTACGGGCAGGAGAAGCTGGCGGTCTACCCTGCCTGAGGATCATTGTCGCCGGGCTTTGTTTTCCGCAACATCGTCGAGCAGCCCCGCTTGTCCACGATGTGGTTCACCGAGACCCGGCCCCGGCTGTCGTAGCCGCTGGTGTAGGCAAACTCAACCTCGGCCCCCCAGGGGACCCGCCCGCCGGTCCGAATCGTGTCAGTTCCAGGCCCGCCGGCGCCGCGCACCACCACCCCGTTGCGCCCGCCCTTCTTCCAAGCCACGACCTTGAGTTCCACCGGGGCCACCAATTCCGCCGCCGACGGCGCAAACAACACCTCGTGCAGCCGCCGCAGCACGTCCCCGGACGGGGTGCGCTGGCCGTTCATGATCTGGGAGAGATAGGAGACACTGATGCCCGCCCGCCGGGCCACCTCGTTCTGGCTTAACCCGTGGGCTTCCATGCGGTCCCACAGGGCTTGCGGGTCCACGGTGGGAAGCTGGGCGGCCTCGACCTTGACCGGAGCCTCCAGGACGGACTCCATCCGGGCCTGGGCGGCGGGACTCAGATGGCGCCGGCCCCGCGACGCCTGGACGACGTACCCGTAGCTCAGTCCCGTCCGGTCGGCCACCTGGCGCAGGGTCAGGCCCCGCTCCCTGGCCCGCTCCCGGATGTAGGTGCTCTCGTTCTTCCCCTCGACCACGCCCCCCTGGCGGTAGACGACGCCCTGCCCGGGGACCTCCCCCAGGACGGCCATTGCCCTTTCCCGCAGCATCGGGGTCCAGGGCCTGCGACCATTGGCAACCGAGCACAAGTAGCTGTAGTTGACTCCCATCTTCTCCGCCAGTTGCTTCAGGTTGAGGCCCCTGCGACGGGCGGCGGCCCGCAGCTCGCTCTCGGGCTTGCTCCGGTGCGCCGTGTCTTTCGCCGTTCCGGCGTGCGCCTCCGTGTCCTGTAGGGTGGCGATGTCGCCCTGGCCGTCCCCCGAACTGATGGTGGTGGCCTTGAGGTTGTGGGTGTTCTCCGTCTTGTCGATGCTGGTAATCGCCTTCATGTCGCTTCCTCCGAAAGGCGGAAAGCGAGGCCGGCCCGAATGGACCGACCCCGCTCTCCGGTTAAAGATGCAGGTTGTTGGGTGCGGTCCATTCAGCCGCTTGGATGTTCGCCGCCGGCGAAACACAAAGAGCGGGGCCGCCTCCCCCAGTTGGGAGAGACGACCCCGCTCGTTGGCGCCTATTCGATTGTCATTGGCGGCCCATCAAGCCGCCTTGGTGGACCCTGCCGCGCTTCGGGCAGCGGGCCCAGGGTTACTGCCGGTTCACCGGTTGCTGCAACCGGCCCCTGATGACAGATTACTTACGGTGATCGTTGTTCTTGCTGTCGATTACCTCCTCGATGTGAATCTGGTTGTAGTTGCCGTCGTGGTCGCTGACGTTCTGCCCGTTGCCGACCCAGTTGCCGACGTCGGCGACGACGTTAATGATTGGCGCGACAGCCTGTGTCTGTCGCTTGACCCCGGTTCCTGACACTCGCTGCGCCGCATTGCAGGCAATGCCATTGCCCGCCCGAACCTGCTCGCGCCATTGTCGGCAACCGACAGCCACGGGATGGTCATGACCCTCGACGGCGCAACCGGCACCGGCTCACGCCATCCCCCGCAAGACACACTGCGCCCAGGGTGGTATTCAGCAGGTCAAACCAGGCCGTGCGGAACGCGCACTACGCCCAGGGTCGGGCGGCGCAACAGGAAATGACAGTCGGGAGTTGTCGAAAGGCGCAGGTCGCCCAGGTTAGAGTTCAGCCGCTCAATCCAGTCGCCCGGCGTTGGACGCACTGCGCCCAAGGCAGGTTGGCGCAAGACGCAGTTCGGCTAGGGTGTAATGTCTGGGAACCGCTTTGCGAGGAGAAGGGAGTGGAGCGCAACGGGACCAGCGGCCACGCCGGCTGACGGCGTGCCGGTGGAAACTGCGTCGCAATCGTGAGCGTACGGTACGCTGTTCTCAAACGACCGGAGCGTGCGGAATCTGCGGCCTGGTCAATGCTGTCCAACAGCTATGCCGCATAGGGGATGGGAGGGTCAGCAGTTGGTGATCAACTCCAACCCGAGCTTGAAAGGACAGCGAAGCAGGTCAACCGCTCCGCAGAGAAAACGGTAGGGAAAGGAACGCAGGGAGTGCCGTGCTGTTTCCGGTTGCCACCTCCTCGATTCAGTCCGTAGGGCAGGGATTCCAACTCGGGTCGGGATACCAGGTGAGACGCACCGCGCGCCTGGGCTAACGTGCCTCGCAGACGCCCATCGGGAGAGCAAGGCTCAATCCTCTTGGGCAAGTCCATCGCGGGCGGCCGTTCGGAGAGCTGGGCTCAATCCTACGCGGCCAAACCCGGGTCCAGAGACGGGACCCTCCAGTTTTCTCGGCAGGAAGCACTGGCAAAAGCCTGATCACGTAATCCAGTATCCGGCGCCGGGTCCGCCGTGGCAAGACCACAGGCGTTCCGACGGGAAAGCGTTGCCTCTTGTTGACCCAAAACCTAAGCGCGCTTCCGGCCCCGGAGTCGTTCACCTCCTTGGTGCAGTCATTGAGGTCGGGGTTCCGTACCTTGGGTAAAAGGTTCACCTGCCGGGGCGCCGCGAGCCGAACCCGCGAACGCCTCAGCTTGTTTGGAAACGAAGCGCCGCTAAACGCTCCGTCCCCGCCGCCTGGAATAGGAGGCGATCAACCTCCACCACCTGGCGGACGCCCAATGAAAGGAGCGATCAACTCCCATCAACGGACGGGTGCCCAGCGGCCGGAGTAGTCAGTTCCGGGTCGCTGAACGGCGCCCAACGGGAGAAGGACTTAAACACTCCAACCCGTTGGACTGGGCCGGGAACGAGGGACTTAAACACCCCGTCAATCCGGTCCGCGCTGCTTGCAGAGAGCTACGTCAAATCCGCAGCGGCAGCATTCCCTCTTGGGCGACCCTTCCAGAGAGCGAATCAAATCCGTCAGGTCATACCCGGGCAACAGGGATCGTGCCCCCAGGTTTCTATGGCGGGAAACCTGGAAAAGCCAGACAACGGATTAATTGTCGCGCACTCCAAGGCTGTTGCATAGCCCCTCCGCGCCCCCATCGGAAAAGTGTTCACTTTTCTTCAATGGAATTTACTGAAGCCAATTGGCACGCCGCACCCGGCCCGTTGCCGCCACCCCCGCCACATCCCCCAGGCTCAGCACCCGCCGCACCCGGTGCAGCATGTTACGCCTGGTCAGCTTGCGCCTGGTATCGTCCTGGGTACCCCCATCCGCCGGGTCAGCCTGCCGCCCTCCGGCCTGGCCGTCAGAGTCTGGTGGTCCAGGTACAGTCTTGCCCTTGACCTGCTTACTGCTTTTCCCCGTACCAGTTCGTCCAGCGGCGCCATCAGCCGCAGGTGGTGCAGGTCCTATATGTTCGTGCTCTCCTCGATGCCTGGACCGGTGCCCAGCTACCTGGCATTCATCCCCGGCGCCTCCCTTCCGTCTCCGGTTGCATAAATGCAACTTTCCAACGGGGCCGATGCAACTGCTGAGCGGTCGGGCCAGTTGCAGAAATGCAACTTTCAGCTACGGCCAATTCAACCCGACGTTGGAACGGGGACTCACGAAAAGTGTTAACCGGCAAACTCCGGTAGAGGGCCGGTTTCCTCCCACTTCAGCTACGAAATGGCCCAACTTGCATTGCTGCAACCGGAGTCCGTTCCCTGTACACCCCGTTGACGTCCCGGAGGAGGTCTCCGGCGTGGGGCCCTGCAAGACCCCGCACAAGTGCGGCCCCCTGCGGGAGGTTATGTAGAGGGGCCGGTTGGTTCACACTGTTCGGTGGCGGCGTTGGCGAAGGCGCTGACGGCACAGACCGAGGTGGGGTGAACGATCCGACCCGGTAACCCGGTACCGGCTCGCATTCCGGCAAGCGGAGTCAGGTTCCGGTACACCCCAGGGCCGTCCGGAAGGCAGGGGGCCCGTAGGCCCCCACATATGTGGGACCTCACAGGCGGTTATGCCGGCGCTCCGAGTCGTTCACACTCCATGGTGTCAATGCTGGGGTAGAAAGGCATCCGCCGATTCCCGATCCGATGCGATGAGGTACGAAGCAGTGAACCGCAACGCCGACCCCAGCTATGACGGGCGCCGGGACCGGGACAATATCAACGTTGGGCAGCCGCCCAGCCAGATCAACGGGCTCCCCCAGACTGCCGGAGACGCCCGGCAACGGACCGGCCAACGGCTCAAGTCTCAAGACCCGGAGGCTGCATCCATTGCCCGCGACTGCGGACCGGACCCGGACCGGCCCCAAGCAGGGCGTAACGCACCGGCACATCCCCGGCGATTTGGGGGCGTTTTTCCAGAACCGATGCCGGTTGACGCCCCGTCACGCACCCCCACGTCAATCGGGTTTTCGACTGCAAGACCGGAACCAGCCCTTAACTTCAAGCGTTTCCTTTTTACGTCCGGTAGGGAGGTGATTTAGCCTCGTTTCAGCTTTGAAACGACCCACCCGGCGGCTGCATGCCAAAGCTCAAACTCCTGTACACCCCCAGCACAGCAGCTGAGGACCCTGACGCCGGGGGACTCGTAAGCGTTATCAAGGTTGATAACCCTCACAGGTATTTCCGGCCACCGTCCTGCTGTCCACACTCTCTGGCGGCAGCGGCAAAGACGCCGATGACCTAAACCGATGAAAGGTGAACGACATGATCTTGAAACTCGAACCTCGACACGACCCGGAGACCCCATCCCACACGCACAACGAGAGGATATGCGAAACGACACCGGAAGAAACAAGCCGGACCGTCCCTCCGGGCGCAGCCCGGAATCCGGCACCGCCAGCGGCAAGACCCCAAGGAGAACATCCCCGCAGCACACCGACGCGGAGCGGGAGCAGATTCAGGCGGGACTGCGCATCCTGGCCCGCATGATCGCCCGCGCCCACCTGCGGCGGCAGGCGGAAGGGGGCAGCGAACCCGCATCCGGTCCCCCGAGGTCCGTTGAATCCCTGGAATGAGCCATCCTCGGCCGGGCTGCTGGCAAGGTCTCAAAGGTACCGCCGAGAGCCTGCCAGCCCCGCCCCCTACCACAAAACTGGCCCAAATGTAATGCCTTACAAGGCATTAGGAGCAAACAATTTCTCCTGGACAATGGAGTGTTGGGCCACCGCCACAGGAGGAATGAGCATGACAACAACCAGCGCCAACACGCCAATCCCGGAAGAGGACGAGTTTTCCAGCGACGACCTCGAAAACGCCATCCGCCACTACGTGCAAACCTACGCCGACTGGCGAGGCAGCCATAAGGCGATGGAGCGGTTCGGAGTCTCGCGCCAGACCCTCTGGCGGTTCCTGGAACGGGGCAACCTGGGCCGCGCCCTGCCCAAAGCCGTCCTGGACAGCGTGGGCAACCGCGTAGAGGTCATTGACGCGGCCACCTGGGCCGTCGTGGCCTCGGAGCGCATCACCGCCAACTTCAACCGTGCCGCCAGGAACCGGCGCCCGGCGGGACCCGCCCTGCGCCGGGGACAGGAGGACGCGCTGCTGCAACTGTGCGCCGCCCCGCTGACCGCCGTGAGCGAGCTGGCCCGCTTCAACCGGGAGCCGCCCACCACCCTGCGCGGCAGGCTGGAAAAATTAACAGAACTGGGTCTGGCGGATTCCGTCTCCCACAGCCTGTCCACCCTCGGCCCCAAGCCCCAGCGCCGCTACTTCCCCACGAAGGAGGGAATCCGCACCGCCGCGGCCCTTGAGTCGGGCATCAGGAGTTTCCTGGCCGAGCAGCCGGTGTCCCGCCAGTGGTTCCGCCTGCTCACCGAGCGTCTCGACTCCGTGGCCGTGCTCTACCACGTGGGCGCTCTCATCGCCGACGCCGACCCGGAGGGAGACCCCGTCCGGGTGGACCACTACCGCCAGGGGCCCTACGACCTGCTGGTCACGCTGTCTCAAGGCCGCTCGGTGGGCATCCTGCGCCAGGGAGCGACCCTGCCCTCATCCCACCTGCGCTACCGTCTCAGGACCATCGAGAACCTGCCCGTGAGCGACAGACCCACGGCGACCCTGGTGATCACCGGCTCCGACCAGGCCACCCGCCGGGCCGTTCGCACCCTGGGCCACCCGGTGGAGCACGAGAGCTTTTTCGTGGCCACCGAGGGGGAGCAGCTGGCCGGGGACCACCGGTTCACAGCCTGGCAGCAGTGCGGCCACGGGATGGGGGTGCAGGTGAAGATCGCCCCCCATCTCTCCCTGGACAACATCGTCGCCTCCATCGGCTGGCTGGTGGACAAGTACGCCTCCGTGCGCCGCGACAGGACCCCGCCGGACAGGCGCCAGCCCGAACCGGACCCCAATTCCCTCTACCCCACCCACCTGCGGGCCGCCATGCCAGATCCATTGGAGCAGGTCAGGTCCTGTCTCGCCGTCCAGCTGACCCGCGCCGAGAAGGATGCCCTGGACCTGCTGGCCGCCTGGCCCCTGTGCACCACCGAGCAACTCATGGGGCTGATGGGCGGAGTGACCCGCCGCCGCGCCAACCAGGTGCTCCGGTCCCTCACAGACCGTTCTCTGGTCCATTCGGATAACCAGCGCCACGTCCTGGCCGACGAGGGGCTGCGCTACCTGGCCCGCAGGGACCGGGCCTCCGTGAGGATCGCCCTGGGCCGCTGGAGCGCCCGCAAACGGCGCAGCAGCCGGGGCGCCGCCCCGGTCATGGCCGGCACCTCCCTGCGCAGCCTGGACTCCCAGCTGGCGCACCAGGACGCCATCAACACCCTCGCCGCCGCCCTGAGCGCCGAGGTCGCCCGGTCCGATGACCATCACCTGCTGGAGCTGCTGCCCACCTCCCGTTCCAGCATCGGCTACCGCCACCAGGGCCAGGACTACGTGATCCATCCCGACGCTACATTCTGGATGTCATACTGGGGAGACTGGCGCCCCTACTTCCTGGAGTTCGAGCGCCGCGCCGTCACCCCCAGGAGGGTCCGCGAACGGCTGAAGAACTACCCACGCTACTTCGCCAGCGGCTGGCCCGACCTGGACCACGCCGGGCAGTTGCCCCTGGTGCTGTTCGTGTTCGAGACCCACGACGCCGAGGAGTCCTTCCTGCGGGCTGCCGGATCCCACCGCCTGCCCATCTGCACCTCTAACCTGGAAATGATCAACGACCTTGGCGTGTTGCGTGAGGTATGGCGCTGGCCGCCGCCCAATGCCCCGGACCGGCTGCCGCTGCACCGGCTGGGCGAGGGCTACAAAAATGTACCTTCCCGTTCCAGGCACTTCCTGTAGGGGAGCTACAAGCAAACGTGATTTCCAGGGTACCAACCCTGTCAGACCCCCCAGGCCCGGAGCGCGTACATTTTGTTGCAGACATCGGATCTTTCGGTAGAGGCAGACCGGCCCCGAGTCCGTGGACGGAAGAACCGCTGACACGTATGACACATTAAGATTGACCCGTAAGTGAAACGTAATGACACAACGGGAGGTGAGGACATGAGAATGCTGACCAAGGCGGAAGCCTGCCGGGAGTTGAGGTTGTCCCTGTCCACGCTGAACCGGCGCATCGCCGCCGGGGATTTATCTGTTAGACGAGAGCCGCGCGGTCGGCGCCACCGGGTGTACGTGATGCTGGACGACGACCCGCCGGTTGACGCCAAGGACGCCGACTCCGGCGAAACGGCGCTGGTCGCGGCCCAGGAGAAGATTCAGGACCCGGAGGCGCAGGTGGAACTGTTGCAGGGACAGCTTGAGCTTGAACAGGAGCGCAACGCCGGGCTGGTAGACGAGTTGATGGCGGTGCAAACAACACCGGCGCAGGAGCGGCGCGGCCCCTGGTGGCGACGATTCTGGCAATGGTGAAGGCGTCGCCCGTGGACTCCCTGCCCCGGCTGCCCCATTGACCCTGGATTGGCGAGGCGCAATCTCCGTAATCGGTGGCTCCAAATGACGTTTCCCTCTTGTGTACTTAGTATCCGTAGGGATAACATAGTGGGGTATAAGCAAAAATCATAACGACGGTGCAACGGTGATGGTCAGCAACGAAACGCGGGCGGAATATCCGGCCACATCGGAAGACATGACGGCTGCCCTGAACATTGCCCTGGAAGCGGGCGACCTGGAACGGATCATGGGCATCATGGGGCAGATGGCCCGCGCCCACCGGATGCGGCGGGTGGCCCGGGAGACCGGCCTGGGCGAGAAGAGCCTGTACAAGTCCATGCGGGCCGGGGCCAGCCCCGAGTTCAACACCGTGCTCCGGGTGCTGCGGTCCCTGGGCTTCCGCCTCCAGGTCCACCCCATTGCCGGTCCGTCCGACAATTAGACCACCCGATGCCAAGACCAAACAGAAGGAGCGCATATGAAGAAACAGTTCCAACCCCTGACCCCGGCGGCCCTCTACGCCCGGGTCTCCAGCGACCGCCAGGACGTGGACCTGTCCGTGGCCGCCCAGTTGCGGGCGCTCAGGGACTACGCCAAGAGCAACGGCTACGCCGTGGCCCGCGAGTACGTGGACGAGGCCGAGAGCGGCAGAATCGCCGACCGGCCCCAGTTCCGCCGGATGATCGATGAGGGGAGCAAGGCTGCGGCCCCGTTTGAGGTGATTCTCGTTTGGAAATTTTCAAGATTCACCCGCAAGCGCGAACACGCCGTGGCCTTCAAGTCCATGCTCCGCAGGAAGGGCATCCGCGTGGTGTCCATCACCGAGCACGCCGACGACTCCCCCACCGGCAAGCTGATGGAGGCCATCATTGAGTCCGTGGACGAGTTCTACTCGGAAAATCTTGCCGAAGAAGTAAAGCGGGGGATGCGGGAGGCCGCCTCCCGGGGCTACTTCCTGGCCTCCAAGGCCCCCTTCGGCTACAACCGCATCAAGGTCAGCGACGGGGTAAAGGACCGCCCCACCCTGGAGGTTGACCCGGCGGCCGCCCCCATAGTCAGGGAGATATTCGAGAGCTCCCGCCGGGGCAACGGGCTGGCGGAAATCTGCAAGGAACTGAACGGCCGGGGCATCACCAACCGGGGCAGGCGCTGGCAGAAGAACGTCATACACTACCTGCTGACCAATGAAGCCTACACGGGGACGGCCGTTTGGGGAGTCAAGAGCAAGGACGAGAAGGCGGGAGAGCCGGTGCGAGTGGAGAACGCCTGGCCCGCTCTGGTGTCCCGGGAGACTTTCGAGGCGGTGCAGCAGGGGTTGCACCAGCGGGCGCCCACGGTGGCGCGGCCCGGACGGGTGGGGAGCCAGTACCTGCTGAGCGGTCTGCTCCGCTGCGGTGTGTGCGGCAAGCCCTATTCGGCCCAGGGAGCCAAGAGCGGCCGGTTCGCCTACTACGTCTGCGCCAGCCTGTTCCGCGAGGGAGCGGGAGCGTGCAGCAACGGGCGCTACCTGAACGCCACCAAGGTGGAGGACCTGGTGATCGAGAAGGTCAGGGAGCGGATACTCACCGAGGAGACCATCACCGAGTTGGTGACCCTGGTGGCCGAGGAGATCGACAACCTGGCCGGTGAGGTCAACGGCAGGCTGACCGCCATCAACAGCGAGCTATCGGACGTGGACACCCGGTTGGAGAATCTCTACCAGGCGTTGGAGACCAAGCAGTTGCCCATTGAGGTGATCTCGCCCCGCATCCTGTCCCTGAAGAGCCGCCAGGACCAGCTTACGGCGGCGCGGGAGGGGGCCGAGGCCCAGTTGGAGCAGCGGCGGGCGGAGTTGCCCACCAGCAGGGAGATCAAGGGGTACGTGGCTGACTTCCGCGCTCTCTTCCAAGATGGGACGTTCCCGGAGCGGAAGGCCCTCATTCGCAACTTCGTGCAGGGCATTGAGATCGTGGAGGACGAGGCGGTTCTGACGTACACCATCCCCATGCCGCAGGATGGAGTGACGTCGGAATCGGCCTCGGTTCTTGATTTCGTCCAGTCCGGCCCACCATGCGTTACTGTAGACAGAACCGGGGCGCTCAGGGCTATTTCCTGAGCGTCCCTGCCTTTTATGGGGCTGTCCTCCGGCATGGGAATGGTGTAGCGGATGGTGGCCTTCCCGGGGACCACGCCGATCTCCTTCACGAATGACCGGATGAAAGCCCGCGTTTCCGTCAACCTGCTTTCCATCAGGAACTCGCGCATTTCCTTCACGTGCCCCGCAATGGCGTTCTCGTCCCCCAATCCCCGCATCCGCACGGCCAGGATGGCCCGCGCTTCATCGGCTGCTACCTCCAGCTTCTCCTGCCGTTCCTTGTGCTCACGGATGCGGGGCAGGATGTCATTGATCTCCAGGTCCGTGGTCTCCACCGCCTGCCACAGCCGGTCGAGCCTGCGCCGTATTTCGTTCAGCTCTTCGTCAACGGCCTCCACCTTCTCCCGCTGCTCCTTGATCACGCTGTCCAACTCTTCGTTGACCAGCTTCACCAGGTCCCGGATGTTGCTCTCGGCCAGGATGTTTTCCCGTATCTGCTCAATGATCATCCGCTCGAACCGCTTGGCGTTGAGCCGGGGAGTGTCGCAGGCCCCCTGTCCCTGCTTCAGGAGCGAATGGCAGACGTAGTAGGTGAACTGGCCGCTCTTGGCCTCATGGGCGGTGAGCGCCTTGCCACAGGTCTCGCACCTGACTATTCCGCTGAGCAGGTAGGGACTGGCAGCGCGGCGGGGGTGAATCCTGGCGGGAGCCTTGGATTCCAGAATGGCGGACACCCGCTCGAAGTCGTCCCGGGAGACGATGGCCGGGAAGGCGTTCTCCACCCGAACTGGAGGGACGTTGTCCTTGGCCCTGGTTCCCCAGACCAATGTTCCGGTATAGCTTTCGTTGGTGAGGATCCGGTGAATGGTGGTTTTGGTCCAGCGGTTTCCCTGGGGGCTGGCGATACCCTCCTTGTTCAGGGTTTTGGTGATGTCCAGGATGCTGGTCCCGAGCAGGGCCATCTGGAAGATGCGGCGCACCACGCCGTCGGCGGGCGGGTCCAGCTCCAGCTTGGGGCGTTTCTTGGCTCCGTCCTGGACCGGCACCTTCCGGTAGCCGTAGGGGGAGTAGGTGCCAATCCAGAAGCCACGGGAGGCCGCCTCCCGCATCCCCCGCAAAACTTCTTGGGCCAGATTTTCGCTATAGAACTCGTCCACACTCTCGATGATGGCCTCCATAAGCTTGCCGGTGGGAGAGTCGTCGGCGTGCTCGGTGATGGAAGTGACCCTGATTCCCCGCTTGCGGAGCATGGACTTGAAGGCCACGGCGTGCTCCCGCTTGCGGGTGAAGCGCGAGAATTTCCAGACCAGGATTTCCTGGAAAGGTGAATCGGACAGGCTGGCCTCGTCCAGCATCCGGCGGAACTGGGGCCGGTCGGCGATGCGTCCGCTCTCGGCCTCGTCGATGTACTCACGGGCGACTACATAGCCGCTCTTTTCGGCGTAGTCCCGCAGCGCTCTGAGCTGGGCTGCCACCGAGAGGTCCACATCCTGGCGGTCGCTGGAGACCCGGGCGTACAGGGCGGCCGGGG
Source organism: Dehalococcoidia bacterium (assembly GCA_963667765.2). GTDB lineage: Bacteria > Chloroflexota > Dehalococcoidia > Lucifugimonadales > UBA3495 > VXOI01. The sequence continues at coordinate 1,188,900 of CAXXON010000003.1, read as the reverse complement.
TCCGGTCGTATCGTTCACTCATTGATTTCTCCTCCTTATTCACCGTCCTGGGTTGACTGGCGGGAGCGCAGACGTTCCTGCCGTTCCTGCCGGCGCAGTTCCCTTTCTTCCATGTACAGGCGGAGGGCTTCCCGCACCAACTCGCTCATGTCTCGGCCCTCCTCTTCCTTCACCCGTTGCACCTGCTCGAACATCTCCGGGGGCAGGGAGAAGGTGATGGTTTTCGACTTTCTGCGTGGGGGCATGGTCTCTCTTCTTGTCGGGCGTGATAAGGGTTTGTCTTACTATATATCATCGGACATCCGGCATGTCCTGTCAACGAACCGCTGTCAAACCCCGTAGCGCTCCCTCCAGTAGCCAGCCCATTCCACGGTCTCGTCGGGCAGGCTTCGTACCACCCCATCCAGCAACAAGGATGGAGAAACCATCTTGAACTGTGCGTTTGGGTCCTTGAGGGAAGCCCGCATCACTTCCTCAACTGTCTCCAGGTCCGGGAACCGCTGGGCCAACGTGGGTGAGGTTACCGCCCTGCCGCCGGATACTGCCCGGTAAGCTCGGTTGCCCTCTGGCGCCACAACCACCACCTTGGCTTCGTCAACCTCCAACTCGCGCTGCTGCACCATCCGGTCAGCCAGCAGACGTTGCCGCATGATCTGGTAGAAGGGTTGATAGAGGAAGTCGTCCATATCCGGGGCGGTTCCGGGGTTTAATGAGGAGAACGGGGCGTGGAAAGGCGCGGCGTATCTTCGCCTGCGGGTGTCGCCCGATTTGCCGTCGCCCTTGAACTCCGGCCGAGTGCGCAGGTACTGCTCAACGTATTTCCACTCCAGCAGATAGGCGCGCCTGCGCCCTGTTGTGGTTTCGGCGATCAGGAAGGCATCTACGCTGGTGTTCTGCGCTCCCCTGGTGGTTCCTCCTTCCAAGGAGCGGGGAAGGCCCAGCCACTCAAACTCCACTTGAGAGCTGCGGCCCTCGTGGGGAATGTCCACCACGGCGCGCACGTCATCGTCCAGGCTACGCACCACCGCCGACAGAGCTCCAGGGATAGCGGCCAATGGCAGCAGGAAGTTGACGCAGGCCACCTGGGAGCTGGCCATGTTTCGGGTGGGACCGTCAACCCTGGTGTCATCCCCGCTCCTGGCGCTCTTCCACCACTTGACGTTGCGTTGACGGAAAAAGTCGACGGCGCCGCCGGTGCCCCGGATGTCGGGGTAAAGGTTGTCCTCCTCACGTCCCACGGCCAGCAGGTGTGGGTTGCGCAAGCCTTTGTCGTCGGTCGGCTGGCTTCCCCCTTCGCTGACGGTCGGGGACGAATCCCGGAAACAGTGTTGGCGCTCCTTGGCGCCGAGTTCAAAACCCGTTCTTGAGAACTGTCGCTGCATTTGATTTCACCTGTGTGCGGCTGCCATTCGTTGTGTCCCGGAACGCTGGTTCCAGTCCGGCCTCGGTGCCTTACCAAGCTGTGGGGCCAGCACCCTGCGGTCGCCGAAGGGCACCGCCACGACTGACACCTTGGCGATGCGTCCCTTCCAAAGCACGGGCTTGGCGGCCACGGCGAAGCCGTCGTCTTCAGCGTACTCCGCTCCGCAGCTCCGGGCGGCCAGTTGCGCCAGAGAATCGGAGGGCAGAGACTTGCCAAGTCGGGGAATGCCGCCTCCCCAGCCACAGAGCAGGGGGGAACTGGGCGGACCGAAGCCAGGAGTCCGTTTCACCACCGTCGCCTTGAGTGATTCAAAGTTGACCTGGGCCGGCCAGCCTGACGGGTCTCCCTTGTCTTTTCGTTCGTACAGCAGGACCGCCAGGGGCTGCTGCCGCATCACCTCGGCCAGTCGTATCGCAACCGAGGCGTAGGAGCACTGGAACATGCCCTGCAGGGCCACCACGTCCAGCCCGCAGGTCAGGGCGTAAGCGGCGAAGGTCTCGGGCGGCATCAGTACCGCCGCGGCGAAACGGTCGGCCTCGCGGCACACGCTGCGCTCCGGCGGGTCGTCGGAGTGCAGGGCGCACAGGGTCTCGTGAATAATCTCGTAGGCTTCGTGCAGCACGGTATGGGCCTTGGCCCCGTCCCACAGGTCCTCCCGATAGTAGATGTCGTACTCGCCCCTGGGCGCGCCGAAGTGAACTCCTTTCAACCCGTCCAGGGGCATTCCCGACACGGTGCCAAATCCGGCTTCCCGTAGCAGGGCGGCGAGCTCCATCACGGTGGGGCGAACAGAAAGGTGAAAGAAGTTTGTGAATGCGGCGGCCAGCCGCTCGGGCTCCAGTCTTTCCCGGAACAGTTCGTCGTCCAGCAAATCGCGGCAGAAGTCGTCCAAAGTCACGTTCATCACTCCAGCAGTTTCTTGTTGGTGAAGCGTTCGTACATCTCGACGATGAACCGCTTGGCATTGAGGGACAGGGGACCGTCGGGCCGGGTGCCCACCCGGAAGGCGGGGTCGGAGAGGACGTACTGGTAGGCCCGCTCCACCTCCAGGGCCTCATCGGAGTGGATGCCCGACTGGCCCAGGTGCCCGGCCTGCCGGATCAGGTCCTCGGCGTCCACGTTGTAGGCCATGGCCAGCTTGCGCAGCAGGTTGGCGCCGGGCGGGCGCTCTTCCCTTTCGATCTTGGACAGGTAGGAACTGGACACGCCGGTGAGCCGGTGGACGTCTCGCAGGCTGAGGCCGCCCCTGAGACGCCGCAGCAACGGCCCCAGTCCCTCGCCTTGTTCTTGTTGTTCGTCGAGCTCGTCCATGATCCACCACCGTCCCCGTGAAAGCTGCCTTATCCGTCTCCGTTTCAGCCCGAAATCAACTTGCTCCATTATAGCGTCTTTGTTGCTACATTATGGCTACAAATAAGCAAGCACTTTTCCTACTGCTTGCTGTATAGCCTTGTTTCTGATTGATGAGCACGAATGCTGATTGCTACACTTCCTTCGTCAGAACGCCCGTTTTATTGGCAGAGTATACAACCCGGCGCGGCGGAGCGCCACCGGCGGCAAACGCCGGATTTAAGAGGGTCCACTCTTTGAGCAAGAAGCAACGACTCACCCCGGAACAGAACGAGATCAGGCTGCGGGGCTTGCGCATCCTGGCCCGCATGATCGCCCGCGCCCACCTGGATTCCGTGGCGGAAGCTGCGGCGGAGGCGCACGGTGAGGGAGCGGAAGGCCCGGATGTTCCCGGCCGAGGCGACGCCCCGCAACAGGACGGCAAGCATGTCGGGTAAGAGACCCCTGGTAAGGGCGCGGTTGAACGCCGTAGCGTTCTGGGACCTGCTCCACCGCCTGAACATGACCAAGAACGAACTGGCCGACCTGACCGGTCTGGCCACCGGGTACCTGTCCCAGCTTCTCAACGGGAAGCGCTATCCCTCCGCCGCCACGCGGCGGCGGTTGCAGGATGCGTTGGGCGTCGGTTTCGACGACCTGTTCGTCGTGGAGGAATGCGATGGGGAGTAGAAGACCCGTGCCGCCCCAGCTGTTCTTCGGCGCGTCGCTGCTGCCCGAGGACTTCCCCACGCGGTTGGACCGGCTGAAGGCGGCCAGCGGCCTCTCCTGGGACGGCATGGCGGTCTGCCTCGGGGTGGACCCCCGCCAGTTGCAACGCTGGCGGCACGACACCGCACCCTGCGGCGACGCCCTGTTCGGAATCTTCCGATTGGGGGCCAGGGTCCCCGGCGGCTTGTACCTGCTGCTGCCCGACGACTTGTCCCCGCCGGGGAAGAGCAGCGGCGTTCAGGGACGGCTTTCCGACCTCTAACGAAACGACAAAGGAGGAATCGATATGACGGAATCGACGGTATTGAAGCGACGGAACAACGGGGTGGACCTGCCGGAGGACTTCCCGGAGCGGCTGGAGAGGTTCCGGGAGGTGTCCGGTCTGTCCTGGGGAGAGTTGGCGGCGTCCCTGGGGGTGGACCACGAGCGGGTGACGAGCTGGCGGCGGGGCGCATTGCCCCGGGATCTGGCCCTCCCCAAGCTGTATCGCGTGGCCCAGCGGGTTCCCGGCGGGATAAGCGCGCTGTTTCCCTACATAGTGGACGTGCTGGGTGCCGAGGAGTAACCCGTGGGGCGGCAGCGGCGAATATACCAGCCGGTGTACTACGAATTTCCCAAGGACTTCCCCGACAGGCTGGGGCGGTTCAAGGAAGAAACCGGGTTGACATGGAATGCCCTGGCCCGCCGCCTCGGCGTCAACCCCTACCGGCTGAGGCAGTGGAGGAAAGGTACCGTTCCCGACTCCACCAACCTTTTCATCCTCCTGACCCTAGCAGACAAGCTGGGGCTCAGGCGGATTTTGATGTGTCCGGATAGGGACATGATAGGAGCGGCATCGGATTTCGAGATGCCGCTTCGTAGCTAAGCTGGACTTTGTACAGAACGCAGACCAGGGATAGACACGGGACGAGTTGATTGGAAACCCCGTTCCCATGAGCGCTCGGCTGCCTGCGAATTACCTTTAAGGGTTTTTCAACGTCATTGCCGCACCCCGACATTGAAAAAGCCTCTGCTGCGTTTCATGCTGGATTTCATGACCTTCGAGCATCCGATACTCAAATTGTACAAAGTCCAGCTAAGAAACTATCTCAAAACGAGTGAAGTAACCTCACCACGGCGTAGGACGTGGCCGGAACTCAAATGTTAGAGACGTATGCCTGCTAGAATTCCCTGTATTCTAGCTTTCATATGGGCCGAAGGGTGTCGGAGTGGGCACCCCTGATGGACTCGGTCTGGCTGCTTATACCTCAGGAGTGCCTAGTTTCGCCGATCAGTCGCAGGCTCTGGTGTCGTCTCTCGGCCTCGAGTTCGCCGCTCACTCCAATTCGACAATTGTAGGAGGTAGTCGGACTGGCGCGAAATAAGCTTCGCCAGTAGCCATCACTGCTGGTTCGTAAGCATGTTGGCGATGTGTCCAGGAAATTTGACTCTGTATTTCCGCTCGAAGGCCGCCACGGAAGCGTGGTCTCTGGTGAATGTAGATGCTACTGCGACACCAAGGTTATGGGCAATCGAAAGGTCAACTCGCGCCTTCTCCCAGTCTTCCACACGTAACCAATTCTCACCACGATTAAAGTAAGCGATAGCTAATTTTGGGTCCAGTTCGATTGCCTTGTCGTAATCCTCGGCTGCATGGCCGTAATCGCCCATATTCCAATAGGCAGCGCCTCGATTGCTATAAGCATTGGCGAAGGTCGGGTCTAGTTCTATTGCCTTGTTGCAGTCCCGTATTGTCCCGTCGTAGTCACCTTTGTCGAGGTAGGCAGTGCATCGATTGCTGTAGGCGCTGGCGGAGGTCGGGTCTAACTCTATTGCCCTGTTATAGTGTTGAATCGCCTGGTCGGTATCACCATTTCCCCGATAAGCGTTGCCGAGGTTGATATGGGCGCTAGCGACTTTTGGGTCCAGCGCTATCGCCTTGCTTAGGTCTTGGATAGCCTTGCTGTAATCACCCTTGCCGTTATAGGCAGCGCCGCGATTGCTGTAGGCTTTGGCGAAATTCGGGATCAGCTCTATTGCCTTGTCGAGGTCTCGGATTGCTTGATCGAAATCACCCTCGCCGAGATAGGCTGCGCCGCGACTGCAATAAGCATTGGGGAAGTTCGGGTCCAATTCTAACGCTCTGCTCAGGTCTTGGATTGCTAGGTCGTATTCTCCTCTTTCCCCGTAGGCAATGCCCCGATTACTGAAGGCATCGGTGGAGTCTGGGTCCAGCTCTATCGCCTTGCCGTAATCCTGAGTTGCCAAGTCAACGTCACCTTTACCAAGATAAGCAGTGCCGCGACTACAATAGGCTCTGGCAAGGTTCGGGTTTAGCTCTATTACCTTGCCGTAGTCCTGGACAGCTAGGTCAAAATCACCTTTGCCGTTATAGGTTACGCCGCGGTTGTAATAGGCGTTGGCGAAGTTCGGGTTTAGCTCTAATGCCTTGCCGTAATCCTGGATAGCGAGGTCAATATCACCTTTTCCCCCGTAAGCAATACCCCGATTGCAGAAGGCACTGGCGAGGTTCGGGTCTAGTCCTATTGCCCTGTCGAAGTCCTCAATTGCCAAGCCGAAATCACCTTTTCCTACATAGGCAATACCCCGATTACAGAAGGCGTTGGAGAAGTTTGGGTTTAGCTCAATTGCCTTGCTGTAATCCCGAATTGCCGGGTCAACATCTCCTTTGCCGAGATGAGCAGTGCCGCGAGTGTGATAGGCATCGACGATGGTTGGGTCTAGTCCTATTGCCCTGTTGAGGTCCCGGATTGCGAGATCGAAGTGAGCCTGCCCGAGATGAGCTGCGCCGCGACTGCAATAGGCGTTGGCGAAGTTCGGGTCCAATTCTAACGCCTTGCTCAGGTCTTGGATTAGGGAACTGTATGCTTGACTATTAACTCTACGATTGTCGTTGCCAAAAAACTCGAGTGGAACATTATTGGTTCTTGCGGCTCCGGCTTTTTCAACGGCGACTTCGAATAAAAATTGCCGGAAGGAGATCAGCGCCGGAACCAAGTCCGCCCTCACATCCAAGGAACGACCAGCGTAGCGGAGCACCCCGAAGGTAAAGAAATCGTCTTGGTCAAAGATTGTCAAAGCATCCGGGTGGGATTTGCCGAAAACGTTTCCGAAGGCCCGGTCTTCTATGTGTTCAATAGCATTTCGCATCGCAGTCAACGCAGGTAATATCGCGTCTGCCGTGTCGGGAACGACTGCCGAAACCGAAAACTTAGACGGAATGGCTTTGATCATCCTGGTAGCGCGATTGAGTGCAACGCACATGAGCTCCGCGTAACCCAAAGCCTTGAAAACTCGCGCCCTAGTTTTGATATAGGGCTCGTCCGGAATATCTCCCAACTCTTGTAGAGCGCTGACGCAAAGGTTGTGAGCCGTATCAAGCCTTCGCGCCGCAGCAAAGAGGAACCTGAAGAGAGCCGGGTCTGGGGGGCCAGGAGGCTGAAGCCAAGTCCACACCGTATTTGACAAGGCTGCGTAGCCGTCAGGTTCCAAACTATTTTCCCGGTCAATATCCTGAATGGTTAACTTCAAACTTCCAGGCGGGAAAAGCAGTTTCTCACCCGGGAGAATTATGATGGCGTCTCCCGAGTCAGGTTCCCCGTAGTTAAGGGTTTTCGCGAGAACTTTGTTTCCGTCCCTTCCGGAAGGTACAACCCGAACTCCCATCAATGCATCATTGGCACCCACGATTGGCCCAAGGTTTAAGCTCATATAGCGGATAGGAGGAATAGGTTCGTTGATCATGATTTGTCCCCATCAACAACTAGCATCGGTTACTCGGCAGCCAAAGGATCACAGGTGTTGTACGCGGGGGACCCGTCGTCGACGAAACAGCAGGACGGGAGACGAGAAGCTACCAACAACCGGCTAGTGGCGGCGTTAACGACCCCAGGGTCTGTAGAAGCCCAGATGAAAGCGATGTGGGAAACATAAGCAACAGCGTGAACCTTAGCATCGTGGAGGCGGCGCAATTTCCCCCTTATCTGCTGTCTTCGACTTCCGGCCTTCCCCTGGTCAAAATTGATGCTTTGGTCATAGACCAGCACGAGCTTGCGTTCACGGGCAGGAGCATGGGCAATTTCGATTACCTCGTCGACGCTCACGAACTGTCTGCGCCTCTCTTTACCTAGTTGCAGGCCGGTGTCCGGGTCGAGGAAGAGATGCCCCGGGTTTGCGGCAACCACATTCACGAGATTCTGCCTTTGGCTAATGTTCCCGCCCGCTAGACGAATCCCGAGAAAGTCTGCATACCGACATGGGAAGGTCTCATCTGGTTCTTCGCTATTTGGGGGGAAATACATAGGATGGATGAGCCATTCATTTTCGGCGACTAGCCATCTCAACACGCATAACTTCGCCATCTCGTAAGTGTCTCCGTACTTGCTGGGATGCATTCTGAAAATCCTTTGAAAGTCGGATAGGCTGTTATTCTATCGCCGTTTTCATAACGCGGCGAGAATGACCAAAACTATAGACAAAAGACGCCACCGCATCCCGAACTGTCCAATGACGAGTTGGTAAAACTCTGCGGGGACTATGTGAGGGATTATCAAACTTCAGATGGTGTCAGGGAGACAGAGGGTTCACCACCGTACCGACTCTGCCAAATCCCTCCCAGCGGCCCCGGCCACGACGCTAAGCCACTGTGTGAAACCAGCAACGGAACGTCAACTCTGGTGCGCTCCGTCTCCTCCCTTGCAACCCGCAGGAAGTGGTCGACTGCCAAGTCGTCGTCAAAGACCACCAGCACGGCAGGTTGTATTCCGTGGTCATCGGCAGGTCGGTGGGTAGAGTAGTAGCGAAGATAGGGGGCCAGGCGGTCGGCCATCGTGGTGGGCCGCACCGCCCGGCGTTCCCATTCCAGGAAAAAGCTCCAGGTGGCGCCGCCCCGCCGCAACACGCCGAAGGCGTCGGGGTGAATCGCCCGCAGCCGGTCGCCGTGCCGGAAGTGCCTGGATGCCCGGTGGGGTGGGTCCAATTGCACAATCTCCCAACCTAACGAGCAAGCCTGCTTCGCTAAGGCGGCCATGAACCCGTGGACGGCGGCGGTGTGCTCGATGTTCCTGAGCAACTGGCGGCTGCGCCTGCCGGAGACGTTGCGCCAGTCCAGCGGTTTCCGGAGATCGTTGAGTGCGGCGCTCCAACGTTTCCTAGCCACGCCCACGGAGGCCCGGTCCCGCCGCGCCAGAAGCGCCAGCCCCCGGTCGGTCAAAGCCAATCTTTGGCCTTTGCAGGAGACCCGCTCAACCAGTCCGGCGTCGGCCAATGGCAACAGGACCTGGGACAACCTCCCCTGGGAAACGCCCATCAACATCCGCAAGTGCTCTGGGGCGATCCAGGGCCAGTCGGAAACCAGGTCAAGCGCCAGCTTCCCGGCAGGTTTCAGCAGGGCAGGCAAGAGCCAGTCCGGTGTTTTCCTCTCGCTGAAGTTGAGCGGGATGTCAAGTGGCGGGGTCGCCCGCAATGTCTGCGGCTCCGCCGGCAGCACGCCGCCACCTTTGTTGTGGCCCAGGGCCGCTTCCAGGCCCAGGGAAGCGTTGACGGAGGGAAGCTGCCAAACGGGGTGGTCTGGTCCGAACCAAGCCACGTTGCATTCCACCGAGAGTAGTGCAGGGACGGGAACTTTGGCCGCCAGGCGTCGGGCGTGGCGCAGTCGCACCTCGTCGGGCAGGAGGAAGAATACTCCCCCCGGTAGCTCTCCCTCCCTCAGTCTCCAGATGCGCTTGGCGAAGCCGGTGCGGTCGGCGGTGAGTCCCTGGCGCACCACGCCGACAGTGCGGCCGTCATTGAGCACGATACCGGCGTCCAGGGGCAGCCCCCGGTACCACCGGAAGGAAGCGATTCCCTTAAGGGCGGCGATGGAGGAGGCGAGCCGGTAGATCACGGCCACGGCGTCCAGCCGCTCCAGGAGGATGCGCCGCCACCTGGCGGATACCGGGTGGCGGCGCAAGAGCTGTTCCAGGGTCATGCCCTCGACCTCTGCCAGGCGGCGCAACCCGGCGCCGGTGGGGAAGTATCGGCGGGTCTGCCGCAGCAGGGCGGTGGCGTGGGAGAGGGACGCGACGAGGCCCTGCCTTTCCAGCGCGGCCACGGCGTTGTAGGACGAGCGGTCGGGTACGCCGGAGACGGCGGCCAGCTCCAGCCGGTCCAGGAAGGGCATGGCCGCCAGCCGCCGCAGGGTCTCCAGGTGAATCTCTCCGGTGCTCATCAGGCAGCACCTCCGGGACCGCTCCCCGGCGGGTTGGGGTTGCGGGTGCGCACCCGGTGCTGCCCGCCGGTCTGGTCAGGGGCCGGGGTCTGGGGCGGCAGCGAACCGTTGGCGTTCTGACGCTCTGCCAGGAGCCTGCGGTACTCGCTCACCTTCTGCTCCCCCTCGGCGTTGGCTGCGGCCAGTTGGCCGGCGCTGGTGGTGTAGCCCCTGGAGGCGTTGCGAACGGCCTCGGCCACATCCGTGTCGCCCGGCTCGGGCTTGCGAACAATCATGGAGTAGGCAGGCAGCCGCTCGGTCCCGACCGTTGCCCGAACGTAGCATTGATGGACCGGCAGGGACGTGATGTCGTCCTCGCTGACCCGGTCCTTGCCCAGTTCCCACACCAGCCGGCGGGCGTCGTTGCCCGCCACCTGGAACACGGCCAGGCAGCCCAGGTTGGCCAGGACGGTGTCCTGCATGGTGCGGGACAGGTCCTCCAGCTTGGCCAGGCTCTGAGTGGCGAGAATAAAGCTGGCCCCGTACTTGCCCAGCTCGCTGAGCATGGACTCGTAATCAACGCCGGGCATGGACTGCATCTCGTCAACGACCACCAATGCGCCCCGCCGCCGGTGCAGAGGCAGGCTCTCCTGCTCCCGGATCACCGAGTCCACCAGGTTCAGCAGCGAAGCCCCCACCAGGGCGGCAACGTCCCGGCCGGCGGTGCCCTGGGCGGTGGACACCAGCAGGACGCCGCCCTCCAGGATGGTCTCCCGCAGGTCGATGGTGGAGCGGGATTGGCCCAGGATGGAGCGAGCCCGCTTGGAGGATGCGTAGTAGGCCAGGCGGGTCTGAACCGGGGCCAGGGCCTCGGCCCGGTACTGGCGGTGCCAGCTGCCGAAGTCCCTCTCCCACCACTCCATGATGTAGGGGTCGGAGACCTTGGCCAGCACCTCGCCCCGGAACTTGCCGTCGGAGAGCAGCTTCAGGCCGTCGAGAATGGTGTGCTGGTCGCCGGCATCGGTGGAGGGGTGGGAGTTGGCCTCGTGGAGGGTCTTGACGGTGTGCTCCAGGATGGACTGCATCCGTGGGCCCCACTGTTCCCAGAGGCCCCGGGCCACCCGCACCACCGAGTCGGCGGTGCGGTCCCTATCGGCGAAGATGCGGGTGTCCAGCAGGTTGATGCCCGGCGCGCCCTGTTCGTCGGCCAGGTCGATCAGTTTTACACGGTTTATCAGAGACTCGGGGACGTGCTCCAGCAGCCCGGCCACCAGGTCGGCGTGGGGATCGACGACGATGATGGCGTCGCCGTCCCGGCCCGCCGCCTTCTCCCTGAGCTTGTGGGCGACGATGTGGTGCATCAGGGTGGACTTGCCCATGCGGGTTCGGGCCACGTAGAGGTGGTGGCGGTGGAGCAGGTCCTCGGGGAAGCGGATCTCGCGGGTCTGGCCGCCGGTGGTGTCGCCCACCAGCGCGCCCTCGGCGGTGCCCCGGACCGGGGGCAGCAGGGACCTGGAGCCGGAGCGTTCCACCAGGGGAGTCTCGTCCCTCTCACCCGGCGGGTGCCACAGGGCGGCCAACTCGCGCACGCCGAGGACGCTGCGCTTGCCGAAGAGACCCGGCCCGGCGGGGTGCAGGTTGTCCGTGGGAACCAGGGGTTGTACGTCGCCGACCTTGAACCTGGCCCCGGCGGGGTGATCGAAATGGCGGTAGGCGGCGGCCACCCCTTCCAGCAGTTCCTCGGCCCGCTGGAGACGGCCCCGTTCCGGCAGGACGGCCACCACCTGCAACTCGGCGTCGAAGGCGATGCGGGAGACCTTCTCCCGTATCAGGATGGGGTCGTAGACCCGGCTGCGGGCCTGCTTCCAGCGCCACCAGCCCCAGCCCGCCACGGTCAGGCCCAGGACAGAACCCGCGCCCAGGAGCGATGCCTTCAGGAACTCGCCGTCCTGCACCCACAGGTAGCCCTTCAGGGCGGCCAGCGCCCCCGCGCCCAAGACGGCCATGGTGACGCCGTCCAGTTGCAAGGGCTTGGTCTGGTAGGTGTAGGACGGTTCGCGGTTCTCCGGTACGGCCTGCTTGTGGGCGCGGGCCTGGTGGGCCTGGGACCAGTCGGGACCCAGGGAGCGCAGCAGCAGGCGGGACACCAGCCGCTCGCCGGGGCGCAGGTCGGACAGCGCCCCCAGGAGGGCGATCAGGGGATCAGAGCCGGTGTCCAGCAGGTCGTCGTCCCGGAAGGTGCGCAGGGGCACGAACTCCGGCCCGCCGGAGCGTAGAGTCAGGCCCCAGGCCTGCTCTCCCGGGTCCAGCCGCAATGGGTCCTCTTGGGGCGGCACCTCGCGAATGCGGGCCTGCGGGTAGTGGGCGGCCAGTTGGCCCTGGACCACCTGGCGGTCAAGGCAGCGGGCCATCAGGGTGACGCCGTTGGCGTCCCCGGCCAGCTCCAAGGAGAAGGGTTCGGGAACGGCGATGGACTGGAGCAGGTTCTCCACGCCCAGGAGGGTGCGCTCGCCGGTGCGGGGCGGCGTCACCGCCAATAGCGCCGGTGCACGCCGTTTCCGGCCTTCCCCGAAGATGATTTTCTTCACGTTGATATTCATACCGGTTGCCTTCCTTTCGTTGTGTTGTCAGTTACGGGCTAATGCCTGGGTCCGGGCCGCCACTCGATGACCTCGGTCTCCTCCGGCGTGGCTTCGATGCGTACCGGGAAGCGGTTGCCCCGGGCCAGGAGCAGCCCGTCTCCCCGGGGACAGGACAGGAGCCAGCGTTGCAGTTCCACCGGCAGGTCGAAGGCTTCGCCCACGGTGGAGATGGCGGCGGCGTCCTGCTGCAGCAGCAGCTTGAAGGCGGCGTTCTGCAAGAGGGCGCGTCCGCTGTGGCCGGTGATGGCGCGGGAGGAGTCCTCGCTGAGCAGGTCCTGCACGTCCTGGGTGATGAACTGGAGACCCAGGCGGTGCTTGCGGGCGCGCTTGGCCATGCTGACCATGAAGGCCGCCCCTTCCGGGTGCTGCATGATGCTCCAGACCTCGTCCACCACCAGCAGCCTGGGCCGGGGGTCCTGGGCGGCGGCGGCCCACACCGTCTCGGTGCAGACCATCGCCGCCGCCGGTCTGAGCTCCGGTTCCAGCAGGTGCAGGTCGAAGACCGTCACCAGGGCCTCATGGGTCAGCAGGTCGTCGCCCTCGTCGGAGAGGAGGTGGCGCAGGCTGCCGGTGGCGAAGGGCCGCAGCAGGTGGGCGATATCGCCGCCGCCCTCTTGCTCCAGGTAGGCGTAGAAATCCCTGAAGCCGGTGCGCTCCCTATGCTCGGCGTAGTAGCCAGCCAGGGCGTGGTCCAGGGAGGACCGCCGCTCGGCGCTGAGCCGCTCCCCCACCATCACCTCGATGAGCCTTCGCAAGCTGCCGATGCGCTGCAAGAGCTCCTCGCTGTCGCCCCGGTCTATGACGAAGGGGTTCATGCCCTGGCCCGCGAGTCCCGGCGACAGCACCCGCCCGCCGGCGGCCCGGGCCATGTCGGCGTATTCCCCCTCCGGATCGATGACGTAGGCCCGCACTCCCCGGCAGACGCCCCGCAGCACGCCCAGCTTGGTGGCGAAGGACTTTCCGCTGCCGGAACGGGCCAGGACGGCGGTGTTGGCATTGAGGTGGGTGCCGTCGAAGGGGTCGTAGACGATGGGAGCGCAGGCCCTGAGGTCGATGCCGTAGAGGGTGCCGCTCCTGGTGTCCAGGTCCGGCGGCGAGAAGGGGAACAGCCGCGCCAGTGACGACGTGTCCAGGGTGCGCCACACCGCCACGGCGTTCAGGGCCAGGGGCAGGGTGGACAGCAGCCCCTCGCGCTGGCGGAAGGCCAAGTTATCCAGCTTGCCCAGGGTGGCGGCGAAGTGGGCCCGGGCCTTCTGCGTCAGTTCCTTCAACCCATCTTGGTCATTGGCGTGAAGCGTCACCGACAGGGAGGCGTGAAACAGCCTTTCCCTGCCCCGCTGCACCTCGTCCCTGAGCCTGGAAACGTCCTCCAGGGCGATCTCCGCCTCCGGCGACAGGCTGCGGCCCCGGTTCAGGGACAGGGACTGGGCCGACTCGAAGCGGACCTTCTGCCACTCCAGGGTGCGGGCCGCCTGCTCCGCCGGAATGGCGCCCAGGTGGATGGAGAGGTCCATGGGCGCTCCGGCGGCCATCAGCCCCTGCAGGAACCCGGGGGCCAATGAGCGGGGCCATTTGCCCAGGTGCAGCGAGCGGGTCAGGTGGCCGCCGACGCGGATGTCGCGGCGGTTGACCTGCACTTCCAATTCGGCGTCTTCATCGCCCTCGTTGGGGGAGCCGCCCAGGGCCGAGGCCAGGAGCAACAGCCGCAGGGCCTCGCCGCTCAGGGGGAAGACCCCCAAACCGGCCCTGTCCAGCAGCCCGCGCAGTTCGTCCATCCGGGCGTACTCGCATACGGCGTAGAAACGCCGGTCCAGGATGCCCTCGCGGGATTCCAGGCCGGTCAACAGCCGTCCCAGGGAATTCGCCGCCTCCTTCGTTTGTTGGGGAAGGTCGTCGGGTTGGGCTTGGTCCAGGTTGCTCCGCAGAGTCGCCAAGACCGGCGGGTGCTGACGCACCAGCAGTTGCACCGGGAAGTCCAGGGCGTTGAGCGATCCGGCGAAGGCTCCCAGTTTGGGTTCGTCCAGCTCCAGCCCCATCACCTCCATCACCGCCAGCTTCACCCCGTCCAGGCGCACCGGCCCATCCTCCTCCAGGTGGGACAGCATGAAGAACAGGGACAACGGGGGCGGTGGCTTGGGTTCCGCCGTCTCCTCGGTTGGTTCAATGTCTTCGTATTGAAGGGGTTCGGGATTGCCGGCCGTGGGGGTCCTGCCTCGTCCGGCCAGTTTCTTCAGGTTGGGTAGCGTTGCTTTCATCGTTGAATCTCCTTTCTCGTTCTATGCGCCAGGCAGGACCTCGATGATCCGGCTGTTTAGCGCGGCGGCGATGCCTTTAGCCAGCAGCACCACCACCAGGCCCACGACGGCCATGATCACCGCGTTCCTGGCTTTTCCTCGCCCGGATCCCTCGCCCTCGGCGCCCTCGGCCATCAGGACGAACCCCGCCCAGACGATGGCGAAGAGGCACAGGCCCACCCCGGCGTAGGCCATGCCCGTCAGCACCCTGTCGAAGGCTTCAAGCATTCGGGCCCTCTCGTCCGGCGCGGCGGCGGCCACGGAGGCCAGCGCCGCGCCGGTGGAGAGCAGGGTTACTGTCACGCGCCCTACCACGGCCACCAACTCCACCAGGAGGAGTCGCCCACCGGGGTCTGCTCCGCCCTGGGCGGCGGGGGTGTGGGCGGGGGAACGTGCAGGGCCACGTAGGGGTCGTCGGCCCCCACGCCCAGAGCCTGCCCCGTACTGGATACGGGGGCCGGGGCCAGGGGAACCGTCTCCGGGCGGGTGCGGCTGACCTGAGCGCGCTGGACCTCCACGGCCCGCACGTGCTCCGGGTGGTAGACGCGAATCGTGACCGTCCTGGACACCGAGTAATCCCCGCAGGAAAGGCTCACCGTGCGCCGGTAGACGTCGGTCCGAGCCGGGTGGTGGGTGGTCTGCAACACGGGCGGCAGGGGCACGTTCAGGGTCGCCGTAAGGTCAGCCGTGATTTCCAGCTTGTGGGTCGCCTTCCTGTTGGCGACCGGAAGGGTGAAGCGGGTCTGGCCGCTCGCGACGAAGGGTGCGCTGGCCCGGTGGCTTCCGGCAACGACGTTGACCCTTCCGGCGATGCGGGTGACCGAGGCGTCCAGCAGGGCGGGCGCCGTCTGGCTGAAGTGGCCGCCGTACACCGGCAACGACACCTCCTGCCGGGTCTCGGCGATGCATTCCGAGGCGATGACTCCCGAGACGCTGCCCGGCGTCCACTCCAGGGAGGTCAGCTCCAGGTCGCACAGCCCTCCGTCCGCTGATGGCAGGGGGTAGGGGATCTGGCCGCTCTTCAGGGTCACCGCGCCGGAGCGGCCCAGGGCGTCCACCCAGGAGAAGGTGAAGGACGGGGACGGGCCGTCCAGGGTCAGGTTGTAGCTCCTGCTCTGGCCCGCCGTCAGGCTGGTGTTGGCCCCCATCTTCAGGGTCCTGCCCTGCCTGCCGCCGAACACCCGCACCTTCAGGTCCAGGTCGTGGGCCGCCCGCAGGGTCACGGCGGCGGTGTCGCCGGAGACCGCCAGCCGCTCGATGAAGATGCGGCGTCCCGGCACCGGGTCCGGCGGCACGAAGTAGATCTCGTCCAACCGCCAGCCTGGGTGCTCGTCCTCGGGGTCGTCAGCCAAAGCGGTTGTCGGCAGCAGGACCACCGCCAGCAACCCCAGCGCCGCCACCGCCAGGAGGGGACGCCAGGGCTTCTTGCTCTTTCCGGTTTCTCGCTCGGTCCTGGGGCGGTTGCCATCGGCGTTCCGGTTGCGGCGCTTGCCGAACCAGCTGTGGGGCCGGAAGGGCGCGCGCCCCTTCTTGCGGGCAGCGTTCACCGCCCGTCCCACGCCTCCAGCCGCTTTCTTGGCCAGCAGCCGCAGCGGGTCGGGCTTGGCCTCGGGCTGGGGCGGCGGCTCGCTCTTGGCCATTTCCAGCGGGGACCCGGCGTAGCGCCTGGCCCCCAGGTTGAACTTCAGCAGGTCGGCGGCCACCAATGGCAGCCCCCGGCCTCCCACCTTGCCCACGGTCAGGGCGATGCCCACGATGCCGATCAGCAGGCCCACCGCCAGCCGCACCGCCATCGGCCCGAAGGGGAGGTAGTGGTAGGCGCCGTAGGACACGGCGCACACCGCCACCACTGCCACGATCTGCGGGAAGGTGAACCACAGCAGCACCTTGTCCTCGGCCTGCACGTGGGTCGGCACTTCATGCTCTCTCATTCCATCCCTCCTAACCGCCGCCGCCAACGGAGGGGGCGCCGGAGTTGGTGGGGTCGGGCACTGTGGGGTCCACCGGGTTGCCGACGACGGCGTTCATCACCAGCTCAACGACGCCGTAAGCGACGAGGGCCAGCACGATGCCGGCCAGGGCGGTCATCATGGCCGCCTTGCCGCGCTCCATCTGGTTGGGCGCTCCGCTGGCGGTGAGGTACATGTAGGCGCCGTAGATGAAGTATCCGACGCCCACGACGCCCACCAATCCCAGCAGGATGCCCACCAGGTTCGATATGGTCTGTGTCAGGTCGTCCATAGGGTCTTTCTCCTTTCTAATTGGATTGCTCGATTTGTGAATTGCGTTGCTGTGGTCAGCCCCAATCCGCTACTGGCACATGGCTCCACCTCCTGGGCAGTTCCGGCGCGAAACCTGTCCGCGCCGGTGGTTGTCGTCGCTCCGGTTGCTGGCTACGGCCCCTGGCTTCTGGGCGTGGGGCCGCTCTGGCCCGGGGCCGTGGAGTTCTGGGCCGCCGAGTTCACCGCTCCGGCGGCCGTGGTGGCAGCGGCGCTGGCCGCGCCGGTTGCCGCTGACGCGGCGGCCATACCCGCCGGTCCTCCGGCGGCCCCGCCGGCCAACATCCCCAGGGCGCGGCCCGAACGCACCATCGAGCCGGGCAGGGACATCCCGAAGTAGAGGGTGTGCAGCCAGGCGTCGAAGGTCCCGTGATGCCCCAGCATCGACGGCACCCGTCCCGCCAGGTACATGAAGGCGATGGCCATCAGCAGCTTCCACACCAGGTCCTCCGAGGGCTCGAAGGCGGCGATGGCGGCGAAGTCCTCCAGGAAGGCGAAGGCCAGGGCCACCGCGATGAGCTGGATGGCCTGCTGGAACACCGCCGTCATGAACAGCCGCAGCCAGTGCTTTCCCCAACCGGCGGTGTGGGGCAGGATCCACAGCCCCAACGCGATGGGGGCCAGGCAGAGCAGGATGTCGATCAACGCCAGGCGCAGGATCATCTGCACCAGCAGGTAGAGGACGAAGAAGCCGAAGACCAGGTAGAGCAGGGCGATGAACACCGCCAGGCCGGTGTTGGCCGTCTCAACGGCGGTCAGCAGCGGCTCCAGGGGAGCGCGCAGCAGGGCGCCGGGGGTGACGTCCAGGGAGACGGCGATGAACTGGGAGACGGCGTGGGCCACGTCGATGACCAGGGCGCACCACCAGAGGGACGACGCGGCGGCGGTGAGGCCCAGCACCAGTCTCGGCACCATTTCTCGCCAGCCCGACTGGTGGCGGCCCAGGTGCTCCTGGACGATGAAGCTCAGTCCCATCCAGCCCAGGATCACCGCCAATGCGCCGGAGGTGACGGCCCAGACCACCATCCAGGCCTGCTGGATGAAGGGATGCAGGTAGGTCAGGTCGGGGGGAGTGCCGGTGAGGATGTCCGTCATACGTACCTACCCTCCCCGGCACTCGTCGAGGTCGCTGGCCGAGACCTTCTGCACCACGCCGCAGAGGGTCCCATGTACACCCTGGATGACCCATTTGGCGCCGGCCCTGGCCCAGCGGTCGGGGTCCAGGGCGCCCAGCACCTTGTCCCACAACCCGTTGGGCTGGTGGACGGGAATCAGGGCGTGGAAGACGTGGTGGTCGCCGCCGCCGATGCGGGGGACGGCCAGCACCAGCAGGTATGCCTGCTCGGGGTGGAGGTCGGGCTGCTCGTCCAGGGCGGGATACTCGAAGGTGTACTCCCAGCCCTCGGAGAGGCGCTTCTCGCCGCCCCTGACCCGGTAGGTGCTGGTGAGCCAGTCGCCGGTGTCGGGGTGGCGGATGGCGTAGAAGAGGACGTCGGTCTGGCGACTGAAGATGGGGCGGGCCACGAACTCGCCCTCCTTCTTCCGCTCCACCATCTGCCGGTCGCGGTTGACCAGGGTGACGGTGTCGCTGTCGGGGGGCGGGGACTGGGCCAGGGCGAGGCCGCTGGTAGGGATGGCAACGAGGGCCGTAAGGAGCAAAGCTCCCGCCAGGAGAATCAGGCGGCGGGCCTTGCCGGACCTGGGAATGAATCGCCGGAACATGGTGGCCTCCTCGTCGGTGATGGGGACGTTGTGTCCCGCCGTCGAGTCTGACCACGCGGGGTGGGCTTACCAATGGCTTGTGAGGGGGGACTGTACGGAGGCCCCCCTCACGGGGCATCAACTTTCTGGGGCGCGGTGTGATGTTATGGGGGTGTACAGGGATTGGCAGGCAGCGACGCGAGTCCACGGTGGCCGGTTCGTACGGGAAACCGGCTGATTAGCTTCATTGCCGCTCCCATCCGGCAAGCACTTGGGTATTAGGGCTGGTTGCCAGGGTTCCGGCAACGCCCCCCTACAGGAAATGCAACCCTGCGGCCTGCTGGAGCGTTGTTGTCGTGCAGGGTCCCTGTGGCGGAATCGCAAGTTTGCGCCGGTGGCGGTGGCCCTGGCGCCGGGAGGACTGGAGATGGAACGGAGCCGGAACGTGGAGGACCTGCACCACCTGCGGCTGATGGCGTTGCTGCACGAGCTGGTGCGGGAGCGGGAGTTAAAGGGCGCGGCGGAGGCCTTGGGCCTGGACCCCAGGACGCTGAGCGCCAGCATGGACCGGGGCGCGCTGTCGGGGCTGGCCCAGGTGGCCCTGGAGCGGTGGCTGCTGGCCGAGGGTGACCGGGAGGCCGCCCGGTGCCGCGAGGAGGTGCAAGCTCTGGCGGGGCGCGTGGACGGCGTTGAGCAGCGGGTTGACGGGTTGGCGGACGAGGTGGGCAAGGCAGTGGGGGAAGTCCAGCGGGTTGCCGAGGAAGCCGGCGAGAATGGCGCCGGGGATCGGGCGAGAGAATTGCAGCGGTTGGAGCGGCGGATGGACCGGCTGGAATCAGCAGGCGGGGTTGGCGCCGGACGAGCCGGTGGACCACCGGCGACCGGAGCAGGGCGTCGCCCGGCTCTGACAGGGCTTGCGGCGTCCTCGCGGCGTTACGCCGACCTGGTTACCCGTGACGCCGACGACGACGAGGAGGTCTTCGGGGACGCCTGGCCGCTGGTTCAGGAGTGGCGCGACTTGTGGCATGACCACCCCGACCGGAGCCGGGGCGTGCGTTGGCTTGAAACCGAGACGCGCATCTTGGAGCTGGAGCTGGCGATGCTGGAACGGCACGGCCTGACCCTGCCGCCGGAGACGGAGCCATTGAGGGGGTTGGAGCGGAACGCCCAGCTGGGCTGGCGGCGCCGGGCCCTGGCCCAGACTCGTAAGAAGCTGTCGCGGCGCCTGGCGCTACGGCGGTTGGGACGGGGGCTCACCCTGGGGCTGTGGCGGCGCTAGGCGGCGCCGGCGCCGGGGTGCAGGGAGCGGAGCCAGTGGGCAGCGGAATGAGTGGGCCGGGCCCCGGTGAGCGAGGTGGAAGTTGACTTGGTTCAGGACTGTATTCGATCTCTGCCCTCGTGGGCTTGCCTCCAAGCGAAGTTAGAACGGCCCAGGTGTCGGCCGAGCATCACCGGTAAGGCCATTTGTGGCGTTGGCTTCGTCGAGTACAGTTCCGGGCTGCTTGTGGTCGTTCACCCTGAGACAAATCTATCCTTGAGTCGGGTTGGTCGAATGGCAATCGTCAAGAATGAAATGCAACAAGGAGATCAGGGTCAGGCAATCGACTGCATCATTAACATCCCGATGCCATTCCACCTTCGGCGTGTGGGACATAGGGTTGCGGAAAAACTTGGTGCAACCGGTCAACAGGTCCAGGAAGCCGTCATGCTCATTCTTTTCTGTAACGGTTTCAAGGGTGTTGAAGGCCAACATGGGGTACCCGCCTTGTTCCGGCGATGGTCGTCCAAAGGATCGCCTCATCAGCTCTAAACCATCACTGGTGTAACCGGTTTGTTTGCGGATGCGTTCAGCCAATCCCTTGTATGCTTCCACAACGGCGTGGAAATAGTTCTCCTGCATGTATTCTGCCTTGCAATACTTGAGGACTTCGTGGTGAACCCGTCGAGACGCCATCTTGTTTTCTAAGGCCTTGGCCCTTCGTTCAGCCTCCGACAGTGTGCGGGCCGGGTCAACATTGTGGAACTCCCCGTCGTCTCGGTATTCCACGCCGTAGAGCCGGAGGATCCGGTTTAACCCGCTGCAGAACGCTGTGAACCCTTCTGGGTCCCTGGCATAAACCACCGTTTCATTAAGCGTCTTGATCAGTTGCAACACACCTTTGTTGCCGCTGCGTCTATTCTGGAAAATCAAGGCATGGCGCAACCTGTCTCTTTTGGACGGCCCAGGAACGTAATAATCCACCCCTCGTTTTAACCCCATCGCCTTGTAGGTTTCTTCTTGCTCTGGGGATGGTTCCGGTCGTGTTTCCACTATCCCGAGTTCCGCGAATTTTCGATCCAAAACCCTGTGTGTGTCGCGGTCGCTTACCAAATATTCAGCTAACTCGTCTAACGCCGCTGATGTGAAAAGTGGAGTGGTCATACTGCTCTCAGTCCTTTTTCTGTTTGGGATGACGCCCACGCTCTGAGATATGCCGGAACATATGTGCGGCTAGCAATTCAGTCTACCATTCCACCCATTCAATAACTAACGAACACGAGCAGTTGTTCCAGCTTCTCCAGGATGTTCGGACAGGGAAAACGGGCGCGGTCATGCAAGGCTCAAGGTCCACTTCCGGGGTGAATTTCAGGGTTGCACCATCGTGGCTTCATTCCGGCTTCATTGGCGCTTCCTCGGAGAGAGTGATCCGGCTGGCGTTGCCCGATTCAGAAGAAATACCCTTGATGGCGGCGTCGCCAAGGCCGGATACTAATTGGCGTTGTCAGGCTTTTTCCAGCGTTTCCCGCCCTAGAAACCTGGAGGGTCCCGTCCCTGGACCCGGGACCGGGCGCATAGGATCGAGCATAGCTCTCCGAACGTCCGCCCATGATGGACTGGCCGCCTAGAGTTGAGCCTAGCTCCTCGAACGGTCGCCAACGAGGGAGTTGCTGAGGGACCGGCGTGATTGAACGTCTCTCCCGAGGCAGGTACACCCAGGACTCGGAAGTGCACGGTGCGCTTCACCCCGCCACCCAACCCAAGGCGCGGAACTCCTACCCAAAGGACTGAAACCAGGAGGTGGCAAACAGAGTAACAACGGCGTCCCGGAATCCCTTTCCACGGCGGTACTCCAACCCCAAGGCCCATCATCTTTTGCAAGGAGGTGGCAACCGGATTACCAACGGCGACCTGGAATCCCTTTCCACGGCAGACCCCGAACCCACGGCAGTCCCACTGACAGGAGGTGTCAGCTAGCGACAGGACGGTTTCTCCGGCATCCCTTACCCCTTCGGCATCACCGGCGAAGCGGTTGACCTGCTTCGTCATCCCTACAACGCGGTTGGGGCGTGGATAACGCACCGGCCGCCTCAACACGGCTGCGGCGTAGCTGCTTAACAACAAAGGCAGCGGCACCGCAGACTCAACACGCTCCGGTCCGCCAGCGGCGACAGACCGGACGCTTAGCGTTCCAATTCCAGCGCAGGCTCCGTTGAGCGGACTGCGTTCCTCTTGAGTTCCCCTCACGTAGCAGCATTCCAGGCGTAAGACCCTGGCGAAGCTGCGTCTTTCTCCAACCCCCGACCTGCGTTCTCCGTGGCGGTGTCAGACCCAGGGCGGAGTGCGCCGGGCGCCGGGCGTTGAACCCGTTTCCCAACGTCGATCACAAACACAAGGAGGTGCATATGCGCATCAGGGACAGACTCGTTCAAATCAAGGCTGCGGCGGTCAGCGTCGGCGGCTTCATCAGGCGGCACCCAAGGGCTTCGGTTGCGGTCGGCGTGGCGCTGCTCATCGCCGGTCCGCTGCTCACCGGGACCGGCGGCGAGGCGTTTTTGCTCAACCTCATTGGCCTCGGAATCGTCGCCCTGGTGGTGCGGCGGATCATGCGGGCCAACGAGAGGCGGCTGGCGGCGCAGGCGCGGCGGGCCAATTGCCGGTGCCACTGCCACCGCCAGGGACGGCACAACTCTCAGCCGGGAACCCAACCAACTCAGCAACAGGGAGGCACGCCATGACCACGATTACCTTGGATTCCCCTGCTTCTACAGGCCGGTTGGAGGACCTGGTTTACCGGCTGCTGACGGCCCTGTTCTCTCCCGATTCCGAGCGAACGGAACCGGAGCCCACTCCCAGCTTGGTCAAGGCGGTCCACGAGGCCCGGCGATTGCGGCAGTCCGGCGACCTGGAGGGCGCACTGGCGGCGATGGCCGATGTTGACGACTCCAGCGCCACAGGCAGCCAACTCCGGTGGCTCTACGCCGAGTGGCTGGACATCGCCCGGCGCCGGTTCGCCGGGGACAACGCGGCGCTCTACAGCGTCGGCACCGGCAGGGCGGCAGTGCTGGTGCCACTGGACGAGGACGGCGCCACGCTGGCGGTCGCGGCGGTCCTGGGGATGCGATGGCCGGTGGGCAAGACGGTCTCCCGGCACAGCCTGCGGGGGCTGAAGCGCTTGGCGAAAGGAGGCGCGTCGTGGTAATAGCTCACGCCACGGTGGACATCGCGGCACTCAAGGCCCGCCACCCCCTCGGCGACGCGGTGGAGGCCGCCGGCATTGCCCTGCGCGGCAAGGGCCGGGTCCGGCAGGGCGTCTGCCCCTTTCACAAGGAGAGCGAGGGCAGTTTCACGGTCTACGCCGACACTGAGAAGTTCTACTGCTTCGGGTGCGGCGCCAGTGGCGACGTGCTGGACTTCGTGCAAAGGATGGAGAGTCTGACCCTGCCCGAGGCCATTCGACGTCTGGACAACGGTTCCCCGCCGGTGACAACCGCTGCGGTTCATCCGGCGGTAGGTCGTCAACCCGCTGAGCCTGCGATTCCTCCACGCGATCCGGCGCTGCTGACTGCGGCGGGGCGGTTCTACGCCGGTGAGCTGCGGCGCAGTTCGAAGGCCAGGGCATACCTGGCCTCGCGGGGCATCGGCGCCGGATCGGCCATGGAACTGGGCTTGGGCTACGCGCCGGGTTGCGGGCTGAGGGCGCACCTGGAATCCGCGGGCTTCGGCGTCCATAGGCTCAGGGACAGCGGGCTGTTCCTTGAGCAAGGCTCGGAGCGGTTCGCCGGTATGATCACGGTTTCCGACCTGGCGCACGGGCTGGTTCGGTGGCTCACCGGGCGGGCGGTTGACGCCGGCGCCAAGCCTCGCTTCCAGGCGGTGCCCGGACCCAAGCCGGTGCTGGGTTTGGCCAGCCTCGGCCCGGCGCCCCCCTGGGTGATTGTCGCCGAAGGCGTCTTCGACTGGCTGACGCTGGCGGCCTGGGACTACCCCGCCTGCGCCGCCTTGGGCACCCAGGGGATGGACAAGATGGCGGCGGCGCTCAGGGGCTGCACCCGCATCTTCCTGGCCTTCGACAACGACGACGCAGGCCGGGACGCCGCCGAAAATCTCAAGAACCTGCTGGGCCGCCGCGCCACCGTGGTCGACCTGCCCTCGGGCATCGGCGACGTGGGCGAGCTGGCGACGCTGCCCAAGGGTCAAACCCTCTTCCACCGACTGCTGGCGAGGGCGGCGCACAAAGCCCGCTAGTCAACTCCCTCTCCCCCAGCCTCCTCTCTACGGGCCCGCCTTCACCGGCGGGCCTGCGCTTTTTCACCCACTTCCCAACTGGTCCCTTGGGCTACCCCTGCCCATCTCCCGACGGGGCTTTTCGCCCCGCCCACGGCTTCCTGTGTTGGAAGCCGCACGACCCTCACTCACCCACGGAATTACAACTACTTAGAGGAGATACGTCATGTCCAACGAGAACGGCAACGGCAACCACCGCAACGGGAACAGCCCCAACGGGCACATCAACGTGAATGGCAACGGCAACTCCAACGGCCACTTGCCGCCCAACGGCGTCGCCAAGAACGGCAACGGCAACGGGCACCACGCCACCGACTCCATCCCCGCCCACGACCTCCTGTGGGACAGCCTGCCCGCCAGCGTCACCGACAAGCTGGCCCGGCCCCTGGACGCCAGCCTGGTCTCCCAGCGCAAGGGCCGGGGCAACCGCTCCTTCAGCTACGTCGAGGGCCGCACCGTCATAGACCAGGCCAACCGCATCTTCGGCTACGGCGGCTGGGGCCACGAGGTGGTGGGCGACGTGACCCTGCGGGACTTGGACCAGGTGAACACCCAGACCGGCGAGGTCAAGCGCATCCGGGCCTACTCCGCCACGGTCAAGGTCACCGTACCCGGCGCCCCTCCCCGCACCGACGTGGGCTTCCAGCCGGTCTCCGACGAGACCGCCGAGGGGCATGAGACGGCGTTCAAGGGAGCGGTCACTGACGCGCTCAAGCGGGCGCTCAGGACCTTCGGCGCCCAGTTCGGCAACGCGCTTTACGGCGACGTGGCTGGCCAGCCTGGCGGCGGCGCCGGCGACACCCTGGCCCCGGCCCTGCGCAAGACTCTGCTGGACCTGGGGATCAGCCAGGGCTTCGACGAGGAGCGGGTGAGGCAGGCGGTGCGAGGGCAGACGGGCAAAGACCTGGACGAGTTGCCCGCATCGGAGCTGACGCCCTTGGTGGAGCGGGCCGCGCGCAAGGTGCAGCAGCGGCAGGACGCCGAGGGCCAGGGCGGTAACAGCGAACAGTAGCCGCACCTCGGGACCACCTACCCAGTCAACGGGGCCGTTCCCTGACGACAGGGGCGGCTCCCGATTCTCATTTACAGGACCAAGGAGGAAACGACATGACCGGAACCAGGATGCACACCCCCTGGGGCTACCCCCAGGACATCGAGGAACTGGCCGAGGGAATCTGGCGGGTCTCCACCGCCGGCCACGGCGGGCTGAAGCTGAGCCGCGAGCGGTGGGAGGAACTCCCCGACCTTGTCAGGGACTCGTTCTTGACCCCGACCTATGCGGAGGAAGACTGCGAGGAACCCATCGCCAGGACCCTGCTGGGCATTGGCGGCGAGAGGGATAGGGAGTTCGCCCTCAGGGTGGCGGGCTGTTTCGACCGCTACGCTCCCGCGCTGCCCTACTTGCGGGAAAAGGGAGGACAGGTATGAGCACCGACACCGCCACCCGCCCCAGGCCCCGCAGCCTGCCCAGCGTAACTACCAAGCTGGCGACGGAACTGGGCAACCTCTACGTCACCGTCTGCCTGGACGAGGAAGGAAACCCCTTCGAGGTCTTCGGTTCTCTCGGCAAGGCCGGCAGCCTCCAGCACGGGGTCACGGAGTTGACCTGCCGGTTGGTCTCCCTGCACCTGCGGCGCGGTACGCCGCTGGACGAGATCGTGGACCAGTGCCAGGGCATTTCGGAGATGCAGCCCTGGCCCAACGTCATGGAGGACGGCAGCACGGTGTACGTGCGCGGCCTCGGCGACGGCATCGCCCTGATTCTCAGGGGCCACTTGGAAGCCCAAGTTGAGGTGGAAGGGGAAGAACTCAGGCTGGCTGCCGACTGAAAGAACTGCGCTGACCAGACCTGACAAGGCACACGGGGCCGTCTCCCACGGGGAGCGGCCCCGCTCTCGTTTACCCAACACAGAAATTACGGAGGACCGACAACCATGACGACCATTGACAACAAGACGGACGTCTACTCGCGTCCCAACGCCCGCTTCGACGTGGACGGGACCCTGGAAATCCGGGCCTCGGCGGTGGGCAACTGCCGCCGCGCCCTCTGGTACGAGGCCAACGAGTACCCGGTCACCAACGCGCGCACCGAGGAGTCCCTGACCGTCCTGGAGGCGGGCAACGCCCTGGAGCCGGTGGTGCTCCGGGCCATGCGGCGGGCCGGTTGGGACATCACCCCCGCCGACCGGGACAACCCCGAAATGGTCTCCCTGCGCCTCGGCCCTACGCTGATGGTAACCGGCCACGTGGACGCCACCGGCGTCGTCCCCATCTTCGGCGATGAACCCAGCGTCATCGAGATCAAGACCCGTGGGCCGGAGGCCTACAAGCGCTGGCGGACGTTGGGCGCGGAGCGCAGCCACCCGGAGTCGGTGGCCCAGGCCGCCTTCTACTCCTACGGGACCTACGGCGAGGCGCGGGACGTGGTGATCGCCACGATGGACACCGGTTCCAGGCAGTGGGACTTCGAGGTGATCCCGGCGGAGCGGGTCGCCACAGCCTTCCACCGGGCCTGCGAGCGGCTGGGAGCGCTGGGCGCCCACCATCTACTGCACGGGCCGGGCTCGCAGGCCCTGCCGGAGCGGGACTTCACCGCCGACGACTGGCAGTGCAAACGCTGCCCTTTCCTCAACACCTGCCTGCCGGGGTCGGCGGCGGTGGGTCCTGAACCCGAGGACGAAGACACTGAGGACGCCGAGATGGTGAACGATGAGGAGGCGCGGGCGGCTCTCCGGGAGTACGAGAACGCCCAGGAGATGCTGAAGGCCATCGAGGAGGACAAGCAGTGGGCGCTCGGGCTGCTGCGAACCTGGCTCACGCAGCAGGGCAGGGACAAGGCGAAGCTGGAGGGGCAAGAGAAGACCCGAACCGTGGGGATGGTCAAGTCCACCAGGTACAACGTCGATCACAAGCGGCTGAACGCCCTGCTCGACCCGGACGTGCGGGCAACCATCGTCACCGAGAACGTCTCCGAGTACCTGCGGGTCAGCTAGGGACACCCTGACGCTCCGGCTCGCGGAGCGCAAACGGGGCCGCTTTTCTCTACCGGAAACGGCCCCGCCTTACCAACACGCAAGCCCGAATTCGGACATCAAATAGGAGGAACGAACATGGCCAAGACCATCAACAAGGTGGAACTCCTGGGGCGCGTGGGCGCCGACCCCGAGATGAAGTACACGGCGTCGGGCATCGCCGTAACCCAGCTCCGCCTGGCCACCGACCGGGTGCGCAAGGGCGGCGAGAGCGAGACCGACTGGCACTCGGTGGTGGTCTGGGACAAGCTGGCGGACGCGGTGGCCCAGTACGTCGAGAGGGGGCAGAGGATCTACGTGGCGGGACGCCTGGTGCAGAACTCCTGGACCGGCGACGACGGACAGCGACGCTACCGCACGGAGATTCACGCCCAGGACGTGGTGTTCCTGGACTCCGCCCGCAACGGCAACGGCGGCGGCAACGGCTCAGGCAGCCACGTCAACAACGGCAGCGGGAACGGGGTCAACCCCGGCGCCTACCACCAGGCCGGCACCGGCTACCAGCACACCGACGAGGACTCCCCCTTCTAACCGGACTACCAACCACAGACGCCATCCAAGGCGCGACACGGGGCCGCTCCCTGTTGATAGGGAGCGGCCCCGCTTTCTTGTCCAGACCAATTTCAAGGAGCAACACCATGCCCAGGAAGAAGCAGACCAAGCAGGACGAACTGCCCCTCTCCATGCCGGAACAGGCCGCTCCCGCCACGCCGGAGGGCGAGGCGGTGCTGGAGGCCCTACGATCCAACCTGAGCCTGTTGGGGGAGCTGGCCGCCCGCTACCAGGTGTCCTTCCAGCCCGAGCGCACGCGAGAAATGCCGCAGATCAACTGCCCGCAGGATGTCCACGGCCTGCTGGGGCCGGAGATGTCCGCCCTGGCCCAGGAGCAGCTGCGGGTGCTGCTGCTGAACACTCGCAACCAGGTGACGGGCCAGCGGATTGTCTACCAGGGAAACGTCAACTCCTCGGTGGTCAGGCCCGCCGAGGTACTGCGGCACGCCATCATCGACTGCGCCACCAGCATCATCATCGTCCACAACCACCCCTCAGGTGACCCCACGCCCAGCGGCGCCGACGTGTCCATCACCAAGGACATCTACGAGGGCGCCAAGCTCCTGGGCATCGACCTGCTGGACCACGTGGTCATCGGTGGCGACAAGTGGGTCAGCCTCAAGGAACGCAAGCTCTTCGGCGACTAGCCCCATGACAACGAGACCGGCGCCCACGCGGGGATTCTCCCGCGCCCTTCCCCACACCTTCACCTACAGGAGGCAACCCATGATTCCCACGGAACCGGCTGTGGAAGCCGACAACCTCTACACGATCAATGCGGGCGGATACTCGGCGACCGCCGACGCCTTCGCCCGCGACCCGGACACCGGCGGACTCTGGTTCCTGTCCATGGTGGGGCCGCAGACGGCCCTCAAGGCCATCTGGGCCTCCCTGTTGAAGCAGCCTCCGGACACCGCCTACATCATCCGGGGCGTTGAGGGCATGGCCCTCTCCGGCGGCTACCAGCGCTGCCAGGTGCCCCATCACACCGTGGGCACCTGGACCACCCGTATCGCCCGCCTCCCCGCCAGCCGGGGCTGGCACGCTCTCGTGTACACGCGCCTGGCCGAATTCTCCTTCGAGCGGGACGACTTCCTGCTTCTGGCCCAGGACCAAGCCGACGCGCCGGGCCTGCACCACCGCTTCCTGGACCGGCGCAGCCCCCTGCCCCTGCACCGCTCCTGGCGGGACTGGCTCTGGCGACGGGGCCTGGACACCGGCGAGATCGTCCCCCTGGAGTCCGCCGGGCTGCTGGCCTACACCTGCAACCCCAGGGGCGACGAACTGAAGGCCGACCTGTCGGCGGCGGTGGCGGCGGGGACGCTCACCCTGAACGCCGATGACACCTATGACCCGGAGGAAAGCAACGATGGATAGAACACTGAACCCGGTGAAGCAGGGCAACAAGCGCCGCCGCGCCCGCAACTGGAAGGCCTGGCAACTCTTCTCCCCCGACGGAACCAGGTGCCGCTTCTGCGAGCACGACCACACCACGCACCTGACCTCGAGCGGGCAGCCGCATTTCTACCGGCCCGCCACCGAGGAGGACTGGAGCAACCCCGGTGAGAAGCTCTACCGCCACGAGCTGGAGGACGGCTCGGAGGTGCTGGTCAAGCGGATCACTGTCGCCAACCGCGCCGAGTTGCTCACCGCCTTCTGCGTTCAGTGCGCGAAGGACAAGGACACCGGCCAGGTCCTCTGCTTCCAACGGACTCTCGCCAAGGGCGAGGTGGTGGGCCTGAAGAACCTGAACGGAAACCACCACGACGGGAGGTAGCGCGATGGCGGACAAGCAGACCCTGTACTTCCCCTGCCCCAGTTGCGGGGCCCGGTTCTGTCGGGTGGAGGAACCCGACGGGGACCTCCACGCCGGCGAGACCTACCACTGCAACGAGTGCGGCGCGGCCGTAGTCCTGGTCGCGCTCAGCATGGAGATGCTGGCCTCACCCGAAAACATCCGGTGGAACTGCCACTTCTGCAAACCCGGTCCCTGCCGCCTGGCCCCGTCCAACGGCGCACCCAAAGCCGATACCAATTAGCAAGGAGGATTGACATGAGACTGGCTGCACAGGCTAAAGGCGGGTACTACCCGACGCCGCCCCGGGTCGTTGACCTGGTTGCCCAGCTGCTCTACGGGGCCAGGGGCCGCGCCAGGAGCGCAGACACGCTGCGCATCCTGGACCCCTGCTGCGGGGCCGGGGATGCCCTGGCCCAGTTCGCCGACCTGCTGCGCGACCGCAGCACCGTGCCGGTGGAGACCTGCGGGGTGGAGCTGCACCGGGAGAGGGCGGAGCAGGCCGCCCAGGTCCTGGACCACTCCCTGGCCTGCGACCTCTTCGCCACCTCGATAGCCAACAACGCCTTCGGCGTGCTGCTCCTGAACCCTCCCTATGATTGGGACAAAGAGGACAAGCGGGTGGAACACGCCTTCCTGACCCACTGCACCAGGTACCTGACCGATGGCGGGCTGCTGCTGTTCATCGTCCCGAAGCAGCGGCTCTCCGTCTCCGCCCGCTATCTCTCCTCCCACTACCGGGACATCCGGTGCTGGGCGTTCCCCAATCCTGAGCGGGAGGTCTTCGACCAGGTGGTCCTGGTGGGTCGGCGCAAGGACGAGCCCAGCCCCGACCCCTACGCCGAGGAGCAGGTCAGGGCCTGGTCTTTCGGACAGCCGGAGGAGTTCGCGTACCGTCCCTACCCGGTCTACGACCCGCCGCTGGTTCCCGCCGGAGACATACTCTTCGCCACCCGCACCGTGGACCCCTTGGCCGCCGTCGCCGAGGCTCGGAAGACGGGCCTCTGGGCCAGCCAGGAGGTGAGGGACTCCCTGTGGCCCGCCGACGACCGGCGCACCCGGCCCCTGATGCCGCTCCGCCGGGGGCATATGGCCATGCTGGTGGCGGCGGGGTTCCTGGACAACCTGGTGCTGGAGGCCGAGGGAAGGCGCATCCTGGTCAAGGGGCGCACCACCAAGGAGATGGTGCTGGCCGAGGAGACGGAGAACACCGAGGTCTACCGGGAGCGGCTCAAGACCACCGTGGTCGCCCTGGACCTTGACGGCGGGGAGATCACCGACATCGCCGCCTAGCCCGCTGGCCACTACCATACCGACGGCTGCAACGCCAGCCGCACCACGAGGCCCCGCAGGTAAGTAAGACCTGCGGGGCCTCGCTTTTTCTCCCAACACCCAGCGCACTCACACAACCAGGAGAACACTTATGAACCTATCAGGATTCATCGACACCTTCAAGGACGCCATCGCCAGGCGGGTGGTGGAGTCCTACCCGCCCCTCTACCGGCCCTCGGAAACCCCCGTCAGGCTGCCCAAGCTGCTGCGCACCCCGATGGGCGGCCAGGAGGACGCCATCAAGGGCACGGCCCTCTCCCTCCAGGCCCACCGTGGCACCACGGTGGTGGGCGAGATGGGAACGGGCAAGACCTTCATCGGCGCCGCCGCCGCCCACGCTGCCGGCTTCCGGCGGATTCTCATACTCTGCCCGCCGCATTTGACCCGAAAGTGGAAGCGGGAGGTGGAGGACACGGTCCCCGGCGCCCGCGCCGCCATCGTCGCCTCCATCACCGACCTGGAACGGCTGCGACTGTGCGTCGGCCCCGCTCCCCTCTTCGCCATCATGTCCCGGGAGCGGGCCAAGCTGTCCTACCGCTGGCAGCCCGCCGTCATCCAGCGGTGGGCCGCCGCCGGGGGGCGGCTGGTGCGGGACGAGCAGACCGGCGAGCCTTTCCAGGTGCCCTGCTGCCCCACCTGCCACGCCCAGGTGGTGGACAAGGACGGCGTTCCCCTGACCCACGCGGATCTCTCCCGCAAGCGGCGGGACTGCGACCTGTGCCGGTCCGCCCTGTGGCAGGCCGACGGCACCGGCCCACGCCGGTATCCGCTGGCCGACTACGTGAAGCACCGGATGAAGGGCTTCTTCGACCTGCTTATAGGCGATGAGGTCCACGAATATAAGGGCCGAGGTTCGGCTCAGGGCATCGCCGCCGGGGTGCTGGCCGACGCCTGCGGCAAGTCCCTCACCCTTACCGGAACGCTTACGGGAGGCTACTCCTCGACGCTGTTCCACCTGCTCTACCGCTTCAGCCCCGACATCCGCGCCGAGTTCGGCAGGTCCGAGGAAAGCCGCTGGATACAGCGCTACGGCTTCCTGGAGGAAACGGTGCGCCACGCCGACGACGGCGACTCCTTCGAGGACGGGCGCAACAGCCGCCGCAAGGGGTACCGCAAGACGGTCAGGGAGCGGCCTGGCCTGGCTCCCTCCGCCCTGTTTCACCTGATCGGCAACAGCGTCTTCCTGCGCCTCTCCGACGTGGCCTCGGGGCTGCCGCCCTACGAGGAGCAGGTGCTCCTGTCGGGCATGGACCGGGAGACGGACCACACCGGCTTCTCCCAGCGCAAGGCCTATGACGCGGTGTTCGACACCCTGCGCCAGGCGCTGGCGGCGGCGCTTCAGAAGGGTTCCAAGCGGCTGCTGGCGACCTACCTGCAGACCCTGCTGGCCTACCCCGACGGCTGCACCCGGGGCGAGACGGTCTTCGACCCCCAGACCGGCAACGTCCTCATCCAGATGCCGCCCCTGTCCGAGGACAAGCTCTACCCCAAGGAGCAGGCGCTGGTGGATCTGGTGGCGGCGGAACGGCTGGCGGGACGCAAGGTGCTGGTCTACGCCACCCACACCGGAACGCGGGACATCACCGAGCGGATGGAGCAGTTCCTGACCACCCACGGGTTCCGCGCGGCGGTGCTCAAGGCGGACTCGGTGGCCCCGGACCGGCGGGAGAGCTGGGTGGAGGAACGGGTCAAGCAGGGCATCGACGTACTCATCTGCCACCCCCGACTGGTGCAGACCGGGCTGGACCTCATCGACTTCCCAACCCTCTGCTGGTTCGAGACGGATTACAGCGTGTACACGATGCGGCAGGCGTCGCGGCGCTCCTGGCGCATCGGGCAGAAGCGCCCGGTGAAGGTGGTTTTCATGGCCTACCGGAACACCCTCCAGGCCGACGCGCTCAAGCTGGTGGCCAAGAAGCTGCAGTCGTCCCTGGCGGTGGAGGGGGAGCTGCCCGAGGACGGCCTAGCCGCCTTCGGGGACGACGGCGACGACCTGATGCTCGCCCTGGCCCGGCAGATCGTCAGCGGAGAGGAAGACGCGGATGCCGAGACGGTGGAGGACGTGTTCGCCCGGGCGCGGGACGCCGAGGCCAGCGCCGAGGAGTTCCTGGTGAACGACGCTTGGCAGGTCGTCGAGGTCGAACCGGAGGCCGTGGAGGTCAACGGGAATGGCCATCATTCCAACGGCAACGGACACCGCGACGATATCGAGGCGACGGTGGAACTGGTCCTGGGCAACGGACACCACGCCAACGGCAACGGCAACGGAGCCAACGGCGACGGCCACCGCGACGAATCCGAACCCGCCGAAGGGCAGCAGTCGCTCTTCTCCTGGGCCGAGTTCCTATCCGAGGAACCGGTCAAGCCCAGAGGGCGGAACGGGAGGGCCAAACCAGCCGCCGCGTCCCTGTTCGATTGGGCCCTGGAGAAGGAACAGGAGCGGGAGGCCGAACTGGTGGGCGCGGGCCGCTAGACCGCAACCGACGGGAGGGGACGCCGCTCCAACAGCGATGTCCCCTCTTCGCATGAACGGCGTTCCTCGACAGGACGCCGCAGACACGGCAACAGGCGAAACAACACCATTCACTAAAGGAGACCAATCATGGCACGAGTCTTTGTGTACGACGACCGCGAGTTCCCCGACCCGGACCCCGAAATGACCGTCGAGCAGGTGAAGGCGACCCTGGCTGACTTCTACGGGGAGATCGCCAACGCCTCGGTCAAGGAGACCCAGCGCGGCGAGGACACCATCTTCGAGTTCCAGCGGCGGGTGGGCACCAAGGGCGCTTTCAACCCCGCCCACAGCTAGGGAGGCAACGTAAATGGACAATTCGACCTTCGTGGGTCTGCTGGCGGATGTGCCGCCGGCGGACCTGAAAATCACCGAGCTTGCGGCGGAGCTCACCCTGCCCGGCGGCGGGCTGGACCTGGACGCAGCGGCGGCCCGGCAGGCCGAGGTGGAACTGGCCTGCGCCCAGGCCCAGGACTACGCCGCCGCCACCAAACGGCTGCTGGAGGCGCTGAAATGGCAACTGCGGCCCCGCCGGTACTGAGCAACCTGGCCGAAAGGCTCCTGCGGCGCCCGCCCTCGCTGCGGGAGCTGATCGTCCGGCTGGGCTACGCCGAGGACTACGCCTGGTTCGCCGGACTGGCGCGCCGCCTCTTTCCCGGTGAGGCGGAAACCATGCTGGCGATACCGGACTTGGGCCAGAGGCTGGAACGCTTCGCCCGGGTCTTCGAGGAGCGTCACTTCCCACTCTATGCCCCCTACCTGGAATTCTTCGTGGACGAGGGGGAGGACCCGCCCTTCACCTGGCTCAGGCGGGGGATCCCCTTCCAGCTGATGGGCTTCGGCTACGACGGCCTCCACGAGATGTGGGACGGCTACCAGGAGGGCCTCTCCGCCCTGGCGCTGCTGGCCGAACCCCCCGACGCCTATTACGACGAACCCGGCGGACTGCGCACCGCCTGGCTGGAATGCGCCGCCCAGCGCATCCCACAGGAGACACTGGAACGGATTCCGAAAGGCGGCATACCCCTGGAGACCCTGACCGAAACGGTGCGGGACACGGGGTATGAGGGCGCGGCCCAGGCCGCCGCCTGGGTCCGGGCCGAGACCGGCAACTTCTTTCTCGACCATTGTTACGACGATGGCGACTACGACGGCTTCTCCGATCCCTGGGAGGAGGAAATCATCGCCGAGGGGACGCAGGAGTGGCAGAAGGCCAGCACGCTGGTGGACTCGGTGGTGAAGCTGGCCGACTGGCTGGAGGAAGACCTGCCGGGCCGCTTCGCCGAACTGCTGGACTTCATCCTGCCGCGATTGCCCGACGCTACAACACAACAGGAGGAAAACCATGATGACGACCAATGACACTCACCGGACCAAGTGGTCCTTGCCGGTCCAGGACGAACTGCCCCGGGATCAACTCCAAGTCCAACTGGAGGTCTACCAGGAAACCGTCCTGCTGCGGGGCTTCGAGGCCGACCGCAACTGGGTCAGGACCGTCTCGGCGGACGAGATCGCCAACGTGTTCATCCGGCACCTGGGCTTCTCGTCCGGGTTGTTGCCCGAAAACGCCCTCTGGTGGAACCAGGGGGAGACCGGCCAGGTGGTGGCCCTGTGGCGGCCGCCCCAGGTGTGGCCGGTGGCGTTGCAACGGGAGGCGTTCCAGCCTCCCGCGAGGCTCCGGCTGCCCATGCCCGGGCTGGTCTTCGTCTGCTCGCCGGGCCGGGCGCCCTGGGTCTACGCCGCCCTGGAGCGGCCCAGCAACACCGAGCAGCAGTTCTACCGCGCTCCGGCCTTCAACGTCTTCCGGGACGGGAGGGTCTGCCCCGGCAGCCACCGCTTCCCCGAGGAGGTGGGACGGATACCCGAATCCTTCTTCCAGTCCTTCTTCTCCCTTACGGGAGACAGCCAGGGCCGGTCGAAGCGGCACCCCGACAACCTGCAAGCCCTATGGGAGGAACTTGATGGAAAGGCTGAGTACCCGGTTGAGGACCTGGTTCCCCAATGCACCGTGGGCCACGTCATGGCGGTCTCCGAAGGAAGACGGGGCTACTACTAACGCCACCGTAAAGCCGGTGGGCTACCTGGTGAACCAGCCCGCCGGCCTGGCTGGTTCTCAGGGAATTGGCTTTGACTATGTTGTCGGATCGGGCGGCCTCTACGTCCAGTCCGAGAGCACCCACCTGACGGCGCGAATTCTCATCGCTCCCGCCGAAGTGCGGGGTCTGGCTCCCGTGTCCGAGAAATTGTCGCTGGCGTACGGCCCGATACCCGCCCACATCTTTGAGCCGGGGCTGGCCTGGCTCCTGGCCGCACCGGACACCGAGCGGTTCTTCGCCGTCCGGTGGGACGGGGACGAGTACCGGCTGGTGGTTCCCCCGCAGGCGGGGACGGGTTCATCCCTGACCTACCAGCCGCCCACCGGCGTCATCGCCGAGTTCCACTCCCACGGGCGCCATTCCGCCTTCTTCTCGGCCACCGACGACGCGGACGAGCAGGGGTTTCGCGTCTACGGCGTCGTGGGACGCCTGGACACTCCCGAACCTGAGCTGACCTTGCGTTTCGGCATCTACGGCCACTTCGCCCCGCTGCACTGGTCCCAGGTCTTCGACGGCCCGCTCCCGCCGGGCCTGCGGCTGGCGGGCCAGGAACCCGAACCAACATCAAGCAACCCGCATTTTGTAAGGAGGTAACGCCACCATGCCCTACTACCTGGATAACCAGTTCCTGCTGGACAATCCCTGGATCACCGTGGTGGGCTGCGGCGGCACCGGCGGCTTCGTCGCCGAGGGTCTCTGCCGCCTCTTCCAGGGCCGCGACGCCACCATCGTCCTAGTGGACCACGACCGGGTGGAACCCCACAACCTGCTCCGCCAGAACTTTTACCCAGGCGACGTTGGGGAGTTCAAGAGCAAGGCCCTGGCCGACCGGCTGGCAAGGGACTTCAAACGGCCCGTGGGCTACTCGGTCTATCCCTTCCGGGAGGAGGAGTGCCGCTACCCCGGCCTCTCCTCCCAGGACGGGCTGGTCATCGGCTGCGCCGACAACGCCGCTGCCAGGAGAGCCATGGCCGAGTGCCTGCCGGGAGACCCCTGCCGCTGGCTCATCGACGCCGGCAACGACACCAACTGGGGGCAGGTGCTCGTCGGCAATGTCTCCGAGCCGGTGTTCCTGGAGGAACCGCCCTTCACCGACGACACCTGCCACCTGGCCCCGGCGCCCACCCTCCAGCGCCCCGACCTGCTGACGGCCGTGTCTGCCAGGCCGCCGGACGTGGACTGCGCGGCGGCCCTGGACCTGACCGACCAGGACCCCACCATCAACCAGATGATGGCCTCCCTGGTGTTGCAGTTGGTCCGCCGCATGGTGGCGGGGACCTGTCCCTTCCTGGCCCTCTACCTGGACATGGACCTTGGCACGGTAACCCCCAGCTACGTCACTCCCGAGGCGGTGGCACGACTGGTGGGCCGGACGAACGCCGGCTGAACGACGCAAGCCAACCTCTACGCAACGAACCTATAAAGAGAAGGAGACCATGACTGACCACAAGGATAACGCCACGACGACTGCGACGTGGCAGGACAACCACAGCGGGAAGCGGGGCCACCGGCTGATGACGAAGAAGCTGGCGGAGACCATCCCCGCCATCGGCGCCAATGAGAAGGCCCGCGACTACGACGACGTGCTGGCCCCGGCCAAATTGTTCAGTCCGTACAATGGTTGGACTTGGTACATAACCGAAATGGACCCCGTTACCGGGCAGTGTTTCGGCCTGGTGGAGGGGTTTCAGAAGGAAATTGGGTACTTTGATTTGACCGAGCTGGCCGAAACCACCGTTTTCGGCAGCGTTCCGGCCGTGGAACGCGACCTCTACTGGGAGCCCAGGACCCTGGGCGAGATCAAGAGCGGGACAAAGGGAGACCCGCCCCGCAGCCAGGAAACGGATGGAGGTGGAACCATGACTGACGAAGCCGGAACGGAAACCCGCTCCCCGGACGCAGTTAGAGCCGAGGAGTTCCTATTCGGCACTGCATCGGATGATGCGCCCGCCGACGTTGCCGACGAGTTTCCCGCCGGAGACGCATCGGACAACGCAGGAGACACGGAAACCGCCGGGGAACCGGACGCCGACACGGATACGGAGACTGCTGTTGAGGAACCCGACGCTACCGACGACGCGGGGGAGCAGACCGCCCCCGCTGACACGGAAATCTCGGAGGAGTTGAAGGTGGTCCTGTCCATCAAGGGCGGACGGGCCACCATCGGCGTGCAGCGGCCCTCGGCGGATCCCCACATCGAGTCCTTCGACTACCCCGACCTGTTAGAGCTGGCCGACCAGTTCCCGGCGGTGGTGGCAAGGGCCAGGGCCATATGGGAGGAGACGCCGCAACATCCGGCCTACGAAAAGCCCGCTCCCACGGTCAGGCGACGGGGTCGGCGCCAGCAGGACACGACGCCTCCTGCCACGAACGAGGTGGAGGCGGACCAGCGTCGGCCGGAGACGCTGAGGCTGTTCTGAGGACCTGACCTCTTGAGGTTGGGGCGGGGTTGACCGGGCTGGTGGCCGCACGCGTCTGCGGCGGCCGCCAGCCTCCGGAACGGCCATCTGTAACCGCGTTCTCGCGTTTACGTGGGCAACGAACACGACGACGAGGCCGCAGGAAGGGACCAGTCCCTCTTCTCCTGGGCGGAGTTCAAGGCTGAAGAGTCGGCGGGACCACAGGTACGAAACGGCAACGTCCTATCATTGGGCCTGTCCCGATAGGAAAGGTAGTCCTGCAATACACAGAGGCACAGGTGGTTTGGGTATTGTGCCATCAAGGGAAAGCCATGGGTTGTTACGTTGCGGTTCCTTGGTTTCCCGCATATATGCCGCCTTTTTTTGTTTTCAGAGGCGGACGCTTCCCTTGGGCCTGAGCCGCAGACGGGATAGACTCCGCTCCGGACAACTTTTTCCTGGTGCGGCTCGGTTCAGTGAAAGAGCTACTGGTCGGAATAACCGGTGAACGGCTCCAATTACCGGCCAGCCAAATACGCCATCCGATTATGCTGAGCCAGTGGCGTCTCCAGAGCTAGCGGCAACATCTACGTGGAGTCAGGGGAGGAGTCTCGACCATATCCGGGGACGATGGGGGCGCCTAGCCCAGCGCTAATGGCACCGACAGCCGCTACCTGGCCTGGAACGAAACGGCTCCGTGCCTGCGGCTGCATCGGTGAATTCCCTCAATCCCATCGGCCCACCGGGCCGCCTCCAGCACCTCGTCCCTGTCCGTTCCCACCACTTCACCTCACCCACTCCCAGAAGTAGCTCCATTCTACCAAGACCTGTCTGTGACTGTAGTACGAGGGCCTGTGGACAAGTGCTTCAGCTTGTCCTTGCCGGGTGGAGCGATCCGACTCACCCTCCGCAGGTGGCCAGCATCTCGTGCAGTGCCCGGACTTCTTCGGCGGTAGCCGTGAGGTTCCATCTCCTCTTGGTGTCGATCCAGTCCCTGGCGTAGTCGCACCAGTAGCGTTCCTCGTAGGGGCGCCAGTTCTCGGGGCCGTTGTTGTCCCAGCCCTGGTTCGGGTGCCAGTTGGTGAGGTACAGGTCGGCCAGGCTGTTGGCATACTTCATCTTCGTGACCGGGTCCCACTTCCACCCGCCGGAGCGGTGGGCGTTTTCCAGGGGTACCATGTGGGCCACTGTCGTCCAGTCGGGCCTGTAGCCTCCGTAGCCCGAGACGTAGCGGGAGCCCCAGAGGCCGGACAGGACCACGCACCTTTGTTCGTCAGTGAAGATGAGGAAGTTCGGGTTCTCGTTGTCCCTCACTAGAATCTCTTGCCGGGTGTCCCGGCAGTCGCCGTCCATGTCGACCCAGCGCACCCAGTCATCAGGGTTGAACTCGGGGATGTCGGCGTTTGCCGTCTCTACCGCCAGCACCGGAGTGGGCCAGACCGCCGGCGTGGCCGTTGGCAGAGGCGTGGGAGTCGGCTCCACTTCCATTGCCGCCGTCGGCGGGGCCTCTCTCGGGGGTAAGGGGGTGACGTAGTCCGGACGGGGAGTCGGGGGCAGCCGCAGCGTGTAGCGGCGTTCCTCGGGGGGCGAGTACCAGTCGGCCCAGATCCTTGCCAGCTCCAGTTGATCGTCTGTCCAGTAGTGCCGCTGCAGGACGTGGATGGCGAGGGGCCAGGTGCTTATCCGGCTGGCCTCCGGGCGCTCCGAGAGGGCTTTCAGCAGTCGGACTGGCACCAGGACGTCGGTCTGTCGGTGATCGGTGGAATAGAAGGCTCCCTTGCTCTCCGGCGTAACGTAGACCCCGTTGTCCTCGAGCCAGGCGATGAGCTTTGCCTTCTCCTGTGGGTTGCGGGATTCGACCGACAGCCAGACTTTGCCGCCCTTGCTGAATGGGTCGTAGAGAGCGGCGACCTCCTCTGGGAGGCCCAATTCGTAGGCCAGTACCGCGGCGGCGGCCGGGCCCTCGAGGCCTTCCACGAGGCCAAAGGCGTAGTAGGACCACTCCCGTCTGTCCTTGCCCTCAAGCAGGGCACCCATGGTCTCCGGTCGTCTCAGGAAGGCGGAGAGGATCTTTGTGGGCACGGTGAAGGTCATGTCGCCGTGCATTATCGCACCGTTCTGGGTGAGGAACTTCACGACGGGGCCATTTGTCAGGTCTTCCTCGTAGAGCCTTTCCAGGTCGTCCGGTTCGGTATTCTGCGGGTTCAGTGTCTCGAGGCGTTGGCGGACCGTTTCGGGCATCCAAGTGAGCTGCAGGTGGAGCGTCTCCGGGACTGTTGTATCGCCGGAGTCCTGCCTGACCAAGATGGCCAGGATCTCGGGGTCCAGGGCCCAGGTACCCGGACCGGTGTCGACTCCGACTATCGGGGGCGGCCCTTCCGGTGGGGAGGCGCGGTCCCATTTGGCGGGGTCCAGGTTCTCTTGCACGGGGCGCCTGAGGACCAGGTCTGCGGGTGCGCTCCCGCCGAGGGTGGTTCTGCGGTAGGCTTCGACTCCGGCCCAGGGCGTCGACGTCGGCAGCAGCGTAAGAACGCGGCCCGGAACTGACAAGGGAACCGGCGTGGGTACCGCTGCGGCACTGGTGGACTGTACCTCTGTCCGGCCCGGCACCGGGTTCGGGAAGGGGATGGGAGCCGCTGTGGGGACCCTGAGCTGCCTCGTTACCGGCTCTTGGGCGCCGGAATCTGCTTCAGACTGGCCTGAGGAGGCCGTCGGCGCGGGGGCCATGGTTGGGGCTAATGCTTGGCCAAAGGTCGGTACAAGGTCTCCCGAGCAGCCGGCCAGGAAGACCGCTGCCACTAGGAGTGGCTGAAGTATGAGGATTCTCAGCGTTTTGGTCATGCCAACTGTGCGCCTCGGTGCGATT
The DNA here is from genome assembly GCA_963667765.2 of Dehalococcoidia bacterium. Classification (GTDB taxonomy): domain Bacteria; phylum Chloroflexota; class Dehalococcoidia; order Lucifugimonadales; family UBA3495; genus VXOI01. The sequence goes on along the minus strand of CAXXON010000003.1, from coordinate 1,148,187 downwards.
GGTGGTACTGGGAGTTATATACGATTCTCCCGAACTCTCGACCATGGATCCGGTTGCTCATAGCGTATGTGCACCATCGCGCTCTAGTTTGAATACGCAATAAGAAGCCAGAACTGGTGAAAGGTGTTCACGGCCCCCTTGGGAACAGAGTCAAGCCGCTCATGCTAAAAGGCGTGGCTTGGGCCGGGGAGAATTTGGTTGGGGTTCGGGCGCAGAGGCGACGGGCCTGATTGCCGTCTTTCCTAGCGCCGTCCAAACCGCCTTCTGTATTCCCCACTGAGTTCCTCTTGTTCCTCCTGTAGAACCTCGGCCAGATAAGCCAGGGCACCATCAACTGAAACGGTCGAAGGAGCGGCACGCGTTAGTTCGATGTTCAGTCCTTCGAACGCCCTCTCCTGGTACGCCAGCCACGCCAGGCGGGGCACATCTGCATGAGGACCGTCAGGACCGTTGGCGCTGGCCTCCAGGACCGCCTCCTCCAGCTTGAGCGTTGCCATTTCGCGGCGGAGTTTCTCGCGGCGGAGTTTCGCCGGGAGTATTTCCTGCCAGTAGCGTTGGTGACCAAGGGATTCGAGGTAAGCCTCACGTTCTCTCAGCGTTTGCTCCAGTTGGCGCCAGTCATTCCCCTTCATGGGCTCAGACGGAGTCAGGTCTTCTAGCGTCCTTCTGATGTCGGGGTGCCTTGTCTCTAGCGCCAGCTTTGTGAATCCGGTAAGGTCCTGATTCTGCGCCAACCTAGCCAACTGAACGATGGCGTGGGAACTCTCCCACCAGAGCCGGTCCTGGTCGAGGCGGACCGCGACCTCTTCCTGGGAGGGAGCATGTCCGTCGGCAACCGCACCCTGATAGAGGGCAGAGTCCCTGATGGCACCTGCAAGCGCGAGGGTTTCGGGGCCGTACAAGTTCAAGCGGTCGTTCCACCGTCGCTGGTAATCATTGGAGGCTTGTTCATCAATGAGCAACAGGAATTCCGCGCTTTCGATGGTTGTTTCTACGATGTGGAGCGAGTTGGCATAATGGGAAAGGAGGATGCACTCGCTGTCGATGCGGGCTATGGCTGGGTCGTGACCCCACGCCAGGGAGTCGCAGTCAGGACGGTAGGGCAACGAACAAACGGCAGCGATCAAGGCAACCAGGCAGATGGGTGGAAGCCACCGACGTGCGCCATAGGAAATCATGTGCGCTCCTTTCCAGAGTTCCTAATCCTTACAGCGTATTAGAACTGGAGGGCGGTGGCGCACATACGCTATAACCAAACGGAACCTTCGCCAGCTATAGAGCATCAGTCATTGCTCGAGATGTATCCCCTCAGGAGGGGTAACTTCCAGTCAAGGGCGACCTTGGTCGGCAGGCTATCACTGCCGCCAGCACAGCGGCCTCCGCAAGAATGATCCCGAAAAAGACATCCGCGCTCCACACGTCCAGGGCCCAACCCCAGTAGAGCGGTCCCAACGCACTGCCCATAAACCCGACCCAGGCGACAGCCAGGGCCAGCTTCGCGACGTGACGACCGGGCAGGAGGTCGGCTATCAATATCCACGGCAGGCTGATCAATCCGCCGCGGACGAATGACAGCAGGAGCGCCCCTCCCTCTAGGTCCTGCAACAGCCAGATCCAACCTACTGCCGGCAGGGATAGGGCCGCCAGGATGATAAGCAGGCGGCGCACGGGAAAGAAATCTGCCGCTACTCCCCAGGCTAGGGCTCCCGCCCCGCTGGCTATGGCCAGGTCCTGAAATCCGAAGCTCTTTTCCCCGAAATCCGAGTTGATTGCCAGGGTGACCCACCGGAGGTGGGTCGTGTCGGCTGCGAGTAAAATCGCCCCAACCAAATAGACGGCCGCAACCCAGAGGATACGGGTTCGGATACCTGGGACGGACACAGTCTCCCGGATAGACGGCCCTGGCCCATACGGGCCCAAGAAACAGCGCGGGAGGAGCAGGAACACCAACACTCCGGCTGCAAGGACCAAGCACAACGCCAACGACAAGGCCGCCACACCTCCCCCCTCGTTCGAGTTGGCCCAGTCTCCCAGTCCGAGGGCGATGGCCAAGTCACCCCACCTTACGGCGAACACCAGGGCCAAAACTCCGATCAGCGTTCCTCTCCACCGTATGTACCCCTTCGCAATGACCGCATAAAAGATGAGAGACCCGGCGAGGGCCCCACCTAAGCCAGCAAAGAACATGCCGGCGAAGGCCATCCCAAAGCTGTCAGAAGCATTCAGCAAAACTCGACCCAATGCGAGGCTCAAGGCTCCTACCGCCATCAGCCCGTGGGGAAGGCGGTGGTCCATCCAGAAGGCCGCGCCCACGACGAACAGGGACCCAAGGGCAAAGGCTCCGGCGAGCGAGAAGCCCTGCAGCGAGGAAAGGTCGCGCCCACTGGAGCCGTACACTCCATGGAACATGCCGGAGCTCCCGGCTCCCAGCAGCAGCGCAGCAACCACCAACAGAAGGCCAAGTCTCAGGTCGGGATGCAGGTTCGAGAAAGACACGAGACACACTCTACGGTTCGGGTTGGTCGAATTCCACCTTATTCAACCCGAATACACACCTTGAACTAGCGCTCCGGATTATTCCAACAAAAATCTCTCAGTACCTGTTCGCCGAGCACTTAACCTTTGATGACAATTACCCTGAGGTATGGTCGCACTGCCCTAATCCCAGCACGGGACAGTGCCGTCGGGCCTAACCCCGCAGGTGTAATCCGGTCCAGCGCTTATGGAGATGAATTCCCCTTCGAGAGGTATGGCAGCGCCGTGGTCGTCAAACCCCCAACAGGCCACCTTGCGGTCTGCCTTTACCCCACAGGAATGTTCCCCTCCCGCACTAACCGAGACGAACTGACCGCTGGGCGCCATAGTTGCGGGGTGACCATCTTCGCCCCAGCAGACGACGGCGCCATCTACGGTGACACCGCAGGAGTGGAGGCCGCCGGCGCTGACCGCCTTGAACATCCCCGCCGGGGGCATAGCTTGGCCAAATTCGTTATCGCCCCAGCAGACGACGGCGCCATCAACGGTAACGCCGCAGGCGTGGCCAGCGCCGGCGCTGACCGCCTTGAACAGCCCTACCGGGGGCGTAGACTGGCCAAGTTGGTCATTGCCCCAGCAGGTTGCGGTGGCATCGGTTTTCACCCCACAGGTGTGGAGAAGTCCGGCACTGACCGAGGTGAATTTCCCCTCCGGGGGCGTGGCCTGGCCGTATTCATTGCTACCCCAGCAGGAGACGGTGCCATCGGTCTTGGCCCCGCAGGTGTGGTTGCTTTCGGCGCTGACCGAAGTGAATTTTCCGCCTGGCGGAGAGGCTTGGCCATGCAAATCGTCACCCCAGCAGACGACAAATCCCTTTCGTGTCAGCCCGCAGGCGTGCTCCCATCCCGTGCTGACTGAGGTGAACTGCCACTGCTCCCTGGGGGGCGTGGCCTGACCGTATTCATCCGAGCCCCAACAGGAGACGGTGCCATCGGTCTTAACCCCGCAGGTATGTTCGTATCCGGCGCTGACCGAAGTGAATTTTCCGTCGGGGGGAGAGGTTTGGCCATGCCAATCTTCACCCCAGCAGGCCACAGTGTCGTCGAGTCTCAACCCACAACTGTGCTGGAAGCCGACACTCACCGAAGCCAGCCGCTCACCTGGCGGCGGTGAGGCTTGACCATAATCATCCAGGCCCCAGCAGACTACAGCGCCCTCGGTGTTCAGACCGCAGACGTGTGCTCCGATTCCGGCACTGATCGAGGCGAACCGTCCTTCGGGCGGCGTGGCCTGTCCCTCATAATCTAGGCCCCAGCAGGTCACGGTGTGGTCGAGCCGCAATCCGCAATTGTGCTGAAACCCGACACTCACCGAGGAAAACTGCCCGTCCGGCGGGGTAGACTGTCCGTCTTCGTCGAGCCCCCAGCAGGCCACAGTGCTTTCCTCCCTCATGCCGCAGGTGTGGCCCCACCCGGCGCCGACTGAGGTGAACTTTCCGTCGGGAGGTGTGGCTTGACCCAGTTCATCGGAACCCCAACAGGCGACGGTGCCATCGGTCTTGACCCCGCAGGAATGAAATGACCCGACGCTAACCGATTTGAACTTCCCTTCCGGCGAAGAGGACAGTCTATAACTCCCGCCCCAGCAGATAACAGTGCCGTCCGTTCTCAGCGCACAGGTGTGGAACCCTCCGGCGCTTACGGCAGAAAAATGCCCTTCGGACCCAGAGGACGCAGCCTGAACCGGAGCTGGAGCAGGAGTCGCCGTGGGCGAAGGCAGAGCGATGGTAACCGGCCTCTCTGAGGCCTTCTGCGTCGGTGAAGGGTCTGGAGTAGTTGTCGGTGCAAGCGATCGGGTCGGCTCTAAAGTATGAGCAGTGGTTGTCTCAGCGGGACGGTGGTCCAGACTCGGAATCCTGGAAGTCGGGGTTGGAGTGAGGATGTCGCCAGATGCGATTATGGTCGCGGGAGCCTTGGTCGGAGGCGGCTCATTCGAGTCCGTCCCACACGCCAGAACGGCAAGGAGGATCGCGGCGCAAAGGGCCAGTTTCCAAGGGCATCTCATTCCGATATTGTACGCGGCTGTACTCAACCCCGATGATTTTGGTTCGGACATTAGGTCCATCTCTTTGCGAGGATACTCAGACGGACTCTTGGGAAACGGTAGGGAGCGATCCCGCAGGTGACCGCATTATCTGGTGCGGCCACCTGCATTCCGCATAGACCGCCTGTGTGGGCGTTCTTGCATTTGTGGGGCGTACTCCCTGCCGTCAAATGCTCTAGGGCAGCCGAAAGGGCAACCGGACCCAGATAAAGATACCAATCAACCCGGCCAGATAGAGGCCGGGCAAGAATAGTCAACGGGATTCCCAAGGTATCTCTACCAACAAGAATGGTGCATATCACTGCCGTGGCGACGGTAATGGCCGTTACAGCAGCGGCGATCATGGGTTTGAAATACTCTCTTAGCTTCTGGATCATTAGCTGTCATCGCTCCCGATGGCCAAGGTGGTTTGCATCACTAACCGGACGCCGGAGCTTTCGGACTTGTGTAGTCAGGGCCGCAACGCCCACAACGCAACTGGGCTGGATGCTTCCACGTCAAACCCTCGTTGTGGCGTTCGCCGTACCTGCCAGCCACCGAGCACTCCACCCACCGTCAACACCGTCTCTTCCTTCTCCTGCAACTTCCCTCTGCAACTTCGCCGCTTTGCCTGATTTACTGCCGTCAGTTATCTGGCAGGTGGTACACGGTTACTCCGCCCCAGTGGTACATCATCTCGCCGCCCTTGACACACTTATCAGTAATTCTGATTTTTCATGCAAAATTGTCAGAAATATCCCTCAGACGGGGGTTCTGGGCCTTGCACCGGGTCGGTGCACCGAATATCCCAGGAGTTCATCAGGGGCGGATTTGCACGAAGGAAGGCGGGGAGCATTTACGGGGGGCTAGCCTTACCGAAGGTGTTGTCTCCCCAGCATTCGATGCTGCCGTCGGGCCGCAGTCCGCAGCCGTGTTCCTCGCCTACGGTGACCCCCTTGAAGATGCCCGGCGGCGGTTGGTCATTGATGCCGTTTTCCCCCCAGCACCCTATATGGCCTCCGTCCCACAATGCACATGAAAATGCCTGTCCACTGTCCAAGGCCTTGAGGTCGCCGTCGGGTACGCTTTCCGGCCCGCCTCCCCATGCTCTCTTGGCCAAGGTAGCCCCCTCGTCCTTCCAGCAAAGGTTGGTGCCGCCGGGTTGCGGCTCACAGGACGTGACCTCGTCGTCCACTCGTCCCACAATGCTCCCCCAGCACCTGATCTCCCCATCGGGCCTGAACCCGCAGGTATGGTAGCCCCCGGCGTTGATGACCTCGAATGGGCCGTCCGGAGGCGTCGCTTGGCCAAGGAAATCACCGTCGAACCCCTGGTTGCTGCCCCAACAGACTACGGTCTGGTCGATGCGGATTCCACAGGCATGGTATCCACCAGTACTGACTGAGGTGTACTGCCCGGCCGGCGGGCTCAGCGCGTCCGATAGGGAGGCCAAGGGGCCCCAGCATTCCGCTTTGTTGTCATCCCTCACCCCGCAGGAGAACAGGAAACCCGCGCTCACCGATATGAACCGGCCTTCGGGAGGCGCTCACATGGCTTCCAGCATGGCCTTTGCATCGGGATGCATATCATCATCACCCTCTATGGACATGCTTCCCCAGCACTTTACCGCTCCGTCCTGGCGTATGGCACAGGAGTTGTGGTGTCCGGCGTCGATCTGAGAGAAGCTGCCTGGGGGTGAGTCAATAAGCCCGGAGGACTCTGTCAGGCGCTCGTCCTCTACGTGGACGCCCCAGCAGGCGATGGTCCCGTCCGCCCGCAGCCCGCAGGTATGGAACGGACCGGCGGAGACCTGGGTGAACGGGATTCCTGAGCTCGGGGCTTGTGTGGACACTGTCAGGACTTCGGGTCGCTCCGTCACTTCTGGGGTTCGCGTCGGCATTGTCGGCGCTCGTCCGTCGGTATCCTGCTCTCCTGCGGAGTGCATGGGCCTCTGAGTTGGCTGTCCGGTCTGCGGGGATGTTGGTCCGCTCCTGGCGTCCGGTTCGGGTGTTGCTGCCTGGGCACAGCCCGCGAACACGAGTGCCAGGGTGGCTGCTGTGAGGCAGAGGATCGCCAGACTGGATCTCAGCCGTAGTCGGGAAACTACCAATTTCTGTTTTCTGTTTTGTCCTTTCACGACGTTGCTCATATCTGAATGGGACTGCATACGATTTCCGAGGTCGAGAGCGGCGTTAGGATGGGGAATCCCTTGGGATTTTCCGTGCAGGATTTGTCAGAAAGTGCTGGAATTCTTATTATTCGTGTAACGCCGAAATGTCCAATCGTTTTAGCATTCTTGACTCCGCACTGTGTTTTCGTTCGCATTCAAGGTAAACCCCACAAGCAAACGAAACCCATAGCTGTGCTCCACGGATACTGGAACCGGCCTGCTGATCATCGGCGCAGCTGACTATAAGGGTGCCTTGAGTGAGGTCCACTTGGGCTGGCCACGGTGCCTGCCCTTCTCGGTAGTAGCTTGGCATTTCAGTCTTGCTTCGACGGGGCGCGTTTGTACTTGGCTGGCTGGGGAAGCTCACCTATTGGGTTCTAAACCGCAGTCTTCCAGGGCTTGTCAACCTGCGCCCGGCGTGGTTTGCGGTCCGTCCTTGTCGGGCCACTCGATGATGAACAGACCATCGAAGTCGGTCACGCCCAGCACCTGCTGCAACTTCCGCCGCACACTGGGCGACGGGGACTTGGAGCCGTTCATCAGCTGGGAGAAGTATCCCGAGGAAAGCCCGCACCGGCGCGCCAGTTCGTTCTGGGAGATGCCCAGCTGGTCCAGCAATTCCCACACGGCGTCCCGGTTGAGCTTCACTTTTGGCGCGATACGTCTGCGCTTCATCTCGCCAGCGTTCTCTCCCAGTTCGCTTCGCTGGTTTCATTGGGTGTCCATCAGAACCTTCGGTGGAAACTCGTATGACTGGGAGTTCGGCGGTCAGGAGCGACTCAATCCGCCCCTGAATGTCCTGCCCTATTGTGCCCCTGCCGCCTCCCCGTTAGGCCGGACACCGCTCCCACGCCTGCAATCAGGAACGGTACCGACGTAGTTGGACCTGGCCTTGCTAGGGCCCTGTTGACAGGGTCTTGGCTCGGGAGGGAGGGGATGCACGATGGTGCACCCCTTCCCTCCAAATGGGGTCGTTCCTTCTCCAACCGACTGATTTGCCTGGAGACCGCCCCCCTGCGGCAGCCCTACTGGCTCGGCCCGGATACGGTGAAGCTCAGCGAGTTGGACAGTTTCCGTCCGTCGCTGGTGCAGATCGCGCCCGAATCGTTGCAATCAGTGGTCGCGGGCAGCGTTACGGTGATTGCGCCGTTGCCCTGGGGCTCGACGGTGATGGTCCAAGTCTGGTTGCTGCCCTGCACCTTCCGCTGCGCCTTGGTGACCGGACCGTCGTCGTCCTCACTAAACGCGTGGTCGCGCAGCGTTATGTAGCTGAGTGGAAAGTTCTCGCTGAAAGCCAGGTCGAAGGTGAACGTTGTGCCGCTGCCGCTGTGGCTGGCGGGGACGTTGCTGAATGTTGCCGTAAGCGGCACGGGTTTGGCCGCGACGGCGTCGGTGGCCTCGCTGGTGAGCGATTCGGAGTTGTCAGCATCGTCGGTGAAGGTCACCCGGACCTGGATGGTCTTGCCCTGTTCGCTACTGGTGAGCTTATAGGTGGAGCCGATGGCCCCCGAGATGTCCGTCCCTCCGGCGATCCACTGGTACTCGTATGAAACCTTGGTGAGCCCGTCGGCGTCGTTAATACCCGACGTGTCGGCCGTCAGGGTCTGCTCCACCTGGGGCGTTCCGCTGATGGTTGGCAGGCCCGTCGGCGCAGTGTTGGGCTTGGCCGCCACCGCCGTGGTGGCCTCGCTGGTAAGGGTCTCCACGTTGTCGGCGTCGTCGGTAAAGGTCACCCGCACCTGGATGGTCTTGCCCTGCTCGCTGCCAGTGAGCTCGTAGGTGGAACCGGTGGCCCCCGAGATGTCCGTCCCTCCGGCGATCCACTGGTACTCGTATGAAACGTTGGTGAGCCCGTCGGCGTCGTTAATACCCGAGGTGTCCGCCGTCAAGGTCTGCTCCACCTGCGGCGTCCCGTTGATGGTTGGCAGGCCCGTGGGCGCAGTATTGGGCTTGGCCGCCACCGCCGTGGTGGCCTCGCTGGTAAGGGTTTCCTGGTTGTCCGCATCGTCGGTGAAGGTCACCCGGACCTGGATGGTCTTGCCCTGCTCGCTGCCAGTGAGCTCGTAGGTGGAGCCGGTGGCCCCCGAGATGTCCGTCCCTCCGGCGATCCACTGGTACTCGTATGAAACGTTGGTGAGCCCGTCGGCGTCGTTAATACCCGAGGTGTCCGCCGTCAAGGTCTGCTCCACCTGCGGCGTCCCGTTGATGGTTGGCAGGCCCGTGGGCGCACTATTGGGCTTGGCCGCCACCGCCGTGGTGGCCTCGCTGGTAAGGGTTTCCTGGTTGTCCGCATCGTCGGTGAAGGTCACCCGGACCTGGATGGTCTTGCCCTGCTCGCTGCTAGTGAGCTCGTAGGTGGAGCCGGTGGCCCCCGAGATGTCCGTCCCTCCGGCGATCCACTGGTATTGGTTGGACACGTTGGTGAGCCCGTCGGCGTCGTTAATACCCGAGGTGTCCGCCGTCAAGGTCTGCTCCACCTGCGGCGTCCCGTTGATGGTTGGCAGGCCCGTGGGCGCACTATTGGCGGGATCTATGGCTTGCTGCTCCGAGACACCTCCGGCCGGGGTACCCTTCACCTCGGTAGACGCCGGGCCGTCACCCGCTACGTTGCTGGCGATGACCCGGACGGTGTACTCCACCCCGCCGGTGAGGCTGGTGATGGTGTGGGATGTGCCGGTTACCGTGGCCTCGGAAACGTCGGCCGCCGTGTCCCAGCTGTGTGCCGACTCCTTCCACTGCACCTTGTAGCCGGTGACGTCGGAACCGCCGTTCGATGATGGGGCCTGCCATGAGACGTCGAGCTCTTGGATCTGGTCTCCTGCTGACACGGTCAGGCTCAACGGCTCAGTGGGCAACGTGGCGGTCACTGCCACAGTGGCAATGCTGGTCAGCGACTCCTTGTAAGCTGCATCGTCGCGGAAGCTTACCTTCACTTTCACGGCCTTTCCGACGTCCGCCTCTTGTAGCGTGTACGTGGAATCCGTCGCTCCATCTATTTCGGTACCGTCGTCGAACAGCCACTGGTAGCTGTATTCAACTATAGTCAGGCCGTTTTCGTCAGCGATTCCAGACGTTTCAGCCGTCAATACCTGTCCCACTTGCGCCGTTCCGTTGATGGTGGGAGCGCCCGTAGCAGGTGACTGGGAGATGTCTGTTTGCAACAGGGAGAAGTTAGTCACAGTAAATGTGAAATCCGCCGCGTCATTACCAAACAGGTCCTGGAACGCGTTGGCGTCGTCAGCGCTTGTTGGGTCGGTATAGGAGAGAATGACCGTCTGGCCCTGTTTTATCGCCGGAGACAGCTGACCCAGCCAGATGACACCTCCCCCGTATGGAAGAACCTCGCCAACGGTGACCACAGTGTCGTCGCTGGTGATGGTGAAGTCGCTGGGTGAGGGCAGGTTGACCTGATCCAGGTCCTCCAGATCCGAGTGTAAAGCAAACCCGATGGGGAAGAGGCTTGGGACAAAGGTCATAAAATCACTGAACGACGGGGGCGTGATGTCCTTCAACGAGAGGTTCACCGTATCTCCGTCGCTGAAGGAAAGGTCCCCCCTCGGCCACTGCCAGCCCCGTACCGGCTCACGATACCAGTACTCCAATTGCTCCTCATAAAAGTCGCGAGAGTAGTCAAATTCTCCGTTACGAATCCCACCCCAAAACCACATATGAAACATCATCCCTGCCTTCTTGGCGGGGTGGCCGAAAATGTCATCGTTCCAAACGGCCTCGTCGACTTGGAATTCTTGGCCATTGACGGAAAGGGTCCATTGGGATGTGTCGGCCCACGACAGATATATGCTCCCGTTGATTCTCACGCTGAGATAATCGTCGTCCAGGGCAACCAAATTGACTGTGTAGTCGAAGTCGTCGCCTGGGACATAAGTAAATGTTGGGTCATCAAGGGAGCCGGCCGGGTTTTCGCCCGAATAGAAACCCACATGGGTGTCTTCTATGGATGCCGCGGTCATCGTCGCCGACCAGAACTCTCTGGGCAAATTCGAGATTTGCTCGCCGCTGGACTGTTCAACGTTTTTCTGCACGCTATCCGCGTAGACTTTTAAGGAGACTGGTCCCACCAGCTTGCTGGTCAGACTCTCTTCATGCCCATCTTCGTCCGTGAATGTAACCTCAACCTTGACTTTCTTGTATACATCCTTGACTCCTGGCGTGTAGGTGGAGGCAGCCGCATACTCAATTTCGGTCTCCGTGTCGTCGTCGACGCGAATCCACTGGTAGCTGAACTCCACGTTGTCCATACCGTTCTCATCGGCGATGCCCGACGTGTCTGCCGTCAGTGTCTCTCCAATCTCGGCTGTGCCGCTGATGGTGGGCAGGCCCGTGGGCGGGGTGTTATCGTCTGGCGCGGTCAGCCTGACGGCGACCTCTTCCCCCTCGGACCAGGTCAATCCCGAACCGTTCCACTGGTACTGCAAGACGGATGCCGACTCTTGGGTTGCTGCGTCAGTGGAGGCCAATTCGTCGGTCCCCACCACCATCACAAAGTCGGCACTCAGTTTGGGCATCACCGAGAAAATCAGCTTGCCGTTTAGAACCCCCAGGGCCTTGGCGGTGTAGATGGCGCCGTCCAACGTGAAGGTGTCGGACGAGAGGGATCCCAGGATGTTGGATTCGCTGGACATCAGGAAAGTCGTATACCCGGCGAATTCATCTGTGGTTCCCACTGTTAGGGTCGCGGACCATATCTCCGCTTGCTGCGGTGTCCCAGAGGTCTCGGTACTGTCCTTAAGTGTTAAGCTCAACTCGACCGTGTCGTCCTCGGCCCATTCCAATGTGGCCGGCCAGATGTATGAAATTATCGTCGTGCTCTTCACTTCTCTCGCATCGGCCGAAGCGAACTTGGTCCCGTCAACCGTCAGCACGAAGTCGTTGGTCAGGTGCGGCCTGACGGTGATCGCCACAGAACCGTTCGCTAGCAGGATGCCAGTGACTTCAATCGATTGGTCGCCCTCGCTGAAAGTTGTCTCGTCGAGGGTCCCCATCTCGTCCACGAACCGGTTGTAGCCCCAGACCTTCTCGCTTCCGCTTCCCGACACCCCCACGGTCAGGGTCGCCGTCCAAGCCGCCGTGATGTCGGCAGGGGTAGCTCTCGCCTCGGTGGTTCCGGGACCGTCACCCGCGATGTTGGTGGCCACCACTCTCACCGAGTACTCCACCCCACCGGTCAGTCCGGTGATGGTGTGAGATGTGCCGGTTACTGTGGCCTCGGATACATCGGTCTCCGTGTCCCAGCTGTCTGTACTCTCCTTCCACTGAACCTTGTAGCCGGTGACGTCGGAACCGCCGTTGGATGATGGGGCCTGCCAGGACGCGTTGAGTTCCTGGATCTGGCCGCCGGGCGTCACGGTCAGGCTCAAGGGTGCCGTGGGCACCGTGGCGGCCACGGCCACCGTGGCCTCACTGGTCAAGGTCTCCTGGTTCTCCGCATCGTCGGTGAAGGTCACCCGGACCTTGACGGTCTTGCCCACGTCGCTGACCGATGGCGTGTACGTCGAGTCCGTGGCATCCTCTATTTCCGTGTCACTGTTGCCGTCGTTGGCAATCCACTGGTAAGCGTAGGAAACGTTGTCCAGACCGTCCGCGTCGGCTATGGCCGAGGTATCCGCTGTCAGAGTTTCGTCCACCTGCGGTGTGCCGGTGATGCTGGGCACCCCTGTGGCATCTGTGTTGGACAGCGCGCCGAGCGAGATGTACTTGCCCGCTATGAACTCGTGCGTGCCGTGCTCTGGGTACAGTCGCTCTCCGGTGTGGGAGATTATTAGGGAACCGTCGAACACGATCGGTTTGGAGTAATCGGTCAGGTCCGGGCCATCGAACAGTTCAACTTGCAACCTGTCAGGCCACCAATGTTCAAGACAGCTTCCTTTGACGTGGGCATCCATTTCCCAGCGGCCGTTTTCCGGCACTGTCTTGAGCAGATAGCTGTAGCCCACGTTTCCCACGTGGCACCACGGGACTGTACGACCGTAGCTGCCGGACGTCCTCAAACTGTGAGCGTCGTTACCAATTACCCGCACTCTCACGACATAGTCGGTGGTTTCGGTGTCGGTGTCCGGAACCAAGCCGTCGATTGACAAGGCGAACGTCGTGAGTGTTCGGTTCAACCTTGTTGAAAGTTTGGTACCCTCAATCTGCACCTCTTCGTGGGAGACTGGGGTGTCGGGATATGACGCATAAATGTCTCCTACTTGCTCAATGGAGGTGTCCTCCTCGTCAACTCCATTGATCAAGAAGAACCTCCTGAAGACCCCGGCATCTTCGTACTCCTGGTCTTCGTAGTTGTACCTGTACCAGCGGACGAATAGTTGGTAGATCCCCGCAGGACAGAGCCGAAATATCGTCCCTTGGTCGGTGTACGTGAAGTTACCGTTCCCATCGTCGGGAGTCACCTCCATCGTTACGCTATCGGCCAGTCCCGGGCCCAGGCAGAGGTCATTAGCCGCTACAATGCTGGACTGCCCGATACTGTCCTCCTGCTGGACGATGCCGAAATCGAATTTGTACAACTGGCTGTTTGCCGACCTTACGATTTCAATTGCCACATCGAATTCCCCGCTTGCCCCCTGATCGGTGGAAGAGATAACATCGCACTCCTCTATGTGAACATTGTAGGAATCGCAGGTTACAGTGGTCCCATCAATGTTAAACGTAAAGGCAGCCTCAATCGGTACGACGGAAGTGGCGGAGCTGGTCAGCGATTCCACGCTACCCTTGTCGTCGGTAAAGTCCACCCTCAGCTTTATTGCCTTGTCCACGTCGGCAGGTGTAACTGCGTAGGTAGAGCCCGTCGCTCCGTCCACTTCCCAGTCGTCGGTGCCATCGCTTCGAATCCACTGGTAGCGGTAAGAAACGTTTTCCAGACCGTCAGGATCGGCGATACCTGACGTGTCGGCGGTGAGTGTCTCTCCCACTTCCACCGTTCCCGTGATGGAGGGCGCGCCAGTAGGAGAAATGTTTGGTGACACGGCGGCGGTCGCCGCGCTGGTCAGGGACTCCTCATAGCCGGAGTCGTCCATGAAATCGACCCTAACCTTGATGACCTTGTTGGCGTCGGACGCTTGCAGCTTGTAGGTGGAACTCGTCGCCCCTTCGATTTCGGTGTCCCGGCTGGAAAGCCACTGGTAGCTGAACGTCGCCCAGTGCATCCCGTCCGCGTCTGCAATGCCGGACGGGTCTGCGGTCAGTGTCTGGCCTACCTGTGCCGTGCCGGTAATGGTGGGCGTCCCAGTGGCCTCATTGTTGGGTTCAGGGCCGATTACGAGGGCCGTCGGGCGAAGACTGGTAGAGACCCTTGTATCCAACCGACCGGCGCCCACATCATTGACCGCTTTAACGTAATACTCGTAGCGAGTACCGGCTACCACGTTCCTGTCAGCCCAATGAGTGTCAGTGCTGTTGGTGTTCTCCACATACACCCGGTATCCGTAATCGCACTGTTCTGGGGCCCTTCGCAGTATCTGATAGCCCGTCACCTCGCCTTCCGGGGCGTCCCAGGTCAGACCGATTCCGTTCTTTATCTGACTACTGGATAGATTGGCCGGTGCCCGCCAGGGAGAACCGGGAAGCCCGGATGGCCAATAGCCATGGGGGCGATACTGAAGGTCCCTTGGAGAAGAGGATCTTCGACCCACGCCATCCTCGTTGATGGCCCTCACGCTGTAGATATAGCTCGCGCCCTCTCCGACGTCGGTATCCGTATATGTGGTGGCGTCACTGCCGGTGTCATTGACGTGCACCCTCATCAAGGGGGTGCACCCGTAGTCGTACGGTTCCCACCAAGCCGACCTTGTTGGTATCTCTAGGCGTAAAATCTGGTAGCTGGTTACGGCTCCTTCTGGGGCGGTCCATTGCAATTCCAATCCTTTTTCTTGCCCCTGGCTCCAACCGACCGTTAGGTCAATAGGTTGACCAAGGTCGGAAGCCCTGGGCCTCGCTGCTACTGCGGCCGTCGCAGAACTGGTCAGGGTCTCGGGGTTAGCCCCATCGTCAGTGAAGGACAACCGCACCCTGATTGTCTTACCTTCGTCAGCATCCGTGAGCACGTAGCCTGGGTTGGTTGCGTCCTGGATATCGACGTCCGTTGTTCCGTCGTTGCGAATCCACTGGTAACTAAACCTGTCATACCACAAGCCGTTCGCGTCGTAGATGCCGTGTGTTTTGGCTGTCAGCGCCTGACCCACTTCCGCCATACCGCTGAGGCGGACAGCGCCTGTTGGTATCTGGTTGGGACTGGCTTCCACTGCCGTTGTGGCTATGCTGGTCAGCGCCTCAGCGTTGCCGGCGTCGTCGGTGAATCTCACCCTTACTTTTAGGTACTTGCCCAAATCCCAGGGTTTTATGATGTAGGTGGAATTTGTTCCGCCTGTGATGTCGGTATCCGTTGTTCCGTCGTTGGAAATCCATTGGTACTCGAAAATGGCATTGTCGATCCCATCTGCGTCTGAGATTTTCGACGTTTCCACTGTAAGAGTCTCACTGGCCTGGACCGTGCCAAGGATAGTAGGTGCTCCCGTGGCTTCGTTGTTGGGTTTGGCGGCGACCGACACCGTGGGTTCACTTGTCAGGGTTTCCTGGTTGTCAGCATCGTCGGTGAAGGTCACCCGGACCTGGACGGTCTTGCCCCGCTCACTGGAGGTGAGCTGGTAGCTGGAGCTGGTGGCCCCCGAGATTTCCAACCCTCCGGCCAGCCACTGGTACTCGTAAGAAACGTTGGTCAACCCGTCATCGTCGTCAATATCTGAGGTGTCCGCCGTAAGCGTCTGCTCCACCTGAGGACTCCCGCTGATGGTGGGCAGGCCAGTCGGCGCACTATTCGCAGGCTCAATGGGCTGCTGCTCCGAGACTCCTCCGGCGGGGGTACCCTTCGCCTCGGCAGACGCCGGACCGTCGCCCGCTGCGTTGCTGGCGATAACCCGGACGGTGTACTCCACCCCACCGGTGAGGCTGGTGATGGTGAGCGATGTGCCGGTTACGGTGGCCTCGGAAACGTCGGCCGCCGTGTCCCAGCTGTGTGCGGCCTCCTTCCACTGCACCTTATAGCCGGTGACGTCGGAACCGCCATTGGATGATGGGGTCTGCCAGGACGCGTCGAGTTCCTGGATGTTGTCTCCAGCCGTTACGGTCAGAGACTGTGGTTGTCCGGGTACCGTCGCCAGCACAGCTGACGTTGCGGCGCTGGTCCGGCTCTCTTCGTTGTTCCGGTTGTCGGTAAAGGAGACCTTCACCTTGATGGTCTTGCCGACGTCCTGGGTGGAGGGTGTGTAAGTCCCTCCCGTCGCCTCATCGAGGTCCGTGTCGTCGGCCGTCCACTGGTACTCGTAGGAGACCGCGTCCAGCCCGTCCTCATCGCTGATGGCGGCTGTGCCTGCCGTCAGGGTCTGGTTCACCTGCGGTGTTCCGTCGATGGTGGGATCGCCGGTGGCAGCCCGGTTGGGTGCGGCGGTCACGGTTCCCGCGGCCTCGCTGATCAGGATCTCCTCGTTTTCGGCATCGTCGGTGAAGGTGACTTTCACCTTAATGGTCTTGCCCTGATCGGCGTAGACCAGAGTGTAGGTTGCCTCGGTGGCTCCGGCAATGTCGCTGTCCTCTCCGTTGTCGCTGCGGACCCACTGGTACTCGTAGGAGACGGACTCCAGGCCGTCCTCGTCGGTGATGGACGAGGTGTCGGCTGTCAGTGTCTGGTCCACCTGCGGAGTCCCTGTGATTGTTGGGCCTCCGGTGGCCTGGGTGTTGCCGGCGGGCTCTGTCAGCGTAGATGTTCTGACAATGCTGACGGCGATGGTCTCCCCGTCTTTCCAGTCGACGTCGACGCCGGTCCACTTGAAACTGCTATTCTCGGAGCTTCCCACGGGGAACTCCAGTTCCAGGTTTCCGACTTTCAAGGTCATGTTGTCAGCGTCCGGCACTCCGTCCGTGAACGCAAGGCGCAGGTCGCTGTCGGGGACGTACGACCATAGCGATTTAATCTGGAGGTTTCCCGTTCCTCCGACATTCGAGAAGAGGTCGGCGGTGGCAGCTCCGATGGAGATTTCCGTGTACTCCACAACCAGCATGTCGGCTGACCACACTGGGTCCCCATCCGGTCCGCTCCCTTGCGCGGATATGCCGCTGGGAATAACCAGCAGGATGGTAAGGGCTGCTATGAGCAGGAACGGGATCAGGGTCCGGCGGACGTGGATCCTTGCGTATGTCATGTTCGTTACCTCTTGATTCTGAAGCAGTTGCATGGAGCTGGTGAATTCTGGTGCCGGCAGATGGAATTCCGTTGGCTGGCGTGCGAATTCCTCCGGTCATTATGTGTTTATATCATTATGATGGTTAACCAACACTACAATTTCGTGATAAAACGGCGTTTCTACAGATTCTATTGCCAGTGATGGACACATAATGGCCTGTTGGAACAGGTTTGCGTACATTGGTGCCTTGGTAGCCGTAGCAGGCCCGGTCCAATCTGGATGCCGCGGTGCCGCTCTGGGTCTGTCCTCTGCTGTGTTCCCAGTGGCTCACGGGATACTCCGCGCTTTACTGGCCACTCGGAATTGGCAGTTCACGACCTCGGCGTTCGCGTTTGGTTATGCGTGCTGCTCTTCATTCTTTCTCCCGCTGGATTGAGGGTGGTCTCGTGATGCATCGCGGATTACGGGTTCTCAGGTATTAGCCGTTTCGCGTTCGCCGTTGGCGGATCTTCTTAGTCAAGATCCGGCGGTCCGGCTCTGTTGCCGACTCCCAGAAACACCGCTACTGCGACTGGTTTTGTCTGAAACTTACTTACTGAAGTACTTGTGCATCGGCTGACTGGGTCTGCTGTCATTGGGGTCCGGTTTAGTTCATTGCGCCCTGTTTGTTTCCCGACCCGCCGTAGTGAGTGTTCGCTGGTGTGGGGTGCGCCTTCTCTGCAAGCTTCGTTCATCAGATTCTTCAAGGGCTTAGGGTTGTGATCTGTTGGTCAGCGCAACGTCTGGAGCCAAGGTTGTTTTGCTTGAGAGGGTCTCTGTTGCCGGATCTCCCAAGGTTTTGTGGCGGGCAAAAGAAAGCCCCACGCCTTATAGACGTAGGGCACAGCTACGGGACCGGGCATATTGACCGCCGTGGCGACGGCCAGTGGCGAGCTTCCTATTTCCGTCCCCCGGAAGCCGGAGAAAGTGCTATATTGCGGCTCATGGCCCATGGTGCTTCTTCCACCATTGGCGCCTACGGCCAGTCCAGTTGGCGCTGTTCTGGTCGGGCAGCCCGTAGTTTTTGCTGCGGGCTGCTTCGCCTGCCCGCCGATGATAGGTATAGTCCTATTGGTGTTATTTTGTCAACAGTCTGGTGTTAGTTATTCACGATTCATTCACTGCGTTTAGTGCTTTTCAACCAATCTCCTGCCTCTTTGGACGACCCGTGTCCTTGGCGGCTGTTTGTTCGAAATGACAGGGCAACGGCCTGCCTCAGAAAGTGGTGCAGCCAGCCTCATCGACGGAAACTGGACAGCATCTCTTGAAGGGCCGTGTCTTCCTCGGGGTGCTGGTTAGCTCCGAGGCCCTCTTGGTACTGACCCAGTCCTTGTAGTACTCGGACCAGAATAGTTCGTAGAAGCGTCTCCACCCATAGGTGGCCCTTGTTGCCCCTCCTCTCGTTAAGGTCCAGGCGGTGAGGAAGAGGTGGGGCATGCTGCTGGCGTACCATCCCTTCTTGGCAGGGTCCCACCTCAAGGCACTGGAGCGCTGTGCGTTTGCCAGTGGGACAATGTGGGACGCATACAGCCATTCGGGGTTGGCTGCGGGGCCGCCTTTGACATGGGGCAGGTACCAGATGCCGGCGATGACCTCGCAGTAGCTGTTGTCCGTGTTGGTCAGGTGGCCTGCACGGTTTTCGTCCCTTATCAGGACCTCCTGCCGGGTGTCTCGGCAGTCCCAGTCCTCGTCCGTTCAGTGGGGCCATTAATCCGGGTCGAACGGAGGCACCTCTGCGCCCGCGTGTCGCAAGGCAGGACGGGTGTGGACCACATCACGGGCGTTGCCGCCACCGCTTCCTGCACCAGTCTCCGCGTCAGTATGGGTTTCAGCACAAATTGCCTTTCCTCTGGCGGGGAGTTACCGATCGGCCCAGACCTGGGGGTTTCCAGCGGCACCGGCGGCCAGTAGCGTCTCTGGAGGATCATGCCGGCTGGGCGGGAGAAGATGATGTTGACCTCGGGGCGCTCCGACGACGGTTTCAGCAGTCTGACCGGCATCATCAGGGCGACCACACGGTGGTCCGTGCTGAAGTGGACGCCCTTGCCTTCCCGTGCGACGTAGACTCCGTTCTCCTCCAGCAAGGCGATGATGCTGGCCTTCTGCTGTGGGTTGTCCGTGTCCAGCGTCACCCAGACCTTGCTGTCCTTGCTGAATCGGTCGTACAGGGCGGCGTGCTCCTCGGGGTCCCCCGTCTGGTAGGCAAAGGGAGCCACCGCGGCGGCTCCCTTTATTCCGGAGACCTTGCCGAAGGTATAGAAGTCGTCCTGACCCCGTTCCTTGTATGGGAGGAGGGCGCCGGTTTCTCTCGATAGCTAAAGGAATTCCAGGAGTACGTCCGTGGACAGTGTCCAGGTGCCGTCCTGGTGGCGCACGGAGCCGTTTCCGACGAGGAAATCCCCCGGGTGATCTTCCCGATCCTGTCCGCGAACGCTTCGGGGTATTTCTGCAATTCCCGGTCGCTCGTCCAGAAGAGCTCCAGGCGGAGGGTTCTGGGACCCTGCTGTCTCCGGCATGAAGTCTGCTCTGAATTGCCAGGACTTCGGGGTAGACGTACTCCGTGTTTCGGCCCGTGTCCGGTCCGATTATGGGAGGCGGCTGTGCTGCGGGTCCGGCTCGTCCGCGGCTTCCCGGTTTGGTTCCGAGGCAGTCGGGTGCGCGGGCGTCGGGCGGTGAGTGGGTGCCGGGGTGATTCCCCGGGGGATGTCGCCGCTCCCGTCCGCCTGTTCCACCTTCGGACTGGCACCGCCGACAACAGGGAGAAGGAACGGGCGTGCACAGGTACTGACCAACCCCTGAACGCCCCGCTGGATTGCATCTCGGGGTCCGGCACATTCCGCCGTTTCATCCAGCACGTTCTTCACGTTCCAAGCGCAGCGGAAGACTTCTGGCTGGAAATCCCGCAACACCCAATTAGGGACGTTACCTCACCAAATTCTATAACGCATATTTCATTACTCGTGGTATTCGTACGGCGTATGTTTCACACCAATAGGGATAGATCGAGGACCGGAGCTTGACCCCCGTGCACAGGTCCCTTCGGAGCCGGCCCAAGGCCCGTTCAGGTGCTCCCCAAGGGTGCGACGGGGGTGTAACGCAATCGGCAGGAACGGCGGGGGCACCTGGAGACTGGATACCTGCGAGCCTCCCCTCCTCCGGACCGATGGGTATCCCTTGACCTGACCAGCCCGGCTGAACCTGTGCCGATGCCCATGGTGTGTGTTTATCATTGCCATACAAGTTCCAATGCCATCTTGTTATCACCGCAGTCCAGCGGTAGATTTGATGCCATACTTCACTCTATGTTCCGGGGTATGTCAGAGAATCTTGCAGGGTGCCCGTGAGGAACGAGCGGTTATATCGTGTTATATGGTCGGAGTTACTGATGGCTCACGGCCGTAACGCTGCCGGAGGGACACCCTGAGGGATCCCATGTTCGGTGTGAAACATATGGCGGTCAGCAGGCTTTCGCGGTTCTTCCGGGGAGCTGAGCACACCAGCCCCGAGGAGCTACTGCACGCCGCCAGGGTGCTGCTGTGGGTCCGGTGGCTGGGGCTTATCGCCGCTCTTATAGAAATCCACTACCGCGTTGACCATGGATCCTTGAGCCACATACTCAACACGTTTTACTGCCTGGGATTCCTGGCGATCAACGGGTATGTTCAGTGGCTCATACACCGCAGAGGGACGGTAAAACCGGCCTGGCTGCTGGGACTCAGTGCCCTGGACCTGGTGGTAATCTCCTTCAGCACCGCCATTTCCGGCGGTTTCAACAGTCCCTACTTCGTGGTGTACTACTTCGCGGTGGCGGTGTTCGCCTATGTGTTCACCGCTCCCCGGCTGGTCCTGACCTGGACCACGTTGGTGGCAGCCATCTACTCGGTGCTGAGCTTTACGGTGGAGCCGGCGCTGGATATTGCTGCCAAGGAGGAGCAGCACCTCTTCTACCGGGTGTTGGTACTGTACGCCGTGGCGGCGGTGGTCAGCATCATCTCCGGCTTGGAGCGGGAAAGCAGGCGAAAGGGGCTGGAGCGGGAGCGGGAGCTACAGCGGCGGGAGGCGGAACTGCAGCGTCAGCGCATCGAGCTCTCCCAGACCATCCACGACACCACAGCCCAGTGGGCCTACATGATCGGCCTGGGCGTCGAGGGGGCGATGGAGCTGGCGGACGAAACGCAGGAGGAGCTGAGGGCCAAGCTCCGGCTGGTGGCGGAACTGTCCCGCTCGGCCATGTGGGAGCTGAGGCACCCCATCGACGGAGGGCAGATATTCCGGGGTGAGGCGCTGGGAGAGGTCCTGGAGGCCCACGCCGCCACCTTCACCGTCATCACCTCGGTGCCAGCGGAGCTGGTGCAACAGGGCCGGGAGCCCCCGCTGTCGATCATTGACCGGAGCCTGCTGTTTTCAATGGCCCACAACGCCCTGACCAACGTGATCCGCCACGCCGGGGCCAGCGAGGTCGTCATTGGTCTCGACTGCGACGGCGAGGAGCTGCGGCTGTCGGTGTCTGACGACGGCCACGGGCTGCCGGAGGACTACGAGGCCAGGGGCCACGGATTCAGGAACATGCGGGCCGACGCCGGGCGGATGGGCGGACGCCTTGAGGTGGAATCGGACGGGGACGGCGGCGGGACCACCGTCACCTGCGTTGTGCCCTGCCGGAACCTCAGAGGAGGGGAGTAGATGAGTACCGACACCCGGACCAGCGTCATGCTGGTGGACGACCACCAGGTGATGCGGGACCTGCTGCGGGACGCCCTGGAGCACACCGGGGAGTTCCAGGTGGTGGCCCAGGCGGCCGACGGCGAGGAAGCGGTGCGGGTGGTGCGGGAGGCCACTCCCGACGTGATCGTCATGGACGTGATCATGCCAGTGATGGACGGCATCGAGGCCTGCCGGGAGATCACGGAACTGCTGCCCGACACCAGGGTGCTGATGCTGACTGCCTCCAATGAGAAGGACGCTATCGTCAGGTCCATCGCCGCCGGGGCTACCGGATACCTTCAGAAATATTCCGGCAAGGAGCAGCTGCTCACGACGTTGCGGGAGGTGGTCCAAGGCGAGTTCCGCATCCCGGGTAACGCGGCCCGGCGGCTGGCCCGGGCGGTGCGCAGCCCGTCGTCCGATAACGGGGCCGACCTCCTGGCAACCCTGACGGAGCGGGAGCGGGAGATACTGAAGCTGTTCGCCGGGGGGCTGTCCTACCAGGAGATCGGCGAGATCAGGAATAATAGCGCCCTGACGGTGCGCAACGCGGTGTCTGGGGTCCATAAGAAGCTGGGGTTCAAGACCAGGCAGCAGATGGTGATCTGGGCGGTGCGCGTCGGCCTGGTGGACGGCGGTTCTCCCTAATCCTCAGTCTCCCGCGTACCGGACCGGAACAAGTCCTACGGGCCCCTACCGCAAAGCCGGTGGTTGTCCGCTGATCTTGCAAGGAGGCATTGGCCCTGTCCCATCCTGATTCGGCCGTCGCAACTGGCGCATTCAGTTACACCGGCAGGTACGTCGCCCGGCGCCTGCTGGACGAGGGCGTCAGCGTGAGGACCCTGACCCGCAACCCGAACCAGGAAGGTCTGTTCGGCGGCTTGGTGCCGGCGGCTCCCCTGGACTTTTCCGACCCCGACGGGCTGTGCCTCTCATTGCAGGGGGCAGCCGTCCTCTACAACACCTACTGGATCAGGTTCGGACGGGGGCGCAACACCTTCGACCGGGCGGTGGAAAACTCCAGGATGCTGTTTGACGCGGCGGCGAAAGCCGGCGTGGGCAGGATAGTCCACTTCTCGGTAGCCAACGCATCGTCCGGGTCCAGGCTGCCCTACTTCCGGGGCAAGGGGCAGGTGGAGGAGATTCTCCAGGATATGGGTATCCCCCACGCCATCATCCGGCCCACCCTGGTCTTCGGCGAGGGCGACCTGCTGCTGAACAACATGGCCTGGGCGCTGCGGCGGTTCCCGCTCTTCCCTGTCTTCGGGAAGGGCGATTACCGGGTCCAGCCCATCCATGCCGGGGACCTGGCGTCCCTGGCGGTGGCGGCTGGCTCCCGGAACGACAGCTTCGTCGCCGACGCTGCCGGGCCGGACACGTTCACCTTCGGGGAGTTGCTGCGGCTGCTGGCCTCGGCGGTGGGCGCTCGCATCCGGCTGGTGAATACTCCTGCGCCCTTGGGTTTTGCGCTGACCCGGCTGGTAGGCCTGCTGCTGCGGGACGCGGTGTTGACCCGCGACGAAGTTGACGGGTTGATGGCCGGGCTGCTGACCTCGGGGGCCGCGCCCGCCGGCACGACCAGGCTTGGAGATTGGCTGGCAGACAACAGGGGTGATCTGGGGCAGCGGTACGTTTCGGAACTGCGGCGCAATTACCGGCGGTAGAGGAAGCTTGGGCCGTCATTGCCCGGCGGGTAGGCGGGCGCGGCGACCTTACAAGGATGAGTGAGGCTCGCTGCAATAGGCGGGTACGGACAATTGGGAGGCAGGACAATGAACAAAAAGGAACAGGATGGGGGCGGCTGCTGGCCGCCCTTTCCGGAGGACTTCGCCGTGCGGCTGGGGCGCCTGATCGAGCACGCCGGTCTGTCGCGGGAGGAGTTCGCCCAGCGTCTTGGCATCGACTATGACCGCTTGGTCGAGTGGTTCGAAGGCGCGGAACTAACCGGCGGGGAGGTGTGGCACGTCGCCCGGCTGGCGTGGTTGATCCCCGGCGGCCTAGAGATCATCGTTCCGGGTGCGGGCGAAGGCGCGGCGTAGCAGTGCGGTCCAATGCAGGTCCCGTGCCCGGTCGGCGGTGGCGGCTCCTGCGGCTAGACGATTTCTCTAGCACCGTCGTTATACGGCGCCGTCGCCCCCTGCCAGTTCTGCGGCGGCCTTCCGGTCTGATTCGGAGTAAGGATGCTGGGGGTCCAGCGTGGCGGCCTGGTCTAGGTCTTCAATCGCCTTGTCGTACTGGCCCAGCTCCATGCGGGCCAACCCCCTCTGGTAATAGGACTCGGCGTTGCCCGGGTCCAGGGCGATGGACTTGCTGAAGTCCTCGATGGTCAGTCTGGCTTGGTCCAGACTGGCGTAGGCGCGGGCCCTGCCGTGGTAGGCCTGGCTGTCGCCCGGCACCAGCTCGATCAACTGGTCGAAGTCCAGGACGGCATTTTGGAACTGCTCCCACTCGATGCGGGCAAAGGCCCGTGCGGACAGAGCGCCGGTGCGGCCGGGTTCGAGTTCCAGGGCGGCCCCGAAGTCTGCGACGGACTTGTCGTATTCCCTCAGGGCGACGTGGGCCAGCCCCCTGGTGATGAGGGCGACCGGGTTGTCGGGCCGGACGGCCAGGGATTGTTCCAGGTCACCAATGGCTTTTTCGTATTCCCCCAGGGCGCTTCTGGCGACTCCCCTGCCGCCGAGGGCGTCGGCGTTGTCCGGGTCCAGCTCCAGCACGGCGTCGTAGTCGGGAATCGCCGCGTCGTTTTCTCCCTGCATCACCCTGGCGACTCCCCTAGCGATTCTGGAAGGGTTGCTCATCGGTTCCAGCTCTAACGCGGTGTCAAAGTCGCTGATCGCCAGGGTTAACTCGCCCAACTCTCGGTGGGCCAAGCCCCGGTAGTGGTGGAAGGTGGGGTTTCCAGGGTCGATGGAGATGGCCCGGTCGAAGTCCTCCAGCGCCCGGCGCGGGTCGCCCATCTCGGCGTGGGTGCATCCCCGGTTGAAGTAAGGCACCCCGTTGCCCGGCTCCAGCGCGATGGACCGGTTGAAGTCTGCCAAGGCTCCGGCCAGGTCTCCCAGTTGGGCCAGGCACGCGCCCCGGCTGTAGAGGGCGACGGCATTGTCCGGTTCCAGCCGGACGACGGCGTCGTAGTCCTCCCTGGCCAGGCGGTGCTCTCCCAGGGCGTCATGGACCGCTGCCCGGTTTTCAAGGGCTTCGGCGTTGTCCGGCTCCAACTCAATGACCCGGCTGAAGTCCTCCATCGCCAGGCGGTCGTCTCCCAGCTTGCTGCGAAGCATCCCCCTGGCCAGGAGAGAATAGACGTCCTTCGCGTCGGCCCTGAGCAGTTCGTCCAGTCCCGCTAGAGCCCGCAGAACCTCCTCGCGGCTCAGCTCGTCCAGCCTCTTGTAGTCGCTGTCGGGGTCGTCGCGCCAGCCCCGTTCGGCACTCTCGTGATATTCTCCGTTCAGGGCTTTTCGCCCAAGGCCGAATCCACGTCATTATGTCCGCAGGTGGTTCTAGTGGCTCCAGGGTCAACGGACAATGGATAATCTCGCCAGGGTTCATTCGTTCGCAATATACTGTCCATATCAGTCGGCAAATACTGGCTTTATCTGTGGGCACTCGCACTAGACCTGCCACTGGCAAAAAGGGGCAGCTCATCGCTGGGGCTGCCCCTTGGTAAGGCCGGTTTCGCTCGACCACCCTCGCCAACTGGCTCCCAATGGCCCGAAGATATCGCGAAGATTTCAAGCTCTTCGAGTCTGATGCCCTTGCGACGGCGCAAAAGCAACACCGCCACGGCGAAGTGAGGTACAAGTAAATCATATGGCAAGTCTCGACATTTTCGTGAGCTTTGAATTTGAGAAAGACAACAGCCTCAAGAACAGTTTCTATTCCCAAGCCCGTGTGCTGAGTAGTCATCGTGTAAGGAATTGCTCTCTGGAAGGGGAGCACGGAGACTTGGCCTGGAAAAACAAGGCGCGCAAGGCGATTCGACAGTGCGATGTCGTGCTGGTCCTAGTTGGGCAAAATACGCACAATGCCCCGGGCGTCTTGGTCGAGACAGACATGGCACGTAGCCTCAACAAGCCAACACTTCAACTCCTCTCGGAAACGGCGCGTCGAAACGGATACAACGGAGTCCCCCATATCGAAGACCGTATTCCATGGAGATGGGACGTCATTAACCGGAAACTGGACGAGTTGTAGCACCCAAGAGGCGCCTAGTGGGCATCGGCTACTAAAGGAGTATGACGTCGATATCAGGGAATCGCACGAAAGGTGCGCCTCGCTCCGCTGGCGATATGGCTGCAATCGAGTGCCAAACGGCCTCTCTTACTATAGGCGTCGAGCCTGTTTGGCACCGCTCAGACGTTGCTCTTACGCGCATGAGTGCCTCACGAGTGCAAGGACCGCTGAGAGTTCGAGGTTAGCCACAGCGTATGTTCTCGAGAGATGGCCTCCTCCGCCTGATCCACAAATTCCTCCCAGGTATCTTCTCCTAACACCGAATCGATTGTTGAATTGATGGCGGCAAGATCATGACTCGCTAGTGAATAAGAGTCAGCTATCGAGCGATGTTGCCTGATCTGAAGCCAGCCCACTCCTGCCACGGCCAATGCCGCGAGTATGGAATAGACGCTAACCGATAGCCCATATGCGGCGGTAAGTATCGCGGCGGCGAAGGCGGCCAATTCGATGACTATTAGTCCCACCTGAAATAAGGTGGCCCGTTTCCGGTTCCAGTCAGCCTTGCCCGCGTACCACGCCAGTTGGAATTGGATACGATTTCGTTGATACTCTGCCATCCTCTCCTTTAGCGGCAATGATCGTAGTTTCCGCATTTGCGGGGATATTTGATTTTGCTGCGTCGGAGGAAGAGATAGGTCTTGGAATCGGCCCAGCAGACCGCGAAATCGGGCGATGAGTTCAGCAGAGGCTTCATCATCTGTCATTCGGAGACCCAAAGGCCAGCCGCCTACCTGATAGCGCCAAGCCAGGGTCTTGGCTGACTCAGCTATAGCTCTTGCCTGATACCAACGCCGGTCCGGCCGCCAAGCCAAAAGTAAGACTTCCACGAACACAGCGACGCTGATTGGCGCCAATGCGATTACGGCAGTCAAAGGGTCAATCAAGACTGCGAAGGCAGCTAGTGCTGCCACGGTCACCAAAGCCCAGAGACGACAGGAGGACAACAGTAGGTACCAACGCTGGGAAGACACTGCTGCGCTGTCAGCAGAGTGAAATATGGCCGGATATTGTGCCGATTCTGCCAATGCACCCTCCATCGAATCATCGTGCGCAACGGGACCCTCCGCCCGGGCCAGCTGCGGCAACGAGTTGACAGCAGGCCACTGAGTATGGTAAAAGCCGCCCGATTATTGTAACCTTTAAGTCAAAACGTGACTGATCCAGTCCATTATTCGGGAGAGAGTGCCGATGGCTCAAAGTAGATTGGCTAGTGTCACACAGCCAGAAGCCGCACTCTCAGAGGGAACCGGGAACCCTCTTCTTTCAGTTCAATACACAGCTGACGGAAGCCGGCTCATTGATTTTCTTGACGAAAGTGTGCTCCTGGCGGACAAACCTGAAGAAAGGCGCAGACAGGAATTCTTGCGCGTTTTGCACTATGAGTATGGGTACCCTAAAGCGCAGATGGGTAGAGAAGTCGCTATCAATATCGGCAGGAACGAGCGCATCTTTGCAGACATTGTGGTTTACAGGTCAGTCGAAAGCGCACTCTGCAACGACCAAGGGCAGATTCGTTTCTGCGTAGAAGTCAAATCTGACTCAGAGTCTTCAGGCCATAACCAACTGGCCTCCTACGTGTTTTTCACCTCATCGGAGGGTGCGGTCTGGACCAACGGCTCAACGACACGATACTATCGTCGTTTCGATGCGCCAGACCGCAGGCTTGAACCAAGCAATGGAGTCCCTCGACCGGGTGAGGATTGGGATACGATTGGCATCCTGTCCAAGGACAAGCTAACAAAGCCCAGGGACATCAAGCGGCTGCTCCGAATATGCCACCAAAAGCTGTTCCGCGCAGGGATCGAGAGCGAGGATCTGGCGATGGATATGGTGCGCATTATTCTTGCGAAATGGCGAGACGAAGCGGCTGCCAATCAACTCCCGCGATTCCATTGTACGGCTGAGGAATATCGCTCGCCCGCGGGCCGCGATGCTGTGGCACGTCGGGTTCAAGAGTTGTTCGCAGAAGTGCGCGATCAAAACCCTGAGGTTTTTGAGTCTGTAGAAGATATCACTGCTCCACCCAATCATATAGCAGAGGTTGTTAGCGAACTACAAGCCTTTAGGCTCCTCGTAGATGAAGACGCTTGGTGGGACGTATTAGGCGCCGCGTATGAACAATATACTGCAACATATTTCCGTCAAACCAACGGTCAGTTTTTCACCAACCGTCTTGTCGTGCACATGATGGTTGAGATGACCGAGCCTTCGGCCGACGATGTTATTCTTGATCCTGCAGGTGGGAGCGGTGGTTTCATCACCGCGGCATTACGACACATTCGCAAGAGACTTCTTGAAAGCAGTCCCGAAGCTGCCCGGCGGCAGCTTTTTGAGCAGGTCCGTCGAAGCGTCGGACTGATTGAGAAGGCTCCAAGGCTAGTTAAGGTAGCGAAGACGGCCGCGATCCTCACTGGAGACGGGCATGACAACTTCTATCCCGGGGACAGCTTACGTCCGCTTACTGACAAGTGGTTCAACGCAGGATTCCTGACCAGATTCGGGTCGGAGCGGCCTACGTTGATCTTAACGAATCCTCCATACGCGGGAAGCTCAGAAGGAAGGCTGACCGACCCTGAAATTCTCCAACAGTTTGAGGTCGCTAAAGTCTGGCGAGACGACAATCCGACTGATTCGCTAATACCCGGAGGCACCCCCCCAGAATTGCTTTTCTTAGAGAGATGTCTTCAATGGCTTCGCCCAGGAGGGCGAATGGGTATTGTGATCGCACGTGGGATGTTGGATACACAAACCGCATTTGCTGCCCGTACGCTCCTATTGGAACACGCAGAGATTCGCGGTGTGATCAATCTACACAAGGACACCTTTCAGCCCTACACGGGAGTGAAAACCTGTGTCATGATTGTAGAGAAACCCGAACGTGGTAGACCTGCGAAAGATTACCCGATATTTATGGCCGTGTCCCGAAAGATCGGTCAAGACTCCCAAGGTGTGCCAGTATTCCGAATCGACGAGAACGGATACGAAACCGAAGAACTGGACCATGACCTTGATCACATATTGAATAAATACAGAGAATTCCGCCAAGGTATATTGCCAAAGTCGGAGTTCATTTTCAGCATTCTGAAATCCGAATTGGATCCGGATACTCGTAACCTAAATCCGCAGCACTACCTTCCTGCCTATAACGAATCCATTAAACGGGCCATGCAATTGGGAGAGCAGGATGGATGGACTATCAAGACGATTGGCAATATTGACCCGCACGTGTTTAAGGGCGCACGTTTCCGGAGTCAGAATTTGGAGACGGATATTCGAGATGCGCCAGGTGTAGAGCCATTCTTCACCCCCAGTACGCTCTTGCAGGATCGAGCGGACAGTGTTAAGCATCTGGACATCAGTCGAGCGCAAGGCGGCCAACGGGAAAAAATCGAGGCTAGCCGAGCGCAACGAGGGGAGATACTTATCACTCGTAGCGGGAGTATCGGCCGGGTTATATATGTGACCAACCACCTTGACGGCGTTCTGATCAGCGGAGACCTTATTCATCTGAGGATCGAAGACCTTGATCTACGACACTACGTGTATTTGATGCTGAAGCATGAAATCGGCCAGCATCAAATGCTTCGTAACGAATATGGGTCGGTCCAACAACATTTGGAGCCTAGGCATGTCCGGGACGTCATAGTTCCTGTACCAGATGATGAGACGGTGATTGCCACATTGGTCCAAGATGTGAAGCGAAGTATTACGGCAAAAGAAGCCAGTATATTTCAAGAACGGAGAGCATCCTGGCTCCTCAACAACTTGGTGGGTCTTCCTGCATCAGTGGTCAACGAACAAGATCAAGACCCAGGACAGGATGATCTGATTCCAGCCGCGACCATGGGTGATGTTGCCGACGTTGGAGATGCTAGCGCCGGTACATTAGACAGCGTCGAAGATCTCATCAATTCTTTGAGATTGTTCGGTCTGCTCGCTATCACTGACCGGCTTGAGTATCTGCACCGTGAAATTGCTGAGGATCCTGACGAGTTGCCTCTATCAGTTGATTCGTTGAGCAAGTTTGCCGATTTCGTTACAGCTAATGCTTTGCCAGGTTCACCTAGAGTCTGGGTTGACCCCTATGGATATGTTGGTCTTGAGTGGCGCATCCCAGATCCGGAGCAGTCCGAAGGGGTTTCTGTCTCGAAACTGGACCCCCGTGATGATGATCATCTTTGGGGGAAGGGCGATGGCATACTGGCAATGACCTTCCTCCCATCTGGCCTGGTAAAGTTTTCCGGTACATCTGGTCCTGTGAGTCAAGGACTTGCACGGTTGATGGTCGGAGGCACATTCCCCCAAGTGTCAGTGATGAGTGCGGTCCGACCTTTCTTGTCTCGCTTGGAAGCCCCGTAATGGGCGATATAATTCCAGACGAACACCATGTGGCGCGGTACTGCAAGCCGCGGCAGACAGAAGATGGATGGCCTACTCCTGACGCTTTCCATCTCAGGCCTGCAGATGACGGCACACTATCTGTAAATTGGCTGGAGTTCTTCACCGCCGGACGCGTGGTTGTTACACGTGGAGACGGTAAGGCTGCTATAGCAGAGGTTCGCGAAGTGATCCAGATGGACCTGTCAGATGGCGGGCTGTTCGCTGTGCTGAACGTCGAGTCACTGAAGCGAGCGATCGAAGCGGGTGGCGGTCAATCCCCGTATGTAGAACACGATCCTCAAAGGGCGAAGCCCGCAGAGGGTAGACGGCCTGAGAGACCTGCCGATCCATCGCATACTTTGATACATGGCTACCAGGTTGCTGACTTGGATGTGGCAGTGCAGTTACTCGCTCTAGTTAAGTCCGACGATGTGTATCCCGGCCGCATTTCTGGCACCGCTAAGGGTTAGGGCCTGTGGGTTTCCTTTGCTTGTTGGGTTCACCTGAGGCCAAATCCCACAAGCAAAGGAAACCTTCGTCACCGTCAAGTTTGTAATCTGGGTGGTGCGGCGTCTTGAAGACCCAGACCTCTCCGTTGCGTTCCTCCGTCGATGGAATTAAGGAGGCGGTCTTGGATTCCCGCAGTGTTTTCTCGCCCAGTCTCCTATTCAGCAGGTCGTCCAACGGGCCTCTGCCGAATCGAGCAGAGACCCTTGCTCTTGGCCCTGCCCATTGGTCCTCGCTCATTCGAGGGAAATACCCCGTGCCCTTCCTCCAAATACATTCGCAGTATTTCGTTGGCAGTCAGCCCTGCCCCCAAGCCGAGAGCGAGGATTCCCCCAGTTGACGTACCGGCTATCATACTGAGGGCAGTTGCCGCTGACTTACCGGCAAACCTGGGGGAAATTCCCGGTCCAACTGAGTATGGTCGAAGTGGTTCCCTCCCATTCGATCCGTTTTTCCTGCTTGACAGCTTCCAAGTCGACCGCCCGAGAGTAGCGCAGTTTTCCGTTGAAACTGTGTCTGAGGAATGATTAGTGCAAGACGAACGTTACACCATCAAGAACAACGCACTTACCGTCAACACGGCCCAAACGGTGCGCAATCGCCTCCGAGAGATGGAATCTAAACGCGCTCACGTGCTAACCCGATGGATTTGGGAGCTCTTGCAGAATGCCCGTGACGCTGCTGCCCCTGACACCGAAGGCAAACTTGTCGCTTCGATTGAACAGACCCAGAAAGAACTGGTCTTTAAGCATAACGGGGTCGATTTCAGTAGAGACCAAATAGCCCATCTTATCTACCACGGCTCAACGAAAACCGAGGACTCCGGAAGTATCGGACAATACGGCACAGGTTTTCTCAGCACCCATTTGCTGTCGCCGGAAATCAATGTTTCTGGTTGGATTGAAGATGGCAACAAGTTTGACTTCTGGCTGAAGCGGGAAGTCAGTTCAGATAGAGAACTAAAGGAGTCTATGGATAGCGCCTATGAAGCCTTTTGGGACTCTCTCTCGGATATACGACGTGCCGACGATTTCACCACGCAGTTCCGGTATCCCTTGACCTTGCGGAACGATGCCATTGAAGCGGCCGAGAAGGGACTCGAATCCCTTCAATATTGCGCTCCTTTTGTGGTTGCTTTCAACAGGGAGTTTGCCAGCATTGAAATCGAGACTCCAAGTGGGTCAACTGCTTTCAAGGTAGTTGACCGTGGGTCTATGGAGGAAGACGGTATTCAACAAGTCAAGGTGGCAGAAATCGAAAACGGAGAGATTAGGGAAAAGAGATACCTCGTCATGCAGGGCGGAAAAGCATCAGTCGCCATTCCAATGGAATCAGTCCAAGATGTGTGCCTGCCAGTGGAGGGAATTCCCAGGTTATTCCTGGGCTTTCCCTTGATTAACACTGAGAATTTCAGCTTTCCCGCAGTTATCAATAGCTTCTGCTTCACACCTACCGAAAATCGGAACGGTGTTCCTATCGGATTGAATGACGACAAGGCTAACCAAGAGAACCAGGATGTCATCGAAGAAGCCTGCGGTTTGCTCGTTGCTATGCTGCAATACGGGGCCCGGCTCGGTTGGCGCAATGGTCATCTATTGGCTAATATGCCCGCTATCCAGGAACAGGACTGGCTGGACCCTGAGTGGCTTCGCAATTGTTTGAAGGAAAGACTGGTGGACAAAATCCGGCAGAATCCCATAGCAGTCAACGAGTCCGACGAAGTGATACCTTCGGAGGACTTGGAACTACCGCTCGCCGACACTGACCAGGGAACAGAGGCTCTCTGGGATTTGTTGTATGGCTGGGAGGGATCCCTTAACGGGCTACCAAAGCGGGATGAGACTGCTGGATGGTGCCACGCTGTCAGAACTTGGGCAGATGTATTGCGGTGCGATGTTTCGTCCCTTGAAGAGGTAACTGATGCACGGAAGCTGGCAACACAAATCCAAGACGTATCACACGTCCCCTCGTCCAATACACCAACTTATCGGGTCAGCCGCCTCAATTTGAAGGAAGGCATAGAAGCGGTCAAATGGTTGGACCAATTCATGGCTTTCCTTAACAATAACGGCCTGAGTGAGGTCATTAGCGAGTATCGCGTCGTCCCAAGTCAAGAAGGTTTCCTTCACACTCTTTCCATGTTACACCGAGACTGGGGAATAGATGACGAACTAAAAGCGATTGCCGGTTTGCTTGGGTGGCGCGTCAAGTTCGAATTGCGTGACACCCGCGTAACCTCTTTAGCCGAGAATCCCGGCGCGGGAGATCGTGATAACAAGCATGTTGTCGGAGATCTCATTAGGAGGCTGCAAGAACGGTCTGAAAAAGACCCAGACGATATTTTCTCTGAAGCAAGTGTGCGAATCTTTGCTTGGATTGTTCACCACGAAGATTACGACCTCTTGCGGGGTTTCCCAATCTTTACGAAGGAGCGTGGGTCCGGAAACCCAGTCGTTGGCTATTTGCCAAGAAATGCTCAAGACAGTGACCGCCCGCTGGCTCCTGTCCGGGGCTGGCCGGAAGACTTGCAGAGGTTTTCCGAACTCTTCCCCCCAAGCCGCATATTAGCGGACGATTTCTACGAGGGAATGCCCCACACGGATGCTTGGCAGACGCT
This sequence comes from Dehalococcoidia bacterium, assembly GCA_963667765.2. Classification (GTDB taxonomy): domain Bacteria; phylum Chloroflexota; class Dehalococcoidia; order Lucifugimonadales; family UBA3495; genus VXOI01. The sequence goes on along the minus strand of CAXXON010000003.1, from coordinate 1,114,784 downwards.
CGACAAACAATCGATTGTCAGGACGAGCGTAGTAATGACAAGCGACGTCACCATTAGTAAATTCTACCCAGATTATCCCTTGTCCGGAGAAGTCTCTGACCACAGAACCACTAACCCTGTCGCTGTTACTGATATTGTGGGGCGTAGCACCATCGTCGACCGTGTTCGCGACAGCCAAGAACGTGGCCGGGTGTTCTGGCGGTTTGTCACGGAATGGTTGATTGAGGAGGCCCACGAGAGCCTCGAGATAAAGCACGCTGACTGTGAGTGCGGCAAATCGCATCGCTATTATCCGGCTGCATGGCTTGAACCGCTGCGAGAAGCAGCGTGGATTCGGTTAAGGAATGATGCACGGGTTCAGGCCACATCGCATTCGCTTGCAGAGTTACTCAGGAACCAATGGGATCCCGGTTCTCTGAGTCAGAACCCCGTTGCAATCAAGCTCATAGAAACTATGGGAATCACTCATTTTGATCTGTTACGAGCATTCATGGCGACTAGTCCCGACCAAAGCAAGGAGCAGGATAAGTTTCTTGCCGAGATACTGGTAGTCTCCGGTGGGAACTTAAGCCACCTCAACCATGCTCGCGAGTACATTGAGGCCTTGAAAGACGACGATGGTCTCCCTGACGTGTTAGAGAAACACCGGGAACGCAGACAAAGGGTGATTGAAAACCAGAGCTTGGGGAAATTAGTGGAAGACCTGGTAAAGGACAGTCTAAAAGGTGAAGGGTTTATCGTACGGCGGAAACCCATCGGGTCTGACTTCGAGATCGAAAACGATGTGGTCGAAAAGGACGGGAAGGAAGGCGCCGAAGAGGAGATAGGTATTGAGGTTGCCCGAAATGGCTTGACTTGGTTGGTTGAAGTGAAAGCCACTCGCGGTCAAACAGAGGTCGGAATGACACCTACTCAAGCAAGAACCGCAGTAGAGCAGAACGGAAGATTTTTACTTTGCGTAGTTCCGGTGGCTCCCGGAATTACTCATCCGACCCTGGATGGAGTCAGGGGTAGCCTGCGATTTATTCAAAATATGGGGTCTCGTGTGGCCAACGCGTGCAAAGACCTGGAGAACCTTGACGGCCTGCATGACCGAATCAATACCGATAGTGCATCTGAAGTACATTTGGTGGTCATGCCCGGCACTGCACGGGTCCGAGTCAAGAGTTCCGTGTGGGAAGACGAAAATGATGGCTTTCCGGTCGGAGACCTGCGCGGCCGTCTCTTGGGCACATGATGAAGCGAGCAATGACGGTAGAATGAGGGAACCGTCAGATGGTTCGCTCGATCCAGCCTTTCGACCGCCAAGTGTCAAGCAATTAAACTGCACTCTTCCAAGTCAACTAAACACTGAAACGTGGTTCTGGTGTATTGGTAAGGTTGAATCCAGGGTGACTCAGAGGATCCCCAACCACATTTCGAAGACGGTTCTGCCTATCGTCAAAATAGGCCCACCTAAGAGGGCTTGAATACCCTGTAATTTGGAGCGCACCGTCTAGATGCATACCACCCACTCAAAGGTTTGTAGTACAGTGCCGCTTGGCCCACCAACTCCTCCGAGGTGCAGTACCAATTGACGCCTCCCAATCCTGATTGCCGTCTCGATTTCATCTGTAATATGGCCTTGACAGGGGATATAGATAGGGTCGAAGCAACTTTCAGCCCCGCAGGGCCCAACAAAGGAGGCCAGATTTGAGCGAAGGTGACGAAGAACGACCGGAGGATTTCTTTCAGCCGAGCGAATTTCCGCGCTCGTCGAATTGTGATCCGGACTGGGTCCTGGATAACATGATGGGACCAAATGCTCTTTGGCTGACGGAGTCGTTATCGGAGTTCATGGATTTCAAGCCCGCGATGCGCGTTCTTGATATGGGTTGCGGCAAGGGGATTAGCTCCATATTCTTGGCGAAAGAGTACGGGCTGCAAGTGTGGGCGACCGACCTGTGGATAGACGCGAGCGAAAACTTCTCCCGAATCTGCGCAGCCGGTGTTGACGACAGGGTGTTTCCAATACATGCCGAAGCTCATGCCCTGCCATTCGCTGACGGATTTTTCGATGCCATGGTGAGTGTGGACGCCTATCATTACTTTGGGACGGATGACCTTTTCCTGCAGAATCACATGACCCGGCTGATCAAGCCCGGCGGCCAATTGGGGATCGTAGTGCCAGGGCTGGTCGAAGAATTGACCTCCGACGATCCGCCGGAACACCTCCGGGGGTATTGGGATCCAGCGCTTTTCAGCCTCCACAGCCCATCATGGTGGAAACGCCACTGGGAACGGAGCGGGCTAGTGGACGTCGAGGTTGCCGATCTACTCCCGAACGGATGGAGGCACTGGATGGTATCGGACCTTCTGTGGTCTGAACGGCTGGGCGGTCCGAGTGACGAGGCCGATATGCTGGCTCTGGACAAGGGACGAGCCTTGGGGATTACCCGCATGGTGGCCCGCAGGAACGAACGTCCAATAGCCCGACTGGACTCCCTATAGTTACTTGTATCTTGGCTTGGAGCTGGATAAACATTCACTTATAGGGTTTCCAGGGTGCGGCAGACCGACCCGCCCTGGGTCATGGAAGACCGTTGTCAAGCTTGGGTCGCCGCACCCTTTTCAGAACAGAGCCCGAACAGTTGCCGGGGTTATCCAAGCCCGCATATTGCAAGGACGGGCTGACAGTTCACAGGGAGGTTCTGATGGAACAACATGGTATCTACGTCGGGATCGATGTGGCCAAGGCCTGGGTGGATCTGGCCGTCCGTCCTGGTGGAGACACGTTAGAGGTCTCCAACGACGAGGCCGGGATCGCAGCACTGGTGGCCCAGATGCAGCAACTCAATCCCACAGCCTTGGTACTGGAGGCCTCGGGCGGTCTGGAGCTGCCCTTGGTGGCAGCCTTGGCAGCTGCCTCCCTGCCCGTGGTGGTGGTCAACCCTCGCCAAGTGAGGGACTTCGCCAAGGCCACTGGGCGGCTGGCCAAGACCGATTCCCTGGATGCGGTGGTTCTGGCTCACTTCGCCGAGGCAGTCCGTCCTCCCCTGCGTCCCCTTCGGGACGCCGATACCCAGCTCCTCAACTCGCTGGTGGCCCGCAGACAACAGGTGATGACCATGCTGGTCGCGGAGAGGAACCGCCTCTCCAGCGCCGCTACGGCCGTCCGGCCCAACATCGAGGCCCACATCGCTTGGCTCAAGCAGGAGATGGGCGATCTGGACCAAGGCCTGCGCCAGACCCTCCGCCAGAGTCCTGTATGGCGGGAGAAGGACGACCTGCTGCGCAGCGTGCCCGGCATCGGAGACCAGATTTCTCTTACTCTTCTGGCATACCTGCCCGAACTGGGCACTCTCAACCGCCGACAGATAGCTGCCCTGGTGGTGGTGGCTCCCTTCAATCGGGACAGCGGCACCCTGCGGGGCAAACGCACCGTCTGGGGTGGACGGGCCAGGGTCCGCACAGCCCTATACATGGGGGCGATGGTAGCCAGCCGTTTCAACCCAGTCATAAGGGACTTCTATCAGCGTCTGTTGTCTGCCGGCAAGCCGAAAAAGCTGGCTCTGACCGCCTGTATGCGCAAGCTGCTGGTAATCCTCAATTCCATGCTCAAGTACGGCTCGTCCTGGAACCACCCGGCCACCAAGCCCCTCACCCAATACCATTGACTTTCAAGACAGTTGCTTGACACCGGACAAGGCCCAGCTTCACCAGTCCTGCCTGAGAGCACAGTATCAGCACCTGCAAGAACAATCCCGACAACGCCGCCAGGTGATCCTTGCGAAAGTCAGAGACGGTGCGTAAGTCCGGGGCGTTGTTGGCCGCCAGCACCCTAAAGGCGATGTCCTCGTGGAGCCTTCGGGCGATGCGCCGCGACGATGCCACCCCGATACAGTAGCCATAGAGTAGCACCTTGACCATCATCCGGGGATTGTAGGGCGGTCCGCCCCGCCGCTCCTGCTCGTAGCGGGCCGTGATCTCCGAGAGGTCCAACTGATCCACGATGTCGGAAACGAAGTAGGCCAGGTGGTCCTCCGGCAACCACTCCTGGAGAGTCCTGGAGAGCCGCCGGCAGCAGCAACGGCTGCTCCGGATCGTAGGGACGGAAGGTCTTGCTCATCGGCGTATTCTCATCGTGGGGGTTACTCCCACCATAACCTCAACACCGCATCATCGGCGTTTCTCGGACGGGCTGCTAGATTCGGAACGACCTCGGGAGGGACGTATGCGACTGGCTCCCCGCAGGAAAGGATGATGTCGCTTTGACTTGCACCTTGTCCTCAAAAGGCAATCGTCACACGCCTTCTTACGCCAGCGGTACAGGGAGCATGCAGAGTCCAGCCGCATTCTCACCGTCTAAGTCGCGACCGCCCAAGAAGGGGAATGCAGCCGGTGCAGTCGCGCGAAGTCCAGGCACAATGACCCTGACGACGCGCAGGTTCGCCATTCGGATATCCGAGCTTGTCACGTCCACCACCACGATTCGCAAACCTTGCCGACCCAAAATCTGGCGGAGCGCTCCCGAGCACGCATAGGGAAGGCGCGCTGGTCCACCTGACGCGGCGAGACGATCCATCACAGCCCGCTGAACAATCGGGTCTAGGAGGAGCTGAACATGGCAGGCTATGTCCGTTACATCGCGCCAGTCTGCCGCGTATTCCTTGCTATATTGTCTGTCCGGTCGGTGCGGTTTCAGCGGCGTGCGGCCAGCGCTGGTCAGTTCGTGAATCGGGTGCGTAGGGTCATTAAGGGTCTGCGCAGACTGAAGCGACAGGAGCGCTTCGCTGAACCCTTTCCACATCGCTGCTATTGCCGTCTCGCGCAAGGCGCAGCCGAACCCGATAAGATCGCCCTCCGAATCGGACACTGATACGAGTAAGACGGGGAGATCGGAGGTGTTCGGGACTGCCCAGGCATTGACCGCCTCGACTCCGGCAAGGCGCCCAGCCGCAGAGATTGCAGGAGGGATTGCGACTGCTGAGAACGCCACGCCCCGCGCCCAGGCCGTCGCCAGCGAGTGGCGTTCGACCACCTCGCCCAGAGCACTCTCGATCGCCTGCTCCCTCGAGAGACCGGCTGCGATGCCTGCGCCGACCGGGTAGTTTGTCGCTGCTACCGCGTAGTGCTCGGTGATGTCCCCGAGGTACACGACCGACGCTGGAACGAACACCATCGATCCGTCCTGCACGTCTTCGGCCGGGACCCATGCCACCTCGGTTTCCTCGCTCAAGGGAACGAAGGGGAAACCGGGCTGTTGGTGCTGACTGGGTGAATGCAACGCAAGATCATCACCAGACAACACCCGCTCGCCTATGTGACGCAAATGCTTTGCGGTCGTGGTAGGCAATCCGGATGGGATGAGCGTACCGCAATAGCGCTCGGTAGCCTCACCGAGGGCCGCCTCAATGGCGTGGGTCTCGTCTTGCCAGGAGGCTCCTGCGGTGATGGGGTTGCCCATTGTAAAGGAGGACCAGACGCCAGGATCCGCCAATTCTGCGAGTCATGCCGAGGCGGCGTCTCCTATGGCAGCAAGGCGGCTCACCGTTCGAACGATCCCTGTGCGGCAGGACACAAGATGCTGCAACGTCGGCGAACTTGGCGTGGTAGGGCTACCTACAAATGAAGTCATGTGTGCGGCACCGGAGCAATGACGACATCCGTCGGCCCCAGCCGCCGGTCGATCCAACCGCATGCGAGCGGCTCCTCGTACAACCTGCGGCCCCCATAGTACTGGAACGCAGCCGGAGCGTTGCCGTACAGCCCTGGAGCCACCACGCGCACTACGTGGAGCCCTGCTGCACGGACATCTGGCGTTGTCAGGTCAACCGAGAAGGCGTTGATGCCCCGCCGGGCGAGCAGTGCGAGGTAGGCAAGTCGCCGCGCGTCGTCGTCCTCAGCAGGGATGCCCGAAATTGCTGTTAGCTTCGTGCACTGCTTCGGCTCCAGAATCCGCTGAAGATGAGGTCGCATCCGAGGGTCGAGGTATATCTGGGACTGGCACCCCAAGTCTGTGACGTCCTTGAAGTCATCCCGGTAGCTGTCTGCGTAAAGCCTATCCGCGCGATGAGGCTTGAACGACGCGCTTTCGATAACGCCCTCTGCAGCGGACTGCCAGATCACGCCCTGGGGGTCAAGCAGGCCGAGGGAGTAGGTCCTCAGGGTCACTGCCTCCGCTACCGCCTTACGCATCGCCTCAACAGGGTCGCAGCGGGCGGCCACACCTAGGCCGAGAACCTGGTGCTCTTTGTCTTCTATGAGCGCGCCGATCACGGGGACTTCGAACACATTCCGGATCTGCACCAGCCGATAGTTTATGACCTCATCGCGCGCCCCAGCCAGCAAATCCTCGAGTTCCGTATCGAGTTGGATGCCCATAGCGGGTGATCCGCTGTGCCACCAAATCATAGTGGCGTCCCGCTCGATAAGCTCCTCCAGAGCCGATGCTTCCGCCTCCGCACGGCTGCGGCCGGCCGCAATTCCAGAGAACATTGCGAAGTTGGTGCGCGGCTCGGCGTCTCTCGGTGGAAGGAAGTAGTTCACCCAGATTAGCGATGCCGGCACATACGCTGGACCACCGTCGTCCATTCGTTCGCCCAGAGCCCAAAGCACCGGCAGGTCACGCCCGAACGGGACGAAGGGGCAGCCGGAAGAGGCGAGCTGCCAGTCCGCGTAGAGGACGAGCGTCTGCGGATCGACGGCTTCGACTCCATAGGCTGCCAACTCCTCATAGGTCGCGCGCCGGAGTTCCGATGGGACGAAATTCCCGCAGTATCGCTCTACGGCCTCTCCGACGGCAGCCCCAACCGCGGCCTCTGTACTCCCAAATGCTGTACCCGTGGACACGCGATCCGACGCCCAAGGCGCGAAGCGCCAGGTGTCCGCGATCTCGCTTACTGCGATGACCAGATGGCTAGGCCATGCCGGATCACGCGGGATGACCTCAAGCCGAGTCAGCACGCCGCTGCGGGAATCTATCAAGCTGCGCCAGTCCGTCAGATGCTTCGTCACGGCGCACCTGTCAGGATCAGCTTGGTGCTGGAGGCGCCTACCGTGATCCGCTGCTCTGCCACGGCACACCGTGTACCTTCCCAACGGCTCTCGCCGCTCTGGAGGTTGCGGGCCACGTACGGGAACCAGGTGCTGGAAACCTGAAGCCTGAGGCGATCGCCGGGAGCAAGCCATGTCGCATGCACTGGGAGTTCCAACTGATGACGGCACTCGCGCCCCGGCGCTTCTACGCCGGCAAGACCGAGCAGGTGCGCGCGCCCGTCCGGCAGCACCCGCAGCAGGCGCACGATCCAGTCGGTCGTCGGCGACGAGCTGGTTGCTCGGAGTTCGATACGGGCGCGACTCCAGCCGAGCGATGCGCAGAGCGGCTCGGTAGTAAAGCTCACAACATCCGGGCGCTCTCTAAGCTCTGCGTGGTCCGCGGAATGAGGAAGGGAAGGGCACGGATTCAGTGGGTCTGATTTGAACCGGACGCTCGCAATGTCTGAGGAGGGTTCGAGCCGGAGCATACCACCCGCCGTGGCGTGCCATTCAGTGGCTGGCCCCGGGCGGCCCCCCTCGGCCTCCCATTCATTCGTCCCGGTTACGAACCACCGAGACGGGAAATCGAGCTGCTTTGAGCACAGGCTCTCCAGCCAGCGCGCAACAAAAGCCTGGGGTGGCTGCTCTTGTGCGCCCGCGAAGTCGAGGTCGCATTCAGATGCTAGCTTCACATGCTCGGGGAATGCCCACGGCCCGATAATCTGGCTACGCGGTGGCCTGGGCTCCGCGTCCGCCCCAGCTGCCTCGTGCAGCGCCATCGCTTGATCGATGAATGGGTCATACCACGATCCGACATGAAGCGAAGGTACCGGGAGCGACCGAACGGCGTCGAGCAGCTTGGAGTCTTCGCCTCCGGCGGGCCTAAAGACCTCTGGCGGCAATCCGACCCGCTCGGCGATCGAAGACACCGGGAGGCGATGCAGCAGAAACGGGTCTCGCACCTGTAGCATGTCCAGCAGGTCTGCATTGCCGGGACTGCCGCATCGGGCGCCAAGGGCCGCCCACAGCGGCCACTCCAGCAGCGGCAGTCGGGAGATTGGCCTGGAGGAAGGGGAATTTGGCGCGACCAGCACCGCGCCACAGATCGAAGGGTGGCCGGAAGTCGCGGCAGCCACCGCCGGAGCAGCCTCATCCGCGGTTCCGATGGGAATGACGCGGCCGTCGCACCACGGCTGGGCATAAATCCATCGCAGGACCGCGAGTCCATCCGCCACATCGGCTTCATGTATAACGCCCCTGATGTCGGTCGCCCCCGGGCGAACTTCCTGGACAACAAAGGCGTATCCCATCTGGGACCACTGTACCGCCTCCCACGCGAGGGCGCCTCGGCCGTACGGAGTTCGTACCAGTAGCGTTGGAGCGGACGTGGTCTCGGGAAGGTAGATATCGGTGGGTAGTGATGCGCCGCCCGCTCCGGGAATGCGCTCTCCCAGGATACAGATCGGGCTGCTGTTCACGGGGCCACCGTCATGATACCGCGCGGGATGGGAAGCACTGGATGGGTGTGCCAGAACCACGTCGTCGCGTCGAACTCGACCTGCCCGATTGCGCCGGGCGCCTGACCTCCGGCGAGGTAAGTTAGGACATCGGACGCCAGCGCGGAGGCAGCCGCAACAAGGGCCGGATATGCAGGCCAGTCCACCGTCCCGATGCCACTTTTGTCGTCTAGCGCACGCCAGTGTGCCTGTAGTTCTTCAGGCCATGGGGAGGCCGCAATCCTCCGCAGGCGAAGGTCGCGGTACGAGGCGGATACCCGAGGAATTGTCAGCGGACCGATGAAGAGTCGCGGCCCCTCAAGGTACACACGGTGCCACGGCGTCTCCTCAGCCTCGTACTGCTCGTCGAGCTCAGTCCAGAGTGCGTCGGGTAGCCAGCCACTGGCCGCCACGGCGCAGTCGACCTGGGCGAGGGAGGACGATTTAGGGGTCGGCCTTGAGATGCTCTCGACCGTTGCTCCGGAAGCGAGGAACAGGTTGGCAGTCGCCCGCGCCAAGGGGTTCTCGCCAATCACAAGTATCCGGGGCGGTGCCGGTGCCTCGGTTGGTCCGTCTGAGGTTTGCTCCTGAAGAAGCCCTTCCGCATAGAAGGCGTCCAGCACTTCGCCGAGTTCACCCTCTCCAACAAAATCAGAGGCAGGAGCGCGCGCACCTTGCAGGATAGCCTTGAACGAGGGGGACATTTCCGGCGGGAGCGAAATGCTCACAAAGTCCTCCTCCGGTGTACAAAGGATCCAACGGTCTTCAGCTTCCTGAAACACATGTGCACCCGCTCTCAGACGCCAAGCGGGGCTCTGTGCCGTCCAGTCCATTTGGCCTCCTGCCAGCCTCCTAGCCGGGATAATTTGGGGCGGCAGACATATCTGCCTACCGCCCGTCTAGCTGGTCCGGTCTACCGCCAAGCGAAGTTGGCTGCGCGGGCCATGCAGTGGTTCGACGAGTGAAGCGCCAAGCTCGCCGAGCGACGCTGCAGCTTCTTGAAGCTCTGTGTCTTCATGATGACTACCCTCCTTTTCTCAAGATTCCGTTCTGCCTCGTGCCGATAGCGGTACGTTCTGGGCACCGTGCCCGCACCAACTCGTGGTACTCAGTGCAGCACTCCGTAGTTCCTCGTGCGGAACTGCCAGTCGCGACCACTCCGGAGAGCAGCACCGCATAAACGGGCTATTGTCCAGGCCACTCCATTCAACAACCCATTTACTGGGCGGCCAGGCGGCCGGATTTAGCTTCCGAGGCACACACCACAAGAGAGTTCGTAAATGATATAAGTGAGATATAGTCTCAATAATTATTACTAGTTTCCAAAGCGCACTCAGCACGGCACAATTTATAGCATCTAATGCCATCTGTCAATTGGTACTTCAGGACAATCCGACCTCAATTGAATCAGCTCTGCTACAGTCCGTCACTCCCAGGGGCGTAAGCGCTGAGTGTTATTCCCTGGGCGACACCTTGATCAATGGGAGCCTGTTGCCGGACAATCAGGCTACTCCCGAGGCCAAGCAAGGTAGACCGATCACGGGCACGGGTGTATCGGACATGCCTCACAGCCTGGCTATGCAATCTTTCTGAGCCTTCGGCAAGGCCCTTTAATTGTCCTGGATTCCGTTGGCCCTGAGCTTGTCATAGTGCCGCCCGTTCGTGGTTCGACAAACTCACCATGAACGGACTGGCCTGGGAAGATCGACAATAAAAATACCCTGGAGCCAAGGCTCGTTGTGACTCGCTTGAGGGCTGTTTAGTTGGCTCCTGTAGCTGCGCTAATCCTTCAAGTCCCCCGCACTTGGACGGCCAGACCCTCTTTCAGAGGTTCCGAGTCCCAGCAATCAGCTGTGTTTTGTTCGTCACGAATTAAGACCCAATTGCCCTTAGCCTTGCGTGGGTGAAATTGACGTGATTGCCAAGACCTCGTATTATCCTACCGTCGTTGCTCCGCGCTAATCCGTCGGGAAAAATTCCTAACAGACCAAAAACTACTAGACAATGCCAAGCCTTTAATTGAGACTTACTCTCATTAAAGAGCGGCGCTCTGGATGTTGTTCCAAATGAATTAATCTCCTGCTAACCAAATATCACGGGGTGAATTGATACTAAAGCTCATTACCGGCGCTGCTCGCATCTACGGCAAGGTGCGGATGATCGCATCCTTTGTCGAGTTTTCCCGCCAAATGCCGGTGTACTAAGTAACTATCTCAAAATCCGCCAAAATCCAAAACCGCCATTCCCGCAAAGGACCCGTCATTCCCGCGAAAGCGGGAATCCAGTGGTCCAGACCGTGTATCTGGCCGTTGAGATCAAGGTCATGACAGTTTTGAGATAGTTACTAAATCCAGGCTGCTGGCCAGACGCTTGTCGTGTGTTCCGGCTCGATGGCAAGGCGCAGCTTACAAAGGTTCGACTCGAAGAAGAGGGAGGTCTTTACCGCAAACGCTGGCTGTAATCACTCACTCGCACTCGATTGGCGCAAAGGGGTATTGTCAGCCGAACTGACAGCGCAAACCAACCAGGCAATCCCAATCCATGAAGGAAAGTATGACTCATGATCACGCCTGAGGCACGACCCAAACGACACGCTATGCGATTTCTGGCAACCGTTTCATGGTTGCTTGCCTTGACTCTCTTTTTCATCGTCGGATGTGGCGGTGACGAGGCATCCACAAGCGAGAGCGCGGCAACCCCCACCCAGCCGGCTGTCCCAACAATGCAGGCAACAACGGCTCCACTGCCGACGCCCAGCCCCTCAGCTACCCTCGCTCCCGAACCAGCTGCAACGGCTACGGCGATGCCTAGTCCCACAGCTGCCCCCGCGCCCGAGCCGACCGCGACAGCCACTCCCACCCGGATTCCCGCAGCCACCGCCACGCCCGAGCCGACCGCCGTTATCATCAACAACTGCGGCGTGAAGACCGTCTACTACACAGTTCCCCAGAGGGTGGTGGCCACGGACACGAGCGCGCTTGAAGTTCTGGTGGCGCTGGGGTTACAGGAGCACGTCATCGGCTACTTCGGAGGCACTCCAGACCGGCTCCAGCCTCAGCACCAGGCCCGCGCGGCGCTGGTCGAGCGCCTTGGAGGCAGCTTCCCCTACCCGTCACTGGAGGCGGTCCTCGCCCCCGGGCCCGATCTGGTGTTCAGCTACGGCTTCAATGAGAGCGCAGGTCTCACGGGACAGAACCTGAGAGACTCCGGGGCACACAGCTTCTCGTTCACGGAAGCCTGCCCGGACTTCGCCGGCAACGTAACCCTTGAAGTGATGTTCGAGGATGTCCGCGCCGTGGCGCGTATTTTCGGCGTCGAGCACCGAGGGGAGGAACTCATCGCCTCGTGGGAGCAGCAGATCGCAGAGGTAGCGGCGGCGGTCCCTGCCGGCGAACCAGTCCGAGTATTCTACTTCGACTCGGGTGAAGAGGCTCCGTTCACGGCGCTCTCCGGCTCCGTGATGTCGGACATTATCAGCCGCGCCGGCGGGTTGAACATCCTCTCCGATGTGAGTGGCACCTGGGGCACTGTGGAGTGGGAAGCCGTCGTCGAGGGCGATCCGGAGTTGGTCATCTTCGTTGACTATGGCTTTGGCGGCCCGGATTCAAACCGGACGTTCCTAGAGTCCCACCCGGCTCTGTCGGGTATGTCGGCGGTGGCGAACGGTCAGTACATGGCGCTGACGTTCCTCCAGAGCGTGCCCGGGCCACAGAACCTAGACGGCCTCATTAAGGTGGCGACAGCGGTGCGCCGTGTGAGTGCTGCCCGCTGATGGGCTGCAATCGCCGATGGGATGAAAACCCGGTCATCCCGGCGACTCACTCGCCATCCTGGAGGAAGCCACGAACGCGGTGACAACAACTCACGGGGGCACCCTTAGGCGCGTCTTCGCTTTGAGCTACCCGATCGCCATCGCGAACCTCTCCCAGATACTGCTCGGTCTCGTTGACACCGCGATGATCAGCCGCGTCTCCACGGAGGCGCTCGCGGCAGCGGCCGTAGCCTCGTCGGTCAACATCGCTACGAGCATGCTGTTCAGCGGATGGGCGACGGCCGCGCAGGTGATCACGGCTCGCCGGTTCGGGGAAGGACGTCAGGTCGACATCGGACGATTGCTGGACGTCTCGCTGCTCGTCGGGGTGGGCGCAGGTCTCTTGGTGCTGCTCGTCCTGAGCATAGGCTCAAGCCTGTTCTTCGCCGCTTTCGGAGTGGGCGAGGCCGTGCGGGCTGAGGGCGTGACTTATCTCCGGGTGCTCGCGTTTGCCGCACCGCTGGCCGCGGCAACGGCCATGTTCCGCGCCGTCTATGCCGGCGTGGGAGAGACCAGTGTAACAATGCGCATGACCTTCCTTGTCAACACCATAAACATCCCGCTGAACTATGTCCTGATCTTCGTTGTCGGCTGGGGGCTGCTGGGTGCCGGAGTAGGGACGGTGATCTCCGTAGCCGTGGGATGCGTCTACATGGGCCAGTTCGGCTGGAGAAGGTTCCGCGGCACCTACGAGCTGTTCCGCGTCGGGCACCTGCGCCACTTCCAAGAGGTGCTTCCGCGGCTTTGGTCCATCGGTTGGCCTGAGACCGCCATGCTCTTCCTGGGCTACATCAACAATGTCCTCGTGCTCAGGATAGTTGCCTCGCTGGGTACGTCGGTCATCGCCGGGATGCAGGTCGTCACGAATGTACAGCAGATCCTCTGGACGGTGATCTGGGCTCTTTCGACGGGGGTGTCGATCCTTGTGGGGCACAGCCTCGGCACCCGCGACGAGGGCGCGGTGGCGCTGATCGAGCGGGCCGGGCTATTGCTGATGGTCGTCGTACCGGGGATCTTGCTGGCTCCGGTACTTGTCTCGCCGTCCCCGATTCTGCATCTGCTGACCCCCGATGAGGGCGTCGTGGCGGAGGCCAGGCGTGTCCTCCCCTTCCTGGCCCTGCAGGTCCCCTTCATGGCCTCAAGTATGGTGCTGGCCGCGGTGCTGAGAGCCGCCGGCGACTCCAAGTGGGTTTTCTACACGTCCACGGTTTCCAGCTACCTGGTCATGGTGCCGCTGTCATGGCTGCTCGCCATCCCCTTCGGTTGGGAACTCGCCGGAGTATACCTAGCCGGGATCGCCTTCTTCGCGGCGCGGACCGCCGGGTCCTGGTGGCGCTACCGGCAAGGGAACTGGCGGGTGGGGGAAATATGAGGCCATCATTGATGAACTGGCTGATCCGCCCCGGCGCAAATCGTTCACCGGGCGGCGTCGCGGCCCCTATCGGGCTGGCCGGGCTCGGCTTCGCCGCCGTGTTGGGGGGTCTCTGCTTCGCCCTGATCGTCTCGCTCGTGCTGGCGGTGACCCTGGGTCCCGCAGACATATCTCCGGCCACGGCCTGGCAAATCGGGATCCACCAGTTCTGGCCCGACGTGGTATCGGCAAACTGGCCAGCGGCTCACGAACGGATCGTGTGGCACATCCGTCTCCCGCGCGCGCTCCTCGCCGTGCTGGTCGGAGCAACACTGGCCGTAGTCGGCACAGTGCTCCAGGCCATGGTGCGGAACCCACTGGCGGACCCCACAATCCTCGGCGGGACTTCAGGGGCCGCTGCCGGCGCCGTGAGCGTAATTGTGCTAGGGTGGGCCTTCGCGGGGATTTACACGCTGCCGGTTGCCGCCTTCGCTGGTGGCCTCATCGGTTACGGACTGGCTTTCCTTTTGGCGCACTCGGCGGGCGGCCTCAGCCCATTGAGGCTAGTGCTGGCCGGAATCGCGGTGAGCTACTTGTTCGCGGCCCTGACCAGTATGCTTATCTTTATCAGCGAGCAAAACCAGACGGCGCGCGTCGCGCTCTTCTGGATGCTCGGCGCGCTGGGCGGCGCACGGTGGGACCAGCTCGGGCTGCCGGCGATCCTGCTCGGAGCCGGGCTCGTCTATCTCCTGGCCCAAGCCCGCCCATTGAACCTTCTCCTCTTCGGCGATGAGACTGCCACAAGCATGGGGGTGCCGCCGGACCGGCTGCGTCGCGTCCTGTTCGTGGTCGTTGCGCTCCTAACCGGCACTTCGGTCGCGCTGGCCGGCGGGGTCGGGTTCGTGGGGCTCGTCATCCCGCACGCAGCGCGGATGGTGGTGGGATCCGACCATCGCCGGGTATTGCCGCTGGCAGCCTTCGTTGGGGCGCTGTTCCTGCTGTGGGCAGATGTGCTCGCTCGGCTGGTGATACAGCCCCGCGAGTTGCCGATCGGGGTGATTACCGCGCTCGTTGGCGCCCCGGTCTTTGCCTTGCTCCTACGTTCCCGGCTGCGAGGATCAGACCATGCGAGGTGAACACATTGAGTCCGAGACTACGAAGCCAGCCATGGAGAGTAACAGTCCGCCCCCGTTGTCGCTGTCGTTGTCCGGGGTGACAGTGGCAGTGGGTTCCGTGGAGATCTGTTCGGATATCAGCCTGGAGGTCGAAGCTGGTCAGGTCGTGGGTATCATAGGACCGAATGGCAGCGGCAAGACCACGCTGTTGCGCGCCGTGTACCGGGTGCTGCGACCGAGACTGGGACGTGTGGTGGTGGGAGAGGATGATCTCTGGGAGTTGCGGCCGTCGGAGTCCGCCCGGCGTATCGCCGTAGTGGTGCAGGAGCCGCGGTCCGATTTCGAGTTCACCGTGCGGGAAGTGGTTTTGATGGGACGCAGCCCTCACCAGTCTGCCTTTGCCAGGGAGTCCGCGGAGGACCGCGGCCGCGTCGACGATGCGCTCGCTCACGTGAGCATTGCGGAACTGGAGACTCGGTCGTTCAGAACACTGTCCGGGGGAGAAAAACAAAGGGCGCTGATCGCACGGGTGCTGGTGCAGGAGGCGCGAGTCCTGATCCTAGATGAGCCCACCAACCACCTCGACATCCGCTACCAGCTTGAAGTTCTCGAACTCATCCGTGGCGTGGGGGCGACCACTCTCATGTCGGTACATGACGTGAATCTGGCGGCGGAGTATTGCGATCACATCGTCGTGTTGCAAGGCGGTCGCATCCGGGCGGCCGGGCCAGTGGAAACGGTCCTGCTGCCGGAGGTGCTGGAACCCGTGTTCGGGGTGAGGGTTGAACGGGTAGCCCGGTCCGGGAGGAGGCCCCTGTACTGGTTCCAGAGCCGCACTCACCCTCTCGTTGAGCACGGAAGCGCAGATTCGTGAACTGATGACGCACGACGCCTGCCAACAAGCCGTGCCCTTGAAGAGGATCAAAGGCTCGGCAGGGGAGGGATGGCGGCAAGCTATAGTTCCAACTGTAACTCGAAGGTGGCTTCGTCTTCAGTCAACTCTAGTCCGCCGCCGGGGGCCTACTTCTGAGCCATTATGGAGCTGGCTGGCCGCATTCCTGGTGGCCTGGCGCTGGTGCTCCGTGGAGAGAAGAACCAGGCCTGGACATAGAAGATCAAGCACTCGCAACTTGCGTATTGCCCCACCCCGTGATGGTTTATGCAGTCACATAGGTCAATCCCGATGACCACATTTGGGGAGGTGAATGACATTGCTACATATAGTATGAAAGACATTAAGGCCAGGGTCAGCGAGATTCTCAGGGACTTGGACGCAGGCGAAGAGGGGATCATCACCCGCCGCGGCAAACCCGACTGCAGGATCACCTCCATACAACCTGACACCGATGGAAAACCCTGCCTCAGCATGTTGAGTGGTTCTGTGCGCCACCTGCCCGACGTGACCTATCAAGACTCTCAGGGCGTCGAGGCTATATGGGAGGACTGGCTCCCGGAGTCCGGGGAGGTACAAGGCAGCCATGTAGGACAGGATGGCCAGGTTCATTATGGACACCCACGCCATGTGGCAGTATCTCAGCTCGCTCAATCGCCTCATGGCGGCGGCCGCCATCTTCCGCCTTGCCACGGCGGGCAACGCCACCATCATTGTTCCCGCCATAATGGTGGCCGAGTTCTACTTCCTTTCGGCCACGCTGGACCAGACGGTCTCTCTCTTCCATTTACTGGCGTCATTCGATGCTGTGGGCGAGATAGAGCTGTCCGATCTTGGGAAGAATCAGCTCGAGAGACTGGACCAGTTTCCAGATATTCCGGAGATGCGCGACCGGCTCATCGCCGCCGAGGCGGCGTTTCAGGACGCCCCAGACTGGTCAGCAGAGGAACAATCCCACTAAGGTGGCGCGCTAGATCGTTTGCCGAAGCCCTCGACGTACCCGAGGCACGTGCGAAGTGTCTGCAATGAGTAGGAATCGGGCGGACGAGATCGAGAAAAGAGGTCAGCATGTCGCAGACGCCATCAGCCGATGAAGGCATCGAGGCGGACGCCCTCGGGTCGATTGCGGTAGGGGGCAGAATCGTACGCTAAGGGGAATGACGCCGGTTGAGTGTGCGATAGACGGTTGGTCTTGAGACGGAGAAGAGTTCGGCGAGATCGCTGATGGAATACTCGCCCGTGGCATGCATGCGGCAGAGTTCCCGCTGCTGTCTGTCGGACAGTTTGGGCTGCTTGCCGCGCAATTTCCCCCTGGCGCGGGCGATGGCCATGCCCTCGCGGGTGCGCATGCGAATGAGATCGGCTTCGAACTCCGCGAAGGTGGCGAGGATATAGAGGAACAGCTTTTCTATCGGATCACCCGGGTCGTAGAGCGTCGGGCCCAAGGTCAGACTCGCGTCTCGTTCCTGAAGCAGGTCGGCGATGGCGCGGGCGTCCGGGACGCACCAGGCCAGCCGCTCGAGTTTGGGCACGACCAGCGTGTCGCGTTCGCGGCGAGGGCCGGGTCGAGGCCGGGGCGGGCACGGGTCGTGCCAGTGAGGCCGTGATCGGTGTAGATGCGACCCTCGGCGACGCCAAGCTCCAGGAGGGCCTGCGCTGGGCGGCCAGATCCTGCCGGTCGGTGGAACAGCGGGCGTATCCGATGAGCGTTGCGGTCATGGGGGAAGTGTACGGAGAGGGTCCCGCTTGCGCAATTGTTACCGTACCATTCATGTGAGACGCTGCTGGCTCCTGTTTGGCGGGGGGCGTGGCGACGGATGCGCCGTCCGCTGGACGTTCCCCTTACGGACAGCGCTGCGCCTGCCGGTATGAACGGATAACGGAGAAATGGAACATGCCGAGACGAAGCATCTGGAGCGCGTGCCAGCGCGCGGCCCTGTCCGACTTGCCCACGGACGAAGCCACCCTGCTGCGCCATTACACGCTGTGCGACGACGACATCGAGCATATCCAGGTGCGGCGCAGAGGACACAACCGGCTGGGCTTAGCGCTCCAACTTTGCGCCTTTCGATATCGGGGTCCTATTCTGGCGGTGGGAGAGGGAATTCCCCTGAATGTCCTTGGCTTCATGGCCGCACAGCTCGGCATGCGCACCGAAGACCAGGATGGATATGCGATACGAGAGGAGACACGGCGGGAACACCTGGCCGAGCTCCGGCGCATCTACGGCTGCCGGATGTTTACGGGGCGTTTCGCCCGGGACCTGAGGGTCTGGCTCTAGAACATGGCGGAAGGGGCGCCCTCGAATGAGGGGTTGGCGCGGCGATTCGTGGAGGAGTGCCGGCCCCGGCAGGTGATCCTGCCGGGATCGTCGGTCCTGGAGCGTCTTTGCGCGGATGCATTGGCTGCTGCAGAGCGCCGGATAGAAACGCGCATCGCCGCGGGCTTGGACGATGCCCTACGCATGGCTCTCGACCGTCTGCTTACCCCGGGCTATTAATCGTGGAAGCCGACGGCGGCGTGAGCCGGTTGGTCTGGCTGCGCCGGTTCGAGGTGGGCCGAAACTCGGCCGACATCAACGGCCTGCTTGACCGCCTGGAATTCCTGCAGGGCTTCGATCTTCCCGCCGATCTGCTGAAGACCGTTCCTCCATCGCATTGCCCTTCTGCGCCGCCAAGGGGAGCGCTACTTCACCGACGGATTGCGCGACATATCGGATGGTCGCCGTCTCGCCGTCTGTGCTGTGGAATGGCGCGGCGCCATCGCCGATGCAGTGGTCGAGACCCATGACCGGATCATCGGCGAGACCTTCCGGAGTGCGAAGTAGTGGTGCGATGAGCGCCTTCAGGATGCGCGGGCAGTACTGCACTATACCCTGGACGCCTTCAAGACCCTTGGAACGGCGCTGCTCGAAGCAAAAGAGGACGGCGCGCCCCTTGAAGAGGCCGTCGCAGCGGTTGGCGGCTGGCAGAAGCTCGAAGGCGTTGTGGCGGCGGTGGCGCAACTCAGCGGCACGATGTCCGTCGATCCATTGGCTCACGTGGTTCAGGGCTGGCCCCGGTTCTGGCGCTACGCGCCGCGCATGTTGCGTGCGCTCGACATCCAGGCTTCCGGCGTCGGCGAACCCATCCTTGCCGCATTGAGAGTCATCGAAGCCGGGTCCCAGGACCTGCCCCGGACCTTCCTGCGCCGCAATTCCCGTGCCGAAATCCCGGGCGGCATCAGCATCTCAACGCTCGGCCAGCTGGTGATCGTCGGCTTTGGGAAGTCGCCGCCCTTTTCCATATGCGCGACGCCTTCCGCTCCGGTGATATCTGGTTGGCACACTCCCGGCGCTATGGTGATGTGAAACGCGCCCTGGTGCCCATCGAAGCAGCGCACGCAACGGCCCGACTGGCGGTTCCCTACGAACCCCGGGAGTGGTTGGCCGAACAGAAAGGGCGTCTGGTCGAGGACCTGGATCGCCTCACCGATGCCGCGCATCACGGCAGGATACCCGGCGGTGCCATCGAGAATGGCGAACTCAGGATCGGCCGGCCCGCCTCCGCAATGCCGGAGGATGTCGACGAGCTGGTGCTCGACCTCTATCGTCGCCTGCCCGAGGTACGGATCACCGACATCCCGCTGGAGGTGGACGCCTCCACCGGTTTCACCGACGCTTTCACCCACCTGCGCACGGGCGCGCCATGTAAAGACCGGATCGGACTGCTGAACGTCCTCCTCGCCGAGGGGCTCAATCTGGGTCTCAGCAAGATGGCCGAGGCCTCCAACACCCATGACTTCTTCCAGCTCTCCCCCCTCTCGTGCTGGCATATCGAAAGCGAGGCGATAGACCGGGCCCTGGCCATGGTGATCGAGGCGCAGGCGCAACTGCCATGGCCTGCTTCTGGGGACTGGGCCTCACCGCCTCCAGCGACGGACAGTTCTTCCCGTCCGCACGCCAGGGCGAAGCGATGAACCTCGTCAACGCCCGCTATGGCAGTGAACTGGGCCTCAAGGCTTACACCCATGTCTCGGACCGGTTCGGACCCTTCGCAACGCAGACCATCCCGGCCACGGTCAACGAAGCGCCCTACATCCTTGACGGGTTGCTGATGACCAGAGCTGGGCGGCGCATCCGCGAGCAATACGCCGACACCGGCGGTTTCACCGACCATGTCTTCGCCGTCACATCCTTACTCGGCTACCGGTTCATCCCCCGCATCCGGGACCTGCCGTCGAAACGGCTGCATGTCTTCGAGCCCAGACGCGTTCCAAAACTCCTGATCGGATTGACCGGCAATAAGATCCGGGAGGACGTGATCATGCGCAACTGGCCGGACATCCTGCGGGTTGCTGCCACCCTGGCCAGTGGCGTCCTTCCACCCAGCCAGCTGCTGCGAAAGTTCGCGGCGTATCCGCGCCAGCACGAACTGGCCGTCGCTCTCCGAGAAATCGGACGGGTCGAACGCACCCTCTTCATCGTCGACTGGCTGCTCGACGCCGATATGCAGCGCCGGGCCAACACCGGCCTGAACAAGGGCGAGGCTCATCACGTCCTCAAGAACGCCCTCCGCATCGGGCGTCAGGGCGAAATCCGCGACCGCTCCAGCGAGGCCCAGCACTACCGCATGGCCGGGCTCAACCTGCTCGCCGCCATCGTCATTTACTGGAATACCGCCCATCTCGGCGAAGCGGTCAGACAGCGGAAACTCGCCGGCCTGACCGTCGAGCCCGAGCTTCTGGCCCGCATCTCGCCCCTTGGGTGGGGCCACATCCTGCTCACCGGCGAATACCGGTGGGCAAAGCTCCAATAGCGGCCTTAGCGTACGATTCTGCCCCCAACCGGAATCGACCCTCAACTGTTCATCGAGGTGGTCCAAATTCCGGTGAACACGCCCCGGATGGCCATGAGGGCGATCACCGCGGAGACCGCCGCCGCGCCGGGGGTCTCCAGCAGAAACGGGACCGCCCCGATGGGCAGCCACATCAACTGGGCCACGAACCAGGCGGGCAACCCGATGGCCTTGCGGGTCCTGAATTTCTCGATCACCAGAATGGAGGGCAATTGAAGCACCTGGAACACAAAGGGCAGAGCGGCCAGGATGCCCACCTGCAGGTTGTTGGCGCCCAGTGCCAGGGCATATGCGGCCATGAATCCGCCGCTGCCCAGGCTGAACACCGCCCCGGAGAGCACGCCCTCCCAGCGCAGCATGAACTGCCCGCGCTGCACGTCGCACTCGCTGAGCGTGGGGCTGGGCCGCAGGAATCCAAACAAAGCAGTTGGCCTATACGAGCAGATTCAGGGCCGCGGTGGCGATGCCCAGAAAGAGCAGGAATCCGAAGACGTCGGTGAAGGTGGTGACCACTATGGCGGAGGCCACGGCCGGGTCGACCCCCAGGCACCGGAGCAGAAGCGGAATGGCAGCGCCGACCGTTCCGGCGATGATCATGTTGCCCAGCATGGCGACGCCCAGCACCAGTCCCAGGGACGGGTTCCGCTGCCAGACGAAGGCGATGGCAGCAACCAGCACCCCCAGCCAGACCCCGTTGATCACTCCAAGCAGGGCCTCCCGTGCCAGGAGCCGTCCCGCATTGACTCCTACCAGCTCCCCCAGGGCCATGGCCCGGACTATGAGGGTGAGGGTCTGGGTGCCCCCTATCCCTCCCTGGCCTGCGACCACCGGCAGGAAGGCGGCCAGCACCACCACCTGGGCCAGGGTCGACTCGAACAGCGAGATCATCGCCGCGGCAAGGAAGGTCGTGGCCAGGTTGATCGTGAGCCAGGGGAGGCGCGTTCGGATGGAACCCAACAACGGCCCGTCCAGGGTCTCTCCGGCCACGCCGCACGGCTGGAGCAACTGCCTCGTGTCTTCCTCCATCGCAGCCGTCAGGAGCTATTCGGCAGGAATGACGCCGATCAGCCGCCCCTCTTCCACCACGGGCAACTGGGTGACGTTGTAGTGCCGCCTCAACCTGGCGCACTCCTCGGAGGGAGTGGAAACGGCGACCGTGGCCAGGACCGGCTCCACGATTTCCCGCACCGGCGTTTCGTTCCGGGAGAGGGCCAGGTCCACCATGTTCACCTGGCCGGCGAGCTCCCCGCCTTCTGCCAAGACAAAGACGTGGGTGAACTGGTACCTGGTCCTCTCCAGCTCCCGCAGATTGTCCAGGGCCGCCTCGGCAAGGTCGCCTTCCCTGACCGTCGGAAACTGGATAATCACCAGAGCACCGGCCGTGTGGCGGGAATGCTCCAGCAGCTCGGGGTCCGGCAGGGGCTGCTCCAGGGTCCCGGCCACCGACCAGGCCTGACGGTTGGGAAGACGCAGCAGGGTGTCCATGGCCTCGCGGGCGTGGACCTGGTTGAGCACCCGGGAAATCATGCGGGACCCCAGGCGGGCCGACAGCCGCGCGGCGTCCATGGGGTTCATCTGTTGGAGTATCCAGGCAAAGGTGTTAGGAGAAATCACCCTCACCAAGGCATCCCGGCTGTTCCTGGGCAGGGCCGCGACTATGGCCCCTATATCCGCCGGATGCAGGTCTCTGACAATCTCCCACGCGCGATGTTCCTCGCCGTCACCGACAAGCCGCTGGACCTCGCGGGCAATCTCTGTCGCCCTGTCGCCCTGTCGCGGGAAATCACTGGAGGCTGTTGATTCTGCGGCGGTTCCTGCGGCGATTCCATGGTTGGCCTCTCATTCACCCTGGCTGGTCGATCACGAACTGCGGCATCGTTTTGCTGGAAAAAGAATCGGTGCTGCTCTGCCTCCGTACGGGCGGGAATCACCAACTTTCCGGGCGAGCAGAGGCACAGACAGGCTGTTCAACGCACCAGTAAGCACACAGGGGCGAGTGTCCAACCCGCCCCCGTGCCCTGGTCAAATTCTCCGGTTGGATTTCCCGAATGGGCTACGAGCTTCCGGTCCTCCCATCGCTTCCATTGCCACTCCCGTGGTAGGGAGCGCGAAGCGTCACGGACGCTCCGTTCACGACACCCACCACTGCCCCAGTAACCGAATTGGCGGTGGCCTCTCCGAAGGAGCCGGCGGCGCTGTCAGCGCCGTTGGCCGCTGCCGATGCCGCATCCTCGGCCCGGAGACCAATACCCTTGGCGGATTCTATGGACTGCTCCACGGTATTTCTGGCGACCACCGCCAAGTCGCCGCCCGTCTCCGCAGTGGCCTTGACCATGCCTCTTGTGCTGTCCATGATGTCCTGCAATTCATTGCCGCCGATCTCATTCGCTCCCGTCACGGTCCCGTTGACGGTCTCCCGGGCGGCTGTGCCCAGATCGCCGCCCACCAGCCGTGTTCCGCTGACAGCGCCTCGCGCCGCGTTGAACGCAGCGTCCTGGATTTTGACTGTGGCGCTGCCGGTGGCGACGATCGCGCCCTCCACAGAGCTCCGGGTGACCGAGGCCAAGTCTCCTCCAACTTCGGCAGCACCCTGGATGAGTCCCCGTGTACTGTTCTCAATGGCCTGGAGCACATTGCCTCCCACCTCGGCCGTTCCCACAACGGCCCCTGTGGCGGCGTCCCGCGCGGTGGCGCCCAGGTCGCCTGAACGGTCCCCTTGATTACTTCAGATACCTGGTCCTGAAAGTCTCCTATCACTTCCCGAGACTCTGACAAGGCACCAACTGTGACTCCCCGGGCTGCCGACACCGTGTCCTCCAGAACATCACCCGCCCCCCTGATGGTGCCGGTAATCGAATCCCTGATGGTTCTACCGATGCTTCCCAGTACCATGCATTACCTCCTTTCCACGACAGAAAGGCATAACCAAACGGAATCCCTGAGCACCTTCGGAGCGGTTGAATATCTCCTTCCTGACCAGGCAAGGATACCAAGATGCGGAGTTCGGATTGGGAGACACAGAATTACGAGGGGGCGCAATGACTCTGCGTGAGTCTTCGCTCCCTGGGAACGGGATCAATCGATGGTGGCAGTGTCTACTTCACGCGGTATGCTGCGCAGTTTCCACGGGCTCCAGGGGCCGTGGCTGGGCCTCCGGAAATCAGGCGTCCTCCTCGTCCTCTGCCGCCCCGGGTTCGCCATCGTTGCACGCCCCGGCGGCCGGGGCCTCCTCGGGACGATTCCACTCCCGTCTGAACCACACGAACAGCTCCTTGAACATGGCCACCAGGGGCGGGCCCAGGATCACCCCCCAGAGACCGAAGAAGTTGCTGGCTATGACGATGGTGATGATTATTGCCGCTGGATGCAGGTTCAGGGAGTCTCCCTGGATCCGAGGCACCAGCAGTGTGTTCTCCAACAGCTGGACCGCCAGGTAGAGCAGGATTACCCAGGGGATCAGGTGCGGCTCGGTGGCCAGGGTCACCAGCACCCCGGCAATGGCGCCAATCCACGGGCCGACAACGGGCACCAGTTCCGTAATTCCGGCAATGATGCCGAGCACTAGGGCAAACGGCACGCCCATCAGGAGCAGACCGCCGGTAACCACTGTCCCCACCACCAAGCCCAGGATAATCTGTCCGCGGATGTAGCCGCCGAGAATTCGCTCCCCCATATCCAGAATGTCCCCCAGGAAGGGGCGCAGCGCTAGGGGAAATGGGGCATTCAGGGACTCCCTTATCCTTCCGGAGTCCTTCAGTAGGTAGAAGACCAGCACAGGGGCGGTGGCCAGTCCCAGGGCCAGGCTGAACGAACCGGAAATGACTTCCCAGGTACGGGAGACCACCCCGACAGCGGCGTCGCCCACAAATCCCCCGGCCTGGGAAAGCGTCTCCTCGATCCGGTCCCGTACCTCGATGGGGATCTCATCCGAGTAACGGGCCATCCACTCTTCCATGGTCCCGCGGGCGGAATTGAAGAAACCCGGGAATTCCTCCGCGAACTCGCGGCCCTGCTCGATGGTGGGCGGCACCATGACCGCCAACACGCCGGCCACGATTCCCAGCCCAACAAGATATACGACTCCGATGGCCAGTCCCCTGGATAGGCCGGGGCGGCTGCGCCGCCAGGGCATCACCCGTTCCAGCCGCCGCACCACCGGCAGTAACACGTAGGCAATCACCACGCTCAGGCCGAGGGTCAGGAGGACAGTCCCGAGGAGGTACAGTACCGCCAGCGTTGCTATGACTACGGTAGCAGCAGCCAGCAGCAGGGTGCGCCGACGTCGCGTTTCCGGCTCCATATCTCTTTTCCCCAGACCTCGCCCGTAGGCCTCACTCAGCCCACAAGACCCATTTCTGCTGCAACGATGATAGCTCAGCTGGCCAGGTCATCCGGGAGGCTGCGATGCCATCGATGCTCAGATTACCGCCCTGATCGATGGAAAAGCTGCCGCTGTCTGGCCCCGACAGAGACCAGGATATGTGGTCTTGTTCCGAGTCGTGGGCGGTGTAACGTCCGATGTGGCCAGTGGCGTTCTCGTTGAACGTGGGCTGGGCTTCACCGGAAATCACCGGGGGGTCATTTCTGTTCCCGACCGATACGGTAACATCCAGCGCGCCCGTGAGGTTCCCGTCGTAGGCACGAACGGTGATGAGGTAAACATTGTTGCCGTCGGAGTCTGCCGGGAGCTCGTAGTCGGGCGGATTTTTGAAGGAGAGGACGCCTGTTTCACTGATTTCGAAGTCTCCGCTGTCCGTCCCGGATAACGACCAGGTGAACACGGTGTTGCCTTCCGGGTCGGCGGCGGAATATGCGGCCACTACGCCTCAGCTGTTTTCCGGGTAATTGACGACGGTGGTATTGCCGGAAATCACCGGCGGTTCGTCAACATCATTGACAATCAAAGTTATCGCCAATTCGCCGTTCGGCGAGAGATTCGGCGAAGCATTGCCATTGCCCGCGATTACTGTAAAGGAGTAGGTGCTCTTGGCTTCGAAATTCGCGGCCACATCAATGCTCAGGTTTCCGCTGCTGTCGATGGAAAAACCGCTACTTTCAGGTCCCGAAAGGGACTAGGTGATAGGGGCCTGCTCGGGATCGACTGCGGTGTAAAGGGCAACGTGGCCGGTGGCGTTCTCGTTGAACGTGGGCGAGACCTGCCCGGTTACCACAGGCGGCTCGTCGACATCGGTCAGAAGGACTCTCACCTCGAGGCCGTCGGTCAGGCCACCCGGGTCGGCGGCGGTTACTCGCACGAGGTATTCTGCCTCGTTCTCATAGTCCAGCGAGTTGGCGTCGCTCACGGTGATCTGGCCGGTGGTGCTGGCGATGTCGAATTTACCTTCCGGGTCATCCATGGTGTAGTTGAGGACATCTCCATTCAAATCGGTGCCGGTGACTGGGGCGCCCACGTGGGTGTTCGGGCCAGCGTTCTCGGCGACCTCTCGAGTGGTGCTGAGACCCTGCTCGAAGTAGGGGGCGCGGTTGCCGTCCTTAACGGTCACCAGCACTTTTCCCCAGTGGTATTCCTCTCCGTCGATGGTGGTTGAGTGTTGAATATGGGCCTGGTCATCGAATTCGTCATCATCCGCGACACCGGTGACGGTCACCGTCTGTGGCGTATCCCAGTTCGCGTCTGTGCCCACGGTGAAAGTCATCGACGCTGGAGATACAGTCACTTTCTGGGAGGGAGTGATGGAGAGTTCATCCGGAATGACGCTTGCCAGATGGACCGTGAGGTCCGCGGACGGCTCGCTGTCCGGGACTATCGTGTAGGTGGCGCTTCCACCGTCGCTTGGTATTTGAACCTCACGTGTCTCTGCCGAGAAGCTCAACCCGGTCCACGTTGATTCAACTACCGTCGCTTTCAATTGGCCCAGGATGTATTCACTGCCTCCAATCTGTGCCCGGTGCTCTATGGTTGCAAGTTCGTCGAAGAAATCGTCATCCGATTCTGCATTGACTGTGACGGTCTGCATGTCCTCCCACGACTCTCTTTCGAAGGTGAGAGACACAGTTGCTGAGAATTCCTTGGGATCTGTCGTGTCTTTCGACAGTGTCAGCGCACTCGCAACGGTGCTTTTGAGATTCAGGGTGAGGTCCCCATCTGGTTCGGCGTCCAACCTCACCTCGTAGGTGGCTGTCTCGCCTTCATTCACCTCCAGAATGCCGTCGTAAACCACACCGACTGAAACGTCTTCCGGGAATGTTATTCCCTCTGTGGTGCTTGTCAGCGAAACCGTGGCCAATTCATCGTCAGTAACAATGACCGGCAACCGGGCGGTGGGATAGCCGTTGCTGTCAATATCGACCTCGTGCAGAATTGACGTACCGGTACCAATTGCGTCAGCGTCAGAAACTGGAGTAACCGTAACGGTCTGGGCGGAGTTGTCGCCGGCCGCGAAGGTAAGAACAGACGGCAAGACGCCGGCCGCACTCGTGTCGTCTATGGACAGCGATACATTGGTTTCCTCACCTGGCACAGATGGCAGTCTTACCGTATAGGTCGCTGCAGAGTCTGAATCCTCCGTGACATCAACGGAAGCAACCGAAATGTCCAGCGACGGAAGGTCGACGTGCGAAGTGCATGGAGCAAACTCGGACATCGAGTTCAGTTCTTCGCTTGTGGCAGTGGCGGTGATATATGCCCCAGTTGGAGCTGTGAAGTCTACTATGGAATTCCCGTAGGTGCTGACGGTGTATTTTAAGCCGAATAATGAGACCCCCTTCACGAGTGAGGAACCAAGCCAATCCTGGCCTTCGCCATTTCCGGGTGTGTCGCACGAGTAGTAATCCATGATGAACTCGTGCTTGTGAAGGGCTTCCAGGACAAAACGCGCTGAAGCAGCGTCGTCCCTGCTGGCAAATATGAGGTCGGACGGGAAGTTCTGAAGGGAATTTGGGCCACTGTCTAGGTCTTGCAAGTCGTTGGCAGTGGCTCCGTCGTCGGAAAGGTCGATGCCCAGGTCGTCATTGGAGAATATCGAATTTTTCCGTATGGAGTTTCCTGATGACCCCGGGGACACCACTGCGACGCCGTCGCCGGAGTTGTAGGCGATCGTGTTGAACTCAATTGAATGATCGGAGGAGCTGTCCCCGATGTGTACGCCGGAGCCCGAGTTGCCAATGTCCTCCCCGACGTGGTTGGTCCCAATATAATTCTCTTGAATATCTGCATCATAGGCCCCGGAACCGGCGAGACTGATGCTGTGGGAGTCGTTGGCGGAGATGACGTTGTCAAATATTCTCAGGCCGTGAACGCCGGCTATGTGCACACCCGAACCCGCGTTGCCCAATTCACCGGACCCGGACCCGTCTACACCAATCAGGTTGTTCGTAATGTGTGCGTTGGTGGCGCCAGTTCCGGCAAGGCTCAATCCGTGGGACCCGTTGCCGGAGATGGTGTTGCCCCGAAGGACTACGTCGGGTGCCCCGCTTACCAGGACGCCCGCTGTGCCATTGCCAAGCCTGGCAGTTTCGTCCGATGTCAGGCCGATGACATTGTCCTGGATGACCGCCCCACCGGAATCTCCGCCGGAAATGTTGATGCCGTTGGCGTCATTGGCGGACACAACGTTGTTCAGTAACACGGCATCCTGGGTATCTTTCACCAATACGCCTGCCGCGCCGTTGCCTTTGTCGGCGGCGCCGCCCGTTCCGGTACCGATGTGGTTGCCGAAGATTACGCATCCTCCAATGGCGCTCTGAAGAACGATGCCGTTGCCCTCGAAACCGTTGACTGCCAGCCCGCGCACGTAGCATGGTCCTGCGCCTATGGTCAGGCCATCGGCGTCCGTGCCGGCATTTACGCCGTCCAGTTCGATTAGCAGCTCACCCAGGCCTGCTCCGGGTTGGCTGAAGCCGTCAATGAATACGGGCTTGTTGACGGTGGAGAGAGGTGAATTCGGCCGGATACTCCGTGTTCCGGCCCCTGCGATATCGAATTTGATGACTGCTTCATCGCCCAGGTTGGCCTCCTGAATGGCGGCGCGCAAGGTGGAGCTGCCACTGCCGTCGTCGCAATCGTTGTCGCCGGTGGAGGCGTCGGCTCCATCCCCCGTGGAATCCACTGTGAATTCGCCAGGGAACCGGTCCTTTGAGACCGCGTCGAAGGTGGTTGGCGACGGAGCCACTGATTCAACCGCAGAAAGGGCGTCTGACCTCCCATAGCCAAATAGTTCGCTATAGCCGTTGGCGTCCTGTGCGCCCAGGTCAACGGCGGTTTCCCGAAGAATTCGCCTGACGGCGTCGGCGACCTCCACCTCGGTCATTTCCGGACGGGCCAACCGCTGTGCCTGCATCACCAGGGCGGCTATGCCAGCGACGTGAGGTGCGGCGGCAGAGGTGCCGAACAACAAACTTCCCGGAACTTCCTCGGCCGGCACTCCGAAAGCGCCGGAACCAGTCACCCGCCCCCCGTCAGTGCCCACCACATCAGGCTTGTATCTGGTCTCCCTGCTGGGGAAGTAAATCTCAGAGCGACCCCGGGCGCTGAAAGGCTGAAGGTCGTCGTTCCCAGGGTCAGCGGCATTGACTGCCCCTACCGCCAACACTTTCTCAACGGCGGCGTGTCCGAATATGCTCCCCTCTGGCGCCCCGTATTCCAAGTCCGTGCCCCCACGAACGAACAGCTCGAGCCTCCTGTCATCACCCTTGTCCTTGCGCACAAACACATCAACATATCCGTCATGTACGAAAAACACCTCCTCATTCGGGTCATCGTAGCCGTCCTGAATCCCCGTGCCCGCTGCGCAAAAGCGGTTCTGCAGGTTGAATTTAACGGGCCTCAGGTCAGCACGGCAGACGTAGAGGTCGTAGTCGTTGCCCGAGGCTCCCACTTGGTCATTCCAGTGAAGGTTCACTGTCATTCGGCCGTGTCCTTCCACTCTCAGGGCGATATCGCCATTCCCGCCAAAGGCGTGGAAGCCCCCGCCTCCATCAACGAAATCCGCCTCATAGTGGCTCTCTGCAAAGTTTCCGGCGGCAGACAAGAACACGGTGCCTCCCGCGACCGCTTCTGAGGCGACGTCCGCCACAAGGCCATCCTCGAAGTAGGGTTCGCGAAAAAATCCCACGTCATCAACAATGATGTCCGCCCCTTCTCCGCTGAAGGCGCCGTTCGCCAACCAGAGAACGGACTCCACGAATGCCAGCGATGTAATTCCACCGGAGAAGGCCAGCTGTGCGCCCGGAGCGAGATCGTGGACAATCTCAAGCATTGCAGTGCCCTCGTGGCCGAAGCCCTCCGAGTTCGGGTTGATCTCAAGATCCCCGGGCAGGTCGCCACTGGCCAGCGCGGTATCCCATGAGTCCACGCCATTTGATATGACCCCTATCTTGACATCGGTTCCGGTCAGGCCACTGAATGCCCGCACCAGGTCGGCATTGTGTACCGCGTCACCCTCGGTGGTTACCGAACCGGTGTTGTATACGCCATAATCGGGTGAGGTGATCTTCCGTACACCCCGCAGCGCAGAGACGGAGTCAAGAACACGGACAGGCACCCATGCCTGCAGTACGTTCCAGTCGGAGTTGACAATCTCGATCGTGGCACCAGTTTTCCTGATCTGCTGCAGGGTCTCATCCACGGTGGTTTCCAAATGGATATACACCTGCCCATTTCCATCTGAGTCGAACCGGACGGGGTCGTGTGTTCCGCTCGTCGCATCCGAATTGTCGGCTCTGGGCCCATCCTTGGTACCAGGCACGCCAGCTGGTTTGGATTGGCTGCGGCTATTCGCCCCGCTGAGATGCTGTGGACTGCTTGGGGCAGCGTCGTTCTCGCGGTCTGCTATGAACTGGAGCAGGATTGGGCTGATGGTTGGATCGTCCTTGGCGGACTGCGCTTGCGGTTGGT
This sequence comes from Dehalococcoidia bacterium, assembly GCA_963667765.2. Lineage (GTDB taxonomy): Bacteria > Chloroflexota > Dehalococcoidia > Lucifugimonadales > UBA3495 > VXOI01. The sequence goes on along the minus strand of CAXXON010000003.1, from coordinate 1,084,411 downwards.
CTGCCAGCAGTGCATCGCTGATTGCGATCAGGCCCATGGCGATTAGGACCACTGCAAGAGTTAGACGTCTCATCTCGTTGGGCAAATGCTGGTCAGCCACCGCCTGCCGGGGAGCGTCCTAGAAATCTCGGCGTGCTCGGAGGAATCGACGTGGAATCCGATGCCCTCCCGGCGGCGCGCCCTGTTGCCTGGGCCGAGTGCTATCGATCGTGCTCATAGTCGATGATGGTACCGGTGGCTATTCCGCGCTCGATGTCCGCGCCATTGGGATTGGATAGGACCAGCCTCATTGGCTCGTGGTCCTCGGCCTCCTCCTCAAACCTGATCCTCACCCCGATGCGTTTGGATCTCTCGCCCTCGGCGAACACCAGAGTTCCCGATCTCCGCATGTAGTCCTCGCCCGCAACCGCGGTTCCGTTCACGGTCTGGTAGTCCACCCGTACCTCGCCGTCCGCATACCTGTTCAGCGTCACTTCGAAGATCAGGTAGGCCAGAGGGTTCGGCCACTCCCGCTTGGTGACGTCCGCCACGGAAACACGCACGGGCGGAGGCACCGCCCCCGGTTTGGCATCTCCGCAGAGCGTGCTGCCGCCCAGGTCAGTCAGCGACAGCCGGTAGGTGTTGTATGTGCCCCTCTCATCGAAGTAGTAGGACGAGACCGCGATGAAGTACGTGCCGGTCGTATCGAGCTTCACGTGGGACAGGGCGCTCCTCCCCCGGCCGCCGTCGCTGGTCCACCGGATGTAGACGCCGTCCGCGCGGTGCACCCCTGCCATATAGGGATTGTCCAGTGTCAAGCCGGAGCCGCTCTCCCTCCCCTCAACCATGATGCTGTAGCACTGGCCCTCGGTAAGAGTCGTCCTGTACCAGTCGACGTCCCCGGCCGTCTCCACGCGACCGGTCACCGAACCGCCCACGCTAATGGACCGGTTGGTTCCGGTGTCGTCCGGGACCGTGTCCACGAAGGGCTGCCCGTTGTCTTCGTCATCGAATATGGTCCCTATGGCCACAACGGAGGCCCCGGGAAGGAGACCGGAACCTGGATTGATCCTTATGCCAAAGTACTCGGTTCCCTCGACGAAGCGGTCGTCGATTGTGCTCAGCCTGATTTGCGTACTGGTTCGCCCGTAGCCAATCTGGGTCAACGAATCCGCCGGATGCGGAGCGTTGTAGTCGTCTCCCTTTTCAGCCGGCCTCTGTCCCTCCGCAAGGGAACGGGTGCCCGTCCCGAAACCCAGCAGCTTGAAGCCATTAATGGGGGGATCGATGGTGACGGTGAAAACTATGTCCTCTCCCTCGGTGGTGGAGGACGCGGGCTGGATGGCGACCGTGCTGGGTTCAACGGAGTCAGCAAAGTAGACCGTGGTCACCGCGGGAGAGCCGATCAGGACTCTCTCCAATAGGGGAGGGACGGAAACCTCGATACGGATCCGCTCTCAGCGACTCCGTCGTCGGTGGCCCTCACAGTGAAGGTCTTGACAGTTTCAAGACCTTGGAATGTGACGGAGTTGGGAACCCCCGAGTAGTCGTTCGTCGTTGCACCACCGATGGGAGTCAGGTCCAAGTTTACTGTGGTGTTCTGCGACACGCCCTCCGTTAGTTCCACCCTGACGGTTACTGGCGAATCTCCTTCGGTTGCGCGGTAGGATGAGGAACCGAATTTGACGGTGGTTACGCTGGGTGTGTCGTCGTCGTTAACCTGAATGTCCTTAGTTGCGCCCACAAGTGTGAAGTGAATTGTTGCATTCACCGTATTGGAAAACTGGATATCAATATGCTCGGTAGCCTCCAACACGTCATCGTCGAGGAGGGGGACCTCAATTGTCTCCATCGTGTCGCCCGGTACGAATGTGAGCGTTCTGGACGAGGCTGCAAAGTCCTCCCCCGGGGTTGCACCGTTTGAGGGAGGTTCGGCGGCGGTCCAGTCCACTGTGACGGTCTTGCCGCTTGCGGGATTCAGGTCCATCACCAGTTCTGCAATGACACCCTCACCCTCTACGACCACAGTCTGGCCACTGTAGATGAGAAGTGGCGGGGCGTCGCCGTCGTTGATGGTTCCCTTGGCGGAACCGGTGCCCGACAGTGTCGCCCCCGAGGGTGAGCTGAGGGTCACAGTGAAAGTCTCATCATGCTCGTCGGTGGAGTCGTCGGTCGTTGAGACGTTGAAGGTCTCACTGGTTTTGCCGGCGTCGATAGTCAGTGTCTGGTTGGTGATAGGGGTGAAGTCGGCTCCGCCCGGCCCGTTTGCGTCCAGGGTCGCGGTGTCGTTCGAGGCGATGGACGCGGAGTAGTTCACCGGCACGTCGCTGCTGGACGTCTCGCTGAGCGTGACGGTAAAGGTAACATCTGATCCCTCCGTCGCCGCTGCCGGCGCGATGGAGAGCGAATGGCTGGATCGTGGTTCCCGTTCGACCGGGGCGGCGGGTGTTTCGACGCCCCGGTACCTCGAGCGGCGGCTCAGACCGTTGTCGTTGCGCGCCTTGACGCGGTAAATGTAGCTGTGCGGCGGCTCTACGGTGTCGTCGGTGTAGGTGGTGTTGGCGCTGCCGGTGTCGTCTTCGATGATGTGCAAGGTGCCGGACGGATCTACCGCGCGGTCGCGTCGCAGGATCTGATACCCGGTGATAAATGCGTCATCAGGATTGGCCCAAGTGATCGTCACGAAGTCGTGCGACACCGCCTTCAGCGTCGGCCGCGCTGGCCGCGCTGGCACATCGGCGTTTTAAGCAGATGTTCTAACCGGTATGCCGAAAGCGAGCACTGCCAGAAGCGCCACTAAGCCCAACAGGGTATTGGTCTTCATGCTGAACACCTCACCTCGTAGAACCCATCTCCGACCGAGGGTGGTTTGACAGCGGGAAGTCGCTCATTCCGTGCGTGCGAACGACCAATCTAGGCGAATGGTACCAAAATAATCATAACTTAGGTGTGATTTAGAGCGTATAAGTATGATGTTATAGTAGTTCTTATGTATCTGACTGGTTACAATTGACCCTATACGCCATGTATGAAAGGGCAGAGAGGTACGGTTGGCGATGAGCGAAACTGAGGAATTGAGGCGGGAGAACACGTCGCTGAGAGAGCGGCTCACTAGGCTCAGCGAGGCAAGCCTGCTGATCAACGACAGCCTCGACTTCTCCACCGTCCTGCACACGGTGATAGAAAACGCGTGCGCCCGTCAGGGCGCACGCTACGGCGGCATGTCCCTATTGGACGAATCCGGAGAGCCGGAGGACTTCGTCTCCCATGGCCTCACGCCCGAGGAACATCAGCAGCAGCTGGACCTGCCCGACAGGGTGTGGGCAGAGAGGTGGCGTCTGGATTCGAAGAATGCCTTCGGTTTGACGTGAGGTAGATGCAAGGAGGCAGTTCCAGATTGCCTGACAAAGAGAGGTCGAGGAGTTCCTGCGATTCACTTGATCTTTTGACAGTTGGCACACCTTGGAAGGTCTTAAGTGAGTCCGAATATGCTCAAACTGTCATGGTTCCCCAACATCGTCGCCACGTTTTCCGTTTTCGTCCTCGTGAGTCCCCACGCTATTCGGCATTGACGGCGTGTCCGTCCTGGCGGAGCAGGTAGGTACGGGAGATGCTGGCCCGTACGGCCAGGGCGATGTTGGCGTGCACTCCGGGTCTGGTGAACAGGCCCTGGTTCCAGCGGATCGCCGGGTCCATGGCTACGAATCCATCGGGATCGTGATCATCTTCCTGGACGACGTATTAGAACTGCACCTTGTTGCCGTCCACGACCCGGGCATAGATGGCGTGATGTTCGAGCGAGTCGGACGGGAGGCCGAAGTTCATGATGTACGACGGTGTGCCATTCCCGGTCAGCACCTGGACCTTCCTGTCGAACGCCACTTCGATCGTGATCGTCTCGCCGGTCGCATAGCTCGTGCCGACCGCAGGCTTCGAGACCACGCTGGCACCGGTGGCGCGGGCCGGCACGTGAATCTTGTGGCGCGACTGCACTGCCAGCGCGTCGTGGCTCAGGTCGGCGTCCGTGTCGCCCGCGGCGTTCTGGATCGCGCCGCCGTTGAGCCGCAGCTTGTCGGCCTTGACCCAGATGCCGTCCCGGTCGAAGTCGACCGAGCGGACCGTGTAGGAGAAGACCAACGCGGTGGATGTGCTGGCCTCGTCGTCGTAGCTGGCCCGTCGGTTGCGCTGGACCAGGTCGCCCTCGTCGTTCAGTGCGTCGATGCGGAAGAGCAGGAAGGGATTGCCGGTGACCAGCACGGCCTCCGAGAACGTCACCGTAATGCGGATCTCATCGTCCGTCGCGTACTCGCCGTCGCTCCCGGGGTTGGAGCTGATCGAGACATCATCGATCGTCGGAACCACCGCGCTCCCTACTTGGAAGACGTTGGAGAGTGCCAGGTAGCGGGCCCTCCCGGAGACATCCAGCACATCGCCGCCGAGGGTGTTGGAGGTGATCGCTATGGAGGTCGCCGTGCACTCCGAGGTCCCATTGTTGTCCGGGTCTCCCCAACCCAGGGGCAGGTCCGTCGTCGTGCCGTCGTCGGCAGTTCCGGTGCAGAGCAACTAGCGCGCCGAGGAGCTGTTTCCCGTTATCAGGTCCCCCGCCACGCCTCTGCCATTGTTCTTGTTGCTCCATGTTCCGTCGTAGAAGTCGCTGTAGTTGTCCGCGACCCTCTCCCCGTTCAGCCAGTAGATGGGGACCCCGCCGATCCCCGTCGTGCCGGTGTTGGTTCGCACGTTCACCGCAGCGGTGGAGCCCAGCACCCGGAAGTCGCCGGCATAGTCTTGAACGACCATGTGCCCCCGGGTCCGGACCTGTTCCTGCACGTAGTCGTTGTAATCGGCGACGTCCGTCGAGGTCGAGTCGGGCTTGAGCGGGCTCTTGGTCTTGGCCAGCAGGCGGAACTCGTCGCCCGGGCCCAGTCCCGCAGGTATCAACGGCCAAGTTGCCGGCCACGACCGTCGGCGGGTCTGCGGCTGACTCCGCGTCGTCGTCGATGACCGTGACTCCAACTCCGTACGCTGTCTCCGAGGCGTAGTCGCCCCCGCCACAGCGTGGGAGACCGTCGCCGCGTCGTCGTCGGCATCGGCGTCCTGCGCCGCACTCACCGTCACCGTCTTCGCGGTGTTCCAGTCCCCGGTCCAAAAGCTCAGCGACGACGGGCTCACCGTCACGTCCGCATCCCCGCTCACCGACGGCGTCACGGTCACTGTCGCCGTCGGCTCAGACTCCAGGGCCACCGTGTAGGTGGCCGTCCCGCCCTCTGGAACCGTCAGAGTTGTCGCTGATACCTCCACCCCGCGTTTGTCGTCGTCCACGATGGTGGCCGTCGTGCCGGTCACGCTCAGGTCCGTCTCCGTGGTGGTGCCCGTGACTGACAGGGTCTCGTCACCCTCGTCCACGTCGTCGTCCGTAGGCGTCAGCGTGAAAGTCGCGGTGCCCGACGTCTCGCCGGCATCTATCGTCAGCGTCAGATCGGCGACCGTGCCATGGTCGGTCCCCTCAGTGGCGGAGTCGCCAGAGGCGCCCACCGCCACCGTCACCGTCGTGTCCGTGGTGCTGGTCGCCCCGTTCAGCATCCCTGTCACCGTGATCGACGTCGCACCGGCATCCTCGGCAACCGCGCTCGTGCTCAAAGAAAGCGCAACCTCGGTCGAGGCTGTTTCGTCGTCGCCGACCGTCACGCCAACGTCGGGAGCCGTATCCGAGGCGTAGTCGCCGCCCGAGACCGTGTGGGAGACCGTCGCCGCGTCGTCGTCGGCATCGGCGTCCTGCGCCGCACTCACCGTCACCGTCTTCGCGGTGTTCCAGTCCCCGGTCGAAAAGCTCAGCGACCACGGGCTCACCGTCACGTCCGCATCCCCGCTCACCGACGGCGTCACGGTCACCGTTGCCGTCAGCTCAGACTCCAGGGCCACCGTGTAGGTGGCCGTCCCGCCCTCTGGAACCGTCAGAGTTGTCGCTGATACCTCCACCCCGCGTTCGTCGTCGTCCACGATGGTCGCCGCAGTACCGGTCACGCTCAGGTCCGTCGCCGTGGTCGTGCCCGTGACCGACAGGGTCTCGTCACACTCGTCCACGTCGTCGTCCGTCGGTGTCAGCGTGAAAGTCGCCGTGCCCGACGTCTCGCCGGCATCTATCGTCAGCGTCATGTCGTTCACCGTGGCGTAGTCGGTCCCCTCCGTGGCGGTGTCGCCGGACGCTCCCACCACCACCGTCACCGTCGTGTCCGTGGTCAGAGCTGCCCAATTCAGCGTGCCGGTCCCCGTGTAGACTACGCATCGGCATCCTCGTTCACCGAGCTCGCGCACAGCGACAGCGCTACCTCGGTGAGGCACCGCGCCGCAAACGGCATCATTGATCCGCAAGTCCAAGGTGCTATCACCAGAACCTCCATTGACGTCTGGGGGTCAGGCAGGCCCGGGCACGGTGACGGTGGGGTCGTTGCGCAGCCGTCGTCCGTCTGGTGCGCACACCGCACCCGTTTGATCGCAGCCTCCCGTTGAGTTCAACGAGACGGTAACGGCATCGTTGGAGTCCGGCTGAACAGAGATCATCCAGATCGATAACGTGGCATGTGCCCGCTGTTCGACGTCGGAAATTGAACCATTGGAAACTGATAGCGAATGGTCCTGCAGCAATTCGGCTGTGAGGTCCATGGCCTCAGGAAAGATGAGCTCCACAGTGAAGACGTCGCTGCCGTCGTGGCTCTTGGGTATCGACGAGAAATGCGCTGTGGGCTGCGCCAGCGGCCTGTCGGAGAGCGGCTGAGGGGCGACTGCAGTGGTGATGCTGACCTCGAGCTCTTCGCCCAAGGCCCAGCCGACCACGTCCAGCGGCCACCAGTAGCGGCCCTCACCTCTCATCGCAGGAACCTTGCTGGCCCCGGCCGCGAAATTGCCGAACCCGGCAAGCACTTCTTCGCCGCCGTGGAGCGAGATGGTCCGCGTCCAATGCAGGGTGAACTTGTCCGGCAACGAATGCGACGTGGACAGGAACAGCCCGCGGGCGAAATACATGACAGCGAGGACCCCGTACCGGTCGCCGTCGAGCTCGAAGTTCCGGTTCCCCAAGGATGAGCGCGAGTGGGTCCAGGTCGCGTAGCCCATGCCGTTCGGCGCCGTCGAGTCGATGATGCCGACGGTCATCGGGCTCGACCACAGCAGCACCCGCTCACTCAGCTTGACTCGGTAGGTGCCGGTAACGTCGTCGGCATCGACCCATCCCGGAATTGCGCGCACCCCGACGTAATAGGTGCCCGACTCGGACGGGTCGAATTGGTGCACGCCGCTGTAACTGAACTTGGCTCCTTCAACGAGATCGCCCTCAGAGTCGAACAGGCCGTACGCGTGGCCGTACCTGAGTGTGCCCTTACCCTGCGAGAACCCGGCGAGGCTCACCCCGTACCTGCGGCCCTCCTCGGCCTCGAACCTGAACCAGTCGTAGTCGCCGCCGACCTCGAGTTCGGCTCGCACCGCTGCACCACCGGCGACTAGCTCACCCGTGGTGTCCGTGAACGCCGAGAAATCGTCCTCGGAATTGTCGGCGTGAGCCACAGCCACCTTGTAGGTACCCGTGGCACCGAACTCGTAGAATCCACCGTCGTTGCGGTAGGCGGCCGCCGCGATGAAATAGGTGGCCGTCGTGGTCGGCGTAAACGCAACACTGGGCTCGACGCCCTCGCCGCCGGGGCTGCCATCGGACACAGCAGCGCCGTCAGCGTTGTAGACGCCCGGAAGGATCGGGGCGGCGAGAGTGCCCGATTCACTGGGGGCCCCCAGCACCTCGATCCAGTATTCCTGACCGTCGGTCAGTTCGACAGCGAACCAGTCGATGTCTCCAGCGGTCTCGATGCTGCCGGTAGCGCTGCCAGCGCCGTCCTCATCAAGTGCGATGGTTCCCTCGGTGCTGTTGTCGGCCGAATAATCGTCGGTCACCTCAACTGTGGTGGAGGCCTCGCTGACGGCGTAGCTGAGTTCGTAGTCGTTGGTGCCGTACGCCACGGCCACCACCCTGAAGAAGTAGGAACCAGAGGCGAGTGTTTCAGAAATGTTATCGTCCACGACGCCCTGGTTGACGCTCTCGTGAATGACGTTGCCCGAATCGTCTTCGATGAACAGGTTGGCGTCGACGTCAAGGCTGCTGAGTTCAACGGCGACATCCGTGGGCTCAGTCAGCGAAAAGCCGAAATAGTCCTCGGTGTCACCACTGCGGTCAACCTGGCCTGTTAGCGATTCGGTGCCGCTGAGTTCGGTGATGTCGCCGAGGCTCTCGTCGTCGGCACGGTCATCGACAGGAATGGGGTCTGGATCTGGGGCGGCGCCGCCGCTCACCTCGGCGCTCCAAGGTGACCTCTGTTTGTCGGGAGTGTTGACACGCGCCAACACCCTGACCTTGTATGTTTCCCCTGGTTCCAGGCCCGTCACCGTGTGGCTAGTGGACGTCGGATAGGCGTTCCAATCTAGGTTGCCGTAGGGCCTGTAATCCTCTCCCTGGGGAGCCCACTTCACCCGGTAGTCCTGCGGGTCTCCCGGGTGAGTATCCCAGGAGATTGCCAGGGATCCGGCGGAGGCGCCCGGTCCAACGGTAAGGCCCGTCACGGCCTGCTCCCACGGAGACGGATCGGGATCAGGCGCCGCGCCGCCGGTCACCTCGGCGCTCCACGGTGACCTCTGTCTCTCAGGAGTGTTGGTACGCGCAATCACCCTGACCCTGTACGCCTCCCCTGGATCCAGGCCCGTCGCAGTGTGGCTGGTGGACGTGGGATAGGCGTTCCAATCGAGGTTGCCGTAGGGCCTGTAGTCCTCCCCTTGAGGAGCCCACTTAAGCCGGTAGTCCTGCGGGTCTCCGGGGTGAGCATCCCAGGAGATCGCCAGGGATCCGGCGGAGGCGCCCGGCCCAACGGTTAGCCCTGTTACCGCCTGCTCCCACGGCGGGGTCTGGGCATTCACGTGCGGCGACCCCGCAAAGATGCCGACCGCCAGCATTGCGGACAGCGCTATCAGCACGGCAATGAACGCCGAACGTTTTGCATTCAGACTATTCATTTGACACCCCTCCTTCTGCTGATGTCGCAGGGCCCACTTTTGCTTCTGAGCTGCCATTGACGCTTAGCTCCGTCGTATATGGGAATAACCAATAGCTGTCCCGACTCTCCCGCAGCGCCGGCGACCTCCTCCGGGGAAGCCTTCTCAGCGGCCGCAGCGATCCGCTCGACGCAGACTATGTGCCCCTGGTTTTTGGTCGCGATCCACTCGCCGGTGTCGGCCAACAGGCAGTGTTCGCGGCCTCCGAGGTTCCATACCGGAATGCCTTCCGCTTCCTTGTCCCTACCAGTGCCCTGCATGTGGAGCTGTGCAGGGCACATAAAGGACCCAGCAATTCAAAAAGTATCAAAATCTACATAACTTAGGTGTGATTTAAGCTTCCTATAAATGATGTTCTTATAGTCTTTTTATAACTGACTAGTTACAATTGCCCGTGTGCTCCATGTATAGAGAGGGCAGAGAGGCAGGGCATGGCAATGAGCGAAACGGACGTATTGAGGCGGGAGAATGCATCGCTGAGAGGGCGGCTCACCAGGCTCAGCGAGGCCAGTCTGCTGGTAAACGACAGCCTCGATTTCACCACCGTCCTGCAGGAGGTAGTGAGAAACGCCTGCTCCCTGACGGGCGCACGCTATGGCGGCATGTCCCTGCTGGACGAATCCGGAGAGCCGGAGGACTTCGTCTCCCACGGCCTCACGCCCGAGGAACATCAGCGGCTGCTGGACCTGCCCGATAGTGTGTGGTCGGAGTTCATCAACCACTTCACCAACATCCACGAACCCATGAGGCTCCGGAACGTGGGCGAATACATAGAGTCCCTCGGCCTCTCCAGCCCTATGCACCTGTCCTCATTCGTGGGGACGCCTATGCGGCATCAGGGCGTGCATCTCGGGACCTTCTATCTCGCCAACAAGGAGGGCGCGGAGGAGTTCACCAGCGAGGATGAAGAGGTGCTGGTGCTGTTTGCCACGCAGGCGGCGTCGGCCATCGTCAACGCCCGCAGGTACCGGGAGGAGCGACGGGCCGGGGCCTACTGGGAGACACTGATCGACACCTCGCCCGTGGGTGTTGTGGTCTTCGACGCCGGGACGGGTAATGTGCTGTCGATCAACCGGGAAGCGAGAAGGATCGTCAGCGTCCTCAACGAGCCCGGCGGCACCGCGGAGGAACTCCTGGAGGTCATGACCTTCCGGAGGTCCGACGGACACGAGGTATCCCTGAAGGAGTTGCCCTTGGCCCAATTGCTGCGGGCCAAATCCGAGACGGTGCGCGCCGAGGAGATGGTGCTGAGCCACCCCGGCGGCCGCTCAATCACCACCTTGGTAAACAGCACGCCGATGTACTCGGAGGACGGGGAGCTGGAGTCGATCATCGTGATCGTCCAGGACATGTCGCCCATGGAGGAGCTGGAACGGCTGCGGTCCGAGTTCCTGGGTAATGTTAGCCACGAGCTGCGGACTCCGCTGACCTCCATCAGAGGCTCGGCGACCACCCTCCTGGACGACGGGTCCTCACTGCACCCCGCCGAGATGCGGCAGTTCTTCCGGATCATCGTCGAGCAGGCCGACCGCATGCGGGTGCTGATAAGCGACCTGCTGGACGTGGCCCGCATCGAGACGGGCACGCTGCCGGTGGAGCCGGCACCAGCGGACGTGGCCGACTTTGTGGACGAGGCGAGGAGCGCCTTCGTCAGCGGCGGGGGCAGAAACGACATTCTCATCGACCTGGCCGACGGGCTGCCACTGGTGATGGCCGACCGCCAGCGCACCCTCCAGGTGCTGGGCAACCTCCTGTCCAATGCCGCCAGGTACTCGCCTGAATCGACGCCCATAGTGGTCTCTGCGGAGCGACGGGACCTCCACGTCGCTGTCTCCGTCACCGACCGGGGGCGAGGCGTGCCCGACGAGCAGCTGCCTTACCTGTTCCGGAAGTTCTTCCGGTCGGATTACCCGGAGGAGGGAAACGGTCTGGCCGGGTCGGGCCTGGGACTGGCCATCTCCAAGGGTATCGTGGAGGCCCACGGCGGCCGCATCTGGGTGGACAGCGAGGGCCCGGGTGAGGGCACACGCTTCACCTTCACGATGCCGGTGGTGGAGGAGACCGGGAGCGGCCTTGCGATTGGACCCCATCGACCGTCCTCGGGTTCCAGGCGGACCGAGCGAGAGCAGCTGCGCATCCTGGCCATTGATGACGACCCGCAGGCGCTGCGCTACATCAGGAGCGCCCTAGCCGGGGAGGGCTATGCGCCCATCCTGACGGGCGATCCAGCGGAGGTGCCCGGCCTCATGGAGGAGAATGCTCCCCACCTGGTCCTGATGGACCTGAGACTTCCCGGCACCGACGGCATCGACCTGATGCGCGACATCACCAGGACGGCCGATGTGCCGGTGATATTCGTGTCGGCCTACGGCCAGGAGGAGCACGTAACCAGGGCCTTCGACATGGGTGCGTCGGACTACATAGTCAAGCCCTTCTCACCCTCGGAGCTCGCGGCCCGTATCCGTGCCGCCCTGCGCAAGGGCGCCTCGGGTTGGACCGGGCCGGCGGAGCCGTTCGTACTGGGAGACCTGGCGGTCCACTACGCCCAGCGCCGGGTTACGGTTGCCGGTCGGCCCATGGAGTTGACGCCCATCGAGTTCCGGCTGGTCTTCGAGCTCTCGGTGAACGCTGGGCGCGTGGTGAGCCACGAAGAACTGTTCCGGCGCATCTGGGGGCCGGCTCACTCAGTCGAGGCGCATTCGCTGCGCTCCTTCGTCAGGAAGCTTCGCATCAAGCTCGGCGACGACGCCAAGAACCCCAGGTTCATCTTCACCCACGCCGGCATGGGCTACCGCATGCCCGACCCACGGGAGCCCGACGGAGGATGAGCTACCCCGCCACGGGCTAGGTGGAGGCGCTGGCAGAGACGTCAAGTCGGGTTGTGGCTATCCTCCACGGTTGCCGCGTAGCCGACATCGTCGAGCATCCTCAGCCCAGCCGAATTATCCGGTGCCGATAATAGGGGTCGGCGGATGTCTTTAAGTGCACGGCTGGTGTAATTATCCGGCATGACTAGAGCAACGCCTGAGAGCTGGATTTCGGGCCTTGTCGAGGTTAGTACCGCAGGAACAGGCTCGGGAATCTGCCGCAAGACGCCTTGCTGAACGGGCGTAGGAAAGGGCGTGTCCGGCTCCGGGCTTGGGGACATCCTTCGGCGTCCTGGAAGAGGTGAACCCCACCCGCATGCCGCCGGTCCGCTCACCTTGCCGGTCGCTGGACACAAAAGCCTGCCACGGGGTGGGGCTGCGATGGCCGGCGATGTGGATCGTCCATCGCCGCCGGCGTCAACTCCGCAAGGAGCATCCTGGAACGGGCCGTTGGCTCGCCCGTGGGTGTGCATACCGATTAACCGGCGTTACCAGCGCCCGTGCATGCCTACGGACCGCCCGAGACCGCCACGCTGTAGCGTTTCAAGAGCGCCCGGCCGTTACAGGGGTCCAGTATCTCGATTACCACCGTCCCCGCCTCGCAGCCCACCAGCCAGAAAGTCCCGCCCTCGGTGATCCGCAGGCTCCCGTAGCTGGCTGATTCGCAGGCCTCCCCGGCGTCCGGGGGAGTGTCCGCGGCCGAGAGCGCCACCGCGCCCGTGCTGGTGGGTGCCCCGCCGTAGCCGATCACGTTGAAGGCCACCTCCGGCCGCCGCACTCCCGGCGCCCGAACGGTGAACTCCCGCCACTGTCCGTCCAGGGTGGCGCCCTCCGGGTCCGGCTCCAGCCAAGCCTCATCCTCTTGGGGGCCCGGCTCCGGCGTGGGTGTCTCCGTGGGCTCCGGCGTGGCCGTGGGCTCTTCAGCGGGTGCCGGGGAGGGGTCTCCACCCCCCTCGCTGATGCGCAGCAGCACCAGGTCCCCGTCCTCCCAGATGGGAACAGACACCTGCCAGGTGATGGCCCCCGTACCAGCGTCCTCCGTCGCTGCGGAGCCGCTCAGGCGCCGGGAAGTCGTGCCGTCCAGGGCGATGAACTCCAAGGCAAAGTCAGTGAGCCCTCCCGGGGGATCAACCGTCAGGGACACCGAGCCCTCATCCCAGTGCAGGTCCGTGATCTCGATGGTGGTGCCGTCAAAGTCGAAGGCGGCGGGCTCCAGTCGGCCCGCGCCGGCCGTGTACCCCACGGCCGCGCCGTCGGCCACCGGGTCGAAGAATGCCTCGTGCACCGTGTCAAGCGGGGGCGTTACCGTGACGGTCCATTCGATGTACGTGTCGTCGGGAACGAAGTTGCATGGGAAATATACATACAACTGACGGTTGTACAAGACAACGTACTCCCCGCCAGGCAACGGACGGGCGGTTGCCAGCATGTGCTCGTACCCGTTTCGAGGGATGGTGTCGTCGTCCACCCTCAGCGCCTCGAACATCCCCGCGTCCGGCCCGGACAGCCAGTAACGATTATATTTCGGTTCTCCGTCGGTATCGCTCTTCCTGTAGATCTCGGTCCCGGCGGCCGACCCCGACGGGATGTCCACCGCCACCTCCTGCGGAGTCCAGGGTCGGGCCCGCAGGTGGCGGTCCCCGATTATCTTGTAGTGCATGCAGTCCTTGAATCCGGGCACTCCAGCCCCTGCCGCAACCCTGGCCTCCATCTCGGCTACCTGCCTCTTCACTTCCGCCAGGGACACCGTCTCCGGGGGCGATTGCCCGTGGTCCATTATGTACCCACCCGAGTCCCTTGAGTCCGAACGGCCCGCGTTGCCCGAGGAACCTCCCGGCTGGCCGGCGGGCAGCCAGGCCCGGCTCAGGGTGTCCACCGTGTAGTCCCATTCCGACTGCACCACGTAGTTGGACTGGGTGAAGGCCAGGGTCTGGTGTGCGCTGCGTGTCGAATTGCCCCCAGAAGACCCGGTCGATGCCTCATACGCTGGCCGCAGTTCCCGGAGGAACAGCAACCCCTCACGGTCGTCCCAGGTTGTATTGCGAGTGGAGACCCGGTATTCCGCCACCTCCAGGGCATCCTCCCCGGACAGATGGTTGTGGCCGCTGCGCACCACCACCAGTTCTGGCGGCCCCGATCCCTTCAGGTATTCGTGAACCGTGAAACTCAGTTCCTGAATGGCATGGTACGTCGGGGCAACCCCCGGACCGCTCTCCACCTCCTCCACCGCCGCGGATACCGAAAGCAGCGAAGCCCTGGCGATCACCGTGGAGGTGAAGATCTGTTCCTCCAGCGCCGGTGGCACAGACCAGATCGGGTTTACGAGGGTCGAGAAGACGCCAACAGTCGGGGTGGGCACCCGCAGGGACGAGGTGCTTGCGACGTCTGCGGGAGTTGCTGCCGGCCTCCTGGGTCGGGTCGGCGTGCCGCCTTCGCCGCCGCAGCCCACGGCCGCGGCAACCATCGCCGGCGTCAGGACAGCCGCTGCGAGAAACACGCTCATAACCATTGACCTCTTGACCAGCGACATCGGTCCACTCCCCAAGCATCTCTAGTAGATGCTCCTGATCCCCTTCCGGTCATTCTCGGACGGGCCGGCAGGGACGTGCCAGGCGTTGCTGCCGTTCCCGGCTCCGGGGTCTGAGTACGAAGGGGAAGCAGGTGTAGGCAAACGCGGGGTGGCCGTGGGCTCCGGCGTGGCCGTGGGCTCTTCAGCCGGTGCCAGGGAGGGGTCTCCACCCCCCTCGCTGATGAGCAGCAGCACCAGGTCCCCGTCCTCCCAGATGGGAGCAGACACCTGCCAGGTGATGGTCCCCGTACCGGCGTCCTCCGTCGCTGCGGAGCCGCTCAGGCGCCGAGAGGTCGTGCCGTCCAGGGCGATGAACTCCAGGGCAAAGTCGGTGAGCCCTCCCGGGGGGGCAACCGTGAGGGACACCGAGCCCTCCTCCCAGCGCAGGTCCGTGATCTTCACGCCGGTGCCGTCAAAGTCGAAGGCGGCGGGCTCCAGTCGGCCCGCGCCGGCCGTGTACCCCACGGCCGCGCCGTCGGCCACCGGGTCGAAGAACGCCTCGTGCACCGTGCCCAGGGGCGCCTCCACAGTCACCGTCCAGTCGTCGTAGGCATCGTCCGTCCTGAAGTCGCACGGGAGGTGTGACGGTGGTTGTATGTGGTACAAGACCCGATAGATTCCTGCCGGCAGGGGCCTCTCAGTAACCAAGGTGAAGTCAAAGCCGGTGTAGGGGTCCGAGTCGTCGTCGTCGATCGGGGTGGCGAAAAGGTCTGCGTCTGGCCCGGATAGCCAGAAGCCGAGATACTCGTCCTCCAAGTGCGTACGCCGGAATAGTTCAGCCCCTGCTGCAGTCCCAGAAGGCAGTGTCGCTTCCATCACGGGATTGACGTAGGGGTTGTTGCGGTAGTGCCGCTCTCGGGTAAGTTGACGGTAGATGCATTTTTCATATCCGGGTACTCCCTGACCGGCCGTCAGCATCGCTTGGATCTCAGCTATCCTGGTGCGGAGATCCGACAGCGAAACCACCGGCGGTGGAGACCCGGAGCCGTCCGTGATGTACATTTCCGTCCCACTGGCCTTCCCAACCCTACCTCCATCGCTCTTGGTTCCAGAGGAGGACTCGTTCGGTAGCCAGGCCCTGCTGAGGGTGTCTATGCTGTATTCCCACCCGGACTGCGCCCCCTGGTTGGAAAGCGTGAATGCAAAGGCCGTCGTCTCGGTGGGAGGGTCTGAGCCGGAGTTTCGCGCCCCCGATTCCCCGCCGGCGGCGTAGGCCAGGTCAATGAGGTTCAGGAACAGCACCGCCTCCCGGTCGTCCCAGACGGTGTTGCGCCGGGCTAGGGCCGCGTCGGCGGCCTGCCTTGCCTCCGCCTCCGTGAGAAAGGTGTCGTCCCCTCCCACCACCACCGCTAACTCCCCAGGACCGCTCCCCTCCAGGTATTCCAGGATCCGGAAGCTCAGTTCCTGCACCGGACGGTAGGTCGGGGCCACCCCCGGACCGCTGGGCACGGTTTCCACTCCCGCCGCTGCCGACAGCAGAGACGCCCGCACTATGGTGTCCGAGCGGAAGATCTGCTCGTCCAGGGACGGTGAGACGAAGGCGGATGGGTCCGTCGTAAGGGCCAGATATTTCGGAGTCGGCGTGGGTTCGGACAGCCCGCAGGCCATAGCCGCGGCAACCATTGCCAGCGCAAGGGCAGCCGCCGCGAGAAACACGCTCCGAACCATTGACCTCTTGACCAGCAACATCGGACCACTCACAAGCATCTCTAGTAGATGCTCCTGATCCCATTCTGGTCACTCTCGGACGGGCCGGCAGGGACGTGCCAGGCGTTGCTGCCGTTCCCGGCTCCGGGGTCTGGGTACGAAGCGGAAGTAGGTGTAGGCGAACGCGGCGTGGCCGTGGGCTCCGGTGTGGCCGTGGGCTCCTCAATGGGTGCCGGGGAGGGGTCTCCGCCCCCCTCGCTGATGCGCAGCAGCACCAGGTCCCCGTCCTCCCAGATGGGAGCCGACACCTGCCAGGTGATGGTCCCCGTACCGGCGTCCTCCGTCGCTGCGGAGCCGCTCAGGCGCCGGGAGGTCGTGCCGTCCAGGGCGATGAACTCCAGGGCAAAGTCGGTGAGCCCTCCCGGGGGGTCAACCGTGAGGGACACCGAGCCCTCCTCCCAGCGCAGGTCCGTGATCTTCACGCCGGTGCCGTCAAAGTCGAAGGCGGCGGGCTCCAGTCGGCCCGCGCCGGCCGTGTACCCCACGGCCGCGCCGTCGGCCACCGGGTCGAAGAACGCCTCGTGCACCGTGTCAAGCGGGGGTGCCTCAACCGTCACCGTGTACTCCACCCCGTGGGACTCGGGCTTCACGAAGTCGCAAGGGATATATTGGAAGATCTGCGACAGATGGACCACCTTGTAGACCCCTGCTGGCATGGGCCGCACGGTGGCGAGGACGTGCCTGTAACCGTTGCTGGGATCGGTGTCGGCGTCAACCACCAGCGCCTGGAAATACTCTGCATCTGGCCCGAACAGAAGATATCGGTGGTACTTCGTCTCGCCGTTGTTGTCGTCACGGCCATATATCTCCAGGCCCCCTGGGGAGTTCGAGGGAACTGACACCTCCCTGGTGCGCTGGGTAGTGGGTTGGCCGCTCAAGAATTCCGCAGCCCGGTCTGATCTCTCAAATCTAATCCTGGCCCTGACGCAACTCGTATAGCCGTCGATGTGCGCATTGTCCCTCAGTTCAGTCTCTATGTCGGATAAGATTGTTCGCAACTCCTCGAGGGAGGCCTACGTCGGCGGCGACCTCTGCCCGTCGGTGATGTACACCTGGCCTCCTGAATTCCCATTAGACCGGGTGTCCCTGGCATTACCGGCATTTCCGGCGGGCAGCCAGGCCCGGCTGAGCGTGTCCACCGAATACTCAAACTCTGGCTGTGCGCCGAAGTTGGAGAGGGTGAAGCTGAACTGGTCCGTCGTGCCCTGTCTCTGCTGGCCCGAGGAGCGACTGGGTGCCAGGTACCACGGTATCCCCGGGTTGAGAAACAGGACAGCCTCCCGGTCATCCCACGAGGTATTTCTTTCCGCGAGGACTTCCCCGGCAACGGCCAGCGCCTCCGCCTCGGTCAGGTAAGTGAGATTGCCCCTGACCCTCACTTCCACCTCTCCAGGCCCGCTCCCCTTCAGATATTCGTGGACCTGGAACGTCAGGACCTCGACTGGCCGGTACGTCGGGGCCACTCCAGGGTCGCTGGGCACCGGCTCGGTGTCGGCCGCCGCAGACATCAGTGAGGCACGGACGATCACCTCCGAGTCGAACACCTGCTCCTCCAGCGAGGAGGATACGTAGACAGTGGGAAAGTAATCAATTTCAAATAGCAAATCTGAAGGCGTCGGGGTCGGCGCAAGCAGCACCACCGTAGGGGTGGCCGTACCCGTCTGGCCGGCTTCCCGCCCCGGGCCGGCAGCAGTTTGGCCGATCCCATCCCCGGAGGGGCCATCGGGGCTACATCCGCCGGATGCCATCAGGCACCATGCTATGAACAGTAGAAAGCCGATCAAGCCTCTGGAATTGCAGATACCGCAAATGACTACAGGCACGCTACTGCCCCTCACCTCGTGAATATGTCGTTTTCGAGTCTTCGGTGACCAGTTCGGGAAAGGAGGGCGGTGTACCGGAGAGTTGTTCGGCTCATGGTTTTCGCCTCCTTCTCCCCATTCTCCCCTTTTAGCCACTCTGATTCGCCGGTCGTTACTCTTGAAATCGACTCTCAGATTCCGGTGCTGCGGCGCCGGGCCACATGCCAGGGAGTGGGGTTGTCCACTCGGTCGCAGTCTCCTTCTATAACCCATAGCCCCGGCTCAGAGGCATTTCTACGATCTCGATGTCACCGTCGGTGAGGAAGGCGGCTAGACACGGATCACTACGGTCTTGGGGACCCCCGCGGATTATCGGTCTATCGCCGACGATCGTTGCCCTTGTCTTGATGTTGAATCTTAATCCTGTTGCTACCAGCGACCCTTCCTTGAAGGTTGGTATCGCCACCCCTCTGGTGGTCTCATATCCGGTCTCTTCGTGGATGATGAGACCAGAGACCCTGGCATTCGTCTCCCGGTTCCTCGGGGTCGGGATTGCCTTCGTGCTCGGCGGACAAAGGGTCCGAAAGGACGGTTCTTGCGAGGGACTCCACGACTACCCCTATTTCCAATGCCGTTTCTGCTCCGAACGCTTTCGTCATGGCCAGAACCGGATTGGCGCCAAACGCCGCCTCCGTATCCCCGGCTGAGATCTCGGTTGCTTCCCAGTAGATGAGCCATCGCAGCACCGGGAACTCGGCGGCGATGAGCTCGCCGTGGCCCCGGCTGGCAAATCTGGTTCCTCCTTGGTCAAGGCCTCTATTTCCCTCACGAAATTTCCCCTGAGTCCGGTCCTGGCGGCTATTTCCGGGATTGGGATTGTCTGGTCAATGAGCCTGGTCAGCATGTATGCCCATGGGAGGTTGCTCACTTGGTTCATGTTCTTCTCCCATTCAATGCTGAGTCCATTGGCCCTGCGTCTTCATATATCCCGTCCGAGTCGCCTTGCCCAGAGTCAGACGGACTGTGACTTCGGCAGTGGGGCCGTGTTTCCCGCGCCACCCTCTCGTTCCGGGCAACTTCTAAGGTCAGTCCCTGCCATCCTGCTGGGTCCCTGTCTTCTACTCATTTCCGGATCCGGGCCGGATGGGCCTCCCACTGGGAAATGGCAACGTAGAGAAAGCCCACCTCGGTCTCTTCGAGGACCCTGTCCCAGAGCAGTTTCGGTATCTCTGCCGCGATCGTGTCCATGTTCAGGGACATGTCGCTGACTTGGGCTTTTTCATCCGGGGGCAAACTGTCCTGGGGTAGAAAGGTGGTTAACCGGGCCACAGTGATTTCGACCTCGCAGTCTGGGAGGAGCTCCTTGGTATCCTAGCCCCGCACCTGGCGGGCCAGGGTGGTCGTGTCGCATTCCAGCAGGCCTTCGAGTAGCCAGGCTGTCGGCACTGGCGTTGGGGTGAAACTGGCCCACCTCGTCTGGAATGCCGGCAATCCCCCGCTGCTTCACTGTCCGGCCCGCGGCCCCGGGTCGAATTCTGGAGTAATGCTGTTCCGCCGGGGTCACGGCCACTCATGGAGGTTGGACCTTCCCCATGCCGGGTGCTTCGTAGAACCGTCTGCGTTCTTCTCAAAGCAGTAGAGCTGTTTTCCTGTTCCCTGCAGCAGTTCCCCGACTTCTTCGGCCCTATAGGCGAACATCGGGTTGCCGGCCACATCTCCCCAGCCGACAACTACCATATCTGCTTCCTGAACGGCTTCGGATATGGTCCGGTCATTTTCCGGTCCAACTGGGCTGATACCCTGGTCCTCCACTGCCCTCAGCAGTTCTTCCCTCCTGCGGGCCCGGCGGGCGAATTGGTGGTTCTGGCCGGCGTATCGCTGTTGGGAGCCCTCTGCCTCCTCGTGGTCAATCCTCCCAAGGCTCCCGGTTATCGAGGCAGATGAGACTTCCCAGGCTGTTCCCGTCGATACTCTGGTTCCTCCTGCGGCTGGTTGCGTTCCCGAAAAACAGCGGGAACATCTGGTGAATGGTTGGCTGACAGGCAACAGAGCCGAGGCCGCAAGGATGCGTGCCCCGGCTCAGAGTCCAGGCTGCCGTGGTAACGGGTGGAGTCCCCGCTATCTAGTCGAAGCCGTCGGCCCCATGCACCATGATAGTCTCCTTGCCTACCTGGTTGTTTCCTTCATAGATGTGGATGTGATAAAGGTCCATCTCGAATTTTTGGGTCTGCAGGACGATGGCCTCCGGTTCGTTATCCGGGTCGGTGGCGTCTCCACTCCACTGGTAGAAGGTCCTTTCGGCAGCGTGGCGGCCGGGCTCTTCCATTGCGTAGCTCCATTCGGTCAGATCCTCGTTGGTCGCGAATTCCAGGACCTCGGTGGGGTTGCCGTCCCAATCCACCCAGTCATCGATGAACGCCAAAGACCCTTGGCAGTCCCACTTCCCTCCCACGAACTCACAGCTTTCGTAAATCTGGGACAACCTGTCGTGGTTGTGAATGGAGCCGTTCTCGTCCTTGTACATCCGGTACATGAACTGGCCGATGAGGACGCTGTAGCCGGTTACGTCCGGGTGATCCGAGTCCCACTCACTCCAGTCGATGGTGTAACTCCCGTCAAACTCCACCCTGACCATGGCGAAGGGGTAGATGCCGCAATGTGCGATTAATCCTTCCCGCTCGTCATTCCTGCAATTTTCCTCCTGGCTCAATTCCGCAGGCGGATCCTGCTGGGGTGGATCCTGTTGCGGTGGGTCTTGCTGAGGTGGGTCCTGTTGCGGCGGGTCTTGCTGCAGTGGGTCCTGCTGCTGTGGGTCTTGTTGCTCCGAATCCTCTCGCGTGATCTGTATCGTGTAGGTCGTGGACCCTCTGCCCTGGTTCTCGCTGACGGTGATGGTGATCCGGGTTTCGTCTTGCAGTTCCACCTGGTGGCCGTCCGTGCCGGGCTCGCTATCGGCAGGGGATATTTCCACCGTGACTCCCGAACTGGCCGTAGGAGTTGAAGTCACAGTGATCCCCTCCGTGCCCGCCGGCGCTGTCAAGCTATACTCGAGGGTGCTGCTGCTGAAGCTAAACGAGAGGTTGCCCAGCGTCAGCGATGCCAGGCTCGTGTCCGCCGGCGGAGAATCGACGGCGCTTGCAGTCATGCCATTGGCACTCTTGCCGGAACCCTCTCCATCGGTGTATTCGACAACGGCCCGCAGGTACTTGCCCGCATCGCCTGTGGCCGGGGCATAGTCCTCCATGGTCGCCTCAGCTATGGCAGTCCAGTCGTTGACGCCGTCCTCAGACTCTTCCCATTGCCAGGCCGTATCGCTGACCGCTCCGTCCGGGTCGGTCAGCGTGGCGGTGATAGATACGCCGACTTCAGGCTCGGTGAGCGAGAGGGTCACGGAGCCTGGTTCGTCCACGTTAAGCAGGTTGATGGTCAGAGTCATGGTGGCGTCAACCGAATCGTCCTGGCTATGGTCGGCGGCTTTGCCGTCCGATACCTGCAACTCAACCTCCAGCTCGGCATCGGTCTCGAAGTCCAGGACCGCTCCCGTATCCACTTCCAGCCTCCCGGTGGTGGAGTCTATGGAGAACAGGCCGGAATCCATGCCGGAGGCCAGCGAGTAGGTCAGAGCGTCGTCGTCATCGGGATCTGTCGCGGCTACGACGGCGCCGACCCTGGTTCCGGCCTCCGAGTTCTCGTTGATGGACCTGACAGCGCTGGTGCCCTCGTCGAAGGTGGGTGGTGCGTTGTCCGGGCGAACAACGGCGTTTGCCGAGGTGCCAGAGGCCTCCTTGCCCGTTCCCTCGCCGTCGTCGTAGTTTGCCATTGCCCGCAGGAACTTGCCGGTGTCTCCAGGGACGGGCGTGTAGGTGCCCGATGTTGCGTCGCTGATGTTGGTCCAACTGGTTGACTCGGCGCTGGCTGCTGTCTGCCATTGCCAGGTCACGTTCCTCACCAGCCGGTCCAGGTCCAGGACTCGCGCGGCCAACTGAGCTCCGACCTCCGGATTCTCTGAGGACAGAGTAACCCATCCGGCCTCATCAGCATTTGTCACCAGGACCTTTACCTGGTGGGTTGCATCCCACTGCGTGTCAGCCACCCCGTAGGGGTCCTTGCTGTCTCGCACCCGTATCCAGACATAGAATTCGCGTAGTCCCTCATAATTCAAAACCGCATCAGCCTTCAGGGAAAGCTGTCCGCCCGGGGTGATGTCAAGCAAATTGACGCTGGTGACCACAATGTCGAATGTAAGTGTGTCTGACTCGGGATCAGTGGCAGGAATAGGCAATCCTATGTTGGTTCCGGGGGCCGTGTCCTCGATGATCGAAAGCGAGCCAGGAGCGTCTTCGTCAAAGGTCGGAGGCCTGTTTGTAGGGGGTTCTGACAGGACCTTGTTGGCGGTTTCAAACTCCACGCTCTTCGCGTTTACCGTATCGTAGCCGTCCCTGTATGTGGCTGTGAAGCGAAGGTACATATCGGTATCAGCGGTCACGGGGGTGTACCCGTAGCTCGCGCTGCTGGTGTTGGTTTGGGAAACCTGAGACCAGTCGCTGGCGTCCGAACTTCTTTCCACGACCCAGCTGACCTGGTTCCCGTTGGAAAAGTCCACGCCGTCCGGGTCTGTGAGCGTGGCTCCGATCTCTGTGTTCACCTGGGGATGGGCACTGTCCAGGGTGATTGCCCCGGCCTCGTCGACATTGGTGACATCGATGGTCACCGTAATTTCATCGTCCCAGGACAAATCGGCGTTGCCATCCTCATCCTTGCCGTCCCGCACCCTCAGGGTCAGCCCGTACGAGTCGGTGCCCTCGTAGTCCAGGGATTCACCAGAGGCGAGCTCGATTTGCTCTCCATCCAACTGGAACGGGTGGCCCGTTGCTGGGGTCATTTCGTAGGACAGGGTATCTCCATCCAGGTCGGTGGTTTCGAGTTGCGCGATGACCGCTTCCTCTGCCAAGTTTTCGGATACGGTGAACACGGCGGCATCTTCCGTGGTGAATTCGGCGTCTGCATTCTGAATCACGGTTATGGTTACATTGATGGCGTCGTCAGCGTCGGAGCTGAGGCCGTCGAGTGGGCTCTGCCCGTCTGTGACCGCCACGGTGAGCGTGTATTCCTCGCCGCCGGAGAAGCCAGTGAAATCGTCCCGAAGGAATATTTCCCCTGTCTGGGAATTGTGCTGGAACACGCCCAGCCCGCCGCTGGTCAGCATATAAGTGACGGACTCTCCATCGGGGTCGACGGCCTCGGGAACCGTACCGACGTAGTCGCCAGCGGAAACGGTGCGGTGGATCTTGAAGCTCGCCGAGGTCTCAGTGAAGGTGGGCGAAGCATTGAGCCTGCCATAGGCGTACAGCATCTCATCGTCGCTGTCGGCGACCCAGAGTCGCAGCTCATGGCCCGTCAACCCTCCGGTGGGGTTGTCATTGTCGGGCGCGGTCAGGAAATCCTTGTGCTCAAGGCGGGTTCCCGTGGCCAGCTCGTATGCGTACGCTCCCTTGTCCTCGGCGTCCATTACCCAGACGATCTCGCCGTCCGACCAGATCTCACCCGGGTCATCGTTATCGCTATGCAGGTCAAATTCCAGCCCGGAGTCCCGGCTCCTGTCGTCAAGGTCGTATGCGTAAAGCTTGTCATCTCCCGAGTCGGAGACCCAGATGGTATCTCCATTCGACCATGTCCCCCTCGGATCCGAGTTATCCGAATCCAGGAATATGGACTTGTATGGCACGAGTTGCCCTACCTCATCTGAGGCGGGTTCCATGGCGTAGGCATACAGGAAGTCGTTGCCTGTACTGTCCTCCAGCGCCCAAACGTTTGTACCGTCCGACCACATCGAAAGGGGTTCCAGGTTGAAATCCGCAAGCTGCACATCCTTGCCCGGTCTCCGGTTCCCGTTGTTCAAGTTGTAGGCAAAGAGTTTCCCGTAATCGGACCTTCCGGCATCCGCCACCCACATCGTCCGGCCGTCGGTCCAGAGGCCGGTGGGCGTATCAACCTGGTTGATGTCCAGTTCATCGCTGGTGTGCCTGAAATTGCGGAAGTGCATGGCGTATATCGCGTCGTCCTGGTCGTCGGCAACCCACATAGTTTGTCCGTCAGACCAGATGCCCCGTGGATCATCGTTGCCCTGAGGCAGCCTTATTTCGAACGCAAGCTTGCGTTCTCCATGCTCGGAGGAATTGGGGTTTCTCTCGTAGACGTACAGCATGTTGTCGTCGATGTCACTGATCCACACCCAGGTTTCGCTGCCCCAGATACCCCAAGGGTTGCCGTTGGCGGCATCCAGGTCGAACTCCTCCTCGGTCAGACGACTCCCGTCGTTTGTGCTGTACGCGTACACCTTGGTATCGTCCTTATCCACGACGAATATCCTGCCGAACGTCCCCCACACGCCTCTTGGGTGGTCATTACTGCCTGCGAGCGATATGTCCTTTTCAGGAATTCGCTCGGTATTGTTTAGCTTTTTCTTGTTGAGGAGGTAGGCGTAGAGTTTTTTGTCGTCCCAGTCGGCGATCCACATTGTGGAGCCGTCTGACCAGATACCTTGCATAACAATATTGTGGTTAGTCAGGTGGAATTCCCCCGGCCCTCGCCTGGCCCCGTTATTGAGGTTGAAAGTACCAATTACCTGTTCGTTGCCTGCCCCGTCATTTTCAACAATCCACAGGGTGTTTCCGTCGCCCCACAATCCCCGGGGGTTGTTCTGGTTGCGTGCGAGATCGAAGTTGAGCGAGGGCATCGGCACTGTCGCGCTTGCGGTTTCCTGGGTGGCCAGGAACACCAGGATTGCGGTTATCGCACTGATGAAGATTAAGGTCTTACGGACATTCAGAAGTTCTAGTAATGCTCCCATTTCCCTCTCCCTGGGTGGTGTTCAAGTTGCTGTCGGCGGCGCTTTGAACGGGATTGCCGAACACTCCTCCCTGAACAAGGCGTGCCAAGTCCCTGGGGAACCCTCTTGTAGGTGTGTCAATTGAAAAGCGCTGTGGTGAAACTCGGAATTGAAACGGGCCGAAATGCAACAATTCAGCTCAACAATTGATTTCTAATAGACCCGGTTGATGCAGAAATTGCGGAGGCTGAAACAATGCTGGAGCGTCGACTATCACGGTATGAGAGCTCTCAATTAGCCAAAGATTCTTGTATAGCCATCGAGCTCGCTTCGGTTGTTACAGGGCCTTGTGCCATATAAACATATCGGGCATCCATATAAATTTTGTGGATTTCATCGGTATTTTCGTGAATGTAATATGAGAAGTACCGGGATGGTGCTGCATAAATTTATGGATAGACATTAAGGTTATGAAGGGATGAAAGGAGCATTCATTTGCGTCCAGGAAGGTGGCTCTGGTTATGGGATTCCCTTGAGAGTGCGGGGAATCCCAGGCAGTAGTTCAGACCCCAGTGAACGCGGCCTTCATCCACGCCGACAATGCTGTTTCGCGTTAGAGGCCCGGGAATTGGGAACCCGCCCGAATACAGCAATGGCTGGTTATGGTCCGCCCGGCAAGACATTAGAAAGTGAAGGCCCCTTGGGCCCTTAAAGCAGTTTGTGTGCTGAGTGAAGGGGGAAAACAATAAATGCACATGTCTACTTTTGGAAATTCACATGGACATTACAAAGTACATTCTGTCCATATCGGTCCGACTATATGAGCCTGGCTCTCTGTAATGCAGAGCTTTTGCATATAGGGGAAATATCCCGCACATGCCTGCCCTTTTGGTTGGTGAATGGCATGATCAAAGTAGGCGGGGTTCCAAAGGCACTATTGGAAAACCCTCAGCTGGTCCGGGCTGTGCTTGCGATGCTAAAGAGGACCCTGCTTCAAACATCGTCTGAGAGCAGATGCGGGTGTTGCCGCTGCTCGTCTCATTGTCCGAGCCGGTTCACACGATTCTCTACGGTCTCTTGCCCGTGAACTGGTTTTTGGGCATGGAAACCATCCTATTCCCAAGTTGCCGGGACCTGCCCCCCGGTAATCGGTCCAGAATCGATGTTAGGATTCTGGGCAAAAGGGAGATTGGAAATCCCCAAGAGGAAACACAAAGCCAAGGAAATCATCAGCAAACCCAGGGAGGCGGAGGTGATCATCGGCTCGGGCAGTACCGTTGTTGAGGCTACTCGTCGCATCGGTATCCCGGAGCAGGCTTTTTGCCGCTGGCTGACCGAGTACGGTGGTCTCCGCATCGACTAGTACTGGGTAAAATCAAAACCGTCACGGGTAGAGACGGTGGGGTGAGCGTCGGGCGTCCTTGGCGGTGAAGCGCCAGTCGATGGTGCTTTCTCGCTATTGCGTTCTGAGACGCAGGCGTTGACGGCCTTTTCCAAGCTGTCCTCGTCGCCGTTGCGTACCCGCAGGCAGGTCCGGGCCAGCACGCTGAACTCGATCTCTGCCAGCCCTGCGGCAGGCTCAGGACTGGATTCATCCAACTGCCGTGCTTGGGTGTGTGGTGAAATTCCAGCTTCCGGACGATGCGCCGGGCCTCTTCCGCCGGGAACGTCTCGTACAGCGACGCCTTGCGGTGGGTGTTCAGATTGCCGGGGGGTGTTGAAAAAGTCGGCGAGACCTCCGTTGTGAGTTTGCCTGGGAATACAAGGTCGATGAGATCAGGCTTGGTTGAGGAATGTGATGCTCGAACCTTTGGACCGCTACCGAAGGGACTCGACTCTGTTCCAGTTCTCTGACAGGAGCCTGCGGGACTTCACTGACCCGGAGCACCTTCTGATTCAGATCGATGAGTAACTTGACTTCGCCAAACTAGTCGCCCCTTTCGAGCGCCGCTACTGCCGCGACCACGGCCGCCCCACCCTCCACCCTCCACCCTCCACCCTGAGGTGATGGTCCGGGCACTTCTCATATGTTCCCTCTACAACATCGCGTCCTTCAGACGTCTGTGTTCGGCCATCTCGGAGAGCATCGTGTTCCGCTGGTTCTGCTGTCTCAACGTTGACGATCCGGTGTTCGATCACTCCACCATCAGCCACTTCATCGAACGCATCGGACGGGAGGGATTCGCAGAGATATTCCGTGGCTTGAATCAGGAGTTGCTCCGGCTGGGCCTGCTCTCGCCGGAGATGTACGCCGACTCCAGCCGAGTCAGGGCCTACGTGAGCAGCCATCGCCTTTCTCGCAGCGGGTTGAGCGTGGGTGAGTTCCATGAGCAGGCCGTGGTGGGGAACGGGCTGTTCGTGCTGGCCAAGGCTGGGGTTGACGAGGACAGGACCAGGGAGACCGACGTCAGGTTCTTTCAGGACCGCAAGGACGTCCTGCCGTCGAGCACTGTGGACACCGATGCCAGGTGGCGAACCACCAGGCCGGATGGACCAGGCTACCTGACCTACCAGGAGAACATCGTCGTAGACCGGAGCGGCTTCATCGTATCGAGAGCGATAGCGCGCTCCTCCGAGGCGGAATGGAAAGCGCTGCTGCCGATGCTGGAGGAGGTGCCCATCCAGCCGCTGTCGCTGGCGGCGGACACCGGGTACAGCGCGGGCCAACTGCGGCAAAGCCTGGATGAGCAGGGAATCACAGCCTGCATCCCCTTCACCTCAACCAGAGTTCGGGCCAGATGGCCCGTCGAGAGTTTGTCTATCACGGTGATCACCTGGCACGGTGATCACCTGGTCTGTTCCCAGGGCAAGGTCCTCGCCGAGGGCCCTTCAGCAACCGGTTCCTAAGCTACAAGTATCAGGCGATTCAGGGTGATTGCCAGGGATGTCCGGTGAAGGACCAGTGTCTCCCGCCGAAAGAGAAGCGGCGGCAAGTGACGTTGAGCATCTTTTACCCTCAGTTCGTGCGGGTTGGAGAGCGGAACCGCAGCGAGGACTACCGGAGGGAGACGAACCGGCGCCAGACCGTAGCCGAGGGGACTTTTGCATCCCTGGACCGGCTGGAGTGGGCCCGAACCAGACTGCGGGGATTGGCGAAGGTGGACTGCGAGGGATTCATGGCCGCTATTGCCCATAACGTGGCTAAGGCGGTGAGGCGCCTGGGCCAAAACACCGAACCGCCAGGGAATGGCCGGACTGGCGGACCCAATGTCAACCGAAGATCGCGGTCGGCGTCAAGTGAAAGTATATCTCTTGCTGTGGTTTGGTCTGCCTGAAAGTACCCGCCACACTGACGCCTGCCCCCTTTCCTCTTGATATGCCTGCATCAATGCCCCAAACCGACTTTTTCAACACCCCCGGACAATACCAAACGGATCACCGGAACGCCGGACGTGGTATAAGCAGTGGAGGTAAAGTGTCCCGTGCGGGAGGGTAGCCACTGACATTTGGCGGTTGCAAATTATACCGCCTACCTCCATCCGTAGGGGCAGTAGCCAGCCCAATGGATGGTGCCATGGATGTACAGTGTGGACGTATATCTGCGGGTTCGCCGGGCGGTGATGCTGGAGGGTATGAGTGTGAGGGACGCTTCCCGGGTGTTCGGGTTTCACCGGGACACGGTGCGCAAGATGCTGGCCTACTCGACCTCTCTGGGTTAGCGGCGAAGGGTTCTGCCGCCGCGCCCGAACCCTTCGGCAAGCTTAGGATGAGGCTTGCAGCGGCGTCATCGGCCAGATTCTGGATGACGATCACCGCGTTTCCAAGAAGCAGCGACACACCGCCAAACGCATCTTCGAGCGACTCAGGGGCGAGTACGGGTTCGACGGCGGATACACCATCGTCAAGGACTACGTCAGGGAGCACCGCCGCCGGACCAGGGAGATGTTCGTGCCTTTGTCCCTCCTGCCGGGTCAGGCCCAGTGCGACTTCGGCGAGGCTCTTGTGGTAATCGGCGGGGTGAAGCGAAAGGCCCACTGCTTCGTCCTAGACCTGCCTCACAGCGACGGGTGCTTCGCCAAGGCCTACCCGTCGGAGACCACCGAGGCCTTCCTGGACGGCCACGTCTCAGCCTTCGCCCTCCTGGGCGGTGTGCCACAAAGCATCCTCTACGACAATACCAAGCTGGTGGTGGTGGCCAGAAACTGGGGGACGGTCGGCGCCAGCGCACCCGCGCATTCACCGAGTTCCAGTCCCACCACCTGTTCTACGACTGGTTCGGGTGCCCGGCAAGGGCAACGACAAAGGTAAGGTTGAGGGCTTGGTGGGCTACTCTAGTCGCAATTTCCTGGTGCCCATCCCGTCCTTCGAGAGCTTTGGCGCCCTGAATGCCTACCTGGAGCGCCGCTGTCTGGAGCGGATGGACGCTGGGCTTCGGGGCCACACGGAGAGCATAGGTCAGCGTGGAGTGAGACCTGAAGGCTCTGCTGACCCTCCCTCCGGTAGCCTATGACGCCTGCGACAGGCAGGCTGGTCGGGTGAGTTCCCTGGTGCTGGAACTGGCACGCTACGAGTACATCCAGCGCGGCGAGAACGTCATCGCCGTCGGCAACAGCGGCACCGGCGAGACTCACGTCTCACTGGGCCTAGGCTAGCAGCCTGCCAGCGCTACAAACCGAGTTCCATCCTGGTGATCACCAACTTGCCCTTCGACGAGTGGGCCGAGGTTCTCGGCTCGGAACGGCTCACCAAAGCCCTGCAGGACCGCCCCACCCATCACGTCCACATCCCGGAGATGAACGGCGAGAGCTACTGGCTCAAGCGCAGCAGGGAGAGCGCCGCCTCGCAAGCTCCGGACGACCTTGCCGAAGAATAAGGCCCACCGTCAACGCCGTCTCTTCCTTCTTCTTCAACTTCGCCGCTCTGCCTCATTTACCTACCGCCGCCAGCCATCAGGCAGGTGGTACACAGTTTCTCCACCTCAGTTGTTGACGTCCAGCAAAAGGGTCCTCGTTAACAGGCCGGCAAAAATGTCGCTTACACTCCATTGAGAATGTGATATCGACCCCCAAGGAACAGGCGAGACTACAGGTTCTCAACAACCTGATGGCAGAGCACATGACCTTGGATCAGGCGGCCACGCTGATGGGTGCCAGCACCATGCAGACCGGGCGTATGCTGGCAGCGTACCAGGAAAAGGGAGTCGCCTCGGTTGCCCACGGCCACAGGGGCCGCGGAGCGCCCAATACCACTCCCGAGGCCGTTTTGGCCGAGGTAGTTCATCTGGCTGGCACCAGGTACCCAGGGGCCAATCATACTCATCTCAGCGAACGCGAGGGCATCGACATCGGCAGGACCACCCTGCGCCGCATCCTGGTCAACGCCGGGCTGAAGAGTCCGCGGCGAAGACCTCTGCCCAAGCTCCTGGTACGCCGCCAGCGAATGCCCCGGGAGGGGATGGTGATCCAGTTGGACGGCAGCTTTCACCCGTGGCTCAGGAACCAAACTCAGACGTTCACGCTGCTCATCGCAGTGGATGATGCCACCGACACGTCGGCCAACGCCTTTTTCTGCGAGAAGGAGGAGTCCTTCACCTATTTCCCGCTGATCCGGGACTTGGTGCAGCATGCTGGCATTCCCGTGACCCTCTACGTCGACCGGCACGGGGTCTTCAGGCACACACCAGGGGCCGGCCTACCCGGAACGCCGACCCAGTTGAGCCGGGCCATGGACGCCTGGTGATACAGATGATATTCGCCCTCTCGCCCCAGGCGAAGGGCCGCGTGGAGCGCGCTGCCGGAACTCTTCAGGGCCGGTTGGTTACCGAAATGCGTTTGGCGGGCGCCAGCAGCATCGGCGAGACCAACGGCGTGCTGGAACAGTTTCTGCCGCGATACAACCGGCGCTTCCGGGTCCCCTCGCAGTTCTCCGATCTGTGCCTGAACCAATTCCTGTGCATCAAGGACACCCGGAAGGTGGCCAAGGACAATACGGTGAAATTCCAGCTGCATACCCCGCAGTTGCTGCCGAAGCCGGAGCGCCCCAGCTATGCCAACGCGGTCGTGGAGGTGCCGGAAGGACTGGACAGCCGGCTCAGGGTACGCCACGAGGGGCACATGATCAACGCCCAGGAGGCACCGCCCAGACCGGCGTTCCTCCGCAACGACAAGGGAGATACGGCCACTCCTCTCCTGTCGCCCGCCGGGGGCCTACTACTCGGACCGGCCGCTGGGCAGAAATCCTTAAGTCCCTGGACTCAAGGGCAGGGGATGAGGAACGTCAGGTGGGTTTCACCGGCAGTAGGCCTGCCAGCTCGACACCCGCAACCATCCCTCCGCGCAAACCGACCTTCCCGCAGAAGGAGAGATTGAAGGCGATTAAGAAAGCTAGGTGCAATGGGATGTCGCTGCGAGCAATCGAGAGGGAGTTTGGTCTCCACAAGGCCACCATCAAGAAGTACATGGATGCCGCTGGTCCGCCCGGGCGGTAATCTCGGCCGGCTCTCTCCTCGTCAAACTCCCTTACAGCGACATTTATGCTGAACACTTAACCGGACATTTATGCCGGCCTTCGACACCCCAGTGGTACATGTTCTCGCCGCCCTTGCCACCCTCCGTCGACCTTGGCGCGAACGACCACGGTGCCGACCACGGTATCAACGTGGCGAACTTCGACCTCGAGGCAGTCCTCCACTGGCAATCCATCCGACCCGGTTCAGGCTGACTTCCCAGTCTCTGGTGGAATTCCCGAGGTAACTGCTCTCAGTCCGTCGCCCAACTCAGGGCGGACCACTATGGCGCCGTACCCAGCCCAGGTCAGGGTACGGGCACTGTCCGCAACTCCCCGTAGGACCGTCTCGGAATTCGGGCTCCCCAGTATGTACAGGGTTGTCTTTCACAGCTTCTGTACCCGGGCTTAATGGGCGTCAATTTCATCCCTTGGTTTGGCTGCTATATGGGCTTAGCAATTATCTTTTTTGGTTGAGTCAGCATCTCGCCTATATGTATTTCGAGAAATGAGTGCTATCCCACCATGAAGTACAGGTACACCCGCTTCGGAAATCCGTATGAAGACCGCGTTCTGGAACACATGGACATATGTCCCTGCCGAAATGGACATAGGCATAAGCGACCTGTGCGTCAAAAGAGTCCGGATGTGGGAAGTCCAGTGGCCTGAAGCTCTGGGGTATGGAGTGATGACACTGTGACAGGGTGTGAAGAACTTGCGGCTGGACTTTCCTGAAAAATGTAGGCTTCGTGCGGGGGCTAAAATGCGAGCGTGGGAATACCGGCAGGGGTGTTGGTCCCCGAGTACTGTGTCGGCCGGGATGAACTTCGTTCAGGTGAAATGTCCATGACCATGAACTCCGGCGCGGATGTGCAGAAGGACCGGGCGGTCCAAGTGGGGTTTGTCATGCGTTCCTACCGGGAGAACTTCGTTCATGAGGACGGTCGCCGTGGTCTGTCCCAGGAGGAGCTTCTCCGGAGGATGGGGGATATCGACACTGGCTTTGCCCGGAGGTACAGCCACGCCACCGTCTCCCGTTGGGAGTCGGGGTTCACCCGCCCCACTGTGGAGCGGCTGTTGGTGTTTGCCCGGGCCCTGAACCTCTCCCCGACGGAGGCCGAGGGACTCCTCGCCTTGGCGGGACTAGCTTCCATCGTTCCTGACTTAGTGGGGTCAGCGAGTTCACCGGAACAGGAGGAGTATCACTCCGGTCCTGACCCCTCCCCTTTCTTGAATGAAAGAAAAGTTCTGGTCCGGGAGGTCTGGCAATTCCTGACGCTCCGGGTCATCTTGGTCGGGGTCGGTGTCGCACTGTGTGGGTTCGCCATTTCTCTGCCAGAGTGGAACGTCTTCGTGGCGACTGCGGCATGCTTCGGAATCTCCGCCCTCTTGGTGGTGGGTCAGGGGTTTCTCTTTGCTGACCGGGAGAATTCGCTCCGGGAGTTCTTCTGGGTCACCCTGTTCTTCGTCCTCGGCACCCCCCTGCTCCAGTTTGCTCCGTTGGGCATGGACCATTACAACCTCCATTTCGCCCAGGATCTCTTCGCCCCGCTCATGCCATCCGTGGTGGCGCTGATGATAAACCTGGCACTGGCCTCAACCGCGGGGTTGGCGTTCCACCTTCTGTGGCACTGGCAATACCGTAGCGGGAGTCAGTCGGGCAGTCCGGTGAGGAAGGCGGCGGCAGTGGCCCTGCCACCGACAGGGATGGTCTACGGGGTGTTGCTAGTAATCACCAATGTATCTATCACGGTCCAGCTTTCGGTGATAATTCCGGTGTTTGCGGCGGTGGTGGTGGTCCTTTTGGTCCTGAGGGATCCCCGGGTGGAGTTGGCCAACCGGGACCGGCGGCTCATGCACCAGTGTACGTTCGTGGTCGGGTTTCTTTCGACACTAGTGGGTATGGGGGTTATTGTGGCCCTCTACGTATCCCCGGACTACCCGGCTGTGTTGCCAGACCACAACCTGGTGGGGCAGTGGGAGATTGATTTCGAGGAGCTGGGGGTTACCAGGGAGGAGGCGCTGGAGCGGCTCAATTTGGGCTACGCCCTTCACGGGGTGTTGGTGACGGTGTACATGTTCCTGGCGGTGTCGGGGAGGCTGGTGGTGTCGATACACCAGGATGGGAGGGGCGGGGTCCGGGCTCCACCGTGACGGTTCTTTTCCGCTTCGCTGGCTGGGCCGGC
Organism: Dehalococcoidia bacterium; assembly: GCA_963667765.2. Classification (GTDB taxonomy): domain Bacteria; phylum Chloroflexota; class Dehalococcoidia; order Lucifugimonadales; family UBA3495; genus VXOI01. Next base: position 1,050,941 of record CAXXON010000003.1, on the reverse strand, counting down.
CTTTTTTGAGTGGGCCCTTCAGCCGGGTTTCCATAGCCGGTCGGGGGTTCAAGGGCCTGTGAGAATGCCTGTCGGTTCGGTTCTCCGGAGGAGTTGTCTCCTGTGAGATATCATTCATGAGTTGGAGGGGACAGGCAGGCTTTCTCGCGGCAACGCCCGTCTCCCAGTGACCCGGTGTGCTTCTACTTGAGGGAATTGAGAGTGAGGCAGGAGGTCCAGGTCCGGCGGCACGGGAAATAGGTGTTCGTACAGTGAACTGCCTCCCGGACAACGATCCAGAATCGATGTTAGGATTCTGGGCAAAACGGGGATGAGAAATGCCAAGGAGGAAACAAACGGCCGAGGAAATCATCAACAAGCTCAGGGAAGTGGAGGTGATAATCGCCTCGGGCAGTTCCGTTATGGAGGCCGTCCGTCGCCTTGGGGTCTCGGAACAGACCTTTTACCGCTTGCGGAGCGTGTACGGGGGCCGTCCCGTCGACCAGGCCCGGCGACTCAAGGAGCTGGAAACAGAGAACAGCCGGTTCAAGAGGGCGGTGGCCGAACTCACCCTGGACAACCAGATACTCAAGGAGGCCGCGGAGGGAATCCTCTGAGCCCCGCCCGTCGCCGCCAATGTGTCCGGCACCTCCGCTCATCCCTCGGTATATCGGAGCGACGGGCCTGTAGGGAATTGGGGCAGCCACGCTCTACCCAGCTCCGCGAGGCTCTGGTCCGGGATGACGAGCAGGCTCAGACCAACGACATCGTGGGCATGGCACCCGGTCCGGCCGCTACGGCTACCGGCGGTCACCGCCTTGCTGAGTGTCATTCTGTTGTTGTCCAGCGATTACGTCCCCTAATTTGAAAAGCTAATATGTCGCCAGGTTAGTCTGCGGCCATCTGTGATTGGGCCAGTACCAGGGCTTCGGCCTTGGCCCGTTCCTTGGCGCTGAGCAGCTTTGTGGGGGGAGTCTCCGCCATGGCATATTTCCTGGTAGCCACCCGAGACAAGCCCAGCTCCCTGGTAGCCACCCGAGACAAGCCCAGTTCCCTGCCGATGGCCCGCAGGGAGAGTCCCTGACTTTTGGCCTGCTGTACTGCGTCCCACCGGGCTTGCTGGGTGGGCGTAGGTTTGCGGTGCAGTTGGTGGCGCACCGGTTTCCCCTGGGCGGCAGCCTTCTTGGCCTTGGCCCGCTTCTGCACTGATGACTCCAGGTCCGCCAGGAGCTTCCGCCGGCCCTCATCCAGGTGGCTGCTGGACAGACCACTGGCCGTCTCCAGTTTGTCAGCGCTGGGAAAGAGGCCAGTGCCTTCTCCCCACCGGGCTGACGCGGGCGGTTCACCCTCCTGGAAATCAACGATTTCTCTCTTGTATCGGATCATCAGCTCCCCGTCGGCCCGTTCCAGCACGTCCACCTGTAGCCCGGCGTAGCTGGGGCGCTCCGCCCCGGGCAGCAGTTGCGGCACCCGCCACTGGTAGTGGACCGTATTGTCCCGGGCGACCTTTCGGGTGTGCCTGATGCTGACTGTCTCGGTGAGGGACCAGTCAGCAGGCACCAGCCGGTAGGCCGGCTCCGGCTACTCCGCCGCCACGGCGAAGCGCTTGTTGAACCGGGGCAGATATTCGTGCAGGAATTCGTTGGCCTCTTCCCTCTTCCATGGCAGTAGCACCGGCGGTAGTAGCACCGGCCAGCCTCAGCTCGGTGACCAGCCGGTCCTGCAAGGTGGACGCCATCCGCTCCACCCGGCCCTTGGCCTGTGGGGACATGGCGAAGATCTGCTGGATGCCCAACTCCCGCACCACCGTCGCGAACTGGGTGGACTAGAAAAGTACGGGTCCCCGGCGGGCGTTGTACTTGAAGGCCGAGTGGCGGTCGCTGTACAGGGCCAGGGGGATTCCCCACTGCCGCACCAGCCCTTCCAGCAGGACCAGATAGCCCCGCGTGTCTTCGGTATGGTGGAATACCGCCTGGGCCACAGTGGCGGTGGCGTCGTCCACTGCGAGGAGCAGGACGAACTGTCTGCCCGCTCCCCCAGCCAGGGATGGTGGCTGCCGTCCACCTGGATCAGTGTGGTTATTCAGGGTCATTAGGCCAGTGATATTCACGGACATCCGGCCACTCTGATTACCCGCGACATGGACTTGTATCAGGTTGCGGTTAGCCGGTCAATCACCCCCTTTGCCTACAGTAAGGCGCGGTGTGGAGACAGCCGTTCCCGGTAGCTTTGGCCCTCGATGGTTATCTGATAGCTGGCGTTGGCAAGCCGGTCCAATGCGCTGCTCCCCAGGATGGGGTCCTCAAACAGACCCAGCCATTCGTCCACGGCCCGGTTGCTGGTGATTGCGAAGCTGGAAGCCCGGTGCCGGCCCAGGTCGTCGATGATCAGCAAGTCCGGAGCCAGGAAGGTGCGGAAGGTGCGCTGCAGGGAGTTGTCGACTCTGGCTTGGGTCATAGTCTTGAAGTAGTCGTCCGCATGGATGAAACGCACGGTGTGTCCCGCTCTGACGGCGGCATAGCCCAGAGCCTGGGCTAGGAAGCTCTTGCCGACGCCGGCGGGTCCGACGAGCACGACGTGCTCGCGCCTGGTTAGTACTGGGTCAAAGCCGTATCGTCACGTAGTACATGGTCTGGCCGTGGATGCTACTTTTGGGACTGAAGTTGTGTTTGGGGGGGCATCCATGGTGCAAGAGGTTTACGGAGCCCACCTGACTGTGCAGGAGAAGGGACGGCTCAAGAAGATGATCCGGGCTGGCAGGAACTCGACCCAGGCCATCACTCGGGCCCGCATTCTGCTCAAGACCGACGAGGGTTGGCCCTTCGGCAGGCTCATGGGTTCCTCAGGTGGCGACCGCCCTGGATTTTTCGGAACGGACGGTGTTCCGAATCAAACGGCGCTACATGGAGGATGGACTGGAGGAAGTGCTGCGGCACCACAACTCGCCCGACCCGTACCGGAAGGTGGACGACAAGGTGGAAGCCCACCTGATAGCCCTGGCCTGCAGCCCGGCACCCGAGGGACATGATCATTGGACGCTGCGGGCGTTGGCAGGCAAGGTGGTGGAGGTGGGTCTGGTGGAATCCTTGTCCCACGAGACGGTGCGGCTACACTTGAAAAAAACACACTCAAACCGTGGCGGAAGCAGCAGTGGTGCATCCCCAAGATAGGCGGGGGGTTCGTGGCAGCCATGGAGGATGTGCTGGACCTCTATGGCGAACCATATGGTCCCAACAGGCCCGTGGTCTGCTTCGACGAGACCTCCACCCAACTGCTGGCCGAGACCAGGGCTCCCCTCCCGGCCGGGCCCGGACGTCCCAGGCGGGATGACTACGAATACGGCGGGCCGGCACCCGCAATCTGTTCCTGACCTGCGAGCCCAAGGCTGTCCTTCGACAAGCTCAGGAGGCGTCAGGTGGCGGCGGACCACGGAGGACTTCGCCCATCAAATGCGCTGGCTGGTGGATGAGGCTTATCCGGATGTCCCGGTGATCCGCTTGGTTTTGGACAACCTGAACACCCACCGGATGGCGTCGCTGTACGAGACCCTTCCTGCCTCGGAAGCGCGGCGCATCGCCAAGCGACTGCAGTTCCACCACACGCCCAAGCCCACACGCCCAAGCATGGGAGTTGGCTGAATCCTGTCCTGAGCTTGCCGAAGGGATGGCGGAAATCGAGTTCAGCGTCCTGTCCCGAGCCTGCCTGCGGCGGCGCAACGGCGACGAGGACAGCCTGGAAAGGGGCATCAGCGCCTGCGTATTTGAACGCAACACTGCGGGAGACACCATCAACTGGCGATTCACCGCCAAGGATGCCCGACGCAAACTCCACCATCTCTACCCGTGCCATTCTTGATTTGACCCAACACTGGGCGTCCGGCACATCGGTCTGGGGCAGTCTCCCCTTGGCCCTGGCGAAGTCCCGCACCTGGCCTGGATTGACCACCACCGGCAGGGACTCCGTGACCAGGGCACCGGCCAAAGTCAACTTCAGATCGCCCGTCGGCTCCAGGACCACCACCGACGCTTCCAATTACTGCAACTCCGACACCAGTTTCCGAACCCCGGCAGCGTCGTAGGTCACGGTCCGGACTGTGCCCGGCGGCCTGAGAGTCAGATCCAGCCGGTCCTTGGCCACATCGATGCCTGCATAGCCGGATTCCCGTGTGGTACTACCCTCGAGTCAAGGGTTAGCCCGTTCTTGCAACATGCGGGCTGCACGGCCCAAGCAGCTGTTCGGGCTATGTAAGCAAAGGTGCGGTGGCCAAGCTTCAAAACGGTCTCTCAGGACCCAGGCCCTGCCGGCCTGCCGCCTCCGATTCAATCCGAAGGCAAGATTCCCAGCCGCAACGTCAAGATATAAGACCCTGTCCCGCATGTACCCATGGTTGACAAGATAATTTTAGGATGATACCTTGTATCACTGACCAAAAAGATACGGCATTTTTAACGGCAGCAGCGTAAATGATACTTAGTGTCAGAAAGAGGTCTTGTGATTCCACACAAAGAGCTTTTGGCAGTGTTGGAGGAGCTGGGTTACAGAGCCACTGCTCCCAGGAAAGCGATTGCCGAGCTCCTGGAGCGGAAGCAGGACAGCTTTACGGCGGAGGCTCTCATCGAAGAACTGCCTTCGGTGGGCCGGGCAACAGTGTTCCGCACCATCAAGCTGCTTCTTGAGGCGGGGGCGGTCTGCAAGCTTGCCACGATAGACGGATCTCAAATGTACAGCCTCTGCCGACTTGGTCATCACCATCACCACTCAGTGTGCATTCAATGCGGCGCAGTGGAGGAATTCAAGGCCGCCGCTGTGGAACGGTTGATCAGCGCAATTGGCTCCGAAATTCCGGGAGAGGTCATCGACCACCGTATCGAGTTGTACGTGATCTGCGGCTCTTGCCCCTTCCACGGGAGTAGGTAATGGTTCGTTCCAATCGGCTGAGCCTACGGTGTCGCTTGCCTATAACTGATACAAAGTATCATCACTAACCTGGGCAGCACTAAGCTCCGCATCAAGTTCAAATCATAATCAAGAATGGAGGACTCCGGTTGCCATTGAAACTAGGTCGCACTATTTATTTGGGCCGTCTGGCCCAGTCGTTAACCATCGGCCTTATCGTATTCTGCGGGGACTTGCTGACAGCCGGCGCAGATGACCAGGACACGAAGACAACGGAAGGGCCAAGCGCAACCACTGCTGTCGGCGTTGCACCTGTCACCTCCCAGCCAACCCTGAAGGCTACGCGTCCGGAACCCACTCCTAACTCCTTCTCGCCGGGAGGTCAAGATGTGCCCCAGGTCGCGGATGCGGACTTGGTGTTTACCGTCGGCCTGAACCTGGAGGCCGAATGGCTGTATGACCCATTGCGCAATACCAAGGCAGATGAGTCCAAATTAATCGCCTTTGGGGAATTCGTTGACCCCCTTGAATTTTTTGGCCCGGACCCACACGGCTACCACGGGGATGACCATGGCGAGACGATTGCAGTCGACGGCCACGAGGGTCCGCCAGTCATGGGGCGTTTGCTGATCGGCGACGGGGAGGAGGGCAAGGTCTCCGTAATAGACCTGGAAACGGGAGAGGTGGACCAGGACCGTTTCAATCTTGGATCCCGGGCTGGCCGGATTTATTCAACCCGGAACGGCCGCTATGCAATCGCCTTTTCCCCTGACGCCAATGCCGCCCACCTGTTTGACCGCGGCATATTGATGGAACCCTACGAAGATCACTTCGACCTGGTGGAAGCACCGACGCAGAGGCTTGACATCGATTTGGCCGGGGACCGTCCGGTGCACCTGTATGTAGGAGAGGAGTGGGCGACCATTTTCTACGATGGCTCGGGGGACGCAGTGCTCATCAATGAGCATGACCTGGAGGAGCGGGGCAGCGATTATGTGCCGCCGCGGTTCAACGCCGTTCCGCAACACGGAGCAGTCGTGCCCCTGGAGGATGACCTCTTTGCCGTCAGATGACGTGATTGTGGAATTGGACGCGTGCATGGCCCTGCGCAAGGTTACCTTTGATGCAAGCGTGAGTACCCTGATGGTCGTCGTCAGACCCAACGAAGCCGGTAAGAGCACCCTGTTCACCAGTGGAGACTGACTATCAGAAAGTTGGACCGGCGAAGGGGGCGTTGGTCTACTTCTCCCAGTGCGACAGCGTCAGCAGCGCGTACTGCCTGGTAGATACGTCATCCCAATACCGACATCGTCGGCTGTTTGCAATTTATAAGTGAGACTATATATCAATAAAATTTGAAGGAGGATTCTATATGAACATGCAGCGCAAAGTACCTGTCACCATCCTCACCGGCTTTCTCGGCTCTGGCAAGACGACCCTGCTCAACCGGATCCTGACTGAGGAGCACGGCAAGCGCATTGCCGTGATCGAGAACGAGTATGGGGAGGTCGGCATCGATCAGGCCCTCGTCATCAACGCTGACGAGGAGGTCTTCGAGATGTCGAACGGTTGCATCTGCTGCACGGTGCGCGGAGACCTGATTCGGGTACTCAACAACCTAAATAAGCGCCGCGACAAGTTCGACTATGTGTTGGTGGAAACCACCGGGCTCGCTGATCCCGGTCCGGTCGCTCAGACCTTCTTCATGGACGAGGAGCTTCGTGCTGAATACGCCCTTGACGGAATCGTCACACTCGTCGACGCAGCCCACATCGATCAGCAACTCGGCCGAAGCGACGAAAGCACGGAGCAAATCGCGTTCGCAGACGTTCTCGTCCTCAACAAGACGGACCTGGTCAACGGCGAGGCCCTTGACAGTCTGGAAGCTCGGCTCAGGGGCATGAACCGAATGGCACGAGTCGTGCGCAGCGAGCGGGCGAACGTACCCGTCGACACTGTACTAGACCTCAGCGCATTCGACCTGGACCAGGTGCTCGAGCGTCGTCCCACCTTCCTCGAACCTGAGTATCCCTTCGAATGGACGGGAGTCTATTCGCTCGATACCGGCCGCTACGAACTCAACCTCGCCGATGGACCTGATCCGGCGATGTCGCTCGTCGTCGTGCCCAATCAGGGCACGGATGACGTTGCCCTCCGGGAGAGCGCCGAGTGGTGTGTACGGCAGTACGCCGAACCTGCGGAGGTCATTCAGCCGGAGGAAGAGATTCCGGTTGGAAAGCATGTGAGCCTCCGGCTCGATTCCCCTGGACGAAAGTCATTCTTCTTTGAGGTCGCTACGCCGGGGAGGGTTGGCCTCTACGCCCAGCACCTCGCGGAGGAATTCGATCTCCAACTGAGGAACGCGGATGGAGAGGCTTTCAAACTGGGGGGCAACTTTTGCTCCGAGCCTGCCTGCACAGACACAGAGACAGACACACAACGCATCAAGGGAGCGGCGGTTCCCGCCGAAGCCGAGCGAACCTGGGTCGCCCAGCACGAGCACGACGACGAGGTGGGATCGATCTCTATTGAGGTAGACGGTGACGCCGACCCCGAAAAGCTCAACGCCTGGCTCGGCCAACTGCTCCGGGAGCGCGGGGTGGACATCTTCCGGATGAAGGGCTTCATCAGTGTCGCGGGGGAGTCGCGTCGCTTCGTCTTCCAGGGGGTTCACATGCTCTTTGACGGCCAGCCGGACCGCGAGTGGGGGGACGCGCCCCGCCGCAATCAGCTCGTCTTCATCGGACGCAACCTCGATGGACAGAGTATGAGGGAGGGGTTCGAAGCATGTCTGATTTAGATGCCGGCAGCGCGATGGGCGTTCTTCAGCAGGGCTGGTTTGCGATGGTCGGCGACTACGCCATGGCCGGGGGCTGGAGCGGGGGCGGAGAGACGCTGGTGGTCGGCGATGCCGAGGGCGGCGTTTACGCCTTTGACGGCGAGTCGGGCGAGAGGGCCTGGGAACAGCACGGGGTTCATGACGGCGGCGTGCTCTCGGTGGCAATCCACCCGAAGGGAAGCGTGTTCGCTACGGCCGGCCAAGACGGACGAGTCTTGCTCTGGGATGCCGCCGAAGGACGGGTAACCCGTGCTATCGACGTCGGGAGCGGTTGGGCGGAAAACGTGGCGTGGTCGAAGGACGGCCAAAGACTGGCCGCCTCCTGCTCCCGGCAGGTTCGCGTGTATGACGTGGACGGCGCGGAGGTCTGGCGATCTGATGATCACCCCAGCACCGTCAGCGCCATCGCCTGGTCTGGCCCGAGGGAACTGGCAACTGCCTGTTACGGTCGAGTGGCCTTTTTCAGCGCGGACACCGGCGAGGCTAAGCAAAAGCTGGAGTGGCAGGGGTCTTTAGTGTCGATGGTACTAAGCCCGGATGGGGGCATCGTGGTCTGCGGCAGCCAGGACAACTCGGTGCACTTCTGGCGCCGCGCCACGGGTCAGGACTCCGAGATGTGGGGATATGCCGCCAAGCCGTCGGCCTTGGCTTTTGACCATAGCGGCACCCTTCTGGCCACCGGAGGCGGCGAGGCGGTTACGGTCTGGGTCTTCCGGGGGAAAGGCCCCGAAGGCACGCGGCCCGGCGTTCTGAAGTTTCATGAACAACCCATTACGACGCTTGCTTTTTCGCCCGGCGAGAGGCGCCTGGCATCGGGGGGGCGCGATGGGGCAGTGGTTTTGTGGTCGCTGCAAAGAAATGGAAAAGGCAGACCGATAGGGGCGGAAGATCTTGGGGTCTCAGTGGCCGAACTGTACTGGCGGCCCGACGGGGGCGGCCTTGCTGCCCTCGACGCCCGCGGCGGCGTGACGGTTTGGCGGATAGGGCCAACAAAGGGCCGAGTTAAGCGGCCCCGCGCAGAGCAGCGCTCCAGTTCGGGCGGAGGCTGACCCTCCGCTCGCCCATCGGGCTGTCACACCTGTTGCCCCTGAACTCAGACATCGGTATTTGCCCATCATTTCCCATTCGGAGAATGGTTTTGCCAAATCTACTGATACAAAGTATCACATATATTATTCCGGCGGCCTTTGCCCTATTACTGGCCCTGGCAGTGGCCTGCGGAGCGCCAGCAGCCGCGCCGGAAAACACACCTACCTCCACGGCAGCAACCATGGTTCCGCAACAATCCCCTCAGGCGACCGGAACATCGGAACAGCCAGCGGACCCGGCCAATGTTGGGGAACGTCCCATCCTGAATGCCGGCGTCATCTGGCTCGACAGCCCCCTGGACCCGGTGGAAAGCGGCTGGGTCGCCAACCAGTCGGGAATGTCGGAAAACCTGTTCCGGCTGTCCGCAGCCAATCTCAGTCCGGAACCGTGGCTGGCGACGGCCGCCGTTCAGATAGACCCGTTAGCCTGGGAAATCACGCTCCGGACGGATGTCAGATTCCACAACGGGAACGCCATGGATGCTCAGGCAGTCAAGGCCTCTCTGGAGAGGACCATCCGGTTGTCTCCAGCATCGGCGGAAAATCTGGGCATCGACACCGTGTCCGTCAAGGATGGCCAGACCATCACGGTCACCACGACGGATCCACGACCGACCCTGCCAGGCCTGTTGACCTCTCCGGCCACGGCGATTACCGACGCCGCCGCAGCGGATGCCGCCGGCGAAGGCAATTTCATAGACGCGGGCGCCCTGACGGGCCCCTACATTCCCACCGAGTATGTCCAGAAGGAGCGCCTCAGCAGCGTGGCCAACGACGACTACTGGGGTGGAACTCCACCACTGGCCGGCATCGAGCATCTCGCCATTCCCGACACCAACAGCCGGGAGCTGGCCCTGCAGGCAGGGGATATTGACGTTGCCATCAACATTTCACCCAATGGAGCCCAGGCAATCAACTCCCAGCCAGGTATGCACAGCCTGACCGCCGGCATCGGCACTTCCGTGGTCATGTGGTGGGTCAATTTCGAGCGCGGCACGCTGTCCGACCCTCTGGTGCTCCGGGCAGTGGCCCACGCCATCGACCGCAAGAGCATTGCGGACCTGGTCGCTCCGGAGGGAACCGGGTCTTTCGCTGAACTGCTGCTCCCGGAAGCCCTGGTGTCCTGTCCTGGAGTGACCGCGCCGGGCTACGACCCTGACCAAGCCCGCAATTTGCTGGCGCAGGCCGGCTACGCCGACAGCAACGGCGACGGAGTCCTGGACAAGGACGGTCAGCCGCTGGAAATTGTTATCGGCGGTTATCCCGAGAGGTTCCGGTTGCCCATTATGGCCGAGGCCGCCCAGGCAATGCTGGTCGGCGTGGGCATTCAGGCTGAGGTCCGCATCACTGAATGGACCGTGGTCAACGAGCCGGAATGGGATCTCTTTGGGTGGTTCAACAACGTTGTCGAAACCGGAGACCCGGTGGTAAACGTCAGCAAGTACGCCGGTATCCGGGCCGATGCCAGCGGCAGCGGCGCCAACAACTACGGCCACTACGACAATTCCAGACTGGTCGATATAGTGGCCAGAGCCGGCAATTTATCCGATATCGAGCAGCGAAAGGGGATCGCCTGCGACGCTTTGGCTGTCGTAGCCGACGAAAGCGCTTTTCTGCCGGTTGCCCATGTGTACATGGTGTACGGCGTCAGTGATCGGGTAACCGGTTTCGAGCCGCACCCGACCAGTCTCTATTTCTTCGACCACCGCATTGGACTCGCCCAGTGATTCGGCGCGGGGATACTCTGGAATAAGAAGTCAGCGCCAGCATGGGAGCATACCTAGTCCGACGGCTGGCCATACTACCGCTGATGCTCCTGGTAATCTCTGCGGCCAGCTTTGCGCTGCTGAATCTGGCGCCGGGCGATCCTGCCGAGATTGTCCTGCGCCAGCGCAACCCCGGCCAGATGCCCAGCCCGGCCGCAGTGTCTGCCTTGCGCGCCGAGCTGGGCCTGGACGCCCCTCTTCCGGCGCAATACGTTCGCTGGATGTCAGGGGCGTTATCGGGCGACATGGGCCGCTCCTACGTGACGGAACGGCCCGTGGCCGCCCAGCTGGCGCGCCGCACCGTCCCAACGGTCCTGCTCACTGCGGCTGCTTTGGCCCTGGCGCTGCTGGTCGCCGTGCCTGTAGGCATTCTGTCCGCGCAGCGACGGGGCGGCGCCGTGGATGCCATCGCGCGCCTGGCGGCGCTGGTGGGCGCGGCAGCTCCATCCTACGCCCTGGCCTTCGGACTGATCATTCTGTTCGCGGTCAAACTGTCCTGGTTGCCGGCCCTGGGCTACGGTTCGGGTTCCCAAATCGTGCTGCCGGCCATCGCGCTGTCCCTTGCGCCGATGGCTCAACTGATGCGGCTGATACGCGCCAGCATGCTGGAGATACTGGGGCAAGACTACATCCGCACGGCGCGGGCCAAGGGACTGTCCCGACAGGCCGTCGTCGTCGGGCACGCACTGCGCAACGCGCTGCTGCCGGTCATCGGAGCCACTGGAGTGAACCTTGGCTACCTGCTCAGCGGCGCCGTCATAGTCGAGACCATCTTCACCTGGCCGGGTTTGGGTCAGTTGATGGTGGGCGCGGCGCTGACCCGTGACTACCCTGTGGTACAAGGGTTCGTAACTTATGTTGCCGTGGTTGTGCTGCTGGCCAACCTGGCGGCTGACATTGCCCTGCGCATGGCCGACCCGCGCCTGCGCTACGAACGGGAAGAGGTGTAGCGGTTAATGACGAGCGATACCCAACACGCCAGACAAACCGCCCCCACAGAGGCCCGGAGGAACGGAGGGCCGTGCAGCGTGGGGGCCAGAAATCCCGCCCGGGCCGCCACCAGCGGTTCACGCCGTCGCCGCCAGTGGAATGCGCTGCTGCGGGAGCCGGGAACCGCCTTGGGGCTGTTTCTGGTGATGTCCCTGCTGCTGGCGGGATTGTTGGCGCCCTGGCTCCCACTGGATGATCCCACCGAGATCAACCTGCCCGAAAGGTTGCTCTCTCCGTCGCCGGAGCACCTGTTGGGCACAGACCATCTGGGGCGGGACACCTTCAGCCGGATTATCCATGGATCGCGCATGACGCTGCTGGCTGCCGCCGCAACCCTGGTTCTCAGTATGACCATCGCCCTGACGGTGGGCATACTGTCCGGATACCACGGCGGCTGGCCGGACACGGCGATGATGGGGGTGGTGGACCTGCTATTGGCGTTCCCCTCGTTGATCCTGGCGCTGGCCGTTGCGGGAGCTTTGGGCCCCGGTCTGTTCAACGTGCTGCTGGCAGCCGGCGCCGTGTGGTGGGTGGGCCACGCCCGCATCATTCGCGGGATCACCCTGGGGGCGCGAAGGATGGAGTACGTGACGGCCGCGCGCGCCTCCGGAGCCGGAAACCTGCGCATCATCCTCCGGCACATTGCCCCCAACATCCTCGGCCCAATCATCGTGATTGCATCTCTGGACGTGGGCTGGATCATCCTGGGGATCGCCGGCCTGAGCTTTTTGGGGTTGGGCGCCCAGCCACCCACGCCGGAATGGGGCGCCATGCTCAACAGCGCCCGACCGCACCTGCAGACTGCGCCCCGCCTGCTGCTATTGCCTGGGGCGGCCATCTTCGTCGCGGTGCTGGGGTTCAATTTGCTGGGCGATGGCCTGCGGGACCTGCTGGACCCCCGTATCCGGCGACCAGGGAGCTGAGTGACGAGGAAGCAACGCCGTAAATGCCATTCTACGCAGGCAGGTCCAGTCCTGCAGTGCTGGTCAAGTTCCTCGCGGCAAATAATTCTATTGGCAGCACGGACTGTCAGGAGTTCACTTCGGCGGACTACAAGGCGGAGCGCAGCCCGATTGCCCGGCAGTCTAGGGCGTGTTTGCAAACCCAATGGTGGGGCCTAAACTGGATGAGACAGGTTGATATGAGGAGTGTGGTGTGTGGGACGAGGGGTTTTGACGGATGATCAATGGCGACGACTGAGGCCGCTATTGCCGGCCCAGAAGCCGAAGACTGGACGACCTGGGAGGGACCATCGCACGGTCATCAACGGGATCTTGTGGATTTTGCGCACCGGGTCCCCTTGGAGGGATCTGCCCGAGCGCTTTGGCCCCTGGGCCACCGTGGCCAGCCGTTTCTACCGTTGGCGAAAGCAGGGATTGTGGGACCGGCTTCTGGCTGAGGTGCAGCGGGAAGCTGATGCCACCGGTCAGGTTGATTGGGAGGTCCATTATGTGGACGGGACCAGCGTGCGGGCACATCAGCACGCTGCCGGGGCAAAAAAGGGGAGGGCGACCAGGCGCTGGGCCGTCCCCGGGGAGGGTTCGGGACCAAAATCCATCTGAGAGTCGAGGGGCAGGGCAAGCCGGTGGCCTTCGTGCTGACCCCGGGCCAGCGGCACGAGGCCAGCGTGTTCGAGGAGTTGATGACTCAAGGGGAGGTGAGACGCTCCGGGCGTGGCCGTCCCCGCATCAAGCCCCAGCGGGTCTGCGGCGACAAGGGATAAAGCAGCCGCAGGATTCGGGCCTATCTCAGGCGACGGGGAATTCGCTACACCATCCCCCGGAAAACCAACGAACGGCGCACTGGTCCTTTCAATCGTGCCCTGTACCGGCAACGCAATCTGGTGGAGCGGACAATCAACCGGCTGAAGCAATTCCGACGAATCGCCACCAGGTATGAGAAGAAGGCCGAGAACTATCTGGCCATGCTGCACATCGGGGCGTTGCTACTCTGGTTATAGTTTGCAAACACGCCCTAGCCCAGTATTTTCGGCCACGCTTTACGATAGGCAGTACTTCACCCCTCATCGTCCGGCAGCCACGCTCCGGTACCGGCTGGGGACGCGCGAAAAGGGAGCTTGGAATGGCCTCGGCAGACTTGCCGTTGTCTGATTCAGGGATCCACCAAATTGCCCCCGAATTTCCCTGAATTACCTATTGCGCTCGGCAAATTGCGGGCATACACTTTTTTGCGATGCAAGTTTTCAAGTGGCCTCAAGTGGGCTCCCGGAACGGTTCCGTTCCGAGGGGCTTCTTTTTTAAGCCACTGATCTTTCCCAAATCGCAGTCTTTTCCCTGAACCCCCGAAACAATCGAGTTTCGGGGGTATTTTTTTGCCCGGCGATAAACAACCAAGGAGGCTGCCATGAGTGCCGACCCACGGGCTACAGCTGCCCAGGTTCTCGATTTCCTGAGCACGGCCGGCGAGGTGGAATACCACGGAGAGCAGGTATCGCAGCTTGAACACGCGCTACAGGCGGCTCATCTCGCCCGCAAAGACGGCGGCAGCGAGGAGGAGGTGATCGCAGCCCTCCTGCATGATATAGGCCACATCTGGCTTGTCGAAGGACGGCAGGCCACGAGTGTCGGTGTCGTCGCTCACGATGCCATCGGAGCCCAGGTCTTGAGGGACCTGGGCTTTTCTTATGCCGTGGCCGACATCGTCAGCGGCCACGTTGTCGCCAAGCGTTACCTCGTCGCCACCGACACCGGCTACGCGGCACTGCTTTCCGATGCCAGCGTCGAGTCCCTGCGCCTTCAAGGCGGCCCGATGTCCGAAGAGGAGGTGTGTGCCTTTGCCCAGTCGCCCAACTGGCGGTCGAAGGTGCGGGTCCGCATGTGGGACGACCGGGCCAAGACTCCGGGGGCCGAAGTTCCCGGCCTGGAGACCTACCGCGAGTTGCTTACTGCCCATATTTCACGCCAGAAAGGAGGCAACTGATGATTCAGTTGGAAAACATCGGCGTTACCTTTCCCAACGGAACGCGCGCCCTGCGGGGCGTGAACCTGGAGCTGTCCGCTGACCAGTTCACCGCCATTATCGGCCCCTCCGGCGCGGGCAAATCGACCCTCATCCGCGTTCTCAACGGACTGGTGCGCCCCACCGAGGGCCGGGCATGGGTGGACGGCTTCGAACTGGGGAGAGCGCGAAGGACCGAGATACGAAATGTGCGGCGCAGCATCGCCATGGTGTTCCAGCACGCCAACCTGGTGCACCGTCTGAACGCCCTGGAGAACGTGCTGCTTGGGCGCATGGGATACCTGCCCGCGTGGCGCACCAGCCTTCGCCGCTATCCGCGCTCCGACCGCGACCTGGCCTACTCCCTCCTTGGTCGCGTGGGCATGGCCGGCCACGCTTACCAGCGGGCCGATACCCTCTCGGGCGGGGAGCAACAGCGGGTGGGCATCGCCCGGGCCCTGGCCCAGCAGCCGCGCCTGCTGCTGGCCGACGAGCCTATCGCATCCCTTGACCTGAAGAGCGCAGCCCTTGTCATGGACCACATACGCCATATCCACCAGAGCGAAGGAATTGCGGTCCTGGTCAATCTGCACAACCTGGGTACGGTGCGCGACTATGCGGACCGCGTCATCGGCGTACGTCGAGGCGAGATTGTCTTCGACGGCTCGCCCCAATCCCTGAACGATACGGTGGTGAAAGAACTCTACTACGAGGAGGATCAGGAAGGAGAATCGATTCAGTCTGCACTATCGGAAAACGAGCACAAGGCAGAGGACCCTCAACTCCTGGTTGCACGCTGACCTGACTGCGTAATTCATCCGAGTTGAATGACGAGGAGACAGAAACTGATGACAGGAATGCCCGAGCTCATACGGAAGCCCCTGGTCTGGATTGCCTCGGCGCTGCTGTTGGCCATAGCCGCAGTCGCCTGCGGCTCAGAGGCGGCGCCGACGGCAGCGCCCACCACCGCTCCCCAACCCGCGGCAACCACGGTGGCTGCCAACCCCGCGCCCGAAAGCGAGGTTGACCGCACCGGCTGGCCTGAAAAGGTTAGGCTGGGCCTGATACCCACCGAGGCCAACGTCATCACCAACTGGGCCCCCATCGTGGAACACCTGGAGGCCCGCCTTGGCTTGGAAGTCGAGCCCTTTGTGGGCACCGACTACACCGCCACCATCATCGCCGCCAGGAACGGCGACCTGGACATCGTCTGGCTGGGACCCAAGTCTTACGTTACGGCCCGCGAACAGGGCGCCGACATGGAACCGGTGGTCAAGTGGATCAACGACGATACCGGAATCGCCGGCTACAACAGCCTGCTGATTTCCCACAGGGACACCGGCATCAAGAATATCGAGGACGCACAGGGCCGCACCTTCGCCTTCAACGACCCCGAGTCCACGTCCGGGTTCCTTGTCCCCAGCGTGTTCTTCCTGGAACGTGACATCGACCCCGAAAGCTACTTCAGCGACGTGTTCTTCGCTGGCTCCCACGAGGCAACTGCACTGGCAGTCGCCAACGGCAACGTGGACCTGGCCTCCAACAACAACGAGACCCTGCCCAGGTTGATCGAGACGGGACGCATTGCAGAGGAGGACATCACCATAGTCTGGGAGTCTCCGTTGATTCCCACTGATCCGATCTCGGTGCAGAACAGCCTGCCCCAGAGCTTCCACGACTCCGTTCGTGAAGCATTCCTCCAGTACGATGACCCGGCCGGCCTGGACGCACTGCAGATTCAGGGCTGGATTCCCGCGGCCGACGCAGACTACGAGGTAATCCGGACCCTCGAAGCAACCAAGGCTGCTCTCGCGTCCACTGACGATGTGGACAAGACGGGCTGGCCCGCCAAGGTACGGCTCGGGCTGATCCCCACCGAGGCTAACGTCATCACCAACTGGGAGCCAGTTGTCAGCCACCTGGAAATCGAACTCGGCGTGGAAGTCGAGCCCTTCGTGGGCACCGACTACACGGCCACCATCATCGCCGCCAGGAACGGCAATCTCGACATTGTCTGGCTGGGGCCCAAGTCCTACGTCAAGGCCCGCGAGCAGGGGGCAGACATGGAACCGGTGGTCAAGTGGATTAACGAAGACACCGGGATCGCCGGGTACAACAGTATGCTCATCACCCACAAGGACACTGGCATCAACACCATCGCCGACGCCCAGGGACGCAGCTTTGCCTTCAATGACCCCGAGTCCACTTCCGGATTCCTGGTGCCCACCGTGTACTTCCTTGAGCGGGGCATTGTGCCGGAGTCGTATTTCAGCGACGTGTTTTTTGCGGGTTCCCACGAGGCAACGGCCCTGGCCGTAGCCAACAACAACGTGGACCTCGCCTCCAACAACAACGAGACCCTGCCGCGACTCTTTGAGACCGGCAAGGTAAGCGAGGACGACATACGGATCATCTGGGAGTCGCCGCTGATTCCCACCGACCCGATTTCGGTGCAGAACAGCCTTCCGGAGAGTTTCCACACGGCGGTCACACAAGCTTTCCTGAAGTTTGACGACCCGGCGGCCCTCGACGCGCTCCAGATTCAGGGCTGGATTCCTGCCGAGGACGGAGACTACGAGGTCATCCGTACTCTCGAGGCCACCAAGGCGCAACTGGCCAGCGCCAACTAACCCCCTTCAGCGCCCGGCCCCCGCCAACGTGGGTGCGGGGAGGCAAGGGAAGGGGGCCGGGCATTTCTCACTAGCCTAGTACCTGGAGGCGACGTATGTCGCAAGTGGCCGAAAGAAAGTCTGTGCCGCCACCGCCCCCGGACATCAAGCGGCGCACCTTCGTCAACTGGGTGATTTGGGCTGCCATCCTCGTGGCGTTGGGATGGAGCTACCAGGGGACCGACATGAGCCCCATGCGGTTCATCGAGGGAATCGCCGACGCCGCGGACCTGCTCAGCGATTTCGTGCCGCCGGACTGGAGCAATACCGGGGTCTACTGGGCAGCGATGGTGGAGACCATTCAAATGGCCATCTGGGGCAGCTTTCTAGCTACTTTCCTGGCTGTTCCCCTGGCCTTCTGGGGTTCCCGCAATGTAACGAAGAACCCCGCGCTGTACTACTTCGGCAGGGGGGTGATGGATGTGCTGCGCGGCCTCAACGAGTTCGTGCTGGGCCTCATATTCGTAGCCGCCATCGGTCTCGGCCCCTTCCCCGGCGTGCTGGCGCTGACGTTGCACACCGCCGGCGTGGTGGGCAAGCTCCTGTCCGAGTCCATCGAGGCCGTCGACCACGGGCAGATCGAAGCGGTGGAAGCCACTGGAGCCAGCCGGTTGCAGGTGCTTACCCACGGCTACTGGCCACAGATTTCGCCCATGTTCACCTCCTTCACCCTCTACCACTTCGAGGTCAACGTCCGGTCGGCCACCGTGCTGGGTCTGGTCGGTGCGGGCGGAATCGGATTCTACCTCCAGCAGACCATGCGCGCCTTCAGCTTCCAGGAGGCCTGCGTGGTGGTGCTGATTGTCCTCGGCTCAGTGGTAGTCATAGACAAGATTTCCGCCAAGCTGCGGGAATGGCTGGTGTAATGATGCAACGAGAGCAACGGCTGGAAGCTGTGGCTGGCGCGTCTGAGGCATCCCTAGTAGAGCTCGCAGACCGGGTGATGCAGACCATGGATGTGGAGGTGGTCTACGGCCCCACTGTGGGCCTGCTGATGGCCCGGGCTGAGGATCCCGGCGAGAGGCTCGTCTTCAACTTCGTCGAAGTGACGGTAACGGAAGCCGAAGTGCTGTCCGAAAACGCACAAGGCTACGCCATGGTCATGGGCCGCAGCCCCGAGAAGGCCCTGGCGGCGGCCGTTCTCGACGCCGCGCTGGAATCGGGACACGCTCTCTCCTTAGAGGTGAACGCCCTGCTGGAACGGGCCTATGCCATGCTGTGGCAGGAGCAGGAGGCCCAATGGGCCAGGGTGGCGCCAACTCAAGTTAAGTTCGAGGATGCGACATGACCCTTGAGATACCCGTACTCAGCACAGCCGAACACCAGGCCCAGGCGGTATTCCGTGTGCTGCTGGACTGCATGGCGCGGCCCGGCAGAGGGAGCCGTCTGCCCTCGGCACTGGCGGATGGCAGCGACGATGATTATCTGCTCGCCGTGCTGGAAAGCCTGGTAGACCACGAGACCAGCTACTGGGTATGTCCGGGGCTGGCAGAACGCATAGAACCGACGATGGTCCACCGGACGAGAGCGCGTGCGGCGAGTCTCCCTGAGGCCGAATTCGTGATCGCAGACCGTGCCGGACTGTCCTCCGCAATTGCTGGGGCCAATATCGGCACCATCGAGTATCCGGACGAAGGCGCGACAGTGATCGCAACCTGCACTTCGCTGGCGGACGGCCCGGTGGTGCTGGCTATCTCGGGGCCCGGTGTGGCCGATACTGCGAATCTGAGAGTGGCGGGCATCTCTGCCCACGACTTTGAGGCGCTGGTGGAGCGCAATGCCGACTTCCCGCTGGGACTTGATCTGATCCTGGTTTCTTGGGACGGGACGGTTGCGTGCCTGCCTCGATCTGCCCGGATCTGTGTTTCGGTCAGGAGGAGGTAGCCGTGTATACATCTGTCAAGGCCGCAATGGACGCCATCCTGGCCGCCGAACTTCTCATATCAGATGAGATCATCTCATCCCATCGCCCGCTTGATGCCATAAGGATTACCGAGAGCCTCTCTTCCTTGGTCGACAAGGTGATGGCAGAAGGATCGGTTTACGATTCCGAACTGGCTGCGGTAGCCATCTTGCAGGCCCAGGGTGATCCCATAGAGGCATCGTTCCTGCTGCGAGCCTACCGTTCCACTCTGCCGCGGGTGGGTTACTCGCTCCCGATGCGGAGCAAGGAAATGGCCGTGCTCCGCCGGGTGTCCCCAGCCTTCCAAGACGTACCGGGTGGGCAGGTGCTGGGCAAGACCCGCGACTACACCCTTCGCTTGCTCGATTTCTCGCTCAGTGAAGCAGGGTGGTCACGCAACGGCGCCAAGACTCCTGTGCCACCAATAACTCTGAACGGCCATAGCGTTGAGATGGGCGTGGCTCCGGATCGCCCGGAGTTTCCTGTCATCATTGACTACCTGCGTATGGACGGGTACGTGGCTCCGGCGCCGGACCATCCCACCGAGGAAGAGCCCTTCGACGTTACCCGCGAACCACTCCGCTTCCCGGCCAGCCGCTCCGCCCGGCTTCAGGTGATGGCCCGCGGCGAAGCGGGTGCACTACTGTCGCTGGGCTACGCGGCCATGCGGGGTTACGGCGAGTCCCATGCCTACGTCGCCGAGCTGCGCGGCGGGGAGGCGCCCCTGCGGATACGGCACCCCATCACCGGACGCCCGGCGACCATCGGGCATATCCCGGTAACCGAGGCCCACGTGGTATTTCCCGGCAAGGCGTCCCTGAATGACCAGCGGCCCGACCTGAGCTTTGGCTACGGCCTCGCTCTGGGCGGGGACGAGCGCAAGGCCATCGCCATGGCCATCGTGGACGAGAACCTGTCGGAGCGGCAGGACGCGGGAACGCTGACCCAGGACGACGAGTTTGTCCTGAACAACATAGACAGCGTTGAGGCGTCGGGCTTCGTCGAGCACCTGAAAATGCCCCACTACGTCAGTTTCCAGGCTGACATACAGCGCACCAACCGTATCGCCGAGCTGATGGAGACTGTGAACAGCCATGCCAACCATAGCTGAACTGATACAGGAGACCGGCTCCCAATTCACCGGATACAGCTACGCCTTTCTCGACAGCGCGGCCACACGGGAGATCCGGCGGGCAATGTTGAAGGCGGTGGCCATTCCTGGCTACCAGGTGCCCTTCGGCTCCCGGGAGGTCCCGGTGGCCCGGGGATTCGGCACCGGCGGACTACAGATCACCCTGTCCATCATCGGCCCTGGCGACGTCGTGAAGGTCATAGACCAGGGCGACGACGCCGGTGTCAACGCCAACAACATCCGGCGCCTCATCGAGCGCACCACCGGGCTGCCAACCACATTGGAGACTGCAGAGGCCACGGTCGTACAGACCCGCCACCGTATCCCGGAAGAGGTCATGCGCGAAGACCAGATACTGGTGCTCCAGGTCCCGTACCCCGAGCCCTTGCGGCTGGTTGAGCGCAGCCAGACTGTCGCCCGCACCATGCACGGCGAGAGGGACTACGCGCGGATGTGGCTGGCCCTGTACGAGGATGTGGTGCGCAAGGGAGAGGTCACCGTAGGCGCAGGCTATCCGGTGGTCGTCAACCACCGCTACATCATGGCGCCAACGCCCGTGCCCCGCTGGGACCTGCCAAAGCTCCACCGCTCCAGGACCCTGCATATTTTCGGAGCAGGCCGGGAGAAACGCATCTACGCCATCCCGCCCCACACCGATGTCTATCCCATGGAGTTTGACGACATCAAGTTCGAGATCGAGGAATTCGGCGGTCAGCCGTGCGCGCGCTGCGGCTCCAATGTGGCCTTCCTCACCGAGCGCCTCAATACCGATGGCTCCCGCACCCTCACCTGCTCCGACACAGCCTACTGCGACCTGGCACTGACGGGCGGGCAACCTGAAACATGGAACTAATAATAAGGAGGCGTTCCTGGCTTTTATGCTGGAAAACAGAGAAACGGAATTTCCCCTCCTTTCCGTTAAGGAAGTCACCAAAACCTACGGCCCTGGCTGCCCCGGCCGCGACACCGCTGGCTGCCTGTTGGCCTGCGACAGCGATCCCGGCACGAACTCCTGCGCCGCCTGCGGTTCCATCGTCGCCTGCCGCGACGTCAGCTTGGACATCTACCCCGGAGAGACCGTGGGCATCTTGGGAGAAAGCGGCTCGGGCAAGTCCACCCTCTTGCGCTGCTTATACCTCGACGAAACGCCGACTTCCGGGTACGCAAACTTCAATCCCGTTGGCGAATGCCGAAATCTCTTCAGCGTTGACCGCGCCTTGCGCCGCCACATCCGAAGCTCTCTCGTAGGAATCGTGTACCAGGAAGCCCGCCGCGGCCTGAACCTGCTGGTCACTGCTGGCGGGAACGTGGCCGAGCGCCTGCTGGCCGCCGAGTGGCGCAGCGTTTCCGACATACGCGGCAAGGCGTCCGACTACCTCTCTCGTACTGAAGTACCCCTCGACCGCATGGACGACTTCCCCGTGTATTTCAGCAGTGGGATGCAACAGCGGGTCCAGATTGCCAAGGCCCTGTCCAACAGCCCAGATCTGGTGCTGCTGGACGAGCCCACCACCGGCCTCGACGTGTCGGTGCAGGCCGGTGTGCTGGACCTAATACGGGACATCAAGCGTGAGTACGGCATCACCATCCTCGTGGTATCCCACGACCTACCGGTCATCGGGATGCTGGCCGACCGTACCATAGTAATGCGCCACGGACGGGTCATCGAAGCAGGCCTGACCGACCAGATCCTGGAAGACCCGCAGCACCCGTACACCCAGTTGCTGGCCAGTTCCGCGCTCTAGAAAACCTGCATCCGGGGGAAGAGAGGACAATGCAGAAACCCATACTGTCGGTTCGCCACCTGTACAAGACCTTCACCCAGCACATCCTTGGCGATAAACGGCTGGCGGCGCTGCAGGACGTATTCTTCGACATAGAGCCGGGCCAGTGCGTCGCCGTCATCGGAGGAAGCGGCGCGGGCAAGTCCACACTGCTCAAGTGCATACACCGAACCTGCCTGCCCACCAGCGGTTCCATGGAGTTCAGAACTGCATCCGGCAGCCTCGTGGACCTCGCCACCGCCGATGATCGTAAAGTTCTGGAACTGCGGCGCGAGGAAATCCGCTACGTTTCCCAGTTCTTGCGGGCTGCGCCCCGTGTCCCCGCAGTTGACGTGGTGGCCATGCCCCACGTCGTCAACGGCAATCTCGACAGCGTAAGGCGGGATGCCAGCGCCATGCTGACCTCTTTAGGCATACGCCCGGAGCTCCAGACATCCTACCCGGCAGTGTTCAGCGGCGGTGAGCAACAGCGGGTCAACGTCGCCCGTGCCCTGCTCCGCGCCCGGCGACTTATCCTTCTGGACGAACCCACCTCTGCCCTGGATGCGGAAAACCGCGATAAGGTGCTCGATCTTCTAACCCAAGCCCGCGCCGGCGGCTCGTCCATCATTGCCATCATGCATGACCTTCCCACCCTGGAGCGATTGGCCGACCGGGTCCTCGTGCTTCGCGACGGTGAGGTTCTGGCGATGGGCTCACCCGCCGAAATAGACGTCGCCGAGTACGTCGGCGGCAGGGAATAACCCCATTATTCAGCAAAGGAGAACCCCGTGGACATAGCAATCACCAACGCTCGAGTGGTGCTGCCCGACAGCTTCATTGACAACGGCACGGTCGTGGTTTCCGGCGGTCTAATTGCCGACTTTGGCCCTTCGGAGTACTTGCCAGCCTGCGGAGAGCGGATCTTCGACGCCAAGGGGGCCTGGCTCATCCCCGGCCTCGTGGACAGCCACAACGATGGGGTCGAGGAGGAGATCAACCCCCGCCCGAGGGCTGCCTTCCCCTTGGACTTCGCCATCGCAAACTACGAACTGCGCGCCGCCGCTTCCGGCGTCACTACCGCCTTCCACGCCGTCATGTTCGCCGACCTGCTCGACAAGGAGCGCAGCATCCGTGGCGCCACTGCCGTAGCCGATGCCATCCACCGCCTCCCCGATCCTCTCATAAGCCACGAAGTGCTATACCGACTGGACGTGTGGACGCCCGATGGCCTGGACCCCATGTTCGCCTCCATGCGCAAGGCCAGGGTGCAGGCTATGTCCCTGAATGACCACACGCCCGGACAGGGGCAGTACCAAGACCTGGACGAATTCAAGAAGACCATCGAGGCCTATCTGGCCAAGGCAGCCATACGGTACTCCCCTGAAAAGGTCATCGAAGCACAGCTGGATACCAGGCAAACGGAAGCCCGCCCGACTGCGGTCCTCGAGCGCACCGCCGCAGAGATGGCCGAGCGGCCCTTCGTGCTGCTGGGACACGATCCGGACTCGGCGGAGAAGGTAGACGAACTGGCGGAGTTGGGGGTCAGCATCGCAGAGTTTCCGGTGGCCTATCCTGCGGCCCGCCGTGCCAGGGACATCGGCCAGTGGATCACCATGGGCGCACCCAACATCGTGCGCGGCGGCTCTACCAGCGGCAACCTCAACGCCGCGGAACTGGCGGGCGATGGCTTGTTGGACATCCTCTGCGGTGACTACCATGCGCCCTGCCTGCTCTATGCCGTGCTGATGCTGTATCGCCAAGGATATTGCGAGCTTCCCTCCGCGGTGGCGATGATTACCTCGAACCCGGCCCGCGCCTTCTCGCTCCACGACCGAGGCCGCATAGAGCGGGGACTGCTGGCAGACCTGTGCCTGTTCACGGAGGAGGGTGGTATCCCGCAGATTGCCGCCACCTTCAAGGCTGGTGCCCCAGTCTACACACGGCAGGCCGATGTGGCTCTTTCCAGATAGGAGTTACGCAGTTGGGTTGAGCGAGTACAGGGGTTGAGCGAGATACCTTCGAATGCCAGGGCAGGCTATGCCAGCCGCTGCTTCGTACCAACTAACCCCGTACCTTGGGCGATGGACCGCCAAGTGCAGAACGGCTTGGATCGCCATGCCGATATGGCTCCGCTGGGGTGCCGCCTTCCGTACCTGGCACTTGCCTGCCAGGCAGCACTGCATCGGTCCCCGGTGGCGCCGCTCCATACTCCAGGCCCGGCCCTTCAGCGCCTCCCGCTATTCCGGGCCCATGTCTGGATCGTTGGCGGCTCAATGCTCTACGTGACCGTTTGAGGAGTCTGGGGTCAATTCCGGTAGCAACTGTCTTTAATGTCAATAGGAATGAGCGACTTCTGGCTGTGTCATATCGCACCACGGGGAGCCGTGTTTGAGCATGGAGTTGAGTATGACCAGCAGTTTGCGCATGCACGCGACGAGCGCCACCTTCTTCGGCTTACCGGCTGTCAGCAGCTTCTGGTAGAAGTCGCGGATGACCGGGTTGTGGCGGCTGGCTACCATCGCTCCCATATACAAAATGGCTCGTACTCGGGCGCGCCCGCCCCAGACGGCCGACCCGCTTGCCCCGCAGGGTGCCGCTGTCCCGGTTGAATGGGGCCACTCCCACCAGGGCAGCAATCTGCCGGCGATCCAGCGTTCCCAGCTCCGGCAGGTAGGCCAGCAGAGTGAGGGAAACCTGTTCTCCCACGCCGGGTACGGTGCGCAGCAGGTCATCCTTCTCTCGCCACACGGGGCTCCGGCGGAGAGTCTGTCTCAGCCCCTCGTCCAAGTCGTTCAGCTCCTGTTCCAACCAGGCGATGTGGGCCTCGATGCGGGGGTGAACGGCGCTGATAGCGTTCCCCAGCCGGTTCTTCTCCGAGACCAGCATGGTCAGCACCTGATGCCTGCGTGCCGCCAGCGAGTTGAGTACCTGCGTCTCGGCGTCTCTGAGAGGACGCACGGAGGGGCGAACAGCGTCGGCGAAGTGGGCCAGCACTGTCGCATCGAGAGAGTCGGTCTTGGCCAGCGTACCGGTGGCCCTGGCGAAGTCGCGAACCTGGCGCGGGTTGACCACCACCACCGGTAGCGCAGCAGCAGCGAGAGCCGCCACCAACGGCACTTCCAGACCGCCCGTTGCCTCCAGCAACACCATGGCGGGACCTATATCCACGATCTGGGAAACCAGTTCCGCGACGCCGGTCTCGTTGTAAGACGCGGCCCATCTCTGTCCCGTAGGCCGGACGGCAACATCCACCTGCGCCTTCGAGACATCAATGCCTATGTATCTCGGGTTTTCTTCCATCTTTACCTCCTGCGTCAGCGCCGACTCATCCTTGCACGATACGGGCTCGATTGGCCCAGGCAACTGTCCGGGCTCTGCTCGTAGGGAGCGCGGCGACCCTCGCTACCGGACGGTCTGTCGTGACCTTGGGGGTACCGGTCTCCCGCGCTCGGCTCCATCGCCAAAGTCAAGATACAAGGGGGCAGAATCGTACGCTAAGGGGAATGGCGTCGGTTGAGTGTGCGGTTGATGGTTGGCCTTGAGACGGAGAACAGTTCGGCTAAATCGCTGATGGTATACCTCGCCCGTGGCCTGCATGCGGCAGAGTTCCCGCTGCTGTCCGACAGACAGCTTGGGCTGCTTGTCGTGCAATCTCTCCCTGGCGCGGGCATCTGGGAAGGATCTGGCCAGCCGGTCGAGTTTCGGTACGACCAGCGTGTCGCCTTCGCGCATGACGGCGAGTACCGGCACTACCGCATGGCTGGACTCAACCTGCACGCCGCCATTGTAATTTACTGGAATACCGCCCATCTCGGCGAAGTGTTCCGGCAGCGGAAACACACCAGCCTGACAGTCTAGCCCGAGCTCCTGACCCACATTTTGCCTCTTGGGTGGGCTCACATCCTGCTTACCGAAGAATACCGGTGGCCAAAGCGCCGATAGCGACCTTAAAGTACGATTCTGCCCCCTACCGGAATCGACCCGCTATTCCGCCTCGCTCTCCGGTGCTGGATCGTCAGGCGGTTCCGCGGGCCCCATGTGGAGCTCGACGGCCCGATGCGATGCGGCGCGGTAGATGTCCTGCAGGGCTGCGAGCAGTTCGCGGTTGCCCTGCCAGAGCGGGAACCGTCCCAGCTGCTGGGGCAGGGCGCCAGCAAGGTCGGGTATCACGGCTTGGTCGGCATGGTCCCCATCCCGCAACTCCGACAGAGGATTGGACCAGAACTCGTTGGGTTCCGGCGGCAGCGGCTCGGCGGGCAGTGCGGGTCCCTCCAGCGTCAGGGCGGAGCGGCGCAACTCCGGGCCCAGCAGGTCCTCCCGGTCCATGCCCCGCATCCGGAATATCAGGAACGGATCCCGGTCAAACTCCTCGCCCAGCAACAGGTACACGGCGGCGACGTGCTTGCACGGATTGGACCAGTCGGGGCACGAGCAGTCCGTCTCCAGGTCGTCCTGCCGGTCGGGGAACATGGACAGGCCAACGGATTGGAAGGTGTCCTCGATGTTGTCCGGCATCCGACCCGAGAGCAGGCTGGCAGCGATGATAGGCTGCTCCACCATGGCCGCCTGGATGCGCTCCCAGTCCTTGGAAGTCAGGGATCGGATATCGATGGTCACGCTGTAGGGGCGCTTGCGGGAGCCCTGCACCTTGGCCGTCACGCCACCGGGCTGAATGTCGATGGAGATGACCTGGCCCCGGCGGGCGTAGGAGCGTCCGCGGCCGAGACGGCTTCCAATTTCAAACTCCTCAAGTGCCTGGAGCCACCTCTTGGCCCACCAACTGGAGCCGAATGCGCCGCGTTTCGACCCGGCCTTGATGCCGCCTCTGACCTCGATTGGCTTGGTGTACGGGTAGTCGTTGTAGCTCATCGCCGTTCCTGCTCTGGGGAGGGAGGTTTGGTTGCCATCAATCAGTCGGTCGGGTTCGCGCGGAGGGCCAGCACATCCCGAAGTTCGGCGTTGGATAGCTCGGTGAGCCACCGTTCCGAGGTGGCTCCCACCACCTGGTCAGCGGTCTCCTGCTTGATTTCGATCATCAGATCGATGCGATCCTCCAGCGTGCCGGCGCAGATCAGCTTGTGGA
Source organism: Dehalococcoidia bacterium (assembly GCA_963667765.2). Lineage (GTDB taxonomy): Bacteria > Chloroflexota > Dehalococcoidia > Lucifugimonadales > UBA3495 > VXOI01. Next base: position 1,023,872 of record CAXXON010000003.1, on the reverse strand, counting down.
CATGGACGTCCTTGGTCTGGCCGATGCGGAAGGCCCGGTCGGTGGCCTGGTTCTCCACGGCGGGGTTCCACCACCGGTCGTAGTGAATCACGTGGTTGGCTCGGGGCAGGTTGAGGCCGGAGCCCCCGGCCTTTAGCGACAGCACGAACACCTGCGGGCCGTCGGGGTCCTCCTGGAAACGCTGCACCATCCGGTCGCGTTGTTTCCGGGTGACGCCACCGTGGAGGAACGGCGTCTCCAGGCCGTAGGTCTCCTGCATGTGCTGTTGCAGTATGGCTCCCATTTCGGCGAACTGGCTGAACACCAGTACCCGGTCACCGGCGGGCAACACCTCGTCGAGGATTTCCTGCAGGCGGGCCAGCTTGCCGGACCGGCCGGCGATGGCGGAGTTGTCACCCAGCAGTTGGCGGGGGTGATTGCAGGCCTGCTTGAGCTTGGTCAGGGTGTCCAGGATCGAACCACGGCGCTCGATGCCCTCGGCGGATTCCAGCCGGGTCTCCGCCTCGCGCAGCACGGCCTGGTAGAGGGTCGCCTGCTCCCTGGTGAGGTTGCAGTACTGCTTAGTCTCGTTCTTGTCGGGCAGGTCGTCGATGATGGACCGGTCGGTCTTGAGGCGGCGCAGGATGAAGGGACCGGTGGCCTTCTGAAGGCGGGCCGTCGCTGCACCGTCACGGTCGTTCTGGATGGGCTGGAAATAGTTGCGCTTGAAATCGGCCTGGGAACCCAGGAGGCCGGGGTTAAGAAACTGCATGATGGACCAGAGATCGCCGACATGGTTCTCCACCGGAGTACCAGTGAGGGCGATCCGGTAATCTGCCGGGAGTGCCCGCGCGGTGCGGGCCTGCTGGGACGCTGGGTTCTTGATGTTCTGGGCCTCATCCAGGATGACCGCCCGCCAGGGAACCGAGGCCAGCAGGTCCCGGTCCCGGTTCATCGTGCCGTAGCTGGTGATGACCAGATGCTGCTCGTCGGACGCCTCCCGAAATGCGTCTCCGTCCTGGCGGTTCGGGCCGTGGTGCAGCAGCACAGCCAGGTCCGGCGTGAACCTGGCTGCCTCCCGTTGCCAGTTGTTGATCACCGATGTCGGACAGACCAGCAGGTTGGGACGGTCGTTGCCCTGCAGACGGTCCTGTTGCAGGGCGGCCAGGGTCTGGACAGTCTTGCCCAGACCCATGTCGTCGGCCAGGCAGGCCCCCAGTCCCCAGTCCCTGAGGAAGGCCAGCCACGAGTAGCCCAGCTGCTGGTAGGGACGCAACTGCCCGCAGAAGCTCTCGGGGGTATCCACCTGCTCGATCCGGACCTTTTGCTGCAGGCGTTCCAGGAGCTCACGAAGCCAGTCGTCGGCCGCCAGGGATACATTGTCGTCCTGCGCACGCTGGTCGGCACCCAGGCCGATCTGCACCACATCCAGCAGGCTGATCTGCTGGCGGTTGCGCCAGAAATCGGCGGCGGCACGGATTTCGTCGGCGTTGATCTCCACCCACTGGCCCCGGAACCGCACCAGCGGCACCTTCAGTTCAGCCAGCTCCTCCAGTTCCTGCGCCGATATGGGCTCGTCGCCCAAGGCCATCTCAATGTCGAGATCGATCAGGGAGGTCATGGTCATGCCGGAGCCGCCCTGCATGGTCGGGGTCTTGGCCCTCGCGCGAATGCCGGGCCTGGTCCTGGTGCCCTGCCGGGTCCACCAAGCGGGCAGCAGAACGCCGAACCCTGCCTGTTGCAGCGCGGCGGCCTGGCTTTCCAGAAACGCGTATGCCTCCCCGGTGTCCAACTGATATCCGGCAGGCTGCTTGCGCTTCAGGCTGTCGGTGATGGCTGGGCACACCGATCCGGCCTGGGCCAGGGAGCTCAACAGAAACTCGGCTGGGTTGAAGTCCTGGTGAGGACCGCTGACCTGATTCTTCCATACGGCCTCGGCAGGAAGCAGCAGCGAGAGGTCGTCATGGGGCTGGAGCAGGTAGCGCAGGTACCAATCGTCCTGCCGGATGGCCGCTGCCTCGTCCTCAGGACCGGGTTCCGGCGGCTCCTCCAGTCTGAGGCAGAGCCGGTAGGGAGAGTTGGCGGAGATGGCCAGTGGTCTCTGCCACTCGGCGACCTGACGGCGGAGTTGCTGGAGCTGTACGGGGTTGCTCCGGACCGTCGGATCGGACAGGGACAGGGCGGACAGCCAAGCGTCGTGGGCAGAGTCGAACTCCGGGTGCCCCAGGCCATCAACCTTCGCGCCGGTACGTGCCAGGTGATCGACCTGTGCCGCCAGGAATTCCCAGAGGACGGCCTGTGGCGCGGAGGACGGCGGTTCGGTGGCCCCTGGCTCTGTGAGCGCCCTGGCCGATGCCGGCATCAGTGCCGACAGCTCGGCCAGCCGGTGCGCATCTTCGCCGATGAACACCGGAATCCAAGTAGCCACGGTTTGCCCGTCCCGTTCGGACAGGCTGGGCAGGAATTGTTGGCGGGCCGTCATGGAGACCGCTAGGCGCAAGGCGTGTGCCCAGTAGGCGAGGTCCGGTCCGATGGCGACGCCGGGTTTCAGGACCAGCCGCTGGTGGCACGCCTGTAGCAGCGTGACGGCTTGATCCGGTGTCAGGCGGAGCGTTGTCACGGTCCACGGCCTGATGCGGGGCTTCGCTCGAGAACTTGGGGTGGGGCCAGCCATGGGGCTGGACGGCACGGGGGCGTCGCCCTGGCTGGGCAGCCAGGCGATGGCGCTGCCGAAGCCGTCGTTACCCGTCTCCAGGCCGACCGCTTCGGCCAGGAACCGGCCTCGGGCGCAGTGGGGGTGTTCTCCCGTCTTCTGTCGGTCGGGCAGTTTATTGCGCGAGTCCGAGTCCTCGGCCCAAAGGACCAGGTTTCGTTGAACGGAGGCGGCGTGGATGATGAGCATGGCGTTGCCCAATGTTTTGTGAATGCGAGTGTGGCCTATGGAGCGGGGCCTTGGCAAGGTGCGGAGGGATTTCAAAAACGGTCCGGCTCGACTCGGAGCATATCAAACACAGCATGTGGAGAGGCTGAGAGGCCTATGCTATAGCCCGGACGCTCGCAACACATTCGTAGCTGAACTCATCGCGGGGATCAAATTCCGCCAGGTTGTCGAGCTGAGTTTCCAGATTGCCGCAGTCGTCGCCGGTGTTGCTCTCCCCGCACGACCGCGGCATAGCGCCATAGACCCCTCATGCCTATGCCTAATCAAATAGGTCTTGCTCGGCTTCCTGATATTGTCCCACCGCGGCCTTGGGGAACAAATGAACATCAAGTCCGACTTAATCACCAAAGCAGAAACCCTCGCTATGACTTTGTCGACAGGAGTAGGCCTGCTCCGGCTCCGAATCATAATACCGATATATGAACCTATATGAACCGCCTCCTCGACTTCTGAACCACTCGCTAGCTATTGCTGTCCTCTGCTACGGCAGTCGAAATATCGAGTTATGTAATCGTCACGGTCCATGAGACCCTGCCCGTACTCAGCCCTTTCTTCTACCCGTCAGCGAGCGGGCACCCCACCCCGCGGAAAAGGGTAGGCAAGCCACACTGCCGTAGACGAGGGTCGGGTTGGCCACCCAAAAAGTAGGGTGAGAGTCCATTTCCACTGAGGGAACGACAATGATTAGACCCACCAAGACGGTAACAGGATATAGAACTACGTTGCGCGACCTAGCAGCCCGTCCGGGGATTAGCTGGAGACCAGCAGCGTGGGAGGGTGCGGATTCGTGAATGCCGGGAGGGTCCGTGGGAACTGGCCGACGGCGAGCCGGGGAGACCTGAGGTTACTGCCGCTGCCAGGTGCATTGCCTGGGCGCCCGGCCCCGAACCGGAACAGCTTCAGCAGGTTGTGGCCGGCGCAGATCAGCAGCCACTCCCGGTTCACCTTCTCCAGGCCCCGCAACAGGAACTGCCGGATGCCCCGGCCCTGCTTGATCTGACCGAACACCGGCTCCACAGTCTCCATCCGCAGGGCGTAGCGCTCACGACCTCGTTTGGTCCGCAGCTTGCGTCTCATCCGGTCCCGGGCCGACAATCCCTTGGGTATCCGTCCCCGGGGCGCGGGCTCCGGCCTCGTGCCGTGGCGGGTCTTCTCCGGCGCGATGTACGGGTCCACTCCCAGGGCTTGAACTTCCGCCACCGCTTGGGCCGAGTAGTAACCGGCGTCGGCGGACAGTTCCCTGGGCGTCTCTCCCGTGTTCAGTATGGTCTCCCGGGTCATGGCCACCGCCTGCCCCTTGTCCGAGGCTTGGCCGGTGGCCCGGGCCGCCACGATCACCTGATGCTCATGCTCCACCACCGCCTGGCAGTTGTACGACTGCTGGAAGTCCCGCCCTCCAGGACCGGGCATGATGCGGGAGCCGGGGTCGGTGAAATTGCGCTGCGTCTTGTCATCGGGAACTCCGGGATGCTCCCTGCCCTCAGCCTGGGCCTGCTCCGCCGCCGCCTGTGCCTCGGCCTCCAAGGCCGCCTTGGCCTCCCTTATCCTCCGCAGCCTCCCCTCACGGAAGGACAACTCCTCCGGCAGTTCGTCCCCCCGCTTGTCCCGGCCGTACCGGCGGTCCCCCTCCTCATCCACCTCCCCGGCCCGGCGCAGCAACCCGTAAACCTCGGCCTTCAACTGCGCCTCCTTCTCCTTCATACGACCGTAGCTCATGGCCTTGTGCCTCGACGCGTTGGCCCGCACCTTGGTGCTGTCCAGGGCCACATGCCCCAGCTTCACCAGGCCAGCCTGCCGGCACAGTTCCAGCACCTGGTGGAACAAACCAGCCAAGGCCGCCAGATGGTCCTTGCGAAAGTCGGAGATGGTGCGGAAGTCCGGGGTGTTGTTGGCTGCCAGCACCCGGAAGGCGATGTCCTCATGGAGCCTCCGGGCGATGCGCCGCGACGATGCCTCGCCAGTGCAGTAGCCGTAGAGCAGCACCTTGACCATCATCCTGGGGACCATCATCCTGGGATGGTAGGGAGGGCCGCCCCGCTCCTCACCCTGGTAGCGGGCGGTGATGGCCGAGAGGTCCAGATGCTCCACCAAGTCGGATATGAAGTAGGCCAGGTGGTCCTCGGGCAGCCATTCCTGCAGCGCCGCAGGCAGCAGCAACTGTTGCTCGGGGTCGTAGGGACGGAAGGTCTTGCTCATCGGCGTATCCCCATGCTGGAGGTTTCTCCCATCATAACCCCAGCACCATAGCATCGGAGTTTCTCGGACGGGCTGCTAGGGTTTCTGGGAATCACGGAGGGCCTTGGTGTTGCTGCTAGACTTCCTCTGGTCCTGCTATGCCAGCTGGTAGCGCTGCAGGCGGCGACGGCACTCAGCGTGCCCCTAAATCTTACTAACCTCCGCTGTCCGCGTAGTTCGAGGCAGCCCTCTTTTCTCGTCTCGCGGCGTTATTCTTCCTCCGTGCGATTCTGCGCTCCTCGGCGCATGCCTCGCACCGGTCTGGTTCGGTATTGCCTGTCCGCGGCAGTGCTGGCACAGGCCGAGTTCCTTGGCCTTTTCGCACCAGTCTTTGGCTGCTTTCTTGGAGGCCTCTCTATAGTGTCACCAGTGTCACCGCCGATGAGAAACTGAGCGAAGTCGCCGATATGGTATTGACCCACCCGATAGCGAGGGCATCATTCATGAAGCCTTTGTGGAGGTGCTCACACTTTGCTGAAGGTGGGACAGGTGAAAGAGATCTACGAGATGAAAGGGGCGGGCCGTTCCATCCGGGGGATTGCCGATGACCTGGGAATCGTCCGGAACACGGTTCTGCGGTATCTGAATTCGCCGGAGGGCATGAGGGCCAAGCGTCGGCCTCGGCGGGCTTCCAACCCTGCGACAAGCTCAGGGGGACCCCTACACAGAATACGTGGACCGTCGCCTCGACGAGGGGCTGGAAAACTGCGTGGTGTTACACCGGGAGTTGAGGGCCCAAGGCTACGATGGCGGTTATACCATCCTGAAGTCCTACGTGTCGCCGAGGCGTCGACGCCGGCAGCCGAAAGCCACCATGCGCTTCGAGGCTACCACCGGAGAGCAGTCTCAGGTCGACTGGAGTAGATTGGCCTATCTCGATGAAGGCGGCCGCAAGCAGCGCATCTGGGTCTTCGTGAAGACCATGGGCTGGTCGAGGGCCTGCTAGGTGGAGTTTGTAAGGAGGGCGGACACCGCCGCCTTCATCCAGTGCCACGTCAATGCCTTCGAGTATCTGGGCGGCGTGCCGCGGCGCAGTCTCTACGACAATGCCAAGGTGGTTACCTTGGGCCGGGACGAGGAAAAGCAGCCCATCTGGAACCAGCGGATGCTGGACTTCGCGCTGCAGGTGGGTTTCGAGATCGGGCTGTCTAGCCCTACCGGGCGTAGACCAAGGGCAAGGTCGAAAGCGGGGTCAAGTTTGTCCGGCGCAACATGTGGCCCTTCATGCGCTTCACCGACGACGCCGATCTGAACCGGCAGGGGCTGGAGTGGTGCGACAGCGTCGCCTACCGCCGCATTCACAGGACCACCCGACGGGCACCCTGGGAGATGCTGGCCGAGGAGTGGCCTCGGCTGGCGATGAGCGCATTGCTGTGCACCCCCGGGTGCAGAGACCCGGTCAGCCTGGACACCGCCGCCAGCAAGCAGCTGACCTATCCCGAGATGTTGGAGCAACTGCTGGGTACGGAAGTGGAGGCCCGCAGGGAAAGGTGCCGCTCCACTCGGACCAATATGCTGTCACCGCTGGACTTAAAGCAAGCCAAAATCGTTGTCATTGCTCTACGATAGCGTCGGCATGAATTTCTCAGGGAAAATGTCCGTCTATGAAGGATGTGACATTGAACCAACGAGAGCAGGCAAGACTCCAGGTGCTCAACAGCGTGATGGAATATCAACTGCCCAAGATCCAGACAGCCGAACTTCTGGGGATCAGCGAACGCCAGCTCCGGCGAGTCCTGGCGTCCTACCGGAAGGATGGGGCCGCCGCACTGGCCCACGGCAACCGCGGCCGCAAGCCCCGCAACTCGGTCCCCGAGGATGTCGCTGGCGCCGCGGTGGTCCTGGCCAGCGGGAAATACGCCGGTTTCAACCACAGCCACCTGACCGAGGTCCTGGCGGAACGGGAGGGAATTCACCTGAGCCGGCAGACAGTAAGCCGTCTCCTCAACCGCCACGGCCTGACCAGCGCCAGGCAGCACCGTCCGCCCAAACACCGGGTGCGCCGCGAAAGGATGCCCCAGGAGGGCATGCTGCTACAGATCGACGGCAGCCACCACCTTTGGCTGGAGCACAGAGGCCCCAGATTCGTACTGCTGCTGGCGGTGGACGACGCCACCGGCACTGTGGCCAACGCCCTCTTCCGGCCCGAGGAGGACACCCGGGGCTACTTCCTGCTGATGGAGGGCATCGTCCGCAGCTATGGCATCCCCCTCGCCATCTACGGCATCTACGGCGATCGCCACGGGGTCTTCAAGTTCAATGGCAAACCCAGGCACATAATCCAGCCCGTGGGCCCAACCCAGTTCACCCGGGCCATGGGTGAATTGGGCATTGAACAGATCTTTGCCCGTTCGCCACAGGTGAAGGGACGGGTGGAACGCATGGCCGGCACCTTCCAGGACCGGCTAGTCAGCGAACTCAGGCTGGCGGACGCTGCCACCATCGACCAAGCCAACGCCGTGCTGCGGGACTTCCTCCCCTGATTCAACAACCAGTTCCGCGTGCCTGCGCAGCAGTCCCAGCCCGCCTATCGTTCCTTGGACACCTTCCTGCATCTGGAACGTGTCCTCTGCTTCAAGCACCTGCGTCAGGTGGCCAGGGACAACACCGTCAAGTACCAGTTGCGCACCCTGCAACTGCTTCCAGCACAGGAGCGGCCCAGCTACGCCGGCGTCAAGGTGGAGGTGCTGGAGCGGAGCGACGGACAGCTCTTGGTCCAGCATCAGGGGAAAGTGATTGCCCACCAGGAAGCTCCGCCCAAGGCCGGAGCGCTGCGGGCCGCCCAGGGGGCTCTGGCTCCGACTCCCGAAATGGCCCAGGTGGTCAGGAACCTGAGCCAGCACGGTCTCACCCGGCCGCAGCTACAGCGCCTGGCAGCTTTGGGAGCGCCTGCCGACCAGCCGGTGGATGACGAGAACGCCCCCAGCTCATACCCTCCGCCGCCCAGACAGGCAACACCGCGCAAGCAGGCCCTGTGGAAGGCGGTCCACGACGCTAAGCTGCAGGGCGTTTCACTCAGAGGCATTGCCAAGCAACTGGGTATTTCCAGAAATACAGTCAGGAAGTACGTCCACCTGCCGACTCCCCCTATCAACCCTACTCGTCGACGGGCTGCTCACTTAGCCACTCAGGACAAGATCCGCGGACATTTTCCCTGAGCACTTAACCGGACATTTTCGCTGGACAACAACACCTCAAATGGATCATTCGGAGGAACCCTCGTGCCTTACCTTGGCCAGCGCCTGGCGCCAAGTCGGACTTCCCCAGAGCTGCCCGATCTTTACGAAATGGTCCCTCGCATACTTCGACTTTAGGGCCAGCCCCCTTCCGGGCTCTTTCGGCACGACGGCTCTGGCGCTCAGCGTCGCTAACAGAAGTGCACATTATCCAGATCCCCATCTCGGCTACCCAGGTCCGGAGGACTACGCCAGAGTCGACAGACTCCCTTGGCTACGTGTCCTCCGGACCCGGTAGGGTCGGGAGCCGCCAAATTCTAGGAAGCTCGGCCACCACACATTTAGCCTACATGTCAAAAGGGAGGAAAACTTTGCCCGTTCGCGATACTTTTGGGGGGGATCGAGTGGTAAAATTCGGCTCGCCAGCAGGAAAGGAAAAGTGAGTCCACGGGGAGTGGGTCAGCGACGCAACCAGCTTTTCAGCATGCTGGCTGTTAACCGCTAGCAGCCTGTCCGAGAAACAATGTTCTAAACGAAAATCGTCTTTAACGAAGTCAACGATTCCGATTACTGCTTTACTAGAGCCTATTAGTCACCAATGAGATTAGGCAGCGGCGCTTTTCGTCTCCAAAATCTAATCCTCGGACAGGCTGCTAGGTCGTAGGTTCGAATCCTACTCGGGGAGCCAACAGCTACAAAATGGGCTTCCAGATTCGGCAAGTCCTTGATGCACGACTCAGCGGTTACTGTGGTCCGCAAAGCTAGGCGAGCTTTGGGCATGACCCAGCGGCTACAAGAAACACCCCCACCACTACCCCCGGTATCACCACCCTGAGGGCAATACAGAGACGACCGTTTAGTTCTACGCCAAGGAACTGCGGCTGTTTTTGCAGGACCTCGAAACTATTGATCCCGATTGACCGACCCCTCCTCTCTTGATGTCCTCAAGCAACTCGCGTACATAAGGAAGCGAGGCCTGAGGCCAGGTCAATCTGCACCCGGTGGCAAGCAATCACCACCTGGCTGAACTGGTGCGTGGAGTGGAGCCTCATCGGCGCTTTGCCGACCGCGAAAAATAGGGGCCCAATGTGCCCAAAACCCCAAGACCTTCATTTCCATAGAGCAGTTCACCCCACTGTTGGACCTATGCCCCGGGAATGTTTAGAAAGTCGGCAAACCAGGATGTCCGGGCGACTCTTGGTCTAAATTGGACATAAAGTCAGTCGCTGGCGATGGGTGGTAATGCTCGAGCCATTGGACCGTTGCCGCAGGGACTCAGCACTCCCGAACTTGATTCACGACAGCTCCCTGTATTTCTGCCGCACGCTGGCGTAGTTGTCTCCGTGGACAGCGTTCCGGATCGGTCGGTCACCTCTCGGCGGAGGCCGCCGTGGTGCGGATACAACTTGAGATGGCCCGGATCCTCAGCAGCCGTTTCATGTGGCGGTTTGGCCTCGTTCCCTAACACAGTCGCGTTTTTCCGAGAGGCAAGCCATGGTGCGAGCAAACGCGATGGCATGATCGAGGTCGACGTGCCGTCGGTGCGGGGCCGCCTCAGGACGCAGCTATTGCTGATCAGATCGGAATCGCCATTCTTGCCCCGGTTCCTTCACAAACCAGTCGTTTGCTGGAGAGCGGTGCAGGTCATCGGAGGATGCCTGGCCTGTATCTCCACGAGCGCATGTCAATGTACAATTGCACATGGCATCCGTTTGCCCGTGGACAGTGAAGTATGCGTACTGGAGCAGACTACAAAGAGAGCCTCCGCGACGGTCGCGACGTATGGGTACTAGGGGAAGGATCTGTTACGGACGTCACCACGCACCCCTCGACCTCGGCGATGGTGGATGAGTATGTCGCGTGGTATGACAGGCATTTTGACCCCGACTGGCAGGATGTCCTCCTGACTCCGCCGGACGAAGACGGCCGTCGATTTCCTCTCGCGCTCACTCCGCCGAAGACTTCTGCGGATTTGAAGCGCCTCGGAAAGGCCATCAGCGCCGTGCATTTCATCACTGGCGGGAACATGACCCACACCGCGGGCTACGGAGCACTGATTGCCCTGGGGATGGTGAATGCCCTGAAGCGGGTCAACCACTCCGCTGAGGAAATTGCATCCGCTGAGGAATATCTGGGCTCCCTGGCCGAGAGCGGGAGGTTCCTCACCTTCGCCGGGGGCGGGCCGCTTATCGGGACCAGGCTCCGCGAAGATGAGAGCCAGCGCGCGGCGCTCCGCTTGGTCAGCGAAACGGCCGAAGGTATTGTGGTGTCCGGCAAGATCCAGATGCACACCAGCACTCCCTTCGCCGAGGACTTGCTGATCACCAGCAGGGATGAGCTGCCGTCGGGCAGCGGGCGCCACCTATGGTTCATCGTGCCGGTGAACGCCCCCGGCCTCCGGGTGGTGTCCCGTCGTGCCGTCGCCAAGCACCCCAATCGCTTCCTGTCGCCCCTGAGCAGTCGGTTTGATGAACTGGATTCCATGGTCTGGATGGAGGATGTCTTCATCCCCCGCTCTCGCGTTTTCACCGGAGAAACCATCGACCGCAACCGGCGCCATTCGCTGGTTTGCTGGCTGCTCTGGCATCACAGTTACGGCTGGCTCGCCAAGGCGGAACTGACCCTCGGCATCGCCCTTGCCCTGTCCGAGGTTATGGGACTCAAGAACAATCCTCAGACCATTGAGCAACTGGTCGAGCTGACCGTGAATATCCAGACCACTCGCACCTGCATGGCCGCGGCGGAGCTGGACCCGGAAATGACGGTCAGTGGACACGCCCTGCCAAACCAACTTCACATAGCCTCTGCAGGAATCAACACCCTCAGGGTGCGCCAGAGGATGTCGGAAGTCCTGCGCGGCCTTCCAGGTTCATCGCTGATCAACGCGCCGGCCGATAGCGACCTCGCGGACCCGAAGATGGCCGCAGATCTGGAGGACGCCTTTGGCGGCGGAGGCTACACCGCGCTGCAACGAGCGGCCCTGCTGCAACTGGCCTGGGACCAAGTGTCGTCGGGCTTGGACGGACGGGAGGCAGCTTTCGAGCTGCATGCCAGCGGCGGGCTGGATGCGTGGCGGGCCCAAGTGGCGGCTTGGTTCCCTGCCTATAACCAACTGGCCAACGGCGTGAGGCAGTTTGTCGATGTGGAACTGCCACCCATGGATCTCAGCAGCCTGCAGGAGGTAGCACCCCCGCCGCGCCGGATGCCCCAGCAAACGCCGGGCCGCTGAAATACTGTTTGCATCTGCTCACGTGAAGTCTGTCCCCTCCCCCTCAGAGAGAGGGTTAGAGCCTGTCCTGAGCTTGGCGAAAGAGTGGGGGTGAAACCTTCCAACCGCGTATCTACTATCTTGAATGCCTGCTATTGGAGTGAAGAAAGTTGACTAACCAAAATACCGAGATTGCCGTCCTCGGAGGCGGTTGCTTCTGGTGCGTCGAAGCCGTTTACGAGGAAGTCGCGGGGATAACCGCCATCACCTCCGGGTATTCCGGCGGCCATGTTGCCAATCCGAACTACTACCAGGTCTGCAGCGAGAAGACCGGCCACGCCGAGGTGGTGCGGCTGGAGTTCGACCCCTCCCTGATTTCATTCACGGAAATCCTAGAGATTTTCTTCGCAACCCACGACCCCACGACCCTCAACCGCCAGGGGGCCGACCGGGGCGCACGATACCGCTCAGCGATTCTCTTCACCACCGAGGAGCAGAAGGAGCAGGCCGAGGACTTCATCAAGGCGTTGGATGCCTCAGGCACCGAAAACGGACCGGTTGTTACCCAGGTCGCCCCTTTCGAAGTCTTCTATCCCGCGGAAAGGGAACACCAACTGTTCTACCAGAACAACCCCGGCAGCATGTATTGCCAGATCGTTATAAGTCCTAAGGTCGCCAAGGTGCGGCAGAAATTCAGTTCCAAGCTCCGCCAGGACGTGCGCAGTTAAAACCTGTCCCCTTGCTAGTCACAGGGAAGGTTTGAGCCTACCCCGTACTGGACACGGGAGTGGGGGTGAACTGTCCGGCGGCATAACTCCATTGAGGTTGCGGGCGGGACTATGGACAGAAGGGTCAAGTTCAGTGTTCGGATACATCAGGGCGGGTATGACTATCAGACCCTCAAGCGCATCTGGAGGGACGCCGACCGGCTGGGGTACTATTCGGCGACGTTGTACGACCTGCTCAATGTCCCTACCCTTGAGTGCTGGACCACCCTGTCGGCCCTGGCCGCCGAAACCAGCCAGATCCGGCTGACCCCCCTGGTGCTGGCGAACACTTATCGTCCCCCGGCAGTCTTTGCCAAGATGGCCTCCACCCTCGATGTCATCAGCAACGGCAGGGTCGAGGTGGGAATCGGCGCCGGCGGTGGCAGGAGCGATCATCGAGCCGCTGGCCTGGATTTCCCTCCCACTTCGGTGAGAGTGGAGATGCTGGAAGAGGCGGTCGAGATGATGAAGAGGCTGTGGACGGAGAATGAGGTTACCTTCCAGGGCCGTCACTACACCCTGAACGGCGCGAAGAACGACCCCAAGCCCGTCCAGAAGCCTCACCCGCCGTTCCTGATAGGAGGACACGGCGAGAGGCACCTGTTCCGCGCGGTTGCACGGCACGCAGACATCTGCAACGTGGGCTTCGAGATGGACCTGGACGAACACAGGGCCAGCCTGAATGCGCTTGAGGGGCACTGCCGGGCCGCCGGACGAGAGCTTTCGGAGATCGAGGTGAGCCACAACACCAGGGTGGTGATCGCCGAGAGCGAGGCGGCATTCGACCAGTTGGCAGCCGAGGGCGCGGCCGCCGCAAACGTGAGCGAGAGCGACTACCGAGTGTCATTGTCGCGGGCCATCGCTGGCACGCCCGATCAGTGCGCCGAGCAAATCCAGAGATATGTCGACGCCGGAATCACCTACTTCTTCCTCCTCTTCCCCGACCCGATACCCACCGACCGCCTGGAGCTGTTCGCCCGGGAGGTGATGCCCAGGTTTTCTGGCGCCGTGCCCTGAGGCCGGTGAAAAGGCCAGGATTGGATGGCAATTTCCCTATCCCTCCGGGAGAGGGCTAGGGTGAGGGCGTCCCCCAAATTCCCAGGGTTGGCCATAACGCCGAAGACGGGGGGTTAATCAAATGGCCCGCGCTAATCGGCGGGCCGGAGGTTGGCGGGCAGGTGGCTCTCCCAGTCGGGAATCTGCCTGACGGTGGGCGAGGGCAGGAACCAGGCGGACACGAGAGCCAGGAAGCTGAACCCGATCGACATGAATAATGGCGCGGCATAGGTGCCCGTGAGGTCCCAGAGCAGTCCGGCGCACACGGGGGCAACACCCATGCCGAGGCCGTTGCCCAGGTTCTGCCAGCCGTAGAGACTGCCCTGCGGAACGTTCCCGTAATACTGCCGGTTGGCGATGGGGAAAGTGGGCACCTCGCAGCTCTGGCCGATCCCAAAGGGGATTGCGAACAGGTAGAAGGCCCAGGCGTCCTGGGAAAAGAAGAGCAGCGCCAGGGGGAAGGTCTGAAGGGCCATTCCCACGACCCACACCGTCCGGCAACCCCAGCGCTCCGCCACCACCGGCACGGCCCCGCGGGCGATGACCCCAACCCCCTGCTGTGCTGCCAGCACTCCGGCGGCCACTCCCAGGGACAGGCCACGGTCTACGGCGATGGCAACCACCAGGACATTGATGATGTTGTGGCCCATGCACCCCCAGTAATGGATGCCGATGAGATTCCAGAAGGTGGTGGTGCGCTTGGCCTGCTGGATGAACACCCTGGCCCTGATCTTGGCGGCCTCGTCTCTCTGCGGTCTCTGGACTGGACCATCTCCCAGATCGCCGAGGGGGCGCAGGCCAATCTCGCCCGGTCCGTTGTGGAAGAATCTGACCAGGAGGAGCAGTATCGCCCCTCCCGCGATGCCGGGCAGCCAGAAGATCCATTTCATTCCCAACTGATCGAAGGCCGCCCCGATGAGGAAAAGCAGTGCGATGGTGCCCGCTCCCTGGAACGACCACACCACGCCCATGGCGATCCCGAGGTGCCTTCTGAACCACAGGGTTACGCCCGACACCGTCAACACCGTGAAGATGGTGGTGGCAACGCCGAGGACCACGCCGAAGAAGAGGTAGAACTGCCATAGATTGCTCATGATGCCAGTCAGCATCATGCCGGCAATGAACAGCAGTGCCCCAACCAGCAGGAGGTTGCGCACCCCGTACCTGTCTCCCAGCCATCCCACATAGGGACTCACCAGACCGAGCACTATCCAGTTCAGGCTGAAGGCAAAGCTGATCTGGCCGTAGCTCCAGCCGAACCCGGCGGGATCACTCAGGTGAGGCACAAGGGCGGCGGCCGCGAATCGGACTGCTGAGGTGATGAACCCCATCGCTGCAGCGATCGCCACAATGACCCAGGCGTAGTGAATGTGCCTCTTTGAGAGCATCGAATCCTCGGCCGGAGATGGAGTTGCTTACTCTCCGCTCGCCGGGAACTGTTTGTCAACAGGGAGGTGCATGGTCTGGACGAGTGGATTCCCGCGAAAGCGGGAATGACAGGCGCGCGGGAACGACGGGGTTTTTGCTTGGTGATGGGGTGGGTTCGAGTCAGACCGCCGCGTCCAGGCCCAGCAGACGTCGGGCGTTCCCCTCGTTGATGAGATGGCGGTCGGATTCCGAACACTTCAGCCCGTCCACCATCTCGTTGTATATCTCGATGTTTGGGGGGCCGAAGGGGTGGTCTGTGCCGTATAGCAGTTGTTTAGCTCCGAACATGCGGTAGCAGTAGTCCAGCGCCTCTGGACTATGGGAGACCGTGTCCACATAAAGTTTGTCGAAGTAGGCTTGAGACGACTCGTCCAGGTCGATCCAGTCGTCGGGCGAAGTCCACTCGTCGATCAGCCGGCCCACGCGGCCCCGGATGTAGGGGACAAAGCCGCCGGTGTGGGGGACGATGAGCTTCAGGTCCGGGTACTCCTGGAAGACACCGCTCATCACCAAGCGCACGGTAGCCAGGGCGGTATCGAACATGAAGGCCATACCGGGCACGAGGGGGCGGTGGTCCGTTCCGTTCATATTGATCGGCGCGGTGGGGTGCATGTTCATTGGCACTCCCAGTCCCTCAATATGCTGGTAGACCGGCCAGAATTCCTTGACGTCCAGGGTTTTCTGATTGATGTTGGAAAAGAGATAGACGCCCTTGAACCCCAACTGTGTCACGCAGCGATCGATCTCTGCGATAGTCTGGTCGATGCTGTGCCAGCCCAGGGTGGCCCAGGCCTCGAATTTACCTGGGTGGGCCTGCATCACCCCGGCCAGGTGGTCGTTGATTCGGGAAGCCCAGGCGTCGGCCTCCGGGGTGCCCAGCAGCTCGGGGCCGGGCATGCCGTGGCTCAGGACCGAGATGCCGATGCCCAGGTCTTCCATTGCCCGCAGTTTCTGGTCGATGTCGGCGTGGGCCGACGGTGAGGCGTGAAGGTACCCGCCCCGGCAACTGACGAAGTAAGTGCCTCCCCGCAGCACGCCCTGGGGCAGGGAACCGCGACCGGCGAGGTATTCCAGGTAGGGCAGGTATATGAGGTGGCTGTGGACATCGATGCGCATGGCATTCCTCCAGTTACCGGGTGGGGGAGGGGCGAATTTGCGGGACATTCCCGGAAAGCTATCATTTCGGTAGAGAGGCCTGTCGTGTCGTGGGTGGCGCCCATCCCTTGAACAGGCGACAGTTTACAGGCCCGCATAATATCATTCGACGTCACGGTCTCATAACCAGCCGATTGGTACCGTTACCCTGAGGAGCTATGGTGCCCATTACGAGACCGCAGCCCGGCAGTCTCGTATCCGTTGTCCGGAGGGCCAACCAACCGGGCCACCACTGGTTGCAAGGCTCAGCGTGGTGGCAGCATTTTGGAGGGGTTTGAAATGGCGACGGAACCGCTGATCACTGTTCCCGCCCGGCGAGGAAAGGCGGCATTTGTTTCGGAAGGACAGAGCGTCAGGGTGATCAACACCCACGGGCAGCAGGTCGTCGACACCTGGGCCTTCCGGCGCGACGACCTGGCAGAGTTCATGTCGATGGAGCATTCACGGACATCGCTGGGGCGCATCATGCCCATGACCGGTCAGTCCATGACGACCAACCACAGACGGCCCATCCTCACTGTGATTGAGGACACATCAGGCGGGATTCACGATACCCTGCTTGCAGCCTGCGACCGGTATCGCTACGAGCTGCTTGGCTGCGAAGGCTACCACGACAACTGCACCGACAACCTGGCGTCGGCGCTGGCCGAGCTGGGTCTGACGCCACCGGAGACGCCCAGCCCGTGGAACCTGTTCATGAACATTCCGGTGGGGCCCGATGGCTCGGTGAGCTTCGAACCGCCGGTCTCCGGTCCCGGTGACTACATAATTCTGAGGGCTGAGATGGACATAGTCATCGCGTTCTCTGCCTGCCCCCAGGATGTGGTGCCGATCAACGGAGTCGACTGCGTGCCCACCGAGGTACACTTCCAAGTGATGTAAAAGGCAGCCGACCAAGGCACCGGCTTGCCGGCGGAGTCAGGAACATGCCTCGATGCACGGATGAGTCGGCTGTGACAAGTGGGCCGTTCGAAATGTGTTTCTGCAGACGGCGCTTTCTTGGGGCGGTCCATTGGGGAAATGCAAAGGGCAGGCCTGCATTATGGGCCTGCCCTTGTAGGACAGTCAGCTACCGGTAGGCGAAAAGAACGACAGACGCGGTAGATCACTGCGGGGATGTTACCTAACGGTCGCCACTATCGGAGCGCACTCGTCGCAGATTGCCAGGTAGGTGCCTGGGGCCACGCTCTTGCCGCTGTCCTCGCGCACGGGATTGTGGCAACTCATCATGTCGCACTCCCGCATCTTCGGCTGGTGCTCGGACCCCAGGTAGCCCTCAACCGCCTGGATGGCCGCCTCCACACCTATCTTTTCGACAGGGAGCCGGAACAGCAGTTCGGCGTCCTTCTCTTCCATGCCATCCTCCGGAACTGCGTACACGTGCCCCGTCTCGTGGAAAATGGACACCCGCATTTCCCCTTCCGGACTGTCCCATTTCCCCAAGCTAGTCTCCGTGGGGTCGGCTATTTCCAGGTCCCTGATTAGTTCCACGATTGTTGCTGCTCTTCCTAACGCAATCATTCACGTACCTCCTGTCGAGAGTCCCCTGAAAGGGGAACGACTATTCACATGGGCAGGCTCCAGTTCTCCATAAGCTTCTCCCTCGAGGGCTTGAGCGGTTACCCAGGCCGCAATGCACTCTCTGGTTCCGGTCGGTTGATGTCTACATCTATTATACAATACTAGGATATAAATCATCAACTATTACCATTATAAAATGATCATGAGAATTATTTCACAATACAAGAAACGCACAGGAAGTGGCTGCTCTTGGCGCAGACAGTGAGCTTGCGGCGCATTTGAGTCGTCGGCTGGCCCAGCTGTGGGTGAAGAAATCAGGCATACGTAAACAGAGGCGGCCACTTTCGGCCGCCTCTTGTCCTGTGAGTACCGCTCGGGTGAGCGACCCGCTCAGGCGCTGGGCGGGCGGCGGTTGTGCCAGTCGGTGGCCTGTTCGTAGGCGTAGGCCACATTGAGTACCGTCTGGTCGGCCCCGGGGCGGCCGCCGATCTGGAGGCCGATGGGCAGCCCCTCGTCGCTGAAGCCACAATTGAGCGAGACTGCCGGTGCGCTGGCCATGTTGAAAGTCCGCGTCTGCAGGTAGCTCAGGGGCACTGCATCCTCCTTGCTAGTGCGGACTGGGTCCTCGACGATGGGCTGCGCCGCCACGCTGGAGGTGGGGGTTACCAGCACGTCGTAGCGTTCCAGTGCCTCGTGCACCTGGTTGCGGAACATCGTCCGAAGCTTCTGCGCCTTCTGGTAAGCATAGGCCGGGAAGATGCTGCCGGTCAGCAGGCCGATGCGGTTGTTGTGGCCGTAGTCCTGCAACCGATCGCGCACCCACTCCCTCATGTTAAGAGCAGGCTCAACCACCAGCGGGATCTGGGAGAGGACAGCACCGTGGGCGGTGAGCGGGATCGAGACTTCCTCCACGGTGGCACCGAGCTCTCCCAGCACACCCAGGGCCCTAAGCACCGCGTCGCGGGTGTCGGAGGCGGTGATCTCGTCGTCCATCTGCTCTGTTATCACACCAACGCGCAGGCCCTGGATGTCGGCGTTCAGGCCCGCGCGGAAGTCCGGCACGGGCCGGTCCCAGGTGTAGGGGTCCCTTTCGTCGCGCCCGGCGATTGCGGTGAGCGTGATGGCCGCGTCCTCCAC
The DNA here is from genome assembly GCA_963667765.2 of Dehalococcoidia bacterium. Taxonomy (GTDB): domain Bacteria; phylum Chloroflexota; class Dehalococcoidia; order Lucifugimonadales; family UBA3495; genus VXOI01. Next base: position 1,005,269 of record CAXXON010000003.1, on the reverse strand, counting down.
GGTGCGGGAGATTGGCCCGGCGGTATCCATGGACCACACGCCGGTCATCACGCCGTAGCGGCTGACCAAGCCCCAGGTGGGCCGGTGCCCTACCAGCCCGCACCAGGTCGCCGGGAATCGTATCGAGCCGCCCGTGTCCTCTCCCAAGGAAGTGGCGCAGAGGAAGGCCGCCGTCGCCGCCCCGGAGCCGCCGCTCGAACCGCCGGTGCGGCGGTCGAGGTCCCAGGGGTTGCGCGGAGGGCTGAACCGCTCGAACCCCGCGCCCATGGCGAACTCGGTCATGTTGGTCTTGCCAAGGAGCACGGCGCCAGCACGCTTCAGGTTCGCGATGATCGTGGCGTCCTCGTCGGGCACGAAATCCGCCAGGATGCGGGTGCCGCCCGTCGTGCGGACACCCTTGGTCCAGAACTGGTCCTTCACCGCCACAGGAATGCCGTGCATCGGGCCCAGGTACTCGCCCCTCGCTATGGCCTGCTCAGCCTCGCTGGCAGCCTGCAGGGCCTCCCGCCGGCTGACGGCAAGGAATGCGTTGAACTTGAAGTCCAGGCCGTCGATCCGGTCGAGGTACGCCCGCGTGACCTCCACCGGCGAGACCTCGCGGGACTCGATCAGCCTGGCAAGCTCCGCCACTGTAAGGAAGGGTAGATCGTGCCGTTCCATCACATGCCTCCCCGGTTTGGAATGCTTCAGTTTAGGGGTTACGCCGTTGGATGTGTCACCCCCACCCTAACCCTCCCCTCAGGGGGAGGGAATTTTGTAAACCCTCTCCCTCGGAGAGAGGGGCAGGGAGAGAGCGGCTGCTACCCCTGCGACAGCGACATGTCCACGTAGGCCAGGCCCTCGAGGGCGAGGCCGTAGCCGAGCATATCCTGCATCTGGCGCTTCATCTGCAGGGTCATGGCGACGCGGCTGTAGCGCAGGGTGAGCGGGGGCCGCTCCACCAGCTGCCTGGCGAGCTCCCATGCGCGGGGCAGCAGTTGGTCCTTGGGCAGCACCTCGGCCACCACGCCCAGATCCCTGGCCTCCTGGGCCGAGAGGGTCTGGCCGGTCAAGAGGAAGTAGCGGCCCCGGTTCTGGCCGAGGAGCATCGGCCAGACGACATGCACACCGTCGCCGGGGACGACGCCGCGGGGGAAGTGCGGGCCGTCCTGGAAGGTGGCGGTCTCCGAGGCGAGAACGATATCGGACATCACCGGTATCTCCGCGTGGATGGTTGCCGGGCCGTTCACCGCACCAATCACGGGTACCTCGATCTCCAGCAGGTTGATCAGCAGCCGCTTGCCCTCCCAGTAGGTCTTGTCCCAGTCCCTCGGCATCCGCCTGGTGGCGCGGTTTGGCTCGAAATTGGCGCAATAGTCGTCGCCTGTCCCGGTAAGGATCACGACCCGGTTCTCAGGGTCGGCCCCGATGTCGGCGAAGGCGTAACCCAGTTCCCGGTGCGATGCCTCGCCCCACAGCAGGCTTCCATCGCCTGAATGGAAGGTGACCTGAAGGATTCCATCTTCCCGGTTCACACTGACGGTTTCGTACTTGTTCGCGTAGTCTGCCAACACTGTCATGGTATTCCTCCGGTGATTTCGATTCGGCATGGTCCTTGGCTTGGTGCCAAGCACAGGCCCCACTTTACACCAGTGGATTCCTGCTTTCGCAGGAATGACGGTTAGCGGGAGGAATGACGACGAGTTGCAGGAATGACGGTGGATGGGAGGAATGACGGTGAGCGGGATTCAGAGCAGTGAACGGCCATCCCGACCCGCCTTCACATCTTCTTCAAAGTTAGCCAGTAAACTGTCACCCGGGATGAGACAAGTGGTGGCGAATGCCCCCGGAAAAGGTAATTCAGCGGCCGGTTCGGCAACGGTGGCAATGCTGGGACTACATGCAGGGTCCGGGACCGGAAGTCGATGATTTGCTCCAGCCGGCGAGCTAGCGAAACAAGTGGCGGAAAAGGCTGGGTCTGGTGGTTATCCGAAGAGGGTGGTTTGAAGCGACGGGAGTTTCCTAATGAACGAACCTGACATCGACGCAATCATTCGCGGAAGAGGCTCTCGCCGACGCTGGCTGCTGGTCTCGGCTGTCGCGGTAGTGGCGGTGATCGTGGCGGTCGTTGCCGTCTTCCTCACGCGTCCTGACGGCTCGGAGATAGTTATCGAACCGGAACGAGCCGAGGCATTGACGGGGAGTCTCACTTCCGAAGTGGCGCTCACCGGCTCGGCCGTGCCGGAACGGAGCGCCACCCTAACCTTCGAAGTGACCGGCGTGGTAGCCTCGGTCAGGGTGGCGAAGGGGGATGAGGTGCGGCTGGGCGATGCGTTGGCGGTGCTCGATGACACCGACGCGCAACGTCATATTGCCACTTCCGAGGTGCAGTTGCGGCAGGCGCAATTGCGCCTTGACAACCTGCTGGCAGATCCGGAGGCGTCGGCCGTGGCTTCGGTTAATCAGGCCATCGTGTCAGCCAAGTCGCAGGTCGTGAATGCAGAACTCGAGCTTGAGCGCCTGCTGGAGCCCCCGAGCGAAGCCGATCTGGCCAATGCGGAACAGGCAGTGGCCACTGCCCTGGGGCAGCTTTCCAGCGCCGCACAGGCCCTGGAACTACTGTCCGAGCCTCCCAGTGCCGCTGATGTCGCCAGCGCCGAACAGGCGGTGGCCACGGCCCTTGGCCAAATCTCCAGTGCCGAGCAGGCCCTGGACCAGCTGTCAGAGCCGCCCGGCACCGCCGACATGGCCAGCGCCGAGCAGGCAGTGGCCACGGCCGCGGGGCAGGTCTCTGCCGCCGAAGAAGCACTGGCCGACCTGCACGCCGAACCCAGCGCCGCGGACCTCGCCGAATCACGCTCCGCTATTACGCAGGCGGAAGTGCAACTCGCCGACGCGTCGAGGCTTGAGGAAGAATTCGAGGAAGCCCTCTTGGAAGCTTCCGAGGCATTCTGTGACAGGTACAGCGGTCTCATACCCAGCGACGAGGTGATCAGGTCCATCTGCACCGGGACGCTGCCCCTGTCGGAATCGCAGTCGGTTGATCTGCAGGAATCGTATGAGGACAGGTCGGCGACATACGAGAGCCTTGGTACGGCGCTGACCGACGCCAACGTCGTGTTCATCGCTGCCGCCGCGGATAGGGAGTCGGCACTTTCTGCGCTTACCTCGGCGAGGGAAGGCCTGACCGATCTGCTGCAACCGGCATCAATGGATGACATCTTCCAGGCCGAGCAGGCCCTGGACGCCGCCCGGTCCAGCCACGCCACATCACTGGCCCGGCTCGAGGACTTGGGAGAGATGGCGACCGAGGAGGACATATTCCAGGCAAGGCAAACCCTGGAAGCTGCCAAGGCCAGTCACGCCGCCGCGGTTGCCAGGCTGGATGACCTTCAGGAGGCTGCGACGGAAGAGGATGTGTACCAAGCGGAACAGGCCTTGGAGGCTGCCAAGGCCAGTCACGCCGCCGCGGTTGCCAGGCTGGATGACCTCCGCGCCACGGTCGATGAGGGGGATATCGAGCAGGCGCGCGCCACGCTTGAGAGTGCGGAGGCGAGCCTGGCCACCGCCCAAGCTCAATTCAACGATCTGATCGCTGGACCTTCGGAGAACGAGATTGAGCAGCAGCGGCAGGACCTGCGCCTGGCCGAACTCTCACTGGAAGAGGCCCAGGCGGCCCTGGACATCCTGGCGGTCGTGGCGCCATTCGATGGCACGGTAGAGGCGGTTAACATTCAGCCCGGCGACTCTGTAACCGCATCCCTCGCTGCCTTTACGCTGAGCACCTCCGGCCGGATGCTCATTGAGCTGACGGTTACCGAAGAGGAACTGCTCGACATGGAGGTTGGACAGACGGGCGTGGCCTCATTCGATGCCATCGACGGCATCCAGTATCCCGTCCGGGTCGAATCCATAGGCCGTGTGCCAAACGCCGAGCAGGGCGTGGTCACCTACGATGTCGAGGCCCGCATCCTGACTGGGCGGGAACTTGCCGAGGGCTCGCAGGGCAATGCCGCACCAGCTCCCCCGGCGGCTGGCGGATTCGCCGGGTTCAGGGGCGGCAGTGGGTCGCCCCTGGCCCAAGTCGAGCTTCCTGAGGGCGTATCCCCCCAGGACCTACAGCGTGCGATCATGAGTGGACAGCCCCTGCCCGAAGGAGTGGTGCTGCCCGAAGAACTGGAGGGCATGATCCAGAACTTCAGGGCATCCGGTGGCGCGGGCGGTCCCCCTGGAGCCCCTGGAGGTCGGCAAGGCACTGCCGGTCAAGCTGCAAGCGGGTCCTCCAGGCCCCTGCCTGCTCCCGGCATGAGCGCAAGCGTTACGATCCTGACCGAAATTCGCGAGGAAGCGGTGTTGCTCCCCGTATCTGCCGTTCGGCAACTCGACGGAAGATGGTTCGTCAGTGTTCCCGCCGAAGGGAGTGAGGTGGTGGGAACCGGGTTCGAGAGGCTTTTTGTGGAGGTAGGTGAGTCAGACGGCGAGAGTGTGGAGATCGTGGACGGTTTGGAAGCTGGCACAGTGGTGCTGATCGGCGCTGACACCGAGGGCATCGCGTTCACCGCGACGCAAAGGCAGCCGCAAGCTCTCCCCGGATTTGACAGCTTTGGGCCGGGAGGCCGTGGAGGTCCGCGGTGATTCTGCTGGAGGATGTCTCTCGTTTCTATTCCATTGGGGGCAATGCGGTCCATGCCCTTGCCGGTGTCAATCTCGAGGTCGGCCGGGGGGAGTTCGTCGCGGTCATGGGGCAGTCCGGCTCGGGCAAGTCGACCATGATGAACATAATCGGCCTGCTTGACCGCCCCAGTGGTGGACGCTACGAATTCGCCAGCCACGATGTATCGCTGCTATCGGAGAGTGCCAGAGCCCGGTTGCGGGGGCGTGCCTTCGGGTTTGTGTTCCAGTCCTACAACCTGCTGCCACGCCTGACCGCACTGGAGCAGGTGGAAGTGCCACTCATCTACCAGGGTGTTCGCAACAGGAGGCGACGGGCTGCAGAGGCGCTGGCTCGCGTTGGGCTCCTCGACCGGATCAGCCACAAGCCAACCGAGTTGTCCGGTGGAGAGCAGCAGAGAGTCACCATAGCCCGTTCGCTTGTTTCAAATCCTCTCGTGCTTCTGGCGGACGAGCCGACAGGGGCACTGGACACGGTCACCGGCCACGAGTTGATGAATCTGCTCGAGGAGCTGGTCGAACAGGAAGGTTTGACGGTTGTGCTGGTAACCCACGAGCAAGAGGTCGCTGACTACGCCAGGCGCGTCATACGAATGCGGGACGGGCGGATAATCTCGGACAGTGGTGCGGTCAACAACATCACCGGTACTCACACGGTGGGGTTGGACAGCCGGGAGGGGTTATCGCGATGAGTGTGCTGGACACCGTCAATATCGCATTGCGCGCGATTTTCGCCAACAGGTTGCGCAGCGCGCTAACTTCCCTGGGACTGATCATTGGCGTCAGCTCGGTTATCTTGCTGATAGCTATCGGGCAGGGAACGCAGAAGGGCGTTACCGACCGCATCCAGGGGCTGGGCACCGACCTGATCTTCATCGAGTCCAGTGCGGCCGCGACAACCTCGCAGGGCGGCGGATTCGCGGGGCTCGCCAGTTCCACCCTGGTTCAGGGGGATGCTACGGCCATAATGTCAAACGGCATCCCCGGCGTCACGGCCGTGGCTGCCCGCATGGCGATGGATGCCCAGACCATTGCAGGCGGCAACAATGTCGGGGCTGAAATCGTCATGACATCCAGTGAATACGCGGAGGTACGCGACCTTGCCCTCCGGCATGGCTCGTTCATTACCCCATTTCACGACTCGGAGCGGTCGCTGGTGGCCGTGCTGGGGGCTCGAGTGGCCGACACCCTGTACCCCGGCCAGGACCCGGTGGGACGGGAGGTGCGGTTGTCCTTCGCGGGAGGGCGGATCACGCTGGGGTTCGTGGTGACAGGCGTTCTGGAGGCACAGGGGGGCGCAAGCGAGGCCGACGACCAGGTGTTTCTCCCCATCAGCGCCACGGCTCGGCGACTGCGTTTCCTGTACACGCCCAGCGGGGACCTGCGGGTAACGCAGATCGACGTTCAGTCGGCGGACGGAGTCGACGGGGAACAGGTCAAGGAGGACATCAGCGAGCTGCTTCTCTATTTGCACGACACCACCGAGCCCGACTTCGTAATCCAGAGCCAGGACGATCTGATCGACGCAGCCACTGAAGTGAGCAACACGCTCTCGATTCTATTGGGTAGCATCGCCGGAATCTCGCTGCTGGTCGGGGGCATCGGGGTAATGAACATCATGCTGGTCTCGGTCACCGAAAGAACCCGGGAAATCGGCATTCGGCGCGCGGTGGGGGCGACGACCCGGGATATCGTGATGCAGTTCGTGTCGGAAGCCTTGATGCTCAGCATCTTCGGCGGCATCGTCGGGATCGCCATTGGCGTGGCGGCCTCCATCGCCATCAACGGCCGGGAACTCGCCGGCCAGGAGATGATCACGGTCATTCAGACCTGGAGCATAGCCGCCGCCTTCTTCGTGGCTGCGGGAGTGGGATTGGCCAGCGGCAGCTACCCCGCCTACCGCGCCACAGTAGTAGATCCCGTAACCGCCCTCCGCAACGAGTAACAGGGAGCATGGCAATCCCCTCTCCCGGGGGGAGAGGGTTAGGGTGAGGGCGGCTCCCTGCGGAAGGCAAAGTCCCCTCTCCCTCAGGGGGAGGGCTAGGGTGGGGGTGAAACCCTTGCGGAAGGCAAAGTCCCCTCTCCCAGAGTGACAAAGAACAACCAAAAGACCCTGCGACGCCGCGCACCTTGACTGGGCGAGGCTTATGGCACTAGCTTAGGCAATCGCCAATGGGTCAACGTCATCAGAAAGCAGGTGGAGAAATGGAAGTAGGGCTCTATATACGCGACTACATGGAAGACCCTGACCGTCCCATGTACGAACAGGTGGAAGAAGCTGCAGAGGTATGCCGTCGTGCCAAGTCCCTCGGGTTCTCGGTCATATACGCCCCTCAGCACTACATTTCCCACCCCACCGTCTGGATGCAGCCAATGCAGACGCTGGCGCGCCTGGCTCCCGATGCCGAGGGCCTGAAGCTTCTTACCGGGGTCCTGCTCCTCCCCTACCACAACCCCGTGGACCTGGCAGAGCAGACGGTGACGCTGGACAACATCAGCAATGGAAGGTTCATCCTCGGAGCGGGAATCGGCTACCGGGTGGCGGAGCTTACCGCGTTCGGGACCAACCGCAGGGACCGGGTGAGCCGGTTTGAGGAGTCCATAGAGCTGATGAAGCTGCTATGGAGCGGGGATGAGGTCAACTTTGAAGGGAAGCATTGGCAGGTGCATGACGCAAAGCTGGGCCTGACCCCTGTGCAGAAGCCTCATCCCCCGATCTGGATCGCAGCCCAGAGCCGGGGCGCGGTTCGTCGTGCGGCTGCCCTTGGCGATCGCGTCATTCTCGGGCCACAGCCGGCATGGAAGGACATCGGCCTCCTGACGCGCCAGTACAAAGAAGCCCTCGAGGAGTTGGGAAAGGACTCAGCCGGACGCATCGGCGTCCATCGTTCAATCGCCATAGCCAAGGACCGTGAAACGGCGATCACCGAGGCCCGTGAAATGGCAGCCAAGAAGGCGGGCATGTACAGTTCCTTCAACATGCAGGAAAACACAACGGTGGATTTCGGACTCGGCGGGCGGCGAGAGTTGGCCGATTGGGCGATAGCCGGCAGTCCGCAGGACTGTGCCGAAATCCTCAACCGGTGTAAGGAAGATGAGGGGCTGGACTATGTGGGGCTGGCCAGCCTGAACCTTCCCAGGGAATTCCCCGCAAAGCTGGAGTACCTACAGCTCATTTCCGAGGAACTGCTGCCGCACCTGCAGTAGGCCCCTGGCGATCCCAAAAGATGTAGCAAGAGCCAGTGGAGCCAGCATCAACATTCGGCGCAAAAGCCTGGAGACACCCCATGCCCGACGAATCCCTTGCCCGCGTCAAGTACCTCACCTTCGACATCTTTGGCACCGTCATGGACCTCCGCGGCAGCCTGGCTGGTCCTGCAGGGGAGTTCCTGGCAGCACACGGCTCCGGGATGACAGGAGAATCGTTTTATGCCGACTGGAGGGAACGGCAGCGCATCGAGCAGTACCAGGACAACCTCCTTATGCTGGGGCACAGCGGCTACCAGGAGACATGCCGCAGGGCCTTCGTTTACTGCCTGAAGAAGCACAACATCAGCTATACGGCCGACGAGGTGCTGGAGTTCATGAAGGTCTATAAGGACCTCCGGCCTTACGACGACGCCATAGAAGGGCTGCGGTCGCTTGCTGGACGCTACAGCCTGATTGCCCTTTCGAACGGGGAACAGTGGTACCTGGAGGAATTGCTGGGCAACAAGGTACCTGTGAAGTTCGACGCCATAATTTCCGTGGAACAAGTTGGCGCGTTCAAGCCCTCCCCAGGCATCTACCGGAAGGCCATACAGCGTCTCGGGTGCGAGCCTGGAGAGATCATGATGGTAGCCGCCCACGCCTTCGACATTCTCGGCGCCCAGGCCTGCGGATTCAAGGCGGCCTACGTCAACCGCTACGGGCTACCCACAGACGACTCGGTGTACCAGCCGGACATAATCGTGGACGACTTCGTCGAGCTCGCCACCACGCTCCTGGCATAATCCATGGTTCCGTAGTTGCCAGGTCGAAAAGCATCGGGACTCTTACCGGCGCTGCGGGCGTTTACAGTCTAAGAGGGTGTGACAATCCTTCGAGCAACCAAAACCGTCATTCCTGCGAAAGCAGGAATCCAGTACCCAGAGCTTCAAGGTCCCTGTCGGACGAGGCAAATCCGACGCTCCATACACCCCGTTCGGACATTGCCACACACCCTCTAAGCACGCTCTCGGGATTGGACTCCCGCGCACTGGGAGCATTCACCCTAGCCGTCCATGGCCTGAGCAAGGTCGGCGATAAGATCGTCAGCATTTTCCAGGCCTACCGACACCCTCAGCAGGTCCTCCGGAGTTGCGGACGCCGCCCCCTCAATGGATGCCCGGTGCTCGATAAGGCTTTCATAGCTGCCCAGGCTCGTGGCCCGTGTGAACAGTGAAGTTCGGGCCGCGACCCGGAAAGCCGCCTCCTCTCCGCCCCGAACCCGGAAGGAGAGCATCCCACCAAACATGCTCATCTGCCTCGATGCGACTTCGTGCCCACTGTGGCCCGGAAGTCCGGGATAAAACACCTCAAGGACCCCAGGGTGTTCATCAAGGAAAGCTGCTACCTTGCCGGCGCTTTCAGAGTGGGCGCGCATCCGGTAGGGCAGCGTTCGGACTCCGCGGAGTATGAGCCAGCAGTCGAAGGGCGAAGGAACGGCGCCCCCGTCCCTCTGTATGGCGCGGATCTCCTGGAACATCGCACTGTCCGTGGCGCTGACCACCGCGCCCCCCGTGACATCGCCATGCCCTCCCAGGTACTTGGTCGTGGAGTGGACCACCATGTCGGCGCCAACTTCCAGGCAGCGTTGCAGTACTGGTGTAGCCCAGGTGTTGTCGCAAACGCAGGCTATCCCTTTGTCATGCGCAAGCTGCGCCACCCCGGATATGTCAGTGATCTTCAGAAGGGGATTGGAAGGCGTTTCCACCAGGATGAGCCTGGTTGCCGGAGTGATTGCTTCCCGTACGGCATCGATGTCGGTCATGTCCACAAAGGAAGTGTGCAGTCCCCACCGCGCCAGCCGGTCTCGCAGCAGCAGCGCCGTGCCGTGGTAAAGGTCCTGCGGCGCTACCAGGTGGTCGCCGGTCGCCAGCGACTGGAACACGGCCGCGAGAGCCGCAGCCCCCGAGGAGAACGCAGCGGCCTCCTGTCCTCCCTCAAGGTCCCTGAGGCACTCCTCCAGCAGGGCGCGGGTGGGATTGCCCGACCGCCCATACACGAAGCCCTCCGGATACGTGCCGTCGGGTTCCCGCTCGAAGGTCGTCGACATGTGTATCGGCGGAGTAACCGCTCCGGTGGCGGCGTCGACGCTTCTACCGCTGTGAACGGCAAGAGTCTCGATTCTCAAGGTCCCTCCATCCATGGAATGTAAGGCAGGTTGGACAATTGTAGCCGATGAATCCGGTGAGGCAGCGTAACGGGCCGCCGTGCAACCGCGTCGACTTCAGGTGGTAGCCAGCCAATTTAAGTGTTTTACGGCCCGCGTTACCGCCATTGCCATGAAAATAGCCTCAAATATCCCATGGAAGGCCAGTCCCCTCACCCTCCGGGAGAGGGTGAGGGCGATCCCCTGTTGTCATATTCGTGCGTGGCCCCAAGGCCATAGGGCAACTCCTGCGAAATCAGGAATACAAGGTAGGTTCGCTCCAGGGACAAGAAAATACCTCGATCACTTGCTTCGGAACACTGCCGCCTGCACGGCTCACTTGCCGGCCTCGGTCCCACGCAGTATCATGGTTGTTCCGTTGTCGAACAACTGTACTTAAATATGGAGTCCGGCCGACCAAGAAGTTTGACCCCGAGTGTCGCCAAAGCCCAGCAGAATATCAAAACAACTCGCGTATCGGTCAACATGCCGAAGTCGTCGAAAATGAATGGAAATGCTCGGTTATGATCGGAAAATCAAGCATTTCTCCGCGCTGAACGACAGCACCAGTGGTTGATTTGGCTACCGGAAATTACCCCATTTGACCGGGAAAACAAAAAATTTAGTTCTGCGGGTCAGCAGGAGTCCATGAAAGTGTGGGTTGCAGCCAATGAAAGTCCGTCCTGCATACGATCGCTCTGCACTAAGTAACTATCTCAAAATACGCCAAAATCCAAAACCGCCATTCCCGCAAAGGACCCGTCATTCCCGCGAAAGCGGGAATCCAGTGGTCCAGACCGTGTATCTGGCCATTGAGATCAAGGGCATGACAGTTTTGAGATAGTTACTAAAGGCCGCCACGATGGCGGTGGGCAGTGAATCGCCTGTAGAATGCCTCGAAGATGAATCGGAGCCGCTCCTTGACCTTGAACCGAGCCTGTCACCCCAGCCGGATTCAGCCCCGCTATAAACGACGTGTCTCGAAACCTCCTGAAGAATGAGAGGAATCAGTATGAGCAGCCAGGACCCAATAACCAAAAGCAATCTGTCCGAACGTTCCAACACGGTCATTGAATCCGCAAAGCAGTCCCTGTTCAACCTCTCCAAGGATGTCCATGCACATCCCGAACTGAACTACGAGGAGGTTTATTCCTCCGACGCACTGGCGGGGTTCCTCGAAAAGCACGACCTGAAGGTTGAGCGGGGCATCGGCGGTATCGAGACCGCCTTCCGGGCCGTGATCCCCGGTGGGGGAGGTGACGGCCCCACCATCGCCGTGCTGGCCGAATACGATGCGCTGCCCGAGATCGGCCACGGCTGCGGGCACAACCTGATTGCCATGGCCGCCATGGGAGCTGCGCTGGGACTTCAGGCTAACGCGCAGGACCTCCCCGGCCGTATCGAAATCATCGGCACCCCCGCCGAAGAGGGCGGAGGCGGCAAGATACGGCTCCTCGAGGCCGGCGTCTTCAATGATGTGGACGCCACACTCTCGTCCCATCCCTTCTCCAACCGCACCATAATTCCTGCTGCGTCCCCGAAGGGAGAGAGTTGGAGCCTGGCCATGGTGGGCTACCGGTACATCTACCACGGCAAGGCCGCCCACGCCGCCGCCTACCCCGAGGCAGGCATCAACGCGCTGAACGCGGTCATCCACCTGTTCACCGGCATCGACGCCCTGCGACAGCACCTGCGGGACGATGTGCGAATGCACGGCGTAATCACCGACGGTGGGACTGCGCCCAATGTGGTGCCGGAGTTCGCCGCGGCCAACTTCATGCTGCGTTCCAGGGATGGGCGGTATCTGAGCGACGAGGTGGTGGGCAAGGTGAGAGCGGTGGCGGAGGGAGCAGCGTCCATGACCGGCGCCCGCCTCGAGGTCGAGGAGTTCTATCCCTTCTACGAGAATGTGCAGCCGAATGTCACTCTTGCACAGGCTGTGGCGGCCAACATCCGGGAGCTGGGAATCAAGCTGGATGATCCGATACCCGGCCGACCGGGGAGCGGCGCCTCCACCGACTTCGGCAACATCAGCAAGGCCATGCCGGGCTTCGAGCTGCGATATGCCGTCAGCGAAACGCCGGTGCCGTCCCACACACGCCAGATGCAGGAAACGGCTGTTACGGACCTGGCCCTCTCCAACGCCCTGCAGGTGGCCAAGGCCCTCAGCCTGACCGCCAGCGATCTGATGCGTGACGCCTCGTTGGTGGAGGCCGCAAAGGCCGAATACGCCGACCGCAGCGGCTGAGGGTACACGGGCGTCAGGCGACGGAGGGAAGGACCTCCTCGGTGAATCGGGCCATCTGGTGCGCCTGGTTCGGGGAAGCGAACCGGACGATGAAGTAGTCGGCTCCGCTTTCCTTGTAGGCCGAGATCGTGTCGATGCACTTCTGGACCGGGCCGAACACGCACAGCAGGTTCTTGCTGATGACCTCGTAGGGGATGCTGTAGTAGGACCGCATGTACTGGTCGCCCTCGGCAAGAGAAGCGTCCTTATCGTCGTTCAGGTTCACGGAGACATACAGACACCGCCCGATGTCCGCCGGATCGCGGCCGAATTCCCCGGCGTTCTGTTCGATACGCTCCCAGCATTGATCGAACAGCTCGACTGACGGTACGTTGGTGATCCATGCGTCCCCGTACTCCGCGACCCGGGACAGCCCTCGCTTCACCCAGTTGCTGGATATCCAGAGGGGTATGGACTCCTGGACCGGCCGGGGTTCCAGTTCCACCTCGTCCAGGGGGTAGAATTCCCCATCGCTGCTTACCGGCTGACCCGACCAGAGAGCCCGCATGGCCCTGATGCTTTCCTCCATCCGGTCGGCGCGCTCGGTTATTGGCACGCCCACCGCAGCGTGTTCAGAGACAAACATCTGGTTGTTGCCGCGGCCAGCGCCAAGGCCCAGGATGGTGCGACCGCCGGAGATGTTGTCAATAGTGGCGGCGGCGTGGGCGAGGTGGACTGGATGGCGCAGTGCGTTGAGCAGGACCGCGGTGCCGATCTTGACTCTGCTGGTGCGTGCGGCGACGGCCGCCATGGCCGTCAGGGGCTCCATGCGGGGCTTGGAAGTGATGCTGTCGCCCACCCAGACGGAGTCGTAGCCTGCCCGCTCGGCGGTTTCGGCCATCTGCCAGACCTGCTCCACCCGTGGGCCGTTGCTGCCTGCGTACACCAGCACGCCCCTCGTGGGCAGCAGGATACCGAAGTTGTCTCCGAGCGCCATTTCGTCCACCTTTCCTTGCGAAGTAGTCCCCTCTCCCTCTGGGAGAGGGTTAGGGTGAGGGAGCTTCCGGGCTGTAGCAGGGCACCAAGTTAGCCAGATTACGCCCCCAACCCAACCCTCCCCCTCAGGGGGAGGGAGAATTGGCAGTTATTGCGTCGGGTCCCTCAGTGACTATCTCAAAATCTGCCAAAGTCCAAAACCGCCATTCCCGCAAAGGACCCGTCATTCCCGCGAAAGCGGGAATCCAGTGGTCCAGACCGTGTGCCTGGATGTTGATTCAAGGGCATGACGGTTTTGAGATAGCTTCTTAGTCCTCGACCTCGACGATCATCTCGATCTCTATCGGCATCCCGCCGGGCAGGGTGGCCATACCGACGGCGGACCTGGCGTGCGGCCCCTTTCGCCATAGAGGTTGATCAGCAGATCGGAAGCGCCGTTTGCCACCCTTGGCGTGTCGCCGAAGTCGGGGGTGGAGTTGACCATGGCCAACAGCTTGACGATGCGGCTCACCTTGTCCAGGTCGCCGATCGCCCCCTTCAGGTTGGTCAGTAGGTTCAGCATGGTCTGCCGGGCGCAATCGTAGCCCTGCTCGATGGAGACTTCACCGCCCAGCTTGCCGGTGTGCAGCAGGCCGCCGCCGGGCAGTCCGGGGCCGGTCCCCGACAGGAAGACCAGGTTCCCAGTCTTCACAAAGGGAATAATGTTGCCTGCGCCAGGGGGACGGGGCGCCGGCAACTCGTAACCGAGTTCCTTCAGCTTGTTCTCTATCTCCGGCATATATGGCTCCTTCTTATGAATTTGCGTGGAATTGACGCCTGTCAAAGTTTGTGTCGCCGCCAATTGTATAGGTCTCTAACAAAGTGGCAACCCGTCTGAAACTTCCGATCGCCGTTTTGCCGCGAGTTGCAAACGAGCCTAACTGGTTCTTGTATACTTCGGCCACCCTGAGGGATTACAGGCAAGGGATACGCATGGATGTAATACTTCGCAATGCAAGGATCGCTGACGGGGCTGATGCTCCGCTGATAGACATCGGAATTGAGGACGGTCGCATAGCCGCAATCGAACCCGGGCTGAACGCCGAAGGCCGTGCCTATGATCTGGACAGCGGTCTGGTAACGCCTTCGTTCGTGGAGACACACATCCACCTGGACAAGTCCTGCCTGCTGGATCGCCTGTCCTCGCAGCGCGGCGGGCTGGACCAGGCGATCGGAGAGTTGGCGCGCCTCAAGCAGGAGTTCACCCCCGAGGATGTTTACACCCGGGCAAAGAGAACGCTGGAGAAGTGTGTCCTGCAGGGCACCACCCACATGCGTACCCATCTCGAGGTGGACCCAGTTATCGGTCTCACGAGCCTGGAAGGAATCCTTCCTCTGGTCGACGAATTCAAATGGGCCATCGACATCCGGATTTGCATATTCCCCCAGGAGGGCCTCTTGAACAATCCTGGGACTGATGAACTGATGGTCGAGGCCCTGCGAAGGGGCGGGAATGTGGTTGGCGCAGCCCCCTATACGGACAGCGACCCCCGCGGTCAGATTGACCGGGTCTTCGAGATTGCCCGTGAGTTCGACATAGATATTGATATGCATCTTGACTTTGGCCCTGATGCCGAATCCCTGGATCTGGACTATGTCTGCGATCTGACCGAACGTTACGGGTACGGCGGACGGGTTGCCATAGGGCATGTCACCAAGCTGTCCGCGGTGCCTCCGGACCGGTTGCAGGAAAAAGGGCGGCGGCTGGCCGAAGCCGGCGTGGCGGTGACCGTGCTGCCCGCCACCGACCTATACCTGATGGGCCGCCACCAGGATCACTCGATGATGCGCGGCGTGGCGCCAGTCCACCGGTTGCTGGAAGAGGGTGTCAACTGCTCCCTGTCCACCAACAACGTGCTGAACCCCTTCACCCCATTTGGGGACTGCGCGCTCGTCAGAATGGCCAACCTGTACGCGAACATCTGCCAAGTGGGTGATCAGGACGGATTGTCGGAGTGCTACGAGATGGTCTCCAGCCGTCCCGCGAGGCTGATGAGGATCGAGGGTCACAGCGTGAGTGTAGGCGATGCCGCCGACCTGGTGGTGCTGGACTGCGGCACCCGGGCCGATGCAGTGGCTGAGGTCGTGTCCCCCACGATGGGGTTCAAGGCAGGGAGGCGTACTTTCCACCGGCCAGCTGCTCATCTGGAACCGCCCACGGGAGGGAGCAATGGCCAGTAATCGCTACGCGAGCCCACCGGATGATCCACTCGGAGCTTTCTGCCAGGAGAACCATGCTGGCCTTCAGGGAAGCGGCCCCGGCCCTTTGAGTGCCCTGACCTTTGCAGCCAAGGACGTGTTTGATGTAGCCGGGAGCCGCACGGGCTTCGGTAACCCGACATGGTTGGAGAGCCATCCTCCGGCTGTCACCACGGCTCCTGCCGTGCAGCGGCTGTTGGATGCCGGGGCGGACATGGTGGGAAAGACGCTCACCGACGAGTTGACCTACAGTCTCAGCGGCCAGAATGCCCACTACGGCACGCCGGTCAATACTGCGGCACCCGGCCGGATCTGCGGCGGCTCCTCCAGCGGCTCGGCTTCGGCAGTAGCAGGAGGGATGGTGGACTTCGCGCTGGGCACCGATTGTGGCGGCTCGGTGCGCCTGCCGGCCAGCTACTGCGGGATACTCGGCATCCGGCCCACCCACGGCCGGGTATCGCTGGAGGGCGTGTCGCCGTTCACCTGGAGCTTCGACGTGGCGGGCTGGTTCGCCAGGGATGCGTCGGTGTTCTCTGCAGTTGGGAGAATCCTGCTGGACGACGAGGAGGAATTGCCTGGGCCCCGCCGCATGCTGCTCGCTGAAGACGCGTTCGCGGTGGTGGACCCGGAAGTGGCGGAGGCGCTAGGTTCGGCGGTGGAGCTCGCCGCGGGTGTGATAGGAGAGCGGGCGGAAGTTACCGTCAGTCCCGACGGATTGACCGGCTGGTTCGAGACCTTCAGGGTGATCCAGGCCTGGGAGATCTGGTACAACCATGCAGCCTGGATTTCGGAGCAGAAGCCGGACTTCGGTCCCGGTATTCGGGAGCGGGTCGAATGGGCGTCGCAGGTTACGGAGGCCGAGGTGGAGGCAGGCAGGGCTCGAAGGGACACAATCGTCCAGCGCATCAACGGGCTGTTTGGTGAAGGCGATGTGCTCTGCCTTCCCACCTCTCCTCGAGTGGCCCCACGGGTGGACGCGCCAGCCGACGAGCTTGAGAATCGTGTGAGGGCCCAGGCGATGAGCCTGCTGTGCATCGCCGGTCTGGCTGGGCTGCCGCAGGTCAGCCTGCCACTGGCCACTCTGGACGGCCTTCCTCTAGGCCTGTCGCTGGTGGGACCACGGGGCTACGATTCCCAGCTCTTGGCCCTTGCGGAACGGATCATGGGCTGGGCTTAGCTTCAGCCCGATCAGAAATCTGCTGCGCCTTTGTAGCCACGCAATGGAATGAGGATGGGGAATGGGCCGCTAGTCAGTCCCGGAAGAGGGGCATGACCTGCTGGCTGAACAGCTTCAGGGACTTGGCGGTTTTCTCCGGAGACATTAGACCTCGGTTGGTGAGCATCAGGTTGCGGATGCCCGCTTCACGCATCTGGGCCAGCTGTTCGGCCACCCGGCGGGGGCTGCCGATGATGTTTTCAGCAGCGTCCGGGTCCGGAGTGTCGGCATAGCCATCTCGCATCATCGGCGGGGTCTGGCGTTCCATGGGGTACTCAGCGGGGTTCCAGGCTGTACGGTATTCCTCCATTATCGAGAACGCGTTGTACTGGGCCGGCAGGAATTCCTCGAAAGCCTGT
Organism: Dehalococcoidia bacterium; assembly: GCA_963667765.2. GTDB lineage: Bacteria > Chloroflexota > Dehalococcoidia > Lucifugimonadales > UBA3495 > VXOI01. The sequence goes on along the minus strand of CAXXON010000003.1, from coordinate 988,191 downwards.
TCGTCGGTCTCGGCCAGGTGCATCTCCCGCCACACCCAGACCTGGTCCAGATTGCATTCGATGGTAGCCTCGTCGAACCCGGCCTCCTCCATGGACTCGCGAAAGACGCGGATATTGGATGCGGTGGCGTTGGTGGAACGGCCCCGCAGCAGCACCGGACGACCGATACGGCCCATTTCCCGCACCGATTCGGGGTTGAGACATGCCCGGGCCAGACGCGGGTGTGGTTTCTGGAAGGGCCGGGGGCGCACCGACGGGAACGCGACCTGGTAGTGCTTGCCGTTGAACTCGAGATTGTCGGTGGTCCACGCCTTTATCAGCAGCTCTTCGGCCTCTTCCATCTGCTCAACGCCAAGTTCCGGGTTGGAGCCGAAGCCGATGTACTCGTAGGCATTGTAGTTCGAACCCTTGGCGGTCCCCACAATGAGACGCCCTTGGCAGAGGTTGTCCAGCAGGGCGGTCTGGATGGCAACACGCACGGGGTTGTGCAGCGGCAGTTCGAGGATTCCGAACCCGATTTCTACCCGGCTGGTCTTGACCGCCAGTGCGCTGGCGAAGACGAGGGGGTCTCCGTATATGCACTCCCCGGTGAAATAGTGCTCGGCGATCCATACGGCATCGAAGCCCAGCTCTTCAACGAGTTCCGCCTCGGCCAGGCATTCTTGGATGGCCTGATCATCCCGGGAGTCATCGAATTTCATGGGGTAGAAGAAGTGGCCGAAGCGCATCATGCCTCCTGGGGCAGTTATTCCATCGCCTTTGCGTCGGGCAGTCCCAGCATGAACTGGCCGTGATTCTCGTATGCGGCGTCGCTGACCATCTGGTGCTGGGCTCCCGCGTTGATGTCCCTCAGGCAACGTTGCAGCATGCTGGAGTCGAAGAGGGCTGCGCCACCGGCAAAGCGAAAGGCCTGGGTCACGATGTCCACCGCAACATCGGTGGTGTAGGTCGCGCAACTGCGCATCCGTGCCTGCAGCGGAGGCGGAGGAGGAGCGCCATCGCACACAACTTGCCATGCCTCTTCCAGGACTTCTACATTGAGTGCCCGAACGGCCCGCAGGCGCAGATCGCTTTCGCTCAGCATCCGCTGGAAGGCCGGTCGTCGGGCCAGTGGATTGACGGAGGTGTACCCCCGGGTCTTGACCTGCCCGACCTCCAGCACTTCAGTCAGCGCCCGGCGCGCCACTCCGAGGGCGAAGGCAGAGTGTTCGTTGGTCACGAAACCGGGTCTCCCCAGCCGGTACATGGCCCCGCCGCGCAGGGGCTCAGTGGATGACACATCGAAGGCGAAGCTTGCTGGAACGAACAGGTCGTTGACCGAGAAGTCGCAGCTCCCGGTGCCCCTGAGACCCATCACCTGCCAGTTGTCGTGGATCGTGGCGTCGGCAGTTCTGATGGAGGCCCTGATCTGGGGCGGGTAGCCTTCCTTCTCAGTCTTCACGCGGGCGCCTGCCGATATCCACTGCGAGTGCATGATACCGCTGGCAAAGGACCACCGCCCGTTCAGCAGGTACCCGCCGTCTACGGGGACAGCAGTGCCGAATGGCGCGAAGACCCCAGCGGTCTTTGGAGGATTGCCCCCAGCAAAAATCTCGCCGATGGCGTCATCGGGGAGGAAAGCACCCACTCCTCCCAGGCTGGCAGCCCCGATCATCAGGCACCAGCCAGCTGAGGGGTCGATTTCGCTGACCGCTTCCAGAATGTCGAGCTGGGTCACCAGGTCGGCCTCGGCTCCGCCCAGCACATGAGGCAGCTTTAGCCGCAAGAGTCCTGACTCATACAGGGCGTCGACTGAGGCACGGGGGAAAGTCGCGTACTCCTCCCCTTCCCGGGCGCCGCCTTCCAGCGTGGCGCGCACGCTTTCCACAGCGTCCATCAGGACCCTGCGCTTCGCCTCGCGTTCTGTGGGGAAGGCCTGCATGGTGGTCATGAGCGATGAGCCCCCTCAGCCTACTGGTCTACGCTTGGAATCACATCCTGGACCAGGACATCCATCGAGTCCAGCAACTGCTGGAGGCTGCCGCAACCGTTGAAGTTCATCTGGAACTCCTCCAGCCCGGCCTCCTGGCGATAGCGCTTCAGGTCCGATGCTATCTGATCAGCTGTTCCCTGGCCCGTTGGCCTGTTGCCATCGGAGCTGGAGCTGCCCGTGATCTCGCTGAAGTTCACGCGGAAGCTCATCCGGGTCCGGGGAGCTTCCTTTTCCAGCTCGGCGCTGATGTCTTTGAGATATGCCTGGTTGCTGATCAGGTCAGGTAGAGCGGTTGGAGTGGGCTGCCAGACCTCCGCGAATCTTGCCGCGCGCTTCAGTGAAGCTTGACTCGAGCCGCCAATCCATATCGGTGGGTGCGGCTGCTGCAGCGGCTTGGGGCTGACGTGCATGCTATCGAAGGAGTGGAAGCGGCCGTGGAAGGTCGTAGGCCCGGGCTTCCAGCATTCTTTCCAGAGCCTCAGGTACTCGTTGGTGCGCGCTCCCCTCTCGTGGTAGGGGACGTTGAGGGCGTCGTACTCGGGCTCGCTCCAGCCCGCGCCGACGCCGGCGATGGCACGGCCGCCGGACATCTGGTCCAGGGTGGCTATCATCTTGGCCGTCACGATGGGGTTTCTGTAAGGCATTATAAGCACCGAGGTGCCCAGCCGGATGGATGAAGTCATCGCGGCGACATACGACAGGACCATGAGGGGGTCGTAGACGTTGCGCCAGGGTTCGCTCCTTGGCGAATCATCGACTATGACATGGTCGTTGACGAAAAGGGCATCGAACCCCAGCTCTTCTGCCTTGCAGGCCGTCTCAACAATCGCCTGGGTCGAAGCTGGGAAGCCGAGGTAGTCGGCATTCGGCAGCCGGAACGAGTACTTGACCATGAAGCCTCCACGAAATTGGTCCGATGCGCATGAATGATATGGGCTGAGGCAAACCTGGGCAACGGCTGAGAACCGGCCGATTCACTCAAGGCTTCATTCTTCGGCGTCCCCGGAAAACCGACTGGGGTCCACATTTGTAACTAGTGGCGGGGGATCGGTAATCCTGCCGTCCGCCATTTCGAGCCGCCTGTCTCCGGCTTCGGCCAGGAAGAGGTCGTGAGTGGCCACTATGACTGTTGTGCCTTCTTCAGATATGTGTCGGAGTATGTCTATTATGGAGCGCGCGGTTGTGGTATCAAGCTCGCCCGTTGGCTCATCCGCAAACACAACTTCCGGATTGGTGACCAGGGCTCTGGCAATTGACACCCGTTGTTGCTCTCCGCCCGACAACTCGTAGGGCCGGTGCCTGGCGCGGGGTCCTAGCCCCACCGACTCGAGCGCTTCCTGGGCCCGCCGCCTTCTTTCCCTCCAGGAGACGCCGATGATGTGCAGTGGCAACTCCACATTCTCTTGCGCGGAAAGCAGGGGCATCAGTCCGAAGGACTGAAAGACGAAACCTATCTTGCGGCGGCGAAGTTCTACCAGGTCCTTCTCGGGCATGCGGGCCAGATTCGTACTCTGGAACATCGCGGAGCCGCTGGTGGGCCGGTCCAGACCCGAGAGCAGGTTGAGCAGCGTGGTCTTGCCGGAACCGGAACGTCCGGTAAAGACGAGAAGTTCACCCGTTTCAACCTGCAGGTCAACTTCGTTAACCGCCCAGACCGTTTCGCCTCCGCTCTCGAAAGTCCTGCTCAGGGCCGACGAGGAGATGATGGTCTCTTTCATTCCTGCGCCGCCTGTGAAGAGCGTGAATCGCCATCCTTCGACTCGCTCAGGCGTGCGGGCCGCAGGGTGACCCGGCCCTCCTCGATTTCTGCTCGAGCCAGACCTCTGCTGCGGAAGTGGTCGGCGAGTTCCTGCGGTAGCTGGAGCCGTCCAGCTTCGTCGACGACCAGGAACTCGTCCTCCGAACGTGAGCCGTCCGGACGATATGATGCGACTGAAAAGGTCTCCGAGCTGATGCGTCCGTCCCGGATGTTCACCACCCGGTCCACGTAATGCGAGACGCCGGGATAGTGGGAAACGATAATGACCGTAACGCCGAAGCTGCGGTTCAGGGAGCGCAGCATTTCGAACACCTGGATGGCGGTTGCAGTGTCCAACTCCCCGGTCGGCTCGTCTGCCAGGAGCAGTGGCGGCTGGTTGGCCAAGGCCACTCCGATTGCGGCGCGCTGCTGTTCTCCGCCGGAAAGCTGCTGGGGCAGGCGGTTCGCCTTGTCGCCGATTCCGAGAGCCTGCAGCAACTCCCCGGCCCACGCACTGCGCTGGCGCCCGGCCCGCCCGGAAAGGGCCATGGGAAGCTCGATATTGTCGGAAATGCTCAGATACGGTAGCAGGTTGCGAGAGGTTGCCTGCCACACAAAGCCGACATCTTCGCGACGGTATTGCACCAGGCTTTGGTCCGACATGTCTAGAAGGTCTCGATGGCCTACTCTCACCTGGCCTGCGGATGGCCGGTCCAAGCCCGCCAGGATGTTCAGAAGGGTGCTCTTGCCGCTTCCACTGGCGCCTACTATGGCGATCAGTTCGCCCTGGGCTACGCTCAGGTTGAGGCCACGGAGGGCTACAACCTCAAGGTCGGCCCGCTTGTAGATCTTGAAAAGGTCCTGGCACACGACGATGGGCTCGCGGTCATCCGTGGCCGCCATGCTGCGGTACTGAAGTTGCTGATCCATGCTTTGCGTCATTCACCCAAACGTAGAACCTGATGCAGTTGGAGCTTGCCCGTCAGCCAGGTGAGCCAGAGTCCGCAAAGACCGGTCACCACTAACAGGATAGCGTAGGATACCAGTATTCGCTGCCAGTCGGCGGTCAGCAGCAGGGACGGGGTAACCCGGGTACCCTCCTCGGCCACTTCCATCAGGGGAAGCAAGCTCGACCCGAGAAGCCAGCCCAGCAGAGTCCCCAGTCCAACCCCGAAGGTAACCATGGTAAACAGGCCCGCCCAGACTACTCCCTGCATCTGCCCCTGGGAAATACCCAGGGTGGTGAGCATGGCGAATTCCGTTTGCCGTTCGCGGGCATCCAGATGGGAAAAGAGCATGAGACCAGAGGCGCTGGCCAGCGAGACAGCGAGGAACAGAAGAACCAGCAGCGCCCCCCAGCCGGCGTTCACCAGGGGCGTGTCCAATCGCTGCGCGATCATCGATGAAGCGTCCAGCGTCTTTCTCACGCTCACGCCTTCTTCACGCAGCATGAAGAGAATTTCCTCACTGTTGAGGGGCGCATCGCCAGCAGACATCCAGAGTTCGTTGGCCCCCCTTGGAAGGCGAGGAGAATAGTCAATCGTTGCTGCATTGAATTTCGACAGGTCTACGACGGCGAAGGGAAGGTCCCTCGGGTCGAGGGTCGGGAAGTAGTCGATTTCCTGCACGATCAGAAGTTGAAGGGCGTGGGTGGACATTCCGAGTATGACTGTGTCGCCCACTTCGGCGTCGGAGATCTCAAGGAATTCCGAGTTCACGATCGCCGGAAGAGGCTCGTCGTGGCCGCCCGCCCTGATTCCGGTCAGGCCGACTCCTCCCGGAGCCCAGCTGAATCTGCCCGACACATCGAAGCCGCCCTGGGCAGCCGAAGTGCTGGTCTCCAGGGAGTAAAGGCCAGGTCTGCGGAAGTCTTCTACCGGAGCCCAGCCCTGGGTGGTCTGGAAATCGTGCAGCAGTATGCTTCCCCCGGGAGTGAGTGCCTGGACCTCGCCGAGAAATATGGCTCCGCCGTCGTTTTCCCTCAGCCCGCTGCGTACCAGGAGAGAGATCAGGGTGAACGGAGGCTCGAACTCCGGCAAGACTGCACCCCGGCGCTGCCGCTCATCGATCAGACCGGCGGGCGACAGTTCGAGAACCAGGCGGTCCCAGCGGGCGGCCTCAAGGTTGCCAACCAGCGCATCGACTGCCTGTCCCTGGGAATCCACCAGCCGGGCCCAGAGACTGACGTATTGGGCTGATCCGCCGGGCCGGGCCCAGACCGCCAGCGCGGTCGCATCGGCTGGAATAGGGATGCCGCCTCCCGCGTCTGAGTGTGGCGGCGGCGTCCGACCGGTTGAGGTCGTTCCTTTCAGCAAGCCGGCCAGTTCCTCTATGGAACGACCGCTGGCAAAGTCGTCGCGGAACCATGCCACGTCGTCGATGGAATCAGAATCGACGGCCAGGAGCGCCGCTGAGGTGCTGAAGCCCGTGGTCGTCAGGTAGGCCGGGGTGCGATATGCCTCTGCCAGGCCGTCAACGCCATCCAGTACTCCAAGGCTTCCGGCCAGGGGGGCAGATACGCTTCCGGGACTAACCTGAAAGCGCAGGTCTGCCCCTGCTTCGTACATCGCCCGCTCGCGTTGGCCCCGTTCCAGTGTTGTGGAGAAAACACTGCCCATGATCCCAAGGGATGTGGCAAGCATTACCAGCACCACCAGCATTGCCGGGGTCATCGGATCCCTGGACAGGTGGCGAATCACATGCACCACCCAGGGCGGGCCGAATGGCTCGGCGATCCTCGCCAGGAGAGCAGCCGCCCAAGGAAACAGTCGCAACACAATCAGCCCTGCGGCCAGCAAACCCAGAACTGGGCCGAGCAGGAGTGTGTAATCGATGGAAAGCTCGCTGCTGCCCAGGGACTGCACCAGAAATGCGCCCCGACTCTGGAGTTGCCACCAGACCAGGCCGATTACCGCTAGCAGGGCCACGTCCAGGTAGTAGCGATGAAGCAGATTGGATGTGGGAGGGCGGGCGCCGGACTGGCGTGCCTCCACATTCCCCCGCCGCGAGGCTGCCAGAGTGGATACAGTAAACACCAGAACAGCCAGTGCTCCCCCCGCGATTCCCATAAGGAATGCGGGCAAGGACAGGTCTACAGGTATGTCGGTCAGGATCCCCTCGGTACCGCTGAATTGGAAGAAGATGACGCCGAGAAGCTCCACAAGGCCCAATGCCAGAAATGGACCGGCTACCACGGCCGGTATCGCCAGCAACAGGCCCTCTCCGAGCCCGAGGACACCCAGTTGCCACATCGTAGCCCCGCGGCTCTTCAACATGGCAATCTCGACGGTCCTTGAGCGGACGATGAGCCCAGCAACCAGGGAGAGGTAATAGACCAGGATTCCTGTTACCAGGAACAGCATAAGCAGGAGGGGCAGCCCGGCCAGCAGAAGCTCCTCTTCGAAGTCTCGGAGCAGGGTGTCCAGGCGGATTGAATAGCTGGAGTTTTTAAGCCCCACGGACACAGCCCGTTCGATCTGGGCGATCAATCCCTGAATCTCAACGATATGCTCCGCCCGCAGCTTTTCATGGTCGGGGAAAAGGTGCCAAGTGGTCTCGGCGTACAGGGAGGGGTATGACCCCAGCACCCTGGTGATCAGAGCTTCTTCGGCGGTGTAGAGAGGGATCAGGGTCCAGCGGTCATCTTTCTTGCTGGAGGCGTAGGAGAGGCCATACCAGAACTCATCCTCCGGGTCCGTCTGTTGGAAGATGCCCGCAATGCGAACTCGGATGGGGACGGCTTCGTCGAAAATGGTGGCGGGGAACACCTCCATGGTTTCACCCACATCCATCTGCAGGAGTTGGGCCCCCAACTGGTCAACGGCCACATCCACCGGCTGGCCGGGAGCCCCGGTGCCCGAAGGCCACTCCCCCTGCAGGAGTTGTGCTCTCTCAACGAGGCCCGTGAGATAGTAGACCTGGCCCCTGGGCCTGGTATCCCTGTCTGTCTCAAGGTGAGGGCGTCCCTGGAAGAAGAAGGTAGCCGTCTCAAGGTACCTGGAATGCTCCTTCAGGTAGGGCAGGATGGGAGCCACGACATTGTGCTCGACGAAGGACTCTCTTTCGTCGAAAGCCTGGGCGCGCCCCTGGACGTCTTTGGGGTCATCCTGGCTGCTGAAGGTCCTGACTACCAGATTCACGCTTTCGTGCTCGGCCCGTGCGAGGGCGTCTCGCAGTGCGGCATTGGCCAGGAGGTCCGAAAAAATGACGCCGCTGGCCATTAGCGAGACTGCGAGGAGGATGCCGCCAAAGAGCACCAACTCCAATCGCCAGCCGCTGACCGCCCGCCCAACTGCCATCACGTACGCAAACCGGAAGAGTGAAAGCATCCCCTAGGCACCTTCCCTGAGTGCGTTGGCGATCCCGATGCGACGGGCCAGGGTGGCCCCCAAAATTGCCGATGCCATCACTGTTGCCGTCAGCCCTGCCAGTACTGCAGCCAGTATCAGGGCATGTACCTCCGGGATCATCGGCGGTATACCGCTGGCGCTTCCTGGGCTCAGATCCAGCATCCGGACCAGCTCCCTGCCCGGCCAATAGCCGATGGCGGCACCGGCAGCCAGAGCAGCGCCGCCCATGAGCCAGTTTTCGGCTGTCTGGACCATGTAGAGTTGTGAAGTCGACAGGCCCAGCGCCCGCGCCACAGCGGTATCTACCCGCGCAGCCCTCACCGAAGCGGCGGCATGGAACAGCATGGCGGTTACGACTGCCAGAGCAATGCAGACCATACTCAGCGCTGTGAGTCCGTTCCAGCCCCCGCCGGCCAGCGGATTGCGGGACGCTATGTTCGCGGCGTGGTCCCGGTCTTGAAGGCGAGTGAGCGCCGGCAAGGCATCCTGAACCAGTGGAAGGGTGACGGTGTCAGGAGGACCAGCACCGCTTACCGATGAGTCATCCAAGGACAACCATATTTCCTGGGGGGAGCTATCCAGACCGCTGGGTGGTAGGAATTTCAGATAGGTGAGATATGAATCGATGTCCAGCAGAAGGAAAGGCCGCCGAAAGTCCGTAACCGTTGGAAACAGGTCCGTAGTTCCTTCGATCTTCACCGGTACTGACGCTTGACCGTGTTTTATTCGAAGGGTCTGGCCTGTATTCAGTCCGTTGCCTCCGATCGCCGGGAGAGGCAGGGAGACAGGGGGAATATGAACGCCCCGCTGCTCTCCGCCGAAGGGGGCCTCCCACGCAAAAGCCAAGCCCGAGGCCCCGGACCTTGCGGCCAAGGGCAGGATTTCCAGTCTGTCGGCAGTATTGGTTTCTGTGGAAAGGGGCGCCCAGCGGCCGGCGGATTCAAACTCCCCCACGATCACCCCGTCTTCAGGGAGGGAGGGACCGAAGGCAGTAAAGTCATCCACAAGTATCTGACCGGCGGTTACCCTGCTAAACGAACCGGTTGTGAAGAAGAGACCAGCGAGGCGCATCTCCGCACCTGTTTGAAGCACTCTTTCCGGTAGGTCGCCCTCAAAGGACCGCCAATCGCCGGCGCTCAGGCTTGCAGGACCTCCGAATCCACCCAGGGATACGTTTCTGTAACGGCCTCCTGCGTCGGACAGCCTGGCCCACACATTGATGTCCGACTGCAGTTCGTGTTCCTGCAAGCCACTGGTATTGAGCCACACCCCGACCCTCTCGGTGCCATCCGGTAGGGGAGCGCCGAACCGATCGGGTCCAGGTTCAGGGCTTGCGGTCTGTATGAGCCCGGCAAGCTCAGTAAGCGAAGATGTGGAGAAGTCGTCCCGGTACCAGGCGGTATGAGCGAGCGCCTCGGGACTGGCCGCAATCAACAGGGCGGAACTGGCAGCGTGCCCCTGGACCAGGCTCACCGAGTCCCGCAGCACTGGCGTCGCTGCGATCACGCCTGGAATCTCCGAAAGTTCTTCGGACAGGTTGCCTCTGACCCCAGGACCGGAGACCACGAACTCTCCGCCAATCCGGTATTTGGTCTGGTCGCTCTGGCTTTGAGCCAGGCTTGCCTGGAAGGTGGCGCCGAATACCCCCAGGGCGGCAGTGAGCATCAGCATAATCGCAATGGAAGATGGCAGGACCGGATCACGAGCGAGCCGGGCCAGCCCGTAGGATGACCAACCGGGCCCCGCTCTCATGCAAAACCATACAATAATGCGCACCAGCCAGGGAAACAGGCGCATCAGCAAAAGGGCCGCAGTCAAAAGCCCAAGGGCTGGCCCCAGGATCAGAATTGGGTCAATGTCCACACCCCTGTCCGATAGGGACTGGGACAGGAACCCGTCGCGCTCTCTGAATTGCCACCAGACGAGACCTGCGAGAAGTATGGCCAGCAGGTCGAGATAATACCGGTGAAGGAAAGATACCTCCGGGGGTCTGGACCTGATTGCCAAAGAATCGGACACTCCTGTTCTGGCTCTCCCAGCCGCCGATACGGCCAGCACGATTACCGACACCGCCGCGCCCACGGCTGCAATCCAGTAGGGGTCCGGGGAATAGGCTACCGCAATGGGCCCGCCACCCGGATCACCAAATGTGGGCAGAAGCGCAAATCTCACTATGAGCCACGCCAGTGGCACGCCCACCGCCAGCCATACCAGCGCCAGGAGGCCTTCCACCAGGACAAGCACGCCGCATACCTGGAAAACGCTCGCTCCCCGGCTTCGCAGCAGCCCGAGTTCCTGGTTTTGCGTGCGGCCCAGAATCCCCGTGATCAGGACGAGGAAATACAGTATCACTATGACTACCAGGGAGACGAAAACATACACCGGCACCCTGGCGAGCGTGAGGTCGCGCTCGAACTCATCTAGGGTCAATTCGAGGCGCGTGAATACGAAAGTCCGAGGATAGTCTTTGTTTATATCGGTCTCCAGCCCTTCGAGGGAGGCTTGGACCGAGTCCACCGTTCCCGCGGTAATGACAGACGGGTCTACAAAGACATTGAATCCAAAGTCCGCCACAGCGGTGGGAAAGCGGCGGCCGATTACATCCAGGAAGTCATGCTCGGTGACATAGAAAGGAATGACAAGGATTTCACCGACGGTCTGAGGCGAGAACTGGCTGGGAAAGCCAAACCAGAACTCATCCCGCGCATCGAGCGGCTCCGCGATCCCAACAATGTTGAGGACTATTCTTTCCTCGGGCTCGGAGCGAAAGGGAGTTATGAACACCCGGCTGCCCACGCCGTAACCCATGTCGCCGGCGACCTTCTGCCCAATCACGGCTTCTACTTCCGTGCCTTCCGGGCTGAGTGTCCCCGGAGAAGCGGGCCACCTTCCTTCAATGACTCGGGAGCGCTCCCGGAATCCGGTCATGAACAATGGCCTACCCGAAGGGGAGCCTACGGAAGGCGGCTTCTGGGCGGCATTGGCGGTCAGTTGCATCCCTGCCTGGGCCCGGCCGAAACGGTGCAGTTCGACCGCCAGGTTTCCCAGGCGCTCTTGGATTGATGATTCGGCCAGTTGCCGTAGCCTGGCGTAGTCTTCAGGACCAAGAGGCCGGTTCTCCGAAAGAACCTGAATGTGGTGGGAAGAAGTGGTTCCGCTGAACAGCGCGAAGCGGATGCCAGCCTCGGCCAGGACCTGCGAATAGAGGGCTGTGGCGCTCAACAGGACCACAGCAGTGAGGATACTCAGGGATGTTACTGCCGTCAGCCGCCATGAGCTGTGCAGCCGTCGACGTGAAATCCAGATAGATAGCCGGAACAACTGCATCATGCGTGGGATTATAACCGCAGGAACTCCGAAAGGCGCTAACTCGTCCTACTTACGCCTCGTCCTTTAAATTCTCCCTATTCCTTGAGGGTGAAATCGCAGGCATCAGCAACTTTACCTTCGCTCGTAGACGCCCCCATCCCAGCGTTCCCCGGAGGGAGAGGGAACGAATAAAGACTCGTCCAGCCTACGCCCCGTACGGAGAACCAGATTTCAGAGTGCCGCTGAGGCTCAAATCGTGAGTTCCGGCACGGTCTGCGGTCAGTACAGGAAACACGAAACGAAGTGATTCGGTGAGACTTCCTTGAGTTCAGGTTCATCTTCGGAGCAGTGCCGCATTACATACGGGCAACGTGGGTTGAAACGGCACCCCGGCGGAATGTTCAGTGCACTCGGGACCTCACCGGCTATGGTTTCATCCTCTTGCTCTTCGTCAGGACTGGCGGGGAGGGCTGCGGCGAATAGTGCCCTGGTGTAGGGATGCTGGGGGTTTTCGCAGAGTTCCTGGCTTTCGGCCAACTCGACAATCTTGCCGAGGTACATCACGGCGATGCGGTGGCTCATGTGGGCCACGGTGGCGAGGTCGTGGCCGATGAACAGGTACGACACTCCCAGTTCCGCCTGGAGCTCTTCAAGCAGGTTGATGATCTGCGCCCTGATGGAAACGTCGAGACCGGAAACAGGTTCATCCAGGACGATGAGCCGGGTCTCCGTGGCCAGTGAGCGTGCGATGGCGATGCGCTGGCGCTGCCCGCCACTGAACTCGTGAGGGAATAGCGTTGCCATGTCCGGCTGCAACCCCACGAGACGCATGACCTCCCCCACCCGGTCGTCGATCGCGCTGCGGGAAAGCTCTGTGTGAATTTCCAGCGGCTCGGCGATGATGTCCCTGATGCGCATGCGCGGGCTGAGGGAACTGAATGGGTCCTGGAACACCACCTGTACCGAGCCACGATAGGTCTTGAGATCGCTACCCTTGAGCTTGGTAGCGTCCGTGCCGTTGAAGTTGATTTCCCCCTCGGTAGGGGGTTCCTGGAGAAGGACGAGCTTGGCCGTGGTGGTCTTGCCGCAGCCCGACTCACCGATGACTCCGAGGGTTTCACCCTCGAAAATCCGGAAGTCTATGCCGTCGACGGCCCGGACCCAATTGCTTGTCTTCCAGGGCAGCATCCCCTCGTTGACAGGGAAGTATTTCTTAAGTCCTTTGACTTCAAGAAGTGGCTGAGTCGTCAACTTGCAACTCCTTCTACTTGTCGGGCAACTTGTTTCTGCCCGTCCAGCAGCCAGCAGGTCGCCTCCCACTGGTCGCCCGGCGCATATATCGGGGGCTCGTCTACCCTGCAACGGTCCATGGCTTCCGGACAACGCGGATGGAAGTAACAGCCCTTGGGGAGGGCGGCCAGGTTGGGGGGCTGGCCCGGTATGGCGTACAGTGGTTCCTTGCTGCCGATCCGGGGTATGGAGCCCAACAGGGCACGGGTGTAGGGATGTTGGGGGTTGCGGAAAATCTCCTTCACATTCCCCTGTTCCACGATTCGGCCTGCGTACATGACTGCAAGCTTGTCGCACATCTTGGCTACGATCCCCAAGTTATGGGTCACGAATATCAGGCCCACTTTGGTTTCACGCTGTATATCGCGCAGCAGGTTGAGATATTGGGCCTGGATCGTAACGTCCAGATTGGTCGTAGGCTCGTCTGCGATGATCAGCCTTGGCCCGCCGGCCAAGGCAATTGCCCCGACGATGCGCTGGCGCATTCCGCCGCTCATCTGGTGGGGGTACTCTTTCATCCTGGTCTCGGGAGACGGAATGCGCACCGAGCCCAACAGGTCCCTGACGCGCGTACTCAGGGTCCTGCCGCGAAGGTTCTGATGGTAGTAAGCCGGCTCGCCCACCTGGGTGTAGATGCTGAACAGCGGATTCAGGGAGGCCATGGGGTCCTGGAGGATCATGGCTATGCTGTTGCCCCGGATGTTCTGCATCTCCCCGATGCTCTTTTGAACGAGGTCGTCCCCGTCGAACTCGATGCTGCCCTCGACGATCCGCCCTGCCGGTGGTAACAGGCGGACCAGGGAGAGACAGGTCGTGGTCTTGCCGCAGCCCGACTCGCCGACGAGACCCATGGTCTCGCCTTCTTCGAGCGTGAAGTCCAAGCCGTCGACTGCCTTCACCACCCGTGTGCCGCGGAAGGTGAAGAAGTGAGTCTTCAGACCTGATACCTTAAGCAGAGGGGGCATGGACCCTCCTTCTGGGTCTACTCTGACTAGAGATTGCGCAGTTGCGGGTCCAGTTTGACCCTGAGCCAGTCGCCCATGATCTGGGTGGCCAGCACTACCAGCATGATTGCCAGACCGGGGAACACGGTCAGCCACCACCTGCCGGTCAGCAGCGTGGGCCGGGCCTCTGCCAGCATGGAGCCCCACGCGGGCGCTGGAGGCGGCACTCCGACGCCGAGGAAGCTCAGCGACGCCTCGGCAATGATCACCACGCCAATGGTCAGGCTGGCCAGCACTATGGTGGTGTTCATCACATTGGGCAGGATGTGGCGAATCATGACCCTGACCTTGGAGGCCCCGGCCACTTCGGCCAGCTTGACGTACTCTCGCTCCCTGAGGCTGAGCACCTCACCGCGGATCACCCTCGCGTACCGTGTCCAGAAGACCGCCCCCAGGATGATGACGATGTTCCACATGCTGGGCCCCACTAGGGTTGCCAGGAATATGGCGAATATCAGTGCGGGCAGAGCCAGCCAGGCGTCGGTAATGCGCATGATGACGGTGTCAACCCACCTGCCCAGGTAGCCCGACAGCACTCCCATGGCAGTCCCGAGGGCTGCCGCGACGAGGGTACCCACCAACCCCACGATAATGGAAACGCGGCTTCCGTGAACCAGGCGGCTGAACACATCACGCCCCTGGAAATCGGTGCCCAGAATCGCCGTAGAACTTCCCCCTTCCGACCACATGGGAGGCGCAAAGAACGCAGGCTCGATGTTCTCCACTGGCAGCGTTGGGTCATGGGGGGCAATCACGTTGGCGAAGACGGCCAATACACACAGAATGGAAATGATTGCAACCGCCAACAGGGGCATTTCGCGCACTGTACGCAACCTCGCTGAGAGGAGCGTTCTCGTGGCGCTCAATGGAGCCGGAACAGACAGCTCAGGCGCTGGATCGCTTGCCAAAACCATAAGCGCTCATCCTACCGCGTGAATCCTACCGCGTGAGACGAATTCGAGGATCGATGTAGGCGTAGGCGATGTCCACCACGAAGTTCGCGAGCACGATCAGAACGCCAATCATGATGACCGCGCCCTGAACCAGGGGGAAGTCTCGCTGGAAAATGCCGGAAAAGAGCAGGCTGCCAATGCCCGGCCACGCGAAGATTACCTCGATGACCACGGCGGTATTCAGCAGCAGAACGAGGTAGATGCCTGCCCAGGTCACCACTGGTATCAGGGCGTTCTTGAAGGCGTGTTTACCGATTACGACGTACTCTGGCATACCCTTCAGCCGCGCCAGCTTGATGTACTCACTGCCCAGCACATCCAGCATACTGGAGCGGGTCAGGCGCATGAATGAGGCGGCAAAGTACCACCCCAAGGCTATGCAGGGCAGGATGAGGTTGCTGAAGCCTCCCTTGCCAGCCACAGGCAGTACATCGAGGTACAGCCCGAAAACTATGAGAAGGACCAGCGCCAGCCAGAAGTTGGGAATCGCCAGCCCAAGCAGGGCTATGGTCTTCCCCAGGCTGTCCCACCAGGTGTTGAGCTTGACCGCCGAGAGTATGCCCAATGGGATCCCGACTGCCATGGCAAAAATCAGGGCGCCGCCGGCCAACTGGAGGGACGCCGTAAACCGCTGGAAGTACAGATCACGCACCGGGCGGTTGAACTGGAAGGACTGGCCGATGTCCCCCTTGAATATGTTGGCCATGAAGGAGAAGTATTGCTCAGGATAGGACCTGTCCAGTCCCCACTGGGCTCGCAGCCGGGCCAGGTCTTCCTCACGGGCGCCGGGCTCGGAATACAACCGCGCCGGGTCTCCCCCTGCTATCCGGACGAGGCTGAAGATTGTGATGCTGATAATCAGAAGGGTAATTATGCTGTAGAGGAAACGCCGCAGGATGAACTGTCGCATCTTTACCCTGCCTCAAGATTCCGGCCTTGGTGTGCCGGAAGGAGAATCGCCGCCTTGCCTTCCTGGTCTCCTGGTTTGTTCCCTGGTTTTTCGGGCCTCACGGGCCCGTCAGATCTCGAAGTCTCATTCCCGGTCGATGATCAACTGGCGACCAATGTCCCAGCTATCATCCATCACTCCCATCACAACATTGGTCTCGTAAGTTATATTCACCACCACGCGGTGGGGAGTGACTATGTTTCTCAACTCGACTCCAGTCCGGTCCCCAACCCCCGGATGGCTGCTCTCGAAGTAGAAGGTGTATTCGTAGCACCCGGGGCAATACTTGATGGCCCTGCTTGACTCAAGCTCGAAGGTTTCCTCGATCCCGTCGAAACGGAATGTTGGTGAGTTCCGGACATAGTCCTCAGCGGCCTGAATGCTGGCGGCACTGCCGACATGCCCGGTGAGTGGGTAGTAAGCAGCCGCAGCCGCACCACCCAGGACCAGCAGGACGGCCAGCAGCGGTATGTGCCGGAATTGCCGGTCGAACGCTCGTACGCGACTGCCTATGTTCAAAACCCGGATCTTCAACCCTATCCCTTTCCAGGTCTAATGCTGGATGCGCAGGATTCCGAATCAGGTGGTTTAACCGATAGCCTACGGAGGCTCAGGATTCCCGCGAAAGCGGGAATGACGGGGTGGGCGGGGCGCCCGGAATAGTGATTCCCGGGCGCCGGTTGGATTCAGTCCTGTCTAGTTGACCAGTTTCCAGTTCTCCCACGGGGGTCCGTAGAACTCCATCTGGGGGTTGGCGAAGATTTCCTTGCCTTCGCCCCAGTTGTCGCGGTTGGCTATCCGCGGGCCAACGGCGTTGATGAAGCTGAACCAGTAAATGGGGATCTTGTAGAACCGTTCGGACAGCAAAGCCTGGGAGTCGGCAGCCAGTTGTTCGCGCTCGCTGGGGTCGACCGAGGCCTTATATTGGTCCGTCAGCGCGTCGATTTCAGGATCGCACATCCTGGAAGAAGGAGCTTCGCACCCAACGTAGGCGTCATAGCGAGCGATGAACGCGCCTGCGGTTCCAGTGCCGATTAGCAGGATCTGGTTCTCGGTCCCCCACGGCTCATTGCGACCCTCCCAGGTGTCGCCCTCCGCCAGCCGGTCGAAGAAAGTGCCGCGCTCCATGGTCTGGAGCCTGGCGGTTATGCCGATGCGCCCGATCTGGCTGATGACCCGCTCACCAAGGCTGAAGTAGTTGGGAATCGGGGTGAGCCATTCGACCTCGAAACCGTCGGCGTACCCCGCATCGGCCATCAACTGCCGGGCCTTCTCCAAGTCCTCTTCGGGGGCCTGGTGCGGGGGCGCCAGCAGGATGTTGGGCGGAATCCAGTAGTTCGAGGGCTTCGAGTGTCCGTTGGTCTCTGCGTCGCTGATGGCCTGACGGTCCAGGGCAAGGCCGACCGCTTCGCGTACCCTCACGTCGTTGAAGGGGTTATCAGGATTGTGCATGTGCGGGAATTCCAACCAGAAGACAGCAGTGGTGTTGGTGGGGACCAGCACCAGGTCTTCGTTGGACTCGACCCTCGGGATGAGCTCGCCGGCGATGTTGTAGGAAATGTCCACATCGCCTGCTTCCAGCAGTGCCAGGCGGGTGGTCGACTCCTGGACTGAGCGCATCGTGAAGTCCTTCACGTGCACCGGCCGGTGGTAGTTCTCAAAAGCCTCGAACCTCAGGCTGTCGCCCGGAATCTCTTCCAGGAGCTTGTAGGGGCCTGCCCCTATTGGCGCCTGGATAAACCCCTCGTTTCCGACTTCCTGGTAGTAGGCCGAGGGAACGACAAATCCCGCCCCGCTGGAGAAAGTGCCGTAGAGCAGGAGGAAGTCCAGGAAGGGCTCACTGAAGTTGAAGCGGATGGTGCTGGGGTCAACCAAGTCTATCCCGGAATAGACCCCGTGCAGGATGTCAGCCTGTGCGCCACTGTAGTTCTCGAAAGTGAACTTGACATCCTCGGTGGTTACGGAGTCGCCGTTGTGGAAGGTGGTGCCGGGGCGCATGTTGAAAGTGATGCTGGTAAAGTCGTCGGCCCACTCCCAGCTCTCGGCGAGGCTGGGGGTATTGAGTGCCTGGGGCATGATCTTCACCACGGCATCGTGCAGCGCGTAGGCGAAGTTGTACGGGGTGGCCATGGCGGGGTTGTCCTGGGGGTCCAGCCAACTGGAGGACAGCCCTGCGTGCCAGGCCAGGGACATCTCGCCCGCCGCCTCCACCATGGCGGGAGGTGCGGCAGACGTGGCGGCCGCGGTTGGAGCTGGCGCTCCTGCTTGCGGCGTGTCCGTCGGCTGCGGTGCGTCAGTGGCCGCAGGCGCCGTGGTTGCAGCGGGTTCGTCAGTGGGCGGAGGACTGGTCGCTGATTCTCCGCACGCTGCGGCAAACAAGAGGGCTACTATCAGAGAGGCTACCAGGACTGCCAGAGGTCTTCTGGGAAATCTGCCTGTCATTGTGGGCCTCCAGAACCTGTTCAAATCCCAAAGGTTTCCCGCAGGAGTTTTCGAAATGCAACATCCTCCGCTAAAGCTTCGACGGAAAGTATCATAATCAGAGTAATTCAGTCAACGATCAAATTATTGATACTTTTTACATAATCTCATTGCGGAGAGATATACTGATACAGTTCCCGACTTCGTAATCTATGCAATTCGTTCGCATGTTTACGAAATCACTATAAGAGACAAAATCATCAACATGTTTATCGCCTATCTGAATAGTTTGTGCATATCTATATCGATCCTGAAGGCCCTTGCAGGTTGCGAAACCATGAAGAGTCATGCCCGCAGGGAGATCGTGAGTTCTGAGAACTGTCGGCTTCCGGTCCGCGTCCCCGTGGTAGGATACGGCGGACGAGGATTTGATTCACTTCGCGGATGATGCCCAGGAGGTCAAGAAGATATGGAGTCCAAGTTCGTTCAGGCTGGCCCGGTCAGGTTGCAGTATTTCGAGGAAGGGGATGGGCCCGAAACGCTGGTCCTGGTCCATGGATATGCGTCCTCCGCCGCTTTGTGGCGATATACTATGGAACACCTGGCGCGAGAGAGGTCAGGGGACTCGCCCCGGTTTCGGATTGTCGCTTTCAACAACAAGGGAGCAGGAGAATCGGGCCGTGCTGAGAGCGAAGACGGCTACACCGTGCAGTCGTTCGCCGAAGATCTCCGCAACGCCGTCACTGCCCTGGGGCTCTCCGACTTCATCCTCGTGGGGCATTCCATGGGTGGTGCGACAGTGACCCAGTTCTCCCTGCAGCACCAGGGAATGCTACGGGCCCTCGTGCTTCTGAACTCCGCACCGCTCAATGGGCGCACCCTGGCGGAAAACTGGGAGGAGGAGCTACGCGCTTCCTTCGCGGAGGGCGGCCTGACACGGGGCGACATGGGATTCCAGGCGCCCCATGTTACCCAGGACTTCAGGGACGAAGTTAACAGCATCATTCTGCGCAATCCCATCGAGAGAGCAATCGGGGGGCGCAGGTCCATGGGTGCGCTTCGCCTGCGGGAACGATTGGGCGAAATCCGGGTTCCGACCATGGTGGTTGGCGGAGACACGGACACCACCGTGGGCGTCGACAATATAGTTGCCGAGTACCTGGCCCTGCCTGAGGAGACCCGACATCTCCACATCTTTCATGGCATCGGGCATTCGCCAAACGTGGAAGTCCCGGGGCGCTTAGCCGGCCTGCTGACCAGGTTTGCCGAAGAGGTCAGCCCCAAACGGGCGGTGGCGGCCGTCTAGCGGGACAGCTCCGCGTGCAGTAGCTCCCTGCTGAGGCTTCAATTTCGTCGCGGATGTGGCGGAAAGTCGGCTGCAGCTGTGATTCGGGGACTCCGGGCTTGTCCGGGTCCCCGAATGAGTGGAGTGGTATTCGTTAGACACACGGGACGCCCCGCGGTCCTACTCATCGATGTCCAGCCCACAGTGAGGGCAGGTCCTCACTGTCCTCGCTCTGCGGCGGTTTACCTGCTCCATGAAACTGGACCCGAGGATACCTGCAGGCAGGGCGAAAATTCCGATGCCGAGCAGCGCGATCACTCCTGCCAGCAATCGTCCCAATGGGGTGACGGGAGACACGTCGCCGTAGCCCACCGTGGTCACGGTGATGATACCCCACCACATTGTGGCGGGGATGCTGGAGAACTCGTCAGGCTGAGCGGAATTCTCCACATAGAACATCAGGGACGAGGCGAGGACCAGCAGGGCGGCCACCACCGAAACGACCGCCAGCAACTCATTCCTGCGCGAGGTGATAGCAATCGTAAGCGCCTGGAGACCGGGAGAATAGCGGGCCAGCAGGGACATTCGGCTCACCAGCCGCAGGGCCCGGAGCACGCCCAGATTCAGTCCGGTGTCCGGGGGAACGAAGAGGATCAAGAAAAACGAAAATACGGCCACCATATCGGCCAGCATCAGGGGATTGAACATGTAACGAAGGCGGCCTGTAATCGGATGTCTGAATTTCTCTTGAGAGGTGCAAGACCAGACTCTTACCAGGTATTCCACCGCAAAAATGCTGAATGCCACGCCTTCGAACCAGATGAAGAAAGTCGGGGCTGCATCGTGGATATGCTGCTCCGTGCTGATCACGAGGGCGGTCACGCTGCAAATGATCAGCACCATCAGCAACAGATCCACGCTCCGGCTGAGCCAGTCTTCGTCGTTTCCTACTTCGAGGATCTCGTGGACCCTTCGCTTGAGTCTGTCGTGCCGCACTGGTCTTCCCTTCCTCATCGCAGGATGAAAAATTGAACAATCCGAGTATCACGGCCCGGATGTCGTGCTATCATCGAATCCAAGAGGGTTTTGGGCCTTGTTCAGCCGCACCCCTATTCTGATACTTTTGCCCCTTTATATGCACGATAGTTCCACTTCAAGTAATGCAATTGAAACACAGGGCCTGATCCGTCAATTTGGGTCCTTTCGAGCTGTCGACGATGTGAACCTGGCAGTCAGGAAGGGGGAAATCTATGGATTTCTGGGTCCCAACGGGGCCGGCAAGACTACTGTAATCCGGATGCTGGTTACCCTGCTGGCCCCCACATCAGGACGGGCGACGGTATCCGGCTACGATGTTATGAGCCAGGCGGACTTGGTCCGTAGCAAGATAGGCGTTGCTCTCCAGGAGGCCGCCCTGGACAACAAGCAGACCGGCCGGGAACTCCTGCGGCTCCAGGGTCAACTCTACGGGCTAAGTGGCCGCGAGGTGAAGCGCAGGGTTGGGGAACTGGCCAGCCTGGTCGACATTGGACCGGCAATGGACAGGCTGATCGGGACATACTCGGGTGGAATGAAGCGCCGGCTGGACCTGGCCGCGGCCCTGATTCATCATCCTGAGGTACTGTTCCTGGACGAACCGACGACCGGCCTGGATCCCCGCAGCCGATCGCGGGTTTGGGACGAGGTGCGGGAGATCAATTCAGAGTTGGGTGTGACCATTTTTCTGACGACACAGTACCTGGAAGAAGCGGACGCATTGGCGGAACGAGTCGGCATCATAGATCAGGGCCGACTCGCTGCCGAAGGCGCTCCGTCAGAGTTGAAGCGCGAGAGGGGATCGGACCTGATCGTTGCCAGGCTGGAGGACGGTTCGGAAGTCGATGGCCAAGAGTTTGCCGGCATCCCG
Organism: Dehalococcoidia bacterium; assembly: GCA_963667765.2. Classification (GTDB taxonomy): domain Bacteria; phylum Chloroflexota; class Dehalococcoidia; order Lucifugimonadales; family UBA3495; genus VXOI01. The sequence goes on along the minus strand of CAXXON010000003.1, from coordinate 967,015 downwards.
TCAGTCACCGCGGTTGAAGCCCACGGCAATGAAATCACCATAAGCGTGACCAATGGCGCAGCGGTTATCAGTGCCGTTGCCCTGAAAATGAACGAGCTTGGCCTCTCCGTTCAGGAACTCACCCTGAGAACACCCACCCTCGATGACGTGTATCTGCATGTAACAGGAGCCCGCTTCCAGAGCGGTGGTGAGACGCAAGGTCTCTCGGGCGACGCGCCGGAGATTGCGGTCGGCGAGTAGCCCCGGCGCGGAAGTGGTCGGGGCCGTTTGCGGGCCCGATATTGGGCGACACACACGGTTGTAGAGGGAAATCGATGGCTGCGGTCCCCCGAGAAGGACAGGTACAGGCGCGGAAGGCCGGATTTTTGCGAGACCTCGTTTCGGTCTCGGAACGCGCCGTGAGATCGGCAACCCGCGATACGGAAACGACGATCCCCGCCCTCGTCATACCGGTCTTCATGTACATCATGACAGTCGGTGCGTTGGAGGATTTCGCAAGTAACATCCCGGGACTGGACTACCGAGCCTTTCAGTTGCCGGTGGCCGTTCTGTTCGCGGTTACGGGCATTTCCCGTGCCACAACCGTGGTTGCGGATGTACAGAGCGGGTACTTCGACCGCCTGGTCATGACGCCGGTAAACCGCTTGGCGCTGCTCCTCGGGCTCATGGTAGCTGATTTTGCCCTGGTGGTGGCGCTGACGATACCGGTGGTCATCATGGGCTACATTGCCGGCGTTTCCTTCGTTACCGGAGTCCCTGGCATCCTGGTGTTCATGGTGATGGCGGGAGTGTGGGGCCTGATGTTCGCCGGATTTCCGTACGCCATTGCGTTCAAGACGGGGAGCGCTTCGGCAGTAAACATAAGCTTCCTGCTGTTCTTCCCGTTCCTGTTCATGACTTCCCTGTTCGTGCCGCAGGAGCAGATGACTGGGTGGCTCTCCACTGCTGCGGACTACAACCCGGTGACCTATGTTCTGGCGGCCCTGCGGTCGGTGATCTACGGAGGCTGGGACGGCCGGGTATTGCTCGACGGCGTTATCGCCATCGCCGCGGTCGGGGTGGTCAGCGTGGGTCTGGCCTTGGCTGCACTCAGGGGGCGGGCCACCAGGAAATAGACTTCCTGCTGCGGTCTGGAGGCGCAGCTAGAAAGCCGCCCCCAGCAAGTCCTCCGCCTCCGCTCTGGCGTCATCCATGGCCTGATGCAGGTCTTGTAGCACTTCCTCGCGGTTTGGTCGCAGGTACAGGAATACCACTTCCTTGACCGGCTTCCCTGTCAGTGCCTGGATGGCGTAGGCGTAGGCGCCGCCCTGCAGTCGATAGCGATGGACCGCCTCGGCAACTTGGTCTGGGTTTACTGAATCTGTCTTGTAGTCGACCACCACGAGGCCGTCGTCTTCCTCGAAGAGCAAATCGATGAAACCGTGGAGGGAGCCGCCCCCGGCGGGAACGGCTACCGGAACCTCACGCCACAGACGCCTCGATGCCACAGCCCGCTTCACGATGGCACTGGATACGGCTGTCCTGGCCAGACCCTCGATGTCTCCGGCGCGGTCGGGAACGCCTTCGGCCACTGCCTGCGCCTGAGCCCGGTCAGCGATGTCATGGCCCGAAGCCAGGTCTGTGGCCTGCAGGACCGCGTGGACCGCTCTGCCGGTCTGGGTGCCGCCGCGCCCCCTTCGCCAGGGTTCGTCGGATTCCTGCTCTTCCTTCTCGTCCTTAGACAAGTTCAGAAGGAAGGGTTCTTTTGTTACGCGGCCCAGCGAGGTGGCCGAGGCCGACGACGGCCGTGACATGGCGGTCAGCAAAGCCTCGCGCTCCGTCAGCCAGCGGTCCCGCGCTTCCAGGGAGTGGTCGGCAGGTGACATTGAATCCTGTCTGGCTCCGGTTTCGGAGGCATCCGCTGTGCCGACCCTCGCCAGTGGTACCAGGTCGACAGATTCCCAGAGATCCGGCCTGTCTGCCATCCGGGCTGAGATTTGGCCGGCAGGTGTGTCCTTCCCGTCTTTTTCCGTGCGGCGGAGGCTGAGCACCAGGTGGTCGCGGGCCCTCGTCGTTGCCACATACATCAGGCGGACATACTCGGCGTCCAGCATCCGCTTCTCCCACTCCGACATCTCATGGAATCCTTCCGTTGAGAACTGGGATTTATCGCTGCCGATTCGGACCTCGACTCTGCTCTGGGTGCGGTCGAATAGTGCAGTGCCGGGGCGGTGCCTGCGGACGGAGTTTATGCCGGTGAGGACTACCACGGGGAACTCAAGACCCTTGGCGGCATGGACGGTCATCACTCGAACCGCTTCCTCGTCGGATTCGGGTACCGGCACCTCGGTAACGCGGGCGTTTTCGCTGATCTGGTCTTCGACCCAGCCGACAAAACTTCGCAGGGACTGGCCGCCGGCCTCGGCGAATTGCCAGGCTCGCTCCACGAGAAAGCGGTAACGCCTCCATTGCTCCCTCATGCGAGGGTGGCCAATGGCCGCTTCCATCAGCATTCTCTCCCGGAGGAAACGGTCAATCAGAGTTCCGACGGATTCCCAGACGCGGCTCTCGTGGAAGGCGCGCAGCACCGCAAGGCCTTCGCTGACCGTCCCCTCCGACGCCGATTTCTGACCCCGCATGTAGTCGAAGAAGCCGCCTTTCTCGTAATGGGTCAGCAGGTCCACATCGCTGCAGCCGAACGCGGGGGAGCGCAGGGCCGCGACCGTGGCCACGAGGTCGGCAGGATCGTCGACGGACCTGAGACAGTTCAGCAGATCGCGGACTTCCTGGGTCTCGAATATGAGGGAGGCGCTTTCCAGGCGATAGGGGACCTCCCCACTTTCCAGGCCACGCTCCAGGGCTTGAAGGCCGGTCCTTCGGGGCATGAGGATGCAGATGTCGGAATATCCGATCGGCCGATATACCTCAGCCCCGGACTGTTCGGACTCTTCCTTCTCCAGGGTGTTCCATCCCTGTGACACCATCTGGTTGATCAGCGCGGCGATCTCCTCGGCTTCCTGCCGTCGCACTGCGTCGGTTCTTTCTGGTGATTCCTCGTCCCCCAGCGCCCACACCCTCGGGGCGAACGCACTGCCGGTTTCGCCTTCCCACCGGGGGGACATCTCCTCGTACCTGGACTGCAGGTACTCGTCGGTACCGCTCGTGGCGCTGTCCTGCGACATCCAGTTCCCGAATACATAGTTGACCCAGTCGACCACAGTTTTTTGTGAGCGGAAGTTCTGCACTAGGCCGACCCTGCGGCCGCCGGCCAACTCCATTCGCTGTTGCAACTGCTTCATCTGGGCGACATCGGCGCGCCTGAAGCGGTAGATGGACTGCTTGGGGTCGCCGACCACGAACAGCTTCCCCTGCTCAGGGATTATCCGCTCCCACGAGTTGGGGCGAGAGTCATCCGTACCACTCTGCAATACAGTCTCGGCCAGGAACATGGCGATCTCGGCCTGGATGGGGTCGGTGTCTTGGGCTTCGTCGATGAGCAGATGGGAAAAGCGGTGCCGGAAGTGGTCGCGGACATCTATGTCGTCGCGCAGCAGCTCCCGCGCCCATACCAGCAGGTCATTAAACTCGGCCCAGCCCTCCGCGCGCCGCCGTTCGGCGTAGTCGAGTGCGAATTTTCGCAGGGCATCGAGAAGGGGCAGCAGGGCCTCAGAATGAATGCGGCCTTCAAGTTCCCTCAGGGAGTCACGGATCTCCTTGGGTGAAGTGCTCCCTGACCAGTTTCGGGCCGACCCCACATTTCCGGGGCGGAAGGGCAGGACACGCTTTACCAGGCGCGCCGCCTCGATCGGCTCCAGTTGCGGATCGGAGGTCCGGTTGGCTTCCTTCGATTTCGCCACAATGTATTCGTATAGCTTGTCGCCTGAGTCTGGCTTCTCACACTGGTCTGCGAGCTTTTCCAGGCCGGTAATCAGGATCTGGGAAAGCCTTTGAACCGAGGGACCATCCTTTTGTCCGGACCCGAATTCGACCTGCTCAAGATCGATATAGTTTTCGTGAAACGCCTTGGCGATATCCTTGAGCTGCGACAGCCTGATTCCGAAAGGCAATGCCACTGCGAGAAGCGGAGCCACCGTAGAATTCTCGGAAAGGGCACAGTCCAGCCACTGGCTCCAGGCCTCGTTGAACCGGATGCCTGCGGCGATCTCGTCGGTTGTCTCGAAAGCCGGCGGCAAACGCGCCTCCAAGGGCCGTTCGTGCAGTAACAGGGCGGCGAAGGAGTGAAGTGTGCGGAAGGCAGCCTGGTCAAGGTCGGAGATTCCCTTACGGGCGCGATCACGCTCCTCTTCGCTTCGGGACGAGTCTTCGGCAGCCTTCTCCAGGTCCTGGCGGATGCGGTCCCTGAGCTCGGCGGCGGCCGCCTCGGTGAAAGTGATTGCTGCGATACGGTCCAGGCTGGTCCTGCCGGAAGCGACGAGGTTGACGATGCGCCCCACCAGGCTGGAAGTCTTGCCGGTGCCGGCACTGGCTTCCACAAACAGCGTCTCATCCAGGCTGCCTGTGATGTCCTCGCGAGCCTTGAAATCGCTGGGCTTGAATGCAGTAGGTCTTGGTGATTCAGCTGGCGCAGTCATGACTACTCTTCCTCGCCCTCTTCCGTGAGACCCTCTGTGGCCAGAGACAGGTAACCAGCCACCAGGGGGTCTGACTTCTTGCGTTCCCAGAGGTCGATTCTTCGGGAAGGGCACAGTGAATTGTAGTCGCAGTAGAAGCAGTTCTCCGGCCCGGAGCGGCCCGTCCGACTCGACGGCGGGCCCGGGTTGGCGGGAAACACGCCGCTCCGTATCCCATCCTGGATGGTGGATACGGCCTTCCGGAACCGCTCTCCTACTACCCCCTCGTCCAGGTTGAAGAATTCCGGAGGAGCGAACCGCAGGTCGGCGCCGGTGGTGGTGAACCAGTAGGCCGCCCGCACCTCTTCCGCGCCGGGGAAAAAGCTCCTGGCGGCCAGCGAATAGATGCCGAGCTGCAGGCGCTTCCCCTTGTCGATGGCATCATCGGCCAGCTTCCTGTAGGGACTCGCGCTGCCGGTCTTGTAGTCGATGACCAGTGCAGACGAGCCGTCCTCGCTCAAGTCCAGGCGGTCTATGCGCCCTCGGAATTGCATCCCGGTCTCAGGGTCCTGCACTGTCGGCGAGTCGCCCCCAAACCCGAAAGCCGCCTCCGCCATCGTGCGAACCGTCCCGTGGCCGGCTCTTACCTTCGCGTCATCCGCGAGGAATGCCTCAAGGTCATCGAGGACGTCGAGCCGGGTGAGACGCCACAATAATGGACTCCCCACGATGCCTTTGGCCGCGATTTTCTCAAATTCCTCTTCGGCAATTCGCATCAACTGACGGCGGCTCTCGACGCCCAATGATTCATCTGCCGCAGGGGCTTCGCTGGCAGAGCCCGTCTCCTCCAGGAAACGCCTCAGGATATCGTGCACCAGTGTGCCGCGATCTCTGGGACTGATGGTGGTGATGTCTTCAGGAGTTTCCAGGGCGCTGAGGCGCAGTATGTGGCCGAGGAAGTAGCGGAATGGACATGTTGCCCAGCTCTCCAGGCTTGTGGCGGAGACCGGAGCCTCTTTCAAGCGCGCGACAAAGCCGGAGGCCGGAGCCAAAACCGAGAGGTTGCCGTCAAACTCGGTGAGCCGGTCCTGGGAGCGCAGTTGCCCCTGCCGGGCTGCGCTGGACAGGGTTCCCTGCTGCGCTAGTGGGTGGTCCCTGAGGCTTTTCCTCGCGTTCCGCCAGCTCAGCAGCCGATTGCGATTGTAGTCATAGCTGTCTGCCAGACCATTTTCTGAAGGGTCTGAAAGGGCGTGAATAGACGATTGGGTGGCCGTAAGCCATTCGCGGGCATGTAACCGGGGAAGGTCGCCGGTGTTCACCCTGATTCCCTCAAGCACCGACGCCTGTTCCAGGAACCATCTGGAGGGGAAAGCTTTCCTCTGGGACGACGCATCGGCCACGGGAAATGACAGGACCCGTTTGTCTGCCGAGGCGATCGCCGACAGGTAATCGTATCTTTCCTTGGCGATGCGGTCTTCCCAACGGGACTCCCCTCCTGCCTCACGCCAGTTTGCCTCCGGCAAAAGAGGGTCCGGTCGTACAACCGGGGGTGTCGTCCCTTCTATCATTCCCACGAGCCAGATGGCGTCGAAGTCCATGCCTGACGCTGCGGAAAAGGTGGAAACAAATACGCCCTGACCGGTGGTTCCCTGGTGTCCCATGGGCGCCGCAAGAGCTTCCTCCACTGTCTGGCGAAAGACCTGCATCGTGGTGGACGGGTCTACGCTTTCGGCACCCTTGAGGTGTTCGAGAATCTCAAGTATGCGGTCCCCGGCGGACCGCTCGAAGTCCGGTATGTTGTGATTGAGGTACAGGTCCATCAGTCCGGCCGCCCAGGTGGAGAACTCGCTCCAGGTGGCTGTATCCCGCTGCCTGTCGAGGTCTTCAGCCAGCTTGTTCATGAAAGCCAGCGCGTTGTCAGCGCTGTCTGCTTCCGCCCTCATGACCGAGGCCCGGGCGTCGGAAATCTCCTCCGCTTGCTCCCCCAGTTGGGCGTCTTCCCTCAAGCGTTCTGCGTAACCCTGAAGCCGGCTGCCCCACTGTTCTAGCCCACCAGCGATTCCGGCCTTCCTGGTGATGGAGTCCCACCGGCTTGGGTTGAATCCGGGAGTCCGGCCGGCAGGTGGCCGCACCGGGCAGCCAGTCAGCCATGCCATCACGTCGCCCCGTTGGTAGTTCCTGTCCGGAAGTTTCAACAGCCCCGTTAGCATGCGCCCCACGGCGGTGTCAGCCAGCGAATCCCGGCTCGGGCCTGCCGCGGGAATCCCGGCAAGCCGCAACTCATCCCGGATGAGAGAGCCGTATGGGTTATCCGTACGATGCAGGACTGCCATACGGTGAAAGGGTGTCTGGTTCTCTCTGGCTTCCACGACAAGTTGTCGAATAACCCAACGAAGTTCTTCGTGAGCGTTGGGGGCTATGTGAAGCTGTGCGACCCCGCCCAGCGGAGACATGCTTGCGGAATTATCTGATTTCTGTTCTGTAGTTTGTACCTGAAGTCGTTGCGACAACCGAATGGTCTCGCTGTCGGCGGACTCGTCGCCTGTGGTCCCGAGAACCGTGGCGCATATACCCTGCCGAGTGAGTTCCTCGATAAGACTGACATCTGCAGGGGCCAGGTTCCGGGGAAGATAGAAGATGGTTGCTCCCAGGTCGTCCAGGCCCGCGGTATCTCCGGCGCGAACGGCCTCCGCTGCAGCCTCGGCGAGATCGTGGGTGTCAAAGTGGGTTCCTGCAGTTCTGCGCCTGAATTCCCGATAGAGGCTTACAAGCTCGCCTCTGACGCCTCCCTGGACCTCCAGATTCTCCAGGATCCTGTCGTCGACCTTCCGCAATTCGCGGAATGAGGAACGGACGCTGGAGAGGGTGGACGGGTGGTCCTTCACCGGAGCCAGGGGGCCGGAGGCCTGGGTCAGGACGGTTCGAACGAATACGCCCTCAAGCACCGAGGTGAGGGGCTTCCGTCCTGCCCGGGCCATGGCTGCGGCCCCCAGCATCTCCGACAGCACCGGGAGGACAATGAAGCGAATGTTCGCGAATCCACTTCGTCCCAGGTCCTGGCGCAGGCTGAGGTTGGCATAACGGGAAGGACCGATCACGGTGACCGGGGCGAGAACATCGCCCCCCTTCGCATCCCGCACCAGTTGCCAGAGCCTCTCCTTCAGCGCTGGAGACTGGCGCTCGACGATCAGGGGAACAGTGGGAATAGTGTTACTGCTCATGCCAACAACTTACCATAAACCGGAATGGCATCCTCTTGCAGAAATCGACAGCCGCCGGCATTGGTGCCGACGGCCGCACGGTTTCACGGGAAGGCGGAGGCGCTAACCGTTTCTGATCCACTCGGCGCAGCGTTCGCCAATCATTATGGTGGTGCAGTTGGTGTTGGCCCGGATGACATTGGGCATCACCGATGCGTCCGCCACCTTGATGCCCTCCAGGCCGTGGATGCTCAGGTGCTGGTCGACGACGGCCATCGGGTCGCTGGCCGGGCCCATCTTGCAGGTGCCGGATGCGTGGGTGGTGTTGAATACCGTCCGCCGCATATAGTCGTCCAGAGCTTCGTCGGAGGCCAGGTCCTCAGCCGAAGGCTGGACCACCTTGTCGATGATGGAAGCGAAGGACGGGTGCTCCAGCAGCTGCAGGCTGATTCTGACTGCTTCGCGCAGTCGCTCGACATCTCGCTCCTCTTCGAGGTAATGGTAGTTGAGCGAGGGCTGGACATGAGGGTCGTTTGCGGTCAGGCGCACCTCGCCCTTGCCGTCGGCCAGCTCCAGGATGCACTGGATGCGCACGCCGCCGGGCTCGAAGGGGTCGGCCCCCCCGATGGGAGTCGAGAAGGAAGACGCAGTGATCTGCATATCGTTGCGGTCGGGTGAGCCAGTGGCCGTGTAACGCAGGGCGCACTGTGTCCTGGGCGCCAGCGGGTCCTGCTCGTGTTCGTCGCGAACATCGCAGATGAGGGCGACGATGGGATGGTCGCGGAGGTTCTGTCCCACGCCGGGAAGCTCGTGGACGACCGGAATGCCCATCTCTCGTAGGTGGTCCGCCGGGCCGACGCCGGACAGCATCAGGATCTGCGGGGAGGCCATGGAGCCGGCGCTGAGTACGATCTGGTCTCCTTCCATCTGGTAGACCTCGCCCCCGCTTTCCACCTCGACGCCGACGGCCTTCTTGCCCTCGAACAGGATGCGGCGCACGACGACTCCGGAGCGAACGGTGATGTTCAACTTGTGTCGGACCGCGCTGAGGAAGGTGAGGGCGGTGCTCATCCGGACGCCCTCGGGGTTGTTCATGGGGATGGGACCGACTCCGCCGGAGTCGGGGGCGTTCATGTCGTAGTCCTCCGGATAACCCGCGTCCATCGACGCCTGTACGAAGGCCTGCTGGAAGGGCAGCCAGTCCTCCTTTTTGAAACGCCGCACGGGTATTGGGCCCTCGTTGCCGTGAAAGTCATCGGTGATGTCCATGTCCGTTTCCATCTTACGGAGGAAAGGCAGGCATTCGATGTATTTCCATTCGTCGTTTCCCTCGGCGGCCCACCCGTCATAGTCCTCAGGGACTCCGCGGAGCAGCACCTGGCCGTTAATGGCGCTGGTCCCGCCGACGACCTTGCCTCTGGGAGCGGGGATCATCTCGGTCTGCTGGGCCGACCCCTGTGCCCACCAGGTCCAGTTGTGGGGCGCGCCCTGGGCAGAGGCGTCCGGCTTGTACCCGTACTTGAGGTCGTCGGGGTAGTACTGGTAGTCGGGGTAGTCGGGTCCTGCCTCCAGCAGAAGCACCGAGCGATCGGGGTCTTCGGCCAGCCGCGAGGCGACCGTGCAGCCGCCGGAGCCAGCGCCTATTACGATGACATCGTACTTCATTGCTACTTGCCCTCCTTGATGAAGTCGGAGATTCTCTCAGCGATCATGATGGTGCTGACGTTTGTATTGGCCCGCGGAGTGTCGGGCATGACCGACGCGTCTGCCACGTTCAGGCCCTCCAGTCCGTGGACTCGACCGTACTGGTCAACCACGGCCATGGGATCGGAGGCCGGGCCCATCTTGCAGGTGCCGACGAGATGCTGGGAGGTGCGGACATTCTCATGCAGCCAGGCGTCCAGGAGCTCGTCGGAGGCGATTTCCTCGTCGCTGGGATACAGACGCTCCTTCAGGATGTCCTTGTAGGCGTCGCCTTCGGTCAACCGCACGATCAGGCGCACGCCATCACGCAGCCGCTCAGTGTCTCGCTCGTCCTCGAGGAAGTGGTACTCGAGCAGAGGCTGGTCGTGGGGATCGGAAGAGGTCAGGGTGACCTGACCATGGCCCTTTGCGAGGTTCAGGATGCAGGACATTCGGAAGTCCTCGCCCGGTCCCGTGAGGTCTCCCATGGGCGTGGAGAAGGTGGTGGGGAAAAGCACCATGTCGTTGCGCAGGTCCGAGTCCGTTGCGGTGTAGCGCAGACCCAGCTGTGTTCTGGAGGCTTCGAAATTCATCTGGACGCCATCCTGGGCGCTGAAGGCGATACCTACCTGGGGATGGTCGCGGTAGTTCTGGCCGACGCCCGGAAGATCGTGGACGACAGGGACGCCGACCTCCTCGAGGTGCGCCCGCGGGCCGACGCCGGAGTGCATCAGGATGTGGGGAGAAGCGATAGAGCCTGTGGACAGGACAATACGATCAGCTTCCACGACGAAGGTCTCTCCGCCGCTCTCCGCCTCAACCGCCACAGCTTTGTTGCCCTCGAACAGCACGCGCGTCGTCAGGGCGTTGGCCTTGATGGTCAGGTTGAGCCGGTGACGGATGGGGTTGATGTAGGACAACGCGGTGCTGAGCCTGACCCCGTCCACGTTGTTCACGGGCAGGGGCGCCACGCCGGTGGATTCAGGGTTGTTCATGTCCTCACCGGCGCGGAAGCCCTCGGCGACGCAAGCGGCGTTGAAAGCGTGCATCAGCGGCTCCCAGGCCTCCTCCTTGTGGCGGCGGACACGCATGGGTCCGTCGTTACCGTGGAAGTCGTCTCGGATGTCGAGGTCGTTCTCCATGCGGCGGAAGGTGGGCAGCAGCTTGATGTACTCCCACTCGTCGTTGCCGGCGGCGGCCCAGGAGTCGTAGTCCTCGGGGAGCCCCCGCAGAAACACTTGGCCGTTGATGGCACTGGTGCCGCCGACGACCTTGCCGCGGGGCGCGTACATGTCGTTGGGGCGGTCCGGAGTGGGCTTGCCGACGAAGGACCAGTTGTGCTCCGAGCCGTGTAGGGAAGCGAGTTCTGACTGGTAGCCGTTCTTCAGGGCTTCGGGGTAGGTCTCAATGTCCGGGTAGTCGGGGCCGGCCTCCAGCAGGAGGACAGATCGCTCCGGGTCTTCCGACAGTCGCGCTGCCATGGCGCATCCCGCCGACCCTGCCCCCACAACAATCACATCGTATTTCATTCTCACACCTGCAACATGGAGATGGATTCGTGATCTATATACGCCGCTAGAATAAGACAACCGCAGGGGCCGTTCAACCTTTTGCTGGTGATCCTGGCTGGGAGTGAGCCGGAAAAACAAAGGCCCCGGATGGAGTGTGCATCCCCGGGGCCGCAGTTTTCGGGATTGTTGGTTGATGCCGGAGGTCCACATTCACCCCAGACCTTTCCCTCGAGAAATAGGGGACTTGAGTGGGTGTGCCGGTTCTAGATGCCCAGCAGCCGCTCCAGGTTGCCGTGCAGGATGGCTTCCTTCTCTTCGATGGTCAGGCTTTCCATCCGGAGGATGTCGGATACGGGCCAGTCGGTGGCCATGTCGAAGGGCCAGTCGGTGCCGAAAATTACGCGGTCTATGCCCACGCTGTCGATGAGGTAGCGCAGCGCCTCCTCGCTGTGGGTGAGGCAGTCGTAGTAGAACTTGTCGAGGTACTTGCTGGGTGGCTGGGAGATGTGGGTGCGGGCCTCGCGGCGAACCTGCCAGCCCCGGTCCATGCGTCCTATGCCGTAGCAGGTATAGCCGCCGCCGTGGCACAGGCAGACGCGCAGGTCCGGGCAGGCGTCCATCACGCCGCCGAAGACGAATGAGGCGAAGGTTACGGCCCGGTCGGCCAGGTTTCCGATGGTGTTGGGTAGGTGATACCGGTCGTTGCGGGGGCTGACGATAGTGTCGCCCCCCTGATGTATCAGCAGGACCGCGCCGGAAGCCTCGGCCGCCTTCCAGAGGGGCATGAACTCGGGCTCGTCGAAGGTCTTGCCGTTGACCTGATCGCCGATCATGGCGCCCTTCAGGCCCATGTTCATGCTGCGCTCGAGCTCGGCAACAGCGGCGGAGACGTCCTGCATGGGCAGGTTGGCGAACCCGGCGAAGCGGTCCGGGTAGTCTTTCACCAGCTGGACCACATAGTCGTTGCATTCCCGGTCCATGGCGGCGACCACAGAGGCGTCCATGTCGTAGTTGTAGAAGAAGGCGTTGGTGGAAAGGACCTGTACATCCACGCCCAGGGAGTTCATGTCGGCAATGCGCTCTTCGGGGGTCCAGGTGGTGCGGGGGTTGTAGCGTATGTTGGAGACCGCGGCCGGCGAGATGCCGTGCCAGGTGCTTCCGGTCTGGTATGCGTTGACGAAACCCTCGGGGGTGATGTGGGCGTGGATGTCGATTGTCCGCATGGTGCTCCTCTGGGGTTTGGCCTATGCCTCATGTCCGCATGGTGCTTCTCGGGGGTTGAGGCGCTGAGAGTTTGCCCTCACCCCAGCCCTCTCCCTTGAGGGAGAGGGGGTTGTTGAACGGGCTAGTGTTGGTGATGGCCGGTGTCTTCGGGGGGTTGGGACAGGAGGTCGATGCGTTCGAGCCACTTGACGCTCCATCGGCCGGCGCGGCCCTGGACGACCAGGCGGCAGGGGCCCCCGTGCTCTGGAGTCAGGGGGGCGTCGTTGTGTCGCAGAGCGACCATGACGCCAGCGTCCCTGGCTTCGTCCATCGTCATTCCGACGGTGTAGCCGCCCGAAGTGAAGCCGACATAGCGGGCCTCTGCCGATGGCCCGGCGTCGTCGAGGAGTTGTGAGACTGGCACTCCCTCCCATCGCTGGTCGGGAGCGACCCATCCAGCTACGCAGCGGAAGTCGTCGACCATTTCGCCCTGGGCCAGACTGGCCAGGCTGTCTATGGTGAAGTGCCGGGGCCGGTCAATCAGCCCGCCGATGTTGAGGCCGCTCCAGGACGCGTCCGGACTCTCTGCCCCGCAAACGGGAAGGATTTGTAGAGCTTCTCTTCCGGGTTCTAAATTGGCGGGCTCGAAGTTGGCGCTGGTCATTGCATGCCTCCCGAGGAGCCTGGAACAGGATTGAGTGGATCGAAAATGAGACTCCACATGGCCCGTGAATATTATCGCGGGCTCGGAAAACTGTCCAGAATAGTGGGGCCCCACTACGGATTCTCAGCCTATGTAGCCACTACTAACATAACGGTTATAATGGGGGAGACTTGAAGCCTGTGCGCTTGATGTGACCCGATGTGTACCCTCTTGGTTATCGGGAGGACTTATGATTTTCGGAGCGATCACAAACTCCTGGCGAATGCATCTCGAGAGTGGACAACTTATCGACCTGGTGGGGCAGGCGGTGGCCAGCGGCGCCCGGCACATCGAGTTGCGGCAGACCTGTTTGGGAAATTGCGAGTCCGGCGAGGGGGATGACTGGCGCCCGTCGCTGGAGGGTCTGGCAGAGGTGATCAAGGCCCATCCGGACCTGACCTACGATCTTGCGATGGCCTGGCCGTGCCTGAGCCGGGAAACCGACCCGCAAGGAGAGGCCTGGCAGGCAGCCCTGGCTGGAGCGAAGCTGGTGGGTGGTGACGCTCCGCAATTGAGAATCGTTGATCCCTCAGCCTCCGGGGAAGCCTGGCAGACTCGGGATGATATTCCCGAAGCCGCGTGGCGGCTTGCCGGGTTGGCCACCGAGGCGGCGCGGCAGGGAGTGATCCTGTCCATGGAGAACTCGGGCCAACCGATCGGCAGCATGGCCATGCTGGTGGAAGCAGTCCGGGAACAGATGCCCTCCGCATATCGCCACTACCTGGGGCTGTGCCCAGACCCGACTAATCAGTTGCGCAGGTTCCCGGATTCGGAACCGCTGCGGGACCTGGAAGCTCTGCCGCTGGACATGCTGAAAATTGTGCACTTTAAGCAGATGCGAGGCGGAGAGGCGTGGCCCAGCGTTGATGACGGCGACTTGGACTGTCGCGAGATGCGGGAAATTCTGGATGGCAAGGGCTATGACGGTCCTGCCATCATGGAAATCCCGCCGCATCCGGATGTATTTCCAAATCTGGCGGCCAGTTTCGAATACCTTCGCTGATCCGGCGCCATCGTTGTAGCCAACTCCGGAAGTTCCCCTCCCAAGCTTACTATCCGGGAAGAGGGTAGCGCCCGATATGCAAGACACTTCAATAATGGACAATATCGGGAACCCGCCCGGCGACACGCGATGGGACGCTCTCATCGAATGGGCCAGGCTTTTCTACCAGTGGGAAGGCTTTCAGGACGCTGAACGGAATTACAAGCTGGAGATTTCCCAGACCCTCGGCGGGGTCCGCGACATGCTGCTGGATGGCTTCCCCAACTGGGACGCCGGTCTCAAGGGTCCGCGATCTCCCGGCTATCACCTGGTGAACTGGCGGGTCTATTCCGCGTTCCGGAACCTGCTGGACAAAGACAAGGAGATCGTCGGGGACGTCCTTCGACAGTTCTGGCGCGCCGCGGATTCGGTATCTTCCGAAGACAGGGTCCGTCAGTTTGAGGAGCGTATTTCCGTCGGACCAAGTGGCCAGCTTGCCGCCGCTTTCCTGCTGGCGGACGATCCCGTAAACAACCCGCCCTACCGCACCGAGTACCTGAACAAAGCGTACCAACTGGTGGGCAGGGAGCGGGAGGAGACAGGGGACGACGGTGGCCGCCGCTACCGCAAGATGCTGGACTTCCTCGACGAGTTCATCCAGCGCTCCGAATTGAGGGGACTCCACTTGCGGGACCGGCTGGATGCACAATGCCTGGTCTGGTGCGTGATGATTTACGGCCTGGAGCGTCCGCCGGCAAGTGATTGGCCCGACGGCGTGCGACAGCGGTACGAGGCTTACCTGAACGGAGAGGCTCTGCGGCCTCCTCCTCCGCCACCGGAGCCGGAACCCGAGCCGGAACCCGATGCCCCGCCGCCACCTGATCCGTGGTCGGAGGAGAACCTCGCGGCACTTGCCGAAGAGTTGCTATGGGGCAAGGACGAACTTGCCGAAGTAGTCGCTGATCTGCGGGAGAAGAGGCAAGTCATCTTCTACGGGCCTCCGGGCACGGGAAAGACCTTCGTGGCCCGGCGGATCGCCCAGCAGTGCCGCATCGGCGGGGGTGATTTCAACATAGTGCAGTTCCACCCGTCTTATTCCTACGAAGACTTCATGGAAGGATTCCGGCCCAGGCTCCACAGCGGACAGCCCGGATTCGAGCTGGTGCCTGGCCCACTCCGGCGCATCGCTGCGCAAGCGGCAGCCAACCCAAGGTCCACATACATCCTGGTCGTTGACGAGTTGAACCGCGGCAATGTGGCCAAGGTTTTCGGCGAGCTGTACTTCCTGCTGGAATACCGGGACGAAGAAGTTCAACTGCAGTACAGCGGCCCTGAACAGAGATTCCGGCTGCCGGAGAACCTGTGGTTCATCTGCACGATGAACACGGCTGACCGCTCCATCGCCCTGATGGATGCTGCGCTGCGCCGCCGGTTCTATTTCGCGCCGTTCTTTTCTGACAAGCCTCCCATTCAAGGTCTGTTGCGTAGGTGGCTTGATCGGGACAATCCGGCCATGCGCTGGCTTGCCGACTTGGTTGAGTTGGCAAACGACAAGCTGGCCGATCGTCACCTCGGTGTTGGACCCAGTTATTTCTTGGGCAACAAAGCGGAACTGGACGAAGCAAGGGCCCGCCGAATCTGGAGGAGGGCGGTGATTCCTTACATTGAAGAGCAGTATTTTGGCAACGAAGACCGTCTGGCCGAATTTGATTTCGATCGCCTGAAGGCTGAATTGTCACCGTCAAACAAGGTGCCCGCCATCGGAGCATTGCGGGAGCGGGCCGAGCCAGGAGGAGCTGTCGGGAACGGGACGGGTGAGGAGACTATGGGCGGTCCGGCACCTGGCGAAGGGATTCCCGCATCTGATGGAAACGATTCAACTGCGTGAAGGCCAGACCAGCCGATTCAACATAAGACTTAGCGATAGCCAACTGACCTCTCTCAGGAGAGCACGCGTTCAGGCTGTGCCGGTTGGTTCATCCGCCGCCGAGTGGGAGTTTCGCCCGTCGTCTGTCATCGGCATGGTGAATTGCGACGGCTTGAGAGTGGTGATTCGCCCCAGGATCCCCATCGACCGCGTAATGTTCCTGATGGGTTACTCCCTCAACCCGGGCGACTGGCGCCCGTCTCCCTTCGGCTTGACTCCTGACGACGACCTTCTCGAAGCGGTGGTGCCCGCATTCGTCCTGCGCACCCAGGAGGCGATTCGTCGTGGACTGCTACAGGGCTACCGCACTGTGGATGACTCGCTCAGTACAATCCGTGGCCGAGTCAGGTTGACGGACCAGATAAACGCGCGGCTCGGACAGGCTCTCCCGGTGGAGGTTGCCTATGACGACTACACGGAAGACATCGAAGAAAACCGGCTGCTGAAGACAGCGATACAGGCTCTGTGGCGGATGCCGATCCGATCACCAGAGACCAGGCGCGAGCTGGGGGCTCTCCGGCCAGCATTCACCACGGTCGCACTGGGGGCATATTGCCGTGACGCAGTGCCAAAGGTGCGCTACAACCGTCTGAACCAGCGGTACCGTCCGGCAGTTGAGCTGGCACGGTTGATTACCGGGGACTCGATGCTGACGCTCTCTGAGGGGGAGACGGCAGGCGCCAGCTTCCTGATGGACATGAAGCGGGTGTTCGAGATCTTCCTGCGGGCGGCGCTTGGGGAGGCGCTGAGGCTTTCGGAGTACGAGTGGCCTGGGGAGGTCTCGAGCAGGCGCACCCTTTCGTTGGACGAAGCAGGTCAGATCACTTTGCAGCCGGGGATGTCGTGGTGGGAGGGGCGGCGCTGTGTGTTCGTTGGAGACGCCAAATACAAGCGCTCCGAGAGCCAGGGTTCGGACATTCATCGCATGCTGGCGTATTGCACTGCCGCGAAGCTGCCCTCGGGGATGCTGGTGTATCCGTCCGGAGAGGGCGAAGGGGAAATTCACCGGATTCCTGCTTTCCCGGGAATGACGAGGGGGGCTGGCATCGACATCGAGGTGGTGCCGGTTGACATCAGCGCTGAACCCCGGGCTGTCCTGGCCCAAGTGGACCGGATTGCCGAGAGGGTCAAGGCGCAGCGGCAGGAGGCTCTAGCCTCTTACGGCTAGCCCGCTTCCGGCTGCCCCACCCGGTAGCTGCTGGCTATCCCACCCGGTAGCGGCTGGCTATCCCACCCGGTAGCGGCTGGCTATCCCACCCGGTAGCGGCTGGCTATCCCACCCGGTAGCGGCTGGCTATCCCACCCGGTAGCGGCTGAGCAAGTCCATGTTGAGCTCAAACCCGATACCCGGCCGGTCGGGCACGGTCACATATCCGTCGGTATCAGGCCGGAGCTTGGGCTCGAACATCTCGTCCCGGAGGGGGTCGACGGCCGAGGGGTAGTACTCCAGGAACTCGCCATGGGGCACACCGGCGGCTAGAGGGAGCTGCAGTTCCTGGCAGCCGTGCGGCGCGATTGCAACGCCGCGCTCTGCCGCGAGGGTGGCGATGTCCATGGCGATGTCGTAGCCGGGGCAGATGGTGGCATCGACGTTCAGGATGGACGCTCCGTGGTGGTCGAGCAGGGTGCGGAAGTGGGCCAGGTGATAGCCGTTCTCGCCGGTGGCGATCTTGACGCTGCTCATCTCCGCAAGTTTCTGGTGGCCGTCGTAGTCGTGTATGGGCAGAGGCTCCTCGAACCAGTAGACATCGTGCTCGGGCAGTAGACGGGCGAACTCCATGGCCGTTGGGAGGTCGAGGGCGCAGTTGGCGTCGACCAGCAGTGAGGCGCTGTCGCCGATGGCGTCGCGGGCAGCGGTAACGCGCTGCATGTCGCCGGCCACGCCGACTTTCGGGTCGCCGATCTTGATCTTGACCGCGCCGGCGTGCAACTCCTCGATGTTGAAGCGGACTTCGTCCTTGAGCTCTTCCAAGCCCTTGCCTTCAGCGTAGTAGCCTCCGGCGATGTAGGTGCGGATGCGGTCCTGGGCGCCGCCGAGCAACTGATGGACGGACTTTCCCATGGCCTTGCCCTTGATGTCCCAGCAGGCGATGTTGATGGCGGCCAGCGCTTGGGTGTTGAGTCCGGCGGGGCCGAATATCTTGATGAGCTTCTCGCCAAGGTCAACGGCGATGCCTCGGGTGTCCAGCGGGTCCCGGCCTACGAGTAGCGGACGGAAATAGTCGACATAAAGAGGAAAGAACTCCATGGGGCGCTCGGCGGCGGTGCCACCGTTCCAGCCGTAGCCGGTGATGCCTTCGTCGGTAGTGACGGTCACCTTGTGCAGCCGTCCCGGCCCGTAGAAGTGCCCGCCGTTCCAGATGCCGGGCCGCTCCCACTCGAAGATCTCGCTGGTGACGCCGGTGATTTTCATTGATCCGCCCCTTGGCCAAGCGCTTGCCTGGTGATTAGCACAAATCGAGGAACGCTTCTCCGTCGTCAGCGTGCAGGTTGACGCGGCGTCCGTCCTTGATGACGGTATCGAGGTGCTTGCCCCGCTGCAGGACGCGGATGTCGGCCAGCGGGTCGGCGTCCAGAATGAGCAGGTCGGCCAGCTTGCCTGCCTCGATGGTGCCCAGTTCGCCTTCCAGGCCCATCGCGTAGGCGTTCTCGCGGGTGTTGGCAACGATGGCTTCCATCGGCGTGTAACCGCCGTACTTGACCAGGACCTCGGCCTCGTTGGCGTGCAGGGCGCCGTAGGGCATCACCGGCGAGTTGCCGCTGTCGGTGCCGCAGAGCACTTTGACGCCAAAGTTGCGGGCCGTCTGCAGGACGTTGCAGGCGCTCTCGGCGTTACGGCGGATGATGTCGAGCTCTTCCTCGCTGCGGCCCTTTTCCTTGCCGATTTGCAGGGCCTCGAACAGGAAGGTCATGGTCGGCATCACGCGGACGCCTGCCTCGGCGACCGCCCAGAGCTCCGCCTCGGTTGCCAGGTCGGCGTGCATGATCCAGTCCACGCCCGCCTCGGCGGCGGCTTTGGTGGAGCCCGCCCCACGGGAGTGGATGGTAACCCGGGCATTGCGGCGATGGGCCTCGTCGACTACGGCGGTGATCTCTTCCTTGGACATCGTCTGGTCATCGCCCCAGGTGCTGTCGGCCAGCTTGATGAAGTCGACGCCGTGCTTGGTCTGGCGGCGTACTTCAGTGATCATGTCGTTGACATCGTTGGCCAGGACTCCAAGCAGGTGCTCGGGCGTACCCACCCAGGAGGGTTCATAGTCTCCGATGCTTCCGTAAGTCACGATGAACCGGCCGGCGGTGGAGATACGGGGTCCCTCAACCAGGCCGGCGTTGATGGCATCCCGCAGCCCGACCTCGATGAACCAGGTTCCTCCGGGTATGGAGATGCTGGTGACGCCGGAGCGCAGCACGGTCTGTGCGTTGCGGGCGGCCCTGATGGTGCTGAATCCGGGGCTGGTGGTGCCCCGACCGCTGGGGTACTTGTGAGTGGAGACTGTCGGGAAGCCGAAGGACAGGTGGCAGTGCCCGTCGATCAGGCCGGGCATTATCCATTTCCCTTCGGCGTCGATGATTTCAACACTTCCGGTGTCCTCGAGGTTCAGGTCCGCCGGCAACTGGCCCACGCTGGTGATGCGACTGCCATCAATCACCACCGCGTCGTTTCCGGACGCCGGTTCGCCGGTGCCGTCGATGAGCGTTCCGTTGCGAATGACGAGTGTCCTGCCGTTGGCGCTCATGGCTTCCTCCCTGCCTTCTCTTATCGTTATGACTCGGGGTTTCTGAGGTCGGGCAATACCCTGTTGGAGACGAGTTAGGTGGTAGTATAACGCAGATGAAAAAGGGGACTGGCTCCCCATAAACCGCAAGCAGGGAGATTTCCATGCCATTTTTTGAAGGCTTTGAGCCACTGCAAATTGATACGAGCGGCGGCGCTACGATCAACTTGGTGAAGGGGGGCGACGGACCGCCTCTGCTGCTGCTCCACGGCTATCCTCAGTCGCACATGATGTGGCACAAAATCGCCCCAAGACTCGCTGAGGACTTCACCGTTGTCGTGCCGGACCTGAGGGGCTACGGCGACAGCAGCAAGGTGCCCGGAGACGCGGAGCATCTGAACTATTCCAAGCGTTCCATGGCCCAGGACCAGGCCGACGTGATGACCCAGCTGGGCTTCGACACATTCAAGCTGGTCGGCCACGACAGGGGCGCCAGGGTTTCCCATCGACTGACCAAGGATCACCAGCAGCGAATAGAGAGGCTCATGGTGCTGGACATCATTCCGACCCACAAGATGTTCCAGATCGTGAACAAGGAAATGGCCACCAACACCTACCACTGGTTCTTCCTGATCCAGCCGTACGACTTCCCGGAGCGGGTGATCGGGGCCGACCCGGACTACTTCGTGCGGCGGTCCTTCGGCCGCAACCCCGATGCGGCAGCGGCGTTCCCGCCGGAGGTGGTGGACGAATACGCGCGCTGCTTCAGCGATCCCGGCACCATCCACGCGACCTGCGAGGACTACCGAGCCGGGGCCAGCATAGACCTGGTCCACGACGACGCTGACTTCGACAACAAGGTCACCGTTCCGATGTTCGCCCTCTGGAGCGCCACCGGCTATGTGGGGCGGACACAGGATGTGCTGGCCGTATGGAATGAGTACGCCACCAACGTTCGCGGTCAGTCCCTACCCTGCGGGCACTACATCCCCGAGGAAATGCCCGACGAAGCTTACGCCATCATCAAGTCCTTCCTTCAAGAGTAAGGGAACGTAACCACAGAGCGCACAGAGACCACAAAGATAAACAAGACTCTCCGTGACCTCTGCGCCCTCTGTGTTAAGTAAAAGATGATGGAGCGAACGCCGGCGCGTGGATGGGCGGTACTCCTGCTGTTCCGCGCTCAGCAGAGCAGCGTCATACTGGTTTCCTACACCTTCGGGCTGTTCCTGCCCTTCATCCGGGAAGACCTAGGCATCACCCCCTTGCAGGCCGGCCTGCTTCAGGGGGTGTGGTGGATTACCGCCGCCGGGCTTTCCCTGCCGTTCGGGGCGTGGTTCTCGCGCTTTCGCCCCGTGCCGCTGTCTTTGGTGTCGCTGGTGCTGGGAGCGCCTTTCCTGTTGGTGCAGGCGCTGGCACCCGGCTTCTGGGTGCTCTTGCTGGGGCGGTTCTGCTTCATTCTCTTTCACACGGTGAACACACCTGCCCGCGCACTGCTGCTCCGGCAGTGGTGCGCGCCGCACCAGTACGCACTGGTCCAGTCGCTGGGGCTGTCGCAGCACAGCGTTATCCTGGCCCTTGCCGTGAGTCTCAGCCCGTGGCTGATCGAAGGCCTGGGGAGCTGGCGCATCGCTTACGCCGTGCTGGGAGGGTTCTTTGCGGCCCAGATCGTGGCCTGGGTTGTTGTGGCTCAGGAAGACCACGCCCCGCCGCCGCCGGAAGACCCGGATACCGATGAAGAGGACCAGTCCCCCTGGGCAGCACTGCGCCGCTTTCCGCAAGGGTGGCTGCTGGCGATTGTGATGCTCTTCCTGTCGGCCACCTGGACGGGAATGGTGACCTTCCTGCCGACGCTGTGGGTGGAGGAACGGGGTGTTGCGCTGACCCTGGGTGGGCCGCTGTTGGGGTTCCTCTACTACGGCCTGATACCGTCCGGGTTCATCGGTGGCTGGCTGCTGGGAAAGATGCGCAGCCGCAAGACGCTGCTGGTCGTGCCGGCCCTGCTGAATGTCGCTTTCGGTGTGTTGATCACCCTGTCTGAGGCGCCGGTACTGCTGATGGTTTTCATCACCGGACTCGGACTGGTCTGGGTGGCAACGCCTTCGATCCAGGTTCTTCCCTTCGAGTTCCCCGGGGTGCTGCCCCGGGAAGTGGCTGTGCTTACCGGGCTGGTCCTGACCTTCATGGGAGTCGGCTTTGCGCTGGGGCCGATGCTGGTGGGTGCGGTCGCGCAGGCGACGGGCTCGATTCAGACCGGCCTGATAGCGCTGTCGCTGCTGACCGGAATCGGCGTCATCGCCGGAGCGGCGTACCCGGACAGGCCCGGCGCCCCGCTGCGCTGGGGAAGAGTGGCTAGGGAGTCGCCCGCAGGGGGCGGCTAGACGAAGCGCTGCCTGGCCCAGCCCTGCTCGTAAGTGGTGCTGAAGATGGGGGCGGCCTTTTTGCTCTTGAACATCCACCTGCCGTCGACCCGCACATACTCTTCGTCGTCTATGCCCGCTCGCCACATGGCCTGGTCGGTCTCCCCGATGGTGCAGGGCATGAACAGGTACCACCGGGCGCGGGCCGTGTCTCCGGTGACCTCGATGCTGGGGTTGAGGCCGTAGTGCAGGGCGAACACGAAGTGGCTTGAGATTCCGCGGAAGAACTCCCGGATAGCCTCGCGGCCTTCGAACCGGCCCAAACCCTGACTTTCCCAGGTTGCGTCTTCGATGAACAGCGCCGCGATGCGGTCCGGGTCGTAGTTGTCGTCGCAGGCTGCGGCGTACTCCGCCTTGAGATTGCGGATCTCGTTGGCGTCTTCCAACGCTCGAACTCTGCCCTGGAGTTCGGCCACGACCTCTGCCAGGTTACCCGTCAGGTCATTTGACATGCGATTCCCTCACTGGTTTTCGTAACTTTGCTGATTATATTGGAACTTAAGCGAAGCCCGAGTTAATGTATATGATGATTTGAGTAAAACTATTTGACATGGTTTCGCTGCTATCGTAGAGTCCATTGCGACTCACTCTGGAATTCGGACTGAATAGGAGAGATGAGCAATGGCATTCGACTTGTTAATCAAGAACGGCCGTGTGGTGGATGGGTCCGGAGGGCCGGAGTTTCGCGCCGACGTTGCAGTCAGCAATGGCAAGATTGTCGGGGTGGGGCGGTTCAACGAATCCGCCACCCGCGTCATTGACGCGGATGGACGCGTGGTCGCCCCCGGCTTCATCGACCACCACACCCACTTCGATTCCCAGTGCATGTGGGACCCCATAGTCAACTCCACTTCCCTCAACGGCAACACCTCCATAATCGTCGGGCAGTGCGGCGCGGTGATTGCCCCTGTGCGCCCCGGGGACGGCGAATGGTACATGGACATGTTCGACAAGATGGAAGGCATCCCCATACGGGCGCAGCGTGCCGGCGTTGATTTCGCTTGGGAGTCCATCCCGGAGTATCTCGATGCCATCGGCCGACGCCGGGGCATCAACGTGGGTGCCTTCGTCGGGCACTCCGGCGTGCGCCGCTATGTGATGGGTGAGGCCGCCCAGGAACGGGAGGCCACTCCCGAAGAGATCGAAGCCATGAGGTCGGAAGTCCGCAAGGGCATCCTGGCTGGAGCGCTGGGGTTCAGCGTCGGAAACTTCGCCGACCAGGGCGAGGAGATCTTTGGCGTGAGGGTGCCGTCTTCCGTGGCATCGGACGCGGAGCGATTTGCCGTGGGCGATGTCCTCGGGGAGCTGGGGACCGGTGTTTTCCAGGTCAGCGGTGGCGCGGCCGGCGGCTACACCACGCCGGCCGGGATCGCCCAGGAGCTATCCCGGCGCACCGGGCGCCCGGCCATCTACAACCTGCTTGCCCAGGAACTCAGCAAGCCCGACGAATGGAAGGAGCACCTCCAGATGGTGGAGGACGCCTTCAGGTCGGGCACCAGGGCCTATGCTTCGTGCCTGTCGGCCACCGCCGGCCCCATCTTCGACCTGCGCGCTGGATTGGGCGGCCTGGAAGACGAGGACATGATCAGTCCCACCACCGTCTTCCAGGGAATGAACACCTGGGACTCGGTGATGGCCCTGCCGGTGCAGGAACGCATCGCGGCTTTTGCAGACGCGGAGGTCCGCAGGGCGTTGAGCATCGAAGGTGTGGAGACCGAAGGCGAGCACCGCTATCGCATGAACCGGGGCACGAGGACCATGAGCTTTAACCGCCGTTGGGACTTGGTTCAGGTCTATATGGCCCACGAGGAGCGCAACCGGCAATACAGCGGGATGAGTGTCGAGCAGATCGCTCAGCGGCAGGGCAAGGGAATAATGGACGCCTTCCTTGACCTTGTGCTGGACGACGATCTCCGCACCAGCTTCCAGGTCATCGACCGCAACAGCGACCCGGATGCACAGCGGGAGATCCTGGGTTCCCCCTACACCGTCATCGGGACGACCGACGGCGGCGCCCGCCCCGACAAGGGCGACCGCACGACCTACAGCACCTATCTCCTGGGCCACTGGGTGCGCGATCAGCAAGTGATGACCCTCGAGGACGCCGTTTACCGGATGACTGGCAAGACGGCGCTGATGCACGACCTCCACGACCGTGGGTTTATCCAGGCGGGCAAGGCTGCCGACATCACCATATTCGACCCTGATACCATCGGCATGAAGCCGCGGGAGCCGATGTACGAGTTCCCCGATGGCGAGATGCATGTAAAGCAGCCCGCCAACGGTATCGACTACGTGATCGTCAACGGCGAGGTACTGCTGGAGAACGGCGAGCATACCGGCGCCCTCCCCGGCCAGGTCCTGCGTGGCCCCTACTACCAGGGATAAGGCGCGTCTCTGGCGGTCAAGGAGCTACGATTCCCCCGGAATCCGAACGCCCCGGCCATCGCGGCCGGGGCGTTGTTTGTTGAATTCCTCGGCCCTGAAAGCCTACTCCGGGTCGCGCAGGTGCGGGAACATGGCCAGCGGCGTGGCGGCCAGCAGCCCGGCGTCGACCGGCAGGGTAACGCCTGAGACCCAGCGGGACTCGTCTGAAGCCAGGAAGAGGGCGGCGTAGGCGACATCCCACGGAGTTCCGTCGAATCCCAGGGGCCCGGCACGCCGGCGAAGGTCCAGCATTTCCTGGGATGTGTGGCGGGCGACCATGGGGCTGTGTACATGGCCGGGGGCGATGCAGTTGACACGGACGTTGTCGCGACCGTAGTGAACGGCCATGGAGTTGCTGAGGCCGATGATGCCACCCTTGGAGGCGGCGTAGGGATGGCTGGGCCTCCCGCTCCCGGCACGCAGGCCGACGATGGAGGACAGGTTGACGATTGACCCGCCGCCATCCTCGATCATCTGGGGAATGGAATACTTGCTGCAGAGCATGACGCTCTTGAGATTCACATCCATCACCGTGTCCCAGAAGTCGACATCCACATCGGTGACCGAACCCGGGCCGCTGATGCCCACATTGTTGATGAGCACATTCACGTTCCCGTAGCGTGCCTTTGCTTCCTCTGCCATCTCGCGGGTATCGTCGTTGCTGGTGACATCGCCAGCGAATATGGAGGCCTCGCCGCCTTCCTCGCGGATCATCGCAAGCGTGGTCTCGGCGTTGCGTTCCTCCCTGTCCACCAGCAACACCTTCGCTCCCTGGCGGGCGAACAGGATCGAAATCGCCTGGCCAATGCCGACGAAATCGCCGCTGCCGGTGGCGCCTGCCCCGGTAACGACGGCTACTTTGCCGTTCAGTCGCGTTCCTCGCTCAGATGTCATTCATACCCCCGTTTCTCAGCGGAATCCAATACTGGGGATTTCACCCTCACTCGACCCCTCTCCCTCAAGGGAGAAGGAACAGTTGGCGGGGAAATTGGCTGCATCGACGCGGCTGCAGGTCAGACTATGCCTTCCAGAAGAAGTTTCTTCACCTGGGGGGCCAGCATCTCGGCCCGTTTGTCCAGGCCATCGTCGCCGACATTGGTGATGGGATGAGGGCAGATGATGTAGGGAAAGCCGGGCACGCCCATCAGGCGGGTGTAGGCCTCGGCGGTGTTCACGAAGACACTGGTGATGATGGTGGCGGTCGGGAAGCCCTGCCGCTCAAGGGTAATTCCGTCGTGCAAACTGCCCGACGAGCATCCCCCTCAATCGCCGATGCCGGTGACGACAACGTCGGCGTGGCGATGAAGCTCAGCCATGACCTCGGGCTTCGGCGGCAACGAAGCGCTGTGCTTCTTGATATAGAAGACCTCGGCGAACTCGAACTCATCGTTGAGAATGTTGCTGATGGCGCGGAGGATCAAGTCTGAGTTGGCCTTGGAATTGTCCAATAGACCAAGGCGCTTGCCGCGCAGGTCGAGGGGCCGGTCGGACAGCATCATTGGGCTCGGCCCCGGGTCGGCCCCGGTTGGATCCACCAGCTGAATCTTCGGTTGTGTTGCCGTAGTCACTTGCTCATCTCCTCGCGGGTGACCTCTTCCTGTATGAGGCGTGCAGTAGAGCTGGCCCTGATTCAGCGACTCTCCGCACGGAATTCGTCCCATGAATCACGAATCGGCACGGTGATAGCGGGCAGGCCGTGGTAGTTCATCATCAGTTCGCTGTATATGCCGCTGTCCCCGCCGCCCTTGAGAATCAGGATGCTCTCTGGGGAAGGTGCCGCTGAGATGCGGGTGTTCTCATCGCCGGTTTCAACCACACCGTTCACGGCACCCAGTCGTTTCATCTGGGCGCGGGTGCGCCATGCCTTCTCGAACACATACTCCTGTATGCGGCGGCGGTCCCAGCCCTGAGCTCCCAGCATTTCCGCATGCCAGTGTCCGACCACCCAGAACCACGGCGCATCGTTCAGGTAAATGCCCAGCCCATGAGTGGACATGGCGTCGGCCGTGGCGTCCATCACGCTCTCCGCAGTTATGCCATACCTGTTGCCGAGCATCTCCGGGTCCTGCACTGTGGCGACCGTAACGGTGGACTGCCGGGCATTGAAGCCACGGGAGACGTGGAACGGTTCCCAGGGACTGCGCTCTTCGTCCTCCCCGATACAGACACCAAACTTCGTGAGGGATCCCATGCAACCACGGTCGAGGACATTGGGCCGCTGTTCGAACACATTTATCAGGATGAGGCGGATTGCACGTCCGATGGTGGCGTTGGCCCGGTGGCCCGGACTGAATAGGTTGCCCGTGCAGTTGAGCTCGATTTCATTCCGGATGGGACCGTTGACGAGGATCAGGATGCCAGGAGAATTGGTGGCTGCGGAGGCCTCGTGGATGCAGTTTGGGTCGTGCTGAAACATGGCGTCCATCGTCGCCAGCACCACAGGGAAGTACTCGGGGAGGCATCCGGCCATGACTGCGTTGGCGGCTGCGTGTTCCGCCGTCAAAGCCCGGCGGCGAACGGGTACCTCGCCCAGCACCTGTTCAGGGTCGAGGGACACATAGTCCAGCATGGCCTCTACGCGGTCGAGTGTAGGCGGCACCACTGGCAGGCCGTCGGTCCAGCCATACCGGAAGCAATCTTCTATGGCCTCCATGGTCTCGTCTACTTCGTAGAGTCGCGCTCTGTGACTGTAAGCCATCACTCACCAAGCCGGGTGAAGAATCATTGCCACACCGCTGTGAACGATTGCGAATTGTAGCACTTTCACCTAACTCAATAGTTACGACTCAGTGAGGATTACTCACGAGTTCTGGGGGCTATATGGGCCCAACCCGTTCGGCAACGTCCCTGGCCGCCACCAGATACACAGGGTTCGGGTTGATGGCGTACTCGCGTATGCAGGCCTCGGTGAATTTTATGGAGTGCGCGCCACCTGCCGTGACGGCCCGGTCGATAAGATCGTCCAGATCTCCGGAAGGAGCTTCGACGCTCTCGATGGCATAGCTGGGCCTGAGCGAAAACCATGCGTAGACTGCGGCACATGCCTGCCAGGCGTAGCGTGCTGCTTGGCGAGCGTCGTCCTCGTCGAGGTAAGGCGCCAGGAGCCTGAGTGCGCTGGGTGCGGTTACCGTGTGGACAAATGCGACCAGATCCCTGGAATTGGCGAGGTAGACCCCGGCGAAGGTCGCTGTGAGGTCAGAAATGAAGCGCGACAGTTCGCCAGTAGCGTCGACGAGGTCGATGACCGGAGCAAAATCGGGGTGCTCTTCCAGGCCTTTGATCTGCTCGGAGATGGCACCACTGCCATCGAAGGCGTCGTCATGCAACCGCTCCACACGGTCGAGGGCCGGACGGGGACCGAGACCCGCACTTGCCAGAGATGGCGAACCGGGCAGCTCGTAGTAACGGGCGGCCCAGAAGCCCAGGCCTTGGGCCAACTCGTCCCGGCGCTGCGGAGTATCGGCTAATGAGAGGCTGCGGGCCGCGTGGGCAGTGCGGATGAGACCGTGAGTAGCTGCGGCCATGACCGCCGGTGCCAGGCGGGGCACCCATAGCCGCACCACCTGTTGCCATGGAGATGCGGACAGTTCGTTCTCGAACAGGACAATCCAGTCGCCGAGGCGGTCACGGGCACCAAGGTACTCCCGCCATCCGTCCCGAGGGATGGCCAAGGCCGGCTTAGGACGATACTTCAGTCGGCTCCGATAGGCGTCGACCCAGGGAAGCACGGCATCTTCGCGGCCCATGGTGAACAGCGCTTCAGCGGCCATGGGACCGTGATTGGCGTTGCCGTTCACCAGCTCGGCGCCGGCAAAGCTCAGCAGGTCGAGGGTCTCGTCAATGGTAATCGCCATCTGCATTCACTTCGGCCCCCGAATGGATGAGCTGTGGCCAGGCTGAGAAATTATCTCAAAGCGTCAACGTTCCGACCCCATTGATGGGACAAGAGCTTCGGCCACTGGATTCCTGCTTTCGCTGGAATGACGTTTTGAGCCTGCGGAGGGCCTTGAGATAATCTTTAGTCGGCAGCGAGCCGGGCGCCAATTGCGTCGTCCGCCAGCTTCGCCTTCCGGGCTTCGACATCGATGCCGTAGAGGCGGGCGGCGTTTCCGCCCATGATTTTGCGCCTGATGTCTGGTGTGAGGTCCATGCCGAACTCTTCGCGCACGTCGTCGGGGAACTGGAAGGACATGAACCTGTCAATGATCCACTTGGGGCTCCATATGGCGTAGTCGCTGCCGAAGAGAATCCGGTCCTCGCCGAGCCAGAAGAGAAGGTTGGCCATGATTTCGGCGAAATACTTCGGCCGTGAGTTGATGAAGGCCATCGCAACCGAAGTCCCAGCGTAGACGTTCGGCTCCTGGGTGGCGATCCAGCAGAAGTCGTCGAGCCGGGGCAGCCCGACATGCTCCACGATGAAGTTGAGGCCAGGAAAGTCGGTGGCGGCGTAGTCGACATCGTTCACATCGAAGGCGTCGCGGCTCAACGGATAGATGGTCGGACCCTTGTGAACATGAACGTTCTTGATGCCGAGCTCCTGGGCGAGCTCGAGGTACCGATAGGACCACGGGTCGTTCAGCTTCCACCCCCTTGAGTCGCCGCGCCACTCGGCGGTGTACAGCTTCAGGCCACCGATGGGGTACTCGGCCATCATCTCGCGGAACCTGTCGAGGCCTGCCTCCTCCTCTCGTGGGTCGTAGGAGCCGCAGAGGATGAACCGGTCCGGGTGCTTCTGCTTGACCACGTTGTTCTTCTGGTGGGTGTTGAAGCCGGTCTTGAAGAACTCGTAGAGGTAGGTCGAGTTCAGCACCGCCACATCCACATAGCCGTCGATGAACATGTCGTTGACGAGGGCCTCCTCGCCGTAATTGCAGTACTTGTCGAAGTCCCAGACATATTCGGCAGGCGAGAGTGCGGAGTGATAGTCGTAGAAGCACTTGATCCAGGCATTCCCGTAGTCGTTCCGGTGATTGTCCGGCCCAGCGTCCCAGAAGTGCATGTGGCCGTCCATCACGAAAATGTTCTCGCCGTTCACTGAGTACATAGCGTCCCTCCTGGTCAGGCCTGCTTTGCGGAAGTCCAATTGTTGTTTCGGGACTGGAGCATTGCGGAGCAGAGTGATCCGCTGGCCTCCATCGCGAGGCGGGTCGTGCGGGCCCGCACGAAGTAAGTCTCGAGGTCGTCGGCAGGGACAGGGAGCCCCCGCAGGTCGACGATCAGGTTGGCGGAACCGGAGCAGTCCATGCCAAGCTCGGCGCGCCGCTCTAAGTATCTGTCCAGAGTGCGGGCGTCAACCTGCAGCGACCCGGTGTCGTCTATCCGCAGGCCCGAGATCTGTGGGAACGACAGACCGGCGCGTTTCAAAGCCTGCAACAGCCGTTCCTGGCGGGTGAGATAACCCTTGCGCAGGAAGATCTGCCGGGTGTCTTCGAGGGTATCCGGCCCACCCTCGGGGAACGCTTGTGCAAATGACTTGCCGTGGCCCGTGCCTTCCTCCACCTCGGAACTGACGAAATGGTCGCCAAGCTTGACGGTAACGGACTGCACGCCCTCCAGGCTGGACAGTTCGCGGCAGGTGTCGGAGGCCATCAGGTATGAGAAATTGGCCGCGCACCAGAAGGTAGGGAGCTTCATGGAGACGGTGATCCGTCCCTCATCATCGCCGAAGACGCTCTCCACGAAACCCAGGGACAGAACCGACTCGTCCAGCTCAGGGTCCAGCACGCGATCAAGCCGGGCCACGACCGCGTTGGCGTCAAGAAAGTCTGGTAGGGTAAAGTCGATTGGCGGCGTCATGGCGCGGTCAGCTCCCCGTAGGTGTCGGGGCGGCGGTCCCGGTAGAACTGCCAGGTATTGCGTACCTCCGAAATCTCGTCGAGGTCGAGGTCGGCAACGATCACCTCGTCCCGGTCGCGGGAGCCCTGGACGACGATCTGGCCCCTGGGGTCGCAGAAGTAGCTGCTGCCGTAGAACTCGCCGATCTCCCAGGGCTGTTCCACGCCGACGCGGTTGATGGCCCCAAGGAAGTATCCGTTGGCTGCAGCGTGGGCCGGCTGTTCCAGCTTCCACAGGTACTCGGAAAGCCCGGCAACGGTCGCGGAGGGATTGAAGACCATTTCCGCTCCGCCAAGACCCAGCGCCCGCGCGCCTTCCGGGAAGTGGCGGTCGTAGCAGATGTAAACGCCGACTTTGCCTCGTGCCGTGTTGAACACCGGGTATCCCAGGTTGCCGGGGCGGAAGTAGAACTTTTCCCAGAAGCCGGGGGCGACATGTGGGAGGTGGTTCTTGCGGTACTTGCCCAGGTACGACCCGTCGGAGTCCAGGACGGCCGCGGAGTTGTAGTAGAGGCCGGTGATCTCCTCTTCAAAGACCGGCACGATCAATACCATGCCGTGCTTGCGTGCCAAGTCCTGCATCAAGCGTACGGTGGGGCCGTCGGGCACGGGCTCGGCCAATTGTCGCCAGCGGTCGTTCTGCTCGGCGGGGAAATAAGGGCTGGTGAACAGCTCCTGCAGGCACAGGACCTCGACTCCTTTGCCGGCGGCCTCCTCGATCAACGCGACATGCTTGTCCAGCATGAATTGCCGCAGGGCCTGAATGTCCTCCGGCGAGTCCCGCCCGACACCGGCCTGGATCAGGCCAGCGCGTACCACTCTTGGCATCTTGTTTCTCCGTCCTTCGGGAAGCTCAGGAGGCGTCGGTGAATTCCTTGATTGCGGTGAAGTAGTCGTTCAAGCCCCTGTAGAGCAGGTCGTTGTGGCCTGCCCCCGGGATGGTAAGAAGATGTTTGTCCCCGGACTTGAAGGAATTGTGCATCAGCACCGCCTGCTGGACCGGGGCGAGCTCGTCTTCTTCTCCATGAATCACAAGGGTCGGGATAGTAATGGAGCAGACCTTGTCCATGTAGGCGTCTTCCAGCGCCTGTGCTTGCTGCGGAGGAAGTCCATAGACGAAGTTGCCCAGGATGGGGCGACCGCTCTCTATGATGACGCCGCTCAATTGGTCGCCGCAGTTGGCTGCCAACTCGAAGGCGGAGTGTCGGCCCATGGAGCGCCCCATCACATACAAGCGGCCGGTGTAGCCCTCGGAGGCCAGCGTTGCAGCGGCGTACTCAAGCACCGAGTGCGAGTCGGCCAGCATCGAGGTGAAGGACGGCCACCCATCGCTGCGGCCATAGCCGCGATAGTCGGAAACGAAGAAATTGAGGCCCGTCTGGTTGTATAGGGGTGCGATGCCGTTGTAGTCGGTGGCCGTCTCGCCGTTGCCGTAGAAGAACAGGATGGTCGGCGATGCGGGGTCAACCGGGAAGAAGCGGGAGGAAAGGGAAATCTCGTCATTCACGACAACGGCGTGGTCGACCGCGCCCTGAGGCGTGGCGGACCAGTTCTTCCGGGGATAGAAGGCATTCATCGAAATGCTGAGGTCGTCCAGTGCCGAGTAGTCCACCGTTGCCATAATTGCTCCTTACTTCGGTACGCCCTCACCCCAACCCTCTGCCGGAAGGATAGGGAACTCTTACGTCCCTTCAGTCAAAGAACCCGGCCTGGATGTGGCTGCGAATTGTTTCGGCAACGAGTTCCGGTCGCTGCACCGGGACATCGTGGATGCTGTCTTCAAGCCAGACCGTCTTGCTTCTGGGCAGGAGCTTTTTTGCCGTGGCCATTGATTCCGACCTGGCGAGGGTGCGCTCATAGGCATCGGGGTTGGCCTTCTGGCGGGCGGGAATCATCAGGACAGGGCAGGGAACTCTCGAGTACAACTCTCGGGGGTGGTGGTCCCACAGCGCTTCGATGATGCGAAGATGATTGTCGCGGGAGAGCTTGGCCCGCAGGGTGCCGTCTTCAAGGGTCTCGAAGTTGGCCATGATGACGTCCTGCGCTGGCTTGCCGTGCTCGGCGATTAGGGAGGCCCACTGGCCGCCGGACATCACACGCTCCAGGAACCTGGCGGGGGTTACGCCGGTGAAATCCGGCGGAGCCATCTGGACCAGCGCGTCGTCAAGCGTGTCGTATCGGGCGGAAGCGTCGATGGTGCCCCCGTCCACGAATACGATGCCCTGGAGGAGCTCCGGCCGAGCTACCGCAAGTTCCAGCGCGACATCGGCTCCCCACGAGTGCCCCACCAGGACCGGGCGCTCTATCCCGCGTCCCTCGAGAAGGGCGTCAACGTCCTGTCCCACGCTGGCGAAGTCGTAGCCGTGGTCCGGCTTACCACTGTCGCCGTGTCCTCGCTGATCGACGGCGATGACCGAGAAGTCCTTAGCCAGCAGTGGAGCAACCAGGTCCCAGATGCGGCAGGTGGAGGCCAGACCGTGCAGCAGCACGACCGGTCGCCCTTCGCCGCCCCAGTTGCGGACATGCATCCTCAGGCCGCCGTAGCGGGTAAACTCGTCCTTGGGGAACGATTCCGACATGCCTTCAGGCGTCTCCTTTTGCGCGGGCCCAGTTCAGGTCGCCCTAATATAGGTTGAACCGGCTTTCCGCGCAACGGGGAGGTCTCGCCAGGGCAATCGCGTTTGTACTGAAGCAATTCCATTTCCAGTGCAGCGCAACCGTCATTCCTGCGAAAGCAGGAATGACGTGCATGAGACCTCCAGAGAATTGAAACGCGATTGCCCTCGGTCTTGCGGGGAGGGCGTTGATATCCGAATGACAAACCCATACCAGGCGATGGGATTTCCGGATTTCTGAACTGTGATTCTCGTGATTCATGGATTTCCCTGATTGGCGTATTTGGTGGCGTAGGAGAGAACCTAGCCTGCTAAGGTGGCTTGCGGAGCGCCTCCTTAAGCCATAACCTGTCTCATTGAAATGTGAATCCGGGGCGTTGCGCTAATGAGCGGAAACAAGCGAATTGTGGTCCTCGGCAGAGATTCCAGTGATGTCGATGGGCTGACCAGGATACTGGAAGGGGCGGGCTATATCGTTACCAGCACCATCAACGATGGCGTGGCCATCGACATGGTGGGGTCGTCGACCTATGATGCGATGCTGATCACGAGAGACGTAGCCGAGGCCGACAGGCGCTATGTGGCCACGCAGTCGAGGAACCGGGACGTCGGCCTGCCTGTGCTCACGGTTAACAGCACGCGGTCGGTTCTCACCCAACTGACTCAAGCGCTGCCGTAGACAAAATCCCCTCCCCTCAAGGGGGAGGGTTAGGGTGGGAGTGAAACCCTCGCGGGAGTAACGGTAGAGCTGCCAGGGAAGTCTCGCCCCCTATTGGTATGCGGGACTGTAACTGGGGCTGGCGACCCGACCGCCGTCTACGATGATGTAGTCTCGGTCAATGGGGTTCCCGGAGAGGAAGGCTTCCAGGCACTCACGGATGCCGTTGGCGTAGCGACGCTGGGCTTCGAGCGTGGTGCCCGAGACATGGGGAGTCATGGCGTGGTTGGGCATCTTGCGCCAGGGGTGATCTGCGGGGGCCGGCTGAGGGTACCAGACGTCGCCAGCGTAGCCCGCCAGGTGCCCTGACTCCATTACCTCCACCAGCGCGTCGGTGTCCACGATACGCCCCCGGGCGGTGTTCACGAGATAAGCGCCCTTCTTCATGCTGTAGAGCAGGTCCCGGTCGAACATGCCCTGGGTGGCCGGGGTCAGCGGGATGTTGATACTGACGACATCGCTCTCAGCCACGAGTGCCCGAAGACCCTGGTAGCGGGCGCCGAGGACAGTCTCCTCCGAGTGCGGAAGACGGCGGTAGTCGAAGTAGCGCAGCTGGACGTCGAAAGGCTTGAGCCGGGACGCAACCCGCTGGCCGATGCGGCCGAAGCCGACGATGCCCACGCGCTTGTCCTCAAGATCGTGGGACGGCGCGGCGACCTTGCCGATGTCCCATCCGCCGTCAAGCACCTCGCGGTAGGCTGGCATGTAGTTGCGGACAAGCGTCAGGATCTGCATGACCACGTGCTCGGCCACGCTGACGACGTTGCTGCCCGTGATCTCCGCGACGGTAATGCTGTGGTCGGCAGCGGCCGCAAGGTCGAAGTGGTCGGAGCCGACACCGGCGGTGAGCAGCAGCTTGAGGTTGGGAGCGCTCTCGATCCGCTCGCGGGAGATGTAGGCCGGCCAGAAGGGTGTGGCGATGAGCACATCCGCCGTGGGCAGGTGGCCGTCCAGCCCCGCGCCGGCGTCGGTGGTGGCGACCAACTCGTTGCCGGCTCCTTCAAGCCAGTCGCGTAGTCCGAGGGCGTTCTCGGCGCATCCCAACAATTCAGGTGTTTCTGCGGCCGCGGCTCCGCCCGGGTATAACACTGCCACAACTTTCATGATCACCACCACTCCAATGTAAATTTCCCTCAGAGAAGCCGGTCTTTCGTCGTATCGTTTCTCCAGATTCAGGATACCGGAAGCAAGAGGTGACATAATAGCAAAGAGGGAAGAGGAATAGGGCAATCAATTCGTATGACTAATCCAGTTGGCTGAGCGGGAAAAGTGTGAAGGCTTGTGCGTTTACGACGGAAGGCTCGGCCTGTAAGTGCGGTGGAGGTCCGATGGAAAGGGGTAGAGGTAAGCTCGCCGCGTCAGTCGTTCAGGCCGAAGATATCGTCAGCGGTCTGGCGGCTGTCGTGGGGTGCCTGCTCCTTCATGAAGACCGTGGGGGAGTGGAGCAGCTTGTTGACGATGGCCCTGGTCATCGCGTCAATAGACTCCCGCTCTTCGATGGTGAGCTTGCCGTTCAGTCGCTTCAGGGTTCGTTCCAGTTCCCCTCTGCGCACATCTTCGGCGCGCCGACGAAGGTCGATGACCGGAGGCAGGGAATCCAGGCTGCGCCTCCAGTTCTCGAACTGCCAGGCTTCTTCTGCGGCGAGCGCTTCGGCTTCCGCTGCCTCTTGGGCCCGTTCCTCGCGGCTGGTCTTGAGGACGGACTCGAGGTCGTCGATGTCGCAGAGGGAGACGTTGGACACTTCCTGCGCCGCTGGGTCGATATCCCTGGGAACAGCAATATCCATTAGGAAGAGAGGGCGACCTGGGCGGGCTGCCATGGCCTCACCAATCACTCCCGCTGGCAACACATACCCCGGTGAGCCAGTGCAGCCGATCACTATGTCGGAGCGGACCAAGGCTTCGGGAAGGCGCTCAAAGGAGACTGACTCGCCGGAAAGGCGCACAGCCAGCTCTTCCGCCCGGGAGTATGTACGGTTGACCACCGTGAGTTGGCGTGCTCCAGCGATGCTCAGCGCTTCCGCTGCGGTCTCTCCGGCTTCCCCGGCGCCGACGATGAGCACGCAACTGTTGGCCAGATCGCCGATGACGGAACGGGCCATCTCGACGCAGGCCCGGCTGACGGAGAGAGAGTGGCGGCCGATGCCGCTCTCGCGCCGGACGCGGCGTCCCACCCGTGACGACTGCTGGAACAGGCGGGCGAGCAGGCCGGGGATGGTGCCGCATTCGCTGGCCGAGTGATATGCCCTACGCACCTGGCCGATGATCTGGTCTTCGCCGAGGATCATCGAGTCCAGGCCTGAGGCCACCCGGAACAGGTGATGAACGGCCTCGTAGCCAAAATGTTCGTAGAGATGCTTTTCGAGGAGTTCTGCCTGGAGGTTGAATTGACGGGAGATCAGTTCCCGCAATCGAATTCCGGAGTCGCCTTCGGAAGAATTGAGGAAGTAGAATTCGGAGCGATTACAGGTGGAGAGAGGAACGCCCGGAACGCCGCAGGTTATCATTTCGTTGAGCAGCCCGGGCAGCCGGGCGGCACTCCAAGACACCGCTTCCCTCACCTCGACGGGCGCGGTGCGGTGGTTCAAGCCCACAACGGCGAATTCTGTGGCTGAAGAGGCGAGACTAAATCCGGACACTAGACCGAAGCCGCAATTGCTGTATTTAAGGTTTGCTGCAACCTGAGCAAGGCGCCCAAAGCCCCAAAATTGAGCCCTAGGATACAACTGAAACTTATAAAAATCTGTAGAAACCTGTTTTGCTTCCAGATTATTCCGGCGCTAGTGTACCGGCAGCCCCGTGTACTGTCAACGGATTTGGCAGCTTCAGCGGAGTCTTCATGAATTTCCTTTCCTGAAGAGAGAGCGGACCGCTCAAGCGCCCTTTGGGCTGGAACGCAATTTGGGGTTCACGGTAGTCCCCTGATGAAGGTGAGAGACCACTACTGTGCGCCCCCTACAGAGAAGGACCAATTTGACGGCGGGACATCGTCAGTCGCCCGAGTCCTTGGCCTTGGCAGCGCGATGATATAATCGGCACACTTTCAGTGGAGTGCACCACCGAGGCAGGGGGATCAGCGTGAGGATTGCTTTCCTGCACATAGCGCCTGAGACCGGAAACGTCGACCACAACCGCGAGCTCGTGGAGCGGGGCGTTGTTGCTGCTGCCGAGGCGGGCGCGCAATGGGCCGTCACCCCTGAGTTGTGCATCCCCGGATACCTGTTCCTCAAGAAGCTGGGCACGGGCTGGATTCAGCCGCAGCCGGACCAGTGGATGACCAGCTTCTGCGGCCTCGTACAGGAAAACGGCATTACGGTGTTCCTCTCCCACCCTGAGCTGGATCCAGCGTCAGGGAGGATGTACAACACGGTATTCATTATCGGGCCCGACGGTGAGATAGTCGCACGACACCGCAAGATCAAGACCTTGGGCGGCGCAGAAGCATGGTCGACTGCGGGATGGAAGATCAGCCCCTACGAGTTGGATGGCGTTCAGGCGGGGGTGCTGATCTGTGCCGATGCCTACAAGAACGATGTCGCCGAGGTCCTGGTGAGCAAGGGCGCAGAGGTGCTCATATCCCCGGTGTCGTGGGGGCCGGGAGGCTGCGGGCCCGACGGCGAGTGGGAAGACCGGTCCTCGCAGACCGGGTTGCCAATCATGGTCTGCAACCGCACGGGGGTGGAACCGGACGAGCTGGACTACCGGCTGGCAGAGAGCGTGGTTGCCCAGAACGGACGGCGCCTGCTGGAGGCCACTTCGGACCGGTCCGTAGTTCTGACCTTCGACTGGGACATGGAAACGATGACGCTGCTGTCCGAGGACTTTGAGCGGACATACCTGTAGACCCCAGGGGTTCGGATAGCGCAAAACAACTCGGCTTAGTAACGATCTCAAAATCCGCCAAAATCCAAAACCGCCATTCCCGCAAAGGACCCGTCATTCCCGCGAAAGCGGGAATCCAGTGGTCCAGACCGTGTGTCTGGCGTTGAGATCAAGGTCATGACAGTTTTGAGATAGTTACTTAGAGGGCTCACCCCCACCCTAACCCTCCCCCTCAGGGGGAGGGAATTGGGGGGAGGCTTTCCAGAAACCGCCTGAGAATCAAAACGGCTGCGGTCTCGTCCACCGCTCCCCGGTGCCTTGAAGGCTCCAGACCGGCGTCCCGCAACAACCCCTCGGCTTCCACGCTGGTGAACGCCTCGTCCACCGAGTGAACCGGCAGCGTGGTCTCCCTGCGCAGGGCGCGAATGAACCCACGGACGCGCTTTGTCTGGAGGCTTTCCTCGCCGTCCGGCAATAGTGGCACTCCTACCACGATGGCGTCGGCGTGGCGCTGCTTGGCTGCGTCCAGGACCGACCGCAGGTCCGACGCGAGCCGGGTGCGGTTGAGCACGCCAGCGGGGAGGGCGGTCTGCAGTTCGGCGATGCCGGAGGCCAGACCGATTCGCCGTTCCCCAACATCCAGGGCCAGCAGTCTCATGGAAGTTGCCCCGGATAGAGCCGGGTTGTTCGCCGCTGATCCGGGCTGAGCGGCATCTAGGATAGAGCGGAGCGGACGAGTCCGGCGACGGCGCCCAGCGCCTCGTCCAGCTTTTCCGGCTGGCGGCCGCCGGCCTGGGCCATATCGGGGCGTCCGCCGCCACCGCCGCCCATGAGCTTGGCGGCGTCGCGCGCGATGGTGCCTGCGTTGAGGCCTCGCTCCACCAGGTCCTGGGTGACCATGGTGACCAGGATGGGGCTGCCTTCGGAGAGGCAGCCGAGGGTCACGACGCAGCTGGAGAGCTTGTCGCGGAGGAAGTCGCCCATTTCGCGCATCCCGTCGGCGTTGTTGGCGGAAGTACGACCTGCGACGACCCTGACGCCGTCGACGTCCGCAACTCGCTGCAGCAGGGCTTCGGCTTCGGAGCGGAGCAGGGAGCGCTCCATCGTGGCCAGTCGGCGGCGCAGGTCATCGGTCTCCTGCATGTAGCTGTCCAGGCGAGACTCCAGGTCGGCCACCGGCGTCTGCAGGCGGCTGGACAGTGCGTCGAGGGTTGCCGACTGCTGGACGAACAGGGCTTCGGCGGCACGGCCGGTGAGGGCCTCGATGCGCCGCATGCCGCCGCCGATGCTGGACTCGCCCAGAACCAGCAGCGTTCCCACTTGGCCGGTGGCTGAAACGTGGGTCCCGCCACAGACCTCGAAGC
The DNA here is from genome assembly GCA_963667765.2 of Dehalococcoidia bacterium. Taxonomy (GTDB): domain Bacteria; phylum Chloroflexota; class Dehalococcoidia; order Lucifugimonadales; family UBA3495; genus VXOI01. The sequence goes on along the minus strand of CAXXON010000003.1, from coordinate 928,340 downwards.
TGAAGGGATCGGCGGAGTCTTCGGCCATCCTGACCACGCGCACCACGTCGCCGTAGCGGTCGCCGAAGAAGGCCAGGGCTCCCTGCCTGACGGCGTCGGCGTAGCTGGTCTCCTGGGCGGTGACAAGGAGATTGGCCCGGACTTTGTCGTTGGACAGTGTCTGGACTGCCAGGAGTTCGTCCTGGGTCATCCGGCCCACATGGCTGAAGTCGAAGCGCAGGCGGTCGGGGGCGACCAGCGAACCCGCCTGGCGGACGTGGGGTCCCAGGGTGGCGCGGAGCGCGGCGTGCAGGATGTGCGTGCCGCTGTGGTTCCGGGAAGAGTCCATGCGTCGTGCGAGCTCGACGGTGGCCTGAATGGGGTCGCCGACGGCGATGTGGCCTTCCTCGACCACGCCCTTCTGCACAATCAGGCCGGCTACCGGGGACTGGGTGTCCTCCACGCGGAACAGCCCGTTTGGGCCTCGGATGTAACCCTGGTCGCCGAGCTGTCCACCGCCCTCGGCGTAGAAGGGGGTGCGGCTGATAACCACCTCGGCGGCCTGGCCCTGGGTGGCGTGGCCCGAGGAAGCGCCGTCGACCAGCATGGCGGCGACGACTGACTCCTGGTCAGTCAGGCCGTGGCCCGTGAATTCGGTGCGGCCGGCGCCTAGGTTCTCGTAGGCGGTCAGCATCTCCATGCTGCCCTCGAAATGCTGGCCAGAGCGGGACTGCTCCCGCTGGCGCTCCATCTCCCGCTCGAAGCCGTCCATGTCGACTTCGAAGTCGTGCTCGCGGGCGATTTCCGCAGTCAGTTCCGGCGGGAAGCCGTAGGTGTCATAGAGTACGAATGTGTCCCTGCCGGAAATGACACTGGTCCCTGAATTCCCGCCTTCGCGGGAATGACGGGCAGGCGAAGAGGCTACCTCGCCGTTGGAAGACTGGGAGGCAATCATGTCGAGCAGGATTTCGTTGCCCCTGCCGAAGGCCTCGGCGAAGCGCTCTTCCTCGAGGTTGATCACCCGGATGATGAAGTCGCGGTTCTGGGAGAGCTCGCCGTACCTGGCCTGGAAGCGTGGGATCACCTCGTCGACCACTTCCACGAGGAACGCGCCGGTGAGGCCAAGTCGCCTTCCGTAGCGGATGGCGCGGCGGATGACCCGGCGGAGGACATAGCCCCGGCCCTCGTTGCCGGGCACTACGCCGTCTCCAATGAGGAAGGCGGCGGCGCGGGCGTGTTCGGCGATGACGCGGAGGGCGAAGTCGGTGTCGGCGTCCGAGCCGTACTCGCGTCCGGTGAGCTGGCAGGCTTTGTCGATGATGGGCGTGAACAGGTCGGTCTCGTAGATATTGTTCTTGCCCTGCAGGATGACCGCGGCTCGCTCGAGTCCCATGCCGGTGTCGACGCTGGGGGCTGGCAGGGGCGTGCGGGTTCGCTCCGGGTCCTGGTAGTACTGCATGAAGACCAGGTTCCAAAGCTCCACGAAACGCTCGCAGTCGCAGTTGGGATGACAGCCGTCAACATCCTGGGCGGCAGCGCCGTCTCGCTCCTCCTTAAGTTGGGCCGTGAGTACATCGACCTCCACCATGCGGCCGCCGTGGCAGCCCTTCTCCACGCCGCCGTCGTAGTGGAGCTCCGAGCACGGGCCTGTGGGGCCTTCGGTGCCGGCTGGGCCCCACCAGTTGTCCTTGTCGCCGTAGCGGTAGATGCGTTCGGCGGGGACGCCGACCTGGTCGTGCCAGATGTTGAAGGCTTCGTCATCGTCGAGGTGAATGGTTACATAAAGGCGGTCAGGAGAGAGACCGAACAGCTGCGTGACCAGTTCCCAGGCGAAGGCCACGGCGCCTTCCTTGAAGTAGTCGCCGATGCTGAAATTGCCCAGCATCTCGAAGAAGGTGAGGTGCTTGTGGTCGCCCACCTCGTCGATGTCGGTGGTGCGGAAGCTCTTCTGGCTGCTGGTGAGGCGGCGCGACGGGGGCGTCTGCTCGCCCATGAAGAAGGGCTTGAATGGGACCATTCCGGCGCTCGTGAACAGCAGGGTCGGGTCGCCGGCAGGGATGAGAGAGGCGGAGGGCATGTGCTGGTGCCCCTTGCCTTCAAAATACTGGATAAAGGAATCCCTGATCTGGTCGCCGTTCATCAAAGCGGACCTTCTTGATTCAGCAGTTTGCGAGATCGAATCCCATCCAAACCAATGCGGTTCCGGGCCCCGAGACAGCCATACGGGCAGCCAAGTGGAGGGGCCGAAGTATCAAGGATTACGATAATCGCCGTGCCTGGATATTGACAGGATTTTATTTTACGGCAAATGGGCCAGTCAACGCGATACGAACGCGTTGAGACTGCTTCACGGGGCTTTCTCCGCCTTGTATTCGAAACCCCCTAGTCCTAAAATGGAATTTCAATCCAGAACGCATTTCGGTGCGTAGTAGAGACTGGATTGAACCGGAAAAGCCCGGCTGGCATGCCGGCAAGCACAGGGTAGTTTGGAGGTGCGATGGATTCCAGCATCATCGGCAAGATCGATAAGGCGAGGAGATACGCCGAGGAAAAGGACCGTGTGAGCATCAACAGCTTTTCGGCAACCTTCCAGGGCAATCACAACAGCTACGACGTGACTTTCAACGCCGGGGCTTGGGACTGCGATTGCAACTTCTTCGCCACCCGAGCCGTATGCAGCCACACCATGGCCCTGCAGAGGATGTTGGACGAAATGCTGGCCAAGGTCTCGGAAACTTCGCAGACGGCTGTGGCCCAGTAGCCTTTCCCTATTCTGGCAACCTTTGGCGCGGGCCGGAGCTTCAAGCTCCGGCCTTATTGTTGCTTTCTGGAAGTTACGGACAGGCTCCGGGGAGCCAACGGTAGAAGGGAAGCTGCGTCCACTTGACGCCCGATTGGGTGCCAAGCACAATGGATGTCTGCTGGGGCTTTCCTAGAGAACGCTCCATATTTTTGCCCCGTGGTGTAGCGGTAGCACGTCAGCCTTTGGAGCTGAAATCCCTGGTTCGAGCCCAGGCGGGGCAGCCACCTTCCTCAATTTCTTTCTTCTAAGAAACTATCTCAAGACACGCTGCAAGGGCCAAAACCGTCATTCCTGCGAAAGCAGGAATCCACTGGTTAAAGGCCTGTTATGCAGTCTATGCCGATGGAGCATTACTGTCTTGAGATTATTTTTTAAGGAAGATTGATCTGCTGGAGCAATCCCTGGACTTCCTCGGGAGTGAGGGGTCGATCGTCGGTGGAGGGCAACTGCATCCTGACGGCGTCGGCGAGGGAGTCGGAGTGCAGTTCCTCCAGCTTGATGCAGGGGGCGCCCATGGCCTCGGCGATGGGTTCGGCCAAGCCGAGACGGAGGAAGTCGGTCTCGGTGTCGACGACCACTGACGAGACTTTCTGCTCCTTTATCGCTGCCGCAATTGCGCGTGCTTCCGCGATGGGCAGGCTGGTGCGCCCTTCGGATGGCCCCGAGTTGACCGAAGTGGCGGAGTCGCCACTGCCCATAGCGACATTGGCGCGGCCATCGGACAGGACCACGAGGAGGGGAAGCACGTTGCGGTCCTTCTGCTTTTCGGTCTCGATCACTTCCATGGCCAGGAGCAGGCCTCGGCTGAGAGGCGTGCGGCCGCCGGTGGGCATCTCGCGCAGCAGGGTGTGGGCAAGATCGACGCTGGATGTGGGAGGAAGCAGTACCTGGGCGGAGGTGCCGCGGAAGGCGATCAGGCCCACCCGGTCGCGGCGCTGGTAGGCGTCGAGCAGCAGGGACAGGATGGCGCCCTTGACCGCCACCATGCGGCGCTGGGCGCCCATGGAGCCGCTGGCGTCCACCACGAAGAGAATCAGGCTGCCGGTCTTGGTCTCCCGGACCTTATCGCGCACATCCCATGGCTCGATCAGGAAGGCGGGCGATGTCCCAGCATCCTGCCCGTCCGGCAGGTCGGAACGGCGTTGCTGCTGGTGGGGTGCGGCGGCGCGCAGGGTGGCGTCGAGAGCCAGGTCGCTGGCTTTCTCCTGGGGCGTTTCCGCCCCGATATAGCGGCCCGAGGGGGAGCCGCTGACCGTCCGGGCGCGTCGGCCGCTGGTGGGCCGGGCGCGGTTGTCGGGGGGCTTTACCTGGAGAGATCGGACTGAGAAGGGGTTGCCTACCTCGAAGTACTGGTCCTGGGGGCCCGAATCGCCTGAGGGGTCGGGCGGTTGCTGCTCTTCGGGCTCGGGTGAGTCGGGGTCTCCGTCGTCCTGCTCATCGGACTGGGTGCTGTCCTGGTCCTGGGGCTCGCGATTCTGGGGACGGTTCTGGAACTCGTCCATCATCTGATCGAGCTGCTCGGTGACCAGGTGCGGCTGCTGGAAGGGCTGGCGCCTCTGGCGGTGCAGCAGGGCCATTTCGGCAGCCTCGCGAACATCCTCGGCGAGCACTAGGTCGCGGCCCTCGTAGGCGGCGATGGTGCTGGCGGTCTTGTACATGACGATGTCGGCGCGCAGACCGTCGACTTGGTACTCGTGGCAGATGCCGGTAATCAGTTCCAGGATATCGTCGGAGACCGTTACTTTCGAGAGGAGTTTCTGGCTGCGCAGGATGCGATCGCGTTCGGCGGATTCGGCGTCCTGCCAGTCGTCCATGAAACGGAAGGGGTCGGCCTCGTAGGCGATGCGTCGCTTTACGACTTCCTGACGCTCTTCGGCGGTGAAGGCGCTGTCTACTTCCACGGCGAGGCCGAAGCGGTCCAGGAGCTGGGGGCGCAGGTCGCCCTCCTCGGGGTTCATGGTGCCGACAAGGATGAACTCGGCGGCGTGGCTGACGGAGATGCCCTCGCGCTCCACATAGTTGCGGCCCATGGCAGCGGCGTCGAGGAGCACGTCGACGAGGTGATCGTTGAGCAGGTTCACCTCGTCCACATACAGGATGCCGCGATGTGTGGTGGCGATCAGGCCGGGCTCGAAGCTGCGGCTTCCAGTGCGGATGGCCTGCTCGATGTCGAGGGAGCCGACGAGGCGGTCCTCGGTGGCTCCAACGGGGAGGTCGACGATGCGCACCTGCCGGGTGACCGCCGGTGCATCCTCGCCGTGGGGCTGGCACCACTGGCACAATCCCTGGCGATTCTCGGGAGGGCAGCTGTAGGGGCAACCCCGGAGAACGGTTACCTCGGGCAGCAGCGCCGCGAGGGAGCGGACGGCGGTGGACTTGGCGGTGCCCTTCTTGCCGCGAATCAGCACGCCGCCGATGCGGGTGTTGACGGCGTTCAGGATCAGGGCCCGCTTCATCGTGGTCTGGCCGACGATGGCGGTGAAGGGGAAACGCGGCTCGGTCTGTTGGGGCAAGGCTGATTCTCCGTCAATTGTCTGGATGTGGGGCCATTGCGGCCAGTTTAACACCGCGTCAGATTGCCGCCCGTCAAGGGTGGTGCGTGGTTGCAGCTTCCAGTGGCGTGTGACCATTGAGGTAGAAGCTGAGCCTGGGTCGTCCCGTGAGGGGGTCCGCTCCGACCATCGTCCCGACGCCGAAGACATCTTCGATCAAGCCAGGCAAGAGCACTTCTTCGGGCGGCCCTGATGCGACGACCTGTCCCTCGTTTATGACATGGATGAAGTCGCAGTAAGCGGCGGCAATATTCAGGTCATGCAGCGCGGCCAAGGTGGTCAGCCCCAGTCCCTTGACCAGCTCCATTGTTTCCAACTGGTATCGGATATCCAGGTGGTTGGTCGGTTCATCCAGCACCAGGAAGCTGGCCTGCTGGGTGAGGGTACGGGCGATTACGACCCTCTGCTTTTCGCCGCCGGAGAGAGTGTTGAAGTTTCGATGTGAGAATCCTGCCAGGCCCACGCGGGCCAGCGCGTCCCTGATGATGCCCCGGTCCGACGCGCTGTCACGGTCGAACATGCCCTTGTGCGGGTTGCGCCCCATGGAAACGATCTCCCCGACAGTGAACTGAAAGTCCGACGGGTATTCCTGGAGCACCACGGCGATCCTTCGTGCAGCTTCCCGGCTGTCCATGCGCCGAAGGTCGTCTCCGTCAAGCGTGATGGTCCCCGAATCGGGTCGTAGAGCCCGGTAGATGCAGCGGAGGAGCGAAGATTTGCCGCTGCCATTGGGGCCGATGAGTCCGGTTATGGAACCCGGCTCAACGGTGATCGATATGTCCCTGAGGATTTGCTTTCTGGCCACGCTCCAGTTGACCCGGTCCACTTGCAGACGCATCAGATCTGACCTCCGTAGGCCTGCCTGCGCCACCGCAACAGCCAGAGGAAGAAGGGAGCCCCCACGAGGGCGGTGATCACGCTTACCGGGATCTCCTGCGGCTGCACTATGGTGCGGGCTGCCACATCCACCCAGATGAGGAAGATCGCTCCGGTGAGGGCGCTGGCCGGCAGGACGATTCGATGGTCGGCGCCCACCACCAGCCGGACGATGTGGGGCATCATCAAGCCGACGAACCCGATGGCGCCCGAGACGGCGACCATCACTCCGGTGATGAGTGCGGTCAGCACCAGCAGCTGGCGGCGCAGCCCCTGCGTGTCCACGCCGAGAGTGATGGCCGTCTCTTCGCCAGCCAGCAACGCGTTCATGGCGCGGTATTTCAGAACCAGGATGGATATGCCCAGCAGCAGGGCGGCAGCGGGCAGTCCGAGGTAGCTCCACTTGGCGCCGGACAAGGTGCCCAGCATCCAGAAAAGTACAGTTCTCACGGCTCGTTCGTCGCCAAGGAACAGGATCAGGCTGGTTATGGCCGTGAGGACATAGGCCGTGGCCACACCGGCAAGTATCAGCCGGGTGGGTGAGACGCGGCCTCCTGTCTGGGAGATGGCAAAGACGATGACGAAGGAGCCCACTGCCCCAACGAAGGCCAGAATCGAAAGCGAATAGGGCGCCAGGAAATTGATTCCGAGCATGATTACCAGGACGGCCCCCACCGATGCGCCGGAGGAGGTTCCAAGCAGGTAGGGGTCGGCCAGCGGGTTGCGCACGGTGGCCTGCATGGCGACGCCGACGACGGCCAAGCCCGCGCCCACGACGCCTGCCAGGAGGACCCTGGGCAGCCGGATGAGCCAGACGATGTGGTCCTGGCCGGCTGTCCAGTCACCGGGAGAGGCGCCGATGATGTGAGAAACGATAATCTGCCAGACGGTGATGGGCGATATGTAGACCGGGCCGATGGTGACAGCCAGCGTCACAGACAGCACGACGGCCACGCCCAGAACGGCGAGTACCAGGCCGAGCCCCACCCGGCGAATGCCCTCCGACGGCTCGGGCGCGTGGGAATATGGCTTTTCCGGCACCACACGCTCTTCCACGGCGCTGCCGGGCGCGGGGCTGTCCGGTACCTCCGTCTGGTCCGGGGCGAGGTCTCGCAGTGTACGCATATCCTCAGCCAATTTGGGTTACGGACTCAGTGCTTCGGCCAGTTCCGTGATGGCCGTGGCGTTTCTGATTCCAGGCACCAGAGAACTGAATTTGAGTACAACGAACCGCTGTTCCTTCACCGCTGTAATGTCCGCCAGGGAAGGGTCGCCCAGCAGCAGGTCTTTCTTCTCCTGGGCGGTGGACCAATCGGCGTCGGTCAGGGCTATCAGCTCGGGGTCCCGGTCGATCACTTCCTCCCAGCTGACCTCCTTCCAGCGGCCATCGACATCGTCGAAAATGTTATTTCCGCCAGCCGTTTCTATCATGTTGGTAACCATGGAGCAGCAGGCTGCGGTGTATGGGGCCACGTCTCCCGAGTCGAACATGAAGACGCGGAGAGGCTCGCCCGAGGCGTCAATCCGTGAAGTTGCCGCTGCGACTTCCTGCTGGAGCGATTCGACCAGTGCCTGGGCCTGGTCGGTTATGCCGAATATAGCTCCGATGGTCCGTATGTCGGTGTAGACGTCCTCCAGGGTGTCCGGCGAGCCGGTGTTGCAGATGGACGCAGTCAGGTAGGTCCCGATGCCCAGCTTGTTGAGATCTTCCTGGGAACCAGCCGCGTCGTCTTCAAAGGCGCTGCGGAAGCCCCCGTAAATGAAGTCGGGATTCTGGGCTAGGATCACCTCCTTGGACGGGTACTCCTCGGCAAGCACAGGCACAGATTGATACGCGGCCTGGTATGGGGGCAGTATCTCGTCGTCGATGTAGGCTGTGCCGACCATGTGGTCCTGCAGTTCCAGGGCCAGCATGATCTCTGTCACGTGCTGGTTCAGGGCGATGGCGCGGGATGGCGGCTCGGAATAGGTATAGCTGGCCCTTCCCGTTTGAACGTCCCCGTCGTCGTCGGCAACGGCGGTACAGGTCTCGACGGTCACCGGGGTGTACGCGGCCGGAGCCGGTGCGGAAGGCTCGGCAGTCGGGGCAGGGTCGCCGCCACAGGCGGCCATGACCAACATTGCCGCGATGGCAGTAGCCAGAAGTAAGATACGCTTGACGGACATTCCTTTTCCTAGGCTCCAGCAGGCCAGGATGGGGGCGGCCAAGATGGCGGCAGGGACTGGGGGACGGGAGAGGGCCGGAAGGCATGGGAACCAACAGGCTCGCCCTTCCCGAAATGCTGATCGACTATCTGCGTAAGGACTGCTTCGTCCAGCCCGCAGTACCAGATACCCTCCGGGTATACGACCATTAACGGGCCCAGGTTGCAGGGATACAGGCAGCCGGACCGGGCAGCAAGGACTTGGCCCGGGCCTTCATCCATCCTTTCGTCTTTCAGGAGCTTCCTGAAGAAAGCTCCCAGTTCGGCTGCGCCGGACGCCGTGCAGCGGGGGCCATGGCAGAACAGCACATGATGATCGTGGGTGGGTATGACCGACCAGTCGGGCTCCGGGGTTCCCGGCTTGTGGCCGACCGGAGCGGGTGGGGCCGCGGCGTGTGCCGCCTCCCGGACCAGCTCGATGGCGGCTTCTGCCACGCCTGCCTGCACGCCGAGGGGCTCGGTGAAAATGACCGGCGTCGAAGTGGCGGACTGCTCCTGCCACCTGCGTGCCACGAACCGGAGCCAGTTGCGAGTGGCGGTCTCCACAGGCATGAATGCCGGAAGCACGACCACCTTCTCCACGCCGGCCCGGATGCAGGCATCCAAGGCGTCGGGCAGGGACGGCCCTCCCTGCTCCAGCAGGGCTTCCGCGACCACCCACCCGGCACCGAGGGAACGGAGATGATCAGCCAGATTGGCCAGCTCATCTTCCGCCTGGCGGCTGTACAGGCTGCCCCGCCCGACCAGCACCACGCCGATGTTCAGGGCAGGGGTCTGGCCCTGCGCCCGGGGGTGCTTCGATGAATCGTCCAGAACTATCCTCTTCTCCCGCACCGGGCGGGATTCCGGTTTGATCTGTTGAGATGCGCTTTCATTTCATTTGGGTGAGCCCAGTTGGATGGGCAACAAAAAAGAGCCCGGCTTCACGCCAGGCCCAAAAGTCAAAAGACTCACACCTTCTCCGCGAAGCGCAGTCGAATCAAAGCTGCAAGGCAGGTTTCCTGGCTCCCGGGGTCGTCATTCCTCCAGCCTTCCCAGCCTTCAGGCCAGTGGCTCTCATCCGAGGGGAGAGGAGACTACCGGTTACAGTGGCGGGACCGCGCCGGACTCGCACCGGCTTCCCTTTTAGTCCCGTGAAAATTCGGGACCACCACGCAGCTCTTACAATCTCAGTTTTTAATAGAAGTCTATGGGATTAAATCACCGGAGACCGCAGCAGCTCTTTCCCGCTGAGCCGGTCCTCCGGGCCGTCTCTGTTGGCTACGCCTTGGATGGCGGTATGTAATGCACGAAAACGATGCCGTCCCTGCCCACATACCTGTCGCGCATGTCGGTGAAGGTCTTCAGCCTGTCGGGCTGTAAGGGGGTGGGCCTGTAGTTCTCGTCCAGGAAGGGGTTGGGGAAGTAGCTCCTCAACAGGGTTTCTTCGCTGTGCCCGGAGAAGCGGACATAGTAGCTGAGTCGCTCGCCGTGGGTCTTGGTCTCGACGAACTGAATGCCCGCCACATCGTTGAGGTTGACGTGGAAGTGCCAGTTTTCGGCCTCGACGGTTACCGAAGTGTTGTGGACTTCGGGCTCCTGGATACCCTTGGAGTCGTTCTCGCTGACCACGGGTCCGCCGCCCACGACCCACATCATGGACTCGTCCTTGGTCAGTTCCCTTATCAGTTCCAGCGCTATTTCCATTGTGCGGCTCCCGGGCGGAGGCCCCCACCCTAGTCCTCCCCTTCAGGGGGAGGGGACATTACTGGTTACTGGCGTTCCGTGATTCCTTCCTGGCGGGCTTCGAGGTCGGCTTCCAGGTCGAGGTACAGCTGTTGCAGTTTCTCGCGCATTTCGGGAGGCGGCTCCTCCCACATTCCCCGTTCTATGGCCTCGAGCAGCCGCTCGACAACACCCTTGAGGGCCCAGGGATTGCTCTGCTGGAAGAACCTTTGGGTATCAGGATCGAAGACATAGCTTTCGGTAACATCCTCGTACATCCAGTCTTCGATGACTTGGGCGGTTGCGTCATAGCCGAACATGTAGTCTACGGTGGCGGCCAGCTCGAAGGCGCCCTTGTATCCGTGGCGCTTCATCGAGTCAATCCACTTGGGGTTCACCACGCGGCTGCGGAACACCCGCCGGGCCTCGTCCTGCAGGTCGCGGTTGCGGGCGCGGGACGGGTCGGCGCTGTCGCCGAAGAACTGGCGCGGGTTGCGCCCGGTGAGGGCGCGCACGGTGGCGATCATGCCGCCGTGATACTGCATGTAGTCGTCGCTGTCGAAGATGTCGTGCTCGCGGGTGTCCTGGTTCTTGGCGGCGACGACGATCTGGCTGAACCGCTGCCGGAACTGGTCGCGGGCGTGAACGCCGTGGTCCTGCTGGGTGTAGGCGTAGCCGCCCCACGCGGTGTAGACCTCGGCCAGGTCCTCTACGGTCTCCCAGTTGCGCTCGTCGATCACCGTCAGGATGCCCGCTCCGTAGGTGCCGGGCTTGCTGCCAAAGATGCGGTACAGGGAAGCGGCCCGGTCGGCGTCGACACCATCGCCCGACAGATTCCCTCCTTCCAGCGATTGGCGGATTGCCAGGTCCTCGCGCAGGTGCTTGACGATGTAGTTTTCGTCCGGGGATTCATCCAGTGACGCTGCGAGCTCGACGGCCTGATCGAGAAGGTTGATCAGGTTCGGGAATGCGTCCCGGAAGAAGCCGCTGATACGCACTGTCACATCGATACGGGGACGCCCCAGCTCCTCGAGGGGGATGGCTTCAATGCCCTGAACGCGGCGGCTCTCGGCCTGCCACTTGGGGCGAATGCCGAGGAGGTGCAGGATCTGGGCGATGTCGTCGCCGTGGGTGCGCATGGCGGATGTGCCCCAGACCACCAGCCCCACCATTTCCGGGTAGGCTCCCTCTTCTTCGAGGTACTTGTCCAGCAGCGACTGGGCCAGCTGCTTGCCGGTCTCCCACGCCGCAGGGGACGGAATGGTCTTGGGGTCCACGGAGTAGAAGTTGCGCCCCGTGGGCAGGATGTTGGCCATGCCGCGGGTGGGCGCTCCGCTCGGGCCGGCAGGTACGTACTTGCCCTCCAGGCCACGCAGCAGGTTGCCGATCTCGTCAGGGGTGCGCATGAGGGCGGGGTATATCGTATCGGCCACGTACTCCAGCACAAGCTGCGTCTGGCGGTCAGGTGATCCCAGCACACTGCTTACCACGGCTGCCGCATTCTGCGCCTGGAAGCCACTGTCCAGCATTTCGCCGTAAGCTTGGCGGCAGAGCTGCTCGATGCGCTCCAGGACGTCGCCGTTGGTGCGAACAGGGGTGTCTTCGTCAAGGGCCAGGAGACGCCCCCACCCTAACCCTCCCCCGGAGGGAGAGGGGACATCAGGTGCTTCACCGAGGTCGTCGGTCAGTGTGGCGTAGTCGAGGCCGAGGGCTTCGGCGACCGAGCGGCGCAGGCTGGGGATGCCGCTGATGTCCAGCCGGGTCAGGGCGCAAAGGAGGCCGATGAGTTGTTCGCCCTCGGGGGTGTCGCCAAGGATGTGCAGGCCGTCCTTGATCTGCGCGTCCTTGAGCTCGCAGAGGTAGCCGTCGATTTCCAGGATGAACTCGCCAAAGTCCTCTGGCTGGGACTCGATGCCGAGGTCGCGGTGCAACTCGGCCTGCTGCACCACTTCCCAGATCTGGGCTTCCAGCAGGGGCAGCTTGGACGGATCGAGGGTCTGGCACTGGTAGTGCTCGTCCATCAACTGCTCGATGCGGGCTATGTCGCCGTAGCTGTCGGCGGTGGTCATCGACGGAATCAGGTGGTCGACGACGGTGGCGTGGGCCCGGCGCTTGGCCTGCGATCCCTCCCCGGGGTCGTTAATGATGAACGGGTAGAAGAGCGGCACATCGTCCAGCGCCACCTCAGGGTAGCAGGATGGCGACAGGCCGATGCCCTTGCCGGGCAGCCACTCCAGCGTGCCGTGCTTGCCAAGGTGCAGGATCGCATCGGCGCCGAACACATCCCGGACCCATCGGTAGTAGGCGATGTAGTGGTGCGTAGGCGCCATCTCGGGGCTGTGGTAGATGGCGATGGGGTTGTCGCCGAAGCCGCGGGGCGGCTGCAGGCCGACAAATACATTGCCCAGGTCAATGCCGGCGATGGCCAGGCTGCCGTTCGTCCGGTACACCTGGCCGGGAGGCTCACCCCAATCGCGGGACAACTCATCTCTCACATCATCCGGGAAGGTGGCGAACCAGTCGCTGTACTGCCGGGTTGTCACATGGCCGGCGGCAAGGCGCAACTGCTCCTCGGTCAGGGAGTCGCGGTCGTTGCTGCAGCGTTCAATGATGCGGTGGACGAGCTCGTCGCCGGTCTCGGGAATGTCGGTTACCTGGTAGCCGGCGTCCTGCAGGGCGTTCAGCACCAGCACTGCGGAGTTCGGCGTGTCCAGACCCACGGCGTTGCCGATGCGGGCGTCCTTGGTAGGGTAGTTGCTCAGAATCAGGGCGATCTTCTTTTCAGAGTTGGGCTTCAGTGCGAGATTCGCCTGCTTGATGGCCAGGCGGGCGACCAGGTCGACCCGGTCCTCCCGAGGCACATAACGCAGGGGACGCCCCCACCCCAACCCTCTCCCTCCGAGGGAGGGAACTGCGGGGGCCTCTTCCTTGAAGGAAATCGGCACCGATATCAGGCGGCCATCAAACTCGGGGAGGGCCACGCTCATGGCCGTGTCGATGGGGCCCAGTCCGAGATCACTTTCCAGCCAGTCGTCCTGGGAGCCTGTGCTGATGATCGCTTGGACCATCGGGACATTCAGCTGGTCCAGGTAGTCCACCGACCAGCCCGTCGCCACCGCGGGGCCGTCGGTGCTGAGCTCGCCCATGGACATGCCCATGGTGTTGATGATGCACTGCACGCGCGGGGTACCGTCCGTCTCCGACAGGTACTCGGTGAATGCCCGATTGGCCACTCCGTCGCCTTCTGGACTGTGCTTGAGGCTGAAGGCGAATACAGGCAGCACGTTGGCGCCGCTGGCCTCCAGCCTGCGGATCATCGAATCGATGGGGAGAAGGTTGCCGCTCATCCAGTGGGCGCGGTAGAAGAGCAGCCCAATGGATGGGCGCCCGGCCTGGAACCGCTCGGCAATATAGGAATCTACATCCGTTCCGTCGGCGACTTCCGGGTGGTATATACCCTCCCATGGCAACGGGGCCGGAGCCTCGTGGCCGTGGTCAGTGCCGAAGTAGGTATCGCTCAGGAACAGGAACAAGTTCTGGAAGTTCTGGACGCCTCCTTGCATCAGGTAGGAGAAGACGGTCTCAACCTCTGCTACCGGCACGGTGCAGGCGGTTACCAGGTCCTCGTCCCATTCCTGGTGGCCGGGACAGGCAATCAGGGGAATGCCTTGGCCACGGCAGTGCCGGACCAGCGCGTCGAAGCTGTCCGGCATGGCCCGCTTGCCCCCCAGGAGCCGCAGGACCACGGCTCCGGCACTTGATGCCAAGTCCAGAATTGGGTCGCCGGAATCTTCTGATTCGGACTCGGAGTTCAGCGTAGCCGGGTTGACGGCCGCGACCTCCGGAATACCCTGGGGCAGGCCGGACAGTGCCCGGTCAGCGGTCAGGATATCCGTATCGGCGGTGGTGATGAACAGGATCGATTTCTGCTGCATGGTTTGGCCTGTGGGGGGATCCCCCCACCCCTTCGACAAGCTCAGGACTAGCTCTAACCCTCCCCCCGGGGGAGAGGAAACTCCACTGGCGTGTCACCGCTGAGAAAAACCATTATCGACAGGTCGCTGAACTCTTCCTCGATAAGGCTGCACTCCAGCACTGTCCCAGCCCATCGCTTTTCATCGTCATGAGTGAGGCGCTGGTAGACCCTCATGGAGAGGTCGCTGCGAACACCGGCATCGAGCAGGCCACCGGCGATGCCTGCGGGCATCAGGTCGAAGGGACGGGGCAGCAGGATGACATGCCGCCGGCCCTCGTTGATGTAGTGGACGAGTTCCTCCAGTTCGCTTTCGGCGTCGGCGCGCTTGTGGAGGGTGATGAACACTGCATCCTCTAGCGAGATGCCGGTGCGGGCCATGGCCACTTGGACCGAGCTGATGCCGGGAATGAGCCTGACGCTGTCGGCCCGGCGGCGGACGCGGGCAAGCAACTCGCGGGCCGAGACGTTCAGGTCACCCCAGCAACAGACCACACAATGCTTGCCCTGCTTTGCCTGGCCCTCCGCGTACTCCAGGACCTCTTCCTGATCGCGATAGGTCATCGGCCGTACTTCGGCGTAGCCAAGCCAGGGCTCTACGACGTTCAGCACAGTCTTGAACCCCAGAACGAGGTCAGCATTCAGCAGCGCCTCCCGACCCTGAAGGGTCAGGAAGTCTGATTTTCCCGGCCCCACCGCCACGACGGTGAAAGACCTGTTGCTTGCGGAATCAGAAATTGGAGGGCCCTCTCAATACGGGTGATTCACCCGAGTGATTGCAAATAAAAAATCCCTGGCTCTACTGCTGCCAGGGACATTTGGGAACCGGGATTGGCGGTCGAATCGCCAAAGGGCCTTTCTGTTAAGCGCAGAAGCAGAGCACCTCCACCCGGCCAGGTTTCCTGACTCTCGAATGTCAAGTGGACATCCGATTACAGTGGCGCAACCGTGGCGGATTTTCACCGCCTTCCCCTCAGATGCCGTTTCCGGCGCGCCGGGCGGGCCTTGATCGATTGTTAACTGACTGCCGACGAATCCAAAACCCGTTGGCCGCTGGCAGCGAGTATAGGGCGCGCATTCGCACGGTGTCAACCGGATGTCGCGGTCAACCCAGGGCTCCCTGGGGCTCGAGAGCGTGAGGCCAGTGCAAGTTGACAACCCCATGCCCCGTTGGTAGCATCGGCCCAAATCGAAGCCAACCAGCCCGGCACGCCCGTCCTGCGGGCGTGAAAAGGGAAAGCGGTTAGAATCCGCTGCGGAGGCGCCACTGTGAACGGTTAGCCGCCCGCTGATGCCACTGTCCTGACAGGATGGGAAGGCGCGGGAAAGGCGATGAGCCGGGAGCCAGGAGACCTGCCGGGCTGTGCTGAGCGGTCGCTCTTCGTCCAGGGAGTGCTCAGGAATCCCGAGCCCCGTCACAAGGGAACGGGACAGCCAGTGAAGGGGCCCTGCCGTTACGAAGGCGGCAGGGTTTTTTGTTGTGGGACGCGATTCCCGGGCCAGGAGTCCGAGCCTAACTATCGGTAACGGGCTTTCCAACGGCCAATAATCACGCGGTGAATAATCACGGAACCATATCCATCATAGGCTGTCCAAATCGGTAAGTTGAGGTACCTGCTATGGCCGAGGGCCGAATCACACTGGCGGAGGCGGTCGAGAGGATACAGCCTGCGGATGCAGGTGCTATGGCCCGCGCCGAGGAGAGGCAGGGCAGCCTGACCAAGCCACCGGGAAGCCTGGGGAGACTGGAGGATATTTCCATCCGCCTTGCCGGCATTTTCGGGACAGAGCGGCCTTCAATCGGAGGGAAGGCAGTAATCGTCGCTGCCGGCGACCACGGGGTCGTGGCCCAGGGGGTGACGGGCTATCCGCAGGAAGTCACGGCCCAGATGGTGCTCAACTTCCTCTCGGGAGGCGCCGCGATCAGCGTCATGTGCCGACACCTGGGAATCCGTCAGGTAATCGTCAATGCAGGTGTGGCCGCAGACCTTCCCTCGCACCCGGAACTCCGCTCGCTCAGGATAGGAGCCGGAACCGCGGACATCAGCCAAGGACCCGCCATGTCCCCAGAGCAGGCAAGGCAGTGCCTGGAGACGGGTATCAACCTTGCCGCTGAGGTTGTTGGGTCCGGCGTAGACCTGGTGGCGACCGGGGACATGGGGATTGGCAACACCACGGCATCCAGCGCCATCACCTCAGCCGCGACGGGCGTGCCCCCTGAGGAGACCACCGGAGAGGGTACGGGCCGTACCCCGGAAGAGCTGCAACTCAAGATAGCCGTCGTCAAAGGGATTCTGGAGGTGAACCGCCCGGATCCGTCAAACGGGGTTGAGCTGCTGGCCAAGGTGGGCGGATTCGAGATCGGGGTCCTGGCAGGCGTGATACTTGGCACGGCCATGATGCGCAGGGCTGTCATAGTGGACGGGTTCATCTCGGGGGCAGCGGCCCTGATCGCACATGCAACATGCCCTGCGTCTCGCGACTACATGTTCGCCTCCCATGTGTCGGTGGAAAGAGGGCACCGGGTCTCGCTATCCAACCTCGGGTTGACGCCACTTTTCGACCTGGGGATGCGACTGGGTGAGGGAACCGGCGCCGCGCTTGCCATGCCCATCGTGGAGGCCGCTGCGGCCACACTTTCGGAGATGGCGACATTTGCGGAGGCTGGCGTATCTGATCGGGAACCTGAGGATGGTCCTGATGGTGAAGCTGACCAATGACCGGGCTGAGGTCCGCCCTTGGTTTCCTGACGATCCTTCCGGTAGCCCCACGGGATGCAGGGGGGCTAGCATCGGCCAGGGCGTGGTTTCCGGTCGTGGGGCTGCTCCTCGGGGCTGTGCTGGCCGGTGTGGAACTCCTGCTGCACACCGGATATCCGCTGTTCACCCAGGAGTACCGGCAGTTCCCTCCGCTCCTCTCGGCGGCAATTCTGACGGCGGCGATGATCGCCCTCACGCGTGGCCTGCATCTGGATGGGTTCATGGACTGTTGCGATGCGTTCCTGGGCGGCTTCACCCGGGAGCGGCGCCTGGAGATTCTGCGGGACTCACATGTGGGGGCATTCGCCGTGGTTGGAGTGGTCGGCCTTTTGCTCCTGAAGTTCGGGGCCCTCGCAGCGCTGGCTCCGTCGGGAAGGATATGGCTGCTCTTGGTGGTGCCTTGCCTTTCGCGATGGGCGATGCTGATGATGCTGGAACTGTTCCCATACGCGAGGCGAGAAGGGATCGGCACTCCGTTTCTGCCCGAAGGCGGACGATGGCAACTGATGGCTGGATTGCTGGTTGCCGTCGCTGTCACAGTCGCGTTTGCCGGGCCAGTGGGGCTGGCCCTGCTGTTGGCGGCGAGCCTGATCACGTGGCTGTTGGGAGCATGGGCTTCGAAACTGATTGGCGGAGTCACGGGAGATGTCTACGGGGCTGCGAACGAGACGGCCGAGGCCGTGCTGCTGGTAGTGGCCGCCATTCTATTCCACTTTGTTTCCGACTCAGTCCTGTCGCCCATCTTTCCCATACCCGACTAGAGTTTCGATAGCACCGTATGGATTGGCAGGTATGGCCGGGAGAATGGTATCTTGACGCTGGAGCTTTGCTCATTGCCGTGGCGATTGACCTGGCATTCCGGGAACTCCCCAGCGCCGTTCACCCGGTGGTTTGGATGGGGAAGCTGACTGGCTGGCTGGAGAGATTTGGGCCGTCCCTGGACAGCCGGTGGCGCTCGCTGGCATGGGGGGGCTGCATGGCGTGCGTGGTGCCGGCAGTGTTCGGCGGGGGCGCATGGCTGGCGGCCAACGGCCTGAGGGAGCTGGGGGCGTTGCCGTATCTGCTGGGCGTGGGTGCGCTACTCAGTACGACTTTTGCTGTCAGCGGGTTGGCCAGGGCAGCGACGGATGTGCGGGACGCTATGGATGATGGCAGCCTCGGCGATGCGAGGCGTGGTCTGCAGAGCCTGGTCAGCCGGGACCCGGATTCGTTGAGCCATTCCATGGCTTCGGCGGCGGCGATTGAGTCCGTGGCGGAAAACACCACGGACAGTTTCATTGGCCCCTGGCTGGCGTTCGCGCTGCTGGGACTGCCCGGCGCGTTCGCTTTCCGGGCGGTAAATACACTGGACAGCATGATTGGGTATCGAGGGAAGTACGAATACCTTGGAAAGGCCTCGGCAAGGTTGGATGACCTGATGAACCTGGTCCCGGCGCGACTGAGCGCTGTCCTGATGCTGGGGGGCGGAGCGCTGTGCCGGTTCCCGGCGGGACGCGGATGGCAGTGCGCGTGGGCCGGCCAGCGATTGACATCCAGCCCCAACGCCGGCTGGACCATTGGGGCCATGTCGGGTCTGCTGGGTGTGGCGCTGGAAAAGCAGGGACATTACAGAATCGGGGAAGGTCTGGACGACCCCGGTCCGGAGCACATTAGCCTGTCCGTCCGGGTGGCGTACGCAGTCGCCTTCATTGGTATCCCGATCTCCCTTGGTGTCCTGACGGCTCGCGGGCTGCTGAGTGGTTGAGGGCGGTTGACTTGGAAGGAATGCAGGGCCGTCCGGTTCACGGAGGGCTGAATTTCGGTGAATTGAAGTCCCTCGGCCTGAGGCCGGAAGAGGTAATTGACTTCAGCGCCAGCATCAATCCCCTGGGGCCGTCCCCTAGTGCACTGGAGGCCTCCCGCAACGTCAACCTGGCGGCCTACCCCGACCCCGAATGTCTGGAACTCCGAAGTGCGATAGGCGATTCCGTCGGGGTGGACAGTGAATGCATCCTGCCCGGCAACGGTTCCACGGAACTGATACACCTGCTGGCAAGGGCGTTCCTGTCGCCCGACGACACCGCCCTCATATTTGCGCCTACCTTCGGAGAATACGAAGCAGCCTGCCTAGTGGAAGGAGTGGAACCCGTTTTGATCCTTCCACCAGCCGCAGGCAGGGGGAGTGCCGAGTTTTTGTGGGACCTGACTGTTGCCAGGGGGCACATTGAGGCCCATAGCCCTTCCCTGATTTTCCTGTGCAATCCCAACAATCCTACCGGCGTCTACCTGGACATGGCAGCGGTTGAGCAGATTGCCGAGGCATTGCCCGCAGGGGGACTGCTGGTGGTGGATGAAGCGTATGTCTCCTTCGTTGAAGAGCGATGGGACTCTACGAAGCTCCTCGCTATGGGTAACATTGCCCTGCTGCGATCCATGACCAAGGACTACGCGGTAACCGGGCTTCGACTTGGGTATCTCCTGGCACCTGAGGGTATCATCAGGAGAGTGAGGGCCTTCCAGTACAGCTGGAGCGTGAACTCGGCCGCACAGGCCGCCGGAATCGCCGCCCTCGCCGACGGCGATCATGTGAGGAAGGGCCGCGAGGCGGTACGGGAGGGCAGGAAATTCCTCGTCGATACCGCCAGGTCCCTTGCACTCGAGTGCTCCCAATCGACCGCCAATTTCCTGCTCCTGAGAGTCGGCGACGCCACGGGCCTCCGCCACGAGCTTTTGACCCGCCACCGGGTGTGTGTGCGGGACTGCACCTCGTTCGGGCTGCCGGAGTATATCCGCGTGGGTGTGCGAACGATGGAGGACAACCGCCGCTTGGCCGAAGCCCTGCGGCAGGTCCTGGTTGAGCGTGGGACACATGCCTAAGGAGCTGATCTTCATTCTCGGAGGGGCGCGCTCCGGCAAGAGTTCGTTTGCGGAGCGGCTGGCGGAAGCAGAGGATGGCCGAGTGCTGTATGTGGCAACCGCTGAAGCCCTGGACGATGACATGGAGCGGCGGATCGCGAAGCATCGTCAGCAAAGGCCGGCAGAGTGGACCACAGTGGAGGAGCCCGTCGAGATTGATTCTGTCCTTCCGACGGCCCTCGAAGGGTTCGATGTCTGCCTCCTGGATTGCCTGACGCTCTGGGTTAGCAACTTGCTGCTGAAGATGGAGGACGAGCCAGACGCTGAGCAACAGATCCTCGGCTCGGCGGAGCGGTTGCTTGAAGTCTACGAGCGGTCCGAGGCGACTTGGATAGTGGTCAGCAACGAGGTCGGGCTGGGAGTGGTCCCTCCGTCTCGCCTGGGGGCGGTATACCGGGACGCCCTGGGGCGAGTGAACCAGCTGGTTGCCGCCAAGGCAGACAGGGTCTACTTCATGGCGGCGGGACTGGCGCTGGAGATGAAGTCGCTGGGAGCTCTTCCCTACACCAGTCCAGACCTGTACAGCCGATGACCGGGACGAGGTCGATCCGCGGGAGGGCCTCGGCGTCGGCGCCGGGGACCTGCGGCGAACTGGCGCAGGGTATGCTCGATGGCGTCCTTTGCATGGTTACCTGTCCCATCGACATGTACAGCCGGGCCACTGTCGAACTCCACCCGAGCCAGCCTTTCGATGAACTCAGGAGGGGAATCGAAGGGCCTGGAGACTCCCCCAAAGCCTGCAAGGCGGCCAAGGCGACGCTGGACTACCTTGGAAACTCCGATATGGGTGGCCGGCTGTGGCTGGACTCGCCCCTACCGCGTGGAAAAGGGATGGCTAGCAGTACGGCCGATGTGGCCGCTGCGATAGTCGCTACTGCGGGAGCCACGGGAGCGGAAGTCCCACCAGAAGTGGTGGCCGAGATCGCCCTGTCGGTCGAGCCAAGCGACGGGATCATGATCCCCCACGTCGCAGTCTTCGATCACCGTGAGGGCAAGGTCTCCAGAATCCTGGGCAAGCCGCCGCCAATGCGCGTGGTGATTCTCGATTTTGGCGGCAGCGTTGACACGCAGGAGTTCAACCTGGTGGACCGCAACGCCTTCCTCAAGAGGCTGCAGCCCAGGATGACCGAGGCGGTATCCCTGATTGAAGAGGGGATTGCTCGCGGCGACCCGCTACGGATTGGCAGGGGCGCCACCATCAGCGCAGTTGCGAACCAGGAACTGCTATTCAACCCTCGGCTGGAAGCAGTTCAGGAACTCTCGCTGCGCACCGGGGCCGTGGGTGTCAATGTAGCCCACAGTGGGACGGTGATTGGCATGCTGTTCCCCGACAATGCGCCTCTGGCCAAGGGGGCCGTTGAAGTTGCTCTAAGGGAAATGGAAGGCCTGGAAGCGGTTCTTCAATGCCGCATAGTGAGCGGGGGTGTCAGGCTTTCCTGACAGGGCTAGGAAAGCGTTCGTAAGACTCGGGACAACTAGGGGGCGAAACCCAGCCCCCACCGTCCCCTGCTCTACTTCTTGTTGACTTGTGGAATCAGCCAGCTCAGCAGTGCATCCTCGCTGCGAGTCTGCATGAAGAAGCGGCCCGGCCCCTCCAGCTTGCAAACTAGGCCCTCTCCGCCCAGGAGAGTCGTCTTCCAACCGCCCGAACGGCCCACGTCATACTTCACCGTTTCGTCGAAGGCGACCATGTGGCCGTTGTCTACCGTGTAGCGTTCCCCGGCGGCCAGGTCTATCCGGTGAATCGCGCCATAGGACGACAGGAACAGCAGGCCCCGGCCGGAGCAGCGAAGCAGGAACAACCCCTCCTTCGAGAAAAAGGAGCGCGCGCCACCCCATTGGGAGTCGACTTCAATGTTCATGGTGGCTGCCAAAAACGAACCGGACTGCACCAGCAGGGTCTCCCCGCGCAACTCCAGGGCCTCGATGTCTCCGGGCAGAGGCGGAGCGATGGTCACTTCACCGGGGTTCTCGGCGGTGAAGGTGTTTACGAAGAAACTCTCCCCGCCCAGGACCGAACGTCTCAGGCCGCCGAAAATGCCGCCCCGGGTGCTGGTTTCAATCTTGATCGTGTCCGACATGCTCACCATGGCGCCGGTCTCGGCCTGCAGTTGCTCGCGCGTCGTCATCCGCACCCTGGCCAGCGCATACGAAGGTCTGTGAAGAATCTCGTAGTCCATGACTGTCCCTCCCTTAATTCCGCCCAACATTTCCCGTGATGCCCAGATCAGCGGCCTTCAGGCGCCCGCATGTTGGCGGATAGCGTGCCGCTTCGGGTGGCCAATTCAATTATACAAAATGCCTATCGCGCCGTACCTGCGCCACGCTGTCAGTTTGACCCTCCAAATGCGTGCGGGTATATTAGGCGGCACAGCGACGACCTGCCGGGGCGGCGAAGGATGGCGTTGAAATGTTTGCGTTGATTCTGGCCGGCGGCAAAGGGGAACGACTTCGGCCCCTGACCGATACCCTGCCGAAGCCAATGGCGCCAGTGGCTGGCAAGCCGATATTGGAGCGCCAATTGGAGTGGCTCAAAGAGGGTGGAGTCGAGGGAGTGGTGTTCCTCGCCGGATACCGGTGGGAGTCGATACGCAGCCACTTCGGTGATGGGTCAGGGTTTGGCGTACGGGCTTTGTACAGCGTTGAGGATTCTCCGCTAGGGCGTGGTGGGGCTATCAAGCAGGGCTACCCGCTTGCCATGGAAGGCGAAGGGCCGATCGTGGTGACGAATGGAGACATTATCACCGGCCAGGCATTGGATGAGGTGGTTGAATACCACCGGAATTCTCCGGCCCGGCGCAACGGCCCGGCGGTCACGCTGTTGGCGGTACCAATGGTCAGCCCCTACGGACTGGTGGACATGGACGATGAAGGGAGAGTGGTGGGGTTCCGTGAGAAGGTCGAACTGCCCCACTGGATCAACGGCGGCGTGTATGTTTTTGACCGCCAGGTCTTCGAAGAGTTTCCGGACTTGGGAGACCACGAAGTCGAGACCTTCCCGAGGCTGGCACGCGAAGGCCGCATAGCTGCCTTCCGTACGCGAGCCTACTGGACCAGCATCGATTCTTTCAAAGACCTCCGGGAGGCCGAGGACTTCCTCTCTCGCGAGGGAGCTGCATCCGGAGCCGGTGCTTGACCTGATCGGACCTGCCGCGACAGCATTCCTAGCGCTTTGATGGTGAGTGGGCGATGGTCCAGGGCAGGGCTGCGAATCCTTCCACGTCCAACGGCGCACCGCCCTCAGCGCAGGCAGCGGGTGAAGTGGCGTCGTTGGCTGCGGGAGTCAAGGCCAGCATCGAGCAGGTGCTGGTAGGTAAAGGTCAGGTCATCGATCTGGCCTTGGCTGCAGTGTTCAGCGGGGGGCACCTGCTGATTGAAGATGTGCCTGGCATCGGCAAGACCACCCTCGCCCGCAGCCTGGCTGAGTCCCTTAGTTGCACCTTCCGTCGCATCCAGTGTACTCCCGACCTGATGCCGTCGGACATAACGGGCGTCCATTTCTACAACCAGAAGCTGGGAGAGTTCGAGTTCCGCTCTGGTCCGATCCTCGCACAGGTGGTCCTGGCAGACGAGGTCAACCGGGCCACGCCTCGCACGCAGTCGGCGCTGCTGGAGGCCATGGCCGAGGGGCAAGTCACAGTAGATGACCGCACCATCCCTCTGCCTACTCCGTTCCTGGTCATGGCCACCCAGAACCCTATCGAGCTGGAGGGCACCTTCCCTCTTCCGGAGGCCCAGCTGGACCGTTTCATGCTGCGCCTTCGCATGGGGTATCCGGATGAGGCAGACGAGGAGCAGATGCTGAGTCGCTTCAACACGGGAAACCCCCTGGACAATATTCAGCCGGTGGCTGGCGGGGAAGAAGTTACCGCGATTCAGGGCAGGGTGAAAGAGGTCTATGTAGACCCGGTGCTGAGTAACTATATTGTCCGCCTGACGCAGGCCACGCGCAGTCACGAAGATGTGGAACTGGGGGCGAGCCCGAGGGCCACCCTCGGCCTGTACCGGTGTTCCCAGGCGTTCGCGGCGATACGGGGCAGGGAATATGTGACGCCCGACGATGTAAAGGTCATTGCGCCCTATGCTCTTTCCCACCGCACTCTGCTCACCTCACAGGCCAGGCTGCGGGGTCGCCAGCCTGAGGATGTCGTCATGGAGCTTCTTTCCACCGTCGAGGTCCCCGTCTAGCCCGGGGTCTGCGTAGTGCGCCACGAGCTCTGGCCGGTGGTCAGCGGGCTACTCGTGTTTGTTGGCCTGTTGGCCAGCAACGGGTTGCTGCTGGTGGTCGGGTCCCTGGTTGCCGTGGTCTGGCTGGCGGCACGGGTATGGGAACGATACTGCTTTCGCAAGGTTACCTACGAGCGATTGGTGGGCCGGCGGCGCGCATTTATCGGGGACAGCGTCAGCTACACCGTTGCCCTGAACAACGACAAGCCGCTGCCCTTGATCTGGGTTGAAACCCAGGACCCGTTTCCTGAAGGCCTGGAACTGGCCGGCGCGGTGATACGCGGCGCCAATCTGGAGACCAACAGGCATCAGAGCATCACGACTTCACTGCTTCCATACCAGCGGGCTACCTGGACGTTCACCATGCGATGCCGGCGGCGCGGCTATCATCGGATTGGTCCAGTGAGAATGCGGAGCAGCGACATCTTCGGGTTCGTCGCCACGGAGACGAGGCTTGCCAATGTGGACGACATACTGGTCTATCCCCGGGTTGTCGACCTGGGGCAACTCCTGCCTCCGCCGCAAAATCCCTCTGGGGTGGCACGGGGGCGAATGCCGCTGTATCACGACACAAACCGGATCAAGGGTCAGCGAGACTACCGGCCGGACGACCCCCTCAAGCACATTGACTGGAAGGCGACGGCGCGAGCGCGAGAGCTTCAGACCCGGGTCTTCGAGCCGGTGGTGTCGCTCAACATGCTGGTGGCGTTGAACGGTTCGACCAGCGACTTCGTATGGCAGGGCACCAACAGGCGGCTGTTCGAGCGGGCTGTGACCGCCGCGGCATCAGCCGCCGCCTTTGCCGACCAACGGGGGTACACCTACGGTCTGATCTCCAATTCCGTGGCCGCGTATTCCGGAAAGTGGATCAGCGTCCCGATGGGCGCGTCCTCGTCGCAACTGACGATGACGCTGGAATCCCTGGCCATGGCGGCACCGTACGTGGTCTCGACGCTGCAGGATGTATTTCGGGCGGAGCGGGACAGGCTCCCGCCGGGAGTGACTGTACTGTTCGTTACAGGGGCGATCACCGGATCCCTGCCGGACCAGTTGGCAGCAATTGGCGACCGGGGATGCAACCTGACGGTGCTGTATGCAGGTGACGGCGATCCACCGGAGCGGATCGGGGAAGTGCCGGTGATCTCAATGGGGCACCTCCTGGACTCCCTTCCCGAATCGAGCAGCGACTTCTACCAGGACAACTTCGTGGGGATTGCTGGATTTGATGGGTCCGAACTGGAGGACTAGGGCCGTTACTGGGGTGACGCTCTTCCTGGAGGGGTGCGCCCTATACCTTGTTTTCTCTGTCGTCGCGTACCTGTCGAAAGTTGAGCAGCTCCACATGCCATTCTGGCTGGTGATGGCCGCTCTGGCGTGGGGCTTCGCTCTTTCGTCGTGGATTCTCGGCATGAAGGTTACCCCGGTCTTGAGAGGCGTTGCGGGGCTAGTGCTGGGGGTACCGTCGCTCATGGTGCTGACGGCCTGGAATGCAGGACTGGTCTTGCATCCTTTCGACCTGCTGTTGTCGGGCGGAATGAGTGGCGTTGGGCTGTTCGTCGGAACCACCTTCTTTCTGCTGATCACCTGGTGGCGAGGGGTGGAGCTTTCGCGGGAGGAAGTAACTCTCGATGCTGTGCGCGGGGCATTCCAGATCGGCATGGTCGTGTTGCTGGTGGGTGCGCTGATTGATGCCGCCGTCGAGGGAAGGATTGTCAGCGGTTTCTTCGTCGTGGGTTTCTTTGCCGTTGGGTTGATGGGTATGGCCCTGGCGCGCTTCTCGTCGGAGACCGGCGAGGACCGTGAAATGCCCAAGCAGTGGATCTGGCCCATCGCCGCTTGCGTGGCCGCGGTGCTGGTCCTCGGGCTGGTCATCAGCGGGTTGGGCGTTGGAGGCCTGGACGATGTGACGAGGACAATCGTCAACCTCGTCGGGTCGCTGGGGTACCGTCTCCTCGAACCTGTGCTGCTGGTGATAGGGTTCGTGGCCGGCGGCCTGGTCAGCGCGGGGAACTGGCTGTCGGGTGTCCTGGGCGGCGGCAGCCTGGACGGTCTGATGGAGGCCCAGCGACGGCTGGACGAGTTCCACGATAGCCTCCGGGAGGCGGAGTCCGAGGACGACGGCAACATCCTGTTCACTGTTATGAAATGGGCTGCGGCAGTGCTTGGCGTGGCGTTTGCGGGGGTGGTGGTTTACAGCCTCTTCCGGTCGCGCCGCCGCCAGGGACTTGGTACCGAGGTCATCGAGAGCCGGGAGTCGCTCTTCAGCCTGAAGCGGGCCGGAGACGACATCGGGGATGCCCTCAGTGGGCTGTTCGGTGGCCTTCTGGGCTCATCACGGCGCCGGTCCCGCACCTTTCGTTCGCCTCGCGACTACTACCATGCGCTGCTGGACCTGTCGGAGAGGGCGGGCAGGCCCCGCGAGGAGTGGGAAACGCCTCGGGAGCATCAGCGGGGCCTTTCCGGAGTGCTGCCGGCCGATCCGGTGGCGCGGATTGTAGACGAATTCCAAGCCGCTCACTACGGAGCCAGCCCCGGAAACCCTGAACTCCTTAGCAGCCTCGAGGCGGACAGGCTGGCCCTGGAGGATTTCCTGAGGAGACTCCCTCGGGAAAGCCAGCCGGAAGCATGATCGGCTAGTGGAAGGCCGGGAGTACCTCGTCCGCTATCACCGCCATGAGGCGGCGAAGAGCGGGGACCTCGCCGGAGTTGAGCGCCAGCACCACGTGCTCCACGCCGACCTCGCGATAGGCCTCGATGCCCGCACGCATGGCTCCGGGGTCGTCGCCGGGAATCCGGGCCCGGCTGGCAGCTCGCTGGCTGGAGGGGCCGCCGTGCACTTCGACCTCGATCCTGGCCGACATCGTCAGCGATGATGGATCACGGCCGGCTGCCTCGGCCAGAGACATAACCTCTGCTTTGCCGATGGCGAAGTCCTCGGGGGACAGGCCGGTGGGGTGCCAGCCGTCGCCGACCCGGCCGGTACGCCGGAGGGCGCCGGGGGAGGAGCCGCCGACCCATATTGGGATGTGAGGCTCCTGCACCGGTTTAGGAGAGAAGCGGAGGTCGCTGAAGTCCCAGCGGCGGCTGTGGTACTCGGGGCTATGGTTGGTCCAGAGCTCCTTCATTATCGCGATGCACTCGTTGGTGAGGGAACCACGCTCTCGCATGGGTATTCCCAGGGCCTCGAACTCCTCGGTCATCGCACCCGCGCCTACGCCGAGGATCACACGACCGCCGGACATCTGGTCGAGGGTGGCGGCGTATTTCGCCAGCTCGACGGGGTTATGGTAGGGGAGAACGAGCACCGATGTGGCGAGTTTCACGCGGGTGGTCGTTGCCGCCATGTAGGAGAGCATGGCCATGGGATGGTAGTAGGGCCGGTCCTCGAGTCGCTCGCGGATGTAGCCCGCGTTGAAGAGGTGGTCCATGACCCAGAGTGAGTCGTAACCCATCTGCTCGGCTTCCGGCCCGAGGGCCAGCACCTGCAGAGGGTCGTCTACGCCCCAATTGTTGGGTATGGTAACTCCGAATTGCGTCATGGGTCCCCCGGTAATTTGCAAGTGTGGCAATCGTCGAAGGGTTGCCTTGTATGCCTTGTTCTGCGCTACCCCTTTGATGGTGTGTGACAGGTGGCCCGCACTCTCGGTGATTGTGTCAGGCTCGTAGGTCCCGTGGCTGTGAGAGTAAGGTGAACCGCCCTCACCCTAACCCTCTCCTGGAGGGAGAGGGAATTTATGCCGAGACTCTGATATGCCCAGCCTGTTCACCCTCACCCTCGGGGCGAGGGGATTTGTTTGAAACCCCGTGAAGGCCACCCAGAAGGGAACTGAGGTTTGTCAGGCGGTGTTGAGAGCGGCGATGACGGACGCGGTTTCGACGGCGGCGAGGGCAGCGTTGGTTCCTATGTTGCCCGATTTGCCCCCGGCGCGGTTGATCGCCTGCTCCATATTTTCCGTCGTCAGGACGCCGAAGATAGTGGGCACGCCTGTATCGAGGCTGACGGAACCGGTGCCGCTCTGGGCCTGACCGGCCACCATGTCGTAGTGGGTGGTCTCGCCGCGGATGACAGCGCCGAGGCAAATGACGGCGTCGCAACGGCCGCTCTTGGCGAAAGCCTGGGCCACCACGGGCAGTTCGAAGGAGCCTGGGACCCAGGCCACGGTGATGTCGGAATCACGGACACCGCAGCGGGTCAGGGTTTCAAGCGCGCCTTCCAGAAGCTGCTTGGTTATCACTTCATTGAAGCGGGCCACGGCGATGCCGACCCTTAGGCCCTGTCCGTTCATGTCGCCCCTTAGCTCGTTGGGCACAATCAGTTCTCCTGTAGTGGTTTGATGTTCCGGATTCCGTGAATATGGTCAGATGCCCCTCAGGGTCAGTGCCCAGCTTAGGCGGAGATACCGGCCTGCAGTACAAGGTCCAGTAGTTCGCCCTCTCCGACCATGCCGTTCAGGGTGGCGAACTCGTTGACTACGGTGAGAGGGACCTGGCGGACGCCATAACGCCGGGCCAGGTCTGGAAACTCCTCGGCCTCGATGACATCGGCGGTCACATGGGCGTTCTCAACGGCCATGGCCTGGGCCAGCAGGGCCATGCCGGCGGAAGTCTCGCTGCCAGGGGTCGCGAACACCTGGATGTGTACGGGCCGGTTCAGGCGCCGCAGTTGCTTTCGGGTGTTGACCGACAGGCGAGTGGCGCCGCGGGATACGGACTTGATGCTGTCGATGAGAACCGGCAACAGGTAGCCCATAGGGAGTCCATAGAAGCGAGCTGTACCCCTGGCATCGCTGCCGAAGACGACGGCGGGGATGCGGGTGACGCCGGCCTCGCGGGCGGCATCGGGTTCGGCGTGGTAGTCGACCGTATCCAGCCGGAGCTTAGGGGAAAGATCGGCCAACTCCTCCAACAACTGAACGACCTGCGGGCAGTAGCGGCAGTCGCGTCCCGGGATGGCGATGGGAGAGGGCCTCTGGGTGTAGACGCGCAGGCCGACATCACCCTTCAGGTGCTTTCGGAAGTCCCGCTTGAGGCGGTTCTTTTCCTGGGCCGGGATCAGGGCCTGCTGGGCCGTTGCCATGGGACGATCTCCTGGGTGGCCGGGGATGGGGCAAGTTTACACTTGCCGGGGAGGGTTATCCACCCTGCGGGAGAGATGGGCCAGGATGATTGGGAAGTCTTGTCTGAACTGTGATTCGTTTGATTTTGAGATTTCGCTGATTGGGGCCTGGGCCAGGATGCATAGACTTCTGCGAGGATTTCATTCCCACCCCTTTCGATAAGCGGATAGACCTGGCCCTCCCCTATGGGGGGAGGGGGCGGTCCGGGGGCCTGGCTGCTACTGAGGGAGGGGCCTGCATGGCCAAATGCGGGGGCCTCGTCAGTCGGGAGAGATTGCAAATTAAGTGGTCAGGACATGTTCTCTGCCAGGGGAGCACCGTCCCTGGATTCCCGCGAAAGCAGGAACGACGGGACCGAGTCAGTCCTGCTTGTCCAGCATGTCGCGGATGGTGAACATTCGCTGGAATAGCGTGAAGCAGGAGACGGCGGCGATGGCGACGAGAATGCCGAACAGCAGCCAGGGAACCCAGCCGAGGAGTAGTCCTACCCCAAGGATGATCACGCGTTCGGTGCGGGTCATCACACCGGCGCGTGTGAAGGCGCCGAGGCCTTCGCCACGGGCCCGCAGGTAGCTGACGCCCTGTGAGAAGATGAGGGCGAGCAGCAACGCCGTCAGGAACCAGGCGCGGTGGTCGTCGGAGAAATCGGCGCGGAGGGCGTAGATTCCCAAGCCGACGAACAGGGCCCCCTCGCCCAGGCGGTCGAACACCGAGTCGAGCAGGGCGCCGAAGGGGGATGCCTGGCCGGTCATGCGGGCGAGGGCTCCGTCGAACAGATCGAGGATGCTTCCGGTCAGGAAGACGACTCCACCCCAGAGCAGCCAGCCGGAGGCGACGAGGTACGCGGATACGACGCAGACGGCGAAGCCGAGGAGGGTGATGGCATTGGGGGTGAAGCCGACAGCCCTGAACGCCCGGGCGCCTGGTTCCTCGAAGTAGCTGCGAACGGCGCCTCTAAGCTGTTCTCTGCCCAGTAGCGCCATGGACCTCCTGTCGGCAAGCCTCGTAGTATTGCTCCACCCTGCCGGCGACGACTTCCCAGCGGTGCATTTCAGCGGTGGTGCGGCCGCGATGTCCCATCTCCCGGCGGCGTTCAGGATCGCGAATGAGCGTTTCGAGGGCGTTGGCCAGGGACTCGATGTCCTTGTTGCAAAAGAGGAGACCCTCGTCGCCGTCGGTCAGGACGCTGCGATAACCCTCGATGTCGGAGGCGACCACGGGCTTGCCGGCAGCCATGGCCTCCAGCAGCACGATTCCAAAGCTTTCTGCGCCGGTGGCCGGGGAGCAGAAGATGTCAGCGGAGGCATAGTACCGGGGCAGGTCTTCGTATGGCACGCGGCCAACGAACTCCACATCCTGCAGATTCCGGGAACCGAGGACCTGGTAGGAGTCCTTGTCCGGGTTGCCCGGGCCAACAACGATCAAGCGAAGGTCGGGGATGTCCCATTTCAGACGGCCGTAGGCCTCGAGCAGGTAACGAAGGCCCTTACGCTTCTCAAGACGGCCCACGAAGATGATGTTGGTCTTACCGTCCCGGTACTGGGGCCAAGGCTCGGCATTCTGGGAGAAATGGTCGACGTCTATCCCGTTCGGAATGATCTCGTAGTTGCCGGGGAAGGTGGAGTTGACATAGCGCCTGGCGGCCGTGGAAACAGCGATGTTTCCGTGCAGCCTCTGGTGCCATCGCTTGATGAGGGGATGGCTCATCCGGTACAGGTGCTGACGGTTGTGGCAGGCGTGGAAAGTGCCCACATTCACCGTCTTGGAATATTCCAGGACTGTCAGCGGCAGGATAGGTGCCATGGGCTCGTGGAGGTGGATGATGTCGTACTGCTCGCGGCTGAGGAGGGCGCGGATTCTCCGGGTCAGCCACAATGAGAGGGATACACGGGCAATGGAGCCGCCGCTGGGAAGGGGGACGGATCGGCCCAGGGGTACCAGCAGGTCGCCGTCCTGACACTCACGGGACGGTGAGTGTGGGGCGAGGACCTGGACCTCGTGGCCGGAGCGGCAGAGTTCCCTGGCCAGCTGGGACACATGGACGGTCACGCCACCCGGCCAAGTGAAGTCGTAAGGCGACACCATGGCGATCTTCAACGGCGCACCTCCCGTCGGGAGCTCGGGGTACGACCCTGCCTGCTACTCGTCGGCCACCTCCACCGTCACCTGGACCTCTGCGCCGCCGTTGCCTGCGATGAAGGCGTCGGTCATGTCCCGGGCAGTGTCGTCGGTGTACTGCACTGGGGGCGACTTCATGAAGTAGGCGCTGGGGCCGGCGATAGCGCCCGCCTGCCCCCGGTCCATGGCGAGCTTGGCGCAGCGGATGGCGTCGACCACCACACCTGCGGAGTTGGGGCTGTCCCAGACTTCCAGCTTGGCCTCCAGGCTGATGGGCGCGCCTCCGAAGATGCGTCCCTCCATGCGGATGTAGCACCACTTGCGGTCCTTGAGCCACGGGACGTGGTCGCTGGGGCCGACATGGATGTTGTCGGGGTCGATTTCCTCGTCCAATTGCGAGGTTACCGAGGTGGTCTTGGAGATCTTCTTGGAGGTGAGGCGTTCGCGCTCCAGCATGTTCAGGAAGTCGGTGTTGCCTCCGAAGTTGAGCTGGTAGGTGTTCTCGAGGGTGACGCCGCGGTCTTCGAATAGCCTCGTGAGAACACGGTGGGTGATGGTGGCGCCGAGCTGGGACTTGATGTCGTCGCCGATGATGGGAACGCCGCGCTCCTCGAAGCGGTTGCGCCAGTATTGCTCGCGGGCCAGGAAGACAGGGATGCAGTTGACCATGGCGCAGCGGGCGTTGAGGATGTGCTCAACATACCACTTGGTGGCCTGTTCGCTGCCCACGGGAAGGTAGTTGATGACCACATCCACTTCGCGGTCACGGAGGATGCCGGTGATGTCGGAAGTGGAGTGGGGCGACTTTTTCACGAGGTGGGACACATAGCGGCCGATGCCGTCGTGGGTCATGCCACGGTCGACCTGGACGCCGGTTTTCGGGACTTCGGCGAACTTGAGGGTGTTGTTGGGGTCGGTGAAGATGGCCTCGGAGAGGTCCTTGCCAACCTTGTTCTCGTCTATGTCGAAGGCTGCGACTACCTCGATGTCCTCGATGCGATAGTCTCCGACGGTATTGTGCATGAGGCCGGAGACTTCTTCGTTCCGGGGGACCTCCACATACTTGTGCAGGCCCTGGACGAGGGATGAGGCGCAGTTGCCCACGCCGATGATGGCTACGTTGATTTTGCCCACTTGGGTGGCTCCTTTGTCCTTACTCCGCTTCGCTCAATGGCGCGGGCGCCCCGCAGGCCCTGAGCCAAGACTGTTCCGGCGTTGCGACGGGCTAACCGCATTGTCCGATGCCTGCCGGACACGGCGGCCCGTCAGTTTTTGCAGGGCGATTGTATCAACCGTCGGCCCTGACTCTCAAGTTGGGGCCGCCCGGCTTGTTGCCAAACTCCCGGTGGGCCGTTCCAGACGGCGTACCGGGGCGGGTCCGGCAGGATCAGTCGAAGAACCGGATGATGGCGGTACGGTCGTCCCTGCGGAACCGCACACCCAGCTTCTCGGGCACCCGGCCCTCCACGAGGCGACCGGCGATGACTTCTTCGATGCGCTCCGTGGCCTCAGCGGGGGTGGCGGAAGCTCTCACGATCTCAGCCAACTCGTCGACGCCCATGTTGTCGGTCACGCCGTCGGTGGCGAGGACCAGCTTGACGCCGGCCTCGATGTCGATGTCCTTCTGGACCATCTGGCCCAGTTCGGCAGCGGCGCCCACCGCGCGGGCCACCCCGACGTGGAGGAAGCCGCCCAACCGTCCACAGAGGCGTTCGTGGGAGTCGGGGGTGACCAGGACGATCGGGCTGTCGCCTGCGGCGGCAACATACAGTCGGCCGTCGCGATAGAGGGCGGCAGATACGGTGGTCAGCAGGAAACGTCCTGCCCCCACGCCGAAGAATTCTTCGTTTACATCGTTGATGGTAGAAGTGATGTCGTCGATGGTGTTGACCTTGCTATCGGCCAGGGCCTCTCTGAGCTCCTTGCTGGCTTCGGCGCCACCGTGCCCGGTGACTCCGTCCATGACCACGTCAAGGAATTCTCCATTGCCGAGGTCGCGGCTAAGCAGGTTGTCTTCGCCGTGAGCGGAATTGTCTTGCAGCGTTGAAAAAGTGCTGGCAACCATGGCTCTGTCCTCAGCGATTCTCCTTTCTGATTTTTGTAATCCGGCTGTCTTTGTTGGTTTCGATGCTCTTTCGGGTCTCGCATCCAGGGTGCCCGTGCATGCGTTCAGGGCCTGTATGGGGCGAGTTCCGATTCAGCGTTGAACCTGAAGCGTGTCCAGTAGTCTCCGTTGAGCCACTCCAGCGCTTCCTGCCAGGCGGCCTGCATTTCCGGATAGTCCGCAAGAGAAGTGTTGCGAGCGGCGATGGCTTCGAGAAATGCCACCAAGTCGGTGCGGAACTGCTGGTAATCAGTGTAGGCCCGCGCTCCGATTTTTTCCAGAATCACTTCGGCGGCGGCGGCCATTTCAACATCCGCGCCTATCAGTCCGCGGCGCACCTCGTCCAGTTCCTGCTGTATGTTGACGATGGGGCGGACGCCCCGGGCATCGCGGTAACCGGCGGCTTCGAGTGGCGGTTCCTCGGGAGTGGTGTAGAACTTGAGCAGTTCCAGGCAGGCGTCGTTCACGTCCAACGGAGGTCTGCCTCTCGGAGCAGGGTCGTCCAGGTCGGCCAGCGCTCCGGAGTCGATCACCTGGATCCGTCCGGTCCCCGGCTGGTAGAAAATGTTCTGAGGGCGCATATCCAGCAGGATGTAGCCGCATTCGAGGTAGGCCTGTTCGAGGTCGAGCAATTGGTTGTGCACCGGATAGGCGACCGCGCCGGGGCATTGCTGGAGGGGGAACATGGCGAAGAGGTTCTGGCCGACACCGATGGGCACGCCGGTGAAGCGGGACATCATGTCGCCGAGGAGCGGGATCCCGGAGGCCCGGCCCTGGACGAAAACCGTGTAGGGCTCGCCAAGTTCGTCGCCAAAGTAAGCGTCGTGGTTGGCCTTGTCGGTGTACCCGAGGAGAGGGGCCAGCAGGCCGTCGGCGTCGCCGGCGCGGTCGTAAGCGGCCAACAGACGTCCGGTGCGTTCCTCGATGGCGAGGTGCTGCTTCCGGCTCACGGCCTGGGGTACCGGGCGCTTGATAGCGACCTCTCTGCCGGTCTCCCGGTCGATTGCGCCGCGGACTTCGTAGTCGGCGCCCGTGCCGAGGCGGGCGGTGATCTCATAGCGCTCAAGGTCTATTTTTTCGACCAAGCGCGGCCTCCCTTACGGCTTGAAGCGGATACACGCCGGTATTGAGTACTCCCTGCGATGCGGCCTTAGTCACCGAGGCCTCTAAGCGGGGAAAATGGTACGACGCTGCCGGAGCATTTGCAACTGAATCCGTCCGTCCGTGGGCAGAAGGCGGCTCCGGTTACTGTCAGGGGCCGGGGGCTCGGTAGCCGACGGTGAGCCACTCGTCTTTGGGCCATTCGAGTTCGGGGGTGAAGCCGAGGGCGAGCACCGCATCGTCGACCTCAGGGCGCTGGGTTGCCAGCAGGCCTGAGGCGATCAGCATTCCACCGGGTCGCAGGGCCTGCAGGATGAAAGGGGAGCGGTCGGCCACGCCGCGGGCGGAGATGTTGGCCACGGCGAGGTCTATGCTGCCACCTGCGGCAGAGGGGTGGGGTACCGAGCCCTTGGCCAGGGTGATCCTGTCCTGTAGGCGGAGGCGGCGAAAGTTCTGTCGCGCAGCGGAAACGGCCTGACCGTCGATGTCGAGGGCGATGGCTGAACCTGCGCCCAGCATCAGGGCGGTGATGGTCAGGATGCCGGACCCGGAGCCGAGGTCGAGGACCTTCATCCCGGGCTGTACCAGTTCTTCGAGGGCTTCCATGCAGGTGTAGGTCGTGGGGTGGTAGCCTGTGCCAAAGGCAATGCCCGGGTCAAGCTCAATTACAACCCTTCCCTCAGCCTGCCCCTCTTCCAGTTCCACCCACGAGGGCTTGATGATCAGGCGGTTGCCAACGGGCAGTGCGTCGTAGTGTTCCTTCCAACTGTTCTGCCAGTCTTCGTCATCGAGGAGGTCGCGGACAATGAGCTCCCCAAGCTCCCCAACCGAGGCGACCAGCCTGACACCCACGTCAATGCGGGCCAGCCGCTGCTGTGACCCTGTCTCCAGGTAGGTGCGGAGCATGACCCGGCCGGCGCCCTGTGGTTCCGTGCTCAGCCCCTTGCCGTAGCGGCTGAAGAGGTACGAGACGGGTTCGACATACTCATGGGGGACCGAGATGCTGAGTTCCTTCCAGGGCATGGGCACTCCAAGGGACCGGCCGGGTGGCTACCCGTATCGAGCCAGTAACCGTGAATGAATGGGATGGAATCTAGAATGCGTCTTTGATGCGATCGAAGAGACCCTTCTCGGCGTCGTCCCTGTCGGACTGTTCTTCGCTCTCAGGGGCCGGTTCCTTCTTTTTTGCCCCGGGGCTCTTCTTCCCAGAGCGCTTTCTGCCATTGGAAGAGCGGGGGGTGGATGGCGATTCCCCATTGAAGGAACGGGACAACTCTTCCAGGAGCTCACGCTGATGGTCATTGAGGGAGTTGGGAACGCGAACATCCACCTGGACCCTCAGATCGCCGCGGCGGTTCGAGTGGAGGTGGGGAACTCCCCTGTTGCGGATGCGAAATTCGGCGCCTGGCTGGGTGCCCTGGGGAAGCTTCAGCTCTTCGTCGTAGCCGTCGATTGTGGGGATGGTCTTCTCCACTCCGAGGGCTGCCTCAGCGAGGTTGAGCGGGAGGATGTAGAGAAGGTCGGTACCCTGTCGCTGGAAGAAACTGTGTTCCCGCACATCCACATGCACATACAGGTTGCCTGAACCGCCCCCGTCGCTGCCTGCGTCGCCTTCGCCGCTGAGGCGGACCTGCATGCCGCTCTCGACGCCGCCGGGAATCTTGACCTCTATCTTGCGCTTTCGGCGCTCTCTCCCGGCGCCCCGGCAGTTGGTGCATGGGGTGGAAATGATGTTGCCTCGCCCACGGCAGGACGGGCATCCGACCACCTGGGTGAACTGGCCGAAAACGCTGCGCTGGGACCGCCGGACCTGACCTGCCCCGCGGCAATCGCTGCAGGTGTCGACCGATGTGCCGGGTTCGTTGCCTGCTCCGCTGCATTGGTGACAGAGCTCGAGGCGGTTGACCTCCACCTCCCTGCTGGCGCCGAACACGGACTCCTCGAAGGAAAGAGCAACCTGCTGCTGGAGGTCGCCGCCACGGCGGGGCTGGCGGGCTTGTCTGGACGAAGCGTCGCCAAAGAAAGAATCGAAGATATCCCCGAACCCGCCAAAGACGTCGAAACCCTCGAAGGGGCTGCCTCCTGCCTGGGTACCGGCACCGACACCGGCCTTCCCGAAGCGGTCGTACTGCTGCCGCTTCTTCGTGTCGGACAGAACCTGGTAGGCCTCGTTTATTTCTTTGAACTTTTCCTCAGCGTCGGCGTTCTTGTTGCGGTCCGGATGGTATTCCATTGCCTTTCGGCGAAAGGCACGGCGGATGTCCTCATCGCTGGAGTTTCTCGCGACGCCTAGTACCGAGTAATAGTCCTGGTCGGGCATTGGTATTCACTCTTGCCGGGCAGCAGATTTGACGGGCGCACCTTAGGCTATTTTAGTGCAGGTCGAGCGCAGTCTCAAGGACGGCAGTCCGGTGGCTGGCTCACTTTTGCGGTTTTCTCACCCTGCAAAGAGGACGGTTGGCAGGATTGTCGCCGTACCTTCCCGGCACCTGCCAAGAGGTTCCGCTGTTCCACCTGAGGGGCGCGATTCGCACCCGGACAGAGCTTATTCGACTTGACATAATGACCATCTATACGGCCTTCATA
This sequence comes from Dehalococcoidia bacterium, assembly GCA_963667765.2. GTDB lineage: Bacteria > Chloroflexota > Dehalococcoidia > Lucifugimonadales > UBA3495 > VXOI01. Next base: position 891,342 of record CAXXON010000003.1, on the reverse strand, counting down.
CCACCCGATTCTGCTTGACGCTTCTTAGGCTGCTCGCTATGATGCGGATAGGAAGCAATAATCCAAAAACCCGTAGGGGTATTGCTCCAAACAGGGCACATAAGGCGGAAAGGGAAAGGTGATATGACCACAGCTATCATTGCTGTCCTTGCCGTCCTCGCGGCCCTTGGGCTAGGGATTGCTACTTGGTTAGGACTCCGGCAACGCGCACAGGCGACGCGCCTGGCGTTGGCCAATGAAACAGCCGGGGGCCTGACCGCACAGGCGCAGGAGGAAAGCCGTAACATCCTCCTTGCGGCGCAGGAAGAAGTCCTGAAACTCAGGAACGAAGTCGAGTCGGAAATCAAGGACCAACGCCGGGAGCTCACCCGCCTGGAAGACAGGCACATGCAACGGGAAGAGCAACTGGAACGGAAAATTGAGGCACAGGAGCAACGGCAGGCCGAACTGGCCGAAAGGGAATCCCACTTAGATGATGCTCGCAGGGAGATCGATGGGCTGAAGGCCGAGCAGACCAAGACCCTGGAAAGGATTGCCGGTCTCACCGTCGACGAGGCACGCGATGCGGTCGTAAGGCGAGGAGAAGAGGACGCTCAGCACGACCTGGCGCGACGCTTCTACGACCTGGAGAGGGAATACAAAGACAGAGCAGACGAAAGCGCCCGCAAGATCATTGCCGTTGCTATCAACCGGCTCGCCTCTGACGTGGTTTCTGAAAGCACCACCTCGGTGGTATCCCTGCCCAATGATGAGATGAAAGGCCGTCTCATCGGCCGCGAAGGACGCAACATTCGGACCCTGGAATCTCTGACCGGGGTTGATGTAATCATTGACGATACCCCAGAAGCAGTGACCGTGTCCTGCTTCGATCCGGTGCGGCGCGAAGTCGCCCGGTTGGCGCTGGAGAAGCTGGTCTCCGACGGCCGGATACAACCGGCTCGCATCGAAGACATGGTCAACCGAGCGCAGAACGAAATCGACCAGACCATCCTGAAGGCAGGTGAGCAGGCAACCTTCGAAGTTGGAGTCAGCGGCCTTGACCGGGAGCTGGTCCGGCTGCTGGGGCAGCTCAAGTACCGCTACAGCTATGGCGAAAACGTGCTGCAGCATTCGGTGGAGGTCGGGTTGCTTGCCGGGATGCTTGCTGCAGAGGCCGGCGCCAACGTACAGGTTGCCAAGGTGGGCGGCCTGCTGCACGACATCGGAAAGGCCCTGACCCATGAGGTCTCCGGTCCCCACGCCGAAATTGGCGCAGAGATCGCCAAGCGGCATGGAATCAACCACAGCTCCTACCGTGGCATCCTCGAGCACCACTGGGACGAACACGAGACCGTGGAATCGTTCCTGGTGGCAGCTGCCGACGCTATCAGCGCGGCGCGTCCGGGGGCCCGCAAGGAATCGCTGGAGCAGTACGTCAAGCGCCTACGGGAACTGGAGGAAGTTGCCGCCGGCTTCGAGGGAGTGGAGCGCACCTTCGCGATCCAGGCTGGACGAGAGGTGCGGGTGATGGTGAAGCCTGATGACATGGACGACATAAAGTCCGCGTCGCTGGCCCGCAACATTGCCCGTAAAGTCGAGGAAGACCTGGTGTTCCCGGGGCAGATCAAGGTCACGGTCATCCGGGAGACCAGGAGCGTGGAGTACGCCCGCTAATCCGCTGGAGCGGAGTTGCGAAAAACCGGGACCGAATAATCTGGCCCGAATAACCGGGTTTGAACAACTTGGGTTTGAACTTGGTCCGAACAACCGGGACCAACACTCAACTGTAACGGCTCGCGTGCCGATCCGCCCGGCAACGCGATGAGTCCGGACTAAAATCGGAAAGGGACTCAGGAGCGGGAATTTTCCGGCTGCTGAGTCCCTTTTTCGCCGACCTTGGCTATGACCCAGATTGCTGGGACCTTTGGCTCGAAGGAAGACTTACTTGCGCATACTGATGATTGGTGACGTAATCGGCAGCCCGGGGCGGGAAGCCCTGCGGCGCCTTCTGCCCGACCTGCGGATGGAGAAGGGCATCGACCTAGTGATTGCCAACGGCGAGAATGCCGCGGGCGGATTCGGCCTGACGGTCGACACCGCCTCCGAGATGCTGGATTCTGGGGTTGATGTACTAACCTCGGGTAATCACATCTGGGACAAGAAGGAATTCATCCCTTACATGGACGACGTCCAGGGCGAGGGGCTCCCGGTGGTGCGGCCTGCCAACTATCCCAGCGCTCCGGGTGTGGGCGTCATAAGGCGTAGGGGCGTGGCGGTGGTGAACCTCATGGGGAGGGTATTCATGCCCCAACTCGACTGCCCCTTCAGGACCGCCGACCACCTGCTGGACGAGATCAGGAGCGAAGAAGAGACGCCGGTAATCATCGTTGACTTCCATGCAGAAGCCACCTCTGAGAAGCAGGCGATGGGTTGGTACCTGGACGGCCGGGTAAGCGGCGTGTTCGGGACTCACACTCATGTGGGGACCATCGACGCGCGGATCCTGCCAGGAGGGACTGCCTACCTTACCGATGTGGGCATGACAGGCCCGGTGGATTCGGTGATCGGCAGCGACAAGCGAGCCGTGCTGGACCGCTTCCTCACATCGATGCCGCAGCGCCTGGAGGTGGCCAAGGGGCCCTGTACCTTCAACTCGGTCCTTGTGGAAGTGGATGAGAATACAGGCCGCTCCGTTCATCTGGAGCGGGTCGACAGGATGACCGGCTGAAATGAGCGCAGTTGTAGACCTTCACCTTCACACCCTGGCGTCGGACGGACGCCTGACCCCCACGGAACTGGTTCGCTTGGTAGCCCGGCAGGGACTCAGAACGGTATCGGTAAGCGACCATGACACGACCGATGGCCTGGACGAGGCTTTTGAGGCTGCGAAGGAGTTTCCCGGCCTGCGCATCATTCCAGGCATCGAGCTCAGCGCGGATGTTCCGGGCGACGAGGTGCATGTTCTCGGGTACTTCATCGACCCCCAAAACCAGGAGCTGCAGGCCGAGTTGCAGCGGTTCCGGGAGGGGAGGGTTGACCGGGCCAGGACGATGGTTGAAAAGCTGAATGGCCTGGGGATCCGGCTGGACTGGGAGCGCGTGCAACACTTCGCTGGCGACGGTGCCGTGGGGCGCCCCCACATCGCGTTGGCGATGGTGGAGGCGGGCCACTGCAATGAGCCCAAGGATGCGTTCCCGGAGTACCTGGGGCGAAATGGCCTTGCCTATGTGGAACGGACGAAGCTGACCCCCGCGGAGGCCGTGTCGATGATCAGGAAGGCGGGGGGCGCAGCGGTGCTGGCCCACCCGGCGTACATGAACGACATGGAGGCCGGGATAGCAAACTTGGCGGGCATCGGGCTTTCCGGTATGGAGGTGTACTACGCCAACTACCGGGATGATACGATCCGGCAGCTGGCCCGCCTGGCGCGGGAGTACGATCTGATCCCGTGTGGCGGGAGCGACTACCACGGGCTGGGGAACAAGGGGGAGTTGCTGCCTGGAGAAAACGGGCCTCCAATGGAGACGGTGGACCAGTTGGAGGCTGCGGCGCTGGCGATCAGGGAGGCCGGCGAGGAGTAGGCGCGCCGGTAGTCGGTGCAGCCCGGCTCTTCGGAACAGCCGATGGAAATAGCCGCCCTCTACATAGCAGCGTACCTCCTTGGGTCCATACCAACGGCCTACATCATCGGAAAGCTCGCCAGGGGAATCGACATCCGCGACTATGGCAGCGGAAACGTGGGTGGCGGGAATGTAATCCAGCATGTTGGCAAGAAGTGGTTCGCTCCCCAGATGATTTCCGACGCCGTCATCAAGGGTGCCGGTTCCATCTGGTTCTCCGTTCTCGTGGTTGGGGTCGAGTGGAACTCCGCGTTTCTGATCGGGCCGCCGCTGCTGGTGCTGGCAGGTAACAACTGGTCGCCGTTCCTGAAAATGCAGGGCGGGCGTGGCCTGGGGGTGGCGGTCGGAACGCTTCTGGCGTTCTCGCCGGCGATACTGGGAGTGGCGCTGGTGATGTACTTCGGCGGTTACTTGCTGACCAAAGCAGCGGGTATCTGGGCGCTGGCCACTTTGGCGGCGCTGCCGGTGTTGTTCTTTCTTTTTCCTGCGGACCTGAAGCTGGCGGACGGGCTCACAATGGTCTGGTTTACCCTGGGTGTTTTGGGGCTGGTGGTGCTGAAGCGTCTGTCGTCCAACTGGACGCCGCTGCCCACGAACATGCCGCGCCGGAAGGTATTTCTCAACCGGCTGATGAAAGACCGGGATGTTGACGACCGGTCGAAGTGGGTGGAACGTATACCCGGAGCGACCGGCTGACCGGCCGCCCAGCGGGAGCAAGACATGGCGACAGAACCGCATCGCATGGGCGAGGATGCCGGGGTCAGCTATTGTAGCTGGCACCCAGATACCGAAACGCGCCTGTTCTGCAGCCAGTGCGGGAAGAGCATCTGCACGCTGTGCATGGTTCAGGTGCCCGTGGGGATCAGGTGCCGTGAGTGCGGCCGAATGGAGAGGGTGCCGACATACGATGTGCAGCCGGCCTACTTCCTCCGCGCGCTGGGCGTTGCCGCCGTCTCGTCGATAGTCGGTGGGCTACTTTGGTTCTGGCTCAATCTCCAGTTTGGCGGCGTTCCCTTCGTGTCGTCGATCTTCGGCCTGGCCGTGGCCTATGCCATCGGAGAGCTCATCAGCCGTGCGGTGAACAGGAAGAGGGGCGTGGGCCTGGCGTGGATCGCGGGTGGGGGCATGGTGGTGGCCTACCTGATCTCCGGAGGCTTTTTCCATATCCTGAGCAGCAGCTTCATTAACGTGCTGTTCAGCCTGCTGTTTCTGGGGATCGCCATTTATACGGCAGCTTCGCGGGTGCGCTGACCGGGTGAAGTTGGAAGGCGGTCTGCCGCTAGTCCGATAGTGGTTCTCCCAGGCCTCTCCCTCCCCGGTTAATGGCGAGATATACCGGCATCAAGGCATTAGCCTCTGGGTTCCCGCTTTCACGGGAATGACGATTCCAGGTCCGTGTCTGGTTTGGAGAAAGCCGCCTAGTCTTCTGACCCGACGCTGTTGGTGTGGTCCTCGATTTCCAGTTCGGCGCGGAGTTGCCGGAGGGTTTCACGGATTGTGCCGGGCTCAAAGCCGCGACGGTCCAGAAAGGCGCCCACCCTCCTGTCGAAGGTTATGCGGTCGTGTCCGCCCTGCCTGGCGGCGTATCGGGCGGCGGCCCGGCGGGCTGCGTCAGCGGAATCGAAGTCCTGCAGCGCCGTTTCTATCGCTTCTTCGGGAACTCCCCGCTGTTTCAATTCCTTCGCGATGAGCTTCCGGCCGCGAGGATTTCTGCGTTCGCGGCTGTCCCGCCACTGTTGAGCGAACTCCGCATCATTAAGTAGCCCATCGGACTCCAGGCGGGACACGGTCATTTCCGCGAGCTCTTTTCCGAAGCGCTGACTCAGCTTCTCGCGCATCTCGGTGACCGAGCGAGGGCGAAGCGCCAGCAGGCGAAGGGCGGCGCCGCGGGCGCGGTTGGCGGCCCTATTCCCGGACGCCAGGGTGGTATCAGGGAAGTCAGGTTTGTCCATGGGAAAGTCTTCCTCGGGTGCTCACTGAGTGGGTAACCATCTCAAGACGATCAATTCCCAGAGGGTCGGGTGAATTGTCGGCTTGGACCACTGGATTCCGCTTTCGCAAGAACGACGCGTTCCAGCCTGTAGCGCGATCTGAGATAGTTACCAAATGGCTGCCCAACCGGGCTCCGGCTGGGCAGCCTGCCACTTGCTGCTAGTCCAGGCCAGCCGGTGCGGAGCCGTTCTGCGAGGGAATGCCGTCGGCGAGGCCGTCGTCCTCTTCAAGTTCCGGCTCGGGGCCGGCCTGTGCGAGGTCGCTGGCGGCGCGGATGCGGTTTTCCACCGAGGAGGCGATTTCAGGGTGCTGGAGGAGGAACTCCTTGGCGTTCTCCCGGCCTTGGCCCAGACGGGTCTCACCGTAGGAGTAGAAGGCCCCCGACTTCTTGACGATGCCCTTTGCGGTGCCGATCTCTAGCAGGTCGCCCATCCGGCTTATGCCATGGTTGAACATGATGTCGAACTCGGCGACGCGGAAGGGAGCGGCCACCTTGTTCTTAACGATGCGGGCGCGGACCCGGTTGCCGATGACCTCCGCCCCCTGCTTGATGGACTCGACCCGACGGAGATCGATACGCACGGAACTGTAGAATTTGAGGGCGCGGCCTCCGGGTGTAACTTCCGGACTGCCGTAGGTCACACCGACTTTCTCGCGCAACTGGTTGATGAAGACGACGGCAGTCTTGGACTTGTGGATGGTGCTGGTCAGCTTGCGGAGGGCCTGGGACATCAGGCGGGCTTGGAGTCCGACGTGGGTGTCGCCCATGTCGCCCTCGATTTCGGCCTGGGGAACCAGGGCGGCGACGCTGTCCAGAACGATGGCATCGATGGCGCCGCTACGCACGAGCTGCTCCGTGATGTCGAGTGCCTGTTCGGCGCTGTCTGGCTGGGCGATGAGGAGCTCGTTCAGGTCGAGGCCACAGTTGGCGGCGTAGGAGGGGTCGAGGGCGTGCTCCACATCGATGTATGCTGCGACCCCCGCCAGCCTTCTGGGTTTCGGACATGATGTGAATGGCTAAGGTGGACTTGCCTGCCGACTCGGCGCCGAAGACCTCGGTCACGCGGCCTCGTGGTATGCCGCCGGTGCCGAGGGCAAGGTCAACTGCAAGGGAGCCGGTGGAAATGGACTCGGTGGCCAGGCTGTGGCTGAGCTCGCCCAGCCGCATCACGGCGCCCTTGCCGTGGTCCTTTTCAATGCTGCTGAGAGCGATATCCAAGGCTGCTTTCTTGTCGTTTTCGATCTTTTCCTTTTTCATCACCCGGCACATGCCTCCCGTTTGAATGAAACAAAGCTAACATTTGTTCTAACGAATTTGCAAGAAGCTGCTGTCATCAATTCTAGAAACCGAAAAACTCATACCGCCAAGAGGCGGAAGAGGGCGCAACAAGAAAGCGCGGGATGGTCTGACCGGGCCAACTGGCCCGCCGTCAGAACTCTCAAGTGCCTCCCTTGAAGCCAATGGTGACCGCACCGTTTTCGAAGATTACAGGGGTGATGCGCTCACCGTTGGTAAGGGCCAGGAGCTCGGGGATGCGGTCTTCCTGCTTCGACAGGTCGACTTCTTCGTAGGCGACCTTGCGCTTGCGATAGTCCATCTTGGCAGCCGCCGAGAAGGCGCAGTCGGGATGTGTGTAGAGGATTGTTTCTCCGGCTTGAGTCACTTTCCGCTCCTGCCAGGGCCCGCATTGCGGACCTCCGGTCAGTTGTCATATTTTATCGAATTGTACGCGCCGCCAACGGTTAGTTCAACGCGGAAAGTTGGCGGCAGAGCTTTTTCAAAGTCGGTTCGCTCTTAACTCTGTCTGAATCAGGATTCACAGATTTTAAGGATGCGCAGGATTGGAACCCCATCAGCGAAATCCCATTATCAAACGAATCACTCCTGAGCAGGCCGAAGGGTCAGACAACAACTTTGCGACCGTCATGGATGGATGCTGCGCCATTCGCGGCGGGAAAGAGGTGGTGTTATGCTAGGCGATACGATTTTCCGGGGCAGGCCAATTCTTTATGGACGAAATTGACGACCAGACCGCCATCCACTCCGTGGCGGCGATACTAGAGGAGTTCTCCGTAGGTGTGGGGCGAATCACTCCCGGTCCCCGCGGCTCGAGGCTCAGCGGGGAACCCAGGGTGCTGCTAGAAGTCGCAGTGGGTTCTCTGACGACGGAGGAGATGGTGGGGGCGCCGCTGGTGTACGGAAATGCCTGCTATGCGCTGGGGAGGCACGAAGAGGCATCAGAGGCATTTCGTCAGTTGCTGCAGCGGGACCCGGCTGACATAGACGCGCGATTCAACCTGGGCCTGGCCCAACTGCGCCTGAGGAATCCCGATGGGGCGGTACGGGAGTTCACGGAGACATTGGTGCGGGCACCTCAACTGGCGGAGGCCTATTACCAGCGTGGCAACGCCTACGACGACCTGGGCGATGTGGAGCAGTCCCTGGCCGATTACGCCCGGGCCATCGACCTCGCTCCGGGCTACATCCAGCCGATGTACAACCGGGGAATCGTGCTGGCAAGCGCGGGAAGGCACCAGGAGGCGGTGGCCCAGTTCGACCGGGTTATCACCCAGCGGCCTGACTTGGGCAACGCACACCTCAACCGGGGCGCCTCCCTGGACGAGCTGGGCCTGCACGAGGAGGCCATCGGCAGCTACAGGCGGGCGGCTGATCTGAACCCGGACGACCCCCGACCGCTCTTCAACCGGGCCAGGACCTGCTACTACCTGGGGCGCCTGCAGGAGGCGCTGGACGACTACTCAGAAGTGCTCCGCTTGGACCCAGAGGACGCCGAAGCCTACAACAATCGCGGCCTGGCCTTCGATGCCCTGGGAGATTATGACTCGGCGGTTGCGGATTACGAGCGGGCGCTGGAGGTGCGGGACGACTTCGCCGAGGCGCACAGCAACCGGGGCGCGGTGCTTGAAGCACAGGGGAAGGTGGACGACGCTCTTGATGCGTACCGCGCGGCACTGTCGGCCAATCCCCGGCTGGGGTCGGCGCACTACAACGCGGCGCGGGTCTATTCGCAGCTGGGCGAGGTGGAGGAGTGCCTGCGGCACCTGGATAGCCTGCTGGCCTTGGCTCCTGAACTCGCGGAGGACGCCGCGAAGGACGAGCACCTGGGCTGGGCACTGCGCCTGCGGGAGATGCGGGAGACGAGGGGAACGGACGGCACACCGGACTAGGCCAAGTGGTCGGTTCCGGGGACTTCCGGCGCGAGTTCGGCGTCGGGCTCCAGTCCTGGCTCCAGTGGTTGATGATCCGCCGAGTGGATGCGTCGGCGCACGATCATGCTCCGGACCAGGACCAGCACGGCGAGGGCCGTCAAACCGGTTACCAGCTCCCTTTCTATCCCGGGAGACATCCCGGGCTCTATGTCGTAGGCCAGGCTGAGTCCGAGCATGAGCGCGAAGCCGGTGCAGATTCCCCACGAAGATCTCAGGTAGTGCTTCCGGAAAAGCAGGACGGTGGCCACGCCGATCACGGCGGCGATCACGGTCAGTACCGGCAACAGGGCCACGCTGACTCCGATGAGCGGCGTCATGGCGTCGCCGCCGCGGAATGAGGAAAACACCGACACCCAGTGGCCTACAACGGCGGCAGTCGCGGCGACGAGGGTCAGCGGGGCTTCGATGCCCAGAGCCCAGGCCACGGCGACCGCGGCGGAGCCCTTTCCAACATCGCCCGCAAACACCAGCAGGGCGCTGCGGCGACCGACATTCCAGTAGACGTTGGCGGTGCCTGCGAGCGTGGAGCCGGTGCTGAAGATGTCCACTCCCTTGATGTAGCGGCTGACCCACTGGGCAAACGGCAATGCGCCCAGCAGGTATCCAATGACACCTGAGGCGACGAGCTGCAGAATTTCGATTGTGGTTTCGGGCATTTTCGTCGTATGCCGTCAGAACGATGCCGTAGATTTGCGGTCTTTTCAGCAAAAATCGTTGCGGGACACCAATATAGCAGTCAACAGGCCGGGTTGATAGCAGACTGGAAGGGAGATTCCCCTGGTCTTTCGGCGAAATTCCCAATGGCACGGCGAAATCAGGCAGCGCACTGAGGAAGACACGCAGGTTGGAAGGTAGGGGTATACTTGGGATGCTGCCCCGATAGGGCAGACTCAGGCAATGGGATGTTCTTTTTTGCGTCCCAGCGAGGGCAAGAAACATGACCACTTCCACTGGAGCCCTGGCCGACGTCGTAGTTCTGGACCTCACCCAAATTCTTGCCGGGCCGATGTGCACGATGGTGCTGGCCGACATGGGCGCGAATGTGATCAAGGTCGAGAAGCCCAACGGCGGCGACGACAACCGGCGGATGGGGCCTCCCTTTATCAAGGACTGGTCGGCTGGGTTTCTTGCCGTCAATCGTAACAAGCGCAGCCTGGCGCTTGATTTACAGAATGAAGAGGGGCGGAAGGTCTTCAAGCGGCTGGTTGAAGGCGCGGATGTGGTCGTCGAGAACTTTCGGCCGGGCGTGATGGAGAGGTTCGGGCTGGGTTACGAGGAACTCAGGAAAATCAAGGCAGCCCTGGTCTACTGCACGATCTCCGGGTTCGGCAGCACGGGGCCGGCGAGAAATCGCGGCGGGTTCGACCTGGTGGCGCAGGGCGTCAGCGGGCTGATGAGCATCACGGGGCACCCCAACTCGCCCCCGGCCAAGGTGGGAGTGCCCATCACCGACCTCACTGCGGGGCTTTTGGGGGCCAACGGGATCATGGCGGCGTACATCCATGCGCTGAAGACCGGGGTTGGCCAGATGGTGGACACCTCGCTGATGGAGGCGGGAGTGGCGTATACCGTCTGGGAGTCGTCGGTCTACTTCGCCGAGGGGGAGATACCCGGGCCGCTGGGTTCGGCGCACCGCGTGTCGGCGCCCTACCAGGCATTGCGGACGAAGAACGGCTACCTGAACCTCGGTGCGGCCACACAGCCGACCTGGGAGCAGCTCTGCCGGGCCATTGGCCGCGAAGACCTGAAGGAGGACGACAGGTTCCGCAATTCGTGGGACCGGAAGGCCAGGGAGGAGGAGCTGGCGGCCCTGCTGGAGGAGACCTTTTCGACTGAAGACACGGAACACTGGCTGGAGCTCCTGGACAGTGCGGGTGTGGTCGCCGGGCCGATCTACAACATGGAGCAGGTCTACCGCGATCCGCAGGTGCTGGCCCGGGAGATGCTGGTCTATACCGAAGACCCGGACCTGGGGACGATACGGAACATAGGAGTGCCGGTGAAGCTCTCGGGGACTCCGGGCAGCATACGGAGGCGCGCTCCGGCGTTGGGAGAGCACTCGGCGGAAGTCCTGCTGGAGCGGGGGTTCGGCCAGGAAGAGGTAGACGCCCTGATGGCTGATGGCGTCATCCTGGCGAACCAGGGAAGCGGCGTCCGCCGGTAGAGGCGGGGCTGTTTAGTAACCTAGTCGTCGCCGAAGTAGCGGCGGCGGTCTGAGTCGTCCAGCTTCTGGCCGGGGCCGCTGAGGAAGGTGTCGGGGTTGCGGGTCCGGTCGTCTCGCCAGCTGCGAAAGGCTCGACCGCGTACTGAGTCGGCTTCGGGGCCGGTGTCCATCAGCAGCTGGGTCTGCCAGTTTTCCATCGAATGGACCACCGAGAAGTACTGCTGGCGGGCTTCGGCGTAGGCCCTTCCTGCCTCGTCCCAGTTGTCGCTGGAGAGCAGGTGGTCTTTCAGCACGCGGGCATCTCGGAGGGCCATGGACAGTCCCTGGCCCCAGGTGGGGTCGGTGTTGGCCGCAGCATCTCCCACCAGGGCCACACCGCCGCGATAGGCCGTTTCTGCCCAAGTTGTTCTGCCGTCGAAGGTGGCCAGAGGGCCGGCGGGTCTGGCGCCAGCGTAGACTTCGGCAGGAACGCCGGATGAGATGCACTGGCCGATGACTTCCTTGACATCCCTAGCTCCGCCGTAGCGCCTGGCACTTCCGTCGGCGTAGCAGAGGTAGACCCGGGCGCGGCCGTTGCCTTGGGGGAAGTTGAGGATGAAGTGCCCGGAGTCAGTGTTCAGCCAAGCGTGGGTGGCATCGTCCGAGAGGTCGACGCCGTCCATGAGTACGCCGGAGACCAGGTTGCGCTCGGGGTCCTGTTGCGTGGGGAATTCGGCCCATCCGCGGGTTGGGGAGCCCCGCCCGTCGGCGCCAACGAGCATGCGAGCCGAGAGCTGCCGGGTGCCACCGTTCAGTTCCACTGACACTGTTGGATGAGACGAGTCTCCGACAGGGGTCAGCGCATTGACGCGGGCACCGCGCCAGACCTCCGCGCCAGACTCTTCGGCGTGCTCGAGCAGGGCGGTCTGTAGCGCAGGGTGGTAGCAGGCCATCACGGGTTCGTGGACAGGGGTGGTGCGCGTCAGATCTCGGTGCCCCGAGCGGTCGGCACCCTGATAGGAGTCCCAGAACGTCAGGGGATTGGCTTTCGTCTTTTGGAGCACGGGCTCCAGGCCAAGAAGACGCACTTCCGCAACGCCCCAGGGCATTATGGCTTCGCCGCGCACACGGTCTCGGAAGGCCCGTTCGGCCTCTACTACCAGCGTCCGGGCGCCAGCAGATGCCATACCGGCAGCAAGGGCAGAGCCGCCGCCTCCGCCGCCTATGATTATGAGGTCATAGCCGTTGCTCAAGCGAATCGCTCCGCGAGAGATGTGGGGACACCCGGGCCGAACACTGGGTCACAGTGCCGTCCGCCAGGGCAAGCCGTCGGTGGCGGACAGGAAGCCGTCGATTAAGGTGGGGCTGGAGCAGATTACGCTGGGCGTAAACAGACCGGCTTCATTCCCCTGCCGGTCAACGATGCGGCCGCCAGCCTCCTTGGCAAGGATGAGGCCCGCGGCGATGTCCCAAGGCGAAAGGGAGTGGTGGAAGAAAAGGTCCACCCTGCCGGAGGCGGCGTAGGCCACGCCCAGTCCGGCAGATCCCATCAGGCGCACGCTGTATAATCCGGGCCAGAGGGAGCGGAGCATGTCCAGGGCCAGGCCGGCCTTTTCGTCGACATATCCCAGGTCGCAGCTGAGCAGGCTGCGGGACAGTTCGGTGGTCTCGGAGACCGATATAGGGGTCCCGTTGAGGAAGGCGCCCTGTCCCTGGGATGCGGTGAAGGTTTCCTCGCGAACTGGGTCGTAGATCACGCCCGCGACGATGTCATCGCCCTCGGCCAGGGCCACGATGGTGCAGAAGTGGGGAATGCTCTGGGCGTAGTTTCGGGTGCCGTCCAGGGGGTCAACTACCCAGCGGTAGGGAGAGGACCCGGTCACGGGCTGTGATTCTTCGGCGAGGATGCCGAAGTCAGGGAAGGCGCTGGTCAGGATCTCTAGGATAGCCTTTTCGGCGGCGACGTCTATGTCGGTTACGATGTCGGCGCGGCCCTTGAAGGTGATCTGCTTGTCGGAATTCCAACCGTTGCGGATGATTTCCCCGGCCACTGCAGTGGCCTGAAGGGCTATGTCCATAGCGGTGCGCCCGTCGGCAGTAACCGGCAGGGCACCTGTCGAAGGTTCTGTCATTTCTTCCTTGCCTGTGGGGTGAAGGGTACAGCCAGGTCCTGGTTACCGGCCTGTCGGCAAAAGAGACGTGCGTTTAGATGTAGCCTGAGCTATCTCCAGGACAGGAAGTTGAGACCGGAACTTATAGTCAGTTCCTGGCCTCCCAACTGAACTTTCTGCTCCTTCCCGGCCATGATCCAGTAGATTTTTCCCGTGACCAACTCCGACAGTGACCCGATGGCTGAAGGGTCGTCTACCGATACCCCGGGTGGAAGAGGCAACACATCCGGGGAAAAAGTGCCGCTGGGGTCGTAGACGAACAAGTTCTGGGTTGCGTTGTCGTAATGGGCCACCCAGATCAGGTTGTCGCCCAGGGGAGCCAGGGTGACCACTATCGGCGGCAGGTCCGGTTCCGGCGTGGGTGTGGGCGTGGAGGTCGGCTCCGGCGTCGGAGTATTCTCCGGGACCGGTGTGGGGTCTGGCTCGGGAGTATCGGTGGGCTCCGGCGCTTGGGTCGGAACAGCAGTCGCCACAGGCTCCTCGGTTGGTTGAGGCGGCTCTGTGGGAGCTGGTGCCTCGGTTGGGGCCGCAGTAGTCGCTGTCGCCGCCGGGGCGGGAGTGTCGGGCGGGCTGGTCGGAGCCAGGGTTGGAATGGAGGTGGGAGGTACGGGGGTGTCGGGTACGGCTGGAGCTTCGCTGCCGCAGGCGACCAGAACGGCCACGAGCAGCCCTGCGAGCACAATTGCTGCCAGTTTCCTCATCATTCTCCAGTTGAATCGATCATCTTGGTTGCCGTTGTTTACTGCCGGGCCAGTCCCATCTTCTCGTAGACTTCCTCGATGGTGCGGACCGCTATGGCCCGGGCCCGCTTGCCGCCGTGGTCAAGTACTTCTTTCACGAAGCCGGGGCGGGACTCAAACTCGCGACGCCGCTCCCTCATGGGTTCCAGGAAGTCGTTGATGCTGCCCGCGAGCTGCCGCTTGCAGTCGACGCAGCCCCGGGAGGCGGTAACGCACTCGTCGTAGACTGCGGTGACGCCAGCCGGTGGGCTGAACATCCGGTGCATCGAGTAGACGTTGCAGACCTCGGGACGACCCGGGATGTTCCGCGTGGTGCGCTGGGGGTCGGTGAAGGCGGTCATCACCCGCTTGGTGGTGTCTTCCGGGGTGGCCGCGAGGTCCAGGTGGTTGTCCAGGGACTTGGACATCTTGGCCTGCCCGTCCAGTCCGAGGAGCAGGGGCGATTCGGTCAGCTTTACCTGGGGCTCCGGGAAGGTATCGCCGAAGAAGTTGTTGAAGCGTCGGGCGATTTCCCGGGAAAGCTCGATGTGCGGGATCTGGTCGCGGCCCACGGGTACGGTGTCGGCCTTGTAGAGGATGATGTCGGCGGTCTGAAGGACGGGGTAACCAACGAGACCGTAGTTCACAGTCTCCTCGGTCTCATCCATTTGCCGCACCTTTTCCTTGAAGGTGGGGACGCGGGTGAGCCAGCCCAGCGGGGTGACCATGCTCAGCAAGGTGTGCAGGGTCATAACCTCGGGGACCTGAGACTGGACGAAGATGATGCTCCGCTCCGGGTCAAGCCCTGCGGCCAGCCAGTCCAGTATCATGTCCTCGACATTTGACTGAATCGAGGCGACGTCCGCCTCGGATTCCACTGTGGTCAGCGCGTGAATGTCCACGGCGCAGTAGATGCAGTCGTAGTCGTCCTGGAGGGCCACCCAGTTCTGCAGGGCGCCGATGTAGTTTCCGAGATGCAGAAGGCCCGTGGGCCGCATTCCGGAGAAGATGACGCCTTGCTTGCTGCCGTTGCCTGCTGAGGTCATAGTCGCAGTCCCGTATCGATAGTCGGAATACGAACACCGCCTTTCAATCTAACACCGAGCGACCGTGGGGCGCAATTGGCACCCGTGGTACGCGGGGCAAAAGCATTCTAATTCTATGAAGCCCAATAAATCGTCATTCCCGCGCCCCCGTCCTCTGTCATTTCCGCGAAAGCAGGAATCCACTCCTCCCTGCCCGAAGCTGATTGAGTCGGCGCAGAACCCTCTGGATTCCCGCTTTCGCGGAAATGACGGGGGCTGCACCGCGTATCAAGTTAGAACGCGGTTGCACTGCGTGGCACGGCAGGGTCCTCTGGTTTTTCTTCTCCCCTGAGGTGAGTGCTGGTCTGGGGGTCAAGTGTTGCCTGTGAAATAACGAGGGAACGTCTCACCCTAATCCTCTCCCGGAGGGACAGGGACTGTTTTGCTCCCTGCTTACATAACAATGACGAGTCTTATATTGGCAAGTCTCCCGATTTGATGCGCCTTGGTGCCATTCAGGAAGGGCAGGTCGTCAACTATTGTGAGTGGATTTTCAGTCATCCGCCACTGAGGTCCGTCCACTTGAAGTGCTTGGAGATGAGGCGGTAGAAGCCCCAGCCGAAGTTCCTGGCGTGCAGCGCGCCGTAGGCCTGCCATCGATCCAGTTCGGCTAAAGCCTCGGGGTGAGCATTCTCCCCGGGGACGAGGGTGGGAAGGACATCCTCGCTGTCGCATTCGTAAAGGGCGAGATACTTTGGGCCGGTGTTGAAGCCGCCGAGGGATGGGTGATCAAGGCGCCGGAAGCGCGCGCCAAGAGCATAGCCGGGGACATTCAAGACGCCAGGGAGATGGGACTCGGTGTACCAACGATCCCATTCCTCTTCGTGCGCAGGGTCCACATCCGCCGTTACGATGCTGAGCGGGCAGTCCGACAACAGCAGCGGGTCCCGCAGGGAGTCCCCGGCAATCTGCTCGTAAACGTTGGAGGTGTGGTCGCTCATTCCTTGCAGCGTGCCGAACACCGAAAACTCCGAAGCGGCGATGGAGTGCAAATCAGGGCTGCCGAACTGCAAGAGTGAGGGTAGGTCTTCGGCGCTGCGGATCCCGTAGAGGGCGGTGAATCTGGTGCCGCCGTCCAGGTTCACATATCGCTGGGCCCACTGGTAGCCAGGGATTCGCAGCAGATTGGGCAGATGGCTGTTGTACCAGGTGGTGAACGGCTCCAGGTGCTCCCTGGCGCAGGTCATCTGCACCATCAGCAGCAGGTCCCGCTCAGGCATCGCGGGCCTCCTTCGCAGCCAATCCCTCCAGGAGGCCGCCGCTGTAGGATGAGTCCTCGAGGCCCCGCTGCATGCCCCGCAGGTAGGCGATCTGTCCGCCGTGCTGGTTGAATTCCCAGAGGAGCTGCTGGCACATGTTGCCAAGGGTCATGGTTCCTCCCCGGGGATTGGTCACGCTCATTTCGCCAAAGTCAGACTCGGAGCGATCCGACAGGTAGGCTTTGGACGCCTCGAGGGCTGCCTCGGCATATTCCAGCAACAGATCAGCGTCCGGGGGGCGAAATGCGGCGAGGCGGTCGGGTCCGTAACCGTAGCCGGTGTCACTGGGCTCGGTTGCTTCCATCCCGAGCCGCCCGGCCCAACCCTGTTCCCAGAGCTGTGGAACGCCCTGCAGACGGGAGTGAACCCAGCGGTCGAGAGTGCGTCCGTAGTGCCAGAGGAGAAAGCCGATGGAAGAGCACTCTGGAGTGGGCATCCACCGCATCTCGTCATCGGACAGCCCCTCCACGGACCGGGCCATCGCGTTGAAGTGCTGGTCGAGGCAGCCGGACACGAAATCGTTCAACTTCATCGAAGACCTCCTGCCACTGGTGAACTGGCAGAGTGTTTTGAAGGGTCACGAAGAACGGCCACGCCTGGAGGCGCGTGGCCGGGTGATTGTCAGGTGCGAAAGACTGCCAGTGAGTCGTCAGTCATCCTGGTCGGACTCGGTCTCGCTTTCCAGCCTGTCGCCCAACTCGCTGAGAAAGGCCTCTATCTCAGGGGAGAGAGTGGTTGTGGAACCGCTCTCCTCCGAGGCGGAGGCTTCGGCCTCAGCGGTGAGTTGGGAATCGTAGTACTGTTCCATCTGCTGGATCAGGGTCTTCAATTCGGAATTCCGATCCACGGTGGCATTGAGCTCCCGGTACTGGCGCTGCCCACGTCGAACCGGAGCGAGGTCGGGAGGAATGTTATCGTAGACCGACGACAGGACCTCGATCATCCGCGAAGTGCCCGCGTAATCCTCTTCAAGCTGGACATATTGGGGAAGGTGGACCATGAAGTTGATGGTCTCGATGCTGTCCTTTTCAATTCCCTCGGAGAGGAGGTTCATGATCGTTGTCGGGCCTTGATATGTGCTTTGCTGCAGCTTGAAGTTTGGGACCTGACGCTTCTGCTCCACATCGCCGAGGGAACCTGTCACGAGCAACGGCCTCGTGTGAGGCACGGCGTCGTACATGGCGCCGATCCGGCAATATCGCTTCACTCCGAAGTGGCGGACGACTTCAAGGATGGAGTCGGTGTAGTCCTCGCCATTAGAGTGAGGCTCTAGAAGGTGGAGGAACAGGTAGTCGGGACCATTTTCCGTGGTGGCGTAGCGGATGGTGCTGTTGGGAATCTTGACCTGTCTCGCGCCGTCCACGAATCGCATGTTCGGGCGGTAACGGGTGAAGTCAAAAAAGGTGCCGGGGCGGTGCAGGCGGCCCAACTCCTTGGACCCCATGAACCGCTCTAGGCGGTTCAGCGTGAGGGTGCCCACGCTGCCCACATCGACCCAGGGACGAATCATGGCGAAAGCGTGTGGCTCCCTGAGCACCGGAACGGGTTCGGCTATTTCAAAAGCTCCTAGTCTCATGGGGCCATCTTGCCAGATAGGTTACGGATTTTCAAGCGCGCTGTGTCATGGGACGCAGCGGTTTATTGCTGGCTGAGCAGCGAGTCGGCAGAGCCGAGGCCTTCCAGAGCGAGGCCATAGCCCAAGAGATCCTGCATCAGACGCTTGATGTACTGAGTGGTCGCGACCCGTGTGTAACGCAGGACGATGTCGGACTTCTCAGCGACCTGGCGGGCGAGTTCCCAAGCGCGAGGCAGCAGATCGTCCGGCGGCAGGACCTCGCCGACCAGTCCAAGCGTGAGTGCCTCCTGGGCGCCGATTGACTGCCCGGTAAGGAGGAAGTAACGACCTCGATTGGCGCCGAGCAGCATCGGATACACAACATGCACTCCGTCGCCCGGTACGAGGTTGCTCATGAAGTGGCCGGAGTCCTGGAAGGCCGCGTTATCGGA
Organism: Dehalococcoidia bacterium; assembly: GCA_963667765.2. GTDB lineage: Bacteria > Chloroflexota > Dehalococcoidia > Lucifugimonadales > UBA3495 > VXOI01. Next base: position 873,136 of record CAXXON010000003.1, on the reverse strand, counting down.
GGCCAGTACGATGTCGCACAGGAGGGGAATCTCGGAATGCCTCAAAGCAGGGCCGTTGACGGCGGCAATCATCGGCACTTCGATGTCGAGAAGGTTGCCGAGCAGCTTCTTTCCTTCCCAATATGTCCGGTCCCACTCCCGGGGCGCACGCTTTGGTGCGCCGGCAGCGGTACCTTGGGGGCCTGAGAAGGTGTCGCCGGTCCCGGTGAGGATGATGACCCGGTTTTCGCGGTCGCTGCCAATGTCGGCAAAGGCGCGAGGGAATTCCTCGTGAGGACCGGAACCCCACTGCAACGGACCTCCATTGGTATGGAAGGTCATCTGCAGGATTCCGTCCCGCCGCTCGAAACGGATATTGTCGTAGCTGTTTTCGTATTGTTCGAGGGACGCCAAGCTAACCTCCCGCCATGCGTGATGGCGAGAGTCTATACCCCTGCAATACAAGGGTCAACGATGGCAGCCCAGCCCCCAGGGGCCCTCGACCATTCCCCCTCCCTTGAGGGAGAGGGTTAGGGCTAGGGTGGAACCCCAGCCCCCTCGCAGCGGCCGACGGGTCCTGTTGGAACACGCCACCCCCGCCGGTGGGGGGAGCAGGAAATGAAAGCGGGTCAGGGGCGACCTCGGCGGACGCCCCTGTGATTGTCCCAGGTGCCAGGATTGCTAGTTGGCGCTGGCCATTTCGGGCTCGGAATAGCTCTCGTAGCTTCCGTCCGACTCAGTCGTTGGCTGAGCCTCCCGATGCACCACAGTGTTCTTGAGGAAGGTGGCCGACTTGGCGCCGCTGCTCTCCCGGGCGTTGACGTGCTCCATGACGAATTCAGAGACGTCCCGGTGAAGGGCGTCGCTGCGATTGCAGTTCCTGAGCAGATCGAAGCCTGGGTCCATGTCTTCCAGCATCTGCTTGACCCGCGCTTCGCCGTGGCGGGCGGCGAGGGCGTAGGCGAGCCCGCGAGGGTCGCGGTCGTACTGGCGCTGTTCCTCGCCGACCTCTTCCAGCTCGACATCGTAGTCGACCCGGTCAACGATGGCGAGGGCTTCGGCGGCACGGCGGCGCCTGGTGTTGACGTCCTTCATTGCAGCAAAGAGGGCCGCCACGGACTGGGAGGCGCTGTCCAGGAGCGCCGGTATCTCCACCTGGCGGACACTGGCCGATTCCACCATCTGTTTTGCTTCAGCCAGGGACATGTCCCGGCGTCGCAGGCTGTCCTCGAACTTGGCGGCCCGTTCCTGTTTCACTCTCAACTCCGGCGCTTCTGAGGCGAGGGGCTGCAGGCGCGCCAGTTCCCGCTCTGCCATCTCGGCCTGCTTGAGCCTCTGTAGCATGGATTCGTCGAAATCGATGGGCATGGCAAACACTCCTCAGACTAAGATGATTACGGAAGGCGCACTTTCCAGTCCAATGGCAAGATGAATAGATAAATGGTCCAAAGGACTGAATGTTTTAGTCCCAGACTCGAGGTGATGGGCGTGGCCGGCCTGGCGCATGGCCGACCTGGCATAGACCTTGTCGTTCGAGTCTTCGGGCTGGTGCGGCCCCACGCCGCGTCAGACGCAAACCCCCGTGTAATCTATTGACGCCCCGGCCTCATCTGGGCCTTGGGGCAAGTTGGGCCGGTATCAAGCGATCCGGCGCGATAGCTGCCCATCAGGGCAGAAAATATTGCGCGACGGTTTTTCCGTTGCGGGTATTACTATACCGCGAGCACCACAAATTCCGCCGCGTTATCGGGCGCCAATTTTATCGAATTTTGAAAAAATTATAAAATTTGGGCTTCGATGCTGTACCAGCAGGCAATTGTGGTCTGTGGTCAAGTGATCGCCTGCGCGGGACGGCCGGGGTGTATGCTTGAAGCTGAAACGAGCCGGACTCGCCCCGGCAATGCGGGCCTTCCGGACCCGGCCTCCGGCCTCATGGCTCGAGGAGAGCCTCAGTTTAGACCATCGTCTTCCACTGGAGGGTGTCGTCAATTTATCCTGTCATTGCTGCTTACGCAGCAATCCATGCGTTGCCGTAACCAAAGCGCATTTCAGCAGGAAAGGCATTGTGGATTCCCGCGAAAGCGGGAATGACAGAAGCAGGCGGTTTAATACCGGGCAACTCAATTTGACGGGACTCTCCAAGAAACTATCTCAAAACTGTCATGCCCTTGATCTCAACGGCCAGATACACGGTCTGGACCACTGGATTCCCGCGAAACCGGAAATAACGGTTTTGGACTGTGGCGGGTCTTGAGATAGTTGCAAAGGGCAGGAGCGGAAATATGCCCCGGGCTGCATTTGTATACGACGGCCAGATGTCGAGGCATGAGCTTCGAGGCGATCACCCCATGCGGCCGGTGAGGCTGCGGTACACCTACGAGCTTCTGCAGGGCTACGGGGCGTTCGACAGCGAAGACGCAGTGCTGGTCACTCCCCGTTCGGCACTGGAGGAAGAGATCGGCTGGCTGCACACTCCTGAGTACATTGACGCCGTCAAGCGGCTCGGCGCCGGCGAGGGAATGCACGAAGCCCACCGGTTCAACTTCAGCCTGCAGGGAGACAACCCCTACTACCGGGGAATGTACGAGGCGGCCGCGCTCAGTTCTGGTGCCACGCTGCTGGCCGCAGAAATGGTGGCGGACGGGACGGTGGACGCGGCTTTCAACATTTCCGGGGGACTGCATCACGCCGCCGCCGGGCACGCATCCGGGTTCTGCGTATTCAACGACCCTGCCCTGGCGATTCACCTCTTTCTCCGAAGGGGTATGCGGGTGGTGTATGTAGACGTGGACGCCCATCACGGCGACGGCGTGCAGGAGGCGTTTTTCGGCGACGACAGGGTGCTGACCATCTCAGTGCACGAATCGGGGCGGTACCTGTTTCCGGGCACCGGATTTGTTGATGAACAGGGGGCGGGAAATGCCCGCGGCTATTCGGTCAACCTGCCGCTTTTCCCGTATACGGGAGACGATGTGTACCTCGACTCGTTCCGTCAGATTGTGCCGCCGCTGGTGCGGGCGTTTGCGCCCGATGTCCTGGTGACGCAGCTTGGGATCGACAGCTATCATTCCGACCCGCTGACGCACCTGCAACTGACGACCATGGGATTCGTCGAAGTGGTAAGGGAACTTTCGGCTCTTGGGGTGCCGTGGCTCGCAATGGGTGGCGGAGGATACGACCTGATGGCCGTTGCCCGAGCGTGGACGCTGGCCTACGGCGAGATGCTGGGCGTCGAGTGGCCGGACACTCTCCCCCGCCACTTTGCGCTGGAACATGGCATCGGACACCTGAGAGACAGCGGTTCGCCGGAAGTACCTTCGACCCTGAGGCTGGACATAAGGCGGCACGCTGGGGAAACTGTGGCGTCCCTGAAGGAGCAGGTGTTCCCGGTACACGGGATCGTTCAGTAGTAACAACCATCCCGGCAGGGAGTCTTGAGGTAACTTGCGGCAAAAGGAAAGGGGACGGCGCTGAGTCCGTCCCCGCTGTGGTAGCTGGAATTGCCGTGCCGGATGGGTGACCGGATTTAGTCCACGCGTTGCTGCGGGTTGAGCAGGTCCTTGGCCTCGTCGCCCACATTGGCTTCCAAGCTGTCTCTAAGCGTGGAGAAGATGGACTTGTTGATGGCGGACATCAACCAATCTTCAGCTTCGGCGTCTTCCTGATATCTGTTCTTCAGAGCGATCAGGCGCTTCATCATGCTCAGATAGTGGTACTGGAGGGGCGTAAGGTCCCGCTCAATCCCCTCCACTCGCCACTGGCTGAGGGAGGGACTGGCGATGACAGGCGTGAAATCGCCATCCGGGCCTTCATGGTTCAAGAGTTCCCTGTCTGCTCGTTCTGGTTGCGCGTTCATGAGACCACCACCCGCTTTCAACCAAGCGTTTTCCTAGAAATCCTAGGACTTTATGTCCCGGCTAAAAACTAATTATATCAGTTCTTGACTATCACCGTAATCGCTTGGGAGTGTGTCGTCGAGGCGTATTTCGATCAATTCTGTGCAGGGGAGGCGGGCGAGAGGCCTTATTCTCCCCTGCACCAGGGTGTGCTACCCCCCTTAAACTTCCCGGAATTCTCCCTCTACGGTGCCCGCATCGTCCTGTGGGCCGTCGTCCATTTCTCCGGCTCCCGGCGCTCCCGGCGCTCCCGGTCCGGGCCCGGCGTTCTGGCTGTATATCACTTCCCCGAGGCGCTGCAACGCTGCATTCAGTTCATTGATCCCCGTTTGCATTTCGGCGACGTTACCCGACGCGGAGGCTGCACGGAGGGCGTCGATCTTGCTCTGGACCTCGGCCCTCAACTCCTGTGGGACCTTGTCCGCATTGTCGTTGAGTAGCTTTTCGGCCTGGTAGACCATCGAGTCGGCCTGGTTACGGGTCTCGACCTCCTCGCGGCGCTTCTGGTCGTCGGCTTCATACTGTCGGGCCTCGTCCACCATGCGCTCGATGTCTGACTTGTCCATGCCGGAGCCGGACTGAATGACGATGCGCTGTTCTTTTCCGGTGCCCTTGTCCTGGGCGGATACGCTGAGGATGCCATTGGCATCGATGTCGAAGGTCACCTCAATCTGGGGAATGCCCCTGGGGGCCGGGATGATCCCGTCCAGCATGAACCGGCCGATGGACTTGTTGTCGCCCGCCATGGTGCGCTCGCCCTGGAGCACATGGATGTCCACCGTGGTCTGGCTGTCGGCAGCGGTGGTGAAAGTCTCGTTCTTCTTGGTCGGAATGGTCGTGTTGCGAGAAATCAGGGTTGTCATCACGCCGCCCAGCGTCTCCAGCCCCAGGGTGAGGGGAGTAACGTCCAGCAGCACGATGTCGCCGACCTCTCCGCCCAGCACGCCCGCCTGGATTGCCGCACCGAGGGCGACGGCTTCGTCCGGGTTGACATTGCGGTTGGGCTCCTTACCGAAGAGCTCCTTGACCTTCTCCTGTACGGCAGGCATGCGGGACATACCGCCGACCATGATGACCTCATCTATCTCGCTGGCCGAGAGCCCGGAGTCTGCCAGCGCCCGTTGGCAGGGGCCTGCCGTACGGTCGATGAGGCCGGTGACCAACTGCTCGAACCGTCCGCGGGTCAGTGACTTGACCAGGTGCTGCGGGCCGCTGGCATCAGCGGTGATAAAGGGCAGATTGATCTCCGTTTCCACCACACTGGAGAGCTCGACCTTGGCGCGCTCGGCCGCATCGCGGAGGCGCTGCAGGGCCATCCGGTCGCTGGACAGGTCGATGCCCGTCTCGCGCCGGAATTCCGTGATCAGCCATTCGAGAATCGCTTGGTCAAAGTCGTCGCCGCCGAGGAAGGTGTCGCCGTTGGTCGACTTCACCTCGAACACGCCCTCGCCCATCTGGAGAATAGTGATATCAAAGGTCCCACCGCCCAGGTCAAAGACAGCGATGCTGGCGTCGGTCCGGGTCTTGTCCAGACCGTAGGCCAGGGAGGAAGCGGTTGGTTCGTTAATGATGCGCAGCACTTCAAGTCCGGCGATGGTGCCGGCGTCCTTGGTTGCCTGGCGCTGCGAATCGTTGAAGTAGGCCGGGACCGTAATGACCGCCTGGGTAATCCGCTCGCCCAGCTTGGCCTCGGCATCCTGCTTGATTTTCTGTAGCACGAATGACGAGATCTGAGGCGGGGCGTAGCTGTCGTCGCCCATCTTGACATGCGCGTCGCCGTTTGCCGCCTGCACTACCTGGTAGGGCAGCTTTGAGGTGGCGCTCATGACCTCGGGGTCGTCGTAGCGGCGTCCCATGAGCCTCTTGACCGAGAAGAGCGTGTTCTCGGGGTTCGTGACCGCCTGGCGCTTTGCCACCTGACCCACATATCGCTCGCCAGTACGGGTGTTGAGCGCCACAACGGAAGGGGTTAGGCGTCCGCCCTCGGCATTTTCGACCACGCCGGGCTCGCCGGCTTCAATGACCGCTGCGACCGAGTTGGTTGTGCCAAGGTCTATGCCCAGAACTTTAGGCATTTCTTCTCTCCTGAATAAGTTCTCAAGTTTTGTCTAATTTTCTTCAGAGACTATCTCAAAACTGTGGAGCCATGTTTGCACCGATCGAATTCATGGTCCTGGCCACTGGATCCCCCAGAAGGCGGGAATGACGGATATTTGAGTGCAACTGGTTCCGAGATAGTTTCCCAATTGTTGGTTGTTGGCGATTTACAGTCAGCCCGCGCCGCAGGGATGTGCCTAGGGCTCCCGGGCCACTATCACCTGGGCCGCCCGCAGCAGCCGGTCATGTAACCGGTACCCCGGACGGACCAACTGCACGACATGGTCGGGCGGCTGACCGTCGGTTGCCTGGTAGGCCAGGGCCTCATGTTCATTGGGGTCGAAGGGCTTTCCGACCGCTGTGTCGATGAGGCTCACGCCCCGCATTTCCAGCCGCCGCTTCATCTCCCGCACCGCGAGCTTGACGCCCTCACCCCACTGGTCGGTGACCTCGGCGTTGAGGGCCAGCTCGAGACCCTCGATGGCGGGCAGCAGGTCGAGGAGCAGGTCCTCGTCCCTGTACCGGGCTGCGGCGGCTCGCTGTTCGGCAAAGCGCCGCCTCTCGGTCTGCAACTCGGCCTCCTTGTATTGCACCTCGTTGCGGAACCTTTCGGCTTCTGCCTCCGCGGCTTCGAGCCTTTCATCCAGGGCAGCCACTTTCAACTCTGGCGGCAAGTGAGCGAAATCCAGGGTGCTATCGGTTTCTCTGCCGCCACAGGCCGCTTCGCCGGTTTCTTCCCGGCTGTTCTCTTCCGTTGGTTCCTGGTCTTGTTTGTCAGGCATCAGGCATTTCCTGCATTGGTTTCCGAGTCATGCCACATGGGGTCTCACTGGTCAACGGGCAGGTTCAGGCTCTCGAACAGCAGGTGCAATTCTTCCCTAACCTGTTCCCCGGCCTCTGGGCCGAGCTTGGCGGCCAGCCGTTGCTGCATGGTCAAAAGGTTCTGTATCGCAGCCAAGGCGAACTCGACGCCCGCCAAGTTGAGCCCCATTTCGTCAGAAAGATGACGGATTATCCGGAGTTTCCGAATATCCTCCGTCGAGTATAGGCGGAGCATGCCCAGAGTTCTACCGGGCCGGACCAGCCCCAGGCGCTCGTACTTTCGCAGCGTCTGAGGGTGCATGTCCAGAATTCGGGCGGCGACGCTGATGATGTAGACACCCTCCATGGCGACTACCGTGTCGTCCTCGCGCCCAGGGGCTTCGCTAGCGCCGGCCTCCTGCTGTGCCGCACCGGATGGGGAAATCGACGTGTCTGCCGGGCGGTATGGCGCATCCTGTCCCGGAAGGGGCGGTGATGGCGCCCGGCGCCTGGCCTGGACTCGTCTCTGTTGGGTCATATTCCAACTCCCCTGAAGGTGTTGACCTGTGCTGATTCATATGATAAGGTTTGATACAAGTCGTGTCAAGTCATGTATTTTGTGTCAAATAAGAATCCGTAACTCAACCGCTGGCGTAGTAGTTTAGAACGATGATGGCCAAGCCCCGGGAGACCCGGACCTGAATGGAGACAATGGCAGCAGGCCGGGGCCGCAGACGAACGGTCATCGTCGGGGAATAGGGAGTGAACAGGCCGCAGGTCGCGGCCGTGAAAGTGCCGGCGCCGCTTCGAAAAAGAGGGCGGGCGTCGCGCAGGGAGAGGAGGTGCCCAATGATCTACTTCGGTGCGTGCCCCAAGTGCCAGGGAGATGTGACGCTGAGCCACGACAGCTACGGCAGTTTTCTGAGCTGCCTCCAGTGCGGCCTCATGCGCGACGTGGAGAGCCAGCCGGCCGTGGTGTCCAGGCCCAGGCAGGTGAACCCGGTTTGGCTGGATGAGAAGGAACAGCTGCCGCTGGCTGCGTAGACCACGACTGCAAATCAATCCTGCGAACTGATAGGGGCGGCCTACTGGCCGCCCCTTTTACTATTCTGCCTGCGTATCGCCACTGTGCTAGTGCGACAATTCGGGCCAGAATCGTTCTTCCTTCCAGGGATCGCCGTTGTTGTGGTAGCCGCGCTGTTCCCAGAAGCCCGGCGAGTCCTCGGCCATGAGCTCAATGCCGTTAACCCACTTGGCGCTCTTCCAGCCGTAGATACTGGGGACGACGAGGCGCAGGGGCCAACCGTGGCTCTTGCCAATCGGCTGCCCGCCCTGCTTGTGGGCCAGGAAGCCCTCTTCCAGCGCGAGATCGAGTGGCAGGTTGGTGCTGTATCCCCCGAAGCAGTGGGCCATGATGAACTTGCTTTCCGCCGAAACGCCGGACAGCGACAGCAGATCGGACACTGCCACCCCCTCCCAGGTCTGGTCCAGCGCGCTCCACTGGGTTACGCAGTGGAAGTCGGCTTCCAGGACCTGCCAGGGTAATTCGGTGAACGCCTTCCAATCGAGGCTGATCTCCTGACCCACGAGTCCGAAAACCCGGAACTGCCAGGTGTCGATGTCGACAGCGGGTTCCGGGCCGTAGGTAAGCACCGGGAACTTGGTGGTGACGAACTGGCCGGGAGGCACCCGCTCGCCGTAGCCTTGGTCGGGGGCCGTCTTCACTTGGTCGGGACGCTTCAAGCCCCACCTCACGTTTGGGTAGAGTTCGGATAGAATAGTTATGAAATCGTCAGGCTGTCACCCGGGCTGTCCCCGGGGCGCCGTCGCGGATTCTCCCGACAACGGCGCGGGTTGCCACACTGCGACGCTCAAGGGCTTCCAGCAGCGTGGAAAGTTTTTCCTCGGGAACGGAAATAAGGAGGCCACCGGAAGTCTGCGCGTCGCAGAGGAGCAGCCGGTCGTTTTCGCTGACGGCGTCGTCCCAGTCAACATAATCCTCCACGCCGGCCTGGTTCCGGTGGGTGCCACCGGGGGCGACGCCCTGCGCCAGCAGTTCGTGGGCGCCGGGCAGTACCGGGGCTTTTGAGGCGCTAATCTCGGCGCTGACACCACTGGCCCTCAGCATCCCCGTCAGGTGGCCCATCAGACCGAATCCGGTTACATCGGTGCAGGAATTGACGCCGACTTCCATCATCGCCTCGGATGCGGCGCGGTTGAGTGTTGCCATTGTCTCAACGGCCGTTTCCACCGAGCCCGGCGGCGCGACACCCGCCTTGCAGCCTGTTGCGACGATGCCGGTGCCAAGCGGCTTGGTGAGCACCAGGATATCCCCGCGCTGCGCACCGGCATTGGAAACCTGGCGCCCGGGCTGGACCAGGCCCACAACCGATAGACCGTACTTTGGTTCATTGTCGTCGACCGTGTGACCGCCGACGATCAGGCAGTTGGCCTCGGCAGCCTTGTCGTAGCCGCCGCGCAGCACATCGCCAAGCATCTCGCCAGCAAGTGCAGCGGGGAAGCCAACCACATTGAGGGCCACCAGCGGTCGGCCGCCCATGGCGTAGACATCGCTGAGGGAGTTGGCTGCAGCCACCAAGCCGAACTCGTAGGGATCGTCGGTGATGGGCGTGAAGAAGTCGACCGTCAATACCAGGCCGGTGTTGTCGTCCAACCGGTATACGGCGGCATCGTCGCCCGTGGACGATCCAACCAGCAGGTCGGGATGGTCAACCACGGGCAGCTTGCTTAGGACCTGTACCAGGTCCTTCTGGCTCAGCTTGGCCGCTCAACCAGCGCAGTGAGAGAGTTCAGTCAGCCGGACAGGGGTGTTGACCATCGAAAATCCTCGTCAGTTTGTGATCTGCGGCACATTATACCGCAGCCGGGAATTGGCTTGGCCATTGATACATAAGGTGGCTCGATATTGCCAAAAGTGATAAAGTGGCGGCACTTTGTTCATCCGGCGAAGGACCGTTGAATGCCGGGGTTTATCGAGAATTACAGGAGTGTAGTGCACTCCAAGGAGCGGCGCCAGGTACTGCTGGCCATGACCGGCGGGCAGTTGCTGGTGCAGCTCTCCAGCCTGCCGGTAACGCTGGCGCTCCCAAGCATTGCCCGCGACTTCGGGTACTCAGTAGACGACGCAGCGTGGATCGTCATCGCCAACCTGCTGGTGCTGGGCAGCACCGTGTTCCTTGGTGCCAGGCTGGGAGACCGCTTCGGGCACCCTCGGGTGTTTTTCATCGGCACGATCATCATCACCCTTGGCGCCGTGGGAATCGTAGCGGCCCAGGACCTCACCCAGGTGATAGTGCTACGAGGCCTGCAGGGATTCGGCGCCGGTCTGATACACGGCAACGGCAATGCCATGCTGGCCTTCGCTTTCCCGCCGGGAGAGCGGGGCCGGGCATACGCCTTCCCCATCACCGGCTCCCGTATCGGCACATTTATCGGAGTGGCCTTCTTCGGAGTCCTTCTCCAGTTCGCCAACTGGGAGTCTTTCGCCGGATGGCGCCTGGTGTTCCTCACCATGCTGCCCATCGGGCTGATCGTCATCAAGTCGTGCCTGCCGGTGGTGCGGCGCAACGACGAGGCCATCGTTGACAAGGAAAACTCCATCGACTACATCGGCGCGGTACTGCTGGTGGCGGTGTCGGCGGTGTTCATACTTTCGGGCAGCCATCTGCACGGGGGTGAGGAGTCATACACCTCGTTCGATGCGCTGACCTATCACCTGCCGATGCACGGGCTGACCATCGCCCTGCTGGTGGTGTTCATTCTGGTGGAGCGGCGGGTGGCGCATCCCTTCGTGGAGTTCGAGCATTTCCGACACAAATACTTCACGCTGGCGATCATCTCCAACGTGATGTTCCACCTCTCGATGATGGCGACCATGATCCTGGTGCCAATCATGATCGAAGAGGGGCTGGGCAAGTCGCCGATATTCGTTACCTATGTGCTTTTGCCGCACCAATCCTTCGGAATCTGGCTGCCCGCCATTGCGGGGTTCATCCACGACAAGTTCAATCCGCGGCTGCTGCGGACAGCGTGCATGCTGTCCATCGCGTCGGGCTTCGTACTGCTTGCCCTGTTTGCCGGGACGGTTAATTTCTGGCTGCTGCCGCTCCTGTTGTTCCCGATTTCCGTGGGAACCAACATTTTCAACACGGTGAACAACGCCACGGTGATGAGCACTTTGCCGACCGAGAACCGGGGATTTGCCTCGGGAGTGCTGGAGACCACCCGCGACATGGGGCATGCGACGGGCGCGACCATATCCTCGTTCATCATGGCGCTGGTCGTGCCGGCCAGCATCGTCCTGATGCTGCCGGGCGAGGCCCAGCGGCTGCACCTGGAGGGCTTCCAGATCTCGGCGCTTACGGTGGTAGGAATCATGGCCGCCGGGGCGGTCATCGCGGCCTTTCACCGGCCGTACCGGCCGCCGGCAACTCCGTCGGCGGATGGCGGCCAGCAGGCCCGGGCTGGAGCCGCTGCGGACTGATCCCCTCGCAACGCATCGGACATAAGGAAAGGGGCGCTCAATTGAGTGCCCCTACTGGTTTCCTTGAGTAATGCTCATACCTTGACTCTCCCGGAGGGAAGGGTCAGAGTCGAAACGGTTCAGATGTTGAGCATGATGAAACGGCCCGTATCGGCTTGGTAGAAGTAGGTCTTGCCGTCCTCGATCTTGACGCCTACCAGCGAGTAGGAGATGTGGGATTCGGCGTAATGCTCCAGGATGCGAACATTCTGCCAAACATCATCGCCCATGGTGGCCATCACGGTCTCGAGATCTAGCTGCCCCTGTTCTTTTTCCGTTGCCATAGCTGTCTCCGTTCTGGGTGAATTCACCTTCCGAACTTCGACAGACTTTGCCCTTCAACGGGGTCATTACGGACCGAAGACGAACGGACGGCGCGCTGTAATGAGCACCGTCCATCCTTCGATAAGCTCAGGATGAACGGTGCGTCGCTGTGCCTGACTAGCCCTCCCGCACGTACTTGTCGATGGCGTCGGGGACGCCGGCCAGGTAGATGTCGCCCCTGGAGTCGATCCAGCTGCCGTGCCCCGAGCCCCTGCAGTCGAAGCGCGCCAGCACGTTGCCGGAAGGATCAAGGATGCTGATTCGTGCGGAGCCGCCGTCCACAGTGCCCTCGCTGACCAGGAAGTTGCCCTCCGGGTCGCGGGAGATGTCCATGGGGCGCTGGATGTCGTTCCAGAACTCGATGAACTCGCCGTTGAGGGTGAAGAGCTGGATGCGGTGATTCTCACGGTCGCAGACGATGATGCGGTCGCCGTCGATTATCAGGCTGTGTGGCAGGTGGAAGTGGTTGGCCTCGACCTTGCCTGGATCACCCCACGACTGGATCAGCTCGCCCTCGGCGGTGAAGCGGTGGACGCGGGAATTGCGGTAGCCGTCGGCCACATACAGCTCGCCCGACGGCGAGGGCACCAACTCGGCGGGGTAGTTGAAGGGCCCCGCGGCGCGCGGGACCAGGTCGCCGGCGACCTCGCAGCCGGTGTCGGAGTGGCGCCCGTGGCGGCCCAGCATCTGGACGGGCTTGCCGTCGAGGGTGTAGACGAGGCAGGTGGAGGCGTCGCGGTCGGTGACATAAACGACATCATCCTCAATGTAGAAGCCGTGGGCGAAGAGGAAGGAGCCGTTGCCCCAGGAGTCCTGCAGGTTGCCGTCGCGGTCGAAGATGAGGACCGGCGGCTCCTTGCGCTGGAAGGCGTAGACGCGGTCCTGAGAGTCGGTGGCGATGGCCGAGACCATGGCGAAGGTCTCGCCCGTGGGCAGCTTGGCCCAGTCCTCCTCAAGGGTGTAGGTGTAATGCCCGGAGCCAAGGGTGGTCATGGGTGGCCTCCTGCTTGGGGGTTGGGATGTGGGGGTATTGTACACGGTGGGTGGGGAGACGGTTATCCTTGGGTGATGCGCTGGCGGTAGGCCTCGGTGATGGCCCTTGCTGACTCGTCGAGGCCTGGGAAGAGGGTTTCGCGGGTGATGTTGAGGAGGCGTAGTTCTCGCAAGACACCTTCCTTGCTGTCGGCGGGGATTGTTGGAGTGTAGTGCGCGTATATTGGAATGTTTGGGTTGACACGCAGCACTTCATCCCGTTCGAGTCTTTGGTGGTAGGCAGAGGCCAAGAAGGCCCCTGATTGGGCGCGTATACGTTCAGATGATTGTTGGGGCTCAATTACGAAAACCCGAAACAGATCCCCGACGATTATTCTTTCCTCAAAATAAGGCTTTTCTCTTCTAATTAGTTGGTATAGATTCCGAAGTGCGTTGGCATGTTCCAACTCTTCTTGGATTGCTGAAGTTGATAGCAATAGTTCTTGTTCTAGGTAAGGAAGGTTGGCGAAATTGGCTACAATGCTTACAGTATCGCTATTAAATGGTTTGACCATAGATCGCGGAACAGCGAAGATGTGCAATTTACCATTGCCATCAGGAAATTCGTCGCACGCGTGGAACAAAGCAACCAAGGGATTTCTTGTAACGTCCAAGAAACGTGTCCGGAGGCCATGGTGTTGAGCCAGCACCCACTGAGAAATCGCCAAATTTCCTGACGGAAACTCATTGGGACGTCTAATAACCAGTTCAGTTAGCATCTCGCTCTCGAACTGGATTAGACTACTACGCATTATAGATGGTCTCAGTTCCCAGTCAGGCCTTGGCTCCCCTCTGAAATAAAGCAACTCTTCGGAGTGATCATTCTGACGTTCCTCAATGAAATCCAAGAACTCAGCGATCCTGCTAATTTCCATTTAATTAATTGGATGCTGTATTGCAGATAGACCTTCAGGAAACAAGATCGCTTTCCAGATTTCAGTTCCGGCCAAACTAGCCCCAATTAGGTCGGCTGTTACGAAATCCGATCCCTCTACGTTTGCACCATCCAAATTTGCATTGCGTAGATTGGCTCTGGAAAAGTTCGCACGCCCAAGCCTAGCCTTCTGCAACGTTGTGCCTTTTAGGTTGGCACCGGAGAAATTTGTTCCCTCTGCTATCGCGCAAGTTAAATTAGCGTTTAACAGATCAGCGCCTGTCAAATCAGCATCATTTAGATTGACTTGCAGGAGGAATGCATTATCAAGAATGGAGTTTTGGAGCTGAGCGCCCTCAAGGGCCACAGAGTCAAGCATGGCGTGTTGCAGAAAAGAGCTGGAGAGGTTAGCTCCCTTCAGATTGCTCCTGTGTATTTCGGCGTACTCAAAGCGGGCGCCGTTCAGCACTGCGCCCTCAAAACTTGACTCAACAATCTTGGCCCTGTCTAAACGAGCCCCGACCAAATAAGCGCCTTTAAATGTGGTGCTATCAATTTCCGCACCATCAAAGTTGGCCCACCATAAGTACGCATCGGTCAGATCGACATTGTAGAGATTGGCCGACTTTAGATTGGCGTCCCGCAAGAAAATACCTCTTAGCGGGACTCTGCCATCATCCCCTAAGGCGCCTCGTTCTGCAAACTCCTGGTATACGTTTGTGTGTTCTAAGTCAGCAGTGAATCCGCGCCGCTTGTGCCTTTCGTTCCAAGCTTCAACACCCTCTAGCAGCCACTCGATGTGTTGCGCGTTAGCCATGCGCCACCTCCTCGTCTGCCTTCATTGTACAGCCCACATGAGACTTCAGCGCAGACCGACTCGGTGGCGCGTTCTTTCTCTGAAAATCCTTGGGCCTCCCCTCAGTAGCGGGTGGTGTCCCAGGACTGGGGGAACATGCCGAGGAGGGGGGAGACGGTGCCTATGATGTCGCGGTCTATGTCGGCTATGGTGGGGCGGCCGCACATGCCCATGGCTGCGTCGAGTTCGTCGCGGAGCATCTCGAGGACGGAGGTGAGGCCTTCCTCGCCGTCGTAGGCCAGGCCCCAGAAGATGGGGCGGCCCATGAGGACGGCGCGGGCGCCGAGGGCGAGGGCCTTGACGATGTCGGTGCCGCGGCGGATGCCTCCGTCCATGTAGACCTCGATGTCGCCGTTGGCAGCCTCGACGACCTCGGGGAGGACCTCGATGGTGGAGAATGTGGTGTCCAGGTAGCGGGTGCCGTGGTTGGAGACGATCACCGCCTTGGCCCCGCTGTCGGCGGCATGGCGTCCGTCCTCGCTGACCATGACGCCCTTGATGACCACGGGCAGGCTCTGGGCGGCGGCCAGCCAGTCGACATCTTCCCAGGTGGCGCCGGGGTCGCGGATGTCCATCACGCCGGCGGGGGCGTCGGCGGCGAAGCGCCAGGAGTGCTCGGAGAGCTCGATCTGGTCGTAGTTGGGCGACGAGGCGCCGACATAGTCGTTGCGGATGTTGCGCTCGCGCTTGGGCTTGATCTTGGCGTCGACAGTGATGCAGAGGGCGGAGTAGCCGGCCTCTGCGGCGCGGGCGGCCATCTCGAGGGTGAGGCCGCGGTCCTTGAAGAAGTATTGCTGGAACCACAGCGGCCCGGAGGCAGCGCTGGCGACGTCCTCCATGGTGCGGGCGGCGTGGGAGCTGACGACCATGACGGTGCCGGCCTTCCCGGCGGCGCGGGCGGTGGCCAGCTCGGCGTCGGGGTGGGCCGCCTCGTGGTTGCCCGCCGGGTCGAGCATCACCGGGAAGCTGATGCGCTGTCCCAGCACGGTGGTGCTGAGGTCGCGCTGGCTGATGTCGGTCAGCATCTTCGGGCGGAGTTGGATGCTGTCGAGGACGGCGCGGGTGCGCCGCAGGGTGATCTCGTCGGTGGCCGCGCCAGCAATGAAGTCGTAGTGTCCCTTCTCAAGCTTCTCGCGGGCGATGGCTTCGTATTCGAATATGTTGACGGGCTCGTTGGCCATTTTGCTGCCTCCTGTCCGCTCTTTCCAGCGGCTAAGGCAGTCTACGGCGGCGCAAGAGGGAGCGTCAAATGGTGGGGCAGACTGGCTAGATGCTCCCTTCCCGGAGCAGCCGCTCCGCGACTATCGCCTTCACCCCGGTATACTCCATCGTTTCCCCGTTCAAAGATGCGATGAAAGTCAAGTATGCTACCCGGCCGTCGGGGGTCAGCGCGAGAAAATTTGCAATGAAAGACTCGAAAGAGTCCCTGTCAGTCTGGCTCAATTCCAGTAACTGTGCAGTGAATTCCTGAATGAATTGCAGTACAGATGTAAAACGAGGGTTTACTAGGTCCCTCCTTGATAACCCCAAGTCATCTATGGTGTCCCAAGCTCGATTCCGGGCGGTATTGGATAGACCATTCCGGGCAACTATTTTCCCGGTATCCATCTCATAGTCAAAATACTGTTCTGGGCGTTCCATAACATTGATGGCGCAAGGGTCTACGTACCCTGAATCCGGCCATTGGTCTTTTTTGATCTCAACGTTACATCGGCGGCAACTGAAAATCCAGTTAGACCATTCATATGTCAATTGAGGGAAACGGCTGCGGGGACGGAAGTGGTCGACAGTGGGTGCCCATCCGCCCACTGCCTGGCACCGCCGCTCGCAGTACCAACAGTTCCCGTTGCTCCGGTTTCCCAAGGTTTCACTAAAGTAACTCCACTCGTGATCCTTAGGTTCCCAGAGAACAGGGTTTCCGTCTGGGTCTCTATTGGTGTAATAGGCCACACAACCTTGAGTGAATTTGTGTGCATAACCGGCAATTTGGGCAGGCTCAGGTCCCCGGTCAACCCAGCGCAATGCGATTACCCTCCGTCTTGCGACAAGTCGGACTGACGGGTGAGGAGGAACTGTTGCATCAAATTGGCGTAGCTTTCCCGCTCTTCCGCTGGAACACTCCTGGACAGATGGGCTTCGTTCACTTGGCGTCGCAATGTGTTCAATTCGGATTCTTCTTCGTCCGTGAGCGTCTCTTTTCTGCGCAGCTCCCGCAACCGTTGGTCCCGTTCGACAGTCAGTAGGTCCGTAGGCTCATCGACGCCCATCATGGTGCGCAGGATCTCGTCGGCGGTCCAGCCGATGACGTCTTCGGTGTTGGTGGAGGCGGTGACGCGGCCTTCGGCGTCGCGGTTCAGCAGGTGGACCTGCCCGGCCTTCAGCCCGGCGACGACGAAGGGTGAGTGAGTGGTAGCAAAGATTTGCAGGTTCGGGAAATGATCCTTATGCAGCAACGCCGGGATGACGCGGCGCTGCCAGGTGGGGTGCAAGTGGTTCTCGATTTCGTCGATGAGGAGAATGGCGGGCTTTTGTTCCCAGCCTTCTTGCCAATCGTAATGGTGCGCCATTTTAAGGGCCAATGCCCAAATCCATAAGAGAGTGCCTTGCGTGCCGGAACTCAACGCGCCGGCGTACAAAGGATCTCCTAGAATGTCGTCAGTGGTCCCGATGCCCATGCCATACCGCACAAACCTTTCGTCGTCTTCATTGCTGTCCACAAAGTTATGCGGACTGTTATCGTTTATCACTTCGAGACAAACGCTCTTAGCGCATGAATACCCAATATCCACGACTCTTCTCAGTTGGATCTGTTGACCTCGGTTGACATTCATATCCGCGAGAGACCAGCCAACGGGTCTATCCATAGGTGATGGTGCGGACGGAGCCATTTCATCTCGGAGTTGGACAATCGCTATTTCCACTAGTCGACCATCGAAAACTCCCGTGTCGGTGTCAAATAGGGATTCAAGAGTGGAGTAAGCGGTTTCTCCGCCGGAGCTTATTTTAATCAGATCCGTGCCAAAGAAGTCCCTGCCCTGGATGCTTGCGCGCGTCGAGGGGATGTACACGAATGGCACGGCGCCGTCTATGATGTCTTCTCCGTTTATTCGTGGCCAGTCATCGCTTGGCCACAAGAAACAGTATCCTGTTGAACCGTCTTTCGTAATTTCTGGCAAAGTGACGACAAAATTGTCGCCCGTCCAGTCAAACACTGACAGGTTGAGGCCATTCATAGCGCGCAGGATAGTGCTCTTGCCGGAGGCATTCGGCCCGATGAGCACATTTGCGTGCTCATCGCAGTCGAAAGCAACCTCTCCAATTAGAGGTGGCACACCTTCGATGTCGACTTTGGCTATATGCAATCCGAAGACTCCTGGATATTGAGGAGGTCGCAACTCGTTAGGTATTCAGTCGTTTATTATATCAGCGAAGATATTAAATTAGTCAGGAGACTCTCAATGAGCGACTATGAGATTTTCGACCTGGACAACCTGCGGCTGCAGAGCGGGGCCACGCTGCGGGGGGCTTGGATCGCGTACAAGACCTATGGGTCGCTGAACGCGGCTAAGGACAACGCGATCGTGTTCCCCACCTTCTTCGGGGGGCAGCACTACGCCAACGAGGCGATCATCGGGGCCGGGCAGGCGCTGGACCCGGAGAAGTATTTCATTATCGTGCCCAACATGATGGGCAACGGGCTGTCGTCATCGCCGTCGAACACACCCATGCCCTACGACCGAGCGCGGTTCCCGTGGGTGTCGCTGTACGACAATGTGTCCAGCCAGCACAGGCTGGTGACCGAGCTGTTCGCCCTCGAGCGCATCAAGCTGGTTGTGGGCTGGTCCATGGGGGCGCAGCAGACTTACCAGTGGGGCGCGCTGTACCCCGACATGGTGGAACGCATTGCGCCGATATGCGGGTCGGCGCGGACCTCGCGGCATAACTTCGTGTTCCTCGAGGGAGTGAAGGCGGCGCTCACCGCCGACGACGCCTGGAACAACGGCTGGTATGACTCGCCGCCGTACAAGGGGTTGCGAGCCATGGGCCGGGTCTACGCCGGCTGGGCTGTATCGCAGGCCTTCTACCGGGAGGAAGTGTACCTGGACATCGGTTACTCGTCGCTTGAGGACTACCTGATCGCCTTCTGGGAGGGACGGAGGCTGTTCGCCGACGCCAACAACTTCCTGGCCATGCTCCGGACATGGCAGAACGGGGATATCAGCCTGAACGACAAGTACAACGGAGACTTCGCCAAAGCCTTGGGCAGCATCACGGCGCGAGCCATCGTGATGCCGGGGCGCACGGACCTATACTTCCCGCCGGAAGACAACGAGATCGAGGTCTCCATGATGCCCAATGCCGAGTTGCGACCCATCGAGTCGATCTGGGGGCACCTGGCCGGCAGTCCGGGCCTCAACCCGACGGATGCGGCGTTCGTGGATGCGGCCCTGCGCGAACTGCTGGCGAGCTGAGGGGGCGAGGGATGGCGGACCTGCGATACGAGCGATTTGTCGACGGCCACTACGCCGTCTTCACCATGGACCGGCCCGACCGACTGAACGCCCAGGGGGCGCAGATGCGCGCGGAACTGCGGGAGGCGCTGGCCGAGTTCTCCCACGACCCGGAGATGCGGGTTGGCATCGTTACCGGCGCGGGCCGGGCGTTCTCGGCCGGAGCCGACCTGCGGGAGATGGCAGAGGGCGGCGGCAGCACCCGGGCCAGCCAGAGCGAGGAGGAGCGCATCGAGGCCTACCGGGGCAACCAGCCCTTTGGCCGCAACCCAAAGCCGTTCATCGCCGCGGTCAACGGGCTGGCCATCGGCGCGGGGATGGAGCGGGCCGGCGATTGCGACATACGGATCGCGTCGACGGAGGCGTACTTCGGACTGTTCGAGGTGAAGCGAGGCATCCTGGCCAACTATGGCATCAATCACCTGGCGCGGCTTATGCCCTTCGGCGAAGCAATGTATCTGATGCTGACTGGCGACACCATGAGCGCTGAAGAAGCCCACCGGTTGGGCTTTGTGCATGAAGTGCTGGAGCCGGACGCGCTCATGCCGAAAGCGGTCCAGGTCGCGGAGATGATTGGGGCCAACGCTCCGCTGGCGGTGCAGGGAACCAAGGCCGTAGCCCAGTTCTGGCGGCGCTATGGGCTGGAGGAGTCGTACCGCCTGAACGCCGCGTGGGGCCAGAGGGTACTGAACTCGGAGGACGCCCGGGAGGGTCCTCGGGCGTTCGCGGAGAAGCGCCCCCCGGAGTGGACCGGCAGCTAGCCGCTTGCAGGTTCAACAAGCCCTGTACATCGTGAGATTGTTGAATCACGAAGGGTTAAAAGCTGCAAGCTACCCGGAATTTGCGCCCTCTCCCTCCCGGAGGGAGAGGGCTGCTCTCCGTTTTGCTGGATCGTGAAGGTATCCTGCTAATCGTCGGCAGGCGTGCCGGCTGGCTCGCGGGGCGGGGCTTCGACCAGTTCGTAGAGGGTGCTGCGGGCGCGGATCTGCTCGTCCCAGCCGCGGACGCGGAGGTCGATCATGAGGCCGTCGGGGCCCTTGTATTTGCGGTTGGCGCGGCTGCTGCCGGGGCATTCGGTGGCGCCGTGGTCTTCCACCGTGGACACGGCGTCTTCCATGTCATCGACGTAGAAGCCGATGTGGTGCACGCCCTTGACCGTAGACGGGCCCTCGCCCAGGTTTGGGGCGTCTTCCGTTCCCATCTTCAGGATGGCGAAATAGATGTAACCGTCGGTGAGCCAGACGCCCTCGGCGCCGCCGTCGGGAGAACGACGCAGCTCGTCCAGGCCGAAGCAGGTCTTGTACCACTCGGCGGTGGCCACCGGGTCCTCGGTATGAAGCGCGATGTGCTTGATTCGCGGTGACATGGTTGCCTCCTCCTGCGGATGGATGTTGGTTGCGAGGCTTCCTTCCCCACCCTGACCTTTTCCCGCTGGAGGGAATAAAGTTCGGGTCAGGGGACTTGGAGGGCTAGATCTTGCCTACGAGGGATTTGAGGGCATCGTAGGCGCGTTGGGATGAGTCTGGGTCGCCAGGGATGTCGAAGATGTTGCCGACGAAGTCGGTCGCGCCGCCCTCCGCGAAGGCCTCCAGCTGTTGCTGGATTGACTGCTCGTTGCCGATGACGGCCACTTCCGCCGGGCTCTCGACGCCCTCTATGTCCAGGACGCGGCGGTAGTTGACCAGTTCGCCGTAGCGGGCGTAGGACTCGGCGGCCGTCCTGCGGCCAGCGTTCTCATCGTCGGTGGCTGCCGTGGGCAGGCCGACCGTGACTCTAGGAGCAGAGCGGCCGCTGTTCTCCGCCGCCCGACTGATGCGGGGAGTGATGTGCGTCTCGATAGTGCGGGGTCCGGCCATCCAGGTGACTGTGCCGTCGGCCAGTTGGCCGGCGAGGTTCAGCATCTGGGGCGCGAGGGCGGAGACCAGGACGGGGCAGGCCGGGCGCTCCAGGGCTGCCAGTTCCAGGTTGCAGTTGAAGAACTCGCCATTGAACTGCACCGCGCCCTGTTCCAGCAGGGGACGCATGACCGAGAGGTACTCTCGGGTGTGCAGTGCCGGACGGTCGTAGGGGATGCCGAAGCCTTCCTCCATGCCAGGACGGTGGGAGGGGCCTATCCCAAGAATGAAGCGCCCGTTGGTGGCCGTTGCTGCTGTCAGTGCCTGCTGGGCCAGCGCCGCCGGATGGCGAGGGTAGGTGGGCACAACGCCGACGCCCAACTCGATGCGGCTGGTCTGCATCCCGGCCATGGAAAGGACGGTCAGAGCGTCGTAGCCCCGGGCGGAGATGTGAGGAATCCAGAAGCTGTCGAACCCGTCGTCCTCGGCTTGCTTGATGCGCGCCAGCAGGCCGTCCAAGGTCATCAGGTCGGCAACCGAGGCGCCGACGAAAACTCCAATACGCATTGGCATTCTCCCTTACAACAGTGGTGTCAATCGAGTGGCGCCACGGTGTTCATTTGAAGGCTACGCACGCGTCCGTTACCATCCGCAGCACAGCATCCTGGCTGAACTGACGCTTATATTCCGCAGAAACCTCGTTCATCAAGTCCAATGCTTCGGAACCGGGAGGGGCAAGCACCCACAGCATCTTGGTGCGTTCCCGTTCGACGACCCCCTCCTCGGTACGCCATTGCCCGGCGACATCTATGACCGACAGCCCGGCAGGGAACCTGGGTGTCACAATGTCTGCCAGGAACGCATCCCAGTCGGAATCGCTGACGACCTCAGTCCCATTGGCGCTGCGCCCCAAGAATAGGCGGTATTCCGTCCAGAGCTCCCCGTCGTCTTTACAAGCCGAAGTCGTCACCTCGACATCCGCGCAAGCTGCCAGCGCCAGTAGGGCGGCTGCGAGGACCGTAACGATTAACAACGGGAAAAAGAAAACTCTGTTCATTTGTTTAACCATGGTGCTCTAAGGTGCTCTAACTACCCCATTGGCTGGGAAGGAGGTTAGAAACATGGCCCCCTGCGGGCAAAGCCATCGTTGCCTGGCATTTCACCCCCTCCCCGGCCCTCCCCACTCAGGGGGAGGGGGAACGCTGCATCCGATCCTACAGGTTCATGGCGTTCAGGCCGACACGGGAAAGGTCTTCGTCAGACTGGCCGCTGGGGTAGCCGCCGACGCCGATGCCGCCCAGGATCACGCCGTCCTTCATGATCACAACACCGCCGGTGCCATAGGTCATCATGGGATCGCCCTGGTCGGCGATGTTACGGCCCTGGCTGTGCAGGCGGCTGGCATTCTCGCCGGAATCCAGGCCCATCAAAGCCGAGGTATGGGCCTTGCGGAGGGCGTGACGTCGGCTGAAGATGCGCAGGTTGTCCATGGTCTGGTAGGACAGCAGGTTTCCGGCGCTGTCGACGATGGCCATGGCCACCGGCTCGTTGGGTGTCTCCATTGCCTTGTTCAGCATTGCGTCTATTGCCGCCCGTACTTGGGCCATAGTTGGTTCGGCCATGTTGCCTCCGTGTCTTCTGAATTTAGTTGCCGCGCGTCGCGGCAGGGCGATTATACATAGAATGTCCGGACGCGGTTTGAGAGGGCATTACTTTCGTAGTAGCCTAATGCTGCGCCGGGAATAGGTGCCGGGGATTTCACCACCACCCTAACCCTCCCTCGTCAAGAGGGAAGGAACTGTGGAGTTTGATATGACGACGAGCCGGGAATCATGGCTGGCACTGACCGAGGAAGACCCCATCGAGCCGGGAATGCCAATCCTGGACCCGCACCATCACTTCTGGGAGCGCCCCGGCGATGTCTACCTTCTGGAGGACCTGCTGGGCGACACCGGCTCGGGCCACCGGGTGAACCAAACGGTGTTTGTGGAATGCCACTCCCAGTACCGCACCGATGGTCCGGAGGAGTTGCGATCGGTTGGCGAAGTGGAGTTCGTGGAGAGTATCGCCGCTGCCAACGCCGTTCGGCGAACTCAGAATGACGGGGGTGGCGAGACGGCTGTGGCCGCAGGGATAGTTGGCAACGCCGACCTGATGCTGGGCGACGCAGTGGAGCCGGTGCTTGAGGCGCTGGCTGAGGCAGGCAAGGGACGGTTTCGCGGAATCCGCTGCACTGCGGCCTGGGACGCCAGTCCGGAGATCACGACCGCGCGGGCCAACTCCGCCGGGATGCTGGCCGATGCCACCTTCCGCCAGGGGCTGGCCTGCCTGGATCGAATGGGGCTGGCGTTTGACTGCATTGTGTACCACCCGCAGCTGCCTGAGGTTGCCGAGATGGCGCGGGCCTTCCCCTACCTGACCATCATCCTGAACCACGTGGGACGCCCGCTTGGCATCGGGCCGTACGCGGGACGAAGGGAGGAACTGATGCCCGGGTGGCGGAGCGGGATCGACGCTGTCGCCGAGTGCCCGAACGTGGTGGTCAAGGTTGGAGGACTGGGCAACCCAATCAGCGGGTTTGACTGGCACCAGCGGCCCTTCCCGCCCGGTTCAGGGGAACTGGCGGAGGCGGCTGCGCCCTACTACCTGTATTGCATCGAGAGGTTCGGCGCCGACCGCTGCATGTTCGAGAGCAACTTCCCGGTGGACAAGCAGTCTTTTTCGTACAATGTTTGTTGGAACGCCTTCAAGCGTCTGGCCAGGGATTTCTCGGCCGCCGAGCAGGCCAACCTGTTCCACAACACCGCGGCCCGTGCCTACAGGCTGCCGGAAGTTTAGGGTCAGAAGAGGAAACGCGAGGCAAAGAAAATGGTGGCAACGACTGGGCTCGAACCAGTGACCTAGCGCTTATGAAGCGCCCGCTCTGCCGCTGAGCTACGTTGCCACCGAGGGGCCATCCGACCAGCCGCCAGGATGCAACCCGGTCATTCCATGTTATTAGCGGGCGGTTCGCGATGTCAATTGTCCGCAGCGCCCAGTTGGGGCCCTTCGGAAGCGGCTGAACCCTCTCTGGCGGCGTGGCGCCTGCGCCAGCTTTCGGGAGATTCGGCAGACAACACGGACACCGCTGCCAGCACGGGCGCGATGATGCTGTACGCAATGGCAATCAGGTAGCTGTTCCATAGGTCAAAGACCAGCCCGGCCATCACCGGGCCGACCAGTGCGCCCAGTCCCACGCCTGCGTAGAGTACGCCAATGATGCCGCTCACAGCCCGCGTGCCGAAGTAGTCGGCCATCACCGACGGGGCCAGTGCTACCGACCCGCCCCAGAACAGCCCAACCAGGACCGCGAAGGCGCCAAGGCCCAGCATCCCGTCCGAGACCAGCCACAACAGGCAGCTCAATCCCACGCCTCCAAACGAGAGGCCCAGTGCACGCCAGCGTCCGATGCGGTCTGCCCCCGCTCCGATGGCGAAACGGCCCACGGCGCTCCCTACTCCCAGCAGGCTAAGCAGTGTCGCGGCAGTCTGCGCCGATACGCCACGGTCTTGGGCATAAGGGACCAGGTGGGCTATGGGAGTGAACTGGCCAAGCGAGGCCAGGAGGAATCCGATCAGCAACAGGACGAAGGGTCGCGAGCGGACCGCCTCCCTCAGCGATACTCCCTGCCCCGCCGCAGGTGCTGATTCCGATTCCGGAACGGTTGAAGAGGGGTTCCTGACCATGAGGCCAGCGGCACCACCAGCCATCACGACGATCGCTCCGATGGCCAGGAAGGCCGGCCTCCAGTCGAGCTGGGCGATGAGCAGGGCCCCGATTGGGGGCACGATCAAGGTGCCGACCCCGATTCCTGATACGGCGATGCCTGAGGCAAGGCCACGCCTGCGATCGAACCACTTCTGGACCGCCCCGACGGCAGGTACATAGGCCATTCCGACGCCCCCACCGATGCAAATGGCGAAGGACGCCTGCACATGCCAGAGGGCCTGGGCCTGGCTGGCGAGGATGAGGCCGCAACCCACCAGAGCCGTGCCTCCGGCTACCAGCACCCTCGGACCTAGCCGGTCGGCTAGGGTCCCGGAGAATGGTCCGACACTGAACAGAGTAAGAATTGCCAGCGAGAAGGCGGCCGACACCGCTGCGCGGGATGCTCCGAACTGGTCCTGAAGAGGGGTGAAGAAGGTGCCGAAGGAGTAGGCGCTCCCAAAACCCATGGTAAGGATAAGGAAGGTGCCAACGACCACGACCCAGCCGCTACGGGAGTTTTCTCCGGGAGCCCTGGTCATCTCTTTGAAGCCATTGAGGCGTGCATGCCTCGATTATTCCACGAAATTGCACCCGGATGACAGACTAGCGTCAATTCGTTGGCTTCGGCGTTGTCCCGTAATAGAATGAGCCCCGATGCCGTACTCAGATACATCCCCTCAGGAACTCGTGGAGCGGACTGCGGCGCAACTGCGGGATGCGGTCGCGGAGATGGCTGGCAAATTGCGGCCGTTTCCGGCATTCATGGGGATGACTTCGCTGCAGGCCATTGAGCTGGAGCAGCCCGCGGATTCCAAGAACGACTGGGGATGCGTCGTGGTGCTGCCGGACGGCGAGATCTGCGAACTGGAACTCGAGGTCATCCCTGGGCCTGCAGGTCCCACTGACGTGGACCAGGTGGAGAAGTACAAGCCTCTGGAACTACGGGCCGAGGACTACATTCACTTTGCAGCGACGGCGCTGCGGCTGATGGGACGGGAGTTGGAGCGATGATAGCCCGCAGGCTAGGCTTTCCAGGCAATCGTTGGGATCAGCCGTTGGTCCACCGGATCAACTGCTAGCAGGGCGGTCTCCAGCGCAACTACTCCCAGCAGGCTGGGCTCATCCTCGCGTCCGAAGGTAACCGGCGTGAAGAAGGTCTTGCCCTCCAGCCTGATCACAGCGTCGCAAACATCGTCCTCAATTATGCTGCCGTCGGCAAGCCGAGCGGGCATGGTGCGCTGTGGCGAGAACCCCAGCCTTCGAATAAGATCGCCCGGTACCGTGGTAAATGTGGCCCCGGTGTCGACCATCACTTCCACAGACTCGAACCTCTCTCGCTGCAAATCACCAACCTCGATGGTGATGAATACAGCTCCCATTTCGCTACTCCCCTGAATCTTCCAGCTCAATATCCCCACTGCGGCCGCCGCTCTTGCGGACGAGGCGGATTGCTTCGATGCGGATGCCTCGGTCGACCGCCTTGCACATGTCGTACAGTGTGAGGGCGGCGACCGATACGGCTGTCATGGCTTCCATCTCGACGCCGGTCCTGGCGGTGGTGCGGGCCGTGGCTACGATGTTGATTCGGCTGGTTGCCTCGTCAAGCTCGAGGTCAACGTCGACCTTATCGATGGGCAGGGGATGGCAGAGAGGGATCAGCTCGGAGGTCTTCTTGGAGCCCATGATACCGGCGACCTGGGCAATGGTGAGCACGTCGCCCTTCTTCATCAGCCCTTCGCGAATCAGGCGGGCGGTTTCGGGCTGGACGGAGACATAACCGCGTGCAACCGCCTCGCGACTTGTGACGGCCTTGTCTCCCACATCGACCATGCTGGCGCGGCCCTGTTCGTCGAGGTGAGTCAGGTGTTCCTGCGAGGGAGTTGTCATAACTGGACTCTCCGTGGGTTCTCGAATCCTTCATCTATCAAGAGGCTGGCGCCCTTTGCTGCGGCTACCGCCAGTCTGTCGGCCCGAATGTTGCCCGCATTGCCGGCGTGTCCGCGCACCCACCGCAGTTCGACCTCGTGGTTCTCCAGGGCGTCGAGAAGCCTGCCCCACAGGTCTGGATTGACGGCCCGCTCCCGCTTGTTCCGCATCCACCCGTTGGCTTTCCAGCGCTTGGCCCAACCCTTCTCGACCGCGTCCACTACATAGCGGGAATCGGTATAAACCGTGACCGAGCAGGGTTCGGTCAGGGCCTCCAGTCCGGCGATCACTGCGAGAATCTCCATCCGGTTGTTCGTCGTGCGGCGGAAGCCCCCCGAAAGCTCCTTCTCCTGCGCCCGGTACTCCAGGATAGCCGCGTAACCGCCAGGGCCTGGGTTGCCAAGACAGGAGCCGTCGGTATGGATGGTTACTCTTCTCCGGGTGGACATGACAGCGAACTCACTTCCCTACCCGCCTATCTGGTACATCTCAACCTTGGCGGGGCGGGAAATGTTCGGGGTGTCGGCGGCCCGCTCTTCCGAGTAGCGGTCGGCGCGGCGCGTCCAGAGCCCGGCTATGATATCGCGCAGGTCATCGTCGGTAGCTCCGTCGCGCATGGGGTCTCGCAGGCTGGTGCCCCGGGTGGCGAACAGGCAGGTGAAGACCTGGCCGTCGGTGGAAAGGCGCAGGCGGGTGCAGGCCCCGCAGAAGGGCCGGGTCACTGAGGCGATGACGCCGATTTCACCGCTTCCGTCACGATACAGGTAACGCTCGGCCACCTCGCCGGAGTAGTTGCCTGGGGCGGGTTCCAGCGGCATTTCGGCGTCGATTCGGGAGATGATTTCGTCGGCTGAGACCACTTCGTCCAGCTTCCAACCGTTGCGGTTGCCCACGTCCATGTACTCGATGAAGCGGACGATGTGGCCGGTGCCCTTGAAGTGGCGCGCCAGTTCCACGATGGTGTGGTCGTTGATGCCCCGCTGCACGACGGCGTTGATCTTGACGGGCGTGAGGCCCACATCCCCGGCGGCCTGGATTGCGTGAAGCACCCGCCGAGCCCCGAACCCGCGGCCGTTCATCTGCTTGAAGACCTCGTCGTCGACGCTGTCGAGGCTTACGGTTATGCGATGGAGGCCGGCGTCCTTGAGGGTCTGGGCCTGCTGGGCCAGGAGGTAGCCGTTTGTGGTCAGAGTAATGTCCGCGATTCCCTCGATTGAGGCGATCTGGGAGATCAGTTCCGGCAGTTCGGTCCTGAGGAGCGGCTCCCCTCCGGTAATGCGGGCCTTGGTGACTCCGAAGTCGGAGAACAGCCTCGTCAACCGGGCAATTTCCTCGAAGGTGAGGATCTCCTCGCGGGGCAGGAACTCGTAGGCCTCGCCGAAAATTTCGGCAGGCATACAGTAGGGGCAACGGAAGTTGCATCGGTCGGTGACCGATATGCGCAGGTCCCGCATGGACCTGCCCATTGTGTCGACTACATTAAAAGACATAGGCTCTTCGCAGATAACGGGGCGGGGTATGTTGTGATTATTGAAGAACCTTTTCGAGCGAGACCATGGCGCGCGCGGCGGCGTTTCCACGGTGGCTGATTCGGTTCTTTTCTTCCAGGGACAACTGGGCTACAGTCCGCCCGAATGAGGGGAGATACACCACGGGATCGTAGCCGAAGCCGTCGTCGCCTGTTGGTTCATATTGTACCATTCCCGCCACCGACCCAACTACGGAAACCAGCAGTTGAGGCTGCTGGTTTGAAATGGTGGACGGGTCGACCAAGTTGATCACGCAACGGAACCGGGCGGTTCGCTTCTCCCAAGGGACGCCTTCGAGATTTCGAAGGAGCAGATCGACCCGGTCGGCATCAGTGTGGCAGGCGTCCCCGCCGTAACGTGCGGAGAGCACGCCGGGCTCGCCGTCCAGTGCGTCGACCTCGAGGCCCGAGTCGTCGGCGAGGGTCAGCAGGCCGCTCATGTCAGCATATCCCGCTGCCTTGAGCCAGGCGTTCTCGGCGAATGTATCGCCCGTTTCCTCGACTTCACTGGTGATGCCCGCGTCATTGAGGGAAACCAGGTTGTACGGCGCGTCCTTCAGCAGGCCCCTGTATTCCCTTAATTTCCCGGGATTGCCGGTGGCGATCAGGAGGGTCCGTTGGCCCGTCATATTGCGCCCCGTTCCTTCAGGGTCGCCAGTTCCTCCGCACCCAGACCGAGCCACGACCCGTAGATGGCGGTATTGTGTTGGCCGACAGTGGGGCCGGCATGCTCCACCGCGCCTGGGGTCTCGCTGAACTTGGGCACGATGCCCAGCATGCGGGTGTGGCCCAACTCCGGGTCATCGATCTCGATGATGTCCTCCCTGGCCTGGTAGTGGGGGTCCGCGACGATGTCCGCTGCGCCGTAGACCGGGCCGACCACGCCACCGGCAGGTATCAGCTGGTCGAGGGTGTCCTGCAGCGTGCGCTGGCCGAGCCAGCCGTTCAGCTCGTCGTTGAGTTCCTCGCGGTTTTCGATGCGGGAGGCATTGTCGGCGAAGGAGGGCCGGTCGATCAGGTCCGGCATTCCCATCGCCTTGGCCAGGCCCTCGAAGGTGCTTTGGGAGGTGGCCGACAGTCCCAGCCAGCGTTCGTCGCCAGTGCGGTAGAGGCTGCGTGGGGCAGCGTCGGGGAAGTCGTTCCCCACCCGTTCCCGGTTGATGCCCAGAAGATCGAACATCGTGACATGGGGAATACAGAGGCGGAACAGAGGCTCGAACAGCGAAACGTCCACCACCTGCCCCTTGCCGCCCTTGGCGTCCCTGTGATACAGGGCCATCATGCCCGCCATTGCCCCGAATACGCCGGCCACCTCATCGGCCAGCGGGACCGGCGGCAGTACCGGCGGTGTGTCCTGGAATCCGGTCATTGCCACATAGCCGCTCATACACTCGGCGATTGTGCCGAAGCCGGGACGGTCCTTGTAGGGGCCGGTCTGGCCGAATCCGGAGTAACGTAGCATCACCAGTCCCGGGTTTGCTTCCAGCAACTTGTCGGGGCCCAGACCCCAGCGCTCCATCACGCCGGGCCGGAAACCCTCTATGAGCACATCGGCCCGGGCGGCGAGGTCCTTGAGGATGCCCTGACCCTCGGAGTTGCCGAGGTTGAGGGTGACTGATTTCTTGTTTCGGGAATGGACCTTCCACCACAAGGAAACACCATTCGCGAATGGCCCCCAGTTGCGCAGGGGGTCTCCCGTGCCGGGGCGCTCCACCTTGACCACCTCCGCGCCGAAGTCGGCCATGAGGCTGCTGGCCGTCCCTCCGGCCACGATCATCGAAAGGTCCAGCACCCTGAGGCCGGACAATGGGCCCTCTGTTACTGCCTGACTTGCGTTGGTCAAATCCTGCCCTCTTCCAGGTTGGATTCCCAAGTTGAACTTCCAGGTTGAATTTCCAGGTTGAATTTCCCGGTCGGATCTCCGGGTTGGGTCCCAGGTTGGATTTCCCGGTTGGGCATCAGGCGATTATCTTACCAGCCGCCGTACAGGCACGCAGAGAGGCCCGGGTTGTAGGATGTTCGCAAACGAGGCCGACCTATGCCCTGCAACCGCGAGTTTGCGTTCAAAATGTGGCAGTCTGACCTACCGTTTCTGATATAATCCCTGCCGATGTTATTGGACGATTACTTCAGGCAGTACGGGCTGATAGCCATCTTCTGCGTGGTGGCGGTGGCGGTGCCGGTCAGCATGCTGGCGATGTCGTGGGGGGCTTCCCGCATTGGCCTGCGTCCGCGCAAGCCTACCGAGGTCAAGTCCGAGACCTACGAATGCGGCATGGAAGCCATCGGTGGTCACTGGAGCCTGTTCAATTTCCGTTACTACATGTTCGCCATTCTCTTCGTCATATTCGATGTCGAGGTGATTTTCCTCTACCCTTGGGCCACGAAGTTCCTCAGGCTGGAGCTGTTTGCGCTTATCGAGATGGCCGTCTTCGTCGGAATCCTGCTGGTGGGCTGGGCGTACGCTTGGCGCAAGCGGGACCTGGAATGGGGATAGCTCGCCGGAGGTTCCAGATCAAGTTCGGGATGACGGAAAGTCGCTTATGATGCAACCATTTCGAAGCGGAGAGTCCCTGCAGTCCCGCACCTGGGAGTTGGACCGGAACGAAGGCCGGGTGGTCCAGGAACTGAAAGATAACTCGCCCGAGCCTCTCGCCGAACCGCTCATCGAAGTCCCCGAAGACCTGAAGAGCAACCTGATGGTCACCTCCATCGACGCCCTGGTCAACTGGGGGCGGAAGTCCTCGGCCTGGCCGGTGACTTTTGGCCTCGCCTGTTGCGCCTTCGAGATGATTGCCAGCAGCATGGGCCGGTTCGACATCGCCCGCTTCGGCATGGAGGCATTCCGCGCATCGCCCCGGCAGGCCGACCTGCTGATCATCGCAGGTACGGTTACTTGGAAGATGGCGCCGCCAATCCGGCGTATCTACGAGCAGATGGCGGAACCGAAATGGGTGATCTCCATGGGTGTCTGCGCCACCAGCGGCGGGCCCTATTACGGCTCGTACAGCGTGGTGCCGGGCGTCGACCACATCATACCCGTCGACGTCTATGTCCCGGGTTGCCCGCCACGTCCGGACGCTCTGCTTTACGGCATCATGGAGTTGCACGAGAAGATTAAGCGCTATCGCAACATGCCTCCCGGGTCCCTTCGCACGCTGCTGAGCGGCGGCGGAGGACAGTGATGGCTCTGGCACAACTCACCGGCCCTGATCTGGCGCAGCGTGTGGAGGAGGCGGTCCCCGGCTCAGTGGATGCCCTTCGACAAGCTCAGGGTGGGAGCGACGACACGCTCTGGATCAATGCTCCGTCCATTGGCCGAGTGGCCGAGTTCCTGCAACAGGACAGCGGACTGGACCTTCAGTTCCTCAACTCGATTTCGGCCATTGATTACATCGGGCACTTCGAGCTGGTCTACCACCTCACCTCGTTCCGCAAGGGCCACAAGGCCACGGTCAAGGCGAGGCTGGCCGGGCGGGATGAGCTGCACGCTCCGTCGGTGTACCACCTCTGGCGCGGTGCGGATTTCCAGGAAAGGGAAGTATGGGACCTGATGGGCATCCGGTTCGACGGGCATCCGAACATGAAGCGAATCATGCTCTGGGAGGGTTTTGAGGGTCATCCCCTGCGTAAGGATTACACCGGATGACCACGATCCGTACAGAGCCGATGACCGTCAACATCGGGCCGCAGCATCCCAGCACCCACGGGGTGTTCCGGCTGCGAGTTACATTCGACGGTGAGGAGATACTGCAGGTTGAGCCAATCTTCGGCTACCTGCACCGCGGCACCGAGAAGCTGGCCGAGGAGCGCAACTACACCCAGGTGGTGACGCTCACGGACCGCCTTGACTATGTGTCATCGATGATCAACAACCAGGCCTACTGCCTGGCGGTCGAGAATCTGCTGGGCGCCGAAGTGCCCATCCGTGGCCAGTATCTCCGAACACTGACGGCGGAGCTTCAGCGCATCGCTGCTCACCTGATGGGTATCGGCTTCATCATCCAGGACCTGGGGGCGCTGGGCACCCCGCTGATGTACTGCTTCCGCTCCCGCGAGCGCATTCTTGACCTCTTCGAGATGCTGTGCGGCGCCCGCATTACGGTCAGCTACATGCGTCCCGGCGGCGTATTCTTCGACGCCCCGCCAGAGTTCTGGCCCGCTCTGGACCAGTTCCTCGTGGACTTCGAGGAGGAATTCAAGGAGCTTGAACAGCTTCTGCTGGAAAACGAGATCGTTATGGTGCGTACACGGGGCGTGAGCTCCCTGCCCCTTGATATGGCCATCAACTGCTCGGTCAGCGGGCCAGTGCTGCGGGCCAGCGGACTGGAGTGGGACTGGCGCAAGATAGAGCCCTACGACGCCTACGACCGTGTCGAGTTCGATGTCCCCACCGGGAGCAACGGCGATAACTACGACCGGTTCTGGGTGCGCATCCAGGAGATCAGGCAGAGCATCCGCATCATCCGGCAGTGCGCGGAGCAGATCGAGCCGGGGCCGGTCCGGTCCGAGGTGCCGCTGGTGCTTCGTCCGGAACCGGGCGTTGAAGCCTACGGACGGGTGGAGGCCTCCAAGGGAGAGCTGGCCTTCTACCTGGTCAGCGACGGAGGCATCAGCCCCTACCGCTGCAAGATACGCTCGCCATCCCTGCTCAACCTGACGGTCACCGAGCACCTGCTGGTTGGGTGGAAGCTTGCCGATATGATAGTTACGCTCGGAAGCGTCGATATCAACATGGGTGAAGTGGACAGGTGAACCCCGCAGTGAACGGGTGCCGGCTGGGGCCAGACAATGTCCTGTATGACACGGCGCTGTTCCGCGAGGTCTACAACTTTGTGGGTCAGTTGCTGCCTTGCTGGCTGTCGTACCTGGTTGCCGGGCTGGTCATCATCCTGATCCTGACCAACGCCGTACTTTTGGGAGCTGCGGCATTCTCCTGGATGGAACGGCGGCTGATTGGCAAGTTCCAGAATCGTCTCGGCCCCAACCGCTGGGGGCCCTTCGGCCTGTTGCAGCCCATAGCAGACCTGGTGAAGCTCCTCTTCAAGGAGGACCTGACGCCCGGAACCGCCGACAGGATCGTGTTCATGCTCGTGCCCATCGGCATGGTGGCGCCGGTGGTGCTCGTGACCGCCGTCGTGCCCTTCGCCAAGGACACCGCCCTGGCCAACCTGAATGTGGGAGTCCTGTACATCCTGGCGGTTACTTCGGTAACCTCCATCGCGATTTTCATGGCGGGCTGGTCGTCCAACAACCGCTTTGCGCTGTTCGGAGCGGCCCGCGGTGTGGCGGTGCTGATCAGCTACGAGGTGCCGGTGGTGATCTCGCTGCTGGGTGTGGTCATGGTGACCGGGTCCATGTCCCTGGCCGATGTGGTCACCGCCCAGACCCTGCCGTTCATCGTGGTGCAGCCGCTGGCGTTCATCGTCTTCGTCGCGGGGACCACCGCGGAACTCAACCGCACTCCCTTCGACATGGCCGAAGCCGAGTCGGAACTCATCGCCGGGTACCACACTGAATACAGCGGCATCAAGTTCGCCATGATCCAGGCTGCCGAGTTCGGCGGGGTCATGGCCGCCTCGGCGATCATCACCACGCTGTTCCTGAGTGGCTGGGAGGGACCGGTAGCCCACTGGTTCGGCTGGCTGTGGTTCCTGATCAAGACCATGATCGTTGCGACGATCTTCATCTGGGTTCGCGCCACCTTCCCGCGCCTGCGAATCGACCAGCTGCTGAGCTTTGCCTGGAAGTTCCTGCTTCCGGCCAGCCTGATCAACCTGTTCGCCACGGCGCTGGAGGTCTTCTTCCTGCGCGACGCGGACGGCGTGCTGACGCGTGCGGACTTGGGGATAATGACCGCAATCAATCTGGCAATCACCGTGGCCTGCATTCTCATATCCGGTAACCTGGTCCGTGAGAAGATGCGGCCGGCTGTGTCGACCCTTCGACATGCTCAGGGAGGGGCACCCAACTTGCCGCCGGGGATAACTGTCGTGGAGGGGGATTAAGAATGTACGGTATGGCACTGGCCAAGGGCCTGCTGGTTACCCTCAAGAACCTGACCAAGAAGCCGTTCACCGTGCAGTACCCTGAGGAACGGCTGCAGCAGCACCCCCGCTTCCGGGGCGAGGAATTCGTCTGGTACGAGGAGCGTTGTACCGGCTGCGCCTCCTGCGCCAAGTACTGCCCGCTGGGCATCATCAAGATTGTGACTAGTCCCAGCGAGACCGCTGTCCCCCAGGGGGAAAAGTACCGGCTGGAGGTGTTCGACATTTCCATCAACCGGTGCATGTTCTGCGGGCTGTGCGTCGAGGCCTGTCCCTACGATGCGCTGTTTATGGGCAGTGGCTTCGAGCAGGGCCGGTACTCGCGAAAGGACATGGTCATCACCATCGATGAGCTCAGACAGGCAGACAAGCACCCCAGCACATTCTTCCGCCCGCAACTGGAGGCGCAGGGATACGACCCTCGCGGCGGCCGGCCCCTGGACTGGAAGCAGGTGGGACGAGAGTCCTGGCAGTGGCACCAGCGGGAAAAGGCAGGAATGCGCCTCGGCTCACGACCCACGCCCGATGCACCCGCCGATGAAGACGGAGGCAGCCACTGACATGTGGTTCCAGGATGTCGTCTTCTGGTTGCTTTCCGTTGTGGCCATCGGTTGCGCCCTCGGGGTCGTGCTGACTCGCGACCTGTTCCGTGCTGCACTGCTCCTGGTGGCGGTATTCATCGCCGTCGGCGGGTTCTTTGTCCTGCTGAACGCCGAGTTCTTGGCAGTTGTGCAGGTGCTGATCTACGCAGGCGCCATCGCGGTGCTGATCATCTTTGCGGTCATGCTGACGCGGGATGTGCAGCGGGGCAACCCTCCCAACAGGCTGCAGATCCCTGCAGCAATCTTCGCCGGCCTTCTGCTGGCGGCGATGGTGGTAGTCGCCATCGATACGCGATGGGACTTCCTTCCGGAGAGCGAACGTCCGGGCGTCGAGGCGGTGCAGACGGCCGCGGTGTCGAATATTCCCGTTGAAGCGCTGGTGCAGGCAGGCATCACTGATGAATCCCAGCAGGAAGATGCGCAGACCGCTGGCCTTGCCGACCTTCTGACGGGTAAATACGTGCTGCCGTTCGAGGCCGTATCAGTTCTGCTATTGGCCGCACTGATCGGAGCGCTCGCCTTGGTGCGCCCCCGGACCGGGACCGGTCTATCCAATACCTCCCCTGTCGTCCCCCCGTTTAGGGGGGGAGTAGATGGGGGGCCGGGCGCGGGCTAGCGGACGATGTCCTTCGAAGCATTTCTCATCGTAGCGGCGGTGCTGTTCTGCATCGGGCTCTATGGCTCCCTGGCCCGCCGCAATGTTCTGGCCGTTCTGATGTCCATCGAGCTGATGTTCAACGCGGTCAACCTGACGCTCGTCGCGATGGCCAAGTACCTGGCTCCCGCGGGCTTGCAGGAGAGCCTGTCCACCGCCCTCACCGGGCAGGTTTTTGCGGTGTTTATTATAACGGTGGCCGCAGCGGAGATTGCGCTTGGCCTGGGCATAGTGTTCGCCATGTACCGCACCAACGAGTCGGTGGACCTTACCGACGCAGCGCAGATGAGGAACTAGTCCTTCGGCAAGTTCAGGACTAGCTCAGGATGAACAGAACAGAAGTATGTGGGTAGAGTTCAGAAAGGCATCGAACCTGATGCTGGCGGAGATGTGGAAGGAGGTCCTCGAAGGCGAGGGCCTGCCGACGCGCATACTGCCCGAAGGCAACATCCTTGACTGGAGTGAACGGGTCCCATTCAATGTCTATGTCCCCAAAGGGCGTGAGCACGTGGCCGAGGAGATTCTGAGGAAACTGTAGATGGTCACCGAAGCCGCTGTCTGGGCCATATTCCTGCTTCCCCTGGGCTCCTTCGCACTGATTGCCCTGGTCATCCGGCCATTCCTGAATCGCTGGCCGTTCCTCGCCGCTGCCAGCACCATCGGAACGCTGGCGGCTTCCACGGTCCTCGCTATCATCACCCTGCGATCAGTGATCCTCCAACACGAAGTGGGGTTCGGGGCCTGGGACTGGCTGTCTTTCGGCGGAGCGACCATTCAGATGGGCCTGCTGGTGGACCCGCTGACTGCAGTGATGCTGGTGGTGGTAACTTCCATCAGTCTCCTGATACAGATCTACTCTGTGGGATACATGCAGGGCGACCCGGGGTTTGCCCGATATTTCGCCTACATGTCCCTCTTCACCGCGTCGATGCTGGGGTTGACCCTCTCCAGCAACATCGTGCAGCTCTACGCTTTCTGGGAGCTGGTCGGCGTGTCGTCGTACCTCCTGATCGGCTTCTGGCACGAGCGGCCCGCAGCGGCTGCCGCTGCCAAGAAGGCGTTTATCATCACCCGGATTGGGGATGTGGGATTCCTCATCGCCATCCTTTACCTGTTCCTGCGGGCCGACGACTTCGCTGCTGCCGGTCTGAACGCGTTCCATATCCCGGACATCTGGCAGGCAGCGCAGCCGGTGGCGGCGGGTGCTGCCATTCTGGGCGGCGCGGCCTTGACCTGGATGGCCCTGGGCATCTTCGCGGGTGCCGTTGGCAAGTCAGGCCAGTTCCCGCTGCACGCCTGGCTGCCCGACGCGATGGAGGGCCCGACTCCCGTCAGCGCCCTGATCCACGCGGCGACGATGGTGGCTGCGGGCGTGTTCCTCGTGGCACGGTTCTTCCCAGTGTTCCAGCAGTCGGATAACGCCATGGCTGTGGTTGCTCTCGTCGGCGCCTTCACCGCGCTGATGGCAGCCACGATGGGCTTGGTGATGAACGACATCAAACGGGTGATGGCCTACTCGACCGTCAGCCAGTTGGGCTACATGATGGCCGCACTCGGGCTGGGAGCCTACGCTCCTGCCATCTTCCACCTGGTCACCCACGCCGTGTTCAAGGCGCTGCTGTTCCTGGGCGCAGGCAGTGTCAACCACGCCAGCGGCACCTTCGACATGCGTTATATGGGCGGACTGCGACGCTACATGCCCGCGACTTACCTGATGGTGGTCATCGCCGCTCTTAGCCTCATTGGAATCATCCCGCTGGCCGGGTTCTGGAGCAAGGACGAGATACTGCTGGCGGCCTTCAATGGCAACAGCCACTTTGTGGACTGGATCAACATCGTCACATTCGTCGGCCTGATCGTCGGGGTGGTGTTCACCGCCTTCTACACGACCCGGATGGTGATGCTGACCTTCTACGGCGACTTCCGGGGTGGCATCGACCAGGAGAACGCCGACCTGCACCCTGCAGCGCACTCAGCCACCGCATCCTCGCCGGACCACGACACGGACGATGACGCAGGACACCACGGCGGCGTCCACCTGGGCGAGTCGCCCTTGGTTATGGTGTTGCCGATGGCCGTCCTCGGGGTCGGTGCCGTGGTTGTTGGTTACATAATCAACCCGCAATGGATAAACTTCCTCGGAGTGCCCATTCACTGGGTGACCGGCTTTGTGGCCGACGGATTGCATGTCACTACCGGCGGCGAGGGACACGCCAAGCTGCCGGACTTCAGCTGGCCCATGGCCGGCATCTCCACGGGCGCCGCTGTTGGCGGGGCCCTGGTGGGTCTGGCAGTCTACGGGCTTCGCCGAGACCAGACGCGGGAGCCGCTCCGGATCCTTGGCCCGGTACACACCCTGCTTTCCCAGAGATACTATGTGGATCACCTCTACGAGGGCCTGATCGTACGGCGCAGCTTTTACCGGATCATTGCCGGCCTGACCAACTGGCTGGACCGCCGGATCGTAGACGGAGTGGTTGACCTGTTAGGCTGGTTCTTCCGTAACATCGGATCGGCTGTGGGGAGATTGCAGACCGGGCAGGTCCAGGCCTATGGAACGGCGGTGGCCCTTGGGTCGCTGCTAATCATTCTCGGCTTCCTGCTTTCATCGTGATGTCGCTTGAGAGAAACCGGTCCTGATGTCCCCTGAATTCAACGGCCTGCTGACCGCAACCGTTTTCCTGCCAGCGGCAGGGGCGGTGTTGCTGTTGCTATTGCGTGGCGACAAGGTGATTCGCGGGGCTGCAGTCGCTATCGCCGTGGGCGACCTAGTACTGGCGCTGCTGGTGTTCTCGCTGTTCGACCGGAGCGCGGATGCTGCCGCCTTCCAGTTCGTCGACCAGTTCGCCTGGATACCGGATGTGGGGCTGAAGGCGTCATACCTGCTGGCCGTCGACGGGCTGTCCGCGCCGCTGGTGGCCCTGACAGGGCTGCTGGGGTTGTGCGCCGTGATGGCGTCGTGGCACATCACACTGAGAGTGAAGGAATATTTCTTCTGGCTGCTCATACTCCAGGCAGCGGTCATGGGGGTGTTCACCTCCCTCGATCTGTTGCTGTTCTTCCTGTTCTGGGAACTGGAGCTCATCCCGATGTACATGCTCATCTCCATCTGGGGTACTGGGCGGAAAGAGTACTCGGCGATGAAGTTCCTGATCTTCACCATCCTGGGAAGCGCGTTCATGCTGGTGGCCATCGTCGCGGTGTTCCTGACGCCCGATGTTGGCACATTCAACATCATCGAGCTCTCGGGCACCGGTGCAGTCCTCGTCTCTGCTGCGACCCTCTTGCCGCTGGCCTGGCTGTTCTGGCTCTTCTTCGTGGCCTTCGCCGTGAAGTTGCCCACCTGGCCGCTGCATACCTGGCTACCCGATGCCCACACAGACGCGCCCACGGCCGCCAGCGTGATGTTGGCCGGTGTGCTGCTGAAGATGGGCGGCTACGGGCTGCTGCGCATCAACGTCGGCCTCTTCCCCGAACAATCGTGGGAGTTCGCCTGGGTGCTGGTGGCGCTGGGGGTGATTAGCGTTCTGTACGGAGCCGTCGTCACCATGCGTCAGACCGACCTGAAGCGGCTCATTGCCTACTCCAGCGTCAGCCACATGGGCCTGGTGCTGCTTGGCATTGGCTCCGTTGGGGTTGCCGAAGGCACCCTCACCAAGACCGGCCTGAGCGGAGCAGCTTTGCAGTTGTTCACCCACGGCACCATCACCGGGCTGCTCTTCCTCGCTGTGGGTCTGGTCTACGAGAAGACCCACACCCGCTACATCCCCGACCTTGGCGGTCTTGCCGGGCGAATGCCCTTCGTCGCTGCCGCCATGCTGATCGCGGGACTAGCGTCGCTGGGACTGCCTGGGATGAGCGGATTCGTGGCGGAGTTGCTGGTGTTCCTCGGCGCATTCCGGGCCTATGACTGGCCCACGGTGCTGGCCGTGCTGGGGATCGTTCTGGCCGCCGGATACATTCTCTGGATGATGGAGCGCACCTTCTTTGGCGCCCGCCGCGAGCGGTTCGCCGACCTGACCGACGCCTCGCTGGTTGAGGCGGTTCCCTTGGCGCTGATGGTGGTCTGTATCATTGGCATCGGGGTTTACCCAGCCCTTCTGACCGATATGTTCGACACGGCCCTGGAACCGATGGTCCGGGCCATCAACGGCGGCTAACTCCGGATGAACGCCCACGACCTGTATGTGATCTCGCCCTACCTGGCCATGGCCGGGGCGGCGATCCTTGTCATCATCCTGGACCTGATCATCCCGCGCCGGCTCGTGGGAATCCTCCCCTATATGGCCTTCCTGTTCCTGGCCGGGCCGTTCGTTTTGAGCCTCTACCAGTTCTACGACCTGGGGGAGTCCGCGAATCTCCTCCACGGCGGCTCAGGAGAGGAACGCAGCATCCTGCTGGGCAGCCTCTCGGTAGACCGGTTCGCCCTCTTCTTCAACTTCCTGGTGACTGGCGCGACCGCCCTCGTGGTCCTGGCTTCCACCGAGTACATCAAGCTGATGCCGAGATTCCGGGGCGAGTACTTCGGCCTGCTGCTGTTCTCCGCTACAGGCATGATGCTGCTGGCCGCCGGTACCGAGCTGATCACCATCTATGTTGCCCTCGAGTTGACCACGCTGCCGCTGGCAGCCTTGGCGGCCTTCCTCATGAGCGGACGCTCCAGTGAAGCCGGAATGAAGTTCCTGATCATCGGCGCCATCAGCTCCGCGTTGATGCTCTATGGCATGGCGCTGGTATTCGGGTTCACGGGAAGCACCCAGCTCTCCGAAATCTCCTCCGCTGTGGGCCGCGCCGGAGGGGACATTGCCTTCGGTAACTGGGCCCTGCTCGTTGGCGTCGTGCTGCTGGTGGCCGGTTTCGGCTTCAAGATATCGGCGGCTCCCTTCCAGATGTGGGTCCCCGACGTTTATGAGGGCGCACCCACCCCTGTGGTCGCTTTCCTTTCCGTGGCCAGCAAGGCCGCAGGGTTTGCCGTTCTCTTCCGGGTGCTGTTCACCGGCTTCTTTGATGTATCCCTGGACTGGGCGGTGCTGATGGCCGCTCTTGCCGCGGCCTCAATGACTATCGGCAATATAGTGGCCATCTCGCAGAGCAACATCCGGCGACTGTTCGGATACAGCACCATCGCCCACGCCGGGTACCTGTTGGTCGGAGTGGCCGCAGGGGTGCAGGCTGGAGGCAGCCTGCCCGGCGTGCCGGTATTCGCTGCGATCGGTCCGGACAGCGTTCTCTTCTACCTGGTGGCCTACACAGCTGCCAACCTGACAGCGTTCTTTGCCATTGCCGCCATAGGGGAGCGGGTGGGCAGCGACCGGATCAGCGACTACGCCGGACTCTTCTCGCGCTCTCCCGCGCTGGCCATCACACTCGCTTTTGCATTGGTGGCGCTGATTGGGGTTCCGCCAACCGGAATCTTCATCGCCAAGCTGTACGTCTTCACCGCCG
The DNA here is from genome assembly GCA_963667765.2 of Dehalococcoidia bacterium. GTDB lineage: Bacteria > Chloroflexota > Dehalococcoidia > Lucifugimonadales > UBA3495 > VXOI01. Next base: position 832,438 of record CAXXON010000003.1, on the reverse strand, counting down.
CGGTGGATAGCGGGCTGGCCTGGCTCGCCATTGTGGGCGTGGTCAACAGTGCCGTCTCGGCTTACTACTACATGCGCATCATTCGTGTAATGTTCCTGCAGCAGGCACCCGCATCTCCGGGCGCTCCGCCGTCCCGGAGCCCGGCCCCGTGGGCCGCGCTGTCGGTGGCCGCAGCGGCGCTTCTGTTCCTCGGCATTGCCCCCGGCTTCGTGATGCGAGCCGCGGGTGCAGCGGTGCAGGCACTGGGCGTATAGATCGAATGTGATCGCCAGTTAGTCTCCGGCCTTTACCGTGGTATCATCGACGCGCTGCAACCGACGAGCAGTATAAGAAACGAATTCTAGAGCGGAGAGGCCCTCGACTTACCGGTTTCACGGCGGCTCTGCGCTACTATTTCACCCCCACCCTAACCCTCCCCTTGAAGGAGAGGGGACTCTCGGGATGACAGGCATGGACCCCAACACCACTTCGGCGATCCGGGACATCTTCATCATCGTTGCTGCCGGCGTTTTTGCCGTTCTCTGCATCACCATCACAGTAATTGTGTCCAGGCTGTATCGGCCATTGCACGATGCGATCCGGAGCGCTTCAAGGGCTGCCGCAAATCTTGAGAAGATATCCGGAGACATAGGGGCCGTTTCCGAAGATACAGCCAAGAACATTGCAGAGACCTCCCGAAACGCGGTCACCATTTCGGAGAGCCTGAAAGAAGGGAGCGAAGAGTTGTCTGGCGTGGTGCGGACAGCTGGTGAAGCTGCAAAGAGCGTCTCCGAAGCTGCCAGCAACGTATCGTCCATAGCGGAAACGGTAAGTCGGTTCACATCCGTGGGTGTTTCCGGGGGCGGATCTTCGGGAGTCGGCTCCATGTTACGCTTGGTCAGGAACATTTTCGGAGGCAGCACCCGCAGAAGTGAGGACAGTAGTGCGTAGCCGAGATATGGCAACGCCTATCGAACGGGCGACCCACTACAACCGCGAAGGACGCGATGAAAAACGTCGGGATAATCTATAACAACCGCATTCCCGAGGCCCTTGACCTGAGCGTGGCGATCCTGCACCAGCTGGAATTGCCCGAGGGCAGTTGGTACTCGCCGGCCGAGAACTTTGAGTCCCTGGAGCCGAGGGCGGAGGGGACCGACCTCGTGATCACGGTGGGCGGCGACGGTACGATCCTTCGCGCCGCTCGCTTCGCCGCCCCGGCGGGGATCCCCATGGTCGGGATAAACATGGGCCGACTGGGGTTTATGACCGAATTGACCGTCGACGAGGCTATGCCCAGGCTTCCCGGATACCTGAAGGGCGACTACCGTATCGACGAGCGGAACATGCTCCAGGCCAAGGTCACACGAGGTGGGTCGACGATCGAGCAGGGTCCGTATCACGCCCTGAACGACTTCGTGGTGGCGCGCGGCGCTGCCTCCCGCGTCGTGACCCTGGCGGGGACCATCGACGGAGCCCAGGTCTCCACATTCCGCGCAGACGGCCTGATACTTTCGACGGCCACCGGCAGCACCGGCTACAACCTCGCTGTCGGTGGCCCGATCCTAGACCCCGAATCCGACGCCCTGGTGCTCAAGACCGTCGCGGCCCACATGGGATTGGCAGCGGCACTTGTCTTGCGCTCCGGTGCCGAGGTGTCGCTACAGCTGGAGGGCTACCAGCCCGCTGTGCTCAGCGTGGACGGCTTCGAGGACTATGAATTGCAACCCGGCGACCGGGTAGACCTTTCCCAGAGTCCCTACAAGGCAACCTTTCTGCGGGCCAACCCCCCGTCCTATTTCTTCGGAACACTCACCCGCCGCCTCGGGTTCAGCATCCGGGGCCAGTAGGAGTTACCCATCTTGGCTGATACCGATACCGGATCCTTGCCGGTCCAGTTCGAAAACACCATCGATACCACCAGGCCATACGACGGCCGCATCTTCAGCGTTCGCGTAGACACGGTGGAGTTGCCCAGCGGACGCCGCACCATACGCGAGGTAGCGGAGCACTCCGACGCCGTGTGCATGATACCAATAGACGACGACGGCAATGTGCTGCTTGTGCGGCAGTACCGCAAGCCCACCGAGTCGTCGTTGCTTGAGGCCCCGGCAGGTGGGGTAGAGGCGGGCGAGGTCTCCGAGGAGACAGTCCTGCGGGAACTGCAGGAGGAGGTGGGATATACCGCCGCCAGCCTGCGCCACCTGGCCAGCTTCTGGGTCGCCCCCGGTTGGGCTACCGAACGCATGCACGCCTACCTTGCCACCGGCCTCACTCCTTCCAAGCTGGCCGCTGACGACGACGAGAACATCCAGGTGGTCCGCATTCCCTTCCCCGAAGCCCTCGCTATGATCCACAGCGGCGAGATACACGATGGCAAGACCATCGCATCATTGTTGCTGGCCCAGCCTTTGCTGGAGAATTCGTAAGACGAGTGGCGGAGTTCCCTGAGTAAGGAGGTAACTGGGCTGCCTGTTGTTGAGACTATATATCGCCTCTGGGATTCTCAGGTTGCTTTTTGATACCGGTTATCGATACTTCTGAAACTTATAATGCTTGACAGCCTTATCTAATTGATACAAACTGTTAGTACCAATTAGTTTCCCCAGCAATCGCAACTTACAGGTGTCAGGAGGTGTAGAGAATGGTTAGTGCGCAACACGAGGTCCACGAGTGCGACGGGCACGAACACCACGTCGGCGAGCACATCCACAATATCCACGAATGCGACGGGCACGAACACCATACCGACGAACCGAACCATGTCCACGATATACACGAATGTGACGGGCACGAGCATCATGCAGACGAGCACATCCACGACCTGCATGAGTGCGACGACCACGAGCACCATGCCGAAGAGCACGCGGCCGCAAGCGCATAGCCTCGGCGTGATGATTCATTCCCGTATACGGGATCTTCGGGACCCGCCCGCTGGGGCGGGTCTTTTCTTGCCAGCGAGTCGGCGTTCTACTGTTGCGCTAGCTTTGCCATGGGCTGAACGCCTTCGTCGTTGAAGAGATGGTCTCGTTCCAGTCCAATTGTTTTGTGGCGTTGAGAATCGTCATCCTGTGAAAGCGGGAATCCAGAGGAGATGGGCAAGGCAAGTTCCCGAATTGAGAAGACGTCACTTTGTCACCTCATCGGGACGAGCTTTGTTGCTGAACCACCGGGTCCTGCATTCGCAGGAATAACGGTCCGGTGAAGAGGCAATCAAAAGACCCTGGCGACGAAGCGGGGCAGGGCCACAGCCGATGGGGGATTTGTGGTATATTATGCGGCGGTTTAGCGAGGTCTCTACTGGAGGAATTAGGTCAACATGCTCGAGCATGATGTCCTGGTAATTGGAGCAGGGCTCGCCGGAATGAGGGCGGCCATTGCCGCTCGCGCCAACGGCGCCAACACTGCGATTGTCAGCAAGGTCCATCCCGTGCGCAGCCACTCGAACGCGGCGCAGGGCGGCATCAACGCGGCCCTTACCGATCGCGGCGACGACTGGGAAGACCACGCCTACGACACCGTTAAGGGCAGCGACTTCCTGGGCGATCAGGACGCCATCGAGGTGATGTGCCGATCCGCCGGCAGGGCCCTGATCGACATGGAGCACTTCGGTGTCACCTTCAACCGCGACGACGAAGGTTATCTGGGCACCCGGGCCTTCGGCGGCCAGCGCCGTGCTCGCACCTTCTTCGTCGGCGACTTCACCGGACAGGCGCTGCTCCATGTAATGTTCGAGCAGCTCATCAAGTCCGGAGTCCGTCGTTACGAGGAATGGTTCGTAACCTCCCTCATCATCGAAGACGGCCAGGTCTGCGGCGTGATGGCCCTCGAAATCCGCACCGGCCAGGTCTACGCCATCCGCGCCAAGACGGTCATCTTCGCCACCGGAGGGCTGGGCCGCGTCTTCGAGCCCAGCACCAACGCCCTGATCGTGACCGGCGACGGCATGGCCCTCGCCTACAACGCCGGAGCCCAGCTGATGGATATGGAGATGGTCCAGTACCATCCCACCACTTTGGCGGCAAGCGGGGTCCTGATCTCCGAGGCAGCCAGGGGCGAAGGGGCGTACCTGTTGGACAAAGACGGCAACCGCTTCATGCAGAAATACGCGCCCAACATGATGGAGCTCGCCTCTCGAGATGTGGTTTCAAGGTCCGAGCAGACCGAGATAAACGCCGGCAACGGCATCAACGGGTGCGTCCTGCTCGACTGCCGGCATCTCGGGGAAGCCCTGATCATGGAGAAGCTGAGCCAGATTCGGGAAATCGGAATCGACCTGGTCGGCGTGGACATGATCAAGGAGCCCATCCCCATCCGCCCCGGGATGCACTACATCATGGGCGGCATCAAGACCGATGTGGACGGGCAGACCAATCTGCCGGGCGTCTACGCTGCGGGTGAGTGCGCTTGCGTCAGTGTCCACGGCGGAAACGCTTGGGCGCCAACTCCCTGCTGGATACCATCGTATTCGGCGAACGCTCCGGCAACCACGCGGCTGAAGCAGCCCGCGGTGTCGACTATGTTGAGTTCAATGTAGAGCACGCTGTCAGGAACGAGGAGAAACGCATCCAGGAGTTTCTCGACCGTCCGGCCAATGGTGACCGCATCGCCAGCATACGCCTGGGCATGGGCGAATCCATGAACCGCAACCTGGCCGTCTACCGCAACCAGGAAGGGATGGAGGAGACGCTGGGTGACCTTGAGCAGCTGCAGGAACGGTTCAAGACAGTTCCCGTGGAGAACAAGGGCAAGGTCTTCAACACCGACCTGGTGTTCGGCCTGGAGCTGGGCTTCATGCTCGATGTTGCGCCGAGCATCGTGGTCAGCGCCATTGATCGCAAGGACAGCCGGGGCGCCCAGGCGCGCACCGACTATCCCAACCGGGACGACGAGAACTGGATGAAGCACCTGGTCTGCTCCGCGGGCGAGACCGGGCCGGAAGTCTCCTATGCCCCCGTCAGCATCACCCGGTGGGAACCGGAAGAGCGAAAGTACTAGGTTAGGAAGGGAAGCTACCTATGAAAGTCACCATCAGGGTGCGTAGGCAAGACCCGGAAGTTGAGGACACCGCGCCTTTTTGGCAGGACTACTCGCTGGAAATTGAAGACAACGCCACCGTTCTGGATGCCCTGATCAAGATCAGGGAGGACATGGACGGTACGCTCAGCCTTCGTTGCTCCTGCCGCAGCTCGATCTGCGGCTCCTGCGCCATGCGGATCAACGGCCACGCCGGGTTGGCTTGCAAGACGCAGGCCGCCGCCGCGCTGCAGGAAGGCGATGTCATCGAGGTTGAACCCGCTGGCAACATGCCGGTGATCAAGGACCTGGTGGTCAACTTCGATCTCTTCTGGGACAAGGTAATGGAGGTCGAGCCCTACCTGCAGCCCCAGGGCCCCGAGCCCGAGGGCGAGTATGTCGTCTCCAACGAGTCGATGCTGCACCTTTCCGGCGTCACCGCCTGCATCATGTGCGGCGCCTGTGTTTCCGACTGTACCGTGATGGAGGTCGACCCCTCCTTCCTCGGTCCCGCGGCCCTGGCCAAGGCCTACCGTTTCACCGCCGATCCCCGCGATGGAGACGACGAGGGAGTCTCAAAGGATCGCCTGGAACAGCTGAACGCTCCTTCCGGCATCTGGGACTGTACCCGCTGCCTTGAGTGCGTTCAGGCCTGCCCCAAGGGTGTGGCCCCCATGGAGCGCATCATGGCCATGCGCGACCAGGCCATCACAGCCGGATTCCACAACACCAACGGCGCGCGCCACACCGAGGCTTTCTCCGAGTCGGTCGAACAGAGCGGCACGCTGGATGAGTTGAAGCTCGTCCCCAAGTCCCTTGGCATGACCAACATCCAGGGGTTGCTGAACTATGCTCCCGTGGCGTTGCAGGCGCTTACCCACGGAAAGATGCCCCCCCTGATGCACAAGAAGATTGAAGGCATCGAACACGTCCGCCGCATTTTCGAACAGGTCGACGAGACCGAGCGCTAGGACCAGCGTTAACGGGTCGCGGCAGGCTAACTTCTGAAGGGAGACCAGAGTTGAGGTACGCTTTCTTTCCCGGCTGCGTTTCACGAGGTGGATGCCCCGAGCTCTACCCGGCCGCCGTGCTGATCTGCAAGAGGCTGGGCATAGATATCTGGGAGATGCAGGGCGCGTCATGCACCGGCGCCGGCGTTCTGCAGGAAAAGAACCAGCTCCTGGGCGACACCCTGAACGCCCGCACCTTCGCCATGGCCGAGTACTGGGACCTGCCCATCATGACCATCTGCAGCACCTGCCAGGGCGTGATGAGCCAGGCCAATTTCCGGCTGCGCGACCCCGAGTACCGGGCCCAGGTTAACACCTACCTGGCCGAGGAGGGCCTGGAGTACAAGGGCAATGCCGACCCCAAGCACCTCCTGTGGATTCTGATCGAGGACTACGGTCTCGACAAGCTGGAAGAGTTGATAACCCGCCCGCTGCACGGCGTGCGGTTGGCGCCCTTCTACGGCTGCTACCTGGTGCGTCCCACCGACGCCCTGCAGTTTGCCGACAACCCGGACCGTCAGGACTCCTTGGAAAAGCTCATTGAGATCCTCGGGGCCACGGTGGTCGATTTCTCCGGCAAGACCCGCTGCTGCGGGTTCCCCATCCTGACCATCAACGAGCGCAACTCGCTGGCGATGGTCGGCAAGCACACCAGCGAGGCCAAGGACCTGGGTGCCGACGCCATGATCACCCCATGCCCGCTGTGCCACCTGAACCTGGACAGTTTCCAGCCAAAGGCGGCGGCCCAGGCGGGGCGGGACATCGGGCTGCCCATCCTGCACATGCCCCAGGCCATCGGGCTCGCCATGGGCTTTCCGGCCTCGGAACTGGGGCTGAGGCGCCACATCGTCAACACCCGCCCTCTGCTGACCCAGCTGACGCCCGTCGGAGCCGCCCACTAGATCCAGAGGGCCGACCAAGGACCACGCAAGATCGGGGGCCGCCGAACCTACGGCGGCCCCTTTTCATGGAATCAGCCCAGTTCACATAATCAACTAACTACAGGACGAAGTCTGAATGCAGGAACGCATCGCTCCAACCGAGACCCTTCCGGAGGACTGGCAGACCGCGCTGGCTGTGGTGGCTCACCCGGACGACCTCGAATACGGCGCGGCCAGTGCCATCGCCAAATGGACCTCCCAGGGCAAGAAAGTGACCTACTTAATGGTGTCCAGGGGCGAGGCGGGCATCAACAACATGCACCCATCGGAGGTTGGCCCTCTGCGTTCGCAAGAAGAGATAAACGCCGCAAAAGCCGTGGGCGTGGACCTCGTGGAGTTCCTGGATCACACTGATGGCGTCATAGAATATGGCCTGCCGCTACGACGGGACATCAGCAGGGCTATACGGCGGCATCGCCCGGACATCATCCTCACCCTGAGCCACCATCTGCAGTTCCCCACCGGACACCTGAACCAGGCCGACCATCGGCACGTGGGGATCGCGGTCTTCGACGCGGCACGGGATGCCGCCAACCGCTGGATCTTTCCCGAACAGCTCGAGGAGGGCCTGGAGCCCTGGGAAGGGGTTCGATTCGTGGCCGTCTTCGGTCCTGCCAACGCCACCCACGGAATAGATGTTACGGGCTACTGGGAGCAGGGCCAAGACTCCCTGAGGCAGCATGCAGCCTACTTCGAATACCTTGGCCCCGAAATCGAAGCCCGCACCTTTGAATTCCTGACCCTCCACGCCGTCGAAGCTGGGAAGGCCTTCGGCTGCGAACACGCCGTCTTTGCGGAGCTTGTGCTGATCAACGAGCCATTCAACTAGGCGTCACATTGTTGTCCCATTTAGTTGTCTAAAGGGCACCAATTCTGATCAGATTCTCAAAAAAACGGGCGATTTCTCGAAGCTTTCTGGTCTCTTCATCTGACAATCCATCAGGATTGAAGTGCATAACATCGTTTCTAATCTTACGCACATCCTCCAAGTGCTTGATGAATTCAGAGCGGTCAATATTTAGATCCAGCAAATCCCAATTCTCTTGATTTTGCAGAAGGCGGCAATACCCGCCCAAGGTCAAGTCTCCGGAACCTTCAATTGGTCGTCCCTCCTCAGAAACCGAAGCCGCACTAAGTTGCTCAAGGGTGAATTTACCGTGAATTAGTTGGCGTAAATGCCCTTCAATTTCGCCAACGAACAAAAAGGGGCCAGCTAATTGCATGAATTGAAGTGAAAGATCGGTCGCTGTCACGATGCCAGTTATTCGGTGATCGTTGCCACGAATCAGAACGTACCCATGCTCGGCGATCCTTGCGATGGCCTCAAATAATGGGGCTGTGGCAGGGATTTCCTCTGCAGGATCCATGCAATCACGAACAAAATGGCACTCTCTTCCTAGAGACAAGCGGGCGCCTATCGATTTCCAACTGACGATCCCAGAAACGTTGTGATCAGAGGACATCACAGGAAGTTGTGAAAAATCGTGAAGTTGCATGATTGTCGTGGCAGCGTTCAGTGGACTGTCTCGAGGAACGCTGATCGGCTTGTTGTTCGCCGCTTCAAGTGAGCCTATTCTGTGGGTTGGGTCGGTCATATAGTGTGGTTGTGAGGTATCCTGCGCCTCTGAGTCATACTGGATGGTTATCCTTGAGTCTATCCATCCAACTCCAAAGTCTTGGTCTGTAACCAGATTAAACCTTTCCAGGCTATTCCTGATGTGGCTGACGATAGAGTCTCTGCGCTTCTGATACCCAAAGCGTCCCATGAGCTCACGGACCGTAATCCGTTCAGGGGTTGGAGCAGCGCCATTCGCGATGGCTTCTTTCATCCTGTCAGCGATTTCTTTTAGCCACTGGTTTCCTTGATCCAAAGTAAATGCCTCCTAGTGAACTGGGATCCTCTGTTACCCCCGCAGCGTCGGGACGATTTCGCGGTAAGCGTCTATGGTGCGCTCCACGTCTTCCTGGCTGTGTACGATAGAGGGATAGTACTTCTGGCCGCCCTTGAGCACTCCGCGCTCCAGCAGACCTGAGTTCAGCCGGCCCATCATCCCCCCGTCGCCAGTGAGCGTGTCGCGGTAGTTGGCTACCGGACGCTCGGTGAAGCAGAAGTCGAAGACCGCATCCTCGCCGCAACTCTGGACGGGAATGCCGTTTTCGGCGCAGAGTTCGGTCATGGCGTTGCGGAGCGCGGCGCCAGCCCCGTGGACCCGCCTGTAGGCGTCGGGGTCGTCGCGCAGTACCTCCAGGGTGGCCAACCCGGCCGCACAAGCCACCGGGTTGCCGTTCAGCGTGCCCACCTGGCTGACGAAAGTGTCGCTGTCCACCTCTCCCCGGTCATAGACCGACATAATTTCGTCCCGGCCGATTACTGCCGCCAGCGGATAGCCGCCGCCCATGATCTTGCCCACTGAGCAGAGGTCCGGGGTAACCCCGTAGAATTCCTGGGCCCCGCCGTATGCCAGCCGGAAGCTGGTTACCACCTCGTCGAATATGAGGGGGATACCGAAGCGGGTCGTGATGTCGCGAAGACCCTGCAGGAAGCCGGCCTGGGGCGCGATTATGCGCTGCAAAGGCTCGACAATGACTGCTGCGATCTCTTCGTGGTGGGCCTGGATAATGGTCTCCGTGGTCGCGAGGTCGTTGAACGGAGCAACCAGCATCAGATCGGCGATGGCCTTGGGGATGCCCCCGCTGTTGGCTTCCGACTGGGGGAACTCCATGGACGCGTGCGGGAAGACGCTCATCATCGCGTAGTCGCTGCTTCCGTGGTATCCGCCCTCGAACTTCAGCACCTTCTCCTTGCCCGTGAAGGCCCGGCAAATGCGCATTGCCTGGAAGCAGGCGTCGGTGCCGCTAGTGGTGAAACGCACCTTTTCGGCGCAGGGAATCGCTTCCACCAGCGCCTCCGCCAGCATCACCGCCTTGTCGTTGTTGGCGAAGAACGTGGTGCCCTGTTCCACAGTCTTGATCACGGCCTCCACCACATGCGGGTGAGCGTGCCCAAGCAACATCGGCCCGCTGCCCATGAGCCAGTCCACGTACTCGTTACCGCTCACATCCCAGACCTTGGAGCCCTTGCCGCCGGCGACAAGGAAGTCCTGTTCCGGGTTGAAGTGCAGGTTGCCGGTGTTTCCACCGGGCAGGTAGCGGCCCGCCTTCTCCAGCAGGCGTCGTTCTTCGTCGTTGCGATTGGGCATGGCGGGCCTCCCAGGTTTTTTGAATATCGAGCTCTGCGAAATCCTGTCAATTCGCAGCAGGACTCTCGACAATTATACTATCCACATAAACATAATCGGCCCATTGGCTGCAGCCAACTGGGCCGGATTCGGGCGGTTGCCGGTAGAATCCAAGGCTGCCGCTAGTTAAGTCGCAATCTGAACCACAGGGTCTCCTATTTTTACGGTGCTTCCTTCCATACCGATCGTGTCGCCGTCTTGCTCCGAAGATTCGCTCAAAATTTTTCGTACTCTGGTAACCGTTCGCCCCGCCATTCGCGACATTGCTTGCTGAACCTCAGAGGGTACACTTGCAGAATATGTTTCATAGGTCTTCGCCACTGAGAAATGCGGATGCAATTCAACGACCCTGACCTTAATCTTGTCCCTGACCAGCACCCCCAACTCGTGCCCACTGTCTGGGTCCCTAATTGGCACATCTGGTTGGGTTACCTGAAACATCATGCCTTCCGAGACCCCGTCGTTTTCGCCCTTATTTATAACAAGGTCTCTGGAATTCAGAACAGCGGCTACTTTTCCCTGAATTGGCATTTCTTACCCTCCCCATCTGCGAACCAATCGGGATACTGAGTCAATCGAGTTTTCGCTCACGTATTGCCCGAATTCCACGCGAGACGGTGGACAAAAACACCGCGTCATCCGTTCTTCAAGCCCTGTCCAGAAATCTGATGAGTCCATTCTATCAGTGACTTCGCATAGACAATAATCTTGCTCGACTACGACCACTTCCAACGTCCCTAACTGCTCCCCCGTAACCGTGTTCGTAGCATAGATCTGGTCCCCTACAGCGAGGAATTCAGGTTGAGGTACTTCGAGGCTTATTGCTAAGCTCCCCTCTCTGTCTGCAATGCCACGCGCAGGAATTGGTAATCCGGTTCTGCGTGATGCTGCATCAATTACCCTGATTGCTATCTGAGCAAGTGGCATTCGTCGCTTGCGATATGATCCCCTTGAGACTTTGCCTGTCACTATTGTCAAAAGTGTCGCAATAATCGATCCACCGAGGGCTGCAGCGACCATGAGGATTACTTGGCCCTCTGTAGTTGAGTCACCAATGAAAAGCGATTGGGTTAGAAATAGAGCGATTGCCAACCAAATAGCCAGCAGGCCTATCCGTATACCCCAAATGGCCAAATTCACATCCCGATTGAGAAATCATCAAACCGAGGCAACAGTTCGTGGGACCTCAATTATACCCTTGACATAATCAAATTCGGCCCACTTGCCGAAGCAACCTGGGCCGATTTCGGGTGCCTGATGAGTTCCTCAAATGGAGTTATGATGGACCCGGGCTAAGCTCCCGCTCGGGCCTGCCTCATGACGTCAATCAGTTCCTGGACGCTGGCTGCGGAGCTCTGGAGGGCGGCCTGTTCCTCGGGGGTGAGGCGGATTTCGATGACCTGCTCCACGCCTCCCGCGCCCAGCTTGACAGGCACGCCGACGCACAGGCCGTTGATGCCGTACTCGCCCTGCAGGTAGGCGCAGGCAGGCAGGATTCGCTTCTTGTCCAGCAGGACCGCTTCCACCATCTGGGTGATGGCTGCCGAAGGAGCGTAGTAGGCGCTGCCTTCCTTAAGGAGCTGCACGATCTCGCCGCCGCCCTGGCGGGTACGCCGCACCAGCTGCTCCACCTTTTCCTCGGCCATCAGCTCGCTGATGGGGATGCCGCCGACGGTGGTGTACCGCACCAGCGGCACCATGTCGTCGCCGTGTCCGCCCAGAACATACGCTTGCACGTCCTCCACGGATACATTCAGTTCCTGCGAGATGAAGGTCCGGAAGCGGGCAGTGTCGAGCACGCCGGCCATGCCGAAGACGCGCTCGCGAGGGAAGCCGCTGCTCTCGTAGATGTTCTGCACCATTGCGTCCAGCGGGTTGGTGACCGGAATGATGATGCAGTGAGGTGAGTGCCTCACCACCTGCTCAGTGACCGATGAAGTGATGCGCATGTTGGTCAGGAGCAGGTCGTCCCGGCTCATCCCGGGGCGGCGGGCAATACCGGCGGTAATGACCACCACGTCCGAGTTCGCAGTCTCCTCGTACCCGTTGCTGCCGGTGATCAGGGAGTCGGTGCCGACCACAGGGCCGGACTCAAGCATGTCCAGTGACTTCCCCTGTGGCAGGTCCTCCACGACGTCGACCATCACCACGTCGGCGTAGCCCAGCTGGTGTATTCGCTGTGCGGTTGTAGCGCCGACGTTTCCCGCGCCGACTACGGTTACCTTGTTTCGCATTGGTTGGCTCTTCCTCCGATATGGGGCAGCTCGGATTAGTTGCTGCCGGATATTAGTAGAGGGGAATCCCTGCGACTCCCCTCTGGATGACCCTTTCTCTAATGTGTGTGTTGTTTCTTGGGATGCACGCTGGGGGGGAGTCGCGAAGGACCGCCCCCACCCCAACCCTCCCCCACAGGGAGAGGAGGCCATCCGGTTAGAGGGCGTCGATGATGGCGTTCAGCGTGGCACTGGGACGCATGGCCTTGGCGGACATTGCGTCATCGGGAATGTAGTATCCGCCGATATCGACGGGCTGGCCTTGGCAGTCGATGAGCTCCTGCAGGATCTTCTCTTCGTTGTCGGTCATCTGCTGGGCCACCTTGGTGAAGCGGGCCTGCAGTTCTGCGTCCTTGGTCTGGTTGGCCAACGCCTGTGCCCAGTACAGGGCAAGGTAGAAATGACTTCCGCGGGTGTCCAACTCGTTCACCCGGCGCGACGGCGCCTTCCGATGTTCCAGGTGCTCCCCGATCGCCGCGTCCAGGGTATCCGCCAGGAGCTGGGCCCGATCGTTCTTGTAGACCTGGGCGCAGTGCTCGAAGGAGGCGACAAGAGCGCAGAATTCGCCCAGGGAGTCCCAGCGGAGGTGTCCCTCCTCCACGAACTGCTGAACATGGCGTGGGGCGGAGCCGCCGGCGCCGGTCTCAAACATTCCGCCGCCCTTGAGCAGGGGGACGACCGAGAGCATCTTGGCGCTGGTGCCAAGCTCCAGGATGGGGAAGAGGTCGGTGAGATAGTCCCGGAGCACGTTGCCCGTGACCGAGATGGTATCCTGCCCCGCCCGGCTTCGCTCCGTAGAGGCCTTGATGGCGTCGATGGGTGCCATCACGCGGATGTCCAGCCCCGTGGTGTCATGCTGGGGCAGGTACTGTTCAACCTTCTTGATGAGCTCGGCGTCATGGGCGCGGTTCTTGTCCAGCCAGAAGATGGCGGGGTTGCCGGTGAGCCTTGCCCGGTTGACCCCGAGCTTGACCCAGTCCTCGATCGCCGCATCCTTGGTCTGGCACATCCGGAAGATGTCGCCCGTCTCTACGCTCTGCTCCATCAGGGTCGCACCGGAGGCGTCCACTACCCGGATAGTCCCGTTTCCGGGAGAGGTGAATGTCTTGTCGTGGGAACCGTACTCCTCGGCCGCCTGTGCCATCAGCCCGACGTTGGCGACGCTGCCGATGGTGGACGGGTCGAAGGCTCCGTTCTCCTGGCAGTCCTCGATGACCGCTTGGTACAGCCTGGAGTATGAGCGGTCAGGAATCATCGCTACAGTATCATGCAGCTCGTTGTCCGGGCCCCAAGCTCGGCCGCCGTCGCGGATTATCACCGGCATGCTGGCGTCGATGATGGTGTCGCTGGGCACATGCAGATTCGTGATCCCCCGGTTGGAGTTCACCATGTACAGTTCCGGGCGTTCGTTGTAGACGGCCTGGATGTCCGCCTCGATCTCAGTCCGCTTGGCTTCCGGGAGATCCCGGATCTTGGTGAGGAGCTCGGCTACACCGTTGTCGGGATCGACTCCGACCTCAGCCAATGCATCCCCATGCTTGGCAAATACTTGCTCGTAGTACACGGAAATCAGGTGTCCGAAAATTATCGGATCTGAGACACGCATCATGGTTGTCTTGACGTGGAGCGAGAGCAGGACGTTATCGGTCTTGGCCTTCGCTATTTCATTGGCGTAGAAATTGCGCAGTTGCCGAACACTCATTGCGGCGCAGTCGATGATCTCGTTGGCCATCAACGGAATGCCGGACTTCAGAGATGTGACGCTCCCGTCGGCAGCCACGAATTCGATCGCCGCCGTACCCGATTCCGTTACGGTCAGCGCCCGCTCGCTGCCGTAGAAATCCCCACTTTCCATGAAAGAGACGCGGGTCTTGGAGACTTCCGGCCAGTCCTGCATCATCCGGTGTGGATTGCGCTTGCCGTGCTCCTTAACCGAGTTGGATGACCGGCGGTCGGAGTTGCCCTGTCGCAGAACAGGATTCACCGCACTTCCGATAACCCTGCCAAAGCGGGCGCGGGCGTCGCGCTCCTCGTCGTTTGAGGGAGTATCCGGGAAGTCGGGAATGTCGTATCCCTTGCTCTGCAGTTCAGCTATGGCCCCTTTCAATTGGGGGATCGAAGCACTGATATTTGGCAGCTTGATGATGTTCGCCCCCGGGTCTTCCGTAAGCTCACCCAGAATCGTCAAGTAGTCGGGGATCTTCTGTTCGTCCGTCAGCCTGTCTGGGAAATTGGCGATAATGCGGCCGGTCAGCGAGATATCCCATGGCTCCCATTCTATTCCGGAGCCCTTGGTGAAGGACTGGAGAATCGGCAGCAGCGAGTGCGTGGCCAAGGCCGGAGCCTCATCAATCTTGGTGTAAATAATCTTTGCCGTTTCAGGCATTTCCCTCTCCTTCCAACTGTTCTCCCGCATCTGTCGGCGCCCGGAACGGGCATTGGCTGGATGCGCAAGCAAAGAGCCCCTTTTGCAGGCACGAAATCTACAAAATTATACAACTCCTCGCTGGCAGGCGGTAGCCCTGCCGTCTGCTTATCCACTTTCGAGGGTGCGCTTCCCCGTAGAGTGGAAGAGCTACGAATTGAAGGGCTCACTTGTACGGTATAGACTGTTGCGGAACCCTGCCTGGTTGCAGTCTGCTCTATTGGGCGATGCCGCACCGGTGATTGAAGAGATTCCGACTTGAGCCCAGTAAAGTGAAGACTTGGTTCTCCTTCCGGCGATGGTGACGGCGGGATGAAAGAGTGGCAGTTTACGATGCCGGCGGTTGCCCTGAGGACGGTACTGATAGCGGGATTCCTGTACCCCCTGATGGCGATTTTCTCGCGCAGGCAAACATTCGGGCTCGAAAACCTGCATGCTGTGCCGGGGCCGGTGATATTTGCTGCCAACCACCTGAGTGTGGCCGACAATCCTGCGGTACTGCTTGCCCTTCCCTGGCGGTGGCGGCTCCGTGTGGCCACCGCCGCTTCCCGCGAGGTGATGCACGGTCGTGGCAAAATTCAGAGCTTCTTTGCCGCCTTGATCAGCAATGCCTTCCACTTCTCCCAGAGGGGTTCCGTACGCAGCAGTCTGGGATTCTGTAACGAGCTTGCTTCAAAGGGGTGGTCGCTGCTGTATTTTCCGGAAGGAATTCGGTCCGATGATGGGACGATGAGAGCATTCAAGCCTGGCATTGGCCTGCTGGCGTCGTCATTGGCCATTCCGGTGGTGCCTGTGCATCTGAAGGGCACCGACAGGGTCCTTGCCAAGGGCGGCAACCGGCCACGGCGGGGCAAGATTGAAGTCCGGTTCGGCCCGCCTCTGAATATTGCTGCTGACGCTGACTACACGGACGCTGCACGGGAGATACGCGAAGCGGTTTTGGCTCTTTCACCCGACATTGACACCAGTGTGGTGGTGCCCATGGCGGTTGGCCAAGGGGAGGCGACTACGAGTGGCTGAAAGCGTTCCGGACAGGCGGATTCAGTTGCCGCTGTTCAACAAGATGCTGCTGGCCTCCGACCATGTTGGATTGCAGGCCATTCAGTACTTCAGGCAGACCTGGATGCTCTTCTTCCTCGTCCCTCCGTTGGGTGAGGGAATTGCCAGGGTGCCCGACGTCTCCATCCTTGGCCTTGGTGTTGATGCCCGGGTATTTGCCGGTTTCCTGATATTTGCCGGACGGTTTGTCGACGCATTCACCGATCCGCTCATCGGCTGGTGGAGCGACCGAACGAGGAGCCGATGGGGCAGGCGCATCCCGTTCATCCTGTTCAGCACACCCTTTTACGCCCTGTTCGCGGCTTTGGTGTGGTTCCTGCCCTCAGAAGACCCCAGCATTTGGAACGCCCTCTACTTCGTGATCGTACTGGAGATGTTCTTCATAGCCGCCACTATGTCCAGCGGGGCCCTCGAGGCGCTGGTTCCAGAACTGGCCCCCCGGGCGTCGGACCGGATGGACCTGGTTGGGCTGATATTCGTGTTTGCCATCTTTGGCGCCGGGTTGGGACTTGTCGGGAGCGGCGCATTGGTGGATGCCTTCGGATTCGAGGTGGTCGGGACCGCGCTTGCCGTGGTCGGCCTATTCTTCCGCTATGTGTCGCTTTCTGCGGTCTGGAAACACGCTCGGAGAGACACTGTGCCGGCACGGGTTGAATTCTTTAGAGGCATGAAGGAGACACTAGCCAACCCGCAGTTTGTCTATTACCTCCCCACTTTCGTGCTCTTTACAACTGGAATCGGCATCCTGTTGGGATGGATGCCGTTCTTTGCTTCGCAACTGTTACAGGCTGAGAAGGAAGGCACAATTGCAGGCCTGATTTCTGGTCTCGTAATCGTCGGGGTTGTGATATGCGGCGTGATACTTTGGGTGCCGCTACGCAATCTGAAGTTGAGCAAGAGACGGGTCTATGGCAGCAGCCTGATTGCCAGTGGGGCGCTCTTCCCCCTGCTTGGCATAGTGGGACTCATTCCCGGAGGCGGCCTAGTAACGCAGGGCATGGTCCTGGCTTTCGTTGCGGGTCTTCCCATGGCAGCCGTATTCATGCTGCCCAAGGGGCTGACGGCCGATGTCGCCGACTATGACGCCATGCTGAGGGGGGAACGCCGGGAGGCCATGTTCTACGCCACCCAGAATTTCTTCGAGAAACTTACCTTCGCACTTCCCCCGGCGATCTTGGGCCTGATACTTCTCCTGGGGGATTCTACTGAGGAGCCGCTGGGCCTGCGGTTAGCGCCGGTGATAGCGGGAGTACTGGCTATATCGGGCGTCGCGCTCTGGCACCGCTACCGGCTCCCAGACACTATCAACCACGAGACGGTCAGGGACGCAGGCCTGCTGCCCGAAAGCAGGCCAGCACCGGGAGCGGCCGATTAAAAAGCCATCTCAAGACCCACAGCAGGCCATAACCAGTCATTCCCGCGAAAGCGGTAATCCAGACTTACCGGCAATTGCAGAACGATCCACACAGGCAAACATGCGGATTCTTGATTCCGCCCAAATGAAGGGATAAGTTGGACGACGGTCTAAATGAATTGCCTGTGGAGAAAGTGCCGGGAGAACCTCATGCGCCCAGCTGTGCAGCCAAGGCCTCGGCTTCGGTCACCGGCAGTTGGCAAGCGTAGTTCTCGCACACATAGGCCGTCGGCTTCCCGTCGATAAGGCCTCTGCCCTCCAGCAGGGGCAGGGCGGCAGCGGTGGCAGACTCTTGGCTGTCCGCCCCGACTAGGACGCGATTGGCAATATACCGGCCGTTTACCGCACGCAGGAGGTCGCCTGTTGCCGGATCGTTGGGAGGTCCGATTACCACCACTTCCTTGGCTGTTGAGACATAGAAGTCAAGCGCCGCGATCCAGCGCCCGGTGCCGGCAGGTGCGCGTCCCATCAGTTCGGCCAGGCTCCGCAGCGGACCGACAGCCTTCGCGGCGTAGTACTCGTTTCCGGTTATGACCGAAAGCCTCAGCAGCAGGTCGGAGGCCACCGAGCCCCCGCACGGCTGGGCGTTGTCGAAGACGTCGCGGGGACGGACCACCAACTCCTCATGGTCCCGACCGGTGTCGTAAAAGCCTGCGGCCTGGTCGTCCCAGAATGACGAGATCATTTCGTCGGCTAACTGCACTGCCGCGTCCAGCCAGCGGCGTTCGAAGGTCGCTTCATACAGTGACAGCAACCCGTCGGCGACGAATGAGTAGTCCTCGAGGAATCCCGGCAGCTTGGCCTGCCCCTCTCTGTAAGAGCGCTGCAACCTTCCTTCGGGCCGCATCTCCGTCAGCAGGAAAGTCGCGTTGCGTCTCGCTGCGTCCAGGTAGTCCTGCCGGTCCAGCGCGGCTCCGGCCTCGGCAAAGGCCTTCAGCATCAGCCCGTTCCAGGACGCCAGCGCCTTGTCGTCCAGAAGGGGGTGCTCGCGATGCTCCCTGGCCTCGTAGAGGGCGGCCTTGCCTCGCTGGACCACGTCAACCAAGTGCTCCAATTCGATACCCTGGCGTTCGGCGAAGTCGGCGGCCCTGACCGATATGTTCAGGATGTTTTGGCCCTCGAAGTTTCCCCTCTGTGAAACCCCAAAGAAACCGCTGAACAGCGACCCCTCCTCGTTTCCGAGAACACTCTCAATTTCCTCGGGCGACCAGACGAAGAACTTGCCCTCCTCGCCCTCGCTATCCGCGTCTGTGGCTGAGAAAAAACCGCCATGCTCGCCGGTCATTTCCCGCAGTACATAGTCCAGCGTCTCTTCGGTTATCCGCCGATAGAGCGAACGCCCCGTGGCCAGCCAGGCGTGAAGGTAGAGGCGGGCCAGCAGTGCGTTGTCGTAGAGCATCTTCTCGAAGTGGGGCACCAGCCAGAAGGTGTCGGTGGAGTAGCGGTGGAACCCCCCGCCGACCTGGTCGTAGATGCCGCCTCGAGCCATTTTCTCCAGCGTCAGGTCCAGCATCGAAAGGGCCCGTTCGTTGTGGCCGTGTGCGTAGTAGCGCAGCAGGATCTCCAGAGTCATTGCCTGCGGGAACTTGGGTGCGGAGCCGACCCCCCCGTTCTGATAATCGAAGTTGGTGGCCAACTGGTTGTAGGCGTTGTGCAGGATGCTCTCATCCAGCACTCCCGAACCGCGCGGCATGTTCGCTGTACGGCCCATCTGCTCGGTCAGCTGGCCGGTCACGCGCTGGATTTCGGAGTGGCTGTTCCGGTAGGCCTGGGAGACAGTCTCCAGCAGTCGAGGGAAGCCGGGCATATTGTGGCGGTCGACCGGAGGGAAGTAGGTGCCGCCGTAGAAGGGCTTGCATTCGGGGGTGAGGAAGACGGTCATAGGCCAGCCGCCGCTGCCCGTCAGCATTTGGACCGCCTCCATGTAGACGGCGTCCAGATCGGGCCGCTCTTCGCGGTCGACCTTGATGTTGACGAAGTGGTTGTTCATGATCTCGGCAATGGCGTCGTTCTCAAAAGACTCCCGCTCCATCACATGGCACCAGTGGCATGCCGAATAGCCGATGCTCAGCAGGATGGGCTTGTCCTCGTCTCGGGCGCGGGACAGCGCCTCCTCGCCCCAGGGGTACCAGTCCACCGGGTTGTTGGCGTGCTGCAGGAGGTAGGGACTGGTCTCGTCAATCAGGCGGTTGGGCATGAGTCCTCAACTTCGCCGGCGCTGGCCGGTCGGTGGTGATTGTTGGCAGGGCATCCCGGGAGTCTATAGCAGCCCCAGCCGTCGCGCGTCGTCCTCGGTCCACTGGGTCGCGCGGAGGACGGATGCGAGGGTCTTCCTGACTAGGGTTTCGCCACCAGTGTGGTAGTGAAAAAGAGTATGTCTTCCATCCGGGTGGCCGTAAACGAGGGCGCCTCCTCTGGTTGAACGCTTTATGGTGAAACCGTCTCGTTCTAACGCTCGCCTGAGTTCCCTCGTGGGGGTATTCCGCAGGAGGTGAACCAATCGACCGGGACTTGTCATATGGTCACGGCGACCACGCTTGCCTCCGATACGACTGCACGGGCTTCAACTTCTTCCGGAAGGTCGCTTCCGTCCTCAAGCATTACTTCAATCAAGGCTTGAGCACCTTCCTGCAACATTGTCAGGGCCTCTTCCCTTGTGTAGCCCCATGCCGCACAGCCTGGGAAATAGGGGACCTCGGCGCTCCATCGCCCGTCTTCATCCTGTTCGACCTCGACGTCGAGAATGTATGTCTTCATCGTCCGTTTTCCTTCTTCAGCAGTTCCACGAACTCTCCCAGCGGCATGGCGCCGAGGTCGCCGGCGTCGCGGGTGCGGACGGCTACGGCGCCAGCTTCTGCCTCGCGGTCGCCTACCACGAGCATGTAGGGCACCTTCTGGAGCTGGGCGGTGCGGATCTTCTGGTTCATCCGCTCATTGCGGCTGTCTATCTCGGCACGGAAGCCGGCGGTACCGAGTTCCGACAGCACGCCCTCGGCGTACTCGGAGTGGCGGTCGGCGATAGGAATCACAACAGCCTGCACCGGGGCAAGCCAGGTGGGGAACGCGCCACCGTAGTGCTCTATGAGCACGCCGAGGAACCGCTCCATGGACCCGAGGATGGCGCGGTGCACCATGTAGGGGCGGCTCCGGCCTCCCTGATCGTCCTGATAGGTCAGGTCGAAGCGCTCGGGCAGGTTGAAGTCGAACTGCACGGTGGTGCACTGCCAGGCTCGCCCCAGGGCGTCGGTGATGTTGATGTCAATCTTCGGACCGTAGAATGCCCCCCCACCCTCGTCCACCGTGAACGGCAGACTGCGGGCCTCCAGGGCCCCCTGCAGCGAGTTGGTGGCGTGCTCCCACATCTCCAGATCGCCCACATATTTTTCGGGCCTGGTGGACAGGGCGATGCTGTAGTCGGTGAAGCCGAAAGCTTCCATCAACTCGAAGGTCAGCTCCAGCACGCCGCCGACTTCATCCTCCACCTGCTCCGGTCGGCAGAAGATGTGCGCGTCGTCCTGGGTGAAGCCGCGTACCCGCATCAGCCCATGCAGTACGCCGCTGCGCTCATAGCGGTAGACCGTCCCCAGTTCGGCGAACCGCAGGGGCAGTTCCCGGTAGCTTCGCAGGGCTGACCGGTAGATGGCGATGTGGAAGGGGCAGTTCATCGGCTTCAGGAAGTATTCCTGCTCGTCCACCTCCACCGCCGAGAACATGCCTTCACGGTAGAAGTCCAGGTGCCCGCTGGTCTGCCAGAGAGTCGAACGGCCGATGTGGGGCGAGTACACAACGTCGTAGCCCCGTCGGTAGTGGATATCCTTCCAGTAGTCCTCGATGAGAGAACGAACTCTACCACCCTTAGGGTGCCAGACAACGAGGCCGGGGCCGATCTCATCGTGGATGCTGTAAAGGCCCAGTTGCCGGCCAAGGGTGCGGTGGTCGCGGCGCTCCGCCTCTTCCAGTCGTTCCAGGTGGTCGTCCAACTCCCCCTGGGACTCGAAGGCCGTGCCGTAGATGCGTTGCAGCATGGGCCGCTTTTCATCTCCACGCCAGTAAGCGCCGGCCACGCTCAGCAGCTTCATTGCCGGAATCTCCGCAGTGCTGCCCACATGAGGGCCCTGGCACAGGTCGACGAAGCCGTTGTGCCGATAGATGGAGATGACCGCAGACTCGTCCAGCCCCTCGATCAACTCCAGCTTGTATGGCTGTTGGGCGAACAGGCTCTGCGCCTCGCCGCGGGTTAACTCCTCCCTTTCGAAGGGAAAGTTTCCACCGATGGCTTCTCGCATCAGCGATTCGATGCTCTCCAGGTCCTCGGGAGTGAAAGGACGCGAAACATCGAAGTCGTAATAGAACCCGTCCTGAGTGGGCGGGCCGATACCCATCTGCGCTTCAGGGAACAGCTTCAGGACCGCGTCGGCCATCACGTGGGCCGCTGAGTGCCGCATGGCGTGCCGATGGGCGTGAGCATCGTTTACGCCGCTGGAATCGAGGGAGCCGTGGTCAAGCATGGCAATTACCTGCGGGGAAGGAAAATCGGGAACAGCGTTCATTATAGCCGACACCGGAGCCGCGGGAGGCATTGCTCACGCCACACATCCGAAGCCAGGGAAAACGAAGGTCGCCATGAGACTTGTATCGAAGACGCCTACTCAACAGGAAAGCGCAGTAGCAGCAGTTTTCCCCACTGACCATCGTGAATCATGGTCCGTATCTCCCTCCGGAAGCCCATGAGGTATGTGACTCCTGCAAGGACGGCAAGCGATATGGCCAGCACGATCATTGGCCATTCGGTGCCAATAGCAATCAACGTTACGCAGACCACCAGGTATCCGGTCGCTGCTCCCACGACCACGTTGCGCAGGAGGAGCATTACCAGTGCGATAGGCACCAAGGCGATGGCCGTAATCAGAGGGAAAAGCCCCAGAGAGACACCCAGCAATACAGCCGCGCCCTTTCCTCCCCTGAACTTCAGAAACACCGGCCAGTTGTGTCCCACCAGTACCAGCGGAGCCGTCGCGAACACCGTCCATTCCGGGGCACCCAGCAGCCCCGGGACGAGAACCGCTGCGGCTCCTTTTCCGGCGTCCAGTATCAGCACGGTCAGGCCACCCGCGATTCCAAGCCGGTGGTAGGTGTTCAGGGTGCCGGCATTGTGGCTTCGGAGCTGCCTCACATCTTGCCCGGTCGTCAGTCTCACCAACAGATAAGAGGGTGACACCGAACCCAGCAGGTATGCCGCTGCTGCCAGAATGATTCCAAGTGCCATATTCGATCGTCTCTTGAGTGCTTCTCTTGTCGCAGTGCGATGAAATGGACGACGGTCTATAATAGACGAATTCTGGTCTGTATTTGGATTCAGGAGCGTCTCATGGCCACCAGAGAAGACTTGGAAGCCTTCGTTACCTCGGTGACCTGCCCGGATGACTTCGACGATTTCTGGAGAGAGACCCTGTCTGAACTCGCCCGAGAACCCCTGGAACCGACGGCCACTCCTGACCCGCTTCGGAGCAATGCCGACGTCAAGGTCTACCAGGCCACCTACCGCAGCTGGGGAGGGCTTGAGATCTTCGGGTGGTACAGCGTTCCGGCTCAAGGGGAAGGCCCCTTTCCTACGCTACTGGTGTTGCCCGGTTACAAGTCCGAGCCTGCTCTCAGAAGGGACTGGGGGCGAAAGGGCGTTGCCGTGCTTTCTGTGGCGGTTCGCGGAAAGCTGCCGAGCAGTGCCGAGTTCAACCCTGGCTACCCGGGCCTGCTGACCCACGGGGTCGAAAGTCGCGATACCTACAGCTACAAAGGGGTGATCTCCGACTGCTCGCGGGGTGTGGATTTCCTGCTGTCCCGCCCGGAAGTCGACGCGGACCGCATCTTTTGCTGCGGCAGCAGCCAGGGCGGCGGTCTTACTCTGGCCACCGCAGGGTTGCGTTCTGAGATCAAGGCAGGAGTCTCCGGATACCCCTTCCTGTGCTGCTACCCAGAGTCTATGAAGATGCTACGCTCCTATCCCTACGATGAACTCAGCTGCTTTAGCCGCACCCATCCTGATCAAACGACGCAGATGCTGGACACCCTTCGCTACTTCGACGGGGTCAACTTCGCTCCGCGGATAAAGTGCCCGATGGTGGTCGGGATCGCGCTGGAGGACGAGGTCTGTCCACCTGAGACCAGCTATGCCGCATACGACCGGCTGGGTGGGGAGCGGGAGCTCTGGCTCTTCCCCGAATCGGGCCATGGGAACGCCCACGACTATCCCAGGCAGGAAGCCGCATGGCTGGAACAGCGAATTGCCGCGTCCGCGCCGGAAAAGGTCGCTTCATGACCCCCGCAGACTTCCGGGAGCGTGCGGAAGCTCAGCTGGCCGAAACCCCACTCGACCTTTCGGTCGAGAGAGATTCCTTCTACTCCCAACCTGAATGGGACGTCTACCGCCTGCATTACAGCACCAGCGGCGGCCACCGTCTCTTCGCGTGGCTCTCGGTCCCCAAGGATGCCTCCGGGCCATTGCCGGCGTTGATGCGGCTTCCTGATTACGCCAGCGTTCACGACATAATCTACACGCCGCTGCGCCACGAGGCGGTAGTCATCAATGTAACGCACCGGGGCCAGCGGAACAGCGACGGCGCTTATCGTGCCAGCTACCCGGGCCTGCTTACGGACGGTATCGGAGATGGAGAATCGTGGGTGATGCTGGGCGCCTACGCCGACGCATTGCGGGGCCTTGATGCACTGCTGGCACAGGACCTGGCGGAAGTCGGCCATGTTGCCCTCTGGGGCGTTGGCCTGGGTGGCAGCCTGGCGCTGTCCCTGGCGTCGCGCCGCTCCAACGTCGGCTCCGTGGCGGCAGACACGCCCATGCCCCTGGGCCATCCCGTGGCCCTTGAAGCGGGGCTGGGATATCCTCTGGGAGAGATCGGAGATTACCTTCGTGCGCATCCTGACCGCCAGGCCGATGTCGAACGGACACTGGCTTTGCTGGACCCCTTGGGCGACGCTGCGGGAGTTAAGGTACCCACGCTGCTGAGCGCGGGGCGATTCGACCGAGGCACCTGCCCCGTTGTCTTCGCCGAGGAACTGGCCGAGGCCCTGCCCAACTGCGACCTGCGGCTCTACGATGGCGCTGCGGAGGGTGGCGGACACATTCACGCCGTTGCCCGTACCGCTTGGCTCGCCCAGCGCCTTGAGATTTCCATACCCCAGAACATCTAGATTTCGGGAGACTCATTCACCATGGAACAGCTCAGGCAGAACCTGGCAGCCCTGGCTCAGAAAGTTGCGTCCCTGGTGGAGCGTCTTTGACCTTTCGCCGAAGGAAATCGCGATAGCCGAACTGGAGCGGGAGTCCTCCGAGCCCGACTTCTGGAACGATCATCAGCAGGCCCAGCGAAAGATGCAGCAGATGGGCCGCCTCAGGGACACCGTGGTGCTCTGGCGCGGACTGGAAGCCCGCAGCCGGGACCTGCTTGAGCTCACCGAACTCGCCATAGAAGAAGGCGACTCATCTCTGGAGGAGCAACTCGAGTCGGACGCTGGCACACTTGCTCGCGATCTCGAACGCGAAGAGGTCAGGCTGACACTGTCCGGGCCCTACGACGAGCGATCCGCCATCATCAGCATCCACTCCGGCGCCGGCGGAACCGACTCACACGACTGGGCCCAGATGCTGCTCCAGATGTACTCAGGTTGGGCCGAGGCCGGCAAGCGCCCTCTCGAGGTCCTGGACCTGTCCTATGGGGACGAGGCGGGTCTGCGCAGCGGCATCCTGGAAGTCGGCGGAGACCACGCATTCGGCTACCTCAGCGCCGAACAGGGTGTACACCGGCTCGTGAGGCTATCTCCCTACGACCCCAACCATCTGCGGCATACCTCTTTCGCCAACGTCGAGATATTGCCTACGGTCGAGAGCGAGTCCGATATAGAAACCCGTCCCGAAGACATAAAAATGGACACATTCAGGTCCAGCGGGCCAGGCGGCCAGAATGTCCAGAAGGTGGCTTCCGCCGTTCGCCTTACCCACATTCCCACCGGTATCGTTGTCTCCTGCCAGACCGAGAGATCTCAGCACCAGAACCGCGAGTACGCCATGCGCATCCTCCGGGCTCGCCTGCTGAAGAGGCAGGACGACGAACGGGCTGAGGAGCTGGCGCGGATACGGGGCGAACGCTCAAACCCCGAGTGGGGCCACCAGATTCGCAGCTACGTGCTGCACCCCTACAAGTCGGTTAAGGACCACCGCACCAACCTGCAAAGCACCAATCCAGACGCGGTTCTGGGGGGAGATATCGATTCGTTCATCGAGGCCTATCTTGTCCACAAGCTAGGTGAGGGAAGTTAGCGACTTTTCGCTTTACGGGCGGATAGGGGACCATAATTTATAAATGGATGAATTGCTAAGCTTTACCGCCATTCCCGCGAAAGCGGGAATCCCGTGCAAAAGTTCCCTTCTCCGCCCTGTACGGAGTCATCTCTCTGGATTCCCGCCTTCGCGGGAATGACGGGTCCTTTGCGAGAATGACGGGTTTGGACTTTAGCGGGCTTTGAGATAATTACTAAGGGGCGGTCAATTTGACCGCCCCTTTGCGTAGGCCCAGAGAAGGCAAGGTCTTGGTTAGCAATTTCCCAGCAGGTGTCCCATCCGCTGCTTCTTGGTTTTCAGATATCTGCGGTTTTCGTCGGTAACGGGAGCTTCCAGGGGAATGCGGTCCTGGATCTCAAGGCCGAATCCAGACAGGCCGACAACTTTGCCAGGATTGTTGGTAAGGAGCCGCAGCTTCGAGACTCCCAGGTCGAGGAGGATCTGGGCTCCAGCCTCGTAGTGCCGTAGGTCGGCGTCGAAACCCAGGGTCTTGTTGGCTTCGATGGTATCGAGGCCATCGTCCTGCAGAGAGTACGCCTTGATCTTGTTGTGCAGGCCTATGCCCCTTCCCTCCTGCCTCATGTACAGCAGGACGCCCGCCTCCTCCTTTGAGAGAGTCTTCAGGGCGAGTCCCAATTGCTCACCGCAATCACAGCGCATACTGCCGAACACGTCACCGGTGAGGCACTCGCTGTGTATGCGCACAAGCACCGGGTCATCGGGGCTCCACTCGCCCTTGGTCAGGGCGATGTGCTCTCCCTGGTCGAAATAGCTGCGGTAGCCGATGGCCTTGAACACGCCATAGCGTGTCGGGAGGCGAGTCTCCGCCACACGCTCAATCAGCCGTTCGTGATGGCGGCGGTGGGCAATGATCTGCGCGATGCTGAGGATCTTGAGGTCGTGCTCCTCGGCGAAATCCTCCAACTCCGGAAGACGGGACATTGATCCGTCTTCGTTCATCATTTCGCAGACGATCCCGGCCGGGTACATACCCCCCAGGTTGCACAAGTCGATGATGGCCTCGGTGTGGCCGGGGCGCGCCAGCACGCCGCCCGGATGGTAACGGAGGGGGAATAGGTGCCCGGGCCGTGTGAAGTCTTCAGGGTTGGCGGCAGGGTCGATCATCGCCCTGACGGTGGCCGCCCGGTCGGAAGCGGAGATCCCGGTGGTGGTGCCAACCTTGTAGTCCACCGAAACGGTAAAGGCGGTCTGGTCCTTTCTACCGGCGTTTTCGCTGATCATCAGCGGCATCTGGAGTTCGTCGAGGCGCTCGCCAATAACCGGCATACAAAGCAGACCCCGGGCATACTTCACTATGAAGTTGATTGCCTCCGTGGTCACGGTCTCTGCGGGCATTACGAGGTCTCCCTCGTTCTCCCGGTCCTCGTCGTCGACAACTATCAGCAGTTTGCCCGCTTTTAGGTCGTCCAGCGCCTCTTCCAGACTACACAGGGGCATAATCCAGTCCTCTTCCTGACCTCGGTTACCTCTGCACGCTCACCGCTTCAGCAGGTTCTCCACATACTTGGCGAGAATGTCGGCTTCCAGATTTACCCTAGCGCCGACTGATAGTGTTTCCAAATTAGTATTACGGAGCGTATATGGTATCAC
Source organism: Dehalococcoidia bacterium (assembly GCA_963667765.2). Taxonomy (GTDB): domain Bacteria; phylum Chloroflexota; class Dehalococcoidia; order Lucifugimonadales; family UBA3495; genus VXOI01. Next base: position 805,121 of record CAXXON010000003.1, on the reverse strand, counting down.
AGCCAGCGTGAACGAGGAAGTGCCTACTTTTACCACGGTCAAACTTATGCCGTCAACCGCGATAAACCCCTTCTCGACTATATAGGGCATCAGCCGCTTGGGGGCTCTGACGCCGAAAATTATCGAGTCTCCGTCCTCTCTGGTGGAAGTAATACGCCCCGTTCCATCCACATGTCCCTGCACTATGTGGCCGCCCATCCGGTCGCTGGCGGAAAGTGCCCGCTCCAGGTTGACCGCCCCGCCTTCCGACAACTCACCCAGCGAGGTGCGCCGCATCGTTTCTGGAGAAAGGTCCACGGAGAATTCGCCTTCTTCGATTGCCACGGCAGTAAGGCAGGCGCCATTGACAGAGACGCTATCTCCCAGCTTCAGGTCGGACATCACCTTGTCGGCCCGAACCGTCATTCCGTTGCTGCTTATGCTCAGCACCGAGCCGACCTCTTCGACTATGCCGGTAAACAATCTCGCTTCTCCCCTTGCTCAGTTCTGAGTAGAAATTCTGCCCGGGTAGCCTGTGATTAACCAGTCGTCTCCGACCTGGCGAATTGAAGCATCCGCCAAGCGATGCGTGTTGGCCATCAATACCGCGCCCTCTCCCTCCACTGGCGAGGCCGCGTCAATTCCGCCGATAATAACCGGTGCGACGAAGGCATGTACCTTATCCACCAGCCCTTTGTCGAAGAACGACCCCAGCGTCTTGCCCCCGCCCTCCACGAGCAGGTTCACCACTCCCCGACTGCCCAGGTCCGTCAGCACTGCAGTAGGGTCAACGAGTCCGTCGCTGGTGGATTCTACGGGCACCACATCGGCGCCGGCGCGAAGCAGGCCGCCCACGTTCCCGGCAGGGGCGTCCTCGGTGGTGTAGACCAGTGTCTGACCGGGTTGGCGCAGCAGCTGCGACCGCACCGGCATTCTGCACAGGCTGTCGAGGGTCACCCTGACTGGCTGCAGGGGCAAGGGTTCATTGTTCTCGCCGCGGGCAGTCAGCTGGGGGTCGTCGGCCACCACGGTGTTGGCTCCAACCATGATGGCGTCTGTCTCGCGGCGCATCTGTTGCACCAGCGAGCGAGCCTCGGGTCCGGTCACCCATTTGGAGTCGCCTGTGTGTGTGGCGATTTTGCCGTCCAGGCTCATGGCGAACTTGGCCAGCACGAATGGCCGCCCGGTATTTATGTGTTTCGAAAATCCTTCGTAAAGCCGACGGATTTCGCTGCACGATCCCAGTCTTTCATGTAGAACGGACACGGTAATGCCCGCATGACGCAGTTCGGAAATCCCGTTACCGGCCACAATCGGATTGGGGTCGGGAACTGCGATCACCACTTCCGAAACGCCGCCCTCGATGATAGCGCCGGTGCAGGGAGGGGTGCGGCCCCAGTGACAGCAGGGCTCCAGTGTGACATGAAGAGTTGAGCCGCTGGAGAGTTCACCAGCCTCCCGGAGGGCGACAACTTCCGCGTGGGCCTGGCCCGGCGGCTGGGTTGCACCCTGCCCCACGACCTGGCCGTTCCTGACCAGCACCGCTCCCACGGCCGGGTTGGGACTGGTGGAGCCCAGCGCCTCGCGGGCCAGCTCGATGGCCTGGGCCATGAAGTCCATCAGACGGCCCGTCAGTCGCTGCTACCGGCCCCATCCGGGCCGGTGAATTCGCGGGAAAAACGGCTGGCCGTCGGCTCGGTCTGGCCCTGGTACTTGCTGCCCAGTTCTTCCGAGCCGTAGAGCCGGTCGGCGGGAGTGGTCAATCGGAGATATGAGATCTGGCCAATCTTCATCCCGTGGTAGAGGGTGATTGGCAGGCGGGAAAGATTGCTTAATTCCAGCGTCAGGTGCCCGTTCCAGCCGGGATCCACGAATCCGGCGGTGGAGTGGATTACCAGGCCGATGCGTCCCAGGCTGCTCTTGCCCTCGAGCCGGGCGACGAGGTCGTCGGGCAGCACGATCCGCTCCATGGTGCTGCCCAGCACAAACTCGCCGGGATGAAGGATGAAGGGGGCGTCATCGACGATCTCGACGATCTCGGTAAGATCGTCCAGCCCCTTCTTTACATCAATGTGGGGACGGCGGGAGTTTGAGAAGACCAGTATCTTGCGGTCAAGTCGAAGGTCGACGCTGGCGGGCTGAATGTCTGCGGGGTCCAGCGGCTCAATGACAATACGGCCTTTTGCCAGCTCCTCCTTGATCGTCCTGTCGCTCAGTACCATTCAATTTCGCCGAAGATAAACCCCCGGCAGTCTCCAGCCGATTCTGATTGGCCGAATTCTAGCAACACTCTATTACCCCGGCAAGATTACACCAAGATGACACAGGGTTGGCTGGTTGTTCTACGGTGCCTTATTCCGCTGTTATGGGGTCTCGGTGGGTTCCTCAGTCTGCGCTGCTTCTATCGTCTGTTCCGGCTCCACCGTCTGCTCTGGCACCGGTGTGTGCTCGGGCTCGGGATCTGCCTCACCTGCGATCAGGAATACGCCCTGCAGGGAGGTGGAGACCTCCAGCTCTCCGGTGGCAATTGGCGTGATGGAAGAGCCGGAATCGGCCTGTAACGACTCAGCCCGCGCGTAGAGGGGCTGGGGCGGGGAGTAAGGGGCACCTTCATTCAGGTATACCAGGCGGCCCAGCTTGACACCCGAGAGGTCGGCCAGCATCTGCGCCTTTCGAAAGAGGTCGGCCACGGCGTTTTCCCGAGCCTCGTCTGCGAGAGCCTGGGTGTCCCCGATCTGGAAGTTCACGCCATTGATACGGACGAGGTCGCCCGCGGCCTCTGCCACACTGTCTATGATGGAACCGGTGTTGTCCAGGTTGCGTACCTTGACGGTCGCCTGGTTTGACACGCTGTAACCGATCAGGCGGTTTTCCCAGGCCGTGTAGCAGGTCTTTTCCGAAGCGGATTCCTGCCCTCCTTCCGTGTCGACGGTGCTTGTGCCAGCGGAACTCGTGCTGATGGAGCCACCGTCATCCTCGTCACAGCGCTCTATCTCCACATGCTGATACCGAGGGCTGATGTTGAAGCGCCGAGTCTGGATATCAGCCTCGGCTACCCCAGCCTCTGTCAGCGCATCGATAACGCTCGTCATGGCCGTCGCAGCGCTGGACCTGGCCTCGGCGGCGGTGTCGGCCTGCGCTTCCACTCCCAGGGATACTACGGCCAGGTCGGGAGCGGCGCTGGCTTTGCCGGTGCCGCTGACCGAGATGCCCGATGGGCCTTCGTACGGTATCCCGTTATTACCCGTGGTCAAGGTGGTAGCCATTTTCTCCGTGCTGCTGCCCGTGTTGGTTTCAGGGCCTTGGGCCCCGGCCATCGTGGCCCAGACAGCGGCAATCACCACCGCGGCAAGCAGGAGCGCAAGCAGCAGGTAGATCCTGTTTCGGGCAATCAGTAAAGCCATTGAACGCCTCTTTTTGCGGTCTCCCTAAGGGTCCCGCTATCCCTGGAAATTGACCCGCCCGTCCAGCAGGGCCCGGGCCATCACAAACTTGTGGATTTCGGAGGTGCCGCCGCCGATACGGGCGTGGCGAAGGAGGTGGTACCAGTGGGTCAGAGGCAGGTCCATGGTCTCGCCGGTGCCTCCGAACACCTGCATGATCTTGTCGATGCTGCGATGGCCCCATTCGCCGGCGCAGTACTTGATCATGGAGGCCTCAACCCGCACATCGTCGCCGGCGTCGGCACGGGCCGCTGTCTCGCGCGTGGCGGCCCGCAGCGTCATGATGTCGATGTATACATCGGTCAGCATCCACTGGATGGCCTGCCGGTCGGCGATGGGGCGGCCGTAGGTAACGCGCTGCTTGGACCACTCAATGGCCATGTCCAGCGCCCTGCTGAGGATGCCCAGGGCCATTGACCCCCTGAGCAGCCGATCGTGGTGCACCAGCCACTTCTGGCCCAGCGTGAAACCTCGGCCGACCTCGCCCAGGACCTTGGTCTGGGGGACCCGCACGTTGTCCAGATGGATGGTGTGCTGCTGGTTCTTGGTCGGGTTGATCCAGATGCGGATTGGTTCGAAGGACAGTCCCGGACTGGGATTGTCCACGATGAACATCGTTATGCCGCCTCGCTGGCGCAGCTCCGGGTCGGTTACTGCCTGTACCAGGATGTAGTCGGCGCTGGCGGCCCCGGAGATGAAAGTCTTGGTGCCGTTCAGCACCCAGTCGTCGCCGTCCAGCACTGCCCGGGTCTGCATCATGCCGCCGGGGTCCGACCCCGCTTCCGGCTCGGTCTGCCCAAAGGCGTAGTGCAGTTCCCCGCTGACTGAGGGCAGCAGGTAGTCCCGCTCCTGCTCCGGAGTGCAGTTTCCGATCATCATCATCGGCACTGGTGAGGTGGGGAGCTGCACGATGCTCTTGTGCACCTCCTCGTCCAGCACTACATGGCCGAGAGCGCCCATCCCGCCGCCGCCATATTCCTCGGGGACGAAGGAGGTGTATATGCCCGTGTCCTTGGAGACCTGATTCAGGCGCGACCACTTGTCAGGCGGCAGCGTGCCCAGGATTCCCTGGAGGGCTTCGGCGATGCCCCTGGGGGCTCCTTCGTCATCCACCCCCTCCTGCGTGGGGTTGGCCAGGTACTCCCCCTCGAGTGGGTAGCATTCGTCCTTCACGATCTGGCGGATGGTCTGTTTGAGGGCCTCCAGTTCCGGGGGCAGGCCCGCCTGTTCTGAGATCAAGCTGTTTTCTCCTTGGTGGACACGGACAAGATTGGGCGTCGCAAAAGGCGCGAGTGGACCCGTGCCTTGCAGCGATGGGTATCACTTTGGTTCAGGTATCAGTATCAGTGGAAGGGACAGACGAACTTGAAAGAGGACACAGCCATGTTGTCTGCCGATTCCGCCGCGGGCACGCTCGTATTCGCCGAGGCGCTGTTTTCGGCCTCGCTCACCGCGGTGAAGCCGATTGCGATGACCGACAGGGTCAGCAATCCAACGACCGCTATCACTGCGACTTTCGCTTTCATTGATCTTGATTCTCGCCTGGTGGTGGGTCATCGAATTCGAGAATAGGCAGCAAGGCAATTTTATAACGCTTGGGATACCATTGCCACTGTGAGCCTCCTGATTGGGGCTGCTGGCAGGGCGATCGCTGGGTCTGAGGCGTCCCATGCTAGAATATCCTTCAGTTTTCAACCCGGTTGATTTGGATTTCTATGCAGTTCCGCAACCTGCCCAGCGTGGACAGCGTTCTTGCCGTGTTTGAGGTGGCCGAAGCGGCAGCTTCGTTTGACCGCGAGTGGGTGGTCGAACTGGTGCGCAAGGAGCTGGACGCGGCGCGGCAGCGCATCCGGCAGGGCAAGGAAGCCGCTGGCGTCGACGAGGTGGCGCACCTGGTCTGCCAGGGAGTGCAGGATGCGGTGCGGGCCGAACCACGGCGCGTGATCAACGCCACCGGGGTGGTCATTCACACCAACCTGGGGCGCGCGCCCCTGAGCCGGGCGGCGATGAAAGCCGCTGAGGAAGCTGCATTCGGATATTCCAATCTCGAGATCAATCTCGATACGGGCCGAAGGGGTTCCCGGCAGGCGCAACTGGAGTCCCTGCTGCGGCAGATCACTGGCGCCGAAGCGGCTATTGCGGTCAACAACAATGCCTCGGCCTTGCTGCTGGGACTGCTGGCCCTGGCGGCAGGCCGCGAGGTTATCGTCTCTCGCGCCGAGGCAGTGGAGATTGGCGGCGGATTCCGGGTGCCGGATGTGCTGCGCCAGAGCGGCGCCACGCTGGTCGATGTAGGTACGACGAACCGGACTTATCTCCGGGACTACGAGGGGGCGACTAACGAGAATACCGGCGCTTACCTGAAAGTCCATGCCAGCAATTTTCGCGTTGAGGGTTTCACCTCAGAGGTGGACGCGCAGGAGCTCGCCCAGTTGGCTGACCGGCTCGGGGTTGCCGCGCTTCACGATGTGGGAAGCGGAAGCCTGCTGCCCACATCGCGTTACGGATTGGCCCACGAACCCATGCCACAGGAAAGTGTCCGCGCCGGCATGGGTCTGATCTTCTTCTCGGGAGACAAGCTCCTCGGGGGGCCGCAGGCAGGGATCGTGGTGGGACGCCGGGACCTGGTGTCCCGGTTGGCCAGCCATCCGCTGGCCCGGGCTGTGCGCATCGATAAGCTCAGCCTGGCCAGTCTCACCGCCACGCTGGTGCACTACCTCAAGGGCGAGGCAGAACAGGAAGTGCCCGTATGGCGCATGATCTCCACTTCGTCCGAGTCGATCATGGAACGCGCCCAGCGATGGAAGGTACAATTGTCAGGCCCCTACAGCGTCGGAGAGACCCGTTCGGCCATCGGCGGCGGCAGCCTGCCCGGTGAGACGCTGCCATCGTGGGCATTGATCCTGGATGCTGCGGACCTGCCCGGGGGCGCGGATGGGGTGATGCGTCGGCTCCGTCTGGGCCGAACACCAGTCGTGGCGCGGGTGGAGGACGAAAGGGTCCTATTCGATCCTCGAACTGTTGGCCCCGAAGAAGACGCTGACCTGCTTTCGGCGTTGCAGGGCCTGGGAACTTAGGCGATAAGCCGCCCCTTTTATTAGATCAATGTTGGTAGACCGGAGTTTCCTGGAAAATGACTGACTATCTCCTGGTGCATGGCCCCGGGCAGGGCTCTTGGGTCTGGGGCAAGGTTTGGGGCCTGATGACAGCCCCTGTGGAACACCCGCCCACGCTGCACAAGCCACGCCGTGCCAATCGCGTCCATCCCATCGACCTTCCGGGACACGGTCCCGATGTGGCCGGCGATACCGCCGCTGTGCGCCTGGACGAGTGTGTGGAGGCCATTACCCACGCCGTGGAGCAGGAGCAGTTGAAGGACCTGGTCCTGGTTGGGCATGGAGTTTCCGCTGGAATCGTGCTGCAGGCCGCGGCCCGGCTCCCGGCCCCCCCCAAGAGATTGGCCCTAATCGGCGGATCGGTACCAGAGGGGAAAAGGCCCCTGATCAGCGGCTGTGCCAGCCGTGTCCGCACCGGTTACAAGCTGTTCTCGTTTCTCAGTTCCCTTTCGAGGAAGGAGCTTCGGTTTCCCTATCCGTTCATCAGCAACTACCTCTGCAGTTCCATGCAGACCATGGAGGTCGTTCAGATCCTTGGTTTCTTCGGGCCGCTGCCGACCCGCCTGCTGAATTCCGGGGTGTCGCTGGATGACGGGCTGCCCTCCCCCGTGTCCTGCATCGTTCTCACCCAGGACAGGCTGGTGCCCCCGCAGTCTCAGCGGCGCACTGCGGCAAGACTGAACAGCGAGGAAGTTCTTGAGATCGATGCTTGCCACATGGGATTGTGGCAACGGCCGCAGGAGGTGGCCGACGCCCTGTTGCGCTACGCCTGACCTGACAAGCCGATGACAAGCCTGGAACGGGAAAGGTCCGGCAATTGCCGGACCTTTCGGTTTTCTCCGTAGTTGGTTGTTCTGACCTGTACCCGCTACCAGCCGGGCCGCTTGCGGCCACAACTGCCACAGAACACGTCTCGCATCGGGCCGTTCTCGTGGCCGCAGTGCTCGCAGGTCCAGACCATCACCGTCATCGAAGTCAGCATAGAACTCACCTCAGCGATATCCTCAGCTCCTTAAGCGCTCGCCGGTTCGATGATGCCCGGCGTTTCCTTGGCCTAGTGGTGATGACCGTGGTGGTCGTGTTCCTCCTCTTCTTCAGGCGTGATCAGCGAGTAGGTGGTCAGGATCATGCCGGCGACGCTGGAGGCGTTTTCGAGCGCAGACCGGGACACCTTGGTGGGGTCGATGATGCCCCGCTCCACCAGGTCGCCGTACTCGCCGCGTGCTGCGTCGTAACCGAAGTTGCGTTCGCCGCTCTGCCGGATCTCGTTGACAACGACCGCGGGCTCGCCGCCGGAGTTCCGGGCGATGATCCGCACGGGCTCCTCAAGGGCTTCCCGCAAGATGACGCGGCTAACTTCCTCGTCGCCGGTCAGCCTGACGCCGTCCAGGGCGTGCAAGGCCCGGATATAGGCGATGCCGCCCCCGGGTACGATGCCCTCTTCTACTGCGGCGCGGGTCGCCGACAGGGCGTCTTCCACGCGGGCTTTGCGGTTTTTCAGTTCCGGCTCGGTGGGAGCGCCGACCTTGACGACCGCGACGCCTCCGGACAGCTTGGCCAGCCGTTCCTGCAGCTTTTCCTTGTCGTACTCGGAGGTGGTCTCTTCGATCAGGACACGGATCTGCTCGATACGGGCCTTGATCATGTGTTCTTCGCCAGTTCCGCCGACGATGGTGGTGCGGTCCTTGGTGGTCTCCACCCTGCGGGCCTGTCCGAGGTCGGCGACCGTGGCCTGGTCGAGCCGGCGTCCCCGTTCTTCAGACACGACCTCGGCGCCGGTCAGGATGGCGATGTCCTCGAGCATGGCCTTCCGGCGGTCGCCGAAGCCCGGCGCCTTCACGGCCAGGCAGTTGATGGTGCCGCGCAGCTTGTTGACCACCAGAACCGCGAGGGCCTCGCTTTCAACATCCTCAGCGATGACCACGAGGTTCCGGGTCACCCCGAGGGCGCTTTCCAGCAGCGGCACCAACTCTGCCGCCGAAGAAATCTTCTTGTCGGTCACCAGGATGTGCGGACTCTCGATGATGGACTCCATCCGCTCCGGGTTGGTGACGAAGTAAGGGCTGATGTAGCCGCGGTCGAAGTTCATGCCCTCGACATACTCGGTCTCCGATTCGATGCCCTTGCCTTCCTCGATGGTCACCACACCCTCGGCGCCGACCTGCTCCAGCACATCGGCCAGCATGTTGCCGATCTCGCCGTCGTTGGCGGAGATGGTGGCCACCTGCGACATCTGGTCCCGGCCCTGTACCGGGGTGGATATGCCGGCCAGTTCCTTGACCAGGGCCCCGACGCACTTGTCAATGCCGCGCTTGATGGCCATGGGGTCGGCCCCGGCGGCGACGTTCCTCATGCCCAGCCGCACGATGGTGTGGGCCAGGACGGTGGCGGTGGTGGTGCCGTCGCCAGCGACGTCGTTGGTCTTGCTGGCGGCTTCCTTGATGAGCTGGGCGCCCATGTTCTCGAAGGACTCGGGCAGCTCAACTTCCTTGGCTATGGTGACGCCGTCGTTGGTGATGACGGGGGCACCCCACTTCTTTTCGAGGGCCACATTCCGGCCCTTGGGGCCCAGCGTACGGCCGACGGCGTTGGACACCATCGAGATGCCTTTGAGCAGGGCTTGCTGTGCTGCCTGATCGCTGATAATGCTCTTGGCTGGCATTCTTCTCCTCTCCTGGAAATCTGAAAGCTTCTAGGAATGATTCTTCATGGACAATATTGTACGAATAACAGAATAATTCTGCCCCCGCCGCCGGTCAAGCGGGACACTGCGAGAGAGGCGATTCATACCCTCAGGGCAAGCTGAAGCAGACTCCCTTAACTTTGGCCGTCAGGCGAGCCAAACCGGGCCTGTGGTCTCTGAGCCCCGAAGTCTCTGTTCCTGGCGATGGAATGCACAAGGCCATCAAGCTAGACTATCTATACGATGTATAAACAATATCGTGATTGTTTTCACATGCTTGACAGACATAAAGATAATTGGTATAAATGATATAGAAAGTTAATTCGCACGAAGATACTAACCGGTGGGTCGTCCGAAAGGCCCACCGGATGGGATAAACCAACCGGAGGTGGAAACCATGTCGAACAAAGCTAAGATCGGTATTGCCCTGGGTACGGCGGCCCTGGCCCTTGCGGCCTTTGGGGGGTATCGCTACTTGAAGCACCGCAGGCGCGTCCGCTAGTCCAAGTGTCGATGTGTGGCAAGTGGTCTTCTGGGTAATGACCACCGCAAGGTAGGATCGCAAACCCACAAGACGCAGCAATTGCCACGGCCCACCAGGCCGAAAGAGACCCGAGAGAGCCCTCATTTTGAGGGCTCTCTTCTTTGTGTCCAGTCTTTGTGTCCAGTCTGATTGAAAGGGCGGTTGGCTTTTTGAAAGGGTGGTTGACTTTGGGTCGGCCCGGACGAATGGGAAATGCGGCGTTGGATGACACCGCAGGCTTCGATATAGTTGTTTACGCCAGCAACATGGGGAACACTCACCGTAACCCTCTCCCGGAAGGAGAGAGAATTGTCCAGGAAGTTGCACTATTGGCAGCGGAAGCCTGCATCTGGAGGGCGGAACACTGTGCTAGAGTCGCTGCATGTTCTTACCTGAACGAATAGTCGCCGACCTCCACATCCATTCCCGTTACGCCTATGCCTGCAGCAAGAACCTGACTCTGGCGAACCTGGCGTCAACTGCCAAGACTAAGGGCATACACATGCTGGCCACGGGCGATTTCACCCATCCTGCCTGGCTGGCTGAGCTGGAGGCAGGGTTGGCGGAGATCGATGAGGGTACCTTCGAGTTCGAAGGTGTCAGGTTTGTCCTGGGAACGGAGTTGAGCTGCGTGTACAAGCAGGGAGGCCGCTCCCGACGACTGCACCTCCTTCTTTTCCTGTCGTCAATCGAGAAGGTCAAGCGGTTTAACTCCGATCTCACTCAACGCGGCGTGAAGCTCGAGGGGGATGGCCGTCCGTCGGTCCGCATGACGGCTATTGAACTGACCTCGCTGGCGCTGGACGTTGACCCCAGGGCGATTGTGATTCCAGCCCACATCTGGACGCCTTGGTACGGGATGCTGGGATCTGTGTCCGGATTCGACAGCCTGGAAGAATGCTTTGGGGATATGTCCCCGCTGGTGAAGGCGGTGGAGACGGGCCTATCCAGCGACCCGGCAATGAACTGGGGTGTCCCTGGAATGAAGGGCAGGGCCATCGTTTCTTTCTCCGACGCGCATTCCTTGCCCAACCTGGGGAGAGAGGCGACGGTGTTCCAGGGGGTGGCGACCTATGCCGGGCTCAGAAGCGCAATCGAGGCGAATGAGGTGGCCTATACGGTCGAATTCTATCCAGAGGAAGGGAAATACCACCTGAACGGGCACCGGAACTGCGGCGTGAGCCAGTCGCCCGGGGAGACCGTGTCGCAAGTCAGCGAGCGGTGCCCGGAGTGCGGGCGGCCAATGACGCTGGGTGTGCTGCACAGGGTCCAATCGCTGTCGGGGAGTCCCGAGGTCGAGACAGCCGACGGACCACGGGATGGGGATGGTTTTGTCCGGTCCGAAGACGGCAGGCCGCCGTTCCTGAGGTTGGTGCCGCTGGAGGAGTTGCTGGCCGAGACCCTTGGCGTTGGACGCCGCACCAAGAGGGTGAATGCCGTCTACCAGCGGCTGTGCGACGAACTGGGCGGCGAATTGCAGGTATTGTCTTCGGTGGACGAAGCGGACATCTGTGCTGTGGCCGGTGAGCGGGTGGCGGAGGCCGTCATCAGGGCCCGCCGGGGAATGGTGACCATCGAACCGGGCTTCGACGGCCAATACGGAGTCGTAAGGGTCTGGAATGGATAGCGGACCGTCGCCGGCTCGGGAGTGCTATAGCTGCAATGGTGCGACACAGTGTCTACCCTCATTCCGATGCGCTCTTGTGCTACAATTCACGCATTCCACGCGGGACTTTTTGCGCCCGCTGACGCGCTGGGAAAACGCGGTTTGACGCAGCCTGCAGGCGTCTATCTGCGCCGTCTACAAAGGGATGATGTCTCCGAGGTTGTGGAGATAGAGAGGGAAGCATTCTCTCCCACTTGGGTGAGTTCTCCCTTCAAGCGAGACATCAACAACAAGCGGGCCTGCTACCTCGTGGCCTGCCTCGAGTCCGACGAATTGGATGCTGACTCTGAGCCCGTGCTCGAAGCGGAGGCATCCGACGAACCGGGCGGTTCGTGGCTTTCCCGCTTGGCCGGTCGGTTCGGTTTCGGGAGTGCCCCGGAACCAGTTCCCCCCGAAGACTTCGGCATCGCTGGCTATGTCAGTGTCTGGTACCAGGGTGACGAGGCCCACATCACGGAGATCGCCGTTCGCGAGTCCCTCCGGGGTAACGGCATTGGCGAGCTCCTGCTCATCGGGTCGCTGAGGGCCGCTGTGGAGTACGGCTCTCACGTGATGACCCTCGAAGCGAGGGTCTCAAACTTCATAGCCCAGCGTCTCTACGAGAAATACAGCTTCAAGTCCGTTGGCATCCGGAAGGGATACTACTCCGACAACCGCGAAGACGCCGTAATCATGACCACGACTCCCATCGGGACCGAGGAGTATGGGCGGATGCTCCGGGAACTCCAGGACGCCTGGGAGTCACGGTGGGGGCCGATCAACATCTGGGAGTAGCGGGGTACTCCAACGCAGTGAAACGAAGGCAGCCTTCCTCCCAGCAGGGTCTTGCAAGGTCAACCGCATTCTAACTTTATACGCGGTGCAGCCCCCCCCCGTCATTCCCGCGAAAGCGGGAATCCAGAGGGTTCCGCGACGATACAATCAGCCTCGGGCAGGGAGGAGTGGATTCCCGCTTTCGCGGGAATGACGCTTTATTGGGCTCCAAAAAATTAGAATGCGTTTGCCCTGGTGGCCTTGCTGTTCAAGTTGACCATATCCGAAGCTGGTTGATAGAATGACGCTCATTGTGCCTCGTCCAAGGAGGGCCGTAGGATTCTGGGCACATTGAACTGAAGGATTAAGGGTTACAGCCGCGGCCAGGATGGGTGGTCAGCCGGTTTCAGGAAGCTAAGTCGGAAATTTATGTTGGTTATCGGTCTTACGGGCGGCATAGGCACCGGCAAGAGCGAAGCGGCACGGTGCATGGTCTCCCTGGGGGCCAGGCTCATTGATGCCGATGTCGTGGGACACGAGGCCTACAGGCCGCACGCTGAGGCCTGGAGCCGGGTGGTGGATGCCTTCGGGCATGACATCCTGGGCCCGGACAACGAGATAGACCGGCGGGCCCTCGGGGCCATCGTGTTCTCTGACCCGGAACAGTTGAAGCGGCTCAATGGCATCATGCACCCGCTGATGGCAGGGATGGTGCAGGACAGAGTAGACGCTTTCCGTGAAGATGGAGCACAAGTGGTGGTTGTCGAGGCCGCGCTCCTGTTCGAGGCCGGATGGGACTCGCTGGTCCAGGAAGTCTGGGTGACTGACTCGCCGGAAGATGCAGTGATAGCCCGGCTGTCGCAGCGGAATGGCATGACGGAGGAAGAGGCCCGCAGGCGCGTTTCCTCGCAGATGGGCCGCGAAGAACGCCTGGAGCGGGCTGACATTGTGATTGACAATTCGTCGGATATGGAGGCCATGCGTACGGCCATCCACGAGTTGTGGGGCACCAGAGTAAAAGAAAGGATTGAGCAGACATAATGGTTGAAGCCGCAGAGCAAGAAGTACAACATTACAGCGAGTACGCGATTGAGGAGTTCCTGGTCAGGGCGGAGCCGTACTACCGGGCCGTCGGAGACGAGATGGAACTGTTTGCCGCGGCTTACCAGCAGCACATTCCGGTGTTGCTCAAGGGCCCGACGGGATGTGGAAAGACCCGGTTCGTGGAGTACATGGCCTGGAAACTCGGCCGCCCGTTGACCGTGATAAAGGAAGGGGAAAAGGCCAGCGCCAACCAGTCGCAGGAGGTCCGCGAGGGCGAGGTCCGCGTGCCCCTGGTCACCATTGCCTGCCACGAGGACCTGACCGCCAGCGACCTGGTGGGGCGCTACCTGCTGGACGCCGAAGGTACCCGCTGGATCGACGGCCCGATGACACGGGCAGTGAAGGCCGGCGCGATCCTGTATCTCGACGAGGTGGTGGAGGCCCGCAAGGACACCACCGTGCTGATACACCCGCTTACCGACCACCGTCGCATATTGCCGGTGGAGAAGACCGGTTCCATTATCGAGGCCGACGACCGGTTCCTGCTCTGCATCTCCTACAACCCCGGATACCAGAGTGCGCTCAAGGACCTGAAACACAGCACGCGCCAGCGTTTCATCTCCATCGAGTTCTACTACCCGCCTCGCGAAATCGAACGGGAGATCATCCAGTCGGAGAGCGGTTGCACCGAGGAGCAGGCTGACTCCTTGGCCAAGCTGGGTGAGAAGATCCGCAACCTCGAGGACCATGGACTGCAGGAAGGGGCCAGCACCCGGCTGCTGATCTATGCCGGCCGTCTCATTTCCGAGGGAATCCCGGCTCGCCGGGCCTGCCAGGTCGCGATCGTCTGGACGCTGACCGACGACCCCGAGTTGCAGCGCAGCCTGGAAGAGGTCACCTCCTCGATTTTCGAGTAGACGGATACCAAAAATCAGACAATTCATTTTGGAGCAGGAGCGTAGGCTGTCCTGACGCCACCGGAATTGATCAAGCGGGCGCTGGCTGACCGGCCCACCCAGAGGGTGGCCGGTGATGATCTGACGCCCGCGTCGGTTATGGTGCTGCTGTACCCCAAGGACGGAGAATACTGCGTACTGCTAAACAAGCGTTCCCAGGAAGTGGAACACCACAAGGGTGAGATTTCCTTTCCCGGCGGCTCCATGGACCCGGAAGACCTAGATACACTTGATACCGCACTGCGGGAGACCAGGGAGGAAATGGGCATTCGCCGGGATGACATAATCGTCCTCGGCGAGATGGACGAGGTGGCCACCCGTTCCCGCTTCAGAGTCAGTGTGTTCGCCGGGACGATCGACCACCCATACGAGTTCCGTCCCAGTGCCGACGAGATAGCCGAAATCGTCGAATTTCCGGTCGGTGCCTTGCTAGACCCTTCCAGCGTGCGGGTGGAGACCCACTGGCAGGCGGAAGGCCCTTCGACCGTGAATTCCTACGCACACGGAAAGCACCTGGTATTCGGTGCAACTGCAAGAATCCTCCAGCAATTCCTGCAACTTTTGGAGGACGGGCTGGAAAGCGAGGGTCAGAGTTGACAAGCAGCGCTCCAACACCCGAAATAGAACAGGAACTGGGCAAGCTTCCCCCGGCGGTACTCGAAGCGTATCAAGAGGCCGTGGGGGCTGTCAGGTCCGCTTTCGGCCCTGACGAAGTGACCCTCTGGGCAAAGGAGGGGGTTTCCATCGGTTCCCAGACCATCCGGTCCTGGGAAGCCGCCATCGAGTATTACAAGGTCAGCCCCCATGTGTGCCGCTTCCTGTCGTTCCCGTCCTTCATGCAGTGGGCGCGGTGCGGCACCTACCTGGCCCAGGACTCGCCCACGCTGGCCGTGGCTTTCTTCAAGTCCAGCGTGGCCATCGTGCCGAACCTGCGACCCCAGTACATTCCCCGCTGGGCCGGCTTGGGCCGCAGCTTGTACAAGGGCACCTGGAAGTCGAGCACCCTCGCTTCGAAGTTCTTCGAGGTCTCGCCGGAGTTGGTGCGAAGTCTCCCCTTCTGGGATGTCGAAGTCTTCGCGTCACTGATCGAGGCTCTGTCGTACAAGTCCTACGATGTGGCCAGCGAGTGCCTGACCCTGGGCAAGGACGTGCTGCCCGGGATGGGCCGTGAACGTGAGCCCTTCCTGGCCATGACCCGCGCCCTCATCGACTCCAGTTGGCGGGAGGTCAAGACCTGCCTGGAGCTGGTGCCGCGGGCGTTGCAGCATGTGGACGAGGCCCAGACCGGCCGGTTCCTGAAGCTGGGAGAACGCCTGGCCAAGGTGGGATTGCGGGACACCTCGCGCTTCCTGTCCGATGGCACCCAGGCGCTGGGCCGCGTGCCTCAGGGCAACCAGGGGTACATCCTCGACTTGTGCGATCAGTTGGTGGCCGTCGCCCCGGAGGCGGTGCCGCCCTTCCTGCGCAGCCTCGACAGCGTGCTGACGCGTATCACCGTCAGCCAGCTGGACACCTGGTACCAGCACGGCATGCGGCTGCTGCAGGAGAACCCCGAGAGCGGAATCGCTTTCTTCAAGATCGAGTCCAACACCTCCGAGCAGATGCTGGAGACCCTGTCATCCAGCCTGGAGCTGGACCGGGTCAAGGGCATCCTCCGGCTGTATTGCCGCGCTCTTTCCGGCGCCGGTGTCGAGATCATGAACACCCAGGAACTGGTGCGGCGCAACATCGGCTGGGTTGACGAAGACACGGCATCCACCGACGGTTCCAAGGTCTTCCTGCCTCCGGTCGTCGACCATTACTCCAACAAGCAGGACAACTTCTCCTGGTTCAAGGTAGTATCGACCCACCAGGTGAGCCACCTGGAGTTCGGCAGCTTCGAGTTCCAGTTCGAAACGGCTGCCACCCAGTTTGAAGACCGTCGCCATGCCTTGGAAGAGGAGATCAATGCCAAGCGCGCCGAGGAACAGGCCGCGCGCCAGGCCATGATCGAAATGGCCCGGGAAATGGCTGGAGGCGAAGCTGATGTCGAGGTCTCATTCGTGGAAATGAGGCCGGATGGTTCATCGTCAGCGATGCCTGAGATGATGCCGGAAGCCGCCGGCTCGATGCGCGCCTACACCGACATCGGCCGCTTCCTGGCCTTGTTCGAGAACGGCAAGCTGGCCTTCGACCTTTTCACAGTACTGGAAGACTGCCGCCTGGACTATCGGATCAAAGTTGAGTACCCCGGCATAAGCCGGGCCTCATCCCGTGTCCAGACCGAAACCCTGGAGAAACGGCCCGACATCGAGCAGATGCCCCTGCAGCAGGCCATGGTCGAGCTGCTGATTCACATGAGCCTGGAAAAGTTCACCGGCCTGCCCGTACCGGAAGGGTACGAGGAAGTAGCGGAGATGCTGTCCCGCATCCTGCACCAGCTTCGCACCGCCGAGGCCAACGTGGAGGACACCGGGGAAGCCACTCTTCGGGCCTATGAGATCATCTCCCGCCTGCCCAATCAGCAGGAGGACGAGGAAAACTGGGACGAGCAGGATCTGGAGGAGCCCGGAGACTTCAACGAGGAAGAGTTCCAGGACCTGGTGGACCGCCTGCAGGCCGACATGGAGCAGCGCGCCGAAAGCCAGGAGGGCGATGAGTCCTACGAGTCTCCCGAGCCTGTGGACTACCGTGGTGATTTCAAGCCCGAGATGGTGCAACTGCTGACCCGGCTGCAGGCCGACAGCGGCGACCAGGACGGCGAGGCCCAGCCCATGACCCAGGAGATGCTGGAGCAGCTCCTGCAGGACAGCGATGAGCTCGAGCTGGACGCTGAGCAGGGCGACATCACCGATGCCATGACCACCTTCGCCCAGAACATCATGAAGGAGGCCGGCGCGCCGCCGCCCAACTCCCAGCCCGGGCAAGGTTACGGCCCGCTGGTCCACGACGACGACCAGGGTGGCGAACTGGAGACCCGTGAGCCACAGACCTACCTTTACGACGAGTGGGACTTCCGTGCCAACGACTACAAGCCCCGCTGGTGCATCGTCAAGGAAAAGATGGTCGAAGAGGGCGACATAAACTTCTACCAGGATTCACTGAAGAACTACGCATCCCTCTCGGCCCACATCCGGCGACAGTTCGAGCTGATCATGCCGGAGAGCATGCGCAAGACCTACCGGCTCATCGACGGCGAAGACCTGGACCTCAACGCGACCCTTGAGGCCTGGGTCGACCTGAAGATGAACATCCCGCCGGACGACAAGATCTACTGGCACAGGAACCGAAACCGCCGGGATGTGGCCGTGGTGTTCCTTCTCGACATGAGCGCCTCCACCGCCGAGGCCATCGACGAAGGGCGCCAGATGGTGGACGACCGGGACGCTCCCGACGATCCGGTCGAGTACATGGTGTGGCTGCGCCGCCGCCGCGAGGGGCTGGTGCGCCGCAACTACAAGCGCATCATCGACCTGGAGAAAGAGAGCACGGCCCTGCTGGTGCAGGCCCTGGAGAACATCGGCGATACCTATGGCATCTACGGCTTCTCCGGCTACGGCCGCGAGAACGTCGAATTCTATGTGATCAAGGACATTGGCGAAAACTTCGGCGACAAGGTCAAGCGGCGCATCGACAAGATAACGCCGCTGCACGCCACCCGCATGGGGGCGGCCATCCGCCACGCCATCACCAAGCTGGAGAACCAGGACGCGCACACCAAGATCATGTTCCTGGTCAGCGACGGACGGCCCCAGGACCGGGGCTACAGCCGCGAGGGCGTGGAGAAGGAGTACGCCGTCCACGACACCCACATGGCGCTGGTGGAAGCCCGTCAGAAGAACATCACCCCGTTCTGTCTGACGGTGGACAAAGCCGGGCATGACTACCTGAAGAGCATGTGCGGCGACATGGGATACGAGGTTTTGGGAGACATCTGGGCCCTCCCCGAGCGCCTGCCCATGCTGTACCGGGAACTGACGGCGCGGCGGTTCGCTCGGCGATAGCTGCGACGCCGCTTGGGCGGCGATAACACTGGCATCAGAAGGCCCGCCCCGGATTTCCGGGGCGGGCCTTCTCCCTGCGGAGATGGGCTGCGACCTCCGGGATTACGGGGAGAAATGAGAAGCCTTTCTTTCTTTCGGGGCCTCGAATGGCCACTACGGGCGCAATGATCATCAGGACGATTGCCGTCCTCGGGTGCCTCTTGGCTATCGTCTCCGTAGCAGCCTGTGGGCAGCACCAGGGAACTGCTACTGGAGCATCCTCAAAAGCGGAGGATGTCGCCCGAGGCGAGGAATTGTTCAGGGGGAACTGCGCGGTATGCCACGGGGCGGGAGGCGAGGGTCAGCCCGACTGGCAGACCCGCAAGCCCGACGGCGTGCTGCCCGCGCCGCCACTCAACGGGGACGGGCACACCTGGCATCACGGCGATGGAACGCTCTTCAGGATAGTGAGCCTGGGAGGAGCAATCTACGACTCGCCGGACCTGCCCAACTACAAGAGCGGAATGCCTGCGTTTGGCGAAAAGCTATCCCCCGATGAGATCGTTTCTGTCATTAACTACCTGAAGATTCTCTGGGGCGACAAAAGGGCGCAGGGACTGGACCTGCGCCTGACCGAATCGCAGGCCATAGTAAGCGAGACCGACCCATTTCCCTCGCCAGTCCACTAGCCTTGGAGCGTATCGTCAAATCACCTCTGGATTGCCGCTTTCGCGGGCATGACGGAAGTGCTGGCGGGAATGACCGAAACGGTTTGGATCTATACCAGGAAAATGAAACTGATGGCCCTCTGAAGGGATTAAGCCTCAGGCTTTACGCTCTCGAAGTGGCGGCGGGGGTTTTCGATCATCATGCGGTCGACGGTCTCCTGCTGAACTCCCAGTTCCATGAGCTGGGGGATGAACTTGTTGCTGAGCCAGAGGAAGCCGTCCGGGTTCTGGTCGCGACTGGGGAAGCCGGAGGTACCGATGCGGGAGAGGACCACGTTCCAGTCGTGGGACAGCATCATGTTGGACTCGATGCCCTCGTCCAGCAGGCCCTTCAGGTACTCGGCGCGCTCCTCCCACGGCGGCAGGTGGGGGCGTCCGAAGGCGTTGTTGATGTCCCACCCGAGCCACACGCCCAGGCGCGCCAGATCCCGGTGGTAGTCGGGGTCCAGGGTCTGGTTGATGTGGCCGACGTAGATGTTCTGGGGCTCGACGCCCTCTTCGGTCAGGATCTGCACCTGCCGTTCGCCGATGCGCGATATGGGCGGCGTGTGCGTCGTGATGGGGATGCCGGTGCGCAGGTGTGTGCGGGCCGAGGCGCGCAGCATAAGCTCCTCGTGCTCGGTAATGGGGTCGCTGGTGGCCACCTTGATGATACCGGCCTTGATGTCCGTTCCGTCGATGCCCTCCTCGATCTCCCGAACCCACAGGTCGGCGATGAAGTCCTTGTCGCGCCACCAGAAGCTGCGGGGGATGTCCAGCCAGCAGCCGGTGCAACAGACGAAGTTCATGCCGGTGGCCTCCGACACCTGCTGCATCAGCACCACATCCCGGCCCAGGTCCATGGGGGAGACCTCCACCACGGTGTTGACGCCGCCGGCCTTGGCCTTGGAGAAGTCCTCCACTGCCATGTCGAACGCCCTGTCTCGCAGCTCGAGCTCGCCATAGCTGATGCGGATGCCGGCAGATGAGTCGATCAGGTGCTCGTGAGGCAGGGTGAATCCCATTTCGGAAGAATCGATCGTTCCCAGGACCGTGTTCACGGTAGCCATGTCAGACCTCCATCTGTCTGAATCAGGATTTTCAGGATGATAGGAGTTACCGGATAGACCGCAATCTTGGAAATCCTTCAATCCGGTAAATCCTGATTCAGACGGATTATACTGGCATCGCCTCGCAATAGGGTAGCCGTGCGAAAGGGGGTGCGAAATGGCACTGTATTTCACCGAAGAGGAACTGGAGTCCCGCCGCGACCGGGTGGTGGCGGAACTGAACGCCGCGGGACTGGCCGCGCTACTGGTGTTCCGGCAGGAGAGCATGTACTACCTGACCGGCTACGACACCACGGGATACTCCCAGTTCCAGTGCTTGTACCTCGGCGCCGACGGGCGGCTGATCCTGCTCACACGATCCGCCGATCTGCGTCAGG
Organism: Dehalococcoidia bacterium; assembly: GCA_963667765.2. GTDB lineage: Bacteria > Chloroflexota > Dehalococcoidia > Lucifugimonadales > UBA3495 > VXOI01. Next base: position 784,842 of record CAXXON010000003.1, on the reverse strand, counting down.
CGCAATTGACCTCGGTGATCGACGACATCCGCCTCTGGGTGGATCGGGCGGGGGTCAACCCCGGGCAGGACCTGTGGGCGATTCTGGAAGAACAGGGCTGCCGGGGACAGAGGGTTGGCGTCGAGCTCGAGGCTTGGTGCCTCACGGGCAGGCGCTGGGAGTACGTGCGCGCTGCCATGGAGGGCAAGTGCCAGTGGGAGGACCAGTCGGACCTGGTAAGCCACCTGCGCCTGGTCAAGAGCGAAGCCGAGATCGAGTATGTGCGTAAGGCGGCTGTTCTGTGCGACGAAGCCTGGTTGGCCGCCCAGCGCACTGCCCTGCCGGGGACGCCGGAGCAGGATGTGCTGGCCGCGATGACCTCCGCAGTGTTCCAGGGAGGCGGGGATTACACCGCGACCCGTTTCATTATCGGTTCAGGAGAGACTGCGCTCAATGTGCGCAACTTCACCGGCTACCGCACCCTGGGAAGGAACGACCAGCTGCAACTGGAGTTCGGTGGGGCCTACCGGCATTACCACTCATGCTCGATGCGCACCATCCTGACGGGCGAGCCCGACCTTCGTCATGTGGCGATGCATTCCGCCTGCGCCCAGGCCCTGCAGGCCTGCAAGGACGCCTGCCGCACGGGTAACACCTTCGGCGACATCTTTCAGGCCCATGCCGACGCCTTCGACGCTGCCGGATTCGGCGACCACAAGCTCAACGCCTGCGGTTACAGCCTGGGCGCCCTCTATCCCCCCACCTGGATGGACTGGCCAATGATCTTCCGGGACAACCCGGTGGTCATCCAGCCGAACATGGTGATCTTCATGCACATGATCCTGCTGGACTCAGACACGAAGCTGGCGATGTCCGTCGGCGACACGGTGCTGACGACACCCGCCGGCTGCGAGACCCTGACGCAACTGGGCCAGGGGCTGGTGGTGAACTGAGGGGCAGGCGGGACTGTCGTGTTCGCTACTCGGACAGCACCTGCTCCATCGTCTTGCCAGCGTGTGGGCCGGCGGTGATGGGAACCCTCACTACCGCACCATCGGATTCGATGTGGAGACCAACGACGGGGCCTATCTTGTTGTTGAAAACTGCCACGGTATCGTGGCCCCATGCAGGATAGTCCAACCTCCTCAGCCAGTTGGGAAGTACGCTCTCGTGAGCCGCTTGGAAGCTCATAAGTCCAATCTCAGGGCTGAATTCCACAATCTCGAGTCCGGCATTCATATTGCGCTGGAGACCGGTAATGTTCTGTACGGCGGCCAAGCGCAGAGCTTCCAGCTCCTGCTTGGCCCCCTCTTCTATCAGGATGTGCTGGATGTCAGGCGGAATGCCAGCCCATACCTCTCCATTGATGGCGTTTATTGTTGAGTTGAAACTATACAAGGGTCCGTTCATGTAAGTGGCCACTTCGTGCCAACGCTGGCTGAGGCCCGGGTTGGCGCCGGTTACGGCGGCGTCGAGGGTGCCGCGCTCTAGGGCGGCGTACACGTTGGCGAAGGCCATGAACTGGGCTGCCGCACCCATGTGGTTAATCCAGTCGGACAACTCAGCCGAGTGGCTGCGGGTCTTGAGGCCCACAAAGTCTTCCGGGTTTTCCAGCTTTTTGTCGCTGAAGATGAACTGGTCGTCGCCGGCAATCCAGTTGCGCATTATCACTCGGGCACCCATTTGGTCGCCGATGATCCGGTCCAGGTCAGGCGCGATGTTAGTTAGCACTTGGTAGTGGGTCTCATGGTCGGGCCACAGGCCCCAGATGTACTGCACTGCCAGCGTCGGGTATTCGCCCCCGACGTAACCGCCGTAAATCTCGGTCATGCTCAGGGTGCCGTTGGCCAGCAGGGTGGCGGTGTCATTTCCTGCCAGACCGAGCTCGGGGAAAGACGTGATGTTGATAATAATCTGCCCGTTGGTACGCTCTTCCACGTTGGGCGCGAAGTAAGTTTGCAGGTGTTTGCACCAGAGCAGCTGAGAATTGATGCAAGTGTGGTTTAAGGTAATCCGTTCGCCGGTGGACACCAGCTCTGTCGGGTTGGTGAGACGGGCCTTTTCCAAGAGCGACTGGTAGTATTCAGACTCGAAGATCCACTGATGCTGCTCTATGGCGTGCAATGATACGTTTCCATCATCGTCGCCCAAATCCGTCCCGTAATTCCACATATACTCCTCAGACACTGCCGGGCCGACCAGTTGGTTAAAGTCGCCTACGTAGATGGCGCCTGGCCCGCCGGCATGGTTAGCGGCGTAGGCTTTGAGCTCCACTGGGGCTGGTGGGGTTGCCACTCCGGTCTCAAGGACGTCTGGGAAGCAGTCCAGATATTGCAGGGCGTCGTCGATCCCAGAAGGATCAAAAGCAGACCAATATTCTGGGACGTTGTCGTCTTCAGAACTCCACATCCCTACTACAAGGACTTGGTCTGGTTCTAGCCCCGCAGCGGTGTAGGTCAACGTGTTGACGATCCGGTTCAATTCCGCACTGTTGGAGATGTATATGCTTGATCCGTCATCGGTGACCAAAGGATCGGAATAAAAATTACCGTGGTGCTCAAGAAAATCTTCGCTGGTGTCGTCCCATACCGCGATGGCGTACGCGTCGACATAGTGGGGGATTTCTAGTGAATATGGACTCAGATAACCCAATTGGGATTCTCCAATGCAGGCGAGACTGAAGAGCAAGTCTCTGTCGACACCGTCAGGGTCGGCGTTCAGGGTGGCAACTGCAACGGTATCCACGGCGTATGGTGCAGTTTCCTTCAGTGCCTCGTTGAGGGCTCGTTCCCATTCAAAGTCCCGATACCAGTGGCCGGTTGATCGCCAATTCTTGGTTTCTGGAGTCGACACTGGCCTCGGAGTTGCCGTTTGCTCCGGAGTTGGGCTCGGAAGCGGGGTGGCCGATGGAGCATAGGTCGGCGTCGGCTCCGGCTCCGGCTCCGGCGTGAAGGTCGGTTCTGGCGTGGATGTGGGCTCAGCTTCCTTGGTCGCCCCCACCCGCGCTGTGACGGTGGCTTCGATGGACTGTTCGGCCTCTCTGGTTGCCGCGATTCCAGCTTCTATTGTGGCAGCTATGTCTGGCGTCGGAACGGCTGTCGGTTCGGAGGTTTGTATGGGCGAAGGTGCCGGTTCGCTGCCCGTGCAGGCAAGCAACACCAGAGCCGCAGCTACCAATAGAACCAAAAAAGCTGTCCGCATTCATCCTCCAAAGGGCCGAATGTTGGGGCCGAATTTTGCCGGACAGCTACTCCCCTGCGTCCACGAGCTTGCGCAGCTCGATTAGTGCCTGGTTGGAGATGCGGCGCTTGATGGTTATGCGGCGGGGCGGGACCCGCAGCTCCAGTTCCTTGATCACCTGCGGCCCTGCGCTGGTTGCCCGGGCGATGGCGACATAGGCCAGCCCCATCGGGCGGCCGTCCAGCTCGGCAGGGCCCGGCGCGCCGGTGATGCCGATGCCGTAGTCGGCGCCCAGTTGCAGCAGCGCGGCCGACGCCATTGCGTTGGCCGCCTCCTGGCTTACGGCGCCGTGGTTGTCCATCAGCGCGGGCGGGACCCCTGAGGCCGCCATCGACTCTGCTCCGAAGGCCACGATGCTGCCCCGGAAGTGCTTCTGGGCGTCGTTGGCCTCGGTGATGGCGTTGGTCAGGAAGCCGCCGGTGCAGTATTCCATGACCGCCAGCGTCTTGTTCCGGGATTGCAGGGCCAGCGCAACCGCCTGCTCAGGCGTCTCGTCGTCGTAGCCCCAGACATACTCGCCCAGCCGGTCGTGGACCGCCTGCTCGACCGGCACGATCATGCGGCGAGCCGTGGCCTCGTCGGCGGCGCGTGCGATGACCCTCAGGTGGATGCCGTCGGCCTTGGAGTAGATGCCGAGATACGGATTTTCGTGGCCGAAATACTCCGACATGATCTCGTCCACCGCCGCCTCGCCCAGTCCCATGGTCTTGACGTTGCGGGTGATGGTCACCTCCTCGGTGACCAGTTCCTTCAGGCGGGGCTCAATGTGGTCGCGGAACATCGACTGCATTTCCACGGGTGGGCCGGGCATGATGACGATGATTCTGCCTTGGCTTTCGGCCCACCAGCCGGGAGCAGTGCCGTTGCGGTTGGGCACGAACTCTGCAGAGGGGATAAGCCAGGCCTGCTTGATGTTGTGGGACGGCATGTCCTGCCCCCGGTTCCGGAAGTACTGTCGCAGCTCGTCGACCATGTATTCCTGCACCGAGGGCGTCTCGCCGAAGGCGGCGGCCACGGCCTCTCGCGTCAGGTCGTCCTGGGTTGGCCCGAGGCCGCCGGTGGTGAAAATGATGTCGGAGCGCTCCAGGCCCTTCTGGAAGGCATGGGTCAGCTGCGGAAGGTCGTCCCCCACCAGTGTTACCCATTGTAGTGTGATACCCAATGCCGGCAGTCGAGTGGCGATCCAGCCTGCGTTGGTGTCGTTGAGTTCGCCCATCAGCAACTCGGTGCCGATACCCATGATCTCGGCCTTCATGTCGTTCCTCCGCCGGTAGGGTAGTCTTCGCGGGAAGTCAGATAAACCTCAGGGGCGCACATCGTGCGCCCCTGAAGCTGTTTGAGCGGCCTGGCCGCTAGTTGCTTGACTCGCTTTCGGTGGTCCCTTCTCCCTGGTCTTCGTCGACAGTCTCGACTGGTTTCCAGTCCGGGTCGATGAGGGGGTCGGTGGCCAAGCCTTGGATGCCCTCCAGACGGGATTTCTTGACTAAATAAAGCGTCTCGTCGATGTCGTTGAATCTGCGGGCGTAGTAGCTGTCGGTTCCCGGCGGCCCCTCCGCCAAGTGGAGCTCAATGGCGGCCTCACCGCGCCGGGCGATCACGACACGGACCGCCGGTGGTACGAAGCCGTACTCTTCCAGCCTTTCAGTTTCCCGGTCCTGAAGCTGGTGGTCGATGATCGCGTCAACCCTCGGTGCCGCCAGGGTTTCGAGCCAATCTGCCCACTCTATCGTTGCGGGCGGCGAAATCGTCGGGTCCACCGGGGCCGGCCCGGGGTATACCAGCCACTGGTTTCCGTGGATGTAGTAAACCGCGGTGCTGTCTTCGGCAGTAACTTCGATAACCGTGATCGCCGGTATCTCGAGGTCGAAGATCCGGCCGTACGGCGGGTCCAGGGCCAGCCGGTTTACCACATCGGCCCACACCGCCGGTACCGTGTACAGCGCTTCGTCTCCCACCAACCGGGCGTACTGGTTGCCGCCGTCGGGCGTGGGTATGCCCATGTGGAACTCGACATTGTTTCCGGCATAATCGGCCACACGGACGATAGTCTCGGGCGGGTCCAGGCCGTACTGAGCAGGGTCCTCGATCGTGGTCTTGAGACCCCGGTTTACTCGCGGCCCGCTCAGCAGCAGTGGCGTGCCGCCCCACCGTCGCTGGAACACCGGGAACTCAGGGTCTCCCAGAATCCTCCACAGGTGACTTGCCGGGTCCCGGGAGTACTGTGCGCCCTGGCCGCCATGAATCACTTCGATGAAAGTGATATCGCCTTCGTCTATGTGGTACAGCCACGGCTCGTCCGGGTCGTCTTCCTCTCGGAAGACCACATCGGTGAACTCGATGATGGCCCAGGTTGCGCCGATCATCACTGCCACTACGGCCAGGAGAATGGTGAGCCGAACGTTCATCCTTCAGTCCGTCCCGTGCGTCCCGTTCCTGCCGTCCACAGCGCGACCCGGCGGGCTACCGCCGCACCCACCATACCAGCCCGGCGGCCAGCGCCATGATGCCGGGCAGGAACAGCCATGACGCGAAACGCACGAAGTCGTACTCGTTCCGGTCCAGGTTGAACTCGCGGAAGGCAAAGGCCTTGGGACGGATGGACACCAGGGAGTAGTCCCCCAGTAGGTAGTTGGTGGAATTGACAAACATGTCCAGCCCGCCGCCCCTGCCGATGTTACTGTTTGAGACGAAGTCGGCATCTCCTATGGCGAGGATCAGCGAGATGTCCGAGTCGGTCGGGTTTTCCGGCATCGCCAGGCCCACCTTCGTGGCGGAACGCATCAGCATCACCGGTATGAACGGCCCCTGTGCGTCGGGTGTCTCGCCCCCGGTGATGGGGTCTTCGCGTTCAGGGTCCTGAATCACGAAGCTGTTTTGCGAGGTTATCGCCAGCGCCAGCGGCAGGCGGGCTCCGTCTGTGACCGGGAGTGGTGCGAGTGCCGCCGCATCGGGCATGATCACTTCCTGGATCTGCTGACCTTCGGGCGCAACGATTTCAAACGCCGCCTCGAATGCGTTGTTGATTGCCGCCTCGTTGTTGCCCAGGACCAGGAGGTTGAAATTCACGATGTTGTTGAAGTCCATGTTCAAGGTGAGGGTCTGCGGCAGGCTGGCGACCGACGAGTCCACATCCCGGATGTAGCCCGGCAGCAGAATTATCCCCCACTGCACCATGAAGTTGCGCCACGAATCCGGCGTGTCGGGCTCGGCGAGGAAGACCATGCTGCCGTTCTCCCGCCGGCTCTGGCCGTCGGCGTAGCGGCCCAGCAGGTACAGGTCCAACGCTTGGGCATGGGCGTCGGGCAGGTCGGATGTGGGCCCAGCCACCACCAGCAGCGCTGCGTCGTCGGGCACCTCCACATCGGTGGCCTGGCGGGGCCACAACAGCCCGCGCGCCTGGTAGTTCTCCTGCTCCAGCGCTTGCTTGAGCAGGGCGTACCCGTCGCTGGAGCCGCTGTCGATGTTCCTCTCGCCGTGTCCACCAAGGAAGTACACGGTTTTCTGTTCCTGACCGGTCACCACATACAGGCTGGTTACCAGGTTCTGCTCCAATTGGCCGAAGGTGATGTCGGTTGGCTGAAGGGAATCGTGGACCCCAGTCGCCAGGTTCTCGATCACCACCGTCTCGCTGACGAAGTCGGCCGGCCGCGCACCGAAGTACGCCGCCACCCGGCCCGGCTCCAGGTCAGGGTCCACCACCTCGTAGGAGAAACGGCCGGAACGGGCTTTGAATTCCTCCAGGGTGTCAACGACCCGGTTGCGTCTCGCCGCCACCTCGGCGTTGGGGGTGTCCTCCAGCGCCTTGTAGAACGCTGTGGCGCGAATGTCGTCCGGAAGGCCGTCGAGCAGTTCCCTGGTGCGCTCCGAAAGGCTGAACTGGTTGGTCGCCGTAACGTCCACCCGGCTGAAGTTCTCGAAGGAGACTAAGTTGAGGATCACGACAATCCCGATGAAGGCCGTGAGCAGGATCAGCGTGTTGACGCCGTATCGCCCGGTACGGCTCAGGAAGGCCGCTATTACCGAACTGATATACACGGCGCCCACCAAGCCGATAAGCGACCCTCCGATGGCGATGTCGATGTAGCCGTACAGGCGCATCGACTCGACAAAGGCGACTACGACGATGCCCGTAATCAGGCCCACGATGCCGGCGAACAGCATGGGAGCGCCGAAGATGCCGATAATGTTGACCGCGGGGTCCAGCAGACTGATCAGTGGGCGGGAAACGACCTCATCGCCGTCGTCTTCCGGTTCCTCGACCTCCGGGCCGGGTTCGTCGGCAGATTCGGGTGTTTCTGGACGCCGCCTCCGGCGCCTCCTCCAGTCACGGGGGCCCTCTTCTTCCGGTCCGCCCGTTGGTCGAGAGGCCATCTAGCGCCACCGCCTGGATTCCAGCGCTCGCACCGAGAGGAAAAGGAAGAAGGCGATAACGCTGAGGTAGTACACAACATGCTTGGTGTCTATGACGCCGCGGTCGAAATCGTCGAAATGGGCCTTCATGCCCATTTCACCGATGATCTCGCCCGGTACGCCTCCCACGGCCCCAAAAGCCAGGTCCGCGAAAAAGAGGGCCAGCAGGATCCCCATGGCCACAACAGCGGCCACGATCTGGTTATTCGTCAGCGTGGAGGTGAGCAGTCCCACCGCCAGAGCCGCCGCTCCATACAGGGCCAGGCCCAGGTAGCCAGCATAAATCGGCCCCGGGTCCGGACTCGCGTAAACGAAAAGCAGGATTACATAGAAGCCCGACATTGCCAGCAGGGCCAGGAAGAACACCAGGGTGGCCAGGTACTTGCCGACGATGATTTCCCAGTCCCGCACCGGCGAGGTCAGCAGCAGCTCGATGGTGCCCAACTTGGCTTCCTCCGCGATGAGGCGCATCGTCAGCGCCGGGGCCAGGAGGATGAAGATGATAACCGCCCCCTGGAAAAAGGGGCTCAGCGTCGCTTCAGGGAACGGGTCGCCCAGATCTCTGGAGAAGAAGAATCCAGTCAGGGCCAGAAAGATCAGCCCGACTATGTATGCCGTGGGACTCAGGAAGAAGATCTGGATTTCCTTCCAGGCCACCGCCCGGACGGTTCGCATCGTTACAGGTCCTCCTGGGTCGTCAGGCGAAGGAAGATCTCCTCCAGGCTCATACCCATGAGCTGCATCCCGCGCAGGCTCCAGCCGTTGCTGATCACCGTCCGCGAAATGTCGTCCCTCAGGTCTCGGCCCGGACTGGCCTGAATGATGTAGGTATGCCGTCCCTGGTTGTTGCGGTGGCTCACGCTCATTATGCCGTCGATATTCTGGAGCGCCGGCAGCACTTCGGCGGACGGTCCCGCGACCTCCACCTCCAGCCGGTCCACACCCTGCAGGCCCTGTGCCAGGTTCTGCGGGGTGTCCTCCGCAACGATGCGGCCCTCGTGGATGATGAGCACCCGCTCGCAGATCATGCTGACCTCCGGCAGTATGTGGCTGCTCAGCACCACCGTCTGCTCCCGGCCCAGCTCCTGGATCAGGCTGCGGGTCTCTACCACCTGGATCGGATCGATTCCGATAGTCGGCTCATCCAGTACCAGCACTTCCGGCTCGTGGATGATTGCCTGCGCTATGCCCACCCTCTGGCGGAAGCCCTTGGACAGCTTGCCTATCTGCGTCTTCCGGTAGTCGCCCAAGCGGCAGACATCGATAACCTCCCCGATACGGGACTTTATCTTTCTCCCGGGCATTCCGCGGAGTGTTCCCATATATTTCAGGTAGTTGGTGACCGTCATGTCGGTGTAGAGGGGCACGGTCTCCGGCAGGTAGCCAACCCGCCGCCGCACTTCCAGCGATTTCTCCACCACATCGTAGCCATCGAGGCTCACCGAGCCGCTGGTCGGCGGCAGGAAGCCGGTCAGGATGCGCATGGTGGTCGTCTTGCCTGCGCCGTTCGGACCCAGGAACCCCAGGACCTCCCCCTTCCGTACGTCGAAATTGACGTCTTGGATTGCCGGGTAAGGCCCATAGTAGTGGGTCACATCTATGGCTTCGATCATTGAAGGCTGCACGGTCTTACCTGCGTCGGGCCGCTGCCAGTGCCCAAAGGGACGGGCCGCATGGCACGCGTATACGGAGCAATTTGTACTGGGACGCGACAAATGATATTGTATTGAACTGGTTTTGCCAACCATCACCAGTTCAAGTTGTCTTCACATAGAGACTGCTATCGGAGGGTAAATGCACCTGGTTATTGACGGATACGGCGGGAATACCAGCAAAATGTGGGACGAAGATTTGGTCCGTCAATTCCTGACCGATTACCCCGATGCACTGGAAATGACCCGGATCACCGAGCCCCGCGTCTTGGTATACGACGCTCCCAAGCCGGAGGATTCAGGCGTTTCCGGTTTCGTGATTATCGCGGAGAGCCATATCAGCATCCACACCTTCCCGCGCAAGAGCTATGTCAACATTGACATCTTCTCCTGCCGTCCCTTCGACCACGACAAGGCCCTCGAAGACGCGAAGGGGCTCTTTGACCTGGGGGACACCAAGTCCTGGCTCCTGGACCGCGGCCTGGAGTGGCTGGACGAGGGTCAGGGTGTGCTGGAGTCCCAGGCCCAGCGGTTCGCCCTCGAAGACGGCACTCATTCCGGCACCGAAAATGCTATTGACATAGGCCGCCCCGGCTTCCGCCGTGTCTGATGACCCTGTCGGCGCCGCGTCCGGGCTGCCCTGGGTCTACCCCGGCTTCCTCGCGCTGACGCCGGAACAGTCCTCCCTCCAGACCGCTCGCGTCGTCCTCATCCCCGTCCCCTACGACAGTTCCACTTCCTACCGTGGCGGCGCCCGCGATGGGCCCGCCGGCATGATAGCCGCCTCCGCCGAGATGGAGGACTACGACCTGGAACTCGACCTTGATGTGGCCGAACTCGGCATCCACACCATGCCTGCGCTGGAGCCTCACATGGGCGGCCCGGAGCAGATGGCACAGCGAGTGCACGATGCAGTGGCCGCCTGCATCGCCCCCGGCCGTGTTGTTGGCGTGCTGGGCGGCGAGCACTCACTGACTGCGGGCAGTGTTCGGGCCCACTTCGCGGCTTATCCATCCCTCAGCGTTCTGTACCTCGATGCCCACGCCGACCTGCGCGACGAGTACCAGGGCACCCGCTGGGGCCACGCCTCGGGCGCTCGCCGGGCGTTTGACCTGTGCCCGGTCGCAATCGCAGGGGTGCGCAGCCTGAGCCTCGAAGAACGCAACTTCGTCCGCGACAGGGGGGTCCCTTTCTGGCCCTGCCCAAGCGATGGCGGCCCGCTGCCCGCCGACGAAATCCTGTCGGCTTTGGGCGATGAGGTTTACATCAGCGTCGACCTCGATGTCTTTGACCCGGCGATCATGTCCGCGGTCGGTACCCCGGAGCCCGGCGGCCTCAACTGGTACCAGGTCATCTCTCTTCTGCGAGCGGTCGGCGAGACCAAGCGAATCGTCGGCTTCGATGTCTGCGAACTGTCGCCCGGTGAAGGTCCGGTCGCCTGTACCTACACCGCCGCCCGCCTTGTCGCCAAGCTGGCCGCCTACGCTACCGCTCTGCCGAGGTAGTGGGAACGCGCCCACCGTCCACGCATGTGTACGAAAATAAAACTCCGGCGGGAGTTCTTCAGCAACGATTTCACCCTCACCCTAACCCTCCCCCTCGAGGGGAGGGAATAATCGAAAGACAATGAGGCCACGCCCCAAGGCAACCGCATTCTCATCTGATACGCGGTGCAGCCCCCCGTCATTCCCGCGAAAGCGGGAATCCAGAGGGTTCCGCGCCGATACAATCAGTTTCGGGCAGGGAGGCGTGGATTCCCGATTTCGCGGGAATGACGATTTATCGGGCTCCATAGAATTAGAATGCGTTTGCCCTGAGGCCACGCCCACCGTCATTTCCTCCCGTTCCGTCGATTTGTTATGCTGGAACCATATCCTCCGACGAAAGGAAATCGGCGAACCCATGGGGAAGTCCCTTCGACTCGGCCGGGTGTTCGGCATCCCGGTCGAGATAAACATAAGCTGGGTCATCATTTTCCTGGCCCTGACCTATCTGCTGGTCAACCGGTTCGACGCCTCGTACCTGGGATGGAGTGCGGCGCAGCAGTGGACCGTGGCAGTCGTTACGGTGGTGCTTTTCTTCCTTTCCGTCCTGGCCCACGAGCTGTCCCACAGCCTGGTGGCCCTCAGTCGCGGGATTCCGGTCAGAGGCATCACGCTGTACCTGTTCGGCGGTGTGTCCCACCTGGAGCGGGAGCCGGCGCGGCCCTCGGAAGAGTTCCTGATCTCCGTCGTGGGCCCGCTGACCAGCATTGCAATCGCCATAGTCGCCGCGGTGGTCTTCTACTTCATGAACCCGGGGCACTGGCCCTGGTCCCCACGGGGCATTACTCCCATCGAAATGGCGGCCATGCTGCTGGCCTGGTGGAACCTCACCGTCGGCATTTTCAACATGCTCCCGGGGTTCCCGCTCGACGGGGGAAGGGTACTCAGGGCGGCCGTGTGGGCCGGCTCCGGCAGCCACCTCACCGCCACCAGGGTTGCTGCCCGTTGCGGTCAGGGGGTGGGGTTGCTGATTATCGGCGCCGGGATCTTCTACATCCTCATGTGGCGCAACTGGGTCGATGGCCTCTGGGCCATTATGATCGGGGCGTTTCTGCTTTCGGTCGCCACGGGCAGCTACCCGAAGACCAGATAGCGAATCCCCCGCGGGCACTGTGCTAAAATACCGGCACATTTCACCCTGGCAACAGACAGCAGAGAAGAATGGCGCAGAACCGGGCTCCCGAAGGTATCGTATACATGGACCACGCAGGCACCACCGCCTTGGCGCCCGACGTCCTGCGCGCCATGACTCCCTATTTCACCGAACTCTTCGGCAACCCCTCCAGCATCCACACCGTTGGCCAGGAGGCCCGTTACGCTCTGGACGAGGCTCGTGAGCGCGTAGCTCGCGTGCTGAACTGTCGCCCTCGTGAGGTGGTGTTCACCGGCGGCGGGACCGAATCCGACAATGCCGCCATCGTCGGCGTGGCGACGGCGCTTGTTGAAACCGGCAATCACCTCATCACCACCAGCGTCGAACATCACGCAGTGCTCCACACTTGCCAGCACCTTGAGTCTCAGGGTTTCGAGGCCACCTACCTCCCGGTCGGCTCCGACGGCATGGTGCAGCCCGAGGCCGTATACCGGGCGATCACGGACAGGACGACTCTCGTCTCCGTCATGTATGCCAATAACGAGATCGGCGTCATCAATCCCATTGCCGAAATCGCCGCAGCCGTGAAGCAGCGGGCTTCCGAGCTGTCCCGCACTATTCTGTTCCACACCGACGCAGTGCAGGCCGCCGGCTACCTCGATCTCGATGTACGGAAGCTCGGAGTTGACCTCCTGAGCCTGTCAGGACACAAGTTCCACGGCCCCAAGGGCACCGGCGTGCTCTTCATTCGACGGGGAGCGCCGTTCCTCCCGTACATCCTCGGCGGCGGCCAGGAGAGGGAGCGCAGGTCCGGCACTGAAAATATCCCGGGGATCGTGGGTCTCTCCGTCGCCCTCGAGACTGCCAATGCCCAGCGTGAGGAGAACAGTCGTCATTGCGCCGCCCTGCGCGACCGGATCGTCGAACAGGTGCTGGAACGCGTGCCGGGCAGCCGGCTCAACGGCCACCCGACGCGGAGGCTGCCCAATAACGCCAATTTCTCCTTCTCTGGCATCGAGGGTGAACCCATCCTGCTGGGCCTGGACATGGCCGGCATCGCCGCCTCCAGCGGCAGTGCCTGCAGCTCCGGCTCACTGGAACCCTCGCATGTGCTGCTGGCCCTGGGCCAGTCGGCCGAAGTGGCCCGGGGCAGCCTTCGCCTGACCTTGGGCAAAGACAATACCGAAGAACAAGTGGATTACCTGCTGGAAGTGCTCGTGGACCTCGTTGAGCGTCTGCGACAGCTGCCCAGCCTGACCACTGCCGGGTCTTGATTTTCAGCATAGGCGAAAAGGATAGCTGCCCGGCGAACCACGCACCGGGCCGTCGCGGTGGGCCGTCCGGCACGGCGGCCTTTGTGCTGGCATTGCTGTTCCTGCTCCCAGTGGCCCTCTTGGCATGCACCCAGGAGTCTTCCACCTTCGGACAGTATCGCCAGGGCCGCACTCTTCACTTCAGTGTCGTCAGTATCGAGCGGACGCCTGAGCTGCGCTACTCCACAATAGATCCCGAGGGAATCATACGCCGCTGGACCCTGGAGGCTTCTTCCGAAGGCATGGAGTTGGCGGTGGTCAGGGCCAGGGTGGAAAACCACACGGCCGTGAGTGCCATCATCAATGTGGATCGCAACGCGGCCGAACTGCGGGACTTCGCCAACGCCACCTATTTCCCCCTGCCCATCACACAGTCAGTGTGGCAGGACTTCCGGGGAGAGTCCGAAGCGCTGGTACGGTTGGACCTCGGGCAGTGCTTCGACGGCACCCGGGCCCTGTTGGACCCCGGCACCACCGTAAAGTGGCAGAGCGAAGCCGAAGAGACCCAGTACATCGCCTTTGATGACCCGTCGGCTGCCTTTGGGCCAACGGGCCAGACCGAGATCGCACCGGGTAGCTCCGTATCCCACACCTTCAACGAAGTCGGCACATATTCCTACAATTGCAGCACTCCGGAAAGGGATGACTGGCCTGCGGAGATCCAGGTCGCCGTCCCGCAGGCCGGCACGGACTACATTGAGCGTTCTACTCAGTTCATACAGGGATCGTTCGAGCTGCAGCAGGGCCACGGCCTTGACGGCTACATGGTGTTTGAAGTCCCTCAGGGAACGGAGTTCCGCGATATGCGCTGGCGGGCTGGAGACTCCATCACCTTCCGCTTCTGATCCTCGGGCAAGCCTCTCCTCCATCCTTCCCAGGGCAGGACGGGCACCGGCGAATGGATGACCTGTGATTCAACGGATCGCCTCGCTGGTTGTCCACGCGGGACGGAGGCGCACCGGGCCGCCTGTTCAGCCCCGTATCTGGCGCCGACTTTTTCATGTTATCGCTGGTTCCACCATCCCCGTCGCCGGCATTGTTGCCCCTGACCTGGAGTTTCTGGTCGGACTTACTGTGGTCGCGGCAGGGGCCGTCCTTCTGGACCTCTCCCGCTTCACCCTGGGGCCGTTCAACCGTGTCTACATGAGGTGGATGGACCCGCTGCTGAAGAGCGACGAGGAAGCGCGGATGACCGGGGCCACCCACATGCTAATCGCCGCGACGGTGGTCTTTTGGGTCTTTGGCAAGGAGGTCGGGGTCCCGGTGATGTTCTTCCTGTCGCTGGGCGATCCGATGGCGGCGATCGTGGGGCGCAGGGCTCCGGGGCCGCGATTGATGGGGAAGTCGCCCGTGGGGACTGCTGCTTTCGCCGCCACTGGTGCTGCCATCGCGGGTGTGCTGGTCGCGACGGGGGCGATCGAATACCACTGGGGGCTGTGGGCCGGGGCGGGCATCGCTGCAATCGTGGAGTTGCCGGGGATTCCGCCCGACGACAACCTGACCATCCCGCTGATTGCGGGTACGGCCATGTGGGCTATGGGAGTGTAGCGAGGGGCGGAAGGCCGGTGGTCAGTTGGCTGCGCCGTCGAACCGCACCGTCCTGGCCTGCTCGCGCTGGAAGCGCAGGTACGTGCTGCGGGACATCGCCGGCCTGTGGGACGACTTCACTTCCTTGGCCTGTTTTGCGCCGTCGTACAGGAGGTCGATGACCGACATCGCCATGATCTTGGCCGGGTTGACCACCGCCACCTCGTAGTCGGTTACGATATAGCTCTTGCTGTGGCCCGGTCCGGTGGCGCCGCCGGTGTAGGGGTGAATGGCCGGGATGAGATTCGACAGGTCGCCCATGTCGGTCGATCCGCCGCGGTTCCTGCCGGCGGGCATCACCATGGTGGCCTTCTCGCCCACCACTCCCTTGGCGTTCTCGCGGAACAGGTCCTGCAGACGGGTGTCGTTGCGCATGGGCAGGTAGCCGGGGATGGTGGTGATTTCCACCTCGGCGCCAACCGCCAGGGCGCCCGACTTGAAGCAGCGGTCAACCACCTGGGAGTTCTGGACCACCACCTGCGGCGTGGACGACCTGACGCGCCACTCCAGCTTGACCTCGGCGGGCACGGCGTTAACCACCTCGCCGCCCTTGGTCATGATGCCATGGATGCGGACGGTGTCCTCAGCCCGGTGCGTCTCGCGGTTCGCGTTGATGGCCTGGATGGCGAAGGAGGCGGCATTCAGGGCGTTGACTCCCCGGTGCGGCGAGCTGCCCGCATGGGCCCCCACGCCGATGTAACGCACATACTTCACCACATGGCCGTTGCTGGTGCCGCCGATGGCAAACTTGCGCTCGCCCATGTCGCTGGCGGTGTGGCACATCATGGCGATGTCCACGTCGTCGAAGTGGCCGAGGCGGATCAGTTCCTGCTTGCCGCCCAGCAATTCCAGCTTCTTCTGGGCACGGAGCTCCAGGCGCTGCTCGACCTCGATGAACTCCTCCGCAGGCACGGCGAAGGGGATGATCTCGCCGCTGAGCTGGGCCAGCACCTCGGGCGTCTGGAGCCCCATGGTGGCTCCCAGCATCATACCCAGCTGGCAGTGGTGGCCGCAGGCGTGGGCCGCGCCCGTCTCCGGGTCGGCGTGGGGGTGCTCCGTCACGACCAGCGAGTCCAGCTCGCCGATCACGGCGACGCGGGGGCCGGAACCGGCGCCTCCCTGTATGCGTCCCTTCAGGCCGGTCAGGGCCAGGCCGGTCTCGTGGGGAATCTGAAGCTCGTCGAACTTCTGGCCTACGAGGGCCGCCGTCCGGTGCTCACGAAATCCTGCCTCGGGGTGTGAGAGCGCCTGCTGAGCGACGCTGATGATCTCCTTCTTGCGTTTCTCGATGGTCTCACAGGCCCGTCGCTTCAGCTCTTCAACAGTCAACATAATTAAGCGCCCTTGAAGGTCTCTTCTTTGGCAAGGCTACGCATGTACTTCAGGTATTCCTGCCTGGTCATCTCGGGGCGGTGGTTGGAGACGATCTTTCCGCCCAGTTCCGCCCCGTCGCCCAGCAGGTCGATGGCCGTGTGGGCCAGGGCCTTGGCGGCGGTGATGACCGCCAGGCTATAGTCCTGGATCACGTAGTCGGCTCCGTGGCCGACGCCGGTGGCTCCGCCCACGTACGGGTGGATGGCCG
Organism: Dehalococcoidia bacterium; assembly: GCA_963667765.2. Lineage (GTDB taxonomy): Bacteria > Chloroflexota > Dehalococcoidia > Lucifugimonadales > UBA3495 > VXOI01. Next base: position 768,442 of record CAXXON010000003.1, on the reverse strand, counting down.
GCATCAGGTGGCTGATGTCCCCCATGTCTGTGGAGCCACCCCGGCGCTGAACATGGCCGGTGTTCTCTTCACCCACCAACTGGTGAGCGTTCGCCCGGAAGACATCGTTGAACGACATGTCCTGCTTCAGTGGCAGGTATCCCGGGATCGTCTGGATCATCACATCCCCGCCAACCGCCATGGCCCCGGCCTTGAGGGCGCGGTCCACCTTGACGTTGGCGTCCATGATCGCGTCCAGCGTACGGCCCCGGACGAAGGTCTCCATACGCACATCGGCGGGGACGGCGCTCACGGCCTCGCCGCCCTTGGTGATGATGGGGTGGACCCGCACGCTGTCCTCGTCCCGGAAGGTCTCGCGGTTGTGATGGATCGCGGAGAGCGCCAAGGACGCGGCATTCAGGGCGTTGATGCCCAGGTGGGGCGCCCCTCCGGCGTGGGCCCCACGGCCGATGAACTGTATCTTCTTGGCGAGGGTGCCGTTGTTCTCGGCGCTGGTGCAGAGCAGCCTTTCGTCGGGGTTGGCCGTGGTGTGGCACATCATGGCGAGGTCGATGTCGTCGAACTCGCCAAGGCGCACCAGTTCCGGCTTGCCGCCCAGGAACTCCAGCTTGCCCAGTCGGCGGAGCGAGTCGCGGTACTCGATCTCGATGTATTCCTCGGCCGGGACGGCGATGAACGCCAGCCGCCCGCTGAGGGATTCCAGCACGTCCGTCTGCATCAGGGCCATGGCTGCCCCGGTGATCATGCCTATCTGGCAGTGGTGGCCGCAGGCGTGGGCTGCGCCCGTCGCCTTGTCGGCGTGGGGATGCTCGTTGACGATCAGGGAGTCGAGTTCTCCGATGATGGCCAGCGCCGGGCCCGGGCTGCCGCCGGGCAGGTCGGCGCGGACACCGGTGAGGCCCAGGCCGATCCTAGCCGGGATTCCCAACTCTGCGAACTTGCCCGCCACCAGCCGGGAGGTCTTGGTCTCGCGGAATCCCGGCTCGGGGTTCTCCAGAATTGTCTTGGCCAGCGCGACCAGCTCGTCGGCGCGGGAGTCTATCGTTTCGGACGCCCGGCGTTTCAGTTCTTCCCGAGAAGCGGTCGAGGCTCCGGCCGTTGACATTTGGTAACTCCCTGAATGCAGTTGGGCTGGTTGGCAGGGCTGTAATGGTCGCCTTCAGATCAGTGCGTTCGAGGTGAAGACTGACTGTTCGCCCAGCGACGGTGCGGGGTCGATTGTAGCATGATAGAGGGACTTACATGCCATCCCGCCAGTGTATAATCAGGGCCTTTTAATTCCCCCTCCGCTTGGATGGTCAGGAGCGATATCGGATATTTCGCCAGCTTGCCGCTAGAAGAGAGAACGCCCTCACCCTAGCCCTCTCCCTCCGGGAGAGGGAACAATTACTGATGCGTGAATCATTAGGTAAACATTCGACAACAAATACCAATCATTCTCGCGCGCCCCGTCATTCCCGCGAAAGCGGGAATCCAGAGGGGTAACTCCGTACAGGGCCGAAAAGGGAACTTTTGCACTGGATTCCCGCTTTCGCGGGAATGACGGTAAGGTTTAGCAATTCATTCACGCATCAGTAAAAGACCCTGAGTGTATAATCAGCCTGCGGCCCGCGACTTCGTTCCTGTTTTGTGATGGACGACCTTGCCCGGGCCGCACATTGTTTTGGCAGCGAGTCCACCATGAAGATTGTGATTGCACCCCAGGGGTTCAAGGCTGGTATTTCGGGCCTGGATGCCGCGAAGGCTATCGCCCGCGGCGTGGCCGAGGCAATTCCCGACGCCGAAACAGTTCTCGCCCCGGTGGCGGACGGCGGGGACGGCACCATGCACGCTCTAGTCGACGGCACCGGCGGGCAGGTCTTCACCAGCACCGTGACCGGGCCACTGGGCCAGCCCATCGAGGCTCAATGGGGCGTTATGGGGGATGGCAGGACTGCGGTGATCGAGATGGCCCTGGCCTCGGGACTGGCCCTGATTCCGCAACGGCGCCGCAACCCCAGGGTCACGACGACCGCCGGTACCGGCGAGATCCTGAAGGAGGCCCTGGACCGGGGATACACCCGGATCATTGTGGGGCTGGGAGGCAGCGCCACCAACGACGGGGGCGCGGGAATGGCATTTGCCCTCGGAGCACGCTTCGTCGACTCGGAAGGGCGGTCGTTGTCTCCGGGAGGCGGCCCGCTGGCCCGGCTGGACGGCATCGATCTGAACGGCCTGCATCCCGGCCTTCGGGATGCCACCATCATAGCGGCGACCGATGTTACCAACCCCCTCTGCGGCCCAGACGGCGCGTCCGCGGTTTTCGGTCCGCAGAAGGGCGCCAACCAGGAGATGGTGCGGGAACTCGATGCCGCGCTGTCCAACTACGCCCGGGTGGTGGCCCGCGATGTGGGCCGGGATGTATCCGAGGAGCCCGGCGCGGGGGCTGCCGGTGGCCTGGGAGCGGGGCTGATGGCGTTTACCGGGGCGACTCTGCAGTCGGGCATCGACATGGTCTGCGAGGTGCTGGGCTTCGATGCGCTTCTTGAGGGTGCCGACCTCGTGATCACCGGCGAGGGCCGCGCGGACCACTCCACCATCTTCAACAAGGCGCCCGTTGGGGTGGCGAGGCATGCCCACGCACGCGGGGTGCCAACGGTGCTGCTGGCGGGCAGCCTAGGCCCGGGCTACGAGGAGCTGTACGACCACTCGGTGGCAGCCGTGGTCTGCATTGCCGACAGGCCCATGAGCTTCGAGGTATCGTTGTCCCGGAGCGCCGAACTCCTGGAAGGCGCGGCCACGCGCACCATGCGCCTCATCCTGGCAGGGCGGGGAATTATCGAGTCGGGCGGCAATTACTGATGCGTGAATGAATTGCAAAACCTTACCGTCATTCCCGCGAAAACGGGAATCCAGTGCAAAAGTTCCCTTTTCCGCCCTGTACGGAGTTACCCCTCTGGATTTCCGCTTTCGCGAGAATGACGTGTATTTGTTGGCGGGAATGACGTGTATTTGTTGTCGGAATGTTTACCTAATGATTCACTCGTCAGTAATAGTGGTCGTACAATTCGAGTGTTAAAATTTCCGCATACGAGCATAGAGGTCGGCGATGACTTCCAAGCCTAAGCAGCAGACCGGGGTGGAGGACAAGTACGCGCATATCAAGCCGCTACCCGACCCGCCGAAGAGACCGGACGCGATGCGACAGTTCCTCCCCAATTCCAGAACCGTGCTAACTTTGCGCTATTTCTTCAGGGACCGGCAGGACATACTGATCAACGGCCAGGGATATCTTTGCCACGACACCAGGGACCGCTCCAATTGGACCGTTCCTGACTGCGTGATCGCATTCGGGGTGGACCCCCTCGCGATCGAGCTGCGCAACGGCTATGTGATCAGCGAGGTGGGGAAGCAGCCGGATTTCGTGCTGGAAGTGGCTTCGGAAAGCACCCGGCGCAGGGACATCGAGGCCAAACGCAAGATTTACGAAGATCGGGGCATAGCAGAGTATTGGAGACACGACACTACAAAGGGCGAGCTCTACGGTGCGGCACTGGCTGGCGACAGGCTGGTCGACGGCGTCTATCAGCCTGTGGAGATTAATACCGACCCGGACGGTACGATCTGGGGCCACAGCCCGATCCTGGGCGTCGACCTGGTCTGGCACGCTGAGAAGCTGCGGGTTTTCGATCCCATGAGCGGCGAGTATGTGCCCGACCCCGACGAGGCTTTTGAGAGGGCCCGTACCGCCGAGGCCGAAGTGGCGCGATTGCAGGAAGAACTGCGCCGGTTGAGGGAGGAATAACCCTCCCTCGTATCTCAGTTCATGCGCTCCTTGACGAACTCGACCACCAGGTTGGACAGGTCGATGGAGCGGTCGGCATCGACTTCATCGAAGGCTTCGAAGCAGGCGCCGCTGGGCAAGAACTCGGGGTAGCGTGTGATGTAGTGGTACTTGTCGAGTTGCCGGGCCTCGCTCTTCACGGTATCGAACATCATGTCGAAGAGCTTGGCATCCTCGCAGAGGTCCAGCAGCGAGTGGCCCCAGACATCCTCCACCCTGCGGTGGTACAGGTAGGCCTTGACCGCCTTCTCCGCCGCCTGTTGCCCCAGGAAGCACGCCAAGTTATGACGGTCGTTGTCCCTGAGGAACCTGGCGTCCTCCAGGTCTCTTTCGGCCTGCCGCATCCAGCGGGCGCCCTCGGACAGGTAATCAGGCATTGAAGATCTCCCTTCCCTCGTTGATGGCGCGCCGCAGGGCCGGCAGCGTGTCCTTCAGGCTCTCAAATTCCTCGGGTGTGTAGACCTGGGTGTCGATTTCAACCGAGCTGCCCAGGTGGTAGGAGAAAAAGTCGGAACGCCTCCCAAAGGGCCGGTCGGTGTCATGCACAACGATGAGCTCGATCCGGCTCTCCGGGGTGAACTCCCCGGCGGCCACCTCGCCGGTCAGAATGACCTTTTCAACTCCCAGCATGGGCAGCGTTTCCTGGATGTTCTCCAGTTCCTTTTCCAGCATCTGCTTGCGGAATTGGGCGAAGCCCACGCGCATCGGCATTCTGCGTTCCTTACTGCCAGACTCGTTTTTGATTAAGCGATGGGTTCCGGGGCATCATTCGATCAGCACCATGTGGACCGCCCTGGGGCCGTGTACGCCCTGGACGATGGTCATTTCAATGTCGGCGGTCCGGCTGGGGCCGGTGATGAAGTTCAGGTAGCTGCCCATGTCGCCGCTGCGCTTGTATTCCAGCCGTCGCAGCAGGAACAGGTCGTGCAGGCTCTCCAGCACCTCTTCCGGGCGCACCAGCGCGATGTGCACCGGCGGCACCAGCGACACCAGCCGTGAGAGTCCACGGCGGGGCAGGATTACCAGGGAGCCGGTCTCCGCCAGCGCGTAGTCCGTACCGGTAATCCCCGCGTCGGCGTGGCGCATCTCCTCGCGCAACTGCTCGCGCGGCGACTTATCGTCCTTGACGATGGCGGTTATCTCGACCCCCCGCCAGCGCAGCGCCGTATCCACCTGCACATCGTCGAACACCGGCTGCCCGGAGCGAACGACACGGGTGGCTCCAAGCTCCTGGACCAGCGAATCCACGAGCCCCAGCGCCGCCTCAACGCCCGAGGCTCGGTGCACGTTCCAGCCGCCGCGCCCAGCCATGTCGGCCAGGCGGTCCAGCAATTCCGGCCGGTTCTCCCGCAGGCGCGTCTCCAGTTCGGCCGCTCGGGCTTCGAGGTCGGCCAGGCTTTCCTCCAGACGGTGATACGGCTCCGGAGGCGGCCCCTCGGTCCGACCCAAGGCATCCCGCACCGAGCGCAGGAACTCCGCCTTGCTCGTTCCCGGCATGCCTCCGGCGCTAGCTGCGGCCACGACCGTCTCCATCGGCTCCGTCCTGCCCGAGCTCCTCCCGCCAGACATCACGGAAGGACTTTGCAGGCAGCATAGGCAGGTCCCGCGCGCGCGTCCATTTCGACAGCAGGGGCAGGGGCGCACGGCTGATCCAACCACGGCTCTTGGGCATTCCAGGCAGCAGCTTTTGCGCGATCCGGCCCATCTTGGCCGCGAACGACATCCGTCGGGGACTGCGCATCAGCCGGGCGAAGGCGCCGGCCATGAACCGCTCCGACTTGGGAGAAGCCTTCTCCTGCGGGTCCTCGCTCTCCGCCGTACGGTGCCGCAGCTCCAGCAGCATACGCGGAATGTTGATCTTGACCGGGCAGGCCTCCCGGCAGGCCCCGCACAGGCTCGACGCCTGGGGCAGCATCCGGGACTCCTTCAGGCCGGTGAGCATCGGCGACACCACCGCCCCGATGGGCCCGGGGTACACCCAGCCGTAGGCGTGGCCACCCACCCGCTGGTAGACGGGGCAGATGTTCAGGCACGCCCCGCAGCGTATGCAGTACAGTGCCTCCCGCAGCTTCGGGTCCCGGAGCATCCGCGAGCGTCCGTTGTCCACGAGCACAAGGTGGAACTCCTCCGGTCCGTCCTCGTCGTCATCCCGCCGCGGCCCGGTGATCATGCTGACATAACTGGAGATCCGCTGGCCGGTGGCCGACCGGGGCAACAGCCGCAGGAAGACCGCCAGGTCCTGCATCGACGGGATTACCTTTTCCATCCCCGTGATCCCGATGTGCATTCGGGGCGCCGAGGTACACAGCCGCCCGTTGCCTTCGTTGGTCACGATCACCAGCGTGCCAGTCTCCGCCACCACGAAGTTGGCTCCGCTGATGCCCAGGTCGGCTTCCATGAACTTGTCCCGCAGGACCTCCCGGGCAGTCCCAGCCATGCGGATGATGTCCTCGTCGTACGCCACGCCCAGCTTGTCGCGGAACAGCTCGGCCACATCTTCCTTCGACTTGTGCAGTGCCGGGGCCACGAGGTGCGACGGTGCTTCGCCGGCCAGCTGGATGATGTACTCTCCAAGGTCGGTCTCGTAGACGTCCACGCCGGCGGACTCCAGCACCGAGTTCAGTTCCAGCTCCTCCGACACCATGCTCTTGCTCTTGGTGGCGACCTTAACGCCGCGGCTCTGCGCCAGGTGGCTGACGATGGCGTTGGCCTCGTCGGCGTCCTTGGCGAAGTGCATCTGCCCCCCGGCGGCGGCAACGTTGTCGGAGAGCAGCTCGATGTAGTAGTCCAGGTTGTCGAGGGCGTGGATCTTTATGCGTCGCGCCTCGTCACGCCACTCCTCCCACGCCTCGGGAGTGACTTCTTCGATGGCGTTCCGGCGCGCCACGTCGAACCCCGACCCCACACGGTCCAGGGCCCGGCGCAGTTGCGGGTCCAGCATCGCCGACGCAGAGGCTGATGCAAATTCGCTAGTCTTTACTTCCGGCATACCCTCAGTCCGTTGGTCCTGAGATTGTCGAAGAGCCTGCAACAAATCCCCTCTCCCTCCGGGAGAGGGTTAGGGTGAGGGTGAGGGCGTCTCCCTACCCGGTTTCGTCCAGCACCTGCGCGATGTGCCGTATCTGCATTCCCGGCGACTGCCGCCGCAGCGCGCCGCCGATGTGCATCAGGCAGCTCATGTCGCACGACACCAGCGTGTCCGCTCCCGACTCCCGCACGCTTGCCACCTTGTCCGCCAGCATACCCTCGGATATATGGGGAAGCTTCACTGAGAAGCTGCCGCCGAACCCGCAGCAGGTTTCGGCGTTGGGCATCTCCTTGACTTCCAGCCCCCGAACCGACCCCAGCAGATTCCGTGGTGCCTCCCGCACCTCCATCTCCCGCAGCAGGTGGCACCCAGGGTGGAACACCGCCGTGCCCGAACCCGCTACTCCGGAGTCCTCGATCCCGAGCACCTCTGCCAGGAACTCCGAGAACTCGTACACCTTTCGCGAGAACGCCTCCGCTTCCCTCAGTAACTCCGGCTCGTCCTCGAAAAGGTCCAGGTAGAAGACCCGCATCATTGCTGAGCACGACCCCGATGGCACCACCACGTACTCGCTCTCGCGGAACTCCCCCATCGTCTTGAGAGCCAGTTCCCGGGCCTCGCGCCAGTATCCCGAGTTGTACACTGCCTGCCCGCAGCAGGTCTGCCCTTCCGGGAAACCCACCCGCGCCCCGTGCTTCCGCAGCACGCGTACCACGCTCGCCCCCACTTCCGGGAAGAGTTGGTCGATGATGCAGGTAACGAAGAGGTCTGCCTTTACTGGAGTCGTTTCAGCCAAATCGGGCACCGCCTTGCGTGGCAAGACTATCAGACGGCATGGGCTATGGCAACGACATTCGCCGCGTCCGCCTCATCGTTGACACCGTCGGCGGCTAAAAACTAGACTCGTCCCAGCAATCTTCGGAGGCGGCATCCATGCCTGAGACGGTGGACGTTGCGATCATCGGCGGCGGCGTGATGGGGTGTGCCATTGCCTGGCAGCTGGCGAAACGTGGCGTGTCCTGCGCGCTGGTGGAGCGGAGGACCTTCGGGAACGGCGCCTCCGGTGCCACCGCCGGCGTGGTCGGGCCCCTGTGGCACCTCGACCCCGACAACCCCGCGCTTCTCGGCCTCGGACTGCGCAGCCTGGAGCTCTTCCCAGAATGGGCAGCCGAGTTGACCGAAGCGGGAGTCAACCCGGAGTTCCAGCAGTCAGGCGTGATGAAGGTCGCCTTCACACCCGAAGAAGTCGGTGAGTTGAGGGGGTACTTCGGTTGGCAGTCCCAACTGGACATGGGCGTTGAATTGATTGATGCGCAGGGAGTCCTGGACCATGAACCGGAGGCCAACCCGGAGGTGCTGGCGGCCATCCACTCCCCCCACGAGGGCTGTGTGAGAGGCCAGAGGTTCTGCGACGCCCTGGTCAACGCTGCGGGAAGGCTGGGCGCAAGGCTGTACGAAAACGCCGAAGTTACTGGCCTGGTGACCGAGGGCAGCCGGGTGACCGGCATCGACACGACGGAAGGGCGCATCAATGCCGGCCAGGTAGTGCTGGCAGCAGGGCCGGGCAGCGGGATTGGCGGCCGCTGGTCTGCATACGGAGGCCCGCTGGACCTGCCCGTCAGAGGTGTGAAGGGCCAGCGCATCCTGTTGCGACGTCCCGGACGCATGCCGAAGACTCCTGTGCGCAACTCGTCAGTCTATGTGGTGCCCCGGCTTGACGGCAACATCCTGGTGGCCTCGACCCGGGAGGAGGGGCGTTCGGACGAAATCGTAACGGCTGAGGGCGTGGCCACGCTCATCTCCGGAGCTTGCCTATCCTTCCCATCGCTGGCCGACGCCGCTTTCGTGTCGGGCAGGGCCGGAATCCGCCCTGCCACACCCGACGGCCTGCCCATCATCGGCCCCGCTCCGGGAATCGACGGCCTGACCATCGCCACCGGCCACGACGCCGTCGGCATCATGCTCAGCCCCGGCACGGCGGAGTTGGTGGTCAACTACCTGCTGGACGGCGTTGCCGAGCCCCTCCAGCCCTTCGGCGCCCAGCGGTTCGGCTAGGCCGACAGGGTGGACATTGTCCGTTCTGCTATAGCGCGGCTAGGGATTTCTCCATCGTCCGCACCTCCGAAGTCTTGGCCGCAAGCCGGACCAGCAAGCCGCCCTGTGTTCGCACCGTACGATAACCCAGACGTTCGTAAAGCCTGATTGCGCCAGAGTTTTCCCCGATGACCTGCAGCGTCATCTTGCTTTTCCCCATATCTCTCGCCCCGGCCTCCGCCCGTTCCATCAGCGCCGTGCCCAGTCCCAGTCCCCGAGACGCTTCCGACACGGCAACGGTATCCACCATGAATTCATCGATTCGTGCGCCGCGTCCTGCGAGGAGCATTAGATTCAGTAGGATGCGGATGGCCTGCCACGGCCAGAACCTGGCAAAAAGGAACATCAGGTTCAGTTGAAAGAAATCTCTGCCATCTGTCTTGAAGGTCAGAAAGCCCAGCAGATGGCCATCGACTTCCGCCGAGTAGCAAAGGGTCCGGTCCAGCGAATCGTGAAACAGCCTGATGAGGTCGTCGGCGTTTCTGAAGCCTATGCGGAACTTTTTGGCAAAGGCGCCATAGGCAACGCGGAGCGAGTCGCGTATGTGGTCATCTGCAACGCCATCCACGATTCTGATGTCACGCTCCGGCATTGACGCCGACCGGTTCGGCTAGGCTGACAGCACCACGTCTACGATCGCGACGGCCCCGCCGTCTACGGCGGATTGCGCTTCCTGCAGGGCACCCTTGAGCCTCGCCGGGTCCTCGACTCTCTCGCCGTGGCCGCCGAAAGGCCTGGCCAGCTCCGAGTAGTCGGGCCCCGGGATGTCGACGCCGTGGTAGATACCGGTCTCCACCGCCGTTCCGTTTGGGTAGAAGGAATGGTGCAGGCTCTTCATGGCTGCATAGCTGGTGTTGTTGAACACCACGATAAGGATGGGCAGATTGCTCTCCCGAGCCACCCCCAGGCTCTGGGTGATCGGGTTGTAGAGGAACGACCCGTCGCCGATCAGGGCCGTCACCGGGCGCTCGGGTGCCGCCAGCTTGGCCCCCAGCGTGATGCCCAGACCCTGACCCAGACCACCGGCGGGCCGCATGTACGACAGCGGGTTGTCCCACCCGATGCGACGCAGGATCTGGGCCCGGTGCAGGATGGTCTCGTCAACGAACACGGTGTTGGACGGCAGAGTCTCGCTGATGGTGTTGCACAGGAACCCCGGATCTATGGGCGAGGCCGAAGCCGCCGAAGCGTCCAGCGCACGGTAGCGCTCCCAGACTGGATTCGGGTGCGGCGGCATGGCAGGAGCAGCCTCGCTCCGGTCGCGCACTGCGGCGTTCAGCGCGGCCAGCGTGACGGGCAGCGAACCCTCGAGGTACAGGTCTGCCTGCAGGTCCTGGTGCACCATGTATTCCTTCAGTGGGTACTCGTCGATGATCACCACCGTAGCCGACGGCCCGGCGCTGGGCGGGTACCAGGGGGCCCGGTTGCCGATCACCAGGAACAGGTCGAACCGGTCCATCTCACGCTTCAGGTCGTATCCGTGGTGCAGCGGGTGGCTCTTGGGGAAGTTGTTGTAGGTCGGGCCCTCGCCCTCGAAGACGGGGATACCGCGAGATTCGGCCAGCGACACCAGTGCGTTGAATCCGGCAGTGGTGCGCCCCGCTGAGTCGGCAACGATCACGGGGTTCTCCGACTTGCAGAGCAACTCGGCTACTCGGTCCACCGAAGATGGGTCGGGGTGGCTGACAGGGGCAGCGGGACGGTGCTTCAGAGGGGCCCTCGGCGTCCACTCTTCCAGCATCGTCTCAATGGGCACATTCAGGAACGACGGACCCATGGGGGTGCGCTGTGCCAGCTCGCCGGCTCGGGCGACTGTCTCGTACAGCGTGGCCCCGCTGGTCACGCGGCTGCTCCACTTGGTGAACGGCTCCACCAGCCGGTTGGGGCCGCCGACGATGCTCAGGTTACGCAGCCACTGGGGCCCGGGGTCCATCTCCGGCACCTCGCCGTAGGTGGTGGACTCGCCGGAGCAGACCAGCATCGGCACCTCGCTCTGGTAGGCGCCGTGAATGCCCATCGAGCCCTGCATCACGCCCACGCCGGCGTGCAGCAGCACCGCCTGCATCCGGCCCGTCATGCGGGTGTAGCCCGAGGCCATGGCCACCGCCAGCGTCTCGTGCCAGCAGTTGATGTAGGCCGGGCCCGGCTGCTCGTTCACCTTCTGCCTAGCAAGGGCCTCCCACACCGACGGCCACTCGGAGCCTGGCGACGAGATGATGTAGTCCACATCCAGGTTCCGCAGGGCCTCCAGGATGGCGTCTCCGCCGTCCAGCCTATCCGTCATTACTGTTCTCTCCCGGTCCATCAATTCCCCCTCGGGGGGAGGGTTTGGGTGGGGGTGAAATTCCGGGCGTCAGGCTCCCCTAACCCTTCACCCACCGGCACTCCGGCTGGTGCCCGTGCGCGCCCCTGTCGATGCAGGTGCACTGTATGTCCTCTCGCAGGCTGTATCCGTTGTACTCCAAAAAGGCATTGAAGCCGGGGTAAAACCCCTCGCCCTCGTCGATGGAGTCGAATCCCGCCTGGAATGCCTCGCGGAGTTCCTCGTGCGATGGCTGAACCATGATTTCCATTACCCCCCGGTCAGCACCTCGGCAATGTCCTGGGCGAAGATCATGTCCTCCGTCCCCACCAGGTCCGGGTCATCGGGCGAGGTCAGGTACTTCGCGAACACCCACACTCCGTCCTTCGGGTTGCTCACCACCTCGGCGGTCGCCCCGCCGATGGTGGAGATCGTCGAGCCTTCCTCGATGGTGATGAGGTTGATAACTTCAGCCATCTGCCTGTCTCCGTCGTTAATCGTCATTCCCGCGAAGCATGTCCCGGACTCGATCCGGGAGCGGGAATCCCGAGGGTCTGCCCAGGGGACGCTCTCATCCCTTCGGCAAGCTCAGGACAAGCCTGACCCTCACCCGGAGGGAGAGGGAATTCTAGAAGAAGAAAGTAAGGTTCTTTGCCAGCAGCACGTTCTGGTCGAGGATCACCCTTCGCTGGGCAATCTTCCAGGCTCCGCCTACCTTCCGTAGCACGTCCTCCCGCTTGCCGATGAGGAAGTCCGTCTCCGTCTCCACCCGGTTCCGGTAGATCAGGAAGCGGCACTTGACGGCTACTTCGGTGGCATCCTCCGCCGACGGAGTGGCCTCGAGTACCTGCACATTCGAGACCATGTGGCAGATGCGCGAAAGCGGCTCCTCCGCCCAGTGCACGCCGGTAAGGATCTGGTTGACGCGGCGCTCCAGGGTTTCCTTGCCCTCGTCGAACCAGTTGATGTCGTAGCCCTCGCGGGTGAACTCCCGGTCGAGCTCGCCGAACTTCACATTCCGGCGCATTGGCATGTAGTACCGGATGTCGTCGTTGAGCAGGTCCAGCCACTCAGCGAAACGCCGGTCGTCCAGAAGCTCCGCCTCGTGGTACAGGAACTCCTCGACCTCCTGTTTCAACAGCATCCGGGCGACATTCGCCCCGACGGTGGTCATGGCTAGTCCCCCGCGGCGACGGAAGCGCCGTTGTGGGCCTTGACGCCGTTGGAGTGCCCGTTGCGCCAGGTTGCCAACTCGTCCCAGTTCTCGGCCGTCAGGAACTCGGCCCACCGGGAGTAGAAGCCCCGCTGGTTCTGCTCCGCCGCCTTGGCCGCGGTCACATTGCGGATCTGCCCTGGCAGCTCCAGCCCGTCGGTATCGAAGGGCGGCGCCTCGTGGCCCATGCCCATCTGGTAGTTGTACGGATACCGGCGCGCGATGGACCCCCGGCTGGCGTTGTGCGCATAGTTCCAGTTCTCCATGTCGTCCTGCTCGGTCAGGCCGGCGGGACCGGAGTAGCTGATGTAGTACTTGCGCAGGAACTCCTTGACCTCGGCCGGGGCGTTCTTGTCCACCAGGAACCAGCGCCATGCCTCGTGGCTCTGCGGCGTGCGCGGGTGCCACACGGCGATGGTGCGCGGCTGGCGGGGCAGGTAGGAGAAGTTGGGGAACAGGGTGCCCGGACCGGGAATGAACCGCGCCCACTGACCGTAGTTCTTGCGCCGCTCGTTCTCGCAGTGGGCGAAGTAGTCGGACACGATCTGGGAGTGCTGGTAGCCAGCGATGGGCGAATTGTCGGGACGCAGGAAGCTGATGGTGCCGTGGCCGCGCTCAGGGAAGGAGAAGTCCAGCGCGGTCGCACCGACCCGTTCCTGGGTGTCGCGCCGTCCGCTGCCGCTGGGCCCAACGCCCACCAGGTCGACGGAGCGGTGGCTGATGTTGTGGTACCGGTCGCCGATGAAGTTCTCGGAGGGGAACTTCCAGTTGCAGGGGATCACCCACTTCTCGATGCCGCCAAACACCTCGGTCTCGCCGCCAGCTCCGTCCCAGGTGTCGAGCAGGAAGTCCAGGTAGGTCTTGTAGCCGCCCAGGTACTCCTCGAATGAGGGCGCGCCCTCGTCCCAGTTGGCCCAGACGGTCCCCTTGTAGACGCAGAGTTTCGGCACCTCGATGAGGCCCCACTGGGACTTGTCCAACTCGCCCTTGTATGCGTCCTTGAAGTAGGGAACGCCCACTAGTTGGCCGTCGGTGGCGAAGCTCCAGCCGTGGTAGGGGCAACTGAAGACCGGGGTGTTCCCCTCGTCGTAGCGGCAGACCTTCATGCCCCGGTGGGTGCAGGAGTTGAGGAAGACATGCACCCCACCCTCACGGTCGCGGCAGAGGATCACCGACTCCTCGCCCATGCAGGAGACGAAGTAGTCCCCTGGCTTGGGAATCTGTGAAACATGCCCGACGAAGAGCCAAGCCCGGGCGAACAGGTACTCCTGTTCCTGGGCGTAGATTTCCTCATTGACGAATATCTCGCGGCTAACCGTGCCGGCGTCCAGGTCCACCAGGCTGCCGAGGGAACGGTTCCCGTTCGTATGGCCGTTCTGCATCGTCTCCTCCTTGGGATACCTTTAACTCTCTTAATCGCCGTTAATTCACAATATGCTACTTTATCTTTCACTCAAGGACATAAAGGCTCCGATGCCGCCGACAATTAAGCCGAATGCCATAGACCACCCACCCACCGACAGTATGCTCGTAGGTATATTGGTTCCGGTAAGAGCAATGCCGACCATTACCACTAGGGGAATAAGAAACATCGCGGCGGCGAGGTACAAGAACGTTTCACTCATCGCTCTGGTCCTCCGTCTGAATCTTGCTCTTTATGCCCTACTTCGTGCGCACCCCATAGCCGCTCAATTTGCCTCTCGTTCGATTCTATGCGTGCGGCGTTTTCTCGTGAATCGGCCAGCATTTGAGGGTAAGCAACTAATATTGCGAACACGGCTGCTATGGCGGCTCCAATTAGGAGCATAATTGCGTCTCTTCCGAGTCTTGGCATATTGCTCAATTGTATTTAGGTTGGCCGCTGGTTGATTAACTAGAATCCATCCTTTCCGCGCAACTCGGCGCTGGCCAGTTGCTCCAGGATGCGGGCCACTGCGGGGTAACCGTCCTGGCCCATCCCTTGCGCCTGGGCCCTCTGAAACATGTCGTCTGCGATGCCGCCGATGGAGGCCGGGGCCTGCGACTCCCGCGCCAACTCGCAGGCCAGGTGGATGTCCTTGGCCACGATATCCAGCGTTCCGTTGGACGCGAAGCTGCGGTCCAGCATCACCTCGGTGGAGCGGTTCAGCACCCCGCTGGAACCGGCACTTACCGGAATGATCTTGGCCAATATATCCAGGTCGATACCGGCCTTGGCGCCGATCAGCATTCCCTCGACGCCGGCGATGAAAGCGCAGTAGCCCAGGTACTGCGTCACCAGCTTGGCGATGCAGCCTGAGGCGGTCTCGCCCACGTAAAAGACATCCCGGCCCATGCACTCCAGCACCGGGCGATGCTTCTCAAAGACTGCCGCGTCGCCCCCCACCATCATGGTCATGGCCGGAGGACGCCCGCTGACCGGCGAGTCCAGCATCTCGACGCCCCGCCGGCTGCACTCCTCGGACAGACGCCGGATCAGCGACGGCGCGTTGGTGGTCGTGTCGATCCACGCGCCGCCCCGGGGCAGGCCGGCCAGGATGCCGGAGTCCGGGTCCAGCACCACGCGCTCGCACTCCACAGGCCCTGGCAGCGAGGTGAACACCACCCCGGCGGCCTCGGCCACCGCCCGAGGGCTGTCAGCCCAGTGGGCGCCCAGCTCGCACAGGTTGGTGGTCGCCTCCCGGCGCACATCGTACACAGTCACATTGTGCCCGGCGTCCAGCAGGCAGCGGGCCATCGGGTTCCCCATCGTCCCGGTGCCTATGTATCCAACGTCCATCTACTGCTCCGAACCTTCGCCGTTCTTGCAACTGGAATCGCCGTTGGTGGAATGCTTCAGCGAGAATCCCACAGGGGACGAATCACCAACCTGCAGGTCATCGTTGCTGGTCAGGTCTTTCAATCTTCTAAGTTGGGTATTAGAGGTGATAGTAAATGGGAGAGGCGGATTCCTTTGCAAGGTCTCCAATTTCACCAGTGCCTCTTCTGCATATCCCAAAGTCTCTCTCAGTTCAGCCCTGCTTCTCTGATTTTCATAGAAGTTCTGATGACCGTTGTGGAAGACTTCAGCTATTGCCTCCCCCAGTTCCGTGTCTCTGTACTCAGCCACAATTTGGCGCCCCATATTGTGGACAAGTTGGTGGCTGTCGTGCTGCCACCCCCTCGATTCGCCAATGGCCTTGAGGTTATGGGCTATTGCTCCCCAAGCCTTCTCTCCCGCCTGAAGACGGTCGCCCTGCAGCAGGTACTGCGCGGCCTGCATGATGAACCGACGACCGATGGCCCGTCGGTCGTCGGCGCTCTGGAATCCTGGCTCCGGCAATGGTGGAAGACCGGCCATGGGAATCTGCTCCTGCCCCCTAGTCCGCGGCGGCGGGCTGCGGGACGGGGCGGTGGCCCCAGATGCTGCCCTTTTCGTGGCGCACCACCTGCCAGGTGGCGTCGTCGACGGTGCGGGCGCCCCAGCCGTACTCCACGTCGAAGCCCGACGGCGTCTTCATGTAGAACGAGGTCATGTGGTCGTTGGTGTGGCGGCCCAGGCCACGGGTGAGGTTGATGTCGGAGTCCAGCACCATGTCGTAGGTCTGCCCCACGTCGTTCATGCCCTCGGTCTGCAGCATGAAGTGGTTCAGCCTCTTGGTGTTGCGGCCCTTCGCCTCGATGATGGCCAGGGTGTGGTGGCGGGGGTTGCAGTGGAAGAAGACCAGGTTCCGGATGTAGTCGCTGATCTTCATGCCCAGCACGTCCCGGTAGAAGGAGACCGCCCGGTCCAGGTCGTCCACATGGTAGACCACGTGGCCTAGGCCCTGCTCGCCGGTGACGAATCCGCTGATCGGCCGGGGCGAGTTGAACGGGTTGTCGAAGCTCACCGGCGGGCCGTAGTACACCTCGGTGGGCGTCCCGTCGGGGTCCTCGAACTTGATCAGACCCTCGACCCTCCGCTCCTTAGCCTCGTCGGGGGTGCCCACGGACACCTCGATGCCGGCCTCGCGCAGCTGCTCCGCCATCTCGGCCAGTGCGGCCTGGTCAGTCACCTGGAAACCGACGAACTCCACATCGTCCTTGCCCGTGGGGCTGACGATGAAGCGATGTGTGTACTCGTCCATCCGCATGGTCAGCACGCCGTTGGAGTCCACGCCGTTCGACTGCAGGCCCAGTACCTCGGTCCCGAAGTGCTCCCATTCCTCAAGGTTGCTGGCGCTGATACCGATGTAGCCGAGTTGGGTAACATTTGCCATGATGATTCTCCTGATTCGTATTATGTGGTTCCTAAGGGTAGGGGTACGCCCTCACCCTGACCCTCTCCTGGAGGTAGAGGGGATTTTGCGTTTGGGAGGACTCCGTTACTTGGCGTCCATCATCTTGACCCAGCCGGAGTAGAAGCCGCGGGCGTTCTCCTCGCTGATGCCTGTGGTCAGAGTCCCCGGCAGGTCCACGTCCTCGACCAGGTGACCGATACCCATCTGGTAATTGTAGGGCTTGCGGCGGGCTATCGACCCCCGGCTGGCCTTGTGGGCGTAGTTCCAGTTCTCCATGTCGTCCTGCTCGGTCATGCCGCCGGGCCCGGAGTAGCGGATGTAGTAGTGCCGCAGCACGTCCTTGACCTCTTCCGGCGTGTCCTTGTCCACCAGGAACCAGCGCCACGCCTCGGTCAGGTTCGGCCCGCGCGGGTGCCAGACGGCGATGGACCGGGGCTGCCGGGCCAGGTACGACATGTTCGGGAACACCGTCCCCACCACGCCCAGCAGGTTGGTCTTGCCGTCCAGCCGGCGGCGGCGCTCCGACTCCATGTGCCGGAAGTACTCGCCCACATCCGCTGTGTTCTGGTAGGTGGAGATCTGCGGCGTCTCGTCAGGAAACAGCTCCACCACTGCGGAGTGTCCCTTCCCTGGCATCGTCACATTGATGCGGCGTCCTGCCTCGTACTCGGCGTAGTCGCGGCGGCCCAGGCCGCTGGGGCCGATGCCCACCATGTCCACCGAGCGGTGGCTGATGTTGTGGTAGCCGTCGCCAGCGAAGTTCTCGGCTGCGAACTTCCAGTTGTTCGGCATGGTCCACTTCTGGACGCCGCCCAGGATCTCGGACCCGCCCTCGCTGCCGTCACGCCCGTCCATCAGCAGGTCGAGATACATGGTGAAGTCGCCCGCGTACTCCAGGAACGACGGCCCGTCCTTGTCCCACGACGCCCAGATGCCGCCCTTGTAGTTGTGCATCTGGGGCACCTCGATCAGCCCCCACTGTGACTTGTCCAGCGCGCCCTTGTAGGCGTCCTTGAAGTAGGGCACCCCCACCAGCTGGCCGTCGGTGGCGAAGCTCCAGCCGTGGTACGGGCAGCTGAACACCGGCGTGTTCCCCTCGTCGTAGCGGCAGACCTTCATGCCCCGGTGGGTGCACGAGTTCAGGAAGACATGAATCCCGCCCTCGCGGTCGCGGCAGAGGATCACCGACTCCTCGCCCATGCTGGAAACGAAGTAGTCGCCCGGCTTGGGGACCTGCGTCTCGTGCCCCACGAACAGCCAGGCCTTCGAGAAGACCTGCTCCTGTTCCTGGGCGTAGATGTCCTCGTTGACGAAGATTTCGCGGCTGATCTGACCCCCATCGAGGTCAACGATGCTGCCCAGCGTACGGCTCGTAATGGTGGCCATGAAGCACGCTCCCGCCCATGGATACAGTTGATGCAGAGTATACACGACGGCGCGGTGGCAGGGCAGCGTGGCGAATTGCGGGTCCGCGTTACGCCCAATAGAATAGAATTGCAGGAAAGGCAACAGGAGCCGCCGGTGACTACCATCAATTCCCAGGAAGATTTTCTCCGCGCACTGGACGCTAATCCCCAGTGGCGTGAGGCCGTTCGCTCTCGGATTCTGGGCGAAGAACTCATGCAGCTTCCTGCCCGCTTCAACGCTTTCGTAGAGCGTACTGGAGCGTTCATGGAGCGCACCGAAGCGTTCATGCACCGGACCGAGGAATTTATGGTGCGGATGCAGCGCTTCGTTGAGGAGCAAACCGCAATTAACACCCGTCTGATCCAGCGCATGGACCGCTTGGAGGGTGATTTTTCGACTTTCAAAGGTGAATACGCCCGCCAGGCGACATTAGCAGACTCTTGGGGAATTGCCCGCGACATGGGACTGGAGTATGTCCGCACTCTTTCCAAGGAGGACTTGGGACGTCTCGCATATAGGGCTCTTGACGGAGAGAGCATGCGCGAGCGGCGCGACCAGCTACGTAGTTTCCGCAACGCCGACTTGATAATGGAGACCAGGGACGGCGCAACGACAAAGTACGTCTCCATCGAGATTTCATTCACCGCCGACCACCGCGAGGCCGACCGTGCGGAAAGGAACGCCGAGCTGCTGACCGAGTTCACGGGGCAGGTCGCCGTCCCGGCCGTGGCCAGCGTCCGCAACGACAAGTACGTGGAGCGCCAGGTAGAGCTGGGCCGCGTCTTCTGGCATCCCCTGGAAGACCGCACGCCCCAGGTGGAGTGACCCTTCCCATGCCGCACCAGACCGAACCCAGCGCCAACACGACCCTCGGCAACCTACTTCAGGGGATGCTGGGCAAGGCCACGGTGCGCTCCGAAAACACCCAGGTCATTCAGGACCACGCCGGCTATCACCCCGACATTCTCATCACCGCGCCCGGTCGTTCCCCCGTGGTGATCGAGGCCGAATACGACCCCGCCCAGAACGTGGAGCCGGAGGCCAAAGAACGGCTAAACCTGCAGGTCGTGGGCCAGCCCCGCCCCATCGAGGCCGCCATCGCCCTGCGCTACCCGGAGGCCGTCGGCGATGCCCACGACCTCTCGGCCGCTATCCGCGACGCCACCCTCCGCTACTGTGTATTCACCGTCGAAGGCGAGAAAACCGTCCGCTTCCCCGAGTCCGGCTGGCTGGACGGCTCCGTCACCGATCTCGCCGACCTCGTGCGCCTGGTATCCGTGCCTCAGAACGCCGTCGACCAGGCCGCCACTTTCCTCCAGCAGGGCATCGACGACGCGGCCAACATCCTTGAAGAGATGCACACCCTCAAGCCTGCCATCACCGCCGATGTGGCCCGCCTGCTGGGCATGGACAACGTGCCGCAGACACGCCGCATGGCCTGTGCCATCATCGCCAATGCCATGATCTTCCATGAGCGCATCGCCGGGATGCACGAGGGCATTCAGCCCCTGAATCTCGTCTGCGGCAACTCGGTCCCCGACCCGCAGGACCGTACCCTCAATGCCTGGACCGCCATCCTGAAGATCAACTACTGGCCCATCTTCGCCATCGGCAAGGACATCCTCGAACAGTTGCCATCCGACATCGCGCTGCGGGTGCTCCGCCGCCTGCGCCTTACCGCCGCCAGCGTCAACGGCACAGGCGTGAACAACGCTCACGACCTCACCGGGCGCGTGTTCCAGCGGCTGATCTCCGACCGCAAGTACCTTGCCACCTTCTACACCCTGCCCGCCTCCGCCGCTCTGCTGGCCCGCTTGGCCGTAGCCAAGATGGAGGGGGTGGACTGGAGCGACCCCGAAGCCATCGGCAAGCTTCGTGTCGGCGACTTCGCCTGCGGCACTGGCGCCCTGCTGTCCGCCGTCTACGAGCAGATCGCCTCCCGCCACGAGAGCGCTGGGGGCGACGCTGCCGCCATTCACCCGGTAATGATGGAGGAGGTGCTCTACGGTTGCGATGTCATGCCCTCGGCCATTCACATCACCGGCTCCACGCTGGCCGGAATCCAGCCCGAGGTCATGTACGGCCGCTCCCGCCTCTACACCATGCCCTACGGTCGCCAGGAGGACGGAACGGTCAAGATAGGCTCGCTGGAGCTAATTACTTCTGAGGAGGTAATGACAAGCTTCAATACCAGTGATCCGACGCTACGTACCGGAAGTTCTGGGGAAGAAACCTCCGTCCAAGTCAACGCCGAGATCCCCGCCGACAGCTTTGACTTAGTGATAATGAACCCCCCTTTTACCCGAAATACCGGTCAAGAGGGAGAGCATATAGGAACTTCAAACCGGGCGTTTGCGGCTTTCGAAGCGAGTGAATTGGACCAAAAGGATATGGGGAAACGCCTAGAGAGGCTAAAGACTGGCACATGCTACCACGGCAACGCAGGAATTGCTTCCGCGTTTGCTGCACTTGCACATCGTAAGCTGAAGCCCGGAGGAGTAATTGCTCTGGTCCTTCCAATGTCTGCCGCTGCCGGGCTCTCTTGGCAGAGGTTCCGCAGGTTAATAGGTAACGAATATACAGATGCGACTGTTTTGAGCCTAGCGGCTGATGGGAAGGATATGTCTTTTTCCTCGGACACTGGAATGGCGGAATGTCTGATAACCGCCCGGAAACGAGTGTCCGGGGAACCTCTAGACAGAGAAGAGCGCTTCGTTTCCTTGGTACAACGTCCCATCGGCTTTGGCGCCGCAAACGTTATTGCTAATAAGCTCCACGGAACGAAGTACATTAGAAGCATCGAAGATGGGCCTTACGGCGGGACTCGTCTAACAAATGGCGGTGAAGTGGCTGGCGAAGTGATGAGAGTCCCTAATAGGGCGATCGGGGAGATTTGGGGGGGTGTGCGAATGGCTGATTATTCATTGGCACAGACCGCCAATGCGCTATCGCGTTCCCGTTTATGGATGCCCGGTTTCTCTGATGCTATCGAATTGAATGTCGCTCAGATAAGCGCAGTGGGGAAAATGGGGGCTTATCACATCGATATAAATGGTCCGCTTCCTCGTGGACCATTTAGCAAAGAGGCGCCAAGCCCTACCTCTACCTACCCTTGCTTGTGGAACCATGATGCGAAGAGCGAGACACGCTTGATTTGCTGCCCTGATTCGCAGCTAATTGTCAGGAAAGGAATGGAAGAAAAGGCTGCTTCTATATGGGCGACTGCGAGTCGTGGACACATCAACCGAGATTTTACTTTTGGCTCGCAGCCTTTAGCCATTGCCTTCACTGAACGAGAAACAGCGGGTGGCAGAGTATGGC
This sequence comes from Dehalococcoidia bacterium, assembly GCA_963667765.2. Lineage (GTDB taxonomy): Bacteria > Chloroflexota > Dehalococcoidia > Lucifugimonadales > UBA3495 > VXOI01. Next base: position 747,016 of record CAXXON010000003.1, on the reverse strand, counting down.
CAAATGTCATTTTCGGCAACAAGAAATTCGACTACCCCTTAGCCATTTGGGGGAACTGTACGTTGGGTCTGTTGTCATTTTGGTGGCACTCGAGCCGCCAGCAGTCCAGCAAGGCTGGTATGACTATCCGTCAAGCCGAATCACTCCCCGTGCTGGACTTCCGCACCCTCAGCGACGAGCAGCTGGCCACCGCCGAGCGCATCTTCGACGAGTTCCGGGAGCTGGACCTGATGCCCGCTTACCTGGCCGACGCCGACCCCAACCGCGCCCTGCTGGACCGGCGCGTGGTCTGCGACCTGCTGGGCTTCGACGAGGACATCTACCGGGGCGTGCGCCGCCTGGCCCAGAAGTGGTGCGCCGAGCCCTCGGTCCACGGCGGCAAGGCCCGGCCCAAGGACGCCAAGTACGTGGAGTAGCGTACGCGGGGGCGCACACCATGCACAACGCTTTTTTCGATCGGTCGTTCAGGCCATGAAAATCAGGTACTTTGAAAGTACGGACACGCTGTATATCGAGCTGTACCCTGCCGAAGTGGATGAGACGCGGGACCTGGACGAGAATACCCTGCTGGACCTGGACAGCGACGGGAGACTGTGCGCCATCACCATCGAGCACGCTCGGGAACGCATGACCATCCCCGGGTTCTCATTCGAGCAGATTTCGGCCTGATACCGGGTCCCGCCGGCTCTTGCAGGCGGCGGGACATAAAACCGCCCGTCCACTGCTGGACGGGCGGTCTCTTGCTCAGGGCCTCGGGCGTTCCCCTACGGCCGGGCCACCGCCAGGCACTTGCTGGAGTTGTGGACGTAGGTCTGCTGGAACTCCACGATCTCCGGCTTGCGTTGCAGCTCCGACAGCGCGCCGGCCAGGCACATCCAGTTCAGCATCTCCTGCTGCCCCGCGTCCTCGACCTGCGCCGTGGTCAGCCCGCGCCACGCCTCGAAGTTGCCGGCCTTGAACTCCTCGAAGCGTGCCCGGTCCGACTCGACGTCGCAGTACATCCACCAGTTCTTTTCCGTCAGGAAGGCGTGGGACCAGCTGGACGACGCGATCAGCGCCACCCGCCACGGACTCTCCAGCATCGCCCTCGCCGCGGCCGCGCCCAGTTCCATGCAGCGCTTCGGCGACGGGCCGGGCGGGTCGGCGGGCACCTCCACGCCGTTCACCAGCGTCGGGCTCGCCCCGCCACGGTTGCGGATTACCCGGCTGCCGTAGCAGTTGATGGCGAAGGGAATCACCGGGTAGTCGAAGCCGGTGCGGTCGTAGTCCAGGTACAGCAGCGTGTTCAGGAAGGCATGACCCAGGCCCGGCTCGTGCAGCGCCTTGTAGGCGTAGGCCACATCGAAGCCGTCGTCGATCAGCGCCCCCGCCAGGTACCGCGCCGACGGGTGTCCCTTGTAGCGGAAGGTCTTGTCTGCCGGCTCGTCCCACACGTTGGGGCGGGTCGCGCCGCTGTTCATGGCGAAGGGACGGCACTCGTACTCGTCGTAGGCCATCACGCAGAACGCCGGGATGATGTCCTCCCGGAAGTTCTCGTACTGGTCGTCGCCCCAGACCAGCACCACGTCGGGCTTGAAGGCGTCAAGCTCGGCCCGCACCTTGCGGAACCCGGCCACCAGCTTCTCCCGCTGGAACAGCGCCGAGGAGTAGCCCTCGTCGTCGCCCCACTCCCTGCGCATGGCCTCGGGCCAGTTCTCCGGGTTCTTCTGCTCGCTGGGTATCCGGTCGTTGCGCAGGGCGCGGGTCAGCGAGTAGTTCTTCACCTCGTCCGGCGTGATCAGCGACGGAGAATGCGTTACTCCCAATCCCAGTATCTCGGCCATGATGCCCCTCCTGTCCACAAAGGGATGCGTTGGCGCGATTATACCCCGGAATCAGCGGGGTGGAAGCCGTACTGAGTCGACGAGAACCTGGTCGATTTGGTAGTGCTCGTCCACCTCTTCCAGGAGCTCGCGATGGCAATTCGACCCATGCAATAGACTTACGACCACCCCTTCGCTCTTGGCCGCATCAATTGCGGGGATAAAGTCGCTGTCCCCGGCAATGAGAATCGCCCGCTGGATGTGCCCGTCAGCGGACAATTTGACCAAATCCACCGCCAGCAGGATGTCCACCCGCTTTTGCTCGGTAGCCGGAGAGCCGTCAGCCCTGTTCCCCCGGCGTTCCACCCTTCCCAATTTGACGGTGTATCTCGGGAGCAGCCTCAGTGCGGAAAAGAACTGCCGTTGCCGGTTGTAGAAAGAAGTCTCGTGGATTGTGGGAGGGTCGCTCCGGTAGGGGAGAGACGAATAATAGTAGGTTCGGAGCAGATTGGTTCCCTGGGTCAACTTGCTCGGAAGCAGCTCGAAGTTGATCCGCGCCCCTTCGAACTCATTTCGCAACAGATTGAACAGGTAGGCGCCATCAATGAATATCGCGGACCGCTCCGGCATTGGTTATCCTCGCTGCAAAAGGAAATAGGGCCGTGGCGCCACGACCCCATTTCTGTATAACCTGACGTGAATGGCCGCTCGGGTAAACCGGCGGGTTGACGCCAGGGAAGATAGTAACCTGACGTGAGTGGCCGCTAGGCGCGAAGCCGGCGGGTTGACGCCAGGGAAATTGGTGCCCCAACGTGAAGCCGAAGGCCAACGTCAGGATGTCCAGACAAACAAATTTTATCATCCGCCAGCCCCGCCGGTCAAAGCCGCCAAGCTCTTTCACCTTGCCCGTCCATGCCCTTCCGGCGATAATGGGCCTCGATAATTTCGCACCGAAAGGCGCTCCGCAGCGCAGGAGGAAACACATGGACTGGGGAATGGCCAACCGCTTGGCTCAGCTGATTCAATCCGACGGGAAGTGCATGTTCCTTCCCGTCGACCACGGCTACTTCCAGGGCCCCACGCGCAACCTGGAGCGCCCCGGCGAGACCATCGCGCCGCTGATGCCCTACGCCGACGCCCTCTTCGCCACCCGCGGCGTGGTCCGCTCCGTGGTTGACCCCGCCGACACCAAGCCGCTGATCCTCCGCGTCTCCGGCGGCACCAGCATGACCGCAGGCGACCTGGCCGACGAGGGCATCACCACCTCGATGGAGGACGCCGTCCGCCTGAATGTCTCCGCCGTGGGCATCTCCGTGTTCGTCGGCTCCGAGTACCAGAAGCAGTCGATCCTCAACCTGGGCAAGCTGGTGGACGAGGGCGAGAAGTACGGCATCCCCGTCATGGCCGTCACCGCCGTGGGCCGGGAGCTGGACCAGCGCGACTCCCGCTACCTGGCCATGGCCTGCCGCATCTGCGCCGAGATGGGCGCCAAGGTCGTCAAGACCTACTGGTGCGAAGACGGCTTCGACCGCGTCGTCGATGGCTGCCCCGTCCCGGTCGTCATGGCCGGCGGGCCCAGGGCCGACACCGAGCGCGAGGTGCTGGAGTTTGTGCACGACGGTATGCAGAACGGCGCCATCGGCATCAACCTCGGCCGAAACATCTGGCAGAGCCCTCACCCCGTGCCGATGATCCGCTCCCTGCGCCACATCGTCCACGGCAATGGCACCGTCGACGAAGCCGTTGAAATCTTCAACGCCGTCCGCGCCGAGTCCGGCGAACTGGTCGGCGTTTCCGACTAACTGCCAGTTCGCGCACCCGCGAAAACTCCCTCTCCCTCAGGGGGAGGGTTGGGGTGGGGGTGAGAACCCTCCAGCCCCACGATCGCAGCTATAACGACAACAAGGACCGCCCACCATGCGCGTAGCCATGTACTACAACAACAGCGATGTGCGTCTCGAGGAGCTTCCCCGGCCCGAGATCGGCGCCGACGAGCTCCTCCTAAAGATCGAGGCGAGCGGCATCTGCGGCAGCGATGTCATGGAGTGGTACCGCATCCAGCGCGCCCCCGTCGTCCTGGGCCACGAGGTCGCAGGCACCGTCGCTGCGGTCGGCCCCGAAGTCTCCCGGTTCCGCGAAGGCGACCGCCTCGTCGTGACCCACCATGTCCCCTGCAACGCCTGCCGCTACTGCCTCAGCGGCAGCCACACCGTCTGCGACATGCTGCGCGCCACCAACTACGATCCCGGCGGATTCTGCGAGTATGTCCGCCTGCCCGCCATCAACGTGGACCGTGGCGCCATCCCCATCCCCGATGGAGTGCCGTTCGATCAGGCCTCCGTGGCCGAGCCCCTCGCCTGCGTCTACCGGGGACAGCGACGGGCCAACATCCAGCCGGGCCAGACCGTGCTGGTGCTGGGCAGCGGCCTGGCCGGAATGCTTCACATAAACTTGGCTCGTGCCATGGGCGCCGGCCGTATCGTATCCACCGACCTGTCCGACTTCCGCCTCGCTGCCGCCCGGAGGCTGGGCGCCGACGAGACCCTGCGCGCCGACGAGTTCACCCCCGAACGCCTGCGCGAGGTCAACGACGGCCGCCTCGCCGACCTCGTCATCGTCGCCACCGGCGCCCGGCCAGCTCTGATGCAGGCCATCGACTCCGTAGACCGCGACGGCACGGTGCTGTTCTATGCCCCCACCGAGCCGGGCGTCGAAATACCGGTGTCGGTGAACGATGTCTTTTTCCGCAATGGGGCCACCCTCACCACCACCTACGCCGCAGCGCCGGGCGACCTGACCACCGCCCTCGACCTCATCGCCTCCGGCCGGGTGCAGATCGGCGACATGATTTCCCACCACCTGCCTTTGGCCGAGACCGACCTCGGTTTCAGGCTCACGGCCGGCGCCGCCGACTCCCTGAAGGTGATCATCGAACCCCAGCGCTAGCTGGCAAAGAGCGTGTACTTCCGGCCTGTTTCGGAACGCGAAAGGTTCCGAAACCGGTCTTTAAGAAAGCCCAACTGTTGGTGAGGCCCAGCCTTGCCCGACTCGCCTGTCGGGGCTACAGTAGTCCATCGGTCGGAATCACTTGCTCATCCGGATTGACAGCGTGAGAGAAGAATGATGAACCGCCAAGAAACCGACTCGGAAAAGCTGGAGCGCCAGCGGAGAGCCATAGCGGACCTGCGGCTGGATCAGGGAGCCGATGAGGACGAAAACTGGGGAATGATCCGAGAGGCAGCCAACAGGGCCACCAGGGACAACTGGCCCGAGATGCCCGAAGGCCAACGACGGATGGCAGTGGCGGCAGTCGTTGGACTCACTGCGATCAACTACCAGTTATCAGTCTTCAGGAACGGCTGGGCCACAGGCCAGGACTCGGAGAGAATCCAGTTGGACCCGGAAACCGCCGGGCCCAGGATTCTCATCACTGCCTACTCAACGGCCGAAGCGGACGCCCTCAGAATGAGAAGCCTGTCGGAAGCGCAGTCTTCCGGTGGCGAACAACGGCTGAGCCTTGAGGAGAGGCTTCGCCGTTACATGCCTCGCCAGGATTAGGAGAGACCCACCGGGGTTCGTTGCATACCACCCACTCGTCGGCTCGTCTGGCTGCTGGCACTGTCGGAGGCCAGGGCTCGAGATCGTCTGGAGACGGCGACATCCCTTGCCGCGCTGAGTTCCCCAGTCCGAAAGCCCCCTGTGTTGATCAACATCTGAGACGCGGTTGCCCACCGCCCTCTGCTGCTTGACGGGTGTTCGCCACACTGTACAATCAAGCCCACTAACGGCTAGCCCGGCGGGAAACCGAAGGCTGGGCGCGACAGCGGAGGCAGCTATGGAGCTCGGACTGTTCCTGGAGTTCCCGGTGCGCGAGGGGTCCAACGAGAACGAAGCCTTCAAGGAGTCCTTCGCCCTGGTTGACCAAGCCGAGGTCCTCGGCGTTCCCTCGGTGTGGATGGCCGAATACCACTTCAATCCCGGCCGGGTTCTGGCCAGTCCGGTTACCATACTCAGCGCCATCGCGGGACGCACCCGTCGCATCCGGCTTGGCACAGCCGTCCTGCTTCTGCCGCTGGCCAACCCCGTGAGAGTCGCGGAGGAGATCGCCACCCTCGACCAGATCAGCGACGGCCGCGTCGAGTTTGGTGTCGGCCGAGGTACTTTCCCGAACGTCCATGAGGGCTTTGGCGTGCCCTTCGAGGAGAGCCGTGGACGCTTTGAAGAGGGCATGGAGATCATACTCAAGGCCTGGACCACCGACACCTTCACCTTCGAGGGCGAGTACTACAACCTGCCGGAAGTGTCGGTTAACCCCAAGCCATACCAGCAGCCGCACCCGCCGGTCCGCGTTGGTGTTACCTCTGCCGAGAGCTTCCCGATCCTTGGCCGCATGGGGTACGACATTCTCATCAACCCCTCACGGGTCTTCACCCTGCCGGAGCTGAAGCCTTCAATTGTGGCGTACCGTGAAGCCTGGAAGGCGGCCGGGCACGAGGGAGAGGGCAAGGTCGGCCTCCGCATCCCCATCTACCTGTCCCATGACGCCCGGAAGGCCCACGAGGAGCCGATGGATAGCGCGATGTTCTCCATGGGCAGGCTCTCGGATCGCGTGGCCAGCTATGCCGGAAGGGTGGGAACCCTCGGAGACTGGGGCGCCCAGGCCGAGCGCGTCAGGCAAATGACCTACGACGACTGGGTCCGCGACAAGGTCGCCTACGGCACCCCCGAGGCGGTAACCGAAAAGCTGAACTCACTCGGCGAAGAGTTGGGTCTCGACCAGGTAATGTTCGAGATCAACTTCGGCAACCTGATCCCATTGGAAAACCAGGCCAACAGCCTCCGGTTGATGATGGAGGAGGTCGCCCCAAACCTGGCGTGACCGCCGCTCACATTCAGGTTACAGGCGACATAGTCCGCTGAATGCCAAGAATCGTCATTCCCGCGAAAGCGGGAATCCAGCGGTCAATGGCAGGAAATTCGTAGCGATAAGCAGCCTGACTACGCGCTTTGGACTCCTGCTTTCGCAGGAGTGACGGAGGGTGCACTGATGGCTTCTGGCGCATTTATGATGTTGATGCCGTAGGCAGTCTTAGAACGGGGATTTAAAGAACAGGCGCAGGAGACGGTGACATGAGTTGCGAAGCGTTTGAGGTCGGCACCAAGGTGGAGTGCGTTTCTGAGATGCCCGTGCGCGTGAACATGGGCGCCCCGGTGGAGGGAGCCGGTCACATGATCCAGGTTGGCGACATCGGCGAGGTCACCACCGTTCGCCGCACCGGCGCAGGCCTCCACTGGCTGGTGATCCGTTGGGAGCGCCTCGGCCGCACCTTCAACCTCAACCCAGACCAGTTCGACCGGGTCAAGATCGCTGGCTAGGAATCCATCTCTGAACCAGCTTTGACCGCCCGCCGCCATTGCCATGCAAAATAGCCCATCGAAGACCTGTTCCCTCTCCCTCAGGGAGAGGGTTAGGCTTGTCCTGAGCTTGCCGAAGGGGTGAGGGCGTTCCCCTGTTTTAATATTCACAACGTGGCAGCAAGCCACCGTCATTCCAGCGAAGCTTGTCCCGGACTTGATCCGGGAGCAGGAATCCATCCAGGGTGCCTCTCGGCCTTGAGGAAGTGTCTCGACCGGCTGGACTGGAACGCTGATAGCCGCCCCTACCAGCGCATCCCCGGCTCTCGCTCCTGCAGTACCTCGCCGAACAGCGTCAGCACCTGGTCGATCTGCAGGATGACGATGGCCGCCCCCTCCATCTCCGGGTCGCTGATCAGCCCTGACTCCGCCAGTTGACGCGTGTAATCGTCGTAGGCATCACCCTCCCGCACCACGCTGGCCGTGCACCGGAACTTCCACCCCGCGTCCACAGATGCGTTGCGGAACAGCAGGATGACCTTGGGGTTCTCCTCAATGTGCTCCAGCGGTTGCCGGCGGGTCCGGTCCCGGTAGACGAAAGTGGAGTCGCCCACGGTCAGCACCGTGCCGATGTACCCAGCGTTCGGCGTCCCGTCAGTGGCGGCCGTGGCCACGATGGAAGGGAACCCGTCCTCCCTGGCGTTGTTGACCAGCCGTTTCATTTCCTCGGTCAGGTGTATCACCCTTTGCCTCCTGCTAGCCCGCTGCCTGCTCTGCTGGCCGGCGCAGCGCCACGCCCGTCTCCGACGCCTCGATTGTCCTGGGGTCAAGTTGCAGCCCGAAGCCGTCGGCCAGGCGGGTCAGGTAGTTGAAGATGCCCACGATGTGGCCCACCTCAAGCAGCGCAACATCGTCGAACCCCAGGTCGCGCAGCGGCTGCCAGTCAGTCTCCACCATCCGCGTCGGCGTCGCGCTAAGCTTCTCCGCCACCGTGCACAGCGCCAATTGCCGGGGCGTCAGCGTCGGCAACTCCCGCCAGCGCCGGTGCGTCACCGCGTCCACGATGGCAGGGTCCCCGTCCTCGGCACGCAGAAACTCTGCGTGGGAGACGGTTCAATAGCGGCAGTCCTGTGCTGCGGCTGCCACGGCCGCGACCATCTCCCGCTCCTGCCGGTCCAACTCCCCTGGGCCGAACATCACCTCCCGGTACAGGGCGCTGAACATTGCCCCGATCCTGTGGTGAGTCGCCTGCAGCCTGCCCATCGCCGGCAGGTAGCCGAAGTCGTAGTTGCCGGCCCGGGCGCCGGGCGGCAGGCTGTCCCGCAGCTCTTCCTCCGTCGGGATGTTCACCCAGGCTTCGCGGACATTCTCTTCGCCGGACATTCTTGCCCCTCCTGCGGTGATGCGGCTATTCTAATCCAATGAGAAGGATACTGGTCACCGGCGCTGCCGGACAGCTTGGCTCCGAGTTGATTCCCGCCCTCCGCCAGCGGTACGGCAACGAGAACGTCGTCGCCGCCGGCCATCGCACGCCCCTCACCTCGGAAGTCGCCGACAGCGGTCCCTCCACCCAGGTCGATGTGACCGACCAGTCGTCGGTTGAACGCGCCCTCGCCGACTTCGGCATTGACTCCCTGTACCACCTCGGCTCACTGCTGTCCGTCGCTGCCGAGGCCAACCGGACGCTGGCCCACCGGGTCAACATAATCGGCTTGCTCAACGTCCTGGAAGCCGCCTGCTCCGCCGGCCTGGAGCGCGTGATTATTCCCAGTTCCATAGCTGCCTTCGGGGTCGACACGCCCCACGACAACACGCCCAACGAGACCCTGCAGCGCCCCACCTCGCTGTACGGCATCTCCAAGGTGTTCGGCGAGCTGATGGGAAACTACTTCTTCGAGCGCGTCGGCCTCGATGTACGCGGCGTCCGGCTCCCCGGCGTCATCAGCTGGAAGGTGGAGCCCGGCGGCGGCACCACCGACTACGCCGTCGACGCCTTCTACGGCGCCATCCGCGAGGGGCGTTACACCTGCTACCTGCGGCCGGGCACCTACCTGCCCATGATGTATGTGCCCGACGCCATCAAGGCCCTGATCGAAGTCGCCGAGGCCGACATTGCCCGCCTGAAGCACCACGCCGACTACAACGTCAACTCCATGAGCTTCGAACCCACCGAGCTTGCCGAGGCCATCCGTCGCCGCGTCCCCGGCTTTGAGATGGACATCGAGGTCGACCCCCTCCGCCAGTACATCGCCGACTCCTGGCCCAACTCCCTCGACGACACCGTCGCCCGGGAGGAATGGGACTGGCGCCCCGACTACGGCCTCGACGCCATGGTCGACGACATGTACGAGAACCTTTCCCGCAAACTTCTGGGCTGACCCGCCCGTATCGCTCAAAAACGCTCAGATCCAGCCGGCCAATGCTGCGTCGTCCGTCATTCCCGCCCCGCCTCCGACGTTCCCGCGAAGCTTGTCCCGGACTTGATCCGGGAGCGGGAATCCAGAGCCGCGCACACGAATCTCGGCAGAGTGCCGCGACTACCGGTTTAAGAACTCCGCGGCAATGCCTCCGGCAACGACCAAACCGCTCACCCTGAGCCTGTCTGAAGGGCGAGCGGCCTCGTTTCCGGTGCTATCTGCGACTTTGCGCGATCAGTATGGCAGCGTCCATGACTCCGAGAACGCCAGCGCGCAGGTGCTGTGGACGCGGGCGTCCCGCTGCCGCGGCCACGGGCGGCCCGACGCCTGCTGACCGTTCAGCGTGATGCGCGCGCCGTTGGCCGGGATCAGCACAGTCGCCACTCCGTGCGGTCGCTCCGGGTTGGCTCCGGGGAAACTGTGGCTCATGAACGGCTCGCCAAGGTCGTACCAGGTCAGGGCGATCTCCTCGCCGCGGGCGCTGGCGGACTCCGTCCAGAAGGAGCGAAGGTCTCCGGAACTCCCGAAGCTGGCCTCCGTCGCCGGTATCTCCAGGTTGCCGAAGGTGGCGTTGATCCGGCCTTGGATCTCGCCCTGCAGCCAGCGGGTCATCTGGATGTTGTCGGTGTAGATCCTCGGCTCGTTGCCGGTCAGCTCGCTCTGCAGGAAGAGCACGCAACCGGGCCCGCCTGGCGAAAACAGGATGCGCCAGAAGCTGGCGTCACTGGTTACCGGACCGTCGTCGGTGTCGCTCAGGCGGATATACGGGTTCTCGCCGGTAAGCAGCAGTCTGTTGGGATCGATGGGACTGGCAGTAGTCATAACGCACATCCTTTCATGTACACCTCCTCATGGGAGGGTCTTTTAATTGTTCCCTCTCACCTCGGGAGAGGGTCAGGCCTGTCCTGAGCTTGCCGAAGGGGTGAGGGCGAAAATCCAGATACAATCACCCTTCGGCCCTATTGCGCCGTCAGGCCGCCGTCGATGACCAGTTCGCTGCCGGTCATGAACGAGGCCTCGTCGGACGCCAGGAACAGCACGCCGTATGCTATGTCCTCCGGCTGCCCGACCCGGCCCATCGGGTGCCGCGCCGCCGACTCCTCGCGGCCCGACTCCGTGTCGAGCATGATGGGCAGCGTCATCGGCGACTCGATCACTCCTGGATGCACCGAGTTGCACCGTATGCCGTCGCGGGCGTACTGGATGGCCGTCGACTTGGTGAGCAGCCGGACAGCCCCCTTGCTCGCGGTGTAGGCCGAAGTCCGCCCGCCCACCAGCCCGGCAATCGACGAGATGTTGACGATCGACCCGCCACCGGAGTCGCGCATCGCAGGGATGGCGGCCTTGGTGCCGAGGAACACGCCCTTGGCGTTGATGTCCATGACCAGGTCCCACTCTTCTTCGCTGGTCCCCTCCACGTTGTTGATGCGGGCTATGCCCGCGTTGTTCACCAGTACGTCCAGCTTGCCGAACCGGCCAACCGCCGTGTTCACTGCCTCCTCCCAAGCCGACTCGTCGGTCACATCGAGGCGGACGAAGACGCACTCCCCGCCGCTCTCGTTGATCGCCGCCTCGGTCTGGCGCCCTTCCTCCTCCAGCACATCGCCGATGATCACCCTAGCCCCTTCCGCGGCAAACATGCGCGCTTCAGTTGCTCCCATCCCCCGGGCGCCTCCGCTGATCAGCGCCACCTTTCCTTCCAACCTCATATCTACGCACCTCTACTCTCGAATTGCTGTCCCCGCAGGCCTACTTTGTAAACTATCTCAGGACCGTCCGCTGGGCCCAGACCGTCATTCCCGCCCCCACACCGTCATTCCTGCGAAGCTTGTCCCGGACTTGATCCGGGAGCGGGAATCCAGTGGCCCAATTCGTAATTCAGGTTTTGGCACCATCAAGTTGGGCGGTGTTCAGATAGATTCTCATTCCGTCAGTCCCCATGGACGCCATAGTATATTGCACTGGGGAACGGCGCGAGTTTCCAGGGAAATTGCGTTACAATCCCACCACCAATTCAGCGGCGGGAGGCGGAATCATGGTTAACGGTAATCGCTGGCGCCTCAGGGGCGAGTACTTCGAGAGCTGCAACTGTGAAGTCCTCTGTCCCTGCATCGTTCGCGGCACCAACATCGAACCCACGGAGGGACACTGCGACGTTGCCTTGGCCTTCCACATCGAGGAGGGCGAACTGAATGGCGTTTCCCTGAACGGACTGAACTTCATAGCCGCCAACTACACCCCAGGCCCCATGGCCGCCGGCGGTTGGACCTCGGCCATGTACATCGACGAACGCGCCGACGAGTCGCAACGTGCGGCCCTCGGACAGATCCTCTCCGGCGACATGGGTGGCCCCGCCGAGCGCTGGCGGGCCATGACCGAGAACTTCATGGGCATCAGCTACGTCCCCATCGACTTCCGCGTCGAAGGCAAGGTCCACTCGGTGACCGTTCCCGGAGTGATGGCCTTCAGCGTTGAGCCCATCCAGATTCCCGGCCGCGACGACGCCATGCTGCTGTCCAACACCGGCCACGGCGTTAACCGTGACCTCTACCTCGCCCGAGGCACGACGGCCGAGTACACCGACCACGGCATGACCTGGGACAACTCCGGCCGCAACGGCCACTACGCCCCCTTCGACTGGAACTGGCCCTAGCCGAGAGCACCTTTATCAAGCTGCCTGGCTTTCCGTAGGGGCGCACAACAGTGCGCCCCTTTTTCGATAGGTGAACTGACACCAGGCTCAAACACCAAAGGTGGAATCCTGCCCCGGTTGGCCAGCCCGTTGACGCTGACGGATGCCGTACATATAATCGCGCGTGATCGCGAAGAAACGCAGTCATAGATGGCGAAATATTCGCGATAAATAACGAGTTTTACCCATAGGAGCGCCGAAATGAGAAAATACTTGTTTATGATGTTGTTGAGTATCGTAGGAGTGCTTGCGCTGGCCTGTGGCGAGGCGGCGACATCGGTCCCGCCGACGCAGGCACCCACCGCAGTTCCGCCCACCAATACGGCGGTACCGGCCCAGACGACGGAAGCGGCTGCCCAGGCTGAAGGAGACTACAGCGCCGAACTCCTGGCCATCGCCGCTGAGCGTGCGAACGGCCCGGGCGCCATCTTCGTCGGCGACCTCAGCATGCTGGTCGGACCGGCCCCCACGCCCGAGGAGGGCGACGCCGACGGCAATGTTCCTCTGGACGCCCTCGAAAAGCACCTTTACGTATATGAGTCTGACTACTACCGGAATCTTCTCGATAGGGCCAAGTTCACCGACCCGACTCCGCTGGAATACGACGGAGAGCCCATCGTCATCCAGAACGCTTGCGTCAACCGCGCCATCGTGTTCTGCAAGATCGTGGACACTTTCCTCGTGGACCGGCTGACCGAACGCACCAACGGCAAGCTGATCATAGAATCCACTTCCTTCCCGGAGCTGGGCGTGGCCGGCCCCGACACCCTGGAGCAGGTGCGCCAAGACACCCTGGATATGGTTAACGTGCTGGGGCCGTACGTGGCGGGAGACCTGCCGCAACTGGAGATACAGTACCTGTTTGGCCTGTACACCGAGCGGTCCCAGCAGTTTGAAGCCACAGTGGAAATGCTGCCCGACATTGAGCAGTTGCTCATTGACGATACCGGCGGGTATCCCATAAACGTCAACTGGCACAACGGTGACGACATCTTCCTGTTCACCAAGGAACCCCTGCACATGCCGGAAGATGTAGTTGGTATGAAGACCCGCGCTTTCGGTACCTCCATATCTGACTGGATCGCAGGAATGGGGGGAGACCCGCAGTTTCTTGCCTTTGCCGAGGTTTACACTGCCCTGGAGCGCGGAATCCTGGAAGCGGGAGTGACCGGCGGCGACGCGGGCCACAGCCAGCGCTGGTACGAGGTAATCAGTTACATCAACGGCCCTCTGACCTCCTGGCCCTCCAGCCACAATGTCGTCAACAAGACAGTCTGGGCACGCATACCCACAGACCTCCAGGAGATCTGGAAGGAGGAGTCGGTCAAGATGGAGCTGGAGGCCCTCCGCCTGGGATCCATCCAAAACGAACTGGGCCTGCAGAAGAACATCGACGCCGGCCTGGAATACATCGAGTTCGGCCCCGAGATGCGAGCCCTCAGCGACAACGCGGTGATCACCGAGGTCGTCCCCAACTGGGTGGATCGCGTCGGCGGCCCTGATGCCGAGTTCGTCGGGGTGTTCAACGAGTATATCGCCCCCATCGTCGGTATCACGGTCGAAGCCGACGGAACAATCACCAGCAGCAGGTAGGACATTCGGGCTCCGCGCGCAGTTCGTATCCGCTGCTCCCACGCACCAGGAAGCCTCTCCGGTCGTTTCCGGCCAGGGAGGCTTCTCTCGTATAATCGATGACATGCTACGGTTGGCCATAGTCTGTTTACTCGTCGCTCTGGTCGTGGGTTGTGCTGCGTCCCCCCACACCCCAACGCCCGTTCCGACCGCCACCATTTCTCCAACTGCCAAGCCCACGCCAACTGTTACACCGACGCCCAGCCCTTCGCCTCCTCCTACCCCTGCTGCACAGTACGCCTACGACTTCTCCTTCAAGCTATTCCAGGGTGAGGACCTGCTGGGCAAGCAGGAACTGCGACTCGCGGAAGTAATGGGCAGGCCCGTAGTCCTGAACTTCTGGGCCCGTTTCTGCACTCCGTGCTGGTCCGAGATGCCCGAACTGCAGGACTTTCACGAGGAGCACGGAGAGGATGTCCTGCTGCTGGGGATTGATGTGGGGCAGTTCACCGGACTGGGTTCACCCAAAGACGCCGGCAAGCTGTTGAGCTCCCTTGGGGTGACCTATCCTGCGGGATACACCGACGACCCTGAGGTGGTGCGCAACTACCAGGTCAGGGCCATGCCCACAACGGTGTTCATCACGGGTGAAGGCGAAGTCTTCAGGACCTGGACTGGTTCGATTTCCCGCGAAATGGTCACCGCGATAGCCCGGGAAATGTTGGAAGAGGAGTAGGCGAATCGCCACTGGATCGCTGCTTTCGCGGGAATGGCGGCAGGAACAACCCCGAATGTCCGGGGAGTGCCGTCAAATTGAGTTGCCTGGCACTAAAGCCTCGCTTCCGTCATTCCCGCCTCGCTTCTGTCATCCCCCCGCCCCCCTTCCGTCATCCCCCCGCCCCCCGTCATTCCCGCGAAAGCGGGAATCCAGAACCCCCTGCCGCCAAACACCGTCTTGGCCACGCCAACACATGGATTCCTGCTTCCGCAGGAATGACGGGATAATTTCACGACACTTTCTATGAGGGTGTGTGCCAATCCTTCGAGCAATCGAAACCGTCATTCCCGAAACCCCCGTCATTCCCGCGAAAGCGGGAATCCAGACCCTCAGCTTCAAGTTCCCTGTTGGACGAGGCAAACCCGACGTCCGTGCGTCCCATTCGGACCCCGTCACACACCTCTTAAGACACGATTGCCCTGTCGTCCCAAGATACTGGTCTGGTCATCCCTGGCCTGGTTGGTATAATGCGGTTCGGTTCGGCTGGTTACTGCAATGGTACCGACGGACCTTTCGTTCGGAAGGAGACTTGCCAGATGCTTTGAGTGATGATGGCAGCGGCTGGAGTTGCAGCCGCAGGCATAGCAACGGTCGTCAGTATGGTTGGAGGCGGAATCCGGGGCCGGGGCAAGTCCGGCCAGGCGAATGGGCAACCGGAACAGCCCGAAGGCTCGTCCGCGCCTTCCACGGGCTAGAGGGACACCCCGTGAGCACAGAACCGGCCACAAGCCTGAACAAGACCTACGACACGCCGCATCTGGCCCTGGCTGGAATCCAGAACGGCGCTTCCGTTCTGATCGGTGGCTTTGCGGGGCATGAAGAGCCGAAATCCCTCATTGGGGCGGCCATCGACAGCGGTGTTAGTGGTTTGACCATAATCTCCCATGGTGCGGCGCACCCACAGACTGCGCTGAACAGGCTAGTTGCCTCCGGCGCGGTAAAGAGGCTGGTCTCGCCGCTCCCCTTTGACCCACGGCAAGGGGGACCAGTCAAGGACAGGTGGGAGGCTGGCGACCTGGAGCTCGAGGTTCAGCCAACGGGCGTGCTCACCGAGCGAATCCGCGCCGGTGGGGCCGGGATCGGAGGCTTGTTCCTGCCCACCGGAGCCGGGACGCGTTTCGCCGAAGGGCGGGAAGTCAGAAGCATCAATGGCCGCGACCACGTTTACCAGACCGCCATCAAAGCCGATGTCGCCCTCATTCGCGCCTCTTCCGCCGACACCCTGGGCAATATGGTCTACACCGGGACCCAGCGCAACTGGAACCCTATTATGGCAATGGCGGCCAGGATTACGATCGCCGAAGTTGACCGGGTCGTCGAACGGGGCGAACTGGACCCTGAAGTCATCATCACCCCGGCCATCTTCGTTCAGCGCCTCGTCCTGGCACGAAACTAGTAAGTGACTATCTCAAAATCCGCCAAAGTCCAAAACCTTCATTCCCGCGAAAGGCCCCGTCATTCCCGCGAAAGCGGGAATCCAGTGGTGCAGACCGTCTATCTGGCCGTTGAGATCAAGGTCATTCCCGCGAAAGGACCCGTCATTCCCGCGAAAGCGGGAATCCAGTCGTTCAGCGCCTCGTCCTGGCACGCAACTAGACAGACACAACGCCGACTCACGCGAGAGGGAAGATGCCTGGCGCAAGACTCGACCCTACCAGCATGGCGCGCCGGGCCGCGCAGGAAATCAGGGCAGGGGAAGCCGTGGCCATCGGCTCCGGTCTGCCAGCCGAAGTTCCTTCAATTGTTCCGTCCGGAAGCGCAGTGTGGTTCCTGTCGGAGACCGGCGCCGCAGGCTACACGGCTGCGGGCTACAACGGAAGCACCGCAGGCAACGCCGTGGACGCTGGCGGCTCGCCCGTCTCCATCGTCCCCGGCGGAGCTTTCGTCGGCGTGGCGGACATCGCGGCCATGCTGGCTGGCGGTCATGTTGGCCTGGCCTTCGTTGAGGCCGCCCAGGTGAGCGCCTCAGGGGACTTCGTTCACTGGACCACTGCAGAAACGCCCGGCCTTGACGCCCCAGGCTTTGCCATTGATATCGCCTCGGGGGCGGGTCGAGTCGTCGCGCTGATGACCCATGCATTGGATGGCGGCATTTCCAGAATCGTAGACCGTTGCAGCCTGCCCATCGACGGTGCGCGTTGCATCTCAACCATCATTACCGATATCGCAGTCCTGCGGGTAACCGACGAGGGCCTCGCGCTCGCCGAAGTCGCCCCAGGCTGGACTTCAGACGACATAATCTCCCTTACCGATGCCCCGATGTCAGTACCTTCCGATGTGAGGGAAATGTCCCTCGAGGTCCCGGATCTTCAGCACCCCAACAAGGTGTACGCAACGGCGGAAGAAGCGCTCCACGATGTGGCCGACGGCGCAATCGTGAATGTGGACGGCTTCGGCGGACCAGGGGGCATGGCCCACTACTTGATGACCGCTCTCCGGGACAAGGGAACGCGGGGCCTCACCATGATCAGCAACACAGCCGGCATCGCCCGCGTCGCCCGTTTCGGCGTCCCCGAGGGCCTGACCGCCATTGATCACACCATCCTCGTCGAGAACGGGCAGGTAGCCAAGGCCATCGCCTCCTACCCCGTTTCCCCCTCCATCAACCGCCCGACCGCCTTCGAGCGGGCCTACCAGGAAGGCGAGTCCGACCTCGAGGTGTCGCCCCAGGGAACCCTGGCCGAGCGCCTGCGGTCCGGCGGCGCCGGCGTCGGCGCGTTCTACACCCCCACGGCCGTCGGCACGCTGCTGGGCGACGGGAAGGAACTTCGCGAGATCGACGGCCGTCATTATGTGTTGGAGCAGCAGATCATCGCCGATTTCTGCATCATCCGGGGCCACAAGGCCGACACCCTGGGCAACATGGTCTACAGGGGGACATCGCGCAACTTCAACCCGGTCATGGCCACCGCCGCCCGCGTCACAGTGGTAGAGGTGGATGAGATCGTGCAGCCGGGCGAACTGGGCCCGGAGGAAATCGTAACCCCAGGCATATACGTCGACCGCATCGTCAGGCGCCCCCCTGGCTTCTCGCCCTATCTCGAGTCCTGAAGGCATACCCCTGAACGCATACCGAGGTGACCCTATGGCTGTAGACCTGGAATCCCTGGCCGACAAGGAACGCCTGCCCCGCGAGATCATCGCGATGCGAGTGGCCAAGGAGCTTCCCGACGGCGCCTACGTGAACCTGGGCATCGGCATTCCCACCCTGGTGTCCAGCTTCCTGCCCGAGGGCCGCACCGTGTTCTACCACAGCGAGAGCGGCATCCTGAACTGCGGGCCGCTGGTCGAAGAGGGCGGCGAGGACATCAACCTGATCAACGCCGGCGGCCAGTTCCTGGAAGCGAATCCCGGAATGTCGTTCTTCGACTCGTCCCACGCCTTCGCCATGATCCGTGGTGGCCACGTCGATGTCACGGTCCTGGGCTCCCACCAGGTATCCGCCAGCGGCGACCTTGCTAACTGGATGTTGCCGCAGCGGGGAGTGGGCAATGTGGGCGGAGCCATGGACCTGGCAGCCGGCGCCAGCGGCGTCATCGTCGCCATGGAGCACACCGACCGCGACAACAACCCCAAGATCGTCGAGGAGTGCACCTTCCCGGTAACCGGCCAAGGCTGCGTCTACCTGATAGTGACCGACCTTGCCGTCATCGAGCGCACGGCCGAAGGCCTCGTCCTGCTCGAAGTCGCCCCCGGCTGGACCCCCGAGGAAGTCCAGGCCCTCACCGGTGCCCGCCTCACAATCGCAGACGACATCAAGGAGTTCGAGCTTTAGGCGCCCCCGCACTGGCTGTTGACCGTCGCCGCGGCCGAAAATTCTCTATTCCCACACCAGCTGCGAACCCGTAGTCCCAATGAAACTCGCCCTAAGTTGACTCCACCGGTACGACGAAGACCGTATTAGAAATTTCGTCATTAATTGACGTGTTTCTGCGGATGATTACAGCGAGTGTGGTGGATCGAATCTTCGCCATTAGCTCGGGATTCTCGACGAAATACGGGTCGTTTTCGTACCAGAAGCGGTCGCCGTCTCTGAGTCGCTCGAGTTGGTCGGAGATTATCGCCCTGAACGTCTCCCCCACCATCGCCCCCTCAGCGTGGTCTTCCGCTAGGCCTCCCACCCACAGGTCCAGGTCGTTGATGTCATCGTAGAGCTCTTCCAGTGCTTCCTGCACATCCTCAGCCGAAGAAACATCCGAGAACGAGGTGACCGCATCCATCCCGTAGGCCCGCCTCACGCTGTTGTAGTCTGCGATGCCGTGGTCCCTGCCCCGCTGGATATTCAGGGCGGCTAGGTCCATCCCACGCCCCCCACCTTCCCGGAAGAGCAGATTGCGGGCCTCGTCCACTATAAGCAGGTCCACTTCCTGCGCTTTCTGAGTGGACAGGCCTCTCAGGAACTCGGAGATTCCGTGATCCTCGATCAGCGACGGACTGAAGAAGGCATCCGACAGCGACACATCAATCTCCGTCCCGCTCGAGGTAATGCGCAGGAGGTCAGGCGACAGCAGGGTGTGGCCGACCCTGAAAGCAGCCGTCGAAAATTCATTGGCAATGGTTGGATCTGTGCTTGGATCGTAACCTTCGTAAGAATCAATTGAGCCGGAACCCAGCAAAAGTGGCACAAATTCGTTGAAGGTGATGACCTGAATCTGTGCTCCAACTATCTTGCGAGCCATCTCGTAAATCTCGGTGCCTATCAGGCCGGGATGATCTTCCGCAATCTCCTCGGCAAGCCTGTTGTGCTCCCTCAGAAAGAGCGTGTGCATTGCCGTAAGACCCGCCTGTTCGTTCGAGCGCACATCTCCCGCCAGGAAAAGGTCCGTCCGCTGGCTGCCCCCGTCGTTATCCAGCCCCAGGGTGTTGTACATGAGGAAGCGGCCGTTACCGGACGTCCTCAGCTTCCCGGTACCGTCGTTGGCGCGGAGAGACCGGGCCCGCTGATCGTCCGAACCATAGACCTGCGAGGCGTCGATGAAGGCGGTCAAGCGGTTGACTTGCTCTCTTGGATTGTCGGCTCCTGTCCCCGTGCCAGGGTTGAATTCGGATCGGGTGAAACTGAGGGTTCTTCCACCACTGCTTCCGGGGTCGAAGGTTGAGTCGCCCGTCGGTACCCGGATATTCAGGGCCCCTGCCGAACTGGCCTGGGGCGTGAGGCTGATGTCGTGGTCCAGGAACTGGCCCCACTGCCAAAGGAAATCGCTGGCCATGGAACTGTTCGGTATCGACTCGTCCTGGTCCTGCGCCTCGTTGCTGATGGTCCGGGCGTCGGGTAGCCAGTCCGGCGGTTCCGAGACCCGGTCCATGTAGGAAACTGTGGACATCCTCAGGAGGTCAGTTCCGGCGTTACCCCAGGTCGTATGGGTCTTGTTGTTATGCCTCCCGTCCATGGCGCGGACATGGGTCGAAGGAGGGAACTGGCGCAGTTCGACATCCACTTCATCGTCGGTTTCCCAGTCCAGATCGACTCCATGCCAGAAGAACTGCCTGCCATTGACTCGACCCGATGCCAGACTGAATGCCGAATCGCCAACACGGAGATAAAGACAGTCCTCATCCTCAGCAAAGCCCGGAGAAACTTCGAAGCTCAGCGTGTCGGAATCAGCCGAGTCGCCATCCTCGAGCAGGATGTTGGTTACCGCATGAGCCGTTCCCCGCCAGGTGAATTCCTCGCCTGTTAGCTCACCTTCCTCGTCTTCGGAAAATGTGCCAAAACCGAGAAATCCTTCACCACTCCCGACGGTCATCGTCGCGGAAAGAATCTCACTACCATGCAGATTCAGCTCGGCACTTGCCTGCTCACCGGCACTGATTCCTGCAGGCAGTTCTCCCATGGCTATGAATATAGTGCCACGGTCCCTGTCGAATTCATCCTCCACCAAGCTGATTTCGAAGCTTTTGCTGGTCTCGTTTGAAGCGAAACTCAAGTTATCAGGCATCCCAGCGACATCATCGGCGTCGACGCCATTGCCGTAGGTCACCGACAGCGGGATGGTCACTTCCCGACCGGGCTCCGGTTCGAGGCTGACTTGTATTTCCGCGAGTGCGAGGTCGCTGACGGTGTAGCGCTCTTCCGTAAATGAGATCATCGCGGCACCTGGGATTACTCGGGCAGCTGGCACCTCGGTCAACTGACGCCCACCGTCTGTACAAATTCCTCCAGATTCGCAAGGTTGATTTGGAACCAGGCTGAAGGTTATTGGGCCGGCAACAGTTGCATTCAGGACGAAAATGTGAAGATCGTCGTCCAATCCAACGAGTGAACTCACGTCGTATCTCGTAGCACTGGTCACCACCCCGCCTTCCACACGGACCGACGGCGTGTCGCGGCTGAAGTCCGCCACCGGCTTGCTAAAATTGACTACCACCCGGCTTACCGAAGATACGCCGTTATGGAACGAAGTGTTCTGATCATTCCCCGGGAATTCCGCCCTGAGCGGGTCACTGGATTGTGCCAGGGCAGATCCTAGAAACAAGGAGGCTGGAATGGCAAGAAGAACTGCAAACATGAATGGAAGGAAGAGGGTCGCCGTAAAGCGCACAATTTCACCTATCTTCTTTATTCATTAGAAACAGGCGGTTATCAAGAAACAGGGACTTCAGTTGGCGTTTTTATCCACCTAAATCCCTATGCAGTTAGGGCCTTTTAATTGTTCCCTCTCCCTCCGGGAGAGGGTTAGGGTTAGGGTGAGGGCGTTCTCTCTTTCAGCTGCAAGCTAGCAAAATAGCCGACCTGGCCCTCGACCCTCTAGGCAGAGCGACAATTAAAAGACCCTGCCTATGCAGTTCCCCAAGCGTGACACTGATAAGTAATATCTATTCCGCAGCAGATTGAAATCCAGCCCAAACCAACACAGGGTAGCGGCAGCATTAGTGCATGAAGACCAACTGCAAAACGAGCCTGTTTCGAAAGGGCGGTCCCTAAGGATCACCTTGCTCGTTGATGTGAAGCTGAATTGCAGCTGTACCGGTAGGCCAACGAACCAGCCCCACCTTGCCTTGGCGAGGTGCCGCAGAGAAAACTGCAAATGGCTGAACGGCTTCAGTCGATAACAACCAGGTTAGTCAGAGTTAGGTTAGTCAGGACCTCTAAAGATCACAGTAGGTGCTTTACTTTAAGGCCTCGTTGTTACATAGATGTTTCGATTTCTTCACAAAAATAGAAAGACTCTCCCAGCTTGGTCCGACTTTGCATTGATCGCTCATTACCGGCGCTGATCAGTAATTCTTGGCCTTACAAACGCCCTGCCCTAGCAGCTACCATTTACCATTGATTCACTGAATATTCACATTTCTGAACCTGACATGGCATCACATATGGCTCTTTTTCGCGTTACAGTCACAAAACCCATGAACAACGCTGAACTCTACTGCGAAGAGATCACCGAGTTGAGGTTGCTTGACGGAGCCTGATCCACACGGAAAATCGAATTTCCTTAGCCACTCCCGTTTGACACCAAATTTCACCGCCTGATAGCATTCCACCATCCAGGGTCAGGAGTTTGTCCGTGGCTGGAATCGCGGCTTTCGGGGCCTACATACCCCGCTACCGCCTGGGAGCTTCCACCGAAGGGTGGGGCTCGCGGGCCGAACGCTCGGTGGCCAACTTCGACGAGGACAGCGTCACCATGGCCGTGGCCGCAGCGCTGGACTGCCTCGCCGGGCGAGACCGGCAGGATATCGACGGCCTGCTCTTCGCCACCACCACACCACCCTACGCCGAAAAGGGCTGCGCTTCCATCATCGCCACTGCCCTGGACCTTCGCCGCGACATATTCACAGCCGACATAACCGACGTTCTCCGCGCCGGTACCACCGCCCTCAAGCAGGCCCTCGACTCCGTGGCCGCCGGTTCCGCCCGCCAGGTCCTGGTGATCGCCAGCGACAACCGCCAGGGCGCTCCCAAGGGCGAAGCCGAGCGCAGTTCGGGCGACGGCGCCGCGGCGTTCATTGTCTCCAGCGAAGGCGTGGTTGCCGAGCTTGAGGGCTTTTACAGCCTCTCCGAGAACATGATGGACGTCTGGCGAAGCGCCGGCGACCCCTTCGTCCGGTCCTGGGAGGACCGCTTCGCCATTGAGGAAGGACTGGACCGCATCCTGGGCGACGCCATCGCAGGCTTCATGGAGAAGCAGGGCATCGCCGCCCGTGATGTGGGCAAGCTCGCTCTCTACGCCCCGGACGGCCGACGCCATGCCCAGCTCGCCCGGCAGATGGGCTTTGCACCCGAGCAGTTGCAGGACGCGATGTTCGGCCGCCTCGGCAACACCGGTGCCGCCTTCGTCCCCATGCTTCTGGTGTCGGCGCTGGAAGACGCCGCGCCCGGACAGTTGATCGTCGCCGCGTCGTACGGCGATGGCAGCGATGTCCTCGGCTTCCGGGCCACCGGCACCATCGCTGACGGGCGCGCTGGCATCGGAGTCGCCGGCCACCTCGGCTCCGGGCAAAACCTCGACAGCTACGAGACCTACGCCCGCTGGCGCGATGTCTGGGTCACCGACGCCGCCTCCCGCCGTCCCCAGGCCCAGTCGCCATCCGTCTCGGCCTTGTGGCGCGAATCGGACAAGAATATCCGGTTCTACGGAGCCACCTGTAACCAGTGTGGTTTCGTCCAGTATCCGCCGCAGCGTGTCTGCGTGAGTTGCCGCGCACGGGACGACTCCTCGCCGGTCAGGCTGAGCGACCGCCCCGGAAGGGTCTTCACCTACTCCATGGACTACCTCGCCGGAACCACGGACACCCCGCTGGTCGTCACGGTAGTCGACTTCGAAGGCGGCGGACGCGCCCTGTGCATGATGACCGACCGCGAGCTGGACGAAGTCAAGATCGACATGACAGTTGCCATGAGCTTCCGCAAGCTCCGCGTAGTCAACGGCATCCACAACTACTACTGGAAGGCAGTACCGCAACGGGCGGTCGCAAGTGAACCTGTCCCGGCCAGCTAATCAAGTCCACCGAATCGTATTTGGGCAGAGGTTGTTATGAGCGGAATCAAGGATCGCGTTGCCATCATCGGCATGGGCTGCACCAAGTTCGGCGAGCGCTGGGACGCCAGTTCCGCCGACCTGATGGTGGAGGCAGCTTATGAAGCCTTCGAGGACGCGGGCATCGAGGGCAAGGATGTCCAGGCCGCCTGGCTGGGCACCGTGTCGTCCTTCCGGACAGGGCAGCCGCTGGCCGACGCGCTGAAGCTGGACTACATCCCCATCACCCGCGTCGAGAACGCCTGCGCCACCGCCACCGACGCCTTCCGCAACGCCTGCTACGCCGTTGCCGCCGGCGTCTACGACATCGTGCTGGCCCTCGGCGTCGAGAAGCTCAAGGACTCCGGGTTCTCCGGCCTGGCCGTGCCCGAGGCCCCCGGCTCCGATGTGAATCCGCCGGTGCCACCGCCCTCCCAGTTCGCCTTGGCGGCCACCAGGTACTTCCACGAGTACGGCATACCCTTCGAGGAAGGCAAGCAGACCCTGGCGCAGATCGCTTCCAAGAACCACCACAACGGCACCATGAGCCCCAAGGCCCACTTCCAGCGTGAGGTCAGCGCCGAGCAGGTGGCCAACGCCCCGATGGTCGCCTGGCCCCTCGGGCTCTTCGACTGCTGCGGCGTAAGCGACGGCGCGGCCGCCGCCATCATCACCACCCCGGAGATCGCCAAGACCTTCCGCGACGACTATATCCTGGTCAAGGGCATCGGCCTCTCCGTCGGCGCCTTCGGCATCATGCGCAATGACTGGGACTTCACTCACTTCCCGGAGTCGGTGCGTGCCAGCCAGGCCGCGTACCAGGAAGCAGGCATCAGCGACCCGCGCCGGGAGATCGACCTGGCCATGGTCCACGACTGCTTCACCATCACCGAGCTGATCATCTACGAAGACCTGGGCTTCAGCCCTCGCGGGCGTGCCAGCGAGGATGTGGAGTCCGGAACCTTCACCCTGGAAGGCGACCTGCCCGTGAACACCGACGGCGGGCTGAAGTGTTTCGGTCATCCCATTGGCGCCAGCGGAATACGGATGATCTACGAGGTCTACAAGCAGCTCCAGGGCAAGGCCGGACAGCGCCAGCTCCAGAAGGCCGACCTCGGATTGACCCACAACCTGGGCGGGCGTCCCGGCTCTTTCACCTGTTCGGTGGCACTCTTCGGCACCCGCGACTGAGCCCTCCCTTCCGGCCTTCCTGAAGCCTACCGCGCCCCTTCCCCCAGCTGGGAAGGGGCTCACATTTGTGCCCCAAGACTATTGCAAAGTAACCTCTTCCATAGGCACCCGTTCATCCTGAGCTTGTCGAAGGACGCCTGTTGAAGCCTGAAATGGTTCGACGGGCTCCCCATGAGTAGCTTGGGATGGACCTTGCTATCGCCCTGCCGTGAATTTACATAATCCGCCAATTGCCTGAAATTTCCACCAAAATTGGTTGCTTTCTTATACTGTTACTTGATATAACCACATAACATAACTGGGAGTGGGAAGGGCAGTGGTTGTGTCAGAGTTTCCCGGCATCGAATCAAGCCGGTCATCTGTGGAGACTAAGCGGCGACCCGTGCTGATCACCGGTCGCGGCACCGATGTTGCCTTCAATCTGGATGATGAGGCTCCCCTCGATCAGTTGACCGATGAACTCAGCGCCTACCTGGCCGGGCAGGGTGCCCTTTATTCCAGGGGCGGCATCAGCGTCAACACCGGCAGCCGCACTCTCAGCGACGATGAAGAGGCGGAAATACGCCGTATCTTCAAGGAAAAGTCCGGACTGAAAATCGCCCGGTTCATTTCGGGCCACTCGGAACACCACCCACAACCTGAGGTGCTCGTCGAAGAGCCCCCGGTGGTCCGCTTGAGGAATGAACCCGACCCTGTCGACGACCCAGCCGCCCTACTCTCCTCAGCAGACCTGGCCCGTGCCCTTAGCGGCCTGTCCCAACAGGGACAGCGCAGCAGAAACGGCGGCATGGTCGTTCGCAGCACAATTCGCTCGGGCGAGTCCGTCCAGCACTTCGGCGACCTGGTGGTCCTCGGCGACGTCAACCCTGGCTCGGAAGTTGTCGCTGACGGGGACATAGTGGTGATGGGCTCCCTGAAAGGCCTTCCCCATGCCGGAGCATCCGGAGATGAAAAGGCAGCCATAATCGCCCTTTCCATTGACTCACCCCGGCTCCGAATCGGGCAATGTGAAGCTTCGGGCCTTTTCCCCCATGAGAATCCGGTGGGAAGAAAGCGCAAGGCAGATTCCAGCGCCGCTCAGCCTGTGATCGCCTATGTACGAAGAAAGTCAGTCTACATCTCGCCATTCGCTGGCCGCTTCGCCAGATACACAAAAGGGGTACCTTATGAAGGGTAGGACTATCGTCATTACCTCGGGTAAAGGCGGAGTCGGGAAGACTACCGCCACCGCCAATCTCGGCACCGCGCTGGCCATGCGGGGCCACCGCGTGGTGGTCATCGACACCGACATCGGCCTACGAAACCTGGATGTCATCATGGGCCTGGAAAACCGCATAGTGTACGACCTCGTCAACATCGTTGAGGGCAAATGCCGGGTGCGGCAGGCCATGATCCAGGACAAACACAAGCTGGAACTCTACCTGATCCCGGCAGCCCAGACCCGCGACAAGGATGCCGTTAGCCCAGGTCAGCTAAAGGCCCTCTGCGCAGAGCTGGAGGAAGAGTTCGACTACATCCTCATCGACTGCCCGGCGGGAATTGAGCAGGGCTTCAAGAACGCCGTCGCCGCCGCCGGTGAAGCCATAATCGTCACCACCCCCGAGGTCTCGGCCATCCGCGACGCCGACAGGGTGATCGGCCTGCTCGATGCCTCAGGCCTCCACCGGCCCACCCTGATCATCAACCGCATATCCGCCGACATGGTGAAGCGCGGCGACATGATGGGTCAGGAGGATGTGGAGTCGCTTCTGGCCGTCGATATCATCGGCCTCGTACCCGCCGACGAGCGCACGGTGTCCGCTGCCAACCGAGGCATCCCTGCCGTGCACGACCCACGATCCACCGCCGGCGCCGCCTTCACTCGCATAGCGGCGCGAGTCGACGGCGAAGACGTGCCATTGAAGGAAATCGAGCCCCGTCCCGGTATGTTCAACCGCCTGCGGGACATGGTGGGCATCAAGGGGAGGGCGTACTCCCATGCGTGAACTGATGCGTTGGCTGCTCGGTCTGGCCGACAGGGGGAGTGAGAGTTCCAGCGATGTCGCCCGCAATCGCCTTCGGATGGTGCTCATCCAGGACCGGATTGACCTGTCCCCCGAAAAAATGGAGCAGATGAAGCGGGAAATCTGGGAGGTCGTCTCCCGCTACATGGTGGTCGACGACGACTTTATGGAATTCGAGGTCCGCCGACTCGATGAGCTGATCATGCTGGTTTCCAATATCGAGGTGAAGGACCTCAGCGCCCTCGCCGCCGCAAGGTAGAAGGGGCAACTGACCGATGGCTCTCGTTCTGACCAACTGCAACCTGATCGACTGCGTTACGGAAGGCGTCCGCCGAGGCGCAGCCCTGACTGTGGACCAGGGCCTCATCGCGTCCGTCTTGGACGCGGGAACAACAGCCGGCGCGCCCGGCGACGAAGTGATCGACCTTGCCGGGGCCTACCTGCTGCCCGGCCTGTGGGATGTCCACATACATCCCGAATACCCGAACCCTCCCGGCACCACCGTCCCGCAGCTCACCGCCTGGTTCGGCCAGAACCTGATGCGCGGCTTGACCGAATCGGGCGTGACCTCGGTGCGCTGCGCCGGTGCCGGGAACTTCATGGATGTGGCCTGGAAGCGGGCATTCGAGTCCCCTGAAGGCCCGGCCGGGCCCACGGTCTACGCCTGCGGCCACTTCCTCACCACCACCGGCGGACACTTCCTGACCTCCGGACACGCCCTTGAATGCGACGGTCCCTACGGGTTCGTCGAGGCCATCCGGGAGCAGATCAAGAACGGCGTTGACCACATCAAGCTGAACTTGTCCGGCGGCATCATGGGCCCCTTCTGGGACCGCCACCTGGACTCCTTCCTGCTGCCCCAGGAAATCGAGGCCGCCTTCACCCTCTGCCATCAGCGATCCATTCCTGTGATGGCACACGCCACCAACCCCGTGGCTGTGAAGGCCGCCATCCTGCTGGGCGCCCGCAGCGTCGAGCACGGCTATGTGATGGACGAAGACTGCATCACCGGCTTTCTCGACAACGACACCTGGTATGTCCCGACCCTCGGCATTACCCACCTGACGCCCAGCCAGGCCGCCGACGAGTGGGAACAGGCCTACTGCGAACGCAAGGCCCTTGCGCCGGACCTCGTGCGCCGCGCCGAGGCCGCCGTGGACCAGCACCGCGCCTGGTTCCAGACCGCCCTCGACGCCGGCGTCAAGATGGCCCTCGGCTCCGATGTCCTCCCCCTGCGAGACTCCGCGCTCCTGGAGCTGGGCCTCTGGGTCAAGGACGGCGCCACGCCCTGGCAGGCCCTGGTCGCCGCCACTCGCAACGCCGCCGATCTCTGTGGCGTGGGCCCCGAGGTCGGCACCCTCGAAGCGGGCAAGCGCGCCGACATGATCGCCGTGGCCTCGAACCCCCTCGACGACATCCAGAACATTCGCCAACTGCGCATGGTCTTCAAGGACGGGCGCCTCGTCGCCGACCACCGCCACTGACCTCTCTCTTTCTCAGGACCATTGCAAAGCCATTGCTTGCATCAGGACTTTGGGATTTTCAGGATGTTCCCCAATCCTGCTCATCTTTTAATCCAGTGAATCCTGATTCAGACAAGATCGGTGCCGCCGATCACCGTCACTGACCTGTCTCAATCCCGTTCCCGATTGCTACTCCTCACACCCCGCTCTATACTTGCGCCCGTGGCTGGCGCCGAGTCGCGGGCCTGAGTCTCAAATGTGAGGAGGCCGGAAATGCCCGGCAACAAGCTGACTATCGGTAACGTCGAAATAACCTCCCTCTCCGACGGACTGTTGGAATTCGACCTATGCAATTTCTTCCCGGCCATCCCCGAGGAGGACTGGCACGGGCATGAGACCCACCTCAGCCCCAGCGGCGGCGTGCGCTTCAACCTCGCCTGCTTCGTCATCCGCTCCGAGGGCCACCTCATCGCCGTCGACACCGGCCTCGGTCCCAAGCCAACTCCTGAAACCCCGTGGGGCGAGCTGCTCAACGACTTCGCCGCCCACGGCATGAATCCCGGCGATGTGGACATGGTGGTCATGACCCACGCCCACCGCGACCATGTCGGCTGGAATGTCGTTTCCCAGGACGGCAAGTATGTCCCCACCTTCCCCAACGCCCGCTACTATGTCAGCGCCCGGGACTGGGAGGCCTGCCACGACCCGGAGCTGATCGAAGCCCGCTTCCCCAACGCTCCGGAATGCGTCTGGCCCCTGGAGGATCTTGGCGTCCTGGAACTCATGGAGGGCGAGCACCAGCTCACCGGCGAGCTGTCCATGCTGCCAACGCCGGGGCACACCCCAGGCCACATGAGTATCAGCATCACCTCCCAGGGAGAGCGGGGTCTGGTGCTTGGCGATGTGCTCCACAACACGGTGCAGATCGAGAACACCGACTGGGTCTCGCGGGCTGACATCGACCCCGATACCACGCGGGTCACCCGCCGAAACCTGATGGACCGCCTGGAGAGCGAGGGCATCCCCGTCGCCGCCGTCCACCTGGCCTCCCCCGGGTTCGGCCGCATCGTGCGAACCGAGGGGCGCCGCTACTGGCAGGCCATCTAGACGATGCCTCGAACGGCGGCTCTCAAGGCCGGAAATATACAGCGTCGGCGGGCGGCGTCGTACCCTCCCACTCCCGCCGGGGCTGGATATTGATGACAGCAGCCGCTTGCCGTACCAGCAGTCGCCCCGCTACCTTGGTAACGGAACGCTAGGCCGTAGGGCTCCATTTGGAAGTTATCTCAAAACTTGAGGCGGGCTCAAAACCGTCATTCCCGCGAATGCGGGAATACAGTGGCCAAAGCCGTCGCCCGGCTAAAGGCGAAGGAATCTGGTACTTTTGAGATAATCTCCTAGGCCCCGGAAAATGTCGGATAATGTCCGGTAATGTCGTGTTTTCTTGAAAATTCCCCACCTGAGGGCGTCCTCCGCTACCACCGGGAACAGGACAGCATAAGGACAGCATAGAGGAATAACAGGACCATTCAGCACGGACACAATGCAAACCGTGAGTCTCACCGCAACTCCGGCCCCCCCGACCATGTATATTCGAAACCGCGGCCTCCTGGACACTTGGATCTTTGAGGGATGGCCGGGCTCAGCCAGCGCATGGGAGTGAACAATCATGGCAAAAGATGGGTTCAAAATAATCGACGCCGAGCTGCATGTGATGGAGCCTGTCGACCTCTGGGAAAAGTACATTGACCCGGAGTTCAGGGACAGGGCGCCACGCCGGCTCAGTGAACGCCGCTGGGACATCCGCACTCTGGTCGAGGGTGATGTCATGGCCAGCATGACCGACTACAACTGGCCCGCCCGCAGCAACGAGGAGGAAGAGACCCTCGCGGAACGGTACGCCGAGGAAATCGCCGCCAACTTCGACCCTGCCTCCCAGGTGAAGGCAATGGACAGGGAGGGCCTGGACCTGGCGGTGCTGTATCCCACCTCCGGCATGTACATCACGGCCCGCAACGGGATGGACCCCCGCTTCGCCGAAGCCGCCTGCCGCGCCTACAACAACTGGCTCTACGACTACATCCAGGAGGGCGACCCCAGCCGCATGTTCGGCGCCGCCGCTCTCTCACCCCACGATGTGGAGACCGCGATCATCGAGGCCCGTCGCTGCGTAAGCGAGCTGGGGTTCAAGGCCGTTTTCCTGCGCCCCAACATGTACAACAACCGGTCCTGGCACGACCCTCATTACGACCCGCTGTGGGCCGAGGTCCAGGACCTTGATGTCCCCGTCGGCTTCCACGAGACCACCGGGTCTCGGATGCCTGCCGCCGGCGCTGACCGGTTCCCCGACGATCTCGGCATCGCCCACATCGCCACTCACTCCGTGGAGCAGATGATGTGCTGCATGGACATAATCATGGGAGGCGTGATGGAGCGCTTCCCGAAGCTGCAGTTCGCCTTCCTGGAAGGCCAGTGCGGCTGGCTGCCCTTCTGGCTCGGCCGCATGGACGAGCACTACGAATGGCGGCATCCCTTCGGGGAGATGCAGCACCTGAAGATGCTTCCCTCCGAGTACTTCAACCGGCAGGGCTACGCCGCCGTCGAGTGCGAGGAATCGTTCGTGTCCCACGTGGTCGAGGCCGTTGGCGACGAACGGTTGCTGACCACCAGCGACTATCCCCACGGCGACGCCAAGTACCCTCACACCATCGAGACCTTCATGCAACTGCCGCTGTCCGACGAGAGCAAGCGCCGCATCCTGTGGGATAACCCGGCCCGCCTCTACCAGCTCGACTGACCAGAGCGTTATCTCACGGTCCCCTCCCTCTCAGGGCAACCGAATTCTAACTTAATACGCGGTGCAGCCCCCATCATTCCCGCGAAAGCGGGAATCCAGAGGGTTCCACGCCGATACAATCAGCTTCGGTCAGGGAGGCGTGGATTCCCGCTTTCGCGGGAATGACGAATTATCGGGCTCCATAAAATTAGAATGCGGTTGCCCTCCCCTCCCCCTCAGGGTCTTCTAATAATTCCCTCTCCTTCCGGGAGAGGGTCAGTGTGAGGGCGAATCCCCATTCTCGCAGGACGGCAAAGGCAGTTCCGGTTGCCCCTAACCCACAACCACACACCCTCTTACATTCAGGAGCAGCACCTCATGCGTATCGGATTCATCGGCACCGGCAACATCGGAACGCCCATGGCCGCCAGCATCCTCAAGGCCGGCTATGAGCTGGTGGTACACGACATCCACCCCGACAAGACCACGCCGCTGGTCGACCAGGGAGCGGTGTGGGCCGGGTCCCCAGCCGAGGTCGCGTCGCAATGCGACATAACATGCACCTGCCTCCCCGGCCCGAACGAGATGGAGCCTGTAACCCTGGGTCTTGGGGGCATCCTCGAAGGCGCCCAGCCGGGCTCGGTGTACATTGACCACACCACCAACTCTCCCTTGCTGGCCCGCCGGGTGCATGGCGTCTTCGCGGAAAAAGGCGTCGCTATGCTCGACGCGCCGGTCAGCGGAGGCGTCGAGGGAGCCAGGGTGCGAGACCTCCTGGTGATGGTCGGCGGCGACGAGCCGACCTTCCGGCGCTGCCTGCCCCTGCTGGAAGCAATCGGCGAGAGGGTCATGCACACCGGCGACATCGGGGCGGGCTGCATCTGCAAAATCATGCACAACACCGCCGTCTTCTGCGCGGACCTGGCCATGACCGAGTGCTGGACCCTGGCCGTCAAGTCTGGCGTGCCCGCCGACACCATCGTTGATGTATTCCGCAATGGCGCCATCGGCCGCATGAGCAACCTGTCCGGCAGGCTACCCGACACCTTCTTCAGGGGCGACTTCGATGCCCGGTTTGCCCTGAAGACCGCCCACAAAGACCTCCGCCTGGGCGAGGAGCTTGCCGAGGCCTACGAAGTCCCGATGCCCCTGGCCGAAATCTGCCGCGACTTGTACTCCCAGGCCATGGCCCGTGGCTGGGAGGAAAACGACAGCTCCATCGTTCTCACCCTGCAAGAAGAACTGGCGGGAGTCCAGGTGCGTCTCGAAAGTGACAGGGACTAGCGCAGCTCGGCCACCGCCTCCACTTCCACCAGGAAGTCGGGGTCCGCCAGTCCTGCCACCACCACGGTAGTGCTGGTCGGGCGCCCCTCTTCCGGCAGCAGCGTCATCCTGACTTCGCGGATCTTGCCCAGGTTTTCCGATCCCACCACATAGGTTGTGGTCTTCACGATGTCCTGCAATGTGCCGCCTGCGGCCTTCACCGCGATCTCAAGGTTGGC
The DNA here is from genome assembly GCA_963667765.2 of Dehalococcoidia bacterium. Taxonomy (GTDB): domain Bacteria; phylum Chloroflexota; class Dehalococcoidia; order Lucifugimonadales; family UBA3495; genus VXOI01. The sequence continues at coordinate 714,505 of CAXXON010000003.1, read as the reverse complement.
CCACACCTGCCTGATCTGCGCGGCCGCGTCTCCCACATGCACCGCCCGACCGTCCAGCCCTCGCGGCACCTGCCCGGCAATGTATACGGTGTTGCCGACCTTGACCACATGGTTGTAGAGGTTGGCCGGGGGCGATGCCAGCTCCGGAGGGTTGATGAAGTCGCGTTCCATATCTGATCACCTCGAATGCTTTTGCGCTCAGGTCATTCTTGACCGCCTGCGCTATGATAGCAACCGAACGGGACTACCAGAGCCGTATAGAGAGTCAATCCGGGGGTGAACATGCAGGCGTTAGTTGGCGGAACATTGATCGATGGCCGCGGAGGCGACCCGCTGCCGGGCTCCACAGTCCTTGTGGGAGACGACGGGCGCATCGCCGCCGCTGGACCAGGGCCTTCGGTGCCCATTCCCGAGGGTACGGAGCAGGTCGACATAACTGGTCACACCGTAATGCCGGGCCTGATCGACTGCCACGACCACCTGGCGTCCTTCACCTACGACCTACTCAGCCGTTGGGGAATGACCGAGCCCCGCAGCACACGCACCCTGCGCATCGCCCGTGTCATCGAAGACACGCTGCAGTCCGGATACACCACCATCCGTGATTGCGGCTGGCTGGAAGCGGGCTTTCGCGTCGCAGTGGAGGAAGGGCTGATAACCGGCCCACGCCTGCTCGTTGCCGCCGGTCCGCTGGGCCCCACCCACAGCGTCCAGGACCGGCCCACCTTCTCCGGCCATCGGCGGTACGAGATGCCCGATCCGAACATCCCTTACGGCGTCGCCGACGGAGAAGCCGAGATCCGCGCCGTTGTGAGGGAGAACGCCCGCGTCGGCGCCGACCTGATCAAGGTGTTCCAGACTGGCTTCGGCCGGGCCACGCACCTCGGCACCGACGCCTGCTACGAAGTGAAGGAGCTCAAGGCTCTCGTGGCAGAGTCCCATGCCCAGGGCAAGCTCGTTGCCTGCCATGCCGTCGGCGGCGCCGGCCTCAGGACAGCCGTCGAGGCCCGCGTGGACTCCATCGAGCATGGCTGCTACCTGGACCTGGACCACGACCTGCTGCGCATGATGGCCGACAACAACACCACCCTCGTGCCCACCCTGACCGTGTTCGCCCACCATTCAGCCGAGGGCAACCCCGTCGCCCAGGTGGAAGCCCGCGAGTTCCGGGAGCATCACATTGAAACCGTCCAGCAGGCCATGCGTTACGGAGTGCGTGTGGTTGCGGGTACCGACGCCGGCGGCTGGTTCCACGGCAACAACTCCGTGGAGCTCGATATGCTGGTCGACGCCGGCATGACCCCGATGCAAGCCATCGTGGCCGCTACCGGAGAGGCCGCCGCCTGCTGCGGCATGGGAGCCGACCTGGGCACACTGGAAACCGGCAAACTAGCGGACATCATCATCATCGATGGCGACCCCCTGCGCGACATCACCGTCCTGCAGGAACGAGACAATATCCGCCTCGTGATGAAGGAAGGCCAAGTCTACCGCAACCTGTTGACTTCCAATTAGAAACTATCTCAAGACCTGCTGCAGGCTTCAATGAGCCATTCCCGCGAAAGCGGGAATCCAGTGGTCCAAGCCGAGACTCCGGAGAATGCTCCCAGGGCTTGATAGTGTTGAGATAGTTTCTGAGAGTGGGGGACCTGGAACTGGGGCCGTCTATCCCTCCCACCGGAAGCGGGAGTAGAGCCCGTGCTTTCCAGTCTCCTCCCAGGAGATCAGGTCGTCCCTGATGGTCTGGTTCGAGCGGGCCAGGGTATGGACATCTCCGTGAATCACATTCCGAAGGTTGGCGATCGTGGCCGTCCCGTCCCGGTCCGCGCCCCGGATTGCCTGCACTTCCAGCAGAACGAGGTCGGAAGCACGGAGCGTCCTCGAAGTAGCATCAACTGTGATCTCCAGCGGCATACTCCGTACCTCGGTCAGTTTGCCTTCCCGGAAGAACTGGCCCAGGACTTCCCACGGTCCTCCGGCTTCGCCGCTGAAAATCGCCCGGAGTGCTTCGGACTGCTCATCCGTCGCAGCGTCGTCGACATATAACACCGAGGTCCAGTCGCCGTCGGCCATCGTGGGCCCCGGCGAGTGAACGAAGATCACTGCCCCCAGCACGGCCAGGCTGACTTCCCCGAACTTCCCGTCGCTAAACGACGCTCCCCAGATGGCGTCGCAGTACCCATTGGTCGGAGGCTGACGAAAGGTGATGTGGCACGGGCAGAGCAGGTTGCAGTTGCAGCCTTCGAACAGATCACCCTCCGCCCACCATGCTTGGCTCACTGGTACAGGTCTCCTTTTGTGCAGAATTCTGTCCCCAAAATTAGGGGCGCACGTTCGTGCGCCCCTCTTCAGGCATGACCTTGAGTAGCAGTCGACTAGAACATCGTGCTGTCAGTGATGGCCTCACCACTGACGATGGCCTTCAGCCGGTTGCGGAAGTCGAACAGCTTCTGGTCGTCCTCGGGCGTGGCGGGCTCTCCACGGCGGGACTCAATGTGCTCGATGAGGTCCTCAAGGGCGGCATTTTCGCGGGTGCCGCTGGGAATCTTGAAGAATTCCGCATTAAAAGTGGGCAACTCACCGGGGCCGAAGTAACCGGTGGTGTACCTTCCGGTGCTTTCCTTGTGCAGGGTGTAGCCCTCGAGGTCGTGGGTACCCTTGCCCAGCACCTGCCCGGTCTCGGCGTAGTATTCCATCACGTTCTTGGCGCCGTACTTGTTGATTGGGCAGACCTTCATGCAGATGGCGCAACCCTCGTAACGCGACATAACCGGGCGGCAGCGCTTGTAGATCAGCTTGTTCTTTTCCACGCCACGCCACCAGATCTTTTCACGCATGAGCGCACGGCCCGGACAGCGGTTCACGCAGACCTGGCACACCTGGCAGAAAGCGTGGAAGCCATAGTCTACCGGCTCGTCGTAGGTCACCGGCGCGTCGGTTGTGATGATCTGCAGACGGCAGCGGGCCCCGGCGTGAGGAGTCAACAACTGGCCGTTGGCTCCCAGCTGTCCCAGACCGGCGGCCACGAACATGGGAATGGTGGCGGCGCTGTGATTGCTTGGCCCGTGAACCTGAGCTCCGTAACCCAGGGAGCGGATGAAGTCGGCCATCTCCAGTCCCATCGGTGCCTGGATCTCGTAAGTCCCGAAATGGCCGTGCTCGGCAGCCATGCTCGGAGCGCTCTGCGTTTCCTCGAAGTCCTGCTCAAGGGCCAGGCAGATGGCGTTTCCAAACTTCACATGGCTCTTCCGGTCCTCGTAAATGAACCGGGAGTCGTGTTCGGTGAATCCGACCTCAAGGTAGCCCATCTCGCGGGCCTTGGTGCGGATCAGATCGGTAACATCCTCGCCCGAGGGGGTTCCCGTAGGCGGCAGGTCGCCGGAGCGGTTCATCAGTGGATAGAACTGCTCCATCACGGCTTGGTGCTCGTGATGGTACTGCTGCATTTCCTCGGTGCCCACAGTGGGTGCCCACTCGGTGTCGGCCGCGTGTTCAACCTGCTGCCGCTGCAGAGGGTACTCGCGGCTGTAAAAGTCGATATCCTTCACGTTCATCGGAATGCCAGGGACGGTCTCCAATTCCTCGGGCACGGGAATTTCAACCGGTTCGTCTCCATGGCGGCGTCCGGGGCGAACAACAACATGGCCGATCTTTAACATAAAGAGACTCCTCCTATCTCATACCCAGCACTGGGCCTGTGAAATGGGGCCGTTCTCGCGCGATTGTGCTATAGAGGAAGTGCATTGTCAATTCAGCGCCGCGCATCGCGTGTCTATTTCAACAGGACTGCCTGCCGCCACGGAATAGCGGCATTCTAACTCGATACGCGGTGAAGCCCCCCGTCATTCCCGCCAAAGCGGGAATTCCGAGGGTTCCGCGCCGATACAATCAGCTTCGGGCAGGGAGGCGTGGACTCCAGCTTTCGCGGGAATGACGATCTATTGGGCTCCATAAAATTAGAATGCGTACGCCCTGCCTGTCGCCTCCGGCGGATTGCCCTCCGGATGACAGCGGGCGTATCATAATTCCCTATCATTTCGGCTGATTGCCCTGCGCCCTCCCTATTGCCGAAACGGGCCGGAAGGCGGATAGGAGTTGCAATCTATGGCGGAAAGTGTCGGCGAAGGCCAAATGCAACAAGCCGGTTTGCCCATAAATGCCATTTTCCTGCAGGATGGGCCGATAACTCCCGAGTTTCGCAGTGCTCTGGTCAGTCGCGTACTGAACAGTTTTCCCGATCTCCCGGAGAGCGCACGGCAGTCATTGCGGGCTGCCGTAAACGACGAAATTACCCTGTCCGCCGGTGGATTCAGGCGAGGCCAGGCTGGGCGTGCCCTTGACGGTCTTCGCACCATCCTCCAGGAACCGATAGAGACGGCAATCCAGAAGTCAAGCAAACTGGCTTGTGCTGTCTTCCGATGCTGGGCTGAGTCTCATGCGTCGCTCAGGGAAGAATCGGAGCGATACCTCGCCTCCTCTGAACGCCCTACTGGCGGGCTGGACCTGCCCGGAAGGCGTTTCAGGAACTCCTGGACCCCAGAGGAGGTTGAGTCGGAAGTCGACGCCTTTTCCGCGGTTCACGGGGGCTACGGTCGCGACGACATAGGGCTGATGCTGTGCTATGTGTCGGGAAACTTTCCTCTGCAACCTGATGCGGATTCGGAAGAACGGGGAGCTGCCGACACAATATCGGAATTATTGACGACCCTGCAGACGCTCCCTGCCACTTCTTCGTTATGGGAAGGTGTGATACCCAAATTTGCGGCATCGGTATCCAGCCTTATCGAAGAGAAAGCGGCCCAGTTGCGCTGGGCATCAGATTTCGATTCTATCCTGGAGGCCCTCCGAAGAGACTTCTCAGAGTTGCTCACATTCTTCGAACAGGATACCCATGAATGGGCCGCATCACGGGTATCACACCAAGCCGACACCGCTGCGGCATTGGGACTTGTGGAGAATTTGCAGTCGTTACTCACCGAATATCGCGTGGTACACGACCGGGCACTCAGCATCAGCGAAGAGCGGGAACTCAGCAAGAAGAGGGACGCCCTGCAACCGGCAATCATGCACGCGCTGGGAGATATCGACGCCCTGATGACCGGTGAGCCTGGCGGGGAGTCGGCTGCGTCTTCCGCCCCGATGGCGGGAGCGGCGCCGCGAGTTCCCGTCGACATTAAATCTGCAGGAGATGCTCCAGAGCCTTCGGGCGGACGCCTCGACTCAACGCCACAGGATTCATCCAGGGAATTGAATTACCGGGGGTCTGGTCATCAACTCTCGCCCATTGCCGGCACCAGCCCTTCTGAACCCCCGGTTGCGACCGCCGAGCCGCAGTCCTTCACCGGGCACGATTTCGAGGCGCTCCAGTCCGAGAACAGTGGACTCCGCGATAGTGCGGTCGCCCTTAGTTCTGAGAATCGGGATCTCAGGGACGAGGTGGAGTCTCTCAAGGCGGAACTGTTCAGCAGCCAGGAAATGGAAGAGTCCTGGCGCATGGCCTACCGGTCCGCGATCAACGGTGTCGGGACCGATATTGAGAAGGAAGCGCCACCGCAGTTGGACAGCGTCGATGCTGCGGTCGAGATGGCCCGGAACCGGTACAAACAGGAACTGCTTTTTGCCCCCAATTCAGAATCGAATATTGCGGACAACCCCTTCATCGACCCCGCGAAGGTATGGGAAGCCCTGCGCTGGCTTGCCACGACATACTATGCTTCGCGAATGGGTCGCCTCAGGGTCACCGACTTCGACCAATCAATAAAAGAGGCCTGCGGCTGGTGGTACAAGGGAGATCAGGGGGAAACCACCCTTTCCAGGTACGAAAAGTCCTACACCACCAGGGTGGACGGCAAACGGCACTGGTTGGCGGAACACATCGGGAAGGGAACCACTTTCGACGCAAGATATACTATCCGCATCGCATTCGACTGGGACCGGGAGCGCCGAAGGGTAATTGTCGGCTACATCGGCCGCCATCAGCAGACCGACGCCAGCTAGGGACCAGTTAACCTAGCCGCCGCGAAACTTGTCCCGGGCCTGCACAATCGCCTTGAGCTTCGCTTCAGCGACGCTGGCCGAGGCCACGGGATTGTCCGCGAAAGTGGCGAATCCGCAATCCGGAGTGAGAAGCACCCGTTCTTCACCAAAGAGGTTGACGGCCCGCTCCAGACGCTGCCTGATTTCCTCCACGGGCTCAACCGAATCCAGCTTCTGGTTGACCACACCGACACCTATTCGCTTGTCATCGGGAAGTTCCTGGAGCAATTCGGCCTCTCCCGCCCGTTCGGTGCAGAGCTCCAGGAAGAGCGTCCCAACCTTGGTGGCCTTCAAGACCGGCATGAGAGCACTGTAGTCGCCAGCCAGTGCCGCGGATTCATCCTTGGTCCAGTTCCCCCGGCATATATGGAGGCCCAGTCGTTCTGTCGGCAACCCCCGAACCACCTCGTTCAGCAGATTCGAGGCGAAATCCAGCTCCAGTTCAGGCTCCAGCTTCTCGCTCAGTGCTCCGCACATGAAAGACCGGTTCTGACTGGGAGCTCCAAACACGACCTCGGTCAGGACCGGTTCGTCGAACTGGACCAGTGAAGCTCCTTCTGCAAGGAGGAAATGCAGTTCCTCGCGCAAAACCCGGACCACATCCCGGGCCAATTCTTCCCGTGTGTCGTATGGCCGGTCCGTCAGGCAGTCCATCCACATGGTTCGGGTAAGCAGATAGGGACCAGGGAGTGCCACCTTGATTGGCCGGTCGGCGCAGGAACTGGCAAATTCGAACTCAGGGACGGCCAGAGGGCGGCTGCGCCCCAAGCTGCCGTAGACCACAGGGTGCCGCACCTCGGCCGCAAGCACATCCAAAGCGCGAAGTTCCTGCTCGAACTCCTCGGGGTCGTCGACCATGGCCGTGAGGTCGCTGAGTGGTATGAGCTGACAGTTATCGAGTAGACCGCCTACAAAGCTGGCGTAGCTGTCGCGGCGCTGTTCCCCGTCGGTCAACACATCTGCGCCCGCCCTGATCTGGGCGTCAATGCACAGCCTGACAGCGTCGTCTGCCGTCGTCTGGTACTCGGGCTCGTCCAGCCTTCCGGCCATGCGATCGTGGATGGCCTGCAGCATCCAGCGCGGTCGTGGCCAACTGCCGATGCCCATCACCGAAAGAGGCGAGATCCTTGGCGCCGAGGCCGGAGAAGGCAGAGTCTCCGGAATCGTAACCGCCACCTTCAGTTGCTGTCCTATATCAGCAGTTGCGGTCAAAGTGTGTACCGGTCCGGGTTCAACAAACGGGCCCTTGCTGACCAGGAAGCTGCGCTGTCGGTTGTTTCTGGTCCAAGACACCAGTTCGTTCTTGGTCAGACGGCACCAAGCCGGAAGTTCCACTTCGACTGTCGAGTCGGTGGAGAGGATTTCCAGCAGCCCGCCCGGGTTCAGCGGATCAATATGGCGGCGGATGAGCAGCAGCAGCCCTCCACCGCAGTCCAGATCGCCACCGTCAAAGCTGATATCCGGTTGATAGCCGTGAAATTCGACAGGTTCCATGCTGATTTCCTAGTCTTTCGGATGGTGGCTTGGCGGCTACTAGTAAGTGATGCAGGGCGTGCCCCCCGTTAGAAACTCCACAAGCACCGCACCACCTACGATCCTCGCCCCGTTGACCAGGTTTTCCTCGTCCAGATCCCGTTTCCGGAAGCAGGGCGCACACACCAGGATGTTGCCGCCTGCCTCCGCAAAGTTGCTCATGAGTTCCCGCAATGGCAGAAACCCGTCTTCATGCACATCGTCGGCGTACCCTTTTTGGGACAAACGCACTCCCTCGGTGCTCAGGAAGACGACAGAATCCTTTTCCGATCCAAGTGCGGCGTTGGCTATCACGAAGGCCACGGTCGCCTTGTCGGTATCGTTTTTGGCGCAGGTCAGGTTTACGCAGAACTTATCCGCCATCGATGTTTCTCCTACCTTATATATAAGGGTATTGGGCGCTAATCAGCCGCCCTTGGCTTCAATCCAATAGTGGGGATGCTCAGCGAGAAGAAGACGGCGACCGGTCATCCGGCACCAAGCGGGGAGGTCTTCAGGGGCTCCGAGGTCGTGGGAGGTCAGCTTGAGGATATCTCCGGAGTTGAGGTTACGCATTCTCATCCGCAGCAGGATGATGACTTCGCCGCAACCCATGTGACCTGCGTCCCACTCGTCTGCGGGAGCCGGCAGTTCAGATTCGGAGAGACCGTACCGGTCTGGTGAAGAAGGGGAGTCAGGCACCAGCGCACCCTTTCCAGCAGCGTACTGGCACTGAGGGGTCGAAGAGGTGTGGTTTGCACATGAGCATTGCCACTGCTCGCCTCGCTGTTTTGCCACTCCGTGAATTTCCAGGCAAATCCGTGGTGGGCGGTGCAGGACTCGAACCTGCGACCCCCTGCGTGTAAAGCAGGTGCTCTAACCGGCTGAGCTAACCACCCGCCGTGCTGATATCATAGTATCGCCAGCGAGATTCGTAAACCCTGCCCCACACCACGCGCGCGCGCCGATTGGCTTATAATTGGGACAAAGCACGCTCGGGTTTAACATAAACGGAGGTACGGAAACGATGTCGCAACAGCAGCGCCTGATCTATGTGGGATTGCACGACGGGGTCTGCGCCATCGGAAGCGACGACGGCGGCAGGACCTGGCGGCTAGGTCCCGTTACGCACCTGCCCCATGCCGCGGCGCGCGTGGCCGTAAGCCCCATTGATCCGCAGCGGGCCTGGCTGGCTGCATATGAAGCCGGGGTCTACCGTACGGACGACGGCGGAACAACATGGACGCATCTCGACTCCTACCCCTCAGACTACGCCCACAGCGTCCTTGCCGCCTCCCATTCGGTCGATGCGGTGTATGTTGGCAGCGAGCCGGCTGCCCTCTTCCGCTCGGAAGACGCTGGCGCAAGCTGGGCCGAGTGCCCCAGTTTCCAGGAGGTACCAGAGTCCACCAACTGGGGATTCCACGCACCCACGCGAGACTCCCACATCCGGGACCTGGCGGTCTCTCCAGGTGATTCCAACCTTCTGTACGCCGGAATCGAGGTGGGAGGTGTGGTCCGCTCCACCGACGGCGGCGGCACCTGGCAGCAACTGCCCGGCTTGGATGACGACATCCACTGCCTTAACCTGGGCACCGACAAGCAGGAACGCGTTTACGTAGCCACTGCCAGCGCTCCGTACCGGAGCAGCAACGGCGGAGACGAGTGGGAGAAGATCAACGACGGCCTGGCCCGCCGTTACACTCTTCACATCGCCGCCGCGCCCGACGATGCAGACCAGGTGCTGGTAACGGTCTCCGAAAACGCCCGCCGCAACTCGCCGCAGTTCTACCGCTCGGCCAACGGCGGTCAGACCTGGCAGAAGGTCGACGGCCTGGGCGAGGGCGAAGCAGCGGAGTCAATGGTCGTGGCCTTCGAGTGGGACCCGTCTTCCCCTGGCGATGTTTACGCGGGCACCGACGGCGGACTTCTCTACCACAGCCCCGACCGCGGCCAGACCTGGCAGCAACTGCCGGTTACGCTGCCTTCGGTCGCGGTGGGCGCTCTCGCCGTCGCCTAGCAGGGCCACAAATATGCTGCACCCACCAAATACGCCCGGACTCCTCGTCCTGAGACATGGACGGCGTAGCCAGCTTGACCGCCCGTGAACGACTCGGTGGAAAAAGTGGTCGCCCAGTTCACCCCGTCTCCTGTCAGCGTTTCTGGGGTGGGTTAATGGGATAGTCCTCCTGACGGCCTGTATCACCCGGCTGGATTAGGAAATCGCGCCGGTCCTTGTAGAGACTGGCGCGATTGATTACATAATCACCTTCATCATTGTAGGGATCAATGTCGTTGTAGTGCGTCATCAGCCAGTATTTGTGCTCACCAATGAACAGGTAAGTATTGTTCATCCGGAAGAAACGGCAGGCGACTCCTTCTCCATCGCGGAACCGGCTGCAGATGGCGTCAAGCAACTCCTTCTGGTCGTCCTTTTCCGTAAGTATGTATTCGTGGGGCCAGGTGTCCCGGTATGTTACCGCTTCCCGCCAGGGGGCCCGTTCGATCAGCTCCGTCAGGTTGGCCATTTCCCTACCTCCCGCGGAACTCCGGGGCGCGCTTCTCGAGAAAAGCGCGGCGCGCCTCCTCGGCGTCGTCCGAGCCGTTCAGGATCCCGCCCGCATTGGAGGTCAGCACCATCGTGTTCTCCAGGCTCGAGTCCATGGCCGTTCGCATGATCCGCTTGCTGATCCACTGCACCATAGGCGGCGTTCGCATGATCCGGTTGCACAGATCGCGGGTGGTCTGTTCCAGCTCCTCGCTGGACACCAGGTAATTCAGCAGCCCCCAGTCGTACGCCCGCTGCGCATCCAGGTGCCCGGTGTAGGCAAACTCCAGAGCGCGACCCAACCCTGCCATTTTCGGAAGGTAGTAGCTTCCGCCGTTCTCGATTATCTGGCCCAGTTGCTGGTAGCCAATGAACCGCGTGTTTTCGCAACCCACGCGAATGTCGCAATGCAGCGCCATGTCCATCCCGGATCCCACGGCCGGACCGTTAATCATGGCGATGGTGGGCTTCCGGATCAGCGAGATGTCCCGGTGCAGGTGAGTGAACCCGTGGAAGAAGTGCTGCCTCGCCGCATCCGGTCCCTCTTCAGTCCCGCGGTTGCCAACGAAGTTATCGCCAGTGACTGACGGGTCGTTGTCCCGGCGCATATCCGCCCCAGAGCAGAAACCGCGGCCCACGCCGGTAAGCACTATCACCCGGATGTTCGGGTCGTCGTCTCCCGCCCGCATATACTCGCCGACCTTGGCTACCGTCCCGTTCTCCTGAGAGTTGCCTACCAGCGCGTTCATGCGCTCCGGACGGTTGAACTTGATCCAGAGAATGCCCGACTCTTCCGGCTCGTATAGCAGGTAGTCCACCAGCGTAGGCCCTTTGCCGGTGCCGCCCATCTCCAAAGGACTCTCGTTGCTCACGCTTTACCTCTCAGTTGACGACCAGGTCATTGACGGCCAGGTTTGTCTGAATCAGGCCAGGAATTACCGGATTGAAGGATGCTCCGGATTGGTAAATCGAGAAATCCCGTAAATCCCCTAATCAAATAAATCACAGTCCAGACAAATTTACGGCTTGAAGCTGATCAGGTGCATTCCCGAATCAATCATGATTGTCTCGCCCGTCACATGGCCAGCGGCCTCGAGCAGCCACACCACGGTGTCGGCGACGCTCTCTGGTGAGGGCGCTTCCTGCAGCGGCACCTGTCTCTCGAAGCTCTCGAACAGCCTCTTTGCTTCCTCTTCACCCAGACCGCCATCCCACCAGCGAGTCGGGACGGGGCCGGGGCAAACGGCATTCACTCGGATCTCCGGAGCCAAGGATCTGGCGAGCCCCTTGGTCATAGTGTTCAGGGCCGACTTTGAAGCGGCGTAGGCTATCGAGCTTCCCCCGCCGGTTATTGCCGAGATCGACGACACATTGACGATCGAACCCTCTCCCTGCGCTTTCAGGCTTGGAGTCACCGCTCTGATCATCTGGTAGGCGCCCACCACGTTGACCGCGTAGATGTTCAGGAAGTCTTCCCCGGAGAGGGACTCGAGGTCAGCCGCGCTTGCGAACTTCGACGATCCAGCGTTGTTGACCAGCCCGTCGATGCGACCCCAACGTTCCAAGGCCACCGAGGCCATGCGACGGCAGTCGGCGTCCTCGGCCACATTCCCTTGACATAATACGGCGTCGGTGCCCAGTTCCCGGCAGGCCTGTGCCGTTTCCTCGGCTTCCACCATGCTCTTGGTATAGTTGATCACCAACCTTGCGCCTTTGGACGCCGCGTTGCGTGCAGTGGCCGCACCAAGACCGGTGGCGGAGCCGGTGACTATAATCACTGAACCGTCCAGTTTCACCTTCGCCTCCATGGCCATACCGGGGGCAGTTCGAAACTGCGGGTATGGAGTAATATCTCAAGAGAAAGGAATTCGGACCGCGCCGGCAGTATAGCACGGGCGATTTGGACCTATTGGGAGTGTGCGATGACAGCGACCATTGGAATGGGAGATTACAGGTACGAATACCAGCAGGACTGGGCAAGGTTGCTCAGTGGCATGTCGCTCCAGGGGCCCAGCGGAGTTGCCGTGGATTCCAGGGACCGGGTCTATGTGTTCCAGCGGCAAGGGCCATGCGTGGTGATTTTCAACTCAAACGGCACCGTTCAAGGCGTGTGGCAGAAGCGCGACGGCGTGCCTGCCGACGCCCACCATATACATGTAGGCCCTGACGACACCGTTTACCTCACCGACCGGGACGCCCACCAGGTACTGCTCTACGATACTGCCGGCAACCTACTGCGGACGCTTGGTACGCGTGACCAGGCGGCCTTGCAGGCGCCGTTCAACCATCCAGCCGACGTCTGTGTCGCGCCCTCAGGCGATCTGTTTGTCGCCGACGGCTACGGTAACTCCAGTATCCATCGATTCAGTTCCGAAGGAGATTACATAAGCAGTTTCGGCACCCCTGGCAGCGGCCCAGGGCAGTTCCGGGTTCCCCACAGCATCCGAGTGTCTCAGGACGGCCGCGTCTATGTCGCGGATCGCGAGAACCACAGGGTGCAGGTGTTCACAGCAGAGGGCGAATTCCTGTCCGAGTGGACCGACTTCAAGTGCCCCATGGGTGTCCACATCGACGCGAACCAGGTTGTCTACGTTACTGACCAGATCCCCCGCATCAGCATCTACACCCTTGACGGCGAGTTGCTGGCCCGGGGCCGCACATTCGAGGGCGCCCACCAAGTCTACACAGATTCTGAGGGAAGCATTTACGGCATTGACACGGCCAACCAGCGAATCCAGAAGTTCGCCAAGGTCTGACGTTGGCTGTTGCCACGGCAGAGAAGTTAGTTCATCTGCCTAATTCACCAATACTTTCCCAGATGCAACTGACAGTCTGGGAAAGCACGTCCAGGGCATCGGGCCTCCCTGCGGTTCCTTCGATCCAAGCTGAGAAGGTTAGTGCAATCGCCTAACCTTCTCCAACTTCCCAATACATCGCTGTTGGGCTAGTTTCCAAGGCAAAGAGCGAGGCATAGGTAACTGGACAAAAAGGACTTTCTGCAGGGCGTAGTGAGAAGTTAAGCTAGGGGCCTAATATTCCGCTACTTTCCTATAAACTGTGGCTCAGTCAATCGTTGCGGGAAGGTATGGCGGAGGATGGTACGGCCCGGAAGCGGTTCCGAGGGGTGCCAAGGGTGTATGGTGCGCTTGGCGAGATTCGAACTCACGACCTCTGCCTCCGCAGGGCAGCGCTCTATCCGCTGAGCTACAAGCGCGCGAGGGGTGCCATGTGGCTGGTTGGTGCCGAGGGAGGGATTTGAACCCACACATCCGTAAGGACACTGCGCCCTGAACGCAGCGCGTCTGCCGTTCCGCCACCTCGGCCCGGGGAGCCCGGGCCGGTGCCCGGTTCTCAAGAGTCCCTTGCGACATGGTGGGCGATGGAGGACTTGAACCTCCGACCTCCTCGGTGTGAACGAGGCGCTCTGACCAACTGAGCTAACCGCCCGCGATCGGGACAACAATCAATTATAGGGAACGCCCCTCGGGCAGCGCAACCCTGCCGACGGCCTGAGGGGCGCACTAAACGGGACTGGAAGGCCCGTTGCCTCCAACTCCGGAGGACCAGGGTGGTTCCGCCGGTAAGCGATATTATGTCAAAAGGCCCCAAAATACCGCCTCAACGATACATAACGTATCTTGTGCGAACCAACCTGTCGATTGATTTATGTCACCCTGACGGCCGCCAACAGGCTAGGTGGAGATGCTGAGACCTGACCCTTGGTAAACACTGCCAAGCGGCATTCATTTCTGCTGAGAATCCAGCATATACGAAGGAGCGTATGTATAGATAGTTGTATCTGAATTGCAAATAGAAAATATGGGCAACAATGGTGAAGCGGGTCTTGGCGGTGGCTTTCTTATTTTTGTCATTGCTGGTGGTGGCAATGCTGGCCGCTTGCGACTCGGAGCAGGGGCCAACCCAAGGTGCTACGCCAGAGAGCTCTGAATTAACGCCTCCAGTTATGTCAAAAACGCCGTTTCCCCGGGAAACGCCTTCACCGGTCAGTGCTACGGCTACAACTCCTTCACCTTCGCCAAGGCCAAAAGCTGCACCGACCCCCACGACTGCTCCCACGCCAAGGCCAGAACCGACTGCCACCCCCGTTCCATCCCCTTCCATGTATATCGAATGGTTCGACTCCCCTCCCGATTCCATTCACTCTTCGGGCCGGGAATCCATCGAGGCAATCTGGGCCTACGACCGGGATCTAGGCGAAAGGGTATCTCAGTTTTCCTGGGTTCGCGATGAAGTCATTGAACGCGAACGGCTTCTGCTCGAAGAAATTGCCGTCCTCACGGCAGGGCATCCGGAACTGGCCCGCAGGTTGGTTGCGTTACCCTGGATGGAGGCCAGTAGAGGTGTGACCAACGCGGCATCGACGGGCGTGGCATCCATCCGCCTCACCGCTGACATCGAATCGGACCTGGGCGAGAGGCTACTCGACAGTTCCTGGCTTCAGAACGGCTTCTCCAGCGCAGAAAGCAGCGCACTCAGGGGAGTCGCAGCTCTCGCCGCCAGCGACCTGGACACTGCAAGGCTCCTGGCATCGTCCCAGGGATTCCAGGACGGTTCCTCGCTGGAGCATGTGGCGAAGGCCGCATCGGCCATCCATGGGGTTCTCCGCGAGGACCAGTCCCTTGGGATGATAATTGTCGAATTCCCCTGGCTGGTCGACGGCATTACTCAAACTGAAGCGAGGGCCTTGGTCGGCGTCCATGACATCGTGCGGTCGAATTCCTGGAACAACCCCCGTCTGGGGGAGGTGCTGCTGGGGCATGACTGGATGGCCGATGGCGTTTCCGCCAGCGATGCGAAGGCCCTTGAAGACTTCCTTTTCCTGCTGCGTACCTCGGAACGACAGAATTCCGGTTTGGCCGAAGACCTGGCTCGGCTCGACTGGGTTGCCGATGGGATTTCGAGCGAAGACTTGGAGGCGGTGCGATCATTCCAAAAATTGCTGGACGTTGCGGGTCCTCCCAACGCCGATGTTGTCAGCACGCTGGCATCCTCCGACTGGATCGCCGACGGTGTAACCGTATCCGAACAGGATAGCCTGACTGCCTTTGGCAGCTTGCTTGAGGCCGAGAGGGGACGGGATGCAAGGTACCTGGAGAAACTGATTTCGTTCTTCTGGGTCAACGACGGCGTTACCCGGGAAGAATGGGAGGCGATTCGCCCTATCTATGATGCAGTCCAGGCCGCAGGAAGAGAGAATTCCGCTCTTGGCGAACAACTGCTGGACTTCCCATGGATCGCCGACGGCATCAACAAGAGCGAGTTAGACTCGCTTTATGTCTTCTCCTCCTTGTTCGAGACTGCCCGAAATCTGGACTCCGACATAGTGGAAAGGATACTGTCCTTCGCCTGGATTGTGGACGGGATAACCACTCCTGAACCCGATGCGATAAACAGACTCCGGGATCTGATAATTGCATCGAGATCGGCCTCCTTGGAAGGAGCCGAAACCGTAGTTGGCTATCGGTGGGTTGTTGACGGCATCACACCACAAGAGAACCAATCCCTGTACACCTTGCTGAGGGTATTCGAGACCGCGGACCCCCGAGATGCGGGCAAAGTACAAGAACTTATTGAATCCTCCTGGGTGTCCGACGGGATTAGTACCAGCGAGTTCGCACAGGTCCAGAGATTCGAGGAACTGCTCGGTGCCAACGCCGACGACAGTCCTCTGGTATTTGACCAGTTGCAGGTGTTCCCGTGGGTATCCGATGGAATTTCGGAGCAGGAACTGGACGCCCTGAACATCCTGCAGGCATTACTGGATGCAGCAAGCGAAGCCGGGTCTGATTCAGGGATATTGCTGCTCGGGTACGACTGGATCAAGAATGGAATCAGCCAAACTGAACTGGAGGCACTCTACATTCTGGAGCAACTGATGGTGGAAAAGGGTCCCGAAACTTCCTCACTCGCTGACGAAGTTATGGCCTACCCCTGGGTCGCCGACGGCCTGACGGAAATTGAAGTCGACGGCATCAATTCATTGAGGCAACTGCGGGATTCTGCGATCGAATCACACTCAATCCTTGCAGACGAGTTGACCGGATGGACCTGGGTTCAGGACGGTCTCAGTGACTCCGAGCTTGGAGCATTGCACAGTTTCAGGCAAATGCTGAAAGCATCGTCCGCAACGGGCCCCGAGGTCGTCGAGAATCTGGCTGGCCATGCTTGGGTAGAGGACGGGATTAGCGAAGTTGAAAGTAACACGCTGTATATCTTCCAGACGCTGATCGAAAGCGCAGGCATCGCCAATTCTTCCTTCGTCGCAAAGGTGGCCAGCTATCCGTGGGTGGCCGACGGCATCACTGTGAATGAGAGTGAAAACGAGGCCGATGCCATCAACAGGCTGCGCGACGTTCTCCGGTTCACCGCCCCGTTTGACCCCGAACTCGCTGAGCGCTGGGCCGACTTTCCTTGGGTGGCGGACGGCCTGACCTCCGTGGAAATGGGAGCGCTGCGTGACTTCTGGGACCTGCTCGAAGACGCGGCGCGTTCCGATACGGATGTGTCCTCCCACTTGGCGGACCCCTGGATAACCAAATGCGCTACCATTAACCAGCCGCAGGGGCAGGGCCCCGTTCAGAATTTCCTGCAATCTTCGAACCCGGAGTTCACCTTACTCCTCAGGCAGTTGCTGACAGCCCCCTGGATTGAGGACGGCATTGTAGCAGGAGAGACAGAGAGTGTACGCCGTGTTCGGGACCTGGTGGGATCCTTCGATGAGACCAATGAATTCGTTTCCGAAAAGCTGGCGGATTATCCCTGGCGACAAGGCGGAGCTACCCAATTTGAATGCAGTGCCCTCGACCGCCTCCGCTCCCTGTTGTATGACGAAGAATCAGGCATTGCCGACCTTCCCTGGGTCAATGACGGTATCGACGACGAGGAGTTGACGTTCATCGCAGTCCTTGACGCGACCAGGGGGCGGTCCAAGGACCAGTACCAAGATATGCTGGACACTCATTATGTTCGCTCCAAAACCATCACACTCCCACTTGCTGGAGAAGTCCGGTTCAGGGTGTTCAGACACAGCCCCTTCCCCAGCAACGACGACAGCATCGAGTTGATGGAAGATATCGCTCGCCACCTGGAGAAGTTCATGGGCGTCCCCTTCCCTTGGGACCCGGTCGTCATCGGCATCATCGAGCCCAGCCTCAGGTCTGGCGAAAGGCCTGAACGGGGCGTCGGTTATGCCCTCTCAGACCAGCTGGCGATAACCGGGCGGGAGTACAACCGGGACTTCGATCTGGCGGTCTTTCACGAGATGAGCCACATCTACTGGGGTGGGCACACCGGGGCCCCGGCATGGTTCACTGAAGGTGCCGCCGGCTTTCTGCCCGACTACGCCAGGGCGGAACTTGGCAGGCAGCGGATCAGCTCCCGGCGTCTCAACCTGCAACAGGTCTGGGAAGACGAATGCAGGGTGTGGGGCGCAGGCACCATAAGCCGGTTCCTGAGCATGCGGGATTTTGACCCCGAACGGTTCGAAAGCCGTGGAATCTGCACCTATGCACTTGGCGAGTTTTTCCTGCTGGAGATCTACCAGCTTTTCGGTGAGGAAGCAGCATCAGCTGCCATGCGCCAGCTGTACCTCGAGGCCGAGGCCACAGGATGGACCGCGCCAATCACAGAAGAGCAGATATACAGGGCCTACCGGGAAAACGCCCCAAGAGGGAGAGAGGAGGCGTTCGAGGCGGTGTACGAGCGCTACCACGGCGGCGCCTATGACTAGACCAGTCAGTGCTCCCGGCCAAAGTAAGAGAGGTCTGGTACTGCCAGACCTCTTCTGCTCTACACTTGATCGCCTCGCGACGGTCATCGCCAGCCGCTGGCGTATTCCTCGGTCATCAGCAGCGGGCCATCAAGGTTAACCAACTGATCCTCGATTTCCACCAGGAGATGGTCCAGGTTCCAGCCCTTCTCCGCCGATACTAGCACTCCGTCCGCCGCGTCCCTTTCCCACCCGGCACCCAGCGGAAGTTCCGGCGCATCTCCCAACTCGCGGCCAGATACCTCCAAGTCGGTGAGAAGATCCATCTTGTTTATGACAAGCAGCCGTGGCCGTTCTCCCAGTCCCAGCTCATCGAGGGTCTGCTCCACGACCTCGGTCTGTTCCGGGGCTTTGGGATGCGAAACATCGATGACATGCAGTAGGACATCTGCGCGATCCAACTCGTCCAGTGTCGCCCGAAATGCAGCGATCACATTGGGCGAAAGCTTCTGGATGAACCCGACCGTGTCGCTCAGCAGCAGCGGGGCACCGGACGGGAGGCGGATCCGGCGAGTCACAGGGTCGAGGGTCGAGAACAGCTGATTCGCCGCCAGGGAGGCCTCGCCGGTTGCGCCGGCACTGGCCAGCGCGTTGAACAGCGTGCTCTTTCCAGCGTTCGTATAGCCGACCAGCGTGGCCATTGGGATCGCAGATTTCTTGCGCCGGTCCATGTGCAGCGTTCGGCGACGTCGAACGCCATCAAGCTCCGACTTGATCTTTTGCAGGCGCCGTCGAACTAGCCGCCGGTCAGTTTCGATCTGCGTCTCGCCGGGGCCCCTCGTCCCGATCCCGCCGCCAAGCCGTTCGAGGTGAGACCACTGCCCGGCCAGACGCGGCAGCAGGTACTCGTGCTGCGCCAGTTCCACTTGCAGTTTGCCCTCGTAGGTGGAAGCGTGCCGGCCGAACACATCCAGGATCAGAGCGGTACGGTCGATGACCTTGATTTCGGTCTGCTCGCCGTTCCGGGTGAACGTCCGTGGAGAGAGCGCAGCCTCCAGGTTGCGCTGCTGCGTCGGGGTCAGTTCTTCGTCGAAGATAACGACGCCAGCATTCTTCTCGTGCACCAGCTCCTGCAGCTCGTCCACCTTGCCCTTGCCGATGTAGGTGGGGGTGAGTCGGTCCGAGCGCTGGAATATGGTGCCAACCACTTCGGCGCCAGCCGATTCGGCTAGATGACGCAACTCACCCAGTGTGTCTTCCAGCGTCCACAGTTGGTCGCGCCCCTTCAACTCGACCGCAACCAGGACGGCGCGCTCCTGCTCCGGGGTTACGTCAACCACTCGTGACCTCGCCCCGTTCTTCCGGGTGTCGGTTCCGCCCCGCTGCGATCTTCTGGAATTGGCTATGAGACTAACCTCCCTGCGGGGCGGGTATGGTCCACCCCTCTATGCGCTGGCAGCCCTTCTCCACCTGCTCGTCCGGAGTGGTCAGCGACAGCCGGATGTACCCTTCGCCGTACCGCCCATAGCTGGAGCCCGGCGTTACCACAACATCCAGATCCTCCAGCAGCCGCTGCGCCAACTCTGCCGAGGTGAATCCCGCCGGCACCTTGGCCCAGATGTACAGGCTGGCCCGAGGCACATCGACCTCCATGCCTGCCGCGCGGCAGGCCTGCACCACCCGGTTCCGGCGGCGTTGGTAGATCGCAACATTGTCGTCCACGCAGTCCTGCGGACCGGTCAGCGCCTCCATGGCCATCTCCTGAACGGCCTGCGGGACACCCGAGTCCAGGTTGGCCTTTATCTGGAATAGCGCCTTGATCATGTCCGCGTTGCCCACCGCCATTCCGATGCGCCACCCGGTCATGTTGTACGTCTTGGACAGCGAGTGAAACTCGATCCCAACGTCCTTGGCGCCTTCCAGCTCCATGAAGCTGATTGCCCGGTAGCCGTCGTACCCGACCTCGCTGTAGGCGGCGTCGTGCAGCAACGCGATGTCGTTCTCGCGGCAGAATGCCATTGCCGAGGACAGGTCCTCCGCGCTGGCGACCGCGCTGGTCGGATTGTTGGGATAGTTCAGCCACATCAGCTTGGCGGCCCGGGCCACATCGGCCGGTATCGCATCCAGCTCGGGCAGCCAGCCGTTGCGCTCATACAGCGGCATGACATGGCTCTCGGCCCCAGCAAACATCGTTCCGACTCCGTAGACGGGGTAAGCCGGATCGGGCACCAGCGCGATGTCTCCGGGGTCCAGGAAGCAGAAGGCCGCGTGCCCGATGCCTTCCTTGGCTCCTATCAGCGGCAGCACTTCGGTGTCAGGGTCGAGCTTCACGCCAAACCGGTTGTCGTACCACTCGGCGATGGCCCGGCGCATCTCCGGCAGCCCGTCGGTCTCCGGGTAGCGGTGATTCGGCGGATACTGCGACGCCGTCAGCAGGCGGTCGATGATCGGCTGCGGCGTGGGGATGTCCGGGTCCCCGATGCCGAAAGTCACCACATCGGCGCCGGCGGCCCGCTTGGCCGCTATGATGCGGGAGATCTCCACAAAAGGATAAGGCGCCAGCTTCCCGAGTCTTTCCGAAAATTGCATCTTCGCAGCCTCTGCTCCTCGTTTCCCTGTTAAAGGCTAGTCCTATGCCCGATCAAAGTCCCTTCGCGAAATTCCCAAGTCCCGGAGGACCGCTGAGATTACGCCCGGCTTCAGGTCGTCACTTCCCCAGAACGGGATCGTCGCCCTGGCCCGGGTGTCCGGATTTACCCAGATTTCGTGCGACCCTCTTGCCTGCCGGTCAAACCTGCAGCCCAGGGCTCTGAGCTTTCGCGTAAGCTGACGATATGTCATGGGGCAATAACAATTTCAGCCTCAACGATCGCGCCCTCCGTCTTCAACTCCAAAGCCAGAAGTTCTGGAGGGATCGGTTGCTCGAGTTCAATATATGACTCTACAAAGGCCTCGGCCACCCCCTGGATGTACTCGATCGCTTGTGAGGCCGTTTCACCCCAAGCGCGACAGCCAGGCAAGAGGGGTGCCTCTGCCATGAACATATCGTTGGTATCCTCCGATGGCTCGTACAGAACGATCGGCAGCTTGTACAGCTTCATCGTTCACCCTCCGACGGCTCCAGCAGCGGCCCGAACACATCGTCGATGGCCAGCTCGAAGCCCGGCAGCACCTCGGATCTCAGCGTGTCACCCATGCCGTAAATGGCCACCGTTTCTGCAGCGTCGGACGTCAGGCGCAACACCTCGACCGACCGGGACGGGAATCTGGAAAGCCAGCACTCAGGGACACCGATGCTCCGGTAGTCTGCTAACCGCTGCTCAATATCGCGGGGCGTGTTGCTGGCAGATAGAACCTCCACCACCAACAAAGGAGGATGCTCGAGAAACGGAAGGCCCACTAAGTCGGCCGGGCGGCTAATCCTCGTCAGTTCCGCATTGACCACCAGGATATCAGGCTGGCGCACTCTGAGCGGCTCTCGGCTGATCAGAACATCAACTGGTGAATGGAATACCAGTCCCATCTGATGCCTGGCTACGAAGGAATCCAGTCTCGCAAAGAAAACGCTGGAAGCCCAATAGTGTTCGCCAAATGGACTCGGCGGCATTACCAACACCCCATCCACCACCTCGCAGCGCTGCTTCGTCTCCGGCAGTGCCTGCCACTCCTCGAATGTCAGTCGCTTCGTCCTCGCGGTGGTCATCAGACTGCCCACTCCCCGGTGAATACCTCCGTCGCCGGTCCCTCCATCATCACTTCGCCCTTGCCGTCCCACTGGATCCGCAGCGTCCCTCCCGGCAGCTTTATGTCCACCTCGTCGCCGCAGTGTCCCGACAGCCGCGCCGCCACCGCGATGGCGCAGGCCCCGGTGCCGCAGGCCAGCGTCTCGCCGCTGCCGCGCTCCCACACCCGCGCCGTCAGCTTCCCCGGCGCCTCCACATTCACGATCTCGAAGTTCACCCGGCGCGGAAACATCGGGTGGTGCTCCACCTTCGGCCCCACCGTGAGCAGTGGAAAGTCCGCCACCGGCTGCTCGATGAAGGTCACCGCGTGGGGGTTGCCCATCGACACGAAGCTCAGCGGCAGGTCGTGCCCGTCCATGCCGAACGGGTAAGCCAGCACAGGCCCGTCGTCAAGCCCTGGACCAGCGTGTTCCAGCGCCACCGGCACCTCGGCAGGCTTCAGGATCGGCGCGCCCATGGCCACCCGCGCGCCCGTGATCCGGGCCCTGGCGTAGGTCGGCACCACGGTCCGGATCCCCGCCAGCGTCTCCACCGTCAGCCCGTCCCCCGACGGCGCAGCGATGTCCCGCTCGATGGCGTACTTGGCGAAGCAGCGGATGCCGTTGCCGCACATCTCGCCCTGGGAGCCGTCGGCGTTGTACATCACCATCTTCAGGTCGGCCACTTCGGAGTCCGCTATCAGGATCAGCCCGTCGCTGCCCACCCCGAAATGACGGTCGCTCATCCTGCGCGAAAGCTCCGGCCAGTCCTGCTCCTGGTGGCGGGCGTCTATGTAAACATAGTCGTTCCCCGCACCTTCCATCTTGGTGAATTGCATCGACCCTGCTCCTGGATTCCCCTGATCTGACGGCCTGTTTGAACGCGAAATTCGGGATACCGGACCGCGGCTCATTGTATCACAGGGCCTTCCGGACTCAGGTACGACGACACCGCGACGGCCGCCAGTTCCCCCACCCTGGGGTCGCCGGCATCAAGCCAGTTTATGCGAGGGTCCGACAGCTTGAACCACGCGTACTGGCGCCGCGCCAGCCGGTGAGTCTGCGTCTTCGTGCGCGCCACCGCCTCCTCCAGCGACAGCTCCCCCACCAGGTACTGTCCCAGCTCACGGTACCCCGGACTGTCCAGCGGCCCATGCCCGAAAGGCACTCCGGACGCCGCCAGCTCCTCCACCTCACGCAGGAACCCCTCGGCCATCATACGGTCCACGCGCTCGTCGATCCGCTGATACAGCGCCTTTCTGTCCATCGTCAGCCCCAGCACCAGAGCGCGGACGCCGGGAGACTCCTGGCCGTTTGCAAATTCCGACGCCAATCTGCCCGTGGCACGATGAATTTCCAGCGCCCGGATCACCCGCCGCACATTCCTGGCGTCCAGGGCCGCCGCCCGCGTCGGGTCGATTGCGGCCAGACGGCGGTGCAGCGCATCGGCGCCCAGGCTCTCGGCTTCTGCCTCCAGTGCGGCCCGGAACTCCGGGTCCGGCGGGACTGCCGGCACGCGCTGCCCCTCGGCCAGCGCCCACACATACTGCCCCGTCCCGCCGCAGACGATGGGCAGTCGGCCCCTGCTTCGGACATCGCCCAGCGCCTCGGAGGCCCGCTCCAGGAACAGGGCCAGCCCGAAGGGCTCAGGAGGGTCGATTATGTCCAGCAGGTGGTGCGGCGCCGCAGCTCGCTCTTGGGGGGTAGGCTTGGCCGTGCCGACGGTCATATCCCGGTACACCTGGCGGCTATCCGCGTTGACGATCTCCCCGTCGAACCGCCGTGCCAGCTCCACCGCCAGCGCCGTCTTCCCCACCGCCGTCGGTCCCACGACGCAGATGAGCGGCGCGCAGGGCGATGCCGGGTCGTCAGCGGTCATGGCTAGAGTAGTGTGAAGCGGTCGTTTGGTCGAAGCTGCCGGTGCGCAACGGATCGGTATCATCGGCAGTTGCAAAATTCCGCATTCACCAACCTCAATATCAGGTAGGGGAGAGTGATATAATTTCCACATCTTGTATCGATAAGGCCTCAATTGCCGATGAATTTCTCGCAAAGGTACGGTTACTCACGCGCTAAACAAGCTATCCAGATGGAGTCCATGGATTCCGACCTTCGAAACTCTTTGTGGAACGCTGTGGATATCTATTACTGGAAACCTCTAGCGCGGGATATAGGACTCTCGGACTACGAAAACCCTAGGCTATATCAAATCTGTTTGAGGTTGTGGGTCAAATTCTTCAAGAGTCCATTGGATACATTACCGACAAACTGGGGAGATACGAGGTACCTTCTACGAAAAAATTACTTCGAACGCGAATGGTTTTATGTCTATGATTTCACTGAGTTCATTTACCAAAATGACGGCAATGAGGAACGAAGAGAAGCATTTGCGAGAACAGTGAATGATTTCCTGCGAGCTGAGGTGGCAGGTTATCGGTTGATTGGCGGACAAATCGCACCCATAACTGACGACGTAGAGATTGTCGAAATCGATGAGGCGATTGTCGAAGCCAATGGGTCGGTGTCGGATCAATTGACTACTGCTCTGGAGCTGTTGTCGGATCGGAATAACCCTGACTACAGAAATTCAGTCAAGGAGTCTATCTCAGCGGTGGAAGGTCAGCTCATTTCCAGTTTGGGAAAATCTGGAGGGACGCTGGGCAGTCTGCTAAACCAACTGGACGCTCAAACGCCGCTCCATCCTGCGTTAAAGGAGGCATTCAGCAAGCTCTATGGCTACACCTCTGACGAAGGTGGGATCCGGCACGCTCTTCTGGATGACAGCCGTCAGGTGACTTTCGAAGAGGCCAAATTCATGCTAGTGGCTTGTAGTGCCTTTGTGAATTACGTGCGTGGGACTGCCAAGTCATAATTGCTGCCAGTGAGCTTGAGGACTCGGCGCAATTCGACCAGGCGCGGGGCCATCATCACCAGGTAGGCCATCATCAGCGTTGCGGCCGATGAACTGGCGGAAGGCGGTGATCATGTCCTTCACCGCCGACGGAACCGACGGGTTGCCGATGATGTCCCGCTCGAAGGTGAGCTCCGTTTCCTGCGTCCACTCCCAGGTGTCGGTGAACGCGCGGATCTGCGCCGGCGACTCCTCGCCCGTCCGCTCCCGGAACAGCACATTGTAGGTGGCGTTGGAGTTGAAGGGCGGGTCGAGGTAGACGAGGTCAACCGACTCGTCGGCCACATGCTCCCTCAGCACCGGCAGGTTGTCCCCGTAGTAGAGCGCGTTGGCCATCACCCTAACCCCGGCCCCGCCAGCCGCTGGCACTCCCGGATGTAGTCGGCGGTGTTGCGGATGGCCTCGATGGTGAATTCCAGTGGGTCCACGCTGCCGTTGCAGATCACGAGGTCATAGAGATAAACGGACATGTCGGTGTATTTGTCCTTCAGGGGCCTTAGCTCCGGAACCTCGATTGCCAGGCTGCTCAGCATTCCATAGGTATCGTTTTTTCCGTTCGGTTCAGGTTCGACTCCGCTTAATGTCAGAATCAATGCCCCGGTGGCTTGCGTGGCAGCCTCCCACGCCTGTTCCGCAGATCTGAGAAGTTCCCGCCGGTCCCAGTGCTTTTCCGAGTCGTCCAGGCGTCGCAATGAGTCTTCACCGGTCTTGCGAGCCTCGTTGAATAGCTCGGCAGCCCTTTGGGTCTTTAACATGACGCGTCCCCGGCACTCGCTGCAGCCAATTGCTCAGCAGTCCGAATGTATTCGGCTGTCCCTCTGATGAGGTCGTGTACCTCGTTGCAGATGCCCAGGTAAAAGCATCGCCCATGCAATTCTACAATCCGGTCGTTGTATTGCCGGGCCAACACCGAAACATCAGGGTCGATTCGACCCAGGTATATTATCCGCCGCGATGTCTGCCCTGTCCCGGAAGGCTCCCGCCCCGTTCGCGCGAGGACCAGCGCATCGGTGGCCCGCTTGGTGGCTCCCCACGCTGCCTCTGCCGCGATACGAGGCTTGCCGAGCTCCAGGATCTCGATTGCGTCGGCGTGGAGATCCCGGGCGTCGGCAAATATGGCTGAGACCCGGTCAGGCTGGAGCATCGGGAGTCTTCTCAAATTCTAGCACGGGCAGCCTGCAATCCGTGGCGAATGACGCCGGCACACAGGGTGATCGCGACTTGACTGAATCTGGCGGACGCGCTGATGTTATCCACTTTGTCCACGCCCCGGTTACTGTATACCTTAAACAGATATTTAAGTGACTTATATATGTCACTAACACTAATAAGGGCGTGGATAACAGGGACAACAGCTATGTCACAGAAACAGAACAAGTGTGCTGATAACTTCAAAAGTTATCCACGGCCACCGGTTCAAAGCAGTTGCGCTCTACTTTATCCACAAGCCAATCACGGCCCGCCCCACCCCGTCAATCCCCCCCGCCCCGTCCTGTCTCACCCCGCCCCGTCATTCCCGCGAAAGCGGGAATCCAGAGTCCCCCCGCGACGGCCGCCTTTTGCTCCAAATGCAATCGCCCAGGGCCCCCTCCAGCCAGTCCCCTCTCCCCCCGGGAGAGGGTTAGGGTGAGGGCGTACCCCTACCCCAGCCCAGGACCTCACCACTTCACATCCGCAACCACCGTCGCGATCTGCAGGAACTGGTCCGCCTGCAGGCTCGCCCCGCCCACCAGCGCGCCGTGGATGCTGGGTTGCGCGGCAAAGGCGGCGGCGTTGCCGGGGTTGACGCTACCTCCGTACAGCAGCGGCACATCGTCCGCGTCGTCTCCGAACAGGTCCCGCAGCGCGTCGTGAATCGGGCCGCCCATGATCTCCTCGGCGATCTCCGGAGTCGCCGCCCGGCCCGTGCCGATGGCCCACACCGGCTCGTAGGCCACCACGACGGTCTTTATGTCATGCACGTCCGCCACCCCCGCCAGCACCTGCCCCTCAACCACATCCGCCGCCATCCCCTCCTCCCGCTGCTCCAGGGTCTCACCCACGCACACGATTGGGCGCAGCCCTGCGGCCAGGGCGGCGTGTACCTTGCGGTTGACCGTCTCGTCGTTTTCCCCGAACAGCTGGCGTCGCTCAGAGTGGCCCAAGATCACATACTCGCACAGTTCCCGCAGCATCCCCGGGGATATCTCGCCGGTGAACGCACCGGCCGACTCGAAGTGCATGTTCTGGGCGCCGGTTCGCACCGCTGTCCCCGACACCGCCCTTCTCACCGCCGCCAGCGAGATGAAGGGCGGGCACAGGATCAGCTCGATTTCGCTGGACTCCGAAACTCCTGCGGCAACATCATGGGCCAGTTCCTTGGCCTCCTCCAGCGTGGTGTTCATCTTCCAGTTGCCGGCAATTATGGAACGGGGCATGGCCTGTCGTCTCCTTGGGGTTGTCCTATGGAGCAGTATTCTGGAAAAAAAGAAGCCCTCTCCGCAAGGGAGAGGGCTATCGAGATTCGCTCAAAATCACGGGCCGTACTTCGCCATCTTCCCCGCGTGGGACATCCCCAGCAGCATCACATTGGTCGCCGGGATGCTGCCGATGGACCCCAACCGGCACTCTTTTTCGTTGAAGGCCGGCACTCCCTCGCCCCGGGTCATCCAGGAGTTGAGCATGAACGGCACCGGGTGCCAGCTGTGTCCCGCCGTGATCGCAGGCGTGGCATGGTCCCCCGCCACCATCAACACATCCGGCTCCAGCTCCCGGATCGCCGGGATCAGCGGGTCCAACTCCTCAAGCCGCTGCACCTTGGCGTCGAAGTCCCCGTCCTCGCCCGCGGCGTCCGCCGGCTTGTAGTGGATGAAGAAGAAATCGTGGGAGCCGAAGTTCGCCCGCAGCGTCTCCACCTCATCGGAGAAGTGGCGCCCCGTGGGAATGACCTTCATCCCGGCCACGGTCGCCAGCCCACGGTACATCGGGTATGCGGCGATGGCAGCCGGGTTCATCCGGTATACATCACCCATCGGAGGCAGGGTTGGCATCTGCGCGAACCCCCGCAGCAGCAACATGTTGGCCCGGTCTTCCTCCGACATCAGCCGCGCCGCCTGTGCCACGAACTCGTTGACCAGTTCCGCCGTCCGCTCCCCTCCCGCGTTCAGTGGACGCACCGGCAGCGCCGCCACGCCCTCCCGTTGTGGGTCCGTCTCGGTAACCGCCTCGGACAGGCCCTCGCCCCGCAGCCGCAAGACGAACCGGTAGTCCTGCACCGGGAACACATCAAGCTGCACTCCCTCGAGTTCGATCCGGTCCAGCCGTTCGCAGATCGGCGCGCTCAGCTCCGTGGGAATACGCCCAGCCCGCCGGTCCACCAGCAGGCCGTCGCCGTCCACGGTACAGAAGTTCCCCCGCGCGGCCACGTCGCCCGGCTGGAGTTCCACGTCGATTCCCAGCGCCTCCAGGGCACCGCGGCCGATCATGTGCCTCAGGGGATCATACCCGAACAGCGCCAGGTGTCCCGGCCCGCTGCCCGGCGCCACGCCCGGCAACACCGGAGTGGTCATCCCGCAGGCGCTCTCCCGGGCCAACGCGTCCAGGTTCGGAAGGCGGGCCGTCTCCAGCTCCGACAGGCCCGTATCCGGGTGGGCCAGCCCGCCCAGCCCATCCACCACCAGCAACACCATCTTCGACGGTGTGTTCATATAGCAATCGCGAAGCTCTTCAATATCAATCATAGTGTCTCCTAAACTAGGCCCCCAGCCAACTCCCTCCGACCTACTCCCTCTCCCTCCGGGAGAGGGTTGGGGTGAGGGCGTCTCCCCGCCCTCCATGCCCCCGGCGCAACCCTCTACACATCCGGCAGCGCCGCAATCCCAGGCAACTCGATCCCCCCAAGGAACTCCAGCGACGCCCCGCCGCCGGTGGACACATGGGTCATGCTGCCCATGAGCCCCAGCGCCTCGACGGTCTCGGCCGTCGACCCGCCGCCCACCACGCTGGTCATGCCCGGAGCATCGGCAATCGCCTGCGCCACCGCCCGCGTGCCAGCGCTGAACCGGGGCATCTCGAACACTCCCATCGGCCCGTTCCAGATGACCGTCCGGCACTGCCGCAGATGGCTGGCGAACTCCTCTGCCGCCGACGGGGCGATATCCATGATGATGCCGCCGTCAGGCACAGCAGTCGCTGCACTCACCTGCACCTCGGCAGGGTCGGCCGCGAACTCGCTGGCCACCACCACCTCGGCCGGAAGATGCACCTTGATGCCCTGCTTTTCCGCGGCGTCCAGCATCTCCCGAGCGAACTCCAGCCGGTCCTCCTCCACCTGCGACGCACCGACGCCATGCCCCTGCGCCTTCAGGAAGGTTACGCACATCCCGCCCCCGATGAACAGATGGTCCAGCTTCTCCATCATGTTCTCGAGGATCAGGATCTTGTCGCTGACCTTGGCGCCCCCCATCAGCGCCGCGAGAGGCTTCTCCGGCGATTCCAGGGCCCGTCCCATCGACGACACCTCCTTCTCAACCAGGAACCCCATCGCCGAAGGCAGAAACTCCGTAACCCCCACCGTCGACGCATGAGCCCGGTGCGTCACCGCGAACGCATCCATCACAAAAACATCAGCCAACGACGCCAACGCCCTGGAGAATTCCGGGTCGTTCGCCTCCTCTCCGTCGTCGAATCGCAGGTTTTCGAGCAGAACCACATCGCCGGGCGACATGGCGTCCATGGCTCCCTGCACCGACGGCCCGGTGACTTCCGGCAGGCTCTTCACCGGATGGTCCAGCAAAAAGGCAAGCCGGTCTCCAATTGGCGAGAGCCGCAGGCCGTCGTCCACCTTTCCTTGCGGACGTCCGAGGTGGGAGCACAGGATGGTCTTACAGCCCTGGTCGATCAGGTGCTGGATCGTTGGCAGGGTCGCACGCAGCCGCTGGTCGTAGCCAGCGATGGCCTCGATTCCCTGCTCGATGGGCACATTGAAATCGACGCGCACGAGTACGCGATTGCCCGCGACATCCAGTTGCGACAGACTGCGTTTAGCCAACTGTGATTTGCCTCCTGTGGTCGTCGTTATTAGCCGAGGCCGGAGGGCCTGTCAGTCCTGGCCCGACAGTGCCCAGTTGCCAAGCTCCCGGAGGCGGTCCATCCCGTCCGGCGAAACCCCGGCTCTCGACGCAGCAGCAAGGCCCTCGTCTACGAGCTGCGCCGTTCTCCGTTCGGCTGCTGCCCGGGCACCGGTCTCCTCAAGGATCTCCACCAGCCGCGACGCGTCTGATGCTTCCAGCACCCGCTTCATGTAAATGGTGCCCAGTTCCCGCTTCGCCGACAGACTTCCGTGTTCGAGGGCATGGATCACGGGAAGGCTTTTCTTCTTGGCGATGACATTGCTGGCTGTCATCCCGTCGCCCTGTTCTCCCCACAAATCGCCGGTGTCCCTTGCGATCTGCCAAGCAGCGCCGAGCTTGACTCCCATGTCCTGGAGCGCGGAGCACTCACCATCGCCTGCTCCGGCCACCAGCCCACCGGATTCCGCAGCGCAACCGACGAGCGACCCCGCCTTCAGGTAGGCCATGTCCAGGTACGCCGAGTCGGTCACCATCAGCTGGTCCTGGAACTCCAGGTCCAGGTACTGTCCCTCGCAGAGGCGCAGGCAGGCGGTATCAAGGGACCGGACAGCCCGTAACACCTTCTCTGGTGATGTTCCCCGCTGGGCCAGCCGCATTATGGTAGTGCGCCCAAGGGCATGCAAGCCGTCCCCAGCGTTGATCGCCTGTGCCGGGCCCCAGACCCACCAGATGCCGGGGCGGTCCATCGCTTGAGCACGCCCAGCCTGCACTTCCCCATGCACCAGCGTGAAGTGATGCAGCAGCTCCACCCCGGCAGCCGCGGGGAGGGCCTGCCGAAAGTCCGTGCCCATCGCCTCGCAGCAGACCAACGCCACAGCACCCTGGAAGTGCAGCGATGGGCCCCCTCCCTGCGGGGACCCGTGCTGGTCAATCCAGCCCAGGTGATAGCGCAGCAGGTTATAGAGGAAGCCCTCGCGTCCCTCGAAGACGTCCCGGAGTTCCGCCTCCACTGCCTGCTGATATTCGTCGTACTTGGCAATCATTGGGAATAATCTAATGTCTCTGCAACCGGGCCGCAATCTCCGCGAAGGGTATGGCTCCTTCCCGGACCAGCCTGGGCTCATTACCGCTCAGATCCAGGATGGTAGAAGCCGTGCCCGCCGGGGACGGTCCCAATTCTATGAGGCAATCCACCCTGTCTCCCACCTGCTCCCGCAACTCGTCCAGGCTCCTGGGGTCCGGTGCGCCGCTGAGGTTCGCGCTTGTGCCGGTAATCGGTCTGCCCAGCAGCCGGGCCAACTCTCGCGGCACCGGGTGGGCGGGCACCCGCACCGCAACCGTAGTGCCTCCAGCCGTCAGCCGTAGCGGCAGCGTATCCCTTCGTTCGAGGATCAGCGTAAGCGGCCCCGGCCAGTAGGCCTCGGCCAGCGTTGCGACCGCGTCGGGCGCACGACTCGCCACCGACTCCAGCTGCTCGAGGTCTGACAGCAGGACGGGAAGCGCCATCCCGTCCGGGCGCTCTTTGATGGCAAACACCTTCTCGATCGCCTCGGTGTTGAGCGCATCAGCAGCCAGCCCGTACAGGGTGTCGGTGGGGACTGCTACCACACCACCCGCTCTCAGGCATTGGACGGCAGTTTCGAGACCGGGCAGGTTCACGCAGTTTGAACTATCAGTAAATGAGGTGGTCAAAGAAAACTCGGCATGCCCTTCGAATTCAAAAAACGGCGCCTGTGAGTATATCAGACTGCAGGGGGCGCCGAACTCACCGTCTCGCTCTGGCGATTTCGGCTGAGGCTCAATTCACTCAACTTACCCTTCCTGAACGCGGTTGACACGCCTTTGGAGCAACATTAACCTGAACCATTATGTCAGAGTCCGTAGACCCCAGGCGCATGAGGGTCACCAGCGAAGACGGGACCGGGGGAACCCTGATCGGGTTCCGTTGCCGGGAGTGTGAGGTCACCGTCTTTGGCCCAGCCACCTTCTGCCAGGCCTGCACTTCCTTCGAGCTGGAGGAAGCGGACCTGGGCAGCGAGGGCACCCTGTACAGCTACACCATCGTTCGGATTCCTCCCGCTGGGTGGCCAGGTGAAGTCCCCTACATCCTGGGACAGGTAGAGCTTCCCTCAGGTCCTCAGGTCCTGGCCGAGGTCATCGACTGCGACCAATCCGACCTCACCATAGGGATGCCCGTCCGGTTGGCGGTCCGGGCGGTGCCGGCCCAGGAGGGCGGCCCCGACAAGCTGGTTTACAAGTGGCGGCCCGCCGGACCGGTTTCCTAGGTTCCAATAGGGTTCCAAGAGATTTCAGCCCAAGAGAGCGGGTCTCCCGCCGGAGGTCTAGACGGTGGCACAGCTTCGTCCCGGACGAGAAGTAGTGGTGGCAGGTGTTGGCCTGCATTCCTTCGGACGCTTTCCGGAAAAGGACCTGAGCGACCTTGCCCTTGAGGCGGTGGTCGAGTCTCTGAAGGATGCCGGTGTCAGGTGGCGGGACATACCCATCGCCTACTTCGGCCATGTTTACTACCACGGCATGTCCCTGGGTGAGACGACCCTCTCCAAGCTGGGCCTCACAGGCGTTCCAATCGTCAATGTTGAGAACGCCTGCTCCAGTGGCTCGACCGCTTTCTGGCAGGCCTACTGGGGCATCACCACAGGAATCTACGATATGGCCCTTGCCTTCGGTGCCGAGAAAGTGCCCCGCGGCCCGGTAACGGTGACGCCTGAAGACGCTCCCGAGCGCTACATCGGCGGCGATCACATGATGGCCGGCTACGCACTCCGGGCTCGCAGGTACATGGAGGACACCGGCGCCCCGGCAACGGCTTTGGCGCAGGTCTCGGTCAAGGCCCGCCAGAACGCGACCCTGAATCCCTACGCTCACCGAAAGGACACCTACTCCTTGGAAGAGGTGCTCCAATCGCGGATGGTGTCCGACCCGCTGACCCTCTACCAGTGCTGCCCTACCAGCGAAGGCGCCGCCGCCGCAGTCCTCTGCGCCCGGGAATCCCTGGTCCAGTACGGCATCGACGCCTCGCGTGCAGTCTCCATCGCTGCCGCGGTGCTGACCTCAGGCGACTACAACGGCCGCGGCGCCGACCACTCTGCCTTCAGCCCGTACCGCACCGAGCCTGCCGCTCTTCAGGCCTACGAAATGAGCGGACTGGGCCCGGAGGATGTTGACCTCTGCCAGGTCCATGACGCCGCCACCATCGGAGAGCTGCAGCAGATCGAGTCCCTGCACTTGGTACCCTTTGGCGAAGCCTGGCAGGCAACCGTCGAGGGACGCACCGGCCTGACCGGCGACATCCCGATCAACACTGATGGCGGACTTCTCGCAATGGGGCACCCCTTCGGCGCTTCCGGAATCCGCATGGTGCACGAGACCGTCACCCAGTTGCGCGGGGAGGCTGGCCCGCGGCAGGTCGCCAGAGCTCGCGTTGGCGTCGCCCAGTGCTCCGGCGCCGGCGATGTCACCACTGTTCACATTCTGAAGGTCTAGGCGATGAAAGAACTGCCGATTGGTCAGTTCCCTCTCCTTCCGGGGAAGGGTTAGGGTGGGGGCCGAATCGATGCCCACCTATGTAATACTGGCCGCAATGAAGGGGCGGTTCGTCTCCGACCAGGGCAACACCTACGACAACTTCCAGATGATGGGCTATGTAAGCCGCCCCCACAACGCCACCCCCTTTGACGCCGTGGCCGCCTTTTTCGACCAGCCTCCCTACCCGATCCAGTGGCAAGACGTCGAGTACCTCTGGGCCGAACTTCTCAGCGAGAATACCGACAATGCCCACTATGGCGACTACGACCGCGTTTATGTCGAGTCACTTCGCCAACGCTGGGAGCGAAGCTGACAACCGCAAAATGTAACCGCCCATCCTTAGCAGGCTCAGGATGGGCGGTCGCGTGTGAACAATCGGACCTACGGCAGGAAATTGCTCCTTTCAGGGGAGCCGCCTTCTGGGGGGCAATCGGGCTACTTCGCCGCTTCCCTGAGCTTGCCGAAGTCCGCTTGGAACCCCATGGCCAAGGCCCGTCGGTCGGTGCCGTGGAGTACGAACCTGGCACCCTGCTCGATCCAATAGGTCGAGAGGTCCGGGGTCTGGTGATGCACCAGCGTGGCGATTCCCTTGGCATCCGACATGTCGATGACCCGCTTGACCGTCTCCTTGTACTCCGGCCGGTCGTACTGGTCCGGATATCCAAGCGAAATGCTCATGTCGTTGGGCCCAACGAAAATCCCGTCGATGCCCGGCACCTCGAGGATGGCCCCCAGGTTTTCGACCGCCGCCACGCTCTCGATGCCGATGATGGCTATGCTGTTGCGATTTCGCTCCTCCAGGTAGGCCCTCGTGGCGTCGCTGACATGCTCCCCCTCGGCAACGACACGGTCGACGGCCTCGCCCTTCAGCGGACGCCACTTGGCCGCAGCCACCACCTCGCGCACCTGGTCAACCGTCTCGCAGTACGGTGCTAGCACGCCCTGCGCCCCGGCGTCCATCGCCATCGTCACATAGTGGGAGTCTGGAATCGGGATGCGTACGATGGGCACCACTCCGCTGGTGTTGAACATCGCCAGGTAATCGCCCAGCTCGGCCCGACCGCGCGGGTTATGCTCGGTGTCGATCACGGCGTAGTCGATTCCCACGCCCGACAGTACTGGGATCCAGCGAGGGCTGTGTCCGTGGGTGATCATCGTGCCGAATACCCGACCGCCTTCCTTCAATGTCTGTTTCAGCTCTGCCCCGTTCATCGCTGCCTCTCAAAATACCCTCTCCCTTGAATATGGGAGAGGGCAGTGATTTGGGAATACTGTTCGTCCTACGCCCGCGCCCGCTGGTTGATCGTCAGGATATTCTGACAGAACTGGGCCGTGGCCAT
This sequence comes from Dehalococcoidia bacterium, assembly GCA_963667765.2. GTDB lineage: Bacteria > Chloroflexota > Dehalococcoidia > Lucifugimonadales > UBA3495 > VXOI01. Next base: position 680,111 of record CAXXON010000003.1, on the reverse strand, counting down.
GATGTCCGGTACCACCACATATTCATTGACGGTGTGCATCTCGTTGGTTGCCATCCCCACAACCACGCACTCCACGCCGTTGAGTCGCATGGCGTTCGCATCCGTTCCGCCGCCCGAGGGGTGAATGTTGGGCTGCATAGACATGCTGCGCAGCTGGTTGGTGACCAGTTGGACGATCGCTTCATTGGGATCGAGAAGATACATCTGGAACATCATCTCGATCTCTTCCTGGATGGTGGCGTCCCGGTACTTCTCGCGAGCCTTGCGCAGCGTCTCGGCTACCTGGACGCGCAGCAGGTCGATTGTCTCTGTGTTGTGGCTGCGGAATTCTCCTCCGAAGCTGGCATCAACCGGCACTGCGTTTCGAACCGTCCCTCCGGTGATGAGGCCCACGTTGAAGGTGGTCTCTTCGTCCAGGCGGCCCTGGGGCAGATCGTTGATGATGTCCGTGGCGATGCGGATTGCCGAGAGCCCCTTCTCGGGTTCCACTCCGGCATGGGCTCCCCGGCCGGTTATGTTCACATCGAACCGCATGTAGGTAGGGCTTGCACCAGTGATCGTGTTGACCGGCCCGTTGCCATCGAACACGACAGCGTCCCGGCACCGGATCATCGAGTAGTCCAGGTTGGCAGCACCTACGAGGCCGATCTCTTCGCCCCGGGTCAACACCACCTGCACCGGCCTCCTGAGGCTCCCGTCCTGCGAGATGCTATCCAGACCTTCGAGAATGGCCGCCACTCCGGCTTTGCAGTCCCCGCCGAGAATGGTAGTGCCATCCGATACGATCCGGTCTCCCTGGACCTCCGGCTTGATGCCACGGCCTGGCTCGACAGTATCCATGTGAGCGGACAGCATGAGCGGGTCCGCCCCCTCCTCCGAGGCGATCAGGTTGCCGTGGGCGTCTCGCTCTACGGTGAATCCCAGGTTCTCCAGGCGCCCTGTGAGGTACCGGGCAACATCCTCCTCTTCATCCGACGGGCTGTCGATCTTGACCAACTCGCAAAAGGAATTGACCAGCCGTTCCTGGTCGATCATTCTCTACCTCCGCCGCTCGAAGCGACCCTTCTGTCCTGATTGTCCGGATGCCGAGTCCCGGCTTGGAATCCCGGCCTGGATGCCTCCGGACTGCGTTGCCGCGTATTATACATTAGGGGTAGGCCGAAACTGCCGAGTGGCACGCCTTCTACACCGGGCCACCTACCGAATCAAAGCGAGACATCAAATGCCAGATGAAGAATCACTGAAGCCCCAACTTCACAAAAGCGCCGAAACGGATGCCACGCGTCGCGAGACCGAGATTGCCTTGAAGTGTCTCACCGGCAAAATCGTCGCCTGCCGCAGTTGTTCCCGCTTGGTGGAGCACCGTGAGTTGATCGGAGAAAAGAAACGGGCGTCCTACCTTGACTGGGATTACTGGGCTAGACCCGTCCCCAGCTTCGGTGATCCAATGGCTCCGCTGCTGGTACTGGGACTGGCCCCCGCAGCCCACGGCGGCAATCGCACCGGGCGCGTGTTCACTGGCGACGCCTCGGCCACCTTCCTTGTCAAAGCAATGCACGCGGCTGGTCTTGCCAACCAGCCTGTTTCAGATCACCGGGACGACGGCCTAGAGTACGAAGGGGCCTACATCTGCGCTGCAGTGCGCTGCGTTCCTCCCGGGGACCGCCCTACGCCCGAGGAACAACGAACATGCCTCCCATACCTGGTTAGCGAGATGCGGCTGCTGCCCCACCTCAAGGTGGTAATGGCCCTGGGCCAGATAGCATTCCAGGCAGCCCTCAGGGCGATGTCCAACCTCACTATCGGCCCGGACGAAAAAAAGAAACCCCTCCGGGCGAAGTTCGCCCATGGAGGGGTCTTTCGTTTCGAAGATGATCTTCCGCTGCTAATGGCCTGTTACCATCCCAGCCCGCGAAACACCAATACCGGACGACTCACAATGGAACAGCTGGTTGAGGCAATGCGGACAGCGAAGCATTTGGCGGAAGAAGAGCAGGTGAGGAGATTTGGTAGGGCGTAGGGGATTCGAACCCCTGATCTCCGCCTTGAGAGGGCGGTGTCCTGGGCCGCTAGACGAACGCCCCACCTGAACGATGGCCAGACCTTCGGCCCACTCGGCCCGGCTACTCAAATATAGCAAACAGCCCCTGCCGTGTAAAGCCAGAGCGGCTGGACCGCTTCTATCATAAAGAGGCGGACCCGAGTGAAGCCCGGAATAAACCGCAGGTAGCGGAAACGACTCAGGAGAAACGAATGCAAGCAGGCAAGTTCCCGCCAGATCTACTGGAGAGGTTGCTGGCCTCCGCTGCTCCGGATGACCCGCGGGTGGTCCTGGGGCCACGCGTAGGTGAAGACGCTGCGGTGCTCGATTTCGGGGAAAGGCTGCTGGTAGCCAAGAGCGACCCGGTGACCTTCGCCACGGAGCGTGCCGGCTGGTACGCCGTCCAGATCTGTGCCAACGACGTTGCCTGCACCGGCGCAGTTCCCCGGTGGTTCCTGGCGACCCTGCTGGTCCCCGAACGGTTTTCCCAGGACGACGCTGTGCAGTTGTTCGACGATGTGGTCTCCGGATGCCGGGACCTTGGAGTCGCTCTGATCGGCGGGCACAGCGAGGTAACCCAGGGGATCGAGCGTCCGATTGTTATGGGCACCATGCTGGGGGAAGTCGACCGAGAGCAGTTGATCTCCACCGGAGGCGCCAGGGAAGGAGACAGCATCGTCCTCACCAAGGGCCTGGCCGTCGAAGGTACTGCGCTACTTGCAAGGGACTTTCCTGGCGAACTGACACGCGCAGGCGTCGCGCCAAGTGTTGTCAAGAAAAGTGCAACACTTCTTGATTCACCAGGAATAAGTGTAGTCGCTGATGCCCGCCTTTGCTGTGCACAAAATGAATTGCATTCGTTACACGACATCACCGAAGGGGGTCTGGTAACCGCGTTGCACGAAGTGGCCGCGGCGTCCGGGATGGGGGTAGCGATCGAGGAAGGTAGCGTACCGATTCTCCCCGAAACCGAAGAGGTATGCGGTGCCCTTGGGCTTAATCCCCTGGGGCTTCTGGCGTCAGGTGCACTTCTCGCTACACTTCCTCCTTCCGCAGTTCCAAGGCTGTTACACGCCATGGAGAGGGAGGGAATCGATGCCTGGGAGATTGGACAGGTACTTCCGCCCGAGGAAGGTCGCATTCTCTTTACACGAGGCGGCGAGGAATTACCCCTGTTGGTATTCGAGAGAGACGAACTTGCGAGGTATCTGGCACAAAGGTAACTCTCTCGGCCCTCGGGGAGGCACTTGAGAAGCGTGTACCAGATCCCCCTGACTCAATGGCTTCCCGCACTACGGTGCCAGCAGTAGTTATGTCAGTACACTTTGACACATCTGGGATCGAAGTCAGAGGCAAGCTCGGAACGGTTACCTGCCTCTTTCCTGGTAGACCGTGAGGGACTCTGAGAGGCGTTCTGCGGTAATGTTGGCGCCGGTAACGGTAATGGAGACCTTCTTCCCCTTGAGTCGATCGGCATGCCTGACAGCCCCCGCCACTGCAATCGCGCCAGCGGGTTCGGCCAGTGTATGGGCCTTCTCCACCATCAGCCCTATGGCATAGCGAATGTCGTCGTCGCTCACCAGGAGGAAGTCGTCCATCAGGTCAGCCATGATCTGTTGGGGAAGCTCGTAACCCGCTTTGGTGGCCACGCCTTCCGCAAATGTTTCTGTCGGAGCCTCGACCAACTCTCCCCTCTTCCAGGACAGGTAGGCAGCGGGGGCTGCCTCGGACTGGACGCCGTAGACCTGGATGGCCGGATCTACGGCCTTCGCCACAATGCAGGCACCAGAAACGCCGGAACCGCCGCCCAGCGGCAACAGCATCACTTCAACTTCTGGCAGGTCTTCGATAATCTCCAGCGACGCCGTCCCAACGCCCGCGATTAGCAGAGGCTCGTTCACCGCGTGAACATACCGGTAGCCCTCCTCTCGCGCCAGTCGCTCGCAGTATTCCCGCGCTTCGTCGAAATTGTCGCCGTGGAAGATCAACTCCGCGCCGAGAGACCTCATCGCCGCCACCTTGACGGGGTTGGCATTCTGAGGGAGGCCTATCAGCACCCGCACGCCAAACTCGCGACCGGCGTTGGCGATTGACTGTCCGTGGTTGCCGGTTGAGGAGGTTATCAGACCACGCTCCTTTTCTTCGGGGCTCAGATTGGACAAAAGGTTAATGCCTCCCCGAGATTTGAACGCTCCGAGAGGTAAATGTTCTTCGTGCTTAATGTAAATTTCGGCTTCGAGGAACTCGCTGAGACCCATCGAGTAATGCAGGGGGGTACGATCGAAATATGGTGCTATGGTTCGCTTTGCCCGGTACACATCGCGGATGGTCGGAGCCTGCATTGTTGCGCCTCGCCTCGTGCTGTAAGTATGGTAACGAGCTTATGAGCCCGCCGTTCGGGTGTCAATTGCAATGACCGGGCCCCGTTCTGCGCCACATAGAATCGGGGCAATATTCGGGAGAGACCAAGACAGCGCCCGAGGGGAGACCCTGCCTCGGCGGACCGCTTCGTGTTCTATTCGAATACAAAACCCTGTATTCCCAGCGAAGCACCCAATTCTCTAAAATGATTCTTAAATGCGTTTAGGAAATAGTTTGGCAAATGCTTGACACACTCACAGGCCAATGATACCGTAATCACACATCCACGGGCAGGAATGTGCAGGCCAAGTAAGGAGGCGCAACGTGGCACGGAAAACTAAGCTGATGCTGCGTGTAGAAAAGGAACATCAGCAGGAGCTCGAGCGGCTTCTCCCTGAAAGAGTCAACGCCGTTGGCCTGTCGGCGACCGCCGACGAGTTGGGCGTCAGCAAGGCAACCTTGGGCTACTGGCTGCTGAAGCTCGGTATAAGTGTAAGGCGAATCGCGGTTTCACGGGACGAAGTTGTAGAAGTGAAGAAAATTAGCTGAAGCCCCACCGCCATTCCCCAAGGCAATGAAAACCGCCCACGAAAGCGTGGGCGGTTCTTCTTTCCCTGGCACTGGCGAGCTCCACTTGGCGAGCTCTGATCATCCGTTCAGCCTTGGAAAATATCCTCTGGCAGGAAGGCTGAAACCGTGACGTTGGGCAGATCTACAGCGTTGCTGATCTTCAGGTCCACCGCCACGCTGCAAATGATGTAAGCCTGTTCCCGTGTCCAACCTCGCTCCTGCAGCAACTCGATCATGTTGATCAGGGCGTTGCGGGCGGCCAAGGTCAGGTCCTCACCCTCCTGTACGCCGTCATCCCGAATCGGCATGCCCATCGTCGCAATAAAGTTGCGCGGTGCCGCCCACTCCGGTGGAAGAAAGTACCCTGGGTGCGCATACCTTGGCCAACGAATGTTATTTCGAGCCGCCTCCCCCTTGTGGAGGTGGAAACGAACGATCGCGGTCGCGCCCATCTCGACCGCGGTGATGCAGCACTCCGAGTCTCCCTGGGCAAAGTGCCCGTCTCCACACGAATAGAGGGCTCCGGGAACATTAACCGGGATCAACAGTCGCGACCCCTTCGTCAGCTGCTTTGCATCCACATTGCCGCAGTTCTCGCGGGGAGGGAGCGTGCGCAGGCCTTCGGCCGCGATGGCGCCGCCGGCAGGGATTGCGTCTTCCGGGTCGGGCAGGGCGGCCGCACCTCCCCGGCGCACCAGGTCAGCCTCCCGTTGCGTCCACGTTTCCATCTGCTCCCGAGAGGGCGCTATCCCGGCAGTTCCCATGAACGAGCCGTCCGGAATGCGGACGCCGGGCAACTGCTCCGATGTCGCCCACCCGTCGCTTATGTTCCAGTTGACGAAGTAGGACTCCTGGAACAAGTCCCGCAGGAAACCAGCTCCCGGCCGGTTCCGGGTCCAGCCGTAGGGCTGGGCGATTATGTCGACATACTCAATCTCGAGCAGATCACCGGGTTCGGCCCCGGCCACATAAACCGGCCCGGTCAGGGGATGCGAGACCTTGGTGTCGAAACGGCCGAAGTCCTCCACAGTCACGGCTGGATGCATCTGGCCGTCGGATGCGTCCCTGGTTTCCAGCAGGACCTCCTCCCCAGGCGCAGCTTCCAGGATAGGAGTTATGTCGGGATGCCAGCGGTTGTGGCCCTTTCCCGGCTCCTCTTTCAGCCGCTTGCTTCTGTCGATCTCGATGCTCTTCACTGGATGCTCCTCGCCGCCTGGCTTTAACTCATGCTCCCGGCGGCATGTTGTAGCTGGGATAACTAGGCTTCGCTAAAGCGTCCAGTCCTCAGGGGTCTCCGGGGTGGGAAGCGGCCGAATGGTGACCTCGACCAACGCCGCCTGGCCGTTCTCCGTAGCCGCAATGGCCCGGCGGAACGCGTTCTGTAGCTCGGCAGGGTCCTCCACCCGCTCGGAGTAGGCACCGAGACCCTGGGCAACCATCGAGAAGTTACCGCCGAGTTCGGCCATGGGCGGAGGAGCGGCGCTGTCTCGAGACATTGCCATGAGACCGCCGCCGGTGCCCCCGTTGTTCAGCACCACGGTGAGTGTCGGCAGACCCATGCGCACGGCTGTCTCCAGTTCCATGCCGACCATGCCGAAGGAGGCATCGCCCAGCACGTTGAAGACCAGGTGGTCCGGACGTCCGAGCTTGACCCCGATGGCGGCCGCCATCGACCAGCCCATCGCCGCCATTCCGCCCATGCCGATGTAGTTGCGCGGCCTGGTGGCCGGCCAGAAGGGCGAGAGATACCCGCGGCTGCCTCCGGCATCGTGCAGAGCAATGGTCCGGTCGAGGTCCACGACTTTCAGCAGCTCCTGTACCACGCGGTAGCCGTTGGTGGGAACTGTCTCGTCGTTGAAGGTCGACTCCCACTCGCTATGTAACTTGGCCTTGGCCTCCCGGATCTCGGCAACAATCTCTTCCCGCCTCGCAGCAGACGGAGGTCCGCCGGGCCCCATCCTGTCCCTCACTGCGTCAATCAGACTGCGCAGCGCCAGCTTGGCGTCGGCCAGTATCGGCACATCGGCTTGGTAAATCTTGTTGAGATCCCCCGAGTCGGCGTTTATGTGAATCAGACTGACCCCTTCGGGGATGGGCCGTCCGTCCGTAGCATTGGGCAGCCGGAAAGAGTTGCCCACCGCCAGCACAGCGTCCGCCCTTCGGTTCACGATGTGAGCTGCGCCGGAAGCATATCTGCTATGGGGATACACCCCACCGCCCACCGAAAGCGGATGATTCTCGGGGAACACGCCCTTGCCTACCAAGGTGCTCGCAACCGGCATGGCCATGAGTTCCGCGAGCTCCATCGCCTCGTCCCACGCCTCGGCCGCCAGGACTCCTCCTCCTACGTTCAGGATGGGGAACTGGGCGTTGAGCAGTATCTCGGCGGCCCGTTCGATGTCTCCCGCATCCGGCGCTGCCCTGCGGCCAGGCCCGACCGGTTCGTAGTTCAGGATGTCGTCGGCCGCTTCCTGCATCAGCACATCCTGGGGCATCTCCAACACCACTGGCCCCGGCGAGCCGGAACGCAGGTTTGTGAAGGCCCGTCGCATGATGGCCGGAATGTCCTCCACCCGTGACATCGTTCCCTTCCACTTGACGAAGCTGTCGAAAATGCTGGAAGGGACTTCCTGCTGAATTTCGCGCCCCATGCTGCCCAGCGGATGCTGGCCCATGAGAAGCAGTACGGGAATGTTGTCGGCGTACGCGCCGGCGATGCCCGTCAGTGTGTTGGTGGCTCCGGGGCCCGTACCGGTCAGCGCCACGCCGACCTGACCCGTTGCGCGGGCGTATCCGTCGGCAATTTCAACGCCCATCCGTTCGTGGCGCGCAGAAAATACCGTAATCTGCTGCGACGCCCGAAGTGCGGGCCACAACGGAGCTTCTCCACCACCGGCAAACCCCGAGATGTATCGAACGCCTTCCTTCTCGAGGGCATGGATAACTGCGTCTCCGCCTCTCATGGCACTTCTCCTGCCGTGGCGTCAATTTTCGGCTTTCGTAAGACTGAAGTCGGCTCTTGCCGCCGCATGTTGACCGAATGGGCCGATAATACGCTCGCCCCTGATAGCGGTCAAGGAAATGAGCGCAACGCCGACGGATGAGCAAACTTTCTTGACCGTCCCAAGGGGCGCGGGTATCATCCGAATCGTGGGCGCAGGGATTTGAACCCCGCGCCTTCCTTATATATAAGGAAGTATCCGGCAGGAATCGAAGTCTGCCGACCAGGAGGCGACATGCCTACGGCCAGCGAGTTGATTGTCCAGACCCTGGAGGAAGCCGGGGTCGAGTATGTATTCGGAATCCCGGGCGGAGGGACGGGCCAGATTTTTCAGCTCCTCTACGGCAAGGAAGACCGCATCAAGACCATCCTCGTGCGCCACGAACAGGTTGCAGCCATCATGGCCGACGCCTATGGCAGGGCCACCGGCAAGCCAGCAGTGGTAATGGGCCAGGGCCTGTTCATCGGCTCAAACGCCGCCTTCGGCATCATGGAAGCCATGCTGAGCAGCTCGCCCATGCTGGTGCTGACAGATACCTCCGACGGCGGAGCAGCCCAGCGCCCGGCCAATCAGTCCGGCGCTGGCGAATACGGCAGCATTGACCTACCCAACATCTTCAAATCCATGAGTAAGTACACGGCACTGGCCGCAAGCCCCAAGGAGGCGGTTCTCGCCACCCAGATGGCCATCAAGCACGCCATCAGCGGCCGGCCGGGCCCATCCTCAGTGGTAATGAGGTCCGCTGCCATCGGTGGGGAGGTCGACCTGGAGTCTCCGCCCTTCATCCACAATGCCGCAGGCTTCCTGAACACCGCCAAGCCGGAAAGCGCCCCTTCCGACATACAGAGAGTCGTTGAGCTGCTGTCCCAGTCCCGTCGGCCCGTACTGGTCGCCGGGAACGGAGTCCATGTTGCCGGGGCCCATGACCAGTTGAGGGAGCTGGCGGAAATCTGGGGTATCCCCGTCGCAACCTCTTATAAAGGTAAGAGCGCCATCGCCGAGACTCATCCGCTTTCCGTCGGGATGGTCGGGACCTACGGTCAGTCGGTCGCCAACCGGGTTGTTGGAGAAGCCGACACGGTCATCGTGGTTGGTGCGTTGCTCAGGTCCCAGGAGACGGTTAGGGAGCGCCCCGACATCTTCGACCCTCGCCGCCAGAAGGTTGTGCAGATCGACATCGACGAGCGCAACGCAGGCTGGAGCTTCCCCATCAAGATAGGTTTGGTGGGCGACGCTGGCAGCATCCTCAACCAGTTGGTGGCTGCGTCGAAGGAAGCGGCTGCGAACAGCGCGGCCCAGCGCAACGAGTGGACCGATTCCATGGGAGTACGCAAGGAAACCTCTTCGTTCTACGATGACCCCGCGATGCACAGGGACAGCTCGCCGGTAACCCCACAGCGGCTGGTGTCGGTCCTGAACGAGACCTCGGACCCCTCAACGGTATATGCGCTGGACGCTGGCAACAACCGCACCTGGATGGCCCACCTGTACCAGGCGCATCAGGCCGGCACCTTCTACTGCCCGGGCGGAACTGCCGGAATGGGCTGGGCCTTGCCGGCTGCTGTGGGCCTCAAGCTGGTCTACCCGGACCGCCCCGTCACCGCGGTAACCGGCGACGGCGGATTCATGATGACCGTAAACGCCCTCTCGACGGCCATGCAGTACGACCTCCCGATCACCTGTGTCGTCTTCAACGACAACGCCCTCGGGATGGTCCTCGACCACCAGCCGCGCGGACAGGAGATCGCGTCGGAGTTCTACCCGACGGACAACGCTGCCATAGCCCGCGGTTTCGGCTGCTTCGGCGTTCACGTGGAGGACTCCAGGGACCTGGCCGACGCTCTGCGTGAGGCGAAGGACTCGGGTCTGCCAGCGGTGGTCGACGTTGCCATCGACCGGGAACCCAGCCCCGACGACTGGCGGGCAGACGCCCGTCGTTCCGGCGAGACCTAGGCCGCAGGAGAAGAGTCATGGTTACGGGACCAACGACAACGATCCGGATTACCTACGAGGAATACCTGAAAGAGCCGGTGGCCATGCACCGCTACGATATCGTAGACGGGGAGATGATTATGTCGGCGGCGCCCAACCCATATCATCAGAGAACGTCAAAACGCACTTTCAGGACCATTGACCGGTTCGTTATCGAGCATGAATTGGGCGAAGTGCTCTACGCCCCTCTCGACATCGTCATACGGAGCAACCTGCTCTGCACCCGTCAGCCGGACTTGCTGTTTATCAGCAACGAAAGAGCGGGCATCATCCAGGACGACCGGATTCATGGAGGCCCCGATCTGGTGGTTGAGATTCTTTCGCCTAGCAACAGCCGAGGGGAAATCGAAGGAAAGATGTCCGACCACGCCCGGATTGGCGTCAGGGAGTGTTGGATCGTGTCCCCCGAAGGACTCACCGTCGAGACCTTGCAACTGGATAGCGGTGAGTGGAAGCGGCTCGCCATTCGCGGCGTCGGCGAGGACGTTGAGACCGTAGTGTTGCAGGGGCTGGGACTGCCGGTGTTGGAAATTTTTCAGGGCGCGTAACTAACCCAGGCCTCCGCTCCCTACATCCCATAAGAGGTGGAAGATGGCAGGACTGCTGGATAACAGGATCTCTCTGGTGACCGGTGTAGCCTCCGGCATCGGCCGGGCGACTTCGCTGGTTATGGCCAGGGAAGGAGCGACCGTGGTTGTTTCCGATGTAAATGCCGACGGAGCCGAGGAAACCTTGAGTGAGATAAAGGCAGCGGGCGGTGACGGCATGTTCGTCCACGCCGATGTGTCTCGCCCGGACGAAGTGTCGGCCCTCATAGGGCAGATCGTGTCGGCCTATGGAAAGCTGGACTGCGCCTACAACAACGCTGGCATCGAGGGCTTCATGGCCGGGCGCCTCCATGAATACCCCGAAGACCAGTGGGACCGGCTGATAGACGTCAACGTCAAGGGCGTCTGGCTGTGCCTGAAGCACGAGATACCTCAGATGATGGAACAGGGTGGCGGGGCAATCGTCAACACGGCGTCGGCGGCGGGCCTGGTCGGCTCTCGGCGGCTCTCAGCCTATGTTGCCAGCAAGCACGCGGTGGTCGGCCTCACGAAAGCAGCCGCACTGGAATACGCACGCGACGGCATAAGAGTGAATGCCGTGTGCCCAGGGATAATCGACACGCCGATGGTGCGCCGTCTGGTCGGAGGGCGCGAGGCCGACTACGAGGCCAGCATCCCGGCAAGGCAGCCTATCGGGCGGCTGGGAACTCCCGAGGAAATCGCCGAGTCGGTAACCTGGCTCTGCTCCGACGCCGCTTCCCTGGTTACCGGACTTGCCATGGCCGTAGACGGCGGGTTCACTGCGCAATAACCTGCTTCAAGAGGGTGCGACAGGAAACCAACTCAATACTACCCCCGTGCCTCCGCCGTCATTCCTGCGAAGACAGGAATCCAGTGGGGGAAAACTAACGCTAACGGTTTCCCGAAGAGGCACAATCCTTTCTGGTGTGGCCCGGGAAGTCAGAAGGCCGAAAGCCATGGATTCCTGCGAAAGCAGGAATGACGATTTATCTCGTTACGCCTCCCCCTTTTCGGTCATAATGCAATTCCCCCGGGTTTCCTGGCAGGGCAGCCGCACTCTAACTTGATACGCGGTGCAGCCCCGTCATTCCCGCAAAAGCGGGAATCCAGAGGGATCCGCGACGATACAATCAACTTCGGGCAGGGAGGCGTGTATTCCAGCTATCGCGGGAATGATGGATCTCTGCGAGTCAAGTGCGTTCCCCCTGGGTTTCCAAGTCCTCCGTTGGACTGCTTTTGCGGGCGATGATAGTATAGGGCCGGGTTCGCACAGGCGTCGGCCCTTAGTCATCGCCGTCCTATAGTCAGGCTGAATTCCCCGACATCGCGAAGATTAAGGTCGGTATTTCGGCACCTACCCCTTGCTGACCCGGAGGACTGCTTGCCCCAGATACTTGAAATCCTGGACTTGCCGGATACCGGTCAACTGCAGGTCTCCATTGTTAGTGACTCAGGCGAAAGGATTGCCGCTCCTCCGGTCGCATTCTCCTTTCCCCTGTCAGCCGAAGAGCTCAGAGAGATCACCTGGCTTCTGACCGACTATCCTTCGGATCCCTTCGGCGATTCCCCGTCTCGAGCAGAGGCGGTGGAAACAGGGTTGCGTGGCTTGGGTCGATTGCTTTTGGAATTGGTCCTTCGTGCCGAAGTCCCTGGGAGTGATTCCCTGGCCAGAATCGCCTCTGACTCCGACCAGGATTTTCGAATCTCCGTTATATCAGCAAGGGCAGAATTTCTCTCCCTACCCTGGGAGTTGCTGAACAACCCGGACTCAGGCTACATGGCAACTCGCGCCGAATCCGTCACGCGTCAGTTGGCTCCATTTGACGCTTTGCCTGAGTTTTCGTGCGAGACTCTTTCCGATTCCCGACTCAATGTCCTGATGCTATGCCCGCCGGGTGGCGAAGGCATTGGCGCGGAATCAATCGCAGCCATGGAGTCTCTGGAAGTGGAGGTGTCCCTCGACTGTCTGCGGCCCTCGACATTGGAAGCCCTGAGGGCCCACCTCTCCGAACGCGTCGGCCACTATCACCTGCTGCACATCGATGGAGCTGAGATAGAGGCCGAAGGCGCCGATGCTGCCGGAACAGGCTTGCTGCAGGGAGTGGCCCAAGTTGTCGCCAGTGCTGCCATACCGGTTGTGCTGGTTACCTCTTCCTCCAATGACACCTCCCAAGTTGCTGTCGAGCACCTGCTTGAAGCAAAGGTCCCTGAGGTTGTCCTCCTGCCCGTCCCCTTGTCTGGCTCGGGGCGGAAACTATTCACCGACGCCTTCTATGCCGCGATCTCTCGGGGTCGGGGGGCAAGCGTATCGGTGGCAGCCGGACGGCGCGCCCTGATGGAGCATCCGCATCGCCCTTCATCCGCTGGGCCCTTCGTATCTTGGGACTGGATTACCCCAAGGGTGTACCAATCTGCCCGCTACGGGCCTATGCAGATCAGGCCTGAGGAGCCGGAAACGGCGATCCCCGGTATGCTGCCCGCAACTCCCGAGGCCACGCCACGCGAGCTGCCGAGGGGAGGACCCTACGGACTTATCGGAAGGCGCCGCGACATTCTCGCGTTGGAAGGCGCTCTTGAGACCAACCCAATCGTATTGCTAAGCGGCCCGGTGGGGGTCGGGAAATCGGAGGTTGCCCTAGGACTTTCCGCTTGGCTGGAAAAGACCGCGGGAGCATCCGACGGCGTTTTCTACACCACTTTTGATGTCGGGGCGGGTCTGGAAAAGGCCCTGCACGAAGTTGGTACGGCCCTGGCCGGGCTGGAATTCGGCGACCTTCCGAACTCCGCACGGCGAGCTTGGCTGCTGGAATACCTGCGAGAGCACCGTTGCCTGCTGGTTTGGGACGGCGTCGAAAATCTCGCCGGATTCCCTGACATCGGGACGGGGCTCCTCGAAGACGCGGAGCTCAGCGACCTCAACGAATTCTTGCGCGAGCTGGCAGATGACGGCGGCAAGACACGGGTGCTTGTTGTAAGTCGCAGGGCCTCAGAGCCCTGGCTGGTTGCCCAACACGCCACGCACCACCTTGCCGGTCTCACAGGCATGGACCGCACCGAATTCGCCACCCGCCTCCTGGAGGAGAGTGGTGTCGACGCCGGTCGCCTGGGGTCTGAGTTCATAGATCTCCTGGACCTGGTAGAAGGGCACCCTTTGGCGATGGAGATCGCCATCCCCCTGCTTAACGAAGTCCCCTCCTCGGTCTTGCTCAGCGAGTTGCGCCGGGAAGTCGAGGCATACCAGCCGGGGCCGGGTGAAGAGGGCCGGCCCGCCTACCTCACCGCCCTGATGGATCATGCCTTCGGAAGGATGCCACGACGTAACCGCACGCATCTGCCATTCCTTTCCCTGTTCCGCAATCGCGTGATGATGGACATCCTGACCCACATTACCCAGGAGAATGCATACCGGTCCGTTATGGGAGAGCAGCTAGGCTGGGGGGCATGCCGCACACTGCTGCGCTCCGCCCGCATTGGCGGTTTCCTCGAACCGATCACGCCCAGCGTTTACCAGATCCACCCTTCCATGTCCTGGTTCTATGGCCGTGCCCTTTACCGGCAGCTGCCCCAGGCCCGAGTTGGTGAGCTCGAAGCGGAGTTCGTGCGTGTCTACGCAGATACGGCGGACTACTTTATGGAAACCCTCTACGAAAATCAGGACTCGGGGACCAACGCTATCCTGGCGGAAGAGGGGAACCTCACGCAGGCCCTGGGCTTGTCCCTCGAAGCTCGCCAGTGGGATGACGCACAGCTCCTAACTCAGCCGCTTGCCCAGGTCTACCGAATGCAGAAGCGGTACCCCGAGCTGCGCAGGCTCCGGCGCCAACTTCTGGAAGTGACCGGAACCACCGCCGCGGAAGCTGAGGGCAACGGTGCGACTGAACTGTGGCTTTACCTGCTGGGGACCGAGGCCTCCGAGTGCATTGAAACCAACGAGCTCCAGCGCGCCGATGAGCTCAACCGGCAACTGCTCGACTACTTTTCCAGCCAGCCAGACGCCGAAAGCAATCCCCAGGCGGCGGCCGTCTATCACCAGATGGGTGAAGTGGCTCTGAAGCGTTGGCGACTGGACGAGGCGGAGGAGTGGTACGGCAAGTCACTGGCGATCATTGAAAGCGGCGAAGACCGGGCCACCGTTGCGGACGACTACTACGGCATGGGCCTGGTTCGACAGTACCAGCGACGTTATACCGAGGCCCGCGACTGGTTCTCACAGTCTCTGGACATCCACCAGCGCCTGGAAGATGTCGAGGAAATGATCAAGGACTATCGCTCCCTGGGACTTTGCGCCCAGTTCCGGTTCGAATACCAAGAGGCCGAAAGCTGGTACCACCGGGCCCGCGAGATACTGGAGGAGGCACGCGACGAAGAGACTTCCGTGCTCGTCTATCACTCCCTCGGCACCGTGGCCCATGCCCAGTACCAGTTCGACGACGCCGAAAACTGGTACAAGCAGGCACTGACCCTGAGCGACCGAATGGGTAATGAAGCCCAGATGGCCGTGGAATTCCACTACCTCGGGCTCCTGGAGCAGGGACGCCAGCTGTTCCCGGAGGACGCGGAACACTGGTACACCCTCGCCCTGGAAAAGTACGAGAAGCTCGGGGACTGGCGAGGCGCGGGCGACGAGTGCAGGCAGCTCGGCGTGCTCTTCCACGAACAACAAAAGCTTCCAGAAGCCGAGAGCTGGTATCATCGCGCCCGCGAGATTTTCGAGGAAATCCAGGATGTGAGCCGTACGGCCCGCACCTATGGTCAGTTGGGAATGGCGGCCGAGGAGCGAGAAGACCTGGAAGAAGCACTGGCCTGGGCTGCCCGCACCTACCAACTGGCTCTGGAGCACGGCCTGCCGGTCATGGCCCAAGCTCGGGTCCACCTGGGCCGGCTCCGAGACAAGCACGGCACCGATGATTTCGCCGAATGGTGGCGAAATTTCGCGGGCGAAGACCCACCAACCGACCTTGACGACGAAGATGCCGTGGTCCTGTAGTTAGCCCTCTGCAAGAATCGATTCTCGGACCTGTGTCTGCTACATCCCGGCGACAAGTCGCGCGACCCAATGTTCCCCTCTAATTCAAGGAAGGAGACATGAAAATGAGCGTAGGAGTCTCGACACCGCTGCCCGCCTACACCGTCGACCCGGCATTCATGGGCCGAAAAGCAGAAGAGCTCGGATTTGAGTCTCTCTGGTATGCCGAGCATCCGGCAGTGCCGGTCAAGAGCGACAGCCCCTTCCCAGCCACCGGCGGCGAGGTCCCCTGGACCTATTCCCACTTCACCGATCCTTATATCGCGTTGGCCCGGGCATCCGGGGCAACCAGCACGATCAAACTTGGCACCGGTATAACCCTGGTGCCCGAACGCAACCCGCTGTTGTTGGCGAAGGAAATTGCCAGCCTCGACCGGTTCAGCGGTGGCCGCTTCCTGTTCGGAATCGGCACGGGCTGGCTCCGGGAGGAAACCGAGATATTCGGCGGCGACTTCGAACATCGCTGGACCCAGACCCGCGAAGCCCTGGAAGTCATGAAGGAACTCTGGACAAAGGACGAAGCGGAGTACCACGGCAAGTACTACAACTTCCCTCCCGTCAAGTCATACCCCAAGCCTGCCCAGCAGCCCCATCCACCCATTATCGTCGGCGGCTCGGCTCGCAATGTACTTCGCCGTATTGTGACTCACGCCGACGGGTGGCTGCCAAACCGAATCACCCCGGCCGAGTTGGAAGACAGCCGTAAGCGCCTGGACGCCATGGCCGAAGAGGCAGGCCGGGACCCCAAGTCCATTACCATCAGTGTCTACGGCCAGCCCGCCGACCGCGAAGTCGTCCAGTCATACCTGAACGCCGGTGCAGACCGCGTGGTTGTCCGCCCTGACCACGTTGCCAACGATTACGAGATGGGCAAGCAGCTGGAGCGAATGGCAGACGCAGTGCTGAGATAGATCTCAAGCTGAATTGCCCTTTTCCCCATCCGGTGAGCAAGTCCGCCGGATGGGACCGGGACCAGGGGGGTGGCAGATGGACCGCACAACCGAAATGCTGAGCGCCTACACCTGTGGGCTTACCTACGAAGAGCTTGGCCCCGCCGTGGTGCAACAAGTCAAGCGCACAATGGTCGACACCATGGGCTGCGCCATCGGGGGATTTGATTCACTCCCCGCAGAGATCGCCCGGGGCATGGCCGGAGACGTGCGCGGTGCTATGCTCTCCCGCATCCTGGGCAGTTCTCTGACCACCTCCCCAGACTTGGCTGCCTTTGCCAACGGCGTTGCGGTCCGGTTCCTGGACTGCAACGACTCCTATTTCTCTCCCGGGGGAGGCCACCCCAGCGACATGATTCCCGCAGTTCTGGCAGTGGCAGACCCCCTGGAAAGCAACGGACCCACCGTCATCACGGCCATTGCTTTGGCATACGAAGTGTTCTGCCGTCTATCCGACGAAGTGCTGGCGGGAGATCTTGGTTGGGACCAGGGCATATTCAGCGTTGTCGGCGCGGTGTGCGGAGCCGCGCGGATCATGGGTCTCGACCAGGAGCAAACCGGCAACGCCATTTCCCTCGCGGTCTCCCCTCACCTGCCCCTGGGAGTGACGCGAACGGGGGAGCTCTCCATGTGGAAGGGGTGCGCCACAGCCAGCGCCTCCAGGTCCGCGGTGTTCGCCGCGCAGCTCGCTGCCAGGGGGATGACCGGACCCGGCGAGCCGTTCGAGGGTCGAAGAGGATTGTGGGAACAGGCCGTAGGGCGCGAGGTCAATGTACCTGACTTCCCCCTTGGCGACTCTCGCAATGACGATGACCCATTCCGGATTACTCGTACCATCTTCAAGGCGTATCCTTCCCAGATCCACACACAGGCGCCCATTGGCCTGGCTTTGCAGCTCAGGGAACAGGTGTCCGTTGCCAACATACAGTCGATCCAAATCGAGACCTACAATGTAGCTGCCAGCACTGCATCCAGCGAACCGGAGAAATGGGACCCCAAAACACGGGAAACTGCAGACCACAGCATTCCTTGGCTCGTGTCCTCCGCTCTCCTCAATGGGCCGGTAAGTCCCGGCAGCTTCACCGATGACCAAATCTCCAATCCCGCGCTGCGGAACATTATGTCACGCATGACCCTCGTGGAAGAAGCGGATTTCACCGCCCGTTATCCCGCCGAGTACAATTGTCGAATAACGATCAAAGGAAATGACGGACAGACGCACTCAGCTCATACCTCCTGGCCCAAGGGTCATCGCAGGAATCCGATGAGTGATTCGGAAGTGGAGGACAAGTTCCGAATCTTCGCTGGTGTTGCGCTGACGCCTGGCCAGTGCGGTGAAACATTGAGCCGGGTTTGGGACCTGGACAACCTGCCCAGCCTGAAGCCTCTGTTCGACACCCTGACCATCAATTCCTGACCGGCATTGCCCGGTTTTCAAGCCGCCCCGGCAGGTAACCACATGAGTGGAACAGAAAACAGTGCTCCAGATGCGGATAAATTCCGGCAGGAATTCATCCGTATGATCGGCCGACCCGAGGAAGATTTGGACCTGGGCCGTGCCGCATTGCTGGTTGCCGGTGAAGAGTACCCGGGATTGGATGTAGAAGATCATCTCCGCACCCTGGACCGCTACGCTGCCGAAGTCAGGTCTCTTACCCATGAGGGAATGACTTCTGTCGAGCGGGCCGGTGTGCTGGGGAGCTATTTGTTCGGCGAATTGGGTTTCCAGGGCAATTCTGAAGACTACTACAATCCGGAGAATAGCTTCTTCAACCGCGTCCTGGAGAGGCAGAGGGGAATACCAATCACCCTGTCCCTTCTCTTTATAGAAGTGGCCCGGCGCGTCGGTGTAAGGTGCCGCGGAGTGGGGATGCCAGGACACTTTCTAGTAGGGCTGGAAGGTGAAGACGTCTATTTCGATCCGTTCAACGGCGCACCGGCATTGACTCCCGATGACTGTCGACGCTTGGCCGGGCAGCTATTCGGGGACAGGATGTCCTGGAACGACGGCTATCTCGCCCCCTGCACCAAGTACGAGTTTCTATTCCGCATCCTGAACAATCTGAAAATAGTGTACGAACGCAATGACGCGCCTCAAAAGGCCCTGGGCGTTTCTCAGCGAATGGCCCTTGTAAATCCTGAAGCGAAGTACCTCCATCGCGATATCGCAGTCCACCACTATCAACTGCAACAATACCGGGCCGCCATAGCCAGTCTGGAGAACTACCTGCGCGACGCGCCCGACGCGCCTGACGCTGCCGACGCAAAAGCATGGATCCAGACCATCCGCACCACTCTGAACCGCTTGAATTGATTTCCTCCTTCCGAATCCGGTTTTTCCTGCCGATCGTATACAGTGGTATGCAGTGAGTGACGGAGAGTTGGAGGCCCAGCGGCCCCTGCGAGGCCCGCACACACCGGGCCATCACCCGGGCGGCGATCTGGATTCGGCTCCGGACGAACCGGACGACCGTCAGTTGCTTGAGCGTATTGTCAGCAAGGACAGGGACGCTCTGGACATCCTTTATGGACGGTACGCGACTCCAGTGTATTCCCTGGCGCTCCACATGCTGAAGCAACCGCCGCTGGCCGAAGAAGTTACTCAGGACGTTTTTCTGAACATCTGGCTCAAGGCCACCAGTTTCAACGCAGAACGCGGACAGCCCCGCTCTTGGATCATGAGTGTTACGCACCATAGGGTGGTGGACGTCATCCGCTCTCGCAGGCGCACCCAGTCCATGACTGACCCGGAGGGCTACGACACGCTGGAGCGTCTGCCTACGGGAGGTGCTTCCGTCGAGAGCCAGGTGCAGCAGAATCTTGACCGTGAGCGCATTATGCGGGCGCTGGCCACGCTGCCGGACAATCAGCAGGAGGTTATTCTTCTGGCTTACTTCGAAGGGTATTCGCAGTCGCAAATGGCGGAAAGGCTGGGGCAGCCCCTAGGAACTATCAAGACCCGCGTCCGCCTGGCGATGCAGAAACTCAAGACGGCACTTCAGGAAGATGATGACGAGTAGCGCGACAGGTCAGCATCCGTACGATCTGCTGGACGGGTTCTCGCTCGACGCACTTGAGCCGGGCGAAGAGCAGTCTCTGATAGATCACCTCGAGCTGTGTACACATTGCTCCGCACTCGCCGAAGAAAGTCTGCGGGTGGCCGCTGCATTGGCCGACACTGTCCTGCAGCAACGGCCTCCCGAAAATCTTCGTACTCAGCTACTTGACTCCCTGGACATTCCAGTGGAAGAGCCGGCGACATTAGTATCAGTATCGGTACCTACTCCAAGGTCACCCCGTAGCTGGTCAAGGGTAACCTCGGCCGGCAGTCGATGGGCCCGTTATCTTGTCCCCACTGGGGCCGTTCTGGCCGTCGCTCTCATAGCCGCAACCTTGGCCTTGAATGTCCAGATCGCCGGTGACATCGATAATTTGCAGTCCGAGAATGCCAGTCTGCGCAACCGGTTGGACCAGAGTCTCGCCACCACTTCCGCGCTGGCAAGCTCATCCAGTACGGTGAGCCAGATGCAAGGAAATCTCCAGCGCTGGCAACAGACCAGCCTGGCCTTGGCACAGCAGGGGAATCAGACCGTCCTGCTGTCGGCAACCCAGCCTGGTGCGGCCGCCAGGGGATTCCTGGTAGTTTCCGTTGACGGCTCCGCTGGGATTCTCATGGTGTCGCAACTCGCGCCCCCCATGCCTGACTCCGTATACCACGTCTGGCTCACCAAGGCCGGGCAGCGGTTCTGGGAGGGGGAACTGGCCGTGGACGAAAGCGGCATTGGCGCCATGCAGCTGATTCCCGGGGATTCGCTGCTCAACTACGATTCCATTCAGGTGAGCCAGGGCATGGGCGTGGCAGCAGCACTGGCAGCCCCACCGGGGTCAGTGCAGCGAGCCCGCGCCACTGCAAACATGGTCGGAGACATGGTACTTGTTGCCCAGCTACGCTGAGAAACACTGATTGGTAATCTGATTCCCAAGTCCTGAATTTTCTTCCCCCGGTTCCCACTTGGCCTGCACCCGTACCCCTGATATACTCCCGCAACTTGGGAGATGTTATGACAATCATCGTGCATTCAACCTCTCACGACCTCAGTTGCGAAATCTGCGGTGCAGTGATGATCGAACAGAAATGCAAGATCCGTTGCACCAACTGCGGCTATACCAGGGACTGTTCCGACCCATAGGTCTGGCAACAAGTGCCCGCATCGGTTCTGGTCCTCTATGACGCGAAGGGTTCCTCCATCGAGAGCATGGCCCGGGCCGTTGCTCATGGCATTGAATCCTCCAGTCGCGCAATGCCCAGACTGCTGACCATCGACGAAGCTTCTCGCGACGACCTTGTGTCCGCGGACGGGATCGCACTGGGCTCCCCCAACTGGAGCGGAATCACCGGCTCGTTCAAGCAGTGGCTTGATGATCAGGGAGATCTCTGGGAGGAACTCGCCTTGGCGGGGCGCCCAGGGGCTGCCTTCACCACCGGCACCGGCCGTCATTCCGGCCTCGAAACCACCCTGCACCAGTTGGTCCACTGGATGCTCGCCTGCGGGATGCTTGTGGTTGGGCTTCCGTGGTCCGAGCGGATGCGCACCTCCGGATCCTACTACGGCGCAACGGCCGCAGGTGGCGCCAACGAGGACGACCTCGACCAAGCCAGGGCGTTGGGCGCACGGCTGGCCGGCTACGCAGCACTGCTAAGGGCTTCCTAGTCGCGAAGCCGCAGGTGCCGGAGAAGCCCCGGGTGTTTCTCCTCGATCAGCCTCAGAGCTTTCTTTATCGGCTCCCGGATCGACTCGTGGGCCTGTGGCGAAGTCCGTAGCTTGAAAAGGTGGTAGCACTCCCGCAGATTCATTTTTGAGACCAGCCGCCGGTTGTGCGCATGAGTTGCCGCATACTGCGCCACTGCAGGGGACACCGCATCGTGAATCTTGCCGAACAACGCCTCTGCGGTTTTGACTGCCTCGCCGAAGAGCCGATGCAGTCCTGCTTCCTCGATGATCGAAGGCGTCCTTGCGCCGTGGACAACCGTGAGAGGTTGAGGCAGATATGTCTGCATCCGGTGGCGGCGGAATTCCCGGAATGCCCCGTAGTCCATTACGATCTCGAAGGTGTAGTCGACGACCTCCAGCTCCCTCGGCGGCGCGTCGTGGGGCCCCATGCCCTCCAGAGACTGGTCAATGACCCGCTGTCGCTCCTCTGCAGGCATCGAGAGCGCCTGCTCCCACGCCCGTCCGTACTCCATTCCGGTGGCACCGTACAATAGAGCAGCCACCAGCTTCTCCTCCGCCTGTTCATCCCAGTGCACCAGCCTCACCTCGACGGTCGGCCCGGCAGCCCCATCCTCAAAGGAAAACTCGCCCGCCAGCCGCCGCTCTGCCGCCCGTCTCTGCACCAGGAAATCGACCACATCGGCGTACTTGATCAGAGTCGGTGTTACCTCGCGGCCCTGTTCCCTCACCGCTTCGCCCAGTTGCCGCTCCTCATCCAGGTCAGACGACATCAGCTTGGACACTGCATGCTCCAGGGTCCTCGCGTTTGCCGTCACCCCCACGTTGGTGAGGGTGGAAGCGGGCAGCACCGACCGGCAGCCGTCGGTGGCGATGCGCCTGAGGCGCATGTGGTAGGCGGCATCCCTTTCTCTGCCTCTCTGGGGAATCGCGGCCCGCAGGTACTCCATGCTGGCGTCGATGAGCCCCTGATAAATGTCGAACAGCCTGCGAGAGGCTGCCTCGTACTCTCGCCGCAGCACTGGACGGTCATCCAGCTCAACGGGCACATGGAAATAATCGGCGTCCATCACCTGGTAGCGCGACGACTTCTCCGTATATGAGGCCAGGCGGTTGTCTTCCAGCCCGTCGCAGGCT
Source organism: Dehalococcoidia bacterium (assembly GCA_963667765.2). GTDB lineage: Bacteria > Chloroflexota > Dehalococcoidia > Lucifugimonadales > UBA3495 > VXOI01. The sequence goes on along the minus strand of CAXXON010000003.1, from coordinate 657,733 downwards.
AGCCGCGATATATTCTCGACCGCCAGGTGCACCACGGCGTGCTCTGCTACCGACGCGTGCCCGTACCCCACGACCCACCGTTCATGAAAGTCAGCCGCCTTTTCCTCGCTGACCTCTCGTGCTATCTCGTCGAAGGCTTCCGGCCTCCGCGAGGTCATGGCGAACGCCACGGCGATCTGCTCCTCGGAGAGCGTCCGCGCATCCAGCGGGTACACGCGGCGCGGGTGGGGCTGGAAGGAACTTGTTTGGTTTATTTCAAACGAATAAGATGCGTCTTCCCGCGTCGAGTCCTGATTAGTCGCGTCTGAGTCCGCAAAAAGAGGGATTTGATGAGTAGACAAACCTGAGTGAATTGAAGGCGAGTTCAAAATGCCCGCCATGTAGCATCGGCAATAGCTTGCATGTCTTCAGCTATTTCTCTTTCCGGATAATAAAAAACCAAGACGCGGCGCAATTCCTTACTGCCCCACGCCCATGCCTCAGCGGAAACATCTTTGGGCAAAGTGGAGAATGCGGCTTTATCAAAGATTGGAGAAATCCCAGATTCTGTTTGGCGACTTTTCGCAGCTCTCGCTATTAGCCAGAATCGACTTCTAGGCAACCCATTCCGAGCCGGTATGCCGAATCTAGCCGTCTGCCCGATCGAATGCTGAAGCCGGTGCATCTCACTGCTATTAGAGGCAGGCCTCCAAATTCCCATATGGCAAGTTTCCGGCATCAGGTTGATCATCCTGCTGGCCGTTGCCTGAACGGAAGTGTCATATAACTCTCTTAATTGTTTGAGCCCGTCAATGGACCATCCTACATCCGTCGCATCGGCAACAAAGACTTCACGAGGCATTAGAATTTCCGCTGCAATTTGGTCGCAAAGTCTTTCTTCGTCATTTAGCTTGTTTGATTTTCGGTGTCTCCAGATTTCACCAGGACGAGCATTTAGGCCTTCGCAGTGCAGCAGCAAATGGGCTAGTTCATGCGCATGTGAAAATCTTTGCCGAATCTTCTGTCCTCTTGTCTTTGCTTCATTCAGGACAACTTTGAATCCATCAGCCGTAGGGAGGAGCATTGCGTCCGAATCCATGGGCCGGGTCTCAACCGAGTTTGCTCCCCACTTTTTCCCTAAGTCGCCAAGCTCTGGTTTCCTAGGGAGCAAGTCCAAAGAATAAGCATCCACAATCGAGCGACACTTCACGCTAGTTGAGGTCATGCCCGTTCAGCCCAAACACATCCATTTCTACTTCCAACTGAGAATCCAGTAAATAGGTCTCAGCTATTCCATCTACCTCACGATCAGTAAGATTGCCATATCGAAATTCGCCTGCGTATATGCTGTCAGCGATACTCTTTGCCAAAGGCGGATTTTTGGTGGACAGACAAATTCGTCTTACGATTTCGCAGAAATCATCTTCCAATCTCCAATGGGATTCTGGCCATTTTCGCTTCAGCGCATGATCAACTGCCATTCTGTCGGCATCACTAGGGGGAACGCCAGATAGCAGGACCTCTAACCGCTGCCTAGAAAATAGCGGGAACACTTCCCGGCACTTCTCCGCGAAGTCGCTTAATGCCTCATCTTTGCAATCGAACCATTCATTCCCATAAACCCGCGCAATATACATTCGAATTGCTTGGCTAAATTCCACTTTGTATCCTCCCTTCTTCACACAACCTATTGATTGTTGTCACGGCAGTGAAACTACACCAGCGCCCCGAACCCGTTCGGGATCGCCACTTCGACCAGGTGCGTCTTGCCCGATGCGATGGCGCCCTCCAGCGCAGGACCCAGCTCCGCCACGGTGGAAACCCGCGTGGCCCCGAAGCCGTAGGAATCAAACAGCTTGCTAAAGTCGGGGTTGACCAACTCGGTAGCGAACAACCGGTCACCGAAGCGAGCTTCCTGGTATCCCTTCAGCACGCCCCACGCGTTGTCGTTGAACATCAGGATGACCGGATGTATATCGTACTGTGCGGCTGTGGCCAGCTCCTGGAAGTTGTACTGGAACCCGCCGTCGCCGGTGATGCACACCACGGGGCTGTCCGGCTTCCCTGCCTTGGCGCCCAGGCCCGCCGGGAAGGAGAATCCAAGGCCCGCCCAGCCATGGGGGTGCATGTACTTTCGTGGACCGTTAATCTGCAGGCACCGGGCGGCTCGGCTTGCAGGAACGGTGGGGTCCAGCGAGAAGATCGTGTCGTCGGGCGTTGCCTCGCGGATGGCCTCGAATGCCTTGAGCTCGTTGCCCCATTTCTCCTGCAGATTTCGGTGTATGTCGGCTTTCACTGATGCTATTTCATCCTGGTAGGATTGGCCCTTGCTGGCATCCGTGTCGCCAATTGCGTCCAGCCACTGCCGCACCACAGCCTGCGAGTTGGCGACGATGGGCACCGCTGCATCATAGTTCTTTCCGATCGACTCACCGTCCATCAGCACGTGGACGATGTTGCCCGGCAGCTTGAGTTGCACGCCCGTGGTCGAACGGTGAGGCATGATGGATCCCAGGATCACCACTGCGTCGCAGGTGGACAGCCATTCCTGGACCGGGTTCTCGCTCCAGATGCGCCCTCCCAGCATCGTCCCCAGCGATAGGGGGTGATTCTCCGGGAACGCTCCCTTGGCCCCATCGGAGGTCACCACCGGCGCTCCCAGCGCCTCGGCCAGGCGCACGATCTCCTCTGTCCCGCCCAGCATCTGCACTTCTTCACCCACCACGATGGCCGGACGCCTCGCCTTCAGCAGCGCCTGCAAACCCTGTTCCACCATTGCCGGGTCGCCCTGAGGTATCCCTGCATCGCGCGGCCGCAGTATCTCAACCTCGGCACGGTTCCCCAGCAAGTCGGTCGGCAGCTCCAGCTCGACAGGGCGGGGTCGGCGGTTCTGGAAACGCTGGAAGGCCTCCATCAGGTTGTCCGGGATGGATTCGACCTCTCCGATCATAGCGTTCCAGTCGGTTACCGACTCGAACATTCGGAGCTGGTCCTTGGTCTCGTGGGTGGTGTTGCGCCCTTGCCCAATGAAGTCGCTCTCCACATTGGTGGTCACTTGCAGCAACGGTGACCCGGAAAAGTATGCCTCACCCATGGCCCCGATTGAGTCGGCAGCTCCTGGGCCGGTGCTGGTGATCAGGACCCCTGGCTTTCCCGTGGCGCGGGCATAGCCGTCGGCCATGAAGCCGCATCCCAACTCCAGCCGCCCCCCGATAAAGCGCAGGCTGTCCTGCTGGTCGTAAAGAGCGTCAAAGAGATCCAGGTTGTGGATGCTGATGATCCCGAATACCGTATCAACGCCCTGGGCCTTCAGGGACTCAGTGATGGCCTGGCCGCCGGTCAAATTGGGCACGTCAAATCTCCTAGTTGGCGATGTGGGTAGGTTTGGAACCCATCAGCCTACAGCAGCAGGCTGACCGGCTTTTCCAACAGACGCTTGATTTCCATCAGAAACTGGGCTGCCTCCGCTCCGTCTGCTACGCGGTGGTCTACTGAAAGGGTGGCCTTCATCATCTCCGCTATGGCGAGCTGTCCGTCCCGCGCCACTGGCTGCTCCTTCACCGCGCCCACCGCCAGGATCGCGGCGTGCGGCGGGAAGATGATAGCCGTGAAGCTGTCCACATCGAACATACCAAGGTTGCTCACGCTGTAGGTCGTCCCGGTGTATTCCTCCGCCTGCAGCGTTCCGTTGTTGGCGCGGTCGATCAGATCGCGGCTGGCCGCGGCTATTTGGGCCAGGCTCCTGTTCTCGCACTCCGGAATGCCTGGAACGATCAGCCCTGACTCCAAGGCGATGGCGATACCTACATTGATCGACGGGTTCATCTGCAGGTGGTCGCCGCGGAAGAACGAGTTGAACTTGGGGTGCTTGCCGATCGCCAGAGCCGAAGCCTTCACGATCAGGTCGTTGACGCTCACCCGGCTGGAGGACGGCAACTCGTCGTTGACATCCCGCCGCAGGGCCATGGCTGCTGTCATGTCGATGTCGGCGGCCACATAGAAGTGCGGCGCCTCCCGCTTACTGTCGGAGGTCACCCTGGCGACAGCCAGCCGCATCCGAGACAGGTTGGCACGCTCGGCACCCTCTGTGAGGGCAGGGGCGGGTGCAGTGGACGGCTCCGCGTCTAGGGCGGGCTCCGGAGTCGCAGGTGCGGCGGCGCGTGCCGCCACTGCAGCGTTTATGTCAGCTTCCACCACCCTGCCGCCGGGCCCGGTGCCCGTCACGGCCGCCAGATCGATCCCCTGTTCCCGGGCAAGCCTGCGGGCCAACGGCGACGCCAGGACCCGTCCGGCGTCAGCGGCAACGCGGGCGGAGTCTGCTGCCGCCAGCACGTCGGCCTCGACAACACGTCCGCCTGGTCCGCTGCCGGTTATCGTCGCAAGATCTACCCCGCGCTCCCGGGCTAGCCGCCGGGCAATCGGGGAGGCGCGCACTTCGCCTGCGGGAGCGGAAGCAACCGCGGCGGGAGCCGGTGCAGCCTCCACGGGCTCGGGCGCACTCGCCGGGGCGGATGCAGTCGTGGTCGGTCCGCCCAGGTCATCCGGAATGGCCTCGTCCGCGTCCCCGATCACTGCAATCAGGTTCCCGACCGGAATCGCCTCGCCCTCACTCGCCACGATCCGCCGGAGCACTCCACCCGTGGTGGGCTTGAACTCCACCACCGCCTTGTCCGTCTCGATCTCGGCGATCACTTCGTTGGCGACCACCTCGTCGCCCTCCTGCTTGACCCAGCGGACGACGGTGCCTTCACGCATGTCGTAGCCCAATTGCGGCATCACTATGGAAGTTGCCAACGCTGCCTCCTGTCCCCTATCCGGGCGCATTTTGTACCTGCGCAGAGGGGGCGGAACTTGGGCTAGATATTAAAGGATGCAGCTACCATGGGCAACCGCAACCCCTCGCCGGGCCGATACGACAGTGCGCGGCAAAAGGAAGGAGCGCCCGTTATGGCGCTCCCCGCTGTATGCTTTGGATTGTTCGACTCGGAAGTCTTACATCATGCGCTGGATGATGCGCTCCGTCTGCTCTTTGGAAAGCCCCAGCTGTCGCGTGGCCAGAGGCCCCTCCTTCGAGAGCACCGGTTCGGCCTCCACCAGCGATACCGACTCCTTCTGGAAGAACAGGCCGGTGTAGATCGAGTCTCCCCACTGCATCGCCTTTTCGCAGGCATTCTTCCAGTCGGCGGGATCGTGCTCCTCGTCTTCCAGCTTGACGATCCGGTCCTTGAAGAACTGGTGCGTGTTGTCCCTATTGAAGGTGACACAGGGACTGAAAACATCGATCAGGGCGAAACCCTTGTGTTCCACGGCCTTCTTGATCAGGTCTGTCAGTTGCCGTATGTCGCCGCTGTAGCCACGGGCGACGAAGGTTGCCCCGTTCATGATGGCCGTGGTGATGGGATTGACCGGCGCCTCCACGCTGCCGAACGGCGTGCTCTTCGTGCTCATGCCGTAGGAGCTTGTGGGGGATACCTGGCCCGTGGTGAGACCGTAGATCTGGTTGTTCATCACCAGATAGGTTAGGTCGATGTTGCGGCGTGCGGAGTGGGCGAAGTGGTTTCCGCCGATCCCGTATCCGTCACCGTCGCCGCCCGTTACGAACACCGTGAGCTCGTGGTTCGCCAGCTTTGCGCCCGTGGCCACAGCCAGCGAACGCCCGTGTAGCGTGTGCATCCCGTACGAGTTGAAGTATCCCGGCAGGTTTGAGGAACATCCAATGCCGCTGACGGTCAGTATTTCGTGGGGTTGAAGCCCCATTTCCGCACAGCTGCGTTGCATAGCATTAAGCACACCGAAATCGCCGCACCCGGGACACCAATCGGGGTCAACCTGCCCCTTGAAGTCCCTGGCCGTCAGCTGGATCTCGGTCCTGCCGTTACCCACACCTACGGTTGCCATCGAATCACCTCTTCGATCACGAGTTGCGGCTTATCGCGCCGCCTGATATGAAATTCTGCGCCTGCGGTATCCCTGTCCCTAGACGATCACTTCCTGGTACGGGACATAGCTGGTGGTCTTTTCGGCCACCTGTTCCATCACCCCATCGGCGATGTGGTGAGGCATGAACGGTTCCCCGTCATACTTCCTGATGTGCCCGTGAGCGGCAAACCCGGTCTCACTCCGGAGGAAGCGGGCAAACTGCCCCGAGTAGTTGTTCTCGACGATTATGACCTTCTTGGCCGCGTTCAGAATCTGCTCTATCTTGTCGGAATGGAAGGGGAGAATCCACTTGATGGAGAGCTGGTTGACCGAGACTCCCTTTTCAGCCAGCTGGACTCTCGCTTCCTTGATCGCGCCGTGCGTCGAGCCCCAGCCTACCAGGGTAACTTCTGCGTCTTCCGGCCCCTCAAGCTCCGGCGGTGCAATCAGGTCGAGCACGCCCTGCATCTTGCGCCCGCGCTTCTCCACCATCATCCGCCGCTTGTGCGGGTTTGTGAACTCGTCGCTGATGAGCGTCGAGTCTTCGTCATGCTCGTCGGTTGCCACCACGTGGACATGCCCCTCAAGGCCGGGAATGGCCCGTGGAGAAATGCCTGACTCCGTGTTCTCATAGCGCTTGTACCCATTCAGGGAAACCGGCTCGGTAATCAGCTGGCCGCGGTCAATGACGGGGTGCATGTCAATCAGATCAGGGTCGATGCTGTACCTGCCCTCGGAAATGAGGAGGTCAGAAATGAGGATCGCCGGACACTGGAACTTGTCAGTCAGATTGAACAACTCCGGCATAGTGTTGAACGCGTCCAGCGCGTCCCGGGGGGCCGCAATCAGCCTCTCGTAGTCGCCCTGGCTGGCCCCCAGCACCTGCCAGAGATCTCCCTGCTCGGTCTTGGTTGGCACTCCCGTGGAAGGGCCCGCCCGCTGTACATTGATGTAGACGACCGGAATTTCCATCATACTGGCGGCGCCCACCGCCTCGGTCATGAGCGCGAATCCGCCGCCCGAAGTGGCGCACATGGAACGCACGCCGGTGTGGGCCGCGCCGATCACCATGTTGGAGACACTGATCTCGTCCTCCACCTGCCGCACCATGATCCCCAGGTTGCGGGCATTGGAGGCCATCCAGTGCAGGACTCCCGAGGCCGGGCTCATGGGGTATGCGGCATAGAACTTGACCCCTGCCGCCGCGCCGCCCATCGCGATTGCATCGTTGCCGGACCACACGGCCAGCGGCTTGCCACCCTCGGGCAAAGGCTGCGCAAAGGGACGGAAATTTGTCTCTGCGTAGTCGAATCCCGCCTTTGCAACCTCAACGTTCTGGTCCACCACCTGCTGTCCCTGACGGGCGAAGCGAAGCTCCAGGCTGTCCTGAAGAATCTGGAAGTCCAGACCCACCAGCGAAGTCACGGCGCCCATAGCCACTGTGTTCTGGATCAACCTGTTTCGGCTGTTGGTCAGCTCGCCGACAGGAAGACCGCACAGATCGGCCCCATTCGATTCACCGGGAGTGATAGTGTCGCTGTTGTAAAGGACCCGACCTCCCGGACCGATGAGCCTCTGGTGGCGGTCCATGGTGTCCTGGTTCAGGCAGAGCAGGAGATCCAGCTTGTCTCCGTGGGTGAACATCTCCTCATCGCAAATTCGTAGCGTAAGGAAGATGTGCCCTCCACGAATTATGGACTGGTAGGCGTTGTAAGTGCTTAGGTGCAGCCCGCGCCGGACGATTATGCGGGCGAAAATATCACCAGGTGTGGCTATGCCCTGGCCTGCCTCACCGCCGATGCCCATTGCAAAATCGTATGTCCCCAATGCCATCTGAACGCTCCTGCATCATTCTTCGCTACGGACATCGCTCCGAGCGCAGTTTGGGTTGCATATTCACCACCCTTGAATGCGGCCCCAGTATACCGCCGCTCCCTTGCATAAACAAACAAAATATCGGATTGCGTAAAAACCGGGGCGCACTCCTACGATTCTTGGCAGTACCGCTGGGACGCCAATGGCACGGACAGTCCTACATGTGCACGGCCTTGCCCTGGGCCGAAAGCGCCGCCTCCTTCAGCATCTCGGACAGTGAAGGATGCGGGTGAACGGTCCACCCCAGTTCCAGGGTCGTACCCTCCAGCATCCGGGTCATCGACAGCTCTCCCAGCAACTCGGTGACCTCCGGGCCGATCATGTGCCCACCCAGCAACTCCCCGTACCGGGAGTCCACCACCAGCTTGACCATTCCCTCGGTCTCACCCATGGCCAGTGCCTTGCCGTTGGCCAGAGCGTTGAACACCCCAACGCTCACATCGTAGCCCTGCTCTCTTGCCTGGGCCTCCGTGAGTCCGAAGCTGGCAATCTGCGGATTGCAGTAGGTCGTGCGGGGCATGTGCACATAGTCCATGGGCTGAGGTTCCATGCCCAGGATATGTTCCACCGCTGTCACCGCCTGGGCGGAGGCCACATGGGCCAGCGGCATCTTGCCGGTAACGTCGCCGATGGCATACACGCTCGGTACACTGGTAGCCAGGAACTCGTCCACCACGATACCCTGCCTCTCGACAACTACGCCCACGGCATCGAGGCCCAGTTCCTCAACATTTGGCTGCACTCCGACCGCCACCAGGACCATGCCGGCCTCGATGGACTGAGTGGCTCCGCCCTGTTCGACCGACACAGTTACGCCATCGGCCCGGGTTTGCACTCCGGTCACCGCTGCTCCCGTCATGATATTCATTCCGTGCGACTTGAAGGATCGCTCGAGCTGCGCGCTGATGTCCTCGTCCTCGTTGGGCACGAGCCGGGGCAGCAACTCCACTATGGTCACTTCGACTCCGTACATCGCGTAAACATAGGCAAACTCGACTCCAATCGCTCCGCCTCCGACGATGACCATCGACGACGGCAGGTCCGTTAGCACGATGGACTCCCGGCTCGTGATTATCCGGTTCCCGTCCACGGGCAGGGACGGCACCGAGCGTGGTCTCGACCCGGTGGCGAGGATGATGTTCTTAGCTTCCACCGCATCCCCGCTCGGCTCGATGGTGACACGGTTCGGCCCGGCCAGTCGTCCCGTCCCTTCGATGTGGTCCACATTGTTCTTCCGGAGCAGGAACCGGACGCCCCGGGTGTTGCGGTCCACAACCCGTCGGCTGCGGGACATCGCAACTTCGTAGTCCGCATGGAACCCGTCGAACTTCAGGCCGAATTCCTCTGCCCGTCTCACATAGGAAACGATCTCCGCATTCTTGAGCAGCGCCTTCGTCGGGATGCAGCCCCAGTTGAGGCAGGTGCCTCCCAATGCCTCCTTCTCCACCACCGCCGCCTTGAGGCCGAGTTGCCCGGCCCGTATGGCCGCCACATACCCACCAGGACCGGAGCCGATTACCACCAGATCGTAGTTAGATTCCATCCCAACCTCAACGCACCGGGGCCATCAGGAAGGCGCCCGCCGATTACCAGCCTAGAACCGATTATATCCGCGCCCTTTCCGGGCACACAACTTTGCCGCCCCGCGAAACAGGGGCTCTTGATAGTTCCCTCTCCCTGAAGAGGAGGGTTAGGGTAGGGGTGAAGTTCATGCAGAAGGCAACGTATTCCGATGAGATATAGTGTCCACGGCTTGCTGTAAGTAATCACTACCCGATGATCCGAAGGCCCAGGGGTGCAGTATTGCCGCCGCCGGGCCCGGTCCTGCTTTCGTATTTCTCCACACCCGCGCGAATTTGTTTGGCAACGCCGTTTCTGTTACGATTGTTGTCGGTCGTTAACAGTCTCTGCAACTCGGTCTGCGAGGATAAATATGCGCCTCGGGCCTTTGGGCTTATGGGAAATCCTGGCCATCCTGGTGGTCATTCTGCTCATCTTCGGCGCCCGTCGGCTCCCCGAGATCGGTTCTTCCATGGGCAAGGGACTCCGAACTTTCAAGAGTGCCCTGATGGGAGAGGACGACAAGCCGAGGCAGGAAGAGTCTGCGTCAGCGACTAAGGGCAACGACGAGCGCAGCAGCCCCTACTAGCCAAGACAGAACAGGCTCACACAGAGCAGGCACATGAAAAGGACCGGTCAGACCGGTCCCTTTTCGTTTGGCGTACCCATCCCTGGATCCGGCTACTGCTGCGCCACCGCTGTTTCAGCCTCCCGGCGGCTCCGGCCGGCCAGCCTGGCCAGCAGCACTCCCAGTTCGTACAGCACCAGCAAAGGCCCCGCAACCAGCGCCTGGTTCACCGGGTCGAAGGTCGGGGTGATGATCGCACCCAGTATGAACGCCAGTACCACCCACACCCTGCGGAACCGCGACAGTTGCCGCGCCGTCACTATTCCCAGCTGGGCCAGCATGTACATGACCAGCGGCGTCTCGAAGGCCACGCCCATCCAGAACAGCAACCGCAACATCAGGTTCACGAAATTGCTTATCCTGATCAGCGGTGTAGCCACATCGCTGAATCCCAGCAGAAATCGGAGCGCTGGCGGGGTCAGTACAAAGTATGCGAAGGCAACGCCGGCAGCAAAGGCCACCAGCGCCGCTGGAAGGAACAGGAACAGGTACCGGCGCTCTCGGCCCGTCAGGCCGGGCGCGATGAACATCACCACCTGGTACAGGATGATGGGCAGGGCCAGGACAAAGCCGGCGACGAACGAGACTTTCACCGCTGTGGTCAGAAGCTCGGTGACCTCGATGAAGACGAGTTCGATTCGCGATCCCGATTCCAGGTTGTAGGCGGGACGGGACAGGAAGTCGATGATCTGCTTGTAGAAAGCAAACGACGCCGCGCTTCCCACGATGATCGCGATGACGCAAATGAGCACCCGGCGGCGCAGCTCGCGGAGATGCTCCAGGAGGCTGAGCTCGCGGGCCATCAGGACCTGTCGTCGGGGCGTTCCGTTCCTGTCGTGGCGCCGGAGGACCCCGAAGTGTCGCCGTTAGCGTAATCGCTGTCAGGCACATCGGGGCGTGTGGGTACGCCCGGAGGAGGCTGCTGCGAGTGCACCCTCTGGCTCTCCTCCACCGATATCGCGTCCGTTACCTCGCTGAAGGTGCGCCGCAGGTCTCCCAGCATCTTGCCGGACTTACGCGCCATGTCAATTGATCGCCCCGGCCCCAGCACGAGAAATCCCACCAGCAGTATGACTACCAGCTCCATGAAGCCGATTCCCATGAAGTTCATGGAGCGTCTCCCTGGCCCAGAGCAGTCGGGCAGCCCGGTCCGCACTCAGCTTCTTCCGGCAGGGTCCATCCAGTCGGCGGCTCCCATCCCAGTTCTTTCAGGAACCGTAGCAGCAGGCAGGTGGGCAGACCAACAATATTATGGTAACAACCCTCCCAGTCAGCCGCGGGCCGAAGCTCGGTGTCCTGCACCGCGTAGGCTCCCGCTTTGTCCTTCGGCACACCGGTTGCAATGCTGGTTTCGATTTCCTCGTCCGTGAACTCCCGGAGGGTAATCTGCGAAGTCATGCTGGTTGTCAGCAGATTCCCGGTGCTCACATTGACAACCGTCAGTCCGGTGGATACATGGTGGGTCGTGCCCCGCAGCCTGCGCAGCATCGACCGCGCCTCATCGTCGTCCACCGGCTTGCCCAGCGACTCACCCAGGTGCACGACGGTGCTGTCCGCTCCTATGACAAAACCTGCGCTCCGCAAGGCCGCGATCTTCAACGCCTTGTCCCTCGAAAGCCGCTCCACCATATCTCTTGGCGACTCACCGGGAAGCGGATCTTCCGGCACATCAGCCGGCAGGATCGAGAACTCCAGCCCCATCGATTCCAACAGCTCGCGGCGTCTCGGGGACGCCGACGCAAGGACCAGGCCGGTGTCGGTCTCGACTCCCCTCCACCGCAGCAGGGCCACGCATTCCACATGGTGGGTCTGCGGGAACATGTCTATCGGCGCGACCCGTTCCAGCTGATACCCTCCCGCGCACAGTACCTTCAGGTCTCTCGCCAGTGTCTCAGCGTCGCAAGATACATACGCCACCCTGGGAGTAGCCAGTTTGACCAGGCTGGCCAGCGCCTGCGGCTGACAGCCTGCTCGGGGAGGATCCAGAATCACCGCGTCGGGTCGTTCAGGGAGCTCTCCCAGAACGCTCTCGGTTCGTCCGAGGACAAACTCAAGGTTCGGAATCGACCCCGCGTTCTCCCTGGCGTCTGCCACGGCGGCCGACGACTCCTCGATAGCCACGACCTTTCCGACATGCGGCGCCAAGAGAACGGCAAATGTTCCCACGCCCGTGTAGGCGTCCACAAGCAGGTCATCGGCCTTCAGCGCCAGCCCCTCACGCACGACCTCGGCCGCGCGAGCGGCCTGCTCCACATTGACCTGAAAAAAGGATGGAGAGGAAACGATGAACCGGTTCTCTCCCACGGCTTCTCTGTACTTCTTCTGCCCGGTCGGGATCTTTACCTCCGGGTTCAGCAGCGTCGGCTGCACCAGGTAGCTGGACTGCTCTTCAGCACTCCCCTCACCCGCCCTTATGGAAAGTTGGGTGGTCTCCTGGCAGCGGTCCTGCAACTGCTCCAGCACTGCGTTGACGCTCGGTCGCATCAGCAGGCAGTCATCAATCCGGACGAATCGGCGGGTCTCCCTGTTTACGAACCCCAGCGATCCTTCTTGACTGACTGTGAACCGCGCATGGTTTCGATAACCGTACTGATTTTCGGAAGGCAGCGTCTCATCAACCAACGCGCCTTCGTGCTCTGAAAACAGCCCACCAACCCGCGCCAGGGCATCGACCACCTTTTCCCGCTTGGCCGCCAGCTGCGACTCGTAGCTCAGGTGCTGCCACTGGCATCCGGTGCATTGGCCAAAGTATTGACAGGGGGCCTCCACCCTCTGAGGCGACGGCTCGAGTACATCCCGCACGATGGCGGATGCGTATTTGCGATGTACTCGCACCACTTCCGCCGCAACCCGCTCTCCTGGGATGCCACCGAAGACAAAGACCGGAGTGTCATTGCACCTGGCCATTGCCTCCCCGAGGCGTCCCCAGGATTCCAGAATCAATTCGATCTGCTCGCCCGGACGCAATACGGGACGCTCCGAAGGTTGGGCAAGTGAGGCCGGAGAGGCGGCTTGTTCTGCAGAGTCCATATCTGCGTAACACTATACAGGCAAGCCATAAATGAATCCAACGGCGGAGCCCTGGCACCAGGGCAACCGCATTCTAAACTTGATACGCGGTGCGCCCCCGTCTTTCCCGCGAAAGCGGGAATCCAGAGGGTTCCGGGCCGATACAATCAGCTTCGGGCGGAGAGGCGTGGATTCCCGCGAAAGCGAGAATGACGATCTATTGGGCTCCCTAAAATTAGAATGCGTTTCCTCTGTCTTGTGACAGCTTTCGGTTGACCAGCAATGGCGCGCCGAATTAAACTGGATTTGACCCGCAATTCGCTGCGCGCGAGGCCCGGTTGCCATCGGAACGCCGCGCGAAACTACTGCAGCGGAACACGTTCCGGAGGATGGTTATGGCAGAACCCATTGAGGTCACCGAACAGAACTGGGACTCCGACGTTCTCAAGTCCGACCTGCCCGTCTTGGTCGACTTCTGGGCCGAGTGGTGCGGTCCCTGCAAGATGATCGCCCCATCGGTGCACGACATGGCCGTCGAGTACGACGGCAAGCTGACGGTAGGCAAGCTCGACGTCGACAGCAGTCCCAGTGTGGCCATGCAGTACGGCGTGCGCAGCATTCCCGCCCTCATCTTCTTCAAGGACGGCCAGCCCGTTGACCAGATCGTTGGCGCGGTGCCTAAGGGAGCGCTCAAGAAGAAGATCGACTCCGTCCTGGGCAGCTAGCCCCCTCAAAAATCTGCAGGCTCAAGGGCGAGGCGCACCTCGCAACATTGCGGGATGCGCCTTGTCTGTTTATCGCCGCCGCCAAAGCCGCGGCCGACGGCAATCGGCGGCAAACCTCACGGGAGTGGATGGGGCCCGGTGGCTCTTGCGGTCTTCAAAACCGTTATGCCTCGTGACGAGCGGGGTAGGTGGGTTCGACTCCCTCGCACTCCCGCCACTTTCCTTCAGGCTATTCGTGGGGCTTGGGCGGCTGGCGGATGAAGAGCACCGCGGCCGTACCACTTAATACGGCCACCCCCAGGCACATGTATCCCACTCCTCCGAATCCCACTCCGGCCAAAAGCGCTCCAGCCATGGCCGCTCCGGCCGCACCTCCTGACTGATTTCCCGCACCGATCAGCCCTATCCCCGTCGCCCGTGATCTGCCGGAGAACTCGTAGCTCATGGCAACCAGGGTCGGGAAGGTCACGCTGAGCAGCCCGGTTCCAACGGCACCCAGCACCACGGCGAGCCAATAGCTCATCGGAATCGAGAAGAAGAACAGCCCGCAGATTCCGCCCGCCACTGTAGTTGCCGCAACCAGAATAGCTCGTTGCCTCCTCACGGCTATCAGTCCTGCAGAGTAGCTCCCAACCACCTGCCCCGCCGCGGAGCACGCCAGCGGGATGGCCGTAGCACCGACGGTCAGTCCGTAAGTCTGGATCAGGAATGCGGCGAGGTAGCTGACCATGGTCCAATAGGCGATTCGCTGGTTTACCATCACGAACACAGCGGCCCGGAAGAAACCTATGGACAGCAGTTCCCTGTAACGCGAGATGAATGTGAAATCACGGACCCGCGCCCTGCTGTCAGGGGGGAACCATATCCAGTTCATAATCAGGGCCAGTGTCAACACCAGCCCCGCAGCAACTACTGTTGCCTGCCACCCGAGCCAGTCTGCCAGGAGGGCGAGAAGAGGGACGCCGATCGACAGGCCGAAAATGTTGACGGCCATCAGACCACCGACCGCCTTGGCCCGTCGCTCCGGGGAAATGACCTCTGATACCGCTGCCACGCTGTTGGGGGGAACCATGCCCCCGCCCAGACCGGTGAGTATGCGGACCGCCAGCATGACTTCAATGTTTGGCGCGAACGCCGTCGCAATGGTGGAGGCCGCCAGCAGAGCAAGCCCCAAGAGCGCCATGGGCCGTCTGCCCAGGGAATCGGAGAGCGGTCCGCACAATATGACCGAAACTGCCCAGGCCGCAAAGGTGACCGTCACTACCTGACCGGCAACAGCGAGGGAGACGCCCAGGTCATCGGCGATGGGGACCAGCACGGGAGGGATGACCAGCATGGCCAGCTGAGCTGCAATCAGGGCGACCGAAATAATGGCCAGGAATACTGGCTTGTTTACCTGGCGTCCCACCTCTTGTGGTACTGCTGTGGCGATTCCGTTGCCCCCTGGCTATTCGTTCAGTCCAACCGCAGTATACCGTCTAATGGGACATTTATCGTGGACCGAATAGGCGGCTTGTCTGCCGCAACTGTGCCGCGAGTTTCAAAGCCGGGTGGGGTCAGCCGCCGCCAATGCGAGTATGCCTGGCGAAGGCAATGCAGAGCAGCGCGCTGATTGTCGTTGCTCCCAGGCATAGGTACCCGATCTCCTCGTACACTGCGTTGATTAGCAGTGCCCCTGCGATCGCCTCTCCCAGCTCACCGCCGGACTGGTTGCTCAGGCCCATGAGGCCGACTCCAGTGGTCTTGGATTCCCTGGAATACTCGGTGCTGGTGCCGGAAAGGGCACCCGCAACAGCCCCCTGCCGACAGCTTCCATTCCTGATACCACCCAAATGTCCATCGGAGCAGTAAACATCAAGAGTCCACAGGGACCGTCCGTAACGGTACCCGCGGAGATCAGGATTGCCCAGTACTTCCTGACCACCACGAATCCGCTCCCGTGGCTTCCAATCACTTGGTCGGCCGCTGCTATCCCCAGTGGCAGGGCTACAACCCCGCGCTCCTCCGTGGGTGCGAATCAGGAAAACCGCAAGGAAGCCAATTACCGACCAGTGCGCCATGTGGTGGGATACGCTCACCGGGAGAGCGACCCGAAAGTAACCCATGGAAATTAGCGACACATACCTGGAAACGATCACCAGGTCGCGGACTCGCCGGGCGTAGTCCCGAGGAACCCAGGACTAATTGGCGATCAGGGCCGTTCCCGGTAGCACGCAGGCGGATGCGAAAGTGAATCTCCAGCCTGTCCACTCCGCGAGAAGCGCCGCCACCGGAACCCTTGCCCCAGTGGACAGCAGGCTTATGGCGAGCTGGGCGCCAACCGCCTGTGCCCGCCCGCGGGGGAGATGACATTGGAGATCGCCCCTGTCGGTTGGCTGGCAGCGTTTCCCCACCCGGGCCCGCGAGGACCCTGAGAAGGAGGAGGACTTCAATGTTGGGGGCAATGGCCGGAGCAACCACCGGCCCCCAGGGTAGCACCGGCCCGGCGAGGGCCACTGGACGGCACCCGAGAGTGTCGGACAACGGTCCTACCCCCACCGCGGACAGTTCCCATGCCGCCAGTGTGGCCGTGGCCTGCTGCCGCGATGGAGATATCCAGCTGTAGGGAGGTCTCCACCAGGAGGGGCGGCACCATGAAATTGGCGTTCTGGGGGACAGGGACCGCCACTGGATGAACGGCAAAAAACCATCCCTTTTGTTGACCCGCCCCCCTTCCACCGGTCCCGCCACCGTCATTCCCGCACTCCGTCATTCCCACGAAAGCGGGAATGACAAATTGTCGGACTCCAATTTCGAAAGCCTTGGTTGGGAAAGACTCCAAGTGGGGTGAAGAGGACAGAAAAAAGCCGCCCCGCGATTGCGGGACGGCTCTGCGGTTGCCTGGATTGTCCGGATGGACTAGAAGTCCATTCCGCCACCGGGGGGCATGCCCGCGGGCATGGCCGGGGTGGCCTGGGGGATCTCGGAGATCATGGACTCGGTGGTCAAGACCATGGCCGCTACGCTGGCGGCGTTCTGGAGGGCGGAGCGGGTGACCTTGGCTGGGTCAACGATTCCCCTCTCCAGCATGGGGCCGTATTCGCCGACCTCGGCGTCATAGCCGTAGTCGTCGGCCTGCTGCTTGACCTGGTTGAGCACCACGGCGCCCTCGAAACCGGCGTTCTCGACGATGAGCTTCAGGGGCTGTTCGAGCGAGCGACGGATGATGTCGACGCCGACGCGTTCGTCCGGCGGCATTTCACCGACGCCGTCCAGGGCACGCTGGGCGCGGACCAAGGCCACGCCGCCTCCGGGGACGATGCCCTCTTCGACGGCGGAGCGGGTGGCGGACAGCGCGTCCTCGACGCGGGCCTTGCGCTCCTTGAGCTCGATCTCGGTGGCGGCGCCGACCTTGATCACCGCGACGCCGCCGGACAGCTTGGCCATCCGTTCCTGCAGCTTCTCGCGGTCGAACTCGGAGGTGGTGTCCTCGATCTGGGCCTTGATCTGGGTAATGCGGGCCTGGATGCCCTCTTCGGAGCCGTGGCCCTCAACGACCGTGGTCTCGTCCTTGGTGGCGGTAATCCGGCGCGCCTGGCCGAAGTCCTCGATGGTGGCGGAGTCCAGCTTGCGGCCGGTCTCCTCGCTGATGACGGTGCCGCCGGTGAGGATGGCGATGTCTTCCAGCATGGCCTTGCGGCGGTCGCCGAAGCCAGGGGCCTTCACGGCGAGGGCGTTCAGGGTGCCGCGGAGCTTGTTGACCACGACGGTGGCCAGGGCCTCGCCGTCGACGTCCTCAGCTACGATTACGACATTCTTGCGGCCGACCTGCAGCAGCTTTTCCAGCGCAGGCAGCAGCTCCGCAACGGCGGAGATCTTCTTGTCGGTGATGATGATGGTGGGATCTTCGAGGACCGACTCCATGCGGTCCGGGTTGGTGATGAAGTAAGGAGAGATGTAGCCGCGGTCGACCTGCATCCCTTCTACATACTCGATCTCGTCGGACAGGCCCTTGGACTCTTCGACGGTGATGACGCCGTCCTTCCCGACCTTCTCCATGGCTTCGGCGATGGTCTCGCCGATGGCTTCCTCGTGAGCGGAGAGGCTGGCAACCTGGCCGATGCGCTCGCGGGTCTCGACCGACTGGGCCATGCCGCCCAACTCGGCCACCACGGACGCAACTGCACGCTCAATGCCGCGCTTGATGGCCATTGGGTTGGCGCCAGCGGTTACGTTCTTGAAGCCGTCGTTGATGATGGCCTGGGCCAGAACCACCGACGTGGTGGTGCCGTCGCCGGCCGCGTCATTGGTCTTGGTAGCGGCTTCCTTGAGAAGCTGAGCGCCCATGTTCTCGAAGGAGTCAGGGAGCTCGATTTCCTTGGCGATTGTGACGCCGTCGCTGCAGACCTGGGGAGGCCCGAAGGACTTGTCGAGGACAACGTTGCGGCCCTTGGGGCCGAGGGTAATCTTGACCGAATCGGCAAGAATGTCGATACCGGTCCGGAGAGACTTGCGAGCCTCTTCCGAGTAGGTAAGCTTCTTGGCTGGCATCCATTCCTCCTTATATTAAACAGGCGTGAATCTGCAGGCGTGAATCTGCCGGCCGGACCGGCGCCACCGACTCGACCGTGAAGTCGACCCGGAAGTCGCCAGCCCTGCGCCAGAACTAGGAAAGCTTGGCCAGAATGTCGCTCTCCCGCAGGATGAGATAGTCGTCGTCGCCGTCCTTGTATTCGGTGCCGGCAAACTTGGAATAGATAACCCGGTCGCCCTTGGCGACGTCCATGGCGATGCGAGAGCCGTCATCACTGATGCGGCCCGGTCCAACCGCTACCACTTCGCCTTCCTGGGGCTTTTCCTTGGCAGTGTCGGGCAGAAAAATACCGCCCTTGGTGGTCTGTTCGCCCTCAATGGGTTTAACCACCACACGTTCTCCCAAAGGCTGGAAATTTGCCACCGCGGCCTCCTTTGTTTCGCCGGGAATTTTGGTCTTGGCCCGGCTATTTAGACTCGATATTAGCACTCTCGGCGCAAGAGTGCTAATGTATGGTAATCAAGGCATTTTTTCTTGTCAAGAATTCCTTGCAAGGGTGAATTTGACGGGCTGCCGTCAGTAAATTTGCCCGGGAGAGCTTTCCATTTCGAGGGGTGCGGCATTCCCCAATCGGCTTTGAAACTAAGCTTCGACGGGCCCATTGCGACAATAGCCCTGGACCGCCCAGGAGACGGGAATCTCGTGGACGCAGTCATGGCGGCGAAATTGCGAGACATCTGTGCGCAATTGTCCGCCGATGACGAAAATCGAGTGGTAATATTGACCGGCACCGGCCAGGCCTTTTCTGTAGGCCGGGCGCACCTACCGGAGCACCATTCGATCCGGGAACTCCAGGCGGCGCGTGCCGTCGCCGCGTTGCCGATGCCCGTGCTCGTGGCGCTGAACGGCGATGCCTCCGACCATGGCCTGGAGCTGGCATTGGCTGGCGATATGAGGCTTGCGGTTTCCGGGGCTTCCTTCGGGTTCGCAGTCCCATCGGTCGAGAGTTTTCCCTTCGACGGGGGAACACAGCGCCTTCCCAGATTGGTAGGGCCGGCGTGGGCGTACGATATGCTCCTGACGGGAAGGCGGGTCGACACCCGTGAGGCAATGTCCATGGGTCTCATCAACCGTGTAGCAGAGACGGCAGAAGAACTGATGAGGATGGCCATGGATCTGGCGGTGCAGATTGCGGAGGGAAGCCCAATCGGAGCCGGTTATGTGAAGGAAGCAATTCTCCAGGGCGGAGAC
Source organism: Dehalococcoidia bacterium (assembly GCA_963667765.2). Classification (GTDB taxonomy): domain Bacteria; phylum Chloroflexota; class Dehalococcoidia; order Lucifugimonadales; family UBA3495; genus VXOI01. The sequence goes on along the minus strand of CAXXON010000003.1, from coordinate 638,274 downwards.
CTGCCACTGGCCCAGGCCCTCGGAATGGAGGCAGACTTGAATGTAATTCTGCAGAGCACCCATGATCGTGCCGAGGGAATTGCCTCATTCCTTGAGCGAAGGGCGCCGCGATTTACTGGAGAGTAGATACCGCCGGAATCGACCTCATCTACGGGTAAGAGGGCAAATCAAGAGAGACCGCCTAGCATTCCGCAGGGGAGAGAGTTTTGAAGCTCAAACTGGACCTCCACACCCACATCTGGGAAGCGTTCAATTTTCAGCCGCCGTCGGTCGAGATCGCCGAGAAGGTGGTACGGAAAATCAAGGAAGCCGGTATCGACGGAATAGGGATAACGGACCACCACAACAAGGACTGGTCATTTGAATTCCGTGAACTGGTTGAAAAACATTTCCCCGGTGAGGTGGTGATTATCCCAGGCTGGGAGATCGAGGTCCGTCCCGAGCAGAATCCCTTTGCGGAATACCAGGTCGCCGAACTCTTCCTGCCTCCTATGGACGGTATGGAAGGCGGGATATTCCGCACCTATTGCCACCCGGGCTACTACTCGCCTGAGATCATCATCGAGCAGGACATTCACGCCATAGAGATAGACAACTACATTCACAACTGGCACATCCGCAAGCCACAAGTGGAGGAAAAAGCCGAGTCGCATGAGCTGCTGCTTACGCAAGTGAGCGACGCCCACAACTTGGAGAATATCGGACTGCGCTACACGGAAGTCGACCTAAGGGAGTTGTACGCCCGGGCGGTGTCGCCGGCCGGGGTCAGCCTGCGTTAACCAAGATGCGGCCCTTCGAAACGCTTATATATGAGAAGGAAGGCCCGGTGGCCCACATCTCGCTGGACCGGCCCTCTGTGCTGAACGCATACAGTGTTCAGATGCGTGACGACTTTTCGCAGGCGCTGGAGGCCGTCGCTGACGACCCTGAAATCCGCAGCCTGCTGATTACAGGGCAGGGCCGCGGGTTCTGCGCCGGAGCCGACCTCACCGAGTTCGGCACGGCGCCATCGCAGGTAATCGCCCGGAAGGTTCGATGGGAGCGGGATGTGTGGGGACAGCTGATCAACTTGGACAAACCGGTCGTTGTCGCTGTCCACGGATACTGCATCGGCTCGGGCCTGGAAATTGCCTTGCTGTGCGACCTGCGCGTTGCGTCGGAGGACACGGTCTTCGCAATGCCCGAAGTGCGGCTGGGAATGATTCCTGCGGCAGGGGGATCGCAGACACTCCCCCGAAACGCGGGGGCGGCATCGGCCCTAGACCTGTTGCTCACGGGGAGGCGCTTCACGGCGCAGGAGGCCCTCGGGATGGGCCTGGTGACCCGCCTGAGTCGGCCGGAGGACCTGCTGGGGGAGGCGTGGCGACTGGCTGCATCGCTGGCCCAGGCTGATGGGGGAGCAGTTTCTCTCCTGAAACGGGCACTTAGGGAAGGCAGCGACCTGCCCATGCAGGATGCTCTGGAATTGGAGCGGCGTCTCGTAATACTGTCGTCATCCGGGCGCGCTAAAATTCCCGCTTACGGTTGATCATGTTCCCTTGCAATAATGTTTGTTAGGAGGGTCGCCATTTCGGATCGATGAATACTACCGAACTGCTGACCATAGCCGAAGCCATTGTTCCTGACCGTACCGCGATGATATTCGATGGGCGGGAGTTCACTTACGCACAGATTTCCCAGCGGGTCAACAGGCTTGCCAACGCGCTTGCAGAGATGGGAGTGGCCCCGGGAGACCGTGTTGCGACGATGCAGGTGAACAGCCACCGCAGCATCGAGCTCTACTTCGCCGCCGCTCAACTGGATGCAGTCTATGTGCCCATCAATTTCCGGGCCAAGTCGGATGAGCTGCACCAGATGCTCCGAATCGCAGAACCTTCATGCTTGTTCATAGGCGAGCGTTACCTGGAGTTGCTGGGCGAGCAGGACCTCTTCGGAATGCCTAAAGAACGAGTTATCATCCTCGATGCGGGAACCAGTACAGGGCTTGAAAGCTTTGAGCACCTGCTGAGGAGTGCCTCTCCCGACCAGCTGCACTTCCCCGAGGCAGAGGATGACGAGACCACGGTGATCATGTTCACCTCGGGGACGACGAGCGCACCCAAGGGTGTCATGCTTACCCACGACAGTTTCGCCTCCTACATTCTATCCACGGTGACGCCAGCCGACCCGGACTTGGAGGAGACGAACCTTGTAACTGTTCCGTACTACCACATCGCGGGGCTACAAGCGGCGCTGACCGCGGTCTACGCCGGCCGCACGCAGGTAATCATGCGGCAGTTCGAGCCGGTTGAATGGATGACGCTGGTACAGCAGTACCGGGCCAACCGCGCCATGCTGGTCCCGACGATGTTGAAGCAAATGATGGACCATCCCAGCTTCGGCGAGTTCGATCTGTCCTCCCTGGATGTGATCACCTACGGCGCTGCGCCCATGCCCCTGGAGGTCATCAAGCAGGCAATCGGGAAATTCCCGGGCGTCAGCTTCATCAACGCCTTCGGCCAGACCGAGACTGCTTCCACGATCACCATGCTGCCGCCTGAGGACCACGTCCTCGAGGGTTCCCGCAAGGAGATCGAGAGGAAGCTCCGGCGCCTCACCTCCATAGGCAAGCCGCTGGAGGATGTGGAGGTCGCAATCGTAGACGACGACGGGCAGCCAACGAAAGTCGGGGAGACCGGTGAGATCGTGGCCCGTGGGTCCCGCATGATGAGCGGTTACTGGCAGGAAGATGCCGCCACCCGTGAGACACTGCGCTCCGGGTGGGTGTACACCGGCGACCTGGGGTACATGGACGAGGACGGCTACATCTACCTGGCGGGCCGCTCCAAGGACTTCATCAAGCGCGGCGGCGAGATGGTCTCGCCCGAAGAAGTGGAGCAGGTGCTGCTCTCCCACCCACAGGTCGATGACGCGGCGGTCATCGGAGTTCCGGATGTTGAGTGGGGCGAGGAGATCCGGGCCGTGGTGGTCCGTGCCCTCAGCGGCGCTCCCGCCGGAAGCGGCGAGGGCGAACCTTCGACCGAGGACGACATCATAGAATACTGCCGGGAGCGGCTGGCTGGCTTCAAGCGGCCCCGCTCCGTGGTGTTCGTTGACGAATTGCCGCGCAATGTGATGGGAAAGGTGCTGAAGCGGGACCTACGAGAAGATTACGGCTATCCCGTTGAACGGGCCTAGAACGGGGTCCAACTACCCGGAATCACCTGACCGCAGACTAGGGAGGCCAGGGCAGTGAAAGTAGCAGTTGTTGGCGCTGGCGGCGTGGGCGGCTATTTCGGTGGCCTGCTGGCGCGGGCGGGGCATGATCTGACCTTCGTGGCGCGAGGCGAGCACCTCGAAGCCATCCAGGGCAACGGCGGCCTGCGGGTGCTCTCGCAAAACGATGGTGACTTCGATGCGCCCGGGCGGGGAGTGGGCAGTCCGGCCGAGGCAGGGGTGCAGGACCTCGTACTCTTCACGGTCAAGATGCATCACAACGCTCCGGCCATTGCCTCGCTGCCTCCAATGGTTGGACCGGACACGGTGGTGCTCACCCTGCAGAACGGGATCGACAACGGAGAGCAGATCGCGGAGACCATCGGGTCCGTACCCGTGATGATAGGGTCGGCGTTCATGGAGGGCCGCATATCCGAACCTGGCGTCGTGACCCAGGGAGGGCCAGGCTCCGCCGGCTTCGGCGAAATGACCGTGGGCATCACCCAACGGGGTGAAAGGCTTTACCGCGAGTTCCTGGACGCAGGATGGCGTGTCGAGCTTCACGAGAACATGTCCGGGATGTTGTGGAAGAAGTTTGCCTACATCGCCGGGTCAGCAGCCGTCTGCGCCGCTGCCAACTGCGTATATGAGGAGATGCGCACGATCCCCATCACCCGAGGGCTGATCCAGCAGGCCGTCGAGGAAGCGCTGGCGGTCGGACGGGCCAGCGGCGCGCCCATCATGGACGACTCGCTTGACTGGGCGATGGACTCCCTCGACCGGTTCCCGGCGCAGGGGCGGGCATCCATGGCGAAGGACTTCACCGAGGGCCGCCCTGTTGAACTTGACGGCCTGAACGGCGCGGTGATCCGTCTCGCTCGCCGTACCGGAACTCCGACTCCGGCCAACGACTTCCTGTACGCCGTCCTCAAACCTGCGGCCGACCGGATTGCGGCGGAGCATTCCTCGGGCTGACCGGCCCCGGCCCGTATGACGCCCAGTCTGTCCAAGTCCCGGTTCCAGTACGGCCTGCAGTGCCTGAAGCGGCTTTACTTGGAGACCTACCGCCGGGATCTCGCCGACCCGGTTGACGCAGGACAGCAGGCACTCTTTGACATGGGCACCGCAGTGGGGGAGTTGGCTAGGGAGAGGTTTCCCGGGGGAAGCCTGGTCGATGAAACCCACCTGGAGCACGGCCAATCGGTTGAGACGACTCTACGCCTGTTATCCAGCCCTGAAGTGCCTGCGATCTACGAGGCGGGCTTCACTTTCGAAGGAATCAGGACGAGGGTCGATGTCCTCCGGAGGGGTGATGACGGCGAATTCGACCTGATAGAAGTCAAGTCCGGTACCGGGGTCAAACAAGAGCACTATACCGATGTGGCTATCCAGCTGTATGTGGTGGAGGGCTCGGGTATCCCGGTAAGAAGGGCCTTCCTGGTGCACCTGAATAGGGATTATGTGTACCAGGGAGGCGAGCACGATCTGCAGGAGCTGTTTGCCCTTCAGGATGTTACGGGTACGGCCAGGTCTTTCGTGGAGAACGCTGCGGCCGGCAAACTGGCAGAGATGTGGTCGACGCTTGGCTTGGAAGAACAGCCAGACATCGATGTGGGGCGCCACTGCACCAGGCCGTACCACTGTTCATTTTACGAATACTGCCACCGGGACATTGTGGTCGATTTTGGAAAGGAATGCGTCGATCCGGAATTGGGGAGCGCGCTGCAGGAAATTCAGTTTCCGGCTGCATTCCTGGACTTCGAGGCCATGGGTCCGGCCATTCCGGTCTATCCGGGGACCAGGCCCTACCAGGCAATTCCCTTCCAGTGGTCGCTGCACATTCTGGACTCCTCGGGCGGCGTCGCTCATCGCTGGTTCCTCAACGACGACGGAGCTGATCCGAGGGAACGGCTGGCGGCAGCCCTACTTGAAGCGATGCCACCGGAAGGTTCGATCGTCACTTACTCGCCTTACGAGCGCACGGTCGTCAGGCGCCTGGCGGAGGCGCTTCCACATTACGCCGACAGCCTGCTGGGCCTGTGCGAGAGGATGGTTGATCTTTTTAGGATGGTGAAGGGAAACGTCCGACACCCGGAATTCAGGGGCAGCTATTCGCTGAAGTCGGTCCTGCCGGTGCTTGTCCCCACGATGGGATACAGTGATCTCGAGATCGCCGAGGGCATGATGGCCTCCGTCTCCTACGCCCGAATGACCGGCGAAGACACTCCGGCAGACGAGCAGGCTGCGATTCGGGAATCACTCCTCGCTTATTGTGCCAGGGATACAGAGGCGATGCTGCGGGTGTACGAGGCGCTCCTGGAGCGGGCGAGCCGGTAGTGAGCAAACGGGCCTCTTGCCAGTGATATACTCTCCCTGCCGCGGCTTGGTCGACGCCAGGCTGAAATGCGAAGGAGGACCCGGAATTGAAAACTGTTGACGCCATCGCCGAGATTCTGAAACGGGAAGGAGTGGAGTATCTGCCATGCTTCCCGACCACTTCGGTCATCGAGTCCTGCGCCGAAGCCGGCATTCGCCCCATCATCTGCCGCCAGGAACGCGTGGGCCTGGGTATCGCCGACGGCTACAGCCGCGTTACCAACGGCGACAAGATGGGCGTATTTGCCATGCAGTACGGGCCGGGGGCGGAGAACGCCTACTCCGGCGCGGCCACTGCCTTCTCGGATTCGACGCCGATGTTGCTGCTTCCGTTGGGCCATCCCCGCGACAGGCAGGGAGTTTTCCCGCTCTACAGTTCGCTGCAGAGCTACGCCTCCATCACGAAGAGCATCGAGCAGGTCAACACCCCTGACCGCACCTCGGACGTGATGCGTCGGGCATTCGCCGCGCTGCGGCAAGGGAGGCCCGGTCCGGTGGCCGTGGAGATCCCTGCCGACATCGCGGTTGAAGAGGTGTCGGAGGAGGCCTTCTACTATGTCCCCAGTCGCAGGGCGGCGTCGCAGGGAGACCCCGGTGACGTTGAGGCGGCCGCCCGTGCGTTGTGCTCGGCCAGCAATCCGGTCATCCTGGCGGGCCAGGGCGTGATGTACGCCAAGGCCTCGGAGGAATTGCAGGAGCTGGCTGAACTGCTGCAGGTGCCTGTTACCACAACCTTGCTGGGAAAGAGCGCCTTCGACGAAACTCACCCGCTCGCGCTGGGCTCCGCGGCGCTGACCTCGTCGGGGACGCTGGTGAACTTCATGCGTCGGGCCGACCTGGTGTTCGGAATAGGGACCAGCTTCACCCGCCACAACATGGTGATGACCATCCCCCCCGGCAAGACGATGATCCACTCCACCAATGACCCTCGAGACATCAACAAGGACTACAACATCGACTATCCGATTGTCGGCGACGCCAAGCTGGTGCTCCGCCAGATGATCGATGCCTGCCGCGAGATCGTTGGCGACAGCCGCAAGTCCAGCAATACCGCGGATGAAGTGGCGAAGGAACGGGACGCGTTCATCGAGTCCTGGAAGCACAAGCTTACCGACGATTCCCGGCCGATCAGCCCCTACCGCGTTATCTGGGACTTCATGCACACCGTCCCGCCGTCCGAGGCCATTATCACCCACGACTCGGGAAGCCCCCGGGACCAGATAGTGCCCTTCTACCAGTCCAGCGGGCCGCGCACCTACCTGGGCTGGGGTAAGTCCCACGGCCTCGGTACGGGCTTGGGGCTGGTTATCGGCGCCAAGCTGGCCGAGCCGGACAAGGTTTGCGTCAACTTCATGGGCGACGCGGCCTTCGGCATGGTGGGTTTGGACTTCGAGACTGCCGTGCGCTCGAACATTCCGATTATTACGGTGGTTCTGAACAACTCCCACATGGCCGCTGAAGTCAGCGCAATGGCAGATTCCCACCGGCTGTACAACACCAGGGACCTGGGCGGCAATTACGCGGACATGGGCCGGGCCATGGGCGGCTACGCGGAGCGCATCGAAGATCCGAACGAGATCTCGGCCGCGTTCACCCGAGCCCGGCGAGTGACCGAACAGGAAGGCCGCGCCGTCCTGCTGGAGTTCATCACCAGCATCGAGACTGAGGCCTCGCACCGCCGGGCTTTCTAAAGCCGGGCATTCTAAATCAGATCAACACAGGGCGCACAGAGAACACATAGGCTTTTGGATAAATTCTCGATCCCTATGTGTTCTCTGTGCGCCCTGTGTTGAATTAAGAAAGGAGACAGACAATGCCACGCTCAAAATATCTGTTCGTTGCCAGTATGGACGTGGACCCAGCCAAGGAAGCACTGTTCAACGAGGTTTACAACAAGGAGCACTGCCCGGAGCTGGGGAAGGTAAATGGCGTGGGTGAAATCACCCGATATGAAGCCGAGGCCTTCAAGGTCATGATCGGAGGCGAAGTCCGGACCATGTCCCCCGACGGTCGGCCCCGCTTCCACGCCGTATACGAAATCGAATCGCCCGATGTGCTGACCTCCGCGGCCTGGGGCGATGCGGTTGAACTGGGTCGCTGGCCGGAGCAAGTGCGTCCGTACACCACCAACAGGCAGCACACCCTCTTGCGGTTGACCTATCCCGGGGAGTAAGAAGCTATTTCAAGATTATGATGCCCTGAAGGGCCGGGAAGGTTCCAGTCTTGAGCCACTGGATTCCTTCTTTAGCGGGAACGACGGGTCTCTCGGGGAAATGGCGGATTCTGACCCTGTCGGGCTTCGGTAGATTCCCGGTGTACAGTATGTTTAGCCGCGCTGCCATACCTTCAAAAAGGGGGCCGCCGCGGCAAGGGAAATCAGGAGAAAACGAGCTTTGGCTGTTGATCGCAAATCACCGGATGGCGCGGTGCCAGTTGATACCGACGGGCTGGTGGCCGCCGCCAGGAGGCTGGCCGCTCAGTGCCTGGCTCCCAGGGCAGCACACTACGACGCCACTGCGACCCACCCCACTGACAGCTGGCACGATGTCTGGGAGCGAGGAATGCTGGCCATGGGCATCCCCCGGCGGTTTGGGGGGCTCGGCCTGGATATGCTCACCTATGTCAGGATTGTGGAGCAGTTGGCCGCCGGGTGCACGAACACGGGGATGACGGTTCACATGCACTCAACGGTCACGAGGTTCATCGACGCCCTCTGCAGCGAGCCACAGAAGGAGTTCTATTTCCGCGAGGTGGTGGAGGACGGAAGGCTGTTCGGCAGCTGGGGCAGCGAGCCGGAGACGCGGGGCGGGACCGCGATGCGCCTGACGACCATCGCGCCCCAGGACGAGGGTTATGTCATCAACGGAGTCAAGCACTTCTGCACCATGTCGGGGGGTGCTCACCGGTACATGATCCACTGCAGCTCGGGACTCGATGACCCGCTGGAGTCCCAGTGGCTGGCCCTGTTGCCACATGACGCCAAGGGAATCGAACAGGTCGGTGACTGGGATACCCTGGGCATGAGGGCCACGGTCAGTCCCGCCATGCGACTGAACGACTGCTTCGTCGGGCCGGACGCGCCGCTGGGCCTCCCGGGCGAGGCGCCCAGGTCCGGCGTGACGCAGGGGTTCGGACTGGGATTCGCCGCAGTCTACCTGGGCGCGGCTCAGGCGGCCCTTGACTACATCGAGGAGTTTGCCAGGACCGAGACCTTCGCGCCCGACCCGTTGCCCATAGCGGAAGGGCTCGTGGTCCAGCGCACCGTCGCCGAAATGACCCTGTCCCTGGAGAGCGCCAAGCGCGTGCTGCACTACGGCGCGTCGGTGTGGGCCGGGGCCGACCCGGGGGAGAGGGCGGTGCTTGCTGCCCGTGCCAAGTACCTGGCCACCGTTGCTTCGCTGGATGTTACTGCCAAGGCCATTCAAATCGCCGGTGGTCGCAGCGCACACAAGCGGATGCCTCTGGAGCGCATTTACCGCGATGTGCGGACATCCACTCTGATGCCGCCGAACCTCGACAGGTGCCTGGAAATCGTGGGTCGAGCCGAGTTGGGACTGGGCGCCTCCCTCTACCGGGATGTCTAGGGCCGAGGGCTGATGTCTACGACAGCAGCATTGGAGGGTGTAAGTGTCCTTGACCTGACCCACTGCATCGCGGGGCCATACTGCACCCGGCTTCTTGCGGGATTCGGGGCCGATGTCCTGAAGATCGAGCCGCCCGGTGGAGAGCGCGGGCGACGCATGGGTCCCTTTTTTCATGACGAGCCAGGTCCTGATACGAGCCTTCCCTTCGCCTACCTGAATGCGGGGAAGCGCAGCGTCTCGCTGAACCTGAAGTCGGAAGCAGGCCGGGAAATCCTGATGTCGCTTCTTCCGGAAACCGATGTGCTGGTGGAGAACTTCGCACCACGCGTCATGCCATCGCTTGCGCTGGGTTATGACACCCTGCGGGAGATTGCGCCGCACCTGGTGATGGTATCGATCTCCAATTTCGGACAGACGGGGCCGTACCGGGACTACAAGGCCTCTGACATCGTCGAATATGCCCTGGGCGGCCTGATGTACATCTTCGGGGCATACGACCGGGAGCCCCTCAAGCATGCCTTCAACCAGGCGCAGTTCAAAGCTGGAACGGACGCAGCGTCTGCCACTCTCATGGCCCTGTACCACCAGCGAATGACGGGCGGCCGTTCCGGTGGCGTTGGACAGCATGTCGATATTTCGATACAGGAAGCTGTTGCCTCGGGTCTCCGGGATGTGGTCAACAACTACACCTACACCGGCGCCATACGGCGGCGCCAGCCGAACCACAGCGGGGACCTACAGCGGCTGCGGGCCACCTCCGACGGCTACCTGCTGCCGAATCCGGGGCTAGGCGGAGGCCTGAACTGGGACTCATTCGTGGAGTTCCTCGAACTGCCGGAGCTGGACGACGACAAGTTCCGGACACCATCGGCACGCCTGGTCAACGCCGAGGAGCTGGGACGCATTCTCGATGAATACTTCATCCGGCAGAGCAAGTACGAGAGGTTTTACGGCTCCCACGAACGGAGATTCATCTTCGGCGTGATCCAGTCGCCGGAAGAGGCCATGAATGACCCCCAGTTCGCGTATAGGGGCTTCTTTGCCGAACGGGAACACCTTGAGATGGGTACGCTGATTTTCCCGGGCGCGCCGTTCATCCTCGAATCCACGCCATGGGAGACGGATTTGCAGTCTCCTTCAGCAGGACAGCACAACGATGAAGTGCTTGGAGGGCGGTTGGGTCTAGCGAAGGCCGAGCAGGCCGAACTCCGCTCTCTGGGAGCAATCTAGGAATGGTCATTGAATCGAAGTCCGGCACCACTTCGGCACCGCGCGGGCCCCTTCATGGCGTACGCATAGTGGAGATGGGTCAGCTCATTGCCATCCCGTTCGCCATGAAACTGCTGGCTGACATGGGTGCCGAGGTCGTCCGCCTCGAATCCACGCGACGCTTGGAGAGCTACCGTAGCGACTCGGTGTATCAGAACGAAATTCACGGGGAGTTCTGGAATCGGGGAGCAAACTTCTACGAGCAGAACCGGAACAAGCTGGGTATCACCCTCGACCTGGGCCGTCCCGAAGGACTGGAAATCCTACGGCGGCTGATCTCAATCAGCGATGTTTTCGCCGAAAACTTCACTCCCCGCGTGATCAGAAACTTCGGGCTGGAATACAAGGAACTCCGAAAGGTAAAGCCCGACATTATCATGGTGTCGTCGACCGGCTACGGCTTCGATGGCCCCTGGGCCAACTTTGGCGCTACTGGTCCTGCCACCGAAGGCGCTTCGGGACTGGCTTACACAACAGGGTACGAGGGCGGACCTCCCGTGATGGCCGAGATCCCCTATGTCGACTACACGGCTGGCGAGCATACCGTTTTCGCGGTTATGACCGCCCTGATGCACCGTCTGCGGACGGGGCAGGGCCAGTTCATAGATGTGTCGCAGACCCAGGCTGCCGCTGCCACCATCCCGGAGGCGCTGCTGGACTTTGCAGCCAACGGCCGCGAACCCACTCGCATCGGAAACGCAGACCCCGTAATGTCCCCCCACGGCTGCTACCCTTGCTACGGTGAGGACCGCTGGATAGTGATTGCCGTCTCCGATGACAGCGAATGGCGGGGACTGTGCCGCATTATGGGCCGCGAAGACTGGGCCGAGGATGCGCGGTTCTCGACCACCCTGGGCCGCCGAAAGCATCGAGAGCAGTTGGACTGCGTCCTGGGGGAAGCAACAGCGAACTGGGACTCGCACCGGTTGATGGAGGCGCTGCAGTCGGCCGGGGTGCCGGCTGGAGCAGTGCTGGACAGCAAAGACCTGCTGTTCAACACGCACCTCCGGGAGCGAGGCTTCTACGAGGTAGTGAGGCACCATTCCAGCACCGAAATGCCGCCGCTCCCCTATGCCGGTCGCCCCTGGAAGCTATCCGAAACGCCTGCAGTTCCTCCGAAAGCGGCACCTCTGATGGGGGAGCACAATGACTGGGTGCTTCGGGAGATGCTATGCCTCCCGGAGGAAGAGGTTGGGAGACTGGAGGAGGCCGGTGTAATCGGCTATTCTCCTGACGACCCGCGCCCGGTACAACGCCCGCCGCTGGACGAGCAGGTCAGGCAAGGCCGGATGTTGAGATACGAAACGGATTTCCGGGAACAGGTGGCTAGAGCCTTCCCGCCGCCTAATGAGCAATAGGCTCACTGCCTCACGCCCTGACCCCGTACCTCACTCGCCGACCTCGTATGGAGAGAGTTGGGCAACCGGCATTATGCGAACCCAACCAATGGACTATCTCAAAACGATTCTCGTCAGGTGACTTTGAACGATTGCCGGCCAATGCTCTGGATTCATGCTCCCTGGTCAAGTCTGGGACAAGCTTTGCAGGACTGACGGCGGGGGAGCCGCACCAAGTTTTGAGATAACCCCTGAAGGCCCCAAATAGTCATTCCCGCGAAAGCAGGAATCCAGCGGCTCTAGCAGTGAATTGGCTTGATGCCGTCAGGGGATGACAGGTCTGATACGGTTGCTACGGTGCGTCCCAGTCCTCGTTGGAATCGAGGATCTTGCTGGCACTGCGGGCGCGGACCAGTATTCCGATGGCCCGCCACACTACCTCGAAGTCTTCCACTTCCAGTTGCCCGATTTCTTCAAGGGTGAACGTGATGGTGTTGACCGGAGCGGGCGGTATGGCTCTCGGTGAAGTTGCGTGGCCAGCGGTCGCGGAAGAATGGGTAGCTTCCAGGGGATAAGTCCCAATGCTTCCCGCGTCGTCGAAACTACCGTTTGCGCCCTCGGAAACCGCCAGGTAAGTGCCGTCGCCCTGGTGTTTGAGAAGGTGGGCGTCCCGCGCCGAATCCAGCAGCATGCGTTCAGCCTGCTGCACCCTGGCGTGCTCCACATGGAACTCGCGCTCTAGCACATTGCGCAGGGTCTGGCTGTCAGGGAGCCGCTGCCCCCGATAGCGCTCCGACACGGCCTGGAAGAGCGGAATGGCCAGAAACGACTGTCTGAATCCGCGCTGTGCGTCCTCGCCGCTGGTCGGTTTCAGGATGGCCTTGGCGACAGGAGTGGTGCTCAGGGTATCGCCCTGTTTGACCACGAGCTGAAATTGGCGAGCGGCGAGACTCTTCAGCCGGAAACCGCTGCTCTTTACGGACAGGCCCAAGTTTACCGCCAATGTCTCCTCGGAAAGAGTGCCGCCGCCGCTCTCCTCAACCCTGCGGGCAATGTCCAGGGCGGTGGTGAAGCCGTAGGCAGGAAACAGGTACACGGAACGTTGCCGCGCCTTCCTGCCGGCTGTACTCCTGGTCTGCACGGAGCCATTGGAAGCGGAATCGAGGGACCTTGCGCCGGTGCCGTCGGAATTATTTTGCTCAGTGGTCATTGGCCAATCTGGTTACGGGGGAATAGTGTTAAACAGATGATTATCTGATTAACCAAAAATAGCACGATATTTATGTAAATTACAACTGCGAGACGGGCAATTTCTAAATTCAACGGCAAATTAGGCTATTTATTCCAGACGACATTCGGAATAGATTAAATACGGGAACAAAATGAGCCCGAAGCCCGGATGCGGACCGGGCCTCGGGCTGGTGGTTGCGAAGTAGCCGGACGCCCTAGGTCAGAGGCCTCGGCTGGCCTCGTAGGAGGTGATCTTGTCCTCCAATTGGAGCGTGAGTCCGATGTCGTCGAGGCCGTTCAGGAGGTTGTGCCGGCGTGCGGGGTCGACCTCAAACGGGAACGAGATTTCTTCGTCCTCGTCCCACACGCGCTGGCCTTCCAGGTCGACGGTCAGGTTTACTCCCGGCTTGGAAGTGGCCTTGTCCATGATGGCCTGAACATCTTCCTCGGACATTTGCAACGGCAACACGCCGTTCTTGAAGCAGTTGTTGAAAAAGATGTCCGCGAAGCTGGGGGCGATGACGCAGCGGATTCCGTAGTCGCGCAAAGCCCAGGGGGCGTGCTCCCGGGATGAGCCACACCCGAAATTGTGCCCGGCGACGATTACGCTGGCGTTCTGGTAGGCGGGCTGATTTAGCACAAAATCGCTCTTGGGGCTGCCGTCCTCGTTGAAGCGCCATGAGAAAAACAGGCAGTCCTCGAAACCGGAACGCTCTATGCGCTTGAGAAAGATTGCCGGGATTATCTGGTCGGTGTCGATGTTCACCCGGTCCAGCGGCGCTACCACGCCGGTCAACTTTACGAAGGGATCCATGGAGTCCTCCCTCTCATCGGTCGTAATCTGGCGGAACTTTCCAGGTAATTCTGGGTGTCAGCGTCGGCAGGAAAATGCTTCGGTCGGCAGGCGGTGATGTGCTCGCCGGCCCGCGTATCGCACCTACAGGTCCCTCACGTCTACGAAGTGGCCGGCAACGGCGGCGGCGGCGGCCATGGCCGGGCTCACCAGGTGGGTGCGGCCACCCTTGCCCTGGCGTCCCTCGAAGTTGCGGTTCGAGGTGGCGGCGCAACGCTGTCCCGGGGACAGGATGTCCGGGTTCATGCCCAGGCACATCGAGCAGCCGGCCACGCGCCAGTCAAGGCCAGCCTCGGTGAAAATACGGTCCAGGCCCTCCTCCTCCGCCTCGGCCTTGATCTTGGCGGAGCCCGGTACCACCATCGCGTAGACATCCGGGTGGACTTTGCGTCCCCTGACGACCTCTGCGGCGGCGCGAAGGTCCTCGAGGCGTGCGTTGGTGCAGGCGCCGACAAAGATGCGGTCGATCTTGATGTCCTGAATCGGAGTCCCTGGGGCCAGGTCCATGTACTGCAGCGCCCGGGCCGCGGCCTCTCGCTGGGAGGCCTCCTCAAAGGAGGACGGGTCGGGCACCTGCCCGGTTATTGGTGCAACCATGCCGGGGTTGGTGCCCCAGGTTACATAGGGAACCATCTCGGACGCATTGAAGATCTCCGTTTTGTCGTAGGTCGCCCCAGGGTCGGTGGGCAACTGCCTCCAGCGCTCAACCGCGGCGTCGAATTCAGCGCCTTGCGGGGCGAACTGGCGGCCGCGGACATACTCGAAGGTGGTCTCATCCGGAGCGATCATCCCCGCTCGGGCTCCGGCCTCGATGCTCATGTTGCATACGGTCATCCGCCCGTCCATCGACAGGGAGCGGATGGCTTCGCCGGTGTACTCGATTACATGTCCTGTGCCCCCGTTGACTCCGATGCGTCCGATCACGCCCAGGATGATGTCCTTGCCGGTAACTCCCGGGGGCAGCGTGCCGTCGACACGCACTTCCATCGTCAGTGGCTTGAACTGCCGTAGGGTCTGCGTGGCGAGGACGTGCTCGACCTCCGAGGTGCCAATGCCCACTGCAAACGCGCCCAGCGCGCCGTGAGTCGAGGTGTGGCTGTCGCCGCAAACCACGGTCTTTCCCGGCTGGGTGTATCCCAGGTCAGGGCCGATGATGTGCACGATGCCCTGAAGCGGGCTGAAGCGGTCGTAAAGGGTTACGCCGAACTCCTCGCAGTTACGGGAGAGGGCCTCCAACTGGGCCTGGGAAATCTGGTCGGCGACGGGGATTGAAAGATCCCAGGTGGGAGTGTTGTGGTCGGCGGTGGCCACGGTGAGGTCCGTGCGGCGGACCGGGCGGCCAGCCATCCGCAGCCCGTCGAAGGCCTGCGGCGAGGTGACCTCGTGGACCAGGTGCAGGTCGATGTAGATGACCGCCGGTTCGCCCGGCTCTTCATGGACCACATGGGCGTCCCAAATCTTCTCGAACATCGTCTTCGGGGGCATCAAATCACTCCTGGGGGCCTGCTTGGCGCCGGGCCTGATGGCGCAAAGAGACCAAGATGAGTCAAGGGCGAAAACCGGCATGTATTATATCATCCTGAGCCCTGCGGCCAGACATAGGACTTCAGGCGCCAGGGCCAGCGCATTTGGATTTCCACAGCCAGTCATTCACGCGAAAGATCCGTCATTCCCGCGAAAGCGGGAATCCAGTGGCCTGCATCGCAAGTAGATGCCGCCAGGTGTGTACGGTCTGAGCCTGGGGGTCTGGGGCTGTCGAGTCAAATGCGATATCCCTTCTCCAGGTGCCAGGACGATAGCAAAGTCGGGCCGCTCTTCATTTGTCTGATTCAGAATTCACAGGATTAGGGATGCGCGGGATTAGAGTCCCATCAGAGAAATCCCAAAATCAGACAAACCACAGTTAAGACAACGGGTTGGCACTTCTCCTGTCGGATGAAAGACAACTGTAAAGTTCCTTATCTTCAGGGCGGAGGACACAACCTGTAGGCCAGCACCTACCAAGGGTCAGGTGAGGGGTTTGGAGGCTGCTTGTTCATTTACGTACCGTGAAGGGGCCCTGAATCGGCCAGGGCTGCCTGACCGGTCCCTGATTCGTGGTAAACTGGCAGCGTCTGGAATAACGCCAGAGAACCTGGCCTGGTAGAAGCGCGCCGCAACGATTTCAGGCTTCTATAGGCCGGTTCGACCGATTTAGAAAGAGGACCGATTCATGCCTTCCGCAGACGCAGTCGTACTGCCCACGAACGTCAAACCCAGCAAGTACCGCATGACGCTGCAGCCCGATCTGGAGACCTTCACCTTCCAGGGTGAGCAGACCATCGACATGGACATAGTCGTTCCCACCGCGCGCATCATGCTGAATGCGGCCGAATTGGAAATCAGCGAAGTAACCCTGCGGCGCAACGGGACGACGCTGCCGGCGAGTTCGATTTCGCTGGACGAAGACAGCGAGACTGCCACGCTGGACTTTGGGCAGACCCTGGCGCAGGGACCCGCCCAGATCGACATGAAGTTCAAGGGCATTCTGAACGACCGGCTGGTGGGTTTTTACAGGTCGGAGTACCAGGATTCGGAGGGCCAGACTCGGTACCTAGCCACCACACAGTTCGAGGCCACCGACGCCCGCCGGGCCTTCCCGTGCTGGGACGAGCCGGCGCAGAAGGCGGTCTTCGATGTGACCCTGGTGTTTGATGACAGCCTGCAGGCAGTCTCCAACACTCCAATAGCGGATGAGAGCAGCCCGGCTCCGGGGCTGAAGTCGGTCCGATTCGGCGAGACGCCGATCATGTCCACCTACCTGCTCGCGTTCGTTGTCGGCGACATCGTGTCGATGGAAGCCGACGCGTCCGGTGGCACGACCGTAGGGGTCTGGACCACTCGGGGCAAGGAGAACCAGGCAGGGTTTGCGCTGGACACCTCGGTCAAGCTGCTGGGGTACTTCAACGACTATTTCGGCATCCCCTACCCGCTTCCCAAGCTGGACCACATCGCCATCCCTGACTTCGCAGCCGGTGCGATGGAGAACTGGGGCTGCGTCACCTACCGTGAGACGGCATTGCTGGTGGACCCGGAGAACTCATCCGCCGGAACGCGGCAGCGGGTCGCCGAGGTGGTGGCCCACGAGATGGCCCACATGTGGTTCGGCGACCTGGTCACCATGGAGTGGTGGGACGACCTCTGGCTCAACGAGAGCTTTGCCTCCTGGATGGGCACCAAGGCCGTCGACTGGCTCTTCCCCGACTGGGAAATGTGGACGCAGTTCGTCAATATGGACACCAATCGCGCCCTCAGCCTGGACGGGCTGAAGAACTCGCACCCCATCGAGCAGGAGGTCAAGAACCCCGCCGAGGTTAGCCAGCTCTTCGACGCCATCAGCTACAGCAAGGGCGGTTCCGTGCTGCGGATGCTGGAGAATTTCCTCACCCCCGATGTCTTTCAAAAGGGCCTCTACCGCTACCTGAAGGCCAACGAATACGGCAATGCCCGGACCCAGGACCTCTGGGCGGCACTCGAGGAAGAGTCGGGCCTGCCGGTAACGAATATCATGGACTCCTGGGTGAAGCAGACGGGCTACCCGGTGCTGCAGATCAACGCGGACCGCGGCTCCGACGGGGTACAGGTCTCTCTCACGCAGGAAAGGTTTGTCTACGACCACCTGCTGGGGGAGGAAGAACCCAACCCCGAGGTCTGGCAGGTCCCGGTGAGCGTGAGCGCCCCTGGGAACGCTGTCGCTTCAACGGTGATGGAAAGCAAGGAAGCAGTCGTCACCGTCGCAGCGCCCAGGCCTTCAGAAGACTGGTACAAGGTCAACGCCGACCAGACAGGGTTCTTCAGGGTCAACTACGCCAGCGATGACTGGCAACGGCTTGCGCCAGCCATCAGTGGGAACGAACTTCCAGCTACGGACCGTCTGGGCATCCAGAACGACGCCTACGCCCTATCCCGTGCCGGCCTCCTGCCGGTGACCCAATTCCTGGAGCTGGCCGGCTCTTACGCAGGGGAGACCGACGCATCGGTCTGGAGCGACCTTGCATCCAATCTGAGGGACATAGAGCAACTTATCGCCGGCGAGCCGGTGCATCCCGCCTACCAGCGCTACGGCCGTGAGCTCTTCGGCCCCGCGGCCCGACGTGCCGGATGGACGCCCCGGCCCGAGGACGGGCACCTGGACTCGCTGTTGCGTTCCACGGTGCTGGGACAGTCCGGCAGTTACGGCGATGAGGAGACCCTGGGGCAGGCGTCCAACCTGTTCCGGCAGTACCTCGAGAACCCGGAGGCGGTGCATCCAGATCTGCGGGGCATTGTGTTCAGCCTGGCCGCACAGGCGGGAGACCGCAGCACCTATGACCAGCTCTGGCAACTCGAGGAACGCACCAGTCTCCAGGAGGAGAAAGTCCGGCTGCTGTTGTCCATGTCGCGGTTCCAGGATGTCGCATTGCTCAACGAGACGCTGGAGGGCTCTCTGGGACAGCGGGTGCGCTCGCAGGACACCATCACCGTGGTGGCGGGCGTGGCTGCCAACCCCATCGGGCGCGCACCGGCATGGGACTTCGTGAAGAGCAACTGGGCCGAGTTCGACCGGCGTTACGGCGGAGGCGGATTCGGGCTGATGCGCTTGGTGTCGATAGTCAACAGCTTCACCACCCAGGAGCAAATGGCCGATGTGGAGCAGTTCTTCACCGACAACCCCGCTCCGGCGGCCGAGCGGACGATCAGGCAGGCCCTGGAACGGATGAGGCTCAACATTCGCTGGCTTGAACAGAACCGCCCGGCCCTGAACGCTTGGTTCGGGGTGTAGGGGGCGTTCTTCGCTCCCACGATCTGAACAAAAGGAAGCTCAGTAGACTGAGGTGTTGTGATGTGAAAGGGATCTGCATGGGCTGGGAAACTTCCCACTATGGTTAACTGATTTATGGATTCAAAGGAACGCATCGAAGCCCTGAAGGCCGCACTCAAGGAACGCATCCTGGTGATCGACGGCGCGATGGGCACGGCAATACAATCCTTCGACCTTGGCCCCGACGACTTCGGCGGCATCGAGTACGAAGGCTGCAACGAAAACCTGGTACTGACCCGTCCGGACGTCATAGAGTCCATACACAGGGGCCACCTTGACGCCGGCGCAGACATCATCGAGACCGACACCTTCGGTTCAACCTCGATAGTCCTCTCCGAGTACGACCTTGCCCACGAGGCACGCCGCCTGAACCGCGTGGCCGCTGAGTTGGCCCGTGCTGTGGCCGACTTGGCAGCCACTCCTGAAAAGCCCCGATTCGTGGCAGGGTCCATGGGCCCGACCACCAAGACCATCTCCGTAACCGGAGGCGTCACCTTCGACGAATTGGTCGACAGCTACCAGGAGCAGGCAGCCGGGCTGATCGAGGGCGGTGTGGATGTGCTGCTCCTAGAGACGGGGCAGGACACGCTGAACATCAAGGCGGGACTGGAAGGCATCGACCGCGCCTTTTCCGAGACGGGCCTCGAGGTGCCGGTTGCGGTGCAGGGTACTGTCGAGCCCATGGGAACGCTGCTGGCCGGACAGGACGTGGAGGCGCTGTATATCTCCCTGGCCCACCGGGACCTGCTGTGGATCGGGATCAACTGCGCCACCGGCCCTTCCTTTATGACCGACCACATCCGCTCCCTCGCGGCCATTTCCCGCTTCCCGGTGTCCTGCGTGCCCAACGCGGGGATGCCGGACGAGGATGGCAAGTACAACGAGAGCCCGGAGGCAATGGCCGAGACCTTGGGCAGGTTCGTGGACTCCGGCTGGGTGAACCTGGTCGGGGGGTGCTGCGGCACCGTCAACGGACACATCCACCTGCTGGGTGAGACCGCTGCCGGGAAAGCGCCACGAATCCCGGTCGAGTCCGATGAGACCCGCCTCTCGGGTATTGACGCGCTGCTGGTGGACGACCAGCTCAGGCCCGCGGTGGTTGGCGAGCGCACGAACGTGCTGGGCAGCCGCCGCTTCCGGCGCCTGATCAATGAGGGCAAGTTCGAGGAGGCCGCCGAGATCGGCCGCCGTCAGGCGCGCAACGGTGCGCATATCCTTGATGTCTGCCTGCAGGACCCGGACCGGGACGAGGCCGCCGATGTCTCCGAGTTTCTTGACCTGGTGACTAAGAAAGTCAAGACGCCGATAATGATCGACTCCACCGACCCGGCGGTCATCGAGCTCTCGCTGAAACGGCTGCAGGGCAAGGCGATCATCAACTCGGTGAACCTGGAGGATGGCGAAGAGCGCTTCCAGGCGGTTGTGCCTATGGCGCGCCGCTACGGAGCAGCGCTGGTGGTGGGCTGCATCGACGATGACAAGGAGCAGGCGCAGGCCATCACCCGTGAGCGCAAGCTGGAAGTCGCGCTCAGGTCGGCGAAGCTGCTCACTGAGAAGTACGGCGTGCCTGAAGAGGACC
This sequence comes from Dehalococcoidia bacterium, assembly GCA_963667765.2. Classification (GTDB taxonomy): domain Bacteria; phylum Chloroflexota; class Dehalococcoidia; order Lucifugimonadales; family UBA3495; genus VXOI01. Next base: position 618,011 of record CAXXON010000003.1, on the reverse strand, counting down.
TGATCTTTGACCCGCTGGTCTTCCCCTGCGGGACAGGCGACGCAAACTACATCGGGTCCGGCGCCGAGACCGTCGAGGGTGTTCGGCTGATCAAGGAGTCGCTGCCCAAGTGCAAGACGGTGCTGGGCATATCCAACGTGTCCTTCGGACTGCCCGCAGCAGGCCGCGAGGTGCTGAACTCGGTGTTCCTGTACCACTGCGTGCAGGCGGGGTTGGACATGGCCATCGTCAACTCCGAGCTGATGATGCGCTACGCGGCTATTCCCGAGGAGGAGCGGAAGCTGGCCGAGGACCTCATCTGGTACACGGGGGAGGACCCCGTGGCGGCATTCGCGGCCCACTTCCGGGAGAAGGCCCCATCGGCCACCAACGAAGAACGCAGAAGCCTTCCGCTGGACCAGAGGCTGGCTCTCGCGGTGATAGAGGGCACCAAGGAGGGTCTGGCCGAGGACCTGGACGAAGCTCTGCAGGACAGGACGCCGCTGGAGATCATCAACGGGCCGCTGATGGACGGCATGACCGAGGTCGGGCGACAGTTCAACGCCAACCAGTTGATCGTGGCGGAAGTGCTTCAGTCAGCGGAGTCGATGAAGTTCTCCGTCACACATCTGGAACCCCACATGGAACGTGTCGAGAGTTCCATTAAGGGCCGGATAGTGCTGGCCACCGTCAAGGGCGATGTTCACGACATCGGCAAGAACCTGGTGGAAATAATTCTGTCAAATAACGGGTACCATGTCGTGAATCTGGGCATCAAGGTGCCGCCCCAGGACCTGATCGCGGCCTTCCGTGAACACAACCCGGACATCATCGGGCTCTCCGGGCTGCTGGTGAAGTCGGCGCAGATGATGGTGGAGACCGTGCGGGACTTCCGCACCGACGGCGTGTCCGTGCCGGTGCTGGTGGGTGGCGCGGCCCTGTCCAACCGATTCACCCGGCTTCGCATAGCGCCGGAGTACGGCGGCCTGGTGGCCTACGCGCCGGACGCCATGACCGGCCTGGCCTTGGCCAACACGATCCAGGAGGCGGACGAACGGGCCCACCTGGCGACGCAACTCGAGGCCGAGACCGAGAAGATGCTCGACGATGACGTCCGACGAGCAACCGACGACGGTGGAGAGGTTGTTCCGCCGGCGCAGGTGAGGCACGACTTCCCGGTGCCGAACCCGCCAGATCTGCGCCTGCATGTGCTCAGCGACTACAACCTGGAGGACATTTTCGGGTACATCAACCCGCAGATGCTCTACGTCAGGCACCTAGGGTACAAGGGCCGCTACGCCGAAGACCTGGCCGCCGGAGAACAGGCCGCCGTCGACCTGCGCGATTCCGTGCGCCGTGTTGAGGACCTGGTGCTGGCCCGCAGCGACATCAGCGCCAACGCGGTGTTCAAGTTCTTCCCCTGCCGCGCCGATGGACAGTGGCTGTTGGTCTACTCCCCCGACGGCTCGCGTGTGCTGGAGCGGTTCTACTTCGGCCGCCAGTCGCAGCGCGACGGGCTGTGTCTGGCGGACTATGTGCTGCCCGGCCCTGCCACCCCCGGCAGCGGGCTAGATGGCATGGACTATGTGGGCATGTTCGTTACCACCATCGGCCCCGGCGTGCGGGAACTGGCAGCCCGGTGGATCGCAGAAGGAAAGTTCCTCGATTCTCACATCCTGCAGGCCCTGGCCCTGGAGAGCGCCGAGGCGTTCGCGGAACTGCTTCACCAGCAGCTGCGCCAGATGTGGGGATTCGGCGACCCGGCTGGGATAACTCCCTACGACCTGTTCCGCACGCAGTACCTCGGGCGCCGCTTCTCGTTCGGTTACCCGGCGTGCCCGCGACTGGAAGACCAGGAGCAATTGTTCCGGCTGCTCGAGGTCTCCAGCAATATTGACGTTGAGCTTACCGAGGGATACATGATGGACCCCGAGTCCACGGTATCGGCCTTGGTGTTCCACCATCCGGACGCCAAGTATTTCAACCTGAGCGAGCAGGATATCAACCGGCTTGAGGCGGAGTTGGGCGGCTGAGGCCCGGTTCGCCGGCACGCGGAATTCGATCACTTCCGCCGCCCATGAGGAGCGGCGCATACCCGGAGGCACAGTGCAGACCATCAGCCAGATTGCCGACACCCTGGGCTTCAAGTCCGAGCATGTGCTGCCATACGGCCACTACAAGGCCAAGATTTCCCTGAATGCACTCAAGGACGAGGGTGGCGGCCAGGGAAAGCTGGTGGTCGTGACCGGCATCACGCCCACTCCGGCGGGAGAAGGGAAGACAACCACGGCCATCGGGCTGACCCAGGGCATGGGGCGTCTGGGGCACAACGTCACCGTTAACCTGCGGGAGCCGACCCTGGGGCCGATCTTTGGCATCAAGGGCGGCGGGACCGGAGGCGGCAACGCCCGGATAGTCCCAGAGGACGAGATCAACATCCACTTCACCGGCGACGCCCACGCGGTGGCCTCGGCCCACAATTTGCTGGCAGCGCTGGTGGACAACGCCGTGTTCCGCAATGCCATACCGGACTTCGACCCCTCCGGCATCCAGTGGTCGCGGGTGACCGACGCCTCCGACCGTGGCTTGCGGCAAGTGATCGCCGGGGTCGGCGGCACGGGATATGGTCCGTTGCGTGAGGCCAGGTTTGACATCGTGTCCGCGTCCGAGATCATGGCCATCCTGGCGCTGGCTGACGGGCCGGACGACCTGCGGGAGCGCATCTCCCGGATCGTCGTCGGGTCCACCCGCAGCGGGGAGCCAGTGACCGTGGCCCAGCTGGGCGTGCAGGGAGCGCTCATGACTCTCCTGCATCAGACGGTGATGCCCAACCTGGTGCAGACGCTGGAGGGCCAGCCCTGCCTCGTCCATGCGGGGCCATTCGGCAACATCGCCCATGGCTGCAGCTCCATTCTGGCCGACAAGCTGGCCCTGGGATATGCGGATTATGTAATCACTGAGGCCGGCTTCGCCTCCGACCTGGGCTTCGAAAAGTTCATGCACATCAAGACCCGTACCAGCGGACTGCCTCCCCGGGCGGCGGTGCTGGTGGCTTCGGCGCGGGCGCTCAAGTGGCACGGCAGAATGCCGAGGCGGGACCTGGACAAACCGGATGTCGACCGAGTCATCAGGGGCGGTCCCAACCTAGCGCACCACGTAGGCATTGTCACGAGCTTCGGCCTGCCTTGCGTGGTTGCCATCAACAGATTCGGAACGGACAGTCCCGAGGAGCTTGCGGCGGTGCGGGATATCGCCATGGAGGCGGGGGCGACAGCCGCGGTGGAGTGCGACGGCTACGCCCAGGGCGGAGCTGGGGCGGAGGAATTGGCGCAGGCCGTGGTGGACGCCACCCAAGAAGAGTGCGACATCACCTACGCCTACCCACTGGAGGCCACGGCACAGGAGAAGGTGTTGGCACTGGCGCAGAAGATCTACGGCGCTGCCGATGTCAGCTGGTCGACCCAAGCTACGAGCCAGCTGCGTTACTTCGAGTCGCAGGGGTGGGGCGATCTGCCCATCTGCATGGCGAAGACTCACCTGTCCATCTCCCACGACCAGTCCCGGCGCAACCGGCCCCAGGGATACACCTTTCCGATCAATGACCTGCGTGCCTCGGTGGGCGCGGGATTCCTCTACGCCTTGGCAGGACGGATCGAGACCTTGCCAGGCCTGCCCTCCCGTCCGCGGGCGCTGGACATGGATGTCAGCCCCGACGGAGAGGTTCTGGGTATCCTCAACTAACGAAAGCGGAGCACCCCGATGCGCGTCGTGATGATTCACGCACTGGCCGAGTCCATTCCGCCCGTGCGGCTTGCCTTCAGGGACGAGTTCCCAAAGGCCGAGGTGATAAACCTTCTGGACGAGGGGCTGCTCATAGACTTTCCCGGCAGCATCACTCCCGCCCTTCGGCGGCGGATGAGCGACCTCATCTGCTACTCCCAGGACCACGATGCCGACGCCATTGGGCTCGCTTGCTCGGTCTACGCCCCGGTGGTGGACTCCGCTCGCGACCTGGTGAATGTGCCGCTGGTTTCCTCCTACGGGCCGGTGATGGCGGACGCTGTCGCCGCAGGGCCGCGGGTCGGCGTCATTGCCACCAACGAAGCCACCATGTCCGACTCCGAGTACTATCTGAAACTGGCAGCGAGTGAAACCGGAACTGACATCCAGGTGGTGAAGCGTCTCGCCTCCGACCTGATTCAGGTGCTACGGGAGAGCGGCCAGACGGGTTTCGAGAAGCGGCTGGAGGAAGAAACGCTGGCGCTTGCCGCGGAGGTGGATGTGGTGCTGCTCAGCCAGTTCTCCTTTGCAACGGCCCTGGAGCATCTGCAAAGAGTCTCTCCCGTTCCCGTGCTGTCCGCGCCGCATAGCAGCGCCCGGACGCTGAAGAAATTGCTGGAGGCCTAAAGATGGCCAAATCTCCCGAACTGGACAATGTAATCGCCCTGGTCAGGTCCAGGGAAGCCGATGAGTCGCAGGGCGCCACGGAGGGGCGGCGGCGTTCCTTCGAGCAGATGACCGACGGTTTCACCATCGATGTCCCCGCCAGATACAACCGGGTGAACGCCGGGGGCGTGACGGCCGAGTGGGTTACTGCGGAGGGGGCGTCGGACAGCCGGGTCGTCCTTTACTTCCACGGCGGCGGATACATCATCGGCTCGCCCCGGACTCACCGCGCCATGCTGGCCTACCTGTCCAGAGACGCGGCGTCCCGAGTGCTTGCGCTGGACTATCGCCTGGCCCCGGAGCATCCATTCCCTGCGCCCGTTGAGGATGCGGTGGCCGCGTACCGGTGGCTGCTGGCCGAGGGATTCGACCCGGCCAGGATCACCCTTGGCGGAGACTCCGCGGGCGGTGGACTGACCGTGGCCGCGCTGGTCCAGATTCGGTATTTGGGGCTGCCCCTGCCCGCTGCGGGAGTCTGCGTCTCGCCCTGGGTTGACATGGAAGGCCTGGGAGAATCGATGGAGACCAGGGCCGAGGCCGACCCGATGGTGGGTAAGGAAAACCTGATGATTTCCGCCAAGACCTACCTGGGTGGCGCCGACCCGAGGGCGCCCCTGGCCGCGCCGCTGTACGCCGACCTGCGGGGCCTGCCGCCGATCCTGATCCAGGTGGGAGACGCCGAGGTGCTGCTGGACGATTCCACACGCCTAGCCGGCGTTGCCAGGGAAGCGGGCGTCGAGGTCCAGATGGACGTCTGGGACGACATGATACATGTATGGCACGTATTCGCGCCGATCCTTCCAGAAGGGAAGCAGGCGATCAAACAGGCCGGAGACTTTATCAAGAAACATACCGGAGGCTGAAGATGCTCTACGATTTCAGGATGTATACACTCAAGCCCGGAGCCACGTCCGACTACCGGGCCGGCGTCAAGGAGGTGGGCCTGCCCATCCGCCAGAACCACGATGTTGCGCTGTCGGGCTGGTACTGGAGCGATGTCGGGGCTCTGAACCAGGTGGTGCATATCTGGGGATATCAGGACTTGGAGCACCTCAATTCCCAGAAGGCTGCGGTCTACGCCGATCCCGACTGGGGCGGCAAGTATGTGCCCCGGGCCCAGCCGCTGGTTGAGTCGCAGAAGACCTGGCTGATGATGTCGCCCGGCTTCGCGCCCGTTTACCCGGTGAAAGGTCCGATTGCAGAGGAGGGCACTCCCGAGTTCAAGCGGAAGAACGACATGGTGTTCGATTTCCGGCAGTACACCCTCAACCCCGGCGGACTGCCCACCTACATGTCGGCGGTGGAGGAACTCGCCCTGCCAATCCGGGAGCGCCACGGTGTGAAGCTGGCCGGCTGGTTCTACAGCGACCTGGGGGACCTGAACCAGGTGGTGCACATCTGGGCCTTCGATAATTTCAAGCACCTGGAAGATGCCAAGGCCGCTGTGGCCGCGGATCCGGAGTGGGGCGGCTCCTACATCCCCCGCGTTCGCGGTGTGATCCAGGCCCAGAACACCTACATCATGAAGACCACGGAGTTCGGGCCTACGCCGTAATCGGAGTTTCGAACAACCCCCTCGGCTCTGTGCCAGGGGACGGGTGCGGCAAAAGAGGCGGAACGGCCGGAAAGATCGTTCCGCCTCTTCTACGCCCGGATCGCTTGCCTTCTCCTGATCGGGCCATTTGGGTACTATCTCAAAACTTGGCCCGCGCCCAAACCGTACACTTGGCTCGCGCCCGAACCGTCATTCCTGCGAAAGCAGGAATCCAGTGGTTTTGGTCGTTGGCCGGCCTCTTCCTCCAACGCATCTGCGATTTGAGATAGATTCTTAGTCCTGCTGTGCGCCGGTGTTGATGGTACCGATCTCGAAGTGGACTAACGGGCTGGGTTTGGCTTGGTGTGCTCCTGCAAATATTGGCTTGCAGGACCGGGAAAGATAAAGGGAAGACAGCGTCACTAGTTGTGGCAGCCGCGGGCCTGGATGTCCCAGACGGCTTCGACCTTGCCGGCTCTGATGCCGACGAAGCGGTCCCAGCGGCTGACCATCGCGTCTTGCTGTCCGGGGATCAGCAGTACCTGGTCTCCCACCTTCAGCGAGGCGCCGCCGGTGAGCTTGAAGACGGCGTGGTCGCCATCCATCGACTCAACCTCAACGCCGGGACGGCCGTCCACCTCAGGAAGTCCGCGGACCGATGCAACGGCCCTTGAACCAGCGTCGCCGATGGCCACACCGGGCCGCGGCGTGCTGATGATGGTTGTCAGCACTTTGGCCGCGTAGCTGAACTCGGTCATGTAGCTGTAGTGGGTCTCCATGAGCAGGTAGCTGCCGCCTTGAACCTCGGTCACGCCGTCGATGTCCCCTGCCACATCGTAGCTCCAGGTCTCGCCGGTGGAGACGATGTCCACGGGCAGGCCGGAATTGACGATGGAGTCCTTCAGGTCGATGACACCCCTGATGACACGGTTGCCCTCGATGACGCGGTCCTCCCGGTCGGGCATGGCCTCGATGACCTGGTGGCTCATGATTCCCCGGAAGCTGACGCCGGGCAGAGAATCGATCTCGTGGGCCAGGGACACTCCCTGCTCGATCTCCTGTACGCCGCAACGCATCAAGCCAGTCTCCATTTCGATTACCACGCCAAGATCGACGCCCTGAGCCGCCGCCTCCCGGGACAGGGCGCGGGCGTTGTCGGCGCTGTCGCAGGCAACCATGACTTCGGCCTGGCCGGCCAGCGAACAGAGTCGGCGGATCTTTAGGTCGCCCACCACCTCGCTGGTGATGAAGACGCTGGGCACGCCGCCGTGCACCATGACTTCGGCCTCTGCAACCTTGGCCGCGCAGACCCCGCCGACGGTGCCGCCGCGTCGTATCTGGCGGAGTGCGATAGCTGGCGTCTTGTGGTTCTTGCTGTGCCCCCGCAGCTTGCTGGGACGGTCGCGGTAGAAGTCTGCGACCACATCCATGTTGGCATCGAGGGCGTCCATATCGATCACGAGGCAGGGGGTGTCCAGCTCTTCCATGAGTGTTCCGGGAAGGGGGGTCTGGCTGTCGATCATAGTGCCGCTCCAATCGATTCCCTCTTCCTCCAGGGAGAGGGCAAGAGTGATGGTGACATGGTGCCTGCTTTTGTTGTCGTCAGGCAAAGCGTCCACGGGCCGAGAGAGGCCAGTAACCTTCCAGGCTGCCGTTTCGCACGGCCCGGATGTAGTCGTACTGGTTGACGCAAGTGGCCAGCTCCCAGGGGGCAAGTCGGGCCTTCTCTCCCGGATTCAGTGCTCCCTCGGAACCTGCTTCCAGTTCTACGATGCCGTGCTCCGCGCTGAACCGGGCTGCGGTACCACCGGCGACGCCCTGCAGTACCGGCCGGCCATGGTCGGGGCCGGTGGCCTTGTGTCCCGAGTCGAGCACGGCCATGTCAGGCACCGGATGGCTGATAACAGTGGCCAGGACGACCGCCGCCAGGGACAGCTCGGGCAGGTGGGACTGGAGGCGCACATCCATCAGGGGATAGCGGCCGGCCCGCACCTCGGTGATTCCGGGAAGCTCACTGGCCGCCGTCCAGCAGTGTGCTCCTCCGACGCTGACCTCCGGTACGGACAGGCCGGCGCTCTCCATCAGGTCCTTGGCGTCGACGGCGACCTGAAGCCGCTCGCGGGTCTGGCGGGCGTGGGATTCAGGGTCGTCGCCCGACGGGCCGGGAACGGTGGCCATGATGCCCCTGAAGCTCAGCCCAGGTGAATCGACTACAGCGCGAGCCAGCGCGACCGCTTCCGCATCCGGAGACACTCCGCAACGCTCCATTCCGGCCTCTATTTCCACAAGCACGCCAAGCTCCACACCAGCGGATGATGCGGCTTGGGAGAGTTGTGCGACGTTGCCCGCGCTGTCGACCGCCACGCTAACCTTGGCCTGGGAGGCCAGGGCGCACAGGCGCCGGATCTTGGAGGCGGTGACCACCTGGCTGGCAAGCAGGACGTCGTCGAAGCCCGATGCTGCGAAGACCTCGGCTTCCCCGAGGGTGGTCGCCGCGATGCCACGGCATGACGGCGCGGCCAGCTGGAGGCGGGCGACCTGGGGGGAGAGGTGGCTGGTGACGACCGGGCGCACCGTGGTAGGGGTTCCGGAAAAGTAGCCGTGGTAGGTCTGAATGTTGCGCTCCATCAGATCCAGGTCGACAACCAACGCAGGGGTATCCAGCTCTTCGACAGGTGTGCCAGCGGGCTGGAAAATGGGGCGTTCCATGTGAAAATTGCTCCTGCTTTCGGATTGTTAGCAGAATATCACAAAGGCCGCCCTGCCACCCCGCGATTGCCATGGCTCTCGAAATTCCAGCTGACCCAGACCCCCAGGCTCAGACCGTGCACAACTGGCGGGATTTACCTGCGATGCAGGCCACTGGATTCCCGCTTTCGCGGGAATGACGGATTGTGGAATTCCAAATACGACAACCCTGCGCTGATTGCGCTCTCCTGTTGCAATAGTCAGAGGCCGGTGCCACAATCTTCGCATGTCTGGACTTCTGGAAGGGGTCAGGGTGCTTGACCTGACCCATTATATTGCTGGCCCATATTGCACCCGCCTCATGGCCGGTCTGGGTGCTGATGTGCTGAAGGTGGAACGCCCGGAGGCCGGAGACCCGATGCGGGGATTCGGCCCCTTCGCCTCCCGCCCCGGCGAGTACCGGCACCAAGGAGACGATGCGATTGAGGACGGGGCCTGGCACCTGTACCTGAATACCGGGAAACGGAGCGTCGGCCTCAACCTGAAGTCGCCAGAGGGACGCCAGTTGGTGCTAGAGCTGGCAGGCAGAGCTGACATCCTGGTTGAGAACTTCGCCCCGGGAACCATGGACCGCCTGGGAATCGGTTACGAGGAACTGCTGACAGTCAATCCGGCGCTGGTGGTCACTTCCATCAGCAACTTCGGGCAGACCGGCCCCTATCGCGACTGGCACGCTGCCGAGGCGAACCTCTACGCCATGGGCGGCCTGATGAACATCACTGGGGAGTCGGACCAGGAACCGCTGAAAGAAGGGGCGCCTCTCGCGCAGCTGGGCGCGGGGCAGAATGCCTTTGCCGCCACCATGGGCGCGCTGATGTTTGCTGAGGAAACCGGCGAAGGGCAGCAGATCGATGTGTCCATAGCCGAGTATGCGACCAACATTCTCGAAAACGCCCTGATGCAGTACAGCTACTCCGGCCAGGAGTACACCCGCGTCGGCAACCGGGGCTACGGACGGGCCGCCTGGGGCATCTATCCCAGCCGGGACGGGCATGTGGGCATAATCGCAGGTCCCGACCACCGCTGGCCCGAGGTCGCCCGCATCATGGAACGAGAAGAGCTGGCCGACCCACGCTTTGCGTCGAGGCGCGGCCGGCAAGAGAACGCCGACGAGGTCGACGCGCTGATGCTGCCCTGGCTCATCGATCACGACAAAGTCGACATCTTCAAGGCCGGTCAGGAAAGTGGACTGGGGTTCAGCTTTGTGGCCACCATGCAAGACATTCTTGAGATGGAGCAACTGGTTGCCCGCGGCTACTTCGTGGGGATAAACCATCCTGTTGCCGGCGATCTGGTCTACCCCGGTGCGCCGATCTCTTGCGAACCCGGCGCAGAGGCCTGGGTGTTCAAGCGGGCCCCGCTCTTCGGGGAGCACACGCGGTCTGCCTTGGTTGAGTGGCTGGCCCTGGATTCGGTCCGGCTGGACGAGCTTGCCGAGTCGGGAGCCATCGCGGGGAATATCCCCGAAGGGGGAGCTGGCTAATCTTGACCACCCGCATGAAACAGCTGCTGCAGAACTACCGTGTGCTGGACCTGTCCCGCATCTGGGCCGGGCCGTATTGCACCAAGCTGATGGCCGACATGGGAGCCGAGATCATCAAGATGGAGTCCCTAAGCGTCTACGACTCCCATCGTGGACCAGTCAGCCCGGCGCGAGGCATAGCGGCGTACCCCGACGGCGAGCCTGGCGACGAGCCTTGGAACCGCAACGGGTGGTTCAACTGCCTTCACCTGTCCAAGTACGGCATCACCCTGGAGCTCACCAGCGACGAGGGCCGCAGGGTGTTCGAGCAGTTGGTGTCCATCAGCGATGTGCTGATCGAGAACTTCCGTCAGGGCAGCTTGGAGCGGCTGGGGTATGACTACACGGCGCTTCGGAAGCACCGCCCCGACCTGATCTATGTGTCCATGCCGGCCTTCGGCAACACGGGGCCTTGGAAGGGCTATCTCGGCTACGGAATCGGGCAGGAGCAGCTTTCGGGTATGGCTCACCTGACGGGATACCCCGGCGACGGGCCAATGAAGTCCGGGATCAACCACGGCGACCCCATCACCGGCTCGCACGCCGCCGGGGTGCTTCTGGCCGCACTGCGCCGCCGTCGCAGGACGGGCAAGGGCATGTACATCGATGTATCCCAACAGGAGTCGGCGGTGGCGTTCATGGGTCCGGAGTTGCTGGCATACCAGATGACTGGTGAGGAGCCGGAGCGCATCGGGAACCGGTCGCGCTGGTACGCCCCCTGCAACACCTACCCCTGCGCCGGCGAGGACCGCTGGATTACCATCGCCGCCACCAACGACAGGGAATGGGAGTCGCTGACAGCTGTCATGGACTCCGTCCCCTTGGCCGAAGACCCCCGGTTCGCCACGGCGGATGCCCGCATGGCGCACCAGGACAAGCTGGATGCAATTATTGCCGGGTGGACCAGCGACCTGGACGCGTTCACGCTCTCCGAGCGGCTGCAGGCGGCGGGTGTTCCCGCCGGGCCGGTGCTGCGTGGTCCGGACCTGCTGGAGGACCGCCACTACGCCGAGCGCGGGACTTTCATAACCGTTGACCACTCCCAGGTGGGCCCGAAGCAGTATCCCGGCATACCGTGGAAAATGTCACGCACTCCGGGGGAGGTCCGATGGCCGTCGCCGACGCTGGGCCAGCACAACCGCGAGATCTTCGGTGGGCTGTTGGGACTGACCGGCGCCGAGATCGACGGCCTGGAGTCGGATGGCGTCATCGGGACCAAGCCCACCGGGTCGCGCATCATCTGACATTCCCTCCCCATTGGGGGAGGGTCAGGGCAGGGGTGAATAGCTCAACTAGACCCACCCTGCCAATCGCCAGTCCAACTACGGAGGCTCCAGTTGACCGAGAGAGAAGTAATCTACGAGATCAGGGAAGGCATTGCCTACATCACGCTGAACCGGCCGGAGAAGCTGAATGCCATCAACCCGGAGATGCGTGAGCTGCTCTGGGACGCCTTCCAGGACGTGCGGAACAACGACGAAGTGCGCTGCGCCATCGTAACCGGCGCCGGCCGGGCTTTCTCCACGGGGCACGACCTCGTGGCGATGGCCAACGCACGGGCCAACGAGGGCCCCAGCACCGGCGATCTTTATGTCGAGCAGTCGAAGATCTGGAAGCCGATCATCTCGGCGATCAACGGCATCTGCCTAGCCCAGGGCTGCGGCATCGCTCTGGGCAGCGACATTCGCATCGCATCCTCCGAGGCCCGTTTCGGCTGGCCCCAGGCCAAGCGGGGCATCTCGTCAGTCAGCGGTCCGGCGCTGCTGTCGCAGGTGGTGCCGCGGAATGTGGCCTTCGAGTTCCTGTTCACCGGTGAGTTTGTCGATGCCCAGAAGGCGCTGGAGCTGATGCTGGTCAACTATGTCGTCGGGCCTGACGAGGTGATGCCGAGGGCTGAAGAGATGGCCCGCAAGATAACCGCCAACGCTCCGCTGGCTCTCGCCGCCATCAAGGAAGCTTCCATCAAGGGCTCCGAGATGGGACTGGAGGAGCGGGTGGCCTTCGCCCAGACGAAGCGCGACGAGGTGCTGGCAACCGAGGACGCGCAGGAGGGAGTCCGCGCCTTCGCCGAGAAGCGCGACCCTGTATGGCGGGGCCGGTAGCCTGTGCCGGACAGCCAGGGGCTGCAACCAATCAACTCAACAGTCAACCAGACGGGAGAAGGAGTCTTATGGCCACGCTGACCACGCCCGAAACCGTATCAATGAACCCGGCGGGACTGGAAAAAGTCAAGCAGGTCTTCAACCGCCAGATATCAGAAGGACTGCACCCCGGAGCGGGGCTGGCAGTCTACCGCTACGGCAGCCTGGTGCTGGACATCAACGGCGGCGTCGCCGACCAGAACACGGGCCGCCGGGTCGACGACAAGACGATGTTCGTGCTGTTCTCGTCGACCAAGCCGCTGGCCGGGGCCTGCATCTACATGCTCAAGGAACGGGGCAGGCTTAACTGGGACGACCCGGTTGCCAAGTTCTGGCCCGAGTTCGGACAGAATGGCAAGGAATCGGTGACCATCCGGCACCTGCTCAGCCACCAGGGCGGCTTCCCAGACACCCCCGCCGATCTGCCCTGGACGGACTGGCACGACTGGAGCCTGGTCTGCGCCGCCATGGAGCGGGCCACGCCCAAGTTCGCGCCCGGCTCCACTCTTTCCTACCATCCAATCAACTACGGCTGGGTGATCGCCGAGTTGGTGCGGCGGATCGACGGCCGGACCTTCGACCGCTTCATTGCCGAGGACCTGGCGGCCCCGCTGCAGATGGGCGACACCTACGTGGGCCTGCCCGCCAGACTGGAGGACCGGGTGTCCCGCATTCACCTGATGGAGCAGGACGCCGACACCAACGGGTACGCCAACGTCTTTGACAAGCCCGAAGTGCACCAGGTGATCTGCCCCGGCGCCAACGGCATAGCCTCGGCGGGCGACCTGGCACGGTTCTACGCAGCTATGGAGCGCAAGGGCACACTGGATGGCGCGACGGTTCTCAGGCCGGACACCGTGGCCGAGGGCATCGTCATGCAGGTTGAGGGCATCGACCGGTCGCTGGAGCTGTTCGCACAGCGGGCGTTGGGGTTCGCGCTGAACGACGAGCGGATGGGCAAGCCCACCGGCGATCCGATGCACACTTTCGGGCACGGCGGCGCCGGCACCTCCATCGGCTGGGCCGACCTGGACACCGGGCTGGCCGTGGGCTACATCACCAATGGTTTCCGGGGCGCCGACAAGAACAACGCCCGGCTTGCCGAGGTGTCGCAGGCCGTACGCGACGCCTGCGCGTAGACGCCACCGATTCCGTTCAAAGTAGGGGGCGGGTTTCAGACCCGCCCCCTGCCTTTTGTCCGAGAATGCTGCTGGGACTATGGAGCGAAGCTGGAGCGGGCCTGGGCCCCCCAGTGTCCGTTGACTTCGGTCATTATCCACAGCGAGCGGTAGGTGGCGAGTGCGCTGCCGTCAGCGTGGCAGCGGGTGAACTGTATCAGCACATGGACTTTGTGCTGCGAGCTATGCAGCACTTGGGTGTAATCCAGCACGGTATGATGCCAGTCGGCACCGGCGCGGGCATAGAAATCCCGCATGTAGGTGGCCGCCAGCTCTTCCCTGTCGTGCCAGATGGCCACTCCGCCACCGGAGATGCGGATGTGCGGCAGATGCAGCAGGTCGAGCAGCGCATCGGTATCCCCGGCGTTGAGTGCGGCCATAAAGCCGGCGATGGCCGACACGGCTGCTGCGGCACTTTCCGGCCACTGGTTTTCCTGCTCTTGGGGTTCCGTCATAGGTGGCTCTTCTTGTTGCGACGATATGGCTAAATGCGGGGAGGGGGTACGCCCTCACCCCAGCCCTCTCCCGAAGGGAGAGGGAGTCTGCGTTCGAGATTTCACCCCCACCCCAGCCCTCCCCCTCAGGGGGAGGGGGTTTCCAGAGGGGTTATTGGCGGCTAGGTGAGGCGGAGGAAGGCTTCGGCGTTGCCGGACATGTGCTTGACCAGGGCCTCGTCGCCCAGGTCCTGCCAGAAGGGCCAGTTGATGACCATCTCGGCGGTGTCGGGGAAGTGGGCCTCGCCGTGGGGGTAGTCGGACTGGTGCATCAGGGCCTCGGTGCCGAGGAGGTCGATGCAGGCCTTGGTCATGGCCGCCCCCTCGAAGGGTTCGGCGCCGCAGCGGAAGCGGCCCATCTGGGCGTACTCGATTGGCTTGTAGTCGGTCTGTGGCGTGGTGCCCGAGACGTAGTTGCACATCTCCTCGAGGCGGATCAGCCAGTGGGGGAGCCAGCCGTGGCCAACCTCGGCGGCCCCGGCGTTGATGTTGGGGAAGCGGTCGAAGATGCGGCCGACGATGAGGTAGGAGAGCAGACGGGCGGCGCCCCACGGGTGGGCGGCGGTGCGGGCCACGGCGATGTTGCCCCACATGTCGCGGTAGCCAGGGAAGTAGGGCGGCTCGAAGGTGAAGCTGTGGTGCAGGATGGGCAGGTGCTCCTCGTTCAGCACCTCGAAGAGCCGGTCGTTGGCCGGGTGGTCGATGGGCATGCCCTCGGGAAGGATGATGGCGACGGCGACGGCCCACTTCTCCTTTGAGACGGCCTTGATCTCGTTGATGGACCACTCGATATCGGCGGCGGGGGCGAGAATGATGCTGCGCAGGCGCTCGGGGTCGGCGCTGCAGTACTCGCGCATGTAGCGGTGGTAGGAGGAGTAGAGGCCCTCCGCCAGGGTCACATCCTCGATTCCGGTGAGGCCATTGGCCCAGGTGCCGGGGATGATGACATCGACATCGCGGCCTTCCAGGTCCATGTCGGCCAGGCGACCGGCGGCGTTCTCGTCGCTGACGCCCTTCTGCGGGTCGACGCGGTGGTGTCCTGAATTCCGGGTGACGCGGCCCTCCAGTGCGCCGCGCCCGCCGGCGACGGCGGCTTGGTCGTCGCCGCTGGGAGCCTCGCCGGGGAAGCGGTCGAAGGGGATGGAGGCGATGCTGAGGGCGTTGTACTCGCCGACGGTGCGTATGTAGGGCTGCAGCTCGTCCAGCCGGGGCCGGAAGGACGGGTCGATGTACTTGACCAAAGTGTCGAGGCTGGGGTTGACGTGGGTGTCGATGTCGATGACGCGGTAGCCGTTCTTCATGGGGTTGCCTCCTCCGTTGCGCGCTTCAGTTGCCGTTCTGGTCAGGGATTTATGGGCACTGGATTCCTGCGAAAGCAGGAATGACGGTGGGATTGGGCGTGGCGGTTTAACTCAGGGCTTCAGGTAGCGTGAGAGCCATTCGAGGCAGCGGCCCCAGGCCATGTGGGCGGCCTCGGGGCGGTAGCTTTCGCGGGTGTCGGACATGAATGCGTGGCCGGCGCGAGGGTAGCTTACGAACTCGAAGGTCTTTCCGGTTCGCTCCAGCACCTCCCGCAGTCGGGCCACATCGTCCGGCGAGGGGTTGGTATCTTTGTCGCCGAACAGGGCCAGCATGGGGCAGCCGAGATTGGCGGCCAGCTCGCCGGGCGGCGTGGGATTGACATCGGTGGGCTGGAACAGGCCGTTGGAGTAGAAGTTGACGAAGACTTCGACGCTGCCAGCCCTAAGATCCGGGCTGCTGGCGAAGACCAGGCCCAGCCGTCCGCCGGAGCAGAAGCCAACGACGCCGATGCGGTCGCTGACATGGGAGCTGGCGCGCAGGAAGTCGAGGCCGCCCTGCAAATCGCCAACGGTCTGGGCGTTGGGGCGGGCGTTCAGGGCGTCGCGGGCCTTGTCCATGTCTGAGTGCTCGATGACGGTGAGGAACCCGTCGCGGCTGTAGAGGGCGGGGACTATGGCGGCGTAGCCCAGGGCGGCGTAACGGCGGGCCATGTCCTTCATGTGCTCCTCGTAGCCGTGGATGCCGTGGACCAGCAGCAGCCCCGGATGCGGGCCGCCTTCCGACGGCCGGGCCAGGTAGGCGGGCACCGGGTCGCCGTTGTAGCCGCTGACGGTGACTTCGTAGGCGGTTATGTCAGCCGGGTGGTAGACCAGGCCGGGCGGGAGCGTGCGGGAGACCACGGTCGATGCGTCCTCGTGCCGTTGCGGACCAGCGGGTGGTCCGGGCGGGATGAGGGCATTCTATGGAGCGGGCGGTTGGGTTGCAACTGCGGGGCGGGTGACTCGTGGAGGTTGAATGTGACAGCGACGCCGGTAAAGTGGCAGGGTGCTTGAATTGCTGAAGACTCACTTCGGCTACGATGCCTTCTTGCCCCTGCAGGAGGAGATCGTCGGGTCGGTGATGGCGGGGCGGGACACTTTAGCACATATTCTACCTAGTCACTTCAAAAATGAATGTCTCCGTTCTCTATGCTGTATTGTCATTCATAGATTAAGAGGGGGATATTCCAGCCACTAGCTGTTCTAGGGCGTGGCACAGCCGCTGAAATGAACGGGACCTCATCCGTGCTAGATTCAAATTAATCTGGCCAGCCAGAGCAGCTTGGTGAGTGGTCTCTTTGTATGCCATTCCATGTGGCATCTGATCCGTAATCCATTTCTTGGGATTGCTAACGGCCTCGACGTCGACTTGCAGAAATGCGTTCTCAGAAATCCCGTGGTTACCTCTTATGCTCTCTATGCTGGCTAGAAGCCAGGACTCGAACTCACGGTGAGCATATACAACTTGTACTGGAACGCTAACTACAGCCTCTTGACACCGCTTAGATAGTTTTTTCGCTTCGGTTACGGGGCAGTCATTATCAGCGTCAACAAGCACGAGGACCGCGGCACAGTCGGGTTTGTTTTGGGCGTGTGCCAAAAATTTCTCCAGCTTTTTCTCTAAATTGGCCCTGTTTTGTGCATTGACCACGCGCGTTTTTCCTTGGGCAACCAGAATGTCAGGACGACAATGCACTTGTTGGAGAATTTGGACCAGAAGATGTGGCAAAGCATTAACATCTCCTGGTCCTTCGACTATTGGTACTATTGTCGGCACACCATTTACCCTTGCCCAATTTCAGGTTCAAGGCCTTCCATACTATGGAGCTCCCCGGGCTGGAACAGACCTTCCCTTACGGACTTCAACTGATGTTCCGCCACTTTGCCAGCTCTAGTTGAGCCGTCGCTAGCAGCAACTGCAAGCAGGCTCTCAATAGGAAGCTTGTCGATTAAATCAGGACTGTGAGTCGCGACCAGAATCTGTCCTCGAGTCGCAGCCTCATTCATTGCTTCTGCTAGGACAGCCATGGCCCCTGGATGAATTGCTAACTCAGGTTCCTCCAGTCCTATAAGCGAAGGCGCCGGTTCTTGAGATAGCGCAGTAAGCAAAGCCAGTAGACGAATGGTTCCATCCGACTCGTAGGAGAGATCAAACCAAGAACCTCTTTGCGATAATGGGTCCTTTACGTGCTTCAACTCAACTACGTAATAGCTCCCCGCACTGCTGACTCTTATATCTGAAATACCAGGTACGGCATAGTTTAGGGCAGTCTTAATGCCCGGCAAATACGGGTTTGTCCTTTGAATCATATCTCTCAGCGTTGAGGCTAGGTTCTCGCCACCCTCAGCCAAGGGATGACTATCCGCGACCTTTTGAGGATCTCTTAAGGAGTTGGGGAAGATGTGGTAGAGATGGAATCGCGACAATTCTCCTCTCAATTGTTGGAGGGTTCGATCCAGATCCAAATAAGGCTCATTATCGTCCTCCGTGAAACGAGACATTATCATGGCAACAAAAATACTAACCCTCGCAGGGTCTGTGGTAATCAACTGAAGCTCTTTGTCGTCAGACACATCCAGCAAGTGCCTCGCTATACTTGGAAGCCAATCGACATGCCCATCGTCATCTGAGTCACCCGAATCGATTCTCGATATCAGCCTCTTTAGGTTCGGCTTGATTATGCGACCGTCCGTAAGCTCAATTTCACTTAACGGTTTCTCTACTCCAAGTGACTTTAGCTTGGCATACTCTTTTCTGACTCGGAATTCTCCTCTCCCTTGTCTTCCTAATGAAAACGCATATTCCACGGTAAAATCAGCAAAGCGGTACTCAAAGCCCACTTCTGGTCCCGTAACCCTTCCAGAAGTCGTTCTGCGTCCGACCGAGTCTATACCCCCCCGGCGGGTAATGGCCGAATCCAATCCGAACCGAGCTATATCTCCCAAGAATCCCAGCACGTCGAGTAAGTTGCTTTTCCCAGAAGCGTTTGGCCCCACTAACACTGTTAGTGCGCCCAATTCTAGCTCTGTGTCTTGAATGCTACGAAAGTTTCTAGTTGAAACGCTCGTAATCATTGGCATTACGTCTGTGTCTATCGTCATCGAGCTGCCCTCGTCCAAAACGAGTTCCTCTGTAAATCGAGTTTTATTTTATCATCAGCGAAGTAGTAATCAGCCTGACGCTTGCCCCCCGAAAGAACTTTAACTAACGAGTCTACCTGCTATATCACGCGAAGTCCTTCCACCTCATTGGCATTGCGCGGCAATCCTACAACCCCAGCGCCGCCGCCAGCTCGCGCTTGTGTTGCTTGGGGTCGCCTAGGAAGTGGTAGAGGGTGCGGGAGGCTGCGGTGTGGAGGGTTAGGCCGTATTCGGTCATGCTGCCGACGCCGGCGTGGACTTCGTGGGCGTAGTTGCAGGCCTCGTAGTAGCCCTCGCTGGCGACGGCTTTGCACATGCTGATGCTGCTGGCGGCGTCGCGGCCCACGTCGAGCTTCCAGAGGGCCTCATAGGTGGTCCAGCGGGCGGCGTCGAGGTGGTTGACGAGGGCGATGACTTGGTCCTGCACGCGCTGGAAGCGGCCGATGGGGGTGCCGAACTGGATGCGGGTGCGGCTGTAGTCGACGGAGACCTCGTAGACGGCCTGGCAGCCGCCGACCTGGTAGGCGCCGATGACGGGGATGGACTTGGCGACGGCGCGCTGCCAGGCGGGCCAACCCCCCCTTGTATTCCCCCCCTCAGGGGGGGAAATTAGAGGGGCACCGCCGAGGACGTTGGTGGAGTCGGCCAGGGCGTTGTCGAAGCGGACCTCGGCCAGGTTCCAGGCGAAGCCGGGCAGGTTGCGGGCGCGGACGCCGTCGGCGCCGGCGGGAACGACCACGAGGCCAACGTCCTCTGACTCCTCGGAGCGGGCGGCGACGAGGTAGTGGCTGGCGGTCTCGCCGTCGAAGACGTAGGCCTTGGAGCCGTTGAGGCGCAGGCCGTCGCCGTCGACCCTGGCGGTGAGGCGCACATCGCGTTCGTCCCAGCCGTAGTCGCGCTCGGTGATGGCGGGAACCAGGCGCATTTCGCCGCTGGCGATGCGGGGCAGCCAGTCGCGCTTCTGCTCCTCGGTGCCGCCTTCCAGGATGGCCAGCGCGGAGAGAACCGCGGAGGTCAGGTGCGGGCCGGGCACGGGGCCGCGACCCAGCTCCTCGAAGAGCACGCCGGCGTCGGTGAAGGTGCCGCCCTCGCCGCCGTACTGCTCGGGGATGAGGATGCCCAGCCAGCCAGTGGAGGCGAGGCGGCCCCAGGGCTCGAGTGGCGTGGTCTCATCGGGGGAGGCGATCTGCAGCAGCGTCTCCTTGGGGTATTCAGTAGAGACGAAGCGGCTGGCGGCCGCTTTCAGCATTTCCTGTTCGGGGGTCAGGGACAGGTCCATTTCAATCCTCTGGGTTCAGCGATGTTCGGGTTTGGAGTCCGTCGCGATTCCTCTGTCCCTGGCGCCGTGGATTCCCGCTTTCGCGGAAATGACGGTTGAGCGCGGAAAGGACAGGTGGCGGCGGGCGCAGGCCCCTCGGTAGGTTCGGGAGTGCGCCTTCACGCAGTTCGTCGCGTTTAGCCGAGGGCGCCGGCGCGTTCGCGGACCTCGCGGCCGATGCCGATGCGGCGGGCCATGATCACCTTCTGGATGTCGGTGGTCCCGCCGGGATGGATGGCGACGATACCGGCGCGGCTGTGGGCTTCCATGTGGCCCTCGGCGGCGCCGAGCTCCTTGTCGTGGGTCAGGCCGGCGGGGCCGAGGATGTCGAGCATTGCCTGGGACATGCGGAGGCCGGAGGTCTTCCGCACATAGGAGGCCTGGGGGCCCTCGTAGGTGATGTGGGCGCCGCTGTGGCGCATCCAGTAGTTGCGCAGGTTGAGCAGGCGAACGATCTCGGCCTCGATGTAGACGTCGATGAGGCGGTCGCGGACATCCGGGTCGCTGGTCATCGGCTCGCCGCGGCGCTCGGTGGTGCGGCAGTGGTCGAAGAGCCGGTCGACCAGCCAGTTGCGCCCGATCCGGCCGCCGGTGCCGTGCTCCAGCTCCAGGTGCGTAGTGGCGACCTTCCAGCCTTGATTCTCGCCGCCGACGAGGTTGAAGGCGGGGACCCGTACATTGTCGAAGTAGACCGTCTGCTTGACGCCGGAGCCCGCGCCGGATTCGCCGCCAGAGATGAGCAGGTCCATGGGCTGGATGGTGATGCCGGGCAGGTGGGAGGGCACCATGAACCAGCCGAGGTTCTCGTGGCGCTTGGCCTCGGGGTCGGTGACGGTGATGGTCCACATGAAGTCGCAGCCGTGGTCGCTGCCGACAAAGATCTTCTGGCCGTTGAGGACATACTCGTCGCCGTCGCGGATGGCCTGGGTTTTCACGTTGGCGAGGTCGGAGCCGGCCTCGGGCTCGGAGAGGAGCTGCCAGGTCCGTACACGTCCGGTGAAGATGGGCGGCAGGAAGGCCTGCTTCTGTTCCTCGGAGCCCCAAACGAGGATGGAGTTGCCGCCGAGGCGTCCGCCGGAGTCGTAGTAGGGCGGCAGGGTAAGGCCGAAGGAGTCGATTTCCTCCTCGATGACGACGGCGCTGTCCACGTCGAGGCCGCCGCCGCCGTACTCGGCGGGCGCGGTGGGCCAGAGCCAGCCCTTGTCTCCCAGCTTGCGGCCCAGCTCGCGGCGGAGTTGGTACTGGTCCCAGGTCAGGTCGGCCGGGTCGGCGGGGTGCTCCATGCCGTCGGGGACGTGCTCCGTCAGCCAGGCGCTGACCTCGCGCCGGAACTCTTCCTGTTCGGGGGTGTAGGTCGGTTCAAAGTCCATGGGTCCTCCGGGTCTAAGTCTAATCGGTGTAGAAGTGGGGGGTCAGTTCTTCTTCAGGAATAAACTGACAAGCCTTGCGATAGATATTGTGAAGCGTGCCGATTGGAATCTGCCTGTTGCGCGGCACCATCACTGGTTGGTCGCTACCGTCTGAGGCCGTCCTAACCATTTTGATGTGGCTGCCTCGCTGGGAATACACCTCAAATCCGAATTGTCTGAGAATAGAAATGACCTGGTTGCTTGATAGTCTTCTAAGTCGCGGCAACTTCCGCCAGTTCCATCTGGTATATGAGGGTTATTCCGGGATTGGGTACCAGGCCCAGGTCAGCCGGGTCCTCGCCGTCGAGAAGCAGGCAGATGGCTTCCTGCAGGTTAAACACGGTCTCATCAAGCGTATGACCGTCTGTTACGGCGGAGACTTCCAGGCAGGTGGCCACATAATAGCCGTCATACTTTCTGATAACAGCGTGTATGTTTCGCTGCAACGGTAAATCAGGGTCGTATGGCATTCTCCCTCCACCACATCGGAGTATCTCCCGCACTGCAGGTCGTCCCGCCCTCGGAGACCGAAGTGACGACCTCGATAGCGCATCAGCTCAGAGGTCATTATCTACCACCTGTTGGCCCTTGACTACCTTGGCGCAGTTGCGCGAACAGCGCTGCCGGGCTAGGCGTTGGTGGGGGCTATGCGGACGGTGATGACCTCGGTCTCCTGGTACTGCCGGTGGCTGACGGATGAGGCGTAGTGCTGCAGGAGCCGCAGCGATACATTCCGCTCGATGGCGGAAAGGTCCTCGGTGCCGGGGTCGGAGTTCCGGATGAAGGCAATGCGGTCTTCCAGGTTGCCGGAGTCGGTGGGAGAGCTGATGAACTCCAGTTCCGCCTCGTGGCGGTATCCTCCGGCCAGGATAGTCAGGCGCCGCTTTCTGCCGCCCGACCTCTGCACCCGCTCCTCGTCGCGCTCGGACAGGACCATGACAGTCTCTTCGGCTGCGGCGATCATGCGGTCTTCGATTTCTCCGTCCCAGCCGCGGCGCTTGCAGAAGTCGCCAAGGAACCCGCTTATCGCAGGCAGTGATTTCGCGCTCAGATCGGTCCGCAACCGGCGGCGACTCTGTCCGAAGAGCTCCATATAAATGGACAGCACGATCACGGTGATGCCGCCCGCAGTGAGTCCCTTCTGCAGCAGGGGCCCCCACAGGGCCTCTATGTTGAGGGACAGAACTTCGAACTCGAAGCCCAGGCCGATGGCAATGGCAATCCCCACGAGGAGGCTCCTGCGGTAGTCCGGTTCGTCCTGGGCCACGGTTCTGAGGCCCTCGACAAAAAGGGGCGCCGTCAGGATGGCCAGGTACATGCCGGCCACGGGGCCGGGGACAGCAGCCAGCAGACCCCAGGCCTTGGGGAAGAATGCCAGAGCCGTGATCACGCCGCCCATCATCACGCCAACGACCCGCGACGCGCAACTGGTCTGCAGCACCACTGAAGTGCTTGTGGTGCCAATGTACAACGGGAGACCGCCGACGATTCCCGAGACCAGGCTGCCAACTCCGCCGCTCAGGACTCCCCCCTGCACGCCTTTGAAGTCAATGGCCCTCTTGTCCCGCCACGAAACCCGTTGCGCCGTCAGGGCGAGTGTGTTGCCCTTGGCCACCGAGACGACTGCGAGGAAGAGGAACACCGGAAGCAGAGTCCAAAATGTACTTCCGAAACGGGGCATGAGCCCGGGCCAGCCATCGAGCGGGAAGCCTACCCAGGCGGCGTCCCTCACAAGGTCGAAGTCGTAGATGCCGTAGACAACGGCGGCTGCAGAACCAAGACCGATGGCAACCACCGGGGACCACAGTCGCAGCTTCCCGGTGCTGCGCAGCAGGATGGCCATCATGGGAACGAAAGTCGCCGCGGCACACACCAGCATCGCCTGCGATGAGGTGCCTTCGGGCACATCGTTGACCTGTCCCAGCATGATGGGTAGCAGCGTGATCACCGTCAGCATCATTATGGTGCCGTCGACGCTGGGCGTGACTATTCTGCGGAGGAGCGACAGCCGGGCCGTGAGTGCAATCTGAAACACTGCAGAGACCATGACCAGCGGGACCAGTGTTCCAGCCCCACCGTTGACGAGGGCCAGGATGCAGAAAGGGATGGATATAGTGGAAGGAATGGATATGAGGATGCAGCCGGAACCGAAGTAGCCTAGGCGGACCGTCTGCAAGATGGTGGTGAGGCCGTTGATTGCCAAGGATGCAAAAAGGACCCAGGCGGAGTGAGCCGGGTCCAGTCCCGCAGCCTGCGTGACGACCAAGGGGTAGAGCACGATGTGGCCGAGTGCGATGACCGCCGACTGCAAGCTGAACCCGACCCCAACGGGCCAGGGGGGCCTCTCGTGAGGCTCATAGCGGGGGCTTGCAGAGGAACTCCCCTGGGCCATCTACACCACCACACACATCCCGGAATTGACCTGGTATCCGCGACCTAGGACTTAGTAACTATCTCAAAACGAGCATGCTCTGCGCGTATCACCCGCCTTCCAGCTTTGTACCACTGGATTCCCGCTTTCGCGGGAATGACGGTTTCGAACCCCAACGGGTTTTGAGATAGCTTGTTAGTAACTATCTCGAAACTGTCATGCCCTTGATCTCAACGGCCAGATACACGGTCCGGACCACTGGATTCCCGCTTTCGCGGGAATGACGGGTCCTCTGCGGGAATGACGGGTCTTCTGCGGGAATGGCGGTATTGGACTTTGGCGGATTTTGAGATAGTCACTTACTTGGAATTCACAGAAATTCAGGGTGCATTTTATTGTCACTAATCTGGATTCACAAGAAATGCACTCTTGGCTTTCCTGAAGCCAACTACTGGGACTTGAGGGCCCTTCCGGGCAGCACGCCAGTGTGTGCGCCGTTTTCGATTACCAGTTGGCCGTTGACGAGCACGTGGGAAATGCCGTCCGGGTACTGCTTCGGTTCCTCGAAGGTGGCGTTGGCCCGCACTGTCTCAGGATCAAACACGACGACATCGGCTTTCATTCCGTCGCGCAAAATGCCTCGATCCTGAAGGTTGAGACGCTGTGCCGGGGCCGAAGTCATCTTTCGCACGGCGTCCTCCAGCCGGAACAGCCCCTCTTCCCGGGAGAACTGGCCCAGTACATAGGGGAAGGTGCCGTAGGTGCGCGGGTTGGGCATGTCGCCGGTCATTATGCCGTCGGAGCCGACCATCTGCGCCGGGTGCTGCACGATGGTGCGGATGTTGTCGGGGTTGCCGGTGCGGGCTACGAAGGCGACCTCAAGGTTTTCCTCGATCAGGAAGTCGCAGATGGCATCGACCATCCTCTTTCCCTGATGCCGGGCCAGGTCACCCAGGGAGCGGCCCTCCCACTCCTTGTTATGGGGCACATTGCTGAAGATGTAGTGGTCCAGGGTCAGTCCCCACATGGGCTCAACCGCGTCGCCTATCTCGTCGCGCACCGACTGCTGGCGGATGCGGTTCATCAGCGCCGTGGGGCCGCCGTCGTGTACCCAGTAGGGCAGCAGCGAGTGGAGGACGGTGGACGCTGCGGCGTAGGGATACTGGTCGAAGGTCACATCCACGCCCGAGTTGCGGCCCTCGTCCACCAGCCCGACCATTCTTTCGCCCATGCCGTCCACCGGATTGTGGTAGTGGGAAATATGAACAGGGACACCGGCTCTCCGCCCGACTTCGATGGCCTCACGGAACGGGTCGAGGAGCCGGTCTCCCAGGTTGTAACGGGCGTGGGTCATGTAGATTCCGCCAAGATCGGCGATGGCTTCGCTCACAGCCACCAACTCATTGGTGTCGCTGTATGCACCCGGAGGGTAAGTCAGGCCGGTGGCGAAGCCGAAGGCGCCGTCCAGCATGGCTTCGCGTGCCAACTCACGCATGCGGGCCAGTTCCGGTTCGGTTGGCAGACGGTCGTCCCAGCCCATGGCCTCAACCCGGATGGCGGCATGGGGGGCCATGAAGGCCACATTACAGGCCACCCTGCCGTCGAACAGGTCCAGGTATTCCTTCACGGACCCCCAGCGGACTCCCTCCGGCGGGGTCCCGTTCACGGCGGCCAGGTAGTAAAGCAGTTGCTCCAGCCTTTCTGGTGAGGAAGGAGCGTATGACAGCCCGTCCATGCCCATGAGTTCGGTGGTTACGCCCTGCCGTAACTTGATTTCGTGCCGGGGATTGGAGAGCAGCACCAGGTCCGAATGAGAATGCATGTCGATGAAGCCGGGGCAGATTACGCTTTCTCCTACGTCAATTGTTCTGGCGGCTTCAACGCCGTCTTCACCGGATCGGACGATGGTCACCTCGTCACCGGCGATGCCGACGCCTCCCCGGAACCAGGTCTGTCCGGTGCCATCTATGATGCGTCCATTGCGCAGGAAGAGATCAAACATGGAAGCCTCCAAATAAGCGGTAATACATTATTCCGTAGACTAGCACGGCTGGTACATTCGATGTACATGAGCAAATTCACATGTACATTCTCATTCCTAGAGTGTGAATCCATAGTGGTTGGAAGCGGCGTGTGGTTTCATGCCCTCAAGACCAAAAAGGGTATATTATTGGCCGAATCGCTGTAAGATGGTTGGCGACCATCCCAGGCCTACGCTGGTACCTGACCAGTTGGGCGTCAGGTTATTGCAGGACCTGGAAGCGCTTGTTCCTCTGATACTCAGCAACGACCCAAACCGACACCACAGACCGACAACACAGGTGGAGTGACCTGGCATGCTGAACCGCTTTAGGGATTTCGTCAAACGCCTCGAGTTGCCGCAGGAAGAGGAAGTCGTATACCGGATAATTGACAACGACCTGAACACCATCGAGGTAACAGCGGCTCAGTACGCAATTTGGCGCACGCAGAACGATGTTACCCGCAGGGCAGTTGTCGGTCAGGATATCGTCGAAGAAGCCATGGTCAGGACAACCTTTTCGATTATGCCGGAGAACAGGGCTTACAAGCCCTACGGTACCTCAGTGTATGCGCTGCCCCTATACGACCCTCAGCTCGAATACTTCCAAAGATACGACACCTGGGCGGAAGCGGAGAACGGGCACCGGCATACCCTGGAGCTTATCAGGCAGAAGGCAGACGAAGCCAGGGCAGACGAGGAGATCTCTCGGGCTTTTGCCGGAACTGCAGCAGATGTACGAGAGACCCTTTCGTCCCAGCTACCGGACCTCTTTTCCGTCAGGCGCACCGATGACCTGGCAGTGATCCATACTCCTCTGACGCGTCCCGACGGGTCCGAAATCGAAGTGGCAGTGGCAACGATTGAAAACGGTTTCGAATTATCAGAGTATGGACTTGCACAGTCGCGTCTGGAGACTCTGCAGGACGGTGCCCTCTTAGAGGCCCTGGGGGGCACGTCAGGAGACGGCCAGTTGACCTGCAGGGTTGATGATGTCAGTCAGCTGAGCCTGGGGTTGCTCAGGCTGTTGCAAGCGATTTCCATTGTGACTTACACGACCTCAGGTAACGATTCGGATTAGTATTTCCAGCTTCCTCCCCCGTAAGTAACTATCTCAAAACTGTCATGGCCTTGATCTCAACGGCCAGATACACGGTCTGGACCACTGGATTCCCGCTTTCGCGGGAATGACGGGTCCTTTGCGGGAATGGTGGTTTTTGATTTTGGCGGATTTTGAGATAGTTACTAAGTAGTGCGGTCAGTTGGGCTGGTAGTCCCCGGCCACTACAGACCGCTTCCGACTTGTTGCCCCGCCCATTTCAGGCCAGTTCACTGGCATCCCTGGCTCGACTTGCTCCCGCGAGGGGCATGCCGGCGTCCAGTTCGCCCTCTCAATTTGCGATTTGTACACTGCGATCGGGGATGCCGGTTGCTCCCTGAAAGGCAGGAATTCCGGAAGGGTCCCCGTGTGCCTTTCAGTGCTTGCCAGCCGCCCTGTCTATGTCTATGATTGGCTCAGCACGCCCTTCTTGGAGTCGGTTTATGTCAACCATTTCGATTGATCACATTGCCATGCCCACCGCCAATGCCGAGCGGTTAATCGAGTTTTATAAGAAGCTGGGTTTCACCATAAACGACGAGGCGGAATGGCGTGCGGGCGCGGCCAACATCTTTTCCATCCAGGTTGGCGATTCAAAGATCAACGTGCACCCCGAAGGATATGTGGCCGGGATGCGGGGGCCCACGGCGGTACCGGGATGTACGGACATCTGCTTCGTCTGGGAGGGGAATGTCGAGGAATGCCAGGAGTGGCTGGCAGAGGCGGGTGTTGAAGTGATTCAAGGGCCCGTGCCCCGTAAAGGCGCCCGGGGATTCGGCCAACTGCCTTCGAGGAGCCTGTACGCCCGGGACCCCGACGACAACCTGCTGGAGTGGATGATCTATCTCTAGGCACGGCGTCTATTTGAGCTCCGCTCTCTGAGGACACATTCGACCGGATGGGGACACTGGATTCAGGTAAGGAAACGCAGGCGACGCTAATTCAAAGGCAGGTGGCCCATGGCATTGATGACCGGCAAGGAAGCCCTGGTGCGGATGCTGATTGCGGAGGGCGTGGATCACATCTTCGGGAACCCTGGGACCAGCGAGACCCCGATGATGGATGCCTTGCAGGACTTTCCCGATGTCAGGTACATACAGGCCCTGCAGGAAGGCACCGCCGTCGGCATGGCCGACGGCTACGCCCGTGCCACCGGCCGTCCAGCCTTTGCCAACATCCACATTGCCGGCGGTCTGGCCAACGGAATCAGCGCACTTTACAACGCTTACCGCGGCGGGACACCAGTCGTCCTTACCGCGGGCAACTCGGACACCCGCATGTTGCTCAGCGAGCCGACGCTGTCCGGCGACCTGGTGCAGATGACCAGGCAGTACACCAAGTGGAGCCACGAGATCCATCACGCCGCCGACATCCCCGCGGCCGTGAGGCGGGCATTCAACGAGGCCAAGACCCCTCCTACCGGGCCCTCCTTCCTCTCGTTTCCGTGGGACACCATGGACGTGCAGGCGGATGTCGACATCGTCGGGTCCAGCACCGGCTACCACCGCATAAGGCCTGACCGGGACGCGCTGGAACGGGCCTCAGCCCTGCTGGCCCAGGCGGAGAACCCGGTGATCATCATCGGCGACCGCATCGCGCAGTCGGGCGGAGTGGAACAGATGGTACAGGTGGCGGAGCGCCTGGGCGCAAAGGTCTTTGCCGCCTCTTTCTCCGAGGTCAATTTCCCGACCAGCCACCCGTTGTGGGCCGGGATGCTGAACACCAGCAGCCCAGCCACTCGCCGGCTGCTCACGGGAGCGGATGTGGCTCTGGCCGTGGGCGCCAACATCTTTTCGTCGTTCCTGTATGTGGACGTACCGCTCCTTGACCCCACCACCAGGCTGGTGCACCTGGACAGCGCCACCAGCGAGGTGGAAAAGAGCTACCCCACAGAGATCGGCGTGTTCTCGGATCCGGCCACCGGGCTGGCCGAGTTGGCGGATGCCCTGGGCCAGGATATGTCGGCTTCGGCCAAGGAGGCGGCTGCCACCCGCATGGCTGAACTCGGAGAACGCCGCCGCCGGGCAAGAGAGGAGTATCAGCAGCGTCTCCAGAACCGCTGGAACAACAGCCCCATGGCCGTCGAGCGGATGATGCACGAGCTGGCTTCGGCGGCGCCTCCGGGTACGATTGTGGCCGACGAGGCGGTAACCTCCCGGCCAGCGATGATGCAGGAGTTCAGCTTCGACGAGCCCGGCACTTTCTACGGCATACAGGGCGGTGCGCTGGGCTGGGCTATGCCCGGAGCGCTGGGCCTGAAGCTGGCCAAGCCCGACCGGCCGGTGCTGGCAGTGGTGGGCGATGGAGCCTCGATGTACACGGTGCAGGCCCTGTGGACGGCAGCGACATTCAACATTCCGGTCGTCTACGCCATTTGCAACAACCGTGCCTACCGCATTCTGAAAGTGAACATGGACATCTACCTCAAGAGGATGCTCAACGACGAAGGCCGGGTGAGCGAGTACACCGGAATGGACTTCGCCAACCCGTTGGACCTGTCGGCCATCGCGCGTGGCCTGGGCGTGGACAGCGAGAAGATCGAGGATCCCGCCCAGATCGCTCCTGCAGCCCGGCGCATGTTTGAAAGCGGGAGACCAGGCCTGCTGGATATCAGCATCGATGGATCTCTGTAGCAGCGGGGTGTCTCAGAGGCGAGGCTCAGACACCGTCTGGAGGGCCGGCGGAGTAACGGCCATCCATCACGCTTCCACGGTATCATTTCCGAGTTTATGTGGACTCGATGGGTATCATAAACACTAGGAGGTTGTGGAATTTTGTGAGTCCAGTCGAAGCCGATGGGTATCCAAAATCTCACAAATCTTTCACCAATTTTTAATATTATGTCGTTTGACAAATACGAATTATTTAACATATCCTAAAATAAAGGAACGATGGGCGCAGTCTGTGCCCGAGGAGCCGCAATGGTAACATCATCGACCGACACGGGGATGATGCGACTCAGCGCCAACAGCAGCGTGCAGCGCATCGTATCCCCTTCAATGGTAATAGGGCTGGGCTCCACCAGCTGTCAGATTGTTCGAAAACTGGAAGCGAACTCTGAAAACTGGAGCTTTGCCGACCGGAAGAACCTGGCATTTCTCTACATGGATACCCGTGAAGCAACCCGGGGTGAAATCTCCCGGGGGGCTCGCTTCATTCCACTGGTATTGCCGCACTTCTCCAATCTGCGCGATATGCGCCCTTGGATCACGGAGTGCGTGCCGGAGCTTAAATTCCTCAGCCTGTCGCGTGAGGGTGCGTTGGGTACCCTTGCCAACGCCGGCGTGGCTGGCCGCTTCAACTACAGCGACGTCCGGGGGCACCTGGATTCCACGATAGAACAGATCTGTCCCTACTATGAAGGGATCACCTACCTGAGAATTCACATCGTGGCCTTCCTTGGTGGCGGCACGGTGGGAGCGTTGCCGGTGCTGCTGGCCGCGCTGTCCGAGGTGAGGGGCACCGCTTACAACTTCAGCGTGGTGCTTCACCTGCTGCTTCCGCAACGGGGTATGTCCCGGGATCCGGAGAACACCTATCCTCTGCAGTTGCGGAACGCCTACGCCATACTGCAGTTCCTGCGCTCCATTACCGGCGTGCAGGTGGGTCGCGGCGAGTACACGGGAAGCGACACCTTCACCTTAACGGTATATCCCGATAAACGAATCGAGGCCATCGGTCCCCACTTCGATGTGTGCCTGTTGCACCGCTCACCCAAGGACTCGCTGCCGGTGCAACGGAACCATGTCGCCCGAGTGCTGGAAGATTTGGTGGCCGACGCCTGGGGGACCGGGCAGGACTGGTGGGCCCGCTTCCACGAGACCATGCGAGAGGCAAACAGCCAAGAAGACGCGCGATTCGGGTCGATTAGTTCCCGGGAGATCGGGCTGCTGGACGGCTTTTTCACACAGACGGCGAAGCAGTATCTCCAAAACCAGTGGCGCAGCAGGCTGTAGAAGAGGGGAGGTAACATGGCACGTTTTAAGATACGCAGAAACCGACCGTCCTTCAGCGAAATGAGCAGCATCCTGCCGTCGCCGGTCGACCCGTTGGCCTTCATCCAGAACCAGGGCCGGGGTGGATCCGGGGGCGCCAGAGACGCCTACAACCAGTTGATGGGGGCATTCCACGATACGCTTGCCGACGTGGAGCGGGCGCTGAGTTCCATCTTTGAGAGGTTGCGACCCGAGGGAAATATCAGCGACCGTATGGCGATGGAAGCCAACAGCGACGTGCGGACGGAGCTGGCCAGGGCCAACACGATGGCCGATGTCCAGCGCAATGAGCTGCAGTCGGGCATCTCCTTCCGTCTCCAGGCAATGTTTCTTCAGAATCTGATCTTGGCTCCGGACCAGGAGCCGCCAGTGCGCCGCTGGGCGTCGCTGGCCGACCGGGTAGTCCAGAGGGACATGCCCGTCGTCTCCGAGCCCGCGCACAGCGAACTTGACGTCAACCCGAACGAGCGCCGCAAGAGGCTGACGCGCTGGCAACTGGAAACGGACGAGTGGCTGGAGACCCTGTGTCTCAACCGTGTGGGTGAGGTCATCGCTCACCTCCTGGAAGAGATCGGTGATTATTCTTCTTCATGGACCGATACGGTCAATCAACTGCGCCGGGAGTCGGTGGGCGGGGGACGGCTGTTCCGAGAAGTTACCGATCCTGAATACTGGACATTCGACAACGATGACCCCACGGTGAAGAACCTGGTATCCGGGGTGCAGGCCCAGGAAATCGCGGCCCGCATCCTGAACCGTTTCCAGCTCAGCAACATGGAACTGATGGAAATCTGCCACTCGGTGCACCAGTCCCTGGGCGGCAAGCCCGTATACGGGTCTGAGCGGGTGGACATCCTGGAGCTGGAGAACCTGCTGGCGGAGGCCACGGCTGTCAAGATCAAGGACACCGTCGCAATTGATGACGGATTCCTCTCCCTGATCTCCACAGGCTCACGGTCGGGTGAGGAACTCGGAGAACTGCTGGTCGAAATGCGCATGGGCGCCGCCGCGATGGAAGAGAAGATGTGGAGGGTCGGAGAATTCCGGCTGGGCCATGTGGACTCTGCCTCCGGGGTTGGAATCACCTCCCAGGCGTTGCACGACTCGGTCATGCGTGGACTGGGCGGTGGGCGCAAGTTTGCCGCCGTCGAGGGTCATCCCAGCTCCAATCACCGGTTCGAAGTGCAGATGTCCACTGTCGGCGCTTCGCTCTCGGACCTGGCAATCTTCCGGGACATGGTCAACGCGTGGTACTCTTGGCACTTCGAGGAGCGCCGGGGTGAGAACGGCAATCGCAACGCCCGGATGGAGGCCGTTCGCAAGGAATCATGGAAGCTGTACCCCGACATAGGTCAGAACTCGGGTGTACGACCTTCCGTCATTGAGCTGATTGACGACGACCTGCGTCAGGTCTGGAATACCTCGGGGGATGTGGCGCTGCGCCTCGCCTATGGGCACCTCGAGGAAAATGACTCCGAACTCGTCCACACTCCGGAAAACGGACGGGCCAGGCTCTCCAGCTAGCGTTCACCCGCCATCAATCAGGAAAAAATGCGCCGTCTGCTCTTGAGTAGGCGGCGCAGTTTATTTTGTGCAGGGCCAGGACTAAGATTGACCAGATCCAAGGTCAAGTGGACGGAGGCGTAATGCAGAGACCAAGATTCAGACTCGAAGGAAAGGTGGCCATCGTTACCGGAGCGGGGTCCAGTGGCCCGGGGGTCGGCACCGGCAAGGCCACCGCCACCCTCTTCGCCCGCGAAGGAGCGAAGGTGCTGCTGGTCGACCGGTCGGGACGCGCAGCAGAGGAGACCCTTTCGGCAATCCGTGAAGAGGGAGGCGAGGCATCTGTCTTTGAGGGTGATGTCACCAGTTCCGAGGACTGTCGCGCGATGGTCGACGCGGCGGTCGAACAATACGGAGGCGTGCACATCCTGTTCAACAATGTGGGTATCCTGGGCCAGGGCAGCGTCGTGGATGTCGACGAAGACCACTGGGACAGGGTCCTGAATGTCAACCTGAAGTCGATGGTGCTCACGAGCAAGCATGCGATCCCCCGCATGATTGAAGGCGGGGGAGGGTCCATCATCAACATATCATCCATAGCCGGTCTGAGGGCAGGAAGCACTGGAGCGGCCGTGCCCTACGCCGCTTCCAAGTCCGGCATCATAGGGCTTACTTCGACTATGGCGGTCACCCACGGGCGCGACAACATCCGGGTAAACTGCATCGCACCGGGCCACATATATACGCCCATGGTGGCGGGTATCATGCCGGATGAGACCCGAGAGTTGCGCCGCCGGGCCGGCCCGCTGGGCACGGAGGGGGACGCCTGGGATATCGCCTGGGCGGCAGTGTTTTTGGCCAGCGAGGAGTCGCGCTGGGTGTCGGGCATCGTCATGCCCGTCGACGCCGGGCTGCTGGCCACCACGCCGCTGGCCATGCTCGACCACCTGCGGGACTGACCGGCGAAAGAGCCAGAGGAATGCGAAGCCGCAGGGGTACCTTCTTTGCTGTTGGCCCAGGTGGGGCGGGTTTCAAACCCGCCCCTAAGTCTTGCAAGCTTGCTTGGTTGACTGTCAATGGGCTATCGAAAGCGTGTGGCAAATGGCGCCCACCCAGAAAAAGGCGGACTGCGGGGGCAGTTGCCGCTTAGTAACTATCTCAAAACTGTCATGCCCTTGATCTCAACGGCCAGATACACGGTCTGGACCACTGGATTCCCGCTTTCGCGGGAATGACGGGTCTTTTCGCGGGAATGGCGGGTCCTTTGTGGGAATGGCGGTTTTGGATTTTGGCGGATTTTGAGATAGTTACTTAGTTGGAGTGAGAAGAACGCCCTCACCCTAACCCTCTCCCGGAGGGAGAGGGAATAATCGGCATACCCTCTTCCAGGGTTGCTATGGCCTGATGTCGAAGACGCTACTCCTCGTCTGGGTGGGTGCTGATGAACCGGGCTGATTTCGCGGGGTCGACATGAGGAGCGCGCACCTCGACGCCCGACTGCTCTTCTTGCAGGCGGATGGTGACCGAGCTGTCCATGCCGCCCCAGCCACGGTTCATCGCCTCGATGGCGATCTGCTCGGCCAGGTTTGCGACGGGCATGGGCACATTGAACTCGCGTCCCAGGTCGGTGGCGAGGCCGATGTCCTTGCGAGCCAACTCGAGGGCGAAGCTGGGCGGGTCGTACTCGCCGCGGAACAGGGTGCGGACGACACCCTCGTGCAGCACATTCATCCGGCCCAGTGAGCCGCGCCGGACGCACTCCCACAGCGGCTCCGGGTCAACCCCGGCCTTGACGCCAAGGGTGAGACCCTCGGCGATGGCCTGCCTCACGCCATGGCCAATCATGTTGTGCACCAGTTTGGCAACGGAACCGGCGCCGACCTCGCCGGCGTAGAACACCTTGTCGCCGAAGGCGTCCAGCAGCGGCTTCACCCGGTCGAAGATCTCGCGCTCGCCGCCGACCATCACGGCTAGGTTGCGGGACTGGGCGCCGCTCTTGCCACCGCTGACGGGCGCGTCCATCACATGGACGCCCTTTGCCCGGAACTTGACCTCCAGCTCGCGGATCAGGGTTGGCCGGCTCGTGGACAGGTCGATGTAGACCGAGCCCGGCTTTATGCCCTCCAGTATGCCTTCGGTGCCAGTGGCTACCAGCTCCACCTCGCGCGGTCCGGGCAGGGAGGTCAGCGTGACATCGCAGCGCTCCGCCACATCGGCGGGAGAGCTGCCCAGCCTGGCCCCGGCCTCCAGGAATGGCCGCGTGGCCTCCTCGCGCAGGTCGAAAACCACCATGGGGTAGCCGGCCTTCTGGATGTTTCCGGCCATGCCGCCGCCCATGTTGCCGAGCCCGATAAATCCTACGGTCTCCATTCATCACCTCTGCGGCCGCGACGCCTATACCAAGGCACGGCGGCCTTGAATTGTGTTCCGATTATAGTACAGGGCCGTCTGAAGGGTTCGAAGGGCAGGCGGGTGCCAGAGGCGAGCGTTCTTCCCCTGGGATTGGCACTGGACTAAGAAACTATCTCAAAACTGACATGCCCTTGATCTCAACAACCAGATACACGATCCGGACCACTGGATTCCCGCTTTCGCGGGAATGACGGGTCTTTTGCGGGAATGACGGGTCCTTTGCGGGAGTGACGAGTCCTTTGCGGGAATGACGGGTCCTTTGCGGGAATGATGAGTCCTTTCCGGGAATGACAGTTTTGGACTTTAGCGGTTTTTGAGATTGTTACTTCATTGTCACACACCCTCTAAGGCAGCCCCACCAGCCGCTCGAGCTCGCTGAGGTCTGGAACTTCGAGGGAGGGCATGGCGTCGGTGGGGCGGGTTCCGCCGCCCCGGTCCGGGCGGTTGACCCATACGCTGTCAACGCCGAGCCGATTGGCGGGGCCGATGTCGTGGTACAGGCTTTCGCCGACGTGAAGCCAGCGGTCATTCTGGAACTCGAGTCCCATACGCTCCTGCGCCAAGTAGAAAACGCGCAGGTCGGGCTTGTAGGCGCCTTCCTGCCGGGAGGTTATAACGGCGTCGAATTTGATTCCCAAGGCAGCCTCTGACTGCGAGAACAAGCCGTCGTCAACGTTCGAGATGATCGCCAGCTTATAGCGTGCCTTCAATGCCTTGAGAGCGTTCGGTGCGTCGGGGAAGATCGGCCAATTGGGAAGGGAGTCCGGGAGCAGTTCCGACTCGGCTGCTGAAAGGCGGATGCTGGCCTCCCAGGCCATGATCTGCATCACATCGGTCAGCACCCGGCGGTAGTCGAGGAACTCGCCGGAGCCCTGCACTTTCGGTTCCGCGTCCGCGAAAAGGGCAAGGACTTCCGCACGGGACTTGCGGACACCGTGGCGTGCGAACACGCCGGCGACGGCGTCGGAGATGCCTGTCTCCCAGTCGACGAGAGTGCCGTAGCAGTCGAAGCTGAGCCATTCGTACTTCGTGAAATTGAGCAAGACGGGACTCCCGTACTTTAAAGTTACACCGAAACCAGTTATTGCTTTCCAGGCGGCTCCTCCAAACTACCTTTTCACCCCCACCCTAACCCTCCCCCTCAGGGGGAGGGGATTTGGGGGGATAGCGCATTTTTGATGGTGAGGAGTCGCCGCGCTTCCAACCGTCGTTATGTTACCAGCATCAACTGCCTTTGAGCGGGTGGCGGTTTTCGGATACACTGCTTGCAGTCCGATTGCGACCATTCTGCCGCAAGGCCTGACGAGGTGTGCCGTGCTGTTTCCCACCCCTGCCACCGACCGGCTGCTGTACAACCTGGAGAACGGGCAGCCGTCGCTTTGTGCCTATGTGTTCAGCCATCCCAACATGGTGGAGGTGGCTGGAATTGCGGGCATGGACGCTTTTATGGCGGACATGATGTTCACCGCCCACGACTGGGACAACATCGCCCACCTGATACGGGCGGCGCGCGGCACGGGCATTTCGCCGCTGATACGGGTACAGGCGTTCCCTTGGGCCACCGGCACAGACCGCCGTACCGTCTCTGACGCGGCCCGGGCGCTGTCGCTGGGGGCAACGGCCGTTACGGTATCTGTCGGCTCGAAGGAAGAGGTGCAGGAGCTGATGGGGCTGCGGGACGACTGGCACCGCCTCATTCACCTCCGCCGCTTCAACACCGCGGAGGAGTTCCCGGAGTTCAACCAGAAGACCCGGGAGGGAACGCTGGTCGTCCCCACCGTCGAGAGCGAAGGCGGCCTCCGGGACCTGGACGACATCCTCGCCATCGAGGGCATCCGGCTGGTCTGGCTGGCCGCAGGCGATATAACCAAGATCCTTGGCGTGCCATTCAAGTACGACGACCCCAAGGTGATGCGACTGCTGGAGAATGCGGTCAAGACTGGTGAGAAGCACGGCGCGGCCATCATGTACAACATGGGCCTGGACTCCCCTGACTTCGATGCCATGGCAGACTCTGCGAAGCGCTACTTCGACGTGGGCGTGCGAGTGGTCGGGCTGGGCGCGATGGAGTGGCACATGCAGATGGCCCTGCAGCACATCCGGCGCCGTGCCATCGGGTAACGTCTTAGGGCTGCCAGCGCTCGTTGCGGGAGAAGCGTTTTTGCGGAAGAAGGGTACGCCCTCACCCTAACCCTCTCCCGGAGGGAGAGGGGAAGAGAAAGAGACGCGCATAATCTCACGCGAAGAGCCAGTCGGGGACGTCCCTGCCCTGTGCACCGGCGCCGCGGGCCAGCGAGTCCTTGAGGATGCCGATCCGGGAGCGGAATGGGTGCACCTGGTTGCGCTCGTGGGTGATTCCCAACCCGACGAGGAACATCAGGCTCTTGCCAGCCGCGTGGGGCGAGAAAAAGGCGGTTACCGCGTCATCAAAGAAGGTCATGCCCGTGGCGCCAAGGCCCATGGCGTGGGTCGACAGGTACATTCGCCCGCCGATGATGCCCGCCTCCAGCTGCGCAATGCGGTAGCCCCGGTTGCCGAACCGGGCCAGGATGGCGTCCAGATCGGCCATGAAATAGGCCACGGCGCTGGAATCGGCGCCCAGGGCCTGCTCGAAGCAGAGGTGCCCTGCCTCTTCCCGGAACTCGCCCTCCGCCAGCAGTTCCAGCTCGCCTTTCTCCGTGGAGTAGAAATATGTTCCCGGAGCAATGCCCTCGGCGGCGTTGACAATCAGGTAGGTGTCTATGAGGCCGCCGCCGTAGTCCGCGTGGACCTGTGAAGTGGACGCGGCCAGTAGCGCTTCCAGCCTCCCTGCGGGCATCGGCTCGCGGGCGAAGCGGCGGGTCGAGCCCCGGTGGGCTATGGTGGGCCCCAGGGGGCCGCTTTCAGGCCAATCGGCGTCTCCCAAGCTGCTCTCGTTACCTGCGCTCGAATTGCGCCATGTCGTCACATCCGCAGGGTTGGCCAGAACGGAGCCGGTGTGCAGAGCTCGCGTCTCCGGGTACTCGGTGCGCCGCTCCACGCCCAGGACACCGAAGTCGACTGTCCCAAAGGGGTTGACGGCCGGCGGCGCAGTGCTGCCGCTGCCGATCGGGACGAGGCAGAAGCTGGCCTCGCTGGATGGTTCCAGTCCCAGCAGTGCATCAACCTCGGCGTCCACGAAGCCGGTGACTATCCCGGCGGGCTGTCCCAGCGCGCTGGCAGTGGCGGTCATGTTGGCAAGGATAGTGCCGTTGTCCCAGTAGCAGTACCGGTAGCCCCGTTCCCGGTACTTCCAGGCGCTGCGCCAGAAGACGCAGGTGCTGACTATGGTGGCCGGGGTATTGGCGACGCCAGGATGCCCTCCCGAGGAGGCTGCGAGGTTGCCTCGGTGGTCGCCAGACCGCAGCAGCGAAAGCGAGTTAGTCGCCGGCCCGTAGTGGTAAACGCCGGCGGAAAGGCCCGGCAGGTCGCCGCAGACAAGGTAGAGCTCGATGGGATAGAGTGCCCCCGCCGAAGCGGCGGCGCGGTAGTGCACCTCACCTGCCGTCCGCAGGGTGCTTCGTCGGATCAGGCCGGCGGAGTAGTGCAGCAGCTGGGCAATCGTCGCCAGGTCAAGCGGTCCTTGGGACGGTGACAGCGCGCCGCCGACTGCGGGCAGCGTGGGAGCCTCCGGAGATGGCATCTCCGCAGGGAGGGCAACCGTGGGCAGGCCGGGGTAGGACTTGTAGAGGGGAGGCTTGGTGGCCAGGCTGATGTAGCTGAGCTTGGTGGCGTCATGAAAGCTGCGGGCCGCGCTGGTTTCGCTGTTGGGCATTATGTTCGCCCCTGCATCGGATTGGTGCTAGATGGTGCCCTTGTACTGGGGAGTGCGCTTTTCGACGAAGGCGCGGGCGGCCTCGGCATGGTCCGGGTGGCGGGCGCTGCGGGCCTCGAGGGACAGGCCCAGGTCGAGGGCCTGGTTCAGATCGTTCCAGACTTTCTTGTTGATGGCGTGCTTGGTGCCGCGAATGGCCAGGGCCGGGCCGTCGGCGAGGCGATTGGCCAGTTCCATCACGGTGTCCATCAGGTCGTCGTGGGGTACGACGCGGTTGACCAGCCCGATGCGCTCGGCCTCGGTGGCGTCGATGATGTCGCCGGTCATCAGGAGTTCCTTGGCCTTGGCCACGCCGACGAGCAGAGGCCAGATGACCGCGCCGCCGTCCCCCGCCACCAGCCCGGCCCGCACATGAGTGTCGCCGATGCGGGCGCGGTCTGAGGCGTAGATTACATCGCAGAACAGGGCCAACGTCGCGCCCAGGCCTGCGGCCACGCCGTTCAGGGCGCAGATCACGGGCTGCTCCACCCAGAGAATGTTCTGGATGATGCGGCGACCGCTGGGGGAGATGGCGCCGATGGGCCGGTCCTGCAGGGCAATGGCTCCGCCGCGTTCGTCCATGGCCCACACATCGCCGCCGGAGCAGAAGCCGCGTCCGGCGCCGGTCAGCACCACCGCGCTGACCTCAGGGTCGCGGCCCACCTGGTAGAAGGCGTCCTCGATCTCGTGGTGCATCACCTCGTTGACCGCGTTCAAGGACTCAGGGCGGTTGAGGGTGATGGTCAGGACCTTGCTGTTCTGCTCAACGAGCAGGGTTTCGTACTGGTAATCGGTCATGTCTGCACCTGTGATTTCAAATGTGGAGGTTTTCACCCCCACCCTGGCCTTCCCCTCCAAGGGGAGGGGAGTTTACAAGGGTTGCGCCCTCACCCCAACCCTCTCCCAGAGGGAGAGGGAACTATCAATAATCCTGGGACTTCTAGGCTTGGCCCATGGCGAGGATTTCGTCGAACTCTTCCTTGGTCACTGGCTGGATGGAGAGGCGCTGGCCCTTGCGGATGAGCAGCATGTCCTTGAGCTTGGGGTTGGCCTTGACCGCTTGCAGCGTCACTGGGTTGGATAGGCGCTGGTCGGCCTGGATCTCGACGACCGTCCAGACGGTCTCGCCGGGGCTGCTCTTGGGGTCGTAGTGCTTGTCGTTGGGGTCCCAGGCGGTGGCGTCGGGGTAGGCCTCCCGGACGATGCGAGCGGTGCCGACGACGGCCGTTGGCTTGGCGCTGCTGTGGTAGAAGAGGACGCGGTCGCCCACCTTCATGTCGTCGCGCATGAAGTTGCGAGCCTGGTAGTTGCGAACGCCGTCCCATTCGGCCGTGCTGTTCTCCTCGTTGATCAGGTCGTCGAAGGAGTAGGCGGAGGGCTCGGACTTGAAGAGCCAGTATTTCGGATCGGGCATTTTCGGTCCTCCGAAGGTGAGGGGGTTATGCCCTCACCCTGACCCTCTCCCAGAGGGAGAGGGAATTGGCGTGTTGAGGTTCAGGGATTTCACCCCCACTCCTTCGGCAGGCTCAGGACAGGCCTGGCCTTCCCCCTCAGGGGGAGGGGACAAAATCGGGGGAGACAATTGTCTTAGCGCAGGCGGATGCCGGCGGCCTCGATGTCGTAGCAGCCCTCGATCAGGTCCTCGCGCTCCTGGCGCAGCACATCCTTGCGTACGCGGAGGCTGGGAGTGCGGGGCAACTCATCGCGGACCTCCCAGTAGCGGGGCACCTTGAAGTAAGCCAAGTGCTCGGCGCACCAGTAGACCACCTGCTCCGGGTCGACCTTGGCGCCCTCGCGGGGCGTGACATAGGCCTTTACCTCGTCCTCGCCCAGATCGGATGGAACGGCGACGACGGCGGCGTCGAGGACGTTGGGGTTGGCCTTGATGACATTCTCCACCTCCTGGGAGGAGATGTTCTCCCCTCGGCGGCGGATGATGTCCTTCTTACGGTCGACGAAATACAGGAACCCGTCATCGTCCAGCCAGCCCAGGTCGCCGGTATATAGCCAGCCGTCGCGCAGGGTTTCGCGGTTCTGCTCCTCGTTGCGCCAGTAGCCGGGCATCACCGCCGGGTTCTTGATCGTAATCTCGCCCACCGTGTTGGGACCAACATGCACGCCGGTCTCGGCGTCGGCGATACGGGTGGTGTTTTCGAAGCGCGGGTCGGGGTGCTGCCGCGCCCGGCCCGAGGAGCCGGACCGCCGGTCTTCTCGGATGCCCTCAATGGTGCCGTAGCAGGTCTCGGTCATCCCGAATCCCACGATGATGTCGGTCGCGAATCGCTCCTGGAACTCTTCGAGGAACTCCGGCGGGAAGGATGGGGAGCCGTAGAATAACCTGACGGTGTTGTCGGCGTCGTCAGGCTGTGCTTCGTTTTTGGCCAGCACGGGCATCATCATGCCGATAAAGTTGACCACCGTGGCGCGGGCCTCGCGCACTTGGGACCAGAACCGGGAGGCGCTGAAGCGGTCGACGATTACCAGCGTGGCCCCTGAGGCCAGCGCGCCCATCGTCGAGTAGTACTGTATGTTGGCGTGGTAGAAGGGCAGGCAGGTGAAGAACCGGTCGTCGGTGGTGGCTTGCGTCCAGTGCTTAAACCCCTGCCCGGCGGCGGCGTACATCCGGTGGGTGACCATGACGCCCTTGGGGTTGCCGGTGGTGCCGGAGGTGTAGACCAGCATGGACACATCGTCGGGCGACACTTCCTCCCCTTGTATTCCCTCCTTCAGGTGGGGAGGTGCGGCTCGCTCGAAGGCCTCGCGGAAGGAGGTCCATCCGTCGGGTACTGGGTCGTCGCCGCGCAGGATGCGGTGGCGGATACTGGGTGCCAGGTCGGCGGCGGCACCGGCGACCTCGGCCAGCGACGGGTCGGTGACCAGCGCCACGGCCTCGGCGTTGTTCAGGATGTAGGCTGTCTCGTCGCGGCGGTAGGCGGTGTTGATGGGGACGCTGATGGCGCCCAGCGCCGACAGGCCGAACCAGCAGTACAGGTACTCGATGGCGTTGGGCATGAACAGGCAGACCCGGTCGCCGTGGTTGACGCCCATCTCGCGGAACATGGCGGCCGTCCGCAGCACGCTCTCGCGGACCTCGCGGTAGGAGTAGGACACGCCGCCGATCTCGACGAATGTCTTGCCCGGGTCGGCTTCGGTGATGCGGTCGAGGACCCGCCCGATGGTGGTGTCCCAGGGCAGCGTGGAGTCGGGTTCGGTGGTAGCCTGCATTGCGCTCATGCTCAGCCCGCCGGTGGAGTTGTCTCGACGGTCAAGCTACCACGCGGTTGGGGGGTGGTCAACCGAGGGGACATCTCCAGCATTCTCCCGCTAAGGGCAGCCGCAATCTTACTCGAATATCACTGGGAACAGACTGGCAGTCCGAGGGGAACTCCCCTGACCAAGGTGGTTTTGTGCTTACCCTCCAATCCCTTTGGGAGGCAACCTTCGAGTTGGTTGCGCTCCAGAAATATCTCCCGCAGGACTGGCAAGGTGCCCAACTCTTGGGGAATTTGGCCAGTCAGACGGTTGTCCCATAGATAAAGGTGTTTCAAGTCCCGCAGGTTACCCAATTGCGGGGGTATTTTCCCTGTCAGCGCGTTTTGACGCAGGGACATCGACGACATGAATCGTAAATCTCCCAGTTCTGGCGGGATTCCGCCGGTAAGGTTATTGCCTCCCAGATCCAGGTAGGCCAAATATTCCAGGTTTCCCAACTCCGATGGAGTTTCTCCCGTGAGCTGGTTGTTAGAAAGGCCCAGGAACGCAAGACTGGGCGAATTTCCCAAGGACGCTGGTATCCGGCCCGTCAACTGATTCCTATTCAATTCCAGCAGCCTCAAATTGGGGAGTTCGGCCAATTCTGGGGGTATATTTCCAGTGAGGTCGTTGCCGGCCAGATCCAATTCCACCAGGTGTTCAAGTTTGCTCAGATAGCTGGGAATTTCACCCGTAAGTCCAACGTCAAGTCGCAGGTGTGTCACTCGTCCGTTGAAAGTGCTTACCCCGTACCATTTGCTGACTGGAAGCTGGCTTAGCCAATTGTCGTTGTGATTCCAGTCCGGCCCCCCGGTGTCCTTGTAGAAGGCCACCAGTATCTCGCGGTCAGAGGACGATACTTCGTTATCGGTAATTGCCTTACCGAACCATGACGGCGGATCATCGGGGGTGCATTCAGGTTGTCCTCTAAAGGTCTCAACCTGCTCGAGGGTTCTAAAATGCCTGCAAAGAGGCACGGTCGGCCAGCCCAAGAAATCATTGCCGTCGTAGTAGTAAGTCTCGCCGTCAGCTTCCACAGAACCCGCGTTGACTCTACCCCTGATAGTCTTGAACTGTTCCGCCTTTAGTCCCAAAGCCCGGAATGTTCCGGTCATCACTCCCGCAGAGGTGGGACTGCCTGCTTGTCCCACATAGACGATCCATCCCAGCTGAGGCGAATAAGGAGTGCTGGTGAATGGCCTATGCATGGCGACATGTACATTCGCGTCTCCAGTGAAATGCTGCATCCTGAAGCGCATGTAGTCGTAGATCCGCTCCACGACTTGCCGCTCAGAGTCCATGTTGCCCACCATGCTGAACGCCATTGTCGGGTACGAGACCAGAATTCCTCCGGGCAACCTGATCTGGGACATGAACGATATGTTCTCGTTGTTGAACGAGCCGACCGATATGGGAGAATGCCAACGCCCTCGCTTGTGGAGCAACTCCATATCGTCAGCACTATTGTCCATAAAGCTCCTGACGAGGATCCCCTCTCCGTCGGCCTTGGCGTAGTAGGCAAAGGCCTTCAGCATTTCCCGGTGTCCATGGCCGACTTCCCAAATAAGCGGACC
This sequence comes from Dehalococcoidia bacterium, assembly GCA_963667765.2. Classification (GTDB taxonomy): domain Bacteria; phylum Chloroflexota; class Dehalococcoidia; order Lucifugimonadales; family UBA3495; genus VXOI01. The sequence continues at coordinate 574,703 of CAXXON010000003.1, read as the reverse complement.
GTAGTTCTCCCTCACTCCCTCTCGGATGTCGTATCCCGTTTTCCCGTAACAATGGACGCACAGCCCAGGGTAGACGTTCAACCCGTCGAGGACGCGGTCCAAGCTGTCCACCTTCCAACCGATGACGTGGTGCCCGTTGGACCTCCTTTCAATGTCTATCTCCATCATCATCAGGACCAGGGCCTGTACTGATGCCACCTGGAGTTCTTCTCCCGATAGCGGTTCTTTCGGGGTGAACTTACTTTCGGGGTAACCCTGGCCCGGGCCTACTACCGGCCAGTTTTCCGGCCCCCACTGGCTCTTCAAGAAGTTCTCGTTGCTGAACAGTCGGCTGTCGGCCCAGTCCAGGATGTCCCGCTCCGCGGTGCTCAGGCCGTCGCTGACGAAGTCGTATTGCGGCGGCATGGTTGACGCCGCTTCTGTCAGTAGTTCCGAGTAACCGGCGAGTTCCGGATTGATGGTGGGGGCCGGCGTCGGGCTGGGGGTGGGTGTTGCGGTCGGTGACGGCGTTGCCGTGGCCGTGGGAGTCGGTGCAACGGTCGGTTCCGGAGTGGAAGTCGGCTCGGGGGTTGCCGTAGGAGCGGGCGTGGCCGTGGGTGCCGGGGTTGGAGTCGGAGTTTGCGTCGGTGTTGGTGTTGGGGACAGCGTTGGGGCAGGCGAAGGCGGGGACCCACGGGTAACCTCAGGGGTCGCTGCTGGTACGAGCGACGGCACAGGACTGGCTGTCAGCGGCGCGGCGATTGGTGGAGTCGGAGTCGGTGTATGCGTTGGCGTCGGCGCCGGGGGTAGATCCGACGAATCGGTCGCGTCGGCGGGCGCAGGCGCGCTCGTCGTCGGCTCCGCCTGTTGCTCGGCACAGGCGATGGCGAGGAGGAGGGCTATCAACACTAACAGGAATGGCGTCGATCTCATTCGAATCCCCCGATGATGAGGAAATGTAGCCACGGCGCCCGTGGGTGTCAATCGCTGGCAAATCCAGTCTGCGACTGTGCCGAGTTGGGTCTCCGGGGCCAGCACCCACAACATATAGTATCTCCGTGCCGATTCCGGTTATAATGGCGCCCTGCTTAGTAACTATCTCAAAACTGTCATGCCCTTGATCTCAACGGCCAGATACACAGTCCGGACCACTGAATTCCCGCTTTCGCGGGAATGACGGGTCCTTTGTGGGAATGGCGGTTTTGGACTTTGGCGGATTTTGAGATAGTCACTTACAGGCTGATTGGCGCGGTGTAGAATGGGTGCGAAGCCTGCATTGCGAGGCCATACTCTCCCTTCCAAGGAGGCCCGCTACGACTACTTCCAAGCTGCCATTGGGGCGCCGAGTTGCCGCAAGCGATGACCTGGAGGTCTCTGCCTATTTGGAGATCGCGCAAGGTATCGAGGCGGAGGCGCCAGGGTCCGCCCGGCAGGTCAACGAGGGCATCGCCGTCATCGACTTCGGCTCCCAGTACAGTCACTTGATCGCCCGGCGGGTCCGGGAGCTGAAGGTCTACTCGGAGATCGCCAATCCCTCCGACTCGTGGGAGAAGGTGGAGCGGATCAACCCGAAGGGCATCATCCTGTCGGGGGGGCCAGCCAGCGTCTACGAGGAGAACGCACCCCGGATTCCCGACTGGGTATTCGAGCGCAAGCTGCCGGTGTTGGGCATCTGCTACGGGATGCAGGCGCTGGTGCACCAGCTGGGCGGGACGGTGGCGCGGGGGCTGAAGCAGGAGTTCGGCCACGCGACGCTGCACCAGGACAGCCCGTCGGCGGGGTGGGGACTGCCCGGCGGACGTCCTGCGCTGTTCCACGAGCTCCCTCCGTCGATGCAGGTTTGGATGAGCCACGGCGACCGTGTGGAGGAGCTGCCGCCCGGATTCTCCAGCCTGGCTTTCACCGAGAACTCGCCGGTGGCCGCCATCGGCAACGGGCGGGACCTGTTCGGCCTGCAGTTCCACCCCGAGGTACAGCACACACCGCTGGGTACGGACATCCTGGAGAACTTCCTGTTCCGCATCTGCGAGTGCGAGGGGTCGTGGACGCCGGGCAATGTGGCCTCCGACGCCATCGCCCGCATCCGAGAGCAGGTGGGCGACGGGCGGGTAATCTGCGCGCTGTCCGGGGGCGTGGACTCGGCGGTTACCGCGGCGCTGCTGCACCAGGCCATCGGCGAGCAGCTCACCTGCATCTTCGTCAACAATGGCCTGCTGCGGCTGGAAGAGGCCGAGCGGGTGCAGGCGACATTCCGCCGGGGGATGGGCCTTAATCTGGCTTACGTCGACGCCTCGGAGCGGTTCGTAGGAAAGCTGTCGGGAGTCGTCGACCCGGAAGCCAAGCGCAAGACCATCGGCGAGGAGTTTATCCGCGTCTTCGAAGATGCGGCCTCGGAACTGGGAGAGGTCGATTTTCTGGCGCAGGGGACCCTGTATCCGGATGTCATCGAGAGCGAAGCGCCAGCCAACTCGCCTTCCGGGGCGCCCCTCTCGGCCCGGATCAAGACGCACCACAACGTGGGCGGCTTGCCGGAAAACATGAGGCTGCAGCTTGTTGAGCCGCTGCGCTACCTGTTCAAGGACGAGGTCAGGGATGTGGGCCTCGAGCTGGGTCTGCCGCATGACATGGTCTACCGGCAGCCCTTCCCTGGCCCTGGCCTGGCCATACGCATCATCGGAGAGGTCACGCAGGAGAAGCTGGACATGCTCCGCGCCTGCGACTGGATCGTAATTGACGAGATCAAGGGCGCCGACCTGTACAACCGCGTCTGGCAGAGCTTTGCCGTGCTGAGCGACAGCCGCACCGTCGGGGTGCAGGGCGACTTCCGCACCTACGGCTATGTCTGCGCCATCCGCTGCGTGACCAGCGAGGACGCCATGACCGCCGACTGGGTGCGCCTGCCCTACGAGGTACTGGCCCGCATCTCAAATCGCATCGTCAACGAGGTGCCCGGGGTCAACCGGGTGGTCTACGACATCACCAGCAAGCCGCCGGGGACCATCGAATGGGAGTAATACTCAGCGCCTTGTTATTGGCGCGGGTTTTGCTTGCTTGTAGGGGATATTGAAGCTGAGTAAGCAGAAGCTGGGGGAAACTCTGGGATTCGATATAGACGACGGAACGGGCCTGCGGGTCGTGGGAGCCCGGGTTGAGTCGGAGTACAAGTTTGCCTGGTCCATGTTCGACGGCTACGACCGTATCCGAATCCTCACCTACTCGGCGGGGGTCAGCGCGATAGTCCGATTGCTGGACAAGCACGGATTCAGTGACTTCGAGTGCGTCTTCGGCTGCGAAACCACCCTGCGCACCCTCAAGGACATCATGGCTTTCCAGCAAGTTGCCATCGGTGACGCGAGGTCCGCAATCCGGAATCTGCCCGATGAACGCCACGCGTTCATTCTCAGCCGCGTCAGGGAGGGACAGGCCCGCTTTCGGGTTCTGCGCAAGCAGATCGCCCACGCCAAGCTGTACCTCTTGGAAAATACGGAGTCCGGCAAGACCCGGGTCCTGGTAGGGTCGGCGAATCTGTCTGACACCGCCTTTGGTGGCCGACAGGCGGAGACCCTCGTGTGCTTTGACGAGGACTACACCGCCTGGGGCCACTACCTCGGCATGTACGAGACTATTCGGGATCAGGCCTCCGACGAGATACCGCTGCCCCCGGAGCGAGTAGTGCACGCCGAGATAAGCCTCCAAGAAGTGCCCGTTCTCTCCCCTGACGACCACTCGACTCTGGTGATCGACTCATGGGAGTCGGACTCGCATGACGGCAATGTCGTCCAGATTAACGTCCCCGCCCAGATTGAGCGGATCGAGAAAATGAAGTCGGCGATTCCCCCGGTGGTAGCCAACATCATCCCCTTGCCCCGCAACGGGAAGCAGCAGGTGAGCCGGGAGGTAAGACGCCAGATCATTAAGGAGTACAGCCGCATCCGGGTAGTGCAATCCGAGGAAGAGGCTGACCACCGCGAAATGTCCATCGACAGAGACGCCAAGACAGTGGCTCTCTTCGGAGAACCGTTTTCCCTGGAATCTGACCTTGAAGCAGCGCGGAGAGATGCCATGCTGCTGGTTGATTTCTTCCGTAACTACGAGGGCACCTTTGAGGGCGGAATGGGGGTGGAGAGGCTACAAAGGGACTATTTCATTCTCTGGTCATGGCTCTACTTCTCGCCGTTCATGTGCGACATGAGGACCTTGGCAGGACACGACGGCGACATATTCAGGTTTCCGTCATTTGCCATCGTGTATGGCAAGCCGTCGTGTGGAAAGTCAAGCCTGATCGACACGCTGATGACATCCATGTTTGGCAAACCCTACAACGTGGATAAGAAAGAGTTTACGAAGAGCAGACTGAGGGACATTCAGCACGCTTACAAGCGTTTCCCTGCGGTGTTCGATGACATAGGCCGGACAGCCATACGCAACCACGGCGAGGACGCGATCAAGGACGAGATACCTCCGTTAGTATCCCAATACCCTTGTTTCGTGCTGTCGATGAACCAGGAGCTCAAGGCTTTCACTGACCAGATAGTCAAGCGCAGCCTAATGATCTACACCACGACTGCTCTTCCCTCTTACAAGGAGAGCCTGCGCCACGACCTGCACTTGAAGATACAGGAAGTGCGCCGGAGCCTGTCCACCAATCTCTACCGGGAGTACCTGAACAGGGTTCTTGTGAGGCTTGATGAAACACCCAAACCCGAGGACTGGCTGGAGTTCTCTTCCACCATTCTCTCGGAACTGATCGCTGACCTGCTGGACGAAACTCCGCCGAATTGGTGTGGGGCAATCAGGTGGAACGATTACGCTGACAAGCGCCACGAGAGAGTCAAGGCCCAGATAGACCACCTGTTGCGGCAGGCCACGAGAATGAAGAATGAGGGCAGGCAGCCCACAGGCTGGATACTTGAGGGGGACAAGGTAATCGTCGTGGAACAGACTGACACATTCGGCCGGCGGGAGTTCGATTGGGAGAATGTTCCCTCAACGCTGATAGATGACAACGCCAGTGTCGGTGGCCGGACCGTGCTGAACCGCCCCGAGTTGGAGGAGTTTCTGGGAAGGAACCTGGGCGGGTGCAGAAACGGTATATTGGACAAATGGACCCCGCCGTGGAAATAACTTGCAGCACCTGTAGGCAGACGGAACCCGTGGGAACCCCTGCGCGAGCATGAAAGTTCTCGTTGTCGGCAATGGCGGGCGTGAGCACGCGCTGGCTTGGCGAATCAGCCGCTGCCCCTCCCTGACAGAGATGTGGGTGGCTCCTGGCAACTACGGAACGGCACAGATTGCCACCAACCTTCCCGTTGGCAGCGGCGTGGACGAATTGTGCGATGCAGCCCGTGGGATATCGGCGGACCTCGTCGTTGTGGGCCCGGAAGCACCGTTGGCATCGGGGCTGGCCGACCGGCTGGGGGAGATGGGCATTCCTGTCTTCGGACCGTCGCAATCCGCCGCCCGGCTGGAGTCCAGCAAGAGCTTCGCGCGGGAAGTCATCCGGCAGGCGGGCGCCCCCGGCCCGGAGTTCGCGGTCTTCACCGAGGAATCCGAAGCGCTCGACTTCCTGCGCCGGAATCCGGGCCCTATGGTGGTCAAGGCCGATGGACTGGCGGCGGGCAAGGGTGTGGTTGTCTGCGACTCTGAAGTCCAGGCAGCCGAAGCGGTGCGCTCCTGCATGTCTGGGCGAGCCTTCGGAGATGCAGGTGCGAAGGTGCTGCTCGAGGAACGCCTTGAAGGCCGGGAGGTCAGCGTCTTTGCCTTTTCTGATGGGGAGCACATCTCCCCCCTCGCCGCTGCCTGCGATTACAAGCGGCTCGGCGACGGGGATGTGGGTCCAAACACTGGAGGCATGGGCAGCTACTCGCCGCTTCCGTTCTGGAGTGCGGAGCTGTGCCAGGAGGTTGAAACCACCATCATGCGCCCCGTCATCACCGCCATGGCCGAGCGGGGGACTCCCTATCGGGGCGTGCTTTATGCAGGACTCATGCTCACCGCGGAGGGGCCAAAGATACTGGAGTTCAACTGCCGCTTTGGCGACCCGGAAACCCAGGTGCTGATGCCGCGGCTGGTTTCAGACCCGCTTGAGCTCATGATGGCCTGCCATGACGGCACCCTGGATAAGGTCGCAGTCGAATGGGATGACCGTAGAAATGTCGGGGTGGTGATGGCATCGGGAGGCTACCCGGACGCCTACGAGACCGGCCTTGAAGTCTCGGGCCTTGACTGCGTGGAAGCGGGCGATACCTTGGTTTTCACCGCCGGTGTGGCCCCTGGCATCGACGGATGCCCTCGTACTTCGGGCGGCCGGGTGCTGACGGTGGTTGGCAGTGGAGAGAGCATAGACGTTGCACGGAAGCGCGCCTATGACCGCCTTCGGGGAATCTCGTTCCATGGGGCCTGCTGGCGGACGGATATTGGGCTGGACGCATGAGCAACCGGACTGCGCCCCACATACTCGCTCCAGCGAATCTCCGGTCCATGTATGACGAGGCGGTTGGTCTGGGGAAGGTCGACGCCTACAGGAAGCGCAGGTGGGACCGGGCGTCCGAGTTCATCCCATGGTTGGACGAAGGCGCGCTTCCGGATTTATCTTCTGATCAGGCTGTGCGGCTGTACCGGGCCTCAGGCGGGCGGGATGTGGCGGCCTTCGCTGCCAACCCCATTGAGGAGGTCAGGGACAGTCTAGACTTCCTTCTGTATGATACTATCAAGCTGGAAGGCCGGTTCGACGAGTGCGCCAGCGAGGGCGGGGCCTACAAGCTGGATGGCGCGGGGAAGGAGTTCGTCTCCTGGATCCTCTGCCTACGCAACCCGACCCTGTTCGGAGTCTGGAACGGCAACGCGGAGCGGATGCTGCGGCTGGTCCGGGCCTACCCTGAGTCCATGAAGCGCGGCCCCACGGGCATACGCTACCTGGACATGCTGGAAGCGCTGGCCCGAGTGCTCGTGCAGGGAAGACTCCCCGACTTCATCGAAGTCGACATCGTGTCCTATGTGGCAACCCGACCGAAGGGCTGGGCCACGCAACTTTCCTAATTGGCAGACTGGAGCAGTAGAATGCCCTGGCGCGACTCACTTCTGCAAATAAAAGAGGAACTCACTGCTGCACGGGCCTCCCGGCTGCAGCGCCTGGAAGCCTTCGATCGGCAGGTCGCCGCCGAGAGGGCGGAACTGCTGTCCCGGCACGAGTCGCTGGAGATCGCCGCGCTCCTGAGGGAGATGAACGAGGTCCTCCTGGAAGGGCAGGGAGAAATCGAGACCACCGTCGAGTGGGAGACGGGCGAAGAGGAAGACCTGTTCGAAGGCGACGACGATGCCGCCGACGTGATCACTTCCGCCATGACCTGGGACGAGGGAGAGGAACTGGAGATCGTCGTCGAGTTGGCTATGCTGGACGAGGGCCTGTCGCTCATGGTGAACGGCATTCAGGTGCGCCAGGACCGGGACGCCCTTGAGCGGGCCATGATCGAGGCGTTCCGGGAGCAGCTGGAGCTGTAGTCGGACTGGCATTGAGCGTGGATGTCCCAAGTACGGTGTTGGAGCCACATTGTCGGCACAGCAGGTCTGGGAATGACCGGCTCTGGATCCCTGCTTTCTCAGGGATGACGGATTTGGGCGGGGATGACGGAAATGTTTGCGGTGGGCCGTCTAGAGTGGAACGCCAATTTTTTCGGCCTGAGTATCCCCAGAGGGCTGGGCAAGTGATATCATGTAAGGCGGTGTTGTCCGCAGTGATGCTTAGGGCGCGCCACCATCGGGTTCCAGGAAATGAACGCGGAGGAAACTCAGCCATGATCGATGGCTTGAACCGGAGGCTGCCGTGCCACTGGTAGGAGTCGTAATGGGAAGCGCGTCGGACGAACCGGTGGTCAAGGACACCGTCGCGACGCTGGAACAACTGGGCATAGATTACGAAGTGCGCGTGATGTCGGCCCACCGGACCCCCGAGCGGGTCGCGGAGTACGCGCAGCAGGCGCGCGAACGGGGCATCCAGGTACTGATCGCGGCCGCCGGTGGGTCGGCTGCCCTGGGCGGGGCGCTGGCTGCCTGGTCCACATTGCCTGTCATCGGCATACCGCTGGCGTCCAGTGAACTGAAGGGCATTGATGCCCTGATGTCCACCGCGCAGATGCCTCCGGGGATCCCCGTGGCTGCCATGGCCGTTGGGTCCTGGGGCGCCCGCAACGCCGCCTTCTTCGCCGCCCAAATCCTGGGTCTTCAGCACCCCGAAATCAGGCAAGCATATGACGACTACCGGCGCGAACTCCGCGAACGGTAAACTCTCCCCCGCATTCCTGACAGACTTCGATGACACCGCCGCGGTGCAGAATGTGGCGGAGTTGCTGCTTAACCGCTTCGGAGATCCGACCTGGACCGAAGTGCGCCAGCAGTTCCGCGACGGGAAGATGAACCTGAAGGAATATCAGGAAATCACCTTCCGCAACATTCGCGCCGATCGCTCTGCCATGCAGCATCATGTCAGGGAGCACGCAACGCTGCGACCGTTTTTCCATGAGCTGCGCCAGTTCTGCCGCGCCAACGAAATACCCCTAGCGGTGGTCAGCCAGGGGCTGGATTTCTACATCGAGGCCCTGCTGGAGCGCGACGGGTACAACGACGTACCCATCTACGCCGTGAACACCAGCTTCGACCAGGGGCGAATCTCCTACCACTACCACCACGTCTACCCAGGCAGGGAAACCCAGGGCAATTCCAAGGCGCTGATAGTCGAGCAGTTTCAGCAGCAGGGCTACTTCGTCGTCTTTGCCGGAGACGGAGCCTCCGACCAGGAGGCGTCGCGGCAGGCGGACAAGGTATTTGCCCACCGGACGCTGGCCCGGTACTGCGAAACGGAAGGTATCGAATACACGCCTTTCAGGGACTTCAAGTCCATCCTGCTGGCGGTGCGTGAACTCTATCTGAACGGCGCAGCATCATCCTGACGCTGTCACACAATCACACGGGGACTGGGCAGTGATTGACCGATACTCCCGGCCCGCCATGAAGCGGGTCTGGTCCGATGACAACAAGTACGAGAAATGGCTGGCCGTGGAACTCGCCGTCTGCGAAGCCTGGTGCGAGGAGGGGGTAATACCCTCCGAGGACATGGCCCTGCTGCGCGCCGCCAAGTACGACGCCGAGCGGATGGACGAGATTTTCCAGACCACCCGGCACGATGTTACCGCCTTCATTTCATCCATCACAGGATCCATGGGGTCGGAGGGCCGCTGGCTGCACCTCGGGCTGACCTCCAGCGACATGCTGGACACCGGCCTCGACCTGCAGCTGGTGGAGGCCGGCGGCCTGCTACAGGAAGAGGTGGACAAGGCCATATCCGCTCTTGCAGAGCAGGCCCTGCTTCACAAGGACACCCTGATGATGGGGCGGACCCACGGGGTCCACGCCGAGCCCATGACCCTGGGCCTGAAGCTGGCACTGTGGTGGGACGAGATGAACCGCCAGCGGGAGAGGCTGGAGGCTGCGCTGGAGACGGTGCGTGTGGGCAAGATTTCCGGCGCCGTGGGCACTCACGCCACCGTGCCTCCGTCGGTGGAGGAGCGGGTCTGCCGCCAATTGGGATTGAAAGTCGCCGGAGTATCCAACCAGGTGATCCAGCGGGACCGGTACGCGCACTTCATGACCACCCTGGCACTCATCGCGGCGTCCCTGGAGAAGTTCGCAACCGAGATCCGGTCGTTGCAGCGGACCGAGATCCATGAGCTCGAGGAACCCTTTGGCCACGGCCAGACCGGTTCCTCCTCCATGCCGCACAAGCGAAACCCCGAGCTGGCGGAGCGCATCTGCGGCCTCGCGAGGGTGATACGCGGCAACTCCATGACTGCGATGGAAAACGTGGCCCTGTGGGGCGAGCGGGACATCAGCCACTCGTCCGCCGAGCGCATTATCCTACCCGACTCGTGCTTGGCACTCGACTACATTCTGAGCATCTTCACCAGGATCATTGAGGGACTGCGGGTATTCCCGGAGCGAATGTACGCCAACATAGAGAGCAGCAGGGGGCTGATATTCAGCCAGCGCACACTCCTGGAGCTGGTGGACAAGGGCCTGTCCCGGGAGGAAGCTTACAAAATCGTCCAGTCCAACGCCGCGCGCTGCTGGGAAGAGAGCCGGGACTTCCGCGACCTCTTGAAATCCGACGCAACTGTTGCGGCCTATCTATCGACCGCCGAGTTGGAAGAGCTATTCGATTACGGCTACTACACCCGCTACGTGGACGACACCTTTCAGCGCCTGGGGCTACTGCCCGCCGCCGTTGGCAGCTCCGCATAGCCGGCCGGTGCTGAATAACAGCAGAACCGGAACGACGCAAGGGTGAGGTTGGAGACGACGGGAAGGCGGCACATGGGCTCCGGGGATACATGGCATCCAGACCAAACTTCTGAGGGAAAGCAATGATCATAGAGACTCCCATGCCTGGACGCATGCACCGTGGGAAGGTGCGCGACACCTATGACCTGGGCGAAGGACGGCTGCTGATGGTGGCCACCGACCGCATTTCGGCGTTCGATGTGGTGCTTCCCACCGGGATACCTGACAAGGGACTGGTGCTGAACCGCATCTCCAGCTTCTGGTTCGACAAGACCTCCCACATCGTTCCCAACCACCTGATCTGCCTGGCCGACTCCCCTGACGCTGCCGGTTATCTCGCTGGCTCAATGCTGTCGGGGCCGGTGCCGGCGGAGGTTGCCCAGCAGGCGATGGTGGTCAAGCGGGCCGAGCGCATAGACATCGAGTGCATCGTCCGTGGCTACATCACCGGGTCGGCCTGGGGTGAGTACCGGCGCAGTGGCACGGTGCAGGGCAACGAGATGCCAGCAGGTCTGGTCGAGGGCCAGCGATTCCCAGAGTTGCTGTTTACTCCCACCACCAAGGCCGAGGAAGGCCATGACGAGAACATGACCCACCAGCAGGTGATCGACATGGTCGGCACCGAAATGGCCGCGAAGCTGGAGGAGACCAGCAAGGCGGTCTTCGGATTCGCAGACGACTTCGCACGGGAGCGGGGTATCATCCTTGCCGACACCAAGATGGAATTCGGTCTCCTGGATGGCGAACTCATCCTGATCGACGAGTTGCTGACGCCGGACTCCAGCCGGTTCTGGGACGCAGAGGGGTATAGTCCCGGCCGCTCCCAGCCCAATTTCGACAAGCAGTTCGTCAGGGACTGGCTGGACGAGCAGGGCTGGGACCACGAGCCCCCTGCGCCGGAGCTCCCTGAAGAAGTCACCAGCCGTACAACCGAACGCTACCGGGAGGCGTATGTACGGCTGACGGGGCTGGACCTCTAGGTCTTCCTGATACCCTTACCTGTACCTCGCCGGTCCCATAACGGAGATACCCTTTGCCCGAATCGAGACACCGCCGCAACCGCAGGCCACGCAACCTGGAAATTCCTCCGCCCTCTCGTCGGGGCGGCACGAACAAGCTGCTGCTGATCGCATCGGTGGTCATTGCCGTTCTGGTGATTGCCGGGTTTGCGCTTCCTACCATTATCGACAGCCTCAGCGGTCCACAGCAGGTTTCCTACGGCACCGCCTCCGCTTATGTTGATGGCGTTGGGGTGAAGCAAGAAATAATGCGGACCAAGAACCACGTGGACCTGGACGATAACGACGACAACGACTATGTGGTCTACAATTCCACGCCGCCCTCCTCCGGCGATCACTGGAGCATTGCCCAGAGGTGCGGTTTCTTCACCGATCCGGTTCCGGACGAGCAGATTGTCCACAACCTGGAACACTCCAATGTAGTCATCAGCTACAATCTTCCTGACCAGGCGGATGTGGATGCCCTCGAGAACATCTACAACGAACTTCAGGAAGGCTGGAGAATACACTTCACCGTGGCCCGTCCCTACGACAAGATTGCAGCAGGCCAGGTGGCCCTCTCCGCTTGGGGAGTCACCGACACCATGCAGGGCGTCGACAAGGAGCGCATCGAGCGTTTCTTCGAACACTATGTCGGCAGGCTGGGACCGGAGGGAGCAATCTCCTGCCGGGGTGCCCAGAGCAGCATGCCGGGCAGCGGCTAACCGGCTATGACCTACCTGGCCAAAATCTATATAACCCTGAAGCCCGCAGTCAGCGACCCCGCCGGCCAGACGGTCCTGGCGGCGTTGCGCCGCATGGGGCATGATGATGCGGAAGACGCCCGGATCGGCAAGTACCTCGAGCTGAAGGTGAACGGCGGCGCGAAGGAATCGGTCGAGAACTCGGTGGACCGCATGTGCCGGGAGCTGCTTTCCAATCCGGTCATCGAGGACTACCGGTTCGAATTAGAGGAGATCTCCTCTTCCTGACCCGTTTACGGATCAGGCAAGGGGGCCACCCGAGACGAAATCATCTCACGGGAGGGAACGGCAATGACCCACATATATGCCGGAGCCGAAACCAGCGGGCTGTACAGGCTGGCCCCCGAATCAGGCCAATGGGAGGAACTCACGAAGGGACTTCCCGAGGCCCCGTCGGTCTGCGGGATTGCCATCCACCCCGATAACCCGGAGGTGGTATTCGCGGGGACGCAGGATGGTCCCTACCGGAGCCTTAACCGCGGCGACAGCTGGGAGCGCATGGACTACCCGCGAGTGGCGCCGCCGGTCTGGAGCTTCATGTTCCGTCCCGGGGACCCGACCGTGATGTATCTCGGCACCGCCCCGGGCGAGATTTTCCGCAGCACCAATAGCGGAGAGTCCTGGAGCCGACTCAACGCGGCCAACATGGGGTCGAACGAAGTATCCATGTCGTTCCCGACCCGGGTCATAGCTTTGACCGCAGACCCCAATTTCCCCGACGAGATGTACGCTGCCCTAGAGGTGGCGGGGGTGATTCGCAGTTCGGATGGTGGCGACACCTGGGAGGAAATCACCGGCAGCCTGGCGCCCAGCGAGGACACGCTGGACCTGCACGGCATCCAGTGCGCTGCCGCTCTGCCCCATGTGGTGTTCATCACCACGCGGCAGGGCCCGTTCATAGGCCCCGACCGCGGCTCCGAGTGGGTCCCAGTTGACTTCGGCCAGTTCTCCGAGGTCACCTACACCCGCGACCTGAAGGCCGCGCCCCACGATCCGAACATGCTGTATGTTTCCATCGGGGCTGCGGCCCGCAGCAATACCGGCGCCCTGTACCGCAGCCGGGACCTGTTCAAGACCTTTGAGCGGGTGGACCGGGGCTTCACAGCCAACTCCACCATGATGTCCGTTTCCGTCGACCCCCGGGCCCCGTCCAACATCGCCTGCGCCGCCCGCGATGGGCAGGTCTTTCGTACTACCGACGAAGGCGCCACCTGGAGCAGCCATCCCCTGCCGGCGAAGGCTCTGGAAGTGAGGGCCATCGCAGCTGGGTAACGGCCGGGATGACCGTACGGATTAGCTTTTTCGGGGCGCACAACTGTGCGCCCCGTGACTTTGATTGCGTTTTGAATTGCGGCACGCCTATGGGAAGTGAGGAAGTGGATGGCTGAAAGCGATCGCGGCGACAGCGCCGCCGCTCCACCACTGCTGGAACTGCGAGGGATCACCAAGTCCTTTCCCGGCGTCCTTGCCAATGCCGAGATCGATCTCGTTGTGGGGCGAGGTGAAGTGCATGCCGTTCTGGGCGAGAACGGCTCCGGTAAGAGCACCCTGATGAAGGTTATCTACGGCTACCACACCCCCGACTCCGGTACAGTCTCCATAGATGGCCGCACCGTGCGGCTCGCCTCTCCCGCCGATGGCAGGCGCCTGGGCATCGGCATGGTGTTCCAGGACTTCTCGCTCATTCCTGCCCTCTCTGTAGTGGAGAATGTGGCCCTCTTCCTACCAGGCCAGGGGCGCTTCATCCGCAGGCGTCAGCTGGTTCGCAGGATCGAGGAATTCGCCGAGGAGTACGGCATGGGAATCGATCCCAACCGGCGCGTTGACGACCTGTCACTGGGCGAGAGGCAGCGGGTGGAACTGGTCAAGCTGCTGCTGGCCGAGGCCCGGCTCCTGATCTTCGACGAGCCGACCAGCGTGCTGGCGCCGCACGAAGTGGACGGGCTCTTCCGGGTCTTCAGTGCCCTGAAGGCCAGTGGCTACTCAATCCTGTTTATCACCCACAAGGTCCGGGAAGCCCTGGCGGTTGCCGACCATGTGACTGTCCTGCGCCGTGGGCGGGTTGAGGTCAGCGCGCCCCGCAACGAATTCGACGCGCAAAGCCTGGTGGCGGCCATGGTGGGCTCGAGGTCAGCAGGGCCGGCCCTTCACCTTGGAAGCGAACAGGGCTTCGGCGAGACCGCACTGGAATTCATGGAAGTCAGCACTGGCCGTGCCTCTACCAGCGCGGCATTGTCCGGTGCGCTCAGCGCCGTCAGCTTAAGTGTTCGTCGTGGCGAGATACTGGGCGTTGCCGGAGTTGCCGGCAACGGGCAGCGGGCCCTGGGAGAGGTCCTGCTCGGGCTGGAACCTCTGCGGAGCGGCAGCATCCGGCTACTCGGCGAGCCGCTCATCGGCCACTCTCCGGCAGAGGCCCTCAGGAAAGGCGTGGGGGTCGTTCCCGAGGATCCGTTGTCAGACGCCATGGTGCCGGAAATGCGGGTGGACGAGAACCTGTTGCTGGCCTCGATGAGCAGGGGCTCAAAGGCCGGGTTCTGGCTGGACAGGGGCAGCATCACCGGCGACGCCGAGGCGGTGCGGGAGGAATTCCCGCTGTCGGTGGCTCCCTCTGATGCGCGGGTCCGCAGCCTGTCGGGGGGAAACATTCAGCGGGTACTCTTGGCAGGGGAGTTGGGCCACGGGGCGCCGGTGTTGCTGGCCTACTACCCCACTCGCGGGCTGGACGTTGTCAGTGCAGATGAAACGCGACGGTTGCTGGCGGCACAGCGCGCCGCGGGCTCTGCAGTCGTGCTGGTGTCGGAGGACCTGGACGAACTGCTGGCCCTCAGCGACCGCGTGATGGTCATGTACCGTGGGTGCGTGGCCGGTGAGTTCGACGTGGCAACCGCCTCGGTGCAGGACATCGGCCTCCTGATGACCGGCAACGCCCTCCCTGTCGGAGCAGGATGAACCCCAGCCCATTCAACCTGTCGGCCCTCGCTTTGGATGCTTCGTTGTTCCGGCGCATCGGGCCTGTATTCCTCAACGAGCCCCCGGTGAGGGCCGCATTGGGGGTGGTGCTGGCCCTCGTGGTATTCGCCGTGTTCCTGCTGGCTTCGGGGCACGACCCCCTGAAGTCTCTGGAAAAGGCATGGCATGGGGTTCTGGGCAGCTCCCTCGGTCTCAGCGAAGTCGGGGTCACGATGATCCCGCTGCTCCTGACCGCCCTCGCAACTGCCATTCCCACCCGCGTTGGGCTGGTCAACGTCGGTGGCGAGGGGCAGCTCTATGTGGGTGCGCTGACGGCCACCGGAGTCGCCCTCTTCTTCCCTGTGGGTCAGATCTGGCTGATGCTACCTGTCATGGCCTTGGCGGGATGCGCCGGCGGCGGTTTGTGGGCGGCCATCGCGGCCCTGCTGCGGCGTTGGAGGGGAGTGAACGAGGTTATCTCCACCCTATTGGCCAACTACATCGCGATTCTGCTGGTTGACCTGTTCGTGTTTGGCCCCTGGAAGAATCCTGAGGGTCTTGGCTATCCGTACACGACGCCCTTCGATGTAGCCGCCATCTTTCCTGCCATCGCCGGGTCCCGCTTTCACTGGGGATTCCTGGCCCCCGCCATCGCGCTGGTGGTCACTTATGTAATCCTCTCCCGCACTTTGTGGGGTTTCAAGATGCGCGCTGTCGGGGGGAATCCCGATGCGGCCCGCCGCCGGGGCATCGCCGTCGATCGCTATGTCATCGCGGCCATGATTGCCGGAGGGGCGCTGGCCGGATTGGCTGGCATGGTGGAGGTTTCAGGCATTCACCATGATCTGCGGCCTGGCATTTCAGACAACCTTGGCTACCTGGGGCTGCTGGCCAGCTGGCTGGCAGGGCACAACCCGGCAACCATCGTGGCTGCCTGCTTCCTGATTGCCGTGTTCCTTGTGGCTGGCGATGTGCTGCAGCTGTCGGTCGGGCTCCCCTCCGCCGCTGGTCTGGTGCTGATCGGGCTGGCGCTGTTCTTTGTCCTTGGCCTTCGGCGGGTCGAGCGGAGGGCCCTGTGAGCACCTTCTGGCTGGTCATTAGCGGCACGCTGACCGGAGCCGTAGGCCCTGGGGTCTCGGTGCTATACGCGGTCTACGGCGAGCTGATTACCGAGCGCGCGGGCCGAATCAACCTGGGCATGGAAGGCTGCCTGCTGATGGGGGCCTGCTTCGGATTCCTGGCCACCGTAGAGACCGGCTCGGCTGGCATCGGAGTGCTGGCGGGCATGGCCGCCGGGGCGCTGGCTTCCCTGATACACGCGTACCTGATCATCTATCGCGACACGAACCAGCTGGCAACGGGCCTGGCGCTGACGCTCTTCGCCGGCGGGGTGACTGCCTATGTTGGCCGAGACTATGTCGACAGCATCATCGACGGCCTCAACCCGCTCGCAATCCCCGTACTGGCCGATATCCCGGTGCTGGGCGAGGCGCTGTTCCGGCAGGACATACTGGCCTACATGGCCTATGGCCTGGGCCCACTGATCTGGTTCGTCCTCCAGTACACCCGTTGGGGCCTGAGCCTGCGGGCCGTCGGCGAGAACGCGGCGGTGGCGTTCGCCGCCGGTCGCAATCCGGCGCTCCTCCAGTTGA
This sequence comes from Dehalococcoidia bacterium, assembly GCA_963667765.2. Taxonomy (GTDB): domain Bacteria; phylum Chloroflexota; class Dehalococcoidia; order Lucifugimonadales; family UBA3495; genus VXOI01. The sequence continues at coordinate 558,029 of CAXXON010000003.1, read as the reverse complement.
CGGCCATCGTGCTGGGCGGGGCCTTGGCGGGGCTCGGCGGAGCCCAGCTCTCCGTTGGGCTGACGCATACCTGGTCCGAGGCCATGACCGCCGGGCGTGGCTTCATCGCCGTGGCCCTGGTCATCTTCGGCCTCTGGTCGCCGCTCAGGGGAATGCTGGGAGCGCTGCTCTTTGGCGGGGCGGTCGGTCTGCAGTTGCAGTTGCAGGCCCTGGGAGCCCCGGTCTCGCCTTTCCTGCTGGACATGCTGCCCTATGTGCTCACCCTGGGCGTTCTGGCCATCTGGACCGGCGCCGCCGACCGCGCCATGCCGGAGGGCCTCAAGACGATCCTGCGCGCGGGCTGACGGTTTAGGCATTTGGAGGAATTTGCAGCATTCCTGCCCGGACGGTAACCTGTTGACAAGTCCAATCGCCAGATATAAACTGTCTACCAATAGATACATTGTCTCAATTAAAAGTGGGTTGTCGGCAATGGCACTGACGAAAAGGGGAGCAGCGGCTACGGACCAGATCCTGGAGGCCCTGGATGAACAGGGCTTCCGTTCGACGGCTCCACGGCGTGCGCTCGCGGGCGCAATCGGAGAGCAGGAGCGGCACTTCACGGCTGAAGGGCTGCGCAAGCAACTCCCGCCCAACATTGGCCGGGCCACCGTATACCGCACACTGAAGATTCTGGTGGACGCCGGCGTGCTGTGCCGCGTGCTGCTGGAAGACGGCGACCTCCACTACCAGATGAGCCACCACGGGCACCACCATCACCTGCTCTGCGTTCACTGCGGGTCCTCTCAGGACCTGGCAGGTTGTGATATTGAGGACGTGCTGGAATCCACCACTTCCCGCCACGGCTTTGAGTTGAGCGGCCACTGGCTCGAGGTATACGGGCGTTGCCGCAATTGCATCGATAGCGAGCAGGTCGCGGACTAGTATCAACTTTCCCCTGTAATCGATATCCTTTCTCACTTCGACCAAATTATTGAGACTTCATATCATCTAAGTTGTTCAATTGAGATTGCGTATCAACAAAGTTCAGTAATTGATACGCAGTCTTGAATGAGGCATGGACCTGGAAATTAACCACAAACCCAACGCTAAGGAGATTACCGTTTCAGATGTCTTTCAGAAAACTCGTTCAAATCGGCCTGCTACTTTCGGCCATGCTGCTGCTCTTTGCAGTGGCGTGCGGGGACGATACCGCCGATGAACCGTCCGGGGACGCGGCAACACCCGGAACCACCGCCGTGGCGACTCCAACGGAGGGAGCAGCAACCCAGCCAACCCAGGCGCCCCAGACCCAGGCGCCCACCCAGCAGAGGACCCAGCCCACCCCTCCGCCGCCACCTGCGGAGAAGCTGTCGGTGGTGACCACAACCAACATCCTGGCCGACTGGGCGAGTGTAATTGGTGGAGACCGTGTCGAAGTAACATCGCTGCTTCCTGCCGACGCGGACCCGCATACCTATCAGCCTGGGGCAAAGGACATCACCCTGGTCGCTGATGCGGACCTGGTGTTAAGCATCGGTCTTTCTCTCGAGGCCACATGGCTGGAGGAACTCATCACCAACGCCGCCGGAGACAGCAGCGAGATCGTAGCGGTCGGAGAATATGTCGATCCCATTGACTTTGTGGAGCTGATGGGAGAGCACGACGACCATGATGAGAACGGCGAAGAGCATGCCGGCGAAATCATGGGGCGCCTGCTCATCGGCGACGGGGAGACCGGCGCGATGTCGGTGATCGACCTGGAGCACGGCGACGTTGAGCAGGACGCCTTCGACCTCGGCTCCCGGGCCGGGCGAATTTACCCGACCCACAGCGGGCGCTTCGCCATCGCCGTGTCCAGCGACGCCAACACAGTCCATGTCTTCGACGGGGGAATCTACCTGGAGGAGCACGGGGACCACTTCGATCTCGTTGAAGATGAAGTGGAGAGCCTGGACATAGACCTGACGGGCGACCGGCCGGTGCACCTGTACATTTCTGGCGAGTGGGCCACTGTCTTCTATGACGGTTCCGGCGACGTGGTGTTGCTCAACGAGCACGAGCTGGAGGAAGAGGGCAGCGACTACGTGCCTACGAAGTTCAACGTCGGAGGCCAACACGGCGCGGCTGTGCCGCTGGCGCACGAATTGTTCGCGGTCTCCATCCAGCACCCCTCCTACGATTCGGACCCCTCTGAGTACGGCCTGCCCGTCGGCGCTATGATCGTCGACCTGCACGGAGACGAGCTCTTCAGGGCCGAAGAGGGTTGCGAGGGTCTGCACGGCGACGCCGGCAACGGCCACGCGGCGGTCTTTGGCTGCGTCGGTGGCGTGCTGGCGGTTGAAGCCGACCACGGCGAGTACGAAAGCGTATTCATCCCGGCACCCGCAGGGGAGCCGGATGACTTCCGCATCACCTCAATGTGGGGATACGACGGGCTGGACCACTTCTTCGGGCTGGGTTCCGCCGTGGGGCTGTACCTGGTGGAGCCTGAAGACGGGTCCATGGAACAGATCATCCCGGCCAGCGAAGACCTCCGCCCCATCAATGTCGCCGTCAGCCACGACGGAGAGAAGCTGCTGGTGGTGATGAGCGACGGCGAACTGCGGATGTACGATGCCCATGACATGGACCTACTCGCCTCCAAGCGCGACTTCCTGTCCACCCCGGTTGAAGCTGGGTTCTGGGCCAGGCCCCACATTGCCACTGCCCCCGACGCGATCTTCATCACCGACTCCGTGGGCGGCGAGGTAATGCAACTGGACGGCCACGACCTGGAGGTCGTGGACCACTGGGATGTGGACGGCAATCCCACCAAGATCGCCTTCGTCGGGATTCTGGGTGATTCCGAAGACCACGAGGAAGAAGGCCATATGGAGGAAGGCGAAGACCACGGCCATGAAGAGGAGGAAGAGCACGGCCATGAGGAGGAAGGGGCAGATGCCCACGAAGGGCACGATCACGGGGAGTTGGACCCGCATTTCTGGTTTGACCCTCTGCGGGTGAAGCAGGCAGTCAACACCATTGCGGAGAAGCTGTCTGCCCTGGACGCCGATGGGCAGTCCTACTTCTTGGCCAACGCCGTGTCCTACGGCGAGGAGCTGGACGATCTGCACCACTGGATTGAGGAGCAGGTATCGCAACTGCCTGAGGATCGAAGGGTTCTGGTCACCTCGCACGATGCCTTCCAGTACCTTGCCCAGCGGTACGGGTTTGAGGTAGTTGGTACGGTATTCCCGTTGAGTACCGAGGCCGAGCCCTCTGCCAAGGAAATGATCGAACTCATCGAGGCGATAGAGCACGAGGGTGTCCCCGCGGTGTTCGGCGAACGGGGGCATAGCGACCGCCTGGCCCAACGGGTGGCCGAAGAGACCGGAGCCGAACTCATCGGCGGGCTCTACGCCGGGTCGCTGGGCCAACCGGGAGGCGAGGCCGGCACCTATGTCGACCTGATGCGCTTCAACGTGACCACCATCGTGGAGGCGCTGCAGTAACGCCAAAGGTTTTCCCGTCCTCAGCTCGCGTCCAGCGTTCGGAGAGACGGGTGAACGAGCGGTAGACTGCCGCGATGCATTAGCTGACCTTTTTAGAAGGGAACGGTGCCGCCCCTGAGAGCCCTCAGGGGCGGCATTTTCGATATCCGCCGGAAAGCCCATTTCCACATGAATGCTACGGCGCGAAGGTTGAAGTCCGCACCGTTGCAATCGGAGGGAGGCTACGGTAATTTATAGGGCGACGGTCTCAAGTGAGGTTGAGTGTTGATCACCTACAACTGCACGATCCAGGAAGGCGTCATACCCGAGGAGCAACGCCGTATCCTGAACGAACGCCTGGTGCAGATCGGCGCCCGGGTGCTTGGCGTCGCGCCGGACGACATCTCCGTGAACTACGAGGTGATACCCCATGGATTCGGCTTCCGAGGTGGCGAGCTGTCAACCTCCTCGTCCGTAAGAAGCCGCATCCCCGACGGCTTTTCCCAGGAGAAGCGGGTCGAGTTCATGCAGGCCGTCCAGGACATGTGGATGGAAGTCACCGGGCAGACCACCGCTGAACTCGTAGTCGGCGCCGCCGACGCCAGCTATAACAACTACCAGAACTGACCCCCACCAGTAGCCAGGAAACAGGAGAGGAGCTATGCCTATCTATCGCTTCAAGGTCCCCTCGGACTCCGTCCCCTTCGAGCAGCGCGAAAAGATCGCCGTCGATGTGACCGATATCCATTGCGGCCAGACCCTCGCTCCCCGACACTTCGTGCATGTCTATTTCGATGAGCAGACCGAGGGCGGGTCGGAATACCCGACACGCTACTACCTGGACGCCATCAACCGCGCGGGGCGGTCCAAGGAAGTGAAGGACGAGCTTCTCGGCAAGCTGCTCAATGCATTTGTAACCCATACCGGCTTGTCCCGCGATGAAATCAGCGGGCGCATTGGGGAAACCCCTGCCGCCTGGGCCATGGAAGGCGGCCAGGTCCTGCCTGAGCCCGGACAGGAATCCGCCGAGTGGTACGCTGAAGTAACCGCCGACTAGTAACTGAAGGGATGTGTGCTGTGCTGTCAGGACTGTTCAACAAGATTCGCCTCCCCATCCCCGCAGTCCTGACGGCAGTTCTGGCCGTCCTGGTGACTGCGATGCTGGCCTGCGGGGAGGCAGAGCCAACTGCAACCCCGGTCCCCGAGTCCCCCCCTCCCGCTGCCGACTTCGCCCTGCCCACCACGGAGCAGTTGGGCGGCGGCTCCCCCGAGGAGTTCATCCGGGTCTTTGATCAAGGCCGGGCCGTCAGTTCATCCCGTCCCACCAGTGAGTTCGCCGCTGCCGCAAAGCCACTGGCTGAAGGCGAAAAGCTAAAGGTCGGCATCATATTCGTCGGTTCGCAACGGGATCTGGGCTGGAATCAGGCCGCTGCTTCCGGCGCTGATTATGTCGAGCAGGTCTTCCCGGATGTGGAAGTGCTCCGGGCCGAAAACGTCCCCGAGACGGTGGAAGTGCAGGCGGTCGCCGAGCAGATGATCGCCCAGGGCGCAACCATCGTCATACCCACCAGTTTCGGCCACTCCGACCCGACCAAGGCCATCCTCGAGAAGCACCCTGAGGTGATGTTCCTTCACCTGGGCGACCTCGAAATCTTCGAGAACTACGGGTCCTTCTTCGCCAACATCTGGCAGCTGGAATACGCCGCCGGGCGTGCCGCTGGCAAGAGCACCAAGAGCAACAAGCTGGGCTTCATCGCGGCCTTCCCCATCCCGTCCAGCATGCTGAACATCAACGCCTTCCACCTGGGCGCCCAGTCAGTCAATCCCGATGTGGAGACGACCGTCGTGTTCACCAGTGCCTGGTGCGACCCTGGCAAGCAGGTGACCGCCGTGAAGACCATGACCGACGCCGGCGTGGATGTCCTGTCGCTACAACAGGACTGCACCAAGACAGTGGTGGAAGCAGCCGAACGGGCCGGTGTGTGGGTGACGGGCTTCCACTACGACGCCAGTGCCGCCGCGCCCAACTACTGGATTACGGGCGCCACCTGGAACTGGGGCCCGATCATGGCCCAGATCATCCATGAGATCCGCACCGGCGTTTACCAGAGTTCGGTCAAGCTGGCCGGAATTGACGCCGGCTGGGCCAAGCTGGCCCCATTCGGAAATGGCGTTGAGGAAGAAACAAAGCAGCTGGTGCTGGATACGGTCGATGGCCTCCGGGACGGCAGTATCCAGCCCTTCGCCGGTCCCATCTACGACCAGGACGGCACCGCCCGAATCGCTGCGAGCGAGACCGCCACAGACGAGTACCTGCAGGGAATTGACTGGCTGGTGCAGGGGATAGTGGGCCGCACCAACTAGCTCGAGGAAGCTGTCTCAGGACCCGTATCGAGAAAGAGCCGTCATTCCCGCGAAAGCACGAACGACGAGTTGGCGCCAGGCTTTTGTCTCACACCGTGGGGCCTCGAAATTCAAAATGGCCCCCGTTCATCCTGAGCCCGACGAAGGATGAACGGGGGCCATTGTCATGCCCTTTGCGCCGCCGCCTTTCCGGCGACGCATTCGCTGCCGGTGATCTGAAGCTAGGCCGTTTCGATCCGGCTGGCAGTCTGGAGCCCCAGCTCTTCCACTGCCATCTCGCGCATCCGGAACTTCTGAATCTTGCCGGTGACTGTCATCGGAAACTCGGTGGCCACCTTGATGTAGCGCGGAATCTTGTAGTGGGCGATCTTGCCCCGGCAGAATTCGCGAATCTCGTCGGGGTCGGCGGTTTCGCCTGGCCTCAGCATCACCCAGGCCATGACCTCTTCCACCATCCGCTCGTCGGGGACTCCGATCACCTGCACGTCTGAAATCTTGGGGTGGGTGTACAGGAATTCCTCGACTTCCCTGGGGTAGACGTTCTCTCCCCCGCGAACGATCATGTCCTTCAGCCGTCCGGTGATGTTGTAGTAGCCATCCTCGTCAACGGTGGCGAGGTCGCCGGTGTGCAGCCACCCCTCTTCGTCGATGGCCGATGCGGTGGCTTCGGGCATGTTGTAGTAGCCGCGCATCACCATGGAGCTGCGAGCCTGTAGCTCCCCCTGGGTGTCCGGCCCCAGCACTTCTCCGGTCTCTGGGTCCACGACACGGGCCTCGACGCCCGGCAGCACCTTGCCGACCGTCGACACCCGGCGCTCGATGGAGTCGGAAGTGAGGGTCTGGGTGATGACCGGGGAATGCTCGGTCTGCCCGTAGGCGATGGTCATTTGGTGAGCGCCCATCCGGTCGATGACCTGCCGCATCACCTCGACGGGGCAGGGCGAGCCGGCCATGATGCCAGTGCGCAGGGAGGTGATCTCGAAGCTGTCGAACTCTGGGTGGTCCAGCTGCGAGATAAACATCGTGGGGACTCCGTAGAGGGCGGTACATCGTTCCTGCTCCAGCGCCTGAAGTGTCTTGAGCGGGTCGAAGTGTTCCGCCGGGACGATGATGGCGGACCCGTGAGTGATGCAGCCCAGGTTGCCCATCACGCAGCCAAAACAGTGGTAGAACGGCACCGGGATGCACAGCCGGTCTTCCTCGGTGAGCTCGATACAGTCGCCCACATAGACCGCGTTGGCCACCAGGTTGTGGTGGGTAAGCATCGCGCCCTTTGGGTTTCCGGTCGTGCCCGAGGTGTACTGGATGTTGACCGGGTCGTCCGGACGGCACCAGGCCTGCCTCACCGCCAGTTGGTCGGAAGAGACCTCCGCGTGCCTGGCCACCATCTGGTTCCAGGACCACATGCCCGGCGGGGTCTCCGCCTCTCCACCGTCCTCATGGGGAGGGATGTAAATGACATTGCGGAGGTAGGGCAACCTCGAGGTGCGCAGATCGCCAGGATTGGAGTCCTTCAGTTCCGGCACCACCTCGTTGACCATTCCCGCATAGTCCGAGTTGCGGAACTTTCCGATGAGAATCAGGGCGTTGGCCTCGGACTGCTCCAGCACATAGGCCAGCTCATGGGTGCGGTATGCCGGGTTGATGTTCACCATCACCGCGCCGATCTTGGCAGTGGCGAACTGGGTCAGCACCCACTCGCTGTAGTTGGTCGACCAGATGCCAACGTGGTGTCCCCGCTCCACGCCCAGGGCCATGAGACCCCGGGCCACGCGGTCCACTTCATCGCGAAACTCGGAGTAGCTGTACCGTTCGCCGGTCTCGAAGTGCACCAGGGCGTCCCGGTCGGCGAAGCGCTCGGCCTGCCGGTCGAGCATGTCGCCGATGGTGCTGTTGATGTCGACGCCAGAGGCCGACCCATCGACATTGGCGCTATCTGCCATAATCCGCCTCACTGAATGCGTAATACGCTGTTGACTCAATTGCGGACGGGCAATTGTGTCGATATAGCTCGATCGTGATTATACTTGAGCCACGCAACCTGGGAACCCGGTCTGTCTGTGCTCTATGGCGGTGTACAATTGCCGCCAGCACAGAAGTCGAGTGCCCATGGGCCACCAGACCAGACCTGCGAGATGTAAATGAGAATTACAACGGCCGACCTGTTGTTCAACGGCAGTCCACCGCCCTTTGACAGGTCCGCTCTTCCTGCGTTGCAGTCGGTGCAGCGCAGCTTTCGGACCGGGGTGGCGGCGTCGCCATTGGCCGACGTTATGGACGAGGGCGACGCCTACAACACCCAATACCATTTCCTACAACAGTTGGACCCGGTAGAGGCGGTCGCAGGCCACAAGGTGGCCCTGACTACCAAGGCCTCCCGCGAACACCTGGGCGTGCATGAGCCGTGCTACGGGCACATTCTCAGCACCAGCGTCTACGAGAATGACGCCGATGTCCCAATCGGCAACCTGGCATCGCCGCACATCGAGGCCGAGATAGCCTTCGTCCTTGGGGAAGATCTCCGAGGGCCGGGGGTGACTCCGGTGGATGTTATGCGGGCCACTCTGGGGGTTCTTCCGTCGCTGGAACTCGTCGACCTGAAGGTGAAGGGCGACGGCATCCGGGCGACTGATGTGATCGTTCACAACGCCCTCCATGGCGGACTGGTCGTCGGCTCCCGCCTGTGTCCCCTCGATTCCCTGGACCTGCAGTACGAGGGAGTAACGGTGGAATTCAACGGGGAGCTGCACGGGTCGGGCACCGGGTTCGAGGTGATGGGCAACCCCATCAACCCGGTGGTCTGGCTGGCGAACAAGCTGGCGGAGTTCGGCGACTACCTGCGGGCTGGCGAGACCATCATATCCGGTTCCATGGTGACACCGGCCGAGCTGAAGCCCGGAGACTTCGTCAAGGTCACCTACTCCCGCATGGGGACGGTGGGGGCGCGGTTCGTGGAGTGAAATGACGTTTCCCCCGCTTCCTGGGACAACATCACCCTAACCCTCTCCCAGAGGGAGAGTGGATTGTCTGGAGGATTGTATGAGCTGGGAATTTGAGCTGGTTGCAGGTCCATACGGAGGTACTACCGAGGGGCCGGCCTGGGACGGCCACGCACTGCTGTTTACCGACATACCCAACAGCCGGATCATGCGCTACGACCACCACACCGGCGAGTGTACCGAGTGGGCGACCGGCACCGAGAACACCAACGGCCTGAACTTCGACGCCCAAGGCAACCTCTACGGTTGCTCCGGCGGCGGCCGGCGAATCCTGAAGTTTAACGCCGATGGCTCTTCAGAGTCGTTGCCCCACCGGCTGGATGGGAATCGCCACAACCGTCCCAACGACCTGGCCGTCGACCGCAAGGGACGCATCTGGTTCACCGACCCCGCTGGCCAGATTCCGCCCGAAGAGCGTGAGCTGGACCACGCCTCCGTGCTGCGCCTGGACCCCGATCCCAACGCAGAGGGCGGCTGGTCGCTGCATCGCATGACATTCGACACCTGGGCGCCAAACGGCATCTTGTTCTCGCAGGACGAGCGCACACTATATGTGGTGCAGAGCGACTACGAGGGCACCAGGGACCTGCGGGCTTACCCGCTCCAGTCGGACGACTCCCTGGGCGAACCGATGGTGCTCCACGAGTTCGGGCGCGATTTCCGAGGAGTGCATCGCGGTCTGGACGGCATGTGCCTGGACGTCGACGGCAACATCATCGCCGCCGGTGGCTGGCGTCAGGCAGGTCCGGGACCACTGATCCACATCTTCGCGCCATCGGGCCGCATCATCGAGACCCATCCGGTGCCAGCGGACTGGCCCACCAACTGCGCCTTCGGCGGTCCCGCCCTGGACACGCTGTATGTGACCACCCGTGGCGGCCACCTGTTCCGGGTCAACAACACCGGCCTGAGGGGCTACATCCTCTACCCGCTGTAGGTGATACCCATTGGCCGCCCTGTTGTCCACCGAGTTTCGAGTTATCCACCGCCACCTGGCGATGCGAGCGCACACCTAAACGGCAATTAGCATGTTTGCAGTTATGTAAATTGGCAAAAACAAGCCCAGGAGATGATTATGACAACTGAACAAGCCAGCGCAGCCCCGGTTGACAGTGAGTTTGATGTGATCGGCACCAGGCCCATACGCCATGATGGGCCCGACAAGGTGACCGGTCGCGCCCGCTACGCCGCCGACATCCATCCGCCCGGGTGGCTGGTGGGCAAGGTACTGCGCAGTCCCCACGCCCATGCCAGGATTCGGAGCATCGACGCCACCCGTGCCCTGGCCATCCCGGGGGTCAAGGCGGTAGTCACATCCGCGGACTTCCCGGACGTCTCCGCCGAGATCGCTGACCAGGAAGAGGGCATGACGGTCAATTACGGCTTCTACAGCCGCAACGTGATGGCCCGCGAGAAGGCCCTGTATGTCGGGCATGCGATCGCGGCGGTGGCTGCGACATCCGCCGGAGCGGCCGATGAGGCGCTGGCGGTCCTGGATGTGGACTTTGAGGTGCTGTCTCCGGTGCTCAGCGCCGACGACGCCATGCGGGAAGACGCTCCGGTGCTGCACGAGCGGTTGGTGACCCTGGCCAATCCGAACATGCGCCAGGGCGGTTGGGGCGACGCAAACGCGAAGCCCAGCAATGTCTCCAACAGGTTTGAGTTCCGGCTGGGCGATCCGGATGCCGGATTCGCAGAAGCCGATGTGGTTGTTGAGCGGGAGTTCCACACCAAGCCGGTTCACCAGGGCTACATAGAACCTCATTCGGCGACGGCCCAGTGGAGTACCGATGGTTCGGTGACGATCTGGGCCAGCAGCCAAGGGCACTTCGCCCTACGCGACCATACTGCCGCCATTCTCGGCGTCGGTGTGTCGCGGCTGAAGATCATCCCCATGGAGATCGGGGGCGGATTCGGAGGCAAGGGACAGGGTGGGTGCTACCTCGAGCCTGTGGTCGCCGCCCTCTCCCGCAAGTGTGGACAGCCAGTGAAGATCGCCATGACTCGCCCCGAGGTGTTTGAGGGCACCGGACCCACCTCCGCCAGCCACATCCGCGTCAAGCTGGGAGCCACTCGCGGGGGCAAGCTGGTGGCCGCCGACTGCACGCTGGTCTACGAGGCGGGCGCCTTCCCCGGATCGCCGGTTCCGTCCGGCTGCCGCACCATGCTGGCCCCGTATGAGGTTGCCAACAGCTTCATCGAGGGTATCGATGTGGTGGTCAACTCCCAGAAGGCTGCCGCCTACCGCGCTCCCGGCTCACCAACGGCCGCCTTTGCCGCCGAGTCGGTGATCGACGAGATCTGTGAGCAGATCGGCATGGACCCGGTCGAGTTCCGGATGCGTAATGCAGCAAAGGAAGGAAGCAGGCAGCCGACGGGTCCCGTATTCAGAAAGATTGGTTTCGTCGAGACGCTGCAGGCCGCGCTGGACCACCCGCACCTGTCAGAGCCGCTGACGGGCCCCAACCGGGGTCGCGGCATTGCCGCTGGGGCGTGGTTCAACAGCTCCGGCCCGGCCAGCGCGGTTGCCAGCGTCAACCCGGACGGCACGGTCAGCCTGGTCGAGGGCTCCCCGGACATCGGCGGCTCCCGGGCGGTCATGGCCATGCAGGTCGCCGAGGTACTGGGCATCCCGGTGGAGACGGTCAAGCCCTCGGTGGTGGACACCGACTCCATCGGCTACAGCTCCGGGGCGGGGGGCAGCGGCGTGACCTTCAAGATGGGTACCGCCTGCCACGACGCCGCCCAGGACATCAAGCGCCAGATGATCGAGCGAGCCGCCCGAATCTGGGATGTGTCCCCCGACGATGTCGCGTATGACAAGGGCGTTTTGTCGCACCGGCAGGACCCCGAGCTGAGCATCACCTTCCAGGGCCTGGCGCCGCGCCTGAACGGCACCGGTGGGCCCATTGTTGGCCGGGCCACGGTCAATCCCGGCGGAGTCGGGAACGCATTCGGTCTGCACATCGTCGATGTTGAGGTCGACCCCGACACCGGCAAGGTGGACATCCTGCGCTACACCGCGATTCAGGATGCCGGGCGGGCCATTCACCCCAGCTATGTGGAGGGACAGGTGCAGGGCGGTGTCGTACAGGGCATCGGCTGGGCGCTGAACGAGGAGTACTACCTCAACGACGAGGGCCGGATGCTGAACTCCAGCTTCCTCGACTACCGGATGCCAACCGCCCTCGACCTGCCCATGATCGACACGGTGATTGTGGAGGTGCCGAACCCCGGCCATCCCTTCGGCGTGCGAGGCACCGGCGAGGTGCCGCTGGTGCCGCCGCTGGCCGCCGTGGCCAACGCTGTCTACCACGCCACCGGCAAGCGAATGACCGACCTGCCAATCACCCCCGGCCGCATTCTTGAGGCACTGGGAGCGTTGGAGTAGAGTCTTGGCCAACGATTCGGCCTGATTGAAGCGGCAGGACGCCGCTCATCGGAACCACAGCGATGCCCGCCCGTTCCTTTCAGAGGAGCAGGCGGGCTTCATGTTTCTCCGCAAAGTCCTGTCCTCAGTTTTATTTTCAGCCCCAGAGAGAGATTGTGTTATATGCCACGAACCTACAAGAAGACATGACGATAGCAAAGTAGGTTCGCTCTTAGTTCTGTCTGAATCAGGATTTACAGGATTAAAGGATTGCCAGGATTGAGGTCCATCAGCGAAATCACCAAATCAGATGAATCACAGTTCAGACGATGACTATGCAATCGTCCTGACAAGGAGCGAACCAAGCTGACATCTGCGGTCCGTGTGAAAGCCGAGAGGACGCCCTCACCCTAGCCCTCTCCCAGAGGGAGAGGGGACTTGTCTGTAACTCATGAAATAGTGCTAATGGATCCGTCCGATAAAAACTATCGTATTTATTAATATCTAGTATCGGGAGGTGTGAAGTAAGGCAACCCTGGAGAATCGCAAGACCTCTGGAGGGAGGAAGATGAAGAAGGTATCCATAGTGGTGGTGCTCATCGGCGTGGTCGCCCTGGCGGCGCTTTTGACCGGCAGCCTGATCAGCGCCAACGAACATGACGAGGAGATGATGGTCGAGGTCTCCATCACCAACCTCACCCGAGGACAGATACTGTCCCCCGTCTTTGTGGCAAGGCACGACGACAGCGCTGGGCCGCTCTACACGCTGGGAGCTCGGGCCACTCCCGCCCTGGCGATGATGGCGGAAGACGCTGACGCCTCCGGCCTCTTGGAGGCGTGGGACCCAGAGGACAACGACGGCGTAGCCGAAGCCAAGGTGGCCACGCTGAACGGTGGCCCCATCATGCCGGGCAAGACCGTCAGGATGCACTTCGACATCGACGACGGCAAGACGATGCTGTCGTTCGCCAGCATGCTGGTATCGACCAATGACGCCTTCATCGGCGCCAGCGGCCTGGATGTGTCGAAGTCCCGCACGATCAACCTCAACGCCTACGACTCGGGCAGTGAGGCCAACAGCGAAGACTGCGCCTACATCCCGGGACCGCCCTGCGGCAACCACGCCCATGACCGGGCGGCCGCTGAGGGATTCGTCCACGTTCATGCCGGCGTCCACGGTGGCGACGGCTCCGACCTGGACCCCGCAATGCACGATTGGCACAACCCTACGGCCCGCCTGACCGTTAAGACCTGGAAGGTAGCCAACTAGCGAAAGCTGCGGCAGGCATTCAACTGCATTCAGTTGAGCCTGAAGACGGGGCAAAATCAACCGGGGAGCGGAATTGAGTCCGCTCCCCGGTTATGTTTACTGCTGTTTCAGGCCCGTTTATGTTTAGTTAAGGGGTCTTCTGGAACGGGTCGGTAAGCTCCAGTTCCTCGCCGATCTCCCTCAGGGCGGGCAGCACTTCCTGCCCCATCAGCTCCAGGCAGCGCATGGTGTCCTCGTGGCTGATGGTGCCGTCGTTGGTCCAGATGGACAGGATGCCCGGGCGCATCACCGACAACACTTCCCGCAACTGGCTGATCACAGTCTCCGGGCTGCCGATGATCCAACGCTTCGAGTCCAGGATCGAGTCGTAGGCCGCGGTGTCCAGCCCGCCCACACGGAAGGGGTCGGAGCGGATCTGCTCCCGGATGCGCAGGTAGCGCGGGTCCTGGCTGGCGCTGGCGTAGCCCACCGGCGACTGGTAGTCGCGGGGCAGCGGGATGCGCCCGACGCCGATGTTCCCGGTCATGTAGCCCTTGCCGACCTCCTGTGCCTTCTCGTCGGTGTCCTGCACATGAATGCGGACGAGGTAACCGAGGTGCTCCGGACCCGGCTCGTAGCCCACCTGGCGGGCGTTCTCGGCGTAGATCTCCTTCATGTCCTGGGTGGACTGAATATCGGTTTCCAGAAAGATGTAGGGGTAGCGGTGCTCGGCGCACCACACCAGTGTCTCCGGGCTCCCCGTGCCCGGAATCCAGACCGGCGGATGTGGCTTCTGCAACGGTACCTGGAATGGATTGACGACCCGGAAATGGTAGTGCTTTCCCTCCCAGCGGAAGGGGCCCGGAGTGGTCCAGGTCTTCATGACCAGGTCGTGGGCTTCTTCAAACCGTTCCCGGTTGAACAGAGGATTGGTGTTGGTGGCCAGGCTCTCGACGCCCGTACCGCGCACGAACCCGGACACCAGGCGGCCGCCGGAGATCATGTCTATTTCGGCCAGTTCCTCGGCCAGTCGCAGGGGGTTGTCGAAGATCGGCAGCGGGTTGCCAAGCAGCACGATCTTGGGCTTCTTTGTGATCCGGGCCAGGATAGCGGCCTCCAGGTTCATTGTGGCGCCGAGACAGGTGGGGGTGTTGTGATGCTCGTTGAGCATCAGGCCGTCAAAGCCAGCCTCCTCTGAGTATTCGTACTCGTCCAGGTACATGTTGTAGAGCTCGGAGCCGCGCTGTGGGTCGAAGTTGCTGTTGGAGAAGGTGAGGCGCACGGCGTTGTTGGGGCTGTTCCGCACATCGTCCTCGGTGTAGTCCATGTAGGCGCGCTCGGTGAACCGCATCAGAAACATAGCTGACTCCTCGGAAGCTATTTCAAGAGTACCCTGGTCAGGAGCAATCGGACCGTTTATGTCTGGAGCTTCTGGATTCCGGCTTTCAAAGAAGTGACGGCGCGGGGGAAATCACAATGACGGCACGTCCGAAACCACTCCGAGTGCTGTTGCAAGTCTTGTGACATATCTTGGTGCCGTCTTTAGGTTCTGGCTTGCCTCTGGCCTCAAGCTCCGCATCGCGCCTTTAGAACGCGCGTGGAGGAAAGACCCTTCGGTATACGCCCGGCGAGCCGGGAGCATGGCCGTAGGTGCCTCCGATGTACTCGTTCATGGTGTCCTGGCCGCGCTGCTTCTCCCATGCCAGCGTTTCGGGCACTTTCTCGTGCTCGAACTCGTACATGGTCAGATACTTCGGCCCGCCCTCCACGGCGTTGTAGCGTCGGACGAAGAGGCAGCCGGGGATCTGCAGGTTGCCTGGAGTGCGGACGGTGTCGTAGTACTCGTTGTACTTGGCCTCAATGTCGGCCGGGACATCCATGCGGCCGATCTGCAGGGCCGCCGCCATCCCTCGGCCCATGGTGTCCGGGTCGTCGCCACCCTCGGGGTAGATCTGGCTGTACACATTGCGGACATAGCCGCGTCCGACTGTGCCGGGCCCCATGCGCTGGGTCCATGGCGTCGGGTTGTTGCTCATCCGCAGGTATTCGTCCGTCTGGAGCGCTTCCGCCGACTCCAGCTCGTAGACCGCCAGGTAACGCGGCCCTCCTTTCAGCGCCTCGTACCGGGCCCCGTCCAGGAAGCCCGGTGCGCTCAGACGTTCCGGGATATGCTCCTCGTTGTACCAGCGGTTGAACTCCGCATCGTTCTCGATGTCCACGTCCACGTAGACCATGAGGAGCGCCGTGCCTTTCTTCTTGACCATCCTGCCTCCTAAATTCCTCGGGCTTTGGGCAAGTAAGTTACTATCTCAAGACGACCGGTTTCCAAGGAATAGCCAATTGGCGGATTGGACCTCTGGATTCCCGCATTCGCGGGAACGACGGTTTGGGACGAACGGCGCGCCTTGAGGCAATTGTTCAGCAGTGGGCAGTCGGACGACAGCCGACTAGTTATCAGTGACCTCGAACGATAGGTAGGCGTAGCGTAGGAAGATGCCGCCGCGAGGCTCGGCCAGCGGACCATTGGCGCACAGCACGGCGATGAGGTATGTGGCGCCCGGCTCGGCGGTGGTGGCCAGCTCCACGCGCTGTGGGGCGTTGAGGCCGGGGATGCTGCCGGTGTTGCGGTCCATCTCGCCGTTGATCCATACCTCGCCGTAGTTATCGGCGTTGGTCTCGAACCACAGCCGGGCTCCGGACACAGGCATGCCGTTGACAGTTTCCGGAAGCTCAACCTTGATGCGGTACCAGGCGAAGGTGAAGCCGACGGACAGGCTCTGGCGGATGTTGTCGCACACCTCCCAGCCGGAATCGTCGTAGTCGGCCAGCCGCGCCGGCGTTCCCAGGAGCTGGGCAGTGAGGCCCTCGTTTGGCTCGCCAGGGACCAGGCCGGGCGCCACGCGCCATTCTCCCTTGACCTGCGCCCGGTCGGCGCCGTTGTTCAAGTCCAAGGCTACTCTGGGCATCGTCATCCTCCGCTGGGTAGGGTTTCCGGCGATTATAGCCGTATCATGGAGTATCGGACATTGCAGACGGCTGAATCGCGCCAAGCTACCTGCACGCGCGGGTCCAAAGGCAGTCAAGGCGGTCCTCGAGATTGCCTGATTCGACGGTTCTGCGGGTATAATCGGTTCTGCAAATTCGGTGTGGGTCAGGAGGCGCAAATATGGACGTCTACCAGTGCATCCGGTCGCGGCTGACGGTCCGCAGCTTCAAGCCGGACCCGGTGCCGGAGGGAGTGGTGCGGCGGATGCTGCAGGCGGCCCGGTGGTCTCCCAGCGCCCGGAACCGACAGCCGTGGCACTTCATCGTTATTCGCAATGCGGATACCCTTCAGCAGATCGGTAACATCGCGTCTTCGGGCGGGTTCATCGGTGGGGCACCGCTGGCCGTGGCCGTGGTGATGGACCGGGGAGGCCGCCCCGAATTCGATGCCGGACGGTCGCTGCAGCAGATGGAGCTTGCGGCGTGGGCTGCGGGAGTCGGCGGTTGCGTCGCGGGGGTCCGCGGAGAGGAGAACGACAGGGTAAAGGAACTCCTGGGCGTCCCCGATGACAAGGACCTCGTGACCGTGGTGGCCTTTGGCTACCCAACAGATGAGGCCGCCGCAGGCACCAAGGTACGAAAGACACTGCCGGAAATCGCCCATAGCGAGCGTTTTGGGCAGCAGTACGGAAGCTGATATCACTTCATGATGGGAGTCTGGTCATGCGTCTGGAAAACAAGGTAGCCATCATCACCGGCGCCGCCGCCGGCGTCGAGGGTCAGCTGATGGGATTCGGCGGCGCGGCGGCCCGCATGTTCGCCCGCGAGGGCGCGAAAGTAGTCCTCACCGACATCAAGGTTGAGATGGGAGAGGCCGCCGCGGCCCAGATCCGCGAGAACGGTGGCGAAGCCATCTTCATGGCCCAGGATGTTACCGACGAGCACCGCTGGCAGGAGGTCATCTCCGAGACGGTTGCCCGGTACGGCAAGCTGGACGTGCTGGTCAACAACGCCGGCACCGGTGCCCGTCTGACCGTCGAGGAAACTTCCGTCGCCGATTGGGACGGGCAGATGGACGTCCACGCCAAGGGCGTCTTCTTGGGAACCAAACTTGCCATCCCTGAAATGCGAAAGGCAGGCGGCGGTTCCATCATCAATGTCTCTTCCATTTACGGCCTTGTGGGGAGCCCCACATCGACGGCGTATCACGCCGCCAAGGGGGCGAGCCGCATCTTCACCAAGTCAGCCGCCGTTCAATATGCAGGCGAAAACATCCGCGTCAACTCGGTGCATCCCGGCTATTGCTGGACGCCGCTGACCGATCCGGGCTATTCCGGGGAAGAGGGACGCCGCGAGTGGTCGCTGGACAGGATTCCGCTTGGACGGCTGGGTAATGCAGACGACATCGCTCACGGCATCGTTTACCTGGCATCGGACGAGTCCAGCTTCGTGACCGGCGCGGAACTGGTGATCGACGGAGGCACGACGGCCCAGTAGCTCTCGGAAACCCCTGGATACCCATCGGGAGGATACCTATGACTTCCAGACCCACGCCGCCCGCACAGCCGCCGGAACCGTGGCCCACGCTGCGAGCCCTGCCCAGGACCTTCTTCAATGCGCCCCTGTGCGATGACATTGAGCAACTTCAGGCCGATGTCGCCTTCATCGGCGTGCCCTTCGACCAGGGCACGCTGGGACGGCCCGGAGCCCGATTCGGCCCGGATGCGCTCCGGGACGCGCCTCGGGCGTATTCATACTCGGACCCTTACGGGCGCCAGGGAGAGGCCGAGGGGTTCTTTGACATCGACGCCGGGGACGAGCTTCTGCGCGGAGTGAAGATGGCGGACTGTGGCAATGTTCCCATCGTTCCGTCGGAGGTGGTCGGCAACTTCGACCGAATCACCCGGGCGGTGGAGCAGGTCGTGGCGCGGGGAGCGCTGCCCGTGGCAGTGGGTGGCGACCACGCCATCACCTTTCCGGTGGTCAGGGGGGTGTCGAAGTACCGGCCGCTGAACATCGTCCACTTTGACGCCCACTTGGACTACACCCACGATGTGCAGGATGCGCTCTATACCCACGCCAGCCCCATCCGCCGTTGTAGAGAGCTGGAGTTCGTTGGTCACATCACATCTGTGGGCATACGCTCGGCCCGGCGCATCCCCTACCAAGAAGCGATGCGCGACGGCAGCCTGATCGTGAGCGGCACCAGGTTCCGGGAGCTTGGCGCCCAGGCGGTCGTGGATTTAATCCCGGCGGCGGAAAACCTGTACATCACCTTCGATGTCGATGTGCTTGATCCCACCCAGGCGCCCGGCACTGGCACGCCCGAGACCGGCGGTCTCTTCTATCAGGAGGTGCGGGAGTGCCTTCTGGCGTTGCTGGAAAAGTCGAACCTTGTTGCCTTCGATGTGGTCGAGGTGGCGCCCCCCTACGACAACTCGGAGCTAACGGTGCAGGTCGCTTCCAGGCTGATACAGGATATTCTGGCCGCGCGGTTCCCCTCCCGCTAGTGGAGAGGACCCGGCGGAACTACTGGAAAGGAGTCGAAGTCTTGGAATTCAATCCGGAACAAGACCTGGCAGCCGTGGACCGCTCCGTGCTTATGCTGGAGAGGGAGGGTCATCCCGCCAGCTCGGTGACACTCTCCCGCGGCTTCCCGACGACGGTTGAGAACCTGTGGGATGCTACGACTACTGCAGGGAGGATTGGACGGTGGTTTACCCCGGTATCGGGCGAATTGGAGCTCTGCGGAAGGTATCAGCTGAAGGGCAATGCAGGCGGTGTGGTCACAGAGTGCGAGCGTCTGGAACGTTTTGCGCTCACCTGGGAGTTCGCAGGGGATGTGAGCTGGGTGGAAGTTGAGTACTCGGAAGATGCGAAGGGTTCGGCACGGCTCACGTTGACCCACACTGCCCTGCTTTCGCCGCATTGGACGGAGTACGGACCCGGAGCGGTGGGGGTTGGATGGGAGATGGGCCTACTGGGCCTGTCACTTCACCTGTCGTATCCGGAGGAGCCCTTGCCTGACCAGGAGGCCTTCGCGGCCTTGGACGAAGGCAGGAGGTTCATTGCCGGAAGCAGCAGAGGTTGGGGAGAGGCGTCGATAGCGGCAGGAACGGAGCCGGAGGCAGCCGAACGGGCGGCAGAAAGTACCACAGCATTCTATACGGGTGAAACAGGTTAGGACGGACTGAAATTGGGTCGGTGGACGTCCTGGAGGAACAAGAGGCGGGTGGAGCCGGCGTCGCGATCTCTAGCGGCGTAAGATCAGTCCAAGAGTGGTGGAGGTGAGGGGGGTCGAACTTTCTGCCAATTTAGCTTTAAATCGGGGAGATTTCCGGTAAATATGGAATTATTTCCCACGATTGTTCCCACAGGATAGTCGAGGTGCTCTGGAGTTACGGGAACTATATCTCCTTGCCAGATGGAAGCTAATCGAGTCGACACACCCCATTACCGCTGACCTGCGGCGAGAAATTGCGTTGAACCCTGCCTACCAAGAAAAGAATTCCCAAAGGTGGGTGTGGTGTCAAGTGGCCGCCCGAGACAGATTCGTTTTGTGGCTGCTCCACCTTACCAGGAAAAAGCCTCGTTGAACCTGATTTATTTCGCGAAGAGGAGGCAAGGTTGGCGGCCACTGCTAAAGAGCGATGGCTCTCGTAATGTTGTCCGATATGCACCGATGCAACTGCATGATGGTAACTCTCCCAATAAGACCGAGGTGGATGGTTCGAGTCCATGCAGGCCCACCAACCACTTCCAATCTAGCGAAATCTGATGCCAAGTGACGGCTTTTCTCTCAGGTGCCACCAGATGAATGGTCGTCAAGCAGCATTTTGACCACAGTCTTCGCGCAATCGGAATACGGTTTCTCAGCAGCCTGAAGGCCTCCAACAGGTACTCCAAAGGGTACCTCGCCAGCCTCGAAACCACCCTCGTCATGGCCGCCTCGTACGCCGAGGAGCAGGAGTGGCCCGATGTGCAGGAAATCATCACCGAGCACATCGAGGACTACCTGTCTTACGTCCAGGACCGGGTGCGTTGGTTCGGCGAGCGGACATACGCCGATCCCAAGAAGCTGTCCTAAAGCCGCATCAACGCCCGGTACCGCCTCTCGAATGGGTTCTTCAACTGGCGGGTGGAGGAAGATCCCCGAGACCTACTTGCGGACTCTGGTGGAGGAGGACGCCATTGACTTCCACCGCCAGTTGAGCCCGGGGGACCGGCTGGGTAGGGCCCCATCGTCGCGAAGGGTTCGTCAGCAGCGCGATGACAGCCATCCCAAAGGCAGACAGTGAGGCCAGTTTCAGCGAGATCTGCATCGTAAGAGCTTGCCTGCCCGGGTCGCCCCTGAGACACCGAATGGCCTAACCAGTCAGACGAGATCCAGGGGTATTCCCTCCGCGTAGGGAGACATGGATCACAAGGATCCCTTGCTGACTTCAATAATAGCGAAACGGCAAAGCTGTGGACGGACCTGTAGACCGACTACACACTGTGGTCTACACCGCCCTCAGCTGCGGGCTGTCTTTTGGACTGGCGTTGTCGGAAGGGGACAAATTTGATCATAGCCAGAACTCCGCCCGCCGCAGCATCAGGCCGCCATGCCAGAACCGGGGGCCAGTGAGAGATGAGCGGATGACTGTTCGGATACGCCCGCGTGTCGGTAGCCAGTGACGCCGACGCCACAACCCGGCGACCCAGCCAGCGCCGGATGCTGACCGAATTCGAGAAGGTCTTGGTTGGCTTTTGTACAAAAGCCAGTAACCATGAACCAGTAACGATATAATTAGTGCGCCGATATTTATGGATGTCGTCCGGGGGAGGGCAATGGCTAAGCGCGATAGCGACAGTGAAAAGGTCCCAGCGGCCTTGAACAACCGCTTCACGGATACGTCCACCTAGGCGGCTCGAATGTACAAAGTTCAGTTCAGACCAGTGACGGCTTTCGGCGCCTTGGATCGTGCCTAATGACAAGCAGCACTCCCGAACAACAAGCTAGAACGAACATCGACCGACTGCTGGAGCAGGCGGGATGGGCGGTGCAGGACCTCGCCGCCCTGAACGTCCATGCTGCCCGCGGCGTGGCGGTGCGGGAGTTTCCGCTGCGTAGTGGCCATGGCACTGCCGACTATATGATGTATGTGGATGGCAGGGCGGCCGGCGTGGTCGAGGCCAAGCCCGTGGGCTACACGCTCACCGGCGTAGAAGCGCAGTCGGCGAAATATGGCGCGGGTCTGCCGGACAACCTGCCCTGCTATGTCCGTCCTCTGCCGTTCCTGTACGAGAGCACTGGCGCGCAAACGCAGTTCACCAACGGGCTGGATCCGCAACCTCGCAGCCGGGATGTTTTCTCCTTCCATAAACCAGAAACCCTGGCTGAGTGGCTGGACACATCCATTCCATCCCGGGACATGGGGCAGCGACTGGCCGCGGAAATTCAGTCCCCATACTCTGCTACCTACAGTCTGCGACACATGCTCACCACCATGCCGCCGCTGGACGACTCGAATCTTTGGTCGGTGCAGGCGGAGGCCATTCAAAACTTGGAACAGTCGTTGGCCGAGGCTCGCCCGCGCTCGCTTGTGCAGATGGCCACTGGCAGCGGCAAGACGTTCATGGCTTGCAACCAGGTCTACCGCCTAATCAAGCATGCCGGTGCGCGCCGGGTGCTGTTCCTCGTTGACCGTAGCAACCTGGGGCGGCAGACCCTGCGGGAGTTCCAGGGCTTCACCGTCCCTGGCGACGGTCGGAAGTTCACCGAGCTGTACAACGTCCAGCTTCTGCAATCTAACAGCATCGACCCGGTGAGCAAGGTCTGCATCTCCACCATCCAGAGGGTCTACTCCATGCTGAGGGGCGAGGATCTGGACCCGGAACTGGAGGAGGCGTCCGGGTATGACGTGGCGTCAACCCGCTCATCGCCGCAGACGGTGGAGTACAGCAGGAACTTCCCCATCGAGGAGTTCGACTTCATCATCACCGACGAGTGCCACCGCTCCATCTACGACCTGTGGCGGCAGGTGCTGGAATACTTCGACGCCTTTCTCATCGGGCTCACGGCCACGCCGTCCAAGCAGACCATGGGCTTCTTCAACCAGAACCTGGTCATGGAGTACAACCACCAGCAGGCGGTCGTCGACGGCGTCAACGTTCCCTACAACGTCTATCGCATCGAAACGAAAATCACGGATGAGGGCTCCACCATCGAGGCGGGCATGTCGGTGGACCGTCGGGACCGCCGCACCCGCAAGGTTCGCTGGGAGGAGCTGGAAGAGGAACTGCCCTATACCGCCGGCCAGCTCGATCGCGATGTGGTGGCAGAGGACCAGATCCGCACGGTCATCCAGACCTTCCGCGACAAGGTGACGACCGAGATATTCCCGGGCCGGGAGCACGTGCCGAAGACCATCATTTTCGCCAAGGACGACAGCCACGCCGATGATATCGTAAACATCGTGCGCGAGGAGTTCGGCAAGGGCAACGAGTTCTGCCAGAAGATCACCTACCGCACCACCGGGGCCAAGCCCGAGGACCTGATCACGCAGTTCCGCAACAGCTTCTATCCCCGCATCGTGGTTACGGTGGACATGATCGCCACCGGCACCGACATCAAGCCCGTCGAGATCGTGTTCTTCATGCGCAACGTGCGCAGCCGCAACTTCTTCGAGCAGATGAAGGGGCGCGGCGTCCGCAGAATCTCCACCACGGAGTTCAATTCCGTTACGCCCGATGCCACAGACAAGGAACGCTTCGTCATCGTGGACGCCGTGGGCGTCACCGAGAGCGAGTTGGGAGAGTCCTTCTCGCTGGACCGCAAGCCGTCGGTTCCCTTCGACAAGCTGCTGGACCTGGTGGCCATGGGCGACCGCGAGCCGGACACGCTATCGTCGCTGGCCAGCCGCCTGGCCCGGCTGGACCGTCGGCTCTCGCCCCAGGACCGGCAGGCGGTGGAGTCAGTGGCCGACGGCGCCACGATAAAGGAACTGGTATCGAAGCTGGTGAATGCCACCGACCCAGACGAGGCGCTGAAAGCGGCGCAGGAGGCAACCGGACAGGAGGACCCGCCGGAGGAAGCCATCGCCAAGGCCGAAAAGGAGCTGCTTGAGGCGGCGGCTAAGCCCTTCGCCGCCAACCCGGAACTGCGGCAGCGGCTGATCGATATCCACCGGGCCTACGAGCAGACCATCGACACGGTTTCGCGGGATACGGTGCTGCGGGCGGAGTTCTCCGGAGCCGAGGCCGACGAGCTAACCCGCTCCTTCCGGGAGTACATCGAGGATCACCGCGATGAGATCACGGCCCTGCAGGTGCTGTACCAGCGGCCCTACCGCCAACGCCTAAGCTATGCCGAAATCCGGGCCCTGTCCGAAGTTCTGCAGAGCCCACCACGCTCCTGGACTCCGCCGCGGCTGTGGGACGCCTACCGGCAACTGGACCGGTCGCGGGTGCGCGGCTCCAGCCAGCGGGTGATGGCCGACATTGTGTCGCTGGTGCGCTACGCTGTCGGCCACGAGGGCGAATTGGCTCCCTTCGCCGAGCAAGTGGAGGAACGGTTTCGTGGCTGGCTGGCGACGCAGGAAATCGCCGGGCGGCAGTTCACCGACGAGCAGCGCCAGTGGCTGGAGGACATCAAGGACCACATCGCCGGCAGTGTCAGCATTGAGCCCGCCGACCTCCAACACGCCCCCTTCGTCCAGCGCGGCGGAATCGGCCGCGCCCACGCCCTCTTCGGCGACGGGCTGGCCCCTCTTTTGGAGGAGCTGAACCTGGCGCTGGTGGGGTAGCCGGGGCCGGTCGGGGCGTATAATGGGTGTAGATGCAGAGAGAGGGCCCTATATGAAAACTGTGGCGGAGATTACGCAGGCCATACAGTCCCTGCCCGAGGCTGAATTCTCCGATTTGATGAAGTGGGTATGGGATCACGACTGGGAGCGGTGGGACCGTCAGCTTGAAGAGGACATCAAAGCCGGAAAGCTGGATTCTCTCAAAGAGACAGTTCTGGAAGCCAGAAAGCAGGGCGCCCTTGCAAATCCTGACACGGAAATAGTTTTCCGCGTAAAGGAGTCCCCCGAGGGTGGATACTCGGCCAGCGCCGTCGGGCAGAGCATAGTCACCCAGGGCGACGATTGGGATGAATTGATTTACATGATGCGGGATGCTGTGCTTTGCCATTTCGACGACGGCGAAGCGCCCCAGGCGATTCGGGTGCACATAGTGCAAAACGAGGTCATTCCCGTGTGAGAATGCCCCGGGATCTGTCCGGCATGGAGCTTGTCACCCTGTTGCGCCGGAGGTATGGCTACAATCTCGTCCGACAGAGAGGCAGCCACATGAGACTGGTCTCTACCATAATGGGCTATGAGCATTATGTCTCTGTTCCGCGTCATAACCCGGTAAGGGTAGGCACATTGGACGAAATCATTGAGCAAGTGTCTGGGTATCTGGGAATTGGACAAGATGATCTGATGCGGGAATTGTTCGGCAGATGAAGCAACACGACCTTCCTGCAGGCGGGGCTGGACAGGAGGGACTACCGATTAAATACGTAGCGATAATCGGCAAGACAGGCAACGGCTATGCGGCGCATCTGCCGGACCTGCCCGGCTGCATTGCCGCAGCCGACACCTTCGAGGAAACTCGTAACCTTATCGAAGAAGCCGCCAACTTCCATGTCGAAGGGATGCTTGAGGACGGCGGAACCATCCCCGAGCCACTTAACGTCGCCGTGGAGGTTGAGGTGGCAGTCCCAACGCTCGATGTCCCGCAGCAGGCCGCCGTTGAGCGCGGCGGATGACCCAGCAAGACCTTCCCGCAGGCTGGGTAGTCTCCACTATGGGCGAAGTCGCTGCAGTCGTTGGCGGCGGTACGCCAAAGACCGCCGACCCAGACAACTTCGACGGCGGCGAAATTCCATGGATTACGCCGGCTGACCTTTCCGGATACGCCGACAAGTACATTACCCGTGGCTCTCGGAACATCACTGAACAAGGGCTGAAAGGTTCCGGTGCCCGGCTACTGCCTACAAACACCGTATTATTCAGCTCGCGAGCGCCTATTGGTTACGTGGCGATCGCCTCTCAGCCGGTGACAACCAACCAAGGGTTCAAGAGCTTTGTTCTACCGGAAAGCATTGCCCCTAGTTTCGTCTATTACTACCTTAAATCCGCCAAGGAAATCATTGAGGGTTTGGGGGGCGGAACTACCTTTAAGGAGATATCTGGTGCCGCGGCGACCAAGATTCCCTTGGTACTCCCGCCCCTTCCCGAGCAGCGGCGCATTGTAGCGGAGATCGAGACTCAGTTCACGCGGCTGGACGCGTCGGTGGCGGCGCTGAGGCGGGCGCAGGCCAACCTTAAGCGTTACCGGGCCAGCGTCCTCAAGGACGCCTGCGAGGGTCGCCTGGTCCCCACCGAGGCGGAGTTGGCCCGTTCCGAGGGCCGCGAATACGAACCCGCCTACGTCTTGCTGGAACGCATCCTGGCCGAGCGCCGCGCCCACTGGGAGTCGCAGGAGAAGCGGCGGGGCAAGTACCGGGAACCCTCCGCCCCCGACACTTCCGCGCTCCCGCAACTGCCGAAGGGCTGGGTGTGGGCGAGTTTGGAACAGTTGGTGTCGGGTATTAGAAACGGCTATTCCAAGCGCCCCGTAGGCGATGTTGGTACAGCTATTTTGCGAATCAGTGCGGTTCGACCAATGGCCGTTAATCTGCAAGATATCAGATGGGTAGACAGCAAGGAAAATCTGACTGACTTCCTAATTCACCCAAGAGACCTCCTCTTTACCCGGTATAACGGAAATCCGGGGCTCGTGGGAGTCTGCGGCGTGGTCCCGGACGGAACCAAGGGTGTTCTCCATCCTGACAAACTCATCCGGGCCACTCTTGTTCAACAGGAGACCATGCCAGCTTTCGTGCAGGTAGTTGCCAACATAGGAATCTCCAGAGATTTCCTGAGCCAGAGAGTAAGGACGACGGCCGGTCAGTCCGGAATTTCCGGTACTGACCTAAAGGCAATGCCCATCCCCCTACCGCCGCTGGCCGAGCAGCGGCGCATCGTGGCGGAGGTGGAGCGACGGCTGTCGGTGGTGCAGCAGGCGGAGGCCACCGTGGAGGCCAGCCTGGCCCGGGCGGAGCGGCTGCGGCAGAGCATCCTCAAGCAGGCCTTCTCCGGCAAGCTGGTGCCCCAGGACCCCGACGATGAGCCGGCGTCGGTGCTGCTGGAGCGAATAAAGGCCGAGCGCGAGGCGGAGGCACGGGCGTCGGCTACCAGCAAGGGCAAGTCCCAGCGGCGGGGCAAAAGGAAGGCGACGGCATGACGACCTCGGTGGACATCGGCCAGAAGCTCTGGAACTACTGCAACATCCTGCGCGATGCCGGGCTGTCCTACGGCGACTACCTGGAGCAGCTCACCTACCTCATCTTCCTCAAGATGATGGACGAGCGCAGCAGCCCGCCCTTTACCCTGCTGCCGGACTACCAGCCGCCGCCCATCCCCGAGGGCTACCGCTGGCCCGACCTGCTGGCCCTCGAGGGCGCCGAGCTGGAGACACACTACCGTCGCACGCTGGAGACGCTGGGCAGACAGCCCGGCACCCTGGGCGTCATCTTCGGCAAGGCTCAGAACCGCATCCAGGAGCCGGCCATGCTGACCCGGCTGGTGCGGGAGCTGATCGACAGCGAGAACTGGCTGCAACTCAGCGCCGACGTGAAGGGCGACGCCTACGAGTCGCTGCTGGAGCGCAACGCCCAGGACGTAAAGACAGGCGCCGGGCAGTACTTCACGCCGCGTCCGCTGATCCGTGCCATCGTGGATGTGGTGCGCCCCGGACCTGACGACACCGTCTGCGACCCGGCCTGCGGTACCGGCGGTTTCCTGCTGGCGGCCCACGACTACATCGTAGCCGAGAATCCGTCGATGGACCGGGACCAGCGGGAGCGGCTGCAGCGCGACGCCCTGCACGGCTGGGAGATCGTGGACAGCGCGGCGCGGCTCTGCGCCATGAACCTGTACCTCCACGGCATCGGCGGCGACGAGACCAACATCACCGTCGACGACAGCCTGCGGGCCCATCCGGGGGTCAACTACGACCTGGTGCTGACCAATCCGCCCTTCGGCCGCAAGTCGTCGCTGACCTTCGTCAACAGCGAGGGCGAGACGGAGCGGGAGACGCTGACGGTGGAGCGCCCCGACTTCTGGGCCACCACCAGCAACAAGCAGCTCAACTTCCTCCAGCACGTCCGCACGCTGCTGAAGAACACCGGGAGCGCGGCCATCGTGGTGCCGGACAACGTGCTGTTCGAGGGCGGCGCCGGGGAGACGGTGCGCCGCCGCCTGCTGGCCGAGTGCGACGTCCACACCCTGCTGCGTCTGCCCACGGGCATCTTCTACGCCCAGGGCGTCAAGGCCAACGTGCTGTTCTTCGACCGCAAACCGGCCAGCGAGACGCCGTGGACGCGGGAACTGTGGATCTACGACCTGCGCACCAACCGCCGTTTCACGCTGAAGGCCAACCCGCTCACCCGCGCGGATTTGGACGACTTCGTGGCCTGTTACAACCCTGAGAACCGCCTCCGGCGCGAGGAGTCAGAACGCTTCCGCCGCTTCACCTACGACGAACTGGTCAAGCGCGACAAGGCCAACCTCGACATCTTCTGGCTTCGCGACGAGAGCATGGAGGACACCGCCACCCTCCCACCGCCCGACGTAATCGCCGACGAGATCCTCGAGGACCTGCGCGCCGCCCTCGAGCAGCTGGAGGAGATCGCGGGGGACTTGGGGACGAGGCAAGAACGATGACGCACAATGGTAGTGGACATATTGATAAATCCCGCTCTCGCACTAAGGCAGGTACAGGAAATGGGGCAAAATCATTTCCCGGAATCCTGACTTGCTTCCGGGTCGATTCTCGGGAATTAGGTCAGAATAATGATGCCCCATTTTTCGATGCCTTTCCGCGTGATTCAAAGTTAGATGTAGGGGGCTAGGTCAGGTGGGTAGGACGGCTGGTCGACGATCATGTCCAAGACTAGCCGGCCGGTCCTTCAGGCACTGGTCCTGCAGAGCTGTCCCGCGGGGTACTCCGTCGGGACTGGTTCACATGCTACCTATGCGGGGCTCGTCCAGGAGGGCCCGAGGTTCTGGCACCCCGATCGTGAAGTACTCCAGGTGGTGCATCACATGGATCCTCAGGGCGAGGTCTAGGAGCAGGTTGAGCGAGCTTTTGTGAATCTGCAGTTCTCGTGCGTCAGCTGCAGTGCCGCCGTCCGGGACCGCGCGCCTGGAGCGCTGGAGTGAGGGTAGACGACCGCTGAGACCGCCAAATTAGCTAAGAACTGACTTTTTCAACTTTATCGTCAATAGCGAATCGCACAAGGTGATAGTTGGGAGAAACCTACTTTGGATGAAATGACGGAACAAGACGTTGAAAATCTCGACCCGGATCCTAGACTCGCTCTGGCTCAGTGGGCAAACAGGAACGATGAGTGGGTTCGTAGAATAGTTAGACGAGTTCTTGATTCCAACACAGAACTGTCTGACAGTGAGAGAGCACTGACATATCGGCTTTTCTTGGAGGAAAAGGAATTTGACGACCGTTCTCTTCAGAGTGAACCTCCATTAACCAATCCGACCCAGCCCTCCGGTCAACCCGAGCCCTTTAATTTGACTCGGATATCGAACGTAAGAGGAGTAAATGCCCTTGCGAAGGGTGAACATATCGACTTCGGACTAGGACTAACCCTTTTGTTCGGGGAAAACGGAGCAGGTAAGACTGGATACGCGCGAATTCTCAAACGAATAGCGGGGAGCCGAAGCGCTGATGACATTCTCTCCGATGTGAATGCCGAGGGCAATCCACTTCATGCATCCGCCGACATCGACTACGTCCTGGGCGGAACTGGACATTCCCATCACTGGAATGGTAACCAAGGTGAACCACCGTTTACCCTGATGTCGATTTTTGATAGCCCTTCAGCCCAACTGCACGTAGATTCTGAGCTGCGCTACACATATCGGCCGGCCTCACTCGCTATTTTCGACCGCGTGAATATAGAAATTCAGAACATCGGTGGACGCATTGAAGAAGAACGCCAATCGTTAAGCTATGACAAGGACCCGGTTCTCCAGCGATTTGACCATGGTACTACGATCTACCCTTATGTCGAGTCCCTTGGTCCAACAACAGACTTGACCGAGTTAGGGAAATTCCTGGAATTACCCGATAACGCAGACGAGCGAGAAAAAGAGCTGGAAAGCATGATTGCGACACTTCGCGCTGACGTCGCGGGCCAACAGATAGCTTTCAAATCCAAATTCAAGGGTGTCTTGGAGGAAGCTGTAAGCTATGCAGCGGTTGCGGGAAAATTCAATGCCCGAGACTACAACGCTACATTGAACGAATTGTCCACTATGCACGGTCACCAAACAACATTGCGTGATAGCCTCTTCGCTGCTGATCTTCCTTCTGACCCAGATGCGATGTGGGAAACGTTCGTTCGCGCTGGCCAAGATTACAGAAAGCACCTGGAAACCCAGGGAGCACATGACGACACCCGCTGTCTATATTGCCGGCAAGTGCTGAACACGAACGCCCTTGAACTCATCGGCAGGTACCGTGATTACCTGGAAGGTCAAATTGCCAAGGACATTGATACACTAGAATCATTGATCCAGACACTAGTAAAGCCAGTACACGATTCTTCGCTTATTGCCGTACGGGCCCATTGCAAACCACTGGACTCAGATTCTGATGAAGATATTCCGGTCCCTACCGAACAAGCTGAGCAAATGGAAGCATTACTGAATCTAACGGGACTGGACGAGATGCTTCGGCAGAGGTTTGCAGAGCGGGTCACTATAGATGAACATATACTTCTTCAGATTTCTGGGATTGGGCCGAGGGTCGAACTTTGGCTGTCGGTCGTTACCGCTGAACTTGAAACTTTGCGAGTGCAAAACCCCGACCGAGAGAAGTCGTTAGCAAAGAATGAGAATGAGCTTCAAGAACTCAAGGGGCGAAGAGAGTTAAACAGATCTTGGAAAGAGGTTCAGGGAATCGTTGCGGCAGCAGCTCGCCAAGAGTGCCTTAAATCCGAAAGAGAGGCTATTTCAAACGTCCTGAGAGACCTCACCAATCTCTCCAACAAAGCCAGTGAGCAATTGATCAACCACAATTTCGAGGAGATATTCCGAAACGAGTGCGAGGAACTCCGGGCGCCAAGTCTCCAATTGGACTTTTTCGGCAGGCAAGGTGTATCCCAGCGCAAGAAGACGCTGCAAGGAAACATTACTCCCTCAAGGGTCCTTTCTGAGGGTGAGCAAAAGGTAATAGCAATTGCGGATTTTTTGGCCGAGGCCAGAATGAGCGACAACTTAGTGCCGGTGGTCTTTGATGATCCCGTATCCAGTCTGGACCATCGGCGAATAGGGGAAGTTGCTAGGCGCATCGCCGATTTGGCGTCGAACCATCAGGTAGTGGTGTTTACCCACGATATTTGGTTGGTTACCCACTTGCTCGATTTATTTGAGAAATCTGACCGCTGCTTGTATTACCAGGTTACGGACGATCACGGAAAAGGGACTGTCACGGCAGGGACAGGACCTCGATGGGACACCATTAGTAGGCTACGGGCCAAGATCAACTCGTCCATCGCCGATGCGAAGAAGACAGCGGGAGAGGAGCGAGACTCCCACATTAGGGATGCCTATGACTCGATTCGTTCATGGTGCGAGCTTTTCGTGGAGCAAGAGGTGCTCGCAAAAGTCACCGAACGTTATCAACCAAATGTCCGTATGACATCTCTTAGCCAAATCAATGTCCCAAAGCTAGAGATTACGATTGAATCCGTTCTATCGGTCTTTGAGGACGCCTGTAGATACATAGAGGCTCATTCCCAGCCACTTCAGACTTTGGGCGTGGCACCCAAATTGTCAGATCTCGAAGAAGACTGGGAAAGGCTCGAAAAATGCAGGATTGAGTACAGAAAAGATTAAGGCATTCCCAGAGACAGGTGCTGCCAAAGCCAGGAACAGTAAGGGGCACGAAACCCGACGGTGGCCTAAAGGAAACTTTGCAGGGTTTTTGCCTAGAGTACTAGTAGTTCATCTCTAATGTAATGATGGGTACAGGGACTTGAGTTTGATCCGGGCGTCCTGGGTGGTAAATCGCCAGTCCGCCCGGATTGCAGCCCGGTTGCGCCGCTCCTGCCAAGTCCCGCTTTCTTGGGTCAGGACCTCCCGGTCAGGCATTCGGCGGTCCAGGCACTGCCTGGCCAGCACTCCCAATTCTATCTCCGCCATCCCTTCGGCAAGCTCAGGACAGGATTCAGCCAACTCCCGTGCTTCGGAGTGTAGTGGATCTCCAGACGCTCGGCGATGCGCCTGGCCTCCGCAGGCTCGAAGGCCTCGTACAAGGATGACGGATGGTGCGTGTTCAGATTGTCCATCACCAGCACTATACGCTCCCTGTCAGGGTAGTCTTCATCCACCAGTTTCCGCACCACCTCCGCCCAGTCGGTCCGCGTGCGCCTTTCCCTGACCTCCACCCGGCGCCTCCTGAGCTTGTCGAAGGGCCTCCAAGGGCGCGTACAGCATGAACAGGTTGCTCACCCCGTTGCGCTGGTATTCGTAATCGTAGGCCACGGGTGCTCCGGGCCTCGCCGGACGGGGTTGACGCGTCTCCTGCACCAACTGCTTGCTGGTCTCGTCCAAACACACCAGCACCTCGTTGTCATCAAAGCTCCGGTGATACACCTCCAGCACATCCTCCATGGCGCAGACAAACTCGGCGGCGCAGACAAACTCGGCGCTGCCTTGCGGTGGCAGGCACCAGCATTCCTTCAGCCACGGCTTGACGCAGTTTTTTTCAGTGTCCGCCGCACCGTCTCCGGGCAGATGCTGTCCACTATCTCCCTTTCCACCAGTCCCTCGGCCAGCAGTTGCAGAGTCCAACTAACCCGTCCCTCCGGCGGCTGGGAGACAGCCATCGCTATCAGGTGGGCCTCTCCCTCACCGTCCAGCTTCCTGGCGCGGTGGTTCAGTTGCCTCTTGCGTCCAATGGCCGACTCCACTCCCTGCACCACGCAACGGCGGCGCACCCGCTCTACCGTGGCCGTGCCCACCCCAAGGGCCCGGGCTATCTCCTGATCCATCATCGGACCCTCGGCCTGATTCTCGTCGCTGAGCAGCAGAATTCGGGCGTGAGTCTGCTTGTAGGCCGCCGCTCGCCCCTTGGACACCAGTGCCTTCAGTTCCTCTTGCTCCTCTCCTGTCAAACTCACCCGATACTTCTTCACCATCACATCCTCCCACTTCCCGGTCGCCGCGCCTAAGCGCTAGCTCATCATAGATCATCAGCCATCATCTCAAAGCAGTTGGTCCACTAGATATGAACCTCACCAAGATTTGTTACGGTGGCGTGCCGCCATTCACGGAACCGGTTGAATTCAGCTTCGACGAACAGGTGAACTTGTTCGTGGGAACGAACGCAACCGGAAAGAGCAGCCTGGCCAGCGACGGAGCGATCTCTGATCGAGTTTCGCCACCGCTCGCTGAAGGGGAGTACCATCGAGAGCTGGAGCTTGCCAGTGGGCGTGGCCGCTTCGAAGTCTTCCGCGTGGAACCGGAACTCAACTCCCAGATAGGGCAGGCCCTCAATCATCTGCAGCCCGCAGGTCAGCCCTGTAAGCAGCGGCGCTGAAGTTGACCGTGTGGGCGGAAGACCCCTGACATCTGGCGATTGATTCCTGTCAGTCTGCCCCGTCGGTGACACCTGAGGAGGGTGGTTTTCGGACCAGCTTCTTGTCAGCTCCGGAGCGGTCCATTTGGATGAATCGCCTTGGCAGGGTGGGTCACAAACGCGCGATTGTGACACTGGGCCACAAGTCACTCCCCTCAGCTTGTTCAGGTGTGGGTCACAAAGGCATAGTGCAATACGCACCAGTTGGGGGGAGAATGTCCCGAGTCAAGCATTACTGGTGCTCTGGCGACCGCTGTCCCCCGTCAAGCATTCTTGACAGTTCACATCCTGTTCTTTGCCCTGCTGCTGGGCTGCAGCGGCGCGCGGGGCTGCACGTCAGGAGGGAGATCAAGGGGTGCATGGCAAACTTCCAAGAGTTCCTAAAGGAAGGTGCCTTCCCGGAGCGGTAGGCTCTCTCCGCAACTTCGCAACGGGCATTGAGATCGTGGAGGACGGGACGGTTGTGGCGCAAAATATCCCCATGCCGTCGGACCCTGGGACGTCCGAATCGGTCCCTGCCGCAAGCTGCGCCTAGTCCAGGAGCTATTGGCTGGCTCGTAACTGGCGGTAGACTCGCCGGCCATCGGACCCGATATCGAGGAGTAACGGATGGAAGACCTATTGATCCGCGGTGGGCAAGTGATCGACGGGAACGGGACGCCGGCGCGGCGGGCGGACGTTGCTATCAGGAATGGCCGTATCACTGCCGTGGGAGACTGCGGAGACCGGGAGGCGCAACGGGAGATCGATGCATCAGGACAGATCGTCGCTCCGGGTTTCATCGACATTCACACCCACTCCGACTTCACCCTCCCTTTGAACCCGCTGGCCGAAAGCAAAATCCGCCAGGGGGTCACCACGGAGGTGGTGGGCAACTGCGGCTACTCCACTGCGCCTGTGCTGCCCGGCAAGGCCGAGGCCCTTCAGGACTACCTGAGAGCCGGGGCTCCCTGGCTGGACTACGAGACGCGCACCTTTGCCCAGTACCTGGACGGCTTCCCTGCCACCTCGGTGAACACGGTGATGCAGGTGGGCCACGCGACCCTGCGCCTGATGGCCATGGGCCTGGATGCGCGGGATCCCACTGCCAGCGAGCTCTCCCACATGCAGCAACTCCTGTCCGAGGGCCTGGAGGCGGGCGCCCTGGGCATGTCCACCGGGCTGTTCACTGCACCGGGCAACTATGCCAAGAGCGAGGAGTTGCTGGCCTTGGCGGGAGTCCTGCGCCAGCACGGCGCCACCTACGCCTCGCATATCCGCGACGAGGCCAACCATGTGTTCGATGCCGTACGCGAGGCCATTGGCATCGGCGAAAGTGCCGGAGTGCGGGTGCAGATCGCCCACCTGAAACTCTCAGGCACGGACAACTGGGGTGACGTGCCGTCGTTGCTGTCGGTGATCAACGAGGCGAGGGAACAGGGCGTCGACCTGTTCTGCGATCAATACCCTTACACTGCCGGCACCAACCCCTTGCGCAACCTGCTCCCCGTCTGGGTGCAGGAGGGAGGAGTGGAGCCCATGCTGCAGCGACTGCGGGACGGCGAAGCAAGGGAGCGCATACGGGGCGATATCCTGCAGGACGGGCTCAACAATTTCGGGCGAGTGGAATCCTGGCACGCCGTTCGCATCGCCATCAGCCCCGAGTTGCCCGAGCTGGCGGGCCAGACGGTGGGCCAAGTGGCCGAGGCCCGGGGCCTCGACCACTTGGACGCCGCCTGCGATATCCTCCTGGCCGACAAGGGGCATACCCGCATCGTGGTCACCTCGATGGAGGAAGAGGACGTGCAGGAAATCCTGAGCTCGCCCATGGTCCTGGTGGGCTCCGACGGCAACTCACTGGCGCCCTACGGCATCACCGGCCAGGGGAAGCCGCACCCGCGATTCTACGGCACCTTCGTCCGGGTCCTTGGCCACTACGTCCGTGACCTGGGCCTGATGCCGTTGCACACCGCCGTCCACAAGATGACCGGCGGGTCGGCGGCGGCCCTGCGGCTGGTGGACCGGGGCACCCTGAAAGAGGGCAAGTGGGCCGACGTCACGGTCTTCGACCCGGACACCGTAGCGGAGGTGGCCACCTACGACGACCCCCACCAATACGCCACGGGCATCTCGACGGTGGTGGTGAACGGGGAGGTGGTCATTGATGCAGCGGAGCACACTGGGGCACTGCCCGGGAGGGTGTTGCGCAGGGACGCCAATGGCGTTGGTTAGCCCTTGGTCAGCCTTCTCGACTGGCGGGCCGTAGCGTATGATTCTGCCCCTATCGGAGTCGACCCCATTGCTGGGAGCGGTTTAACTCCATATTTCCGGAAACGCAGAAAGTCGCTGGTCCGGTGTGGCCTGAGAACCGCTCCGGACGGGGTATGCGGCCGTAACATTTTGCCGCCGTCCGCCTCTGATGCATTCGGCGGAGATAAAGTGGGCCATGTGGGCGGGTTGACCGACTGACATTCGGTGTCGAAGGCCAGCATAAATGTCCGCGCCAGTTGTTCGGGAGAAGTGTCCCAGAGACAGGCTGGCAGCAGGCTGTGCGTGTGAGTGAGGACGGTTGCTTTAACTCCGCCGGTTACATCTATATCGCTGTCTTCGCCCCCGACGGTTCCCGCGGTGGCTGTTACAATCGCGGGAGGCGCCTTGGAAGCCGGCGGCCCCAGACGCGGGCCGCATGAGATGCAGCCGAGCCCCGGACGGAACCCGCCGGACCCAATCACCGCCAACATGATGGGGGATCTGCACAGGAGGTCCAGTAAGAATGGCGGACAAAACAACGAGCTACCGATACAACCCGCTGCACCAGGAGATCATCTGCGCCGAGACTGCCATCGACGAACTGCCCCGGACGCTGGACGGCCTCGGTTTCGGGCGGGCGATGGTCACCTGCGGTCCAACCATCCTGCAGGCGTGCAATGTGGTGCCCAGGGTTCAGGAGGCGCTGGGTCAACGCTATGCGGGCATCTACTCGGGGGTGGCGCCCCACTCTCCGGTGGAGACCGTGGAGGCTGGCGTTGAAATGGCCAAGGAGGTGCAGCCCGACGTGTTCATCAGCGTCGGCGGCGGCAGCACCCACGACACCACCAAAGCCATGGCAACCCTGCTCGCCGAGGGCGGCGACATCCGCGACTACGCGATTATCTTCGAGCCTCCCGACCGCATAACCGTGCCGCCGACCCCCTCGCCCAAGCTGCCGATACTGAGCGTGCCCACCACCATGGGGTGTGCCGAGTTCAGCGGCGGCGGGGGCGGCATAACCGACCATCATCTGGGCCGCAAACTCAGCATCGCCGGCGATGGCGTGACGCACCGCACGGTCATCATCGACGGGCAGGCATTGGCCACGACGCCGCTGCGTATCCTGGTCTCCACGGCCATCGGACAGCTGCGCATCGCCATTGAAACAGTTTACTCCACGGGTCACAACCCCATCGGCGACGGGATGGCCCTGCACGCCATCCGGTTGCTGTTCGAGAACCTGCCCCGCTGCAGGGATGGGGACATCGACAACCTTCTGAATACCAAGACGGCCTGCGCGATGGCCTCCCTGGGGTCCTTCGGAGGCCTCGGTCTCAACACGGCCACCTGCCACCACGTGGGCGGGCTGTACGGGGTGCCCCATGGGGAAGCCAATGCCATCCTGCTACCCCACACCATGCGCTACAACCTGGATGCCAGCGCCGGCCGACAACGCCTGATCGCTGAAGCCATCGGGGTGGCGAACAGCCGAATGACCGACGAGGCCGCCGGGTTGGCGGCGGCTGACGCCGTGGACGCCCTGTGCCGGGAACTGGACCTGCCCCGCACTCTGCGGGAGGTCGACGTCCCCGAAGACGGTCTGGAGTTCATCGCTGCGGCGACGCTGCAAGACCGGAGCCTGAAGACCAACCCCAAGCCCGTCACCGACGCCGGCCCGATCATGGAGGTGCTGAGGGCGGCGTTCTGAGGACAATGCGGCGTCCTGCCCGGCTTCCAGATACCTGATTCCCCTGTGGGCGGACCGCATCCACGCCGGGGTAAACGCCTGCCACTGTGGATGCCCTGTGGGGCCAGCCCTTTTCCTTCCTAGTACTGAGTCAAGGCTGAAGTGTCAGGATAGAGACGACGGAGTTTTGATCTGGCGTCTTTGGCGGTGAAACGCCAGTTGATGGTAGCTGCCGCAGCGTTGCGCTCCGCCTCGTAGACGCTGATGTTCCTCTGCAGCGCCTCCTGGTGAGGGTTTCGCCCCTTGAGGCAGGTCCTGGCCAGCACGCTGAACTCGATCTCCGCCATATTCAGCCAACTCCCGTGCTTGGGCGTGTGATGGAACTCCAGCCGCTTGGCGATACGCCTGGCCTCTGCCGGTGAGTAGCTCTCATACAGAGACGCCATTCTGTGGGTGTTCAAATTGTCCAAGACCACCCGGATCACGGGGACCTCGGGATAAGCCTCGTCCACCAGCCAGCGCATCTGGTGGGCAAAGTCCTGCATGGTGCGCCGCTGGGTTATCTCTACATGGCGCCAGCCCCTAAGGGGCTCGCAGGTGAGAAACAGGTTGCGGGTTCCATTCCTCAGGTATTCGTAGTCCTCCCGCTTGGGACGTCCTGGGGCTGGCGGAATGGATGGACGTACGTTGGCCAGCAACTGGGTGGAGGTCTCATCGAAACAGACCACAGGTCTCTGAGGGTCATAGGGCTCGGCGTAAAGTTCCAGCACATCCTCCATGTGGGCCACGAAGTCGGCGCTCACCTTTGGGATGCACCACTGCTTCTTGCGCCACGGCTTGAGAGCCTTTTTTTCAGCCGCAGCCTCACCGTCTCGTGGGACAACGACTCCACCAGACCCAGTTCAACCGTCTTGCCCGCCAGGGCGCGCAAAGTCCAGTGGTCGTGGCCCTCGGGAGCCGGGGTGCAGGCCAAGGCTATCAGGTGCGCCTCGGCCCGGTCATCCAGCTTCCGGTAACGGTTGACCTGGTTGCGGCGCCGCAGCACCTCGTTCAATCCTTCCTCGGCATACCGCCGCTTGGCTCGCAACACTGTGCGCTCCGAGACGTCCAGAGCGGCGGCTACCCGGGCGGCTCCTGAGCCTGTCGAAGGGCCAGCCCTCGTCTATCTTGAGCAGAATGCGGGCCCGGGTGATGGCCTGGGCCGAACTCCTTCCCGACCGGATCATCCTCCGTAACTGCCCCCTCTCCTGCGAGGATAGCTGAACCTCATACTTTTCCTGAACCATGACCGCCACACCTCACCCAACACAGTTTCCCTTCCAACGATAGCATCACCCTTTAACAAAAATACCTGTCTGACATTACTAGTTTGACTCAACACTAGTAGTTCATCTCTAATGTAATGATGGGTACAGGGACTTGAGTTTGATCCGGGCGTCCTGGGTGGTAAATCGCCAGTCCGCCCGGATTGCAGCCCGGTTGCGCCGCTCCTGCCAAGTCCCGCTTTCTTGGGTCAGGACCTCCCGGTCAGGCATTCGGCGGTCCAGGCACTGCCTGGCCAGCACTCCCAATTCTATCTCCGCCATATTCAGCCAACTCCCGTGCTTCGGAGTGTAGTGGATCTCCAGACGCTCGGCGATGCGCCTGGCCTCCGCAGGCTCGAAGGCCTCGTACAAGGATGACGGATGGTGCGTGTTCAGATTGTCCATCACCAGCACTATACGCTCCCTGTCAGGGTAGTCTTCATCCACCAGTTTCCGCACCACCTCCGCCCAGTCGGTCCGCGTGCGCCTTTCCCTGACCTCCACCCGGCGCCTCCTGAGCTTGTCGAAGGGCCTCCAAGGGCGCGTACAGCATGAACAGGTTGCTCACCCCGTTGCGCTGGTATTCGTAATCGTAGGCCACGGGTGCTCCGGGCCTCGCCGGACGGGGTTGACGCGTCTCCTGCACCAACTGCTTGCTGGTCTCGTCCAAACACACCAGCACCTCGTTGTCATCAAAGCTCCGGTGATACACCTCCAGCACATCCTCCATGGCGCAGACAAACTCGGCGCTGCCTTGCGGTGGCAGGCACCAGCATTCCTTCAGCCACGGCTTGACGCAGTTTTTTTCAGTGTCCGCCGCACCGTCTCCGGGCAGATGCTGTCCACTATCTCCCTTTCCACCAGTCCCTCGGCCAGCAGTTGCAGAGTCCAACTAACCCGTCCCTCCGGCGGCTGGGAGACAGCCATCGCTATCAGGTGGGCCTCTCCCTCACCGTCCAGCTTCCTGGCGCGGTGGTTCAGTTGCCTCTTGCGTCCAATGGCCGACTCCACTCCCTGCACCACGCAACGGCGGCGCACCCGCTCTACCGTGGCCGTGCCCACCCCAAGGGCCCGGGCTATCTCCTGATCCATCATCGGACCCTCGGCCTGATTCTCGTCGCTGAGCAGCAGAATTCGGGCGTGAGTCTGCTTGTAGGCCGCCGCTCGCCCCTTGGACACCAGTGCCTTCAGTTCCTCTTGCTCCTCTCCCGTCAAACTCACCCGATACTTCTTCACCATCACATCCTCCCACTTCCCGGTCGCCGCGCCTAAGCGCTAGCTCATCATAGATCATCAGCCATCATCTCAAAGCAGTTGGTCCACTAGTTGATCCCCGCAAAATCAAGGGGCGGGCGATTTGCCCGCCCTCAGGCCATCCTCAAGACCCATATGGCCTCATTTGCAAGAACGGCTTCTCCCCATCTCCGCATCCCTTCCCGTTATAGCGCTGACACCCCGCCATCAGTGGGATAAGGGATGTTGAAAGGCCCTGTATGTCGTTAGACCCAGTTTTTAATTACGGCGTCGCTTGATACCATACGACACTCCTGAGCCGGCTTTGCGGCGGTGGTGAGGAGGAGGTCCTGGCGGGGTGTCGTTAGACGCCCGTTTGCGACACCCCTTCCGGCACCCCTTCAATCCACGGAGGCGGACTATGACGGTCTATGGTTACGCCCGCGTATCTCGAGGCAGGGACGACGGAACCGACACCCTGCAGAACCAGCGCATGCGGCTCGAGGGAGCTGACGTCGACGCCGGCCATATCTACCAGGACATCATCACGGGGACCGTGATGCAGAGACCGGGACTGGGTGATCTGCTGGATACCATACAACCCGGAGACGCCCTGGTGGTGATCGCACTGGACCGGCTGGGACGCGACACGCTGGGTCTCTTGGAACTGATCAGCCGGCTGGCCAGCATGGGTGTGGAACTGAAGGTGCTGGATATGCCGGTGGACGCCCAGGACGTGGCCGGCGGCGGTCAGCTGGTCGCTCTGGTAACCGCCGGAGTGGCGGCCATAGAGCGGGCCAACATCAGCCGGCGGACGAAGCAGGGGCTGGAGCGGGCCCGGGCGGAGGGCAAGCTGGCTGGGCGGCGCTGGAGCATCTCGCGGGCGCGGATGCGGACCATACAGCGGATGAGGAAGGACCTGGGCATGTCATTGGCCCAGATCGCCCAGGGCCAGGGAGTTTCGGAGTCGCTGGTGCGGCGAGTCCTGAAGGTTGAGGACGTGGAGGCGCGGCCGACGACTGCGTTCAAGGACGGCTGGGATTAGGTGGTCGGTGAAGCCAGACGGCGCAGGGTCTCGGACGCCTCAGAGTGCCGTGTGCGGTTGCTGGTTTTCCCGCCGCACCGCCGGTGCGACAAAGTGTCTGGAACAGAGATTTCCCTCAGCCGGTTGGGGGCAGCGGAGTCAGTAGCGGGAGGTGAACCGGCAAGGATAATCTGCGAGAGCCGGCGCATTGCCTCGCCCAAATTGTTATCCGAGCATCGTGAGCTGTCCGCTCAGAGTCTTCTGGGATACGGCATCTCTTAACGTTTTCCCAAGTTTGTTCTTGCTGCCAAAAATGAGGTGGTAGAGTGGCGTGTTGTTTGAGTTCGTGACGGGCCTGTCATCGGCGGTGTGCTCGTAGCCGATCTTTCGTAATTCGTCCTCATAGTGGTCCAGCAGGGTGCGGGTATCCGGAATTCCCTGGGCCTTCGTTTTGAAGAACTCCCGGTGATCCACAGGCAGGTTCAGAAACGAGTCCAATTCCGGAGACGCGTACCGCCAATTTCTTTTCATGTAGCCGATATTGAAATTTATGAGTATGTCCAGCCGGCGGCCCATGGTCAGTCTCTTGAGGCCCTCAAACGAGAAGTCCCAGGCCCAGGGGTCAAGGAAAGCGAGCCCAAGCGACCGGTTTGGGTGTGGGAGATCCCGCAAGACCTTGTCTACGGTTTCTTCTGCTTTACCAGCATAGTAATGAAGATGTTTCCCCGAACCATTGATTACTGCTACTCGATCTCTCAAGACATCGATGGATGGCTCATCTGCGTCCGCGAAATAATAGTGGGTGAATGGCGCTTCCACGGCGATCAGCGGGGACCCTTCTGATTCGGCATTCGAGTCCCTGATGACGCACCTGCCGGGCCCACAGAACAGGTCCACGTAGTAGAGCCTTCCAGTCCACTTGTTCTTCATCGCCTGGTAAAGATGCCCGTAATGTTCCTGAGGGCGAATTCCTTTTCTCTGGCGTGCCCGGCAACACTCAAAGCGAGCAGCCCGTCTGATGCTCTCGTCAGGTCCTGTCCCCGGTTCCTGGCAGTCACTGGGATATTTGCTCCTTCCGTTGCCTGGGTTCAGGTCATCGACCCGGAATGGGCATTTCTCGCCAAAGCCGGCGCTCCTCACCGTCGTCGATGAGTGCCTCTGCTCCGCCGCGTTTGTTCCTGACGCCTCCCAGTTGCTTCAGGAAGAAAGCGACACCGGAGTCGACGGATTGGTCACGCAGGTCCCGCACCCAGTCAGGGTCCAATGGGCGGGCGCCCGGCCCACTCTCGCCACCGGCGATTACCCAGTTCAGCACACCCCTCTCCAGCCAGGGACGGAGATCAATGCGTTCGAGCAGCGGCTCCGCAGATACGAAACGGACAGACGCTGGAATCCGCTCAAGCACCGTGAGCCGCGGAGCGTACTTTTGGCTCTCCACCGATGTGCCAATCCATACCATCGGTGGCCATCCCTCCGGAAAGCGTTGCTGGTTTTGCTCCCACCATGCAATCGCTCTTCCAGGCCGCTTGGTCAGAACCTAAAACACATGACCACGCTGTGCCGAGGCCTCTGCCATTACTGAGAACATTTGAAGTATGAAGTCGAAGGGCACCTCGGGATGGAACACGTCTGCCATGCTGTTCACGAAGACAAAGCGAGGCTTCTTCCATGACAGCGGAGTCTGGAGCCGTTCGGGGAGCAAACGAACATTATCCGGGCTGGTCTCGTACCCTGGGACGCCCATCCCCCGCAGGCGTGGGTAAAGAGCGAACATATAGCAGTGGTCGCAGCCCGGCGATACGCGAGTGCAGCCGGTGACCGGATTCCAACTCTCGTCGGTCCATTCAATTGAGGAAGGCATGCATCAACCTTAACAGGGTCGGTAGCGTCTCCGTATCACCTGCTCAAGACACGAGGGTCAGGGAGTCGGCGATATAATGAAGCCAGCCTGTTCCATGCAGTAGATTCAGTGTATTTCTCGCGCGGCCTGTTATACGGCCATGCCGCCTTCGGGGCGCATACGAACTTTGACCAACACTGGTGCACTCTCACCGCTGGAACTCTAGGATCGGACCTCCACTTCGTACTTGGAGTCAAGCCCAGCAGACTGCTCACCAAAGGGGCGTTTCAGATCGCCAGCGCCAGCTGCGGGCCGCGGGCTCTTTCCCGCCTGCCCTGGGCGCGATCCTTGGCGTTGTGGCGGAGGTGACACCGCTGGCAGAGCGCCGCCAGGTTGAGCAGACCGCAGGCCTCCGGTTGCTTGTCGTACACATGGGCGGCGGTCAGAACCACGACCGCCCCGGTGTCCTCGCGCAGGCTGTAGTTGTGGACCCCGCACCACTCGCAACGGTTCCTGGCCCTGTAGAACCGGACGAACCTCGAGCGCAGCGCCCAGTCCTTCGGGTATCGCTGCCGCATCTCCTTGCGTATTGGCATCGGTTCCTCCTGCCCATCAAACGGGCGTTATGAGACATTATGCCGATATGGGGGCCACCCGTCAGGTTTGCGCAAGACGGCGGCCCTGTTCAAAATCGCCCGATGGACTTGACTGGACTGGGATCATGGCGACTCTGGGAACCGTCGCTGGCAGGGTCCTGGGAACGTATCTGGGTCAGGTGCTAGCCGACGGTCTCTGTTCATAGCCTGCAATTTCCTCCGACCCCTTCGTGAAACTGCTATCCGTCCACCTGTTGGATGGTCCAGCGACTGACCTCAAGGCGTTTGGCCAGTTCCCGGTGACTCACTCCCTTTGACCGCTCCTCCCGGATGTACTCCCGTTGCTGCTCAGTCAGGCTCGATCTCCGGCTGGGGAAACGGCCCTCGGTCCGCGCCTTGGCCTGGTCGGCAACCGAGCGGTCTCTGATGGAGTTCCGCCACCACTCGCTGAAGGCCAGCACCATCTGGAGCTGGAGCTTGCCGTTGGCCGTGGCCGTGTCGAAGTGCTTCGCCAAGGACCGGAACTCCACACCCGCATGGTGCAGGCCCTCAATCACCTGCAACCCGTAGGTCAGCTCCCGGGAGAGCCGGTCGATGAGGGTTGACCACCAGGGTGTCCCCTCGACCGGCAGGTCCAGCAGCTTCAGGAGCCCGCCGTGATGTCCATCTACCGCATCGGGCGAAGGTGGCTGGGCACCATGGGGAGCATCCACGATCTGGAACGGCGTGGAGTCAGCATTCGCAGCCTGGCTGGTAACGATCAGCCCTGGGCCCAGCACCTGGATTTCGACCCCGATTCGCCGGAGTCGTTCTTGGGCTATACCCTGGCTGGCTTCGCTGCCTGGGTGTCTGACCAGGAACTGGTGTCCATTCTCCGCCGCACCAAGGCAGCTCTGGAGAATGCGAAGGCGGACGGCAAGAAACTGGGCACTCCTCGCCGGTTGTCGGAGGAGCAGGGAGGCCGCGGCCATCGAGATGGTAGCCAGCGGGATCAGCCAGCGACGCGTCGCCAGGTTCTTCGGAGTATGGACTGCGACATTCAGGCGCTCCGTAAAGGGCGAGTGGCGCCTGCAGATCTTGCACCGCCATGTTGATGCGCAGTATTTGTCATGGTGCTGTTAAGCCGACCGGTGTGGACCGCGAGCGTGGCGCTGGCGGTGTTCCCAGAGAGGAGGGAGGTGTCGACCCGGGCGAATTTGGACACATCACTCAGGCTGTGAGAGTTCTTGGCCTTGACGTGGTGCACATACTTGGTATCCAGGTCGGTGTCCGTGTCGGCGGTCGCGGTGTTGCCCATGTCGGAATGGAGGAGGGAACCCACGTGGGTGGCAGTGTCAAACGCCTGCTCCGTTGGCGAACCGGAGAGGAGGGCTGAGGAAATCAGGGCATGGATACTTGGGAGCATGGTTAAACTCAGGAGTACCTTGCAGCCCAAGCCCGGTATAGCGATGAGCGAATATGAGAGTGTTGACCGTCTCCCTCGTGTGGGACACATCAGCGCATTTTGGGCACTTCAGCGCGTAGCGTTCCATTCGAGTTCCACCCTGGAATGAGGCCGGGGAGAGGATGTCGCATTGCTTTGGCAAGATAGATCCCTGAGGTGAAAGGAATTGGCAGCGGAATACGATGAGATTTGCCGCGTGGTTGCGATGCCCGATGGCATTCCGGTTAGTTTGATTTTGCAAAAGCGCCTGGATAGTCATCCAGAGCCTTACTATTGCCTTTCCTGGCGAACCCGTTACCAGTCAGCTCCCACTAAATCAAGAAGGTTTTACAGTTCCAAAGAACACGGAT
Organism: Dehalococcoidia bacterium; assembly: GCA_963667765.2. Classification (GTDB taxonomy): domain Bacteria; phylum Chloroflexota; class Dehalococcoidia; order Lucifugimonadales; family UBA3495; genus VXOI01. Next base: position 513,166 of record CAXXON010000003.1, on the reverse strand, counting down.
TCTGGAAACTACGTGTCGAGACTGCTCTGGACCTGATGCGTAAAGCAAGTGACAAAGGGATGCTCGACTCGCGATTTGATGATGACAACCCTCGGCGGGATGGGGGTCTGCTCTGCAGAGGTGTCATTGATTCCAGGAAAATTACTGAATGTGCCCGGCGAAACGAGGCTACTGCCATAATTTGCCAGACCGGCGACCATGAATGGGGCACCGACCCCGTTTTTGTAATAAGGCATAGCGAAACAGGCAGGGGAAGCTGGCGAGAAATCATGCTTATTGACACCGAACGAAAGGACTGCACATTTAGATGCACGACGACGATGCCCGACTACAAGATGGGCATCTACGCTGACCGCTTGGCCAGTTCTTGGCGGCTGGACAACGCGATGCAGGATGCCAGTACCGCTTCAATGCGGGAGTTCCTGACGGTGTTGGAGGAGTTGGCCGCTGAAGAGTGCCGAAATTGACCGCAGCAAGCGGCCGATGTCGCGGGCGTCGGCATCGTGTGCCAACTTCGCCGTGGAACAGCGTCCCACCTGGGTGATGACGCACTACAGTGAGATGAGTAACAGGGCGACATCCCTCAGTCAGGAGGACACTGAGTTTGGTGTCTTATACGCTGTCCGGTTCGCCTGGATTTGCGATACGGCTCTCCCAGTTGCTTTCCTCCCGGTAGTTCTCCCAGTTCATCCTCAGGATGAGATGTGGATGTCGTGGGCGAAAGGTCCAGCAACTATCCGGTGAGCCGTTCCGCGCCGAAGGCCTCGGTGCACTCGTCGAAAGACCGGTTAGTTCTCACCATGATGGGTCCCCCGCTCGTCGATGATCAGCAGGAAGAACAATACAGTTGCCGTGCAGGTTGGGCGGACGTCCTCCATTACAGGGATCCATCCATTCGTGCACCAAGGCTGCAGAGATGGAAAATCCCACAGTCGTTCCCCTTTTGCAGACATCTAGGGCAGTCCCAACGCGACGAGGGTCTTGCCGCTGTCGCTGATGACAATAACGCTCTTCCGGTGTTAGATGTACTGACGACAGGCCAGGTCGATTCTCTACTGGAGTAACTGTGGAGTTTGGGCAACTCAAGGACATGGACTTAAGGGAGGCCTGGCGGCACGAAGGCAATGACTTCACGCCGTGGCTGGCCGAAAACCTTCGCAGGGGCGATTGGCATTCCTCTGGAACTGGAGGGAACTGAAATAACAGTGGGAGGCTACAGCGCGGATATCCTGGCAACCTATCCCGCGGATGGCAGCAAGGTCTTCACCCGACAAGTAGCGCCACCTCAATTCTGTCCAACCAAACTACCCGATATAATCCTGCAACGCCGCCCGATGCCTTTCCAGCGCCGTCAGCCCCTGATGACCCACCCGTCTTCGGATGAGTCCTGTAACAAGCCGAAGCAGACTCCTTGCGTTCTCGAGATGGTAAGGTTTCCCCCATTGTGAGCAGAGGTAGAATTTGCCCCCATATAATGTTCCATAGTATCTTCCTCGACCCCCTACTTCCCGGCCGTATTTCTGTGGACGCAAAAGCGGGTGGTTACCGATGCGCAGGCCCAAGACCTTCTTGCAGCGTTCTTTATCCATCATATTGTGTTCGTCTTCGGCATCAAGAAGCGACGGGAAATCCTCAAGCAGCGTTTCCATCAGGTTCCGTACCAAAGGCTGAATCTGCCCCCTGGCCGATAGGACGCTCTCATCGGCAATGGATTTAGTGGCTGCATGCCCCACCCCCGCGCTCTCTGCGATCACCCGACCGGTATGCGCGCCAAGTCCGCCCATCGTCCCAATCCCAGCCAACTCCAACATCTTTGCTGAGCGTACGAATAACTCTGACGTATCGGCAACTGCCACCGCCTTTTCCAGCGTGGGCTTGACCACCTGGTCGGCGAAAGCGTCGTTGGTCAACAGATGCCACCCGATTTCCGGGTATTCTCCCTCCAACTCCGTAAAAATATCCTCCAGCGGTTGCTGCACCGCCCGATGAACCTTTGGTGAAACAAAATAAACGTGCAACTCGGTATCTGACGCGTGGTATGCCTTCAGAATCATCATCGCCCGAAGCAACTTCTTGAGCACACGCTTGTCAGCTCCGCCTCCGTAGTTCAGCCCGGCTTCGTGAAAGGCCACGTCCAGAGCATGGATGCTCCCATCCTGGCCCAGTCCCACCACGTCGATCTCACCCTGCTTCAGGAACTGCCCGGAGTCCTTGGTTTGCTTAAACACACTCCCGTCCCGGTCAAACAGATCCCGCATCGAACTGAAAAGGTCATCCAACTCTTCTTCGGAGCTTCGCTTGACCCAATGTTCCGACACCTTCCAATTCGATTGCACAAGCCAGCACCGCTTGACGTGCCGCAGGTAGGAATAACAAAGCGATTCACCGATTTCAATCTTCATCGATTCACCAATCCCTCACCAAGACATTGACCGTATAGTTCATCCTGAACTCCGATATCCATGAAGGGCTATAGTTTGACGTAGCTGTCTGGGCAAAGACGGAGCAACGTACAGACCTTATATGCACAGACCCTATAAAGGAAGGTGAATTAACGGAAATTGCCTGCACACCCAGCTTATGGCGAACCGGGAGCCTGCAGCGGGTAGTTGGGCAAGTGTCGCGTAGGTCAGCTGAGCCACTTCAGCGCCTCGCCGACGGCCTCGCCCGGGTGTAGCGGGCCACCATGTCTCCGTGCTTCCACCGGCCCTGGCGCTGCACTGCTGCGTTGGGCGCCCCCGCCGCGCCATGCCGACGCGGCCGCTGTGTCCCGTGAATCCATCCCCGAGGCCGGCGGCCCGGGCTGCAGCGCGCACCCGGTAGGCCAGGGTCTCTCCGGTCAGTCCGAACACAGGGGCGCCTGGGTCAACATCTTCAGGCCGGATATCCCGCAGGGCGCGGGCGGTGGCTGCGGTGGCCGCCACCGTGGCCGGTTCGACCTGGTTCTTGCCCTTCTGGATGGTGAGACGGCCGGTGCCGTCGGCACACAGCTACACGTCGCCCCAGGTCAGCGCGGCGGCCTCGGAGCGTCCCAGCCCACCGTCGGCCAGCACCCCGATGATGGCCAGGTCGAGGGCGGTACGCCGCCGGGCGGTGTCTGCTGACTCCATTCGTCCGCCGCAGCCTCTCTTGGGCAGGCGCAGCACCTCGCGGACCCGGGCCAGAGCGTCGGCGGTGAGGGCGCCTGACTGCCTGGGAACCAGGGCCCGGTTGCGCCACCCCTTGACCGCCTCGGACACCACCGGGTGGAGGGCCGGGTTGTCGCCCTCCTGCACCCCGGCGGCGGCGTGAAAGTGGGAGATGACCGAGCGGGCCCGCTGGACGGTGGCGATGGACCGTCCGGTTGAGGCCAGGTGGCCCAGGTAGAAGGCCACGGCCTGCGGGGCAGCGAGCAGTGCGGGGTGGCCGCCAGCCTCGGCCGCACCGCGGTCGCGCTCCGGCAGATCAGGGGTGTTGCGGAGCTGCTGGACGACGGCCAGATCGGTGGTCATGGACGCCCCGGTTAAACTCGTGAAAATTCCATATTATCACGAGTTTTACTTGTCCCTTATAAGCTCGGTAGAGGCCAGGTCAACTATCGCGGCGTGGAGTCGTTCCAGGGTATTACGCAGGTAAACTGCGGCCCGCTCTCCTTCGTAATCGCAGTGGCCTCCCGTGATTATCCAGAACACGAACAATTCCAGCATGGACAGCCGGTAGTCATACAGGCACTCTTCGAACGAGTATCCCCGGACACCATGTTCCTCCAGGATGGAGTGGTACTCTCGCAGAAGGCCCAGTTCCGCCTCTCTTCGGCGTTCCGGGGAGAACGCCTCGTTGACGAAGGTCGCGACATCGTAGACGCCACGGCCCTTCGTGCAGAACTCCCAGTCGATGACAACCACCCTCTGAGAGGTAGCACTCGCCGAAAAGAAACAATTGTCCAGCCGGTAGTCTCCGTGAACGACCGTCAGGGGAGGCCGCGTCAGCCGAGCCTTGATCCTGCGCACATCCGCGACAAGCTGGTCGCCCAGGATCCGCAGACCAGGCGGCATTCCCTCGCCGGCCTTTTCGACAAGGGCTGCCCAGGCGCCGGGGTATATCTGCTCATAGGCGCCAGCGTCGGCCTCCCTTACCGGCACCCAGTCCAAGTCTTCCAGAAGCGGGCTGTCCCACCAGGATGTGTGGAACCTGGCCATCTGCCCGATGCAGAGGCGGGCCTCGCCGAAGGTGCAGCCGGCGACGCTGTCGCCCTGCCTCAAGGAGCTCAGGTCTTCCAGCAGCAGAACAGTGTTACCGGTGGGTGGTTCAATTGCGCTGTAATAGAGGCGAGGAGTTTGCATCCGGGGGCTGTCTGCCAGATTCCGGTAGAACCCTACCTCGCGCCGGTTCTGTCCCAGCCTGTCAAAGACCGTCCTGAGCAGCGGATCTGCCGAGGGGAGCTTGACAACTACCGTGCCCGGCAGGTCTGCGGGACCGGGGTCGAAGTCCAGTTTCAGCCGGAACAACTGGTTCATGAATCCCTTGCCCTCGGCGAGGGGTTCGGCCGTGTAGCCGGTTACGCACGGGCCTACGGAACTCCGGCCAGCATCAAGGACCTTGGTCAACCAGCAGGGCGTGACGTCTGAAAGAGCCTTGGGAACTCTCTTGCCGTTCATCTCAATTCCGGAACTCGCTCAATCGGTCCCGATTAGGGACCTGCGTACTTATGAGTCCTTCCGGGCGAAAAAAACGCAGTGGTCCATGGGCTTGGGGTCCTTGAAGTACATGATCCCTCCGAGTTTCCCGCTTTCCTCGGGGACCACCCTCATTCCCTGATCCGCCAGCACGGCCAGCACCCCGTCAACGGCGTATAGCTGGAAGGTCCGGTCCGCGCCATAGTCCCTGTCGTACACCGTTGCGACCCCGTCCCCATACTTGAACATGAGCTGCAGCAAACCGCCCGGTTTAAGCACTCTGGCCAGCTCCGGCACCGTCGTTCCCAGCGTGACGTCCGGTTCGATATGCTGGATTACCGCATTGCACAGGACAAAGTCGAAAGAGCCGTCGGGGTAACCGAGCGCCTCGCGCAAGTCGGCCACCTCCACCCTGTCGGCAATCTCGGGGTGGAGCCTGCGCGCCTCCAGAATATTCTCCTCAACCGCGTCGACACCGTATATGTCGTATCCGTTCTGCCAGTAGAAATACACATCCCGCGCCCCTGAGCCACAACCGGCGTCAAATCCCCGGGATCCCGGCGGGACAAGCTCGAGGATACGTTCCATGAGGTCCCTGTCGCCCCCGAGCATGGGATGGGACATATCGGTGTAGACCGACTGGATGAAATTGTGGCTCACCTCGGCGTAGCGCTGGGCGTGTTGCCTGTAAAAGGACTCGGAATAATCGGGGGCCGTGCTCATCGCTGGACCGCCACAGAGAAGGATCAAGAATCAGTTGCCGAAAAGGTCGATGAACTGCCCGGTCATCGTGGCGGGCGCTTGTGTTGCCAGGTACAGCGCGGCCTGGGCCACCTCGTCCGGAGCAATCCAGTCCGGACCTCCGGAGGGATTGTAAGCTCGTGCCATATCGGTATCCACCCAGTCGGGATTGATGCCGTTTACCCTGATTCCGTAGGGTTGGAGAGAATGGGCCAGGGAAACTGTGTATCCCACGACGCCCCACTTGGAAGTTGCGTACGCCCCATATTGGCTGTCGGGCCGACGGCCGGAGGACGACCCCACATTGATTATGACACCGCCTTCTCTCTGCATCATGTGAGGAACTACTGCCCGGCTGACCAGGTGCATTCCCCGCAGATTGGTGTTCATCACCTCGTCCCACTGGTCCATCGTCGTCGCCCACAACGGAGTGTCATAGGTTATCACCCCGGCGTTGTTGACCAGCACGTCTATCCGGCCCCAAGTCGCGATGACCTCCTCGACTGCGAGGGCTGCTTCATCGTACCGGGTGACGTCGAGGGAGAGGGTCGCCGCATCACCTCCGGCAGCCTTTATCTCCCGTGCCACCCGCTCCAGGCGGTCGATGTCCCGTCCGGTCAGGACGGTCCTGGCGCCTTCACGGGCAAAGCACAGGGCGATGGCCCGGCCTATGCCGCGGCTCGCGCCGGTGATGAGCGCCACGTCGCCATTGAACAACATTATCTGGCTGTTCCTCTGTTGCTGGCCATTATCGCGTAGTCTGTAGCCAGTCAATGCAACTTTCGATTGTGAACTGCTCCAGGGTTCCTGCGTAGAGCCATGCGTGGAGGGAGTTACATCCGCAGCTCCAGCCGCGGGTTGAGGAGGCGTTCCGGCACCTCGGTCTCGCGCATGAAGCGGACCAGCTTCCGGTGCAACTCCGAAGCCACGTCCACGTTGCGCTCGATGACGTTATCCGCCTGTTTGGGATCGTCTGTGAGATGGTAGAGCTTGGATACCCCGGGCAGCGGGCTGTACAGGAGGCTCCAGCCTCCCGACGTCACGGTGGTGACGGGCGGCTCCGTCAGGACCCGCAGAAGGTTGTCCACCGAGTGCACCGGGTCTCCGACGTTGGCGAAGGGCAAGCTGCTGACCACGAAGTCGCGTCCCTGCGTCTCTGGGTCGCGCAGCCCCGGAGCCAGGGAGCGTCCTTGGACAAAGTCTGGTATCTCCAGTCCCAGCAGGTCAAGGACGGTGGGCATCACGTCCACGGCGGAACTCATGCCAGTGTAGCTGCCGGGTGGGACGCCGGGCGCTCTGATCAGCAGGGGCAGGTGGACGATTTCCTCGTAGAGCGGAGAGTAGCTCCACTGCGAGCCGGGCTCGTCGTAAGGCCTGAGCGTGCCGTCGGGGTACTTGTCGGAGCTCATCTTGCCGAATAGCCCGCCGTGCTCCCCGAAGTAGAAGCCGTGGTCGGTGGTGAAGATGACGACGGTCTTGTCGGCCAGACCCATGTTTTCCACCGCTCTCAGCAGGAACCCGGCCCAAGTGTCGACCATGGTGATCTCGCCGCAGTAGGTGGCATGCCCCTTTTTAAGCTGCTCCTCACTGTAGCCGGGCACGTCGTGCCAGTTGCCGTAGACCGGCAGCACCAGTTCGCCGTCGTAACCGGGCCAGTAGAGCTCGGTGTAGTAGGCCGGCGCGTCCCAGGGTTCGTGGGGGTCCCAGGTGTCCACGTAGAGGAAAAAGTCCTCCTTATAGTGCTGTTCCAGCCAGCGCATGGCCGACATGAAAGTCTTGGGCGCGTTCCTGTCGGCCTCGCTGCGCCAGGCGGCCCGGACGTCAAGGGCCTCGTTGTGGTAGCCGGGTTCTGGAATCAGCGACCAGAGGGTGTCCTGTCCCGTGTTCATGAAGAACGACTGGAAGCCGCGGTCGTAGTTCATGCCGCCCCGCAGGTAGTAGGGGGTGTCGACGGAGGCGGCGGTGTGCATACCGTGTCCGGCCAGTATCTCGGCGAGGGTGGTGACGCCGGCCGGCAGTGGTTCCCAGCCCATGAACGACATGGTCCAGCGCCCGGTCTGGTGGTCTGCCCGCGTGGGCATGGTCGGGAACCCGGCAGAGTAGTGACTGTCGAACCTCACGGCGCTGGCGGCCAAGGCGTCCAGGGACGGCGTGCGGATGGTACTGTTGCCGTAAGCGCCCAGGTGGTCACGGCGAAAGGTGTCCGCAACAATCCAGATGACATTCATCATTTGCACTCCTGCGAACCAGTGAGAGTAGCTGAATTTATCACAATCTCCGATTCAATGGAAAACTGCCAAAGCGACGTACCTACCGGTCGACCGGCCAGTTTGTGTGGCCTGCACCTGTCAATGGCCGCGAGAAATCGGGCCATTGGGGCGGAGTGATGGTGCCCCACCTGTACTACGCACGGGATTCGAGTAGAGGCTGCAGTTTCCCTCCAACTGCTACCCGTCCACCTGTTGGATGGTCCAGCGGCTGACCTCCAGGCGCTTGGCCAGCTCCCGCTGGCTCACTCCTTTCGACCGCTCCTCTCTGATGTACTCCGGTTGCTGCTCGGTAAGGCTGGGACGCCGGCCGGGGAAACGGCCCTCGGTCCGCGCATTGGCCTGGCCCGCGACCGAGCGCCCCCTGATCGAGTTGCGCCACCACTCGCTGAAGGCGAGTACCATCTGGAGATGGAGCTTCCCGTTGGCCGTGGCCGTGTCGAAGTCCTCCGCCAGTGACCGGAACTCCACCCCGGCGTGATGCAGGCCCTCGATCACCTGCAGCCCGTAGGCCAACCCCCTGGAGAGCCGGTCGATGTGGGTGACCACCAAGGTGTCGCCGTCGACCACCAAGTCCATGAGCTCCAAGAGGCCGCCGCGGTCGTCCTTGGCCCCGCTGGCCTCCTCGGCCCGGATGTTGCCCATGGCGCAGCTGGCGCGGACCAACCGCTCCACCTGCGGGTCCAGATTCTTGTCCTCGGGCTCCCTGACCGAGATGCTGGCGGAGCCGTACAGCGTCATCCATTACATCCCTGGCTGGAATAGCTGATGTATAGGATTCTGCCAAGAATTTCTGCAACCGGGTTTTCCAGCCACCCCTTCAGCTACGGAGCAGGATAATTTACAGCCATGGCTGTAAACAGGGCTGTTTCCAGCCACCTCGACCGCGTGGAGTTGCCAGGGCTGGTGTTCCGTACCCTGCGATCATGCGGCAGGGCGGATGGTACGGCAGGACCGTGTTGGCGATGTACATCCGGCCCTGGGATGAAGACTATGAGCAGGCTCCGCACTTGACACGGAGCCGGGGACCGCCTTCCGGGCGATATGCCGTCCGTCCCCGGCTGAGGGCGCGTGGCCTCAGCAGAAGGGCAGGTCGCCAAGGTCATAGTTGCTAAGGTTCAACTGGTCTGCCAGGCTGCCCGGCACGAACCCGCTCAACTCGTTGTCGTTGAGGGCCAGCCGCCTCAGGTTGGAGAGGCTGCCCAGCTCCGCGGGTATCTCCCCACTCAACTGGTTCGACAGACTTAGGATAAGTATGGGCAGGCTCCGTACTTTATACGGGACGGGCAGCGCCATGCGCCATACCAGACAAGCGCTGGGAGTACCTTCGCGCTATATGCTGTCCGTCCATGACTGGGGGCGAGGAGGCTTCCCTATATATTCTTGCCGCTATTGATCATTCCGATTGTGCATCCCCGCCAGTACGACAGATAATCTCCCCCAACAAGTCACAGACCCGCCTTTGGTGATCCCACATGTGCGGTCTGTCCCGGCGCTTACAGAGGTGAAATTGCCAGTGGGTGGAGAGGTGTGGCCGTATCCGTCATCGTCATAGCCCCAGCAGGCGACGGACCCGTCGGTCTTCACCCCGCAGGCATGATTTCGTCCGGCACTGACCGAGGTGAACTGCCCGCTGGCTGGCATGAGGCTGCCCTCACCTTCGTTGTAGTAGGCCCCGGTGCAAACAAGGGATTCGTCGGCTTTAACCCAACAGGTCTGCTGGTATCCGGCACTGACGGACTTGACCTCGCCATCGGGCTGCGTGGCCTGGCCGGCATAATTGTCGCGCCAATCACGGTTTGAATCCCAACAGATACCTGTGCCGTCGCTCAGAATACCGCAGCTGTGGACGCTTCCGTTGTCGCCCCCGGCACTGACGGAGGCGAACCGGCCCGAGGGAGGAGTTGCCTCACCGTCGCCGTCTCGTCCCCAGCAGGTCGCGGACCCGTCTGTTCCCAACGCGCAGTTGTGCTTAAATCCAGCACTTACCGATGTGAACTGACCCGATGGCGGCATGGTGACCCCGTAGTCATCCTCGCCCCAACAATCGATGGAGCCATCGCCTTTCAGTCCGCAAGCGTGGTCGCGTCCGGCGGTAACGGTGGCGAAGAGATCCACTGGGGGAGTAGCCCTGCCTTCGCTGTTGTCTCCCCAGCAGGAGACGGTGCCGTCGCTCCTCGACGCGCAGGCGTGTTGTTCTGCAACACTGATTGAGGTGAAGGCCGTGCCTGGAGCAATCCCCTGCCCCAGTCGGGTATCCCCCCAGCAGGCAACTGAACCGTCGGTTTTCACGCCGCAGGCGTGCAGAGCGCCGACGCTGACGGAGACAAACTGGCCTTGGGGAGGCTCTGACAGTCTTGACCCGGGACCAACGAACGAATAGCCGGTGCCCCCTAGCGAGTAGCTCTCAGCACTGCTATCCCAACACGCGAGGCTGCCATCGGTCTTCACCGCGCAGGTCGTCAAAATACCGGCGCTGACCGAAGTAAACTGGCCCCCTGGCGGGGTCGATCGGCCGAGGTCGTTATCTCCCCAGCAGACGGCGGCGCCGTCAGTCTTCACTCCGCAGGTGTGGGACTTGCCGGAACTGACCGACGTGAATTCGCCAACCGGGGGTACAGCAGGTCCGACCCTCGAAGGCGTGGGAGGGGCCACCGCAGTTGTTCCTGGGGCAGGAGTCGGCAGGGCCCTGATGTTGACCTGCGGCTGGTCATTGCTACCCCAGCAGGCAACGGTGCCGTCAGTCATCAACCCGCAGGTATGGTCGTAACCGGCGCTGACGGAGGCGAACTCCCCGACCGGAGGCGTGGCCTTGCCTTGGTTATCACTGCCCCAGCAGGCGACGGTGCCGTCCCGTTTCACGCCGCAGGTGTGCCCGCTCCCAGCACTGACCGAGACGAACTCTCCTTCTGGCGGCCCGTCCTGAGAACCCCCACCCCAGCAGGCGACGGTGCCGTTGGTATTCACCGCGCAGGTATGCGCAGCCCCAGCGCTGACGGAGATGAATTCTCCGGTTGGTGGCGCGGCCTGACCTTGCCAGTTAGCGCCCCAGCAGGCAACAGCGCCGTCTGGCGTCAACCCGCAGCTGTGTTCGTTTCCCGAGCTGACCGAGGCGAACTCAACGATAGTCTGCTGAAAGCGGGCTTCACCGGGCCGAGGCGATGCAACGCCACTCTCTCTTGTGGCCTCCGTCTCGGCGGTCGGCTGGCTGCCGACTCGGCCCAAGACTCCATGGCGAGTGGGCTCGGGTTCGGAGCCTTGAGTGGCCTGCCCGGACGTCGGCGCGCTGGTTGCGCCTGGCTCATTGGCCTCCGGCCGGGCGGAGTCGCGTGTTGGTCTGGGGGTGGGATCGTCGCCGCCACCGCAGGCGGCGAGGGCGGCCATCAGGAGCAGGAGCGCGAGCAGCAGGGCAGGAGCGCTCCATGCGCGCATCGCCGAGTTGCCGTTGCGGTTTTTGTCAGTCATCTGTTTCCTCCCGGTACAGTTCAACTTCCTGCAAGACTCTACCGATGCTCATGCACCTGGTGATTCCCAACCTGGGGGTGGTCTGCCCGCGGTATGCCTCTCCCCAGCAGGCGGCGGTGCGGCCGCCTGCCTATTCGTCGCCGTACCACGGCGGCGGAACAACCTTGTCCTCTCCCCCCCAGCAGGCGACGGTGCCGTCGGTCTTCACTCCGCAGGTGTGGTCATCCCCGGCGCTTATAGAAGAAAATTCCCCCTCAGGCATCCAGGTCCTGCTCTTCCCAGATGTGTCCCGGTCCCAGCAGGCGACAGTGCTGTCAGTCCTCAGACCGCAGGCGTAGAATCGCCCGGCGCTGACGGAAGTGAATTCTCCCACGGGAGGCGCGCCAGCATCAGGTGGCCAGCAGGCGACCGTTCCGTCGGTTCTCACCCCGCAGGTGTTAGCGTAGGAGCCCCCGCTGTAAGCGCTGACGGAGGCGAACTCCCCGGCCGGCGGCGTGGCTTGGCCGAGGCGATTGTCGCCCCAACAGGCGACGGTGCCGTCGGTTCTCACCCCGCATGCGTGATCACCCCCAGTGCTCACTGCGGCGAAAGTGCCCGTGGGTGGTGTGGCAATATCCAATCCCCAGCATGAGACGGTGCCGTCAGTTCCAATCCCACAGGTAGTTAAATTCTTTCCGGCACTGACGGACAGGAAATCCCCGTCCGGCGGAATGGCCTCGCCGGCAAGGCCTTGGCCTCCCCAGCAGGCGACGGTGCGATCTGTCTTCAGCCCGCAGGTGTGCTCGTTCCCGGCGCTGACGGATGCGAACTCCCCAGCCGGCGGCGTGGCCTGGCCGTATCCATCCCTGCCCCAGCACACAACGGCGCCATCCGTCTTGACTCCGCAGGTGTGGCCGTTCCCCGCGCTGACGGAGGCGAACTCCCCCTTGGGTGGCGTGGCTCTCAGGTAATATTCACTCCCCCCCCAGCAGATGACGGTGTCGTCAGCTTTCACCCCGCAGGTATGTAAGCCCCCTGTGCTTACGGAGACGAATCTCCCCTCGGAGGACTCGGCTTCTCTTCTATCTCCATCTTCGTCCCAGCAGGCGATGCTGTCATCGCTCTTCACCCCGCAGGCGTACTTACCCAAAGTGCTGACGGAGGTAAATTCACCCTCGGACGGCGCATGGTCGTAGCGGCCTTCATCGTCCCAGCAGGCGACAGTGCTGTCAGTCCTCAGACCGCAGGCGTAGTATCGCCCGGCGCTCACCAAGGTAAATTTCCCCACGGGCGTCGTAACTTGGGCCCAGTCATCCTTGCCCCAACAGGAGACGGCACCGTCATCTCTCACCCCGCAGGTATAGCCTTCCCCAGCGCTGATTGAGGTGAAGCCACCTTCTGGCGGCGTGGCTTGGCCGATGTCATCCTCGCCCCAGCATGCGACGGCGCCGTTGTTACTTATCCCGCAGGTATGGTCATCCCCGGCACTTACCAAGGCGAATTTACCAGCTGGCGGCGTGGCCTTGCCTTCATAATCATTGCCCCAGCAGGCGACAGTGTCATCTGTCTTCACACCGCAGGTATAGTCATCCCCGGCGCTGACGGAGGCGAACTCACCAGCTGGCGGCGTGGCTTGGCCGTATCTATCCCTGCCCCAGCAGACTACGGTGCTGTCGGCCATTACCCAGCATGCGTGGCTACCTCCCACACTGATAATTTCACCCTCGCTCTTCACTCCGTCCCCTTCCGCAAGCCTGGGCGCAGCGTCGCTTGCATCTTCGGTAGCCTCCGGTCCGGAGGTGGGCTGGCTGCCGACGCGGCCCAGCACTCCCTAGCGGGTTGGGCCGGGTTCGGCGTCTTCGGTGGCCTGAGGGCGGGCGGTGGTTGCGGTTGGCGGGTTGGTGGCCTGCCCGCTGGCGGGGGAGGTGATTGCGCCGGGCTCGGTGGCCTCCGGCTGGGTGGTGGCCCGCTCCGGCCTGGGGGTGGGGTCGTCGCCGCCACCGCAGGCGGCGAGGGCGGCCATCAGGAGCAGGAGGGCGAGGAAGTGGAGAGGGACTCTCCACCGGGCATTTGCTGGGCCAACTAGGCCGAGGCTGGCGCTGGCGGTTCTGCACGTCATCGTGGTCCTCCTGTGCTGCTTTCGCCCGGGTGTGGTGCGCTGGCAAAGTCTGTTTGAATCATAATGTGTTATATATGTAATGCCAATGTTGATATATTTTGCTTTGTCGTCTGATACTCTTGCACTTTTCGAAGGAGATGATCTGCGGAGATGCCAGCAGGAATTCGCCCACGTTTGGGGAGAAACCTCACCGGGTGGCCTATATTCCTGTGAGAGAGGGTATGGGCAGACAGAATTTCAGACGATCGATGCGCTGGAGCGCTTGGCGGTCCTGTGTCCATCGCCTTGCCGGTGTCTCTCTGCGCAGGACGAACACCGGATATGGCTGGGAATAGGCGTTTTATGCAGGCGACTTCCTTGACCAGTGCCATCGTCAGAGCCCACTCGATCCAGTGGACTGGGTTAATGGCTTGTGCCGAGGGCGTCGGGTCGACCTAGGTCCCCGCAGCTCAGGTGGATATCCTCGAATATCTCACGGCCCTGGTGTGGCAGAGAATTGGGATGGCCGTGGTGCGGAAGGTGCCGCCGACCATCGAGGCTGCACGCCGTACCGCAGGGGTGGACTCGCCCGGCGAGTCCGGGCTGCCCCGCCCAGAACCAGCGGCCGGACGTCCAAGCTCCGGTGCTGCTGAGGGAAGCTGTGGCGGCCACCATGTCGATGGCCCGGTAGCCTGGGCGGGGTGGATATGCAGGCAACAACACCCGCCCAGGGGAGAGGACCTGAGCCCCAGTCCGCCGGACGAAGGGTAACTGCTTCCCTTCAAAGGAACCGTTGTTGCCTTAGTTCGTCAACGGCTGGCAGGCGGACCCCGTTGTGCCCCCTTACGTCGGCTCACCGTAAGACCGGTTGTGCGAACCGCATTTTCAGCGTTCAGCGGCCCTTTCCGGCGTGCCGGTCCGTGCTCAGGGCTACTTGGGTGCAGGGACTTCCCCGCTCCGCAACCAGGACAAAGGTTGATGCTGAACACCCCGCGCGCATGTTCGAACCCCCTGGGCTGTTGTTGTAACATTGGGGAAATGGCCAGAAAAGTGTCGATCAAATGCGCTATCGCTGGCTGCCACTACCAGCGGAAGATGACCCTCGCCGAACGCTAGGAACTGCGGCGGGTGGGACGGGAGAATAACGCCACGGCGGGCCTCGTCTGCCCGTCCCATGTGAATGCGGCCTTCAATTTCGAATTCGACGATATCGACATCGATGTCCCGCTTGAGGAACTCCTGGTCGAGGTGTCCAAGGAAACTCCCCGTTGGCGCGTAATGTTGACCCCCCTGCACGGGGTGGCGGGTGAACCGGATAGCCAGTCCACACCAGGGCAGGGGGACAGGGTTATCTAATCAATACGCGCCGACCTGACTGTCTATCCCAAGTTCCTGGTTCGCATCTCGCCCCTTGAGGGGACCCAAGTCCTGCTCCCCGGCGAATGCCGGTGGCCAAAGTGCCGATAGCGACCTTAGTGCAAGATTCTGACCTTACCGCAGTTGACCATGATATGGCATTTGCCTGGGACTTGCCCATTTTCCCTTGCTAGCCATTACCAGCAGTTGTGAGAATTTGCACGAAACAGAAATTTGGATGGGACGCCCCATAATGACGGTAGTTTCTCGCTCTACCGAGCGACATCCATGTTGCCTGGGAGGACGGGAGGTCCTCGTATCAGCCACTCGGCACTCCCGAGAGTCCCAGTCTCCGCTGAGGAGACCAGTACTATAAACCAGGATTCCAGCAGGTCCTCGGCGGGCGCCACTGCCTCTCGTGGGCCCGACCGGCTCAGGCTCAACAGCCAACTCAGCTGTTCCTCCGTGGGCTCCGATCCTTCCTGCCTGACCCCGGCCTCCACCGCCGCTGCCAGGTATTTCCGGACCGTATCTCTCGACAGTCCCGTTCCCGACGCTATGTGGCGTTGGCTGTTGCCCTCTTGCCAGCGTCGAATGACTTCCACTACGTCCACTTGGGACATCTCCTTGTAAGACATCTCCGCACGTCAAGTTCAAGTGCGGATATGGTCTTCTACTTGGTGCCCAGGGTGGACTGATGACCTTGGCGATTTCGGGGATTACCGGACTGTAGTTCCTGGTGATTTACAGCAACTCCCGCCTGAGGACGATTACTGGCGGCATGGACTTCAGCTTAGAGCTGTTGTACGACCTTGAGTGTTATGACGGTGTCCTGGGTGCCGTCGATGACTGGATTCTCAAAAGGACTGTTCGTGTCTTCTTCTCAACTCATGGGTTTTTGCAATGATAAATCCGGGAGGGCCCGTTGCATGAGCAGCGGGCCCCTTGGATTCCTGGATTGCCGGGGACGTTCACGACCCTGGCGGCGGGTTACTTGTCCACCCGGGCGAAGTTGGACCATTCGCTGAGCAGGTCTCCGTTACGGGCCTTGACCCGGTAGACGTACCTCGTGTCCAGCGAGGTGTCGGTGTCCGTCCACGTGGTGGCCGTGGTGCCGGTGTTATCGACGTAGACTGCCAGTTCGCTCTCGCCCTGCTGGGGCCGGCGCCGGAGGATCTGGTAGCCGTCCACGTCGCCTTCGGGCGCGGTCCAAGTCAGCGTGATGGATCCGTCACTGTTCAGGGTGGCGCTCAGGCCGGTGGGCTTTCCGGGCGGCTCCGGAGTTTCGGGCTCCTCTTCTTCCTGAGGAGCGCTGGCCACCTGGGCGGTGGACGCGCTGGTCAATGTCTCGCTGTTTCCCGAGTCGTCGGTGAAGGTCACTCGTACCTTGACGGTTTTTCCTTGGTCCCCTTCGACCAGGGTATAGGTAGCGTTTGTCGCACCAGCGATGCCAGTGTCGTCGGTGCCGTC
The DNA here is from genome assembly GCA_963667765.2 of Dehalococcoidia bacterium. GTDB lineage: Bacteria > Chloroflexota > Dehalococcoidia > Lucifugimonadales > UBA3495 > VXOI01. Next base: position 497,135 of record CAXXON010000003.1, on the reverse strand, counting down.
GTTGCGGAGCCATTGGTAAGCGTAGGACACGCTGGTTAACCCGTCCTCGTCGGCGATCTCCGATGTGTCAGCTGTGAGCGTCTCCGTCACCTGGGCCGCGCCGCTGACGGTGGGCGCTCCTGTCGCCGGGCTGTTGGCCGCCGATATTGGAGTTGTGGCCGTGCTCGTCAGCGACTCATCGTTGGCTTTGTCGTCGGTGAAAGTCACACGTACCGTAACGGTTTTTCCCTGGTCCCCTTCGACCAGGGTATAGGTACCATTTGTCGCTCCAGCGATGTCAGTGTCGTTGGTCCCGTCGTTGCGGACCCACTGGTAATTGTAGGACACGCTGGTTAACCCGTCGGCGTCGGCGATGCCTGACGTCTCTGCGGTCAGCGTCTCCGTCACCTGGGCCGTGCCGGTGATGGTTGGCGCTCCCGTCGCCGGGCTGTTTCCTGCCGATACTGGAGCGGTGGCCTGACTCTTGAGCGATTCGTTGTTGCCCTCGTCGTCGGTGAAGGTGACTATGACCTGGATGTGGTAGGTCTCGTCCTCTTCGGAGATAGTGTAGGTTGAGTCTGTGGCGCCCGGTATTCCCAGGCCGCTGGCCCCCCACTGGTAGGAGAAGACAGCGTTGTTCAGGCCGCCGGGGTCGGCGATGGCCGAGGTGTCCGCCGTGAGGGTCTGCCCTACCTGCGCTGTACCGCTGATGGTGGGGAGACCGGTGGCTGGCCAGTTGGCCCTGGGCGCCACCGTTTCGGTGGCCGCGCTGGTCATGGACTCGTCGTTGCCCGCGTCGTCGGTAAAGCTCACCTGGACCTTTATGGAATTGCCTTCGTCTGCGGCTACAAGGGTGTAGGTCGAGGCAGTGGCGCCCTGGATGCCGGAATCGGTGGTGCCATCGGTACGAACCCACTGGTAAGCGAGGGTAGCGTTGTCCATACTGTCTTCATCGGCAATTGCAGAGATGTCTATCGTCAACGTCTGGTCCACCTGCACTGAGCCGGTTATGGTCGGTGTGCCTGTCGCTGGCGAGTTGGTCGAGGCACTCTGTGGATCAGTCGCTATGTCCTCCAAGATGATGACCTGGACGCTGTTGCCGGTAGCCCAATTGAGTCCGGGCTCGTCCCACGTATAAATGTAGGTTTCAGATCCCTCGCTGGTCGAAGCTGAGGAGGAATCGAAGGTTTTCGAATCAACTTGAATGTTGAAGGGTGTTGAAAGTTCCCGCGACAGAGCCAAATGCAGCCCGTCTTCGTTGTAGGCGATTGCGTCTACCGTATTGTCCTCACCGTTTGCTACGAAGTCCGGGGATGTGATTGAGCCCATGCTATCTGCAAAGGCCGAGTAACCGACCGCGCCAGTGCCGGCGGGATCATCTCCCACCGTCACCGTACCGCCCCATATTCCAGGAACTCCGCTTGTCGGTTCGCTGGTGACCGACTCCTGATTGCCCGCATCGTCCGTGAATGACACCCGAACCCTTATCGCTTTTCCTACGTCTGTGGCAACCAAGGCGTAGGTGGAGCCTGTAGCTTCACTGATGTTGATGTCGTCGGCCAACCACTGGTAGCTGAACGTCGCGTTGACCAGCCCGTCGGCATCTGAGGCGCCCGACGTGTCTGCAGTGAGCGTCTCTCCCACACGCACCGTGCCGGTAACGGCAGGCGCGCCCGTGGCGGGCGAGTTGTTGACAGCAACCTCACCCGGGCTGCTCAACAAGGACTCCGAGAAGCCCTGTCTGTCGACGAAGGTCACCCGCACCCCGATGTTTTTGCCCAAATCGTCCGCTGTGAGTGAATAGGACGGCGCGGTTGCTCCCTCTATGTCGCTCCGGTCGGTGCCGTCGTTTCGCGTCCACTGGTAGCGGAACTTCACACGCTCCAGACCGTTTGCGTCGTCGATGCCCGAAACGTCAACCCTATATGTCTCCAGCACCCCCGGCGTGCCAGTAATCGTCGGCGCTCCGGTGGCCGCGGAGTTCACCGGCTCCGCGACACCAGACCAGGCCTGAGGCCCCCCCGTTGAGGCAACCAGCAACTCCTGCGACCACTGCGACTCTCCAAAGTCATTCACTGCACGCACACGGAACCGCAGCGGCTCCAACGGCAGGTTCTTGATGACCGCCCCAGCCCCGTAGAACGCGATGTCCGTGCCCTCATTGGGCAGGTCAATCCACTGGGAGTCCGGGGCACCCTCGCTGGGCTGCCGGCTGAGCTGCACGTCATAGGAGTCCGCTCGGTCGACCTCGTTCCACTCCAGGTCCACGATGCCCGACCACATCGCGGTCGCCGTGGGCTGGTCCGGGGTCGCGGGCGGAACCTGCACCGTATGTTCGAGCCGATTCGACAGCCGCCGCCCATCCGAGGCGCAGATGGCGCCGACGACCAGACAGCGACGATTATGCGCCAGTGTGATGGTCACGTTCTCGAGGCCCGAATATGGGTGAACCCTCATCTCCCACAGGTCGCTGCGTCGGTCCACCCGACGGGCGCTTGCCACATATCCGCCCGTCACCGCCACTGCGGAACGCCTGAACTCATCGGCGCCGACCCCGATATTGTCGCTGAACCGGACCCTCACATCGAAGGCCGTGCCATCGTGAGCCGCCGGCGCGGTATCGAAGACAGCCGTCAGAGCATCACCCTGTGCCTCAATGTCGGGGGAGGGGGGGCTAAAAATCCAAGGGCGGGCCTGCTTGATCGCCAGGGTGTTGTTGCTGGTGATCTTGAACTCGATCTCCATGGCGAACTGCTCGCCCTCTTCCACGGCATAGAGTTCCTCGAACTTCTCGTGGATCGCATCCAGATGCCGACGCAGCTGAGCCATCTGATCGTCGGTCATCAGCAGCTGTGCCGGAGGAACCTGGTTGGACAACGCAACAACCGTGTATCTTCCGTCGGGGTACAGCAGCACTTCCTCGGGCTCGGAGTGGGCCTCGGGGTTGGTGACGAGATCCTCGCCGACCTGCGAGTTGACGTAGTGGGTCCCCTCAGTGCCGTAGGACGGATCGACGCTCACCGCCACACCGTTGACCGACTCGTCTGAGTAGTTGGGATGCACCAGCACCCCCATCGCGGTAGCCTGATGGTCGATGCGATGGAAGTCGCGCTCCGCGAATGCCCGATAGTTCCACAGGCTGGCATACATCTGCTTAAGCGACTTGGAGATCCCGTCCTCGGTGGTCTCCTCGGGATGCTGCGTCTTGGAGTCATACAGACCCGCCCCGTTGAAGTTGGGTAGATCCTCGTTGTTGGTGCTAGACCGGTACCGCAGTGAGGTACCCTCCGGGAACGTCGCGTGCATCTCGGTCAGTGCGGTATCGATCCACTCTGGAGTGTCGGCCTTCTTGATCTTCTTCCGAAGCTTCTTGAGCTCATCCACCTTGGTGTCGAAGTCCGCCTGGAAGTCCGTGTCCGCCAGCATCTCCTCGACGTCGTCATAGAGGTCGTTGTGCTTCATGAACTCGTCATAGAAATAGAACGGCACCGCGAATCCCTCTGGCACGGTCCCTGTCGGGAAGTCCAGGGTCCCCAGCACGGCCACGTTGGCGGCCTTGACGCCGAAGGAGTCCCAGTCCTCGAAGCCGACCTCGTCGAGGGCGGTGATCGAGGTCACCGTCAAGTCGCGCTGGGGCGTCTGGGCCTCTGCGGGACGGGAGGACGCATAGAACTCGTCCACCTCGGTCTGCGTCGCCGCCCTGATCGAGTAGCCGGTGTCGCTGACCGCGAAATGGACGGGGTTGTCGATGAGATCGCTGATGTCGTCCTTCTCCAGCGCGTCGGCGATGAACGCGTTGGGCACACCGTCCTGCAAAGCCCGCAGGTTGACATGCGACAGCGACGTCTGGGGCACCGTGCTGATGATCCCCGCGACGCGGGGCAACTCGTTGGGCAGCGTCTCGTAGATCACCACATCTCGCGAATGAGGACGCTCACCGGCCTCCATGCTGCGCAGCAGGCCGTACCCCTCTCCAGGATTCAATGTCAGAAAGCCGCCATCACCATCGACATCGTCGTCGAACACCAGGTGCGCGCGGCGTGCTTGATCCGACAGCAGATCCGCCTGGATGTACGGGAGATCCTGGTTCACTATCCGAAGGCCCAAATTGTCGTCAAGCACAGGCATGCTCGCCGCCAACAACGTGTGAATCCGCTCGCCCAGCCAAAGTATCGGCCACAGCCAAAGCGATGGCTGGCCGTTGATAACGTAGTGATACAACCCAAGGCTGCCGTCAGGGGCAATCAGATCCGGGTCATAGGTGACAATACCCTTCACGCTTGAACCCCTCAGGATTGAGTCGCTCAACCTGCCGAGCTGTTGAGACTCGAAGAAGGAGGCGTGATGCCGATGGTTCCTGGTGTTCTGGAAGTAGACACCGGGCCGGGAGGTGTCAAAGTCGGTTATTACAAACTTCAAGTGCTCGCCACCACCCGCGGCAGCGTAGGCGAGCGCCTCGTACGTCTGGTGATCGTTTACGGTCACGGCGCCGTCGGCGAGTTCCAGGGACTTCGCAGGGTTCACCGGGTTCATTCTCACCTGGTTGGCGAGTTCGGTGACGTCGTCAGTGCAATCGCCATCTACATCGGCCGGGTTGGCAACGAGGTACTTCTCCACCCGGTAGCGCTCCTTGGGCAGTGGCGCCACGTTCTCGGCGAGCGTGGTGGTACCGTCCTCGCCCAGGGTTACCCGGACCGGATACTCCACCGTCTCCCCGTCCGCGTCGTGGCTCGCGTACAGAACGAAGTAGTCGGCCGTCGTGGACTCGACCACGATCGGCACAGCCGTCACGGGAACATCGGTGGCCGTTGGTGGATTGACAGCGCCCGGGCAGGTCTGCGCTTGCGCCGGACTCGTGGACAGTACCATGAGGACCGCTGCAATGAGGAGCAGGGTGAGTGCTGCCGCCAAGGGAAGCCCCACTCCATCCAGGGCCTTTCGATTGAACCCTCTCCCTCGAAGGAGAGGGGCAGGCCTGTCCTGGGCCTGCCGAATGGGAGAGGGTGAGATTCTCCCAAAGATCATCTCTTTCAGCCGCAAGACAGCCCTCACTCAATTACCCGGACCAGTCTGTCTCCGTGAACCGGGCGCCGGAGCACCTGGCAGCCCATTATGTTGCCGTCGCCGGGGTCGTCCTAACTGAGTGCCACGCTGTCACGGGTTACCGAAGTGGCTGAGCCCCGTGGGCATTGCCGGAGGCGAGGATTGGTCGCTCACCTCGTTCGCAGCAGTGAGCAGGTGATAGGTGATTACCCACAGCAAAGCGGTGCCCAGTACCAACCGGTATAAAATCAGGGGCGTTCGAAGTTGGATGGAAACCACAACTGTTCAGCGCTTCCTCACTGGACTCCGCTCCTCGCCACAACGGCAAAGTGAATCAAGGTGGCACCGTGGTACGGCCTGTTATTGTTCTAGTGCCTGATATCGCGGTCCCTCGGTCGTTGCCAGGACCTCCTTCCATGGCGACCGACTCAAGGATGATTGATGATCCCCGTCCTGTCTCTGCGGAGAAAGGCCCTGACGCCCCATGTCCCGAGGGCGATTGCCCTGACGGTCACACAGCAAATGCTGCTCCAGAGCGGATGCACTTGACACTACCGTTCGCACATCCGTGGCCTCGGTCCCCGCGCGATCTGCAGATAACCACTCAGAGCCGTCTAAATCACCGCCAAGCAACCGCCGGAAGCCTTTCCTGTGGGTAGATGAAAGGGTGATCCTGCCTGTGAGAGTGAAGCTGTGTTGAATGCGGTGTCGCGTTGATGGTTCAAGAAAAGTCTGTTGTTCAGCTATCCCCACAGGAGAAAGGACATCTGCCCAGTACTACAGTCGCACATGCACTGCGACGGCACTGTTGGATCCTCAATCAGCTTGGTTTCACCTATCAGAGGCGCAGAAACCGAAGTCAAATTCGACGGCCTTTGAGGCCCTCCAACAATAAGGCCGGTCATCTGCGACTGTAGTACTAGGCCCCTTTTCTTTGGGCAAACAGCCAGTCCAGAACACGGTCCATGAAATCGGCCTTGGCGATGATGAAGTGGCCTGCGCCGGAGACGTTCCAGAACTCAACGGTCACTCCATCCCGGCAACCGTTCAGGTAGCGAGAGACAGTCGTCTCCGTGCCGCTCCCGAAGCGGCTGACCCCAATGGAAGGCAGGGACTCCGGGGGCATATCGCAACCCGCCCGCCGGGCCCATCGGCCTGCCAACTCTGACGCGGCAGGGTGGCTTCCCGGGCCCAGGTCTGGGTTTGAGCCACCATCCGACTTGATGACATCGTCTTCGTCACCGTGGATCTGGAGCACCGATACGGGGGTTGCGCTGTCGCAGCGCACCGGATCGTTGAAGGAGGACCCGGCGACCGAGGCGATGGCGGCGAGTCCGGGCAAGTTTTCACAAGCTAGACGGTATGCCATAAAGCCGCCGTTGGAGTATCCCATTGCGTACGTGTGGTCTATCAAACCAAGGGTCTTTGCCTCTTCCACCAGCGCGCTGAGGTACGCCACGTCGTCGGGCTTGTTCTCGGCCCTGCCGCAGCAGAAGCCGGTGGCGTTCCAGAACCGGTTGCCGTCGTCGTCCGGAGTGCCGTCGGGCAGTATGAGGGCAAATCCCTTGCTGTTGATGTGGCTGGGGATCCCGAATAAATCGTCCATCATCGAGGCGTACCCGGAATAGCCGTGGAGAGCCACCAGGAGGGGCATGGGCTCGTGGGGGTCGTGTCCGGCCGGAAGCGCCAGCGTGGCGGGCCGGCTTCCGCCGATGGTGTGAACCACCAGCCCGGATTCAGCGAGTCGCTGCGCGAATTCCGGCTGCGGGGTCTCATCCTCGAGAGTGACAATGAACCACAGGAATGCGCCCAGTCCGGAGAAGTACAGGAAGGCCGAAGCGGCGGCGATGAGGGCGACAAGCACCGCCGCAACGCCGGTCAGGATGGCCCGTTTTCTGATTCTCAACCTGTCTCCGGATTTGCAAGCTTAGCCACAGCCGCTGAACTTGCGGGATGGTACAAGGCTAATCTAAAGTCATGGACCTCGTCCGCAGAACTAGGCTGTGATGCCCGGTGTGTGGAAGGTGAATCTTTTGGCCCACATGGGCATGGAGAACGCCACCCTACGTGGCGCAGGGCTTGCAATTCGGTGTGGTCAAAGCGGAAATTACCTCCCCCAGCCCGTGGGTTAAGCCCTTGGGGGCCCTTCATTCCAGCTACGATCCTTCTGGCAAGGCCAATTGTTAGCCTTACATCAGCGGTTGCGTAACGGCCGGAGCAGTATCCGGGGCCCGTAATGCGGGGAGTTCACGCTGGTCAGCCGGCGCCTCAACCTGCCTGCATCCTGCGATTGGTGGAGCCGGCCGAAGCGCAGGAGCGTCAACCGCCTTGTTCTGCGTCATCCAGAAGTCCGTTTCGCACGGCCCAGAGGACCAGGCCCTGCATCGACTCGATATGCAGCTTGTCCTGGATGGCGTAGACTGCGTTCCGTACAGTCACCGGTTTGACTCCACGCACCTCCGCAATCCGGGCATAGGACATGCCAGAGGCGAAGGAAACGAGTATCTCCTGCTGTCTCTGAGTGAGTCCGGCCTTTTCAGCGGCATTTTCCATCTTGGCACTACCGCGTATCCCCGCGAACACCCTGGTAACCACCTCTGCAGGTACTCGGAGTTCACCCCCGGAGACATCCCGCACGGCCGAAAGCAGCCGGTCCAGCCCCGACTCCTTCTGGAGGTATCCGGTCGCTCCGGCGGCCACCGCCTCCACCACCGCGTCCTCTTCCGCAGACGCAGTCAACATGACAACGCGTGTGCCCGGGGCGAACTCCATGATCTCCCGGCAGGCCTGCACCCCGTCCTTTTTCGGCATCATCACGTCCATCACGACCACATCCGGCAGCACTTTGGCAGCCAAGCGGACCGCCTCCTCACCGTCCCCCGCCTGTCCCACCACCTCGAACTCCCCGGTCTGCTCCAGGACCTGCTTCAGCCCCACCCTGAGGACCGAATGGTCGTCAACGATCATCACCCTGGCGCGTTGGCACAATGCCATTTCTATTCTCCTCTCACGCTGGCTGTCTAGGCAGCACCATGCAGGTCACCGATGCGCCGCCCAGGCGTCCTCTCTTTTCCACCACGAGGGTTCCGCCCAAGCGCACGGCGTCGCGGGCCATATTGGCAAAACCGTGCCCCCGCTCCTCGTAATCGTCGGGCAGCCCGGTACCGTCATCGGACACGGACAGACGGATACCCTCCCCGCTATAGTCCAGCTCAATGGACACCCGGCCTGCCCCGGCATGACGGTAGGCGTTGGTCAGGGCGTTGTGCGCAATGGAAAAGAGCAGGCTCTTGGCCTCGATGGAGAGCGGGGTCTCCACGCCCGTCTGCGTCATCTCAGCGGGCACGGAGGAGACGTTGGTGAAGCTGGTGGCGTGGGACCCCAGCACCCGGCTCAACTCCCGGCCCTGATATATGCCGCCCATGTTTATGGGGTGGCGCAGGTCCCATATCATGGACCGGGTCAGCTGTGCGGTCGCCTCCAGGGTGGCGGCCAGTTCCGGATTTGCGTCGCCGCCAATTCTCTTCGCCGTGTCGATGCCCAGCCCGACCATGTAGGCCGACTGGGCGGTGGTGTCGTGGATCGTCTGGGACAGCTCTGTTCGCTCGCGCTGTAGCGTCCGCTCACGATCGACGGTCTCCCGCCACCTCATGCGCTCGAACCTGGAGACCAGGTTCACCGTGGCGACGATGGCGTACATGATCGCGATTCGAGCCAGCAGCGCCTTCTCGTCCCTCGCCGCCATGTCCAGCCCATCCCCTGCGGCCAGGCTGATGGTCATATAGAGCGCGGACACCATCGTCACCCAGGCCATGTTGAGCCGGAAGGAGGTGAACATGACCGCAAATCCGGCCAGCAACGGGTAAAAGAACAGGTGGATGAAGGGGTGGTTGAAGCCGTTGCTTATCGCCGCCGCCGCCGAAATCGTAAACAGGTCCACCATGAAAACGGCCAGGATCAAGCGCCATGTGATTGGCCGGCTCGATCGGAGCCGATGGTAAACGAACCCGTTGAACCCGGCCAGCAGCAGCAGGAGCGACAGATAGGCGCCGAGGAGGGTGGGCCCGTAATGGGCCCGATACACCGTTTCGACGAATACCACCGCGCTCAGGAACCAGTGCACCCTGACCGAAACGGTGGCCACATATCTCAGGCCGTCCGGGTCGAATTGGTTGAGGGGCCAGTCGCTTATCCGGAAGGCGTCAACCAACTTCGATACCAGCTCAAGCCCCCGGCTGCGGGGGAACCCGTGTGACATCCTCACTCCAGAACACGCGCGTGGCCATGTTTGCCCGAATGATGAAGGCATGTACCGATGTATCGCAGCATCTACCGCCATAAATCTAAATGGCCAGTGAAGATGCCCGCAAGAAACAGATGCCCTATACGGAAGTAGCCATAGTACTGACGGTAGGGTTAATCGTACCGAAGGCCAAGCTCCCGGCAAGCAAGTATTTGGCCGTGCAGATGACTTCGCCCATAACAAGCAGGCGCCATGGCGCAAGGTTACGGTTAACACAAGCAAACCTATCTCTTGCAGGATAGCTAACGACTATATGGTTGCCAGGGCAAACGACACCTGAAAAGGTATCTCACGATACTTATCGACACAGGGCCGATCCGGGATCATACGGACTCGGAACCAAGGCAAGGGAGAGGTATGGTCTTTGGTTGGTCTGTCTGCCCTCCGTAAGTTGAAGACTCGGCAACATCCGAATGGTCTAACCAGCCGACAGCGTGGTGATCACAGGCTTTGGAGTGGCTCGGCCTATGTGGAAGGGAAGTGTATTCAATAGGAACCGCAGAGAGCTTGGCAACTTCACACAATCATCAAAAGGCCGCGCTATGCCTGTATCTGGGCGGCACACTGCCGGTGGCCGCATGCCTGTAGCCGACATTTAATCGGCTCGAGATCCGACATAGGTCCCGGCCGTCTCCCTTGGTACGGAGGTACGGAATTCGTGATAGCCGTTGACTGAGAGAGCCACTAATCCTGGAATGCTTCGGGTTTCTTCGCCTTGGGAGGAGGAACCCCAGTGCGCCGACGCAACAAAATCAAACAATCGAAAAGGCTACCTGTGGTCGGGTGCCTGAGCGAGCACCCCAGTACCACAGTCGCAATAGAACTGAGTAATCAATTGCCATATTTGATCTTTCCCAATTTTCGTTTTTGGGAAATCATTGCTCGTAACTGGACTCTGCGGGTTCCGCTTACAAGAGTTGTCTGTCCTGTACGTTGACCTTGCCAAGGCCCTGCATATTGGCGTGCCATTGCCGCCAGAATCCCCTCATCTGGATCTCATCATCCATCAGGGCGGGCCTCAGCATACCCCTGGAGATGTCGGACCACTCGGCTTCGGTGGCGCGGAAGCCGGCTTGGCACGATTCCAGGGCCTCCACGTCATCGGGGGTGGCAAAACCGCCCGGTCCCAGGAAGGTCAGGAAGCTGTCCAGGCGGGTGGCCAGCATGGTCTCGGATTCCTCCTTGGGGACGAGGTGCCAAGCGGTGACCTCCATGTTGTCAGGGGCCAGGGGTTCGTAGTACCTGATGGTGATGGCCACGATGTCGTTGATGACCAGGTTGGGATATATGAGCAGGCTTCGGGACACGTCAGCCATCCGGTAGGTGCGCATCTCTCCGTATTTTTCCACCAGACGCTGTCGAACCAGGGCCATCGGCTCTTTGGCGTCTTCGCCAAATACCGGGTGCCATCGGGCGACGGGGCGGCCGTGTCCGGCCGGGAATTCAATCACGCAATGGCCATTGCTCAGGGCTTTCGCAATACCAGGGGGCTGAATTGTTGCCGTCGCGCCATTGTTGGCGTGCCCGAGACTGGCAATGTAATCCAGGTAAGTCCGGTGCGTGGGGACCAGGTGGTATCCATCGAGGCTGTTCTCACCCAGGAGTTTCCAGTTGGCTCTCATGGTGTGCTTGTTGGAACCGGCAACCACCCGCATCCCTTCCTCGGATTGATCCACGATCAGATCGATGTAGTCCCTGGCGGCAGCAAGGTACGAGACCAGGTCCTCGACATGGGGGTTGAAGCTCACGAATACAAGGCCCCGGTAGATTTCAACCCTGGGCGGCTCTCTCAGGCCAAGCTCACCCCGGTCGAAGTAGGGGCCGTAGGCGTCCCCGCCGGGTACCCCTATCAGCTCTCCATGGGTGTTGAAAGTCCAGGCGTGATAGAAGCATTGCAGGACTTCGGCGTTCCCTTCGTCGTGCCGGCAGATCAAGGCGCCCCGGTGTGGACAGGAGTTGAGGAACACCCGCAGCTGGCCATCCTTGCCGCGGGCGAAGAAAAGGGGCCGGCCAGCGATGGTGCGACGCCGGTAGTCTCCTGGGTTCTCGACTTCCGATTCGTGTCCCAGGTATATCCAGCACTGGTTGAATATGTACTCCCGCTCCCGCTGGAACAGATCTGTTGAGGTCATAGATGAACGATGGACCCTGAAGATCCCCCGTTGCCGGTCGTCGACGATCAGGTCTTTGATCTCCATATATTTACCCGTATATCCAGCGTCGATGAGGGTTTTCGTCAGCCTAGGGACATTCACTAAAGGTGTCAACGAGCAGCCTAAAAGTCCAGCCTGATTCGAGGACGAGCGTGATGAATGTGCAGCATGGAGACCGGAGTTACTCCGCCAAACTGCCTGTTTCTGCCGATACCAGATCGCCTGACGGATCTGAGTCCGAAGAGCCCATTGCCATCGTGGGTATGGCCTGCCGGTTCCCAGGCGCGGAGGATCTCTCAGCATTCTGGCGTCAGTTGGTCACTGGCGAGAGTGCGGTGACCGAAGGTTCTCCGGGTTCGGGGGTGGGGCGGATAGGTGAGCTTTTCCCGGATGCCGCCGTCGAGGAGCCTGCATGCCGGTTTGGTGCCTACGTCGAAGGCATAGACCTTTTCGATCCGGAGTTTTTCAGGATATCGCCAGTAGAGGCTCAATTGCTGGATCCGCAACAACGCATGATGCTGGAGACCTCCTGGCAGGCTCTTGAGGATGCTGCACTAGCTCCGGACCAGCTGAAGGGCACCCGAACCGGCGTGTATGTAGGGATCAGCAACATCGAATACCGAGGACTCATCATGGAGTCCGCTGAGCCCGCTGAGCCTGCCGAAACCCTCTATGCCCTCATTGGAACCACCCTCAACAGCGTCAGCGGGCGAGTAGCATTCGTGCTTGGGCTGACTGGGCCCACGCTGGCAGTCGACGCCGCATGCTCGTCTTCCCTGGTCGCGGTGCATCAGGCCGTATCGGGCCTGCGACAGGGTGAGGCGGACCTGGCCTTAGTTGGCGGTGTCCAGGCTATCTTCGACGGACGGCTGATGGAAATGCGCGCCATTTCCGGGATGCTGTCGCAGGATGGCAAGTGCAAGACCTTCGATGCGTCGGCAGACGGCTACGTGAGGGGCGAGGGCTGTGGGGTGGTGGTCCTCAAGCGGTTGAGCGAAGCGGAGGCGGATGGCGACCGCATCTGGGCTGTGATCCGAGGCTCTGCGGTCAATCATTGCGGGACGGGCGCCGGACTGACTGTGCCAAACGGGCTGTCGCAAGAGCAAGTGATTGAGGATGCGGTCTTGCGCGCGAGCGTAGCTCCAGCCGATGTGGACTACCTCGAGGCTCACGGCACTGGCACAGAGGTCGGAGACCCCATAGAGATAGAGGCGGCGGCGGCGGTCTACGGCAAGGGGCGACAGCCGGAGCGACCGCTGCTGGTTGGTTCGGTGAAGACCAACATAGGCCATCTGGAACCGGCGTCTGGAATTGCCGGCCTGATCAAGGCTGTGCTCGCCATGAAGCAGGGGTGATTCCCAAGCATCTGAACCTCCACACTCCGAACCCCCGCGTGGACTGGGACCGGTTGCCGGTGCGGGTGACCACGGCACTGACGGACTGGCCGCCCCACCCCGGACGGCCGCCCCTGGCAGGGGTGAGCGCCTACGGAATATCGGGCACCAACGCTCACATTGTCCTGGAGGGCCACGAAACGCCGGAAAGGACCGTACTGGACGGTGCGCTATGGGCATCGGGTTCCGCTCGTAAGGTGGCCATACTCCCTCCGAAGCTGGATGCGGAACGATCATCTGCGGATGCGGAGTTCCGTGAGCGAACCACCCGGTTCCTTCCTCTGTCGGGCAAGTCTGGTGCTGCCCTCCGCGAATTGGCGCAGCGGTACCTGTCCTGGCTGGATGAATGCCCGCAGGAGCGAATATTGGCGGACACGGCTTGGACGGCGGGCGTGGGCCGGAGTCATTTTCAGCACCGGGCTGGGGTTGTGTTTCAAGACTTAGGCTCGCTGCGAGAGGGGTTGAAATCACTGGAGGAGGCGGACGGGCTGTCGGAACCCCGCCCGGCAAGGAAGGTGGCGTTCGCCTACACCGGCCAGGGCAGTCAGTGGGTTGGCATGGGCAGGGAATTGTATGACAGCGAGCCGGTGGCCCGAATGGTGCTGGATCGTTGTGAGGCCGTCTTTCGGGAGGCCAGGGGCGCATCGCTGCTGGATGTGATGTTCGGTCGGCCGGACGCTTCGGGAGACCTGTCCGACACTGATTGGGAGCAGCCCGCGCTGTACGCCCTGGGCTGTGCGCTGACGGCTCTGTGGGCCAGCGTGGGGGTGCAACCCGACATGGTGCTGGGACACAGCGTCGGTGAAATAGCGGCGGCGCAGGCGGCGGGGGTATTCGGCCTGGAGGACGGCATACGTTTGGCCGCGGCGCGGGGGACTCTGCTGTCCGAAACTGAAGATGGTGCCATGGCGGCGGTCTTTGCCCCGCGCGACCTCGTGTCGGAAGCCGTGGAGAGCTACAACACCGCATCAACGGGCGTCGGCGTGAGCATAGCAGCGGACAACGGGGCCCACCAGGTGGTCAGCGGTCGAGAACAGGATATCGAGGCTATCACGGAGCGTTTCGAATACATGGAGCTTCGTGTCCGGCGGTTGAACACCGGCAAGGCTTTTCACAGCGCCCTGGTCGAACCCGCTCTTGATCCGCTGGAATCAGTCGTGGCTGACCTGGCGACCGCTCCTCCAATGCTGCCCTTGGTCAGCAATGTCACAGGAAGGGTGCTGAAACCCGGCGAGACATTGGACTGCAACTACTGGCGGAAGCACGCCCGTCAGGCAGTGGAATTTGCCGGCGGAGTGAATAATCTGGCGGCCCTTGGCGTGGACCTGGTGGTCGAAATCGGTCCTCACTCCGTCTTGGGTCCAATGGTGTCCATGGCCTGGCCTGAGTCTATTGGTGGCGGACAACCTTCGCTTAGCCCTGTGGTGCTGTCGAGCCTGTTGCGCCCACCCAAGGGCGCTGGCGAACCGGAGGAAGGGTTCGTGAACGCTGTTGCCAGAGCCTATGAAGCAGGTGTCGACATCTCCTTTCCTGGGCTGTTCTCCGGAGAGTCGCGCCGTCGGGTGTCGCTGCCAAGCTATCCTTTCCAGCGCCGTAGGATATGGGTTGAGGGCGCCAGGCGCAGACGGTCGGGCCCCGGTCACCCGCTTCTGGGCGCGCGCCATGAATCCCCTCGCGGCGAGGTGCTGTTCGAGAGCGAGGTATCTGCCTCATATCCGGCTTGGCTGACAGACCACCGTGTGCATGGGCGGATTGTGGCGCCGGGAGCGCTGTACGGAGCCATGGCGGCATTGGCGCAGTTGTCGGAAGAGGCCGGACCGGTCGTTGTCGAGGATATGCAGTTACACAGCCCGCTGATTCTCCCGGGGGAAGCGAACAGCGGCGACCAGGAGGCGGGCGTCCGGCGGTTGCAACTCGTAATGGATGTCGCAGAAGGCGCGCAGTCGCGGGTCGTCGGGATTTACAGCAAGGGTGGCGAGGGTGGCTGGACGCAACACGTAGAGGGACGAGTGTCTGCTGGCATCGGAGTGCCGGAATCCGAGGCATGGGCAGATTTGGAGAGCCTGAAAGCCGGTCTGTCCCAAGAGGAGGTGCGTGGCTTCTATCAGACCAAGTCTGCCTCCGGGATAGACTTCGGCCCGGCGTTCCGGGTAGTGCGGGATCTCTGGTCCGGTCCCGGAGAAGCCTTGGGCGAGATAACGCTGCCCTCTGACGTGGACCGGAGCGGGATAGACATCCCCCCCCTTTTGCTCGACGGCTGCTTCCAGATCCTCGCTGCGTCGCGCAGCGAGGACGTCCGGGGTCAAACGACCTATATGCCCTTCGGATGGGAACGAATGTGGCTGGTCGGAAGACTGCCGGATCAGATTGTGTGCCATGTGCGACTGAGAGAAGACATCGGGGAACATCATTCCAGCGCTGACAGGAGCGAGCCACCTGAAACCCTGACTGCCGACCTGTGGATCTATGCTCTCGACGGGGCTGCCCTCGGCGGCCTGAGCGGATTCACGGTGAAGCGAGCGACGCGGGCTGCGCTCCTGTCGGCGGTGGAAGGTTTGAATGACTTGTTTTACGAGATTGTCTGGCAGGACCGGCCACTAGGCGACGGGTTAAAGCCAGCGGACTTTCTGCCCTGTCCTTCAGAGGTCGCTGTGCGCGCGGGTCCTTTCGACGGCTATCTTTCTTACGAGGGAGTCGAGTCTCGTCAGCTGTACGGCTTCCTGGTAGAAATGGAGGTCTTGACGCAGTTATATGCGCTTTCCGCCCTGGAACGGTTGGGCTGGGAGTGCAGGGCGGGCATGGTCATAGACCCGGAGGAATTGCGGGAACGAATGAACATATTGCCCCGCCACGGGCGCCTGCTGAGGAGGATGCTTGCACTGCTGTCAGACGCAGGGATATTGGCTGCTGAGGGCGAAGGGTTTGTCGTATCTGTTGGTTCTCACGAATCATTGCCCGAGGCGGCGCTTGGCGACCTTGCGGAATTCGTGGCGAGGCTTGGCGAAACATATCCTCACGCCTGGGTCGAACTCGCCATGATGAGCCGGTGCGGTGAGGCCCTCCCGGACGTGTTGCAGGGACGAAAGGAGCCGCTGGAGGTGCTGTTCAGTGTGGGCGAACCCGGCGCGCCGGAGTTGTACAAGGTCGCTCCGGTGCATCGGGCAATGAACCACATGCTGGGAGAAGCGGTTGGTGCCGCGGTTTCGGCTCTGCCGGAGGACCGGAGACTCAGAGTTCTGGAAGTGGGCGCGGGCACCGGGTCGGGTACGACCTCGGTCCTGCCCAAACTGCCGCCCGGGCGATTCGATTACACGTTCACAGATGTATCGGCGGGATTTTTCGCGGACGCCGAGGCGATTTTTAATGAGAGAAAGGAGCCAGCCGAATTCAGGGTGCTGGATTTGGAAATGGATCCTGTGGCGCAGGGCTTCGACCCTCATGGCTATGACATCGTGGTTGCATCCCAGGTGCTACACGCAACCCGCGACTTGAAGGTGACACTATCCCACTGTTTGCAACTGCTTGCTCCGTCAGGTCAACTGGTGGCGCAGGAAAGCCTCACCGGAGAGAGTTGGCGCGATCTGGTTTTCGGGGTTCTGGAAGGATGGTGGCTGTTTGACGACGAATACCGTACCGACAATGTGATGCCACGAATTGAGGCCTGGCGCCGGGCGCTGGCTGACGCTGGCTTTGCGGATATGGAGCTAATGGGTTCCGGCGGGCCGGAGGGTACAACCCCTTCGGAGCGCGTGATGATCGTTGCGCAAGCCCCGGCAGTGGTGTCCGAACCTTCAGGCCTCTGGATTCTGACGGCAGACCAGGGTGGGGTGGCCACTGAACTCGCAACGCAACTGACGGCAAAAAATCAAACCGCCATTATCGCCGGCGATAATACCGTCGAAAGCCAGGACGAGCCTGGAGTAGTCAGGGCTGTCGTGGACGCTGGCCGGCGTGAGTCTTGGCGGTCTTTGCTGGAAGCGATCCCCCTGGATGTGCCCCTGAATGGCGTCGTTCATCTCACCGCATTGGACGGCCACGGTACAGGGGCCACTGCCGGTGAACTCAAGGAAGACATGACCCGCATCACGGGCAGCGCACTGGCTTTGGTTCAGGGTCTCATCGATGCCGACGCAACCCCGAATCAAGGAGTGTTTTTCGTTACACGAGGCGCACAGGTACTGGAGCGGGAGTGCTCTGGAGAACTGGCAGGCGCCACGCTATGGGGTCTCGAAAAGGTTATATCCAGGGAGGCGTCCAACCTGCGCCCGAGGGTGATTGACCTTGACCCTGCGAAGCCAGGCCTCCCGGAAGGATTGATCAATGAGCTGCTGCACCCCGACCCTGAAAACAACATCGCATACCGGGCGGACAGACGCATGATTACCCGGCTGGTTCGGAGCGGGCGGCAAACGGCGCAGGATCAGCTTCAGGAAAAGCAGGTGCGGGATGACCGCACCTACCTGGTGACGGGCGGGCTAGGGGGCATCGGGTGCGCCGTGGCCAGTTGGCTGGCCGACCAGGGCGCGGGAGCAATCGTACTGAACGGACGTCGCCACCCGGACCCCGCCGCCGAGGAAGTGATAGCTGCACTGAGGCAACGGGGCGCGAGGGTTCAGGTTGAACTGGCCGACATGGCCGACGAAGTGGCCGTTGAGGAAATGCTGTCGCGCATTGATGCCACCCTTCCGCCCCTGGGAGGCGTCATCCACAGTGTAGGGGCGTTGTCCGACGCTTCACTGGCCAACCAGAGTCGGGAGGGGTTCGAAAGCGTCCTTTGGCCGAAGGCACTGGGCGCCTGGCATTTACACCGCGCCACCGTGGGGCGCGACCTGGATCTGTTCGTCCTCTTCTCCAGCATGGCGGGTGTCCGCGGCAATCTGGGCCAGTCGAACTACGCCGCGGCCAATGCCTTTCTGGACCAGCTTGCCAGGCACCGTCGCTCGCTTGGACTCCCGGGACAGGCTGTCCAGTGGGGGGCCTGGGCCGGGGTGGGCGAGGCGGAGGAACACCGGGACCGGATTGCAGTGTCTCTGGCGGCATTCGGCAGTGGCTGGATGACCCCGCAGCAGGGCATCAGGGCGCTGGACCGTCTGGTGCGGCAGGACGCAGCATCTACTGGTGTGGGAATAATGGACTGGCCGGTTTTCGCAGCCAGCCTACCGAGCCCCATGCCGCTGATCGAAGACTTGCTTCCAGCAGCGACCGCCCAGCGAGCCAGTACATCCGCACACGAGGACAACCTGTTGTCGCGGCTGCGGGAACCTGCGGCGGACCGCGAGGAGCTGCTGGTGTCGTTCCTGCAACGGGAGTTGCAGACAGTGCTGCGTTTGCCGTCGCCGCCGTCACCATCGGTCCGGTTTTTTGAACTGGGCATGGACTCGCTGATGGCGGTGGAACTGCGGAACCGGCTCAACCGCGCCCTTGCCGGGGAATACATGGTGCCTAATACCATCGTTTTCGACTACCCGGATACTGCAAGTCTCGCCCGTCACTTGGCCGGAGAGATTGCTGGGAGCGAAGGAGCGACGGCCCAGTCAAGGCAGCAAATACCGAAACAGCGCAGGGTAGAGCGGCGCGATGACAGCGCCATAGCGATTGTGGGAATGGCGTGCCGGTTCCCTGGCGCAGAGAATCTGACGTCCTTCTGGCGCCTGATCGAAGCTGGAGGAAACGCCGTTACGGATGGTCGCAACGGCCCCGGCTCCTGGAAGGGTTGCTTCGGAGACCCGTCCGCGGAGGAGTCCATTTACCGGCGCGGGGCGTTCGTAGATAGGCTGGATCAATTCGACGCAAGGTTCTTTCGGATGGCCCCGGTGCAGGCGCGCACTCTCGACCCGCAACAGCGAATGCTGATGGAGACAACTTGGCAGGCGCTGGAGGATGCAGGGATCGATCCGACCGGTCTCAGGGGCAGCCGCACGGGGGTCTATTGCGGCATGGGAATCAGCGAATATCGAGACATTACGGCATCCGGAGGTCTGGGTGGCAGTTTCTTCGGCACCAGCGCCAGCATGGCGGTCGGGCGGGTCGCCTACGAGTTGGGCCTGGAGGGGCCGACCATGCCGGTGGAACTCGCCTGTGCCTCATCGCTGGTCGCCGTGCATCAGGCGGTCGCAAGCTTGCAGAAGGGGGAAACGCAACTGGCGTTGGCTGGCGGGGTTAACGCAGTCCTTTCTCCGGCGGTCACCAGGGAGATGGCCGAAATCGGGATGCTGTCGTGGTCGGGCCAATGCAGGTCATTCGACGCCGATGCTGACGGTTTTGTGCGTGGCGAAGGGTGCGGAGTGCTGGTTCTCAAGCGGCTTGAAGATGCCGAAGCGGACGGGGATCGTATCTGGGGTGTGATCCGCGGCTCTGCGGTCAACCAGAACGGGGCGAGCGCCGGACCTACCGCTCCCAACGGCCCGGCCCAGCAGCGGGTGATCGAGGATGCCCTGTCTCAGGCGAAGGTAAGTGGACAGGACGTTGATTACCTGGAGGCCCACGGGCTTGGGTCGAAGTTGGGCGACCCCATCGAGATCCAGGCGGCGGCGGCGGCATACGGCAGAGAACGCGACGCAACGCGCCCGCTGTTGATTGGGTCGGTGAAGGCCAACATCGGCCATCTGGAAGCTGCCTCAGGCATAGCAAGCCTCATCAAAACAGTTCTTGTGATGAACCGAAGGGTTATTCCAGGTCAACTGCACTTCCAGAACCCGAACGCCAACCTCGAGTGGGAGCGGTTGCCAGTGCAGGTGACCTCGGCAACAAGGGACTGGCCAAGCCACCCGGGACGGCTTCCTCTGGCAGGGGTGAGCGCCCTCGGAATTTCGGGAACCAATGCCCATGTGGTGGTGCAGGGGTACGGAGAACCCGACGGCAGTGAATTTTCCAAGGAAACCTGGGTATCAGGACCTCGGCGAAAGGTGCCTATACACCTTCCCGAAGCAGCATCAGGTCTACAGTTCTCCGAGGAAGGTCTTGAGCCTCGACGGGAGCGTCTCCTGCCCCTGTCCGGCAAATCGGAGGACGCCCTTCGGGAACTGGCGGAACTGTATCTGTCCTGGATCAGCGAAGAGCTGGAGGGCCTCGACGCTGGAGATGGGGCTGCCGGTGAGCTCTTGGCGGACATGGCTTGGACGGCCAGTGTGGGCCGAAGCCACCTCGACCACCGGGTTGGAGTTGTTTTCCGCGATGCCACTTCTTTGCGAGAGGAGTTGCGGGCAGTTGCGGCGGCTACCGATGATCTCGAGCCGCGAACAGCGCAGAAGGCGGCTTTTCTTTACACCGGCCGCGGGAGCCAGACAAGAAGAATGGGAAGAGGGCTGTATGAATGCGAGCCGGTGGCGCGGGCTGTCCTGGACCGCTGCGAGGAGGTATTCCGGAACTTGACGGGCGCTTCGCTTCTGGACGCAACCTCCGACAGCGAAGATTCGCGAGCAGGTCTGGAAGCGGCGGCGTGCCACCGGGCTGGCCTCTATGCTGTGGGATGTGCGTTGACAACCCTCTGGGGCAGCGTTGGAGTCCAAGCCAGCGTCATGGCGGGGCGGGACGGGGGAGAATTGGCTGCTGCACAGGCCCTGGGGCTGATCAGTTTGGAGTATGGAATGCGGCTTGCCGTGGTAGGTGGACAACTCCCGGCGGAGGTGGAAGCCCTGCCCAGGAACATCGTCGTCGGAGAGCAAGGGGTGGACCTGGTGGTGGAGATCGGTTCAGATGCAGGGTTTGTGGAGGCGGTGGCCAGGTCATACGAGACTGGGCTCAATGTTTCCTTTGTCGGGTTGTTCGCCGGGGAGTCGCGGCGGCGAGTCTCGCTTCCAACCTATCCGTTCCAGCGTAGGCGGTACTGGATGGAAGCGCCAATGCTCCAGAAACCAGAGTCGAGAGCATAGACCGATGCGTTGTGCTTCCGGGAGGGGGAAGAAAATCGAAGCAATTTGATCTTCCAAGCCACCTTTCGTTGATCGTGTCTCCGAACTCGATGGGAGGTTTAGATCGACGAGAAGTTGCGTGCTTACTACCTTGGCTTTTGAAAAATTTTGGTCAGATGTCGCGAAAGGAGTATGTCAATGCCTACGATTGAAGAACGCCTCAGAACCCTCGCCGACGAAAACCTGGAGGCAGAAGGCCGGTCCAAGGGCCAAGACCTGGATCTGAACAAAAGCTTCAGGGATATCGGGGTAAGCTCCATGGATGCCGTTGCCTTCGTGCGATTGGTAATGCAGGAGTTCAATGTCCAGATTCCCCCTGAAGTAGTTGCGGGGATGAGCAATTTGCAGGGCTTGGTGGATTACCTCGAGGCTAACGCCAGCTAATAGAAGTCCGCATAAGCAGACTGTCTGTTGCCCCCGCGAGACCAGTGGCACTTGGTCCACTTGGCAAACACCACTGGTCTCGAAGGGCAGTAGCTCCCACCGCATACACCCGATACACCCGGCCTACTGGCAATCCAAAGCTTATGACGCAAGGGTCTTCCATCGAGCGCCGCTTACGGCCTTTCAGGAAAATAGGCAGCGCGGCCATACTATATGTTGACCTGGCGCCTTGCGCGGTTGACGCCACACGCGCACTGGCTTGGTTGAACGAGGAAGAATGGGCGCGTTGGAATCGCTACCTGAATGGCGGTTCCAGGGCCCGGTTTGCCATGTGCCGAGCGGCCCTTCGCTCCATCCTTTGTCGGCTACTCGGTTGCGGGAACGAACAACTGGCGTTCGGCTCCTCAGATTACGGGAAGCCGTTTGCCCTCGTGGATGGAGTACCTGTGCGCACAAGTTTCAACGTCAGTCACAGTGGCAATCACGGGCTGATTGCGATAGCACCGGACGGACGCTTGGGAGTGGATATAGAAGATTTCTCGGCCCGCAGCGATGAGGACGGGCTCATCGAGGCGGTGCTCACACCCAAGGAGCAATCAGATCTCGCACTGCTGCGAGGAAGCGAGAAACTGCGGAAGTTCCTCACGCTATGGACGCTGAAGGAGGCGCTGATCAAGGCGCTCGGTGTCGGCCTTTCCTTGGATATGTCTGGATTCGAGGTTCCGGCGGATATGCGGCACGGCAAAACATCGAGCGTGTTCAAGTTTCCTCATCTGGCCACGGTAGAATGGCGTTTGCATAACTTGAGCAACCAGACTTTTGCAGCCGCCTTCGCCCATGAATCGGACGACTCATTCGACCCCGCTGCGGTCAGGGAAACCCAAGCCGCATCTTGGCCTTAGTACTACAGTTGCAGAACAAGAGGGGATAGAATTTCAGGCAACCAATGGGTGATGAGGTGCGGCGGTGGTTGTTGGGAGTAATGAGGTGGCGGAGGTCGCCTGGTGGGCCGAGGGCATCGAGCGGGTACACCAGTGCATTGCTGACCGGTTCCGGCGGCCGGAGCCGCGCCGACGGGCGCTGGAGTACCTGAAGGGACTGATTTCTCCGGTGGAGCGCAAGAACGGCTGGTAACTGGCGGAGCATGCCGGCGACGCCACTCCCTACGGGGTGCAGCGGCTGCTGTCTGGTTACGTCTGGGATGCTGACCTGGTGCGGGATGATCTGAAGCAGTACGTGGTGGAGCATCTGGGAGACGGCGATGGGGTTTTGGTGGTGGACGAGACCGGGTTCATCAAGAAAGGAGAGAAATCCGTTGGGGTTCAGCGGCAGTACAGCGGCACGGCGGGGCGGATCGAGAACTCTCAGATTGGGGTATTCCTGGCCTATGCCTCGGCCAAGGGCAGAACGCTGCTGGACCGGGAGCTGTACATCCCCCAGGTGTAGGCTGATGACCGGGAGCGACGGCGCGAGGCCGGGGTGCCTGAGAATGTCGTCTTTCGTACCAAGGGGCAACTGGCGCAACTGTTGCTGGGACGGGCACTGGAATCTGGCGTTCCCTTCTCCTGGTTTACCGGGGACGAGGTCTACGGCAGCGACCGCAAGTTGCGGTTGTGGCTGGAAAGGCAGGATGTTCCCCACGTGCTGGCCGTCAAACGCAACGAGAAGCTGTGGGCCTTGACGGAGAGGGGACCGCTACAGGTAAGGGCGGACCGGCTGGCGTCGCAGGTTGACGAGGGCAATTGGATCAGGAGCAGCGCTGGCGATGGCGCCAAGGGTCCCCGGGTCTACGACTGGGCCGCGGTGGAAATACGGCCCCTGGGAGAACCCGGCAAGGGTTACTGGTTGCTGGCCCGGCGCAGCCTTGCCAAACCTGATGAGTTGGCCTACTACGTTTGCTTCGGTCCGGCGGGCACTGCACTGGAGGAGTTGGTAAGGGTGGCAGGGACAAGATGGGGCATAGAGGTGTGCTTCGAGGAGGCCAAGGGAGAGGTGGGACTGGACCAGTACGAGGTACGGAAATGGGATGGCTGGTACCGTCACATCACTCTGGCGATGCTGGCCCATGCCTATCTGATGGTGATCAAGCATCATGCCTTGGCACAGGGAGAAAAGGGGGCTACTACGGCCCTGATGAAGAACTGATTCCAGTGACTGTCCCGGAGGTGCGGCGCCTGCTGACACGCCTGGTATGGACGCAGAACCAACTGCCTGATTTCATTCTGTCCTGGTCGTGGTGGAGACGGCGCCACCAAGTCCAAGCCAAGCAATGCCACTGCAAGACGCGCCTATCACATCTGCAACTGTAGTATTAGAAAGGAATGACAACTTGGCCCAGGCACCAGAAACTGTTTGGGAAATACCCGAGCCTCTGTCCACTCACGAAGTTCACTTGGACGACGGCGCCGGCATCACGTTGCGGCGCCACGGGAATCCGGCAGGCCCGCGAATCATCCTCAGCCACGGCAACGGCTTGGCAATCGACCTGTACTACCCCTTTTGGTCCCTGCTAACCAAGGATTTCGACTTGGTCATGTATGACCTGAGAAGCCACGGTTGGAATTCAGTGGACGCCCTTGAAAATCACAACATTCCAACATTCATCAGCGACCATGATCGCATCATTGAAGCGATTGACCAACGCTACGGCAAGAAACCGAAAGTTGGCGTATATCACTCTGTTTCGGCTCTCGCCAGCCTGTTGTCGCCCACTGGCGGTGGCGAATACTCGGCGCTCGTTCTGTTTGACCCACCTCTTTGCAAACCCGGCTCCACCCTTCAGGAATTCGACGAGTCAGTTGTGCGCACGAGCGCGATAATCCGGAGGCGCGCCAGCCGGTTTGAAACCAGAGAGCAACTCATTGACCTCTTTAGCTTCCTGCCATTGTTCTCTCGTGCTGTTCCCGGCGTTCTTGACTTGGTGTCAAAAACGACGCTTCGCAAATCGGAGAACGAGTCGGGTTACGAGCTTAGGTGCCCCGCTGACTACGAAGCGCAGATTCTGGAATACCTCACCATATTTGCCCTTTCGGTGGATTTTGGAGCGCTTCACTGCCCGACCAAGGTGATCGGAGCAGACCCCACCTCAGGGTTTGCATACCTTCCGTCATTAGAATTAAGCGATTTTGTGGGCGTCGACTACGACTTTCTGCCTGAAGCGACGCATCTTATGCAACTGGAAAAGCCGGGGGAATGCGTAGCGATGATGCGACAGTTCCTTGAGCAGATCGGGCTCATCTGATCCCTTCCCTGGAACCTCTCACACCTCGTCACTCCCTCCCCTCGTGGAGGGCGCGACACGGACCGTGATGATTTCCATCTCGTAGTACTGCCTGTGGGATACGGACGATGCGTAGTGGAGCAGCAGCCTCAGGGAAGCGTCACGATCAATTGTCGATTCAAAGTCCGGCAGTTCCAGTTCCGACATTTCCGTTGTCTGATCAGCAAGGAGGGCCATCCGGTCTTCCACGTTCTCCGAGTTGCTTGGGGTGCTAACGAACTCCAGCTCAGCGGAAGAGCCGCTGCTGCTTGCGCTCAGTAGCAGCCCGCGTTGTTCGCCGCTGTTTCCGTCCTCATCCTGGCTGGCCAGAATTAGGACAGTTTCTTCGGCGGCGGCCTGCATTCGAGCCGTCATATCGGCGTTCCAGCCCCGATCGCAGGAAAACTCTTCTAGAAAGTCATTCAGCCTTGGCAATGACTCGACGCTCAGCTCTGCCTGAATACGACGGCGGCCTTGGCTGGTGAATTCGTTGACAATAGTGAGGATGACCACGGCAACACCGCCTGATGTCAGTCCGTTCTGGAACATGGGCCCCCACGGACCGCCGGCTGGCAGCGCGACCAGTTCGAACTGGAAGCCCAGTCCTATTGCGATGGCAACTCCTACGACCAGACTCTTCCTAAAGTCGGGCGCATCCCGTAATACAAGTTTCATTCCCTCTATGAAGAGTGGGCTGATTGCCACCAGGATAAAGGTAGCTGTCACAGGGCTGGGAATGCCGAGGAGAAGGCCCCATGATTTTGGGAAGAAGGCCGCAACGACAAGGATCCCGCCGGCGAGCAACCCGATGTTGCGGGAGGCGCATCCTGTTTGCTGTACGAATGCGGTGCCTCTGGGCGCTGTTGTGAGCGGCATTCCCGCGAGCAATCCGGCCAGGATACTACCCACTCCGGTGCAGGCGGTAGTACCCTGCACTCTCCGGTAGTCCACGGCGCGGGCCGTCCGCCACGATACCTGCTGTATCGAAAGTCCTATAGAACTCCCCTGCAGTACCAATATTACGGAAATAAACAGAAATGCGGGAAGAAGCGACCAGAAGGTGAGACCGAAATCGAATCCCAGACCCGGCCAGGCGCTGATCGGTAATCCGGCAACAGGAGCCTTTTTCGCTAGGCCAAAGTCGTAGATGCCAAACCCTATGGCTGCTGCCCAGCCCGCTCCGATCCCGATTAGCGGGGCCCAGACTCGCCAAGATCCAGGCCCTCGCAACAGAAGCCCCATCATAACCACAAAGGTCACAGCGAGGCACACCGGCCCTGCCGCCATCGGCGCGTCCGTCGGCACTTCGTCTATTTTGCCGAAGACGATGGCCACGATGGTAATCACCATCAATATTATGGCAGTGCCGCTTACGGTGGGCGTAATGATCCGCCTTAATAGGGACAAACGCATTGAAATTGCTATCTGAAACAGGGCCGATACGATAACCAGAGCTGCCAGAGTGGACGCGCCTCCTTCTTCCAGTGCAATGGCGCAGAAGGGAATCACAATGGGGGAAGGGTAGGTAACTACCAATAGGCCGGAACCTATGGGGCCCAATCGGAGTGCCTGAAACACAATCGTAGCGCCATTGACCACCAGCATTGCGAACACTGCCCAAAACATTTCCGAACTGTCGCCCCCCACGGCCTGGACCAGAACAATTGGGAACAGGACTATGGGAGTTACACTGAGCAGGGCGCACTGGAGCCCCAACCCCAGTGCAAGCAGGGCTGCGGGCGTTTCGTGGGGTTCATATTGCGGGCTGAGGGAAGTCGACTCAGTCATCATTCATCCTGCTCCAGGATGAGAATAACGGGGCCGATGACGGTATCTGCGCATTTTCTTGTGTCAATCCCGCGACATACGGCAATTTGATTCTGAGGCTTCAAAGGCATGGCGCCATAAGCGGCTACCGCACTCCCTGGTACTACAGTTTGGGGTGGCGCAGGTCCCAGATCATGGACCGGGTCGGCTGTGCGGTCGCCTCCAGGGTGGCGGCCAGTTCCGGGTTGGTGTCGCCGCCAATCCTCTTCGCCGTGTCGATGCCCAGCCCGACCATGTAAGCCGACTGGGCGGTGGTGTCGTGGATGGCCTGGGAGAATTCGGTACGCTCTCGCAGCAGCGTGCGTTCCCGCTCCAACGTCTCCTGCCACCTCGTCCGCTCAAACCTCGACACCATGTTCACCGTGGCAACTATGGCGTACATGACCGCTATCCTAGCAAGCAGCGCCTTCTCGTCCCTCGCCGCCATGTCCAGCCCATCCCCCGCGGCCAGGCTGATGGTCAGATAGAGCGCGGACACCATCGTCACCCAAACCATGTTGAGCCTGAAGGAGGTGAATATGACCGCAAATCCGGCCAGCAACGGGTAAAAGAACAGGTGGATGAAGGGGTGGTTGAAGCCGTTGCTTATCGCCACCGCAGCCGAAATTGTAAACAGGTCCACCGTGAAAACGACCAGGATCAAGCGCCATGTGATTGGCCGGCTCGACCGGAGCCGATGGTAAACGAACCCGTTGAACCCGGCCAGCAGCAGCAGGAGCGACAGATAGGCGGCGAAGAGGGTGGGCCCGTAATGGGCCCGATACACCGTTTCGACCAATACCACCGCGCTCAGGAACCAGTGCACCCTGACCGAAACGGTGGCCACATATCTCAGGCCGTCCGGGTCGAATTGGTTGAGAGGCCAGTCGCTTATCCGGAAGGCATCAACCAACTTCGATACCAGCTTAAGCCCCCGGCTGCGGGGGAACCCGTGTGACATCCTCACTCCAGAACACGCACGTGGCCATGTTTGCCCGACGGTAGAGTCTGGCCCCCATGTATTCACGACATTCCTCGCCATAAATGTAGATGGCCAGTGAAGATGCCCGCAAGGAACAGATGCCCTATACGGAAGTAGCCATAGTACTGACGGTAGGGTCAATCGTACCGCAAGCCAAGACCTAGGCTTGCGAATACTTTGCAGTCCGGACGTCCGGGCTCACAGCACGCAGGCGCCATGGCCAAGGGTGCGGTGGCCGCAAGCATACCTATCCTGTTCCGGTTGGCAAATGACTATATGGTTGCCAGGGCAAACGACACCTGAAAACGTATCTCATGGTACTTATCGACACAGGGTCGATCCGGGATCATACAGATCCGGAAGCAAGCGGAGGGAGGGCTATGGTCTTTGGTTTGGCCTGCCTGCCGTAAGTTGAGGACCCGGCAACATCCGCATGGTCTGACCAGCGGACAGTGTGGTGATCACAGGCTCTGGAGTGGCTCGGCCGATGTGAGAGGAAAGTGTATTCATGGGAACCGCAGAGAGCTTGGCAACTCCACACAAACATCAAAGGGCCGCGCTATGCCTGTATCTGGGCGGCACACTGCCGGTGGCCGCATGCCTGTAGCCGACATAAATCGGCTCGAGATCCGACATCGGTCCCGGCCGCCTCCCTTGGTACGAATTTCGCAATAGTCAATAAGGGAGAGAGCCACGACTCCTGGAATGCTTCGGGTTTCTTCGCCTTGGGAGGAGGAACCCCAGTGCGCCGGCACAACATATTCAACCAATCGAAAAGGCTACCAGCGGTCGCGTGCCTGAGCGAGTACCCCAGTACTACAGACGCAATAAGACTGAGTCATCAATTGCCATATTTGATCTTTCCCAATTTTCGTTTTGGGAAATCGTTGCTCGTAGCAGGGCGCCGCAGTAATCAAGGTTCTCCACGCCTCAGGGTACCAACTGCGACCGTGGTACCGAGAGGGGAGAGGTTCTGTTGATAGCGTTAAAAACACAATAGGGTGAAGTATGCGCTTTGCGCTGAGTCCCCGTTTCCTCTTGGTCCTCGCGTGCGTGCTGACGACAACGGTCGCCTACAGTCTTCCTGCCGCACTGGCCCAGAACACCGCCCCTCTGAGGGCGGCTTATTCCACCAGCGGCCAGACCTCACCTTTTCATGCCGGACAGGGTTCCCTGATCGAGATTTCGGTAAGGTTCAGCCAGCCTGTCGCGGCATTTGCGGCAGACACCCCTTCGGTGGAGGTCGACGGTGGCTCTGTGCAGAGTGTGACTTCTTCCACGTTCCAATTGCCTGTAGCGGGCAGTGTGAGAGTTTACACATTTGTCCTGATGGCCTCCGGCAATGGCCCTGTGACCTTCCGATTGATCACAAGGCAATCCTGCAATGTCGGTGGCATCTGTGGCAGTGGCGGAACCACGCTGAGGACCGGCCCCGCTCCCCGAGCAATTCCTGGACCAGTAACAGCCATCTTCGAGTCGGAGAGCTATACGGCAACCCACGGCATGCCGGCCGAGGTTGTGGTGAGTTTGGACACGGATCCCCTGCGACAAATCGCCATCCCATTTTCGGCGGAATATTCCGGCGAATTGACCTCACAGCAGGTGGCTGGAATTCCGGCTAGCCTCACGTTCAGCCCGGGAGAGACCCGAAAGACTTTCACAGTAGCTCCTGATCAAGGCATTTCCGGAACCGTCAATATAGCGTTAGGAAACCTGCCAGCGGGAATCAATGCCGGCGGTGTAACGGTAGCCAGGATTACTCTCCACAACAGCCAGGTCTGGGAGGCGGTCCTGACTGTTGGAGCAGTCGAGGGGTTCCTCGGTTACGGCACCCTCGCCGGGGAGACGGAGGGGGCGCTCTCGACCAGTGAATTCTCATGGAGAGGAACGGAATATGCGGTACAGAACCTCCTGATCAGTCCAACCGACGACCAGGAAATCGCCGACGTGGAGCTGGAGGTTGCGCCCGGCTTTGATGAGGGGATTGACGGACTATGTTTGATAATTGGCGACCTGTGCCTGAACCTGTCCGACGGAAGAGTGAACGCACGCCAGTTCTACTGGGAGGAAGTCGAGCTGGATCTGGATGAGGATGAAACCATCGACGTTGAGTTGCGCGAGACCCATCCGGCGCTCCTGATCCGGTCCAGGGACGGACGGTACAACAACGCGGCACACTCAACATGGGGCCAGACCGAAACGGAGCTCTTGAGAGGGGCCACGGTGTCATACACAGACCGGGTCTCGTCCCCGCCAACGTGGCTCCCCAGCGCTCGATTCATCAGCAACGAGGCCATGGACCAGAGCCGTTCCATTGCCAACTCGGCCCAGGCCAGCAGTATGCTCTGGCAATGGGGCCAATTCCTGGACCACGACATCGGCCTAACCCCTCCCGGACCGCCCGCGGAAAGTCTCCATATCGCCGTTCCGACAGGAGACCCCGTCTTCGACCGCGCCCGGATAGGGCGCGCCACCCTCGCGTTTACTCGCTCTCAGTTTCACCCAGGCACCGGCACGGGACCGGACAATCCGCGGGAGCAGATAAACGACCTGACGGCGTTCATCGACGCCTCCCAAATCTATGGTTCGGACTGGTCCCGGGCCCATGCGTTGCGCGCCAATGACGGAAGCGGCAAGCTCATGACCTCCGGCGATGGAGACTTTCTGCCCTATAACCGCAACGGCCTGGACAACGACGGGGGGGCCTCCAGGAGGGACCTGTTCCTCTCGGGCGACGTCCGTACCAACGAGCAGACCGGACTGACAGCGTTGCACACCCTGTTCCTCAGGGAGCACAACAGGCTGGCGGAGGGGATCGTTGAGCAGTACCCGGAACTGAGCGGCGACGAAATCTACGAGATTTCCCGGAAAATAGTCGGGGCCCAGATGCAGGTCATCACCTACAACGAGTTTCTCCCAAAGCTCTTGGGTCCGGGTGCGATTGATCCCTACGATGGCTACGATCCTGATGTCGACCCTTCAATCGCAAACGAGTTCTCCACCGCTGCCTTCCGCGTCGGGCACACCATGCTGCCTTCCCACCTCCTGAGGGTGAACGACAGGGGCCGCCAATTCCGGGTCTCTTTGGCCAACGTATTTTTCCACCCGTCCCTAGTCGAGACGCACGGTATTTCTCCTTTCCTGAGGGGACTGGTGAGGCTGCCAGCAGAGGAGATCGACCTTTTGATAGTGGACGAGGTGCGAAACCTGCTGTTCAGGGGTTCTGGCGTCCGGGGCACGGACCTGGCGGCGCTGAACATCCAGAGGACCAGGGACCACGGCATCGCCAGCTACAACCTGGTGCGCCAGGCATATGGGCTGGAGCCAGTTGAGTCCTTCACGGATATCTCCTCGGACCCCAGTGTCGAGAGGACACTACAGGAAATCTACGACGAAATCGGCCACCTTGAACTGTGGTCAGTGGGACTGGCAGAGGACCACGTGGAGGGGGCAATGATTGGTGAGACTTTCCATACCATCATCGTGGACCAGTTCACCCGCCTGCGGGACGGAGACCGGTTCTGGTTCGAAAACGACCCATATTTCCTGGCCAATAACGGAAGTCTCGACGAGTTGCGTGGGACTACGTTGGCTGACATCATCCGACGGAATACACCAATCGATGACGAGATACCGGACGACGTTTTCACCTTGGCCAGTATCGGCGAATAGGCCAGTAAGTGTTCCCCAGTGGTGGGACAGGAATGGGTTGACAGCGGCGGGGGTTTGGCTTCCGCTTCTAACTCAATACACCCGCCACTGGCAGCTTGGACCACAACGCCAACCAAAATTTGTTCGCAGACGCCGGGAACACTGCGCAGCAGTCATCCTTTTCCGCATTCGGTTAGTGACGTCCAGCGAAAGGTTCCTCGCCAACGGGCCAGCATCAAGCAATCTGCTAAGGCGTCAATGAGTTCCGAGGACTGGATCGCAGCATTCGCCGTTTCTCACCATGCTGTTGAGTATGGCCTGGAGCTTTCGCATACACGAAGTGAAGGCCAGCTTCTTGGGCTTACCGGACGCCAGCAGTCGCTGGTAAAAGTCCCGTGAATCACGGTAGACCTTTGCGGAATAGTAAACGCGAACCCAGTTGCCCGATTCTCCGGTTCAGTGCGTTGCCACCTTCTGGCCAGGGTCGGCTGGAACAACCGGGTGTCCGAGATCGGTGGCGTTCCCGGCGCTGTCGTAGACGCCACCTCCCGACCTGAGACTGTTGGCGGAGATGCCGACCCCGTCAACGTCGGTGTCGCCGTCCTGCACCACGTATTGGAAAACCGACGAGGAACCGTACGTCAGGACCGGCAGGGACTCGGGCGTCGCTTGGCGAGCCACCCCACCGATGTCCAGCTCGAGATGCAGCCCTCCCTGGTGCACCACCGGCTCGTCAAACACTACCTCCACGGTGATGTTCTCACCGGTGGCATAGGCATCGCCGTTGGCAGGCTGGGACGTGAATCTGATTGACGATACGCTCGGGGAAATTGAGTCTACCTTGTGGCCCTCCTGGTGGCCGGTGCCCAGGTAGTAGGGATTTCGCTCCACATCGGTGCCCTTGGCCTTGATGGTGCCGCCTCCTCCGAAGCCGGTCCGTTCGGAGCCCAACACGATCCCCACGCCCTCGGCGTCCATGTCTCCCGCACGCACGGTGTAACCGAAGATGAGCGTGTCCGTGCCGGAACCGCGAAGGTAGTCAGCCTCTCGAATCACTCCGTCCCAGTCGTAGTCCACGACCCCGAGATGTAGCTCCATGGACACCTCGCCTTCCACCACCACGTCCGTGTCGAACCTCATCGAGACCTCGATCACTTCATTGGCGTGGTACGCGTTCCACCCGTTCGAAGGTGAGGAGATGATCCTGACATCCTGCACGTACGGCCTTCCGTCGACCTTCTGTTTCCAGTCACCCTGCAGACCGTCATGGCCATAGCTGACCGGCACGTCGGTTCCCTCGGCAAAGATGTTGCCGCCGAAGCCGTAGGTCGGGTTGCGGTCATCGCCTGTGGCGGCGGCCGCCACTCTGATCCCGTCGCTGTCGAAGTCTTCGGGCTGCACCCGGTAGCGGAAGATCAGGGACCGGGTCCCGGAGCCGGCCTCATAACTGGCGCCTCGCCACTGGTTGTCGTCGTCATCACCGAAGTACAGGGCCAAATGAGCATCGCCGCCAGCATCGACCTTCTGGTCGAAGTCCACCGCAATGTCAATGGCGTCACCATTGTGATAGGCGTACTGATCGACGGGCTTCGAAGCGATGCTCACGTTGACGATCTCCGGCGCGTCGTCGTCTTCAATCGTAACGACGCAGTGGTGCCACACGTCGTCATCCCAGAAGCCGATGGCGAAGGTCTCATCGTGTTCGGGCAGAGCGTCCTCCTTGGTGACTATGGGAGCGCGGAGCGTATCCTCGCCGCCGCTGGACTCCACCTTGAAACCGTGGTACTCGACGTAGTCGTTGGAATCGGCGGTGTGGTACCGGCTATCCGTGAAGAAGAGCGCCGACTTGATTTTGTGGCCGGAACGTCGAACACCAATTGAGCTGGTATTGCCCTCCTCGATCGGGTCGGGACAAACCGCGTACACACCGCTGTGGTCCGCATGGGCCGAGCTGGGTATAGCAAGCGCCACGGCCACGACTGCAAGCATCACGAATGCAGCCGAGGCGACGAGTGGGATGGTGTTCGTAACGCCGAACCATCGTCGAAAATCTCGTTTCTGGACCTGCATATCGGGCCTCCTATCCATCTGTACCATATTGATAATTACGAACACGGATACTATTCGGATTGAAGGAGCAGAGAACTGCAGACAGATCTGTGCGGGCCAGTTACGATGTTGATCACTGGATCGACCGCCGCTGTCTCGACGGCTCCCTCGCAGTCAGCATCCCGCAGGGCTTCCGTGTCAGCTGCAGCACCATGTGCGACACAGCCTTGGCATTGGAAACGTCTGGGTCATCAACGTCGCTGGCGTTGACCGCGACAGCAACGAAGGAAGCCGCCAGTGGACCATGACCACCGGGCCCTCACACGACAGCGACATCGTGATCACCGTCATCTCAACCACCCAATGCGAAGATGAGCACGCCATCTGCAAGTCGCCTGGCCGCATGTCGTCCAGTGACGCAACTCCGATCATTGAGGGCCCGCCGCAGCCACCACGGCTGTGGGTACGTCCACCCAACACCTCGCTTCCCCCGCCCCAATCCACACATAGAAAGCCCTGAGGCCAAGCCGGATGCCAAGGGCCAAGGCCAAAATGGGACTCAGGCAATCCAACATCCGAAACAAACCTCACAGGCAACACTTCCATAAGCCCTAGCACTCAGCTCAGTCCTCGCAGCACTCCTGGGCTGCACCGGTACGACTCCAACCGCGAACCCCCAGAGACTGCAAACGCTGTCGCTCATTCCGACTCCTACGGAGGGAGCCCCCACCACACCGGCCGTCGTCGACGTCCTGGCCGGCGCCAGGGTTGAGGTCGCAACTGGGCTCTTAACGCCAAGCGCACCTGCGTCGCCGGATGGAAGGGCTTCATCGACTGGTGCTTCGCGAACCATGTCGCCGCCAGCCCGTCTGCAGCCCCGGCCGTCGTCGGCCGTTACCTGGAGCACCAGTCGGGGTTCTGGGGCATATGTGCAGGCCCGGAACCGGCAGAATGACCAACACGGCGCTCACAGGGAAGTCAGCCTGGAAGGGCTGCCCTCCCCGGCCTGGAATCTTGCAGTCCGGCCCGCCCGGGGGAACGGGCCAAGTGATTCCGCCAGTGGTCCAGACATAGCGACTGAGGTGGGCCCACGGACCGCCTTTCTGGCGGTAACTTAGCGGTGATCTGAATGGGCTATGAACGGTTGTCTCCAGATCCCGCGGGGACCGAGGCCGTGGCTGTGCGAACTGTAGCGTCAGGTGCGTCGGTTCTGGAGCAGCATGTGCTGTGTGACTGTTTGGACAATCGCCCTCTGGACATAGGGCGCCAGGCACTTTCCCCGCAAGGAAAAGACGGGGAACATAAATTGCCCTTGGGCCGGTCGCCATGGAATGAGGTCCTGGCAGCGAAGAAGAGACCGCGACAGTAGGCACTGGGACAGCAACAACCCAGACAGCGGCGTCACCCTGGTTCGCTCTGCCGCAGCGGATAGTGAGGAAGGGCTCACCGATTGTGATCTCCAAGCATCTACGCACGTCCGGGATTTTATCCTTGGTGGTACTGGCTACCGCCCTGCTGTTGGCATTCGCATACCAGCTGTTCACTGCTGGGAACGAAGCAGTCGCCCAAGCCTCGCCTCCGGCGACCCCCACGGGGCTGAGTGCGCAGTCCGTGGCCCATGACAGTATGGCTCTGACCTGGGACGACCCCGGCGACGGCAGCATTACGGGTTACCAGGTATTCAGGCGGTCGGTTGACGGGGACGAGTACGGAGACGGGCAAGGCGCCCCGGAGTTTGTCCCCGTAACAGATGACACTGCATCTGCGACCACCGCGTACACCGACACGTCTGTAACTGCCCGCATCAAGTACGTCTATCGGATAAAGGCCAGGAATGCGGCAGGGCTGTCAGGCCGGTCCACCTACCTCAACGTCGAGACTCCGGCAACACCTGCGACGCCTGCCCCATCTGCGCCCACGGGCCTAACCGCTTCGTCGGTCTCCAGTGACAGCGTAACGCTGGCCTGGGACGCCCCCGGTGATGACAGCATTACCGGCTACCGGCTACCGGGTGCTGCGGCGACCACGAGACGGAGATGAGTTCGGCGACGGCCTGGGTCCGGACGAGTTCGGCACCATTGTGGACGATACCGGGTCGCGGTCCACCACCTACAGCGACACGACAGTGCTGCCCATGACGCGCTATAGCTACCATGTTCAGGCTATCAACGCATCCGGCTCCTCTTCCCATTCAGACGACGTAGACGTCGACACGCCTGCTTCGCCCTTACCACATGTCCTTTCCAAGCCAGTTGGTGGCGCAGTCCTGTCAGCCACGATGCAGGTTGCCGATGTTGGCCTCAGCAAGGGTTACGCCTACCTCGGGTATAGTGCCTTCAAGGCATTGGGTGACCTGAGTTCCACCAATTTCAAGTACAAAGGCGAGGACTATCAGGTCAACGCGCTTGGATTCAGCGAAGCGGCGCAGTCCATTGGCATCTCTGTAAGCCGCCCGCTCGGGACCACCTTCTCCCTGCGTGTTGGGGATGACAAATTCGCCATTGCCGATGCTACATTCTCACAGTCCCGATCTATCAACGTCTATGAGTGGGAGGCGTCCGGCCTGGGTTGGACGGAGAACGAGGAGGTTGTGGTCCACCTGGTCTCAGCAGATATGTCCCGTCCCAATGTCGTACTGATCCTCGCCGACGACTTGGGTTGGGGCGACATCCAGGCGAACAACCAGGAATCCGCCATGACCACTCCGCGTATGGATGGCATCGCTGTTGACGGCGTCAACTTCACCGACGCGCATTCGCCGTCGTCCCTGTGCTCCCCGACGCGTTATGGGCTGCTCACTGGACGCTACCCTTGGCGGTCGTGGTTGAAAACACACACCCTCAGAGGCTACGAACGGCCTCTGATCGAGGCCGACCGTCCCACACTGGGGACGCTGATGCAGGGCCACGGGTATAGTACGGCGGCGGTGGGCAAATGGCACCTGGGTATGGAATTCACCCACCTGACGAATATAAGTGAAGTCAATTCGATCAACCGCGGCATCGACTTCGACGCCGAGATTCTGGACGGTCCCACCCATCATGGATTCGACGAATACTTCGGGGTCAGTGCCAACAGTTCATGGCCCCCCGCCGTCTACATTCGCGACAATAGTTTTGCCGCGAATCCGGATACCGCAGATCAGTCTGATCCCAATATCATCGCCAATTGGAAGCACGTCCAAGACCGATTCACCGAAGAGGCTGTCGGCTTCATAGAACGGTCTGCGGAGACCGATGCTCCGTTCTTCCTCTATTTCCCGCTGAACGCCCCTCACGAGCCGATAGTTCCGAACGATGATTTCCGAGGCACAACAGGCCTCGGCCGCTACGGCGACTTCGTCGCGCAGGTGGACTGGACGGTCGGGCAAGTGCTGGACGCGCTTGACCGGGTGGGGGCACGCGACAACACGCTGGTGATCGTCACATCCGACAACGGCTCATTCATGCAACACCTGCCTAACCATGTTGATGACCAGACCGTGTCCCACTCCATATTGGGATATCGTGTTGAAACGCATCAATCCAACGGCCACTGGAGCGAGGGCAAGGGATCAATCCTGGAGGGTGGGCACCGCATACCGTTCCTGCTGCAATGGCCGGCGGTGCTCGAGGCGGGTTTGTCTATCGACACCACAGTCTCCTTGACCGATCTGTACGCGACCCTCGCCGACCTTCTGGGGGAAGAGATGAAGCCCGGCGTCGCACCCGATAGTGTCTCTCTGCTGCCCATGTTGCTCGGCAACTCCGCGACGCGCGGAACGCCTATTGTTCACCATTCCAGGTTTGGAGATCTTGCGATCAGGGATGACCGATGGAAATTGATACTTACCGAAATCCCGAAGCTTTACGATTTGGAGGAAGACCCCGAGGAAACCAATGATCTCTACAGAAGGCACCCGGATGTGGTGGGTCGCCTCAAGGGCAGTATGGCTCAAATCCGCTCCACGGAGGAAGGAACGTTATCGGGCAATGCCACGTTACGCTCGCTGCGTATTGCCGGTCTGGAGGTAGGTCCGTTGGACCCCGAGGTACGGACATACACGGCTACCGTGGACCATGAGGCCACGACCGTGGAGGTGTTGGCGATTCCAACGGAGACGGATGCCCGCGTTAGCATGGGAACCGCCAACCTGAGACTCTTGTACGGCAATCCTGGACGCGGATGGGCGGAGGTGGCGCTGGGTAGTCACACCACGACCATCACGTTCAGTGTCACAGCACCTGACGAGAGCGTCACCGCGCTCTACACGGTGACGATCACCCGTGTCATACGCGTTACCGGAACGGCGCTAGTTGGGGAGACTTTGAAGGTTGACAGATCGAGCATCAGAGATGCCCAGGGGCTGACCAACCCAGGATATACCTACCAGTGGATTCGAAAAGACGGCAACGAGGACAACGACATCGTTGGAGCCACAGGCGCGACATACGTCCTCCAACCTGCGGACGAAGGGAAGACCATCTGGGTCCGCGTGAACTTCACCGACGACCATGGTGAATCAGAAATGCGGTTCAGCGATCCGACGGCACCGGTGGCTGCCCGTGCGAACAACCCCGCCTCCGGCGTTCCGGCCATCAGCGGGACGGTACGCATTGGGGAGACCCTCACGGCGGACACGTCAGGCATTACCGACGCCGATGGACTGGACAACGCTGTCTTCTCCTACCAGTGGGGGGCCAGCGGCCTGGGAATCCCCGGGGCCACAGGCCCCACCTACACTATCTCCGAAGAGGACGAGACCTACCACATCCAGGTCATGGTCACCTTCACCGACGACGATGGCAACAAGGAATCGCTCAAAAGTCAGGCCACCGCTCCAGTATCGACGGGAAACAGCCCGGCGACGGGAACGCCCACCATCACCGGCACAGCCCAGGTGGGCCAGACGCTGACAGCGGACACATCGGCGATCGCCGACGAGGACGGGCTGACCAGCGTGTCCTACGCCTACCAGTGGGTCCGGAACGACGGCACCGACGACACTGACATCGCTGGAGCTACAAATGGTACCTACACTCTGGTCGAAGGGGACCAGGGGAAAACCGTCAAGGTACGTGTGACCTTCACCGACGACTCGGGAAACAGCGAGACATTGACCAGCGCGCCCACCACCCAGGTGGCCAGCGCTCCCCAGGAAGAAGAAGAGGAGCCCGAAACTCCGGAGCCGCCCGGGAAGCCCACCGGCCTGAGCGCCACCCTGAACGGGGACGGGACCATAGCCCTCAGCTGGACCGCGCCCCAGGGCGACGTGGACGGATACCAGATACTCCGGCGCCGGCCCCAGCAGGGCGAGAGCGAACTGGCAGTCTACGTCGATAACACCGGCACCACGGCCACCACCTGGACGGACACAGACACCTCCCTGGACACGAGGTACGTCTACCGGGTCAAGGCCCGTACCGGCGACCTGATAGGTGGACGATCCAACTACGCCAGGATGGACAAGTGATTCCCGCAGGCAAAAGGCGAGGCCGTACCGCTGTGTGCGTCCTCGCCGTGACATGGAACGCC
Source organism: Dehalococcoidia bacterium (assembly GCA_963667765.2). GTDB lineage: Bacteria > Chloroflexota > Dehalococcoidia > Lucifugimonadales > UBA3495 > VXOI01. Next base: position 458,708 of record CAXXON010000003.1, on the reverse strand, counting down.
CCCAGAGGCACTGGGATTCCCGATGGCAGCCAGGCAACGGTCCCGCCAGCTCAGGGCGTCTACCACCGGCGCGGGACCTTGAGGTGGTACACATTATTTGGTACTACAGTTGCACATGAGCTTGCTCGATAATGTCGATCTTGGTGAACGGGCAATTTCGTTTCAAGAAGAGTCGTTGCCCGTAGCTGGAAACTGCGGTGATCAAGATTGACCAACGCTCGGAAAACCAGCTGCAACTGTAGTATTAGACGGAATCAGGGGCGAATTAAGTGAGAATCCTGGCTCTCCCGCCAGTGATTCGGTCCCCCGTTCCGGTGAACACCTCCCATCCCTAGAATTCCCTTCTACCACACCCTGGTGGCGGGGAACCTCGGACGATCGGGCCGGGCCGGCGACGATTTCAGCAGTTGCGGCTCTACCCATACAGATGCCATACCTTCCGTCCTTGATTTCCTCCCCGCGCGGTTCGGTCAAATCCTGACACCGGCTTTGCTTGCGCCGGATTCACCGCTGAAACACCTCCCTCCAAACATGGCTTTCCGTCCAGGTTTCTAAGCTGAATCCCAGCCTGAACGGATCGTCCTCCCTCTGCAGCGGCCATTTCTCCTGCGGGTATAGCTAGCCAACAGACTCTCTCTGAACCACGAACGCCACGCAGCGTCCAACACAGTTTCACTCCCACAGGCAGCATCACCTTTTCATTGACCCACGGGACGGGCTTTCGAGCCGTAACCCGGCGGTGATCTGAATGGGCTATGAACGGTTGTCTCCAGATCCCGCGGGGACCGAGGCCCTGGCTGTGCGCACTACAGCGTCAAATGCGTCCGTTCTGGAGCAGCATGTGCCGTGTGACTGCTAGGGCAATCGCCCCTGAGATATGGAGCGTAAAAGGGTTTTAACCCAGGGGAAAAATGAGGATCATTCACTTACCATTCACAATACCTCGGCATTTGCTATGAGGAGAGTATTGTGGAGGAGATCTGGGCGTCATCCGGCAAGCGTTCGCTTTCCGTCATTTCGGTCAAGGCGCAGTGCGCGCGGCGTAACGGGCGCGACAAAGGGTACGAGGAATAGCTGGCAATGTTGCAAGTCACCGAAGAATTGCGAGTTGTTGAGGAAATCCTGTTGCTGGTCCTCGATGCCGATCACGGTGATATCCGCCACACCTTCCCCATGCACTCGAGGGCCGTCGCCTTTGCCGGAGCTGCGCTGATGGACCTGGCGCTGGAACAGCGCATTGACACCGACGTTGAGCGCCTCATGGTCTCCGACCCTACGCCGCTGGGAAACGACTTGCTCGATCCCATCCTGGCGGAAATTGTACGGGATGGGGAAGGACCACGTGACACCGCGTTCTGGATCACGAACATGGCCCGGCGGAGCGACGAAATACGCGAGAAAGCGCTCGCTCGTCTGATCGAGCGGGGCATCCTGGAAGCCGAGACCGGCGGCGAGGTCTCCCTCTCTGCCGGCGTCTCCCGCGCCCGCCGCTACAGGACCGCGGATGGAAGGATTTCCGAGGAAGTACACCTTCGCGTCATGCGGACGCTCTTCAGTGATGAAATTCCCGACCCCCGGGACGCCGTTATCATCAGCCTTGCTTCCGCCTGCGGGGTGTTCGAGAGCATTCTAGCGCCGGACGAACTGGCACAGGTGCGGGAGAGAATTGGCTTCATCTGCCAACTCGACCTGATTGGCCGGGAGGTCGCGGCGGCCGTTCGACAGGTCGGCAGCGTGCCCCCGGTGGTCCCGACGCCCGTTCGCCCCTTCACGGAGATTCCGCAGGCGTCCGGGCTGCCGCTTCTGGGCAACGTCTTCGGGATGGCTGGGGACCTGCGCGGCTTTCTTCACCGGGAATACCAGCAGCACGGGCCGATATTCAGAGTGCGTGCCCTGCAGTACCGCTGGGTCGCCCTCGTGGGCCCCGAAGCAAACGTCTTCGCGGCTCGGAATGCAGCCACACATTTCCGTTCCTGGGAGACTTATCACGAATTCAGCGCTGCGTTGGGAGCACATCGCGTCCTTCTTTCCATGGACGGCGCGGAGCACATTCGAATGCGCCGGCTGTTGGTCAAGGGCTATTCACCCAAGACCTTGGAGACCAACCTGGACCATGTCCACGACATTACCTGCCGCGCCATTGAGGATTGGCCGCAGGGACAGCCCATCGAGATTCAGCGGGCGATGCAGCAGATTATCACCGAGCAGATCGGCATGTTCTGCAGCGGCCTGTCATCGGGAGAATATTTCGACGACCTGGTCTATTTCCTGGGGATGGTCATCCAGCTCAATGTAACGAAACGGTTGCCCAAGGTGATGGAGCGCTTCCCGAAATACCGGCGCACGAAGCGGCGGATGGAAGAACTCTACGAACGGATAATGGAAGAGCATCAGCCGGAAAGGAGGGCGGGTCAGCTGCCGGACTTTGTCGATGAGCTGCTGGAGGCGAAACGGGCCGATGCGCAGTTCCTGCCCGAAACTGACTTGTTTGCCAATGTTCTCGCTCCTTACCTGGTGGGAATGGATACCTCTGCCAGCGTCTGTGCGTTCATGCTCTACTCCCTCCTGAAGCACCCGGAGATACTGGAGCGCATGAGAGCGGAAGTCGACGAGATGTACGAGCAGGGCGCACCGACTCCGGAAGGATTGCGCAATCTGGAAGTAACTCACCGGGTCGCCATGGAGACGCTCCGGATGTATCCGGTCATCCCGGCCCTCACCCGCACCGTGTCCAACTCCTTCGAATTTGGCGGGTACCGTGTCCCCGCCGGCACAGACATCTTGCTTGGTACCACGGTGGGGCATCATCTTCCTGAGTACTTTCAGGAGCCCGACCGCTTCGACATTGAGCGCTATTCGCAGGGCCGGGCGGAACACAGGCAGCCAGGGGCATTCGCCCCTTTCGGAGTAGACAGGCACCGTTGCATCGGCAGCAGCTTGTCGGAGCTGCAGATTGTGCTCACCCTCGCGACCATCGTCCACCAGGCTGACCTGGCGTTGGAGCGGCCGGAACGCCCACTGAAAATCAAGCTTTCACCGGCGCCCCACCCCGATCACTCGGTGCGAATGCGTCTGGTGCGCCGCCGGAGCAGCTGACGCGCTGCCTTGCCGCGTGCCGGCTTCCGGCCTCGGCAACGGCTATGGACGGGGGGCCAATGGACTGTCAACCAATTCCGCTGATCACGGACGCAGAGGGAATTACCGCCGAATGGATGCGCCGGGTGCTCGCCTCCGGAGAGGCTTCCGCCGCCATGGAAATCGCCAGGGTGGAAGTCGGAAGGCTGTCGGATGTGACCAATGCGCTGGGCAATCTCTATCGCTGTCGCTTGATTGCCCCTGACGGCGGGCCGGGCAGCCCGGCTTCGGTGATTGTCAAACTGCCTAGCACCAATTCCATGGCTCTCCGGTTCGCCAGATGGATGTCGCTGCACCGTCGTGAGCATGTGTTTTACCGGGACATCGCCGGCCAGAGCCACATGCGGGTGCCCGCCCTGTTCTACGGCGATTTTGAGCCTCGCAGCCACCGCTTTGTCCTGGTGCTTGAAGACCTGGGCGGTATGGAGGGGATACCGCAAATCGTCGGCGTCGACGAAGAGCGGGCGCGTCGCGCCGTCCGGGAAATCGCCGGGCTGCAGGGTCGCTTCTGGGAGGCCGATGATGATCCCGCACTGTCCGCTTGTGGCGATTTCCTCAACACCAGGGAAAGACGCATCATGCAGACGGTCTATCTGCTGACCCTCCCCGCCACCCTTGAACGCTTCGGCGATTTGTTCACTGCCAGAACGCGGCGATTGGCGGAAGAATTCGGCTCGCGAATCGCCGCCCAATTCGCCGCGGTCGCAGATGGCCCCCGGACGGTGGTGCACGGCGACTATCGGGCGGACAATATGATGTTCGGCGGCGAAGGTAACAAGGACCTCGCCGTGATTGACTGGCAGGGTTTCGGCATTGGCTGCGGTATGTACGATGTGGCTTTTTTTCTCGGGACCAGCGTTACCAGCGACGTTCGGCGCCTCATCGAGCGCGACGCCCTTGACGAGTACCACGAAATCGTAAGCGGCCTGGGAGCGCAGAACTACACTCGCGAAGACAGTTGGCGCAGCTATCGGCAGAATATGCTCAGCACCCTCATGCCCATGGTCATCGGTTGCGGCGCTCTGGACATGAGCGACCCGAAGCTGATGGACCAGGCGCGGGGGCTCCTGAGCCGGGTGCTAACTGCCATCGAGGATTTGGACTCATGGGAATTCTTGCCCCCTCGCGAGCCGTTTCTGACGCCCGGATGGGGCTTTGCGATGCTGTCGCGGTGGGCATACCCGCCATACCGGCTGGCCCTCGGCCTGCTCCGACGAGGGAAGCGCGCCGGATGAGCGCCGACGGATCCCGGGACGCCCCGGCCAGGGAGGGCGAGGACACACAGTCGGGAGACGATTTCGCGCCACCGTCCCGGCAGGTTTCGCTGCCCCTGCTGTGCGTGGGGCTGGCGATGTTCCTGGCCGCCCTCAGCCAGACCGTGGTCGCCAGCATCATGGCCCCTATCGTTGCGGACCTTGGGGGATTCGACCGCTACACATGGCCTGCGACCTCATACCTGGTGGCGGCCACAGTGGCATATCCCATCGTGGGCCGTCTCAGCGACATCTATGGTCGGCGGCTGTTCCTCATCGCGGGCATCGTTACGTTCATCGCAGGCTCGGCTCTGGTAGGACTCAGCGCTTCAATGAATCAGGTCATCGGCTTCCGCCTGGTGCAGGGCATCGGCGGTGGCATCATTATGACATGCAGTTACGTGTCCATCGCGGACCTGTTTCGGCCCGAAGACAGGGGCAAGTTCCTTGGAGTCCTGGGCGCTCTGTACGCGGTGGCGACCGTGGTGGGACCAGTAATGGGTGCGCTCGTTGCCGAGTGGCTCTCATGGCACTTGGTGTTCCTGATTATCGCGTTGGCCGGTGTGCCGACCCTGGCGCTGACGGTGCGGTTTTATCCTAAGCCGGACTCCCTGCCCATACAGCGGGAATTGGATTACCTCGGCATGGCGGCGTTGGTGTTGGCTGTAGCGCCAGTGGCGCTTGCGCTGTCGTCCATCGGCGTCCTGTATGCTTGGAATGCGGCCGAGACCATCGGCCTGCTGGCTTTCGGATCCGCGATGGCGGCACTCTTCGTGGTGATTGAGTCCAGGTCCGGATCCCCGATTATGCCCTTGGTGATCTACCGGAATCGGGCGGTGGCCGTCGCCGTAATAGTGACGCTGATGACCAGCGTGGGCCTGCACGGGTTCGTGCTGTTCCTGCCGCTGTATTTCCATGCGGCCCTGGGAGTCTCCGTGGCCCAGGCCGGCACGATGTTGGCGCCGATGTTGCTGGGGATGGTGCTGGGAGCGATTCTGGCCGGTCAGCTGCTCTCCCGGGCCGGGGGCCATTATCGGATGCAGTTGCTGGTCAGTACCGCGCTGATGGCGACTGGCATGTACCTCTTTTCCACCCTGAGCGCGGGAGTCGGCTTCGCTCAGAGTAAGCCGATTCTTTACAGCCAGATATATCTCGTAATCGCGGCTCTGGGGTTGGGAGGAGTCGTGGCCACTCTTTCTGTGGCAGTGCAGAACGCAGTCCCGTTCCAGTACGTGGGAGTTGCGACGGCGGCACTGCAATTCTGCCGCTCCCTGGGCGGAATGGTGGGTCTGGCGGCAACAGGCGCTGTAATGCTACGGAGCTTCCGCTCTGGGACGGAGGCGACGGTTCCCGATAATGTGAAGTCAAGCCTCCCGGAGGGGCTGCTGGATTCGGTGAAGGAAGATCCCCAGGCTCTGCTGGATCCCGCCACGGCCAAGGCATTGAAGGATACGATTGTCGAGACCGGCGCCGGGGATGTGTCGGTGGCGGACAGCCTGTTGAACTCGCTCAACTTTGCAATTGAGAAGGCGCTGAGCGACGTGTTCACCGTGTTGTGGATTGCCGTGGCGCTGTCTTTCTTGGTCGCGTTGTTCTTGCACGTGCGCCCTGTCAAACTCCACGAGGACAGCGGGGTGGAGGCTGGGAGTTAGCTGAATTGACCCAGTGGCCATTTCCGCTACCACTACCAAGAGCTCGAGCTACCTACAAGGTTCGGGCAATCAAGGAATCCTCTGAACAAGACCTTTGCGGTGATTTTCAGCAATATCAGGTCGTGGAGTACCGATCAATCACGGGTCGACCCCCGTAGAGGGCAGAATCGTACGCTAAGGACGCTATCGGCGCTTTGACCACCGGTATTCGCCGGTGAGCAGTGTGTGGGCCCACTCAAGGGGTGAGATGTGGGCCAGGAGCCCGGGCTCAACGGTCAAGCCGGCGACCTTCCGCTGCTTGAGCGCTTCGCCGAGATGGACGGGTTTCAGTGTATGACGATGGCGGCGAGTAGGTTGGCTTGGCCATGCGGTGGTGCTGGCCCTCGTCGCCATGCGTGAAGGGGACACGCTGGTTGTGCCAAAACTCGACCGGCTGGCAAGGTTCGTCCCAGATGCCTGCGCCAGGGAGAGATTGCACGGCAAGCAGCCCAAATTGTCCGTCGGACAGCAGCGGCCACTCTGCCGCATGAATGCCACGGGCACGTCTTCCATCAGCGATCTCACCAAGCTCTTCTCAGTCTAAAGACCAACCGTCCGTCGCACACTCAATCGGCGTCATTCCCCTTAACGTACGATTCTGCCCCCTTGTATCTTGACTTTGGCGATGGAGCCGAGCGCGGCAGACCGGTACCCCCTGGGTCACGACAGACCGTCCGGTAGCGAGGGTCGCCGCGCTCCCTACAAGCAGAGCCCGAACAGTATCCGTGGTCGGGCGTCAAGTTTTTTGGCGAATTGCCAAGGAGGTTTGTCTATACAGCTGACGGCACCCATGGCGTTCCCCGGCGAGCCAGAGCGTTCAACTGCAACAGCAGCTTGCGCATCACTGCCACCAAGGCCACATTGCCGGGTTTCCCGTGCTGGCGCAGGTTCTGGTAGAAAAGGTGCAACTCGCCCTCGACTTGGATTACCGAGCAGGCGCAGAGGTATAAGGCCTTGCGGACTACGCCCCTTCCGCCGCGGATCGATCTCTGACCCCGCTTGCGGCCGCTGTCCCGGGACCAGGGCGCCAAGCCCACCGGGGAGGTCAGGGCCTTGCTGTCCCAGCGGCCCAGTTCGGGAAGAAAGGCCACCAATGTGGCCGCAGTCAGCGGTCCCACACCGGGGACGGTCCGGTACAGCGCTGCCCGCTGGGTCAAGCGAGCGCTGCCCTGCAGCACTTCTTGATATTCATTCTCCAGCTGAGAAATCTCGGCCTCCAGCCAGGCGATGTGGCGCTTGGTGGATTCGGCTACGCCGGCAGAAGCACCCTTGTCCAGCCGGTTAACTTCCTGTACTCGCTGTTCGACCAGCTGACGGCGCCTCCGCAGCAGGGCAGCAGATCCTGCAATTCCTCCCGTTCCGGCTCAGTTTCCGGCGTGTCAGATTCAGGAAACACCTGTCCATAGCGGGAGAGCACCTGGGCATCCCGCGAGTCGGTTTTGGCTTCATAGCCGCAGGCCTTGGCGAAAGCTCTCACCCGGCTGGGGTTGGCCACCCGTACGCTTATCTCGGCCTTTCGCAGGCGGCTCACCAGCAGCCGCTCGTACCCGCCGGTGGATTCGCACACGCCAGGGTTGCTTCCTCCTTCTTGAGATGTTTCAACAGCGTGGTTACGCCTTTCGTGTTGTTGTCGAACCGCAGCACCGGACCCTCAGAGACTGAAACGTCCAGGCTGGCCTTGGCTACGTCAACGCCTGCTACCACTGCCATGCTTTACCTCCAGGTGTGATAAAGCCGTTTGATAATGCCTGAGTCCTCCGCACTTGCAGATGCGGGCCTTATAGCCCCTGTATCCGTCCGGAGCGACCAGTGCGGCGGGAAGGGAGTCCTACTGTTCGTCGGTGCAACCCGGGCTTTCGCCCTGCTCACCCAGTTGCCTGCGACGCGCCCTCCCCAACTTGCCCCGCCAATAGACCTGTCGGCGAAGCAGATTCATCATACAAGTTGCCTGGGCCAATCGAGCCCGCATCGTGCAAGGACGGGCCAGCGCTGACGCAGGAGGTAAAGATGGAAGAAAAGCCCAGATACATAGGCATTGATGTCTCGAAGGCGCAGGTGGATGTTGCCGTCCGGCCTACGGGACAGAGATGGGCCGCGTCTTACAGCGAGACCGGCGTCGAGGAACTGGTTTCCCAGATCGTGGATATAGGTCCAGTCATGGTGTTGCTGGAGGCAACGGGCGGTCTGGAAGTGCCGTTGGTGGCGGCTCTCGCTGCTGCTGCGCTGCCGGTGGTGGTGGTCAACCCGCGCCAGGTTCGCGACTTCGCCAGGGCCACCGGTACGCTGGCCAAGACCGACTCTCTCGATGCGACAGTGCTGGCCCACTTCGCCGACGCTGTTCGTCCCTCCGTGCGTCCTCTCAGAGACGCCGAGGCGCAGGTACTCAACTCGCTGGCGGTACGCAGGCATCAGGTGCTGACCATGCTGGTCTCGGAGAAGAACCGGCTGGGGACCGCTATCAGCGCCGTTTACCCCCGCATCGAGGCCCACATCGCCTGGTTGGAACAGGAGCTGAACGACTTGGACGAGGGGCTGAGGCAGACTCTCCACCGGAGCCCCGTGTGGCGAGAGAAGGATGACCTGCTGCGCACCGTTCCCGGCGTGGGAGAACAGGTGTCCCTCACTCTGCTGGCCTACCTGACGGAGCTGGGAACGCTGGATCGCCGGCAGATTGCTGCCCTGGTGGGAGTGGCCCCTTTCAACCGGGACAGCGGCACCCTGCGGGGCAAGCGGGCCGTCTGGGGCGGGCGCGCCCGAGTACGAGCCATTTTGTATATGGGAGCGATGGTAGACAGCCGTCACAACCCGGTCATCCGCGACTTCTACCAGAAGCTGCTGGCAGCCGGTAAGCCGAAGAAGGTGGCGCTCGTCGCGTGCATGCGCAAACTGCTGGTCATACTCAACACCATGCTCAAACACGGCTCCCCGTGGTGCGATATGACACAGCCAGAAGTCGCTCATTCCTATTGACATTAAAGACAGTTGCTACCGGAATCGACCCGCACCCGCCCGAAAGTAACGCTTGTACCTTCGGTCATCAGGAGTTGGCGGATGGGGTATATTCTCCCCTCCCCGGTTACGTCCCCTCGACTCAAGCCCGGTTGTGCGAACCGCATTTTCAGTGGTCAACGGCCCTCTCGGCTGTGCGAGTCTATGACCGGGACCACCTGGGTGCAAGGATTCTTCCCACCCCACACACATGTCCCCCCCTTTTGAGGCGTCGTTGTAATATTGGGGAAATGGCCAGAAAAGTGTCGGTAAAATGCGCCATGGCAGGCTGTCACTATCAGCGGAAGATGACTCTCGCCGAGCGCGAGGAACTGAGGCGGGTGGGACGGGATAACAACGCCACGGCGGGCCTCGTCTGCCCGGCCCACGTGAGAGCTGCCTTCAACTTCGAATTCGACGATATCGACATCGATGTTCCCCTGGAGGAACTCCTCGTCGAGGCGTCCAAGGAAACTCCCCGCTGGCGCGTGATACTTACCCCACTGCCAGGAACGGAGGATGAGCCGGACAGCCACTCCACACCAAAGAAGGGAGACAAGGTGATTTAGTAACTATCTCAAAACCAGCATACCCTGCTGGCACCTACCGGACTGGTAGCCTGGGCCACTGGATTCCGACGTAAGCCGGAATGACGATTTTGGATTGCAAAGGATTTTGAGATAATTTCTAATAGGCATTGCATCGCCAGGCAGGGAAGGGATAAATGCAATTTGTCGAACTATTGGCTGCTGTCTTGGGACTGGTGCTGTTGGGCTGCGGGAGCGCGTCCCTGGACGGGGATTGGGTCTTCAAGGGCCCGGACTGTCCCGAAGCCTATTCCAACTGCCTGCCGCTACGCACCCAGCCCGAGGCGATAACTCTGTATCCCTACGACCCGCCCCCGCCAGGGACAATTTGGGCGCCGTGGCTGACGATTACCTGCCCAGGCAACGAACCGATGGTGATGTTGGCCGTTGGCGAATTGCTGTTCTTCGAGGAAGAATCCGCCTTTGCTCAGTTCACGGTCGGCGGCCGCCAGTACGGCCCTTACTCCCCCTTTTCGCAGTACGATCAGGGGATAGCGCTGTATGGCCCGGCGGCCGTCGAGGCCGTTGCCCTTCTGGCTGACGCCGAGGCAAACAGTGAAGACGTAGATGTGGAGTTGCGGTCCTACAGCGAAAGCCGCCGGTTCAGCTACGCCGTCGCCGGCTTCGACCGCAATTATCGGAGACTCCCCTGCTCTGGGTAACAGTGTCCGTCTCTGGACTATGCCTGCTCGTTCTGCGCGTGGAGCCGGGTGCCCATCTGGGAGTCCAGCGGTATCAGCGTGTCCCACCGGCAACTGGGGCAAATCCGGGTGTTGTGCCTTCTGCGGCGAAGGTCTGCGCCGAACAGGTACCCGCACCACCCGGTACCGCCAGTCACGGCAATCGCCCCCAACACCGTGAGCACCAGGGCCCACCAAGGGCCCGCGGCCAACGTCAGCAATATCGCCAACAGGCCCATCAGGCCGAAGAACATTCCAAAAATCCCCGCCCAGCCCAAACCGTGATGGTGTATGGCCAGGCGGTCGGCCTCCCCGGATTCGGGAGCGGCCGGACCCTCATAGAGACACCGGGCGCAGATCAATCCGTTATCGGGGTCCCCGAACATGGATTTCTCGCGGGGAGTGTAATCGTAACTATGGGGAATTGTCATGGTCATTCCCTGATCCTTGGATTTGACGACATCTTAGCCTCATTGCTGAAATCTGAGTTTGTCCTGAGTGTAACCCCCGCTCGCACTCGTACTGAGTTCCGCGTGTTGCAGCCATAGTTGCCAAACTCTTGAAGCTACGCGGATGACTCATTCCAAGCCCGCGTACCCCTCGAACCTGTTTTGCGCTACAGACTCGTCGATAATCTTGATGACCCCATGGAAAACTGGTTACAGAGGATGTTGTTCTTCGACAAGCTGAAGCTGTTGGCTGGACAGAGGCCCGAAGTGGCAGACTTTGGGGCAACCTCTGCCACCGCCTTTTCCCAGCTCCTTGTCAACTACCCGAGCGGAATAGATCGGGCCGACGCGGGGAGGCAGGAATTCCCGAAAATCCGGCCTTCGAGAATCCGTTAATTTCCCGTCCGATCCGGAAGACCACACCATGCGGGAAGATCGGGATTCTTGCCCGCCCTGGCCAGCAGGCGGAGAGATTTCCCAGGGGTCCACAGGCCGATATTGCGCTTCGCAAAAGAACCCTTATGGACACCTGGACATACAAGCAAGAGATTATTCGCACATTTGTATGGTCCATTGACCACGAGCCGGGCGCTTACTATCATCGCCAGACAATAAGGGTCGACTATTCGACAAGAAAGGAGTCCTCCGCGATTGCCGGTCCGTCCATTGAAGATCCTCCAGGTGATTCACGGCTACCCGATGCGCTACAACGCCGGCTCGGAGGTGTACACCCAGGGGCTGGCCCAGGCGCTCGCAGAGCGGCACGAGGTCCACGTGTTCACCAGGCAGGAGAATGCCTTCCTGCCCGAGTACGCCTTGCAGAGCGACAGCGACCCGTCTGCGCCGGGAATCAGGCTGCATGTCGTCAACATGGCTAGGGCCAGGGACGGCTACCGGCACCAGGCCGTGGATGACGCGTTCGCCAGTGTCCTCAACGAGGTCAGACCGGATGTTGTTCACATCGGGCACCTGAACCACCTGTCAACGTCCCTGGTGTTTGCTGCCAAGGATCGCGGCGTGCCGGTGGTGTTCACGCTGCACGACTACTGGCTGATGTGTCCACGGGGCCAGTTCATCCAGATGTACCCCGAGAATCCCTCGGACCCGTGGGCCGTCTGTGACGGGCAGGACGACCGGAAGTGTGCCGAGCGGTGTTACTCCCGGTACTTCTCTGGTGACCAGCGGGAGTACGCACTGGACGCCGACTTCTGGACCCGGTGGGTGGGCCGACGCATGGCGCACGTCCGCGAAGTGTGCGACGCTGGGGACGTTTTCATCGCGCCGGCGAGGTATTTGCTGCGGCGATTCAGGGACGAGTTTGGGCTTCCCGAGGAAAAGCTCGTTTACCTGGACTACGGGTTCCACCTGGACAGAATGGAGGGCCGGGAGCGCGCCCGGGGCGAGCCTTTCACCTTCGGTTACATAGGCACACACATCCCCGCCAAGGGCGTGGACCACCTGATTCAAGCCTTTGGTAAACTGTCCGGCGAGTCTAGGCTCCGCATATGGGGACGCGACCGGGGCGCCGAGACCACGGGTCTCAAGACGCTGGTACGTAACCTTGAAAGAAACGCCGGAGACCGGGTCGAATGGATGGGTGAGTACCGCAACCAGGACATCGTTCCCGACGTGTTCGACCGGTGCGACGCCATCGTGGTGCCGTCCATCTGGGCCGAGAACTCGCCCTTGGTGATCCACGAGGCCCAACAGGCCCGCGTCCCCGTGATCACGGCCGACTACGGCGGCATGGCCGAGTACGTCCACCACGAGGTGAATGGCCTGCTCTTTGCCCACAGGGATCCCGAATCGCTGGCCCGCCAGATGCAGCGGCTGGCCGACGACCCGGAACTGGCGATGCGGCTGGGCAGCCGAGGGTACCTACAGTCGGCGGACGGCGACGTCCCTGACATCAGGCACCACGCCCTCGCCGTGGAGCAGATCTACGAGAGACTGGTCCGCGAAAGGAGGAAGTGATGACAACGCTCAGAGGCGCGGCGCCACTGACCGGACCCGCGTCGAGTGTCAAGCCAGGGCCATGGCGGATCACCTTCGACACGAACCCCGACGACTGCAACCTCCACTGCATCATGTGCGAGGACCACTCGCCGTACAGCACGACGCAGCACGACCGGCTCGGCGCGGGACTACCCAAGCGCCGCATGGACATCGACCTGCTACGCCGCGTCTTGGCCGAATCGGTCGGCACTCCCCTGCGGGAGGTCATCCCCTCCACCATGGGCGAGCCTCTGCTGTACCGGGAATTCGACGAAATACTGGACCTCTGCGTGCGGTACGGGGTCAAGCTCAACCTGACCACCAATGGCACTTTCCCCCGCAGGGGAGCCAGGGCCTGGGCGGAGCGCATCGTGCCCGTTACCTCTGACGTCAAGGTGTCCTGGAACGGCTCCACCAAGGAAACCCAGGAAAGGGTGATGCTGGGCACTAAGTGGGAGACGGTCCTGGAGAACGTGCGCACGTTCATCGCCGTCCGGGACGAACACGCGGCCCGTGGCGGCAACCGCTGCCGTGTCACCTTCCAGCTCACCTTCATGGAAATCAACCACGAAGAACTGCCCGATGTGGTGAGGCTGGCCGCCGAAGTGGGGGTAGACCGTGTCAAGGGACATCACCTGTGGGTGCATTTCTCCCAGATCAGGGACCAGTCCATGCGCCGCAGCCCCGAGTCCATCGAGAGGTGGAACGCCACGGTGGACGCGGCATACGAGGCCGCGGAAAGGCACCGGTTGCCCGACGGAAGTAAGGTGCTGCTGGAAAACATTTTCGGGCTCGATGCCGCCGACGAGGGAGAGATTGCCGCCGGCGCCGAGTGCCCGTTTCTGGGGCAGGAGGCCTGGGTCGCCTCTGACGGCAGGTTCAACCCCTGCTGCGCGCCCGATGTCCTGCGTCGCATGCTGGGCGATTTCGGCAACGTCAACAACACCAGCCTGTACGACATCTGGCAGGCTGATGCCTACCGCGACCTCCAGTCCGGCTACATGGAGAAGCCGCTCTGCCAGGGATGCAACATGCGGAGGCCCGAAGGCCCGTGAGCGGCAACTGGCGGGAGTATCGGATATCGGCGGACAGCACTCACCACGTCTGCGATGGAAGGCCAGCCTATGCCGCCCGATTCCTGGAGGTGCTGAAGTTCCACGCGCCGGGCCTGGCGCCGGTGCTGGATGACTCGGGCGCCTACCACATCACCCCCGAGGGGCTGCCCGCCTACAAAACCCGCCACGTCAGGACCTTCGGGTTCTACGAGGCGCGCGCCGCAGTCCACACCGCAGGTGGTTGGTTTCACATCCTGCCCGACGGCAATCCCTTGTACACCGAGCGATACGCCTGGTGCGGCAACTTCCAGGAGGGGCGCTGCCCGGTGCGCCTCCTTGACGGGCGGTATCTTCACATCGACGGGGACGGCACGCCCGCCTATTCCGAACGCCACCGTTACGCCGGAGACTTCAAGGACGGCTATGCGGTGGTGCAGCGCGATGACGGGCTACACAGCCATATCGACCAGTCCGGCGTGCTCCTGCATGGCCGGTGGTTCCTGGACCTAGACGTGTTCCACAAGGATTTCGCCCGTGCCCGCGACGAACAGGGTTGGCATCACGTGGACGCCAGAGGCCAGCAGCTGTACCGAAACCGCTACAGGAACGTGGAACCCTTCTACAACGGTCAAGCCAGGGTGGAGGGAATCGACGGGTCGCTGTCGGTCATCCGAGAAACCGGTGAGACCCTGGTGGAGTTGCGAAGGCCGCTGCGCTCCCCGTTGGAGGAACTGTCCGGCGACATGGTGGGGATGTGGAGGACCCAGGCCATACGGGCCGCAGTGGAACTGGGCGTATTCGAGTCCTTGCCGGCGTCCACCCGGGACATTGAGAGATCCCTCGAACTGGCAGACTCCGTGGGAGCCCGGCTGATGCGGGCCCTGGCCGAGATGGAGTTGGTCCAACGCGATGAAAGTGGCGTCTACCACTGCACTCTAAAAGGCGCCCTGCTGCAAAACTCACACCCATTTTCGCTGGCAGGCGCCGCCTCGCTCTGGGGAGGCGAGACCTATGCAGCCTGGGCCGAGCCGGAGTATTCACTGCGCACCGGTCGCTCTGCGTTCATGAAGCTTTACGGCCAGAGCCTATTCGAGCGCCTTAAGGACAGGCCGGAACAGCTGCGCTCCTCCCACAGGGCCTTTGCCAGTTACGCCCGGCACGACTACCGGTCACTGGCGGAGGCCCGGGACTTTGGAATTCACGACCACATCCTCGATGCGGGCGGCGGGACCGGCGAACTGGCCTTCGCCCTTCTCCGCGCTTACCCCGACCTGACTGCCACGGTGATGGACCTCCCGGAAGTAATCCGCGAAGGCGAGCCACCCGACGAGCTGAAAGGCCGATGCCGGCTTGCTCCCGGAGATTTCTTCGAACCGTGGCCGATCCGTTCCGATACAGTTGTGCTGGCAAGGGTGCTGCACGACTGGCCCGACGATGAGGCGGTCCGCATTCTAGTCCGGGCCAGGGAGGCGATGCCGACGGGCGGCACGCTTTATGTGATTGAGATGGTACCGGACGACATCACCGGCGCAGGCGGCCTGCTGGACCTGAACATGCTGATCGTGGCCGGGGGCGCCGAGCGGACTACGGAGCAGTTCAAGCGCTTGCTGGATGGTGCCGGGTTTGAGCTTCTCGAGATGATCCCTACCCGATCAGTGAGTTCGGTCATCAGGGCGAGGGCCGTTTGACCACATCAGATTCTGTGACATCCCTCATGAAGCAATTGGCCGTGGTCCCTGAGAGAGTGGATGCCTCATTAATCATCAGGCACGCCGAACGCGAAGACATCCCGGCGGGCACATTCGGGCATGAAGTGAACCTGACCGCTGAGGGAACCCAGTCGGCGGAACAGCTGGGAGCAGCCCTTTCTGAAAACAGGGCGCTGACCATAGTGTCCAGCCCGGTGACTAGATGTGTTCAGACCGCGCAGGCGATGCTCCGGGGAGCTGGTACTTCAGCCGAGGTCGTGACGGACAGGCACCTTGGAGACCCCGGCGCTTTCATTGTCGATGCCGAGACCGCCGGCCCGCTCTTCCTGGAGCTTCCGATCCCCGAAATCGCCCGTCACCAACTCCACGATACCGCGCCACTGCCGGGTATGCGGCCAACCCTAGAGGGAGTCGAGATCCTGCAGGAGTTGGCAACAAGCCCCTTGGGCGATAACGGTCGGCTACACGTCTTCGTTACGCACGACATCATCCTGTCGGTCTTCGTTGCCAGCATCTTTCGATCATCCCTAGTAGTTCATCTCTAATGTAATGATGGGTACAGGGACTTGAGTTTGATCCGGGCGTCCTGGGTGGTAAATCGCCAGTCCGCCCGGATTGCAGCCCGGTTGCGCCGCTCCTGCCAAGTCCCGCTTTCTTGGGTCAGGACCTCCCGGTCAGGCATTCGGCGGTCCAGGCACTGCCTGGCCAGCACTCCCAATTCTATCTCCGCCATCCCTTCGGCAAGCTCAGGACAGGATTCAGCCAACTCCCGTGCTTCGGAGTGTAGTGGATCTCCAGACGCTCGGCGATGCGCCTGGCCTCCGCAGGCTCGAAGGCCTCGTACAAGGATGACGGATGGTGCGTGTTCAGATTGTCCATCACCAGCACTATACGCTCCCTGTCAGGGTAGTCTTC
Organism: Dehalococcoidia bacterium; assembly: GCA_963667765.2. Classification (GTDB taxonomy): domain Bacteria; phylum Chloroflexota; class Dehalococcoidia; order Lucifugimonadales; family UBA3495; genus VXOI01. The sequence goes on along the minus strand of CAXXON010000003.1, from coordinate 442,251 downwards.
ATCCACCAGTTTCCGCACCACCTCCGCCCAGTCGGTCCGCGTGCGCCTTTCCCTGACCTCCACCCGGCGCCTCCTGAGCTTGTCGAAGGGCCTCCAAGGGCGCGTACAGCATGAACAGGTTGCTCACCCCGTTGCGCTGGTATTCGTAATCGTAGGCCACGGGTGCTCCGGGCCTCGCCGGACGGGGTTGACGCGTCTCCTGCACCAACTGCTTGCTGGTCTCGTCCAAACACACCAGCACCTCGTTGTCATCAAAGCTCCGGTGATACACCTCCAGCACATCCTCCATGGCGCAGACAAACTCGGCGGCGCAGACAAACTCGGCGCTGCCTTGCGGTGGCAGGCACCAGCATTCCTTCAGCCACGGCTTGACGCAGTTTTTTTCAGTGTCCGCCGCACCGTCTCCGGGCAGATGCTGTCCACTATCTCCCTTTCCACCAGTCCCTCGGCCAGCAGTTGCAGAGTCCAACTAACCCGTCCCTCCGGCGGCTGGGAGACAGCCATCGCTATCAGGTGGGCCTCTCCCTCACCGTCCAGCTTCCTGGCGCGGTGGTTCAGTTGCCTCTTGCGTCCAATGGCCGACTCCACTCCCTGCACCACGCAACGGCGGCGCACCCGCTCTACCGTGGCCGTGCCCACCCCAAGGGCCCGGGCTATCTCCTGATCCATCATCGGACCCTCGGCCTGATTCTCGTCGCTGAGCAGCAGAATTCGGGCGTGAGTCTGCTTGTAGGCCGCCGCTCGCCCCTTGGACACCAGTGCCTTCAGTTCCTCTTGCTCCTCTCCTGTCAAACTCACCCGATACTTCTTCACCATCACATCCTCCCACTTCCCGGTCGCCGCGCCTAAGCGCTAGCTCATCATAGATCATCAGCCATCATCTCAAAGCAGTTGGTCCACTAGAGGAGACTGGATGGCCGGACTTCCTCGAAGGACTACTCCTGTGGCGTTTCGATAGAGAGCTCTATGCCTCTTGGCAAGGCAGGGAGCAAACCATATAAAGTAGCCAGGTTGGACTGCTGAGAAGTTCCGGGACCGAACCCTGGTACCCGGCTCGCGGGATTCTTTCCTCATCTATGGATGCGATTGTCTCAATGACTGGAGCGACGACAGCATTCACACTGTTCAAGCGTGCTGATGTCCGATAGACTATGGATGAAACCCGACGCTGTGGAAAGGTCTTCCCAATAGACTGCAGTGCAATCTCAAGGGTTGGGACAACAAAGGTGAACGTCCGAGCATGCTCCATCGCCAATGAGGTAACCACGGTCAACTACCACCTCTGGAAGTCGTGCAACATGAGCTGCGGCTTCTGCTTCGCAACCTTCCTCGATCTACCTCCCCAAGTCGCCACCTATCTCCTCCAAGATGACTCGGTCCGCCTGATCACCCTCATCGCCGAGGCTGGCTTCCTCAAGATCAACTTCGCTGGAGGCGAACCCACCCTCTGCCCCTGGCTCCCCGAGCTGATTCGCCATGCTAGGTCACTGGCCCTGACCACCTCCGTGGTGACCAACGGTTCCAGAATCACGGAAGCGTGGCTGGACAACCTCGACGGCTCCCTCAATATACTGGCCATCAGCATCGACAGCGTGGACGCCGGAACCCAGCGAAAGATTGGCCGGACCGTCAAGGGCAAGTCGCCGATGACAGAAGCGGAGTACCTGAGCATTGGGAAAAGCGCAAAGGCCCGCAGAATGCGCCTGAAGGTCAACACCGTGGTGAACCGCCACAATGTCGCCGAGGATTTCCGTCCCTTCATCAAGGCCATGGGACCGGAGAGGTGGAAGATTTTCCAAGCGCTACCAGTGGAAGGCCAGAACGATTTTCATTTCGACGAGTTCGCAGTTACCCCCGACGAATTCGACTTATACGTGGACCGGAACCGGTCGGTCTATCAGGACGGCATCAGGGTGGTAGCCGAGAACAACGAGGCGATGACGGGCAGCTACCTGATGATCGACCCGCTGGGCAGGTTCTTCGATAACACGAAGGGGAAACACACCTACAGCCACCCAATTCTCTCGGTGGGCGTAGAAACCGCCCTGGCAGAGACCAAGGTCTATCCAGAACGCTTCATAGACCGGGGTGGCCTTTACGAGTAGACCGTCGGGGCTGGCATTGCCAGACGGTCACCCTATGATTGCTAGCGGCCAATTAAACGCGAAACAGCCGGTGTCACCCGTCGCACCGGCTTTTCGGTAAATCAGGGCAAGGAATCAATAAGCGTTCTGGACATCCACTCTGCCGTGAGTGAAATGGCCTTTCCCGGAGGGAACAGGGGGACATACCCAAGCACCCGCCGAGACTTCTCGGTACTGAACGCCTCCCGCTGACCCTCCTCTCCCGGCCGGTAGTCGACGTATTCGACGGGCACCTCTGACCCGGTGATAGTCTGGCACATCCTGGCGAGTTCCTCGATGGTGTGCTCCTCCCCGAAGCCGACGTAAAACTTTTGCCCCACCACCCGTTCCGCAGAAGCTTCTATGGCCAGCATCCAACCTCGAATCACGTCGCCGACGTAGGTCAGGTCCCGGGTCTGCCGTCCGCCCTCTACGACGATAGGCCGGCCGTGCAGGGCGTTCCACAGCCACTTGAAAATGAAGACCTCGCGACGCATGTCGGGGCCGACGACCACTCCGGTGGAAAGAACCACCGAGGGAATGCCGTAGGCCCGGTGCCATGCCCACATGGCCAACTCAGCAGCGGCCTTGGAGAAACCGTAGGGGTTGTGGGGCGTGAGCGGATGGTCCTCGTCCATCGGCAGGTAGAGGGGCCTTCCCAACTCGTTACCGGAGGCGGCGAACAGTACCTTCGAAACTCCGCCGGCCAAACGCACCGCCTCCAGCAACTCCACCGTCCCCCCGATGTTCTGCATCACGGTGTACCGCGGTGAGTCGAAAGCCATCGGAGTGTCCGGCTGCGCCGCCAGGTGCGCCACCACTGAATGTCCCTCAACATCCGAGGGCCTGACGTCCTGGAGGCTCTTCCAGACGTAGCGGAAATTGGGGTTAAAGAGCTCTTCCTGTAACAGACCGGCGTGGGCGGGAGCAACCACGTCGAGGCCAGAGACCGTGTGGCCCTTGGCGAGCAGCGCCTTAACGAGGCTGGACCCGGCGAAACCGGCTGCGCCGGTGATCAGAATACTTTCGTCAACGGGCATCCGGCACCTCAGTATCCGGACGAATTCTGCGGCATGCGGCCGCGCCCGATGCCAACGTACTCGAAACCTGCCGCCCACATGGTCATCGGGTCGAGAGCGTTCCTGCCGTCGAGGACGAACCGTGGTGGAAGCATGTTGCGGCTGACGGTGGCCCAGTCCGCATCGACAATCTTATTCCATTCAGTCATGACTACGGCGGCCTGTGTACCGGCGGTGGCGGCCAACACATCCTTCGCGATCCGCACACCTCCCGGGAGGAGCGCGTTCTCACCGTCTCTAACGCTGGGGTCGTAGACCGTCAGTCGCGCCCCCTCGTCGGCAAGAGCGCAGGCCAGCTTTGCTGCAGGTGCTTCGGTCAGGTCGCCAGTACCAGGCTTGAAGGTCAGGCCGAGGATCGCGATTTTCAGCCCGTTCAGATTGCCGCCGAACCTGTCCCGGAGGGCGCGGAGAGGAAGCTGCCACTGTCGATCATTGACGCCGATTACGGCAGCAAGCAGGTCGGAACCGGCGCCCGTCTGCCGGGCCAAATACTCCAGCGCGCCGGTATCTTTGGGCAGGCAAGGGCCACCGTAGCCGACCCCGGCGAATATCCTGGCACCGCTCCTGGAGTCCAGGGCAAGACCTTTGCTCACGTCGTCGATGGACGCCCCCACCCGGTCGCAGATGGCTGCGATCTCGTTCATGAAGGAGACACGAGTGGCAAGAAATGAGTTAGTGGCGTACTTGATCATCTCGGCCGTAGTGATGTCGGTGGCCAACACTGGGGCGTCGATGTTGCCGTACAGACCGAGCAGGACCTCCCGAGAACGAGTGTCTCCCGGTTCGGTTCCGACGACAATGCGGTCGGGGCGGTCCCAGTCGGCAAGCGTTTGTCCGGCACGGAGGAACTCGGGGTTGGCAGCGTAGCCTATGCCGGCGCCTTGCAGCTCGTTCTGCAGGATACAGTGTCCGGTGCCCGGCGGCACGGTGCTCTTCATGGCTACCACGAGACTCTTGTCTGATCTCTCCCTTACCCAGCTAATGGCTGCACGAACCTGGCTCAGGTCAGGGGCGTGATCGTCACCGGCAGGAGTGCCTACAGCGATGAGAGCCACGTCGCCTAGGTTTCCGTCCACCTCGTCGCAGTGCCGGAACCGGATGTTGCCCGCCGCGAGCGCGGACTTAAGTCGGTCCGTCAATCCCGGTTCGAAACCGTCGTACAACCCTGCCTTCAGGGACTGCACCTTGGCTGGATCAACATCTGTCGCCAGCACCTCGTGCCCTGATACGGCCAGACTGGTGGCGGCGACCGTACCAACCGGTCCCAGGCCAATCACTGTTACTTTCAACCGGCACCCCTCCGTGCCAATTCCAGTGGTCAAAGGTCACCGCCACTGGAACTCCGCAAGTGAGGATTCCAGTTGCCATTGGTATCCGGCCAACGGCCCTTGATATCGCCAGCAATGACTGGCCGTTAAGATTAATGCTCTGTTTCGGTGACAGAAGACGGGAACGCAATAGAATGCTAACACGACTCCTCATTTCCCAGAATTAGCGGGAGACTTGCAGCACGAAAGTAATCAGCCTTGACCTTGACGTTGAAATTCACCGCCTTACTAGCATTACAACGACGCTTCTCAAATTTAGTACCCCTTTCGCAGGAAATTGCTTCGTGGCAGGCAAGGGCGCAAAGCTGTCAGCGCGTCTGAATTTCGCCGTGAAGAGGTACTCATCGGCGTAGCAGGCGCAGGGTTCAGGACGGTCGCAAACAGGCAGGCCCTGACCAGTCATTGCATACTTCCTGGCACCGAGTTTCCATCGAAGATTGCCTTGTTGGCCGTGCTCCACGAGGACCTCATGATCCTGGCCTCACGGCTCACCGACGGGTTCTCCGCGAACATACGCTTGCACTCGTTCACCTGGTCGGGTGTGAGCGCAGGCGGCCGCCCCTCGGCCTTGGCACGCTCCTAGCCGACCCTTATCCGGTCGCTGGTGGAATCAGCCCGGTAGGCACCGTTGGCCTCATCATGTGGCGGAAGTACTTGGCCGCGGCGCTGTCGTCGGTGGTGTCGATCCCCTCCCTGATGGCCACGATGCCAATGTTCCGCCTGGATCCTGACGCCCTCGTCGAAGTTGCGGCTGAACCGGTCCAACCAGGCCACAATGATAGTGTCGTTCGCCCGGACCCGTGCCATGAGCTCGTCCCATCCGGGCCGCGACATCAAACGGGCGGTCATCACGTCGAAAAAGATGATCTCCTCGCGGATGCCGTGGGTGGCCAGCTCGCGCAGCTGCGTCTCGAGGTTCCGGTCGTCCCGGTCGCTCTTGCTGACCCGCGTGTAGCCGTAGGTGACGGGGATCATCAATAAAGCTCGCCTAACGCCGGTTCTGCCTACCCGTCATGATGGGAGTCAAAGGTTTTGGTGAGGTGCATTTGAGCAACCGCCCTGCTTTCTGGTTCCCCAATTCCGACGCCATCTCAAGCCTCCACCTGTGGCGATTTAGTCGGCCACGAGGACCAGCGTTACGCCGGGACTCACTTTCCGCAATCGCTTCCGCGTTTTTGTGGGCCTGAAGAAATGCTGCTGCTGTTTCTTCTTCCAATAGCCCCAAAACCGTCAACTCTGTCAAGCTATCCAACGTTGGCGCCGTGCTCACCAACGCTACAGTTATCTGGTGTAGAGACAACGCCGCTCCGTGCCCAGGATCAGCCAATCCCATGTTGCTGGGCCCCGCAAGGAGAATGTCTACGTCTGGTGGGAACCCGCCCAATTTGAAGAAATTGCCGTGGGAGTTGGCATGAACGTTGTCGCTGGCCATTCGGTAGTATGGTCGCAAGTGGTCCAGATGCGCGGCGCGCTCGATTGCGGCCAGTGAGGGCCGCTTATTATCAAGCGCAGACGCGGCCCATCCGTAATCTTCATCAAACTCTTTTCCGAATCTGGCCACTAATTCTTCACACCGCTCGTCTAGCGCGTCGATTTCGGCCTGCGCAAGCGGTTCGAGTCTGGCCCTGTTCTCGTGTTCCTTGTACGCCCGCGCCAGCTTCCGTTGCTGGATTACCTCATGGAGCAAATACTTTTCGGCTACAGCCTCTCCGTGTTCTAAGATGAAGTTGCTAACAACGGCGAGTTCATGGAGGGACCTCCATCGGGCATGGGCGTCGTCAGCGAAACCTGAGCGCAGCAACGCCAGAATAGCGCGGGACGTCTGGCACGCTCTTGCGTGGATCGCCCAGAGAGCTTTGAAAGTATGCTCATCGACGATTACCTCGCCTGCGGCCACTTGGTCACCGACGCCTGTGCCGACTTCCTGAGCGATTTCAACTGTCAGTTCAAGTAGGTGGAGTGGTTGCCCCCAATGCTTTGTAAGCCTCTTCTCGAACCCCAGTCGCGTGCGTTGCTGCCGCCTCAACCCCGCCTTGGAGTCCTTCTTAATCTGCTTCAAAAGGATGGCAGCGCTTGATTCCACGAACGTAGGCACGAGTTCGGTTAGCCGTTCGAGCATATCATCCTGGTTGGGTTCAGTATCCCCGTTTGCAACCGCCTCGGCGATCGCCCTATCTATCAGCAGTTCATGTAGTTTTCCCATATTCCCATTTTAACAAGGGTGAACCAAGCTCTGGATTATCTAAAGGGTTTACTCCCAGAACTACTGCAGCATTCCCTGGGAAACAGTGCTTCAGGGAGTCAAAAAACCCAGGCTATTCACGAGCCGTCAGATAGATCTCTACTGGAAAGTACGCGTGTTGGGTAGGAGGGAGCCGCCTCGACCAAGTCGTCGGCTTGTTCCTCTGTGAAGTCGTCGGGGAACTTCCGGAGCCCGCGTGCCATCCTACCGCCGTATAGCTGCCTTTTGGAAAGCGACGCCTCAAATAAACTCTCTGCCAAGGGAGTGTGCAAAGCTGGCTTTGGAAGGAATTCCCGGGGCGACTTTCCAAAATCGCGGATAAGCGCAACCAAGCCCCGACCGTTTCCCAGGAAGCGCTCCAAACTCCAATGGAGTTGCCCTCTCGATTACGTCCACCGGTCAGAACGGGCATTTAGCGAACCGCATTTTCCGCCCCTGGACCCCCGGCGAAATCCCCGTCTCCGCTGGCCAACGGCCGCCGGGGCAGCGGACTCTGCTGTCCTTGCTTTTACTCGCACACCACCCCGTCTCCATCCGCGTCCCGCATGAACTCGTAGGCCAGGTGTCCCCAGTGGACCGGCGCTATCCCGTGGGCCCGTGCCTCTGCGCACGTGATCCGGCCGTTGCCGTTGTCGTCGTACATGGCCAGAGCGTCTCCGTCTGGCGCCGGGGCAGGGGTCGGAGTGGCGGCAGTGGTTGGCGACGCTCCCTGCGCCAGGAAGACCATCTCGATTGACTCGCAGCCGGCCAGGACCCGGTCGATGGCCTCGGCCTCAGCCTGGTCTATGGCGAGGGCGTATTTCTGGCGCACCTGCACCACCCGCTCGACGTACCAGCACTCGTTCAGGGCCAGTAGCCACTCGCTGGGGTCCTTGGCGACCTTCTGGTGCCTGTTGACGCTGGGAGATGCCAGGGTCAGGTTCAGGAGGTCGGCCGCAAACCGGTCCTTGGTCTGGGGACTGGCGGCGCACAGTCCGCTGTCGTGAGCCTCGGATCGGGCGACGATGTGTTCGATGTCGGTGTCCTTGATGCTGTCGAACCAGGTCCCGGTATAGGGACCGTAGATGCCGCCCTGGGCCTCGACAATTCTGGGTTCAACTGAAGGCGAATAGTTGTAGTCATCGGCGTCATAGTCCGAGCACCGGTCCTCGGGCGCTACGGCGAGTCCCCGCCACATGGGTGCGCTCTGGACTGGCGTCGGCGTTGCCGTCGCGACCGGAGTAGGTTCTGATGTGGGGTTGGGCGTTGCCGTGGATTCGGGCGTTGCCGCAGGGGTCGCTGTCGCCGTGGGTTTGGGTGTTGGTGTCGGCGCTTCGGTTGGAGCCGGTGTCGGCGACGTCCCCGTTGCTGTTGGAGCCGGCTCGGATGTCAGAATAGGAGCCTTTGTTTCTACAGGTTCAGGCGGCTTCGTCGTCGTTCGCGGAGACGAGGGCGTCGATTCTGTAGCTGGGCTTGTGGCCGGTGTTGCCTCCGATTGGCCACCTGCGGCAGCCGTTTCCGTCGGTGCTGCAAGTGGTGTCGGTGCTGCTTCCGCGCAGGCGGCCAGGGTCAGGAGGACAATGAAAACCGTGGGTAACAGTAGTTTCGCCATGCGAGGGGTATCTCCGTTCGCTCAAACAGCCGGCAGCGGTTCTACCGCTAGAGCCTGCCTGTTGTACCGTTCACTCAGTTTGGGGTCCCTGTCGCGTAAGCCGTTCCAGTGACTCTACCTCGCTGCGCTCCAGCGGGCTGGTTCTTACCGTTACCACCAGCAGCCAGATGGCATACCACCTCTCCTCTCCCGGGGCGTAGGCGCCAGGATCATCCTCCGACGCAGATCGTTGACACCCATCTGCCATTGTTCCTGAGACCGGTCTATCTGTCTCACGCCCATCACCAACCCCTCCCAACTGCCGAAATCACCCGTAATGACTGCCGCCCAATTTACCCGATGTGCCTGCGCATTTCACTTTGGCTTTGGTTTAGGAGACGCACTGCTCCGCCGATATCGATACTCATGATCTATGCTCCCTAATGGGTTCACAATGCTTCTTTACGTCATCGTCCAGCAGTCCGCCGTAAAGCAACTGTGTAGGATCAGGCATCGGCCAATCGCACAGACTGAATCCCAGTCCGCCGTAGTCTCCAACCGCCACTATCCTCCAGTCGTCACCGTCTCGATTCGCCGTAGCCAGACCGAAAAACGGCCTACTGTGTCCCTCCAGCCAGTGATAATCGGTACGGATGGCAAACCTCGATCCGCCCGGGGACCAGGCGAGACCATGGGACCAGACCCAGCCGAATTGTCGGTCGTCGTCCTTGAACACGTCAGTGAGGACTCCCCCATCAGGGGTGATAGTCCGTAGCACGCTTTCTGCCCCATAGACCATCATCAATATCTCCGAGCCGTCAGGGTGCCAGGCCATTTGGGAGACATGCCCTTCGATTTCCGGCAAGACCAAGCTGTCTGCGTTCTCCGGGTCGACGATGTGGACTGTGGTCATGGGTTCCTCCTGGCCACCCCGGTGCTCGGCAAACACCAGGCGCGTCCCGTCAGGTGACCACGATGGGAGAATGTGGGTGGCCCCGACCACTCTGCTGGTGGATGAGGCTATGTTTTCCCCCACGTCAACCACATGGACGAGCCCGGGCTCGTGGATTCCGAATCCCATAACGGCGAGTCGCTGGCTGTCAGGAGACCAGACCGGCGCCCACGCGCCGGGCTTGGGAACGTCGAGAGCCCACGCCTCGCCGCCGTCGACGGGAGAGATCCAGATCGCAGCGTTCTCGGGGCCATAGGTGAGATAGGATGGATCTAGCGTACCCACATGGGCTATACGCGAGCCGTCCGGCGACCACGCTGGGTACTGATCTGGGCCAATATTTTCGGTGAGGCGACGTACCTCACCGCCGCCCACGCCGACGATGGCGATCTCGTAAACGGGAAGGAACAGGGTGGAGTCCCCACGCCAGTCTGCGTTCTCTTCGTACCCGCAGGTGGAGTAGACCACGTACCTGCCGTCAGGGGAGAGGTCGGCTTGGAAGCCATATTTCGACTGGGGCTCGAGAAGAGGGTTCGGCGTCGCCAGCTTTCGGGCGTACGACCCGTCCACTCCCACCTCCCATATGGCCTCTATAGAGGTAAGATCTACGTCGAACACGAGGGAGGAACCATCCGGGGACCATTTCAGGAACCCTATCTGGCGTTGCCTAACCGCGCCACCGTGGCCCAGGTCGCAAGGTGTCTCGATGCCGGTGGTCCCCGGGGCCGTCGGGGGCGGCTGGGGGGCCCTGGTGGCCTGAGACACAGAGTTTGGGGTCTTGGTCGCTGCTGGCGTAGGAGTCGAGGGACTGACCGCGGCCGGCGAGGAATCGGGCGTCACCGTCGGGAGCGGGTCGGATGTGCAGCCGCCCACCAGCAACAGCGCCCCGACCAGTAGCAGGAACAGTCGCATCTTAGTCAAGCTGCTAGCTGGGATCCTCGGTCTGGTAGATGGCGTCGATGGCCATTACGTCCAGCGGCTGAGGGAAGCAGTCGTGTTTGAAGTTATGGTAGCTCATGACACTCTCCAGTATCTCTTAGTTCGGGTGGTACCTAGCCTGGTCTATCCCCACCTTGCCCCCGGCAATTTCCAGGACGTGGCCTGCCGCGTGGACCAACTTTTGGTATATGACGTTGGTGCCGTCGCAGGAGTCGAACCCAGATGTCGTCTAGTACTACAGTTGCACTTCAACTGACCCAGTTATTTCGACCTAAGATTTCGTCCAATATCGTTAGTGGAAACGACACTGCCCGTAGCTGGACACTGGGGTATTCAAGGCTGGCTCATGCTTCAGGAAATCATCTGCAACTGTAGTACTAACCAAGGGCCTGAGAACAGCGGAGATGATGCATCCGGGGTGCCGTGATAGGATCCCCTAACGTAAATGGCGGCTGTCTGCATGGGGAGTGGTCTCATCGAGATGGAGAGAAGGGTTGAGCAGCTCAGCACCGACTCCTGCCTCGTTTTCTGTCAGTCAGGTGCTGTCAACTCATGGTCGTGATCAGATATCCCAGGTCCCATGCGCAATGAGCGATTGCCATCAAATGACTCTCAGGATCTGGGGATGATGAAAAACGAACCAATCTGGCGCAGCAATTCGAGCAGGACCACGGCGACAACCGCAAAGCGCGAATAGTCGTCTTTCGACCAACTCCGAAGGTTGCAGAGGTCGAGGAATTTGGGAGTCGGCGAGGGCTCTGCGACAACGGTGCTGGCAGGGCATACCGGCGGGCTGACACTGACAGCGCATACCTGCAGGACAGCATTGCCGTCCATTGGTCCGCAAGTGGAATGGGCCTCGAGGGCTATCGTTTGGGTCATGCCACCTCGCTTCCGCAGTGAACTTACCTTGACCATAGCACCAAACAGACGTGCTGGATAGCCAGATTGTCAACTCATCCGGACCGCGTTCTGTGCCCTCCATTACGTCCTGGAGTTAGATACGACGTTGCGAGAACCGCAAAATCGCCCAGTTGTCTCCGTAATCGTGCTAAGCACAAGCATAGGGTGGGCGTTGGCGTTCCCTGGGAAACATGAACCCGTGCACAGAAAAGAGAGTGCTGGAAGGTGGCCCCTGGGCCCACTCTGCCATGTCTGATAAGTGCAATTAACGGACATGGCAAGCGCAGCAACGGAGGGGCGGATTTCGAGCCGAATGTCGGTGGTGGCAGGGGCCTGCCAGAGGACTACTGAGGTGCCTGCGCCGCCGTCGGAGGGAGTACTTGTTCCTCGAGTTGGGCCAGTTCCGCGTCCACGGCAGCCTGGCGTTCTACGAGCTCGGCACTCACCGCCTCCAGACTCTTGATGCGCCCCTCTGCGTCCAGTTCATCCCGGTGTTTCATGGCCTTGACGTGCTTCACAGCAGGGCGAATGGACTTTGCTTGCTCCTCGAGTTGCTCAAGTGCCACGTACTTCGGGCCGAAGGGCATGCCCCGGTCGACCATCTCCCCGGGCAGCGGTTGGCAGAAGGCCCCGTCCACGCACTGCAGGACCTGGCCGGCCTTCCAGTACTGGCGTCCATCGGAAAGGGCGTAGTTGGCCTTTCGCCTGCTGGGATAGACGTGGTCGCCCCGTTCCATGGAGCGGATGGTCCCGTCCCGGTCGCGGCGGTAATACCAGATATGATAGTGGGTGTCCATGCGGACAATTGTACGCAGCCGGCCTTGAATGTCAACGTCGCTGATCAGCACCCGGGGGAGCAGGCGGCACGGTGCTATCATGATTAACATCCGGTTATAGGGGAGCAGCGTCACCGTGCCTCTGCTGAACTACACGACGAAGATCCCGGCCGAGCAGACCGCCGCCGAGATCATGTCCGTTCTCGTCAAGAAGGGCGCCACCGAAATCCTCACTCACTATGGGCCCGGAGGCATGGCCACTGGCCTGAAATGGCGCATGGAGACGGGCAACGGACCCGTGGGCTTCTCACTCCCTATCAACACCGACGCGGTCTTCGAGATACTGACCCGGGACCAGGTGATGAAGACCAACCCCGCTGCGCGGATGCAGCAGGCCAACCGCACCGCCTGGCGGATCATCAAGGAATGGATACTGGCCCAGATGGCGCTGATCGAGACAGAGATGGTCACCGTGGAAGAGGTCTTCCTGCCCTATATGCTCACCGGCAAGCAGACCCTGTATCAGGCTCTCTCCAATGGGGACTTGAAGATGCTGCCCGGTGCCGACTTGGATATGCTCACCAGCGCCGACATCGGCGATTGACCTACCCCATGCCAGCGGATGTTCTGCCCGAGGTCGAGGGCGAAGGCTTCTTGAACCCCGACCGGTGATGTCGTACGCGGCACTTCCCGGAGCAGAAATTTCGCTCCCTGAGTCGCCACACCCAGAAGGTGCGGCCGCAGGCCCAGCAGACGGCGATCTTCCTCATATCGTTACACCACGTAACGCTAGTGCCGGACTACCGGAACAGGCGCTGTTGACCGGATATGTTGCCGGCCGTAGGCCCTGGTCGCCGTGGAAGTTCCCATGATCTTGGCGGAAGTTTCTTTGACCAGCCGCGGGTGTGGGGGTTGAGGGCAATGGCCATGATGCCCGCGGCGCACAATCTGCAGCAAGCGCCGGCGTCAGCGCTGCGGTCACAGTTCCTGCAGGTGGCGTTGGCCGAGGGAATGGGCGCTGCATTTTCATCTTGACCCCACGATGTTCCGCAGCACGGCGGAGGTGAATTTATGCTCATCGTAGGCTCACCCTGACGGTCAATTAGTCCCAGTTGGATGGACAAATTGCAGTGCCGAAGCAATTAGTAACTATCTCAAAACCTGCTAAAGTTCAAACCACCATTCCCGTAAAGGACCCGTCATTCCCGCGAAAGCGGGAATCCAGTGGTCCAGACCGTGTATCTGGCCGTTGAGATCAAGGGCATGACAGTTTTGAGATAGTTACTTAGTGCCTTGGATTCGGTGTCAGCCACAGGTCCGAGAGGCCCGCAGCTGACGACGGAGTTTAGAGCACAGATCAACTCTCCAGCTCACTCAGGAGGCCGCCTCGGTGGTGGATCAGAGGCGTTCCGCCGTCCAGACCCGCCCCCTGCTCCACATCCCTAGAGCTTTCCACGGCACAAGTCAAAACTCGGCGAAGTAGTTGGCGTCCATCTTCTTGACCGCGAAAGTGGTTTCGGTAACGACGCCAACGTCGTTGTCAATCATCAGTGCAGCTAGTTCCGATCCGTCGATCAAGCGGATGAACTGGTTTCCCATTGATATGGCCTCGGCGGTTTGTCTGGCTGTCGGGCTGAAAGAGGCAGTGGTGATAAACACACCTTTGCTGGCACCCTGTGCGACCAAGCTTCCCGAGAAGTTGCGAATCTCCGGTTCCCCTACCTGGTTGGAGGTGTGTCGTTTGGCCTGTACGTAGACCTTCTCCAAGCCTAGCTTGTCCTGGTTGAGGATGCCATCAATACCCTGGTCGCCACTTCGCCCCACAACCTGGCCGTCCCCGTAACCCATCTTTGACAGCAATCCAACAACCAGGCGCTCAAAACCGGCGGGAGTTACACCCTTCACGCTGTCAAGGATCTCGTCTGACAGACTATCTAGATGCTGCCTGTGGCTTATGGCCATCTGCTCGTCCGGAGTGATGTCAACGCCCACCGAGGTGTTAGGGGCGGAAACGTTGGGAGCCTCGCGCGATTCGGGCCACAGGTTCTCTAGGTCGGCTAACCTGATGACACCTTGCTGGTCTGTGAGAAAGTCCCGTCCCTGCTGGGTGATTTCCCACTGATTTCGTACGGGATTGTCCATCAGCCCGGCCTTCTTGAGGTCGGTAATGGCCCAGTTTGTACGGTTTTCTATTCGCGTCTGTCCCCCTGACGGCAGCATCTCGTGCAGGTCGTCATCGGTCAACGAAAATACGTCGGTCAATCGCTCAACGAACTCTTTCCTGCTCAAGCGACGAGAGGAGGAGTTTGCGACTTCCAATACTGGTCGATGCAGTTCATCCAACGTGGGTACAGCCATTTGGATAGCTCTTTTCGTTGCGTCCAGGGGTCCCGCGGTGGTCCTGGAGGTGGCTAGGTTTGTGGTCACGGGGCCTGTCAAACCCATGATAAGGTCATCTTATCACGGGTTTTACCGGACTCTAATCAGCGAGATTTAGATAGAGCGAGTCGATAGGATTCGGGGTTAGCTGGGTTTGCTGAAGTAGGGGTTACGGTATCGGCTGGTACCAGATTCTGCCCTCCAGCGATGTCGGAGGTTGAGTCTCCTGCTTGAGTTCACGAAGCTTTTCAACACAGAGGCTCATATGCAGAGCGGAGACCCCTGCATCGAACGCGTCGGGGCTATTGACCATGATCTTCCGCCAGTATGGCCCAAGATTGTTATAGTGCTTTTCCAAAAAGCATTTGCGCGAGATTCGACTTGCGTCTGAGTCTTTGTTCGTGACCTTATCTCCATAAAACAGGCGCGGATAAATCTCAACCACAGTGGGAATGTCGGACCGTGGGGCATCGAAAGGCCAAATCGGCGCACCGGCGTCCCGCAATCGGATAAGCAAAGGAAGGCCACGTATGGTACCTGTCCCCACATGTCCTTCTCTAACAAGCTTGAACACAGACTGTGGGTTATAGCCTATGTGCTCCCTCTCGGTTTGGCGAAATTGTAGTTGGTCGGAAAGGTTTTTCGGGAGAGTTCGATAAATACCTGTTGTCCGACCCCAGAAAGGCCACGTGCTGCCGGCAAGCCATTGTTCTCCATGGTTTCCGGCTAGTTTCCAGAGATCTCGTACAGCTGGCAACTCGCGACATTCCAAGTACCATTGCGGAAAGGAAAACGCGAAGTCCAGTCCGAATGCTATCGCCTCTCGCCCTTCAATGACGCCCATCAACTCGACAATAATTTCGTCTCGAGTAAAGCCGTCAATTAAATCGACGATATTACCTTCCTCGGCTTTAGCGAGCCAAATTTTATTGCGTTGACCCTTTGCAGTTCTGTTGCCAGACCAGTCCACAGCGATACACAGCATTCTTGCCATCCACGAGTCTTCTCTGATGCGAAATGAGGAATCACGCTTCGTATGGCGTAGCATGGGTTCCTGCGCGCATAGTATAAGAAATCGAAGCCGTCGGGCTCGTAGACTGCCCTGACATCAACGGGATTTTGGACAGATTCTAAATCGTCTAAGCATGCGGGGAATCTCTCGCGTCAACTCCATCCTGCACTTCCTCTCTGGGATGGGCCAACTTGCTAGGGCCTGTGGGCATTTGAGTTGTAGGCCACGGTGATCGTGTCAGGGCCCGTACTCAGCAAACACTCGCTTACCGTTTAGTCGACGTAGCAGGTCAGGAACAGGTATTTGTCTGTCATTCCGCCCTCGGCGAGAGGTGTGGAGCTGGCTTTTAGCTTGGTGCGGAACTCTGCTGCAGCGGTGTCGATGTGCCTGTTGACCCTGCGTTTCGCCTCTTCAGGAGAGGGCAGTTCATAGCTGTCATCCAGGTTGAGCCAGTACTTGATGGCCTGTTCCCTCCGGCTGGGGTGCTGGCCACGCCGCGCCAGTCGCAGCGGATTGAATCCCGGTCTGAGGTTCCCCGGGCGGCTAGGTGGGTAGGAGAGGCCCCGCCTCCGGCCAGTCCTTTCTCGAGGAGTTCCTCCAGGGTAGGGACCGGCGGTTCGTAGTCGAAGCCCCCCGTTGGTGCCTCGAGGACCAATGGCATGGCGCTCACGTTGCGTTGCCCGCATCCGCTGGCCTTGGGGCAAGGGTGGGCGGAAACCTCCGTCCACTGCCATGAGACGCCGGTCGGGGGGGTCCATGCTTTGCCGAGACCTGCGACAGCCTCGTAGGTCTCGGGCTGCCAGCCCATGATCAAACTCTTGTCAGTGCCGTCCGGGCGCATGGTGATCAGGTGGGACAGCAGGACCTCCGGTCTGCGGGTTAGGTCGTGCTCTATCACCGCTGCAATGCGTGTGCCGTCGGGGGAGCGGACCGGGGTTGAGAAGAACACGGGTTTCGCGTTACTGGATGTTGAGACGTCGTGGTACCTGATTTCCTCGGTTTCGAGGTTGGCGTATGTCAGGGTGTATCCGCCGAAGAGGATTTCGGAGCCGTCGGGAGACCACGATGGTGGGTCCGGATTTCCATGCGGGAAGGATTCGTCATCATCGGCGACGAATTCCTCCGTAGTTCCCGTTCCGTCCACGCTTACTGTGTTCACGGTGAGTTGAGGGTGGTGAGAGGACGGGTTTCTGACCCCGATGAAGCCGAGCCTCAAGCCGTCCGGCGACCATGCCGGGGCCGAGTATGCTGCGTCGGTCAGCCTCGTGAGTTCTGTGCCGTCGCTTTTCACGGTATATATCGACATGGGCCCCGTGCCCCTTGGGCGCTTCCCTGTCCCGGCGAAGGCGATGTGGCTTCCGTCAGGCGACCATGCCGGCAGGGTTTCTCCCACTGTGGTGAGCCCGGGCGCTATGTCCGTAATGTTGGAGCCATCGGGTGCTATTGTCAGCAGGCTGTTTGGGCCGGATTCGCGAATGTATCCCTTGTAGGCTATTTTGGAGCCGTCGGGGGACCACACCGGCGACATGTCTCGTCCTTGGTTGGTGGTCGACCGGAACTCTCCGGAGCCGTCCAGGTTGACTATGAATAGCTCATAGTTGTAGCTCGTGATCTGAGAGTCTTCTCGAAACTCTCTCGAATAAACTACCCGGTCTCCTGCCGGGGATAGGCTTGGGGAGTGTGCTCCACCGTATTCCCCTTCGTCGCCATCATAAATTACGTCTAGGGTGGATCCGTCTGCCGCTACTTTGTAGAGTTTCCCTGCTGCGGCGAGGACAATTTCCGATCCGTCAGAGGTCCACTGTGGTGGCTCGGAGGCGATGTAGGATTCCTGAATTTGGTCCCCTATTTTCCCGAACCCCTCTTCGCAGAAGGGGATCGCCAAGAACAAGAGTGCTCCTATTGCCCCCAGCACTGGTATCCAGAAATATCTTTTCACGGTTTTAACCATTGTTTCTTTCATTAGTCCACCGTCTGGTACAGGGCATATAGGGCCATGAGGTCGAAGGGATGGGGCGCACAGTCGGGTTCGTTCCTGTTGAAGCCGCCAGTCGACGGATTATAGTTTTCGGGCGGCCTATCATCGTAGTTCATCACCGGAGCCCAGGATTGTCGGGTAAGACTTCTCGTAGAGGTTACCCCGTGCGACTTCGCCGTACGAGAACCCAGACAGTCCCAGCATGTGTCCTGCTTCGTGCAGGACCGACTTGTAGAAATGGGATATTCCCGAATCCAGGTCTTTTCTGTCGCCTGCCTGCGGAACAAAGCGCATTGCTACATTCATCGAAGACCTCCTGATATCGCCAGCACATTCAGGTCAGGAGCGACCACCGCAATCTTTGACCCGTCGGGGGACCATGAGGCGTGTGATCCCTCGGCGACCTTCCACAGCTTGCGGCTTTCTAACCCGAGTACGAACACATTCTTCGTGTCCGTGAGGAGTAGTCGGGAACCGTCCGGCGACCACTCGAGGCTGGAGGTCGACGTGTTCCTGGATCCCGAATACATGGGCAGGCCTGCGAGAAGCTGGTGAACCCCAGAGCCGTCGGCGTTCACCAAGTACGCTGTGAAACCGGTCCGGCCCAGCGTGGGGTCTTGGTGGGTTTCGTACAGGGCCCTGTCGGCACCCTCGCCGTAACCGGGGGCACCGTCCGAGTAATACTCCAAGCGCTCCTCGTAGTCTTTCGTCAGGTGGGCTACGATTGTCAATGCGGTGCCGTCCGGCGACCATGCAAATGAGCGTTCTATGGAGTGGACGTGGCTATTCAGGGTGACGAACAGTGCCCTGTACCCGGAGCCATCCGACTGCACCACATAGAGAACGTCAACCTCCGGGTGATCCGGGGAACCTCCGACCATGGCTCTCACTATGAAGGCGATGGCGTCGCCAGTCGGCGACCAGACTGGGCCTGAACGGTAAAACTGACGTCTGTGAATTTGCGCCTCAGCATCGTTGTCCCAAGCGTAGCGAAAGAACTGGAAGAGCTGGCGGGTGTCCGAGCCGTCCGCGTTTGCGACGAAGATTCCCCAGTCTTCTTCGTCGCCGCCGGGCCACATCCTAGCGAAAGCGATGCGTTTCCCGTCAGGCGACCACGCGGGCCATGTGTCCTGGGCTGGATGATCGGTCACTCTGTGTCGTTCCTTGCCATCAAGCCCGACTATCTCTATCTCAAAGTTGCGTTTTGGTCTTGGATGAGAAGGGTTGCTGCCTAGGCCTTCAATCTTGTGCCGCGTTGTGGAGTAGACGATTCGAGAACCGTCAGGAGAGACATCGGGCGAGTGGTCAAATTCGTAATCCAAGTTCGTACGTTTGACTGACAACTGCCGCCGGTTCGAGCCATCCGGCAATGTCGCGTAGATTATGCTCTTGTACCCCGGCCTAGGAATCCCGGAAGGCCAGGACGTGTACACGATGTGGCTCCCATCCGGCAGCCACTGTGGAGATGCCTTGGGGGCGCTCCGCAGTATCATCTGTTCTGTCAGTTGTGCGCTTTGGGGATCGTAGAGGACATTCGGGTCGTAGGAAGCGCAGAAATTCCCCGTAGAACTCGCGCAGCCGAGCAGTACCACCATTACCAAGAGCATCACTGGGCGGATTCGCCTAAGGGTTTCCATGCGCGTCTCCGAGACGGCGGCGAGAGTTGACCAGTACACGGATGTGCCGTACCCGCCGGGCTAGACGAATCGCCATATTGGCCTGTCTGTTCATACCTGTGTCTCTCTGCTTGACCGCTCTTTTGTTGTAGCGCCGCTCGAATCCGGTCAACGCTGTGGTGCGCTCCATGATGCGGATTGTCCGGGCCGCTGGAGCTGGACAATTCCGTGCAACGTCCAGACCCCCATTTGGTTAATCTTGATACAAGGCGTAGACGGCCATCACGTTGAAGGGGTGCGGGAAGCAGTCGGGTTCCCTATTCCCATAGGTTGTCAGTACCCAAAGTGGCAATTCACGGTCATAGTTCAGCACGGATTCCGGAATAGTCGGATGGGCTGCGCTATATGGTTGCGACCACAGCGGAGAATTCACGTCCGACAGGCCAAGGGCGTGCCCTGCCTCGTGTAGGGCAATTCCATACGTGTAGTATCCAACATCCGGGTCGATATTATCCGGATTGTTAATGTCATTGTTTTCGTCCGGCAGGCAAGTATTGAACTACACATTGTCAGGAATGTTTAGCGGGAATACGTCGAAATGTGCCTTCTTAAAGGTAACGTCGACGCTTACGATCTGGTTGCCGCCCTCCCGCCTCTGGCCCCACACATGGGGCTGAATGTCCACAGGCCCTAGACATCCCCTGGAACCTGCCCGGGTAAAAACGGCCCGGAGGCTTCCAAACCAGTGGATTTCCCCGTTTTTCGTGCCGGTCGACATGATAACGACCCCGCAGGTTGCGTTTTAAGGGGCCTGTTTCTTTCCGGCCGACCGAGGGGCCACCCAGGTCCGGGCCTTTCCGGCCGTCTCGAGCACGTGGGCCACGGACAACTGCTCGTCGCCGATCAGGCCTATCCAGACCACTTCCGGCTCTGAGAGAGTCCCGGTTCTCTTGAATCTGGCATAACCCTGACCAACCTCACTCCGTCCGGCCCAGGGTGCTGCGGAGCGTGGACCTGGGCACTCCGTACTTCCGGGCCACCGCTGCCACGGGCATCCCTTCCTGGATATCTTGCCTGATAGCAACGAGCTGGCCGTCGGTGAGACGCCGGGGCCGGCCCAGTTCCACGCCCTTCGCCTTGGCGGCGTCGAGGCCCGCCCTGGTGCGCCGGCTGATGTTCTGCCGCTCCTGGCTGGCCACGTAGGCCGCCATGCTGGCCAGGACGTTGCCCATGAACGCCTCGGGCGAGTCGGGGTCGGCGTCCAGGTACTTCGTCCACTGGACCTCGCTGTCGGCCAGGGAGCGCAGCCGGATGCCGCGGCGCTGCAGGTCGTAGATCGCCCACATGGTCTCGAGGTAGCGCCGTCCCAAGCGGTCGATGGCGGCAACCACCAGCACGTCGCCCTGGACGAGATACTGGTCCAAGACGTGCCACTGGTCGCGGCTGTTGTAGTCCTTGGCCCCCGATGCCGCGACGTCGGCGTAGATCCTCGCGTGGTCCACGCCGGCCTCGACGAGCTAGCGGCGCTGGACGTGGGGGTCGCTGCCGGGATGGCCTGGCTCTTGGTCCCTGCTGGTGCGGATGTAGCCGTAGGTGGGCATATCCCCATCCTACCCTTTTTCGCCAGGGGGTCGCAAAGGGAAATGTCATCATTTTCGCCAGTGGCGAAAACCGGGCGTTTTCCGCCACCATCCCGAACACGCCTCGCCGCGGATGTTGCACTAGGCCCATCTCGTACAGCGGCTCGCCGTAGAGCGCGGGTAGACCGCGGCGACGCCGTCCCGGAGCACCTCGTCGGCCCGCTCTACGCTCATCGACTTGCACTCCAGCGTCACCCACATGTTCCGGGTGAAGTCCGGGTGCCGGCAGATCCCGTCCGGGTGCCCGCTGACCACCTTGCCGCTCTCTGGCAGCGTGGTGCTCACCTCCAGTTGCCCGTCTTCCGAGAGGACGGTGTGACGGGTCTCCCAGCCCGCCTTTTCCAGCGTCATGACTATCAGGATCTCGGCCGGGTGGCCCAGCAATATCCGGTTGAGTTCCTGCCCGACCGGCGGGTCCGAGCGCTCCATTCCCATCGCGTTGTAGGTCTGTTCCCGGACGCAGCGGCTGGCTCCTGAGAAGCGGAGCGTGGTCGGTTGGATCCGTTCGAAGTCCTCTCTTGCCAGTCTCTGCCACATCGTCGTTTGCTCCTCTTTGCGGATTTTCGGGATCTTCGGGGGGGTAATAGGGGGGTCTAAAATCGTATCTGGGAGCGGGTACTATTTGTTCTGAAAATTTCAAGGGGGGGTAATAGGGGGGGTCAAAATCGTATCTGGAAGCGGGTAGTATTTGTCCCAAAATGCTCAGAGGCCTACCCACCTGGGGGGGGTATGGTAAGAAATTCAAGGCTAAAAAGCCTTAAATGCGGGTAAGAAAAGTTCTGAGCATTTTTGGTGCTCTGCGGCGACGATTCTGGCCGCATCGGGGGCATTCTGGGCAAAGCGGAGTTGGGGCAGATGGTGAAAAATGTTCTCCTTTGGGCCGATGCCGACACAGATTTTGCCGAGGGCCAGGGCATAGCCGAGCTCGACGTGTCGGCCGCCTCTGCCGAAGGGGTTGGTGGGTTCTTCGGAGAGGAAGATGAAGAGGTCGGCGCGGTCGATGTCGTGGAGGTCTTCGGCGGCGATGCGGGGGTAGGCGGAGTGGTCTTGGTCCTCGCTCTCGTCTTTCTGGAGCCATGAGGCGGTGATGGTGATGTTGTGCTGAGAGAGGATGGCGGCGGTGTTGCGGGCGTCGTGGATGCGGCCGTAGCGGGCGGCGATGTAGGCGGTGGGGTTGGGTTTGCTCGCGGTCATGGCGCCTCGTCCCGGGCGAGTGATGCCCCTATTATGCCGTGTTGGGGTTTGGCTCCTTTGCCTTTTTCAGGGACCCAGTCCGTTCCGGTAACCACACTGGCTTCGCCAGCGGTCGCCGTCAAGTCCGTCGCCTTGCGGTGGGGTCTGGTGCAAGTGGCCGCAATCCCGGTGGCATCGGTTCCGGAGAAACGGAGTGCACAGCGGAGACGGGATGCTGGATGATGTGCCGGTCGCCAGGCAGCCGGAAGCATGGGGGGCATGAAGATCACCCCCATACCAGTTTACCCTGAGAGCCAGGGACGCCCGCGGGGAGTGGCCCCGCGGGCGTCTTCTTCCGTACCGGGGTTCATGCCGAGATTCACTCCGGCCGGAGCAGGTCCTCCAGGGTGAGGCCGACATACTCCATTCTGACGAGGACCCCGGGCATGTACATGTCCAGGGGATCGTGGCACAGGGCCGCCTCTTCGAGGAGAAACTGGAGCGCCGCGGGGCTGATGTCATCCTGGCTCCTCGCCCTGCGCCCCATCTCCGGGGATCCGTCAAGGACCGGTTGCCCGCTCAGCTCCAGCAGATGGTCGATCAGCACCGACTGATGCGTCGGCCGGGCACTCCCCCAGGCCAGCACGTCCTCGGCGAAAATGTAAATGGTGAATTCCTGCTCGGTGTAGCCCACGCGGCACATGGCGCTGGTGATGCGCGCATCGTCTCCGAACACCTGCTGGAACTCCCCGGGGGTGAGGTGGCAGTCGAGGATGGTGCGCGGGGGGCCCCAGGGGGGTTTGTAGAAGTCGTCAAAGTCCAGGCCGTAGCCGGCCGGGTTGAACTGATGGGGCGCAGGGGTGTAAATGCGATAGGCGTTCTGGTCGGTCATGCTGTCTGTTACTCCTGTTATGACGTTTGGGGTGCAGCTTGGAATGCCCGGTGGCCTCCCGGCACCGGAGAAGACGCCGTGGCGGCGGCAGGCCGTCGTCGGGGTTTCACACGCTGAAGCTGTGGCAGCGGCTGATGCGGGCCAGCGCTATGGCAACCTCGGCCCAGCTCCCAGCATGGCCACAATGGCCTCTGGCGACTGTTTTCCGGGGTTTTTCACACTTGTTTTTCACACTTGAAGGTTGGTAGCATTTCTGCAGCGTTTCGGAGCTTTCCGGCAGGCTCCGACGAACTCCCGGGTTCCATCCCCTGAACCGAGGGCTCTCCCGGACCGGCCGCAGCGTCAACGGCAGGTTGGAATGGACCAAGTTGAAATGAACCCTGTTGGAATGAACCCGGAGGTGAAGAGCCGTCTGCTCTCGGCCAGTGCAGCAACGCTGGGCCGGCTGCTGAAGCCCGTACGGACCACGGCGGGCAGCCGGCGCAAGCGAAGGCCGTCCATGGTGCGACAGATTTCTGGTGGCCACGGACATCCGCACCGTCTGGACGGAGGCCGTTCCCCTGCTGGCTTGGGAGCAGTCTCTGGTGGTCAAGGACCTCGAGGCCATCGCCCGGCAACTACCCTTCCATGTCGTCGGCACCGACTCGGACAATGACAGTGCCTCCATCAATGAAACCCTGGTGCAGTACAGTGCCCGACGGGGGTTTGGATTCTCCAGGTCCATGGCCTATCGCAAGAACGATCAGGCTTGGATCTAGCAGATGAACGGCTCAGTTGTACGATGCTTCAGCGGCCACGACCGCTACTCGGGCCGCATCGCCGGACAACCCATGGTCCACCTGTACAAAGCCGTGTCGGCGTCTGGCAGCCAGTCGACCATGAAGAGCGTGCGTCCAACCCTCCGATTTCCGGGAGAGCGACGGCCCAGTTCGTGCTGGGGGGATGGGCTGCGAACCTTCGCAGCAACTGGCTCGGCGGAAGGATACGACTGGCCAGGGCGGCAGCAACCCGCAGCACGTCTGGCCGGTTCCCCACCATCACATCCTCCCGGATTCTGCCGCCGGCCAATTCGATCAGGGGTTGCGGAACGCGCCCGGGCTCGAGGACGTGCAGCCGCTTCGACGGCAGGTCCCGTATGCGGGGGATGAACGGGTGGCCGGGCAGGGATGTGAAGACGAAGACATGGGCGGTGAAACCGCCGGCGTCGGCGTACTGCTCGCGGATGCGCCGCCCGGCCCTGGTCATCAGCAATCTGTCGAGAATACAGGGCGCTTCGTTGACCGTGGCCGGGATGGTATGCGTTGCGAGGGGTCCGAACCGGCCCGGGACATGGGTATAGGCCTTCAGGCCCGGTGTCGCTGCCATAGCGGGCGGTGACGAGGTTCATCGCTTCGCCCTGGCGTGCGGACTGGAAGAACTCCCGTCGCCGGAGGCCGTAAGGCCTAAGCCCCAGAGGCTGGCCATGGGCAGCTGCGCCTGCGCCTCGATCGCCATGGCCAGGGCCCGCTCTATCGCCTGGCTTTCGATGTGCCAGCGCCAGGAGCGCGAGAGTTGGAAGAAGTCGTGAGCGTTGGAGGCCTCGGCCATCTTGCTGAGACCCGGATTGAGCCCCTCGGCGAGGAGGGCGTTAGGGAATCCGATCCTGTCCTTGCATGGCGCGCCCGTGCGCAGGTGGGTTAAATCGTCGGTGAAACCGGTGGCGGCGCCCACCTCCAGCAGGATGTCGGTGATCCGCACCCCGGAGAGGCGAAGATAGAGGTCGAGCACCAGCTCATAGACGTCCTCCGGCATTGCGGATGCAGGCCGGCCGATCCTGAGTTCGCCGTTCTCGATGGCACAGCCGCTCACATTGAGGTCATTGGTGTCTCTCCTGCGCAGGCACCCCTGGCCTTGAGCTTGCCGGAGTACCTCTTCTCCGAGGCGTCGAGGCGGTCTCCCAGAAGCCTCCTGGTGATGTCGTTTCGTTCCAGTTCCTCCCTGGTCTGGGCAGCGGTCCTTACGGGGGTCCTCTCGCGGTCGTCTGGCAACTCGCCTATCCAAGCTGCTAGGGGCCCATATCCCGAAGGATCTGCTCCTTGGCATCAGAGTTGCCAACCGGGGCCACGTAGCCCGGCTTGTAGACCTCCGCGGCCCGGATGGCGGCCTCGGTCACGATGGCGTCCAGCAATTCCTGGTCCTGCACCAGCTCGCCATCGAACTCCTGCTCCTCTAGCCGACGCAGGGTGGGCAGCACCGCCAAGCGCCGGGACAGGCCTGGTCCGGCCGGCATCTCCGGCTGGGTCACGGCGGTCGCCCACAGCATAGCTTGGATGTATCCGTTAAGGATCTTGCCGTTGGGGTGGCGGGCGACGACCGGCGGGCTGCTGGTGACCTCGATGAGCTGGTCATAACTGATGCTCCGGTGGCTGAGCTCGTCCAGTCCAATCACCACGGACCGGTGCTCCAGGATGCCGGCCCAGGTGGAATCCACCTCGTCGGCGGTTTCGTTCGAAAGCCAGGAGCAGTCGGCGCTCATGGCCAGCTCCCCCAGGGCGTCCACCAGGACGCGGACGGCGGCTTCCCTGCCGGAACCCGAGCGTCCGGTGACGACCACCAGGGCCCGGTGCGGCTGCCCCCGGCCGGTCATGGCCAGTCCGACCAGCTGCAGGTAGGCCTCCAGGTTCTCCTCGGAGAAAATTTTGCTGAAGCGTTCCTGCAGAACTTCGTGGTGTTTCTCCCGGAGCTCCGGCAGGTACCTGCCGGCGGTGATGGCGCGAAGGCCGAGCTCGGGGGCCAGGTGCAGGGAGTCGCCGGTGCGCGAGTCCACCGCCACGTTGGGTGTGCCGATGACGTCGCGCCTGGGCTCGGGTGCCTCGCCGGCCAGGATATTTCGTATCGGGCCTAGGAAGGAATCCGACCGGTGATATTTCTGACACAGCTCGGTGTCGTCGAGGAAATTGGCCTCGTTCATCAAGCAGGCCTCGGCCATCTCCTGGATCGCGTCGTGGCGGACCCTCTCTATTGCGTCCTGGAAGGCCGGCGAGCCGCTTTCCAGCGGCAGCCAGCGGCCGTCCTGGTATCTCCAGTAGACGTTGCGGCCCTCCTCGTATATGAACTCGGTCTTCATCTTGTTATGGGCGAGCCACAGGGCAGCGTTCTTCATGGTGTTGCGTGATACCCCCTTGGATTTGAAATTGTTCATGGTCTGGTTGGTCACTGGCGGCTCTCCTGTGCTTGTGGCCATCTCCCCCAGGTGTCGTCCCAGCAGGGGGCAGCTGATCAAGTTGTCGATGGTGATGACGGGAAGTGGCAGCTCCTCGACCTCGGGGCCGGTCATCCAGTTCCGGGTCAGGATGGCGTGGCGGCGGTCGTCGGGAAGCCAGATCTCGAGGTTGAAATCGAGCTTGCCGACCATGCCTGGGAGTCCCGCGAGGATGCGGTTCTTTCCTCGCATCTGTTTGAGCAACCGCTTGGCCTGTTGGTCCAGCAGTCCGACGGCGTGATAGCCCCTCCCGCTTTGGCTCACCTCGATGGGCATCTCATGTTTCTGCGCCCAGCTGAGGATGTCACGGATGATGTCGGAGGCGTTGGCGGTGCTTCCGTCTGGTGCAGGTTTTGGCGGGTCCAGGTCCATCAGGAAGAACAGCGGCGCGGGCCGGTCGTTGGCGGTGAATACGTAGCTGGCTGCCTGCGGCTTGCGCCTGTCCCAGTCTCCGTCCAGGACTTTCTGGCGGGTGGTCCAGGGCAGGACCCGGCGGCGGTGCACGTTGCCCTTCTGGTCCCGGTGGAACTCTGTGCCTCCCTGCCACGCTATCGACGGGCTGATCGGCATTCCGTCGTCGCTGGTGCAACTGTGGCCCTTGTGGGAGTGGATCCTGATCCAGACCTCGCCGGGCGGGCCGACGTTCTCGGGTTTCTTGCTCTTCTTCTCCACCCCGATCCATCGGGGCAGCTCGTAGAGCTCCCGCAGGGTGAGCGCCGGAGGCATGGCTGGTCGTTCTGAGGAGTGGCCGGTTGGTTGCGGGTCATCTCCGGACTGCAGACCGAGGGCTTGTGCCACGCGGCTGAGGATGCCGGGGCCTCCACCGCACTGCTGACAATACATGATCGGAGTTGCGTGCCCTCGGACGCGGATCAGCATCCGGCTGCCGCCGCCGGGGTTGTGGGTCGGCAGCGGGCAGGTGGCCTCGTGGGTGAAGAAACTGTCCGTTTTCGGCGTCCAGTTTTCCGCCCAGGCCTGTTCCAGTTGCTCACTGGTAATGCGAGCACCTCCGTTATATGGTGATGACATCTAATTTCTCCTTGCAAATTTTGGGAGTGTTAGAACCCCTCTTGTCTGGCCCATTGCCTAACGAAACCATTTTAGAAAACAGGGTTTGCCCTTTTGTGGGGATGGTGACAGGGCAGGCGGAGCACGGGCCAGAACCCTTCAGGCACCTACACCCGCGTCGTCTCGACTGTTACGACGTCATCCCAGGCAACTCCCCACCGGGGTCATCGAATCCCTGTTGCTCATTGCCTGACTCATCACCGGCAGCAATGGCAACTCGAAACCCGTGGTCCCGGCTCGGGAAGACACCACCCGTCTAGTATTACAACGACGCTTCTCCAAATTAGTGCCCCTTTCGCAGGAAATTGCTTCGTGGCAGGCAAGGGTGCATAGCTGTCAGCGCGTCTGTAATTCGCCATGAAGAGGAACTCAAGGGGGGCTTCTCGCGAACCGTCGTTGTAATACTAGGGAGCTCAAACGTTCAAGACGCAGCCCACGCGCAATTCGCCGCAGTGCCCATATCGTCAACTTCCGGCTGCAGGAACAGCTGAACGACGACGATCTCCACGACTTCAGGGCCGTCAGTGACACTACCGGCATCACGCCGAAGGACCTGAGGAGCTTCGAGAACGCCGACTTCGTACTCCGGGCCAACCACCACGACACCGAGGAGACCCATTAAATCGTCATAGATGCGTCGTCCCCGGGGCTCGCCGACTATCTTCCCGCCCTCCCCGGACCGGGCCAACAACCTGATGCCGTGTTTACGGTGGCGACCGGTGGCCATGATGAACTTGTCGAGAATCCGGCTCTTCTCCCTCTTGGAGGCCCCGGTAACGCTCTCGTATTGCCGCCAGCAGCTCCTTTTTCGCCATCCTGCTCATGCCTCCGGCCACGCGAATGCCCCCGATTTTTCGGTAGCATTTTGTTTGCGGCAATTACTTTCAAAAGTAACCTTTTCGTTGAGGCAATGCGCACCCCCTGAATCATCCCTATCCTGCCCTCCTACCACAGTTTCCACCTCTCTGGTTGGTTCTGGGATTGTGTTTCCCCCCGCCTGAGCAGTCCGGTGGGGTTTAAGTTTTTGGGCAATTTCCACCCCACCTCCAGCCTGCAAAACCCCGTAATCCTCCTCCCCAACCGGACCCATTAATGACCACCCCGGTTGCATTCCTCTCCCCAGCTTCCGGACAATAAAACCCTCTTTACAAGCCGCCTCCACATCTCCAGGGAAGTGAGACGGGCTGCTAGGAAGCAACAATTTCGGAACCCAACATTTGTAGGGAGGTAACAGCCATGAGCCCTTTCGAAAACATCATGACCGGCTGCCCCAGCGAAACCACACTCCGCCCTTACGCTGGTGGGACGAACCCGCGCCGCGAGGAGGCCATGGCCAACCGCGAGGTGCGCAGCATCGCCACCTCACGCAAGGTGGAGGACTTCGCCACTCAGGCGGAGACCCCCCTGAGCGGTGACATCGACCTGGACGCACTCCAGGAGCAGTTGGAGGGTGAGAGGTTCCCCCGCTGGCAGCTCATCAGTCGCGTCCTGCGCGGCCAGAACATGAACACCGGGAACCACAGGACCCCACGGCAGGTCGTGGACGGCTTCAACGCGACCCACAGCCTGGCCCACGATCCGTAGAGCATTGAAGTGTAAACGGCGGAGGTAAATTGATCTGTGGGTGCGGGCAATCGCTGACAAACGGCGCCTGCAAAACGGACCGCCTGCCGTCTTCCATGAGGGGTGTACTCGACCCTCCGGATGGTTCAACGGATGTACGAGGTGGACTTATAGCTGCGGGTTCGCCGGACGGCGATGGATGGGGCGCTGACATCGGGCACTTGCCTCTTGGCGAACTTGAACAGAATGGAATCTCCGTAGCAAGCGTTTAATGGCTCGAGTGTCTCCACCCTTCACCAGGCAATTACTGCTCGTCAATTTCAGGCCAACAATCAGAGCGCACACATGCCCCGCCGACCATTCAACACTTGCGAACCCGGCAATCCACAGTCCAAGTCCAAGCACGCATGGAAAGAAGGCGTAATGACAAATCAGAGACTACCCACCGTTCCGCCAAGCGTGGCCGCGGGAGCGTCCCCCATAGGCAAAATGACGTGGTCGAAGTCATTCTGGATTAGATGTCCTCCGAGTTTCTCCGAAGAATCAACCGACACCTAGCGCCAGCTTTTGCATGTGGGACTGTTCCAGAATTCTCCCGGATGCTTCAGTCGCCCATTCACTCGGACTGCGCCATTGGCCTCTCAATCAGCTTGGTCTCATCAATTGCAGGAGCGGGATCTGAAGCTAAGTTCGACGGTCTTCAAGTCCTTCCAGTCCCAAAGTCGGTCATCTGCGGATCAAGTACTAAGAACATTTTCTCCAAGGGTGGATAACCAGGAGCGAGGCGGAGTATGGAAGTCAGAGCGCGGCGGCTCCTGCGGCGGCAGGAGGTATTGGACCTCGTGCAGTTCAGTCTTACGACTCTGTACAGATTGATGGCAAACGGAGACTTTCCGAGACCTGTCAAGTTGGGTGCACGGGCGGTGGCCTGGTGGGAGGACGAAGTCCTCGAATGGATGGAGCAGAGGCCGAGATCTACGGGTTACACGAACCGGAAAAGGAATGCCTCCCTCCGTTCATAAGCGCCACAGTTGGCGGCTGGTTGGTCACCAAATGATTTGGAATTGGCCGCCTGTCGCGGCAAGGTGGACGGAACGCATATCATCCGGTACCTCGAGGCCTTCTTGCTATAGTGACGTCATGACAATACCGCCATTGGCCACTGGAGGTTCAAGCGTTCGTTAATCGGAATGGATTCAGAGCTAATGTGTCCACGTAACAGCCTGCCTCTCATGGCCACACCCGCCCCCGGAGCGGCCAGCCGCAACCATTTCGCTGCGAAGGCACCAATTCCGTGGCTGATGATGGTATCCGACGCCGCAGCAAGTCAAAGAGCGCCAGCCCCTTGAAATGAGAGCCTGTCGGTGCCTTGGATCCGGAACTCGAACTCCCCTGGAGCCACGTATTCAGCCCAAGTCTCCATCAGCGACCGTCTCCGGTCGAAGAGATCACTCCTGGCGTAGGCCTGCTGGGTAGAATCGCCCAGGGCATGAGCCAGCGCCGCCTCTCCCACCGCCCACGGCGTGTCGGTCTGCTCCATGCACCAGTCCTTGAAGCTGCTGCGAAAGCCGTGGACGGTCGCGCGTTCGGCTAGACCCGTGGTGCGCAGCAGTTTCGTCAGTGTCATATCGGAGATCGGCCGGTCTGGGGCGATTGGGGACGGGAACACCAGGCCGGAATCATTTCTCAGGATCTGGGCAACCTCCAGCACGGATAAGGCAGCATTCGACAGGGGCACCCGGTGCTCAATGCCTACCTTCATACGATGGCCGGGAATGCGCCACTCCCTTTCTTGGACACTGATTTCTCCCCAGGTCGCCCCGCGCGCCTCGCCGCTCCTGACTGCAGTAAGGGGCAGGAACCTGAAACATGGCTTGGCCGCGATGGACACCGCAGTCGCTTCAACGGTTGCCAATGCCGACTGCACCTCGTGATCGGGCAAGGCCCTGAGATGGGACTTCTGCTTCAGCATCTCGGGGTAGTGCGCCGTCAATGACCTCGCCGGCCACGTTTCGTTCGACGAACCCGTGAGACAGTCCCCAGGACAGAACCGTTCTGATTCGCTGCCGGACCCGCCTCGCCGTCTCCTGGCGCACTCCCCAGATCGGTTCAAGAACCGCCAGCACGTCCCCAGTTTCTATTCGGTCCAGGGGCAGATTTCCCAACCGGGGCATCGCATGGCGTTCCAGGGTCTGCCACCAGGAAGCTGTGTGCTTGCCGTTTCACCACCTGGGCAAATTCGCTTCGTAGACCCTTATGGCGGCGTCCCGGAAGGTGGGCATGGCCTCTCTCCGCTTCTCGGCCAGTGGGTCCCTTCCCTCCGCGACTGCCGCTTGGTTTGCTGCTGAGAGGGCGCGGGCCTGGGCCAGTGAAACCGCAGGATAACCACCCAGTCCGATGTCCCGTCGTCGGCCATCGATGGTTATGCGTTGGACTCACGACTTCGACCCCGAATTGCTTACATTGAGATAGAGACCTCCTCCATCACCGTACCGGCCCGGAGTAACGACGGCGTGGACTTTCGCAGCCGAAAGGTTGGCCATTTTTTCACCCATCCTTTCCCACATTTATTCCCACACTACTGTGGGAATGCTACGGGAATTCATGGGAATGTACAACAAAGATAAGAGGCAAATCTAGATACAAAATAGGGCATATACGGGGCGGCACGGGGTCCGGAAATAGGGGGAGATGGTGGAGGTGAGGGGGGTCGAACCCCTGACCCCCTGCTTGCAAAGCAGGTGCTCTCCCACTGAGCTACACCCCCGATCATGGCCTGCGCCCCGCGGATCTAGCAGACCTGCATCTATTCTATCCCTGGGAACAGAGTGCGGCAACAAAAACCCGGGGCGCCAACTGACGCCCCGGCTTACTTCCTTCGAGATTGCTGCCGCAAATTGTCAGCGGGTCTTGATTGTCAGGGCGTTGTCTTCGTACCCGAAGAGCTCGAGGACCTTCTGGGCTCGAGCTTCAATGAGCACGCCCGCTCCCTGGCAAGAGGCGTAGATGCCGGAATCGCCGATTTGCCGAGGGAGGTTTACTTCTTCTTCGTTTCTGGAGAAATATGGAAGAGTCCTGCCGCGGATATCGAGGATCTTTTCGAATTCCGAAGAGTGCCTTTCGCGGATCATGGAGCAGAGGCCGACCAACAGGTCGGGCCATGAGGAGACCGTCTGGGTCTCAGAGTCGAAGGTAAAGGAGGCCGGTCTGCGGCGGGCACCTGCGCTACCGGTGGAGGTGGCCGACGCCATGTCCTCCTGCGCAGTGCTGAGCAGCTCGGAACGGTTTTCGATCAGGACCCGGCGGACGAACCGGTTCTCCGGCCGGTCTCCGGTCCTCTGGCCGGAAGCGGTGGCGACCAATTCGACGAGGCCTTCGTCTAGACCGCCCACCACCTGGCGCCATCCTTCGAGGATGGCCCTCCGCGTAACTTCGTCGCGGTTGCGGTCTTGGAGTGTCCTTTCGGCCGACCGCTCCGCCTGGCCGTTGGTCACTCTCTCCCTCGACAAGTACCTGTTGATTTCCTCAACGGCGCCGTCGGGGTTCTCCAGAATGTTAATCTCGCAGAATCGCCTGTCCCTGCGGTTTTCGTCAGGATCCCAATAGAATAATAGCCAGCGCCGGCCGTTGGTCAGTGCCGCCAAGGGCACTCCTTCCCTGCTGCAATGTGACAGCAACTGGCGTTCGTATCTCTCGCCCTCCAGGTTGTCGTCCGGGGACCTGACCTCAATGAATACACGGGGCTTTCCGGGCTCCCTTGAGCGGGTTGATCCAGACGACTTGAGAGCAAAATCGATCCTAGTATTTCCGGTGCGATACTCAGGTTCTACTTCTGACAGGTCGAAAGCGTTCCAGCCGGCGGCGCTAAGCAGACGAAGAATGATTCCCTGCTTGATGGCGGTCTCACTTAATTCGTCCGGCGACGAGATGGTATTTATGTCGGAAATGGCCTGAGATATCCCATCTCTATTGCTTACTCTGGGCATATAATCGTCATCCGCATTTCAAATAAGGATTCGAGCACTGCCGGAACATGTTCTCAATTCGACACGCATCAAAATAGATTATAGTGTAGCCTGTCAATAATGCAATTCTCGAATACTGCAAAATACTGAGAGAATTGTGAAGATTCCGAGGATGGGTACTAAAAGAGGTCCTGCCTTTATTGCGGAAGGCCGTGCCTCGGATTGGGATGATGCAAAACCGCGTGGTTCACAAGGTTTTCCGGCATCCTGCCGTGCATCACTCTGACTACCTCAGCAGCAGCCCTTTGTTCAAGTTCGAGGGTGGATTCCTGCGAAAAGAAAGCGACATGAGGAGTGACAATGATGTTGTCGAGCGATAGTAGCGGATGGTCCCGCGGAGGGACGTTGTCTACCATCACGTCCAGCCCGGCTCCGGCAATTTCCCCGGATATGAGGGCATCATAAAGAGCGGCCTCGTCGATCAAGGGCCCCCTTGCAGCGTTAATGAGAAACGCCTCGGGCTTCATCTTCGCCAGTTCTTCACGCCCTATCAGATTTCGCGTCGGCTCCGTCAACGGGGCATGGAGGGTTACAAAATCGGACTCTTCAAGCAGGATACCCAGCTCGACCAGATCGCCTCCCAGTTCTTTCACAGCATCTGCAGGGACCACAGGGTCGGCTGCCAGGATGTTCAGCCCGTAACCCCGGGCTTTGGCGGCAACGGCCTGTCCTATGCGCCCGAAGCCGACAATTCCAATTGTCTTGCCCCGAAGTCGCATAATCCGCATGGTTAGACCCTGGCTTCCCCAACCGCTTTCCTTCACCGAGCGGTCCAACAATACAATTCTGCGGTTCCAGGCGTGAAGCAGGCCCATAACATGGTCGGAGACCTCGTCCACGCAATAGTCTGGGACATAAGTAACTGCGATCCCCAGTTCAGTGGCAGTGTCCACTGCGATATTGTCCACGCCCACGCCGAATCGCCCGATGACTTTACATTGCCCAGCCGCCCTGACAACATTTTCGGTTACCATGGCGAAGCAGGTCATTATGGCGTCCGCGTCTCGCGCCATTTCGATTAAAGTCCCCTCATCGCCATTGTCAGCGACTACCACCTCTGCCCCTCCGGCCTCCAGCACCTCGCGTTCGGGGTCTATAGTTGGCCAGACATGGTCGGTAATCAGGACTTTCCAGTTCATCACAGTCTCCGGTATGAATGCCGAAAAAGCCGGAATTCAGACGATGAAATCGCGGGGCATGGGCTTGAACATGCAGCCTTCTACAAAGATGTCAAAGAAGTCCGGGGTGGTTTCCAGCTCGATGTGGCGCGCTCTCCGAACCAGATCCTCACCACGGTCCCGGAGTTCCTTTGACAGAAGCATCAGCGTTGCCCCTTCCAGGGCCGCATTCCCCACTCCGGCCACGCGTTCAGGCGGGAAGTCTGCAATGAAGCCGATGCCGACGGCATTGGAAACGTCGAGATAGTTGGCGAATCCACCCGCAAGATAGAGGCGCGAAATGTCTTCGATCGGCCTTCCATACTGCCGCAGAGTGATGTACTGGCCGCAGTAATTGGCGGACTTGGCCTGTGCCAGTGCGCTGATGTCAGCCCGCGACAGGCCCATCCCTCGCTCCGGGGCGAACAGGAATTCGGCCGACCCGTCTCGAAGGACACCCAGTTCAGTCATCAGTCCGTTCGCACGCAGCTCGTGCAGCAGGTCCACGAGGCCGGAGCCGCAGATGCCCTCTACCTCGCCGTCCCCAATGGTGGAGATTGTCAAGCAGTCGTCGCGGATGCGCACCGACTCCACCGCCCCCTCGTAGCCCGGCATGCCGTAGGTCACCTCTCCGCCCTCGAAGGCCGGCCCGGCGGGGCAGGACGCTGCGACCATGCCGTGGCGGTTGCCGATGACCACTTCGGTGTTTGTGCCGATGTCGACCAGCATCACCGGCTCTTCCTGCATGTCCATGCCGACGGCCAGCAGGCCAGCGGCGACATCGGCGCCCACATGGCAGCCGATGAGCGGCCCGCCGTACACGTGGGCTCTGGGGAATATTCTCAACCCCGTGGCCTGGGCGTTGGATTCAAGGGAGGTCCCGCTGCGTGTCCCTTCCTCGCATTCCAACTCCACGGAGGACTTGTACGGCTTGACGCCCACGGGCTGGACGTTGATGCCAAAAGCAATGTCCCGCATGGTGGTGTTCCCCACCAGCACTACTTCGTAGATCTCACGGCGGTGAGCATCGACCTGCCGGACCAATTCGCCGATTTCAAAATTAATTGCCGCGATTATCGCGTGCCTCAACTCGCCCCTTGTTCTCCCTGCGTCAAAGGAAATCCGGTTCATGACATCGCTGCCCCCGAATTTTTGGGGGTTTTCAAATGACGAAGTCGCGATGACTTCCCCGGATTCCAGGTCGACCAAGTTCAATCCCACAGTTGTGGTCCCGATATCCGCTGCCAGCCCGAGAATCCGGCCCCGGTAGGTGTCCGAGGGCTGGCTACCGATCGTCACCTCATCGCCATCGCGCCGGACATACGGGTCAAGTTCGACCTCCCGTCGCATCCCCTCGGTCAGGATGCGCGGCTGGCGGCGCAGTCCACTGAACTCGATGGTCTGGGATGGATCGGCCACAATCGCTTGGCAGGCAAGCCTGAGGTTACCGGAAAGGAAATACTCGTCGCGGGAATTGGGAAACAGGCCCTCCATCCCGCTGCTGACCTCCACGAGACACTCGTGGCAACTCCCTCCCCTGCCGCAGGAGGTGGGAAGGCGTACCCGCAGGAAGTCGGCGTAGTCGAAGAGGGATCTTCCTCGATGGGACTGGACTTCTTGACCGTTGAGTATTACTGGCATGACAGCATTGTAGCAAACTCGGAGGGGTGTCCCTCAAAGAGGTACGGTTACCGCAGCAGTCAACCGTTGGTGAACGAGGCTTTCTACTAAGGGTCCGGCATTTCCCAGGCCGAGCGGTAATCGAGGTTGTCGTCGCCGGTGCAGGGGTATAGTTCGCCCGGAGACACCGACCGGTCCTGGTTCCGGCAGCCAAACTGCGCCGTGCAACGGTCCTGTGCGTCCTTGTAGGGGCAGCGGTAGGTTGAAACGAAGTTCACGGTCTCGGAGATACCCCTGAAGATCTCCGTGAGACGCTCAACGCTCCGCCTGTAGCGCTCCGGGTCAACCTTTTGTGTTTCGCCTGCCATTGCCTATCCCGCAACGACCGCGGACTCGACTCCCTGCTGACTGACGAATTCCTTGGCCAGATCGACGCAAGCGATGGCGTCCTTGCCGTAGCCGTCGGCGCCCATGTCGTCGGCGAACTCCTGCGAGAGTGGAGCACCGCCCACCATGATGCGCACCTCGCCACGAAGCCCGGCTTCCTCGAAGGCCTCGATGGTGCGCCCCATGTTGGGCATGGTGGTAGTCAGCAGCGCCGACATCCCGAGTATGTCGGCTTCCTTGTCGACCACCTCGTCGATGAACTCGTCGGGCTGGGTATCGACGCCGAGGTCGTGGACCACGAACCCGGCGCCCCGCAGCATCATGATGCAGAGGTTCTTGCCGATGTCGTGCAGGTCTCCCTTGACGGTTCCCATCACCACGGTCCCGATGGGTGCGATCCCGGACGCCGACAGGATGGGCTCGATGTGGGCCATGCCCGCCTTCATTGCCCGTGCCGCTACCAGCACCTCGGGAACGAAGATTATGTTGTCACGGAACTTGATGCCGACAATTGCCATCCCGGCGATGAGGCCGTCGTCCATGATGGTGTTGGCGGAGAATCCGTCCTCAAGGGCTTGTACCGTCAGCCGGTCAACCTCGATGTTCTGGCCGGTGATGAGCTGGTAGGAGATTTCCTGCATCATCGGATCAGCTTCGTCCCACAGCGCGCGGATGTGGCGCTGCTCGTCGGGATTTTCGACATGAACCAGTTCGGATTCCAGTCCCTCGTGAACGACGGGCATCTTTACCTCTGAAGTAATTGGTTAAGAACCTAGAATCACTTTGGCGGTATCTCAGGTCTACGCTTTCGCCCCACCCTAACCCTCCCTACTCAAGGGAGAGGGGATTCTCGAGATGTTTCTCAGTCGCTGTGTTCGGCGGTCCAGTCCTTTACCGCCTGGGGGATTGCCATCAGGTTCTCAATCTTGGTGGCGAGGGGCACGGCGCACTCGGGGGCGATCATCTGCACGCCTGCGTCCAGGCAGCGGTAGACCTCCTGACGCACCTGCTCGGGCCCTCGGGCGTACAGCGTCTCGGGGTTGTTGATATTTCCCACCAGGCCGATGCCTCCATCGACGGCAGCCATCGCTTCGTGGGGGTCATTCTTCGAGTCGAAATGGAAGGACGCCATGCCGGTCTGGGCGATGTAAGGCATCCGGTCGATGGTCCTGCCGCAGATGTGCAGGATAAGCGGCACCTTCAGCCGCTCCGCCATCTCGGCGTGGATGTCCTGCAGGAAACGCCGGTAGTAGTCGCCGCTGACCAGGTCGCCGGTGGCGTGGTCGGGGAAGGTGAGCGCGTCTGCCCCCGCGTCGATCTGCGCCTCGCCGAAGAGCACCGACAGTTCCTTCAGCTTGTGCATGGCGCGCATGGTCTCGTCAGGGTTGTCCACCGTGCCCAGCAGGAAGGGCTCGACGCCGAAGACATGGTATCCCAGTGTCCAAGGGCCCATGGTCTTGCCGATGATCGCCACCTCGTCGCCGAACTCGGCCTTCAGCTGCCGGATGGACCCGGTGATGGCCAGCATGTCGCGGTGCTCCAGGATTCCCGGGGGGATGTGAACATCGTCGGCGGTCTTCCAGATGGGACGGTACATCCGCACCGTGGGCCAGTTGTCCTTGTCCTCCCACTGCATCTCGCAGCCGAGGGCGGAGGACTCCTGGATGATGCTGAAGTAGGGCATGATCGAGTCGAAGCCCAGCTCGGTGTACCCGGTGGCGGCCAAACGGGCGGCCAGTTCCGGGTCCTGGCAGGCCTGAGGAAAAGGCGCGTCCACCAGGTCCATCAACTCCACGGTCGCCACATTGGTCGGGTTCGCCACCGGCGTACGGTCCACTGGCAGACGATTAAGCGCCGCCATCGTGCGCTCTTTGGGCGTCATTGTTTCAACAAACGGCATGGCTGCGCCTCCTCAAGGTGGGTATATGTGGACCACTTGTCTGAGGGCCGGGTCATCCAATGCTTGCAGAGCTTCCGGCAACAATGGCAAAAGGTGTTCGATGCCGTTGGATTGACTGCGTAGGATGATTATACGAATATCCAACCGGGCGAGGTTCTGCTGGTAGGGGATGTTTCGGTCGCAAGTTAGCATCGCATCAAATTCGTACTGGGCAATTGGGAGAAATTCTCCGTCAAGCCTGCCCTTCCACCCCATGAAGCGTGCAGTCCGAACTTCGTGACCCTGAATGAAGTGGCGAAGATTCTCGGGGACAGATTCAT
Organism: Dehalococcoidia bacterium; assembly: GCA_963667765.2. Taxonomy (GTDB): domain Bacteria; phylum Chloroflexota; class Dehalococcoidia; order Lucifugimonadales; family UBA3495; genus VXOI01. The sequence goes on along the minus strand of CAXXON010000003.1, from coordinate 404,368 downwards.
CCAGATACAGCCGCATGAAATTCCCGCTTCAATACTTCGCCAGCTATCTCTACCGTATTCACCAGTTGCGCCGGGTCAGCCGACGAATAGCTGAAGCGGAAGTCCTTCAGTGTCTTTCCCTCTGCCAGATGTTCAAACAAAAAAATCATGGGCAGCCGGGTTCCGACAAATACCGGGGACCCACTGACTCTCCCACGGTCGCTGTGAACTACACCGTTTTCATTGCCCCGGTAAGCGTCCAATTCCAGAATCCTGCCAGCCGTGAGCACACCATCGTGAGTGTCCTCAAGAAGTGCATCAGGAAAATCCCAGTGAAAGTCCTTCAGGCTCTTCAGGTTGGCAAGATACTCGAACATGCGCTTGACGGGCACGTCGGTTCTCTCGAACACCAGGACACCGCCCGCGATGCCCTTGTTGCATTCGATGATGCGCCGCGTTTTTTCACGGGCGTCCCGCTCCAGTTCAGCCAGCGCCTGCTCCATCGATACGGAGGGAAACTTGTGCAGGAAGCCGTAGATATTCCAGTCGTCGCGCAGATATGCGTGCAACCCCTGAATCGGAACTTCGGTATTCGCAAACAGTGGCAAGTCGTTAGAAGTTACCTCTGGGCGATGTGTGCTGCTGTTTGTGGTTCGTTCCCAATCACTTATTAGGTGCTTGGAAAAGTCATATCCGATTCCGCCGCTTTTGACGTCAATCATCCGGGTTGGCGGGCGACAAGAGATCTCCAGGTCGATGGCTCCGGTATCTTGGCGAATTCTAAACACCTCGGCGGGATTTGGAATACCATTTGCCTCAATTCTCAACCACGTTAGCGTGTTGTTCCCATCGTCGGCTAAGAGCAGGTGCAGTGCGGACAGAAATTTGACTGGGCTGATGTTGAGCCACCAGACTGCTTTCGAAGCATTTACATTGGCAAAACTGGTGTTGTGGCCATTAAGCAACCTGTGGCCGACGTTCTCATTTACTCTCGCGATCGCTGTCTTTTTATCCATGACGCCCCCTACGTCTGCGAGAACCCCAGAGTCCCAGTAGTCATCTGCCCGCGCAGGGCCTCGGCGGCCATCATGGTCTCGACGCTGGAGATGTTGCGGGAGTAGGGCAGCAGCACCCGCATCAGGGCGTCGTGGGACATGCCGCAGGCGAAGGCCACGCCCGTCTCGCCAACCTGCTCCATCTCGCCGTAACGAGTGAACCCGGCCAGAACCATCCGCAGCCGCATGGCCGCGTTCCGGGCCTCCCCCTCCAGCGAAACATTGTAGACACTGGGGCCGTCGTCCGCCGCTGTCGACAGCACTGCGTGAATCGTCATCGCGGATTTGGAGTCCTGGATGGCCAGTTCTCCCTGCGGCGGAGCGTAGTCCGGGGCTTTGCCCACCGCCTGCGACATCACGAAACGCAGCGTCCGCTGGTGCAGATGACCGCAGGGGAACCGCACCTGGTTGTGGGAATCGCAGACGGCTTCCATGCCTCCCAACGCGATCATCTGGTCCCGGATCTCGCGGATGCGTTCTTCCACACCCTCGCGCTGGCTGAACGTCCAGATGGTGCAGATGTCGCGCTTCACATACAGGCCCACGCTGATGTCGTGAAAGCGGCGGTCCAGGGGCACCAGTTCCAGGCACTGCCCGTAGCGCTCGATTACCTCGGCCGGCCGCAGCCTGCCCTCTGCAGTTGCCATCTTACCCTCCGTGGCGACCGACTGCCTCGGCCAGGGCGCGGATGTGCTCCGGCCCGGTACCACAGCAGCCGCCTATGATGTTCACGCCAAGATCGGCCAGCTCCCTGAATCGCTCTGCCATGTATTCAGGCGATTCGGGGTAGACGATCTGTCCGTTCTTCATGGCCGGAATGCCCGCATTGGAGTGGATGAGCAGGAATCCGTCTGTCTCTGCGCGCATACGCCGGGCGATGTCCACCATGTTATCGATGCCGTTGCCGCAGTTGGAGCCGACCACATGGGCCCCGGCGTCCTGCATGGTATTGACGGCCCTCTCCGGGGTCACGCCCATCATGGTGAAGAATCCTCGCGGCCCCTTGTCGAACACCATCGTGGCAATGACCACGAGGTCCGTGTTCTCCCGGGCCGCCCGCACCGCGAGCGTCGCTTCCTCGACAGCGGTCATGGTTTCGACGACCACGCCGTCGGCGCCCCCTGCTTCCAGCGCCTGTATCTGTTCGACAAAGGCATCGTACATCTCTGATTCCGAGACTGGTCCCAGCGGTTCCAGGAACTCTCCGGTGGGTCCCACCGACCCGATGATAAACCTGCCATCCGGTGCCTGACTCCGGGCGTGCTCGGCGGCGAGGCGGTTGAACTCTGTGACCCTGTCGCCGTAGCCGTACTTCTTCTGCATGAACACCGTGCCGCCGAATGAGTTGGTCAGCACCAGGTCAGAACCGGCCTCGAAGTATTGTCGGGCCATCTCCCGGACGACCTCGGGGTTGGTGGCATTGAACTCCTCGGGGCAGCCGCCCGGCTCCAGCCCGTGCTGCTGCAGGAAGGTCCCCGTGGCCCCATCGGATATCAGCAGGTCTCCTCGCTCCAATCGTTGGAGGAGCCCCACCGGACCGCAAGAGGCATTTTCATTCGTGGAGGTCAATGTCTCGTATCGACTTTCAATAATATTTATGTCGCATTTTATTCGTCCGGCTCTGGATGCCGCAACAAGGCCCATGCCCGGCTATGGTTACCGCCCTCCTTATGGTTAAATTGACTCAGTTTGAAATCAACCATTAGGCGCGGGGGAAAGACGAGTCATGACCAGCTACCTTTCTTACCTGGAATGCACCATCTGCGGCGCGGAATATCCCGCCAACCGCCTGTCCGGAGTCAGCCCCTGCTGCGGCAAGGTGCTCTACGCCCGCTATGATCTGGGCCGCATTCGCGCCGAGGTCGACCGCGACCGGCTGGCGGAGCGCACTCCCAACATGTGGCGTTTCGCCGAGTTGCTGCCTGTGGATGATCCCGACAACATCGTCACTCTTGGCGAGGGTGGCACCCCCCTGATGCAACTGAAGAACATGGAGCAGGCACTGGGTGTCTCCAACCTTTATGTAAAGGAAGAGGGCCTGAACCCCACTGGCACCTTCAAAGCGCGGGGTATCGCCGCCGCCATTTCCAAGGGCCTTGAACTTGGTGCAGCGGGATTCACCATGCCGTCGGCGGGCAACGCCGCCGGTGCCGCCGCTGCATACTGCGCCCGCGCCGGACTCTCGGCCAAGGTGTTCATGCCCCAGGACGCACCGGACTCCAACAAGAAGGAATGCCTCGTGGCAGGCTCCGAGCTGAACCTCGTCGATGGCCTTATCGGCGACGCGGGACGCCAGGCCGTTGCCGTGGCCCAGGAGCAGGGCCTCTTCGACCTCTCGACGCTCAAGGAGCCATACCGCGCCGAGGGTAAGAAGTCCATGGGGTTGGAATTGGCGATGCAATTCGGGTGGCGGATGCCCGAGGCCATCATCTACCCCGCGGGCGGCGGTACCGGCATCATCGGGATGCACAAGGGCTTCCTGGAGTTGCTGGAGCTCGGCTGGATCGAGGGAGACCTGCCCAAGTTTATCGCCGTCCAGGCCGATGGATGCCAGCCCATAGTCAGGGCCTTCAACGAGGGCAAGGACACCGCCGAGCCTTGGGAGAACGCGGCTACCGTAGCCGACGGTCTCCGCGTGCCCGGCCCATTCGCCGACTACCTGATGCTGAAGGCCATTCGTGAGACCGGCGGCACGGCTATCGCCATCTCCGACGCCGACATGGTCGCGGCCATGTACGAACTGGCCACCGCCGAGGGCATCTTCGCCTGCCCCGAAGGCGCGGCGACGCTGGTCGGCTACAAGCGCCTCATCGCCGAGGGATTCCTGCGCAAGGACGAGACCACGGTGCTGTTCAACACCGGCTCCGGCTACAAGTACCTGCAGCTCATCGAGGGTACCAGCGGGTAGAATCAGGGGCCTCGCAATCATTCGACAGGGTGTCGGATGGCGGTTATCATAATCGCAAATTTTGGCACCCTTCATTCGTGAAAATCAGGAGCGTATCATGCGTCGCGTCGCCATTGTGTCACCCGTCCGCACGGCCGTCGGAAACTTCGGCGGCACCCTGCGGGATGTCTCCGCCGCCGACTTGGCAAGCACCGTCATCAAGGAGGCCCTTGACCGCTCTGGAGTGGACCCGGCCCGGATCGACGATGTAATCCTCGGCCACGGCTACCCCAGCGGAGAGAACCCCGCCATCGGCCGCCTCGCTGGGCTGAAGGCCGGCCTGCCCATCGAGGTCCCCGGCTACCAGCTGGACCGCCGCTGCTCCTCCGGCCTGCAGGCCATCCTGAACGCCAGCATGCTGGTGCAGACTGAGAACGCCGACGTGGTCATCGCAGGCGGCGTCGAGAGCATGAGCGGCGCCGAGTTCTACAGCAACGAGTCCCGCTGGGGCGCCCGATACGGCTCCGTTACATTCCACGACCGCCTCGCCCGCGCTCGGGTCACCATCTCCCCCGACGAGCGCTTCGGCCCCATTCCCGGCGGCATGGTTGAGACGGCGGAGAACCTGGCCCGCGAGTACGAAATTGCCCGCACCGAGCAGGACGAGTACGCCCTGCGCAGCCACCAGCGCGCCGTGGCCGCACAGACCGAGGGCCGATTCGACAAGGAGATTGTCGGCGTCCCCGTACCCCAGCGTCGAGGCGACCCCGTCCCATTCGAGAAGGATGAAGGTCCTCGCGCCGACACCAACATGGAGACCCTCGCCCGTCTGCGGCCCGTGATGCGCGACGGCTCCGTCTCCGCCGGCAACGCCAGCAGCCAGAACGATGCCGCCTCCGTGTGCCTGGTGGTGGGCGAGGACAAGCTCGAGGAGTTGGGCCTCACCCCCATGGCCTTCCTGCGCGGCTGGGCTGTCACTGGATGCCACCCCGCCACCATGGGCATCGGCCCCGTCCCGGCGGTCAACAAGGTCATGGGGAAGGTCGGACTCTCCCTCGAGGACATGGACCTGATTGAGCTCAACGAGGCCTTCGCCGCCCAGGTGCTGGCCGTGCTGCGCGAGTGGAAGCTGCCCCACGAGGACAACCTGAACGTCAACGGCTCCGGTATCTCGCTGGGCCACCCCATCGCCGCCACCGGCGCCCGCATCCTGACCACCCTGCTGCACGAGATGGAGCGCCGCAACGCCCAGTTCGGCCTCGAGACCATGTGCGTCGGCGGCGGCCAGGGCGTAGCCGCCGTCTTCGAACGCGAGTAGCTCGGGTTTCAACCACAGCATCTGCAAGCATGTCCCCTCCCCATTGACGGGGGAGGGTTAGGGTGGGGGTGAAGACCTCCGCCTCATCCATTAGGAGTAGCGAGATGGCAAGCAACCAGGACATTCCCGACGTACTGGTAATCGGGGCCGGGGCTTCCGGAGCTGCGATGGTCTGGAGCCTGGCTGAAGCAGGCATTGACGTCCTCTGCCTTGAGCAGGGCGACTGGGTGCCCCGGGACGCATATCCGGCAACCAACCCCGACAGCCAGCTCTTCTGGCAGACGGAGTTCCACCCAGACCCCAGCGTGCGCAGGCTCCCCGTAGACTATCCGGTCAACAGCGACGCCTCGCCCATCGCGCCCTATATGTACAACGCGGTCGGCGGCAGCACGGTGCACTACGGCTCCCACTACCCCCGCTTCCATCCCTCCGACTTCCGCGTGCGGACGCTGGATGGCGTGGCCGACGACTGGCCCCTGACCTACGACGAGTTGGAGCCCTACTTCGACCTGAACGACCGGATCATGGGCGTGTCCGGCCTGCGGGGCGACCCCGCCTATCCGCCCAAGCCCGAGCGGCCCTGCCCGCCCCTGTCCATCCGCCCCGGCGGCGAAGCCCTGGCCAAGGGATTCGACAAGCTGGGCTGGCACTGGTGGGCCGCCGATACCGCCATCCCCTCGGTGGAGTACGACGGCCGCGAGCCCGACTCGGGCGGTTACCTCCGCTCCCTCGCCAGCACCGACCTGACCTACTGGCCGAAGGCGCTGGAGTTGGGCGCACGCCTGATAACCAACGCCCGGGTCCGCGAGATCCTGGTCGACAGCTCCGGCAAGGCCACCGGCGTCCTGTACTACGACGCGGACGGGAACCTGGTCGAGCAGAAGGCCAAGTCCGTCGTGATGGCCTGCAACGGCATCGGAACTCCGCGCCTGTTGCTCAACTCCACCTCGCCGCTGTTCCCCGAGGGTCTGGCCAACAGCAGCGGCCTGGTGGGCAAGTGCCTGATGCACCACCCGGCCGGAGTCGTGGTCGGCGTCTTTGACGAGTGGCTCGGCACCGAGGATGGCTTCCCACGGGGCAGCACGATGCTCAGCCAGGAGTTCTACGAGACCGACACCAGCCGTGGCTTCGTGCGGGGCTACGACATGCAGATCCTGGCCCTCGGCGGCTCGCCCCTGCCCACCGCCCTCGGTGGCCTGCTGGGCGAGCGCATTCCCTGGGGTGAAGGACACCACCGTGCATTCGACGATCGTTTCGGCCACACCGTAGGCATCACCATCATGACCGAGGACCTGCCCGAGGAACACAACCTGGTGACCCTCGACACCGACGAGACCGACAGCAACGGCATTCCTGCCGTCAAGGTCGAGTACACCGTCAGCGAGAACACCAACCGGATGCTGGACCACGGCGTAGAGCGCGCGAAGGAGGTCATGGAGGCCGCCGGGGCAAAGCAGATCCTGACTTCCCGCCTGCGCCGGAACGCCGGATGGCACCTGCTGGGCACCGCCCGCATGGGGTCCGACCCCGGCACTTCCGTGGTCGACCGCTGGGGCCGCTGCCACGATGTGCCCAACATGTTCATCATCGACGGCAGCATCTTCACCACCAGCGCCTGCATCAACCCAACATCGACCATCCAGGCCCTGGCACTGCGTACCGCCGACTACCTCAAGGGCGAGGGCCGCGACTCCATCAGGTAACGGTGCTCACATACGGAGTCGCTGTAGGGGTGCACGGCTGTGCGCCCCAATCTTGTTCTAGGGAGTCATCTTGGAAATCAGTGTCTATTCGGAAGACGGAAAATATCGTTATCTTTCAGAAGAACGCATCAGTGATTCTTCAGACCGAGAATTACTGATAGTTATGTTCAATCCAGCCACGACGAGCGAAGCTGCCAGGGACCCCAAACGGGAGCGCTACAGGCAAACCAGGCATCGGTGTTTGAACTTGGCAAGGGAGTTGGGTATCGGAATATTGACGGTAGCCAACCTGTTTGCGTATCGAGCCGGTAGAAAGCAAGACCTCAAGAAGGTGGCAGTTGACCCAGTTGGCCCTGAAAATGACCACTGGATATGCGGCGCCGTCCGGAGGGCCGACATGGTAATGGTGGCGTGGGGCAAGGGTGGGGCTTATTTGGGTAGGTCCGAGGCGGTGTTAAGTGAAGTTCTGGAAGTTCAAATTCCATACTATATCGGTAAGGAAAGCTCAGGGGACCCAAAGCATCCGCGGCGTTGGCCGAAAGACCCAACCCCCATTCTATGGCGATGACTTCGGCCTCTATAGGCTAACGGGCCGCCCGTTGACACCCCAATAGGGCGGGCTTACGATTACCCTTGCCCGCCGCCTCCTGCGTAACCGAATTCAGGCAGGCCTGCGCGGCTCGGCAAATCCGCTACGAAAGGATGTTGAAGATGCCAGAAGTTTACGGCGTAGGTGACTTTCGATACGAATTCGTCGAGGACTGGGCCAAGCTCCCCGACGGCACCAATTTTCAGGAATGCCCCGGCGTGGCCGTTGATTCCAGCGACAATGTCTTCGTGCTGACTCGCGGCAATAACCCGATCATGGTGTTCGACCGCGACGGCAACTACATGCGCTCATTCGGCGAGGGCCTGTTCAGCGACAACCGCACCCACGGCCTTTACATCGGCCACGACGACTCCCTGCTGGCCGCCGACGACGGCATCCACACCATCCAGAAGTTCAGCGCCAACGGCGAGAAGGTCTGGGAGCTGGGCGAGCGCAATAACCCCGCCCCGCGCTGGAGCGGCGAGCCCTTCAACCGCCCCACCTCCGCTGCCACCAACCCCGCCAACGGCGACATCTATGTCTCCGATGGCTATGGCAACTCCCGCGTCCACGTGTACAGCAGCCAGCTGGAGTACAAGTTCTCCTGGGGCGAGCCCGGCATCGACGCCGGCCAGTTCATCCGCCCCCACAACATCGCCTTCGACAGCAACGAGCGAGTCTACGTGGTCGACCGCGAGTGCCACCGCATCCAGATATTCGATCCCGAAGGCAACTTCATCACCATGTGGAGCAACATCCACCGCCCCGACTCCATGGTCCTCTGGGGCGAGCACATCTACGTGGGCGAACTGAACGGCATGGGCGGCGTTGACGATGCCCCCGGCCTCGGCCACCGCGTCAGCATCTACGACCTTGACGGCAACCGCGTCTGCATGTTTGGCGATAAGAACGAGGGCGAGGGCGGCGGCCAGTTCATCGCCCCCCACGGCATCGCCGTCGACTCCCACGGCGACATCTATGTGGCCGAGGTCTCCTACACCATCCGGGGCCAGCACATGAACCCGCCCCGCGAGCTCCGCTCCCTCTCCAAGTACCGCCGCGTTTAGGCCATCGCAACTCCAACAGCGTCGGGAGAGGGGCCCCCTCTCCCGAACTATCTATGAAGTATGACTACACCCAACCTCGCCAAAATCGAGCGCGTAGACCTGCGCGAAGCATGGCCCAACGAGGCCCGCGACTTCACCCCGTGGCTTGCCGACAACATTGCCCAGTTGGGCGAGGCGCTGGGCATGGACCTGGAGCTACAGCAAACTGAGGCGGCAGTCGGAGGGTATTCGCTGGACGTGCTCGCGATCGACCCAAATCAAGACCGACCTGTCATCATTGAAAATCAACTCGAGCCCACCAACCACGACCACCTCGGCAAGTTGCTTACCTACGCTGCAGGATATGACGCTAACGTCATTGTGTGGCTAACGCGGGAGTTTCGCGACGAACACCGTCAGGCTCTTGATTGGCTGAACCGACGCACCGACAAAGACACGGAGTTCTTCGGAGTTGTCGTTGAACTACTGAAAATTGACGGTTCTCGACCTGCTCCGCAATTCAGGGCAGTCGCGACGCCTAACGATTGGCGAAAAGAAGTAGCCGCTAAGGTACTAGGCAATGCCCCCGTTGTGTCTGAGCGCGGCGAACGCTACAGGCAATTTTTTCAGCCACTCATAGATAACCTTAGAGAAAGGCATAGGTTCACTAATGTCCGCAAAGCTCAAGCGCAGAACTGGTATTCCTTTAGTGCAGGTTATGGCCAGAGAGTTACCTACGGAGCCAATTTCACCGGGCAAAGGCGAGCAAGGGTGGAGCTCTATATTGATGACGGGGACAATGAACGGAACATTTGGCTGTTGGAAAGACTAGAAGAGCACAGACTTGAAATAGAATCTATTCTCGAGGAAACTTTGGACTGGCAACGACTAGAGAATCGAAGGGCATGCCGCATTGCATTAGACCGCCCAGGTAGCATAGAAGATGATGCTGACACGCTCTCTGAGATCGAAGCTTGGATGGTAGATCGCCTGCTTAAGTTCAAACTTGCATTTGAGCCGCGGTTATCAGGATTATTTGATTAACCCCCCCCCGCAGAGGAGCAAACAACCAGTGAGTGAAATTGGCGATACTACAACCGTCCAGTGGGACTCGGCCCTCGAGGCCATCGAGCGCTGTTACGAGCTTGGCTGGACTGATGGGCTGCCAGTCGTGCCGCCCACCGAGGCACGCGTGGCGGAGTTCGTTGAACGCAGCGGAAAGGCTTCAGGTGAGGTGATTGGCGAGCTGCCCGAGCGCCGCCGCGAGATCACGGTAGGCAAGGTGGCGGCCAACGCCGTGATGGCCGGTTGCTTGCCGGAGTACATGCCCGTGGTGTTGACCGCCACCGAGGCCATGCTTGACCCGGTCTTCAACCTCGTCGGCCCCTCCTCCAGCATGGGCGGTTCGGCTATCCTGACGATCGTAAACGGCCCAGTCGTGCGCGAGTTGAACATCAACGCGCGCAATAACCTGTTCGGACCGGGCAACCGGGCCAATGCCACCATCGGCCGGGCCGTCCGCCTCGTCCTGATGAACGCCTGCGCCGCCATTCCCGGCGTGTTCGACCGCAGCGTCATCGGGCATCCCGGTAAGTACACCTACTGCATCGCCGAGGCTGAGACGGAGACGCACTGGACGCCGCTCCATGTCGAGCGGGGCCTACAGGCAGAGCAGAGCGCCGTTACGGTGTTCGCCGGCGAGTCGCCCCGCCAGGTGCGATCCGTGGGCCGCCCCGTGCCGATTTTGACTGCCATCGCGGATGCGGCTTCCTCCTTGGGAACCAATATGTCTACCTCCGGCTCCGTCGGCGAGATCGGGACCGGAGTTCGCCAGGGCGAGATCGTAGTAACCATCGCGGGCAACTCCGGGCTGTGGCAGGACTGGACCAAGGAGCAGGTCCGGGACTTCATCTTCCAGCGCGCCCACCGCTCCGTCGCAGAACTGAAGCAGGCTCAGGTGCTGGCAGGCGACCCTGAACCCGGCGATGAGGCAACCGCAGTATCGCTGATCCCCGACCCTTCGGACATCCTGCTGGTCTTCGCCGGCGGTGAGGAGGCCAACATGTCCTCGGTAATTCCCAGCTGGGGACCAAAGGTGGGCAGCACCGCGGTTACAAGGGTGATAAACTGACCGACACGCCCTCACCATAACCCTGACCCTCTCCCGGAGGGAGAGGAAACTCTCGATTTGGAGGGATTTATGACCACTACCAATGAGCATGTCCTGGTCAACCCGGTGACGCAGCCGGTGATTGCGCCCTTCAACGGCGCCCCGCGTCTGGCCAGCCTGGCCGGTACGAGGCTGGGCCTGATCGACGATAGCAAGCGCAACGCCGATGTCCTGCTTGAGGAGCTGTCGGAACTGCTGCGGACTCGCTACGAGATAGCCAGCGTCAAATGGCTCCGCAAGCCCAGCGCATCCCGGCCGGCAGACCCCGAAGCACTGTCTCAACTGGTGGAGGATAGTGATTCAGTCATCATTGCGATAGGTGATTGAGGGTCCTGCAGTGCGTGCAGTGTGCACGACGGAATTCATGTTGAGAACGCAGGCATCCCTTCGGCCACCATCTGCACCGACCGGTTCGTCCCCACGGCCACCGGCATGGCCCGCATGTGGGGCGCACCCGACTACCCGACCATCTACACCGAGCACCCCATCGAGAACCTCTCGCGCGACGCCCTGCGCGCTCGCGCCGAGCATCTGGCCCCGCTGGTCGTACAGGTGCTTACAGGCGAAGGCTAAGCAGGCCGCGCTTCAAGCGTGCGGAACGGTACCGTTTCGCAGGGTCTCTTGGACCCACCAGCAATCGGTGTAACGCCAACCGTCCATCCTGAGCTTATCGAAGGGTGGACGGTTGCTTTACTGGGCGAGTTGGCGGCGCAGTTCCGGGGGCAGCAGGTTGGGTATCGTGTCCTCGATCGGGTAGGTTTCGTCGCAGGCGGCGCAGAATAAAGAGCCGGTAACGATCTCGTCGCCGTCCTCTTCTTCCACCGACAGTTGCAGATCGCCCTTGCAGACTGGGCAGACCAGTATCTCCATCAGGTCTCTCTTCAAGCCGTATCTCTCCTTCTTGCCCTCGCAGGTCACGACACGAGGGCGTTTTCGATGAGGGCGTCCAGCACATCCGACAGCCCGATGATGGCTATGCCGATGACCAGCAGCGCCATCGGACTGCTGAGACGCCGCACTGCCCGGCGGATAACTCCACCGTCCGCTTCCCGACTGTCCGAGTAGTCGCCCCGGCGCACATACCTGACCATGTAGAACATGTATAGCGCCAGCGCAATCTTTACCCCGAGGACGATGGCGTACGGGATGGTGGCGGCCTCGCTCGTCAGCCGCGCCACCGACAGGATCGCGCCGGTGAGCAGCAGCACGGCGATTGCCGTCGTAACCAACCCTCGGAACTCGTCCCTTATGGCCTCGCCCGTGTTGGGGGGCAATCCCTGGGAGCGACGGACAGCAGGGCGAAGCACCAGGAGGTAGAAGGCCCCTCCTCCGACCCACGCCACGGCTGCCAGGGCGTGTCCCCACCGGATGATGACGAGGATCCAGTCTAGTACGCCCATCTTGTCCCGTAGTTGGGTATCATCGACCTGTCAGACTGTGCCTGAGATTCAATCATCGAGAAGCTCCCGGACGGCGTCAGTTATGCCTGGTGCATCCAGAGCTCCGGCGTGCCTTGAGGCGATTCTTCCGCCCCGGTCGATGAACCAGGTTGTGGGGTAGAACTCGATTCCGTAGGCCGTGGCAATGGTGGCGGCGCCATCGGTAGCGAAATCGAAGGTCAGTGCAAACTCGTCAACAAACTCGCGGGCCATGGGCTCGGTATCGAAGCCGCTGGGCACGAACATTCCCAGAAAGCGGACCGGGCTGCCTTCCAGTTCCTCCCACGCACGCTGGAATTCGGGCATCTCCTCGCGGCAGGGCGCGCAGCTCGGGTACCAGAAATTGATGACCACCACTTTCTCTGCGTACTGCTCCGACAGGCGGAACCTTTCACCGTCGAAAAGCCGGACCTCGAAGTCCTGCGCCATTTCCCCGCTGCCGCAAGCCATGAAGAGCGTGAGCAGCAGTGCCGGAACTGGAAAGCACCAACGGGCTAGTGTGGCGTATGGCAGCATGATTCTCGTGGGCCGGCGGCAATGCCAAGGCATTCTATATGCCGCGTCGGGCCCTTTCAATGACGATAGGCCAAACGGGCAGACTGACCAGCCTTGACGGACTGGCTGCAGGGATAACAACCCGTCATTCCAGCGAAAGCGGGAATCCAGTGGCCTGGGAATCGCTCCTGTTCTGTTGGACGAAGCCAGTTTGCCTCTGCCAGACGAGACCGACCGTAAACGCGGAGACCCTCGATTCCTGCGAAAGCAGGAATTACCTATGGCCCTTTGGGACACGTCAGAGTATGAAAACTGGGGACCGCCCTCACCCTAACCATCTCCCGAAGGGAGAGGGAACTGGTCTTCGGTGGCCTATTTTCATAACAATGACGAGCCAGGGGACCTCAAATGCGATTGCCCTGGCGCGAGGAGAGATTGTCCAGCCTTGACGGACTGGCCGCAGGGACTACAATCGGGCCAGCAATCGATTCCCTGCTATGCACTGGAGGTTCGGATATGAGGCTGGAGAACAAGGTAGCCCTGATCAGCGGAGGCGCCCGCGGGATGGGGGCCGTGGAGGCCAAGCTTTTCGCCAACGAGGGCGCAAGGGTGGTGATCGGCGATGTCCTGGAGGATGAGGGGCGGCGCACCGAGGCGGAGATCAACGAGTCGGGCGGCGAGTGCGTGTTCGTGCGGCTCGATGTTACCAGCGAAGCGTCGTGGCAATCGGCGGTCAGCGAGGCGGTCGACCGTTTCGGCAAGCTGGACATCCTGGTCAACAACGCCGGCATCTACCGCACTCACAATGTGACGGAGACAACGGCAGAGGAGTGGGACCAGGTTATGGACATCAACGCCAAGGGCGTGTTCCTTGGCACCAAGGCGGCGATCCCGGCCATGCGGGACAGCGGCGGCGGTTCCATCGTCAACATCTCCTCGGTGGCCGGATTGGTGGGCAACCTGATGTCATCCGCCTACACGGCCTCGAAGGGCGCGGTCCGGCTGTTCACCAAATCCACGGCCATCCAGTACGCCCGAGACGGGATACGCTGCAACTCGGTGCATCCGGGGACCATAGTTACGGACATGACGGCGGGACTGCTGGCCGACGACTCCTACCGAGAGGACCGCATCAACCGCACGCCCATCGGACGGCTGGGGACGGCTGAGGATGTGGCCTACGGCGTGCTGTTCCTGGCCTCGGACGAGGCGTCATTCATGACCGGGTCGGAGCTGGTGGTCGATGGGGGCAGGACGGCGGAGTGATAGAGGCGTAATGTTGCCGAGAGGGAATTAATTTCGCAGGGGCTGGTCTAGAACCAGCCCCTATTTTGATTGCCACAAGGATTGTTCGGGCGGGGATTTCACCCTCACCCTCAAGGGGAGGGGATATGGGTTAGCGGCCCATGGCGTAGCCGTCTCGGCGGGGGTCGGCGCCGCCGCTGAGGCCGCCGCGCTCGTGGTCTACGTGCACGCCGCAGAGACACCCCATGCGGGGAGTGAAGTCGTCCCAGACCTCGACCTTGTGGCCCAGGCTGTTCAGGCCGGCAACGACCTGCTTGTCCATGCGTCCCTCGACGCCCACGAGGCCGGGGTGATAGGCGTGGGGCCAGAAGGAGTTGGGGAAGCTCCAGGTTGAGAAGCGGGGAGCTTCCACGGCCTGCTGGACGTCCATGCCGAACTCCATGACATTGAGGAACATCTGGACCATGGACTGGGGTTGCACATCGCCGCCCGGAGTCCCGAAGGGCATCAGGGGCTTGCCGTCCCGCATGGCCAGCGCTGGGTTTGGCGTCAGCCGGGGACGCTTGCCCGGCTCGAGGGCGCAGGGATGGTTGGGGTCCAGCCAGGTCTGCGAACCCCGCGAGGAGGCTATGAAGCCGAGCCCGGGAATGATGGGCGAAGTTCCGAAGCTGTCGCTGGGTGTGGCCGAGAAGGCATTGCCCCAGCGGTCAACGACGCTGGCGTAGCTGGTGTCGGCCGGCAGCCCTCCAGCCACAAGATCAGGCCGGGCCGGATGGCCGTTGCGGGTCATTCCCTGGTGGGGCCACGGATCGCCCGCCAGCGGCATTTCGGGGGCGGCGCGGGAAGGGTCGATGGCCCTGCGGCGCTCCTCGGCATAGGAGTCGGAAAGCAGACCGTCCAGGGGAACATTCACGAAGTCGGGGTCGCCGTAGTAGGCGTCGCGGTCGCCGAAGGCCAGCTTGAGGGCCTCGAGAACCGTGTGGGCGTAGGCCGCGGTGTTGTGGCCCATGCCCTTGAGATCCAGGCCCTTCAGGATCTGAAGGGTGTGGAGGTTCATCGGCCCCTGGCACCAAGGGCCGCAGGAGAAGACCTGGATGCCCTTGTAGTCTATGGAGGGCGGAGTGCCGACGCCGACGCTGAAATCCGCCATGTCCTCCATGGACAGGAACCCGCCCTCGGCCTGAACGAAGCAGACGATTTCCTCGGCGATCTCGCCTTTGTAGAAGAAGTCGCGGGCCGCCTGAAGGGCCGACTCGCGCCCCTGGCCCGCGTGATCCCGCTCGACCTCGATGAGTCTCCGGAAGGTGCGGGCCAGATCCTTCTGCACCAGGATGTCGCCGATGTCGGGGCGACGGCCGCAAGGGAAGAAGACCGCAGCAGTGGAAGGCCACTGTCCGTCGCCGTCCGAGTCGCCGATCAGCGAGTCGCCGGTGCGGGCCAGGGCGGACTGCAGGGTTGCGGGGATGGGGAAGCCACCCTCGGCAAGCTCCAGGGCGGGAGTAACCACCTGCTCAAAGGACATGGTGCCGTAGAGCCTGAGGGCGGTGATCCAGGCGTCGGCCGCGGCGGGGGTCACGGTCCTGAGAACTCCGGGGGGCAGTTCGCCACCGCAGTTCCGGTTGAAGTAGTCGATGCTGGCGGCTTTGGGCCAGCGCCCGAGGCCGCTGACTTCCACCGTCTCTCCGCTGGCGGCATCGTGGATGATAATTGGGGCCACGCCGCCGAAGCCGGTCCACTGAGGCAGGGTCACGTTGATGGCGATGCCGGCCGCGACGCCTGCATCGGTCGCGTTGCCGCCCTGCTCGAGGATGCGGAATCCTGCGGCTGTGGCGAGGTAGTGACCACTGGAGACGATATGCTGCGCCCCGGTCACCAAGGGTCGATAAGTTCGGATTCCCAGAGCCACGGTTCACCCCCGCTGCGTTATTTCAGTCCACATCGTGCGGCGCTGTAGCAGTCCATCGTGCGCCGAATGGGTCGAAAGGTATGATAGGAGCGGGGTATGGGGGTGTCAACAAAGGCAGTGCTGCAGGGCGAACGCAGTCTAATTCTATGGAGCCCAATAAATCGTCATTCCCGCGAAAGCGGGAATCCACGCCTCCCTGCCCGAAGCTGATTGTATCGTCGCGGAACCCTCTGGATTCCCGCTTTCGCGGGAATGACGGAGGCTGCACCGTGTATCAAGTTGGAATGCGGTTGCCCTGGGAAGTGCTCCCGCCGAGGGTCCGGGGAAGGAGGGCTCACTGCAAGTCTATCAAGTTCTAGCCAATCGCGGCCGTTAATGCCGTCGTTGTTATGAGAATAGGGAGCGAAACTGTTCCCTCTCACTTGAGGGAGAGGGTTGGGGCGAGGGTTAAATCCTTGCTAAACTCCTGTCGAAGTTAATTTCCATACACTTGCGTGGTACGGAAGGTCATCGCTAATTCCCGAGATAGCGAAGAACACAGGACAATTGCAGCCCTCCCTTGGTAAATGTATCGTTGTCTCGAGGTGCACATCCAGGCGCCCCCGGGCTGACAATATATCAGGAATGGAACCCCACTTATACGGGAGTCTCTGATGCTCATTGAGGTAGAAGTTGTGGCGGGGGAGAACAGCCCGCTGGACCTGCACCGGATGTTCGACCTGCTGGAGGACCCACGACCGGTGTTGCGAGTGATGGCGCCTGACCCGTTCGGAGAGGATGCTTGGTGCGAGGTTACCGGTTGGAGCGAAAACGGACCGTGTCCCGCCCAGGCGGCGCTGTCCGAGGACTCAGGCGAGGGAGTGGTGCTGCTGGTCTACGGGGGAGATGAAGGTGTGCGGTTGAGGCCCGTGGGGACTCCGGGGATATGGGACCCGGCGGATTCGAGGCAGTGGGGCGAGGCCTGCCTGATGTTGGGCAAGGACACGCCTGTGGAGTAGCGCCGGGCCTTCCCTGTAGCTAGAAGGCGGGGGCGGAGAGCTCTCGTACCAGAGTGCCCAAGGCGGCCTCGTAGCCGTCTCGAAAATCCATCGTCTCGCCCCTGCGGAGGCTGCTGCAGAGGCGGTCCTGCCGCTCGTAGAACAGCTCGCCGAAGCCCAGGGCAATGAGGGGCGCAGCGGCTCCCTGAGCCGCAGTTCGGACCAGCTCCGCAAAGTATCGGCTGGTCAGGGGATTTTCCAGCGCGTCGTCGGTGCAGAGGAGGGCCAGCCGGTCATAGTAGACGATGTGGTCGAGGGACGACTCGCCGGTGTTCAACGCGTCTTCGTCGTCGGGATAGAGTGCCCATGTCGGGATGTTAGCCTCGGACAGGTCCTCGGAGAGGCGTTCCGCCAGCCCGGAGTCGGACATGGAGCCGAGCAGCAGTACCGTTGGGTAGGTCCTTCGCTCTGAAGTGAGCACATCCTGGGCTGCAATCAGCGGCTCGGCCACCCCGGCTCCCTGAAGGAAGAGGCGAGGAATGCGTCCGCCCGAGCGGGCCAGGGTGTCCAGGGATATAGTGCTGGGAGCGCCGTGGAGCATGGAGTCCAGGCCGATGATGGACCTGAGGTCGCAGTTGGCGAACAGCGTGCCGCCGGCGGTGGCCCGATGCAGGATGGAACTCTCGAAGTCGGACTTGACGATTCTCGCTCCGCGCAGGTCTGCTCCTGTCAGGTTGGTCATCGTGAGGGAGGTGCTTGCCAGTTGGGCCCCGCGCAGGTCCGCGTGGCTGAGATTGGCCCAGGAGAAATCGGCACCGGTCAGGTTGGCGCCGCTGAGGTCGGCCCGCTCGAGATCGGCGTAGGACAGGGTGGCGTAGGACAGGTCGGCACCCTTGAGGAGGGCATGGACCATAACGGCGTTGGTCAGGTTGGCCCTAGTCAGGGAGCAGCCGATCAACTGGGCACCTGTGAGGTTGGTCCGAGGCAGGCTGGCGCGGAAAAGGTGGGCGCCGTTCAGGTTGGCGCCCGACATGTCCGACATACGGAAGTCGCCGCCGGTCAGGTCGGCACTGCTCAAGTTGTCGTGGCGGAGGTCGGCGCTGGGGAGCTTTATTCCGCTGAGGAATGACCCTTCGAGGTCAAGACTGGGGCGTCCGTAGATGAACTCGGGGGTGAAAGTCTCGCTGGCGGCGCGGTCCTCGAGGCGGTAGCCCAGGTCGAAGCGCGGTATGCGTTCGTTGGGGCTGCGGAAGGTGAGTTCGCGCCACCTGGCAATGGCGTTGGCGCCTGCCCGGGCGAGGCTTACGTGTTCCGGTTCCGCCAAGGGGACGCCCTCACCCTAGCCCTCTCCCGGAGGGAGAGGGAATTTGCTATTGGCCTTCTTGGTGCCTGGCAACTGCGTCGGGGTTGCACCGGCGGATTGCGCCTTTCTGCAGGTCATTAACGCCCTGCGAATGCGGGCATGACTTCGCGGGAGAAGATTTCCAGCTGGCTACTGAGTTCGCGCCAGGGCATGCCCTCGGGCCACTGGAGCACGACATCCTCGAGGCCGGGGTATTTCTCCTCCAGCTCCCGGAAGGTCTCGATGAAGACCTCGGGAGGGCCGCAGATCCAAGCCTTCTGCTGTACGCCATCCTCGACGGTGGGAGTGCGTGCCGGTGCGCCCGGAGAGCCCCACATGCGTCCCTGCTCGTCGACATAGCGCACGAGGCCAAAGGGGGCGAACCACTTGTAGCGTTCGTCGTGGAAGGGGCGGACACGCTCGACGGCCTCCGCTACCGAGTCGCCGAGGAAGAACCCGAAGCCCAGGGCCATGTCCTGGCCCATCTTGAGGTCGCGGCCCGCCTCTCCGGCCACCCTCTGGTATTCTCCGAAAAACTGCTCCACTATCCTCTCGCCGCTGAGGGCGGTCATGCCCTTGATACCCTTCCGGGCGATGAAGTCGATACTGCGACCGCTGGTGACCGGCTGCCAGATGTCGACGGGCCGATTCAGAGGGCGGGGGACCAGCGTTATGTCTTCGAGTTGGTAGCCGCGATAGGGCACATCCGGGGGGATCTGGTAGTACTTGCCGTGATGGCTGAAGGACTCTTCGTTGAAGGCCTTCATGATGATGTCGACCTGCTCCTCGAACAGCTCGCGGTTGGCGTCCTGGTCGAGTAGGGGAGCGCCGAAGGTCTCGACCTCGCGGGTCTGGTAGCCGCGGCCGATGCCGAAGACCAAGCGTCCGCCGGTGAGTACATCGCCCATGGCGAAGTCCTCGGCAAGGCGCAGGGGGTGCCACATGGGGACGATGTTGAAGGCCGCACCGAACTTCAGGTTTTTCGTGTGGGCGGCGAGGTGGACGCCGAGGAGCGTGAGGTTGGGGATGCACTCGTAACCTTCACGCTGGAAGTGGTGCTCGGCGGCCCAGAGGCAGTGGTAGCCCGACTCGTCCATCTGCTTCGCAAGGGCCATGGCGTGATCGAGGGACTGTACCAGCTGTTCGTTTGAGTAGCGGCGGCCGTCGGGGTCGCGCCCGTTGGCGCCTACGTCATCGAGGTCGATCTGACCCACATAGAGAACTGAGAAACGTTTGATCATCTGCCTGTCTCGAAATTAATGGTATGCCGGGTAGATACCCGCACAGCGAACAAGTATAGCACGGTGTTTTCCTCAGCCGCAGGCCGCCGCGCCACGCGCCAGCAGACCGTCGATCTGGATGGGGGTGTAGCCGAGGGAGGCGAGGACTTCCTCAGTGTGCTGGCCTGTCACGCTGCCGTGGTGGCGGACTTCACCAGGAGTGTCGGAGAGGTGGAAGGGTACTCCAGGCTGGGTGACTTTGCCTTCGGCGACGCCAGGGGCTTCGAGTTCGACCACCATGTTGCGGGCGAGGGCCTGGGGGTCTGTGAGGGCTTCGTCCAGGTCGTAGACCTTCCCTACGGAGATGTTGGCGTCCTTCAACACCTCGAACCACTCGTCGCGGGTCTTAGTCAGGAAGGTGGCATCGAGAGTGTTTGCGATCTCGGCGCGCTTTTCCTCGCCGGCCTGCTGGTGGGGTATGAGATCCTCGCGGCCGATGGCGCGGCAAAGGTTCTCCCAGAACCAGGGCTCTATGGCGGCGATGGAGAAGTATTTGCCATCCGCGGTGCGGTAGATGTTATAGAAGGGCGAGCCGCCGTTGAGGCGGGTGGACCCGCGTGTGGCCGTGTAGCCCTGGGAGAGGGCGTCGGCGATGGCGCCGCAGAGCATGTAGAGCACGCCTTCGGTCATGGCTATGTCCACATACTGGCCCCTGCCGGTCTTCTCGCGGGCCATGAGGGCGGCGAGGATGCCCACGGCGCCGCAGAGTCCGCCGCCGGCGTAGTCGGCGATCAGGTTCAGGGGGATGACGGGCTTGCCGTCGGGTGAGTCGCCGATCAGGCCGAGGGCCCCCGCGAAGGAAATGTAGTTTATGTCGTGACCTGCCATCTGCGCGTATGGGCCGGTCTGGCCGTATCCGGAGACGGAACAGTAGATGGCGCGGGGGTTGATTTTGCTCACTTGCTTGTAGCCCACACCGAGCCGGTCGACGACACCGGGGCGGAAGCCTTCCACAACCACATCGGTGTCGGAAGCGAGGCGGCGGAAGACTTCCAGGGCCTCGGGCTCCTTGAGGTTCAGCGCGATGCTCCGCTTGTTGCGCTGTAGGGCGTTGAAGGCGGCGTGCCGGCGCTCATCCTGGGGCGACTCGATGCCGGCGACGATGCGCTCGTAGGCGGCGCGGGTCTCGTCCATGGGGCGCTCGATCATCAGGACATCTGCGCCGAGGTCGGCGAGGATCATGGTGGCGAACATTCCGGGGGCGTTGCGGCAGAAGTCGAGGACCTTTATGCCTTCGAGGGCCAGCATCGCGTTTCCTCCTGAAGCCGGGTGGCGTAGGGATTATAGCCGCACTCCAACCCGGACACGCAGTGGGGGCGTGACCCTACCAGGGCAATCGCATTGCTAAAACACCAAACCGTCACTTCTGCGAAGGCAGGAGTCCGGTGCGAATAATAGGGTCCATTGCTGCCACGAATCTGCTAATTTTGACCAGTGGATTCCCGCTTTCGCTGGTTTGAAGGGCTAAGTGCAATCCAAACGCGTTAGCCCTGGTGACCCTCCGTGCAAGAGTTCCGGTGCGGCACTATAA
Organism: Dehalococcoidia bacterium; assembly: GCA_963667765.2. GTDB lineage: Bacteria > Chloroflexota > Dehalococcoidia > Lucifugimonadales > UBA3495 > VXOI01. The sequence goes on along the minus strand of CAXXON010000003.1, from coordinate 383,406 downwards.
TCGCCGCAATCAATTTCAGGATGGCAAAGGAGACGAAAATGGATCTTGGGCTGCAAGGAAGAGTAGCAATGATAACGGGCGGCAGCCACGGGCTCGGCCTGCAGGCTGCCTCGGCGCTTGGACGGGAGGGATGCAAGGTGGGAATCTGCGCCCGGGGCGCGGAGCAGTTGGAGGAGGCCCGCGCGGAGCTGCACGGGGCGGGCGTGGAGGTCGTCGCGGTGCAGGCGGATGTCACGAACAACGACGACTTGGTGCGGTTCCACAACGAGACCAAGTCGGCGTTGGGAGAGGTGGACATCCTCGTGAACAACGTGGGAGGCAGGCGGGGAACGACCGACTTCCAGGAAACCGGGATGGAGCGCTTCCGGGAGGGAATGGAGGTCAACCTGTTCAGCGCCGTGGAGCTCGTTTCGCTGGTGCTGCCGCACATGAGGGAGCAGAAGTGGGGGCGGATCATCAGCATTTCGTCAATCTACGGCCGGGAGTACGGCGGGTCCGTGGACTACATGACGGCGAAAGCGGGGCTGATCGCGTTCTCGAAGCACCTGGCGCTGAATCTCGCGCCCGAGAACGTGCTGGTCAACTGCATCGCGCCGGGATCCATCGACTTCCCGGGGAGCACCTGGGACCGGTTCCAGCAGAACAACACGCCGGAGGTGGTGGACGAGTTCATCTCCCGGAACCTGCCTGCCGGGAAGTTCGGGTGGCCGGAGCCCATCGGCGAGACGGTGGCGTTCCTCGCGTCGGAGCGGGCCGACCTGATCACCGGCACCTGCCTGAATGTTGACGGTGGGCAATCGCGGTCGCTGTTCTAGGGAGTGAATGTCCGCTGGCCTGACACGAAGGGGCGCACAACCGTGCGCCCCTTCGGTTTCTTGGAGTGCCGACACCTCCACTGCATTCCATTGAGAGGGCCATCCGAGTCATCGTCAGTTTGCGAGAACAGGGTGCGCTCTCACCCCTTCGGCAAGCTCATAACAAGCCTCTCCCTCCTCTGGAGGGAGAGAAAACGAATGAAAGACCCTGAATTGGGAGGTCTCCTCATACGGTTGCGCAAGCATAGCCGCAAGTTTGCCCGCGTTGATGAGTGATAGTAGTATGACCTTTGCCCACGGCGATTTGTTCGCATAGGATCCGGGTACCTGAATTTGGATAATTTTTGCTAAATGCACCTCAGGAGGAGGCGAACCGCATGCTCACACACAACTACACCTACCAGGATTGTCTCGATGTTTCCAAAAGGGTTTCGTGGCTGGAAGAAGATGTCCTGGGTGACAAGAATTTCGATTTCTCGAAACGCTTTCTTCCCAATCGGTTGGCCGGCGTGGACGAGATCTCATGCTTGAACGACAACGAAAGGCTTCTCTTGAATCAGATCATGGGCAACGCCTACTGCCACATATTTGCGTTCGTCGAGGAGTTCATCATCCCCACCGTAACTGAAGAGGCCATGAAGGACGTCTATGGGGATGAGGTCAGGGCCCGGTCATTGTTGAGATTCGCCGAGGAAGAGTTCAAGCACCAGGAACTGTTTCGGAGGTCGGTTGAACTCTTCGGCAACGGATTCGGCGTCGAGTGCGGTCTGATTCCCGGGCGGGAAGAGGTGGCGCAGGTAGTTCGCAGCAAGTCGAAGCTGGCGGTCATGGTCCTCACGGCGATCATCGAATGGTTCACGCAGCTCCACTACATAGAGCACGTGCGCGACGACTCGTACCTGGACGGGCTGTTCCGGGATCTCCTGAGGTACCATTGGCTGGAAGAGGCGCAGCACGCCAAGCTGGATACGCTCCTGATCGGCGAAGTAGCCGAGGACCTGACCCTCGAGGAGCGGGAGAGGGCGATAGATGAGGTCCTGGAGCTTGGCGGGGCGATTGACGGCCTGCTGGCCCAGCAGATCGGGCTGAACATAGACGCCCTCGAAAGGGCGACGGGACGGACTTTTACAGATGCCGAGAAAGAGGAGATCACGACGCACACGCAGCGGGCGTGTCGGTGGACCTTCCTCGTATCCGGCCTTCAGCACCCGAACATTGTCAGGGCAATCGGTGAGCTGACCACGGAAGGGCCTGAGAAGATAAAGGGCGTGGCGGCAGCGCTTTCCGCCTAGTGTCGCGGGTGCAGATTTTCGCTGGATGGGTCGTGCCGGCATGACGCAATGTGAAAGGAAGCGATCATTCCGGCGTCTGGTCGTGCCGGACTGATTGCGGGGGCCAGCCTCGACGGCGAATAGTGGGGGAGCTGTTCCTGGCCTACACAACTGTTGGTCTGACTGAATGGGGGCGCACGGCTGTGCGCCCCAACGTTTTCTTGGCGAGTGTGCGACTAATCCGCTGCATGCCCTCGCGGCCCGCTTAGACTACAGCGACCGGGCAAACTCCATCCAGGCCTGCACGCAGCGCTCCGGGGCGGAGTGCTGGACATAGCCGCTTGTTCCGGGAAGGACGCGGAGGCGTCCGTTGGGAAGCAGCGCGGCCATGCCCGAGGTGCGGTCAGGGTTGTCGCGGGCGTTCTGCTCCGAGGCGAGAACGAGGGCGGGTACCTGGATTCGCGGGAGTTCCTCGCTGAGGTCCTGCTGCGACAGATAGGCCAGCGTCTCCATGACCACGCGGCCCTCCGTCCTGGCCATCTGGTTGATGTACCACTCCTGGTGGGCGGCATCGGAATCGCCTGACTCCAGCCGCCGCTCCGAGGTACGGCGCACCCAGGCCTCCACTCCCTCGTCCCGTACCAGGTTGTAGGAATCGAGGTAGGTCGGGTTGCCAACGAATTTGTAAGGCGAGGTGCAGGTGGTCACCGACAGGAGACGGTCTGGGTATTCTGAGGCAAACTTCAGTGAGATGGTCCCACCCACAGTCTCGCCGATGAGATGCACCCTCTCCAGTCCGAGGTGATCGAGCAGGCCGACGATGTCGGCGGCAAAGCCGCCCAGCGACCAGCCGTAGCGCACGGGCGGGACGGTGGAGCGTCCAAAGCCGCGCGCTTCGAGCCGCACCACGCGGTACTGGCGGGCAAGGAGCGGCACCCAGGCGTACCAGAGGCGGGCGTTCTTGGCGTTGCCATGGTGTAGAACCACGGTTTCCGAAGGACGCCACGGATCGGTGTAGTCGTCGACTTCGTAGTACATTTCCAGTGCGTCGTCGATGCGAGCGTAGGGCATGGCCAGCCTCCCGGTAGTGTTTCCGTGAGTCCTTTATCCGCCGGTCAGTCGACTATGCCGGTTAGTCGACTATGGGGATGGCGACAGAGACACGAGGTTTGTCTCCGTATACGGCGGTGGTGTGGCCGCGCCCGGTCAGGTCGTCAGCGAGCAGCACGTCACCCGGGTTGAGAATGCGCTTCGTGCCGTCGCCGAGGCCGATCTCGGTCTGGCCTTCGAGTGTTATTACATACTGGCGACGGGGAGCCGGATGCCAGTCGATGAAATTCCCAGGTTGGGTGCGGCTGAATGTAACGCTGGAAGCGTTCTGTGCTGCGGTGCGCTCGGCATTGGCGACTGCCTCGAAAGGCAGATCGAGCTCTTCGAAGTGGGACTCACCGTCGTCTCCCGTGTAGATCCTGACTACCTGCATTGGTCCTCCTTGTGGATGAAGACTCATTGGGCTGCCCGGTCGCCGGAATCATAAGGCGGGGATATTCCAGCGTCAATTTGGCTGGACTGCAACGGAGGCCACGCCGGTGGGACACAGGTCAACCAGGCAGCAGCCGTAGCACTTCGGATCGCTCTTGGTGCAGGTCACTTTCGCGTGATGGTCGAGGAGGGCGTGGTACTCGTTGAACAAGGCGGCGTCGGCGGGCAGGTTGTCCTGGAACAGGGACTGGTAGGCTGCGTATGTCGGCTTGAGGTCTTGCAGGGTGAGTTCCATCCGGTCCACGATGCGGCGGGTATAGGTGTCCATGACGAAGGACGGCTTTCCGGCAGCGTAGACGATTATGTCGTCTGCAGTCTCTTCACCGATGCCATGGATTGACAGCAACTCCGCACGCAGGCTATTCGTCTCTTGGGCAAACAGCGAACCGAGATCTCCGGCATGGTGCCGGAGCAAGTGGTTGGCAAAGGCCTGGAGCTTGCGGGCCTTGGCGTTGTAGTAGCCGGAGGAACGGATGATGGCGGCCAGGTCGGCTTCCGGGGCGGCGGCGATGCACTCGAAGGACCAGCAATCGGCTTCACGCATGGAGGCCAGGGCTTTTTCCACATTGACCCAGGCAGTGGACTGGGTGAGGATGGCGCCCACGATTACCTCGAAGGGGCTTTCGCCGGGCCACCAGCCTTGAGGCCCGTAACGGTGGTAGAGGCGGTCGTAAACCTCCTGGAAGAGGACTGAAGGACTGGTAACGGGTCCCACGGTCACGACGGCTGCCCTGCGATGCAGACGATGGATTCGTACGGGACGATCGGCAGACGACGGTCCAGGTGTATTTCCTGCTTGGACACAAGGCAGCTGTAGGCCAGTGGCTCCACACCGGACTTCACCGCCATGCGGAATGTCTCGGCGAGCACCGGGTCGGCCGGGTCGTTTGTGGCCACGGCCCGGGCGTCGGGCCGCTGCACCACGAAGACGACGGATGCACGGTGGCCGGCTTCGACGGCTTGGGCTAGTGTGTTGAGATGCTTCGCGCCGCGTTCGGTAGGGGAGTCGGGGAACAGGCCGACGCCATTCTCCACCAGCGTCACCGACTTCACCTCCAGGTATCGCTTTCCGTGGTCATCTTCGAGAAGCAGATCGAAACGGCTCTCGCGGAAGACTGACTCGCGAGTGATGGCTGTGGATGCCGGGATTCCTTCCAGCAGTCCCTGCGATGCCGCCTCCGCTACCACGGCGTTCGGTACACGGGTGTCTGCGGAGACCAGTACCCCGTCCGCTTCCACGAGCGCCAGGTCCCAGGAGGTCTTGCGGTGGGGCGCCGGTGCCGCCTTCAGCCACACGGTGGCTCCGATTACGAACAGCTCGCGGAGACGTCCGGAGTTGGCGACATGAACGGCCGTTTCCCGCCCGTCCATCTCAACCAGCGCGAGAAAGCGGTTGACCCTTTTCAGGAACCTGCCGGGAATGAGGTCGTCGCCCAGGTGCACCGGCAACTCCGTTCTGCGCTATTGCGTCCGCAGGCCGTAATGGTAACAATGGACGAATCGACGGGCAATGAGGGCGGCGTAGTCAATGAGCAATTTCGTGGATCGCATACACAGCGCATGCAGCAGCGCCCGGAGCCTGGTTTGCGTGGGCCTGGACCCGGACCCTGGGCTGATGCCTGTGACGGATGTGCTCGAATTCAACCGGGCTATCGTCGATGCCACTGCCGGGTCGTCTGGCGCCTACAAGCCCAACCTGGCATTCTACGAGGCCTTGGGCATGGATGGTCTGAGGGCCCTGGAAGGGACGATCAGTCACATCCGCGATGCCGCCCCGGATGCGATGATCATCGGGGACGCGAAGCGTGGCGACATCGGACCGTCGGCCAGGGCGTACGCGAGAGCGATGTTCGAGGTGTGGGGGTTCGACGCGGTTACGGTCAACGCATGGGGTGGCACCGACTCAATTGAGCCGTTCCTTGAGGACGAAACCAAGGGAGTGTTCGTGTGGTGCCGGGGCTCCAATCCGGGGTCAGGAGATTTTCAGGACCTGTTTGTTACCGGGGATGAGCCTGGCCTGCTGTACGAGAGGGTCGCCAGGGCCTGCTCCGCTTGGAACACAAGGGGCAATGTGGGCCTGGTGGCCGGGGCAACGGTGCCGGGGCAACTGGCTGCCCTGCGGGAGTTGTGCCCGGGCATGCCGCTCCTCATTCCGGGAGTGGGGGCGCAGGGGGGAGACCTGGAAGCGGCGGTGCGCGCCGGAGTGGACGAGCATGGGCGGATGGCGCTGATCAACTCGTCTCGAGGGATAATCTATGCCTCACGAGGCAAGGATTACGGGGAGGCCGCCGGGGAGGTCGCGAGGAATCTGCGGGACAGCATCAACGCCGTTTTGCAAGAGGACGGCCTGGGTTGGCCCTAGACCTCAAGATCGGCGACGTGGTGCGCCTGAAGAAGCCACATCCGTGCGGGGAGTATCTCTGGACGGTGACCCGGCTCGGCGCGGACATCGGGCTGGTTTGCCACAAGTGCCGTCGATACGTGATGATTCCGCGCTCCCAGCTGGCGAGGCGGGTCCGCCAGGTTGTCCCAGTCGACCCCGGTTAGGCGTCGTCAATGATGGGCATGGTAGGACGAGTCATCACCGGAGTCGGCAATTCCCAGATTTCGGCGTGGTAACCGCTCATGTATTCGGCCATCATCTGGGTGAAGTTTCGTACGCCCTGACCGACGAATTTCCCCTTCAGCGTGCAGATCCCGATGACGGAACCAGGGAACAGGTGGCCCAGTGGCAGGACACCGAGGTGCTCCTGATCCTGTGGGTGCATGGCAAAATCTACGGCAACGGCCAGTCCCAAGCCGATCTCCACGTATCGCTTGATGGACTCGACGTTGTCCAGCGAGAGTACCACATCGCCAGCCAGCCCCTGCGCCTTGAAGGCTTGGTCAACCCGCTGGCGCAGCATGCTTTCTTGGCCGGGGAGGATCAGGGGAGCCGACACCACGTCCTCGAGGGTGATGTCCTTCTTGCCCGCCAACGGATGTCCCAGAGGGGTCATCAATACCGCGTTGTATTCGAAGAGCTCCTGGAATTCTAGCGAGGTATCATCTGCAGGCGGAGGAGAGCAGAAGGCCATGTCGATTTCGCCGGAACGCACGAGTGCGATCAGCGGATCATATGCTCGTGCCAGGAGACGAATTCGAATATCGGGGTAGTTTTCCCTGAACGCCTGGATACCCTTAGGCAAATGATGGGCAATCAGGTCGGGGTAGGCGCCGACGATGAACGACCCACGCCTGTCGGCGTAATCCATCTGGCTCTTGAGCACCTCTATGGAAGTGACCACAGGAGTTACAAGCTCCAGAAGGGTGATACCTTCGGAAGTCAGCTGGATCGGGCGCTTTATCCGGTCGAATAGGGTGATACCGAATTCGCTCTCCAGCTTGCGCAGGTGGGTTGTTACCGTAGGCTGTCCCAGTTCGAGCGTTCGGGCTGCCTTGGAGACGCTGCGCAGGCGAGCCACATGATAGAAACTGATGAGTTCTCTTAATTCCATTAACTGGCCCCCGGAATCCCCCGCTAATCCTTCGATACAATATATCATACAGTATCCCTTGACAAAATATGAGGGCAAAATCAAGAATGGTGCGTGCCCCGGAAGCGGGGGATGACCGTTTGAATGCGGAGTCAGTGAAAATCATCTCTTTGCCAGGGCGGGCAGCGCCTTCAGGTTGACAGTATGCCTTTTGTGATAACCGAACCCTGCATTGGCGTAAAGGACGCGACCTGCATCGAAGTTTGCCCAGTTGACTGCATCAATACCACTGACGATGACGAGCAATACTTCATCGACCCGGTTACCTGCATCGACTGCGCGTATTGCGAGTCGGTCTGCCCGGTCAACGCCATCTACGATGAGTTCAGAGTCCCGGCCAATCAGCGTCAATTCATAGCCATGAACCGCGATTTCTACAAGAAGAAGTAGCGGAGCTGAGCCGCCGCCGCGAGCCGCAGTGAAACGCCCACGAATTCCAGCGGTGCGTATTGGCGGTGGGCTTGGAATTCGCCATCCACTCCGGCGCGTTCGTTCAGACACATGGTTCATCTCCCGGGAAAGCCCCGTCGGAGTAGACCGTGCCGGTTCTGGCAGCCCAACTCCCAGCCTTCCCCAATGCAGCAACCTGCTTCCCCATAACTGTGGAGGGTACTGGCCATGACCCTGTTCCTTCGTGATCAAGAAGTCGCCCAGTGCGTGACGATGGAGGCCATGCTCGGGGCCATCGAGAACATGCAGCACCGGTACGGCCATGGGGAGGCGTACAATCTCGGCCGCCGTAAGATCATCGCGGACACCGGGATGCTGTCGGTAATGGGGGGCGGCCTGTTCTACGAGGGCGTTCTGGGGGTTAAGACCTACACCGTGGTCCGCGGGTCATACTCGTTCCAGGTGAGCCTGTATGACGCCGCAACCGGGAAGCTGCTGTGCTACACCCAGGCGAACAGGCTGGGGCAGCTGCGAACCGGGGCGACGACCGGCGTTGCGGTCAAGCACCTTGCGAAGAAGGGCGACCTGCAGGTGGGAATCGTCGGGACCGGCGGGCAGGCACCGACGCAGTTGCAGGCAGTGGCCAGTGTCCGGGGAATCTCTGGGGTAAAGGCCTTCAGCCGCAACGCGGACAGACGAAACGAGTTCTCCGCCAGAATGAGCGATTCGCTGGGGGTTGGGGTCAAGGCGGCTGGCAGTAACGAGGAGGCGGTACGGGACTGCGATCTTGTGATCGGCATCGCGGCCACTGCAGAGCCGGTGGTAAAGGGAGAGTGGCTGAACCCGGGAGTCACTGTCATCGGCGCGGGGCCCACGACCTGGAGGGTCAGCGAGGTGGATGATGAGACACTGACCCGCGCTGACAAGCTATTCGTTGATTCGCTCGACCAAGCGCCCATCGAGGCGGGGGACATCGCAGCCGCCGTGGACAAGGGGCTGCTGAACTGGAGCCAACTGCACGAGCTACGCCACGCGGTCAGCGGCACGCTTACGGGGCGGGACAACGAGTCGCAAATCGTCTACGCCAAGCTGATGGGGACCGGGGTCGCCGATGTAGCAGCGGCGAAGCTGGCCTATGACAGTGCCAGGGAACAGGGCCTGGGCACGGAGATGGACTGGTAGCAGGTGGGCCGGGGAGGTGCCTCCAGCGCCTTTCCAATAGACCTGCATTTTTGAAATGCGGTGGAAAATCTCCGTTCGCCCTGAGCCTGTCGAAGGGCCGTCCGTTCATGGTTCGACAAGCTCACCACGAACGGACTCCGGATTCACTCATCAGTCTGAAATGGATGGACTGCTAGTCCTTTCCCAAGTAGTCGCGAGTCGTCCCGATCGCGTAGGCCGAGTTCCCCGTTAGTAGGCTTTCCACCGCAGCTCTGGCGGTGTCCAGGGAAGTGAAGCACGGCATCTGGCGCTCCACAGCGGCGCGCCTGATGTTGAATCCGTCGCGCAACACCTCACTGACGCTGGAGATGGTGTTGATGACCGCCCCTACGCTGCCGTCGTTGATCACGTCCACAACATTCGGATGGCCTTCGCGAAGCTTCTTGGTGGTCATTGTCACCGGCAGCCCCATGGCCGCAATCATGGCGGCAGTCCCTTCGGTGGCGTAGAGCGAGCATCCGGCACGGTCCAGTCCCCGGATCAGCGTCACTGCCTCTGCCTTGTGCTGGTCGGCGATGCTGAGCAGAACTCCCATGCCTTCACGCAGGTTGAGTCGGGCAGCGAGGAGTGCCTTGGTCAGCGCTGCCGAGAAGTTGCTGTCAATGCCCATGACTTCGCCGGTGGACTTCATTTCCGGTCCCAGGTGCCAGTCCACGCCGACCAGCTTGGCCATGGAAAAGACGGGCGCCTTCACTCCGACCAGTCCCTGGCGTGGCCAGAGGCCTGACGGGTATCCCTCTTCAGCGATGGTGTGGCCGAGCATCACCCGCGTCGCCAGGCGGGCTACGGGGACACCGGTAACTTTGGAAATGAAGGGGATCGTACGGCTCCCCCTCGGGTTCACCTCGAGGACGTAGACCGTCGTGGCCTCGCTGTCGCTGCTCTGGGTGTGGGGGCTGCGATAGGTGGCCCCGCCAAGGATGACAAACTGAATGTTCATCAGCCCGCGTACGCCCAGGGCCAGACCGATTCGGGTGGTGTAGTCGACGATGGTGTCCACTTCCGACTCGGTCAGGTTAAGACCAGGGTATATGGCCATCGAGTCCCCGCTGTGGACGCCTGCCCGCTCCACATGCTCCATGACGCCAGGGATGAGCACCGACTCCCCGTCACAGATGGCGTCGACCTCACATTCCTTGCCCTCCATGTACCGGTCGATGAGGACGGGCTTGTCAGGCGACATGTCGGTGGCTGCCGTCAGGTAGTGGATCAACTCGGTGGCGTTTTGCACAATCTCCATGGCGCGGCCACCCAGCACATAGCTCGGACGGACCACCGCGGGGTAGCCGATGTCCTGGGCGACCTGCAGGGCCTCGCTGACCGTGGAAACGGCGGCGCCGGGCGGCTGAGGGATGCCCAGGCGAGAGAGAAAGTCATCGAACTTGTGCCGGTCGGAAGCGATGTCTATGGCCTCTGCGCTGGAGCCCAGGATGGGCATCCCCGCTGACGAGAGAGCCTGCGACAGGTTGATGGCGGTCTGGCCGCCGAACTGCACCAGAGAGGCGGGGGGAATGCCGTCGCCGTTGTCTCCGTTGGCCGTTTCGTTTTCGATGATGTCGCGGACCGATTCCTCGTCCAGCGGCTCGAAATAGAGGCGGTCGCTGGAATCGAAGTCGGTTGATACGGTCTCAGGGTTGGAGTTGACCATGATGCTGCGTACGCCTGCCTCGGAGAGGGCCCAGGCGGCGTGTACGCTGCAGTAATCGAACTCTATGCCCTGACCGATGCGAATTGGGCCGCTACCGATAACCAGGGCCTTTTGGCCCTCGAGGGGAAGGGCCTCGTTTTCCTCATCGTAGGTGCTGTAGTAGTAGGGTGTAACCGCATCGAACTCAGCGGCGCAGGTGTCCACCGTCTTGTAAACGGGGCGGATATCCCACTGACTGCGCAAGTTTCGCACCTGCTCGGGAAGCATGTCCGCCAGCGTCCCGATCTGGGCGTCGGAGAACCCCAGCCTCTTGGAGTCGTAAAGCAGTTCAGGGGTCAACTGCTCCGAAAGCAGGCGCCGTTCCATCTTCACGATGCGTTCGAAGGCTACCAGGAACCACGGGTCGAAAAGGGTGCGCTCCACCAGTTGGTCAATAGAGAACCCGCGGCGTATGGCCGCCATGATCCCCCAGAGGCGAAGGTCATTCGGTTCGAGGGGGAGGGAGTCGCCATGGGAACCGTTGTCGGTACGCCAGGCTGGGTCCTCCCACAGCAGGCTTCCACTGGACAGCTCCAGTGACCTCGCTCCCTTCTGCATCGCCGCCTCAAATGAGCGATCGATCACCATAACCTCGCCGGTGGCCTTCATCTGCGTCGTGGTGCGCCGGTCGCCGTGAGGGAACTTGTCGAACGGCCAGCGGGGGATCTTGACGACGCAGTAGTCCAGTGCCGGTTCGAAAGCGGCCTTGGTTCGCCCGGTAACCGCGTTATCGATCTCGTCCAGCCTGCGGCCCACCGCAATCTTGGCCGCCACGCGCGCTATTGGGTATCCCGTGGCCTTGCTGGCCAGAGCCGAACTGCGGCTGACCCGGGGATTCACCTCGATGACGTAGTAGGGCGGCTCCTCATCCCATTCAAGTCCGATTACATCAGCGACCTTCGGATGGGGTTGAAGAGCGAACTGTACATTGCAGCCGCCTTCGATTCCCAAGCCCCGGATGATCTTCAGGGCGGAGGTGCGAAGCATCTGGTATTCCTTGTCGGTCAGTGTCTGACTTGGAGCGACCACGATGCTGTCGCCGGTATGGACCCCCATTGGGTCGAGGTTCTCCATGTTGCAGACCATGATGCAATTGTCGGCACCATCCCTCAGGACCTCGTATTCGAGCTCCTTCCAGCCAACCAGAGAGCGCTCAAGGAGGATCTGGGAAATGGGGCTCGCGGCAAGGCCAGACGCGGCGATGGTCTCGAATTCTTCTTCGGTGTTGGCGATGCCGCCACCACTGCCGCCCAGTGTGTATGCAGGGCGTATCACGAGAGGGAGGCCCATGTGGGCCGCGGCCTCCCGCGCCTCCTCCATTGAGGACACGGTAAGGTTCTCCGGCTCTGGCTCGCCGATTTCGTGCAGGAAGCTGCGGAAGAATTCCCGGTCTTCGGCCCGCCGTATGGTTTCCAAGGGAGTGCCGAGAAGCCTTATTCCGTACCGGTCCAGTATGCCGGCATCGGCGAGCGCGACGGCAAGATTGAGGCCGGTCTGTCCGCCCAGGGTGGGCAGCAGGCCATCGGGCTGCTCACGCTGAATGATCCTTTCCAGGACTTCAACGGTAAGCGGCTCGATATATACATGGTCGGCGATGCCCTCATCGGTCATGATGGTGGCGGGGTTGGAGTTGACCAACACCGTCTCCACTCCCTCCTCGCGAAGGGACTTGCAAGCTTGGGTTCCGGCATAGTCAAACTCTGCGGCCTGTCCAATAACGATAGGACCGGAACCTATTACCAGTACTTTTCTCGGCTTTTCCGTAGCTTTGCCTCCCGTACCTGGGCCTTGCTTCCCGCCTGTGGAGCGGCCCCAATTTCCTGCAACCCTTTAAGCATATTTCAAGCCCGGTTGATAAGGCAACCGGGCTTGGTGTCGTCTCCATTGAATGGAGGTACCGCGGACTGTCCGCTAGAATTTTGGCAGGAAGCCGGGCAACTCGATCAGGTCTCTGTCGTGCAGGGAGTTGAGCAATTGGAAAACGAAGGCTCCGAACAGCTTTCCGTCCCAATCGGCGGCGTCCGACCCAGGCACCGTCTGCTCGACCCTGGGCGGGATGCAAATGGCCATTTCACCGTCTCCGCTGGCCTCAACCTCCATGCGGCCCAGGGAAATCAAAGGCTGGGACCGAGGCTGGCCAAGAGGAAATGCGCTGACCATGAAAATCCACTGCCGTCCAATTTCGCCACGCCCAGGCGTGACGGTGAAACCGAAATCTCCGCAGGTATAGCGGGGAACGTCCTCATCCAAGATAGAGGTCATCTCCGCAAAGTCTATTGCCACATCCACATCCACCCCCCCTTCCAGCAAGACCATGGAAAAAGAAGACATTGAATAATTCCTCCGGAAGGATGCTGTTACCGCTGCCAGGGGGTAGCATCCGGCGCCTGCCGGAACCGTTGGGCTCCGATCGCCGGGCGCTGTTGGTCTTTACCTCCTATGTGATAGCTTCAGTCGACTGTCCAAAGCTAGGAATTGAAATCTTGCATCAATTGCAGGAACCGGTCGAATAGATACTCATTGTCCCGCGGCCCGGGAGACGCTTCAGAGTGGTACTGAATCGTAAAGAGCGGCAGGTCTCGATGGATCAGCCCTTCCACTGTGTCGTCATTCAGATTTATGTGAGAGACTTCGAGTCCGGACGGCAGCGAATCGGCCATCACGGCATACCCGTGGTTTTGTGCCGTGATGTAGACCCTTCCATCGGAAAGGTCGCGCACCGGGTGATTTCCTCCCCGGTGTCCAAACTTCAGCTTGAAAGTCTCAGCGCCCAGAGCCCGGGCCACTATCTGGTGGCCAAGGCATATTCCCATGACCGGAACTCTGCCCAGGATTTGCCGGGTGTTGTCGACCACGTAGTCGAGCAGCTGCGGGTCGCCTGGCCCCGGTGAGAGGAGCACGCCCGAGGGATTGAGAGAAAGCAGGTCCTCGGCGGAAATGGTCGCCGGGACCACCTGCACCTCGCAGCCCCGCCGGGCTAGTTCACGAAGAATATTGTATTTAAGCCCGCAGTCGGTTACCAGCACTCGGCAGGGCCTTTCCGAGCCGTTTTGTTGTCCTTCGCCCCATTCGTACCCTGTGGCGGTAGTAACCGTGCTTACGTGATCGAGCTCACCATAGCTGGGTGCGGAGCCCAGCGCGGCCATAGCGGCCTCGGGGTCTGCGGCTATGGCGCCCATCATCACGCCATGGGAACGCAGCCGGCGGGTGATGGCTCGTGTATCCACCCCGCTGATGCCTGGGACTCCCTGGCCCAGCAGAAACTCGTGGATGGTGCGGTCGCTGGATCCGTGGCTGGGAGAGTCGCAATGCTCCCTGACGATCAGTCCGCTCACTTGAATCCTGCCGGACTCAAAATCCGACTGGTTGATACCGTAGTTCCCCACCAGAGGGTAGGTAAGGGTAACCAATTGTCCTGCATAGGACGGGTCGGTCAACACTTCCTGGTAGCCGGTCATGGTGGTGTTGAACACCACTTCGCCCGCGGCCTCTTCGAACGCGCCGAACCCCTGTCCGCGGTGGATTGAGCCGTCCTCCAGTACGAGGTATGCTGCAGGCAATCTAGCGCACCTCCTCTGGAGAATTGCTTCCTGCAAAGGGCGCTCCAAGTGTAGTTGGAACCAAGTTACATCGTGAATTAAACAGCTGCATCGGCTTCCTGAACGATCAATTGGGGAGACTGGTATACGATCCTGCCGGCCGAGATGGTGGCGATGGTACGGCCCCTCAGCCGCGTCCCGTCGAGGGGAGTATTCTTGCCCTTGGAGGCGAATTCGGCGGAGTCTACGGTCCACTTCAGGTCCGGGTCGAAGAGAGTTATGTCGGCTTCAGTCCCTGTGGCCAGTGTAGCCAGTGTGGCGTAGTGCTGCCCCAGCACGCGGGCGGGCCCTGCGGTGAGGCGTTCTACCAGCGTGGCGAGGGAAATCCGGCTGTCATGGACCGGCTGCAGCGAGGAGCCGAGTGCTGTCTCAAGAACGCTGATACCGAAAGCGGCGTCCTGATAGGTAACCTGCTTGCTGGCGATGTCGTGGGGAGCGTGGTCCGTCGCTATGCAGTCGATGGTGCCGTCAGCGAGCGCGGCCACGAGGGTTTCTGCGTCGGAGCGCTGTCGAAGTGGCGGGTAGACCTTGGTGGAGGTGTCGTAGGCCCACTCGGCCCGACCCAACCCAGTTCCCTGAGATCCCATGGCCCATTCGTCGGTGATGGTGAGGTGGTGGGGACAGACCTCCGCAGTGACTCGGAGACCGAGTTCCTTGGCGCGGCGCACCAGAGGAACGCTTCCGGCGGTGCTGATATGCGCGACGTGCAGCCGGCCACCGGTGGACTGGGCCAGGGCGATGTCCCGTGCGATCATGGCGTCTTCTGCGGCGGGAGGAATCCCCGGGAGCCCCAGTCGCGTTGCCACTGCGCCCTCGGCCATCACGCCCTCGCCGCTTAGGTGCAGGTCCTGGCAGTGGTTGCTGACCGGCAGGCCCAGGTCGGCGCTGTAGGCCAGCGCCATCCGCATCAGGTTGGCATCCTGGATGGGGTCGCCGTCGTCGCTGAACGCCACGGCGCCCGAGTTGTGCAGCTCCTCAAGGTCTGCGAGTTCCTTGCCCTTACGGCCACGGGACACACAGCCGACGGGAAGGACTCTGACCATCCCCGAATCCCTGGCCCGTCGCAGGACGAATTCCACGACAGCCTCGGAGTCTATGGGCGGGTCGGTGTTGGGCATGCAACAGATGGTGGTGAAGCCGCCACGGGCGGCGGCCTGCGATCCGGTCTCGATGGTCTCCTTGTACTCGTATCCCGGCTCCCGCAGGTGAGCGTGGAGGTCGATGAAACCAGGGGAGGCGACGAGGCCCGAGCCGTCGATGACAACTGAGCCCTCGGGTGCCACATCTATGACAGGGCCGCAGGACGATATCCGGCCGTCGGCGAGCAGGATATCGCCCACGGAGTCCACCTGCCGACCCGGGTCGATGAGGCGGGCCCTTCGGATGAGAATCGGGCGGTGCAACGATTCGGACATTATTCCGAACCTCCCGCGTTCAACTGATACAGGACCGCCATCCTGATGGCAACACCGGCGGTCACCTGCTCCTCAATGGCGGAACGGGTGCCGTGGGCAAGACCGGAGCTGATCTCTATGCCCTCATTCATGGGGCCGGGGTGCATGACCAGCACGTCCGGTTTTGCTTTGGCCAAGCGGGCGTCGTTGACCTGCCAGCGGCGAATGTACTCGCGGATGCTGGGCAGGAAGCCGCCGCTCTGCCGTTCCGACTGCAAGCGAAGGGCCATGACGACTTCAGCGCCTTCCACCGCCCGGTCCAGGTCGGTATCGACCTCGACCCGGGAGGCCAGGCCGGCAGGGTCGTCCTGTTCATCTTCTTTCAAAAAGTCGAGCGGCATAAGAGTCCGTGGGCCGGACAGGACCACCTGAGCGCCCATCTTCGCGAAGCCCCAGATCGCCGAACGCGCGACTCGACTATGCAGCACGTCGCCGACGATGACGACCTTCAGGCCTTCGATCCGCCCCAGCCGGGACTGCACGGTGTACAGATCCAGGAGCGCCTGGGTGGGATGGGCGTGGAGTCCATCGCCGGCGTTTACCACGCTGACGCGGTCCAGGTTGCGTGCGAGGAAGTTCGGCGCTCCCGAATGGGGATGGCGGACGACCAGGGTATCCACGCCCATGGCCTGCAGGGTCAGGCCGGTGTTGAGCAGGGACTCGCCCTTGTCGGCGCTGCTGCCGGAAGAGCTCATGTTTATGACATCGGCGCTGAGTACCTTGCCCGCCTCCTCGAAGGAGACGCGGGTGCGTGTGCTGGCCTCGTAGAAAAGGGTCACGATCACCTTGCCACGCAGCGCCGGCACCTTCTTGATATCGCGGCCCAGAACCTCCGCCATGCCTTGAGCGGACGAGAGGGTGGCCTGCAGCTCCTCCGGCGTGTAATCATCAAGATCCAGGACATGCCGGCGCAGAGGCAGGACGTCGGCCTGCATTGCCTCATCCGTGAGGTGCTCTTCGACTGTTTGGGGCAGGGTCATAGCGATACTCTCGTAGGTCGCATCCGGCTACGGACCGGTCTACTCGCCACCGGCGAACGCTGTTTCGGCCGGGCGATGTTCGGGCGTTGGGTATTCTTCCTGGTCTGCCTCGGGGCGGAGAAGGACTATATCGTCGCCACCATCGATCTCGTCGAGGCGCACTGCGACGATTTCGTTGCGGGCAGTGGGGATGTTTCGGCCCACGTAGTCGGCGCGAATGGGCAGCTCGCGGTGGCCGCGGTCGATCATCACGGCCAGCTGCACCTGTGTGGGCCTGCCGAAGTCGTTGAGGGCATCCAGCGCGGCTCGGATGGTCCGTCCGGTGTAGAGGACATCGTCAACCAGGACAACGCGCTGGTCCTGGATGCTGACCGGAAGCACGGTGCGTTGTACACGAACGCGTGGCCGTTTGCGTTCGCGAAGGTCATCCCTGTAGAGGTTGATGTCCAGCGACCCAACCGGTACTTTAGCGCCTTCGAACTCGTCCAGGCGGGCAGACAGGCGTTGGGCGAGAGGCACGCCGCGGCGCTGTATGCCGACCAGCAGCAGGTCGCCGGCGCCCCGGTTGCGCTCCAGGATCTCATGGGCGATGCGCGAGAGCGCCCGGCCCATGCCCTCCTGGTTCATTATCTGCCTTTCCACCATCCCTGGGATGGCTGAATCCGGCATGTTCTATCTCCGATCCATCCGGCAATGAGGTGGGGGACTGGCCAACAAAAAACCCCTCGCCTCCAATGCGGCAAGGGGTGCAGTCCGGCCCGACGCCAAGTGGCAGCGCCAGGGAAATTATCCGGGACGCCCTGCCTTGCCAGCCTCACTGGACTGTCTTTAAAAGCACGTTGACCCGGCTGCTTCGAATGAGCAGCCTTGTTATTCTATTTTCTTCGAGCGTTATCTTATCAGGCTCTTCCCACTGTGAGAAGACATTCTCGGGTGCAACCTATGTATACAAAAGGCCCCTGACCGCCGTGAGACAGCTTGAGCGCTACGAGGCGACGCGCTTGCGGCGGTTGTTCATGTAGTCGACCAGCACGAACTCGCTGAGGTTCGAGGCGCTGGTGTAAAAGGCACGGCCGCGGTTGATGCGGGTCATTCGGTCGACGAAGTTCACGAGTTGGTAGTTGTTCTCCAGCATGAAGGTGTTGATCAGGATGTCTTCCTGGGTGCAGCGGCGGACCTCGCGCAGCGTCTCCATCTCGGTGCGGTAGCTGGGCGGGTAGCTGAAGTAGGAACGGTCGCCTTCCAGGTGCGCGGTGGGCTCGCCGTCGGTGACGACGAGGATCTGGCGGGTGCCGCCTTTCTCACGGGAGAGGAGCTTCCGGGAAAGCATCAGGGCGTGGTGCAGGTTGGTGCCGGATACCCAGGCGTTCCAGCTGCACGAGGCCAGTTCCTCGTCCTTGATCTCGCGAGCGTAATCGGAGAAGCCGACAACATAGAGGGAGTCGCGAGGGAACTGGGAGCGGATCAGGGCCATCAGTGCGACGGTGACTTTCTTGGCCGCCTGCCAGTTGTTGAACAGGCCCATCGAACGGCTCTGGTCAAGCAGGAGCACGGTGGCAGCCTTGGTCATGTGCTCGGTTCGGTGTACCTCGAAGTCCTGGGGTCCAAGGCTGACGGGCACCTGCGGGCCGCCGCGCAGTACGGCGTTCTTGACTGTGGTCTGCAGGTCAACCAAGAACGGATCGCCGAACTCGTAGGTCTTGGTCTCGCCCAACAGGTCGCCGTTGGCCCCGCGGGTGTCCATCAAGTGGCCGCCGATGCGGTCCTTCTTGAGATGGGCGAAGACCTCTTTAAGGGCCTTCTGACCGATGCGCCGCATTCCGCGGGCGGTGAGCTCGGTCTTGTCGCCTCCGGTGATGTAGCCGGCCTCTTCGAGCAGCTTGCGTAGGTTGTCCAGCTCGTCCCAGATGCGGCGGGCGTCCTCTCCCAGCAACTCGGCCAGCTTCTCCGG
Source organism: Dehalococcoidia bacterium (assembly GCA_963667765.2). GTDB lineage: Bacteria > Chloroflexota > Dehalococcoidia > Lucifugimonadales > UBA3495 > VXOI01. The sequence goes on along the minus strand of CAXXON010000003.1, from coordinate 364,960 downwards.
GTCGATTTCGCTGAGGTCCCCGGTGCTGATGGCCTCTTGGAGGGCGGCCTCCAGCTGGTCCAGCTGCTGCAGGTCGCGCATCATCTGCATCGCCTGCTCCATGGTAAGGCTGTCGTCGCCGAGGAAGGGGTACTGGCGGCGCAGGTCCTCCATGGGCATGAGCTGTTCCATGAGGGCGGAGAACTGGGCCATCTCTCTCTGGGTCTCCGGGTCTAGGGCTTGGGCCAGGGCGTCCTCCATCTCCTGGCGGGCCTCCGGGGACATGCTCTCCAGCATAGACTGCATCTGGGCCAGCTGCTGCTGGAGCATTTCCATCAGCTCGTCGAAGCTCTGGGGCGGGTTGGTACCGAACATCGGTCCCCATTTGTCCATGAACCCGTCGAAGTCCGGCTCCCTGCCCGAGAGCTTGTCGCGCATCATCTGGTTGAGGTCCCGCATCATCTCGCGGGTGGCCTCCATGTCCTCTGGGGACATGTTTTGGATTTGCTGCTGCATCTGCTGGGAGATGTTCTGGGCCATCTGGCTCTTCAGCATGTCCAGCAGTTCCTGGAACTTCTGCTGTGCCTCGGGGTCCATGAAGTCGTACTCCATCAGCTCCTTGAGCTGGCTTCCAACTCCTTCAGGGAGGTTGTCGAGGCGGTCGAGGTTGCGGTTGGCCCGTTGTTCCAGCAGGTTGAACAGGGCCTCCTGTTGTGGGCGGTCTTCTTCCGACGCCTCATCCACCTGTTGCCGGGCCTCTTCCAGTCGGTTTTGGATGCCGCGCCGCTCGGTATCGATAATGTCATCCAGGCGCTCCTTGAGGTCGTCGAGCACGGAGTCCATGTTGTGCTGCTGCATATCCTGGCGGCGACGGTCCTTGAGCTGCTCCATCAACTGGCGCAGGCCAGGCATCTGCTCGCCGTCGCGGTTTTGCATTCCCTGGCGTAGAAGGTCTCGGAGGGCCTGCATGATGTCGCCGTTGTTGAGGACATCGTCTGACAGCATGTCCATCAACTGGTCGGCGTCGAGGTCAAAGATGTTTTGGGTCCCGTCCCACTTCGAGTACCGGTAGGCGCGAAATAGCATCACTCCCCCAAAACAGCTTCCCAATGCAAATTAAGGGCGATAATACGCGGCCAGATTGACAATGGCAACCGGGCTTGTCTGAACTACAGGGCAAACGCATTCTAATCTTATGGAGCCCAATAAATCGTCATTCCCGCGAAAGCGGGAATCCAAGCCTCCCTGCCCGAAGCTGATTGTATCGGCGCGGAACCCTCTGGATTCCCGCTTTCGCGGGAATGACGGGGGGATGCACCGAGTGTCAAGTTTAGAATGCGGTTGCCTTGGTTTGAACTGGGATCAGTTTGATCATGGGATTGCCATGATTTCTTTCTCTATCCTGCGGACCCTGTGCTCTGGCAATCTTGGGAGAGAATGGTCATGGCGAGGCAATCAGGGTAATCTCATCATCAAACAATTTACAGTTCAGACAATCATCAGATGACCTTGGCGCCCAGGACGCGCTGGCAGTGGGAGAGGGCCCAGCGGTGGGCGTCAGGGTCGGGGCCTGAGACGCAGTCGGAGTACACTTCGACGGCGTAGTCGCGGTTGCGGGCGTCGGAGATTGTGTGCATGACACAGACGTTGGTGGCGACACCGCAGACCATCAGCTTTTCCGGCGCCAGCTGCACCAGCCGGTTTGCGAGGTCGGTGTTGAAGAATCCGCTGTACCGCTTCTTGGGGACCAGGTTGCTGCCGGTAACATACTCGGCCAACTCGGGTATGACCTCGGTCTCCTCGGTGCCGATGACGCAGTGGACGGGGAATATGTTGAATTCCAGGTCGTCGGGGTCGTGGTTGTCGGCCAGGAACAGGATTTCCGAGCCGGCCGCTTTCTCGCGCTGGACCAATTCCACGGAGTGAGGGATTATCCGGCGGGACTCCTCGTGGTAGAGGTTGTGGCCCGGTTCAAGAAATCCCTTGAGCATATCAACGACAAGAACGACATTGGTCATGGCTGCCTCCCACGAGACCGGTTTGATGGGAGTATGGCCCAGTCCTGCCCTGCGGGCAAGAAGACAGCTAAGGGGCCTGGGCCTGCAAGGTGAAACAGGTTCTTCCCGCTTGATGGTCCCAGGCTCTATCGGAGAAATTCCGACTTGAGTCCGCTTCAGATGTGGCCCTGGAAAACACGGCGCACAACTCGTAATGGTCGTCCTCAATCACCCGGTACTCGTAGCGCCCCCCTCTGTCAGGGTCATGGATACGGTTCAGGAAGTATCTCGGTCCGGACATGTCCACCAGGTCGGCGGGCAGTTCACCGTTGAGTTCCCAGTAGACATCAATGTTGTCTGCGATGTTTGAGAGATGTGAAACCCGCTCACGGTCCAGTCTGATTTCACGCTGCTTGCCGGGCGATCCCATCAATACGAAGGCGTAAACGACGCAGCCGATTACTGCGATGACGACCACCGCAACCAGGACGCGCAGGATCGTCGGGGTCCCGGATTCCGAAACCTCGGCCTCCGTACGCCGCATGTCCCACAGGTAATAGCCAAAGACGCAACCGGCGATGGCCAGGACCGAGAGAGCTTTGAGGATGAATCGAATCGTGGGATCGCCGGTCAGGACGTTGGCAACGAGGGCGATAAGGTCGCCCAGGATGATCCCCGCGGCAACGACGAGCGTGAAGTAAGTGAGCCAGCGCCGGACCAGCGACTGCCGCCTTTCCGGGTCAGCAGCCACCATTCGAGTCAACCACCTTGCCAGGAATAGAAAGAGGGGGAAGGCGATAATGACCGAGGCAATGGCGGTTGCCTCTCCGCCGGATGGATATCTATCCGAATGATCGAGCGCGTCGGGAAAGGAGTAATCGATCAGCCCAAAGGCCAGAAGGCCGAAGCTGATGGCGGCCACATAGAGGGCGATGAAGGAGACCAGGTAGAGGAAGGCTTCCCGCGCGTAGAGGTAGGGTGTGGGCCTGGGAACGGGAATGGAAAAGTCCACGTCGGAGAAACCTGATAGGCCCTTCCTGATTTCAGGCTCCTGCCATCCCGCCTCGAGCAGTACGCGATGAATTTCCTCCCGGCTGTGCCCTCGCTCGAGGGCCTCTTTTATGAAGCCGCGGATTTCTTGGCTCATGAGGTAGACCGGGCCGGGCTAGAAGGCCCCGGAAGTTGCGTAGCGGGCATCCTCTTCCAGCATCTCCGAGAGGCCGACGGCTTCGAAGCAGTCCTGCAGGCTGTCCATGTTTTCCAGCAGGTGGGAGGTGGTGCCCTGCTGCTTCAGCGTGGCCAGGGTTTCCCGGACGGCCCGCATGGCGGAGAGTAGACCGCTGGCAGGGTAGATGACGATCTTGAAGCCGTATCTCTCCAGCTCGGAGGCGGGGAGAAGCGGCGATTTGCCGGTTTCGACGTAGTTGTACAGCAACGGGACGTTGAGTTCCCGGCCGGCCTGCTCTATCTGCTCCGGGGTGCGCAGAGCCTCGACGAACAGCACGTCGGCGCCAGCCTGCACGTATGCCTCGCATCGGCGCATGGCGTCGTCCCAGCCGGTGACGGCAATGGCGTCGGTGCGGACGATGATGGTGAAGTCGTCGTCGGTGCGGGCATCGACAGCGGCGTGGATTTTCTGGACCATGTCCTCGGTGGAAATGACGCGCTTATCGTCCAGATGGCCGCAGCGCTTGGGGAACTCCTGGTCCTCGAGGTGCAGTGCGGCCACGCCGCTTCGCTCGTATTGGCGGACGGTGCGGCGGACGTTCAGGATGCCGCCGTAGCCAGTGTCGGCGTCGGCGATGACCGGAATGTCGACGATGGAGGAAATCTGGGTGGCGTTCTCCAGCATCTCGGTCATGGTGACCAGCGCCAGGTCGGGGTAGCCGAAGCGCGCCACCGAAGTGCCGGCGCCGGTCATGTATATGGCCGGGAAGCCGGCGGTCTCGATCAGCCTGGCAGAGAGGCAGTCATAGGCACCTGGGGCCATGATGATGCCCGGCTGCTCCAGGAGTTTGCGAAATTTGGTGGTCGCGCGCATGTCGTCCTCCAGAAGTTGCCGTTAGTTGTGAGGTTGTTGTACCGCTGCGTTTCACCCCCACCCTGGCCCTCCCCCCTCAAGTGGAGGGAACCCAAACGGAGGCAAGTTAAGCGATGAGGCCACCGTCGACCGTCAACACCTGACCCGTCAGGTAGCTCGCTCCCTTGCTGCTCAGGAAAAGGATGGTCTCGGCCACGTCTTCCGAGGTGCCGAAGCGGCCCATGGGTATGCGCTCCAGAATCTGGCGGCGCTGCTCTTCGTTCAGGCCTTCCACCATCCCGGTGGCGATGTAACCCGGCGCGATGGCGTTGACCGTAACATTCCGCGATGCCACTTCGCGTGCGACGGCCTTGGTGAAGCCGATCAGTCCGGCTTTGGCCGCGGCGTAGTTGGCTTGGCCCGGGTTTCCGGTTAGGCCGACCACCGATGACATGTTGATCACACGCCCGTAGTGCTGCCGGATCAGATGGGGCATGACGAACCGCGTGCAAAGGAAGGCGCCGCGAAGGTTGACCTGCAGCACCTCGTCGAAATCGGCAGACTTCATACGGAGCAGCAACCGGTCCCGGTGTATACCGGCATTGTTGATCAATATGTCAATGCGCCCGAATTCGTCGATAACCGCTTTGATTATCTGTTCGGCCTGGGCTTCGTCCGAGACATCACCGGCGGTCAGCATGGCGTCGCCCCCGGCGGCGCAGATGGAATCCCTGACTTCGATGGCGGCGTCGATGCTGGCATTGTAATTCAGTGCCACACGGGCTCCGGCAGTCGCCATCCGGCGGGCGATAACGGCGCCTATGCCTCGGGACGAGCCGGTAACGAGGGCAACCTGGCCTTCCAGGCTGATCCCGGAGCTAGTTTCCGGCATTGGCCGCCTTCCCCACCCCGATGTCTGCGGAAGGGCCGGCGCCCGAGTTGTTCATGACGGCCAACTCCTGCCGCATGATGTCCAGCAGCCCTACTTTGACATAGCGGACGGCGGTGCGCACTGCGCCTTCAACGCCGTTGGCCCGGCACGAGCCGTGGCCCAGTATCACGGGTGCATTTACGCCGAACAGGGGTCCGCCGCCCACGGTTCGCGGGCGGTTGGTAGTTTCCCAGAGGTCGTTGGCCAAACTGTCCACAACTTCGCTGTCCACGGCGCCGCTCAGGCGCTGCTTGACGAAATTGCTGAGGGCACCGCCCATGCCCTCGGTGAATTTCACCAGTATGTTCCCGACGAAGCCGTCGCAGATGATCACATCGGCCTTGTTGGAGAAGAAGTCCATCCCCTCTACATTGCCGACGAAGTTCAGGTGGCTATCGTGGAACAGTTGGTAGCTCTCCTGTACTTGGCGGTTGCCTTTGGCCGCCTCCTCGCCGACGCTGAGCAGGCCGATGCGCGGGTTCTCGATGCCCATGTAGGTATGAGCGAAGGCCGCTCCGAGTACGGCGAAGCTGAGAAGCAGACTGGGACGGCAGTCAAGGTTGCTGCCGATGTCCACCAGCACGGTGTTTGGAGCCAGGCCGAGGAACGGGCCGCCGAGGCAGGGGCGTTCCAGGCCTTCCATCAGCCCGAGGGACAGGACGGCGCTGGCCATCGAGGCGCCGGTGGATCCGATGGAGACCATCACGTCGGCCTGTCCCTGCTTGACCAGCTGCGTCGCCACGACGACGGACGCGTGAGGCTTCTGGCGCATGGCCTGCACGGGGTGCTCGTCGTCGCCGATTCTGCCCTCGGACGGCACGACGGTGATCGGAAGGCCGGTTACATCGTACTTGGCGAGTTCAGCCTGCATGGCATCCGGGTCGCCAACCAACAGGAGTTCGGCGTTGACCGAACGGAGGGCTTGTACGGCGCCCTTGACTGTCTCCACGGGGGCAAAATCCCCGCCCATGGCATCAACGGCGACGCGCACCGGTCGTCCGTCTGCTGTTCCGTTAAGTGACATTTATTGCCTCTTAGGTTGGTCGGCCCCTCGGTGCCAGTCCAAAGCGTCGACTATTTCGCCCTGGCAGTCCCAGTGATCAGGTCCTCTCCGGTCGCCGAATTTCTCACTCCGACCGAGAAGTTCAATGAGCCTTCAACTGATTTTGTCATGTGGCCCCATGTCTCCACCCTGTCTCCCGGGCGTGCTGCCCCCTTGAACCTCACCCTGAGGGACCCCCCGGTCAGCCAGCGTTCGCCAAGGTGGGCAGCCATCATCTCGGAAACGAAAGCGAGGGTCAGCATACCATGGGCGATGATCCCCCCGAAGCGCGTCCCGGCGGCAAATTCTGCGTCGAGGTGAAGCGGATTGTCGTCACCGGACGCGGCCGAGTAGGCCACAAGTTGTTCCTGGGTAATGGCCCGGGACACCACCGGGAGATCGCTGGGAGACGCGGAACCGTCTCGGTTTTCCCTTTCACGGTCGGGCATCGGGTTGCCGGCGTCATCGACCATTACTGTGCTGCGGGAGATCATCGCCTCCTCATTTGAATCAGTCTTCAAGGTGCAGGCGGCGGTGATAAAGGTTAGGCCGGCCCTCTGCCTAGGTCGCTCCATGGCAGCGACAGCCCGCAGCTCTTGGCCGATCTGAACAGGGGACAGGGTGTCGACCTCCTGCAGGCTGTGTATGGCTCCCGGCGGCAGGGCAAGTTGCTTCAGCAACAGAGCCAGGATCGAAGCGGTGGCATACAAGGGGGGAGCCAGCCCGGATTCTCGGTAGACTGGCAACTCATCGCCAACCGCCCGAAGGTACTCCTCCACCGGCTTCGCCCCCATTGGGACGCGGCCCATCTCCAAGGGCTGTGGCGAGGCGCCGCCGGGTCCCGTTGTCATTGGTATTGCTCCCAGGGGCCAGAGGACATTCCAGCCTGTGGCCCGCCGGTCTAAAGAGTACAGCCTAAGGTACAGCCGCCCGGCGAGATTGCGCTAAGAGTATACATACGGGCAGACGGGACGGGCAACAAACTATTATGTGAGGTATTACGAGTTTAGTATCTGAAGCGACGCAACTGTTCCGATTTATGTCGATTGTGAATCATGTAGATTGAGCAGGAAGCCCGAACGCCTCCGCTGCCAGCCCCACGATGTGCTCGCCGATAGCGAGGGAGGAGGTGGCGCCGGGCGACGGAGCGTTTAGAACATGCACCGCCTCGCGGCCGCGGATGATGCTGAAGTCGTCGAGAAGCCCCCCGTTGCGGTCGACGGCCTGGGCGCGAACTCCCGACCCGCCGGGTGCGAGGTCAGCCTCCGTGATTTCCGGCAGCAGGCGCTGCAGGTCGCGCAGGAAGACGCCCTTGCTGTAAGAACGGCGTGTTTCGCTCAAGCCGGTGCGCCAGTGTTTCGAGGTCATCTTCCAGAAGCCCAGCCAAGTCAGCGATCCCATGGTCTCGCCCAACCGGAAGTCCCGTTTGCGATAGCCCTCGCGGCTCAGGGCGAACACCGCGTTGGGGCCCGCTTCCACGCTGCCCCAGATGTTGCGGGTGTAGTGGACGCCAAGGAAGGGAAAGCGCGGGTCGGGTACCGGATAAATCAGGCCCGAAACGAGGTGGTGGCTCTCCGGCTTGATGGTGAAATACTCGCCCCGGAAAGGGACGATGCGAACATCCACGCGGTCCTCAATCATCGCGGCCACGCGGTCGGCGTACAGGCCGGCGCAGTTGATCATGTGGCTGGCCTGGACGGTGCCTTTCGGCGTCTCAAGCGCAAGGGCATCGCCCCGGCGCGTTATGCGCTGCAGTGGTGCTTCGGTGAAGATGTCGCCGCCGGCATGGGCGAACTTCGTGGCGTATGTCTGCGCAACTTTGGGATAGTCGGCGATGCCGGTGCCCGGCGCCCAGAGTGCCTTGATACCGGCAGCGTGGGGCTCTATCTCACGCAGTCGCTCTGGGCCGATGATCTCGAGCCCCTGCACGCCGTTGGCAACACCACGTTCGTACAGGTTGTCGAGACGGCCCAGCTCGGACTCGTCAGTGGCGACGATCACCTTGCCGCACCTTTCGTATTCAATCTCGTTCTCGTCGCAGAAATTGATCAGCTTGTTCACGCCGGCGACGCAGAAGTTGGCCTTGTGGGAGCCGGGGCGGTAGTAAATCCCAGAGTGGATGACGCCGCTGTTGTGGCCTGTCTGGTGAGTGGCGAGCTCCGCCTCCTTTTCCAGAACGGCCACCCGCAGGTCCGGGTTTCTTTGAGTCAGGTGCATTGCGGTGGAGAGGCCGATGATACCTCCGCCGACGATGGCTACATCGTACTGTTGCCGTTCCATAAGCGCGCTCCCTCGCCGACAGCAACGTCTGCCTGGGACCTGCCGACGCGATATCAGGTTAGTGTGCGGCAGGCGACGGGTCAAGGAACTGGCCTGTCACCACCGTGCTATACTTTACCGGCGCGCCGGAATCCGGCGCTCCGCACCACCATTCGCCTTCGCATTTGCCGCCTGGAGGAGAGCATGCACTTCGGCATTTTCATGGAATTTGGCAGCCGTCCAGGCCTTACCGAAGCCGAGTCTTTCCGGGAGGGATTCAGGCTGGTGGACACCGCCGAAGACATGGGCCTGGACGGAGTCTGGCTGGCCGAACTCCACTTTAACCCGGTCCGGTCCGTCCTCTCCTCGCCCATAGTCGTCGCGAGCTCCATCGCGACCCGCACGGAGAGGCTTCGGATAGGGATGGCCGTACATGTGCTGCCGTTGAGCAACCCGCTCCGAATCGCCGAAGAGGTGGCCACAGTCGATCAGATCAGCGAAGGCCGGTTCGAGTTTGGCGTCGGCCGCAGTGGTTTCGCCCGCTCTTACGACCTTTATGGCGTCCCCTATGTCGAGAGCCGGGACCGCTTCCGCGAGGCGTTGAACATCATCCTCGAAGCCTGGAAGGGGGAGCCCTTCTCTTTTGACGGCGATTTCTACAGCTTCGAGGGCGCCGTGGTATCTCCGCAACCATACCAGCGGCCTCACCCACCCATGCGCATTGCGGCCACGACTGCCGAGACCTTTCCGCGACTCGGCAAGGAAGGGCGTCCGATCTTCGTTGGCCTGCGGGGCATGGATGTCCCGGAACTGCGTGGATGTGTCAAGGAATACCGCAAGGCCTGGCATGAAGCCGGGCACGACGGCGACGGCGATGTGTTCCTCCGCATCCCGGTGTATGCAGCCGAGTCCGAGGAGGCTGCGCTCCACGAACCGCAGGACAGCATCAACGCGTACTTCAACAGGATGGGCTCCCTGCTGCGAGATTCGGCTACCAGCCGGGCATCCGGCGACGCCGGGCAGCGCCAGGGCCGGGCCGACCGCCTCTCCACCATGACCTACGAAGAAATGCTGGAAACGAAGGTCGCCTTCGGCACCGGCGAGATGCTGGTGGACCGTTTTGCGGAGTTGCAAGAAGAGCTGGGCCTCGATGGCTTGGTAGGGGAGTTGAACGCGGGCGGCCTGATCCCGGAGGAGGCAGTTACCCGCAGCCTGCGCATCATGACCCAGGAGGTCATGCCCTCTTTCAAGTAGCCGGTTCCAGAGGCATCAAATAGACTCACGGGGCGCGCTGATGCGCCCCTGTTGCTATATGCGGGGTGTAATTACGACATGAAAATAGCTGTACTTGACGACTACCAGAGCGCTGCAGAGGGGCTGGCCGACTGGTCGCAACTGCCACAGGGGGCGGAGGTCACCTTCTTCAGCGACCACCTGACCAGCGAAGATGCGCTGGCGGAGCGACTGGCCGGCTTCGATGTGGTGATGGGGATGCGGGAGAGGACGCCCTTCCAGCGTTCGTTGCTGGAGCGGTTAACCAACCTCAGGCTGCTGGTCACGACCGGGCGCCGCAACGCTTCGTTCGACATCGAGGCTGCGACGGACCTGGGGATTGCCGTATGCGGCACCGACGGGGCCGGCGAGGGACCAACTGAATTGGTCTGGGGCCTGATCCTCGGGATGTTGCGCAACATTCCGGTGGAGGACCGTCTCACTCGCGAAGGCAAGTGGGGCACCACGGTCGGTGTAGGCCTGAAGGGCAAGACCCTGGGCTGCCTGGGCCTGGGGCACATCGGGTCCTTGGTCGCCAGGGTGGCCACCGCCTTCGACATGAACATCATCGCCTGGAGCCAGAACCTCACCGCGGAGCGCGCCCGCGACTGCGGCGCCACGCTGGTGGACAAGGATGCTCTGTACCGCGACTCCGACATCGTCTCCATCCACCTAGTGTTGAGTGACCGTACCCGGGGACTTGTCGGAGCGCATGAGCTTTCCCTGATGAAACCCACGGCCTACCTGGTCAACATCTCTCGGGGGCCAATCGTCGACGAGGCCGCCCTCGTGGACGTGCTGCAGCGGCGAGCCATAGCCGGCGCAGGACTGGACGTGTTCGCCACGGAACCGCTGCCCGGTGGCCATCCGCTGCTCCAGATGGACAACACTCTGATCTGCCCGCACCTTGGCTACGTGACCGAAGATTCGTACCGCGCCATGTATGCCGGGGTAGTCGAGGACATCCGGGCTTTCGCCAGCGGGGAACCGGTGCGCATGATCAACGAGGAAGTACTGGGCGCGACCCAGTTCCGGGGGTATCAGTAGGGCATGCCTACCGTTGCGGGCTTAAAGTCCTGTTTCCAGAGACGGAATCGGCTTTTCGCATGACCATGTGATACCCAGGCATTCGGTATCAATAACCCACAAATATCCAGGAGTTACGGAAAGATGAAAGCAGTACGCATCCATGAATTCGGCGGGCTAGATGTCCTTAACTGGGAGGACGCGCCCGATCCTGAGCACCGGCCGCACCAGGTGCTGATCAAGGTGGACTCGGCAGGAGTTAACTATGCCGACTTGATGCGCCGGGGGGGCAATTACCCGGGGCCAGATCTGCCCTCGTCGCTGGGACTGGAAGCGGCCGGCACCGTGGTGGAGGTTGGTTCGGAAGTCTCCGGCGTCTCTGTAGGCCAGCGGGTGATGGCAATGGGACCCGGCGGGCAGGCCGAGATGGTGGCGGTCAACGGCAACTTCGTCTTTCCCTACCCCGAGACGGTCGACCCGGTGCAGGCAGGCGGAATGCCCATCGTGTTCCTGACGGCCTACCACCTGCTTAAGACGCGAGGTCAACTGGAGCCGGGGCACACAGTGCTCATCCAGGCGGGGGCCTCGGGCGTTGGCACCGTTGCGATCCAGCTGGCCAAAGCGTGGGGGGCGCGGGTAGTCGCCACCGCATCCACCCAGGAGAAGCTGGACCTGTGCCGGTCGCTGGGAGCGGATGAGACCATCAACTACACGGAACGGGACTTCGAGGAAGTCATCAGCCAGCAGACCGGCGGAAACGGGGTGGAGCTGATCCTGGAGTGCGTCGGGGGCCCGGTGCTGGAGAAGAGCCTGCGCTGCGTAGCCTCCTATGGTCGGATGGTCACCTACGGGAATGCGTCGGGAACCCCGGCGAGCCTGCCGGCAGGCGAGATCTTCGCCGCCAACCGGACGGTCATCGGCTTCAGCATCGGGCGTTCGCCTCAGGGAACGCTGGACCACCAGGCGGCGATGGCGGAGATCTTCCCGCTGATGGCCGACGGAAAGGCCAAGCTGGTGGTCGACCAGGTGCTGCCGATGTCCGAGGTTGCCACGGCGCACCAGCACCTCGCCAATCGCGGTACCCGAGGCAAGGTTATCCTGACGCCGTAACCGTCTGCATTCGCTTCGTACTCTATTCAACAGGGCGGCAGTGGAGGGGACATGTCGGTACGGGTGGGGATCCCGGTCAGTGCGATAGTGCTTGGATTGGCGCTGCTGTTACTGGCGGCTATGGGAGCGTGTGGCGGCGACTCTTCATCGTCGGATGTACTGGCCACAGGGGCCCCAGCCTCAGTGAGGAATGAGAGGTCGGCTGCCGCCACTGCTGCACCATCGCAAGCCCGTGCAGCTCCCGCCGCCACCGCGGCCCCAGCGGCCATGCAGGAGTCTGAAGAGCGCGTTAGCGACGAAGGGTCGGAACAAGGGTCGACAGGCTTCTACCAGAACTCCCCCCTGACCGACGAGACCCTGAGAAGCATCGTCCCGCAGAACCGCGTAATCGTGCGGACTGTGGATATCGGCATCATCGTCCCCAACGTGCCGAGGGCCAGGGAGGAAATTGCACTGCTGGCCGAGGATTTCGGAGGTTGGGAGGTTACCTCCGAACGCAGCCAGAGGCACGAGGCCAGTATTTCAGTGCGCGTTCCAGCGGAATTGCTGGGCCAGTTCCTACAGAGGCTCAGAGACATGGCCGTGGAGGTGGAATACGAGAACTCCACCAGCCAGGATGTTACCGCAGACTTCGTGGACAATGAGGCACGGCTGCAGGTATTGAAGAGCACCGCGGCCCGGCTTCTGGAGTTCCACTCCCGAGCGGTAAACGTCGAAGAGACCGTGAACCTTGAGGCCGAGCTGTCGAGGGTTCAGTTGGAGATTGAGGGAATCCAGGGCCGGCTGAGGTTCATGGCCGAGACTTCGGCCTACTCGCTGGTGAACGCCGCTCTCACCACTGAGCCCGGAGAGATGCCGGTTGAAATAGGGCAGGACGCAACCTTTCGCTCCGGCGTCAGCGCGAAGTTCCGGGCAACCTTCCGCCCACCGGCCGGCGTGGACGAGTTCAAGTTCACTTGGGATTTCGGGGATGGCTCGCAGAAGGTGGAAGGGACACGCACCGCCTCTACCACCAACGCCGGCGAGAGAGTGACCGCGACTGTGGCTCACACCTTCTCCAATGTCGAAGAATCGCCCTACATAGTCAGCCTGGATATTCGCGGTATTGGGGATGCCGGCCTGTTCTGGGGCACCGACACGCTGATTGCCACGGTGACCCAGATACCTGGAATCGAAGTGTTCGCAGGAGAGAACCGGGTGGTGGATGAAGAAGACGAAGTGGAGTACTCCGGCTCTTTCACCCGTCCGGAAGACCTCTGGGACTTCAGATATCGGTGGGATTTCGGGGACGGGTCCGCCACAGTGTTCGAGATGCCAGAGGAAGTCGAGACCAGGGCAACCGCGACGCACGCCTACCCAAACTACCGCCCCGACCCATACGAGGTGGTTCTGACGGTCATCGCCCAGAGCGAAGCAGGGGAGGTTCGCGGCTCCAGTACCTTCAACGTCCGGGTCAACGAGGTTGAGGGCTTCATCGTTGCCGGGTGGGACGTTGGTGGCACCTTCAAATCTGCAGTGCGCGCATTGTCCGTTGTAGGCCAGGTGCTACTCACAATCCTGATCTGGGTGGGTATTTTCAGCCCGGTCTGGTTGGCAGTGATCGCCGCCATTGTCTTTCTTCCGCGACTGCAGCGCCGACTCGGTTGGGGGCTGGGCGGCGGGCGATCGATCTCGATGCCTTCAGGTCCGTGGCAGCCTGGGCGTACAGAGGCAGTTCCGGCGAGACCGGTCAGGACCGAGGCGGAGGCTGCGGTTCCCAATGACCCCGGTCCCGTGGTGGAGGGCGAGGGCTCCCTTGCAGAGGAGGAGGCCCAGGATGTCCTGGTCTGTTCGAGCTGCGGCGTCGTGTTCCCGGCCATCAACGAGAATGGGCAACCGGCGCGATTCTGCCCCTCCTGCGGAGCGGAAGCGCCTTTGCCTGATGACGAAGGTCGGCCGCCCAATTCCTGAACTGGAGGATGATGTATGTCTCGTTCCCGTGAGCTGTTCCGCGAGATAATCGGCCGCCCGCACTGCACGCTGGCCGCCAACATCTTCGACCCGCTGTCGGCGCGAATTGCCCACATGCTGGGCTACGAGCTCTGCGTGCTTTCCGGCTCCGTTGGCAAAGTGGCCAACCTGGGGGTGCCGGACATTGTGCTGTCCAACATGTCGGATGTGGTAGACCATTGCCGCCGGATCACGCGCATCGCCGATGCGCCGCTGATGGTGGACGCCGAGGATGGCTTCGGCAACGCCGTGAATGTCGTCCGCACCGTGCGGGAGATGGAGGCGGCTGGCGTTGCGGCCATCGAGATAGAGGACAACTTCGTCCCCCGGCAGTTCAATGTGGCCGACCCCGGCTTGGTGTCAACCGCCGAGCAGGTGGGGAAGCTTGAGGCGGCGGTGGCGGCCCGAACCGACCCAACCACCGTCATCGTGGCCCGCTCCGCAGCGCTGCAGCTGTGCCCGTTGGACGAGGCCCTGGAGCGGATCAGCGCTTATTCGCAGACGGGTGCAGAGGCGGTAATGCTGACCGGCGTTTCCAGTCGCGAGCAGATCGAGGCCGCGCACCAGGCCACTCCGCTGCCCCTGTGCGTCCTCAACCCGCCAGCCGACGCCCGCAACGACCAAGCCTTCCTCGACGCCAACATGCGCATCCTGATGCTGGGCAACCCCACCTACGCGGTGGCGGTCAAGGCCATTTACGACAGCCTCAGCCATCTGAAGGACGGCGGCGCGATGGAGGAGCTGTCAGGCCGTCAGGCCCCTCCGGAACTGCTCCGCCAGGTCAACCGCACCGACGAGTTCATGGCGCTGCAGGAGCGGTTTCTTCGAGATTGGCAGTAACGCTGAATTGGTCGTTCGAGCAGTAGATGTAATAAAATAATCCCCAGAAAAACGTTGTGCAGGCGAAGGAAATTGGCAAGTCAAATAGAAGATCGGATCAGTCTGGCGCGCGAACTGTTGCAGGTGGCGCGTGACGAGTTTGCCAAGGCAGAAGAGGCCAAAGGACGGCAGGCCGTGATAGGCCTTCGCAACGCCTGCGGGAAGGGCTGGCTGGCCGTTCTGGAAGCCACGAACTGGTATTTTCTGATGAAGGGCGTGGGAGAATCACAGCTTCCGGGCAATGACCGGGGCAGGAAGTACTTCGTGGGTCAATATATGGATCGAAGCATGAGAAGGGATTTCCTAGAAATGCGGGAAACTTTTCACATTGATGGCTACTACGACGCCTCCCTCGATTTTGACGAAATGCCCCGCCATCTCAACGAGCTGGAAGCATACATCGACCAAATTGAGGAAATTGGCCGCAACGGATCAGGTTGATTTCCTCCATCCTGTTCTTGATGACCTACCCCCGCAGGAAGGTCAGGACGTGGGAGGAGTATTCCTCGGGCTTTTCGAAGGGGACCCAGTGACCGCAGTTATTGAGGAGTACCAGGCGTGAGTCGTCTAGGTTGTTGAGGGCGGCGATCCCTATCTCGAAAACGCACATCCTGTCGTAGCGCCCCCAGATGATCAGGCTGGGGGCGTTAATGTTGGGCAGGTCCACGCCGTGGTCGTAAGGAACGCTGACCGAGTCGGCGTCGGCCTTGATGTGGTCAGCGTTGCCGGTGTAGTTGCCGTGGATGTAGTCCACCAGGTCTTCGGTTACGAGGGCGTTGTCGTCGATGTGGGTGCGTAGGTAGCGGCGAACATTGTCGCGCGTGGGGTTGTCGCGAACCTCGCGGGTGACCAGGCTGCCCTCGGAGGGGCGGTTGCCCATCAGGTACAGGTCGCCGCCGGTGCGGATGTGGCAGGCCCCGAACACCAGCTTGTTGACGCGGTGCGGGTCGTGGGCGGCAAGCACCATTGCCGACTGGCCGCCTTGGGAGTTGCCCACCAGATGCGCCTTCTCGATGCCCAGGGCGTCCATCAGGCCCACTGCGGTGCGGGCCTGCAGGTTGTGTAGGGGCTCGTTGTAGACCACCGGCCCGGTGCGTCCGAAGTTGGGCAGGTCCATGACGATGCAGCGGTAGTGCTCGGCGAAGGCCGGCAGCACCTTGTGGAAGGTGATCCAGCCGGTGGTGCCGGGCCCGTAGGAGTGCAGCATGACCACCGGGTCGCCCTCGCCGACATCGTGGTAGTGGACTGGCATGCCGCCCACGTCGATGGTCCTGCTCGTTGATTCTTCGGTGAAGGGGCTGGTGGTCATCGTTGCATCTCTCCGGCTAGCTTCTTTGAGGGATTTCACCCCCACCCTAGCAGTCTGTCCGAGAAATAATGTTCTAAACTATATTCGTCATTAACGAAGTTAAATATTCCGGACACTGCATAATTAAAGCCCATTACTCCCTAATCAGATTAGACAGTGGCGCTTTTCGTCTCCAAAATCTAATCTTCGGACAGGCTGCTAGCCCTCCCCCTCAGGGGGAGGGGACAGATGGAGGGTCGATATGGCAATTGACTGTCAGGCGACGGGCGCTTCCTTGAAGTGGGGCATGACCTCGGTGGCGAACAGCTCGATGGAGCGCATCACCTTCCAGTGGGGCAGGCCTGCGAAGCCGAAGTTGCCGAAGACGTGGTTGATACCTGCATCCTGGGTCTCCTTCAGCCGTTCCACCACGACCTCGGGCGTACCGCGAAGGGGCGGCAGACCGGCGTGGCCGACGTCATCGCGGCGGTCTCGGTCCCGCTGGCGGTTGGCCCAGTGCTCGTAGCCCTTGGCGACCTTGCCGTTCCGGTCCACGGGCATTCCAATGGGAGCGCCGTTGCTGCCTGAGGAACGAAGGATTCGAGAAGAGAAATCCTCAAGGCCGACGGGGTCCCGTTCGGCTTCTTCCATCGTCGGGGCGACGTAGATGGACTTGGACATGGGCGGGTCAAGGTGGGCGTGGGGATGGCCGTACTCGTCCATTTTCTCCCGCCACAGCTTGATTACCTGCGGGGCCTGGCCGAGGATGTCGGTGGGCCCACCGGCGATCACCTGGATCTGTCGGCTGGCAGCGAAGTCGATGCTCTCGGGACTGGTGCTGACGGCTTGGAACAGGGGCGGATAGGGATTCTGAACCGGCTTGGGCAGCACCCACAGGTCGTCGACATTGGTGTACTTGCCGTGGAAGGTGAGCCGTTCCTGGGTCCAGGCCTGGATCATGACATCCACGGCTTCCTTGAAGCGCTCCCGGCTGGTGTCTATGTCCACGCCGAGGCCGTCGAACTCCTGCTGCTGGTAGCCGGCGCCGATGCCGAAGTTGAAGCGTCCGTTGCTGATTATGTCCAGCATGGCCACTTCCTCGGCGACCAGGACCGGGTTGTGAAGGGGCAGGACAATGACGGCGGTGCCGATGCGGATGTTCTGGGTACGGCCAGCAACGGCGCCCAGGAAGGACCAGATGCCGGACAGCAGCCCGTGGCGGGAGAAGCTGTGCTCGCCCAGCCAGACCTCTTCGATGCCCATCTGGTCGGCGTATACGATCTGCTCCAGAGCGTCGTTCAGGGCCTGCTGCTGGGTGAAGTCCTCGTGGTAGGGGACGATGGTAAAGATTCCGAATTTCATAGGAAGGCTCCCGTTTACGATGTATCGATTGGCCCTACTCTACTACACCAATAGACAGAATGCACCGGATGACTGATACTGTCCGAAAGGGCATCTATACCACCATTTCCGGGGGTATTTCGATGGTCGCCGTTGGCCGGAATTACCAGGTAATCGACATGCAGACTGGGCAGTTGGACCGGCGAATTTTCGTCGATCCGGACATCTATGCCGAGGAGCAGGAGAAGGTGTTCGGGCGGGCCTGGCTGATGATTGGCCACGAGTCCCTGGTGCCGAAGGTCAACGACTACTTCCACACCTACATGGGCGAGGAGCCGGTCATCCTCTGCCGCGACGGCAAGGGCAACCTGAGGGCCTACCTCAACATGTGCCGGCACCGGGGCAACCGGATTGTCCGCACCGATCAGGGCAACTCACGGAACTTCGCCTGCGCCTACCATGGCTGGACCTTCTCCAACGAGGGCGAGCTGGAGTACCTCCCCGGTGAAGAGGAGGCCTACTACGGCGCCCTGGACCGGGATGGCCTGCGGCTGGTGGAGGCCCGGGTGGACACCTACGCCGGCATCGTTTTCGCCACATGGGACCAGGGTGCTCCCAGCCTGGACGACTACCTGGGCGACGCCCGGTGGCTGCTGGATGTCAGCTTCAACCGCTTGGACAACGGGACGGAAGCCCTGGGCCCCATCAAGTGGATGGAGCCGGTGAACTGGAAGACCGCTGTGGACAATTGCTCCGACAACTACCACGTGCCCACGACCCACCTTTCGACGATCATCGTGCAGGGGCGGTATAGGGGCATACCCCGGCTGACCCACGAGCAGCAGTTCCAGTCGGAGAGCAAACACCTCTTCGTCAACGGGCACTCGCTGACCATGCGGTTCCTGGAAACTGCTGACCAGCCGCGGCAGACGCACGGCATCACTGCCGACAACCGCCAGGCCTTCCAGGAATATTACCGCGATACGCTTGCCGAATCAGAACGGCGTCTGGGCGCTCTGCGGGCGCGAAAGCTGCAGCTGGGCAACCACAGCCTGTTCCCGAACGGGGTCCTGGGGTTCAGGCTGGCCCACCCACGCGGGCCACAGCAGACCGAATTCTGGCACTTCGTGGTGCTCGAGAAGGACATGCCCGACGACCTCAAGACCGCCCTGCGCCGGGGCAGCGCCAACTACAACGGCGTCAACGGCATCTTCGAGCAGGACGACATGGACAACTGGCGGGGAGTCACCAACTCTGCTCTTTCCGCCATGGGCCGCAAGTATACGCAGGACCTGTCCATGGGCGTGGGGCACGACCGGCGGCATCCCGACTATCCGGGAGTGGTCGCGGAGCGGTACACCTCCGAGAGCAACCAGCGGCTGTTCTACAAGCGCTGGGAGCAGTTCATGAACGCCGAGAACTGGGAGGACATCCCCCTCGAGCCGAAAACGATGGACTTGGAGGGTAGCGCCACACTGCGAGGGTAGGGTGGTCGTCCTCACTCCAGCCTTCTCCTGCTGGGAGAGGGAGCCAAGTAGGAGCGCAAAAGATGGCAACGGAATCCAAAGTGTCCTCTTCTTCAAGGGTTGAACTGTGGCACGAGCTGATGGAGTTCTACATCCGCGAAGCCTGGATGCTAGACGAACGCCGCTTCCGCGAGTGGCTGGACCTGTTCACCGACGATGTCTTCTACTTCATGCCCCGCCGGTTCAATGTGCATCGCCACGAGACGGAGCGGGAGCTGTCGGCAATCGGCGATGTGGCCATCTTCGAGGACGACAAGACCTACCTCACCATGCGCGTCGAACGGCTGGAGACAGGTATGGCCTGGGGAGAGGACCCTCCCTCGCGAACGCGGCACATCGTGGGGAACCTGGTGGTGGACCCGCAGCCGGATGGCGAGGTCAAGGCGAAGACGGCGTTCTTGCTCTATCGGTCCCACCACGAGACTGAGGAGACCCTGTTCGCGGGCTACCGAGAGGACCTGCTCAGGCCCGTCGAGGGCGACTGGAAGATTGCCCGGCGCACCATTGTGCTGGACGCCAACGTGATCATGGCCAAAAACCTCAGCGTCTTCTTCTAGCAACCAGTATTCTGCGCCCTGTCACTGACGGGGGCCCGCAACAATAATTCAGGGGCAGCCAATCGGCTGCCCCTTTTGCGTTGGCTGCTGTGAATTTGGGTTGAGACTACTGGGCGTGCGGTCCCAGGGTGATGGGGACGTCCACAACAGTGAACCCCCGCTCATTAGAGGCGTCCAAGTCAACCCGCAGGCCGACAAAGGGGCCGATCTTGTTGTTGAACACGTCTACCACATCCTGGCCGTCGTCCGGGTAGCCCAGACGTTGCAGCCAGTTGGGAAGCACGCTTTCGGCACCGGCGCGCTTGCTGAGTTCCTGCGCCTCGGGACCGAACTCGACGAGTTCAAGGCCTGCCTCGATGTTGCGGCTGATGCCGGTAACATTGTGAATTGCGGTCAGACGCAGGGCTTCCAGTTCCTGCTTGGCGCCCTCCTCGAGGAGGATCTGTTGGATGTCCGCAGGAATTTCGGCCCAGACATCGCCGTTGACCACGTTGGTGGTGGAGTTAAAGCTGAACAGCCGTCCGTTCATGTAAGTGGTCACTTCGTACCATCGCTGGCTGAGGCCCGGGTTGGCGCCGGTTACGCCGGCGTCCAGGATGCCGCGCTCCAGTGCGGTGTATACCTCGGCGAAGGCCATGAACTGGGCTGCCGCACCCATGTGGTTGATCCAGTCGGACAGCTCGGCCGAGTGGCTGCGCGTCTTGAGGCCGACGAAGTCTTCCGGGTTTTCCAGCTTCTTGTCGCTGAAGAAGAACTGGTCGTCCCCGGCGATCCAGTTGCGCATGAGGACCTGTGCACCCAGCTCCTCTTCATACACCCGGTTCAGGTCCGGGGCGATGTTGGTCAGCACCTCGTAGTGGGTCTGGTGGTCGGGCCACAGTCCCCAGATGTACTGCACGGCCAAGGTGGGGAACTCGCCGCCGACATAGCCGCCGTAGATCTCGGTCATGCTCAGGGTGCCGTCAGCCAGGAGCGTGGCGGTATCCGTGCCGGCCAGGCCCAACTCCGGGAACGAAGTTACGTTAATGGTAACCTGACCCTCGGTTCGGCTTTCCACGTTGGGGACGAAGTAAGTCTTTTGGTGCTTGCACCAGAGCAGCTGGCTGTTGATGCAGGTGTGCTGAAGCACGATTTCTTCGCCGGAAGAAGTGAGCGGGGTGGGATTGGTGAGGTTGGCGGTCTCGACGAGCTGCCGGTAGTAGTCAGACTCGAACACCCACCGGACGTCCATGATGGCGTCGAGGGGCACCTGGCCCTCGTCATCGCCCAGGTCGGTGCCGTCGAGATCCATGAACTCGGGATAGACGGACGGGCCCACGAGGGCATCGAAGTTTCCGTCGCCGATGTAGATGGCGCCGGGGCCGCCAGCGTGCTCGGCCGCATAGGCCTTGAGCTCATCGCTGACTTCCCACATCATGGCGTCGCCTTCTTCCATCATGGCCGTGGGTTCTTCTTCCATGACTTCCGTTGGAGCTTCGGTCGGCGCTGCCGTGGGTACCGGGGTATCGGTCGGCACGGCGGTGGCGGCCTCACCGCACGCTACCAACAGGGCTACCATCAGGACGATGGCAAAGGACATTATCACCGTGGGTCGCATGAACACCTCTCCTCAGAATGTTGGGTTTTTTCTCTGCGTACCGCAGCCCCGTGGCAAGCGGGAATTAAGGGCCGCGACGCGAAACAGCCGAAATATGATACCACAGACTCCCGAAAACGTTAAAGCTGTGTCTGTAATTGTTAATGGTTTTCGAGATTGATAGCAGTTTCTGGAAGAAGCATGTTAGAAATTTGCAAAATGTGCTTAATTTGCCTGACGATGGGACGAAGAACGAAAAATGGAGGGTTACTCAAACCAGCGTTCATTCCGGTAAGAAAAAGGGGCAGGAATTTGACCTGCCCCTTAACTCGGGTTCCTGTATTGAGGTCGCGGTGGCTACTCCTCGTTCATCGTGAACGGGATGACGCCGGGGATCCACCACTTTTCCCAGCTGTCGTTTACCCGCTGCTGGAAGTGGGCGATGTCCTCAGCTGTGAAGTGGGCGAACCGGCCCTGTCGAGTCAGGTACTCTTCGATGGGCTTCCGCTTGCGGATGCCACGGGCGATGGCTCGGCTGGCCCCGTTGAGGGTCAGCTCCCCATCGATGATCTCGTACTGCACCCACAGGCCGGTCTCGACGGCCAGCATCCCCAGTTCGTGGGAGTACTTGGGGTCGTAGTCCCAGCCCTTGGGGCAGGGGTCGATGTTGTGAATGAACGTCGGCCCGCCGATGGTCAGGGCGCGGCGGATCTTGTTGTTCAGGTCCAGCCCGTAGGAAGCGCATGAGGTGGCGATGTAGCGGACATCGGGGTGCCCGGCCGCCAGCATCGGCGCGGTGTTCTTCTTCCACCGGCTGTTCATGATGCGATGCACCTTGCCGGGAGGGCTGAAGGTGCTGTTGGCGCCCCACGGGGAGCTTCCAGACACCTGGATGTCTGTGTTGGCGTAGGACTCGTTGTCGTAGCAGAGGATGAGCAGGTTGTACTCATCGTGCTGCAGGGCCGCAGAGATGGCCGAGAGCCCCATGTCCACACCACCACCGTCGCCGCAGAAGGCAATGACATTGATTGGTTCCTTGTGCATCTTGCCCTTGCGCATCATGGCGGACAGCCCAGCGGCGGTGCCGGTGGCGGCGCTGCCGGAGGAGCCGAGCTGGGTGTGCATCCACGGCACAACCCACGGCGTGCTGTAGTAGGTGGTGTTGGCAACATACATGCAGCCGGTGCTGCCCAGGACGATGGAGCGGGGGCCGGCGGCCTTGATCATCAGCCGCATGGTCAGCGCCGACTCACAGCCCTGGCAGGTGCGGTGCCCGGAAGAGTAGAACTCCTCCACCGGGATGTTCTTGACGCCCCTGACCGGGGGCAGTTCGGTCGCGGTCATCATGGTGGTCATGGCTCTTACTCCCTTACCGCAATCCAGGTGGTTTCCTGTTCGATTTTACCAGTGGCGACGGCCTTTTCGGTAGTCTCGACCATCTCGTTTACGTCGCGGACCATCACCTCGCGGCCGCCGAGCCCGGCGATGAAATTGAGCATCATCGGTCGCTCCGGCAACGGGTAAAGGGCCGAACGCAGTTCGTGGAAGAGGACGCCGCCATAAGCGGGAGAGCCGTAGGAATAGTCGCGGTCGATTACCGCGATGCCCTTGGCCCCCCGGAGCGCGTTCTGGATCTCCTCCACCGCGAAGGGGCGGAAGAATTTGACGCGTACGAAGCCGACCTTCTTGCCCTGCTCGCGCATCCGGCGGACCGCCACGCGGGTGGGCATGGCCAGCGTTCCCATGCCGACGAGGATGATCTCGGCATCCTCCGTCATATATTCTTCGATGAACGGACTGGGATCTCCCCGGCCGAACACTTCCTTGAACTCGTCGTACGCCTCGTAGATGACACCGGTGGTGCGGCGCATGGCCTCGTCGGTCTGGCGGCGGATTTCCATCAGCCAGTCCTCGTTGACCTGCGGCGCCACGGTGATGGGGTTGTCCGGGTGCAACTGGAGCTCGTGCCGGTTGTAATCGGGCAGGTATTGCTTTACCTGATCCCGGGTCGGCACCTGCACGATGGCCTGGGAATGGGTCAGGAATGACCCGTCGCAACTGACGGCGAAGGGCAGGAGTACCCTGCGATCTTCGGCTACCTTATAGGCGAGCAACGCGGTGTCCATCGCTTCCTGGGCCGTGGCAACCCAGTAGAGGTGCCAGCCCAAGTCGCGGACGGCCATGGCGTCGTTGTGCTCCACGCCGAAGGCGCCGGGATCGTCGAGCGCCCGGTTGCCGACCATCGCGACCACGGGCATTCGCAGCCCGGCGGTTACGGTGATGGCCTCGAAGGCGTAGAACCAGCCCACGCCGCTGGAGCCGCAGAAAGTGCGGGCACCGACCGCAGAGGCGTGCTTCACGATCTCGAATTGGGAGTGCTCGCTCTCGGCGACGATGAAGTCGCAGTCGAAGGCGCCGTCCGCCTTCAGCTTCGACACATATTGCATGACCGTGTCGTAGGGGCGGATGGGGTAGGCGGTGATGACGTCCACATCGGCGAGGGCGCAGGCAATGGCGATAGCCTCTGAGCCGCTGATCAGCTCTTCGGTGGACTCTGTGAACATCTGGGTCTCAACGGTGGTCATCAGTCTGCCTCCGTTGCCTGGATCTGTTCGGCGTAGCCGCCGACATGGTGGAAGCCGTGGGTGCGGGTCTCGGCTTTCTGCTTCTCCACCAGCTCAGTCATCCACTTGTTGTAGCCGTCCTTGTCCTTCTGCCACATCTCCCACTGGCTGTCATGGTCGTTGAACTCGGCCTCGCTCACCATGGTGACGCATTCGGGGACCGGGCAGACGGCCTCGCAGACGCCACAGCCACAGCAGGACTCCATGTTGGCGTCATAGAGCCCGTCCGGCGTTACATCGAAGCAGGTGTCGGGGCACTGCAGCCAGCACAGGGTGCACTTGATGCAGGTTTCGAAGTTGATCACCGGACGCATGGAGCGGGTGCTGTACTTCTTGAAGACCTCGCTGCGGCCGGGAACGTAGCCGCCATCCCCGTCGGCGTACTCGCCGCCCTCGGGAAGGGCCCGGATGACGAGGCCTTCTTCCATCGTCTTCCAGCCCGGCATGGTGAACTTCATCTCGCGCTCGTTGCCGCCCTCACCGGGCTCGACGGGACGAGAATTAGTACGGTCAAAAGACCGCTGGGCTGAGGCCAACTTGGTGCCTCCACCCATCTGCTCCTCGATCGTTTCCAGCATTGCCTCGAGGCTCACCAAGTCCGGGCAGACTTTGCACAAGGCGCCCAGGATGCGGGCGTCGGTGTGGTCGTCCTTGTAAACCCAGAGGCCGGAGAAGCTGGGGATACCGGTGACGATGGAGAGGTTGTAAGGGGTCTCCTTGGGGTGTATGTCCTCCAGCAAGGCATCGGCCTGCTGCCTGGAGGTGACGATGAGGGTGCCGCCGGGCTTGGTGAGCTCGTTGATGGGCTGAAGTCCATACCAGGCCCAGGACTCGATTCCCTTGCACATGGTATCGTCGACATTGATGGTGACGTCGACGCTGGTAGCCTGGTAGACGGCGAGGCTTTCTTCGAGTTCCTCGGGGTCATCGGCCACGATGGCAAACTGCTTGGCCGGGATGCCGTTGCGCTCCGGCGAGTCGCCGTAGCGTCCGAAAGCGGTGCCAATCTTGCCGTCCTTGCGGGCGGCGAACACTATGGAGCGGACGATGTTGCGGGCCAGGGTCTTCTGGAAGATACCCCGGTACACCACCTCCACAGCAAGGGTGGACATACCTTTCCTCCTTAGTTTGGGTCCCCTTCAATTCCAGGGTATTCGAAAGGCCAAGGAGATCGCAAAACTTCCCAATTGCAACCAGCTCCAGGAGGGGAAGCTCAATGCGCCCACCGGGCCCAGTTCAGAAAAGTCGCGTGCGTTCTCGGCGCAATCTTAACATATCGGGGCAAATGAGGTGGGAGACGATCCCCGTCAAGCAGGGCAACCGCATTCTAACTTAATACGCGGTGAAGTCCCCCGTCATTCCCGCGAAAGCGGGAATCCAGAGGGTTCCACGCCGATACAATCAGCTTCGGGCAGAGAGGCGTGGATTCCCGCTTTCGCGGGAATGACGAATTATCGGGCTCCATAAAATTAGAATGCGGTTGCCCTGACCCGTCAAGCGTTTAGGTCTTGTTGGGGTTGGGTTCGCAATGAGTTTCTCCAGGTCCGGGAGAATTCTGCATTTGAACCATCAGAAATTAGCTGGAATTGCCTGTGATAGAATCGAAACAAGCGGCCTGTTCGGGCCGTGCTTTATCGTCTTGCAGGAGATTGCCCTTTGGCCGCTGACTCCGGGCGGCGCTTCCGCTCCCTGTTCACGTTCCTTTCAATCCTGGCAGTTCTGCTTTGCCTGGGAACGTCGGTTCTTGCCTGCACGGCAGATACCCCTCTGGAGCCTAAAGAGGGCGCTTCAGTCGAGAGCACTACAATTGAAGGTACTGCCATTGAGGGCCTGCCACCGGAGTTCGTCAAGCTGGTGGAAGTGTGGGAACTCATGGAGCGCGAACATATCGATGCCGGCACGTTTGACCACGCTGCTCTCGCTGATGGGGCCATCAAGGGGATGCTGGAGGCCACGGGAGACTCGCACGCCGCTTACCTGGATTCGGAACAGTATTCTTATCAGCGGCAGGAAATTCGGGGTTCCTTTGAAGGGATAGGCGCGGAAGTAACAGTACGGAACGGACTGATCACCATAGTTGCACCGATTCCGGACACCCCGGCAGAGGAAGCGGGCGTAAAACCCGGGGACGTGATACTCAGCATCGACGGCGAGAGCATTGCCGGATGGGATTTATTCCAGGCGATCAACCGAATAAGGGGAGAAAAGGGCACCCCGGTCACCATCGAGGTCCGAAGGGACCGTACCGGTGAAACTGCAGTTTTGGAGATCGTTCGGGGTGTGATCCGCCTGGAAAGTGTGCGCCTGACCATGCTGGTTGGCCGCATAGGCCATCTCAGGATCACTTCCTTCAGTGGAAACAGCCTGGACGAGTTGGGGCGGGCCATGGAGCGGTTCGAGCGTTCGCAGGGGGTCGGTCTGGTGGTAGATGTACGGAACAATCCCGGGGGGCTTCTCTCCTCGGTGGTCGACATTACCAGCCAGTTTGTGGAAGAAGGCTTGGTGCTCTACCAACTGGACGGGCAGGGGAACCGCCGCGACTGGAATGCAAAATCGGGCGGCATGGCTCTGGATGTGCCGGTCGTGGTGCTGATGAACGGCTTCAGCGCTTCAGCCGCGGAGGTCTTCGCTGGAGCGATTATGTTCCATGACCGGGCGGAGACAATCGGAGTGAAATCTTTTGGCAAGGGGAGCGTCAACAATCTCTGGCCGCTCAGGGATGGGTCTGCGGTGAACTTCACCATCGGCAGATGGTATACACCGGACGGCAGGCTGATCGAAGGCGAAGGCATTGTCCCTGATATCGTGCTGGAAGCCTCGGAAGACGATTCCGAAGACCTGCAGCTTGACCTTGCCATAGAAGAATTGACCAAGCTTATAGAAAACTCATAATTTGCGCTAACCTTAGAGTGAATTCTACCGATCAGGAAGGCTGATCATGGCCAAGAAGAAATCCACAAAGGCGACCAAAGACGTCAGCACGGGTGGCAATCGCACTGCTGCCACCAACCGCAAGGCCTTCTTCGATTACGAGATACTGGAACGGTTCGAAGCAGGAATCGTCCTCACCGGCACGGAGATCAAGTCAATTCGTGCCGGAAAAGTGGACCTCGGAGACGGCTACGCGCGCGTCCGGGATGGCGAATTGTGGCTGCACAACACCTTTATAGCGCCGTACGACCCGGCAAGCCAGTTCAACCACGAACCCCGGCGCCTTCGGAAACTGCTGATGCACCGGGATGAAATAAGCAAGCTGGAGAGTGACGTTGCTGAGAAGGGACTAACTTTGGTGGCCCTCAGACTCTACATCAAGCGTCACGTTGCCAAGGTTGAGCTGGGGCTCGCACGGGGCAAGCGGCGCTACGACAAACGCCAGGCGATAATCAACCGCGATATGGACCGGGAGGCCCGTAGGGCCGTGGGCGCCGGACGATGCTAGAAGATTTTAGACCCAGCGAAGGAGACCGGAGTTGATTCGTACTCTAAATGGCGTTACGCCGAAAGTTGCAGAGACAGCGTGGGTGAGCGAGTTCGCCTATGTGGTGGGAAACGTGGAAATCGGCGAGTACGCCAGTATCTGGCCGGGAGTCACAGTTCGCGGGGATGGCGACGACGCCATAGTCATTGGCGACTACGTCAACATACAGGAAGGGTCAGTGATTCATGGCAATGGTCTGACCTTGGAGAACGGGGTTTCGGTAGGACACAGCGTGGTGGTGCACTGTGACCGCGTGGGGAGCGGGTCGTTGCTGGGCAACAACTGTACTGTGCTGAACCATGTAACTCTGGGTGAGAACTGCCTCGTGGCGGCCAACTCGGCCGTGTTGCCGGGTTCTCAGATACCGGCCAATTCGTTCGTGACCGGAGCGCCCGCCGCGGTTAAACGCCCGGTGACGGAGAAGCAGTTGTCAGCCATGCGCCACACCTGCGAGGAGTTGGTGAAGCGGGCCAAGTGGTTCAAGGACAGCGGGTTATAGGGGAGCAGGCGAGAGGGGCTACGGGGCCGCCGGCGCTCTTATCAGCATGTCCCGAATCGCTTCCACTAGCCCTTCAAGGCGGGCCACCCGTTCGGTCAAACCCGATTGCTGTTGCTGTAGCGAATCAACTCGCCTTTCTAGGGTTTCAAATCGCCTGTCAAGAGAATCAAATCGCCCGTCAATGGAATCAAACCGCCTGTTCGTAACTTGGAAAAGGGTCAGTATCAGCCCTCCCAGTCCTACCCCCACAGCGATGATGGCAATCGTTTCTGGTGACATGCTGCCAATCTACACGCTCCACGGGCTCCACACAATCGCCATCTGTCATCGGTTCTCTGCCTAACCCAGGCGGCCGGCCACCGGAAGCACGGCTTCGGCCAGGCGCTCCATGACGCGGATGCAGTCGGAGATTTCGGTTACACGGAAGTCGTAGGTCAACTGCCCGATACCGATCTCGTGGCAGGCGTGCATGTCGTCGACGACTTCTTGGGTGCCGCAGACGAGAGCCCCTCCGCTGCGCTCGCTGCCCATCTCCGGTAGCCCGATGTCGGTGAAGTGCAGGCTGCGCTTCAATGAGACGGTGATGTCTTCCACCCTGCGGCCTTGCTTTTCGATCTGCTGCGTCAGGTAGGGTATGTGAGATGCAACGAACTCCGGGGTCTGCCGGGTGGTGTGCCAGCAGTCACCGAACTTGGCCGTTCGGCGCAGGGCGGCGCGGGTGTGTCCGCCGACCCAGATGGGCAGCGGATTTTGGACCGGCTTGGGATAGAACTGTATGCCGTCGAAGTCGTAGTGCCTGCCATGATGCTCCGGCCGGTCGTCGTACCACAGCGTGTGGAATATTTCGAGAAACTCGTCGGTCAACGGCCCCCGCTCGGCGTAACTGACACCCAGCGTGTCGAACTCCTTCTCGAGCCAACCTACTCCCACGCCGCAGATCATGCGGCCCCCGGTCAGCGAGTCCAGCGACGCGAACATCTTGGCCTGCACGACCGGGTTGCGGTAGGGCAGAATCAGAACCGTGCTGCCCAGCTTGATGCGCTCGGTGCAGGCGGCGAGGTAGCCCAACAGGGTCATTGTTTCCAGGAACGGCTCGTCCGATGGCCGGGAAAACCCACCCGATGGGGTGTAGGGGTACTGGGTCGTTCCGCCTGTGGGGAGGACGATGTGGTCCCCGATGAGCACCGACTCGAAGCCCATTTCCTCCGCGGCCTGTGCGAACTCCCTGAGCCCTGGCCCGTCGGGAATGCGTGGCATCGAAACTCCGATTTGCATGCTGGTATCTCCTGTTTGTGAACGCCGCAGAGTTGGGTAGCTGGAAGATTCACCTTCCATGCTGCTGGGTGGATGAGGAATATTATGTCTAACCGTTACAGCCGAGCGAGTCTTTGCTCTCGCCGCTTGCCAGTATACCCCGTCGTGATATAATTCATGCGCAACGCGGCGTGAAAAAACGCCCGAAACTGCTACACAAAACTATTTACATATACGGAGGAGGCGCAACGTGGAAAAGGGAGGCACCGTAATCAACGCTGGCCCCATCGAAATCGCGATGAGCTACCGGGCGGAGATCATGAACGACCAGGGCCTGTGCCTGCAGGTCTACTCGGAGATCGACGGCCACGACACCGAGATCCTTCGCTTCGACTGCTTTGACCAGGACCCCCACTACCATTACGGGCCGGAGAACCACAACATTCGCCTGCATCTGGACAAGACCACTGCCGGCAACCCGCTGGGATGGACCATCGGCAACCTGCGCAACAATCTGTCCTCAATGGTACGTCGCTCCGGCTACGAAGACCTGGCCGACACGCTCGAGGCCAGCCCGGTCAGCGCCGAAAAGCTGGACGAGATCGAGTCCACCGCCCGCGAGATGTCGCTGGGTGGGCGCCGCACTGTGCATCACATGATGCCGGAGATGCTGGATGGCGACAAGGTCACCGTCGGTAACCTGAAGTTCGGTCTGGAATACCGCCATCTGCCGCAGATCAACGACGAGGGCATGGCCATTCACGTCCTGTCCGACATTGCCGGTCAGGAAGTCGAGCTGCTGGCCTTCGACTGCTTCCAGAACGGCCCGCACTACCACTACGGCCCGCGCAACCAGGACGTCCGGATCTATTGGGATGTCACCACCTCCGGCGAGACCCTGGCCTGGACGCTGGACCAGTTCAAGCAGGGCAAGATCAAGAGCATGATCTCCCGCGCCGGCTACCCCACCATTGCCAACGACGTGGACGAGGAACTGCTCCAGTCCATGATGCCGGCAATCGAGGCCCGCTCCTGGGAGCTGGTGGAGATGAACAACGGCGGCAAGGACGACCCCAAGGCCCAGCTGATCGCCGAGCTGGACGCCCTCCGCGAGAAGGTCGCCGCGCTCTAAGCCTGAGACCTTACACGGTAAGCAACGCACGACGGCCCCGGCAATTGCTGGGGCCTTTTCATTTCGGTGCATTCGACGGTGTGCAATCATCAGGCCATGGTGTAGCCGCCGCTGACGCTGAGGGTCTGGCCGGTTATGAAGCCGGCGGCGTCTGAGGCGAGGAAGACGACCGCGTTGGCGATCTCGCGGGGCTCGGCCATGCGACGTAGAGGGTAGGCGCGGACGGCGCGCTCGCGGGCCTCGGGGGTGAATACCTCGCGCATCTGGTGCCACATGCTGGTCTCGCTGATGGACTCTTCTTCGGGTGGTACTACCAGGCCAGGGCAGACACAGTTCAGGCGCAGGCCGTGGCGGCCGGTCTCGCGAGCTATGGACTTGCTGAGGGCGATTACTCCGGCCTTGCAAGCGGAATAGACTGCTTCCCGGTACTCACCCATCCGGCCGGCGTCCGAGCTGAGGCAGACGATGCTGCCTCCCTGACGCTCCACCATTCCCGGCAGGACGGCGTGGATGCAGTTGATTGCTCCCCACAGGTTGACCTGCACCTCCCGCTCCCATTCCTCACGCGGTTTTTCGAGGAACAGCCGGTCGACGGTCCAACCGGCGTTGTTGACCAGCACGTCCACGCGGCCGAACTCTGCAGTCGCCGCCTCCACCATCGCGTTGGCCGATTCGTGGCTGGTCACGTCGGTGGGTACGACGATGGCCCGCCCTCCGGTGCCTCTGGATGCAACTTCGTCAGCAACCAGCTGGCCCTGGGTCGGGTCGAGCTCTGCGATAACGATGTTGCTGCCCTCATCGGCGAATGCGTGGACAATGCCTCGGCCTATGTTGGAGCCGCCCCCGGTTATGATGACGGTCTTGCCTGTGAGTCCCAGTTCCATGTTAGTTTCACGATTCCTTTGTTGGTTTAGTTGCCGAGAAGTCGACCTTCACATTAAACCCTCTCCCTCCCCCTCAAGTGAAAGGGAATGGAGAGGGAATTTGGCGGCCTAACCTTCCACTGGACGGGGAGGGAATTTGGGGACTTGATGGTAATCAGAGGGAAAGGGGAGGGTCCACCCTGGGGATGCCGCCGAAGCGGAGGCGGAGCAGGCCCTTGATGTCCTCGGTGGCCGTTTTGACGACGTTGACGGTGCTGGTTGGGTCGTCTTCCCAAGCGACGGGTACGACGCCGATGCGGTATCCACGCTTCTCGGCGATGATCAGCAACTCTGTGTCGAAGAACCAATTATTGTTCTCGATGTGGGGGATGATGGCTTGGGCTGCCTGCCGTGTCATCGCCTTGAAGCCGCACTGGGCATCCGGGAAGCCCACGAAGAACATCGACCAGACCAGCTTGTTGTAAGTCCGGGAGGTGAACTCGCGCTTGAAGCTGCGCTGAGTAACCTTCGAGCCGGGGCTGAGCCGGCTGCCGATGGCCACATGGCAACCAGTCTCCAGTTGGCTGACCAGTGCCGGGAAGTGCGAGAGGTCGGTGGAAAGGTCGACGTCCATGTAGCTGACGATGTCGCACTCGCTGCCCAGCCAGGCGGCCTTGAGGGCCCTGCCTCGCCCCTTCTCCGGCAGGTAGAGGTAATTAACTCCTTCCACTTCGCGGCACAGGCCTTCTGAGACGGCGCGGGTGCCGTCGATGGAGGCGTTATCGGCGATGGTTATACGCCACGGGTTGGATAGGTTGTCCTCAAGAAAGGCACACAGCTTCGGGATGCTCACCGGAAGGGCATCCTCTTCGTTGTATACCGGAATGACGATGTCGACGCTGGCGCTCATTGCCTTCATCCGGCGCGGGTGAGCCTAGTGGCGGAAATGGCGCACCCCCGTGAACACCATTGCCAGCCCCGCCTGATTGGCGGCGGCGATGACCTCTTCGTCCCGGACGGAACCGCCAGGCTGTGCGATGGCCGTGATGCCGGCCTCAGCGGCCAGTTCGATGTTGTCCGGGAAGGGAAAGAAGGCGTCGGAGGCAAGCACGGCCCCTTTGGCCTTGTCGCCGGCGATGTGTTGGGAGAGATGCACGCTGACCACTCGGTTAGGCTGTCCGGCGCCCATTCCCAGCAGCGCACGGTCCTTGGCGAAGACGATGGCGTTGGACTTGATGTGTTTGGCTGCCTTCCAGGCGAAGGCGAGGTCCTGTCGCTCGGCAGCGCTGGGAACTCGTTCCGTAACTGTCTTCCACTCCACAGGATCTTCCGCGATATCGTCGGCGCCTTGCACCAGCATCCCGCCGGAAATCGGCCGCAGGTCCAGAGCGCTCCCTACTGGGCCTGTACCAACCGTCAGGATGCGCAGGTTACGCTTCCGCTGGAGGATTGCCAGCGCGTCGTCGTCGTAACCTGGGGCTATGACCACCTCGTAGAAGATCGCGTCCATCTCCTGTGCGGTGGCGACGTCGACGGTGCGATTGACGGCGACGATCCCTCCGAAGGCGCTGACCGTGTCTCCCTCGTAGGCCAGTTGGTATGCTTCGGCGATGGAGTCGCGGCTGGCCAGGCCGCAGGGATTGTTGTGCTTGACGACGGCCACCGTAGGCTCTGTGAAATCAGATACGGTGCGCCAGGCGGCGTCGGCATCCATGAGGTTGTTGTACGAGAGTTCCCGCCCGTGAAGCTGGGTTGCGCCCGCAATGCCGGTGAGGCCAGAACCAGAGGGGGCGTACAGCGCGCCAGCCTGGTGGGGGTTCTCGCCGTACCGCAGGCCTGACACCTTGTCGAGAGAGATGGTGAGCCTGTCGGGCAGCTGTTCAGAGGCTTCAACGCCCGCCAGGTAGCCGGTTACAGCCGAATCGTATTCGGAGACATGACGGAAGGCTTTGGCAGCCAGCCCGTGCCTGTCTTCGTCCGACAGGCCGCCGTCCGCAATCTTGTCGGCCACCCACGCGTAGTCCGCCGGGTCCACGACCACGGCCACCGACGGGAAGTTCTTGGCCGCGGCGCGGAGCATCGTCGGTCCTCCGATGTCAATGTTCTCCAGCGCGTCGTCCAGCGTAACGCCTGCCTTGCTGACGGTCTCGACGAAGGGGTAAAGGTTCACTGCGACGAGGTCGATGGTCTCGATGCCGTGCTCCGCCAGTTCGGCCATCTGGTCCGGGGACTCTCGGCGTGCCAGCAGTCCCCCGTGAATGACCGGATGCAGTGTTTTGACCCGGCCGTCGAGGATTTCGGGCGAGCCAGTGACTTCGGCCACTTGGCGAACGTTCAGCCCTCCCTCCTCGGACAGTGTCCTGTGGGTTCCTCCGGTGCTGACCAGTTCGTAACCGGCCTGGGCTATCCGGCGCCCGAATTCAACCACGCCGGTCTTGTCGTAAACACTTATCAGAGCTCTCAATCTGATTCTCCAATCTCCAATAGGGGGTGGACAATTTTGTTCTTTTCGCGATTTCTGCCAGTTTTAAACCGGTCAGAGGCACTGTATCCCTGCTATCCCAGGAATGGCGAGTTGGGTGGCCTTAGGATGCGAGAGGGTTCTCACCTGACGAGCAGGACTTGGTCGTCCCATTCACGAGCGACCACCTCTCCCAGCGGGATTGCTTCGAGTATGAGATGACGGAAGGGAGACGAATTTTCCTCGGGGCATACCGCGACCATCCCGAGGCCCATGTTGAAGACGCGGAACATCTCGTCATCCGATATGTTCCCCTGTCGCTGTATCAGATCGAAAATCGGTAACGGGGTCCAGGCACTCGTATCTATGGAAGCGGCGAGATGGTCCGGCAGAACGGCGGGCAGTTTTCCTGGGAGGCCGCCTCCCGTGATGTGGGCGAGTCCGGTCAGGAGTTCCACCGCGGGGGCGAGCATTGGGTAGTAGTTCCGGTGATAGAGCAGCAGTTCCTCGCCCAGTGTGTGGTTCAGGCCATCCAGGCGGCGGAACAGGGCCGCCGGATCATCGTCCGTGCCGAATACCTTGCGCACAAGGGAAAAGCCGTTGGTATGGAGCCCACTGGACGGAATCCCGAAGAGCTTGTCCCCCTGCTGGACCCTTGACGGCTCCAGAAGTCGTCCCTTCTCGACAACGCCTACGACGAAGCCAGCGAGGTCCATCTCTCCATCCGCGTATACTCCGGGCATCTGGGCGGTCTCGCCGCCGATGAGGGAGCACTGCGCCTCACGGCAGCCCCATGCGATGCCGCGCATCAGGGAGTCCAGGGACTGGGAGTCCACATTGCTGAACGCGACATAGTCCAGGAAGAAGAGAGGGCGGGCCCCCTTGGTGAGAATGTCGTTGACGTTAAGGGTGACCAGGTCTCGGCCAATGGACTCGAAATGACCCAACTGGGCCGCTACCTTGAGCTTGGTACCCACACCGTCCGTGCTGGCGACGAGGACAGGGCCGTCTGCACCATCCAGCTGGAAAAGGCCAGCAAAACTCGTTCCACCGTCGATGACCTCAGGCCCGTGGGTACTGGCCGCCAGTCCGCGGATGCGGTCCTTGAGATCTTCCATCTGCGCGAGGTCTACGCCGGATTGCCTGTAAGCGCCGCCAGTGCTTTCTGCGCTCAATTCCACATCCTGACCACACTCTGTTCTCTGCTGAAAGGCAGACCGAATTGCAGGAAAAAGGTTAAATGACAGCCGCAACTCTGGCAAGGGCGGTCCAGCGATGAGGCGAGGGGCGGCAACGGAAGAGGGCCGGGTGCGGCCTGGGATCAGCCGGCGGGGGTTTCCAGCACAAGCTTGTCGAGTTCAAGCTGCACGGGAACGGGGTAGTTGCCCGTAAAGCACGCGTCGCAAAAGCCCCCGCCCTCTCCCCCGACGACCTTCATCAGACCCTTGACACTGAGATACCCCAGGGTGTCGGCGCCGATGAACTCCCGGATTTCGGGCACGGTGTTGTTGGCCGCCAGTAGTTCCTTGCGGGAGGCCATGTCAACGCCCATGAAGCAGGGGTGCCGGATGGGCGGTGCGCAGACCCGCATGTGCACCTCGGCGGCTCCGGCGCGGCGCAGCAGGTTTACCACATGCGGAGTGGTGGTGCCGCGGACTATGCTGTCGTCGACCACGACTATGCGCTTGTCGCGGATGACCTCCCCCAGGCTATTGAACTTCTGCCGGACCCCGAGGTCGCGCAACCGCTGTTCCGGCTCGATGAAGGTACGGCCCACATACCGGTTCTTGATCAACCCCTCGCTGAAGGGTATTCCCGACTCCAGGGCGTAGCCCACAGCCGCTGCGGTTGATGAATCCGGAATGCCGATGACCAGATCGGCCTCAACCGGGTGTTCTCGGGCGAGCTCCGCGCCCATCTGCTGCCTCTTCGAATGCACGAGATGCCCATCCATCAGGCTGTCAGGCCTCGAAAAGTAGATCAACTCGAAGACGCATAGGGCACGTGGCCTAGACTCGCTTACCCCGGGCCAAATCGACGAACGCAGCCCCTGGTGGTCAATTACCACGACTTCGCCGGGGTCGATCTCCCGCACGAACTCTGCGCCAAGGTTGTCGAGGGCGCATGTTTCCGACGCGACAACCCACCCGTCGCCCCTGCGCCCTATGCACAGTGGGCGGATGCCCAGAGGGTCGCGGGCGGCCAATACGGCGTCGTGAGTCAAGCCTACCAGCGAATAGGCTCCCTCAAGGCGCCGCATGCATTGGAAGATGCGGTCTTCCCAGGACGCCTCCGCCGAGTCGACCACCATGCGGGCGATTATCTCGGTGTCCGTGGTGGAGACAAATGAGCAGTCCCACTCCTGCTCCAGTTGGTCCTTCAATTCGCGGGCGTTGATGATATTGCCGTTGTTGGCCAGGGCCAGAGTTCCTGCGCGCCCTTCAACCACCAACGGTTGAGCGTTGCAGATCTCGCTGCTGCCCGTGGTTGAATACCGGGTATGGCCTATGGCCAGGTCCCCCGCCAACGGCAGAAAATCAGGCTCGCGGAATACCTGGGATACAAGACCCATTTCGGCGTGGACTTCGACGCACTCGCCGTTGGAGGCGGCGATGCCGGCACTTTCCTGTCCGCGATGCTGTAGGGCGAAAAGACCAAAGAAGGTGAGGCGGCTGGCGGTCTCTTCAGGGGAGTATACGGCGATTACCCCGCATTCTTCGCGGGGACTGTCGAACGGGCCATAGACCTGTGGGAAGTCCGGCTCGCTGTTCACGCGCCTATTCTATCGGCCCAGTTCCCAGACGGTCAACTGGAAGACAGAAGTGGTCAGGGCAACCGCTTTCTAACTTGATACGCGGTGCAGCCCCCGTCATTCCCGCGAAAGCGGGAATCCAGAGGATTCTGCGCCGATACAATCAGCTTTGGGCAAAGAGGCGTGGGTTCCCGCTTTCGCGGGAATGACGGTAAATTCACTCACTCATCTGTGGAGAGCCCTGCCGACGGCAGGATGTGGATAAGCAGAGGGAAAGAATGGCACCTACCTTTGAGGAGGGCCCATGCGAGATCAAGTCCGAAAGAGATCGAATCGGAAAAGAGGGCCCGCCCTTCCAAGCTCAAGGCTGGAAGGGCGGGCTGTTGGGGTGCGCGTGAAAGGGAGGGGTAGCCTACTGGTGGAACAGGTTGAGCGCCGATCCCAGCCTGAACCACTCGAGCTGCGACTCGCTGTACGAGTGCTGGAGATCCAGGGTCTCGGATGTTCCGTCGCTGTGGTTTACGGTGCACTGCACCGGGTTGCCGGGGGCCATGTCTTTCAGGCCAGTGAGGCTGATGCGGTCATCTTCCCGGATGCGGTCGTAGTCGGCTTCGTCCGAGAAGGTGAGAGCCAGCAGTCCCTGCTTCTTGAGGTTGCTCTCGTGGATGCGGGCGAAGCTCCGGGCGATGACCGCAGCGCCACCGAGAAGCCTGGGCGACAGCGCGGCGTGCTCCCGGCTGCTGCCCTCCCCGTAGTTGGAGTCGCCGATGACCACCCACTTGACGCCCTGGGTCTTGTAGTCGCGGGCGATCCTGGAGAAGCCCTGATCTCTTTCACCACTGATGGCGTTCAGGCCCTTTCCGGCCTCGTCGGTGTAAGCGTTGATAGCGCCCATGAACATGTTGTCGCTGAACCGGTCCAGGTGCCCCCGGAAGCGCAGCCACACGCCGGCTGGGGAGATGCTGTCGGTGGTCGTCTTGCCCTTTGCCTTGAGCAGCGCGGGCATGTCGGTGAAGTCGTTGCCATCCCAGGCGGGCCACGGCTCCAGGAGCTGGATGCGCTCGCTGTCGGGGGAGACGGTCAGGTCGATGCTACTCCCGTCGTCAGGCGGGGCCTGGTAGAAGGACCGGCCCTCGTCAAAGTCGGACGGAGGGACCTCTGGTGCTTCTGCAGGGGGGTTGAGCCTGAACTCGGAGCCATCGGCGGCTG
Organism: Dehalococcoidia bacterium; assembly: GCA_963667765.2. Classification (GTDB taxonomy): domain Bacteria; phylum Chloroflexota; class Dehalococcoidia; order Lucifugimonadales; family UBA3495; genus VXOI01. Next base: position 327,896 of record CAXXON010000003.1, on the reverse strand, counting down.
TGAGAGTGTCCGTCATTGGATTGAAGGACAGCCGCCCGCCGATAGCCAGCGCGGTCACAATCTCGGGGCTGCCGATCAGGTTCATGGTGGACGGCTGCCCGTCGTTGCGAGCCGGGAAGTTGCGGTTGTAGGAGGTTACGATCGTGTTTGGCGTTCCGACATTTTCGCCGGCGCGCCTCCACTGTCCGATGCAGGGGCCGCAGGCGTTGGCCAGCACCGTGGCTTCGATGTCCTTCAGAGACTGCATCTGCCCGTCCCTCTCGATGGTGGCGCGCACCTGCTCCGAGCCGGGGGTAACCATGAACGGTACTGCAGACTGGAGTCCCTTCGCTTTTGCCTGCTCGGCCACATCCGCAGACCGGCTCATGTCCTCGTACGAGGAGTTTGTGCAGCTTCCAATCAGGGCAGCGGAAATCTCGTCGACCAGACCGTCGTCTTCCTTGAGCTCCGCCGCCATCCGTGAGATGGGCCGGGCGCGGTCGGGCGAGTGAGGTCCCACCAGGTGCGGTTCGAGTTCGGACAGGTTGATCTCGACGATACGGTCATAGTACTGCTGTGGGTTGGCCTCGCATTCGGGGTCAGCGGTCAGCAGGTGGAGGTACTGGTCGGCCAGTTCGGCGATGTCGCCGCGCTTGGTGGCCCTCAGGTACCGGGCCATGCGCTCGTCGTAAGGGAACACAGAGGTCGTGGCGCCCAGCTCGGCGCCCATGTTGGTGATAGTGGCCTTGCCGGTAGCGCTGATGGAAGCCGCTCCCGGCCCGAAATACTCGATGATGGCGTTGGTGCCTCCCGACACGGTCAGCTGACCGGCCAGGTAGAGAATGACATCCTTGGGAGCGGTCCAGCCGCTCATCTCCCCAGTCAGGTGCACGCCGATGAAACGGGGGTACAGGACTTCCCAGGGCAGCCCGGCCATGACCTCGACTGCGTCGGCCCCGCCTACGCCCACGGAGATTGAGCCTAGCCCGCCTCCCATGGGGGTGTGAGAGTCGGTGCCGATCATCATCTCGCCGGGGTAGGCGTAGTTTTCGAAAGCCACTTGGTGAATGATGCCGGCTCCCGGCGACCAGAAGCCCACGCCGTACTTAGCGGAGGCAGTTCGCAGGAAGTTGTAGACCTCGTCGTTTTCCGCAAGGGACTCGGTGAGATCGCGTCCGCCTTCCGCACGGGCCTGAATCAGGTGATCGCAGTGAACGGAAGTAGGCACAGCGGTGGTGGCCATCCGGGTCTGCATGAACTGGAGCATGGCGGTCTGGCCCAGCACGTCCTGCAGGATCACCCGGTCGGGGCGGAGCTGCACGTAGGTCTGCCCCCGTACCATGCCGGTGGCTGTGGGGTCGTCAAGGTGGCTGAGCAGAATCTTGTCGCTCAGGGTCAGGGGGCGGTTCTGGACGGAGCGAACGGTGTTCAGTTTCTTGTCCAAAAGCTCGTAGACCCCGGAGACTACTTCTCGGGTGGGTTCTATTGCAATCACAGTAAGGCCCTCCTCCGGCTTTCTAGTCTTCGCTTCCCTCAGGCCACGCCTGGGCGGGCGTTGAGCCTAATGTTATCAAACTCGGTGCGCCGTGGTGTAGTGTGTGCGTCGGTTTCTGGTCTGCCAGGGCTAACCGGGTGGACTCGCAGGGCAACCACGTTCTAACTTGATACGCAGTGCAGACCCCCGTCATTCCCGCGGAAGCGGGAATCCAGAGGGTTCTGCGCCGATACAATCAGCTTCGGGCAGGGAGGCATGGATTCCCGTTTTTGCGGGAATGACGATTTATTGGGCTCCAAAAAATTAGAATGCGTTTGCCCTAGATGGGCTCGACCGCTGTTAGTCTCTTCGCGGCATGATGGTTACCTTCCGGTTCTCCCCCTCACCGGCACTCTCGGTTCGCACTTCAGGATGCTCCGAGAGAGAGGTGTGGATGATGCGGCGGTCTGCCGGGGACATCGGCTCCAGGGTTATGCTCCGGTTGGTCTGGGCAACGCGACTGGCAACCTTGGCCGCCATGTCCCGTAGAGAGGTCTCGCGCCGCTGGCGGTAATTCTCCACGTCCAGCACCACGCGAACATCCTCGCCCATCTGCTTGCGGACTATCAGGGTGACGAGAAACTGAAGTGACTGCAGGGTTTGGCCACGCCGTCCAATGAGCAGACCCGAGTCCTCGCCGGCAAGGTCGATGACCGGTCCGCCCGCCTCCGGATCGTGTGCCGAGCGCAGCGTTCGGGTCACATTGACCCCGGCCGATTCGAGGATGCGGCCCAGGGCAGCAGCGGCCAACGAAGCTGCGGTCTGCTCCCCGATGCCTTCAGTACTGTCTTCAGTAACGGGGGAAGCTCCCGCGCCAAGGAGAGTGACTCGCACTCGGGCCAGCTCCGCTCCGATTCCCAGGAAGCCGGCCTTGCCTCTACTTAGTACTTCGACCTCTGCCTCGTCGCGGCCGACGTCGAGCTCTTTCAGAGCCAGCTCGATTGCTTCTTCTACGGTTCGGGCGCTCATTACTAGAGGTTCTTGCATCACCATCAACCTCCTCAGGTTCATCGTAGCGGGATGACGCAGACGGCCCTTCTGCGGGAGCCGGCTCCGCCTTGGGGAACAGCGGGAAAATGGGTTGCCATCCGGTTATGAAGTACTGGATACCGATACCGATCACATTGGAAGCAATCCAGTACAGCGACAGGCCGCTGGGCAGCGTGAAGGAGAAGAATGCAATCATCAGCGGCATCAGCCACAACATCATCATCTGGTTCGTCGACTGCCTGGGATCCGTCGACGGTGTCATGGTCATCTTCTGCTGCAGCCATGTGGAAACGAAGACGAGCACCGGAACGACCACGTTGGTGGGGTCCGGCTCGGAGAGGTCCATCCACAGGAAGGAAGCGGCCAACGGGGCCGCGGTGTAGATGGGGAAATAGGGAATCCAGGCGTAGAACTTTTCGGCCAGTGCGACCATGTGGTCCGGACGGGAGTACAGCGTCTGAATCAGCACCCGGAAGAGGCCGAAAAGTATGGGCATCTGGATCACGAGAGGGCCGAGACACCCCACCGGGTTGACACCCGCTTCCCGGTACATGCGCATGGTTTCCTGGGAGACACGTTGCCGGTCGCGACCGTAACGCTCCTGGATCTCACGCATCCGGGGTTGCAGGTCGGTCATCGCCTTCATCTGGCGTAGCTGCTTGATGGTCAGCGGAAGCGTGACCAGGCGGACGATTACGGTGAAGACGATGATAGCGACGCCCATGTTGTTGAAGCAGATGGTGTAGAGCACCACCAGCAGGTTCAACATGGGCCTGATGATTATTTCACGCCAGAGGTCGTCGATTCCCAAAGGGCCCTACCTTGCCTCCCGATTCATCCGGGCAGCCGGTCGACTCCGTCGAACGATCAGTTGCATTGGACGTTCTCGTAGTGCCAGCACCACATCTGTACCTGCCCACCCTTGACTTCCACCCGGCGGACGCTGCCGTCTTCGGACCCTACATACACAGACTCGCCGACCGCCACCAGAGGCGCCTTGATTTGAGCGTCGCCTAGGCTCTGGGACGACAACAGCCTCTGGGCTGCCGTTCGGTCGCCGGAGTCTGATACATCGAGCAGCAGCAGGCGGCCATTTCTTGGTGCCACCACCAGCCCCCGAGGCACCAGAACCGGTGGGGAGACTATTGAGTCGCCCGTATCATATTTCCACCGGAGGATGCCGTTGCGGTCCAGGGCGTACACATTGCCGTCCATACTGGGGGCAAAAATGGTTTCCCCGTTCGTTACTGCGCCGGCCCAGAACCAGTTTGTTCCCTCGAACTTCCAGCGAAGGTCTCCGTCGACCGCGTCGAGGGCATACAGGTTCTTGTCGAAGGATCCGGCCACTACCATTCCTTCAAACAGGAGAGGTCTGCCTGCAACGACTCCGCCGGTCTCGTATCGCCACTCCTCCTCACCCGTTGCGGTGTTCACGGCATATATGTTGCCGTCGTGGGAGCCGAAATAGGCGATGCCGTTGCTGACGACTGGGGTGGACCATATCTTGTCGCCTGCGCTGAAGGGCCTGTCCCACAAGCTCTCTCCAGTGTCTGCGATGTAGCCGTAGAGTCTCCCGTCCTCCGAGGGGACCAGGAGCAACTCGTTGATGGGGTCGTATGCGGGGCCAGCCACCAGCGGTTCCAGGTTTTGAGTCTGACCCTGCGGGCGACGCCAGCCCCTGTCGGAAGGACTTCCGGTGCCGACATCCAGGGCGTAGAGATACCCGCTCTCTCCCGCAACATACAGGAGCTGGCCGACGACTACTGGAGAGGAGTAGACACCCTTGAGGTTGTCCGTTCCCTCAGCTTGAGGAAAGCTCCAACTGGGGCGGACCCCTTCAAACCCGTTGTCAACCAGGGCCTGAACCTGCCCGTCCTTGGTGCCCACATAGACAACACCGTTGGAACTGGCCAAGGCGTTCCAGCCGGAACTGACGCCGCCGATATCCCTGGTGCATCCCGCCAGAGCGAAAACAAGCAGTCCCGCCAGGGCCGCGAGTAACAGCCAGCGGGAGAACGAGAGTCCACCCTCTCCGGCTGTGCGGTCGCGCGGATCGCCTGGAATTATTCTGATTCCGGTTGCCCTATCGGTCTTTTGCGAGGCACCGGCTTTTTCTGAAGAAGGGCTAAAGCGCTGGAGCAAATTCAGCTCGATCGAAGAGTCCGATCACTCACGGCACCGGGTCAAATCCCTTGCCTCCCAAGGGATGACAACGGGCCAGGCGTTTGGCGCCGAGCCAGGCGCCTTTAATCACACCGTATCGGTTCACTGCGTCATGAGAATAATTGGAACATGTCGGCAAATACCGGCACGACGTAGGCAGCAACGGGGAGAGGCCTGCCTGGTAGGCACGAATACACCACAGGATGGCCAACTTCATTCAGTCGAGTCCCCGCGAGATTTGGAAAGGTTCTTGCTAACTACGTCCGGCCTTGACCTCGTGCTTTCCGTGGAGCCTATACCACTTCGCCTCAGGAGGTTCCACGTGGCCCTGCTGAGTTCGTCGAAGGTGGCATTCTGGACGCCACGCCGGGCTATGAACACCGCGTCCCAGCCCGCAGCCAACTGGCAACTCTTAACCGCTTCCCTGAGCCTTCGCTTGACCAGGTTCCGGAAGACAGCATTGCCAACACGTTTGCTGACCACGAAGGCGAACCTGCTGTAGTCGAGCTCGTTGGCCAAGTAGCGAATTACCAGCAACCGATTGGCTGCGCTGGCGCCTTCGCTGTGAATCTGGGAATGCCGTCTCGTGCCGGAGATGCGGTGCCTGCGTTGCATCGACAGGCGCCGTGCGTTACACGCTCAGCTTGTGCCGGCCCTTGAACCGCCGGCGCCGCAAAATTGCCCGTCCATCAGAAGTGGACGAACGGGAGCGAAAACCGTGGACGCGAGCGCGGCGACGCTTTTTGGGTTGATATGTTCTCTTAGGCACTTTTCAATAACCTGCCGCGCGAATTATATGGTTTACGAATTTCGCCCGTCAAGGGAACCGGTGTCCTGTACACCGCAGGGCTTCTCTCGTGGCGCGGGCTTGTGGGGTTGAATTTTCCAGAACTTGGGCGCCCGGACCCGCGTTTTGCAGGTGTTCGGGCCAATTCCGTCATCAACAGACTACTCTGCCCGTGTCGAAATCTCAAGACGGGGTCCCATGGCAAAATTCCTATGCTCACCCCCTGTGCAGCCCGCGGAGGAAGAGGACAGTGAAGCCTACCAGCAACAGGCTGGCTCCCCCGCCGATTGTCAGGACAGCCCATGGGATAGTATCCGACAACCAGTTTGCCCGACCCAGGACGCTGCCCCCCGATACGAGCAACAGCGCAACGGCCAGACAGATGCCAACAATTCCCGCCAGCGTCTTGCTTTCGGAGATGAGGACACCTTTTCTTTCGCGATCGTTTGAGCCCATGCCTTTGAGCAGTTCCCCGAGATTACGCATGGCTACGACTCGATGGAGTATGACAAGGCCGACCAAGCTTGCCACAAACAAGACTGCGGTCAACAGGAGCGGATGGCCCTCACCCAGCGGAAGGCCCAGATCTACAAGCCTGCCCCACTTCAGGGTGTTGTGGGCCCAAACTCCAGGGCCCTGGGGCAGCAGGGTTACTGCCGCCAGCAGCAGCAAACCGGCTTGGGTTCTCCCAAGATACTGGAGCACAGCGTACAGAGCACCAACAGTTGCCAGCCCGATCATCAACCAGCCCATACCGAAGGACGGCATCCTGTCTGCCAGGGTGTCAGGGGAGCCCGCGTTCGCTTCAACCACAGGAGACGCCCACCCGACGAATTGCCAGGCAGTGAGCAGTAGGAGAAGAACGACCAGCACAGCCTCCGCCGCGACCAGAACCTCCCTCCGTTGTTCCCTCAATGCCTCACCTGTAAGCATTCATGTGGCGCACAAGTGCCGAGATGAAGTCCTCCCCCGAAGGGTCCCACTCGATTACCGCCACCCCCGCTCTTCTGAGGTCGACTGCCAGAGACCGGCTCTCCCACAGGGCCAGGTCCACTCCCTCGAAGGGAGAATCCGGGTCCGAATTGGACTCGGTGGGGTTTACGTGGACTACGCGGACCTGTCCAGGACGCCTGGATCGCTGGCGAAACGCCGTTAGCCGACGCACAGCAGCGGTAAAACGTTCCAGCGGTTCCCGTCCTTCTCCCGGTCGAGGGTAGTAAACGTCCAGGCGGGTGATGATAAAGACCTCGGGCTGCAGTCTGAGCAGGAAGCCCTTGCACCATTCAACCGACTGAAGCATGTCGTGGCTGGCGGGGCCCGATTTGAGGCCGGTCAGCATCTGTGTCAACCGGCGGAACTGCTTTTGCCCGGTGTCCGGCGAGAGCAATTCGCCGCCACCGTAGCTGTTGTAAGCATAGGCGCCGATTGTAGACCCGCGGGAAAGGTAGAACTGCGCCAGGCTGCCGGCAGCTTCGATCGTGTGTTCCATTGGGTTTCCCAGAGGATTGCCGACATCCATATACGCGGCTGCGTCGAGAAAAATCCAGACTGCCTTCCGACCCTCCGGCTCCAACTCGTTGACGAGAGGCAGGCTGTCGCCTCTGGAACCCCGCGCGCTGGCTTTCCAGTTGATCAGCTTGATGGGGTCTCCAGGTGAGTAGGGGCGAAGTTCGCGAAATTCCGAGCTAGAAGCACCGGCCTCGGCAAGGTCGCCCTGATAGCGGGTCTGCTTGGTGATCGCCCGTACCTCGTTCAGACGAGTGATCCCACGAACTCTGGGGACTGCGGAGATGACGATCGTTGGAGTTGCCTCAGCGGGCCCCGTCCTCCTGACCCCGAATGGCGCCTGGGACTGCCAGGTCGTCCCAGGCAGTGGGAACTCGCCCCGCATCGGAAACCTGACGCGGTAAGAAAGGTCCCGTGTCGTTGGCCCAGGCCACTTCCAAATCACGCGAAGGTTGTTCCCATCCACCACCTCCAGTTCCTGAGGAAGTTCGTCATGTACAAAAATCGGACCGATGCCTCGCTCAGCGTAGAAAGTGCGCTCTACTTCGATCGAATCTCCGGCCCAGCAGACGGCGCGTGCGATTTTCCTGTCAATCGTCACTTGCCCTGGGGGCTGAATCGATGCGACCGCTAGGATAGTGAGAAATACAAAAACGGCTCCTGTGAGCAGAACGATGTTTCCGAAGGCCAGGCCAACTACCATGAAGAGCACGGTGAGCCCAGCCCATGCCATCAACGAATGAGGAAACACCTCAGGGTCTCCTGGACCCCATTTCCGTTGGTGCCGGAACCTGCTCTAGGATTTCGTCAACTATCGACTCAGGGCGCACCCCCTCCAGGGTGTCCTCGATGTTGAGAATAATGCGGTGCGCCAGCACATCCGGTACCACCATCTTCACATCGTCGGGTACTACGAAGTCCCTGCCGTGTATCAACGCAATGCTTCGCGATACACGAAGCAGGGCCAGCGACCCCCTTGGGCTTACCCCTACCGACACCCTGGGATGCTCCCGGGTGAGCCGAACTACCTGCGTTATGTAATCTATGATCACCTCGTCCACATAAACCCCTGTCTCGACGAGGTCCTGGAGCTCGAGAAATCCGCCCACCTCCACCGCTGGCTCAAGGTCATCCGTGGGGTCGTCCTTCTGCCACTGGATGCGACGCAGGAGAATATCGTTTTCCAGTTCCTGGCTGGCCGGATACCCGGTGCCCAGCTTGAACAGAAACCGGTCGAGCTGCGCTTCCGGAAGCGGGTAGGTTCCCTCCTGTTCTATGGGGTTCTGCGTGGCGATTACGACGAAAGGCCGTCCCAGGGCCATGGTCTCGCCATCGATCGTCACCTGGCGCTCCTCCATGGCTTCCAGCAGGGCTGCCTGGGTCTTGGGAGGAGCGCGGTTGATCTCGTCGGCCAGGAGCACGTTGGTGAAGACGGGTCCTCTGACCAGCCGGAACTCGCCCTCATTCTGCCGCCATACGTTCACCCCCAGAATGTCTGAAGGCAGTAGGTCAGGAGTGAACTGTACCCGCTTGGTGTCGCTGCCGATAGCCCTGGAAAAAACCTTCGCCAGCAGCGTTTTGCCCAATCCGGGATAGTCTTCGAAAAGTACGTGCCCGTTGGCAAGGGAGGCCGCCAGCAGCTTGCGAAGCAGAAGCCGGTTGCCCACGAAAACGCCTCCGACGCGGTCAATGATTCGTTCACAAACCGATCTTATTTCTTCCAGGTCTCTCTCGTTCATCAGACCGCACCTACCTCGTCCCCGGGCAGAATGGGTTGCCAGCCAAGGGCCGACTTTGCGACATAGCCTTCCAGCTCATCGGAAGTGCGTACCAGGTACGCGAAGTCGTTTTCTCCCAGTAACTCAAAGGCCTGCCCAGGGGCGATTACTCTCAAAGCCCTCGAGGACGCTGGGACCTGCGTTGCTGCCTGGGTCCTGGCCCTGGCCGGCTGGTGGCGCGTGAATCGCGACGTCCAGCCTGGCTGGTCGTGTGCGGACATTGGATTCGGGTCAGCGGCAGGCCCAGGAACTCCGGCCTTTGATGGGTCAGGAGCACCGTTAGCGGTGTTTGAGAGTGAATGTGAGCCAATCGCTGTGGGGGTAATCGGGGCTCCGGAAGAGGCTACGCCCACCGGCAGCGCAGCATGGCTGCCCTGCCCGGAGAGGTGGGATATTGCTCCCTCTACCAGCTTTCGTCGTCTCTCCTGCGCTCGTCGCCGCCTGCGACGCCGCACCCAGGGGAATTCAAACCATCCGCTTTCAGTGTCGCTTGAACTCACAAGCGGAAACCAGAGTCCTACGGCATGATTGACGTCTGCACCCCTCTGCAGGTACGCGGAAATCACGTTCGCAGCCATCGTCTCGGGTTCTTCTCCGCTCTGGATGAAAGGCTCAGCCGACTCCTTGAAGACGGACTCGTCGACGAAACCCGGAGTTCCCTTTGGAAGGGACAGAGCGTGTTCTGCGTTCCTGAGACATCGGCCCAGAGCAGCTTCCCGTCGCTGCCGGACGCGGTGCCGGACGCTGCGGCGGAGTATTCCCGTGCCCAGGGTGGGACTTGCTTCCCGTAGTGGACGGAACACAGCCCGCACAGACTGGGGGGAAGCACTGTTTCGGCAGAGCAGTCCCATCAGGTAGGTCCACAGGCTGGACCAATCTCCGGAATCCAGGAATCGCTGCCGCCACCTCTCCATGGCGTTCCAGCGTGGGTCGGGGCGTTCCTCGAATCGCTGTTCGTGGCGGTACCATCCAGTCCATGATGTTGGTGCGGCTCCTGAAGTCTCGACGAATGTTTTCAGGTTGCCTCGAATCTTCAGCAGCGCCCAGACCGCCAGGGCCAGCACGGCCACCCATTCGTAGATCTCTGCAAACCATAGAGCATCGTACATCAGTGGGCGGAGGAGCATTCCATAGAAGGCGAGTGTCCCGCCGATCAGGAAGCCCCGCAGTTTCGACCCCAGAAGCCAGCGAGCGGGGCCCGCAACAATCGGCTCCGGAGAGTTGACGACATACGCTGCCATCTGGGCCACCCCCAGGGTCAAGAGGCCAGTTCCGATTACAGCTCCGAACAGCGCAAACCCGTGGCCCAGGGAAGCGAGCGACGCTCCGGATATCAACATCAGGCAGCCGGACGCGGTGAACCCGGTGGCGGCAAGCATAGGACGGAAATGCCATCTGGCGGGGCGCCACAGGGGGTCAGGCAAGGACAGCACGAGCAGCAAAGCGAAAACAAACCCCGCAAAGAGGAAGCGGATTTCATACATGGCCGCGAAGTACGGCATTGAAGCGAGGCCGAAGGCCGCAGTCCGGCTGTCGTCGAGAAGCGGAGCGCTGACCAGGGGCAGGGAAGCAAACAAGGCCCACGCCACCAGCGATAGGCTGAGGGCTGGCATAAACGAGCCAACCAGTGCGGCGACATTTCCCAAAGCTGTCTTGAACTTGAATGTCAAATCCAGCTGTGAGATGCGTAGAAGCACCAGCGCTATGTATGAAATTGCCAGGGCCGAAGACAGGGTCGGCATCAGCTGTGGTATGGGTAACCTGGAGGCGGTCGACAGGATGCCCGTATCGGAAAAGAGTACCAGGGCAACCGCGAACAGGGCGATCCGCCCCATCGGAAATCCAAAGACCTCGCCGATGACCGGGCGGAAAGCCGCTGCGGCACTGATGACTATGAATGGAACCAGCAAAATAATTGACCAGAATGCCAACCGGTCCAGCACTTCCAGGTATGCGTCCAGTGATTCGAGCGCCCCGCCGGGCTGCAGTTCAGATATGCCACCGACCACTCTCGGCAGGGATACCATCACCCCCAGCAGCAGCGCTATGCGTCCGCAGTCAAACAGCAGGAGTGTTATCCGCGCGGCCACCAGCGCCCGGCTCGAAAGGTTGTGCGTGGTAACAACACGCAGCGACGATGCCAGATACGACAGGGCGAATTCCACGGCGATAAGCAGTAACAGCAAGCTCCCCGGGAATCCAAACGCAACGGCAAGCACTCCATTGTTTGCCAAAAGCACATAGGCAATTCCCAGTGCCGGGAGTTGCTTTACTGGCAGTGGCAATATCCGGTCGATCCAGGAGAAATACTCTCTGGAGGAACGGGCCACCACGAACAAACCCGCTACGACGACTGTCCAAGTCGCTAGTGACCCGAAGACTGCAAAGTAGGGGCCAAAGGCCGCAAGATCCGCGGCCCCTGGACGAGCAGAGACGGCGGCGGGAATTCCTGACACTATTGCCAGCGCGCCGGCGGACAGTACAACTATCCCGAGCCCGCCCAGGAGCGACTGGGCGGCCGACCAAGGGTCGCGGCTTCCCTGATTTATGCCTTCGACAGAGTCTGCCTGCACATCCTGATCTTCTTCTACGTGGTCTTCGGAAGACGACCGGAGGGCGTGAGCGATGTGATAATTCCGGACTGCGGCTGCTATCGCTCCCAGCGCCAGCAGCAAACATGCAGAGGCAATCCAGGGAATTCCGTAGCCAAAGTCGAGGGATGATTGCCGGGCGATAACACCGTTCGCTGACAGCAGCGGGAATGCCGCCCCCGCCAGGGCGATGGCAAACAGTGCCGATGCCGAGGCACCTAGAGTCGTTTCCATGAAGCGGGTCAAGTGCTAGTTCCCAACCACGATTCGCCATGCCCGGTACATGGACTCGTACTGGCGTCGGCCAATTGAGTGCTCACTGTAGTCGGCCTCCTCGAAACGTGAAACGATCTCGTCGACCGCCCTGTGGGCCAGAGGTACCCCTGAGCGGACCAGCAAGGCCTCCACCTCCCTTGGCGTTCGCCCTCTTGCCCCGGGGCATGCTTCGTCGGCCCACTCCACGAACTGATTGTAGAGACTGACTATTTCTTCCCTGAAGTCAACGACCCGCAGGCTCCTGGAGTCTTCGGATTCCAGGAAGAAATCGTCTGCCTGAAAATGTGCAGAGATCGTGAATTCACCCAGGTCATCCGCGGTCCAGTCGAATGCGAATCCTCCACTGGGGTCCGTCTCCAGTTGTAACGTTGTTCCGTTGGAATGGCTCACCCAGACGGACCGGCGGGCAATTCCGGATCCTTCCTCCGTGGCCAGCCTTACCGATATTGTCACGGTTTCCCCAATTGCCCAGACGTCTGCCAGGTCCGGCGAAGTCTTGCGGAATGTGATTTCCAGGTGCGTTGGCACGGGTTCGGGCAGAGGTTCCGGCTCAGGCTCCAGTTGGGATTCAGCCTCCGCATCCTCGCTGGAGGGCGTGCCCTCGACGACCGTAGCATCAGCAGCATGTTGACGCCGACGAATCCTTGAGGGAATTGCGGCTATTGAAGCGAGCCCATTCCCGCGTTGGGCTGCGTAGGCCAACGCCACCACTGCGACTAGCAGCGCAGGCATGCCCACCCACAAGACCCAGTTGAAGCTGGAGGGCGTTACGGGCACTCCCACGAAATAGGACAGCGGCAAATGCAGGTCGTCCCCCTCGTAGTTGAAAGTAACGGGAACGGCAAGCAGTTCCTCTGAATCAGGGACCGTCAGGGTCACGAGTGCCGCGCCCATTTCATCGGTCACTTCCCGGCTGCCCTGATTGCTGGATATGACCGCTCCTGGAATTCCGGCCCCCTCGTCGTCGGAGAGCTGCAGGTGCAGTATTACCTCTTCGCCTGGACGCACCCTGTCCAGGGGTACGACCAGCAGATTTGAACGGGACTTGACATCTATGGGCATGGACGCCTGCAGATTCAGTCCTTGGACCGAGATGGAGAGCTCGTTTCTTCCCAGTGGGGTATCGGGAGCTACGGGGTGCCTGACCACGAAAGTACCGGCGCCTGTGGTGGCGGTACGAATGCCTTGCTCCATGGTTACAATTTCGTCTGCGAGCGGCCTGCTTCCCAACAGCACGGTCCCTCGTAGAGTGGCGGTCTCGCCACGGGCCACGGCTTCCGTAGGCTCCACCATCAACCAGGGTATTCCGACCGTGACTACATGGTTCCCGAGTGACGAGGCATGATGGTCCGATCCGTCGAATCCGAAAGAGATGTTAATCGCTGATTCCAGCTCGGACTCTGCGAAGTCGGCTTCCACCGGAAATTCCCAGCGGAATCTTCCCTCCGCGTCAGTTGCCAGTGGCCGCGCATCACGCTCCCCCACCCACACGGAGGCCCCAGGGACCGGTTGGCCATCCTCCTGTCTCAGAAGTCCCGTCAATTCCACGGTCTCTCCGGACATGACGAGGTCAGGACCCTCGACCTCCAGCACCGTTGGCGAAACTACTGTGAATGAGAACCCGGCTGATGCAGGGGTGAGCTGAGACCCTCCCTCAAAGGAGACAGTCAGGGAGTCCGGCCCAGTGTCGGTCAGAGGCTCAGTAAAGTACTCGAAAACTCCGTTTTCGTCTGTCGAAATCGTAACTACGGTGTTCCCGTTCTTGTCCAGGATGGCAAGAGATCGTGTGCCAATCTCTGTGAGGGAGGCCGATGACAGCCTGCCGTCGATGGAAGCCCTCTCCCCAAGATGAACGACACTGGGACCGGAAAGAGATACCAAAGCGATGTGCTGGGCCGATACGCGAGTTGATGCCTCGGATGGGAGAACGGGGTGATTACCGGGATAACTGGCTCGCACCGGGAACTCTCCGACCTCTCCGACTGCACCCGAGGCGCTGAATTTCCCCTCTTCGTCGGTCACCACTTTTTGTTCAGGTCCGTCTGACACCTGCACATTCACCACTTTTTCGGGCAAGGGCAGCCCGCGCACATCCCGCAAGGTTCCCCCGATTTTGAAGTCCTCTCCAACCTTCACTTTCCCAAGAGGATCGAGAGCCAACTCCGTCGGCATGACCGCCATTAGTTGCAGTCTCAAGGAGTTGCCCAGCAGAAAGTCCTGTTCCTCGAACTCAATCTCCACCGCGTGGGGACCGGTTTCCAGGAAGGTGTGAGCGAAACTGAACTCTCCTCCCGGCCCGGTCAACTGGAGAGGGAGCTCCCGTCCGTCTACTTTCACTTTCAACTCGACATCGGGGACGCCGCTGCCCGTGTCGTCCCGGAATCTTCCGCTGAACACGGCCGGCGAATCTACGCGGACTTCCTGTGGACCGGTCAATTCCAGGCCGCTCTCCGAGTAGACAGTTACATCGGGGTCGCTCCAAGATTCGAGGTACCGCTCGTCGCCCACGGCTCGTGCCAGCAGCTGGTAAGGACCTCTCTGCATAGACGCGGGCAGATGAACCTCTGTCCGAAAGCTGCCGTTCCTAGCAATTGCCGTTCCGATCAGCGTGCCGCCATGCTCCTTGGTCTCGTTGATGTAGACTTCAACCTCAACTCCGCTCACCGGGCTGCCGGAGGAAGTTCTCACAGTGCCCCCCACGGTGAACGAGGCCCTGCGCCTTATCTCCTGTGGCCAAACAGTGATTCCAGTGGAGGTTTCAACCGGCCTCAACTCCTGCCTGGCGATCTGTTGAAGCACCTCATCTCCCGGTTCATCTCCATGGGGCTCCGCCTCATTCTCAGGTTGGATGGGGACTCGAGTTGGCGCTCCTCCCGATGCGGTGGGCTCGAATTGCACCCAGCCGATGCCCTGCAGGGCGACTTCCGCCCACTGGTGGGCCTGGTCGCTTCTGACTAGCTGCTGCTCCGCTACCGCGCTTATGGCCCAGCCAGACACCACCCTGGCTGGGATCCCCACTGATCGGGCGAGGACAACGAACCCGCTGCTGAACACCCCGCATGTGCCCTCACGGTGGTCGAACAGGAACCAGTCCACGGGGTCCCGGCCGGAGGGAGGGGCTTCGCCTCCGGAACTGTCCGCGAATTTGTAGCTGTAGTGTGTTCTCAGGTACTGCTCCAATGCTTTGGCCTTGGCATAAGTCGACTCGTGGCCGCCGGTGATCTCCAGCGCCAATTCACGGATGCGACTCGGGAGTCCATTGGGTAACTGGGTGTAGGTCGGATCGGTTGACCCGCTGGCAGTCTTCAGTTGCGCCTCCGAATAGCTTGGGACCTGTGAGACCCATTCAAATGCGGGCAGGGCACCGGCCAGCGAAAAAGTTAGGCTGAACGGCCGGTATTCACCCCTGGCCTTGATGAAATCAGGGAACAGGGAGATCGGAACAGTCCCTGCTGGTATGGTCCGAGATCCGGGAATGGGGCTGACCCGGATTGTATCGATGGAAACCAGAGGAGAATCGACTTCAAATCCGCTCAACAGAGCGGAGTCGATCCTGCTCTCGGTCAGCGGCCCTTGTGGCATAGCGACGCCGACGACTTCAGAGCTTACGAGATGAGGAACGCTGACGTTGCTCTCGTAGGCCAAAGACAGCGGGTCCAGTTGCCGCCAGCCCCCGGCCTCGTACAAGTCCCCTACGGCTGTGCGAATGTACCGCGTGTGCGCGGCACCGCTGACCAGGAACACGGGGACAGACACGGGCTCCGTTACCTGGGCGGTGGTCGTTCCGGCCGCCATGCCCACCACCCCGCCGTCGAGGGTGACCAGCTTCCCGCCCGTTTCTGTCTCGGTTACTTCGGCGCCTATGTCCTCCAATACCTGTTGGGCGTCTTCTTTCTCCGTCGGGTCTTCGCTGGTCAGCTGATCAGAGAGTTCTTCAAATTCCTCCGATTCCGTTTCTCGCTGTTGCTGCTCGATTTCCTCTGGTTCCGGAGTCCTGTCGACTGGTCCTCCCGAGGCGGTGGGTTCGAATGGGACCCAACCCAACCCTTCTAACGCGACTTCCGCCCTCTGGTGAGCCTGGTCGGCGTAAACGGTTTGCTCCGTGACATCTGGTGAAATTGCCCAGCCCGAAACAACTCGCGCCGTAAGGCCGACCGAACGCGCCAGCAGTACAAAGGCGCTGCTGAAATTTCCGCAAGTACCTTCCATGCTTTCGAACAGGAACCAGTCAACCGGGTCTTTTCCAAGTGTAACTGCTTCGTACGACGGGTCAGCCAGGCGGTAAGTGTAGTTGGTCTGCAGGTGCTCCTCGATGGCCTTTGCCATCTGGTAAGGAGAGGTCTGCCCTGCCGTGATCCGCTTTGCCAGGTCCCGGATTCGCTCCGGTACTCCTTCCGGCAGAGTTGCGTACGAATAGACTTGGGAAAAACGGGCCGAGTCGAGTTGTGCCCTCGAGAAAGATGGGATCGAAACATCCCAGTCGTAATACTGGACTTGGCGCTCGCTGCCGAAAGTCCCGGAATGGTGATACAGCGTTCCGCTGAGCGACAACTCCTGCATGTGCAGGGACACAGGTACCGTACCACGCGGTATCCATTGCTCTCCTTCCAGCGGTTCAACGGCGAGCTGGCTCGTGCGGTGGCTTGGTGCTGAAACAGTAGTTTGCGTTGGTGGCCCAGAGCTCTGAATGGGAGTACCCGCGAAATATCTCATTTTTGTCTGCTCATCCATGAGCCACTGACCGTTCATATACCGGTCGCCCACTGCGGTGCGCAGAAAATCAACTTCCCCTGCTCCGTGAACTGTAAAGACCGGTGTGTGCGGCAACTGACTGGCCTGTTCGGCCGTGGTTCCCGGGACGAAAGACACGCCCGCCGCGTGCGCCAGCAACCTGCTTCCGTTTTCCAGTGTGGTTATGTTGCCCAGCTTTTCTATCGCTTGGGCAGCCGCCTCGCGCACTTCTTCCGACTGGTCATGCAGAGCGTCAATCAGGTCGGGTGCGGCCGCAGGATTCCCGCGGTCCCCCAGCAATTCGGCCGCGGAAGACCTGACGGGGGCCGGCAGCGACTCCTGCAGCCCGTCAGTCAAGTCGGAAAGTGAATACTCCTGCAGGGCATTGGAAGATGCGGAGCGAACCTCCGCCGACCGGTCATAGTCTCGAGCCTGCATTAGCGAGGGCAATGCCTGCGGCTCCCGGATCTCCGAAAGCGCATCGGCCGATGCAGTACGCACCGAGGCTTCCCTGTCATTCAACAGGCTCCGGCCGAGACTCCTTGCCGCTAGTTCGCCACCGATTTCCCCCAAGGCCTGGGCGGCCGCCTCCCGCACCATACCCGAATCATCCGTGGTGAGAGCATCGGAAAGCGTCTTAATCTCTCCCTCGCTGCCGATCTCGCCAATTGCGCTGGCAGCTGCAGCCCGCACGCTGGCAACCGTGTCGTCTGTGAGCGCCTCTTCCAACCAAGGCAAGGAGCCTTCTATCCCGAGTTCGGCAAGAGCATCTGCAGCTGCCGCCCGAACTTCCGGTGACAGGTCCTCGATCAAGGCACCAGCGAGGGGGGAAAGCGCTCGCGAGTCCCCTTTCTGCCCCAGGCCAGCCGCCGAGGCCGTCCTGAGCAGATGGTCCGGATGATCCTGCAGAATCCTTACAAGCAGGTCAAAATCCACGAGAGATGCACCCGACAATGCCGCTCGGCGGACATCTTCGTCCGGGTCGTTGAATGCCGCATTCGCCAACCCTTCTAGCGCCCGCATGCTCGCAATCTTTCCCAGTAGAATCGCCGCATCGGCCCTGACTTCAGGGTCGGTTGAAAAGGCTAGGTTCTCCAGGGCAGCGTTCTCCCAAGGAGAGGTGTCACTTGGCGTCTCCTGCGCCATTCCTTCCGGAGACGCGCCTGGGTCCGGTTGATCATCTGTCCCTTCTTGTAATGAGGACCCGGGGCCTGTACCGAGGCCACTGCCGAAAGCTGACGGTGTGCCAGGAGTTGGATCGACGGTTATCCACCCGAACTCGGCCAATGCAATTTCTGCCCACTGGTGAGCTTGATGTCCATGCACAACCTGGCGCTCGGCCGTTGGCGAAATAGCCCAACCTGAGACCACCCGTGCCGGCACTCCTACCGACCTGGCCAGGACGACGAACGCACTGCTGAAAGCGGTTGCCCCTCCTGAACGCTGCTCGAACAGAAACCAATCCACAGGATCAGCGTCCTCCGGGGGCAGGACGAATTTCTCGCCTGGTTCCAGCACATCAACTTCGTACTCCGACTCCAGGAAACTCTCTATGGCCATCGACTTTCCATACGGGGACTCGATTCCTCGAGTTACTTCTAAAGCCAGATCACGAATCCGCCCAGGGGTGTCTGGCGGTAATGTCAAATACACCCGGTCATCCACTGGCTTCGCTTCGTTCAGGCCACCCTCACTATATTCGGCAACCAGTGAGGTCCAGGAATATCCTGGCAATTGCTCGACGGACTGGAAGGTGCCGCTGAAGGGCCGCCAAGATCCCTCCGCTTCTATCTCGAGTGGAATGGCCGAAACCGGCAGGACCCCTGGCTCCAGGGTGTCGAAGTCACCTAATGGGGATAGGGTGATATGGTCTATGCTCAGTTCTCCCGAAGGAGCCGACGGCTGGGACAGTAATTCCGCGTGGGCCCGTTGTGGCGATATTAGTGGCGGGTTGACTTCAGAATTGCGTCCATCGTCCCGCCGGGCCTGCAGTACCATCGCAAGAATACTTCCCGGTATGTCTGCCCCCGCCCGGTTCTGCCAGCTGACCGGGTCGAGCTGGGTCCACGCTCCGCCCGCATAGACATCTCCGGTGGCACTCCGGAGCAGCGAAGTGTGGGCCGCCCCGGAGACTGCAAACAGGGGATTGGGGATGCCCATGACCGCCGGATAAACCGTGGTACCGGGCTCCAGGAGGATGGAGGTATCGCGGACCCATGCTACGTTTCCATTCCCGAGCGGCACTGTTACGTCCCATTCGACGGACGGCAAAACTACGAGTTCTTCCCGTGGCTCCCGTAGCTTTTCTACCTCTGCGGCAAAGGCCTCCTGCTGTACCGTCCCCTCGGTTCTGTTAAACAGGTTCAGCCCGGCCAGGCTTGCGGATCCGAAAAAGCCGAAGACCAAGCTCAGTACCAGCCAGGCCGCCAGGTGCAGCAGGATTAGACGCGGCCTGACGATCCCAACGACCACCAGGGTGAGAAAGAATGCCCCGAGTACCGCAATCCCCTTTGGTTCAATCCACAAGCGGGTTGCCTCGTGTTCCTCGTAAGGGACATTACCGGTGAGCAAGCCGGATGTGGCCAAGTACACCGCAGCCCCGGCGACCAAGATTCCGGCGATGGCCCCCAAGACGATGGATCGTTTGGGCACCGGAATCCTGCCTCGCATGGTCCAGTGGCTGGGAGCTGCCAGGGCGACGACTCCGAGGACCAGGCCCGTGGCGGCGACCAGGAGGGCGAACACCCCGGCACCGCTGGGCAGCCGGATGTACTCTTCTTCCGACTGCGCAGGCGCCAGCAGGTCGTCGGGGCCGGAGGTAATAACCGAACCCAATTGGTTGATAAGCAGGAAGAACCCAAACAAAGCCGCCGCAAGTAACAGCAGCAACGCCGACCTGTGTTTCAGTCTGCCGAGCAACGACTTCATTGAGTTTTTTGGGTTCTCACGAGATGCAACTTCCGAAAACTGAGGTGCCCTGGGTCCCGGAATCGAGACTGGTCCAGCTATTCGGTCTGGAATTCCCTGAATCCTGACAGCACCGTTTCCCGCGTATCGGAGTAATCCTTGAGACTATTGTCGCAAATACTCATCGTAACCGCGTATCCCCTCAGTTTGGCTGGGAAATACCTCGACCGGTACAGATGGGTTACCACTTCTTCAAGGCATGAGCCAGGTTCCCGTTGTCGCCGGAATCGGAGCTCAACGTAGTTTGTAGACTCGCGGTATTCGCCAGTGGCGGAAACCTGATCGAACAATTCCCAGGTTCGAGCCAGGCGACCAAGACCCTCCCGGTAGTTGTCGACCAACTCCCCCAGTGACCAGTCGGAAAACACATCCTCCACCGATACCTCGATGTACGCATCCATTTCCTGCGATGTGAAAACTACGATTTCATCGTTCCTCCCAGTGTCCACGTCCCAACCAAGTGGATACCTGATTGAATATCCAAGAGTCGAATTCCGATGACCTGCAGTGGATAAGGGGACAGGGGATGGGTGCAAAGTAGCAGCAGGAGTGGGAGTAAGTGTGGGCCTGACTGCTAGTCTGATGGGAGGAGTTGGACGCAGCAGCGAGGTAGTCCGTGGAGCTACAGTTTGTGTTGGAGTTGGGGTGGGCTGTGGCGCAGGGACTACAGTCGCTGTTGGAGCCGGGGCCGGAGTAACGGTGGGAATTGGAACGGTGGGAGAAGGAGGTGGCGTGGCGGATGGTAGCGGCAGCGTCTTGGGAAGCAGCGCTAGGCTGTCCGTAGGGGCTGCGGCGGCCTCCGGAATTCCGTCCGCCAAGTGCTGTCTGACTATGTTGATGGGTATCCCAAAACTGACAACTCGAGCAGCCACCCCGTTCCGTATGACGATCCCGCTGCCGCTGACACCAATTACGTCCACTGAGGCATTCAGGAGCGGCCCGCCCAGGGTCCCTTCATTGAGTGTCAAGGTTGTTTTGAAGAACCCGCCCCTCGCGATAGTGACCTGCCCATGGTGGACGTTCAGCGATTGGGGGCTTTCTTCCCCAGAAAAGCCAATGGCGATGACATCGCCCCCGACACAGACTGCGTCCGAGTTTCCCAACGGAACCGGAGTTAAATCCCGGTGTGCCCTCAATTCCACATAGGCGAGTCCCGACCCGTTGTCTATGCCGGCCACCCTGCCCTGGAAGGTTTCACCATCGTTCATCTCCACCCTCAGCCCGTTGGATACCGACACCACCAGTCTATGTGTGACGATCAACCCCGACTCATCGGCCACAAATCCGGTGGCGTGGCTGCCATCCCCAAGGACTCTCACCACGCCAGGGGAAACCTCCTCCGTCAGAGCCCGGACTTTAGCAGCAGACCTGTCGGCGGTCCTGTCAATCACGGTGTCTGTTCGGGAACATTCTCCAGGTTCCGGAAGGGCAGTCACCGCGTAGACCGGCGTAGGCGGGGTGGACAAATTATTGCCGGCCCGTGGCATTTGGTCGGCTCCTTTCGCCGGAGATACCGAGGGAGCTTCCTCTTCGCCGAATGGTCCGATTACGAAGAAAAAGAGGAGGCCTGCTCCCGAAATGAGAAAGACCAGCCCTCCACCAATGACTTTATGTGCAGTGACAGTCCTCCCGGCTCGGCGCCACGGACCGTGAGAATCTCGTATCTTGGGAGCCGTGTCAGGCGGGTTAGAGGTGGACAACCTGTTGCAGTCCGGTTTCTGGATAGTTGCGCATCAGAGGATGTCCATCCAGCATTCACGAAATTCTGGTGTGACTTTTGTGTGAAAACACGAAACTAACACCACGATTGACACTAAGCAAGTCAAGAATTTCATCGGGGTATGGACAAGTGGAGTGTCCGCTGTTCCGCGGAAGAGGTTTCCACTAAACGGAAACCTACGGGTTTTTTCGTCGGCTCCACTGCCCGCACTATGGCCGGGCGTCAGGCACGACCCAGGGCAAACGCATTCATACTTGATACGCAGTGCAGCCCCCGTCATTCCCGCGACAGTGGGAATCCAGAGGGTTCCGCGCCGATACAATCAGCTTCCGGCAGGCAGGCGTGGATTCCCGCTGTTGCGGGAATGACGATTTATTGTGCTCCATAAAATTAGAATGCGTTTGCCCTGCGGCACGACCTCTGGAGAAGGTGTTGGTACCTGCACGAGTGGTATAGTGGTATAGTGGGTAGGCTGGAAACAAGCGAAAGTTGCCGAAAAGTTGCCGAAGCGAAATGGAGCAAGACAGCCGCTTGACGCTTGATGCATGCGGTTTCAAATTGCAATTGCTCCGGCCAAGCGTGTTGCCCGCAATTCTGGGCCACGAGCGATGATCCCGGTATAGTTTTTCGTAAGATTAGTGCCCTTTTCATCTCGAATGGGTGGTGAACCGGGAAAGCCAAGAGACCCATTGGCGGCGTCCATCACTGAGACGCGCCGCAAATTTGACCAGTGCCGAAGTGGCGAAATGGTAGACGCGCCGGTCTCAAAAACCGGTGGGGGTGACCCCGTGTCAGTTCGAATCTGACCTTCGGCACCAAACCTTATTTTTGTAGCTGAGAGTGGTGTTGGGCGTCGGTTTTGCCAACATTGCATCTCGAGAGGGTGGTCATTTTGGGGCAATGTAGGCATCCACCGGTTACCTGGAAGCAGGGTTCAAGAGGGGCACTGACCACTCTTGGCCCAGCAAACGGAGACCGGAATTCGAAAAGTTCGGCCGTGTGCCGAACTTTTTGATTAAGAGCACATTTGCCATCCGGAGAGCATTTTGTAAACGGCGGAGGTAAATTGCTCCGTGCGGGCGGGTAATTGCTGACAAACGGCGGTTGTAAATTGGACCGCCCGCCATCTTCCATAGGGTTGTAGTCGACCCTACGGATGGTGCGACGAATGTACTTGGTGGACGTATATCTGCGGGTTCGCCAGGCGGTGATGGTGGATGGTATGAGCGTGCGGGAAGCGGCGAGGACCTTCGGCCTGCACCGGGACACGGTGCGCAAGATGCTGATCTACTCCGTGCCGCCGGGGTACTAGCGACGGACTCCGCCCCGACGCCCCAACCCTTCGACGAGCTCAGCAACTGTCTTTGATGTCAAGAGTTTTGGACGCCGGGATTCCAATGGCGATTCTGCCTGACCATGAGATTGAGTATGGTCAGCAGTTTGCGCATGCAGGCGGTGAGGGCCACTTTCTTGGGTTTGCCTGCCGCGCAAAGCCGTTGGTAAAAGACCCGGAGTACCGGGTTGAATCGGGTGGCTACCAAGGCCGCCATGTAGAGGGCTGCCCGCACTTGGGCGCGACCACCCCACACCCTGCGTTTTCCTCTCAGTGTGCCGCTGTCGCGGTTAAAAGGCGCCACTCCCACCAGAGCAGCGATCTCGCCCCGGTTCAGGGTGCCCAGTTCCGGAAGGCCGGACAAGAGTGTCATGGACGGGACAGGCCCCACACCAGGGGTGCTCGGGAGCAGTCCGTCTTTGTCTCTCCACATGGGGGAGGAACGGATGAAATCCCCCATATCCCGGTCCAAGTCAGCCAGGTCCTCCTCCAACCAGCGGATGTGCTCCTCGACCTTTGGGCGTATCCGCTGGGCGGCGCTACGGAACCGGTTCTTCTCTGCGGTGATCATCTCTACCAGTTGCCGTCGCCGGGCCACCAGTGCCGCCAGTTCCCGGGTGCCAGCATCGGGCAGAGGCCCGGAGGCAGGGCGCATTGCCTCGGCGAAGTGGGCCAGCACCTGTGCGTCCAAGGCATCGGTCTTGGCCAGCTTTCCGGTGGCGCGGGCGAAGTTGCGCACCTGTCTTGGGTTGACTACCGCTACATGCAGCCCAGAGGCAGCCAGTTCCCCGGCCAGGGTCAATTCCACTCCGCCAGTAGCCTCCAGCACTACCGTCTGGGGCATCCAGCGTTTCCAGACGTTTCACCACCTCGCCGATGCCCGGGGAATCGTGGGAGACCTGCCACACCTCACCAGTGGGCCGCACCGCCACATCCAAGCGTTCCTGGGAAACATCAATGCCAACAAACACAAGGGACTCTTTCATTCAGCACCTCCCGACATGCTCACCGGCTCCGGCCCAGCCTTGCATGATTCGGGCTACACGGCCCAGTCAACTGTTCGGGCTCCGAGCAGGCAAGACGCGACGACCCAGCTGAGCTACGGTCTTCAAGACCCAGGACTGCGCGGTCTTGCCGCGTCCATTTCCAAGATACAAGGACTCACCCTACACCGGCGTCATTGACCGCATCCTAGCCTTACAACCGGGAGGACGACCATCAGGTCCCCCGGAAGCAGCGCCACACCGCCAAGCGCATCTACGAGTGGATTAGGGACGAATACGGGTTTGACGGCGGGTACACCATCGTCAAGGACGATGTGAGGGAGCACCGGCGCCAAACCAAGGAGATGTTCGTGCTCTTGTCCCATGCGCCGGGACATGCCCAGTGCGACTTCGGCGAGGCCCTGGTGATCATCGGCGGGGTGCAGCAGGAGGCTCACTGTTTCGTCCTCGATCTGCTCCACAGCGACGGCTGCTTTGTCAAGGCCTATCCTGCGGAGACCACCGAGGCCTTCCTGGACGGGCACGTCTTGGCCTTCGCCTTTCTGGGCGGAGTACCACAAAGCATCCTCTACGACAATACCAAGCTGGCGGTGGCGAAGATACTGGCCGACGGCCGGCGCCAGGGCACCCGTGCCTTCACCGAACTCCAGTCCCACTATTTGTTCGACGACCAGTTCGGGCGTCCCGGCAAGGGCAACGACAAAGGCAAGGTGGAGGGACTGGTGGGCTGCGCGCGGCGCAATTCCCTGGTGCCCGTGCCGTCCTTCGAGAGCTTCGATGCCCTGAATGCCTACTTGGAGCGGCGCTGCCTGGAGCGGATGGACGCCAGGCTCCGAGGACATGATGAGACCATTGGGCAGCGGATGGAGCGGGACCTCGACGCCCTGCAGCCGTTGCCGCCGGTAGCATACGACGCCTGCGAGAAGCAGGCTGACCGGGTGAGTTCCCTCTCCCTGGTCCGGTACCGGACCCAACGACTACTCGGTGACGGTGGCCTACGGGCACCGCGACGTGCTGATATGGGGCTACGTGGATCAGGTGGTGATCAGTTGCGGGACTGAGGTCATCGCCAGGCATTCCCGTTCCTACGAGAGAGACTACTTCGTCTAAGACCCCATCCACTACCTGCCGCTCTTGGAGCGTAAGACTGGCGCTCTGGACCAGGCCGCTCCACTACAGGAATGGGACCTGCCCGAGGAGTTCGACACCTTGCGTAGGCTGCTGGAAGCCCGCATGGGCCGGCGGGGCAAGCGGGAGTACGTGCGGCTTCTGGAGACCTTCTCCCAGCAGGAGGTGGCCGTGGCGGCGAGGGACGCCATCCGGCTGGGGGCGCTCAGCTTCGACGCCGTCAAGCACCTGGTGCTCTGCCGGCTGGAGGGACGGCCGCCCAGGCTGGACCTGGAGCTCTATCCCTACCCGCCCCAGGCCAGGGTCGGCACCACGTCAACCAAGGACTACATGAGCCTGTTGTCCGGGAGGGCGGCATGAGCCAGAGGTCCACGCTGCTTCTGGAACACCACCTGAAGGAGCTGAGGCTGCCCAGCTTCCTGAGGGAGTACCAGAAGATGGCCGCCCAGTGCGCCGCCGAAAACGCGGACCACCCGGAGTATCTGCTCCGTCTCGCCGAACTGGAACTCATCGACCGCCACCAGCGCATGGTGGAGCGGCGGATCCGCGCCGCCAGATTCCCGGCAGTCAAGAGCTTGGACACCTTTGACTTCCCGGCCATCCCTTCTGTGAACAAGGCCCTGGTCATGGAACTGGCCCGCTGCGAATAAGTCCAGCGCCGCGAGAACGTCATCGCCGTCGGCAACAGCGGCACAGGC
Source organism: Dehalococcoidia bacterium (assembly GCA_963667765.2). Classification (GTDB taxonomy): domain Bacteria; phylum Chloroflexota; class Dehalococcoidia; order Lucifugimonadales; family UBA3495; genus VXOI01. Next base: position 302,711 of record CAXXON010000003.1, on the reverse strand, counting down.
AAGACCCACGTGGCTCTGGGCCCCTCGGCAAGCTCAGGAGGGACTGGCCGCCTGTCAGCGGGGCATGTCCGTGGGTTTCACCACCGCCGCCGGCCTGGTCCACGAACTCATGGAGGCTAGGGACGAGAGACGGCTGCTCAATCTTCAGCGCCAGCTTTCCCGCCTCAACCTGCTGATCATCGACGAACTGGGCTTCGTCCCACTGTCCAGAACCGGGGCGGAACTGCTCTTCGAGGTACTCAGCCAGCGCTACGAGCGTGGCTCTATTCTGGTGACTACCAACCTCCCCTTCAACGAATGGACCGAGGTCTTCGGGTCCGAACGGCTCACCGGCGCCCTGCTGGACCGGCTCACCCACCATGTGAATATCATCGAGATGAGCGGCGAGAGCTACCGGCTCAAGCGCAGCCGGGAGAGCGCTGGGTTCCAGGCTTCAGAAGAACCGGACGACGCATAACGCTCACCCCGAAGCCTCTCCGCTTCCCACCCATGTCTCCTGTTGCAGCCAGCAAAGGGGCATTCCTCTTGAACAATTAGCGCGGATACTTAAGCTGGTCAATGACCGTTGGTGGTACACTTTTGCGCCGCTCCAATGGGCCGAAACCTCCCCGCCCTTGTATCTTGGCTTGGAACTGGATAAACATTCACTTGTAGGGTTTCCAGGGTGCGGCAGACCGACCCGCCCTGGGTCATGGAAGACCGTTTTCTAGCTTGGGTCGCCGCACCCTTTTCAGAACAGAGCCCGAACAGTTGCCGGGGTTATCCAAGCCCGCATCTTGCAAGGACGGGCTGACAGTTCACAGGGAGGTTCTGATGGAACAACATGGTATCTACGTCGGGATCGATGTGGCCAAGGCCTGGGTGGATCTGGCCGTCCGTCCTGGTGGAGACACGTTAGAGGTCTCCAACGACGAGGCCGGGATCGCGGCACTGGTGGCCCAGATGCAGCAACTCAATCCCACAGCCTTGGTACTGGAGGCCTCGGGCGGTCTGGAGTTGCCCTTGGTGGCAGCCTTGGCAGCTGCCTCCCTGCCCGTGGTGGTGGTCAACCCTCGCCAAGTGCGGGACTTCGCCAAGGCCACTGGGCGGCTGGCCAAGACCGATTCCCTGGATGCGGCGGTTCTGGCTCACTTCGCCGAGGCAGTCCGTCCTCCCCTGCGTCCCCTTCGGGACTCCGATACCCAGCTCCTCAACTCGCTGGTGGCCCGCAGACAACAGGTGATGACCATGCTGGTAGCGGAGAGGAACCGCCTCTCCAGCGCCGCTACGGCCGTCCGGCCCAACATCGAGGCCCACATCGCTTGGCTCAAGCAGGAGATGGGCGATCTGGACCAAGGCCTGCGCCAGACCCTCCGCCAGAGTCCTGTATGGCGGGAGAAGGACGACCTGCTGCGCAGCGTGCCCGGCATCGGAGACCAGATTTCTCTTACCCTTCTGGCATACCTGCCCGAACTGGGCACTCTCAACCGCCGACAGATTTCTGCCCTGGTGGTGGTGGCTCCCTTCAATCGGGACAGCGGCACCCTGCGGGGCAAACGCACCGTCTGGGGTGGACGGGCCAGGGTCCGCACAGCCCTATACATGGGGGCGATGGTAGCCAGCCGTTTCAACCCAGTCATAAGGGACTTCTATCAGCGTCTGTTGTCTGCCGGCAAGCCGAAAAAGCTGGCTCTGACCGCCTGCATGCGCAAGCTGCTGATAATCCTCAACTCCATGCTCAAGTACGGCTCGTCCTGGAACCACCCGGCCACCAACCCCCTCACCCAATCCCATTGACTTTCAAGACAGTTGCTTGACACCTTGTTTGTATGGTCGAAAAGTTCTATGGGATTTGGGTGCTCTTCTGCAATGATTTTGGCCGCTTCGGGGGCGTTTCTGGCGAAGCGGAGTAGGGGGAGATGATGAAAGATTTTCTCCCTGGGTCCGATGCCGATGCAGGTTTTGCCGAGGGCCAGAGCATAGCCGAGTTCGACGTGTCGACCGCCTCTGCCGAAGGGGTTGTCGGGTTCTTCGGAGAGGAAGATTAAGAGGTCGGCGCGGGCGATGTCGTGGAGGTCTTCGGTGGCGATGCGGGGGTAGGCCGAGTGGTCTTGGTTCTATGTCTCGTCCTTCCGGAGCCAGGAGGCGGTGATGGAGATGCCGTAGTTGGCGAGGATGGTGGCGATGCGTCGGGCGTCGTGGATGCGGCCGTAGCGGGCGGCGAGAACGAATTGGACTGCTGTTTTTATTCCGTTCTCCGTTCCTGCCGTCTTTCTTTATCAGGGTCGAAGATACCGCTGTGACGGATGCCGAAGGCGGGCATTCCGACAGTGAAGAAGGGAATGGCGGTGAGGATAAGCCAGAAGGCTGGCATGTTGACCGTGAGGTCGTTGCGGTAGGTGATAATAGCGGCTGTGAATTTCCAGAGTCTTTGACCCGGTAAACAGGGAAAATTGACAAGGTCATTGACCCCCTGATTTACAGGGTCTTTGACCCACCCTGGGAGCCTGAAAGGGCGACCATTGGAGCACTTCAGCTATGAGGTGTCGCGATGGCGTACCGGGAGGTTACCAGAGTGGACATACAGGAAATCATCCGGCGCTGGCAGGCAGGGGAGGGATACCGCCGGATTGCGGCGGGCACCAGCCTCTCGAGAAACACGGTTCGCAAGTACCTGAGCGCGGCGAAGGCCGAGGGCATCACCAAGGACGGGTCGGTTCCTACCGGTGATCAGCTCAGCCGGCTGGCGGTCATCGGCCAGTCCGGCCCGCGTCAGGCGGAGACTCCCAGCGAGGACCTGCTGGCCCCGTGGGCTGACCAGATCTACGGCTCACCGGCGAACGGCTGCAACTGACCCGGATCCACGAGTTGCTGCTGGGGCGGGGATGTCCGGTCTCCTACCAGTCGCTGCGGCGTTTCGTTCAGAAGCGCAACTGGCGAAGGTCCAGCAAGGTCACCGTTCGGATGGAGGACACCCCACCCGGCGAGGTGGTGGAGGTGGACTTCGGCCGCCTGGGGTTGATCCATGACCCCGAGACCGGCCGTCGCCACGCGGTATGGGCGTTGCTGCTAGTGCTGGGCTACTCCAGACACTGCTTCGTCTGGCCCACCTTCGGTCAGACGCTGGAGGATGTGATCGCCGGGCTGGAATCGGCCTGGTCCTTCTTCGGCGGCATCCCCAAGTACTTGGTCATCGACAATTGCCCACCCGCGGTGGCGACGGCGGACCCGCTGAATCCCAACTTTACCAGGGGTTTCCTGGAGTACTCCCAGCGCCGCGGCTTCATCGCCGACGCCGCAAGAGAGCGCCACCCCAAGGACAAGCCGAAGGTGGAGCGTGGCGTCCCCTACGCCAGGGAGCGTTTCTTCAAGGGCGGCGAGTTCCGGGACCTGGCCGATGTCAGAGAGCAGGCCCGGCGCTGGTGCCGCGACGTGGCCGGTCTGCGCATCCACGGCACCACCCGCAGGAAGCCCCTGGTGGTGTTCCAGGACGAGGAGCGCCATGCCCTGCTCCCCTGGGACGGCGAGGCCTACGAGATCGCCGACTGGCGGGAGGCCAAGGTCCACCAGGACCATCACATCCAATGCCGCCAGGCCCTGTACTCGGTGCCCTCATCCCTGTGCCCGCCAGGCCAGAAGGTGGAGGTGAGGGTGGACAGCAAGCTGGTGCGCATTTACCACAAAGGCCAACTGATCAAGACTCACCTCCGTCAACCCAGGGGCGGCCGCGCCACCGACCCCGAGGACTATCCGGCCCACCTCTCCGCCTACACCACCAGGGCGCCCAACGGCATCAAGAGCAAGGCGTCCGAGCTGGGACCTGCCGTGGCCGAATTCGCCGGCCGGCTGTTCGATGGTCCGTTGCCATGGGCCAGGATCCGGCAGGGGCACAAGCTGCTGCGCCTCGGCGAGCGCTACACCGCAAAGCGCCTGGACGCCGCTTGCCGCAGGCCCTAGACGTCGACCTCATCGACGTGCGACGCGTGGAGCGCATCCTGGAGCAGGTCCTGGAGCAGGTCCTGGAGCAGGAGACCATGCCCGAATTGCCAACGCCGCTGCCCGAGGGACGCTTCGCCCGGCCCGGCAGCGTCTTTGCCCAAACCAGCCGATACCGCCGTACGGCATGAGGAGATTGACATGACCATGACCACCGATCTCACCCCGCTGCTCAAGCGGCTACAGCTGGGACCCATGGCCGCCACCCTGCCCGAGCGCATCGCCCTGGCCCGCAGGGAGCAGCTGGACTACGCTTCCTTCCTGGAAATCATCCTCGCAGACGAGGTGAACCGCCGCGCTCACCGGCGCATCGAGGTGCGCCTGCAGCAGGCCGGCTTCCAGGAGATCTGCCGCCTGGAGGACTTCGACTGGTCGGCGTCGATTACTCTGGACCGCCGACTGCTGGACGCCGCCTTCTCCTTGGAGTTCCTGGCCAGGCGTTAGCACGTGCTGCTCGTCGGTCCGGCAGGCGTGGGCAAGAGCTTCCTGGCCCAGGCCCTGGGCTATGCCGCCGTCAGGGCCGGACACACCGTCCGCTTCAGCCACGCCGACGACTACTTCAGGGTCATGAATCAGGCCCGGGTGGACAACTCCCTGGAGCGCAGCTTCCGTACCTTCCTGGCGCCGGACCTGCTCATCCTCGACGACCTGGGCCTGCACCGCTTCTCCGCCCAGCAGTCCGCCGACCTCTACGACCTGATCCTCAACCGGCACCGGGCCTCCAGCTTCGTGATTACCAGCAACCGGGTGGTGGACGAGTGGCTGGGCCTGTTCGACGACCCCGTCCTGGGCAACAGTGCCCCTGATCGGCTGGCCAACGCCAGCTATCAGATAACCGTCGAGGGCCAAAGCTACCGGGAACGCCTGTCGCCTCATCGCGCACTGCTGGGCACAGGCCGGAAAGGAGGTGATTGACCGGAACACCAAACCAAATAATACTCAGATCACCATGCCCCAGGGTGGGTCAATGACTGTGTAAATCACTGGGTCAATGACCCTGGAAATCAACAATGTGGGCGTGGTCAGCGATGTCGTTGCACAGGAACTCGGTGGGTTCCCAACCGCCATCCGCGGTGAGGAAGAGGTATGCGAGGGCTTCCGGATTGATCTCTCCAGGGGCTTGCTGCGGGCGCGGTTGTGGATCTCCTGGTCCGGGGGCAGGGGTTGTCCTTCCAGCCTTAGCAGCGACTTGGCGAAAAGGACCTGGTGGGATGGTTCGGCGTCGGGGTGGTTCTCCGACTCGAGGACGTCGCTGGCGAAGTAGGTGTGGGGCTTTCCCGCGCTGTTGGTGCCGTCATGGCACATGGCGTCCTGGAAGCAGGCGCTGGGGAAGATGGCGGCGAACATGCGGTATGCGAAGTGAAACCGGACTGAGTTCAGTCCGCCGTTCGCTCACCCCGGTGGAGCCAGCCTGACCACCAGCCGGTCCAGGTGGCCGATGCCAACCGTCCGCCGCGGCACGCCATCTGACATGCCGAACCGCTGCCGGGCCAGGGACTCCCGGTCCACGCCGGGCCAGCGTGCCGCTCCCTCCCAGATGGAGCCGAACCTGGCCTGGGGCTCGCCGCTGGCCGTGAGCACTAGCAACCGGTGCGCCCGGGTCAACGCCACGTAGTGCTGGCGGGCCCGGTCGAAGTCCTAGATCAGATCCTCGGGTTCTCCGGAGTAGAAGCCGTATCCCGCCAGGTTGCGGCCAACACGGTCACTCTCCATATCACGCTCGGTCAACGAACCCACGATGACCACGTCCCACTCGCGGCCCTTGGCTTGGTGGATGGTGGTCACCAGCACATCGTCGCCCGCTAGCAGCCCGTCCGAGAAACACGGGTGGCCGGTTGTTGCGGTTATGATGGGAGAAACCTCCAGCATGGGAATACGCCGATGAGCAAGACCTTCCGTCCCTACGACCCCGAGCAGCAGTTGCTGCTGCCGGCGGCGCTCCAGGAATGGCTGCCCGAGGACCACCTGGCCTACTTCATATCCGACTTGGTGGAGCATCTGGACCTCTCGGCCATCACCGCCCGCTACCAGGGCGAGGAGCGGGGCGGCCCTCCCTATCATCCCAGGATGATGGTCAAGGTGCTGCTCTATGGCTACTGCACCGGCGTGGCATCGTCGCGGCGCATCGCACAGAGGCTCCACGAGGACATCGCCTTCCGGGTGCTGGCAGCCAACAACACCCCGGACTTCCGCACCATCTCCGACTTTCGCAAGGACCATCTGGCGGCGTTGGCCGATCTGTTCCACCAGGTGCTGGTGCTGTGCCGGCAGGCTGGTCTGGTGAAGCTGGGGCATGTGGCCCTGGACAGCACCAAGGTGCGGGCCAACGCGTCGAAGCACAAGGCCATGACCCGGGAGACCATACTGAACACGGGAGAGACGCCCAGAGAACTGTCCGCCGACGCCGGTTACTACTCGGCCCAAGCCGTTGCCCAGCTGGAGGCCCTGGGAGTGGACCCGTACATCGCGCCGGAGAAGACCCGCCACGGCACGAGGCCGGAACCGGCGCCCCGGGGACGGATACCCAAGGGACTGTCGGCCCGGGAGCGGATGAGACGCAAGCTGCGAACCAAACGTGGTCGTGAGCGCTACGCCCTGCGGATGGAGACGGTGGAGCCGGTGTTCGGTCAGATCAAGCAGGGCCGTGGATTCCGGCAGTTCCTGTTGCGAGGCCTGGAGAAGGTGAACCGGGAGTGGCTGCTGATCTGCGCTGGCCACAACCTGCTGAAGCTGTTCCGGTTCGGGGCCGGACGCCCAGGCAATGCACGAGGCTGAGGCAGTAACCGCCAGTCTCTCCGGCTCACCGTCGGCCAGTTCCCACGTACCCTCTCGGTATTCACGAATCCGCCCCCTCCCACCCTGCTGGTCTCCAGCTAATCCTCAGACGGGCTACTAGAACAAGGTCGTGGCCGGCGGGCTCGCAGCGTGCGGGTATGCCGGCACGCTCCAGGCCGTCCAGGTACGGGCCGCTGACGCCTTCCTTCACGCTGTGCAGCAGCAGCGCGACCTGGCCGTAGCCGGTGATAACACCGTTGTCCCTCAGGAACCGGAGCAGTTCCGCCAGCTGTCCGGCCTCGTCCACGGCGTCCCGGCCCTGCACCGGGATGACGGCGGGATCTTCCGCATGGGTTTCCGCAGCATAGGGCACGATGTGCTTGGGGTAACGGAACGAGGGACCGGCACCGTCGGGGCCGTCCCAGTCTGCAGCTGAATCCATCCACTGGCCACATGCCACATGCCGACACGATGTGGCGGTGAGGGCGCTAGTTGGTGGTGAGTCCGAGCCCCCGGCAGTCGAGGAACCGGCTGGGGAACCCCAGCATGCTGGCCACGCTGGCGCCACGGAAACGGTAGATCGACTGGTCGTCGTCTCCGACCACGGCAATGTTCCCGTGGGCTCCGGCTAGGCGTTGGAGGATGAGCGTCTGCACCCGGGAGGTGTCCTGGAACTCGTCCACCATCATGTGACTGATGCCACCGCCGACCACGGCGGCCACGCCATCGTCCTGCAGGACCCCATGGGCCTACACCTGCAGGTGGGCGAAGTCCACGGCGTTCTCCGAGAGCAGCAGCTCCCGGTAGCGCAGCAGGCAGCGGCCCAGGGCGGCGGTGAAAGGCCGCTCCGAACCGGCCAGTACGTCAGGGTCGATCAGCTCGTCTCAGATGCGGTCAAAGTACCTGGCGGCCTCGGCCGCACCATGCCCCACGGCCCTCCAGCCCTGCCCTGAGAGCACCTCTCAGTCGGGGCCCAGCACGCAGTCGAAATCCCGGCACAGCAGCCGGAACTGTTCCACTTCGTCCATGATGGAGTAGCCGAGTCGCATGCCCACCAGCCGGGCGTGGGGGGCCAGCACCGGGTGGCACAGGCCGCGGATCGTGCTGATCCGCACCCTGGAGTGGTGTCCGTGGGCCCCACAGCGCAGGGCCGCAGGGCCGATTGGGTGAACCGCTGCCGCAGCTCCCGGGCGGCGTCCCGGCCGAAGGTGCGCAGCACGATGTCGCCGGCTCCGGATTGTCCCGCGAGCAACGGGTTCAGGGCCCTCAGTTCCACGCAGAGGGTCTTGCCCGACCCGGGACCGGCTATGGCCATCAGGGGGCCCTCCGTGTGAGCAACGACCGCTCGCTGGTCGGCGTCCAGCTCCGGGTGCAGACGCAGTATGGTGGGTGAAATGTCCATGGGGATTTCCCTTGAGAGCATGGCTTAGGTCCGGCAACTCCGTCCCCGGGCCATGAGTGCAATCTGAAAGTGGGGTTGGCTGCCCTATGCGCCGGGGACAGCGGACGTCCCGTCCATGTCCCGGTCCTGCGGGCCTTGCTGGATGACGAAGGTCTCCACGTGCTGGATGTTGATGGTCGCCGAGCCCAGGGGGAGCAGGCGCTCCCCATCCTCAGGCTCCGCTTTTCCAGCGGCGGTATCCTGCGTCGGCCGCTGGTCCAGCCGGGGGCCGGCAGGGACTGTGAACTGCAGCTCGTTCGCCTTGCCCCACTCGTTCTCGGCGATCCTGGGCTGCGGCGGGCGCTTGGTACCCTCCTCCCCGGCGATGCGCTGCAGCTCCTGCGCCAGGGTGTCCACTCCCCAGACGATGTGCGCGTGGTGGCGCTCACGGGCCGCGTGCTCCATCTGCTCGTTGCGGGGCATGTCAGTGAATATGAGGATTCCCACAACGAAGTTCAGATACTCGGTGGCCCTCTGGACACCGTCCCGCATCTCCATGCAGCCGTCCTAAATCTCCTCCAGGAGCGACTGCACCTTCTGCGGGGCGCCCTCGAGCATCCGTAGGCTCCTCTGGCCGTAGCGGTCCATGTCGTACTGGCCGCCCTTCACCTGCACGGCGAACCGGGCCAGGTCATGCACCCAGAGGGCGTAGTCGACCTGCTGACTCTCCCTGCGGTAGCGGAACTCGTACAGGCCGTGTCCGTTGAGCTCGAGATTCTGCAGGGCGTCAAACACCCTGGCCTCGGCGCCTAGCTTGGGGTCCTCACGGCGGTGATCCGGGGTCAGCACGAAGGCCACCGGCTTGCCCTGACCCTCGACTCTCAGATGGACTTTGGTGCTGAACCCTCCCCGGGAACGGCCCAGCGCCTGATCGCCCTCCCCCTTTTTGCCCCGGCAGCGTGCTGATGCGCCCGCACATTGGTGCCGTCCACATAATGGACTTCCCAATCAACCTGACCGATGGCATCAGCTTCCCGCTGCACCTCAGCCAGAAGCCGGTCCCACAATCCTTGCTTTCGCCACCGGTAGAAACGGCTGGCCACGGTGGCCCAGGGGCCAAAGCGCTCGGGCAAATCCCGCCATGGAGACCCGGTACGCAAAATCCACAAGATACCGTTGATGACCGTGCGATGGTCCTTCCCTGGTCGTCCAGTCTTCGGCTTCTGGGCCGGCAAAAGCGGCCTCAGTCGTCGCCATTGGTCATCCGGTCAAATCCCCTCGTCCCACACACCTCACCTCTCATTTCAACCTCTCCAATCCAGTCTAGGCCCCACAATCGAGTTTGCAAACACGCCCTAAACCTTAACCCATCAGTTCAATGATGCCCGCCTACTAGTACTGAGTCAAGGCTGAAGTGTCAGGATAGAGACGACGGAGTTTTGATCTGGCGTCTTTGGCGGTGAAACGCCAGTTGATGGTAGCTGCCGCAGCGTTGCGCTCCGCTCCGCCTCGTAGACGCTGATGTTCCTCTGCAGCGCCTCCTGGTGAGGGTTTCGCCCCTTGAGGCAGGTCCTGGCCAGCACGCTGAACTCGATCTCCGCCATATTCAGCCAACTCCCGTGCTTGGGCGTGTGATGGAACTCCAGCCGCTTGGCGATACGCCTGGCCTCTGCCGGTGAGTAGCTCTCATACAGAGACGCCATTCTGTGGGTGTTCAAATTGTCCAAGACCACCCGGATCACGGGGACCTCGGGATAAGCCTCGTCCACCAGCCAGCGCATCTGGTGGGCAAAGTCCTGCATGGTGCGCCGCTGGGTTATCTCTACATGGCGCCAGCCCCTAAGGGGCTCGCAGGTGAGAAACAGGTTGCGGGTTCCATTCCTCAGGTATTCGTAGTCCTCCCGCTTGGGACGTCCTGGGGCTGGCGGAATGGATGGACCTACGTTGGCCAGCAACTGGGTGGAGGTCTCATCGAAACAGACCACAGGTCTCTGAGGGTCATAGGGCTCGGCGTAAAGTTCCAGCACATCCTCCATGTGGGCCACGAAGTCGGCGCTCACCTTTGGGATGCACCACTGCTTCTTGCGCCACGGCTTGAGAGCCTTTTTTTCAGCCGCAGCCTCACCGTCTCGTGGGACAACGACTCCACCAGACCCAGTTCAACCGTCTTGCCCGCCAGGGCGCGCAAAGTCCAGTGGTCGTGGCCCTCGGGAGCCGGGGTGCAGGCCAAGGCTATCAGGTGCGCCTCGGCCCGGTCATCCAGCTTCCGGTAACGGTTGACCTGGTTGCGGCGCCGCAGCACCTCGTCCAATCCTTCCTCGGCATACCGCCGCTTGGCTCGCAACACTGTGCGCTCCGAGACGTCCAGAGCGGCGGCTACCCGGGCGGCTCCTGAGCCTGTCGAAGGGCCAGCCCTCGTCTATCTTGAGCAGAATGCGGGCCCGGGTGATGGCCTGGGCCGAACTCCTTCCCGACCGGATCATCCTCCGTAACTGCCCCCTCTCCTGCGAGGATAGCTGAACCTCATACTTTTCCTGAACCATGACCGCCACACCTCACCCAACACAGTTTCCCTTCCAACGATAGCATCACCCTTTAACAAAAATACCTGTCTGACATTACTAGTTTGACTCGGTACTAGCTACGCATTTTCAAGGTTCACCAAATTGTCAATTTGCCCTAATTCATTTCCAGTCCCCCGGAGACGCTTATTGACAGACCGGTGATATAGTTTTCTTCAGAAGAACCCAGAATGGCTGCCATGCGGGCGATGTCATCAGTCTGGGCGATATGGCCCATTGGCGTCCGGATGGCGCTTTCGGCGACCAACATAGCCCTGCGTTCTTCGGTTGACATGCCTTCCGGGGCTTGAGCTGAGGAGGCGAAGTCCACTCGCTCGGTGTCCACCAGTCTGGGGCAGATTTCGTTGACATTCACCCGGTGCTGGGCCATTTCCTGGGTAAAACTGATTATCGCGAACTTGGAAGCGGAATAAGTCGCAAACAGGGCCACACCACGCTTGCCCATGACCGAGGACATGTTGATTATCTTGCCGCCGGCCCCCCGGACCGTCATATGCCTGGCGACCGCCAGCGAGACGAGGTAGGTACCCCGCACGTTGACCCGCATCACCTCGTCGAAGGACTCCTCTTCCAGACCAACAATTGGCACACGTCTCCTGCCGGGACGTGAAGCGGCGTTGTTCACCAGGATATCGATGCGGCCGAACTTGGCCAGCGTTCGGCCGACCAGATCGTCTACCTGAGCGCTGTCGGAAACGTCCGCGAAGAGCGCCAGCGACTCGCGGCCCATATCCTCGATCTCGAAGGCCACGCTTTCGAGTCCACCGCAGCCAACCGCGCGCTCATCAGCGCGAATGGTGCCGATTTGGGGTGACATGTCACTCACCGCGACGTTGGCGCTCTCGGAGGCGAGGCGGGTTGCGATGGCCCGGCAGATGCCACGGCGACCGGCCGCGCCGGTCGCCATGGCAATTTCCCCGCTCAGGTCATACATGTTCTACCTCTCTGGCGATGCGAACGTCCTGCCGCCTCCCTACCCTGTAATCGGCGGAGCTAGAAGCGGGCTTTTTTCGGGGCGGGCTGGTTGCCGAACTCCGTTCGGAAGAAGCCGACAGGGAGGGGAAGCAGTTTCCGCCCGATTCAACCAGAGCCTCCGGCCCCTCGCAATGCTCCGGCAGAATTATCGGGCTCTGGGTCTTGAGTTATCCGGTGGCCGGCCTGCTGAGGGGGTTGTAGGCAGCAGCTAAAGAAGACCTTGCCAAGACGGCCGCCATCAAGCCTCCGAACCAGTCGGACTGCAACCGGTACCAAGCCCGAAGGTCACCTGCAGGCACAGCGCGGAGGCAGCCAAGGACAAGCGCTCCCAGAAGGCCAGGATGCACTTTGCAGAATGCAAGGAAGCCTATGTGTCCATAGGGTCCCGCAGGGCTTCAACTGGCATGTAGCTGCCTTTGCTGCTGAGCACGCCTACCCCACTTCGAAAACGCCCTGAACTCCCAGGGCACCGAGAAGCTGCCCAAAGACGGGGACGACACAAGGGAGCAGCTGAAGTCCGCATCCCGGAAGAGACTCAAACTGGATGGCGCCTTCGCCGGGGACAGAGGCCAGGCGAGATTCTGGCTGTTCCACGACCGTATCAGAGATTTCAGGGAGGACACCACTCCAGGTAAACACTCAGCAGCGGAAGGGAAGATGCGACGCGGCAGCCTGCGAGCAACTCCACAGGCACTTCAACCGAGATGCCTCCCTGCGAAACGGGTGGAGGGACGCCGATGCGCCTGTCTGCTGGGCACCTGATAAACGACGAAGTTGCCGCGCCCCGCGAAAAACAAGGCTACGAATCTGCCAAGCCAGGATGGCGGGAATCGCTGGCAGTTCGCCGAATTTAGAATAGAAGCGCCCGCCAAGGTAAACTGGACTCGTCTTCTATAGAGACGGAGGGTCCCCATACCAATGCATTCTGTCGGGTTGACGCTTCACAAGCGCGTTGTGGTCCTGTCAGCGGCCTGCCTTGTAGCAGCTGCCGTAGCGGCACTGCTGTTTCTGCCTGATGTGGTGCAGGGTCAGAATGCGCCCACGATCACCACTACCGGTGAGGAGTACACGATGGTGACCGTAGAGGAGAACACCCCCACATCAATGGTGATACAGACCTACGCGGGATCCGACGGAGGCGACGGAGACATGCTCACGTGGTCTCTGGACGGAGACGACAAGGACGACTTCACCTTAACCGAGAACTCTGGCATGACTGGCTATGAGCTCAAGTTCAAAGCGGTGCCAAATTTCGAGTCGCCAATCGACGACGATACCGACAACGACTATGAGATTACTATCAAGGTCGAGGACGATGAGTCGCCCGCCATGACCGCAATGCTGCCAGTCACCGTCACCGTAACCGACGTCAACGAGGCTCCGGAGATAACTACTACCGAAGCCGCCAAGAGCGTAGCCGAAAACTCGACCGACGTTCTCACTTTCGTCGCAACCGATGTTGACGCTTCTACCGACTTGGACTGGTCGGTGGAGTCCAGCGATGACGGCTCGAAGTTCAGCATCAACGAGGACAGCGGCGCCCTCTCCTTCAGCACCGCGCCAGACTTCGAAATGCCTGACCAGTCGGGCAGTACGGATAACGAGTACGTGGTTACTGTGAAAGTAACAGACGATGGCTCCCCCGAGATGAGCGATACGCACAAGCTCACCGTGACCGTAACTGACGCCGACGACGCAGGCACGGTGTCGATTTCGGGTATGGAGAAAGGCGGAGAGACGCTGACGGCGGCGTTGACTGATCCCGACGGGCCCCCCGCTGGGCAGATGGAGATTTCGCCGACGTGGCAGTGGAAGCGAAGCGAATCTGCTATGGGAACGTTCACGGATATCAGTGGGGCCACTTCGGCCACCTACCGACTGGTGGCGGCCAATGTTGGCGAGTACCTGAAGGCGACTGCGTCCTACTCGGACGGACTTGGCACCGACAAGTCAGCTGAGAATGTCACAAGCGGCAAGATTGCGGCTAATAACAACGAACCATCCTTTAGCGCTGAAATGGCCACCCGCACCCTGCCGGAAAATAGCGTGGCTGGGGAAAATGTCGTCGGAGGCACCATTACCGCCACCGACGACGACACGGGGGAGACGCTGACTTACGCAGTCACCGGCGCTGACGCTAGTTCATTCGAGGTCGACTCCGGTGGACAGATCAAGACTAAAACCGGAGTCATGCATACCTTCGATTTCGAGTCCAGCAAAAAGTCATACAGCGTAACCCTTCAGGTCAGCGATGGCAAAGACGCCGCCGGGGACACCGAAATGACCGCCCAAATCGATGACATGATCGCAGTGACTATCAACCTCACGAACGTCAACGAACCGCCGGACATCAACCAAACGGACCCCGATGCGCGAGACTTCGCGGAAATCGAGTTTGATATAGCTGATGGCGACCCGTCCTCTACGGCCAAGGACGTATTTACCTACACCGCCACGGACCCGGATGAAGACGCGTCCCTCACTTGGAGCGTGAGTGGGACCGACGCAGCAAGCTTCACCATCGACAACGAGGGCAAACTGTCATTCACCATTCGCCCAGACTACGAGAATCCCGCCGACGATGAGGACTCGGAGATGATGGGGGCCGAGGACAACGTCTACAACATTGTCGTGGAGGTGAGTGACGGTAAGGACGACTCAAACGTCGTCGAGACTCCCGCTGTTGTCGACGATATGATCGAGGTGGCCGTTACGGTCACCAACGTCGACGAGAGGCCGGAAATCACGACCACTGACGCGATGACTCACACCGCTCCATCGTTCATGGAGATTGAATATGACATCGCCGACGAAGACCTGTCCACAATGGCCAGAGAGGTCGCGACTTACGAAGCCCGCGATGAGGAAGGTGAGACCATCTCCTGGAGTCTCGACGGAGGTGACGCAGACGATTTCACCATAAACAGCAACAGTGGCGCCCTATCCTTTGCCCAGAGGCCCAACTTCGAGATGCCCGCTGGGAGTCCGGCCACCATGGGTGCCCCACCAGATAACACATACGAGATCATCGTCAAGGCGACGGACGGCACCACTGCGCCAAATCCAGATCCGAAAACCGGGGAACTCCCCGTGGTCGTCACCGTTACCAATGTCGATGAAACGCCGGAGTTCACTAACCCGCCCGCCGACAAGGATTTCCCTGAGATCGAGTACCACTTCGACGGCACGCCTGAACTCACCGTCGCTACCTTCACAGCCAGAGACGAGGAAAACGAGGACATCGCCTGGACGCTCAGCGGCAGCGACTCGGACGACTTCACCATCACCGAGAATATGAGCGGCGAGGGTGTTGTCTCGTTTGACGGCAGCCCCGACTTCGAGAATCCCGCGGGAACCCCGGAAATGGCAGCAGACCCGGCCGACAACACCTATGAGTTCACGGTGGTGATCACGGACGCAACAACGGCGCCAAATACAGATGCCAACCAGCGCACCCTTGACTATGTGGTCACCGTTACCGACGTGAACGAGAGGCCGGACATAGACAAGGTTACCGATGACGCGATTGAATTCACGGAGGTCGATTTCTATTCCACGGACCCGCCCGCAACTGTCCACACCTTCACAGCCACAGACTACGATGGCGACGACTTCACCTGGTCTCTGTCGGGCCATGACGCTGGGGACTTCATTATCAGCAATGCGGAAGGTTCGGAAGGCGTCCTGACTTTCAAGCAGGATGACAGCCTGAATGTCGGGCCACTGCCCAGCTTCGAGACTCCTTTGGGTACTCCCGCCAATCCGGGGGACGAACCTGACAACACCTACGAAATCACCGTCATCGCGACTGACGACGACACAGACGACCAGAAGTCCACGCCATACCAGGTTACGGTAACTGTCGTGGACAAGGAAGAGGAGGGAGCGGTCGCGGTCGCGCTCCCCAATGCCCCGCCCAGGGTGGACGACGTCATCACCTTCACCCTCTCGGACCCCGACGGAAGGATTGACGACTCTGATGGCGCCATCGACTGGACCGTGGAGGCCCAAAGCGGGACTGACCCCTGGGTGACTGTCGACACAGCCGACCCTGCCTCGCTGGTGAAGACCTACACCGTCGACGAAGACGACACCGGCCAGAAACTCCGGGCCACGGTCATCTACACCGACCGCCTGGGCGGCGGCAAGATGGCCGAGAGCGACCCCACGGCTGTCGTGGTGGACGGGCGAGTGCTTGCTCTACCCAGGTTCCGGTCCGGGGCAACGCAGACCATCGACGAGGGTCCGGGCGGCAGGGACACCGTCGAGGGAATCACCGCCACCGACCGGGACGGCGAGGTACCCATCTTCGGGATAGCGGACGGGGATTACTCTGATCTATTCGAGATCATCCCATCGGACGAAACAACCACAATCACAATTCAGGGAAACGACTACACCGAGTATACGGCAAGGCTGGCGGCCACTCAGGCCCTGGACTTTGAGGCCATGGCCACAAACCCCGTAACCATCAGCATAACCCTGAGCGACGGAATGGCGGAGAGCGGAGGCAGCGTAGTCTACGACGACGCCGTGGACGCAACCTACGATATCTCCATAACCGTCAACAACGTCGATGAGCCGGGTGAGATCACCTTCTCGCCGGAGGAGGTGCCTGAACCGGGCGTGGAGATCACCGCCACCCTTCAGGATCCCGACGGCGGGGTAACAAGCGAAGGCTGGCAGTGGCAACGCTCCGAGGACGCCGAGGCCGAGAATCCTTTCTGGTCCAACATCTCCGGGGCCACCTCCAACAGTTACACCCCGTCAGCAACGGACGACATGATAACCGGGGGCAACAACGACGGAGAGGGCTATTACCTCCAGGCCACCTTCAGCTACACGGACGGGGAGGGCGGCAGCAAGACCGCAGCGGCAATAGCCGGCCAGATGGGCACCGCCAACACCGGCCCCAGATTCCCGGGGACGGGGACGGTTTTTCGCTCGGTGCCGGAGAACAGAAGCCGGGGAACGAACATAGGAGACCCCGTGGCAGCGGATGACCCGGAAAACAACAGCCTGACCTACACCCTCATGGGGGAAGATGCGGAAACGTTCCAGATCGTCTCGAACACGGGGCAGCTCAGGGTGAATGAACCCCTCGACTTCGAGGATAAGTCCAGCTACACGGTAACGATCGAGGTCCACGACCGCAGGGATGCCGCCGGGCAGTCGTCAACCCACGTTGACGATAGTCAGGAAGTGACCATCTCGGTAACCAACGAGGACGAGGACGGCACGGTAACCGTGTCGACGCCGACTAACAGGGTGCAGACCGGCGTGCCGGCAACCGCCTCCCTTACAGACCCGGACGGGTCGATATCGGGACTCACCTGGCAATGGGCCCGGTCTCCCAACCGCTCCGACTGGACAGACTTCACCGCGGGAGCCACTTACACACCCAACGAGACCGACGACGAGGGCAACTACCTGCGGGCGACGGCTAGCTACTCAGACGGCCACGGCTCGGACAAGACCGCGGAGGTTGAGACGGCCCGGGTGGCTGCAGCACCACCGGCCAACACGGCGCCGGTGTTTCCCGACGCAGAGGATGGGATAAGGGAGGTGGCCGAAAACTCCGACGCCGGCACCCTGGTCGGCAAGCCAGTGTCGGCCACCGACTTGCGGGGAGGCGCCCTGTCCTACTCGCTAAGCGGTTCGGATGCAACGTCCTTCGAGCTAGACAGTTCCACCGGCCAGCTCAGCGTTGCCGCCGGGGCACAACTCGATTATGAGAGCAAGCGAATCTACCGGTTCACCTTGAGAGTTACCGACGGTCAGGACCAGGATGGTAACACGGACAGCAACGACTCGGACGACTCGATTACGGTTACTGTGAACCTCACCGACGTAAATGAAGCGCCCGTGGTTACCGGCACCGAGGTGAGGGCATTCACTGAGAATCGGACCGGGTCCATCGGCAGGTACATTGCCGTAGACCCGGAGCGGGACCCGGTCACCTGGTCGGTGGCAGGGACCGATCAGCAGAGCTTTGTAATAACCAATAGCGGACTGCTTTATTTCAGGGAACCACCGGACTTCGAGAGCCAAGAAACTTACACGGTCTCAGTGGAGGCCTCCGACGGCGAGTTGACCGGTTCACTGGAGGTGACCGTAACAATAGCGGACCAGGAAGAACAGGGCATCCTCGCAATATTCCCAACCAGGGGCTGGTTCGACCCTGGGTCCGATCCGCCTGTGGCCACGCGGTTCACCGCCTCACTGGAGGACGACGACGGCATTACTGGAATCCAGACTTGGCAACCGCCCTGGACTTTCTCTGAAGAGACCCCCGAAGCGACGGAGAGGAGCTACACCGCAAAAGAGGACGACGTGGGGAAGACCCTTAGAGTTACGGCCACCTACCGGGACCGGCGCACCGATGCAGGTGACAGCGCCAAGACGCTGACTGCAACCATCGACGCCCCTATCGGGGATGCCCGGCCCGAGATGAACATGCCACCAGTCTTCGTGCTTCCGCAAACGGAGGAGGTGACGATTGGCAGGTTCGACACCCGCACCATAACATCCAGTCCAACGGCCAACCGCAACATAGGCTCGCCCGTCCGGGCCAACGACGCAGATAACGACCGGCTCACCTATATGCTTCGGGGGGAGGACGCCGACAAGTTCCGGATCGATCCCCGTACCGGGCAACTAAGGACGTGGGTGGCCCTCAACCATCTGGAGCAGGACACATACACCGTGTCGGTGTCCGTCCACGACTCCTTCGACTCTCGATACCGGGAGTCCAAGTCCATCGACGACACCATATCGGTGATAATCACCATACTGCCGCCTCCGCCTCCGCAGATGAGGAACGGCGACAACCACGATGACGACGATGACGACATAGAGCCGACCCCGGTGCCTACCCCGACTCCCATTCCAACGCCGGTCCCTAAACCAACGCCCGTACCTACCCCGGAGCCGGCTCCCACTCCCATGCCCACTGCAACACCTGCGCCCACACCAACTCCCACGCCCACTCCGGCGCCAACAGCAACGCCGACGGCGACACCAACTCCGACGGCGACTCCGGTCCCGACAGCAACGCCAACGGCGACGCCAACCCCTACCCCGACGCCAACCCCTACCCCGACGCCGACTCCCACTCCCACGGCGACTCCGGTCCCGACGGCCACGCCGACCCTGACACCAACGCCTACGCCAAGTCCCACGCCCACCCCTATGGCGACGGCAACTGCAACGCCAACTTCGACGCCAACGCCCACGCCAACCAGCACGCCGACGCCCACGCCACTCCCACTAGTTGCTTTGTCTACGCCCACTGCCCCCAATCTTGAAGATCCGGGCAACCCGGTGCTGGGAGGGGCGGGAGAGAGAGCCAGGCAGGCCATCGACGCAGTCGCCTCGGTAGCGAGGAACAGGACCACCCTGATTAGCATACTGGCAACGGTAGCGGCACTGGCAGTTGGCACGTTCGCATATCTGGTCTTGAGGAAGCAATGAGAAAAGGCGAGACGAGGGGGAACTCTTACTCCGCGAATGAGGAAAATGCCCGTGGACAGAGACCAGGCACCACTGTAGATGGCCAGAAGGCACCAGTTCGGGAATAGTCGCTGGAACCAGTTCTAAGTATCTAAACAAGAGTCAATGATTTGCCCCTGGGAATCCATATCTGTTGCTTCCCTGGTTCAGCGTCAGATGCGGGAAACTCGCTGTCTATGGTCCTTCGCCACTCCGTGGCAGGCGTGTGCATCGCAACGACGGAATGATTACTGGTTTCGACCGGGGCTTGGCACCCGATAGCGGAAGAGAAGCTACTCTCATCTGCATCTGCCTTTCGAGATTCGGCCAGCCATAGAAGCGATATCAGTATCGCCAGGCTCAGGACCGCCAGTATTAGCGATTGCCACGGACTGTTCCTTTTGGGCTTGCACACTGCTGCCTCACTCCCCTGCTACAGGCTATCTTTATCTTAATTAGCGATAGTCTATATTTATAATACGAGAAAAACCGACTCTTGGGTCTCTGGAGAATCTCGAAGTATTCTCTTACCCAGTCGAGTGAGCCTTATGCGCGCCGTGAACCTCCCAGGCTGGTGCAGAGGGGCTATCGATTGCGGAAACAACGGAGCCAAGGCGACTGCATGCGGGGCCGTTTTGCGGCCAGCCGTTGCTTCCGCATCCCCGGGAGTGGGACCCTTGCGATTCGTAACAGTTCGCACCGTCTTGCTGTACGAGTAGGGCCAGAGGACTCTCGACGCGATGAACATACCGGCTCATGGCTGCCGTTTCATCGACTTGGGGCAGAGCTTCCAGGCAACCAGCTCGGTAAATCATGGATCAGACCCGACGGCGTCATCACGGCAGGTTGGGGCAGCCTCAGCGAGGAGGCACCCGGAACGCCGGGGTGAGCTGGCGGGCCTCCTGTGGAATCTGTAGGCTGCCCACCGGGCCGACCTTCGGCGTTTCTGCCCCCGGTTTCACTAACAAATGGATTGGCGTCGGAGGCCATCCCGTATCGCAGAGAAACAATGACAACAGCCGCGGCTTCCGGGCTCCTCCATTTAAGGCTGTTCGGGGAGGCAGTTCAGTAAGATCGCACGGTAGCTGTGAGTGCGTGACGGTGAGCTTGTCGGACCACGAACAGATTCCAGTAACCCGCCCGTTGGCAAGCTAGAGAGTGTCGTCAAATTATCCCGTCATCCCTAAAATCATCCCGTCATCCCGTCATCCCGTCATTCCTGCGGAAGCAGGAATCCATGCGCTTCCGTAACCAAAATGCTCTTCGGCGCCAGGGGATTCTGGATTTCTGCATTCGCGGAAATGACGGAAGCGAGGCGGTTTAATACCAGGTAAGTCAATTTGACGACACTCCTTAGGACCGACGGATTGGACACTTGGAGGACTCTTCAATCGCCTTGGAGGGCCATCGCCGGTCGTGCTTGCCCCTGGCGAGGTCGGAGTATAATGTCGGTCAACCGACATCCAGATCTGATGGTGCCCTCCATGAGCGACATTTACCTCGACTACAACGCCACAACCCCCATTGACCCTCTTGTCGCCGAAGCAATGCTGCCCTACATTCACGGCCTGTTCGGCAATCCATCCAGCGGCCATTCCTTCGGCCTAGCAGCTAGACACGGAGTCGATGTCGCTCGCCAGCAGGTGGCCAGCATGCTGGGATGCGGCGAAGACGATTTGATCTTCACCAGTGGCGGCACCGAAGCCAACAATCACGCTATCAAGGGCATCGCCGAGGCCCATTGCCATCGAGGCAACCACATCATCACTTCCTCCATCGAGCACCCAGCCGTTACCGAGGTATGTCACTACCTGGAACGGCACGGGTTCAGCGTGACCTATCTGCCGGTTGACGAGCGCGGCCTCGTGCACCCCAACGAAGTGGAAAAGGCCATCACGCCAGAGACCGTTCTCGTCACCATCATGCACGCCAACAACGAGGTCGGTACCATCCAGCCGATCGCTGAGATAACGGACATCGCCCACCGACACGGCGCTCTGGTGCACACCGATTGCGCGCAGTCCGTAGGCAAGATACCCGTGCGGGTCGACGAGTTGGGTGTCGACCTCCTGTCCATTGCGGGCCACAAACTATACGCACCCAAGGGAATCGGTGCCCTGTACATCCGCCCCGGCGTCAGGCTGGAGAAGCTGATGCATGGGGCAAATCACGAGCAGGACCGCCGGGCCGGAACCGAGAACGTAATCGAAATGGCCGGCCTGGGAAAGGCGTGCGAACTTATAGAGCATAACCTTTCCGGATACGCAAACCACATGGCAGTCATGCGCGACCGCCTGGCACTGGGTCTGCTCGACTCTGACATGGATGCCCGCGTAAACGGTCATCCGGAGAAACGGTTGCCCAACACTCTTAGCATCAGCTTCCGGGGAGTGGAGGCCGACCGGGTGCTGGCCAGCCTGCCCACCGTGGCCGCGTCGGCCGGAGCCGCATGCCACAGCGACCGGGTAGAAGTCTCCCATGTACTCGCTGCCATGAACGTGCCCGAGGAGTACGCCATGGGCACTCTGCGGCTTACCGTTGGGCGTTTCACTACCAGACAAGAAATAGACCGGGCTATCGTCGAAATCAGGGAAGTCGTGGGTCGTTTTGCCCCGGCTTCCTCGGCAGCAGACTGAACCACTGACACTTATCTTTGGCAATTGGAGACTACCAAGAGGACAGAGAGACATGACCACCCAAACTAATCCCGGCGCACTGGATGCCACCGCCCTTGAAGGATTCAGGGAAGCTTTCGATTCTCAACCCTCCCACCAGCTGATGCAGAACGTTGTTGCACAGCACGACGTTAACGACGTTGCCCTGAACCGCAGCATCGTTACTGAAGGGGTCCATTCCTTCTCTACCGTACTGGACGATTGGAGCGTAACCAACCAGGCTCGCTCTGGTCGTTGCTGGATGTTTGCCGGACTCAACCTGTTCCGGGCCGAGACTCGCAACTTGCTGAACGTCAAGGAGTTCGAGTTCAGCCAGAGCTATGTGATGTTCTGGGACAAGATGGAGCGGGCCAACTACATCCTGGAGGCCATCATCGAGACCGCAGACCGGCCCGTCGACGACCGGGTGGTGGCCTGGCTCCTGCACCAGCCTCTCGGCGACGGCGGGCAGTGGGACATGTTCGTCAGTCTGGTGAGGAAGCATGGAGTCGTCCCCAAGTCTGTAATGCCTGAAACCGAGAGCTCCGGAAACTCCATGCGCATGAACGCCGGGCTCAATTACCAGGTGCGCCAGGGAGCCCGGAACATCCGTCGAATCTACGCCGAAGAGGGCGGCCTTGATGCCATGCGCTCGGCAAAAGAGGAGGCTCTGCGTTCCGTCTACCAGATCCTCAGCATCCACCTCGGCAACCCCCCGGCCAGCTTCGACTGGCAATGGAAGGACAGGGACGGCGACTTCCACCGGGACGGAGCCATGACGCCCCTGGAGTTTGCCGAGAAATACATTACAACTCCGATGGAGGAATTCGTCTGCTTGGTCCATGACCCGCGCCAGGCCAACCCTCCTGGCCGCACCTACACTGTCCAGTATCTGGGGAATGTCGTCGACGGCACCCGCATCAAGTATCTCAATGTCGACGTCGAGCTGATGAAGGACATCACGATGCGAATGCTTCAGGACGGCCAGCCGGTCTGGATGGGCTGCGACACCGGCAAGCAGATGCATCGCGACAAGGGTCTGTGGGACTCGGAGCTGTTCGACTACGCCAGCGTCTACAACGCAGAGTTCTCCATGGACAAGGAGGAGAGGCTCGAGTACCACCAGACAGCGATGACGCACGCCATGCTGTTTACCGGAGTGGACGTGGTCGATGGCAAGCCCCGCCGCTGGCGCGTCGAAAACAGCTGGGACGACAAGGTAGGCGAAAAAGGCTTCTTCCTGATGAACGATTCCTGGTTTGCCGAGTACATGTTCGAGATTGCGGCGCCGAAGAGCTACCTCCCGAAAGACCTACAGGAGGCCCTTGATCTGGAGCCGGTCGTTTTGCCCCCGTGGGACCCGATGGGGTCTCTGGCTTGCCAGGCACTTGTTGCCCTGTAATTGTTCAGCCGTTCCTGCGGCAAAGGGTGTTCGAGTGTCCTTCAGCGCGGATTGGGAGCGGCTGCCGGTCGAGAAAGGCCTAAAACGCAGATGCTGCCAAAGGTTGGAAGCGTCTGCGTTTGTTATTGCAACTCTACTTAGTCCTCAAGTTCCTGGTGCCGGTGCTGCTGACCCTGGGGATCGGCATGGTAATCGCTAACGTTCTTCTGCGGTCGCCAAGCCTGTCGAGCGGGGTTTTAAGTGTGGGAAAGGGCGCCCGAAATTGGCGCGCGGTATCCCACAGGGGTAATTTCCCTCATCTCGATTGCCATAGCGGGTGGCATTCTGGCACTTGTCATACTTTCGCAGGTTGAGCAGAGCCGCTGTGTATAGCCGAGCGTACCATTGGCGGCTATATCAGTGCGCTGAGTACGCTCGGCCTAATCGCCGGGATAGTTGTAACGGCCGCCACGCTGCTGGGAATTCCCTTCTCCTTCATTCTCCTCGGACAGGCTGCTAGGCCTGGGACGTGGGCGTCTACTTCCAGGAGGAGCGAAATTGCCCGGAGGAGCCTCCTGTGGTCCAGGATGCCGTTCAGCGGTACGAGCCCGAAAGTGGCGAACCGGACACGGAAACCGGCAAGCAGGATGCCGAGGACTAGCAGTCTGTCCGAGAAACAATGTTCTAAACGAAAATCGTCTTTAGCAAAGCCGATTATTCCGATTACTGTTTTAATGGAGCCTAATAGTCACCATAGAGATTAGATGGTGGCGCTTTTCGTCTCCAAAATCTAATCCTCGGACAGGCTGCTAGCAGACCAGATGCCCGGATTCTCCGAGACTGTCTCTCCACGAATGTCAAAAGGAGTTGGGTTTCTACCCTATAATTGATCCATGCAGTCCCTCCCTCCCCGCATCAGAGACCGTGTGGTGTCCCCCGTAGAGCGCTCAGTTGCGCGTGCTGCCAGCAGAGCCAAGGTGCCACGATGGCGGGTGCGCGCCCGCAGAGTGGCACGGCGCCTGGATGAGATTCCGTTGTTTCATCTCGCCTACCGCACAGCCCGCGAGATGAGCGACGACGATGCGACGCACATGGCTGCCGGCCTGGCCTACTATGCGGTGCTCTCCCTCTTTCCCCTCTCCATCGGACTCATCAGCCTGCTGGGAATGATCCTGGAGTCCGAGACGGCGAAAACGGAGATCGTTGGATTCCTCGAGTCCTATCTCCCAGGGAGCGGCGACTTGCTGGCCGCCAATGCCGCCAACTCATGGCAGGTCCGGGGACTACTGGGAATCATCAGCTTCCTGGGCCTTTTCTGGTCTGCGAGCCTGCTGTTCGGTGCGATTAGCCGCTCGGTCAATCGTGCCTGGGACATACACCGGGACAGGCCCTTCTACATTGACAAAGTCCGGCATATCGCCATGGCCTTCAGCGTAGCGCCGCTGTTCCTTATGTCTATTGGAACTACCACAGTGCTGCACACGGTGGGCACCGTACAAATTCCACTCGTCGGTGAGGTCGATTTACTCAATGATTACGGCATCAATGTCCTGACAAGACTGGTCCCGTTGGTGTTTACGGTCACCATTTTTCTGCTGATCTACAAGTTAACGCCCAACACCCGTACCTACTGGCGATACATATTCCCAGGAGCGCTGGTGGCAGGAATCCTGTTCGAGGTGGCCAAGAGCACTTTTGCTCTCTATCTTGATAATTTCGCCAACTACGAGAAGGTATACGGTTCCTTGGCGTCGGTTGTAATCATGCTGGCCTGGACCTATTTCTCGGGACTCATCCTGATTGCGGGCGCAGAATTCGCCTCGGAATACGAACGGGTGGAACGCGGCGTCGAGCGCGGCCAGGTCATAACCGACCATCATCTCCCGGGCAAAGACGGGCCGCCCAGTTCGAACTGAGCGGCCTGCATTTGCTGTATTTCCGTGTCGCCCGGCGGCAGGAAGGGCGACGGTGCCCCCGCCTACGGGAGAGACGGGGATGCGCGCCTGACTCCGATTCTGCTGAATAGGCTTGGGATGCTGACATTGAACACGTAGTAGACCACCGGTACCACGACCAGGGTGAGGGCTGTCGAGCTTACCAGGCCCCCGATCACAACCGTTGCCAGCTCCGCGCTGATGATGCCGCCCTCCCCGCCCGGGAATGCCGCCAGCGGCAGCAGAGCGAAGCTGGTGGTTATCGCAGTCATCAGTATCGGCCGCAGGCGGACCCTGCCTCCCGCTATAAGTGCGTCGGTTACCGACAACCCTCGCTCACGCAGCTGCTCGACAAAGGCGATGAGAACTATGGCGTTGGTCACTACGATGCCGATCAGTAGCAGCAACCCCATCATCGCCGGCAGTCCCAGTGTCCGGCCCGTGATGGCCAAGGCGACCATCACCCCGATGAGCGCCAGGGGAAGGCTGGTGATGATTATGAATGGATTGCGCAGCGAACCCAGGCTGCCCACCATCACCAGGTACATCAGGACGATGCCCACTGCCATTGACAGGAAGATGGCCTGGAAGCCCTCCGCGATGTCGGCGAAGATTCCTCCACTCACCACGGTCACTCCGGGTGGCACATCTAGCTCTGCGATCTTGCGGTCGACCTCCACTCCAACGGCCTGCGTGTCTTCCGAAGTGATTTCACCGGTGATGCTGGCCGATCTCTGCCGGTCTGTCCGGCTGATGGTGACCGGTCCCTCCCGAGTCGTCAGTTCCGCCAACTCCCGCAGGGGAGCGGTTCCACCGGGCCCCGCGATGATCAGGTCTCCGATCTTGTCCGTGCTGCTCACGGCATCGCGCCTACCCGAGAGCACTACTTCCGCGGCCTTGCCTTCGATGTTGATGGTCGTTACGACCCGGCCGATGAAGAACTGGCTGAGCTGAAAGCCAACCTGCCTGGTGGTCAGTCCTATGGACGCCGCGGCAGACGGGTCCACCTCTACCGCCACCTCCTCTCTGGCCTCGGCCACGTTGCTCGACAGGTTGACGATACCTTCCAATTCCCCCACCGACTCAACAAGGTCTTCGGAAACTCTGGCAATGTCCTGGTAGTCAGGACCCGAGATGCTGATTTCCACTCCGCCTGTGGGTGGACCGTCCTCGAGCTCTGTAATCTGCAACTGCCTTTGCGGGCTCGCCAGTTCCTCCCTTAGTCTCTCTGCGGTGTCCTCGGGGGCGTCCGAAGTCAGAACAACCAGAAGGCCCGCCTGGTTGAAGGAGCCTGGTATGCCTCCGCCCGACAGTTCCGTAGCTCCGATGGTGGCGGTATAAATCTCCGCTACATCTCGAACGCTCTCCTCTATTTCCATGACCACATTCAGGGTCTGGTCCGGCGGTGTGCCGGGAGGCAGGGTCAGGTTCACCTCCACATATCGCTGTCCGCCCCCGGGGAACAGGGTAACTGGTATGACCGACAGCAGCCCCAGGCTGGCGACGGTCAGGACCACCGCTCCGAGGATGGTGATAGCTTTGTGGCCCAGGACCCAGCGGAGGATGGGGGTGTATACCCTCTGCAACCAGGTTTCGTTAACGAACGCGAAGTCATCTTCACCTGCACCCTCGGGAAGGTCCCCAGGCCGCAGCAGGTACGCGCCAAGCACGGGTACCGCCGTCAGCGCCACCGCCAGTGATGCGGCCAGGGCGAACACTACTGTTAGCGCGAACGGCAGGAAAAACGCTCCAACCAGCCCCTGGATGAACCCTAGAGGAATGAACACGACGATTGTCGTCAAAGTCGATGCGAAGATCGCCGGACCGACCTCCGTGGTCGCGTCCAGCGCCGCCCTCCACCTCTCCCGGCCCGCCTGTATGTGCCGGTAAACGTTTTCCAGTACCACAATGGCGTCGTCCACCACTCTGCCCACGGATATCGCCAGTCCTCCCAGCGTCATGAAGTTGAGCGACATATCCTGCCAGGACATCAGGAGAACGCCGGTAAATATGCTGAGAGGGATCGACAGCGCAATAACAACAGTGGGGCGCAATGTGGTGAGGATGCCCCGTACCACCGTTGGGCGGATGGTCAACATGAATGCGAACACGACGCATACGGCGAACAGGAAGCCGAAAATTGCCTCGCGAAGCAGCGTGTCTATCTGTTGCTGAATCTCGGGACCTTGATCGGAAACGGTGACTATCTCGGCCCCCGGCGGGAGGTCGTCAAGAGCGGCCACGGCCTCTCCCACCGCCTCCGTCACCTCGATCGTGTTGGCTTCCGGTTCCTTGACAACCGCCACGTTGATGGCGGGCTTGCCGTTGGTGCGTGAAATGCTCGTTGGCAGACCATCGGTCAACTCTACATCGGCCACCTCGCGCAGCATCACTGCACCAGAGGGAGTAGAGCCAACAACGAGGTTGCGTATTTCCTCAACGGAACCAAGCGTGTGGATCGTCTTTACGGGCATCGAGCTGCCGCCGCCGAAGACCAGGCCGGTCGGCAGAGTGACATTGTTTTCGCTCAGGGCGTTGGCAATTTGGGGAAGGGCCACGCCGTTGGCGAGCATCCTGTCCGGGTCAGCGGATACGCGAACCTGCCTTTCCACCTCTCCGGTCACCAGAACCTGCAGGATCCCATCGATGTCGGAAATTGCCGGAAGAATGCGGGACTGCACATAGTCCGAGACCTGCTTATCTCCGTTGTCCGATATGACGCTGAACTGCACCACAGGGAACTGGTCCGGGTCGAATCGCCCCACCTCCGGCTCTTCAACACCGTTAGGGAAACTCAGGCCGCCAACTGCGGATGCAATGGAACTTTCCGCTTCGGCCATATCGGTGCCGAACTTGAAGGTAGCCAGGACAATGGAGTTGCCCTCGAAACTGTTCGATTGCAGGGTTTCAAGCCCCTCGGTGCCTTCGATCACCCTCTCTAAAGGCGCCGTCACATCCTGTACAACGCCTTCAGGATCGGCCGAAGGATATGAGGTGGTGACAACGACGAGGGGGAATTCGATCTCCGGAAATAGTTCAACCTGCAACGAGTTATACGCATAGACTCCGCCGGCCAGCAGAATAATTACTGCCAGCAGGGTCACGGTTCGCCTCCGGATGGCGGCGGCGGTTATGTAATGCATCTTTTCTCCGGGTTATTCGAATTCGCAAAAAGGGGCCATCCTTACCGCTTCTTCGGCTCTGCCTTCGAGAACGGTTGGGATGGCCTCAGGTTTCCAATGGCATCCACTTGGATGGCGACAATGTTATGGTTTCGGGATTCAACGGACAGCTATCATCCTGTTGCACACGCCTCGCGGTGGGTCGCGAAAAGCACTGTCTCGCCTATGTCAATGCAGACACCAAGTCTGCAAGGCCGCTACGCTCCTCGAGAGAATTGCCTTTTATCGTTCAATTATACGCGGATTTCCTGTGACTGGATTCCAGAACAGGCCCTCAGGTTCGTTAATTTCGCATGTTTGTTGCAGCAAGACCGAAGGAAAGGCGGGAGAAGGATACCATTGGGGAACCGAAGGATTCGCTGAATCAGACGGCTGTCATGATCTCTTCCCACTCTCCATGGCTCTCTGCACCAAAGCGAAAGGAAGGTGTCGATCAGGCATTTATGCCATCTGCAGCGCCTAAAAACCTGAGAAGCCCGGGATCTGAGCTTATCTCGCTGGCAACGAAGCTCAAATCTCAGCTGATGTGGACAACTCGCATTGCATCCGGAGGGATACCGGCACCAGCAATTTTGCTCTGGTTGAATCGGTATCCAATGGGTGATACCGATTCCCGATCGCCAGTGAGGTCGAACGGATGTGAGGCAGGACGATATGGCTGGTATAGGGGCGGGCTGCGCCCGGAACCGCTCCAGCAGTGGATGGCTTCAGTATCCCCCAGTTCCCACGTTGAGCTCCTTCTGAGCGAGAAGCCCCTCCCGCCAGAGGGCTGTGAGTCACCTGGAATCGAGAAACCTGGGATGCAGCGACTGGAGCCGCATCAGGGCGCCCCTGGACTGGCCTTTTCCTCGTAACCTCGGGGCGTGATCATGAATCCCTGGTGCAAGTAAGTCGAGGAGTTGCCTATGACTACAGTGGTGAACATGTCCACTTCTTCGAAACGCGCTTCGAGGCCGCCAAGGTCAGTGACCGTTACTCTCTGTCCCGGACGATAAGCATCGCGGACCAGTCCCACCGGGGTGGTGCCGTCCCGATGCTCCAGCAGGATGCGCCTGGCTTCCGGCAGTTGCCAGATCCTGCGTCCGCTGCGGGGGTTGTACAGGACAACGACGAAGTCGCCAATGGCGGCCCCCTTCAGCCTCTGCTCTATGGCCTCCCACGGGGTAAGCAGGTTGCTCAGACTGATGGCGCAGAAGTCCTGCATCAGCGGCGATCCCAGCACAGATGCTGCAGACTGCAACGCGGAAACCCCGGGCACCACCTCCATCGCCGGAGACACCCCGTCCCAGCCCCGGTCCGTAAGTACCCGGAAGACCGGTCCTGCCATCCCGTAGATACCGGCGTCTCCGGACGATACTACTGCAACAAGTTTCCCTTGGTAGGCCAGGTCCGCCGCCCGTGCTGCCCTCTCCAGCTCTTGCCCCAGTTCCATGGAGACGAGTTGTTTGCCCTCGGACAAGGCCGAAACTTGGTCAATATAGCCCCGATATCCGACCACAACGTCAGAATCAGCCAGGGCCTGTAGTGCTGCCGGAGTCTGAAGGCTGGCGTCGCCGGGACCCAGGCCGACGAGACTGATTTTCCCTTTACTGTCGCTTTCCATCACAAGAGCCGTTAAATGCTCGCCTTTTGATTCGTACCATCCACTGTTCAGGCCAGGGAGAATTTTCGTTAGTCCGGGGAAATCCTGGCGACCGCGACCGTGCATCTGGGGGCGGTCTTCTTGGTTACCACCAGTGCTCCAGCTCCGGAAGCGAGCAAGGCAGCAGGTTCGGCAACACCCCAGACGCCGACCAGTCGACGGGCATTCTCGGAAGGGTGCAGGACCCTGCGTTCCGCGCTGGTGTCGCCGCCTGTCAGACTGGAGCCGCAATCCTTGCCCGAATCGTGGGAGGCCATCAATCCCGACTCGGGATTCTCAAACATTCCATTCAGCTCATCGGAACTGAAGGCGACCAGTGGGACACTATACTTCTCCGCCAATTCCTGCAGACCGACCTCGTCCTGCTTAAGCGTGGCTGTTGCTATGCACGCCAGGCTTTTGAGGGACAGGTTGCTGGCGCGGAAAGTCTCCGACAGGTGACTATCCAGTTCCTCCACAGGTACGCCTCGACGGCACCCCATCCCGGCAACCAGGGTCCGGGGGCGGTATAAAACCAGGTGGACGTCACCCGCGGCTTCTTTCGCGCTTCTCGCCGATTCCCTGAATGGGTCGGCTTTGTCGGATATCACAAGCGCGGCAGAGCACCTAGAGCGGCTAAGGGCTTCCAGGCTGGGGTAAATGGTGTTATTGCCAGGAAGCGGCTCCCCTGAACTCCACCAATGTGGCTCCCCTGCGTCCTGGAATACACCCACGGGATCCCGGTTCACCACCGCGGCACTCGCCCGGGTAATTGAGGTGGAGTCGGCTTCGATGGTCCAGCCGAACTCCCTTCCCAGAATGTCCACCGCCAGCGTCTCCGTGGCGTGTGAACCGCTGGTGATCACGGCTTCGGCTCCGAGCGCGGCCGCCACGCGCTGGGCCAGCCTGTCGGCCCCGCCGATGTGCCCCGACACAACGCTTACCGCAAACCGGCCACCGTCATCCACGCACACCAGGGCTGGGTCGCGCCGCTTATCCTGCAGCAGCGGCGCAACAAGCCTCACCGCGGCTCCGACAGGAAGGAACAAGACCATTGATTCGAACTCGTCCCACACCTTGCTGAGTATAGGCCGTAGAGGCAGGTCGAAGATCGCCTCTTCCGGATGGGGGTCACCGTTGGGGAGATCCGCAAACCGCCGGTCAAGGTACAGCCTGGCGTCGTCTCCGAGAGAGTCTGAAAGTCGCTTGGCGAGTGCGGCTCCGTGTCTAGAAAGGGCGATGACGGCAATCCGGGGCATGAGCCTGGTCAGCCCCGAGGGTTGCCGTTCGAGGTGGCGGCAGGAGCGGCGTTTCCATCACCCTCCTCTCGCGCATTGCGAAAGAGATGGGTGTAGTCGCCGGAGTAGAGGTGGGAAGAGGCCGACTGTCGCTGCTCAACATATTCGGGCGACAGTATCTCGGGGTTAACCGCCTCGCCCACCATGACCAGTGCCTGCCGGTTGATTTTGGCGTCCCTCACCTTCGTGGCAATGTCCGACAGGGTACCCCGGACGACCTGTTCTTCCGGCCACCCGACCCGGTAGACCACTGCGACGGGGGTATCGTCAGGGTATCCCGCTCCGCGCAGTTCCCTCACAATCCTGGTCATGCGCGTAATGCTCAGGAAGATGACAAGCGAGCATCCGTGAGCAGCCAGGTCCTGCAATTGCTCCTTCGGCGGCATGGCCACCCTGCCCTCAGCACGCGTCATGATGATTGTCTGCGACACTTCAGGCACTGTTAGTTCGGTCTTGAGCAGGGCCGCAGCCGCAAATGCGGCGCTCACGCCGGGCACAATTTCGAACTCTACGCCCTCTCGTTCGAGGATGCGCATCTGTTCTAGGATTGCCCCATACACCGACGGGTCGCCGCTCTGCACGCGGGCCACCACCTTCCCATCTGCCGCCGCGCTGATCATGATCTCCATGAACTCGGGAAGGGTCATGTTCTTGCTGCCGTACACTTCGGCGTGTTCCGAAGCAAAGCCTGCTATCTCTTGTGGCACCAGCGAGTCTGCGTATATAACGACATCGGCCTCTTCGATAATCCGCTTGGCCTTAACGGTAATCAGCTCCGGGTCTCCCGGCCCGCTGCCAACGAAATACACCTTGCCCTTGCTATCATTCATCTATTGGCCGCTCCTGATTATCAGCAGAGAAAAATAATCCAGATCTTCCTTCGCCAGTTGGTCCAGGTCGTGCACGATTTCTTCCCGGTCGGTGCTTGCGCGCTTCACATAGACGGATTTCCTGCCGAGCCCGGACTGCTCCAGCACGCTCAACGCCTGAACCAGGGCGCGGTTCACCTTCATCAGTACAACGGTGTCATTGCTGTCGATGGCATTCATCAGCCGGTCGAAACCGTATGCGGCAGGAAGAATTGCCAGATTCTGGCCATGGGTCACCAGTGGCGCCCTGGCGGCGGCGGCTGCCGCGGTAACCGAGGTAACTCCGGGAATGATTTCCACCTGCAATTCCGGATGCTTCGCTGACAGGCTTTCCATCACATAAGAGAAAGTGCTGTAAATGCTAGGGTCACCCTCGGTGATGAATGCCGCGTTCAGGCCCTTCCTCAGTTTCCCAGCCAGTTCGTCGGCCGCATTGCTCCAGACTTCCCCCGCGGCCTTCTCGTCATTCGTGGGGAAGAAGAGCCGGATGATCTCCTGCCTGTCGGGATCGATAAACTCCCGGGCAATGCGAAGAGCGTAGCTTTCACCACTGGTCCTGGCCTGCGGGGCGTAGACGAGGTCTACCTCGCGCAGGATTCGGGCTCCCTTCAGGGTCAGCAGTTCTGGGTCCCCGGGCCCGAGGCCTATGCCGTAGAGCCGTCCCCGTTTGCGGCTCAAGGCGCCAGGCCTCCTGGGTGGGCCGAGACGATGAATACCGGGTTGAGTGCCTCCAGCCGCACTGTTCCGTCAGGCAGGTCCTTGCCCCGGGACGCACTGACCGAGGTCAGCTCAACAGCCATACCTCTGTCCTTGAGGAAATGGTAGACCTCGTGCGTTCGTTCCAGAGCAGCCAGGTTGACGACGACCGCCCCGTCTTCCCGTAAGCGCCTGGTTGCGGCTTCAAGTATCCGGACAAGGTTCCCGCCGCTGCCTCCGACGAAGACCGAGTCCGGGTCGGGCAGGCCTGCCAGTGCGGCGGGTGCTTCCCCGTGAACTACTTCGACGTTAGGACCGGCCAGACTGTCCACATTGCGTCGCAAAAGATCGATGCTCTCGTCGTCTCGTTCAACCGCAAAAACACGGCCCCGCTCTGCGATCTTTCCGGCTTCGATGGAAACTGATCCGGTGCCGGCACCGATGTCCCAGACCACGCTCTCGCTGCGAATCCCCAGAAGGTACAGGCTCACCGCCCGCACTTCGCGCTTGGTGATTTGCCCCCGGAGCGGCTTTCTCTGCTCGAAGCACTCATCCGGTAGCCCCAATGCCCCGACAGCTACCGATTCCTGCCGACTGGTCATTTCAGGCTTCCGTGGACCCGGCCACCAGCGGGATCCCCTCCGGTGATGTGGATGCCGAGCCAAGTAGCGCCCCATCGAAATCGAAGCACATGGAATCCACGATTACGGAATCTGCATCACTTCCTAGCAGCTTGTGGCTCTCGTCGCAGACCATCCGGCAGATGATTGGAATGACCTCCATCAGGTCGTTGGCTTGTGCTATCTCCTGGAAGTGCCGGGCGCTGCTGGCTCCTCTTATTTCCTCCTGCACTTCCGGCGTTGCCCCGCATTTACCAGCCAAGTCTGCCAGGAAATCGGTGTCCACCTGGTTGCCTGCAACGTGTGTGACGAAGTGGCCGAGGGCCATCTTGGAAAACTTGCCGATCATGCCCACATGGGTGGCCCGCCCGATGTGTCGCATCGCACACCGCTTGAGCGATGGTCCGCTGAAGATCCCGGCTTCTATGTAGGCCATATCGGGAAGGTCAAGATGCCTCCGCGAGTATTCTTCGCTGCGGGTGCCGGTGGAAAGCACCACATGCTCCAGGCCATTGGCTGCCGCCACGTCCACTGCGAGGTGCACGCTGGCCCGCCATGCAGCAGTGGAAAAGGGCTGTACCACCCCTGTGCTGCCGAGAATCGAGATGCCGCCCAGAACGCCCAGCCTGGCGTTGGTGGTCTTCTGGGCTATCTCCTCTCCATTCGTAACCGAGACCTCGGCCACGAAACCGGCATCCGAATCGAGCCCCGCGCCTTGGGCAGCTTCGCCCACGGCTTCAGCCATCATACGCCGGGGTACCCGCGTAACGGCGGGCTCTCCAACTTCGATACCTGTGCCCGGCCGGGTTACCGTACCAACGCCGGAACCTCCAACGATCTTGAGCCCATTCCCCTCGAGGTCGCGGAAGACGGTCACGCAGATCTCCGCCCCGTGAGTGGCGTCCGGGTCGTCCCCGCCGTCTTTGACCACCGAGCACAGGACTCTTTCGTTGTCCACCCACTCGCACCTGTGTATCGGCAGCGTGGCATCCTCCCCGATGGGCAGCCGGATGGTTACCTCTGCTATATCCGGTCCCGAGTGAGGGGCACCCGAGAGCAGGGTCGACGCGGCTGCCTTTGCGGCTGCCGCAGCACACGAGCCCGTGGTGTAGCCGGTGCGCATCCCGCGCCGGTTCCGCACCGTTGGGCGGCTGTAGTCGCTCTGGGGGGTCTCTTCCCCGATGCTCGCTTCAGTCATGAAGGGCCTAGCCGGCCTGTTCGACCTGGTGGTCGCTCAATTGCATTGCATCCAATAGCGATTTTACTCTATCGGCCCCATACTTCGCGTATGCGGTCGGCTGCCACGGCCACAACCCGGTCGTCGACGCCCAAGGGAGGAGCCACGTGCATTGGGATTCCGGGGTATCGTTCCTTGGCTGCCTCCATGCCGCCAAGAACGTTGCGCTTCAGAATCATGCCGGGGAAGAAAAGATATGGCACGCAGATCAGTGCGTCGATGCTGCGCCTCTCTACCAGGTTGGCGCAGGCAAATTCCATCGTGGGATCGCCGTAGTGAGACTGGGCTACATCGACGGCATAGCCCGTACCCAGTTGCTTCTCAACCATTTGGCCCAAATCCCGGAGCCAGATGCAGTCATCGTACTGGGTCTTGGTGCCGGCCTTGACCACCAGCACGCCTATGGTCCGCCCGTTGCCTGGAGCAAGGTCTGCGTCCTCGCCCAGGTCTCTGACGCGCTCCACGGCCAGATCGGCCATGCGATGGTCAGCGCCGAATCCCGTTGCCAGCTTCAACTTGACCTGTGGTGTACGACGCTTTGCATCGTCGAGCACTTCCTCAAGTTCCTCCGTAGCGTGCTTTCCGTGCCCCAGGAGATAGGGCATCACGATGACTTCCTCGAGTCCTCGGCCAGCCAGCAATTCGACCGCCTGGTCAGGATGAGGCTCGATGAATTCAAGGCACGACAGTAGAACATCGGCCTTCGAACTGCCCAGCTCCGACTGCAGGCGCACCGATGCCTCGGTGAGTCCCACTGGCGTGCTGGGGCACTGGCGGCACCAGGTTGGCCACTCTCCATCCTGGGCGGCCCAGGCACAGGAGCACTCTTCCCTGCTGGACCCGCGCCTGCTCCCGTGGCACAGCATGACCACGCCGCAGGGGCCCTTCGTTTCTGGTCCCGTTACTTCTCTTCGCTGGGAAGCCAATTTACCCGCTACTCTACTTTCAGAAGATCCAGGAGGGCGTTTACCGTAGCTGCGGCTGCGGAGCTCCCGCCCCGCCGGCCCAGGACGGTGATGTACGGTATGTTTCGCTTGACCAGTTCGTCCTTCGATTCTGCACAGGCCACGAATCCCACTGGCATGCCGATAACCAGGGCTGGTGATACCCTCCCCTCATCGACCAGGTCTAGCAGCGCCAGGAGCGCCGTGGGGGCATTTCCTATGGCGCAGACGGCTCCATCCATGTGAGGCGCCAGTTCCCGAATCGCCGCCACGGAACGCGTGGTGCCCTCAGTCCGGGCTCTCTCTGCCACTTCGGGGATGTCGATCGCACACCTCGTGTGTACTCCGGCACCTCGCAGCAGTACCTTCGAGATGCCCATTTCCACCATGCGGACGTCAGTGATGACTGGAGCCGATGCCCGCAGGCAATTCAATCCTGCTTCTACCGCTCCCATGCTGAACTTGACGTCAGGCGCGATGCCGGGGTCCCCCTCAGCCCGGACGATCCGGCAGAGAACATAGTGCTCCCTGGGAGACAAGTGAAACCCGCTGGGCAGGCTTGCCTGTACCATCTTCAAGCTCTCCCGGTCTATCTCGTCCGGAAGGAGGGCATATTTTTCTACCAGTGACATATTTAGAGGCGATTTCCCTTACGGCATGTCTGCTTGTGCTTGCCGACAAATAAACGCAAAAAACCCCTGGCTCAACGAGTCCAGGGGCGAAGGTCCGCTTATTTGCCGCCTCGCCCGGCTACTGGAACAGCACATAGGCGAAACGCGAACCGGAACCCTTTCCGTTGGCGCAGATAAGGTCCTTGCTCCCCGGGCAGGTCTCCTGGCTCGTGGATCTCCGCTGTACCGACGCCTTCCCACCCGCTTCCGCAGGCAGTGGCTTGCCGCCGGTCAACTCCCCACTCACAGTGGCGCAACCGCGACGGTTTCTCACCGTCTTCCCCATTAAATCCCGATGATACCGAGGGAGCTTCTTCAGTTGTTAAGTGCACGCTCAGGATGTTCCCGAGCACAGTCGCAATATAGACCACCTGCCAATCGCTGTCAAACTTGAATCGGCCCACTCAGTTCCTGGGCCAATAATTTGACTGAACACTTCGCGTGGTCTACAACCCAGGGCACCCGCATTCTAGCTTGATACGCGGTGCCGCCCCGTCATTCCCGCGAAAGCGGGGATCCAGAGGGTTCCGCGCCGATACAATCAGCTTCAGGTAGGGAAGGTGTGGATTCCCGCTTTCGCGGGAATGACGTTTTATTGGGCTCCATAAAATCAGAATGCGTTTGCCCTGGTCTACAACCGTTACCCCGCCATTCGCGCTGTAGGCTGTGGTATGCTCAAATTAGTATCGGCCAGCGCATCGTTTGCCAGCCCGGGGCCGTAGACTTGAGAGTCAACTGGCGTTGGCCTAATTCAAATTGTCCAGGGAGTCGACGACTATGGAACGGTCAACTTTCAACGAGCTCAACTCTCAGGAACGTTACATCATCGAGATGAAAGGTACTGAGCGTCCATTCTCCGGTGAATACGATGACTTCTACGAAGAGGGTACCTACATCTGCCGCCGTTGCAACGCAGAACTCTACACATCTGTGGACAAGTTCGACGCTCACTGCGGTTGGCCGGCCTTCGACGACGAGATTCCAGGCGCCGTCCGCAGACTCCCGGACCCGGACGGCCATCGCATTGAGATCGAATGCGCCAACTGCGGCGGTCATCTCGGCCATGTGTTCCTGGGAGAAAGGCTAACCCCCAAGAGCACCCGGCACTGCGTGAACTCACTTTCGATGCGGTTCATTCCTGCTGCGAAGTAGACGCATCAAAGTAAAGAATATAGTGGCGCCGATTCGGCTACAATAAATCCCGTTCATCCTGAGCTTGTCGAAGGACGAACGGGCTCTTTTTTCCACGCTTTCGCTCTCATCGTTCGGTCATACGCTATCCAGGAACTTCAGAATCTCTGCAGCTGTCTCCTCCGGTGCTTCCTCGGCCAGAAAGTGACCGCAGTCCAGTGCCCGCCCCCGAACATCCTCTGCTCGCTCCCGCCAGACTGTCAGCATGTCCAAGGCCCGTCCCGTCTGCCAGCCGGGGCGCTTGGCCATGTTGCCGCCCCACAGCGCCAGCACCGGGCAGGTCATCTTCCGGCCCCGATCCGCTTCGTCGTGGGCTAGGTCCACATCGATTGCCCGGTAGTCGGCGCAGGACGCCCGAATCGTGTCAGGATCCGAGAAACATCGGAGGTATTCCGCGTAGGCTTCTCCCGTAATCGCGCCCTCCACCGCAGTCCAGCGCTCAAGCAGAAAATCAAGGTAGAATTTGGCATTGTTGCCGATGAGCGTCTCGGGCAGTGGCTCCGGCTGCCGCATCAGGTGCCAATGGAACCACGCATACGCCAAGCTGCTGTCCATGGCCTCGAAGGCCGCCTGCGAAGGCGCGACATCCAGTGTCGTGAAGCTTAGCACGCGATCCGGTGCATCCAGGGCCATTCGGTGTCCCACCCGGGCGCCCCGGTCGTGCCCCACCACATGAAACGACTCGTGGCCCAGCGACTGCATCACCTCGAGCTGGTCCTGGCCGGTCCGGCGCTTGCAGTACCTCTCCGGGTCGTCGCCCACGAGGGGCTTGCCGCTGTCCCCGTACCCCCTGAGGTCAGGGGTGATAACGGAGTAGCTTTCCGCCAGCACCGGGGCCACCCTGTGCCACATCACATGCGTCTGCGGATACCCGTGGAGCAGCAGGACCGGCGGCCCACTCCCTCCTCGCACCAGGTTGATGACCGTTTCGGAGGTCTCTATGCGCTCGCGGTGGAATCCCTCGAACATGGTCTGGCTACCTAGGTCCCGTGGCAGCGCTTGTACTTCCTGCCGCTGCCGCAGGGACACTTCTCGTTCCGCCCGATTTTTCCGCGTTCGGCGTGCATCGTGCGTTTCTCGTGGCATCGCGCGCAGGTGCACGCCGGAGGATGTTCGGAGTGCCAGTTGGTTCGTGTCGTCATTAGTACTCGACTGATGGTGATTACTTGTCATTCAGAAGTAGGCGTATCTTATCACGCGGTTTCAAAATGCTTACTCCTGCGATGTTCCTGTCAGAACTATGATTCATTTGATTCTGAGATTTCGCTGATGGGGCTCCAATCCTGCTCATCCTTTGATCCAGTGAATCCTGATCCAGACAAAATCATCCGGACTTCCCTGGTCCCCCGCACCCCCTAATCAGCGAAATCACCCCAATCAAACAAATCACAGTTCAGACAACCCCGTCCCCACCAGGGAACCTCTGTGCCCACCGTGCTCTCTGTGGTTATCCCCCGTGTCCTCCCCTCAACCCTTGACGAAACCGGTTAGGGGAATAGAATGTCGGCAATCCTCAAGCACGGCTGCGTATGACCATGCCGGAATCCTCAACCAAATTGCTCCTGAGCCCTTACCGGGTGCTCGACCTCACGGATGAACGCGGCCTGTTGTGCGGCAAGATTCTGGGCGACCTGGGTGCCGATGTGCTGCAGGTCGAGCCCCCCGGCGGCAGCTCCGCCCGACGGGTAGGGCCTTTCTATGGCGACGACCCGGCTCCGGGCAAGAGCCTTTATTGGTGGTCCTACTCGGGTAACAAGCGGGGCATCACGCTGGACATAGGGCAGACTGACGGGAGGGTGTTGCTGGAACGGCTGGCCTCGGAGGTTGATTTCCTGATCGAGTCCTTCGATCCAGGTTATCTCGACTCCATTGGCTTAGGCTACTCTCGGCTGTTGGAGCTGAACCCACGCCTTGTGATGGTGTCGATAACCGCCTTCGGACAGGATGGCCCCTACGCTGGATATCCGGCGTCCGACATCACCGGCATGGCCCTAGGCGGGTTCATGCACCTGACCGGCGACCCCGACCGGGCCCCCCTGCGCCCCAGCTTCCCCCACTTCTACCTGCACGGCTCCGCAGCGGCCGCTACGGGAGCCATGTTGGCCCACACCCATCGCGCCCTAACCGGCGAGGGTCAGCATGTCGACGTCTCCTGCCAGCAGGCCGTCGCCAGGACTCTCGCCCACGCGCCCCAGATCTGGGACATCGAGGGCGCCGTACTTCAGCGCATGGGCGTCTACCGACAGACCTCGGGCGAGAACCGGGTGCGCATCAACTGGCCCTGTGCCGATGGATATGTCAACTATATGCTGCAGGGCGGCGGCGTTGCCCCAAGCACTCGCGCCCTCTTTCAGTGGATGGAGGAGGACGGATTCGATGTAACCGAACTCCAGGCTTTCGAGTGGGAGACCATGGGCTACGGCCGCATAACGCCCAACGTGATGGATACAGTCGTTGGTCCGATGGCCGACTTCTTCCTCCGTCACACCCGCGAGGAATTGACCCGCGAGAGCGTGTCCCGACGAATCCTTCTCTTCCCGGTTGCCACTCCGTCCGACCTGCGGCAGCACCCGCAGCTCGAGGCCCGCGGGTACTTTACCCCGGTGGAACACCCGGAGTTGGGAACCACCGTCGACTATCCCGGTGCTTTCATCAAGGGAGGTGATGGCTCCGTCCTTGCTGCGCTGCGCCGCCGCGCTCCCCTTGTCGGCGAGCACAACCTGGAGGTATACGGGGATGAGCTGGGGCTGCCTGCCGAGGAAATCGAGTCGTTGAGGCGGGCAGGCGTAATATGACGACTACGCGGCCGCTGGACGGCGTTAACGTGCTCGATTTCTGCTGGGTAGCCGTCGGCCCAATGACGACCAAGTATCTGGGCGAGCACGGCGCGACTGTAGTTCGCGTGGAGTCCGCCAAGCGCCCTGGCACCCTCCGCTCGGCGGCCCCCTTCCCCGGAGGCGTCGCAGGAATCAACCGCAGCGCCTATTTCGCCAGCTACAACGCCAACAAGATGGGCATCACCGTCGATATGCGCCACCCTCGCGCCCGCGACCTCATGCTACGGCTCGCCGGTTGGGCGCACATTGTGACCGAGAACTTCACCCCCGGTACCATGGAAAGCTGGGGCCTCGGATTCAAGGAGCTGTCGACGGTAAACCCTGCCCTCGTAATGTTCAGCGCCTCGATGATGGGCCGCGGCGGTCCCATGGAGCGGCAACCGGGCTTCGGACCGGTGCTGTCATCCCTCGTCGGCCTCACCAACATCACCGGGTGGCCCGACAGGACGCCCGTCAACCCATACGGTGCCTACACCGACTTCATCGTGCCCCGCTTCGCCGTGGCGGCCATCCTCGCCGCCCTGGACCACAGCCGCCGCACCGGTGAGGGACGGCACCTGGACCTGTCCCAGCTGGAGACCTCGATGCACTTCCTGGCGCCGTTCCTGCTTGACTACACGGCCAACGGTCGGGAGCAGCAGAGGCAGGGAAATCGAGACCCCGGCTCCGCCCCCCACGGCGTCTATCCCTGCTCCGGAGAAGACCGGTGGCTGGCCCTTGCCTGTCAGACCCAGGAACAGTGGCGGGCTCTCCTGGAGGTCGCCGAGCCCGAGGGCGGGCCGCTCCACTCAGACCCGTTTGTCACCCTGCTGGAACGCAAGGCCAACGAGGACGAGTTGGACCGGCTGGTGTCGGACTGGACTTCCCGGCACGAGCAGCGTTCCCTCATGCACCAATTGCAGGAGGCAGGCGTACCGGCCGGCATGGTCAACGACCCCCGCGACCTGTTCGAAGACCCGCAACTCCAGCACCGCGAACACTTCGAGTGGCTGGACCATCCAGAGATCGGCCCCTACGCCACCGACCGGAGCGAGTTCACGCTATCGCTGACTCCCGGCTTCCTGGATATGCCGGCACCACTCCTCGGCCAGCACAACGAGCACTTCCTCCGGGAAGTCGTCGGCCTGACCGACGACGAGTACCAGTCCCTCGAGAGCGACGGCGTTCTGGAGTAGTCGGTCCGCTACAGCGTCTCCCAGTTTACTGACTGCTCGAAGGCATGTGCGGCCCGCAGGACCGTCGCGTCGTCGAAGCGTCTACCTACCAGCATCAGGCCCACCGGCAGTCCATCCGCCGTCTTGCCGCAGGGCACGCTGATGGCGGGATGTCCCGTCATGTTGAAGGGGCCGGTGTTGGCCAGCATGTCCCAGCCGTGGTCCAGCATCGCGTACGGATTGCCGTTGGCGTCGTTCGCATGGGCCGGCATCGGAGTCGTCGGCATGGCCAGCACGTCGTACCGGGACAGCGCTTCGTCGTAGGCTCCTCGCAGCTCCCGCCTCAGGTTCTGGGCCTTGGCGTACATTCGGCTGTTGTAGTGCTCGGTCATGTAGGAACCGATGAGCAGCACCAGCTTGACCGTGGGCGGAAAGTCGTTGGCCTGCGCCCGGCGGCCCTGTCCCAGAGCCTGGGCCAATCCCGGGCTGTACTGCCCTTCGAAGTGCCGTCCCGTTCCGCTGGTCTGGAGCAGCCCGGTGGCTCCTTCGGCAATCAGACCCCAGACCACCCCGTTGGCACTGCTATGCCACGGCACCGACACCTCGTCGACCCTCGCTCCCAGCTCCGCCATCAGCCTCGCGGCGCGCCTGACCTTGTAGTCAACCGCCAGGTCTGCATATGCCGTCCCGAAGCCCTCGGTCAGCACTCCGATGCGCAGACCGGAAGCGTCGCCAGTCAGTGCCGAGGTGTAGGGCTGGGTTGGGACATCACCCTGTCGCGGGTCGAGGGGGTCCTTGCCCGCGATTACCTCAAGCATCAGCGCTGCATCGTAGACCGTCCGGGCCATGGGTCCGGCGTGGTCGAAGGTATTGTCGATACCCACGATGCCGGTGTAGGGAACAAGGCCGTGGGTCGGTTTGTGGCCCACCACGCCGCAGAAGGAGGCAGGAATGCGGATGGAGCCGCCCTGGTCGCCCCCGATGGTTATGTCGATGTCGTCGTAGTACAACGCGGCAGCAGACCCGCCGGAAGAACCCCCGGCCAAGTGGCCGGTATCGTGGGGGTTGAGCGTCGGGCCGAAGGCGCTCGTGTCCCCGGCGCCGGAGAAGGCGAAGTTGTCCAGGTTCAGTATCGCGTTGACCTCGCCGCCCTCGTCCAGGATTCGGGTGA
Source organism: Dehalococcoidia bacterium (assembly GCA_963667765.2). Taxonomy (GTDB): domain Bacteria; phylum Chloroflexota; class Dehalococcoidia; order Lucifugimonadales; family UBA3495; genus VXOI01. The sequence goes on along the minus strand of CAXXON010000003.1, from coordinate 260,072 downwards.
CAATGGTGGCATCGCTGTCGGGAATGTAGTCCTCCAGAATCTTGGAGGCGCAGGTCATGGGCATCCCGGCGACGCAGATGTTGTTCTTCAGCCCAATGCGCTTGCCGGCCAGCTTGCCTCCCGTCGCCCCCTTCAGGGTGCAGCGCCGCAGAATGGCGTTGAACGGGTCTTCTTGTGGAGTGGGCCGAGAGCCCGCATCACGGCTGGGGTATCGCAAGGGCGGCGGCGTTTCGGGCAGCTGCGACAGGAGATCGTAGGACTCAAACAGCCCCGGGATCATTGCCTCGAATGCCTCCATTTCCTCGTCGGTGATCTCGAAGTGGTTGGCTTCCGCCATGCGGCGCAGGTCCTTGGGAGTTGGCCTTCTAACTATCATCGTGTCCCTCCTCTGTCGCCCTTTACTCATCCTGAGCTTGTCGAAGGATAGCCGTTCCGTTCGATTATTCCCTCTCCCTTGAGGGAGAGTGCTGGGCCTGTCCTGAGTCTACCGAAGGGGTGGGGGTGAGATCCACGCAAGAGGCGACGCTGTCAGTCGCCCGCAGCGGTCGCCGGTGCAGCATGACTCCCGAACCTCAGCGTCGCCCCCGCAACCACCAGCGTCAGCGGAGTGAAACTGGCAATGAACATCGCCAGCTTCAGGTCCCCTGTGGCTTCCTCCAGGAACCCGATGAACAGCGGGCCCAGGGCCTGCCCCGTGGATATGAGCATCATTACGCAGGAGAAGGCCACTGCCAGTTGCCGGGGCTGTATGCCCCGAAGATTGAACGGTACGGTGATCAGGATCGGGAAGAAGGTCCAGGCCACGCCGTTGATAATGGCCATCGCGTAGATCATCACCACTGATCCGGTCAGTATCATCCCCAGGAAGGAGCCGACCATGATGATCCCCAGGACTTGCAGGAAGAGGCCCTCCTTCCGCCAGGCAGCGGCGTAATAGCCGATGGCCAGCCCGCCGACGCCGCCCAGCACCACATCCAGCGCCAGCGCCAGCCCGCTCACCCGCAGCGATATTTCGTACTCCTCAAGCATGAGCGTGGGGTAGAAAGCGATGTACGCCGAGAAGGCCATGGTCGCCCCGGCGAAACCGGCACCGCAGACCCACAGGTCGCGGTAGCCTAGCGCAGTGCGCACCAGTGGCAGTATGGGCTGGGATGAACCGATGCTGAATTCCTCGGTCACCCGGTCCCGGCCCATGATAGTCCAGATAACCAGCAGTCCCACATAGTAGAACCCGAATATCCGTAGAGTTCCCCGCCAATCATCGCCCAGAAGATCCAGAATCACCGGCGACAGGGCCAGTCCACCGCCCACCACCAGGCCGAAGAACACGTTGGAGAGGCCATTGACCATCACCACCTCGCGTGGCGGGAACCACTGGCGCGTGAGTATGGCCCGCGCCGGCTGCTGGGCGATCGTGAAGATTCCGAACAGCAGGCGTCCCAGCAACAGGAAGGCGAACACCGGCGACCATCCCTGCAGGAACAGACAGAGGGCGCACCCGGCTAGTGTTACGGCAGTAAGCCACTTGGGCGACAACCGCGAACCGGCCCAGGCGATGGGGATGGCCAGGGCGATGGTGCTCCAGAACGGCGCGGAGCCAAGAATGCCCTGCTCGGAAGGAGACAGGTCCAGGTCCGCGGTGATGGCGGGAAGCAGGATTCCCAGGGTGTTGATCACCATCTGGGCCGACACATTTGACATCAAGTACAGGCATATCAGCACCCAGCGATATGCGGGATATCTGGTCATTTCATTCTCTTGGCGGCTGCTAATGCCGGGAGACCGGCAGTGACGAATCCGACGATAGAATCCAGTCTCAGGTTTGCATATCATAGTCCTTGGCAGTACATTCCTGCCAACAAAAAATCCTATTTGAGTGCCGCTACCACAGGCATCGGCGGCCGCAATCCCGGTACACCAGGAGAGGAAGCGTAATGGAAAGAATCGGAGTGGGGTTCTCTGGCGGCATGTCGCCGCCGGACATCGTGGAATGCGTCAAACTCGCCGATGAACTGGGATACGAGTCGGCCTGGGTCGCCGAGGGGCACGGAGGCGACCAGTTCGCCATCCTGACGGCCTGCGCGGTGGCTACCAGCAGGATCAAGCTGGGTACCAGCATCACCAGCGTGTTCGTCCGCACCGCGCCGACGATCGCGATGGCCGCCGCCACGGTCGACCACTTCTCCAACGGCCGATTCATCCTGGGCCTGGGCAGCAGCCACAAGGTGCAAGTGGAGCCGGAGCACGGGCTGGAGTTCATCCGGCCCATCGAACGTATGCGGGAATGTACCGACATCGTCCGGGGCATTCTGCGGGACGGCGACATCAAATACAGCGGCGACGTATTCAAGATCGAGCGCTTTGACTTGTGGTTCGAGCCGGTGCGGCGAGAGATGCCGATCTACTACGCTGCGGTCCGCCCGCGCATGCTGGAGATCTGCGGGGAAGTCTCGGATGGCGTAATCCTGACCTGGTGCACCCTCGACCATGCCCGCACTGCCGTACACCACATTTCCGAAGGGGCGAAGCGCGCTGGCAGGGACCCGGAGGACGTGGATGTTACGACGCTCATCGCCTGCGCGGTGTCGGACGACCGTGAAGTGGCCCGGGACGAGTTGCGCCGATATGTCGCCTCGTATGTATGGCGCTTCCCCCGCTACCGGAGACTGGTGGAGGAGGCGGGATTCGCCGAGGAGGTGCAGGCTGTGGCCCAGGCCTGGAGGGAGGGTCGCGTGGAGGATGCGCTGAATCTCGCCCCTGCTGGCCTCGTCGACACCGTGGCGCTGGCAGGTTCTCCCGAGGAGTGCAGGGAGCGCCTCAACAAGTACCGTGAGGCCGGCATCAAGATGCCCATTATCTCGCCCCGCGCATCGGGCCCCGACGCCAGGGAGCGGGCAATGGCTGTAATCCGTGCTTGCGCCCCGGGTCAATAGGATTTCTTCCCCCAGTCAAATCCCCTCCCCCAGCGGGGTAGGGTCAGGGTGGGGGAGAAATCTCCAGAACCAAGAACCACAGGAGGCCCTGAATGACAGCCACCAGCGCGGAAACCCTTGAAGTTCTTCGCAACATTCCGACACAGACCCTTATTGACGGTCTCTGGGTTATGGGTTGGCCGATGAGTTTCATTCATGGCGCCAAACCGCTCCAGCCAGGGCAGCACATGGCGGGGCGAGCGGTAACGCTGCGGTTTGTGCCTCACCGTCCCGATCTGGCTGCCGACAAACCCAAGGGAGCTGACTCCGCGGAGTACGTCGCCTTCGAGCTCTGTGGCCCGGAGAGTGTGCTGGTCATCGATGCGATGGGCTGGGAGTATAGCTCCATCGGCGGGGACATCAAGTTCATGCGTCTGATGCAGCGCAGGGTGGGTGGGCTTGTTACCGACGGCGCAGTTCGGGACAGTAACGCCCTCAAGGAGTACGGCTTCCCGGTCTACGCGGCAAACACCACCGCCAAGCAGGGGCCGGCCGAGTTCTGGCCCTGGCAGGTCAACGATGCGGTCCAGTGCGGCGGCGTCCTCGTCCGTCCGGGCGACGCCATCGTCGGCGACGACGACGGCGCGGTGGTGGTACCCGCGGCTGCCGTAGACGAGGTGATTCGCATCGCCCACGAGCGTGAGGAGGTCGAGGCGGTGATCAAGGCCCAGCTCGAGGTGGAGCAGTGCAGTCCCGGCAAATATTACCCCTTCAACGACCGCACCTGGCAGCTCTACGAAGAGAAGACGGGCCGGAAGCGCGGCGATTAGCGATTGACGGTCAGGGAGTCGACAGGGTTGGGTTAAAATTCCATCCCTCTTTCTTTTGCCGCCGGATGCCGACTATGCGAGTAATAGTAGGCGTGTCTGTATTGCGGAACTCCCTTTGGCACCCGAGCGTCTTCACAATTCTTTCAAATTCAGGGGATATGATGCGGGAGTGATGTAGCTGAGCCAATCCTGTAGCAAAAGAGCCTCGCAATGGAAGGGACAAAGAAACTCCTTAACTCCTCATACTTCTTTTGGGCCTTGTTGGCGTTGCCTTCGCTTCAGATGATAGTGACCCTCATGGGAGATGACGGCACAGCGCGGGGGCCGGCGCACGAGATTCTGGAAGGGTCCGGTGTTTTGGCTACCTTCCTTCTAATAATTGCGATGAGCCTGTCTCCCTTGCGAGTGATATTCACGAAGTCTCGCATTGTCGCCTGGCTGATTCAGCGGCGACGGTATATCGGCATAGCGGCCTTTTCCTATTCCTTGGTTCACCTTGCCTTTTACTTCGTTGACTTGGGCAGCCTCCAGGCGGCTTTGGAAGAGATTGCAACCCCGATTATCCTGACCGGCTGGGTGGCGCTCTTCATCTTTATCCCATTGGCTGTTACGTCCAATGTCGTGATGACGCGGCTGATGGGATGGGGGCGCTGGAAAATGTTGCAGCGCAGCGTTTATGTCGCGGCGGTTTTGGTTATGGCGCACTGGCTTATAGTGGAGCCGGAACCGGGGCCGCTGGTATTCTTCGGTGTGCTGGGGCTGCTGGAATCCTGCCGCATTTGGCTAACCTTGACCAAAAGGAAGTCCGGCAAAGAGATGCAGCAACTCGCGGAGGCTTGACGCGGGTCATTCAGCGAAATCTGAAAACTGACGGCCCCCGGCACTGCAGCCGGGGGCCGTCATCTATTGCTGCCGACCCGCAGGAAGCTTTACGGGGCGGTGGTGCCTCCGAAGGCGCCCCAGCCGGCGGGGATCTGGATGACTCCGGATTCCAGGTCGTTCACATCGGTCTGCCCGCAGTAGCCGAGGGCGCGGGATACTTCTTCCCGCAGCAGTTCCAGGACGCCGTGTACACCCTCAGAGCCGTCGACCGCGAGGCCCCAGAACAGCGGCCGGCCGATGGCCACCGCCTTTGCTCCCAGGGCCAGCGCCTTGATGACGTCGCTGCCGCGGCGAACGCCGGAGTCGACATATACCTCGGCCTGTCCCCGGGAAGCCTCCACTATCTCCGGGACCATTTCGATGGCTCCCATGGTCATGTCCAGCTGGCGTCCGCCGTGAGTGGACACCAGGATTCCGTTGACGCCGTTTTCAACAGCCTCGTGGGCATCTTCGGCGGTACGGACTCCCTTCAACACCAGGGGAAGGGAGGTCAGTCCGCGCAGCCTCTCCACTTCCCGCCAGGTGATGGACGGAGCGTTGGATACATCCCATCCTGGGGTCTCGTCAGTGCCGCTTATGGCCCTGCGGTCCGCATCCATGCCCCGGAAGTTGCCCAGATCGTTCTCTCGCTGATAACGATTGCGCATGTCGCGCTCCTTGGGGCTGGGCAGAGGAGTGTCCACTGTCAGGACAATGGCCTTGAAGCCAGCTTCCTCGGCTCGATGCACCAGCGTCTCGGTGAAGTGCCAGCCACGGTGATACAGCTGGAACCACAGGGGGCCGGAGGCGGCGTCCGCGACCTCTTCCATGCTGTTGTTGGAGGAGGTGCTGAGCATCATCAGGGTGTCGGACTTGCCTGCGCCCCGGGCCGTGGCTACCTCGCCCTCCGGATGGGCCAGCATGTGGCTGCCTGCCGGGGCAACCATCACGGGCATGCTGATTTCCTGTCCCAGCACGGTAGTGGAAAGGTTGCGCTCGCTTACATCGCGCATGAAGCGGGGACGAAGCTTCAGGTCCTCGAAGGCCGAACGGTTGCGGCGAGTCGTGAACTCGTCCATCGCGCCGGCTTCGATGAACTCCCAGTTGTTGTGAGGCAGGACCAGCTTGGCCCTGGCCTCGTAGTCGAACAGATTGATGGGGTCGTTAGCCATGTGTCCTCCCGTAAGTTTTGAATAAGTCAAAATCGCAACTACTCTAACCCGGACGGAATACAGTGGCAAGAGGAGGTTCAGGGTGGGTCAGGGCCTTTTTATTGTCGCTCTGCCTGGAGGGTCGAGGGCCAGGTATGCTATTTTGCCAGCTTGCAGTTGAAAGAGAGAACGCCCTCACCCTAACCCTCTCCCGGAGGGAGAGGGAACAATTAAAAGGCCCTGCAGGGTGGGTCAGGACGATTGCGAAGTCCGTCCCAAGTCACTCATGGTGAGCCTGTCGAACCATCGGCGGCCCGGACGGGCATCCTTCGACAAGCTCAGGATGAGCGGAATCCTGCACTTGGAGTTACTTTGCAATTGTCCTGTAGGGTGAGTGGCACCCCCTACTCGTAGCGGAGGGCCTCGGCCGGGTAGATGCTGCTGGCCTGGCGGGCTGGTAGGAATGTGGTGGCGAGGGAGAAGAGGTAGGCCGCTCCGACGATTATGACGATCTGCAGCCAGGGGATGGCGAATCGAATGGTCTCCACATCCTCGCGGATTTCGCGAACAATGAGGTAGGAGAAGGCAGTGCCCAAGCTGACCCCGATGGCCACGCCAAGCAACACAACAAACGAGGACTCGAGCAGGAAGCTGAACTGCACCATATTCCGCTTGTAACCGATGGCGCGCAGCACTCCGATCTGCTGCCGGCGCTCCACGACGGCCCTGAGGCTGACCACGCCGAGGGAGGCTACTCCGACCATGAGACCCAGGCCCATGAACCCCGTAAGCAGGTAGTTGAAGGACTGGTTCGCCGATACAGACTCGGCAACCAGTTCGGCCAGGACTTCACTCTCCATTCCGTTGCGCTGGAAGGCGATCTCCAGGTTTCTCGAGACTGCTGCGGCGTCGGTCCCCTCAGCCACCTTGAACCGGTAGTTGGTCACCGGGATGGGATACGGCGATACCTCGTCAAGCTGACGGCGGGAGGCGATCATTCCGCCTCCCAGCGAACCGAAGGCGTCGGCGGTCTCGTCAAGAACCGCGATCACAGTCAGGGTGATAGTCGCTCCGGTAGCTGCCTCGCGCACCTCGATGGGTATGGGCTGCATGGACTCGTCCTCGTAGAATATGCCTTCCAGCTCAAATTCAGGTAGGTTGTCGCCAGCCCGGAAACCGCTCTGGACGGGTACAACGAGGGAGTCAACAACCACCAGCGTCGAGTCCTCCCTGAGAGCAGACCAAACTTCCTCAGCGGTGGTGCCGTAGCCCTCGGCGATCAGGTGGAACTGCGTCTCGGTGCCAGCAAGATATCCGTCGTCGGCAGCGCGGACTGCGTAGGACCGCCATTGCTGCTCCTCCGCTCCTGGCTGGCGCACTTGAACGGGGATGTAGGTGTAGCTGCCGATGGCCTCAAAGTCGGCGGGGTCCAGATTGGGGCTGGCCTCAATGGCTTCGTTGAAATCGGAAATCGGCGTATTGGGGTTGACCCTGGCTGAAATGTCCCAGCCGCCCACGATGGAGGAATCGTCGACCGATGTGGTGCCAAAGGCCTCGGTAAGTATGGACATCACGATCATGGTGAATATGACCAGGGCGAACATGGCCAGAGTCAGGCCGGTCCGGAACCGCGCGCTCATGGGGTAGGCCACGGCGGTTACCAGCACGGGCCGCAAGCTGCCGATGCGTGAGGTCACCGTGGTCAGGAACTTGAGCAGCAGGTCGGCGTTGAACATCACGGTGCAGACGGCTGCGGCCACCATGGTCACCCCGGAGATGAAGAACATCTCAATACCGCCGTTGAGTTCACCAAAAACCATTTCCAACGAGTTGAAGGGTATGAACCAGTAGATCAGCACAGCCACACCGATGAAGGTGTAGGCCACTCGGTCCGAACGCTCGGGCCTGAACTGGTTGATGTTCATGACCGAGCGTATCCACAGGCCCAGGCCCACTATGGCGAAGGTGACTCCCAGTCTTGCCCACAGAGCGGAATCGGTCTCGCTGCCCAGCCAGGCGAGCAGTACCCCGATGGCCACGACTATCGCGGAAAGGGCAATGCGAATTATCACCATCCAGCCTTGCCGGTAGGGGCTCAACAGCAACTGGAATAGGGTGTAGACGAACACGAAGGGGGCTGCGAGCACCGACAGGGGCGCCACGAAAAGCAGGGCTATGCCTCGGATAATTCGCTTCGCCATGAATGCGCGCACGCTGGAATACAGAACCTGGAACGGCAACAGGAAGAGGCCCGACAATACAAGCCTGGCCAGCAGCTGCAGCGCGCCGGCGGTGTTGGTGTCCTGGGGCGTGGGAAGGTCGCGAACGGCTGCCACGATATTCATCCGGCTGACGCGGTAGGCCGAGATGGCCACGGTCATAAAGGTGATCACCATACCCAGGCAATATGCGACGATGGCGCTGCGGAGTTCGAAGTGTCGCGTGAGCTGGAAGTCGTCTGAGCCGCTGCCTCCGCCAGCGAAGATCTGGTTGATTATCCCGACGATGAGGGCGCTGGCCAGTAGCCCCAGCCCGACTCCGACGACTCCGGAGACCAGAGAGTATGCAGTGCCCTCGAAGACAAACATTTGGACCAGGTGCCATCGCTTCGCCCCGACGGCCCTCGCCATTCCCAGTTCGGAGCGCCTTGCGGCGGCCAGCATGACGAAGATGAGGAAGATCAGCAGGATCCCGACCATGATTGAGAAGAGGCCGAACAGGATGAAGAAGCTGGTAACGACGCTGCCGACCTGCTCCGCGGTTTCCAGCAGGCTGCGCTTTATGTCGATTACCAGAAACTCCGCCAGCGTTACGACCAGCGTGTTAACCTCCCGGACCAGTTCCTCGTCACCGGTCATCGTGACCGCCTCGAGGAACTCACCCCGGACATCCTCGTCCGAGAACAGTGAAACGAGTTCGTCGCTGAGGTCCTCTTTCGCAAGTTCCGACCTGAGGAGGACCAAGTCTTCCTTCAGGGTCTCTGAAATCAGGGGTTGCCCTTCGCGGAGTTCCAGTTGGTGCAGGACATCCGGGCGAGATATGGCTTCCTTGAGTTGCAGGGCTGCCTCCCGGTCGGTGAACAGCACACGCAGGGTCTTGACGACCTCTTCGCTGTAGTCTGCTCCGCTGTACTCGTCGCCCCTGTTGGAAACGACGATTGAGTTTATGTGGCCCTCACGCCCGAACATCTGCTGGGCCTGGGTCAAGTGAAGGAGGAGTGTGGGCTGGGCGCCGACCGGTCCGCCGCCGGTCACCACTCCTTTGACCGACAGCATAACCGGGTCGCCGTAGACATAGACCGTCAGCTCGTCTCCGGGAACGGCCTCGAGATCTTCGGCAGCCGCGGCGTTGATATAGACCTCGTTCAGGGATAGTTCCTCGACCCGGACTTCGCCGCCGTTTTCCAACTGGAACCCGCCGAAACCGCCAAGCGTTTCCGGGTTCACCCCCGCGATCTGCATCCTGCCTTCGCTCCGGGAGGTGCGCTCATTTACGGTGGGTGCTATCTCCGCGAGGCCTGCGGCGAGACCGTCGATGGTATCAACGCCGGCCAGTTCCAGTTGCAGGGAGGTGAAGCGTTCCATTGGAACATAAGCGGCTCCGCCGAACTGGTCGTTTTCGCCGGCGCGAGCCGAAATCACGAACTCGTCGATAGTGCCTAGACCGTCGACCACGGCTTGCCTGATGGAGAAGGTCAGGGTGTCGCCAGTGCCGAAGGACGCGGCCATGATCAGGGTCGAGATCATGATGCCGCCGACGATGAGGGCGGTCTGTGCCTTGCGGCGAGGGATATTGCGCAGGGCCATTTTCAGCATGACCCGGTTGCGGAGGGCCATGAAGCCGATGACGGCGAGGGAGGGAAGGAAAATCACCAGCAGGACGAGCATGATGTGGTCCATCTTGACGCCGAAGAGGTCTTCCATCTGTCCTGCCGCCTAATCTAGTGTCGCAGCGACCTGCCGTGGAACGGAAGTAGTCTGCTGCCTGCTGTATGTCGAAGGTCTAGCTGCTAACGCCGAGGCCGTCGTCGACTATGGCGCCGTCCCTCATTCGGACGACGCGATGGGCCAGGCCGCCCACCTCTTCGGAGTGGGTGACGAGGATGAAGCTCTGCTGGTTGGCCTGGTTGAGCTCGATGATGAGGTTCATGATTTCATCGGTAGTCTCGCTGTCCAGGTCTCCTGTGGGCTCGTCGGCCCAGATGATGGACGGCTGGTTGACGAGGGCGCGGGCGATGGTAACGCGCTGGCGCTGGCCGCCTGAGAGCTCGCTGGGCAGGTGGCTGGCGCGGTCGGCCAGCCCCACCCGGTCGAGCATTTCCATCGACCGCCTGCGGGACTCGGTGGCGCCGACCCCCGACAGCAATAGCGGCATTTCGATGTTTTCCACCGAAGTCAGGACCGGCAGGAGGTTGTAGAGCTGGAAGACGAAGCCCATGCTCCGGGCGCGGTAGTCGCTGCGCTCGTCGTCGGGAAGGTCGTGCAGGACAACACCCTCAATCACCACCTGGCCTGCGTCGATGTCGTCCAGGCCGGAGAGGCAGTTGAGCATGGTCGTCTTGCCGCAGCCGCTGGGCCCCATGATGGCGAGCATCTCGCCCCGGCGGACCGACAGGTCGACGCCACGGAGGGCGTTCACCTGCACCTTGCCGGTGTCGTAAGTCTTGTGTATCCCAGTGGCGCGGACTATCTGGTCATCCATGAATGCTCCGAACTCTCGCGACTCCTCCGCCTACTGGCCAGAGTCCCGGCAACGGCCTGGAGGAGTGGGTTTGATTTCCGGTTGGCAACTTAAAAGTGTAACCGCATTTTGGACATGAGGTAAATGGGATTCGTCGTGAAGGGTCCGTGAGGGGCGGGCGGAGCCAATTGTGTGCATCCGGTGAAGCTGGTGAATTGAGGAGGGCGAGTGTGAGTTACCTAGTGTCGGCCAGGCGGAGCTTGAGTTGCTCGAGCCACCACCAGAGGCGGCTCCAGACCATCCGGCGTTCCGGGTCGGTGAGCTGCCGGTCGAGGTGGCGGCGAGTGGCGGCGACTGCCTGGCCGGCGAGGTAGCCCCATGCTCCGGACTCGGTGCGCATCCAGGCGAGGGCCTTGTCACTGTGGTCGCCGATGACCTGCCTGAGCACCGGGTCCAGCTCGTCCAGCGTTAGAGGATTGGGCTGCGTCATGCCGGGGCGACGCACTGGGGAAAGTGGCGTCGATGGGCCAACGGGGAGGTAGCGAGAGCGCAGTCGGGCATGGTCAGCCGCCGCCGACGGGGCGGACAATCTCGAGGATGTCGCCGTCCTGGAGGGTGACCTCGGGGTACTGCTCGCGCTTGAGGACCTCGCCGTTGTAGCCGACGGCCACATGCTTCAGGTCGAGGCCGAAGGCGGTGAGGTAGGACTCCAGGTCCTGCGCCTCGTCGATGGGGCGGGGCTTGCCGTTCACCAGCAGGTTGATCATCTCGTATTCGGCCTCCAGTCAGGGTATGCGGGCAATGCCGGTCCGGGATTCGGGCTCCCCAGCGGGGCGGCTCCGCCAGGCTTCCTGCACGGCAGCGGCCAAGTCACTTGCCGCGCCCCGTGGGTCATCGGCGGCGAGGACGCTGCGGATGACGGCGACTCCGGAAGCCCCGGCGGCCATGACCTCGGCGGCGTTGGCGGGGGTGATACCGCCAATGCCGATCAGGGGCAGGTCGCACCGGCCGGCGATGTCGCGGAGCAACGCCGGGCCAGCGGGCGCTTCGCCCGGATGGGACTCGGTGGCGAACATGGTTCCCACCACCAGGAAGTCGGCGCCGTCGCTCGCTGCGCGTTCGGCTCCGTCAGCCGAATGGACCGAGCGGCCGACCAGGGAGCCGGGGGACAGCAGGGCGGTGGCCGCAGACACCGGCAGAGCCTCCTCGCCCAATTGTACGCCATCGGCGCGGGCGGCGGCGGCCACGTCGACGCGCTCGTTGACGATGAGGAGGGCACGGTCTCCGACCGCCTGCCGCAGTTCCTTGGCGAGGGAGAGGAGCTGCCCACCGGGCATCTCCTTGGCCCGGAGCTGGACGAGGGTGACGCCGCCCTCGACGGCGGCGGCCACGCGAACGGGGATGGCTTCGGGGCTGACCACGGAGCAGTCGGCCACGAGGCAGAGACAGGGCAGGGTGAGCTCAGCGGCCATGCCGGTCCATCCCCGGGAATCTCTCTGGCCGGGATCCGGTCAGGCCGTGGCGCCTGCGGGCTGAGGGACGTCGGTGGTGGGGCTGCTGGCGGCGGCGTACTGGCGCAGGGCGATGCGGCCGGCGAGGAATGCCTTGCGGCCAGCCTCGACACCGGCTTTGAAGGCCTCGCCCATCATGGCGGGGTCGTTGGCTTGGGCGATGGCGGTGTTGACCAGAACGGCGTCGGCACCCATCTCGAGGGCCTGGGAGGCGTCGGAGGGGACGGCTAGGCCGGCGTCAACGACGACGGGGACAGTGGCCTGCTCGATGATGATGCGGACTTCCTCGCGGGTGTGGATGCCCTGGCCCGAGCCGATGGCGGAGCCTAGGGGCATCACGGTGGCGCAGCCGACATCCTCGAGGTTCTTGGCCAAGACGGGGTCGGCGTGGATGTAGGGCAGGACGACGAAGCCCTCCTCGACCAGGCGGCGGGCGGCCTCAAGGGTGGCGGCGCCGTCGGGGAAGAGGTACTTGTGGTCGGGGATGACTTCGAGCTTGACGAAGTTGGTCTGGCCGACCTCGCGTCCGAGGCGGGCGACGAACATGGCCTCCTCGACGGTGGCGCAGCCGGCGGTGTTGGGGAGCATCTGGTACTTGCTCCAGTCGATGTAGTCGAGGAGGGTCTTGGCGGTGGGGTCGTCGAGATCGAGGCGGCGGATGGCCACCGTGATCATTTCGGTGCCCGAGGCTTCGACAGCGGCGACCATCTCCTCCATGGTGCGGTAGCGGCCGGTACCGACAATGAGGCGCGAGTTAAACTTCTTTCCGCCGATGATCAGTTCGTCCGACATCTCGACCCTGCTCCTGAAGTCCTGTTGGCCTGTAATCAAACAGCCGCCGGGACGAGTCCGGGCGGCCATTGAGCGTTTCCAGGTTTGGCGTCTTGTCCCTTCGTCGGAATTACCCGCTTCAGGTACAGACGGTCGGCGGCGCTTTCTGCCGCCCTCTCAGCCTGGCTCGCCCAAGCTCCCGCCAGAACTTTTTTCGGTGTTGGTTCAGCGAACAATTTACCATTGGCCGGATGAGGGCGTCAATGACAGCATCGGCTGCCGATGGTGGTTTCAAGGTCGGAGGAGACCAGTTGGCAGAGGGAGGATTTCCTCCTGTGTATTGCATTATCTCTCATTCTCTACCATTTGGGGCGGTGGCGTTCTTACCCCGGGTGCTGGCTGAGCGATTGAAATTTTCGAAAACCCGGTAGTTTCCGGTAATTTCGGGTAGTTTCGTTGTTGACGGTGGGTTGCGGCCGCGTCGGCGAAGGCAGGGATGAGGCCGCATTGGCGTTATGGTACATGTGTTCTATGGACTTGGTCAAGGTGTCGGGTGTCATTGTCTGAACTGTGATTTGTGTGATTTGGGGATGGGCAGGATTGAGGGGAAAGTGGCTGGGTTCCCGCTCTCCGTTTCCACGGGGACAGGCTTCGTGGGGATGATGAGAGGTGGCGATGAATTTCCGGTCCAGCTCGGGTCCTTGGCGACCCCGCCAACTACGCGGTAATAGGGAATGGAGTTGCCTACCAGCAAATATGTCAGTATATTCCGGTTGATGAAAGGCAATCTTCCCGTTCTCCTTCTCATAGCGGCTTCGTTCCTAGTGGCTGTTTTGTTAGTGTCACTGAGTGCCTTAAGGCACGTGTCTCCGGTTGAAATTGCACTGTTTCAAATCCTGATCTTAGGGCTTGGCCTGTTTGGCTCGTACACGTTTGGCAGAAAGTCTGCATGGGAGGGAGCCCTTGAGGCGATCAAGCCGCATGCGCGGGCTGCCTTCAGGCGAGTGTTGGCGCAGTATAATAGCCTGTTTCGCCTATCGGCTAGAATCGAAGAGTTCAAACGTGAGAGCCCGGACCACAGACTAGACTTGATTCAGGCCTTGGTAGACGAGCAAATCGCGACCGGAAAAGATGCTATGGAGGACTGGAGGGACATCGTTCCCGAGGAAGTTGAGGAGGTCGAGAGACGGAGTACGAGAAATGACTAGTCCCACTCAACCAATTCGAGGCAAGGTGGCTCGTATCTTGGACCTGCGGGAGGTTGTAATAAACAGGGGTTCTGCTGACCAGGTAAGAATTGGGATGATCTTTAAAATCCTGAGCTCGAAAGATTCCGTGATCACTGACCCGGACACTGGGGAACAGCTGGGAACTGTAGGAAGGGAGAAGACTAGGGTTAAGGTAACTGAAGTGCAGCCGAATCTCGCCGTTGCCTCAACCTATCGCAGTCAGCGAGTGAACGTAGGAGGCAGTGGATTAGGCTCCTTAGATACAAGTAGCTTGTTTGCACCGCCTAAGTGGGAAACACGTGTGGAAACTTTAAAAGTGGATGATGTGGCCATAGGGAAACTAGAAGGTGAAGATGCCGTTGTTCGTATAGGAGACTTGGTCGTTCAGGATCTTTCCTCAGATTCCGATTGACCCAATCCAACCAGCCCTCCACCAGTTTCAGCTAAATGTGGCACTCAAGCCGGCGATAGATTGATGCCATGAGTAACCAGGGAGAGTTTCCAAAGGCCTGAGGTTCTACGCGAGAATCTTTTGCCAGACCCTATACCTTCCCGGAAGTTTGCTCACTCGTTGCAAAGCCCCTTCCTTTCGCGAGGAAGGGGCTTTTAGCATTTCGGAGATGGGGTTCGCCTCAAGGGCATCTAGTCCGCGGTCGTCGCGGCGGGTTGCTCCGTTAGCACTCCTGCGAAGAACTGGGTTAGGTGGGCGTTGAACTCGTCGGCCTTTTCGTAGTGGGCGGAGTGGGCGGTGCCTTTGACGATCTCCAGGCGGGAGCCGGGGATGGTTTTCTGGACCTCGCTGATGACGGCGGGAGGGAAGATGGCGTCCTCGTCTCCTACGATGAGCAGGGTGGGGGTCTGCCAGCCGAAGAAGTCGGCCTCCTGGCGTCCGTCCTCGCGGCGGAAGCCGGAGATCACGCCGTCCTCGCCGCGTTCGGGGTTGAGGCCCTGGATCTGCTGGTACAGGAAGGTCAGTTCGGGCCGGTTGGCGATGAAGTTGGCGGCCAGGGAGCGGGCCACGCCGTCGGGCGGGTTGGTCTTGGCCAGCTCGGCCAGGACGCCGGGGGAGACGACTCCGCCGGTGGTGTCGCCTAGGACCAGGCCGAGGGTCTGCTCCGGGCGGGCGAGGGCGAACTCAAGGCAGCTGAAGCCGCCCATGGACTGGGCGACGAGGAAGGTCTCCTCGATGCCGAGGTAGTCGATGAGGGCGATGATGTCGGCGGCGAAGTTCTCGCGCAGGGGCGAGCCGTAGGGGGCTACAGACTGGCCCCAGCCGCGGTGGTCGAAGGTGATGCAGCGGAACTCGCCGGAGAAGCGGGCGACCTGCTGCCACCAACTCATGTGGTTGCCGCCGCGTCCGTGGGCGAAGACGATGGCGGGCCCTGAACCGTGGGATTCGTAGTAGAGTTCGATGCCGTTGATGGGCGCTTTGGGCATGGTGACGCTCCTTTCTTCCGTATGGGTGGTTCGATTCTGGAGAGTGGGGTACGCACGGCTGTGCGCTCCAACATGTTGTCAGGCTTGGCAGTAGTGGATTCTTCTAATTTGGGGTTGATTGTTTGTTAGAGTAGGGGTACGCCCTCACTCTGGCCCTCTCCCGGAGGGAGAGGGGATTGGGGCGGGTGCTTTGGTCTATTCTTCGGTTGGTTTTGCGGGGATTACACCCCCACCCCTGCCCTCCCCCTCAGGGGGAGGGGGTCAGGCGGGATTTATGGCTTTCAACATTTTTTGCTGCTAGACTGGCCATTGCTCGCGGCGGAGGGCGGCGTCCCAGAACATCCACTCGTAGCGGCTGCTGGTGAGGAAGGCCTGGCGCATGGACTCTAGCTCTTCTGGGGAGGCGTGCTCGGCCTGGCGGTCGACGAAGGCGCGCCAGGCGTTGACGCTGTCCTCAAGGAGGCCGGATACATAGAAGCTGGTCCACTGCCCGTACACGGGGTGCTCGGACTGGCCCAGTTCCTCGCGCAGCAGGTGGTAGGTCCAGGGACACGGGAGCAGGGCGGCGGCGGTGGGGCCAAGGCCCTCACGGTTGGCGACGGAGAGCATGTGGTTCATATAGCCAGCGTTGGTGGGCGAGGGGACGGCGGCCTTTGCGTCGTCGAGGGTGAGGCCGGCGGCCTCGAGCAACTTGTGGTGGAGAGGGCGCTCGATGGGGGTCATGACGCGCTTGGCCATCTCTTCCAGCAGGTCGGCGTTGGGGGTCTTGGCGAGGGCGATGGCGACGCAGCGGGCGAAGCCCTCGAGGTAGAGGTAGTCCTGGCCGAGGTAGTACTGGAATGTCTCGAGGGGCAAGGTGCCGTCCTTGACTTGGCGCAGGAAGGGATGGGCGAAGATGGCGCGCCAGATGGGCTCGGCCTCGGCGCGTAGCTGGTCGCTGAAATTTTCCATAGAGTCTCCGTTCTGGGTTGTTTTAGGTTCCGATTCCAGTTGGATGCCGCGATTGGTTTTGGGAAAGGGGTACGCCCTCACCCTAACCCTCTCCCGGAGGGAGAGGGAATGTGAGGGAGAGGGAATGTGGGATTCAGTTGGGGCGATTATCCTTCAGGGCCGATTTGTTTTGGTGTTTTCGCCCCCACCCTGGCCCTCCCCCTCAGGGGAGGGAATTTTCTCTTAGTAACTATCTCAAAACTGTCATGACCTTGATCTCAACGGCCAGATACACGGACTGGACCACTGGATTCCCGCTTTCGCGGGAATGACGGGTCCTTTGCGGGAATGGTGGTTTTGGATTTTGGCGTATTTTGAGATGGCTTTTTAATGGTTGGGGACTCGCGTTTTGGCCTTGTTGAACAGGGTCAAGTCGTGCGGGAGCGTTCGAGTTCCATTTCCCGGAGCTCTACGCGGCGGATTTTGCCGCTTACGGTTTTGGGTAGCTCGGTTACGAACTCGACGGAACGTGGGTACTTGTAGGGCGCGGTGGTGCTGCGGACATGGTCCTGGATGCTGAGGACGAGTTCGTCGGAAGGGACATAGTCGGGGGCGAGGATGACGAAGGCCTTGACGATCTCTCCGCGCACGGGGTCGGGGCTTGCGACTACTGCGGATTCCGCCACGGCTGGGTGCTCGATGAGGGCGCTCTCGACCTCGAAGGGGCCGATGCGGTAGCCGGCGGAGATGATCACGTCGTCGGCGCGGCCCACGAACCAGTGATAGCCGTCTTCGTCCTTGTAGGCCTTGTCGCCGGTGAGGTACCAGTCGCCTACGAATGAGCCGGCGGTGCCCTCTTCGTCGCGCCAGTACTCCTGGAACAGACCGACGGGGCGCTCGGGCTTGACCTTGACTGCGATCTGGCCCTCTTCGCCCACGGGGACCTCGTTGCCGTCATCGTCTACGACGCCGATGGTGAAGCCCGGCATTGGCTTGCCCATGGACCCGGGCCGGACGGGCATGCAGCGATAATTGCCGACGATCAGCACGGTCTCGGTCTGGCCGTAGCCGTCGTAGATGGTGAGGCCGGTGCCGTCCTCCCACTGCTTCATGACCTCGGGGTTCAGGGGCTCGCCGGCGCCGGTGCAGTGGCGGAGGCCGCTGAGGTCGTACTGCTTCAGGTCTTCCAGCACCATCATGCGGAAGGCGGTGGGCGGCGCGCAGAAGGAGGTTACGCCGTAGCGCTCCAGCATCCGGAGGGTCATGGGTGCGTCGAAGCGTCCGCGGGCGTCGTGCTGCATCACCGTGGCGCCGAGGGCCCACTGGCCGAACAGCTTGCCGTAGGCGGCCTTGGCCCAGCCGGTGTCGGAGAGGGTCCAGTGGAGGTCGGTGGGCTTCAGGTCGTGCCAGTATTTTGCAGTGAGGGTATGGCCGATGGCGCAGGACGCCTGGGTGTGCAGCACCATCTTGGGGTAGCCGACGGTGCCGGAGGTGAAGTAGATGAGCAGCGGGTCGTCGCTGCGAGTGGGCTCGACGCCGTCTAGGACAGCGGAGCCGTCGGCGACCATGCGCTCGTAGGAGAGCCAACCGCGGCGGTCCTCGCCGGTGGCGAGGAGGTGCTTCAGGGAATCGCAGCCCCCGGCGACCTGCTCGACCTTGGCGGCGTTCTGGCCGTCGGTGATGGCCATGACGGCCTCGGCGCGGTTGATTCGGTACTCGATGTCGCCGGGCGTCAGGAGGGTGGTGGCGGGCATGGGCAGAGCGCCGAGCTTGAACAGGCCGACCATGGCCACATACCACTCGGGGATGCGGGGGAGCATGATGAAGACCCGGTCGCCCTTCTTTATGCCGAGCTCGCGGAGGGAGTTGGCGAATCGGTTGGTGAGGGTCTTCAGGTCCCAGAAGGTGTGGTGGGTGGCCTTCTCGCCGGTGGGGTCCACGGAGAGGAGGGCGAGCTTGGTGCGATCCTCGGCCCATTTGTCCACGACGTCGAAGCCGAAGTTGTAGAACTCCGGGACTTCGAGCCGATCATTGGCGTAGGAGTGCTGGTAGTCGGTCATGTTGGGGGCAGGATCCGGCATTCTCTCACCTCGAACTCAGGCCCCGTCAGGCGCTGTTTTGGTCTAGGCGATCATTTTATCATCAGGCTGGAAGCAGAGAGGCCATTGGCAGGTAGCGGGTCAGGCAAGTGCGGGTATAATCTGCGTCAAACAGGGACAGGCTGAATTCAGACCAATCCAGAAATTTTCAAGGGTACAGGAGAAACGAGATGGCCGGACAGCTTGACGGCAAGACGGCACTGGTTACCGGCGGAGGGTCCGGCATCGGGCGGGCGACCTCTCTGGCGTACGCGCGGGAAGGGGCGCGGGTGGTGGTGGCGGACATGAATGTGGAGGGCGGTGAAGAAACGGTGCAGATGATCATGGAGGGCGGCGGGCAGGCCGTGCTGGTGCACGCCGATGTGTCGGACGCCTCCGGGGCGCAGCTGATGGTCGACGAGGCGGTGAAGGCCTTCGGGAGCCTGGACTGCGCGTTCAACAACGCCGGCATTTCCGGCGGGCGCGAGCGGCGGCGGTCGGCGGACTACGCGGAGGAGGACTTCGACCGGGTGATCCGCATCAACCTGAAGGGCGTGTGGCTGTCGATGAAGGCGGAGATTCCGCAGATGCTGGAGCAGGGCAGCGGAGCGATCGTCAACACGGCGTCGATTATGGGGCTGATCGCGACCTCCGGCTCGGTGGCGTACATGGCGGCGAAGCACGGCGTGGTGGGGCTGACGAAGGCGGCGGCGCTGGAGTACGCGCAGGACGGCATACGGGTGAACTCGGTGTGCCCGGGGTACATCAACACGCCGCTGGTGCGCCCGTTGTTCGACCAGTACGAGGCCATGGAGCAGACAGTGATATCCCGGCACCCCATCGGGCGGCTGGGAGAGCCGGAGGAGATCGCGGAGGCGGTGGTCTGGCTGTCGTCTCCGGCGGCGAGCTTCGTGACAGGGCACAACATGGCGGTGGACGGAGGATATGTGGCGCAGTAGGTTCAGTGCACCCCCACTCTTGCCCTGCCCCTGACGGATGGATACAGGGAGGACGCCCTCACCCTAACCCTCTCCCGGAGGGAGAGGGAATTTTATGGGGGAGGGAGTTTTGGAGAATTGAGCGATGACCACAGTTGACCAGCAGACGCGGCGGCGCATCGGGCGGTTCGGGCTTACGGCTTATGACCCGGCAAAGGCTTGTCCGGGGTATGTGCTGTATACACCGATGGCGAGCCTGGGGGACCTGTACCTGATCGATGTCGAGGGGAATGTCGCCCACCAGTGGCGGATGCCGTACGCGCCGGGGCTCTACGGGTACCTGCTGCCCAACGGCAATGTGTTCTACGGCGGCAAGGTGGTTGACGAGACCTGGGACCGGTTCGAGGCCTGGAAGCGGTTCAAGGGCGGCGTGATGATTGAAGCCGACCGCCACGGCAATGTGGTCTGGGAGCACCAGGACCCCGAGCATCACCACGACCACCGGCGCACGGAGTCTGGCGGTGCGCTCTACATGACCCTGGAGTTGATGGACCCGTCGCTGGCGGCGAAGGTCAAGGGCGGCGTGCCCGGATCGGGACAGGGCGGGATGTGGGCAGACGTGCTGGTGGAGGTGGACGGTGAGGGCAATCGCATCTGGGAGTGGCACGCGGCGGAACACCTGGATGTGGACCGGCACATTCTAACAGTGAATGACCAGCGGGACGAGTGGAGCCACGGCAACACCGTAGTGCCGATTGGGGACGATCAGGTAATGTTCAGCTTCCGCAACATATCGACCGTCGGGATTATAGACAAGGCCAGCGGGAGGATCGTGTGGGAACTGGGGTACGACACCATCGCCCAGCAGCACGATCCGAACCTGCTGCCCAACGGGAATGTGCTGATCTTCGATAACGGCTCTCACCGCAGTGATGCCGGTCTGCCCTTCTCCCGGGCCGTTGAGGTGAATCCCGCGAACAACGAGGTCGTGTGGGAGTATTTCGACAATCCGGCGTACAACTTCTTCAGCGCCTACATCTCGGGGGCGCGGAGACTGCCCAACGGCAACACGCTGATCACCGAGGGGCAGTTCGGGCGGATGTTCCAGGTTACGC
The DNA here is from genome assembly GCA_963667765.2 of Dehalococcoidia bacterium. GTDB lineage: Bacteria > Chloroflexota > Dehalococcoidia > Lucifugimonadales > UBA3495 > VXOI01. The sequence goes on along the minus strand of CAXXON010000003.1, from coordinate 239,629 downwards.
CGGAGGGCGAGGTGGTGTGGGAGTACATCAACCCGCACTTCCATGTGGACGCGGAGGACCAGCCGGTGAACCGGGTGTTCCGGGCGACGCACTACCTGAAGGAGGACATTCCCTGGCTGGCGTAGGACAAAAGCTGCCAGGGCGCGGGCGCACGGTTGTGCGCTCTACGAAACTGTCTCAAAAGGGTGCGTTATCTTGACTTCCTTGACCGGGTGGCAGTTGGCCACTGGATTCCCGCTTTCGCGGGAATTGCCTATGGCCCTCCGTGCCACGCATGTGTATGAAAACAGGGGAACGCCCTCACCCTAACCCTCTCCCGGAGGGAGAGGGAACTGGTCTTCGATGGGCCATTTTCATAACAATGACGGGCTGAGCCTTGAGTAAGTTCCCAGGGCGCTTACGGTATTGAGTGAGGAAGGGGGTATTCGGAGATGTTCCCGGTAATAGTGCTCATACATATAATCTCGGCCATCACCTGGCTGGGAGGGATGCTGTTTCTGGCGATGGTGATGGTGCCGCTGGCGCGCCGGGACGACGGTGTGGGGTTCGGAGCCCTGAGGGCGGCTGCGGAGAAATTCGTGCCTATCGCGTGGGGGGCGAAGATCGTGCTGGCGGGATCGGGCGCGTACCTGGCGTGGGAGTACTGGAATGTCCGCCCGGAGACCTTCTTCACCGGCAGCACGCACTTCCTCGATTACTTGCAGAGGAAGACGGGAGTGTTTGTCATCGTGATCATCCTCAGCCTGGTCCACGACTTCTGGCTGGGGCCGCGGATGATGGACCGGCTGGACGCGGCGAGGTCGTCGGGCGAGCCGCTGCCGACGGGGCCGGGACGGCTGTTCGTGCAGTGGGCGGCGCGGATCAACCTGGTGCTGGTGATCTGGATCGTGGCCTTTGCGGTGTGGATGACGCGGCCGTAGGGTGGGGCCGCGCGGAGTACGAATATAAATGTTCAAGGGACGTCAGCCGGTTGCACCATTTCGGAGGAAGGCGCATCCTGTGTTTAAACAAGCCGTCCTGGGACTCGTGTTATCGACACTATCGAACGATGGTCCGATAGAGAGAAAAAACCATGAAACTCACTGCGGAACTGGCAGAAAAAGTAGAAACCCTATACCGCGAGAACCTGAAGAAAGAGTTCGGGGACTCACTGAGGTTCGACCCGATATCGGTAGAGCCGAGCGAGAACAGCGAAGGTGAGGCGACCTTTCAAGTAACAATCGTCTATGACGGAGAACCGGAGACGCTCAACCCCCGCAAGGTACTGGCAGTCATGACCTCCTTAACGAGCCCGTTGACAGCACTGGGTCTGCCACCGACCACCATCGAGTCATACGTCCCCAAAGCCGAATATCCGCTCCTTTTGGATCTCCGCGCAGAACCGCCGTGGGGAGTAGATGGGTAATGAACTGGCGCAACCTCATGGATGCAGCCAGAGAAATGGCCGGACAGATACAGCCCCAAGCCTCTGGAAGGCCCAGGCAAGAACCACTGAAGAGGGCAGTTAGCAGTGCCTACTATGCTATGTTTCACGCCCTGTGCCAGAGCAACGCGGACTCCATAATTGGCAGGCGAAGATCCACATTCAGCAGGCTCGCCTGGACCAGAACGTACAGAGCACTAGACCACAGGCAAGCGAGAAACCGCCTGGTGCATGCCCAGCGTGAGATCCCGGTACAAGCAAGAACCTTTGCCACGGCATTCCAAGTACTCCAGGAACAGCGACACGACGCGGACTACAATCCCCACCGCCGGTTCAGCAGGGGAGAAGTGATCGCCCTGCTAAACATAGCAGACGTTGCCACGCAGGAATACGTAGGATTGCCATCCAGCGACCGCAGGGCGATAGCCGCCCTGGTACTCCTGCAGGACAGGTCCACCATTTGAAGTCGGCAGGCCACGGATACCGCAGCAACGGAACTCGTGACCGGAGAGCTAGCGAGCCGAGGGGAACTCGGGGTCGCGCTTTTGGCGGACGGAGTCTAGGCCCTCGCGGACGTCGGGGCCGAAGAAGTTGAGCATTTCGAGGGCCAGGGAGTAGTCGAAGGCGGTGTGCTCGGCCATGCGTAGCCACTGGTTGAGTGAGCGCTTGGTGTAGCGTATGGCGGGCTGGGGTCCGTCGGCGAGCTTGCGGGCGACGGCCATGGATCGCTCCATCAGTTCGTCGTGGGGGACGCACAGGCTGACCAGCCCGAGGCGCTCGGCTTCGGTACCGTCCAGGAACTCGCAGGTCAGCAGGTAATACTTGGCTTTGGCCATGCCCATGAGGAGCGGCCAGATGACGGCGGCGTGGTCGCCGGCGGCTACGCCGAGGCGCACATGGCCGTCGGTGAAGCGGGCGCGCTCGGATGCGATGGAGATGTCGGCGAGCAGGGCCACAGCCAGGCCGGCGCCCACGGCGACGCCGTTAATGGCGGAGATGACCGGCTTGTCCAGGTTGATCATGTTGTGGACGATGTCGCGGGCTTCCTGCATCGTGCCGGCGATGACCTCGGCGTTGCCGATGGACTGCTCGATCATGTCGAAGTCGCCGCCGGCGGAGAAGGCGTTGCCCGCGCCGGTGATTACGGCGACGCGAACCTCGGGGTCCTGACCGAGGTCGAGCCACACGCGGCTGAGCTCGTTGTGGAGGGTGAAGCCGGTGGCGTTGAACACCTCGGGGCGGTTCATGGTCAGGAGGGCGATGCCGTCGTTTTTCTCTATGATGATGTCCTGATAGCCGCTGTAGTCAACCATTTTCAGTTCCTTGTGGGTAATTCAGTTATTGGCGAGTTCGGTTTGTGTTGCAGCCGGGGCCGTTGGCCTGTAGCGAGTGGGTTCCTGCTTTCGCGGGAATGACGCTTGTGTGGGCATCGAAGGGTGTGTTGAGAGGAGACGCCCTCACCCTAACCCTCTCCCGGAGGGAGAGGGGACTCGCTTCTTGCTTGTCTTTGTCATTTCAGTAGAGGGAGCCGTCTTCTTTCAGGGATTCGATTTGGGAGTCGGGCATGCCGAGGATTTCGCGGAAGACGTAGTCGTTGTCCTCGCCTACATTGCTGTAGTTGCCGAACTCCATGGGGGTCTCGGAGAGCTTGGCGGGGGTGTTCCAGGCGATGCTGTCGCGATGCTCCCACTCCCAGGCCGGGGTGCCGCGCTCGGCGATGTATGAGGGCGTGGGACGGTAGAAGTCGCGTGCCTTGAGGTGTTCGCTGGCGTAGAGGTCGTCACCCTGGGAGACGATGCTGGCGGGGACACCCTCGGCCTGCAGCCGGGTCATGGCCTCGTCGGCGGTGAGAGTGGCAGTCCATTCGCCGATCAGGGCGTCGAGGCGGTCCTGGTTGGCGAGGCGGCTCTCTGCGGTCGAAAAGTCTGGCTCATCGCACCAGTCGGGGTTGCCGATGGCGCGTTTGAAGCCCTCCCACTGCTCTTCATTCTCCACGGCGATGGCGCACCAGCGGTCAATGCCCTGGCACTGGTAGGCGCCGTGGGGGGCAGTTGCCGTGCTGCGGTTGGCGATGCGCTGGGGCAGGCGTCCGTTGACCTGGTAGTCAAGGATGGCTGGACCTGCGGTGACGGCACCTGACTTGAAAATTGAGGACTCCATGGTGGCGGGCTCGCCGGTCATGCGGCGGCGCATGAGGGCGCCGATGATGGCAGAGGGCTGGAACACGCCGGTGTGGTAGTCGGAGTAGGAGGTGTTGATGGCCGATGGCGGTTCGCCCTCGTCGCCGGTCATCAGGGATACGCCGCCCATGTGCTGCACCAGGATGCCGTAGGACTTGTAGGTGTAGTAGGGTCCTATGCCTCCGAGGCCGGTCTGCCACATGAGGATTATGTCGGGCCGAAGCTCGCGCAGGGCGGGGAAGTCAACGCCCCAGCGGTCGAGGATGTTGCGGCGGAAGTTGGTCATGAACACATCGCTGACCTTCACCAGCTCGCGGAAGACTTCCAGGCCGCCGGGGGTGCGCACATCGATGGAGACTCGCTTCTTGGCCCTCTGGAAGTCGGGTTGCCCGGCGCCCCGGGACCATGCAGGGATGAAGGCCATCTCGTCGAGGACCTTGTTGGTCTCGACCTTGATGACCTCGGCGCCCAGGGAGGCGAGGATGCGGCCGGTCAAGGGCAGGGCCACATAGGGGCCGAGCTCTAGGATGCGTACGCCCTGGAGGGCTTTTTTGTTCATCGACATTCCTGTTGTCAGTCTGTTGTGTTCTGATGAGGAGGGGACGCCCTCACCCTAGCCCTCTCCCGGAGGGAGAGGGAACTACACGAGGATGCAATTCGTTCAAATTGCGCCATCTTCGCGCAGTTCGTCCAATTCTGAGGAGGTGAGGCCGAGTTCGCTGGCGTAGATTGCTTCGTTGTGCTGGCCGAGGGTGGGTGCCGGGTTGGTGGCGGGGGAGACTTCTTCGCTGTCGAATACGCCCTGGGGGTACTGCAGGGTGCCGGTCTCAGGGTGGTCAATGCCGAACCAGAAGTTGCTGGCATCCAGCTGGGGGTCGGCCAGGAGGTCGGAGACAGTGTTGACTGGGATGAAGACGAGGTTGCGGCGCTGGCCCTCGTGGAACAGGTACTCGCTGGTGTAGCGGGTGGTGAAGTCGATGACCAGCGCGGTGATTATGTCATTGTAGGGGGCGCGGTCCTGGTTTCCGCCCTTGTATGCCTCGTTGAGCACTTCCTCGTTGCCGGTGACCTCGTAAATCCACTCGGACAGGTTGTCCCACTCGCGGGGCGTGATGATGCCGGCGGAGATCCAGCCGTCGGCGCTGGGGTAGGCGCCGAGGGGGATTACGAGTGTCGAAGTGGCGCCGACTCGGGTGACGTTTTCGCCCAGCATCATGTGGGCCAGGGCGGGGTGGGCGTCGGTGTAGTAGGTGATCAGGGCTTCCTGGAGGGAAACGTCGATGTACTGACCCTCGCCGTCGTTGAAGTCGCGGTAGTAGAGGGCGCCGAGGATGGATGCTGCGGCGAACTGGGCGCCTGCGAAGTGGGACTGGTCGTTGCCTTGGCGCATGGGCGGGCCGTCGGGCTCACCGGTGATCTGCATGAAGCCGCTGGCGGCCAGGGCGATGAGGTCGTTGGACTTGTAGTCCTTCCAGGGGCCCGTCTGGCCGAAGGGCGTAACGGAGGCCATGACGATGCCGGGGTTGATGGCCTTCAGCGCCTCGTAGCCAAGGCCGATGGAGTCCATGTGTCCAACAGAGTAGCTCTCGACGACGACGTCGGACTGGGCCACCAGGCGGCGGAACAGTTCACAGCCGCGGTCGGACTCCAGGTCGAGGGTTATTGACCGCTTGTTGGTGTTGTAGAAGAGGAAGTACAAGCTGCGGTCCGGACCCTCCTCGTCTCCGGCGAAAGGACCGCGGGCACGGGAAGGGTCGCCGCCGGGCGGCTCGATGCGGACGACATCGGCGCCGTAGTCGGCGAGGAGCTTGCCGCAAAATACGGCCTCGGGGCCGCTCAGGTCTAGGACGCGGTACGGCGGCAGGAGGCGGCCGTCTTCGGGTGTCTGCAGGGGCATGTGGGTGGCTTCCTCTCTAGCTTGGAGACCCCGACATCCGGGGCAGCATCGGGATTGTAGGAAGGAGGGGATGGAGCGTCAAGTTTCGGCGCATCACGGGCAGGGCCTTTTAATTGTCGCTCTGTCTAGAGGGTCGAGGGCCAGGTCGGCTATTTTGCCAGCTTGCAGCTGAAAGAGAGAACGCCCTCACCCTAACCCTCTCCCGGAGGGAGAGGGAACAATTAAGAGGACCTGGTCTCACGGGGCGCAAAACTTTCTATGGGAAGCCGTTGGTATAATGCGGCTTTCCATTCGATTGCCGTGTGTGCGAGAGGCTGCGGTTGACCTCATATCTGGCCGCTACCAGAGACCGTTTTCTGCTTGGGCTCAAGTATGCCGATTACCGGACGATGTGGATCGCCACCACCTGTTCGGGGGCAGCAGCCTGGGCGCTGATCGTCGCGCGGGGCTGGCTGGCGTGGGAGTTGACCGGGGAGTCGACGTGGGTGGGGATCATCACCTTCGCGGCGATGTTCCCCCGGGTGTTTTCGACGCCCTTCGTGGGTTACCTGGCCGACAGGTTCGACCGGCAGATGCTGCTGCGGTGGATATTCGCCCTCAACCTGGCCCACAACATCCTGCTGGGCTTCCTCGTGATGAACGGCGTCGCCGGGCCGTGGGTGCTGACGGCGCTGGCGCTGGTCAACGGGACTTTGCGGGCGGGCCAGATGACCGTGGCGCAGGCGCTGATCCCGAACCTCGTGCCTCGGGAACACCTGCTGAACGCGCTGGCTCTGAACCAGGCGACGCAGCAGGGATCGAGGCTGGTGGGTCCGCTTGCGATCCTGCCGCTCCTGGGGTTCTTCAACCTAGAGGCTGCTTTCTGGTTCTGCAGCGTCTTCTACCTGATCGGGTTCGTGCAGGTCTCAAGGGTCAGCACGCGCTCCACGGGCCGGATGGATGCCTCGCGGGGTTTCTGGAGCAACATGGTTGCGGGGTTCGAGTACATCTACACGCGGCCGATGCTCCTGGCGATGGTGGTGCTGGCAGTGGCCCACTGCGCGCTGACGATGTCCTACGAGGCAATTCTGCCTGCGATATCAGAAGAGAAGCTGGGAGCCGGTTCAGTGGGCGTCAGCTTCCTGATGGGCGGAGTTGGGACGGGTGCGCTGATTGCGTCGGTATTCCTAGCGGGCGTACGGGGGCAGGCGGCGCGAGGCAAGATCTTCCTCGTTTTTGCCGTTTTGAGCGCGGTGGCGCCGATCCTGCTGGCAATTTCGACAATGAGGGAAGTGTCGATATTGGCCACTGTACTCATCGGGGCGACGCAGGCCGGGTTCATGACTATCAGCCATACGGTCATTCAATCGCTGACCGACGATTCGGTGCGGGGCCGGGTCGCGGGGGTGTACTCGGTGCATGTCGGGGGCAGCATGGCCATCACGAACATGCTGGGAGCCATTGCGGCAGACTTCTTCACGGCTCCGGCGGTTATGTTCGTGGGAGGGCTGCTGTTCCTCGGCGCAGTGGTGGTGAGCATGGGAAGCGGCCCGATGCGGCGCATCTACTTCCCGACGCCGGCTGTTCCAGCGGCGGCGTGAGTGGTTGGCCTCGTGAAGTCCTGGGTGCGCCCTCACCCTAACCCTCTCCCGGAGGGAGAGGGAATTTGCCCGTCTCAGCATCCAACGAATCCGTTTTTCTCTGTTCCTAGATGATGTCCTCGCCGTGGATGGCGGCCTGGGCGGCGTCGCGGTTGTTGGTGGTCAGGGCGATCAGCGCGTAGCCTTCGTTGCGGGCGAGGATGTGCAGGTTCTGGATGTTGACGCCGGCCTGCTTCAGGCGGTCGGCAACTCCTGAGAGAGCGCCGGGTTCGTCGCGCAGGCGGACGACGAGGGCGTCATCGCTGACGGCCTTGTAGCCTGCCTGGTTCAGGACCGCAAGGGCGTGGTCGGTGTCGACGACGGTCAGGACCACGGCGCCACGGTCGCCTGCCGACTGGGTGTTGATCGACTCCACGTTAATGCCCGCGTCGGCGAGGGCGCCGGTGATGCCGGCTAGGACGCCTACCTCGTTGTTGACCATGATGACGATTCGTTCCGTGGTGTTCATTCGTTAATTGCTCCGGGGCGGCGCTGCAGACTGATGTCTATTGGGCGCAGTCTTCGATGAGTTCGTCGACCATTTGCCGGGTGACATGAGGCATGGTGATGATGTGGGCTTCCTGTGCCTCGGGAGCCATCTGCCACTTCCCGATGACTTCGGCGGGAGGCCTGGGAAATACCACCGTAACCGAGTTTCTGTGGTGCCATGCCGGAATGCCGCGCTGGTTGAAGCGGTCTACGGCGTATTGGGCGGTGTCCAGCATTCCGGCTACCAGCTTGCGGAAGCCCTCTCTGCCGTAGCTGGCGAGAGCGTACCACATCATCAGGGGGGCTAGGGCGCTGCGGGACCCGGACAGGGTGGTGTCGTGGGCGCCGACAAACTCGATGGCGCGGCTGACCCTCTCCACATAGGCTTTGCGGGTTACCACAACGCCACAGGGTAGGGGCGCGCCGATGAGCTTGTGGCCGCTGATGGATATGCTGTCGATGCCGGCGTCGAAGCCGAAGGGCTGGGGGTCGTCGACGAAGGGAAGGATCATGCCGCTGAGGGCGGCGTCGGCGTGGATGTAGGTGCTGGTTACCAGCAGGTCGTCGAGGATTTCTCGCACCCGTGAAATGTCATCGATCGCTCCGCGCATGGTGGTGCCGATGTTGGCCATGACCACCGCTGGCAGGTCGCGGTGGACGCGGACCATCTCGCGAAGGTCCTCGTAGTCGATTTCGCCGTTGGCCTGCCGCTTGATCATGATGTAGCGGGCGTTCAGGACCCGGACATTCTTCAGAACGCTGTAGTGGGTGTCCTCGGAGAAATAGAACATGCCGTTGGGGAAGCGGTCCCTGGCCAGGTACAGGCCGTACATGTTCCCTTCGGTCCCGCCGGAAGTGACATAGCCCCAAGCCTCTTCCGGATCGATGCGGGTCAGGCCGGCGAAGTGGGCGATGACCTCGCGCTCGATCTGATGGGTGTTGGAGCGGTAGATGCTGTTGTGGAAGGGGTCTCCAAGGTTGTTGAGGGAGTACTCGAAGAAGGGCAGCAGTGGGGAGTAGTCGAAGTTCTGGTTCCCTGGGAACCCGACCTGGCGACCAGCGGCCGATTTCATGTGATCCAGCAGGGAGTCCAGTCTGCCCTGGATCTCCGATGACTTCAATCCGAATTCTATGGGGTTAGTGGCCATTGGCAGGGCACGCTCCTGAGATTGTCTCAGCGACTGTGAATCGAGGGTGAAACTAACTCGGTACGGTAATGCACTCATGGGATTGCCGCAAACTTACCAGCGAGTAAGGGCCTTCGTATCATTAGAAACTATCTCAAAATGATCATACTCCGATGGTCTCTGGGCCGCGGACGGCTATGAAAACAGGGGAACGCCCTCACCCTAACCCTCTCCCGGAGGGAGAGGGGACTGGTCTTTGGGGACTGGTCTTTGATGGGCTATTTTCATGGCAACGACGGAGGTGCTGGCGGCATGCCAACTGAATTGCCGCGATCTTCAAAGGTGTCTATGGGTCGTTGATTGGGTTTGGTGGGGCGGCGTATAGTAACGCGAATCCAGGGAGGAAGGGGAATGGCGGAAACGGAAGTTATCGTAATCGGTGGAGGAATTGCAGGGGCGTCGGCTGCGTTTCACCTGGCGGAGCACGGGCGGAATGTGGTCCTGCTGGAGCGGGGCGAGATTGCCTCGGAGGCATCGGGTGTTAACGCGGGCGGCATCGGCGCGGTCGGGTGGGGCAATGTGCCCAACCTGGAGTCATACCTGACCATGGGCAGCCTGCAGATCTTCAAGTACCTCCAGATTGACCTGGGCTTCGACATCGAATTCCGGGCGTCGGGTGCGCTGCAGGCGATACAGACGGCGGAGCAGTACGGGTACGCGCGGGACCATGTTCTCTCCATGAAGTCTCGAGGGTACACGGTCGAGTTGCTGTCGACTCGGGAAGCCCAGGCGATCGAACCGGAGCTGACCCCGGAGCTCTTTGGGGCAATCCATCTTCCGGTGCGGGGACAGGCAGACCCAGTGCGGGCGACCTGCGCGTTTGCCGCAGCCGCAGAGGAATGGGGTGCGACCGTTTTGACCGGGCGCGAGGTGACCGGGCTGGCGAGGTCCGGCGACGGATCTTTGCGGGTCTCATGCGACACCGAGGAGTTCTCGGCGCAACACCTGGTGCTGGCTGGAGGGGCGTGGTGCGGGCCTCTGGGAGAGATGCTGGGTGTTCGGATACCGGTCATTCCGGTGCGGGGACAGATGTGGGCGACCAATCCGCTGCCGCCGCGGGTGTTCCACTCGCTGTCGGCGTGTGAATCCCCGATGCATTGGATGAGCAGTCCCGGCAGCGATGAGAGCACCCCTCCGGAACTGACGCACCTGGGCGGGCGCAGAGTGACGCGGCACCTGTACGGGAGGCAGACGAAGGACGGGGAGATCATCTTCGGCGGAGACCGGGAGGTGGCCGGGTTCGACAAAACAGTGGATGCCACTGGGGTCGAGTCGAATTTCGGGCATGCGACCGAGATCCTGCCGTTCCTGAGGGCGCACTCCATTGCCAGGACCTGGGCGGGCCTGATGCCTTTCTCGCTGGACGGTAAGCCCATCATCGGGCGGGTACCGCAGGTCGAGAGCTGTTATATCGTGAGTGGGCTGGCGTCGTCAGGCTTCGGTCGCGGGCCCATGGCGGGGAAGCTGATCGCCGACTTCGTTCACTCCGGGCATCCACACCCGGTGCTGCAGGAATCGGACCCGGCGAGATGCGTTACGCTGCTGGGCTGACGCATGGACGGCGTCTGCAATCCACAGCGAGGTCGCCTTTACTGGCCTGCTTCAGGTGTCGTACTCTGGCAAGGGACTGGTAACGAAACCTGCATTCAGCAGCGAAGAAGTTTGAATTGACACAGAGGGTCATTGTGAGCAGCAGCGAGCTTGAGCGATACATGGAGAAGACTCCCAATTCCCGAGAGGCCTGGGAGGAAGCGAAACAGTACCTGCCCGGCGGAGACAGCCGGAACTCGATCTTCTGGCCGCCATATCCGATCTTCGTCGAAGAAGCGTCGGGGGCCCATGTGGTCGATGCTGACGGGACCGACAGGCTGGACTTCATCGGAACAATGACGACGCTCATCCTAGGCCATGGACCGCAGCCGGTGGTCGACGCAGTGCGGGGTCAGCTGGAGCAGGGGTTGGTGTACAACGCCCCGAACCGGCACCAGGTGAGGCTGGCCAAGCTGCTGTGCGAACGGATTCCGAGCTTCGATCTCGTGCGGTTCACGAACTCGGGGACGGAGGCCACGCTGAACACGATCCGGGCAGCCCGGGCGTTCACGGGCCGGAGCCTGATCGCCAAGGCCGAGGGCGGGTATCACGGCAGCCACGATGTCGTCAGCGTTAGCGTGCGGGTCGATCCGAGCAAGGCCGGCGAGCGTCTGGCCCCCGATGCGTTGCCTGCTACGGAAGGTCTGGCGGACGGCGTTCTGGACTCGGTAGTGGTGATCCCCTTCAACGAGACCGAGCCGGCGCGGGAGATTCTGGAGCAGCACAAGGACGACCTGGCGGCGGTAATAGTCGAGCCGATGCTGGGTTCGGTGGGGATGCTGCCAGCGACCCACGAGTTCCTGGCGATGCTGCGGGACTTCGCGACCGAGAACGGGACGGTGCTGATCTTCGACGAGGTGATCAGCTTCAGGATCGCTCCGGGGGGATCGCAGGAATACTACGGGATCACGCCGGATATGACCTCGCTGGGCAAGATCGTGGGCGGCGGATTTGCCGTTGGCGCCTTCGGCGGCAAGCAGGGCATCATGGACCTGTACGACCCGACCAACGGGCCGCGGGTCGCCCACGCGGGGACCTTCAATGCGAACCCGGCCACGATGCTGGCAGGGGCGGTGACGCTGGAGCAGCTGACGCCGGAGGTGTACCGGCGGCTGGCGGAGGTCACGGAGTATCTGCGGCACGGTCTGCGTGAGGTTGGACGGGAGCTGGAGGTGCCGGTACAGGTGACCGGGCTGGGATCGCTGTTCGGGATCCACTTCCTGGACGATAACCTGGTGGGCTACCGGGATATCGCAAAGTCGGATTCCGGGTTCAAGCACGATGTCTTCCTGGGCTTGCTGAACGAAGGAATCCTGATGGCGCCAAACCTGGTCGGGGCGGTCTCCACGGTCATCGGCGAGGAAGAAGTGGACGAGTTTGTGGGTGCTTTCCGGCGGGTGCTGCAGCGACAGGCGTAAGGCGTTGCTGCCGGTTAGGTAGAAGTGGGAAGTCCCCGGTCCACACGGCCGGGGACTTGCTTTTTTGCAGCCCTTCGGAAATCAGGCCATCTCCATAACGGCCAGATCTTCTGACTGTTCCCGGATCCTTGCCGAGCCCTCTGGATTCCCGCTTTCGCGGGAATGACGAGTTGGGACCGAAGAAAATAACGGGAGTGCGGAGGGCTTGGCGTTCAGCCTTTTAGACGAAGTCCTCGCGGCGGAAGAGGGTGGTGGTCTCTATGCGCTGGGGGTCGCCGTCGAACCAGTCGCCAACGGCCTCGCGCCAGGCGCTGTAGTGGGGCATGCCGCGGTGGGCGGTCTCCCAGGCATCGCGGTCTTCGTAGACCTCGTAGAGGTAGACGGTGTTGGGGTCGTTGTTGTCGGCGAGGACGTCAAATCGCAGGCAGCCGGGTTCCTTGGTGTTGGACCCTTCGGCGTCGCCCTTGGTGGCTGCGATGAACTCGTCGCGGTGTCCCGGCTTGATCTTTACGGTAACGAACAGGGTGAACATTTTCCCTCCATCCCCGGCGCCATGAGTCGCTGCTGGCTGTTCCGGGCGGCAGAATTTATGGCGCGTCGAACCGCTGAGTGCGGGCCTACGGCGGCGCAATTATAGCCCGCTGTCGAAGTCAGCGGCAAACCCGGCCACGGTTGGCGACTGCACTGGGGGCGTTGTAGAATTGGCGAAAGACGGCGGTGAATGCCGAGACCGCCCGTGGTACAAGGAGGCCCTCATGGCCGACATTCCGATTGTATACACCCTGACCGTGTGCCCGGCGTGCGATGCCCTGAGGGCGGCGTGGAAACGGGAAGGGGTCGAGTACGAGGAGAAGCGCGTAGACCAGAGCCAGGATACGCTGGACGAAGCTCTGGACTACGGCGACGCGGTGCCCATCATCCTCTACCCGGACGGGAAGGTGGAGGTGGGATTCCGAGGAATGACCGGTTGAGAAATCGGCTGACGGGCCGTGTGCCCGCTTTCAGTTCTCCAGACCAATAGGGAAATTCACTCACTTATGGGGGAAGAATGGCAAGCGAAACGAGCGTGGTAACACCTGAGCGTTACTCCGAGGGATTCGACTACCTGGCTTACATGAACGAGATCAAGGTGAACAAGGCGCGGTTCGAGGGCTTCTACGAGAATTCGATTCTCTCGGACGACGATGTCAGGGCCTTGAAGGAACTGACGGCGCGGGAGAACGGGCCGAAGAAGATGCTGGTGCTGGGCGAGGACTGGTGCGGCGATGTGGTGCGCGGGATGCCGGTGCTGGCGCGTATCTGCGAGGCAGCGGGGATGGAGATGCGCATTTTCCCTCGGGACTCGCACCACGACATCATGAACGAGTACCTGAAGGAAGGAAAGTGGATGTCCATCCCGGTGGCAGTGTTCTACACCGGCGATCACGACTACATCTGCCACTGGATCGAGCGGCCGGCGGTGGCCGAGAGGGAGATGCATCAGATCGAGGAGGACATCCGGGCAGAGAATCCCGAGATCGACGACCAGGCCTTTGGCCGGGAGCGCCGCCAGCGCACGGCCGCGAAGGCAGACGAGTGGATCGCGGCGACGGTCGTGGAGATCCGGGAGCTGCTGGAGAAGAGCGTCGGTTAGCTCGCTTGGCCAATAGCCTCAATACCATACGGTATTACAAGAGCGAACCGCCCGACCTTGATGAAAGGTCGGGCGGTTCCATTTTTGTATTACGCGAGGGTTCTAGTCGGCCTGACTGGCTTGCTGGGCGGGTGTTGCGCCACTTCGGCGAGACTCGGCGGCGGCTTGGGGGCTGCCGAGGAAGAGGAACAGGGCCGAGCCGGCGAGGCTGACGATGGCGATGGCGGCCATTGGGACGAAGTAGCTCTGGGTGGCGTCGTACATTATCCCGGCGAACAGGGGAGCTACCAGGAGCATCACGTTCATTGGGATCATGGACATGCCAGTAATGCTGGCGAAGGCCTTGCGTCCAAAGTAGACACCCCGGATCGCCGTGGTGAGAGGATTGCGACCGCCAAAGCCGATTCCCATCAGGGCGGCGAAAAGAAAGGCCATCTGCGGCGTGTCTGCGACCATGAGCACCCAGACGGCGCCCGACTGGATTGCCGAGAAACCGAACAGGGCCATGCGGATGGGCAGGCGGTCCCCCACATAGCCGCCGATGAGGGTGAAGATCGCGGCGACGCCGGTGTAGGCGCCCACAACCCAGCCAATAGTCTGCAGCGGGAAGCCCTGGTCGCTGAGCATAGGTCCGAGGTGCACTGTAATGGTCACGATGACGATTGACGAACAGGCGTGGCCCATGGTTATCAGCCAGAAGGTCTTGGTGCGAACGGCCTCCTGCCAGGTGTAGTCCCGTTCCTCGCTCGTGGTGTCGGCGGAGGCTGCGACGGCCTGGCGCGGTCGTGCTTTCGCCTCGCCGTCGGGGAACTGGCCGTAGGGCTCGGGAGCGTTGCGGATCAGCAACGAGACGGGGAAGGCAGCGGCTACCAGGAACAGGCCGATGGCCAGGGCAGTGATCCTCCAGCCTGGGCGGCCCGGTACGTCAGGGTCAATTGCGAAGGCCAGAAGCGGGACCAGAATCATGCCACCGATCAGGAAGCCTTCCATGGCCAACGCCATTGCCGTGGACCGGTTGCGCGAGAACCAGTTGTTCAGCACGGTCATCATGGGCATCCAGGTGCCAAGGCCGACGCCCATGCTCATGACGATAAAGGCGATGAAGAAGTGCCAGATGTTGGTCATCTGGCTCATGATGACGAATCCGCCTCCCGCGATGACGAGGCCGATGAGCACCATGCGGCGGGAGCCTAGCTTGTCGATGAGGTATCCGCTGATGGGGCCCATGATCGAGCCCTCGACCCGGCTCATGGAGAAGGCGATGGAGAGCTGGGTACGAGTCCAGCCGAAGTGGCCCTCGAAGACAACGAACCAGGCGGTCATGCCCTGGAACAGCGGCACGGTTCCGATGACCATGATAAACGCGGCCACACCCACCAGAGTCCAGCCGTAGAACAAGCGGCGCGGGAACAGGGCACGGACTAAGCTCATAGAACTTCCGTAGCAATGGTCGGGGGTTGTGATGCGGGACTCAGGAAATCGGAGAGAATGCTGGTGAACCTCATGCTAGCAGTCGCCAGCGGCGGCGGAAGCGGCAGGCACGGGCGCCGGGGCTGGCTGGGCCGAAGGGAGCTTTGGGCGCCGGGCGATGAGGAAGAGGAAGGCTCCTATGCCGTTCAGGATGGCCAGCGTCAGAAAGGCCCACTGGTAGTCGCCCAACTGGTCGCGCATGAATCCAGCCAATGGGGCGGAGATCAGCAGTAGGATGTTCATCGGCACCGTGGATACGCCGAGGATCTTGCCAAAGGAGGCCCGGCCGAAGTACTCGCCCCTGATGGCGGTGGTCAGTGGAGTGCGGCCGCCAAAGCCAATCCCAAACAGGATGGCGAAGACATAGAACATCCAGAGGCTGGTGTTGATGGTAATCAGCACCACCGCGACGCCCTGGATGGAGGTGAATATGAAGAGGGCGACGTTGGTTGGTATGCGGTCCCCAAGGTAGCCGCCGCCGAACTGGAAGGGGAGGGAAACGAAGTTGTACAGGGCAACGATCCAGGCGACGGTCTGCAGGGAGTAGCCGATCTCGGTCATCATCAAGCCCAACTGGGACATGATGGCCAGGATGATCATGGAGGCGAAGCCGTGCCCAAAGGCGATGCACCAGAAAGCCTGGGTGCGCAGCGCCTGGGCGACGGTCAGTTCCGGTTCGGGCGGCTGCGAAGAGGCTTCATCTCCGGCAATTGCCTCCCGTCGCTGTGCTTCCTCCTGTGCGGTTTCCCCGTCCGGCAGTAGTCCCATGTCCTGTGGACGATTCCTGATGACCAGGGGGAATAGGACCGCGCCGCCCAGGATGACGAAACCGATTATCATGGCTGTGTTTCGCCAGCCGATGCGTTGGGTTTCGGGGTCGATTGCCCACGCGAGGGCGGGAATCACCAACAGAGCGCCGGCGGTCATTCCGGCCATGGAAACGCCCATGGCAGTGCCCCTGTACC
The DNA here is from genome assembly GCA_963667765.2 of Dehalococcoidia bacterium. GTDB lineage: Bacteria > Chloroflexota > Dehalococcoidia > Lucifugimonadales > UBA3495 > VXOI01. The sequence continues at coordinate 223,758 of CAXXON010000003.1, read as the reverse complement.
GGCTGAACCAGTGGTTGAGCATGGTCATCAACGGTACCCAACCGCCGAGGCCCTGACCGAGGGACATCAGCATGAACGCCAGGTAGAAGACAAGGAGGGTGTCAACGAAGAAGTAGCCGCTGACACTGATATCGCGCATCTGGCTGAAGAGCATGAAAGCGCCGAATAGCACGAGCAGACCGACACCGGTCATTATCCGGGTGCCGAACCTGTCAGCGGTCCAGCCTTCGAGGGGGCCGAACATTGCGCCTTCCGCGCGGGTGAGGGAGAGGGCGACACCGAGCTGAGTGGCGCTCCAACCGTAGTGGTCCCTGAGTGCAACGGACCAGACGGCCATGCCGTGGAATACGGGCACGGCTGAAATCACCATGACCATTCCGGCAAGGCCAGACAGCCACCAGCCGTAAAAGATGCGTGGCGGCCTCATGCCGAAGTACCTACCGGCACCGCCAATATCGGCTCTATGGGTAACAGAGGACCGTCTCCAGGAGTGCCGGCGCAGGCCCAGCCGCGCCGCCTGTCGGTTGCGAATACTATAATGTTCAGCGTCATATATCGTAGTGCACAATACAACAGGGTTCAAGGCCTTAACCACGGGCAGGGGCGGCGCAGGGTTTCCCTACTTTCCGGGAATCTGTTAAATTAGGGCATCTTGAAGAGAAGCTTGTCTTCTCTATCAAATGCGTGTCTCAAAGCACGGGAACGAACGGGAATAGAGTTGAACACAGTCATTACGGAGGACCGATGAAATACGGAATGTTCATGATGCCATCGCATCCCCCGGAAAGGGAGTTGTACACCGCCCACCAGTGGGACCTGGATTGTCTCCAGATGGCGGACGAGCTGGGGTTCTCCGAAGCGTGGATTGGAGAGCACTTCACCTCGCCGTGGGAGCCGATTCCGGCGCCGGACCTGATGATCGCCCAGGCACTGATGCGCACCAAGAACATGAAGCTGTGCACCGGCGTGCATCTCCTGCCCTATCACCATCCGGCCGAGCTGGCCTGCCGTGTGGCGTACCTGGACCACATGGCACAGGGACGCTTCATGTTTGGTATCGGGTCCAGCGGCCTGCCGACGGACTACAGGCTGTTCGATGTGGACGGCATGAACGGGCAGCACCGGCGGATGACGCGCGAGGCCATCGATATCATCCTGAAGCTGTGGGAAAGCGATGATCCCTTCGAGTACAAGGGGGATTTCTGGGATGTGAACTACCCTGAGCCGATGCTGGATACACTGCGATTCTTCATCAAGCCGTACCAGAAACCTCACCCGCCCATAGGGGTGGCCTCTGTCAGCATAGGCTCGGAGACGCTGAAGATTGCCGGCGAGCGGGGATTTATCCCGATGAGCCTGGCGTTCAACCAGGACTACGTGATCAGCCACTGGGACGCCCTCGTTGAAGGAGCTGCAAGGAGCGGCCGGACTCCGCTGCGATCGGACTGGCGCATCACCCGGGATGTGTGGGTGGCAGACTCGGACGATGAGGCAATGGACGGCGCGGTGAACGGGATGCTGGGCCGCGTGTGGGGCGACTACCTGCTGCCGCTGTTCTCGGCCTTCGGCCTGACGCATGTCATCAAGCACGACTCCAGCGTGCCTGACGAGGCGGTGACGCCGGAGTACATGGCAGAGCATGTATGGCTGGTGGGATCGCCGGACACGGTGGAGAAGCGGCTGCTCAGCCTGTACGAGATGTGTGGCGGTTTCGGGACGCTGCTGACCCTCATCTACGACAACATGGAGAAGCAGAAGGACTGGGAGAAGTCGATGAACCTCTTCGCGAACGAGGTGATGCCTAGGTTTGCGGAACTGAACCCGGACTAGGCTGTACTCTCTCCAGCCTTTCCCGGAATGAGCAAGGGGCCGTCCCATCAGGACGGCCCCTTTTGCATTTTCCGTGCATGGGCTGTGGAAGAAATGGGGATGCAGAGGTCTGCGGGCAGTCCGCCGCTCAGCCTGCCGAAGCCAGTTCCTCAACCAGGGTGATGTAGTCGGAGACGCCTCGCACCAGATCGGGTATGTCCTCGTGGTAGACGCCGCCATAGAACGCCTCGATGTGCAGGTGAAATACTACGTCCGAGTACCTTTGTCGCATTCGGACCCATTCGCCGCCGCGTTCCCTGGCCAGGGAGCGAATGCCGCTGTCGATGTTCGTGCTGCGCGGACTGTCCTCTCCGTAGACTTCCAGGACCACTGCCTGCGAAGCGTTGCGGGTGGCGCACCACGCCTTTTCGGCGGCGTCTCGCCAGTCGCCAGCCTCCAGCCGGGCCATCGCCTCGTAATGCATTGTGCGGGCGTCGGCCATCATGGCCTCTGCGGAAGCGTCTCTTAACACTGTGAATTATCCTTACCGGATGTTTGTCGCCCGGTTGCCCCCGATGTAGCGTTCCTGTTACGACGGATGCAACTTTCGATATAGCGTTCTTTGGATAGGCGCTCCGGGGAAACACTAACCGTTGTGCCGTTAATCGTAGCGTAACATTTGGTCTATAGAATAACTACCATTGCAGCATTGAACGCGACCCGAAAGGTGAAGAGATTTTGGTTGCCGCGACGAGCACCAGAGCGGTTGAGTTTTACAACGAGTGGCATGACGGCTACGGCCGGGTCAGGCCGCATTACGAGAGGATTTTTGAGTCCACCAGGGCACTGGGAGGCAAGGGGCTGGCCGACAGGTTGGAACTGGGCCGCAGGCGAGTGGAGCTGGACGCCGTCACTTTCTACCTGGACCCTGGGCAGTTCCGGGCCATGCCGACGGACTTTCTGCCGCGAGTGATTCCCATCGACCACTGGGAGACCATAGCCGCCGGGGTGTCGCAGCGTATCAGGGCAATCAACCGCTTCCTCGTCGACCTGTACAACGACGGGCAGAATGTGGTTCCTGACGAGGTAATCTACACCTCGCAATATTTTTACCCTGAGATCCAGGGGTTCCGGCCACCGCGGGATGTGTTCGTTCACATCTACGGCATAGACCTGGTGCACTTGGGAGACGGCCGTTACGTGGTGCTGGAAGACAATCTGCGCATCCCGTCAGGGATTTCGTACCAGTTGAAGTCCACGGGGATGATGGGGGAACTGTTCCCGGAATTCGTGGACGGGTACAATGTGCTGCCCTTCGAAATCCGGGATGCCTACTGGGGTATGTTCCGCTCGCTGACCGACAATCCCGATCCGGTCTGCGTGCTTCTGACGGACGGGAAGTACGGCTCGGCGTTCTTCGAGCACCGTTACCTGTCGGACCTGCTGGGGATACCCCTGGTGGAGGGGCCCGACCTGTATGTGGGCCATGACGGCAGGGTGTATGCGCGAACCCTGGATGAAGATGTGGTCGTCGATGTCATTTACCGGCGGGTTGAGGACCTGGACCTGTTCGTACCCGGGCTACGAGAGGCCTACCTCGACGGCAAGGTGGCGCTGGTGAACGGTGTTGGAACAGGGGCGGCCGACGACAAGCTGGTGTTTCTGTGGGTGCCGGATATGATCAGGGAATACCTTGATGAGGACCCGGTGCTGGAACAGGCAAAGAGCTACAACCTCGCAGAATCTGAGGACCGGCGGTTCGCCCTGGAGAATCTGAACGATCTGGTGGTCAAGACGAGGCAGGGTTACGGCGGGCTCGGGGTGTTTGTCATGCCGGACCTGGGCGAGGGGTACTCGGCGCGAATAGCCAGCAACATCCTGCAGAATCCTCTGATGTTCATAGCGCAAGAGACATTGGATTTTTCACAGCACATGGTCTTTAATGACCAGAACGGCGCGTTGGAACCGCATCACATCGACCTGCGGGTATTCGCGGTGCAGAGCGGTGACGGGAGCGTCAGCGTGTTTCCTGGGGGGCTGACGAGGGTTGCCCAGGCTGGCACGAGAGTAACCAACAACTCGTCTGGTGGTCTATGCAAACCGACTTGGGTAGTCCGATAGAAACTGTAACTGCGTCTTTCATTTACGCGGTTAAGTACGGCTACTCGGATACGGTCATACACAACGACAACCAACTGAGGATCTTCCCCAGGGAAGGCGAAGGGCAGACACCATACGATTCGGAGGTGTGGTCCATCCCGGCAGGCCGTGGTGTCGAGTACAAGGACCGGTTCGGCAACAGGGTGCGGCGGCTGCGGGTAATAGAGCCACATGAAACTTTCATCGTGGCGGCTGCCGGGGTAGTAGGTTTGTCTGCTGATGCACCACCCGACGATGACATCCGGATCGACCAGCTACAGGACCTGCCCGAAACCTTTGAATATACGATGTTGTCCCCCCTTGTCGCCCCCGATTCAGTGGCCCACGCGGCTTTGGAAGTGGCGGGAGGGCGAGAGTACCTGCTGGAAGTCGTGAACGAAGTCATCCAGTGGGTGTATGGGAGCATCATCTACAAGCGGGGGACCACCTCGGTGGCTACCACAGCGGGCCAGGTACTGGCCGCGGGAGAAGGGGTGTGCCAGGACAAGACGCACCTGGCGCTGGGGATGCTCAGGGCGCTGAAGGTTCCATGCCGTTACGCCAGCGGCATGATTACCGGCCAGACAGGGGAGACGCATTCGTGGGTCGAGGTCTACCACCCGGTTAACGGATGGTTGGCTGTGGACCCCACGCGGGGACTGATGCTTCCTCCTCCCAAAGACTATGTGAAGCTGGGGGTGGGGAGAGACTACACGGACGTCTCTCCCGTTACCGGCTCGTTCCTGTCCACCGGGGGGGCCGCAAGCGTAGCTGCCATTGCAGAAGTAACTTTCGGAAGCCAACAGTCCGATCTTGAGTATGCACTGCAATTGCTTGACCTGGCGTTCGTGGTCCAGAACGAGCTGGGAAGCACCAGCCTACTGATGGAACGACCTGAGAGGGACAGATGACGGAGAGCACTGACTCGAGGACCATGGCGCTGGGCGCCAATCGCTGGATCACGGACTCACGGGTCTACAACTTGATATGGCTGGGTCGCTGGATCGAGAGGGCACAGACGATCTCGCGAGTGGTACGGTGGGCAGCGCTGCAGGATGTTGCCGAAGGAACGGGGCTGGAGACGGTGCTTGGGATGGCAGCCAGCATCAGGGGCGTGAACGTGGGGCCTGAGGACACTGCCCTCGACATGCTGCTGACCAAGGACAGCGGGGCATCGCTGCGAGGGTGTTTGGTGGCGGCGAGGTTCAACGCGACCCATGTGGCGCCGGTTGAGGTTATCCAGGTGATCGGGGCAGCCATCGAGCTGATGGACTCCGTCGAGGAGCCCATTTCCACCTCAGAGCAGGTGGTGGCACTCATGGACGAGGTGCTGCCGGCCCTGGACGACCTGCACTCCGCCATAGAGGAGGCGTGGTTTCACTCCGCGCCGCTTTCGGAAGAAGAGGTATACCGCCGCTTTGTCCAGCAGCAACAGCAACAGTAGCGCGGACGGGTGGCAGGCAACTTGTAGAGTTGTTTCAGGACAGCCTTGTTGCAGCACCATTGTGCGAGTGCCGGACCAGCTCACCGGATTCCTGCGAAAGCAGGGATTACCGATGGCTTCTGGACCACGCATGTTTACGAAAGTTAACTTCGGCGAGACTTAAGCAAGGATTTCACCCCCACCCTAACCCTCCCCCTCAGGGGGAGGGAACTGTTTTGCCACCTATTTTCATAACAATGACGGACTCTCGTGGGAATGACGGTTTGGGGGCTGTGGCTTGTCTCGGGTTGGTTCTGAGTGGCCTAGTCGCCGGCTGCCGGTGACTGCCCCGACTCGGTCACCTGTGGGCTGGGACGCTTTCCGCGCAGTGGGGCGCTCACCTCGTGAAAATATCCCAGGATTTCACGGTGGGACTGCCAGAAGCCGGTGGAGTGGTATGGAATGCCGCGTTCGTCGCAGAAGCTCCGTACTATCTTCCGGGATTCCTTGAGCCGGTTACGCGGCATGTTGGGGAACAGGTGGTGCTCAACCTGGTAGTTCAGCCCGCCATAGGCATAGTCAATGACGGGGTTGGGGAGCACGTCGCGGGAGGTGAGCACCTGCTGCCTGAGGTAGTCCAGCTTTGTCCCTGGTTCCAGCACGGGCATGCCCTTGTGGTTGGGGGCAAACACTGAGCCCATGTGCAGTCCCGCCAGTCCCCGATGGACTATCACGAACAAGACTGCGTGCCACCAGGGCAGGAATGCGAAGAGGATGCCAAGGTACAGGGCAACTCCGGCGATCACCACGGCCAACTCTGCGGCCGGATAGCGCACCCGCTCCCGCCGGACCAGGTAGACCAGGCCCCCACCCAGCAGGCTGAGTGAAGTGAGTAGCAGGATAGGGTAGAACAGAAAGGCCTGGTATTTCACCAGCAGACGGAGAATTCCCCGCTTCTCCAGCGCCTGCTCTGCGGTGAACGCGAACACCGAGACCTCGATGTCGCCGTCGGCGTCCAGCTGATTGGGGTTCCGGTGGTGAGAGTTGTGCTTGTCCTGCCACCAACTGGGCGTCATGCCGGTAACGAGGCCAGCCAACAGCATGACGAGGTCATTCCTGAAGGGGGATCGCAAGATCTGCCGGTGGCCGGAATCGTGGCCAATGAATCCGAACTGGGCAAAGACATTTGCCAGGAAGACGGCGTTCAGCATCTGGACCCAGAGCTGATCGAACAAAACGATAACCGCGATGCCCACGCCGAGCATCGCCAGGTGGGCGCAAACTTTTACGGCATAGTAGAGATACTGGCGGTCCAGCAGGCCGCTTTCTGCCACCAATCTCCTCAGGTGCAGGTATTCCTTGCCACCATCGTTCAGAGCAGACTCTGCCAGCGCAGCATCCAGGAACTCGCGGTTGGATGCGGCGGACAGGATTCGGGGTGCGATTTGCTGAGATGCTATAGCGAATGCTCCAGGGTGAAACTGACGCCTTCGGATGACCAACCGGCGCCGACGAGATGGTACTGGGCTATACGGCCACGGCCTTGGCGGACTCCTCCCGGATTCGTGCTGCCGATTCCCGGAGAGAGTTCAGCACGATGGTCTGAGGAGCCGGGGCGACCGATGTGTAGTTGACGCCCATGCTCAGAAGCTCCTGCGGCGTCAGGCGCAGGGAGGAGTGGTTGACCGGGATGTATACCTTGGCCTTGCCGACGGCATTGATCCGGTTGGCCAGGTCCACGAAGGTCTGGCGGAGGCGTGGGTCGTTGGGGTCGGTCATGCCCAGTGCGGTGGAGATATCCGTCGGCCCCAGGGAGATAACGTCCACGCCATCGACAGCGGCGATCTCCTCGAGTTCATCGAGGCCGCGCTTGTCCTCGGTCATGATGATGAGCAGTATCTCCTCGTTGGAGGTCTCCATGTGCTCGACCCAGGGAACTGCGCCGTAGCCGGCGGCCCGGGTGCTGCCTGCTCCGCCGCGCTCGCCGACGGGCGGGTAGCGCACTGCCGCAACTGCGCGCCTGGTGCCCTCGACTCCCTCGATGTGGGGTACCTGGATGCCCTGGGCTCCGGCGTCAAGGATCCGGAGGATGGTCTTGGGGTTGTTCTCCGGAACCCTTACGATGGGCGTGATGCCGCAGAGGTCGGCGACGCGGATCATCTCGCCGACGGTGCGCATGTCGAAGGCGGAGTGCTCCATATCGATGAAGGCTCCGTCAAAACCGGCAGTGGCGATTATCTCCACCACCGCGGGATCGGCAAAGCCAACATGGCTGACGATGGCGAGTCCGCCTTCTCTCATGACACGCTTGACGCGGTTCTCTTTCATTCGTGCTGACCTCTTTATGTCCAGCTACTTCAAGGAGATAAAAGTTTAGATAGGGTGAATGGAACTGTCAAACGAGGAATTGCCAGGGGCAGCGCAATTGGAATTCCACAAAACATCATTCCCGCCAAAGCGGGAATCCAGCGGCCTGCATCGTAGGTAACTGCCACCGGTTGGGGGTCTGAGCTTGAAGGTGGGGGTCAGCCGGGATCCCAAAGCTCTGGATTCCCGCGTAAGCGGGGATTACGTGGCTCGGTTGGTCAATTGCGATAGCCCTTGGAGGAATTGCGACTGACTCCGGTGCGTTTGACCACACCTCTATTGGCGTTCGCGGGGTGGCACAGCAAGCTCAACTTCGTCGCCAGCCGAGACGGTGCCGGGGGTGCCCACCACGCCATACACGCCGAAGTACGGAGCACGGGAAGAGGGCCGGTAGGTGAGCAGGAGGCGGGGGGTGTCGAAGTCGCGCTGGCCGGTGTCGGGGTCGACGGCGGTGATGGCGCAGCGAGGGTCGGGGGCAACGATGCGGAGGCGCAACTGGGGGCCGATGGCGACGATTCCGCCTAGCCAGAAGTCCTCGTCGTGAGGGGAGCATCCATCCAGGAGGAAGTTGGGGCGAAAGCGGCGGGCCTCGAACTCCTTGAACCCGTTGGTGCGCCGGGTCAGCATATCGATGGAGGCCTGGGAAAGGAGGGACACGGGGAACTCGTCGAAGGACTGGCCCACGCCCTCGGTCTTCACCAGCCTGACGGGCCCGTTGCACAGTTCCGACAGGGCGGCGTTCCAATCGCCCTGAACGACTTTGCCGGGGACGGGCCGCCCCCAGATCGTAGTGCGGACTTCCTCTCCCAGTATTGCCTGGCCGGATATCTCCTGTTCGCCCGGGAAGGTGAGGATCAGGTCACCGCTGTCGGGGTCGAAGGTTGAGGTGACTGTTGCCAGCTGGGGGCGCTGCCGCTGAGTCAGCAGCCTGCCCCCACCGTCTATCAGGTGGAATCGCCGGTCCTCTTCAATGCCGGCAGGACCGACGGAGACTGTCTGCCTCTCCTGCAATGCGAGGGACTTAACGGCAGAGGTGTAGATTGCTGAAACTGCGGGCAATGGATCTAACGCTGTCCTTTCAACCTCACCTGAGAAGGGGCCGCTGGCCCAGGGTGACCTCGATTTCTTCCTGTTCCCCATCCCGGAACACGGTGAAGATCGCGGAATCGCCGGGGCTGTAATGGTATGCCAGATGGGCGATCAAATCGTTGGAACTGCGGACATCCATCGAGTCAATGGCGATCACGATGTCGCCGCCTGCCGGGTAGTCTACACCATTGACGGATACTGCGGAATCCGAGGCGCGGAGCCCTGATCTCTCAGCCGGGCTGCCTTCGACCACGGCGGCGATCAGGGCTCCGCGCGTCTCTTCGGGCAGCCCCATCGCATTCGCGTAAGACGCGGTTACGGCAGAAATGCTGACTCCCAGCCACGGGTACCTGAACTCCCCGTCGTCGATGAGATGGGGAACGATTCGGGCGGCAAGATTCACGGGGACCGCCATGCCGACGCCCGAGAAATCCCCGGTCCTGCTCAGGATCTGGGTGTTGATGCCAATTACCCGGCCGTGGCGGTCGAGTAAGGGGCCCCCGGAGTTGCCGGGATTGATCGCTGCATCGGTCTGGATCACCTTCGGCACGGTGAACTGCCCTTCACCCCGGATCATGCGTCCGACCCCGCTGACGATGCCGGAGGTCATGGTGAACTCCTGGCCGAATGGGGCCCCGATGGCGACCGCCATCTGCCCGACGAGAACGTCGTCGCTATCGCCCAGGACTGCCGGGAGCAAGCCCCAGCCCTCCCCCTCCAGTTTCAGGACGGCCAGGTCCGAATAGGGATCGCTGCCCACCACCGTGGCCATGGCCTGGGTCGAGTCGGGAAATGTAACTGTGACTGCGTCAGAGACGCCTATGACATCCTCGACAACATGATGATTGGTAAGGATGTGCCCCTGATCGTCCCAGACAAAGCCGGAACCGGCGCCCCATATCAGGTCGTCCGGCACTCCGGGAACTCCAAGCAGCGCCGACGCTGCCGGATTGGGATAGCGAATGTATACGACGGATGGGAGGGTCTTATCATAGACCTCGTGCAGAACGTTCTCCCAAGCCTCCATAACCTGGTCGGATGACAATTCGCTCGGGGCGGAGGACCCTGTTCCGGGAACGGCGGTGGGGGATTCCTCTACCGGCTGGTTGTTGGCATTGGCGCCGCTGGATGAGCCGGCGTCATCATTTTCATCAACCGGAGCCGAGAGAGGCGCAAGGCTCTGCGTCGACTCGGCAGCAACGGAACTCGTGTCGACTGCGGGGGATGTGCTTGTTGGAGCTGGGAAAGTGGACGGGGGAGGTTCCGGACTCTGCGAGTCTGAGCCACTACAGGCGATCATCGACGCGGCGAGCAACGCCATCGCGATCATCGCCCCTGTTCTGCGAAACTGCCGGGCAGCCGCTTGGACCATACAGAGCACCTCACCAGTGGAATCCACACCAATTATTACGAAAACCGAGGGCACACGGATTTGAAACAGTCGCGGGTCTTCCTGGAAGAGACTTGAAGAAGATCGGGCTAAGTCCCTATCTCAAAACTGTCATGCCCTTGATCTCAACGGCCAGATACACGGTCTGGACCACTGGCTTCCCGCTTTCGCGGGAATGACGGGTCCTTTGCGGGAATGGCGGTTTTGGACTTTGGCGGCTTTTGAGATAGTTTCTAAGCTTGGTCTGGCTAGGAGGAGGGAGTCTGGTCGAGAACCGACAAGCGTATAATTATTATTGAGGCAAGCATCTCCAAGCGTCGCCACCGGGATGATGAGCGTTAACTTGAAAGCCCTGAATATTGTCCGCCGCCTGATGTTGGGATGTACCGCCCTGTCTATCCTGCTCGCCCTCCTGGGTCCGCTGGCGGGAATCGCAGTGGCGCAGGAACCCGAAGGGCCCCATGCTGTTGTCATCAATGTGGACGGGGTCATCAATTCGGTCAAGGACAGGTATATCGAGCGGGCCCTGGAGGAGGCTCAAGGCAGCGGGGCGGTCGTGGTGGTCATACGGTTGGATACCCCGGGGGGACTGCTGGACTCCACGAGAGACATCGTGGAGCGACTGCTGGATTCGCCGGTACCGACGGCGGTGTATGTATCACCGCGCGGTGCCAGGGCCGGGTCGGCGGGGACATTCATAACAGCGGCGGCGAACTTCGCGGTAATGGCCCCGGCAACGAACATCGGAGCAGCGACGCCAGTTTCGTCGACGGGGCAGGACCTGGAGGAAACACTGGCCAGCAAGGTGGAAAACGACGCCGCGGCGCTGATCCGTAGCATCGCGCAGGAGCGGGGACGGAACGCCGAACTGCTGGAGGCCACAGTGCGGGAGGCGTCGTCATACACCGCGCAGGAAGCAGTTGACGGCAATGTGGTGGACTTTATAGCGGAGGACATCGAAGATCTTCTATCGCAGCTTCATGGCAGGACAGCCGACACTCCCGAGGGTGTCGTTACGCTCGATACCACATACGTTGCCACTCTGGAACTGGACAAGAATCTGCTCGAGACCATCCTGGAGTTTCTGGCAGATCCCAATGTGTCATTCCTGCTCCTGACTATAGGGGGCCTGGGGATCATCATCGAGCTGTTCAATCCCGGGCTCATTGTCCCGGTGGTAGTCGGGGTGATCTTCCTGATCCTGGCGTTTGTGGCCCTGGGGAATCTGCCGGTCAACTGGGCCGGAGTTGCCCTGATTGCGCTGGCCATTGTGCTCGCCGCGGCCGAAGTGCTGGTGGCGGGGTTCGGGGTACTGGGCGTCGCTTCAGCAATTAGCCTTGCGGTCGGGGGGTTGCTGCTATTTGCGCAATTTGGAGACACTTCTCCAACCGTGCCTGCCATCAATGTGAACCGCTGGCTCCTGGTGTCGGTAGCCGTGGCTACGGGGGGCACCGTGATATACTTCGCCAGAGAGGCATTGAAGTCCCGCCGTGAACGCCCTCCTGATGTAGCCGTCTCCATGGTAGGCGAAACCGGGGCGGTCACCTTGACCCTGGAACCTCGGGGCGCCGTGCGGGTGGCCAGTGATACATGGACCGCAGTAAGCGCCGATGGGAGCAAAATTGATGCCGGAGAACGGATAAGGGTAATCAGGATGGACGGCCTCGTGCTCACTGTCACCAGGGAGCGCGACGCAGAGGAGAACGATCCCTGAAGATCTTGACCAGTGAAAGGTAATCAGCGAGGAGGACGATATGTCGGCGGGACTTATCATGGTTCAGCAGTACCAGAGAATGGTGGTGCAGAGGTTTGGGACTTTCACCGGTCTCAAGAGCTCTGGCCTGCACTTTCTGATTCCATTCGTGTATCACGGGACCAAGGTCGACCTTAGGGAGCGGGTGGCCAGGGTGCCGACCCAGAAGTACATCACTGCGGATAACGTGGTGGTGGACATGGACTTCGTGATTTACTACAGGGTCATGGAAGAATTGGCCGACCGCGCCGTGCTTGAAGTGCAAAACTTTGAGCTGGCGGTGATCAACCTGGCCTTCGCGACCCTGAGGGCGGTGATCGGCTCGACTACACTGGCCGACGCTCTGACGGAAAGGGAGCGCATCCGGGACTCGCTGCAGGTGCGGATGGATGAAGTGACCGAGCGGTGGGGAGTGAAGGTCTCGCAGGTGGAGATCAACGAGATTGACCCTCCTCCCGGGGTGAAGGCAGCGATGGAGCGCGAGAAGTCTGCGGAGGCGATCAAGACTGCGGATATCACGGAGTCCGAGGGTTCGCGCCAGGCGGCGATCAACCGGGCCGAGGGCGAAAAACAGTCCGCGATCCTGCAGGCGGAGGGCCAGCGACAGTCGGAGATTCTTCAGGCGGAGGGAGAGCAGCAGGCGGCGGTGCTGAGGGCCGCTGGGTTCAGCGAGGCCCTAGAGCGCATCAATGCCGTGGCGAACCAAGCTGACGGGCGGACGATGAGCCTGCAGTACTTCGAAACGCTGAAGTCGCTGGGAGACTCGCCGTCGACGAAGTGGATATTCCCAATGGAGTTCACCTCCATGCTGGGGAACTTCATGTCGATGGGAGGGAACTCTGGGGGCAACGGGAGCGACGAGAGGCAGAACGGGTCCGGGTAGACGGGCCAGGTTACAGGGTGAACGCAGAGGGCCGGGACACAAGTCCCGGCCCTCTTGCTTGGCTCCTTTACGAAGCTCTCACGATTGCCACGATACCCGGCTAGCCTCCGGCAGGCTGGATGAGGCCGTAGTTGGCGTCGGCGCGGCGATACAGGACGCTGTAGCGGTTGGTCTCCGAATCGAGGAACATGTAGAAGCTGTGGTCCAGGTATTGCATCTGCAGGGCAGCCTCTTCCACGGTCATCGGATCCATGTCGAACCGCTTGATGCGCACCAGGTCGCCGGTGGGAGCCACTACGACATCAGCATCCGCAGACCCGTTCTCGTCCAGCATTTCGGCCTGTATGACGTCGTCGGCATCGGGGGCATTGCGGGACTGCCGTTCGCTGCGGTAGGTATGGGCCTTCCAGCGGTTGACCTGGCGGTCAAGGGCATCAACTGCGGAGTTGACCGCGGCACGGGCGTTGGGGGCGCGTCGCTGGGCGCGCAGGAGGTCTCCACCCACAGTGAGGGAAACCTGGACCACCACACGGTCCTGTTGAGACCGGGTAGGTTCGGAGGCCATCTCGACCTCGGCCCTGCCGATGGACGGCAAGTGGCGGTCGAGCGAACCAAGCTTGGCTGCCACGTGCTCCTTCATCGAACGGGTGATCTCTATGTTCCGACCCTGGATATGCAAATCCATCATTGCACCTCCTTACAGTCAGAATGGCCATCTCATGGGTGGCCGACTGAAGTCATCGCGTGGTGGAAGGGACGGGATAATACCACATGATCCTCCCATCAAGCATATCAGTTCCGAAGGCGGTGGTGGGTGCTCTCCGAAACTTCAGAAGACGAGATTGGCCGAAGGACACTACCGGGAGGAGTTGGTGAGGGCTTCCGGGTCCAGGGATGAATTCTTCAGAAAGTCCAGGGCGGCTGAGTAGGGCTCGGCGTCCTTGGTGGCCACATTCTCCAGCACCGACAGCAAGGCCGGATCGGTCTGTACCATGCGGCGCAACCTGCGGACGAGCTCTTCTTCGACGACTTCGAGGAACTCCTGGGTGCGGTGATCGCCGCGCCTCTTGGCGAGGTTGCCGCTGACCTTCAGGTAAGCGTGATGTTCCTCGAGGCTGGCCCAGAGTTCCTCGATGCCCTGCCCGGTGTGGGCGGCAGTGAGCTTGACGGGAGGCACCCACTCGGGTGTGGTGAGGGACATCTGGAGCATGGCGGTTACGGACGCGGCCATCTGGTCGGCCCCGTCGCGGTCGGCTTTGTTGACGATGTAAAGGTCGGCAATCTCCATGACGCCGGCTTTCAGGGCCTGGATGGCATCGCCGGCCTCGGGGATGAGGGCGACTGCGACGGTGTCGGCTACACCCATGATACCGAGCTCGGTCTGGCCGACACCGACGGTCTCTACGATTACGATGTCGTAGCCAGCGGCGTCCAGGGCACGGGATACTCCCTTGACGATTCGAGGCAGGCCTCCGGACTGGCCGCGGGTGGCAATGCTGCGAATGAAGACCCCGGAGTCGAGGTAGTGTCGCTGCATCCGGATGCGGTCGCCGAGCAGCGCGCCGCCGCTGAAGGGGCTGGTTGGGTCGACAGCGACGATGCCGACGCGTTTGTCGAGACCGCGCAGCAGCCGGGTGAGCTGGTCGACGATGGTGCTCTTGCCGGCTCCGGGGGGCCCGGTGACGCCCAGGGTGTAGGCGCGGCCGGTGCTGCCGTCGATGGCACGCATGATTTCGGCGGTGGCCTGGTCGCCCCGCTCCAGCATGGAAATGACGCGGGAGAGGGCGCGCTGTTCTCCAGCCAGCAGCCTGTCGGCCAGCTCAGGCAAAGCTCACCAGCTCCGCTTGGTCCGGTGCGGTATTGGACTGCGAAAGAGCAACAGGAATCGAATCAGTGGCGGAATTGACTGCCGAAGCCGCGTGCATCGGCGGTGATCAGGAGGTCGGGGCGGTTGCCCCAGCGCTTGAGAAAGCGGCCGAAGTTTTTGCGGGAAAGCTCGTCGCGCTGGTTGTCGTCGAGCTCGGTCCACTGGCGATGTTCGTGCCTGACGATAGGAAGGGACGAGTCGGCCAGGACACGATAACCCTTGTCCTTAAACTGGAAGCAATAGTCGATGTCGAGGTTGCGATAAAAACGAAAGACCTCGCGCATCAGACCGACGGTGTTGACGGCCTCGCGTCGGAAGGACATGCAATACGCCTGCATGGCGTCGGCCTCTCCCTCGTCGACTTCCTCGTGGAAATGCTGCATATCGTCGGTCGTGAGGCCGTAGGGTCCGAAGATGCCAACGGTGGGGTCGCTCAGACGTTCAGCAACAATGCTGAGGATGTCGCCGACGATCTCGGCGGACCCATCGACGATGATCACAAATTTGCCGAGGCTTTGCTTGACGCCGATGTTCTTGCTGGCGGCGTCGCCGATGACATGGTCGCAGTGGATGAGGCGCATGTTGGCGTGCTCGCGCTGCATCTCCTCGAGCATCTCGCCGGTGCCGTCGGTGGAGCCGCTGTCGATGACGATGACCTCGGCGGAGTGGCCCGCGGAGTGATTCAGCATGCCGTTGACGCAACGGCGGACATCCTCCGGGTATCCGTACGCGTTGAGGATGAATGTGAAGTCGTATTGGGACGGTTCATCCAACAGGGAGGGGACTTCCCGGGAAGACGACACGGCGTCCCACCTTTCAAGGCGGCGTTCCATCTGGGTCTTGGGGCGGACGCGAGACCCGTCGGCAGCATCCTCAACGACATAGCCGTCTGCAGAGAGGCGGGCGCGCATGGCGTCGGCGGAGTCCCAGGTCTGCCGCTCGCGGAGCGATTCTCTTTCCCTGATGGTTGCGACTATTTCCTCAGTGACCTGGTTTTCGGCGGGAGCGCGGTGCAGGTCGAGACCGAACATCTCGTCGAACTCCAGGATGAGCGACAGCTTGTCGTGGGCAGGAAGCTCAGAGCGGGCCATCTCCCAAGTCAGTGCGAGGGCGGTGGGCAGGTCGAGGTCGTCGTCGACGGCTTCCCAGAAGCGGCGACGGAACTCCGTGGCCGAGGATGTTTCCGACTGGCCGTCGCCGGTTGCGTGCAATTCGGCCTCGCGGCTCCAGAGCCAAACGCGACGTCGCAGGTTGGTGAGTGCCTTCTCGGCGGCCCTCAGGGAGGTGAAGGTGAAGTTCATGCGGTGGCGGTAGAGGACCGTCATGCACAGGTAACGGAAGGCGAGGGGGTCAAAGCCTCGTTCGATCAGTTCCTCGACAAGGAAGACGTTGCCCGATGACTTGGCCATCTTGGCACCGTCGGCCAGGAGGTGCTGGGCGTGGACCCAGTATCGGACATGTTGCTCGCCGAAGGCGGCCTCGCTCTGGGCGATCTCGTCCTCATGGTGCGGGAATATGTTGTCGACCCCGCCGGTGTGTATGTCAAAGGCTTCGCCCAAGTACTTCGACGCCATGGCGGAGCATTCGATGTGCCAGCCCGGGAATCCCTCGCCCCAGGGGCTGTCCCACTTGACATCCCGTCCAGGCTCGGCGGCCTTCCATAGGGTGAAGTCGCGGGGGTCCCGCTTGAGTGGGTCGGCCTCGGCACGTACGCCCTCGAGCAGGTCGGCGCCGGTGTTGCGGGAGAGCTTGCCGTAATCGGTGAAACTGGGAACATCGAAGTAGATGTTGCCGCCGCGTTCGTAGGCATGGCCCTTTTCGAGCAGGGCGCCTACGATGGAAAGCATTTCGGGGATGTGCTGGCTGGCCCAAGGGAAGACATGGGCTTCCATGATGTTGAGACGCTCTTCGTCGCGGTGGAAGCGTCCGGCATAAAGCTGGGCGATTTCCTGAACGGTCTTGCCCTCGGCAAGGGCGGCGAGGATCATCTTGTCCCCGCCTGTCTCAACGAGCTCCTGACGCATGTGTCCGACATCGGTGATGTTCTTGACATGCTGGACTTCGAGGCCATGGTGCAGGAGAGCCCGCCGAATCCAGTCGGCCATCATGTATGTGCGCAGGTTGCCTATATGCGCATCGCGATAAACCGTTGGCCCGCACGTGTACATGCGGGCCACACCCGGTTCCGCCGTTTCTATCTGTTCCACCCGCTTGGTAAGGGTGTTGTAAATGCTCAGCATTCCAGCCCCTAGGGCGCGCTCCATTGCAGAAGACGCACCTTCCTGCCGAATGGCCTAGTCTACCACGGGGCGGATTCCGCCGCCAACTTGCGAAGGCGCGGTTAACGGCCCGAATACGCGGCAATTGAACGGACGCGGCGCAATATCGGAGCCCGTGGGGGGCTGGAGAAAAGAGTCCGTCAGCGGTTCGGTGTGCTCCTTACCGACGGACTCGCTGAAGCTGGGGAGTGGCTATTGTGCGGCTAGTTTTCGTTCTGTACCACTGCACCTGCGGCCTTCAGGGCAGCGATCTGATCGCTTGAGTAGCCTGCTTCGGTCAGGATCTCGTCGGTCTGGGAGCCCAACACCGGAGTAGGACGGCCCATGCGGGCGGGAGTCCCGGACAGCCGGGCCACGACGCCGAGGTGGTCGGCCATGCCCATCCCTGGGTGGTCGCGGCCGACAATGAGCCCGGCCTGGCGCAGCTGGGGGTCGTCGTGGAAGTCGTGAATGGACAGGTTCTCGATAGCGCTGACTCCAGCTTCGTTCAAGCTCCTGACCCACCCCTGGCGAGACCCGGCGGCGAAGATTCCGGAGAGGACATCCGCCAGAATGCCGTCGTTGCGCTCCCGGGATTCAGCGTCGCCGAATCTGTCATCGGAGAGGAGATGGGCCAGTTCGGGGAGCCCCGTCAGGTTTGCCCAACCCGAATCGCCGGGGCAGTGCAGGTAGAACCAGCCGTCGCTGGCTTGGTAGAGCCGGGCTAGGGCAGAGGAACCTCGGACTCCCAGACCCTCGGGCTCGGAGCGCTCGTGGCCCTCGTAGTCCAGAAAGTACGGCGACTGGAGCATGCAGGCGGTGAGGGCGAGCCCTCCGTCAACGGACTGGCCGAGCCCGGTGCGGTTGCGCTCGTGAAGAGCGAGCGCGACCGAGTAGGCGCCCAGAAGGCCAGTGGCGTAGTCGTTCATGGGGTAGGGCAGGAGCTGTGGGGCGGCGTCGCGGCCGCCCCGGCGCACCTGTATGCCCGTGGTGGCCTGGGCGAGTTGCTCCCAGCCGGGGCGCTCGGCCCAGGGGCCGTCGTGGCCGAAGGCATTGAGGGAGGCGTAGACGATGTCGGGGCGGCGCTTCCTGACCTCTTCGTAGCTCAGGCCCATGCGGGCCATGCTGCCCTTGCGGTTGTTCTCGACGACGACATCGGCAGTCTCAAGGAGCTTCCAGAAGACCTCACGGCCCTGTTCCTTCTTGAGATCGATCTGGATGCTGCGTTTGCCGCGGTTGACATCGAGGTTGCCGCCGTAGTCGTAGGGCCTGGAGGGATCGTCGATCTTGATGACATCGGCGCCGAACTCGCCGAGGGTGCGCCCGCAGGTGGGGCCGGCAAGGACGATGCAGAGGTCGAGAACACGGACGCCCTGGAGCGCGGACAGGATTTCCTCGCGGCGGTCGGTGCGCTGCCCAGGGGGCGCTGCCCTGATTTCTCCCAGGACCGAGGTGGTGTGCTCTCCGAGCTTGGGGGCGCGGGTATAGGCCGGGCCAGGGGTGCCGCGCAGGCGCACGGGTGCGCCGGGCTGCTTCATCAGGCCGTGGGTTGCGTCGTCGACCTCGACGACCATGCCGCCGGCGATGGCGTGCTCGTGGACCAGCCATTCGTCGACGGTCTTGCAGATGGTGCAGGCGCCGCCGGTCTCGGCGATTGCGTCCTCCCACTCCTTTGCGGTCTTTTCCTTGAACAGGTTGGTAACCCGCTCGCGCCACATCTCGATTGTCTCCGGGCTGACCTCGGCGCCGTACAGATCCTCCAGGTCTTCGATCCATTCCGGACGGCCGGCGGCCTGGAGGAACTGGCTGGCGAAGCGCTGGTACATGCCGTGATTCTGGACATAGCGGCCGTCGGCGCACTCGTATTGGTGGGACATCACATTGCGGGGCAGCGTGAAGAGGTCGGGAGGGCTGATGTCGTGGAAGTTGGACAGGTGTCGTCCCATTGCGGCGAACATGGCGCTGTGCATGGGCACCTCGATGCGCTGTCCATGCCCGGTGCGTTGACGGGCGTTGAGGGACATGGCAACGGAGACGGCGGCGATGATGGCGGCGAAGCTGCTGGCGGACGGCAGCGGCAGGAAGAGCGGCTCATCCATGCCGGCCACTTCCTGGTGAGCACCGGTGGCGGCGCCGACGATGTGCTCCCAGCCGCGTTCGTTGCGGTGAGGGCTGTCCTCCCCGAAGCCGGGCAGCGAGCAGTAGATGAGGCCAGGGTTGGCGCCCGTGGCGTCGTAACCGATGCCGAGGCGGTCGGCGACGCCGGGGCGGAAGTTCTCGATCAGGACATCGGCCCAGTTAATCAGGTCGTGGGCGTTCTTCAGGCCGTCGCCGGACTTCAGGTCCAGCTCCACCGAGCGTTTCCCGCGGTTCCAGGTAGCGAATGCGGGCTCGCTGCGGGCGGGGTCGCCCCCGGGTCGCTCGACCTTGATAACATCGGCGCCCTGGTCAGCCAGGAGCATGCCGAGCAGCGGGCCCGGAATGTAGTGTCCGAATTCGACTACGCGGATGCCACGGAGGGCTCCCTGGGTCGCGTTGGCGGTGTCGGTGGTGGCCATGCTGTCTATCCTCTTTCAGTGGACTTATTCAGTGGCAATGGCGCGGCGAGTCCAGTCTGACCGTGCGACCGGTCTTGGCGGACTCAATAGCGGCGGCGGTGATGCGAGCGGCGGCAAGGCCGTCCTCGCCGGTGGCCGCCGGAGCGCGGTCGGATTTCAGGGCGTCGTGGAAGTCCTCAAGCTCGGCGACGAAATTGGCGAGGTAGTCGTACTCCCATGACTCGGTGCGATTGTCGGCGGCGCTGACGATCTCGGCTCGACCAAGGCGTGCCTCCCAAACGGTCTCCCTTGTGGCGAAGCGACCGTCGGAGCCGTAGAGGGCGAGGTCGTTCTGGGTGTCGGGAAGCATGCGGCCGCACATGACCTGCGCTATGGCGCCGCCGCTCATGCGCAGGGCGATGGTTGCGATGTGCTCGAGGGGCTGGAGGCTAGTCTGTCCGTCGGTCATGGATACGACCTCGACGACCTCTTCGCGTAGAAGGAAGCGCATGAGGTCGAAAACATGCACGGCGAGGCCAACGAGTACGGAGGCGTCGCCGATGAGCTCCGGAGTCTCCCACCACTCTCGCAGGCCGGTGCGAGGCAGATGCTCGGGCTCGCCACGGTTGCCTCTGCCCCACTGGCCGTGGGCTAGGCGAATGCGGCCGATGGCGCCCTTGTCGATGGCCCGGCGAGCCCACAGGTGGGCAGGGTGGAAGCGCAGTTCGAAGCCGAGGCCAAGAGCCACGCCATGGTCCCGGCAGGCAGCGACCATTGCGGCGGCGTCGGATGGGGTGGTGGCCATGGGCTTTTCGCAGAGGATGTGCTTGCCTGCGGCGGCGGCACGAATGACCTGAGGGGCATGCAGATGGTTGGGAGAGGCGACGAATACAGCCTCGACACGCGGGTCGGCGAGCATGGCGTCAAGGTCGCCGTAGGCAGCGTCGGCGCCTTGGCTCTCGGCAAAGGAGTCGGCGCGGGCCTGGTCGCGGCTGTAGACGGCTACCAAGTGTGCTTCGCTCGCCCGCTGAATGGCGGGGGCGATTTTCAGATCGGCGTGGGAGCCTATGCCCGCGATTGCCCAGCCTAGCGACAAGTTGCTGCTCCTTAAGACCCGCGAGAATGGCAGAGGTGTAATTGGAGTGCAATGATTTCGAGCGCCTGGTTGCGGCGCATTCGATCAGGGAAATCAGGACTGAATAGCAGCACACCTATCATCCCTCTTCCAGAGAGCGCAGTTGCTCCCTCAGGCGGGCAACTTCTGCTTCGGCCTCAGCGGCTCTCGCCCGTGCCTCGTCGCGTTCAGCTTGAGCCTCCTCGCGCTCGGCCTGAGCTTCCTGGAGGGATTCGATTGCAGTTGCCATCGGGTCTATGGTCTTGCCTGTGGAGGGAGCAAGAACGTCGAAGCTG
The DNA here is from genome assembly GCA_963667765.2 of Dehalococcoidia bacterium. Classification (GTDB taxonomy): domain Bacteria; phylum Chloroflexota; class Dehalococcoidia; order Lucifugimonadales; family UBA3495; genus VXOI01. Next base: position 202,833 of record CAXXON010000003.1, on the reverse strand, counting down.
TTGCCGTGCCAGGAGAAGTCCAAGTCAAGTAGTTCGCTATGAGCGCGGATTGAACCGTCACCGCCGGTAATGAGTTGGCAGGATATATAGTGGCCGTCCAGTAGGCGCTCTCCGGCCATGGGTTGGCCGTACAGGTCGCCGCCAGTGGGATCGAATCGCCAGTACTCCGACACTCCCAGCCGTTCGTAAAGGTCCCGCTTATGGCCGAGGTCATTGGCGGCCGTGCTGGGAGAAGCGACCTCCATGACGAAGTCCGGGACTTTGCCCGTTTCCCAGATCCAAAAGTTGGGCAGGTTAACGCGGATGGCCGCGGGGTCTACGCCGAAGGCTATGAACAGATCGGGCGGAACACGGGCGTTGCCGTTGGTAATGTCGTAGGAAATGAAGACGGCGTTGGAGACAAACACATCCTCCCGGTCAGCATAACGCGCCGTCAGCAGGCGCTTGATGTGATCGATTGGGGCTTCCTGCTGCATACCGTCCTCTACCGGCTCCGGCTTTTCGTAGAAGATGTCCGGCAGAGTCCGGTTGATCCAGGCGTTGGTGATCTTCCTGGCCGTCGTCATCGTTGGACCTCAGCATTTGAATGGCGCGGCAGAACTACCGTCATGGTACACCCAGAAAGGCAGGTCAGGGTGTTGCGAAGCGGTCGGGGGCGAAGTTGCCGATCGGGAGGGAGGTATCTTCTTTCGAGATGAGATCGGCTATGGATTTGCCGATGCCGGGAGCGAGGAGGATGCCCTTCTTGCCGGCGCCGGTCGCCAGCCAGGCATTGCCATATCCGGGGACGCGTCCGATTATGGGCAGCCAGTCGGGAGTGACGGGGCGGAGACAGGCGGTGTGCATGACCAATTCGGCATCGGATATGGCTGGCAGAATGCGCATGACTCCCGCCAGGATGCGCTCCTTGGTTTCGGGAAGCGGCTGCCGGTCGAAGCCGCGCCAGTCCTCGGTGGTGCCGCACCAGGCCAGGCCGTCGGGCTTGGCGTAGATGCTGGCGCCGCCGCCGGATACATCATGCCCGAGGGGATCACCCGGCAGAAGCATTCGGAGTATTTCGCCCTTCAGAGGATCAACTGGGATGTAGGTGTTGAGCCAACTCTCAGCCTGTCGGGACCAGGGGCCCATGGCCAGGACTACCTGACCGCATTCTATCTCTCCGTCATCCAGCACAACGCGAGTGACCTGATCGTGGCTTGCTTCGAGGCCACGGACGCTGCCGGGACGATGTGAGGCTCCTGAACCCAAGGCAGCGGCGTGCAGGGCCCGGGTGAAGTCCTGGCTGTCCAGAGAGTAGTTGCCGCGCTTGAATATCGAACCCCCGAAGTCGATGCCGACCCTGGGATCCAGTTGGCGGACCTGGGACTGGTCGGCCATAGATGCGGAGAACCCGTCCATGGCGTTGAAGCGTTGGGCGATATTCTCCAGCTCGGGCACCTCAGGCTCAGTGAAGGCCATCATGATTTCCGAAGTCTGGCGAAGCTGGTAGTCTATTTCAGTCTGTGCCAGGAGCCGGGAGTAGAGGCCCAGGTGCAGCTGGAACGACTCCCAGGCGAAGTCGGCCAAGGGGCCTGGAATGCCAGTCCCCGTGAGGGGGTTCAGTCCGCCGGCGGCATACCCCGATGCCTGGGAAGCGACGCCCTCCCGCTCGATTATGGTGCTGGAGAACCCGGCTTCGGAGAGGTACCAGGCGACAGCGCAGCCTGCGGCGCCTCCCCCAATGATGGCAACGTCGGTGGTTTCGGGCATGACCTGTTGCGTCCTCCGGTGCGCACTGGGGAACCTCGTGGCACGGTTCCAGTGGCGGGTTTAGAATATTATGAAGATAGCTTCAGGAAGGGAGTATACCCATGCCTATCTACGAATACTATTGCTCGAAGTGCGACAACGATTTTGAGCTGATGCGTTCCGTTTCCCAGTCGGACGAACCAGCCCCGTGCAGCCAGTGCGGCGAGCCTGGGAAGCGGCAGCTGTCGAATTTCGCCTTCCGGTCGAATACCTTCACTGCACCGAAGTTCAAGGCATCGCTGGAAAAGCCAAAGCGCTCTCGTCCGGAATCCCCCAAGAGCTAGAAGACGATGTCGGCCCCTTTTCCAAATTGGGGAAAGGGCTACCTTCCCTCGGCGGCAGCTTCGGCGCGGGCCTCATTGCAGACTATGCAGGTGCAGGCGGCGCGGAGTGCGCGGTAGGTGTAGATTCCGGTGTAGTGGGTGTCATCCCACAGGAACTGCATGCCGTAGTTGCCCACGGGAAGGTGGTCGATGGCCTTCACATCGGCGGGCACCGAGTCGGGGTCGAGGATGGGCTTTCCGGTCATTTCCTCCACGCAACTTGCGCAGGGACAGCGCAATCGCAGGAATCGGTGGGCGTAAGGGCTTCTATGGCCGTCGTCCCAGATGATGACGATGGCGTTGCCTTCCAGACTGACTTCGCTGGGGAAAACCTTGTCCTGCATTTCTTCTATCTTCTATCCGACCGATATGGGCAGTGTGAGACCGTGCTGTACTTGAGGTCTACAGTTGGGGCTGGGCCTGCACATCAGCGAGGCGGGCGGGGCGAGGCAGCTCATCGGGATCGATGGGAATTTCGATGATGCTGGGCTTACCGGCGGCGAGGGCTTCCAGCATTGCGTTGCCCACATCCTCCGGGCGCTCGACATAGTAGCCGACGCCACCAAAGAGCTCGGCGAACTTGTCGTACCGGGGATTCAGGGTGTCGGCCCCCACATAGCGCTCGTTGAATGCGTAGCGCTGGTAGGCCTTCTCGGAACCCCAGCTGCCATTGTTCATGACCACCGTGACTACGGGAAGGTTGTACTGAACAGCGGTGGCAAATTCCTGGGCATTGAAGAGGAACCCGCCGTCGCCGTTGAAGTTGACCACCGGGCGGTTGGGAGCGGCGAACTGGGCGCCCAGGGCGGCAGGGAAGCTGAAACCCAGCCCTCCAAGGTCCAGGGAGGTCATCAAGCTGCGCGGCTGGAAGAAGTCCAGCCGGTCCTGTCCGAAGTTGGGAGCGAGGCCGGCGTCGAGGGCGACGATGGCGTCACGAGGCATGACCTTCCGGAGTTCTGCGTAGACTCGCTGTGGCTTCATCGGCAGCCCGCTGAGGCGCTCTTCACCTCGAAGGCGGTCTGCGCGCCGGGTGACCCATGCCTTGATTTCGTCGGCCCACTGGGGGCTCACCCGGGGCTCGCGCTGGCGGAGTTCTTCGAGCAGCCCTTCGGAGACGGCGGCGGCGTCGCCCTCGATGCCGACGGTCACGGGGTAGTTGCGGCCGATTTCCTCGGGATCGATCTCGATCTGGATGATCTTCGCATCTGCGGGGATGTAGCGATGGTCGTAGAAAGTAGTGGACTGGCCGAGTCGGGTGCCCACGGCGAGGATGACATCGGCCTCGCGGGTCGCCTCAATTCCTTCGGCTGCGCCGAGACGTCCAAGGTGCCCCAGGAAGTTGGGGTGGTCGGATGGCACGGCGTCGGCTCGGCCGTAAGAGGTTACGATAGCCGCGCCCGTGAGCTCGGCGAGGCGGCAGACGACATCGCCGGCGTTGCTCCACTGGACGCCACCACCGGCGAGGATGACTGGGCGCTGGGCCGAAGCCAGGACGTCTGCGGCTCGTTGGATGAGGCCGAGATCGCCCCTTGAGCGGGTCTGTCCCGGGCGGTAGGCGTCGGGAGGCAGAAGGTCCAGCTCCACTTCGGCGCCAGGCAGCAGGTCGCGGGGGATGTCGAGCATCACTGGTCCCATTTTGCCCGAGGTGGCGACGCGGAAGGCGTGCCGCAGGGCGTCCGGGAGGCGGTCGATGCGGTTGATCGCGAAGGAGGCCTTGGTGATGGGCTTGAACAGGGCGACCTGGTCGAACTCCTGGGTGGAATTCCGATGCTGGTCGCGGCGGGAGGCAGAGGGCGCTATGACAATGACCGGCGAGTGGGCGACAAAAGCGGAGCCGATGCCGTAGGTGAGGTTCAGGACGCCGGGCCCGTTGGTGGCGAGACAGACGCTGGGTGAGCCTGAGATGCGGCTGAAGCCGTCGGCCATCAGGGCGGCGCCCTGCTCGTGGCGGACCCCGACGAAGCTCATGTCCTCGCGGTCATAGAGCGGGTCCAGTATGTCAAGGAAAGATGATCCCACGATACCGAAAATGTGGGACACGCCTTCCTGTCTCAAGAGTTCGATCGTTGCATCGCCTGCCTTGAGTCGCTGGGTCAACACGGAGCCTCCGGTACGAATGATCGCTCCGCAGTTTAACACAAGGCTGCGGCGGCCTCAGCGGGCTTTGCGCTGTCGGGGTTTAATCCATACAATCGAAGGCAAATAATGGCCGGATGTATGGCCCGGAGGACAGTAGTATGGAATACGAGCACCTGTTGGTGGAAGTCGAAGAGCGCGTCATGGTCATTACGATGAACCGTCCCGAAGTTCTGAACGCAATGAATCACCAGCTGGACGGGGAGTTGCACCACGCCGTTATGTCAGCCAACGAGGACGATGGTGTGGGCTGTATCGTGATCACAGGCGCAGGGGAGAGGGCGTTCTCCGCTGGCGGGGACATCCACGAGCAGCGGGTTCACGCGAGGGAGTTGACCGAGGAGCAGAGGGAAGCCAACTCCCAGCAGTACCAGAACTGGATGTACGATATTGCCGCATCCCCCAAGCCGGTGATCGGGATGATGAACGGGCTGGCGTACGGCGGTGGGGCGGTACTGGCGTCGTGCCTGGACATACGGACCGGCTGCGAAAACACCCGCTTCCGATTCCTGGCGGTGGCGTACGGCCGCATCAACAGCACCTGGACGCTCACCAACCAGGTAGGGTGGCCGACTGCCAAGGAGTTCCTGTTCACGGGCCGGGTCGTCGAGGCGGAGGAAGCCTACCGGGTGGGGCTGCTGAACCACCTGGTGCCCGCTGCGGAGTTGCGGGACAAGACGATGGAAATTGCCACGACGATCGCAGGTCACCGTATTGAGTCGGTGACGGGGATCAAGCACATCCTGCTACAGGACAAGGCCGCCGACATGCGAGGGATGTGGGAGAACGAAGTGGACTACACGACCAACCAGGTTACAGGCTACGGCGTGGAGCAGGCGTTCCCGGACTTCATCGCACGACGAGGGCGGGAGATTTAGCAAAAGGAAAAGACTCCCCAATTCGGGGGGTCTTTTAGCTGCTGAGGGTGCCCTTGGTGCTGGGGACGGCGTGAGGGGAGCGAGGGTCTGGCTCGAGGGCGTCGCGGAGGGCGCGGGCGGTGGCCTTGCAGAGGGCCTCGGCCTTGTGGTGAGGGTCGATGCCTGTGAGTATCTTTGCGTGTAGGTTGATCTTCGCTTCCAGAGCGAAGGACTCAAAGAAGTGGCGGACCAGGGAGCCCGGCAGGGTCTCGACCATGGAGTCGTCGATGGTGGTCTCGATGACGGCGTAGCCCCGGCCTGAACAGTCGAGAGCCACCATTGCCAGTGTGTCATCCAGCGGCACGATGGCGTGCCCCATCCGGCGAATACCGCGGGCGTCGCCTATCGCTTCGTTGAACGCACGTCCGAGGGTGATGCCCACATCCTCCACGAGGTGGTGCCAGCCGGTGTGCAGATCACCTTCGGCCTTGAGGGTAATATCGATCAGGCCGTGGCGGGAGATCTGGCTGACCATGTGGTCCAGGAACCCGTTGCCGGTGTCCACTTCGTAGACGCCTGCGCCGTCCAGGTTGACGGCGAGGTGTATCTCGGTCTCACCGGTCGTGCGGTGCAGCTTGGCGGCGCGGCCCTCCGGAACGGCGGGCAGGTTGGAGGCGTCAGTCATCAGGAATTCACCCTCACCCTAACCCCCTCCCTCGAGGGAGAAGGGACTTGTGAGTTCGGCAAAGGCCTCGGCCACAGCGTCATTTTCCTCAGGGAAGCCCACTGAAGTACGGACGCAGTCCTTGAGGCGCGGATTGTTCCAGTGGCGGAGGAAGATACCCCGGTTGCACAGGTCGTTGAAGACCCGTTGGCCGCTGCCCTCAGGCAGTTGGCACAGGATGAAGTTGGCACGGGACGGGTAGGGCCTGACGGTGGGGATGGCCTCAAGCAGGCCGTGCATCCTCTCCCTCTCGGCGATGATGGCGTTAACGCGCTCCAGCAAAGCAGGCATGTCGTCCAGTGACGCTATGAGTGCTACCTCGGCTGCCAGGTTCACATTGTAGGGCGGCTTGACGGACATCATCGTGCGGGCGAGGTCGGCGTGCATTGCGCCCAGACCGATGCGCAGCCCTGCCAGCCCGGCCCACTTGCTAAATGTGCGGAGCACGACGAGGTTTGGGTATTCATCCAGAAGGGGCAACACGGTCTGGCCGCAGAACTCGTAGTAGGCCTCGTCGACGATGACGAGGATGCCGGTGTCGAGCAGGGCCCGCACCTCGGCTTCAGTCGGCATGTTGCCCGAAGGGTTGTTGGGCGAGCAGACGACTATGACCTTGGTCCGGTCGGTAATAGCCAGCTTCACGCTCTCCAGGTCGATTTCAAAGTTCTCGTCCCTCGGGACAGCGATGGCCTGGCCTCCGCATATCTCTGCGCCCAGAGAATACATGCCGAAGGTGGGAGTCAGGTTGATTATGTTGTCTCCCGGGCCGATGAACATTCGGAACAGCATGTCGATGAGCTCATCGCTGCCATTCCCAGTGATGATGCGGTCGGGGTCGATACCTACATAGCCGGAGAGGGCCTGCCGTAGCTGGCGCTGTTCCGGGTCCGGGTAGTGATTGAAGTTCGGGAAGTCGGCAAGGGCCGCGGCGACAGCAGGGGAAGGCCCGTAGGGATTCTCGTTGCCGTTCAGGCGGATGATCTTATCCCGTGGGATGCCGGCGCGCTCCGCCATAACTTCGACAGGCTCAACGCCTTGATAAACGTCCAGCCCACGAATGTGCGGAAGCATTGAATCTCGCATTTGTTGAGTGAACTCGGTCATTCTCTATCGACCTGATCTACGGTTTACTGGTTCCTTCGCTGACGGCGTGTCCAACCGCCTCAAGGCGTAAGGGAGTCCAGGCGCACCTGCACGGCGCCTGCGTGCCCGGCCAATCCCTCGGCGTTGGCGATGTTGACCGCGGCAGGGCCCAGGTTGCGGAAGTCGTCGGGGCTGAGGCCGACGACAGGCATGGTACGCAGGAAATGGTGGACGCTCAACGCCGAGCCAAAGCGCGCGGTCCCCCCGGTGGGCATGACATGGCTGGGGCCGGCGATATAGTCGCCCATGACCTCGGGCGAATACTCTCCCAGGAACAGGCCTCCGGCGTGCTGGATGCGGTCGACCCAACTCCACGGGTCGCGCATCAGAAGGCATAGATGCTCGGGCGCAATCCGGTTGACGAGCTCGACGCCTTCGTCCAGGGAATCGACAAGGACCACTCGGCCCTGGCGCTCGAGGGCCTGCCGGGCTACTTCTCCCCTGGGGGCGGTGGCGAGTTGCGATTCGAGCTGGGTTTCGACGCGGGCGATCAGGGCTTCGCTGTCGGTTACAAGGATGGCGGTGGCGAGGGGGTCGTGCTCTGCCTGGGCGATGAGGTCTGCGGCGCAGAAGTCTGCGTTGGCGCCGTCGTCGGCCAGGATTATGGTCTCGGTGGGGCCGAAGACACCGTCAATGTCGACGCCGCCCTGTACCAGCTTCTTGGCGTAGGCCACGAAGATATTGCCGGGACCGCAGATCTTGTCGACTCGGGGGATAGACTCGGTGCCGTAAGCCATGGCCGCGATGGCAGGAACGCCTCCCACCTGGTACATGGCGTCAACTCCGGCGATCCGGGCGGCGGCGACCACTGCGGGGTTGAGAGGCTGCGAACCGGCCCGAGGGGTGGTCAAAATGATTTCCTTCACACCAGCCACGCGGGCAGGAATGACAGTCATGAGCACGGTGGAAGGATATGCGGCGGTTCCTCCCGGGGCATAGACGCCCACGCGTGCGAGGGGACGGATGAGCTCGCCAAGCCCCTGGGTGGGATCCATCCACTCGCTCGGCATGGTGGACTCGTGGAAGTTCCTTATGCGTTTTGCTGCGAGCTCCAGCGATTCCCAGAGTTCCGGTGAGACTTGGCCACTGGCGGCCTCGAGGTCAGAGTCCGGAATGCGGAAATTTTCAAGGTCCGCGCCGTCGAGAAGCTTGGCGTAGTGGCGAACAGCGTCGTCGCCGTCGCGCCTGACGTCAGCCAACATCCGCACGACGGATTCGGCAGGGGATACATCATCTCCAAATGCCTGATGTGTACGAGCCACCACAGCCTCTGGCAAAGAAGACAAGTCCAGCGGATCGATGCGAGTGAGCACGTTTTCTGCGTTTTCGACGCCGCGGATGATGTTCAAGGTGGAGTTGGATGGCACTTACTGTCTCCCGCTAAAATCAAAGAGAAGATTAATTTCTGTATTGCGTCCGGTTGCCCGGCCAAGGGAGCTGGACCAACACGCCTAGCGGTCTATTCCGGCAGGAACTCCCGTACTTGGGCTATGGTGGCGGCCACGGCCTGGCGGCGGTAGTTTTCGACTTTTGCCTCGGGGATTTTCTGGTAGACCTCTTCGAGACTGTACGGCATGCGGTCCAAGAACCGGTCAACGGTCTCCTGGACTCCGTCGTTGTCGCGATACATTCGGTTCAGGGCAAATTTCAATCTTGACCACTCGAATTCCCGCCCGACGAAGCTGGAGACTCTTTCTTTCCATTGGGTAAGCAGGCCATCCTCAAAGAAGGTAACCGACACGCCTGAATCGCCGCAGGAAACTTCGTGCCCCGCGTTCATGGGACCCCTGACGTCGGGCAGGGACAACCTGTCCATGTCCAACTGAACGGCGCGGTCCCAGAGATCGGCCTGCACCTGGTCGTCAGTCAGCCGAGTGCCTTCGCTGGAGGTGTCGAAGTTGGGCCGGTATACGGTGGTTATCCAGACCTCGTCAGCGGCCAGGTGGCAGACATAGCCCAGCATGAATGTGCGCGTGGCCAGCGACTGTTCGCTATCGTCCATAAGCTCAGGGTAGTTCAGGAACATGGTGCGGGCGCCCGTGCCGACTTCACTGACTGTGAGAGGGGCGAAATGGGTTTGCTCCCGGGGCCACTTGGTCATGGCGCGGATGTCCGGAGAGGTGGAACCGAGGTAGAAGCTGCCGATGTGATCATGGACATAGCCCCGGTCAAGCTGCTCGGCGACCTGATGGGCCAGGTGGATGTGCATGGGCAGGTTGGGCATGCTCGGCGTCCTCGTGCCTGGCAGTGGGACGGATTATTCCCACCTGCCCCTTTGACCACAAGCGATTCTGCAGCCATCAGTAGGCGGCGGGGATGCCGTATTTTATCCCGTCGGTTTTGGGTTGTCGAACCCCGCTATGGGATGGCTCCGAAGAGGGACTCGTAAGCGCTGGAGTGGCTGTCGAACAGGTATGACAGCTGGGATGCGGCGACATCAACGGCACCGCAACCGCGCAGGTGGTCAACAGCCTCAAAGAGTCGGTCCTTCTTGACCAGGAGACTGACGGAGAACCAGTCCTGTTCCTGCACATTGTAGACCCGCGCAACAGTGGGACCACGAAGCCCAGCGAGGGCAGGGCGGGCGAGAATCATCGCGCTCACGGCGTCGGCGGAAGGTCCCTGGACATTTGCCGTAAGGCGATAGTAGGGCTCGGCCCGCATGTGGGCTTCCATCATGTCGGTCAGGGCGCGGGCCAGTTCCCGGGCGCCGGGAGATACGGCGAGGGTCTCGGCGTTGGCAAGCAGGCAGGCCTGGGACGAAAGGATTGTCCCGTCGTCCAGGGTTTTCAGGCGGTTTTCCCGCAGTGTGGCGCCGGTTGCGGTCAGGTCGGCGATGAGGTCCGCGTACCCGGCAACAGGGGCGGCCTCCAGCGTTCCGGACGCTGGAGCGAGGGTGAAATAGTTAATTCCGCGGTCGTGGAGGTAGTCGCTGAGCAGGCGCGGGTATTTGGTGGCGATGCGGAGCTGCTTGCCCTCCTGCCGGAATTCCAGTGCGAGGTCAGCCAGGTCGGCCAGAGAAGTGACATCCAGCCAGGCATCGGGGACGGCGAGAACAAGCTCGCATCGTCCGTAGCCTAGGTTTTCGAGGAGTACGGAGGCGCGCCGCTCTTCCTCGCGAAACTCCAGCAGGCGGTCCAGCCCGTTGATGCCGAGTTCGGCGCTGCCCTCTTCCACCTTCGTGGTTATATCGGCAGTCCGCTGGAACAGTACCTCAACCCCAGGCAAGGCGGGAACGGTGGCAGTGTAACGGCGGGCATTGGGCCGACGCACGGGGAGACCGCAGTCGCGCATGAAGTCCAGCGTGGATTGGTAAAGGTCTCCGTCGCTGGGCAGCACCAGGCGCAGGGTTGGCTGACCGTTTGAAGTTGCGCTCATATCCGGACCTCGACCTCTCCCCTGTAGAGAGGGAGGACAGTTGCCACTCGTTCAGGAATCATAGGTTGTCCGGGTCCCGTCGCTATCGACCACCACTGTTCTAGCGAACCCGAGGCGGGCCGCGAAGTCCCGTGCCTCATCTGGGGAGCGGCCGGAGACTTCCACCTCAGCAAGCTCGCCCTGGTGCCGCAAGTCAACAGCCGCTCTCAGAGTCGCTGGGTGAGCACCGGGGCCGGCAGGCACCAGCAGCACTCCCGAACGTACGCTTTCTGGTGCAGTTGGTCCCGAAGGAGCCAACTCCACGAGGGCATCAAGGTTATAAGCGAAACCGAGAGCAGGGAGCCTCTGCCCGCCCCCGAGGTCGCGTGCCAAGCCATCGTACCGTCCGCCTCCACCGAGAGGGCCCGGCCAGCCGGGATGGGAGACCTCGAAAATGATCCCGTTATAATAGGCAAGTCCCCGGACGAGACCGAAGTCCAGCATAATCTCGCCGGATTTGTCCTGGCCCGCAGGAAGCATGGCGAGAATCTGCCCCAGGCGGCTGGCAGCCGATATGTCCGCGCCGGCGCCGCTCAATACGGAGGACGCGCCCGCGATTGCCGCATCGGCATCGCCACGGACCTGAGCAAGTTCGCACACAATTTCAAGGGCGCGACGCAGACTCTCCTCTGAATCGGAACGACGTACCTTCCGGAGAAGGCGCTCAACCACCTCTTCGGGCTTGCGCTGTCCGAGTTGGTCGAGTGGGTTGGAGCGAAGGACCCCCAGAAGGACATTACGAGCTTCGTCGTCGCTCAGGCCCTGAACGGCCTGGCTCAGGTAGTCATCCTCGAATGGGCGTCCCACGACATGCAGGCGGCGGCTTTCGTCCATTAGCGCCAGAATCGCCGACGGGCCTTCACTCATTCGGGGGACGGACTGGACCACGAAGGCGCGGGCCCTTTCCGAGACCCCCAGGGAGTCCAGGAGGCTGTTGAGTACGCCCAAATCCGACAGGCGCAGGGTCCACCCGTCGATACCCGCTTCCGACAGTGCGGCGACTGCCAGGGACAGCAGTTCCGCATCGGCCAGAAGTCCATCGGCGCCAAGGAGTTCTCCTCCGGCCTGAGTGAATTGGCTGCGGAAGAGATTGTCCTCCTGCATCGCCGCCCCATCGAACCTGAAGACTGGTCCGGAATACTGCCAGCGGACCGGCAGTTCGACATCTTCCGAATTGTCCAGGAAATGACGGATAGCGGGAGCGGTGAACTCGGGTCGCAAGCTGACGGCCCGGCCGGCGGGGTCGGAAAAACTGAACAGTTGCGAGGCGAGCTCCCCACCCGACTTTCGCAGGAAGAGCTCTGTGGGTTCCAGCAAGGGGGTATCGAGACCGTGGTACCCATAGCTCGAGAGAAGCGTGAAAAAGCGGCGCTGCATTTCGTCGCGCCGCCGCAGGGTCTCACCGCTCAAATCAGACATGCCGCGTAACCGCGCCACTGGTCTGGCTGTTTCTGAAGCTTGTCGGTTCATTCCAGAGTCGTCTGAACTTACGCCTCCCATTGTACATCAGCAGCAGACAGACTTGCAGTGCTCCGACAGTAGGAAATCGCATGGAACGGCAGGACATATACAGCGGTCATGGGTGGGCGTTGAGGCCTCCGTCCACATAGACAGGCTGCCCTGTGGAGTAATCACAGGACTCGGAGCAGAGATAGACCAGCAGGGGTCCGATATCCTCAGGCCGTCCCTTTCGGCGTAGCGGCGTGTAACGAACCAGGAGTTCCTCCAATTGCTGTTCAATGGGCTGCCCCGTGGCGTCGATAAAGCCGGTCCCGAGGGCGTTGACCCGGATGTTTTGGCGCCCCCATTCGACGGCCATCGACCGGGTGAGGGACAGGAGGGCGGCCTGACTGGCGGCGAAGGCTGAGCCGTTGATCATTCCCCGCTCCGCCAGCTCGGAAAATATGTTGACTACGCGTCCGTACTCGCGCCGGGCCATCCTGGGGAGGGCCTGCTGTAGCAGCAGGAAGGGCATTTTTACATTGCGGGACTGCACCTCTTCCCAATTCAGGAAGGTGATTTCCTCCAAGGGTGCGGCATACATGCTGCGGGCGTCGTTGACAAGAATGTCCAGGCGGTCGTGAAGGCGATCGAATTCAGCAATGGCGGCGGCGATGCTGACATCGGAGGCAGGATTCACGATGGCCCCGGCGCTGTTTTGCGGCAGGGACTTTAGCACCGCATCAAGCTGGGCTTGGGTGCGCGCTACGGCGAAGACTGTGGCCCCGGCTTCTGCGAGTGCAGAGGCGAGGAAGGGTGCCTCATCACCGCCTGAGGTGGCGAATATTGCTACTTGACCTGAGAGACCGTATTCCGGCAGAACCGGCATTTTTCGCTCCGGGTATGGCCGCTCCTTCTGGAGCGCCGGGATGGGTACTTCGCTCGTGGAAGGTAGGGCTACGGCTCCAGCGGAATCACAGGGGCGTGGCCGGTGGGAGTAATGCCGCCCGCCAGGCCGCCTCCGTCTGCGATGATCATCTCGCCAGTCATATAGTCGGATGCGCTGGACGAGAGGAAGACTGCGAGAGGACCGAAGTCCTCAGGTTTCCCCAGTTTGCCGATGGGCAGAAAGTCGCCTGACCGGGGCAGGCTGGAGGTGGTGGCGCCCATGTCCCCGGTCGGTACGAATCCCGGTACGATGCTGTTGCAGGTAACACCGTAGCGGGCCAGGTTGAAGGACAACACGCGGGTAAGCTGGATCATGCCGCCCTTGCTGGTGCAGTACATATAGATGTCGCGGCCGCCGCGCATGCCGAAGCCGGAGGCTACATTGATGATCTTGCCGTGGCCCTGGTCTGCCATCGGTTTGGAGACCGCCCGGGAGCAGAAGAAGGCACCAGTGAGGTTGACGTCCATGATCCGGTGCCATTCCTCGTCGGTTATCTCCCAGATCGGCTTGCGGACATTGTCCTGCACGGCCCCGGCGTTGTTGATCAGGACGTCGATCTTGCCGAAGCGCTCAGTGGCTGAATCCATCAGGTTCTGAACCTGACCGGAGTCGGTCACATCGGTGGGTATTGCGATGGCCTCGCTGCCCAGGGATTCGACCTCACCCGCTGCCTCCTCAATGGGGCCGGCACGGCGGCCACCGATTGCCAGCGTGGCGCCGGCCCGGGCGAGCGCGCGCACCATGGAGAGCCCCAGACCAGTACCGCCTCCGGTGATGACTACCGATTTTCCGTCAAGACTCAGTGATTCGAGCATGGTTGCCCCAAGATTCGAGATTGCAATTCAGAATTAAAACCTGGATTAAAGCCCGGAAGTCAGCTTGCCCCAGTGCCCAGGGAGACATCGCCGGCGGTCAAAGTGACGAGTTGCCCGTCATCCGTCCTGAGGAGCAAGTTGCCGGTCTCGTCAACCCCCTCGGCCAAGCCTGAAATGGTTTCGGCCCTCCAGGTTACAGTAACGCTCTGGCCGATGGTGTCGACCAGGCGAGCCCATTCCGGGACGGGAGAATTACCCAGGGACCGGCCCCTTCCTGGCAACCCGCGGTAGAGTTCGTCCAGTTCGATCAGCAACTGCCGCAGCAGGGCATCACGCGGGACATCCCGGTCGGCCGCGGCGTTCAAACTGGTGGCGACGCTGGAAATTTCTTCGCTCTCCTCGGGGTTCAGCGCCATATTTACGCCGATTCCGAGGACAGCATAGCATACGGTATCGCCTTCTATGGTGCTCTCTGCGAGGATGCCTGCGGCCTTTCGGTCGGCCAACATCAGGTCGTTGGGCCACTTGATGCGAGGTTCGAGAAGGGCGATCTTTCGAACGGCGCGTGCAGAGGCCAATCCACCGATTATGTCGATGAACGGTAGCTGTTCCAGCGCGGGACGGAAGACCACGGAAAACAGCAGGTTCCCTGGCTGGGACACCCAGCTCCGGCCATGCCTGCCGCGTCCCGCGGACTGGCGCTCGGCGATGACGACGGTGCCCTCGTCTGCGCCCTCCTCAGCGAGCCGCCTGGCCTCATCCATAGTAGACGCCAGGATGGGATGATAGAGGATGCGCCGGCCGACGACATGTGTATAGAGGCCGCCGCGGACGGTTCTCGAAACCAGATCAGGAGCTGCGCGAGAGGACATGTAGAATTAACCCTTCTGGTGAGACTGGCGCCTCAATGGCTACCATCCGTGTTCGAGCTTGTCGCGAAGGATGTTCACCAGGTCGGACAGGGGAACCCGTGCTTGGTACATGGTGTCGCGATCCCTGATTGTAACCCGGTGGTCGTCCAGCGTATCGAAGTCGACAGTGACGCAGTAGGGGGTACCGATTTCATCCTGGCGTCGGTATCGGCGGCCAATGCCCTGGGCGTCGTCGTACTGGGCAGCGAAGTGTGGTCGCAGCAAGTCGTGGATTCGCCGGGCCGTAGGAGTGAGCCTCTCGTTCCGGCTGAGTGGCAACACCGCCACTGCTACCGGCGCCAAGCGGCGATGGATGCGGGATACGACCCTCACCGCGTTGCCGTCGGGTTCCTCGTCGTAAGCGTCCAGCCAGAAAGCGAGGGTGGCACGATCAACGCCACCGGATGGCTCGATCACGTAGGGGTAGTAGCGCTCGTGGGCCTCGTCGTCGAAGTAGCTTAGGTCCTCTCCACTGAATTCCGCGTGCTGTTTCAGGTCGAAGTCCGTGCGGTCGGCGATGCCCTCCAGTTCCGCCCAGCCCCAGGGAAAGCGATACTCGATGTCAAAACAGTCCTTGGCGTAGTGGGCCAACTCGTCGGGGCCATGTCTACGCAGCCGGAGATTCTCAGGGCGGATGCCGTGGTCGACATACCACTGGAAGCGGTTTTTGACCCAGCGGTCAAGCCACATCAGATCGGTTCCGGGCTTGACGAAGAACTCCACCTCCATCTGCTCGAACTCGCGGGTGCGGAAGGTGAAGTTGCCGGGAGTGATCTCATTTCGGAAAGACTTTCCGATCTGACCGATGCCGAAGGGGAGCTTCTTGCGGCTAGAGTTCACCACATTGGGAAAGTTGACAAAGATTCCCTGCGCCGTTTCAGGGCGGAGCCAGACCTCGTGGGCGGTATCCTCAACGGGTCCCATGAAGGTGCGGAACATGAGGTTGAAACGGCGCGGGTCGGTGAGTCCTCCCTGGCATTCGGGGCAGCGCAGCTCCTTTGCCGCAGCGAGGCCCCCTGGGTCCGCCGGGTCGAGACCGGCACTCTCCATCAAATGGTCCTGACGGAACCGCTGATTGCATTCACGGCATTCCACGAGCGGGTCGCTGAAGTTCTCCACGTGTCCGCTGGCCTCCCATGCCCGGGGGTGCATCAGGATGGCAGCGTCGAGGCCGACCATGTCGTCGCGCCCGGCGATGACAGAGCTCCACCAGGCTTCCTTTACATTTCGCTTGAGCTCTACGCCCAACGGCCCGTAGTCCCAGGTGGAGCCGAGGCCGCCGTAGATTTCGCTGCTCTGGAAAACAAAGCCGCGCCGCTTGGAAAGCGAAAGAATCTTGTCCATGTCGGCGTAGGGGAGTGAGCGGGCCAAAGAGGGCCTCCTGAAGGGAATTTAGTAGTAAGGGTGAATCGCGACGAATACCTGCGAATCAGAATCGCTGCAGGCCAGTGGTTATGGTTTCACAGCCAGGGCCTCGCCGAAGGCTATGGCACCGGACGCCCCGGGGTTGTCGCGCCACTCATCAAGCAGTCGCCTCCACAGGCCTATCTGTTCCTCGGTAGCCAGGCCGAAGTGGATAAGGGCTCCAATCACCTGAGGCGAGAAAAACCAGTCCGAGATGAACCCGTGGAGAAAAGCCACATCATCGAGTGAACTGAAATAATCGAAGGAAGCCGACACCCGGACATCAGTGAATCCAGCATCCATCAGGGCGACTTTCAACTGCTTGCCGAAATGCGGGTGTCCGCCATTGGCTTGCATCAGGCCAGCAAAAACTCCCCAGGCGTCGGTTATTTCCTCGGGCTGAGGTTCCAGGTACGAAGAGGCGATATTCGCCTCGCGGCTTGCAATCACGCCGCCCGGCTTGAGCACCCGCTGCACTTCTGCCAGTGCTGCTTGCGTGTCGGGAATGTGCATGAGCACGGCATGGCAGTGGGCTATGTCGAAGGTATCATCGTCGAATGGCAAATCTGTAACATTTCCGACATGGAACACCATGTTGCCGTGGCCACCCGAAGAGGCTGCGGACCTGGCAAGCTCTATCTGAGACTGCTCCATGTCGATTCCGTGCAGTTCGCCGGGTGCGATTCTTTCCGCCAGGCCGACGGAAATTGTGCCGGGCCCGCACCCGAAGTCGAGCAATTTCATTCCTGGCTTGAGGTGCGGCAGCAGGTGGCCAGCATGTGTCGAAGCGCTGCGACGGTCCAGCAGCTGGCGGAACTCCTCGCTGTATCCCATGGTGTAGCTTGAATTTTCAGTTGTCCGTTCGACCATTTCGCTTATCAATCCGTTTCGTATTGTAATTCCGCATCATAGTTTTGAGGGCGGAGGAAGAACATTTGGAATCCGTGCGGTTACCCTGCAAATTTACCCCGCACAGATCTTTTCTGACGCAAATTATACATAGATAAAGGCGGCGATATTGGAATGTTCAAAACACTTTTCAAACTTGTCTAGAACATTCATCGTACCTGTGATGTCCCATTGTTGACATACGGTACCTGCTTTGCTAAATTGGACTACCCACCGAAAGCAGTGCGGAGAACTCGTTATGCCTACAGTGAATCAACTAGTCCGGAAGGGAAGAAAGCCGGTGCGAAAGCGGACCAAGGCTCCCGCAATGCACTGGGTGCAAAACTCCCTCCGAAACAGAGTGAAATGGGGGCCAGGTTGCCCACAGCGGCGCGGCGTTTGCATCCAAGTGCGGACGATGACTCCCAAGAAGCCCAACTCGGCCCTTCGCAAGATCGCACGCGTTCGCTTGACGAACGGCGTGGAAGTCACCGCCTACATCGGCGGTGAAGGGCACAACCTGCAGGAGCACTCCGTGGTGCTGATTCGCGGTGGCAGAGTAAAGGACCTGCCTGGCGTCCGCTACCACGTGATTCGCAGTGCGCTGGACTGCGAGGGTGTGAATGACCGTCGGCAAGGGCGCAGCAAATACGGTGCGACCCGCCCCCGTCGTTAAAAGCGGGGGCAGAGAGAAAGACGACAGAAATCCGGCGTGCTGATCTCGATAGTGATTGGGCGCCGGTTATTAAACTCTAAGGTGAAGCCCAGATGTCCAGAAGAAGGCGCGCCGAGCGACGTATCACCGCCCCAGACCCCCGTTACGACAACGTGGAACTGGCCCGGTTCATCAACCGGCTGATGCTGCAGGGGAAGAAGTCTATCGCCCAGCGTCTGACCTACAACGCGTTTACCATTATTCAAAGCGAATCAAACCGAGAGCCGCTGGAAGTCTTTCAGCAGGCCTTGCGTAATGCAACCCCCGCAGTGGAAGTGCGGCCCAAGCGTGTGGGCGGCGCCACGATCCAGGTGCCGACGGAACTTCGGACAGAACGCAGCGAGGCACTGGCCATGCGCTGGCTGATCCGGGGAGCCAGGTCGCGGAAGGGCATGCCCATGAGGCGAGGGCTGGCACTGGAACTGATGGATGCATCGCGCGGAGAAGGCTCGGCGGTACGCAGAAGGGAGGAGTTGCACCGGATGGCAGAGGCCAATCGGGCCTTTGTTCATTACCGCCGGTAGTAGATACAGGCGGTAGTGAGAAGACAGATCCCTCTTCTCCCCAGTGCCCGACATCATGCAGAACGTATTCCCCATTGATAAAATCCGGAACATCGGATTTATCGCACATATTGACGCTGGCAAAACCACGGTAACCGAACAGGTCCTTTACGCCACTGGACGAATACACCGCGTGGGCGGCGTGGATGACGGCACTACCGCGATGGACTGGATGCCCCAGGAACGCGAGCGTGGCATCACCATCACAGCAGCGGCCACCACTGCACAGTGGCAGGACTGCCGAATCAATATTATCGACACCCCTGGCCACGTCGATTTCACCGCAGAGGTGGAGCGCTCACTGCGCGTCCTGGACGGCGGTGTTGTCGTTCTGGATGCCGTTGCGGGGGTACAGTCCCAGTCCGAGACCGTATGGCGTCAGGCGGACACCTACTCGGTCCCGAGAATCTGCTTCGTGAACAAGATGGACCGAGTTGGCGCCAGTTATGAGCGAACCCTCGACTCGATCAGGCGCCGCCTGAACGGTAATCCAGTGCCTATTCAGCTGCCCATGGGCGAGGAAGACCAGTTCCAAGGTACGATCGACCTGATAGGCGGTCAGGCTACGGTTTACCCAATGGGGCGGGGTAGGCGAGGCAACGGGGACGACTTTGAAGAGATGCCCGTGCCAGCGGAGTACGAAGACGATTATTTTCGTTACCGCCAGGAAATGATCGAGAAGATTGTGGAAACGGATGAGCAATTGCTCATCCGTTATCTTGAGGGAGAGGAACTGCCTCCGGAGGATCTACGTGATGCCCTCCGGCGAGCGACGGTGGACAGGACCCTGGTGCCTGTGCTGTGCGGGAGTGCCATAGCGGGTAAGGGCATTCAGCCCCTCCTCGACGCAATTCTGCAGTACCTTCCTTCCCCGTCTGACGTGCCGGCGGTCGAAGGCGTCAATCCGAAGACTGAAGAGACGGAATTGCGCTACCCCGACGAGGATGGGCCCTTGGCTGCACTGGCCTTCAAGGTGGCCACTGACCCTTACGTGGGGAGGTTGGTTTTCCTCAGGGTGTACTCTGGGAAGGTCAAGTCCGGGGTCTCGGTGAACAATGTGTCCAGGCAGGGACGAGAGCGCATGGGCCGCCTGCTCCTGATGCATGCAAATCACCGGGAAGAACTGGAAGACGTGATGGCGGGAGACATATGCGCCGCCGTTGGCTTGAAGAACACCTTTACCGGCGACACCATCTGCGCCGATGAGAACCAGGTCATACTTGAACCGCCCAAGTTCCCTAGCCCCGTCGTATCGGTTGCCATCGAGCCCATGACCCGCGCGGACCAGGACCGGCTAAGCGACGCGCTTAGGAAACTGTCCGACGAGGACCCCACTTTCGTAGTGCGATTCAACGAAGAGACCGGTCAAACGGTGATGTCAGGCATGGGGGAGCTGCACCTGGAGGTGCTGGTAGACCGCATGCGAAGAGAGTTCAACGTTGAGGCACAGGTGGGCCGACCGCGTGTGTCCTATCGGGAGACTCTTACCCGCCCCTACCGCTCCGATGCCAGATTTGTGCGCCAGACCGGTGGTCATGGCCAGTACGGACACGTTGTCCTTGAGCTTGAGCCCCTGGACCGGGGAGAAGGCATCCAGTTCGTGAATGATATAGGCGGAGGGGTGATTCCCAGGGAATATATTCCGGCAATCGAACGAGGAGTGCGTGAGGCACTGGACAATGGCCCACTCGGGGGTTATCCTCTTGTAGATTTGAGGGCCACTCTGGTCGATGGCAGTTATCATACTGTCGACTCCTCGGAGATGGCCTTTCGAAGCGCTGGAATGATGGCTATCAGGGATGGGATCAGCAAGGCGGGGCCTGTTCTTCTGGAGCCCATCGCAGACCTCGAGGTGGTGTCCCCGGGCGACTACCTGAGCGATATAATCGGGGACCTCGGGACCCGGCGAGCACAAATCAGGACGATCGAAGGACAGGAAGGACTACAGACAGTACGGGCGTTGGTGCCACTGGGAGAGACTTTCTCCTACACGACGGCGCTACGCTCAATCACCCAGGGGCGAGCCTCCTATACCATGGAGTTTCGCTACTACGAACCGGTTCCCGAAGGGTTGCTCCGAACCCTGCTTTAGCCGGTTGAAGCTAAAGCCAAGGTGAAGTCGGCGCAATACTTCGGGTTTCATCATTTAATCGGGGAAGTCAGGACTGATAGTCGGGCTCATGTGCCCGCAGGACCGAAGAAGAGGCATGCAGACAAGGCAGAAAGTCAGGATCATCCTAAAGGCATTCGACCACAAGATGCTCGATCAGTCGACCGGGCAGATAGTTGAGACTGCCGAACGTACCGGGGCCAGGGTCGCCGGTCCCGTCCCTTTGCCAACACACATTCGCCGCTTTTGCGTCATTCGCGGACCTCATGTGGACAAGGACTCACGGGAGCACTTCGAGATCCGCACTCACAAGCGGCTGATCGACATCCTGGAGCCCACTTCGAAGACCATCGACTCCTTGACCCGGCTGAATCTTCCGGCCGGCGTTGACATCTCCATTAAACTCTAGGTCTGATTTTCAGACTAAGGCCGACTAACTATGTTACGGGGATTTCTAGGCAAAAAAATCGGTATGACTCAGGTGTTCCGGGAAAACGGCAACGTTGTCCCGGTAACGCTGATAGAAGCCGGCCCATGCGTCATCACTCAGGTGAAAACCGAAGAGAGCGATGGTTATGCCGCGGTGCAGCTGGGCTTTGGTGAAAAAAAACGACCGAACAAGCCCATGCAGGGCCACTTCCGCCATAGTGGCGCCAGTCGCTATGTCAGAGAAGTAAAAGCAGATAACCCTTCCGAATTCTCCGTAGGCCAGACGGTGGGCGTCGACATATTCTCGGAAGGCGAAAAAGTCGACATCATCGGGCGTTCAAAAGGCCGTGGTTTCGCGGGAACGATGAAGCGCCACGGGTTCGGCGGAGGCCCTCGCACGCATGGTCAGTCGGACCGCGCGCGTGCTCCCGGCTCCATCGGTGGTGGTACCACACCGGGCAAGGTGTTCAAAGGCCTGAAGATGTCCGGGCACATGGGTAATCGTCGAATTACGGTCAAGGGGCTGGAAATCGTGGGTGTTGATACCGATCGCAACATCTTGATGGTGAAGGGCGGTATCCCAGGGGCACCCAACAGCCTGATCCAAATCAGGCGGACCGCATAGGTCTGTCAAGGCAACAGCTAAGTAAAGAAAAGTTATGCAAGTCGCAGTAAAAAATCAGTCAGGTGAGACGGTCGAGAGCATTGAGCTCAACGACGCAGTATTCAACGTGCCCATGAACCGATCGTTGGTTCACCAGGCGATGGTTATCTATCAGTCCAATCGCCGCCAGGGGACTCACGACACCAAGACAAGGGCAGAGGTGTCGGGAGGCGGGCGGAAGCCGTGGATCCAAAAGCACACCGGCCGGGCCCGGCAGGGTAGCACGAGGTCTCCCCAGTGGCGGCACGGCGGCGTGGTTTTTGGCCCACACCCCCGGAGCTACCGAAAGTCGCTTCCTCGTCGAATGCGGCGCAATGCCCTGCGATGCGTACTTTCGGACAAGGCTCGCAATGAGCGGCTGGTGTGTCTGGACTCTATGGATGCTATCGACGGGAAGACCAGGTCCATGCAGGCCCTCCTTGAGAGGTTGAATGTTTCGACATCGGCTCTCATCGTAACTATGGACTCTGATCAGGACATAGTACGAGCGGCAGGCAACCTGAAGAAGATTTACACCCTGCCGGTCAATCAGTTGAACGCAGAAGCGCTCCTTTCGAAGGACACCCTGATCCTGACGGTAGAAGCGGCAAGGTGGGCCGAAGAATCCCTCGCGTTCGAGCCTCACGGACGTCGTGGCCGGAAGTTTGCGTCCGGCGGGAAGGCTGAGGCAGACGACGAAACCCAGCTGGAAATAGTCTCAACCGATTCGGTATCATCCGAGGATACCGATGGTGAGGACGGTGAGTAAATGGAACTTCACCGTGTTTTGGTCAAGCCCACCATCACTGAGAAGAGTACCATCCTGCAAGAGACAGGGAAGTACACTTTCGAAATCGCCCCTCGGGCCAATAAAGTGCAGGTCAAGGAGGCGGTCGAAAAGAACTTCAATGTAACGGTGCTTGACGTCAATATATCGAGACTCAGGGGCAAACGGAAGCGTTACGGCCCTCGATCCGTCAAGCAACCGGACGTCAAGAAGGCGGTCGTTACGCTGAAGCAAGGTGACCGTATCAACCTGATCGAAGGGCTGTAGGTGCGGTTCATGCCATTGAAGAATTTCAGACCAATAACCCCCGGAACCCGGAATGCGGTTCGTGCTTCTTTCGAGGAGCTGACCACCCGAAAACCGGAAAAATCCCTGATTTCGCGCAAGAAGAACCACGCTGGGCGCAACAACCAGGGTCGGATTACCACACGCGCTCGGGGCGGCGGCTCGAGGCGCATGTACCGGGATGTTGATTTCAAACGGAAGAAGGATGGAGTGCCAGGGCGGGTACGATCGATCGAATACGATCCCAATCGTACTACCCGGATTGCCCTTATCTTCTATGTGGACGGAGAAAAGAGCTACATCCTGGCCCCACACGGCCTTGCGGTCGGTGATACCGTTCAGTCAGGGCCGGATGCGGAGATAAGTCTCGGAAACTCGCTGCCTCTTACTAATATTCCCACCGGGACGGTGGTGCACAACCTGGAACTGACACCCGGCAGGGGAGGGCAGCTGGTTCGAGGAGCAGGAACCGGGGCGCAGGTGCTTTCTCGCGAGGGCGAGTACGTGCTGATACGGTTGCCCTCCGGGCAGATGCGTCGTGTCTTGCTGCGCTGTCGTGCTAGCATCGGTCAGCTTTCGAACCCCGACCACAAGAATGAGAGTCTGGGGAAGGCGGGAGCGTCTCGCCATATGGGACGCCGGCCCAAAGTACGGGGCGTGGCGAAGAATCCGGTGGACCACCCGCATGGCGGTGGAGAGGGCCGTTCTCCGATCGGTATGCCCGGTCCCAAGTCGCCCACTGGCAAGCCAACCCTTGGTTACAAGACACGCCGTCGAAATAAGGCGTCAAGTAAGTTTATCGTCCGCCGAGGCAGGAGGCGCTAGGATGTCCCGTTCCATCAAGAAGGGGCCATATGTCCACCCGAAACTGATTAAGAAAGTGGATCAGGTGCAGCGTTCTGGCGCAAATACCGTGATTCGCACTTGGTCAAGGGCTTCGATGATTATGCCCGAAATGGTAGGGCTTACTATTGGTGTGCACGATGGGCGACGGCATGTGCCGGTGTTCATTACGGAGAACATGGTGGGGCATCGTCTCGGCGAATTCTCGCCTACCCGGACCTACCGGGGGCACGTGGCCCGATCGGAACGCTCCAGCAGGGTGAGGTAAGAGTCTTGCCGCCAGTTCGCGCAGTAGCCAAGCAGCTAGGGGCCTCACAGAAGAGGCTCAAGCCGATTCTAGATCTGGTGCGAGGCCAGAAGGTTGATGAGGCCCTGAACACGCTCAGGCTTTTGCCTTCGCCTTGGGCAAAACCGGTGGCGAAGGTGGTCCAATCTGCAGCGTCAAACGCAGAGAACAACATGCTCATGGACCGCGACAACCTGCGGATTGTCCAGATTACCGCAGATAATGCTACCTCGCTGAAGAGGTTCAGGCCCAGAGCGCGTGGCAGAATAGGGCGGATAACCAAGCGGTCCAGCCACTTGACGGTTGTGGTTGACGAAGACGAAGAGTAGGAGATAACGGAATGGGCCACAAGACCCATCCATACGGGTTCCGGCTAGGTATCATCAAGGACTGGAAAGCCCACTGGTATGCTCCGAACGGTGCCGCCTATCGCGGGCTGGTCAAGGAAGACCTTGCCTTGAGAGACAGCATCCGAAACGAGTATCGCTCCTTCTCGGATGCTGGAATCGCCAAGGTTGAAATAGACCGTGGCGCGCAGGATAGTGTGATTAACATCCACTCAGCTCGCCCGGGAATCCTGATCGGCCGCGATGGGGAGCGAGTTAAGAACCTGCGCGCCAAGCTTGAGTCCATCACTCGCAGCAGGGTCCAGCTGAACATCCTTGAGATCGAGCAGCCTGAGGTGAATGCTTACCTGGTGGCTCGGAATGTGGCCGATCAACTGGAGCGCCGGGTGGCTTACCGCCGGGCGATGCGACAGGCGGCCCAGAGAGCGATGCAAGCGGGAGCCGAGGGCATCAAAATTATCGTGAAGGGCCGCATTTCCGGCTCGGAAATTGCCCGTACTGAGAAGTTGATGCTGGGGCAGGTTCCGCTACACACTCTGAGAGCAGACATAGATTACGCCCTGGCAGAGGCTCACACCATAATGGGGAGAGTCGGAGTCAAGGTGTGGGTCTATTCAGGGGAAGTCATGCCTGCCCGTGCCGAAGAAGCGCCGGAATTGGAAACCATAGAAGTTACCGTTCAGGCCGGTGAACCCGACGAAGAACTCGACCAACTCCTGGAACAGAACATTTGCTAGTATCCCGGGCTGCAACGGGGTCCGGATTTAAGAATTTTACCCGATTACTCTTCTATCCATAACGGGGGTAGTCAATGCTACAACCAAAGCGCACGAAATATAGGAAACAGTTCCGCGGGCGAATGCGCGGGGCGGCAGTGACCGGCAGCAGCGTGAATGCCGGGGAAGTAGGCCTGAAGGCCATGGAACCGTGCTGGATTACTGCCAGACAGATCGAATCAGCCCGCGTTGCCGTTACACGTCATCTGAAGCGTGGCGGGCAGGTCTGGGTGCGGGTGTTCCCGGACAAGTCCGTTTCCAAGAAGCCCGCCGAGACCCGGATGGGGGGCGGCAAGGCTGCGGTGGATTATTGGGTGGCGGTGGTCAAGCCAGGGCGTATCCTCTTTGAGGTGGCGGGTGTGCCGCAGAACGAGGCAGTTGAGGCGCTCAGGCTGGCTTCCCAGAAGCTACCGATAGCCACCAAGACCGTGTTCCGAGATCGGTTGGCGACCGCAGCAACCAACGCGGCAGCATAGTCTAATCATGCGTATTCACGAAGTTAGAGAGCTCAGCGACGATCAACTCGATGAAGAGTTGGAAAAGGCGGGCCGTGAATTGATGAACCTTCGATTCAGGGCTGCGACCAACCAGCTCCCCGATTCCAACGAGCCGAAATCCGTCAGAAAAACCATAGCCCGTCTGCGCACCGTGATCCGCGAGCGGCAGATGCTGGAGGGCCGCTAGTGGTAAGCAGAGCCAGGCGCAAGGTGCGAACCGGGTCCGTGGTTCGCGTTAAGCAGGACAAGACCGCCGTCGTCGAGATGGTATGGAAGCAGCGACACCGCCTGTACCGCAAGCAGGTGCGGCGGGTTGCCCGATTCTATGTGCATGACCCCGAGAACCAGTGCCGAATCGGAGATCTGGTGCGAGTCGAAGAGACGAGGCCGATCTCCAAAACAAAACACTGGCGTCTGCTTGAAATTCTCGACCGCCGCCAAGTGGCGGATGTCCGCCCAATCGAACTTGAAGAAGATGCGGTCGAAGGGCTGACCACTTCAGTCGACGAGAATATCCTGGAGTTGGAGGACGACATTGATCCGGATATTCTCGACCAACTGGCGACGGATCTGGGCGACTACGATGACGAGGACAACTAACCAAGAGCTTGAACCGGGTCCAAGCGTCTACGGGCCGGCGGGCTTCCGAGGAATTCAGGAATGATTCAAACCTATACCAGACTTACAGTAGCTGACAACAGCGGGGCAAAAGTCATCCGCCTCATAAACATTCCCGGCAGCAGCAAACGCAAGTACGCTGGCGTCGGGGACGTGGTGGTATGCAATGTCCGGGAAGCGGCACCAAATTCCCCGGTTCGGAAGGGAGACGTGGTCCGGGCGGTTGTTATCAGGCAGGCTCAGGCACGACGTCGGCCGGACGGTACTTACATCAAGTTCGATGACAATGCAGCCGTCCTGATTGCCGAGAATCTCAACCCTCGTGGCACTCGAATCTTCGGGCCGGTGGCCCGTGAGCTGCGAGATCGCGGCTTCATGCGAATCGTTTCCCTTGCCCCGGAGGTGGTTTAGATGCGTATTCGAGCTGGCGATACGGTGCTTGTGATCGCCGGTAGGGACAAGGGTAAAACCGGGCGTGTTGAGCGAAACCTCCCTGAAAAGGAAAAGGTTGTCGTTGAAGGCGTCAATGTGGTGACCAAGCATATGCGGGCGCGACCCGGTATCAGGCAGTCGGGACGCATCCAGATGGAAGCGCCGCTTCATGTGTCCAACGTCGTCCTGGTTTGCAACAAGTGCAATCAGCCGACAAAGCCAAAGATTGCGTTCTTGGAAACCGGGTCAAGGGTCCGCTCTTGCACCAAATGTCAGGAAGTGATCGACGATGCTCGATGACGAAACTCAGCAACAAGATACCCAGGCAGCTGAAGAACCCGGAGGAGGGCGCTCGGGCCGAAGGCAGCGCGGTGGAAACTCGGCTACAGCAGTTGCCGAGGCTGAAGATACAGGTCCTCCTTCACCGAGGCTGAAAGAACAGTATCGCTCCGAGATCATCCCCCAGATGATGCGGGAGTTCAGCTATTCCAATCCGATGGAGGTTCCTCGCCTCCAGAAGATTGTTCTGAACATCGGGCTCGGAGAGGCCTTGGTAAATGGGCGTGCCATGGAGGCCGCGACCCAGGACCTCACGACGATCAGTGGGCAAAAACCCATCGTTACACGGGCCCGCAAGTCGATTGCAGGTTTCAAGATACGCCAGGGTAATGCCATCGGAGCGGCGGTAACGCTGCGTGGCGACCGGATGTATCACTTCCTCGACCGGTTGGTGAACACGGCGTTGCCTCGTATCCGTGATTTCCGTGGCATCCCCCGAAGGGGCATGGATGGCCGTGGGAACTTTTCGATCGGTATCCGTGAGCAGATTATCTTTCCCGAGATAGATTACAACTCGATAGACCGGATTCGTGGATTGCAGGTCACCATCGCGACCACAGCGAAA
The DNA here is from genome assembly GCA_963667765.2 of Dehalococcoidia bacterium. Taxonomy (GTDB): domain Bacteria; phylum Chloroflexota; class Dehalococcoidia; order Lucifugimonadales; family UBA3495; genus VXOI01. The sequence continues at coordinate 175,803 of CAXXON010000003.1, read as the reverse complement.
AATGACGCCGAGGCGATGCGACTGCTTGAACTTTATGGGTTCCCTTTCATCCGCGAAGCGTAACGGAGTCCCCAATGGCCAAGACATCACAGATCCAAAAATGGCTCAAGAAACCCAAGTATCCAGTGCGCGCCTACAACCGTTGCGGCCGGTGCGGACGTCCCCGGGCGTACATCCGTCACGCGGGGCTTTGCCGGATCTGCTTCCGGGAGCTGGCCCTCACCGGCGAACTGCCCGGCGTACGGAAGGCGAGCCTCTAGGCTGGCTCAATCGGCAGCCCAGAAATAACTTTGATGAAGATGAGAGCAGATGCCCGTTACTGATCCCATAGCCGATATGCTGACCCGGATCCGGAACGCCATACAAGCGAGACACGATTCGGTGCTGATGCCCCAATCCAAGATGAAACTGGCGATCGCCAGGATACTTAAAGAAGAGGGGTTCATCAGGGACTACGATACGCCTAGAGGCCATGTCCATCCGACTCTACGGGTTCACCTGTCATACCGCGAAGGGCGGCAATCTGCCATTGCCGGGCTGAAGCGAATAAGCAAGCCGGGGCTGAGGGTTTACGTCGGAAAAGGCGAGATCCCCAGGGTATATGGCGGGCTGGGATTGGCAATTGTGTCAACTTCCCAGGGGCTCATGGCTGGCAGGAGAGCGTGGCGCGAAGGCATCGGAGGAGAGTTGCTCTGTTATGTTTGGTGATTCCAATGCAAACGGCAAGCCTCAAGCTCGCACCCTTTCTCGTATCGGCCGGAAGACCATCCCGGTCCCTTCAGGCGTAAATGTGGCGGTGGGGTACGGTGAAGTTACCGTCTCAGGACCGAGGGGAACGATAACCCAGACCTATCACCCGGATGTCAGGGTCATCGTGGATGACAGCGAAGTGGTCGTGGAGAGGTTGAGCGAACGCAAGTTTCATCACGCACTGCATGGACTGACCCGCAGCCTGATCGCCAACGCCGTCACTGGCGTTACCGACGGCTACACCCGTACGCTGGAGCTAATGGGTGTCGGATACAGGGTCCAGGCCGCGGGAGATGGCGTCGTACTTAATGTCGGCTACAGCCACCCGGTGGAAATTCATCCGCCCGAGGGCGTTACCATGGAAGTGGAGGGGAATAACCGCATCCACGTCCGGGGTATAGACAAGCAGAAAGTCGGCCAGGTTGCAGCGCGAGTCAGAAGGGTGCGGCCCCCTAATGCCTACAAGGAAAAGGGCATTCGGTATCAGGGCGAGATTTTGCGGTTCAAGCCAGGCAAGTCCGCGGCCCGCAAGGCATAGTCCACAACACTACTAGTTAAGAGAATTGCCGGCGCGCCGTCATTCAGTGGGCGCGCCGTATGAGTCGAGGCGGGTATGCCAAAAGACAAGAATGCCAGGCACCTTCGACGGGTTCGCCAGGCAAGGGTAAGAAAGAAGGTCTCTGGGACTGCCGATCGGCCTAGATTGTCGGTATTTCGAAGTTTGAAGCACATTTATGCTCAGGTGATTGACGATACCTCCGGGCATACTATCGTTGCAGCTTCAAGCCAGGAGGCCCTGCAGGGTAACGCTGAGGCTGGGGCCGGGTCAAAGTCTGATGTTTCGGCTGTTGTAGGCAAGGCTCTTGCCGAAAGAGCCTTGGCCGCTGGCGTAAAACAGGTTGTTTTTGATCGCGGAGGATGCAAATACCACGGCCGGGTGAAAGCGCTGGCCGAGGGTTCCCGTGAGGGCGGGCTGCAGTTCTAAGTTCGAATTCGTCAGTCCAACGGTAAGAATCAGGGAGGTCCAGACCGCAGATGGTACAAGCTCCGCCGGGAGGCAGGCGAGGTGGACCCGGAAGGGCCGGTGGCCCAGGCAGGGGAGGCCCGCCAGGACAAAACAGGCAGTCCCGTGATGGCGGCGGTGGTCGTGGTCCGCGGGATGGTAGGCCGCAAAGGGAGCGCACTCCCAGAGAAGATGAAACCGGGGGCTTCCAGGAGCGGGTGGTTTACACTCGCAGGATTGCCAAGGTGGTAAAGGGAGGCCGCCGTCTCCGCTTCAATGCGCTGGTAGTGGTGGGAGACGGTCAAGGGACAGTTGGTGCAGGACTTGGCAAGGCACTGGTTATTCCGGATGCCGTCCGGAAGGGCAATGCCGTAGCTAGGCGCGATATGGTGACCGTACCGTTGCGAGGCAGCACCATCCCTCAACAGATCACGGTCAAAAAGGGCGCCACCATCGTCCTCATTAAGCCGGCCCGTGAAGGGACCGGAGTGATTGCGGCCGGGGCTATGCGAGCTATTCTGGAGTTGGGCGGTGTCAAGGATGTCGTGGGTAAGTCGCTGGGCTCCCGTAACCCGATCAACATCGTCTATGCCACAATGGAAGCCCTGAAGCAGTTGCGCGACCCGGCCACTGAGCTGGCCAAGCGCGGAATTCGCCCTTCGTCCGCTGCGACGAACGGGAGCAGCGTGGCTGCGGGAAATAATTCGGAAGGAAGCTAAGTGCTGCTGCGGCCGTCACCCCGATGGCCGCCGCTATGTGGATTCAAAGATGCCTGAACTGAAAATCACTTGGACGCGGAGTTGCATCGGCCGTCCGAAGAACCAGAGAGAAGTAATTCGTTCCCTGGGACTGCGACGCCTCCAGGACACAGTGGTACACCACGACTCGCCGACTATTCGGGGAATGGTAAAGAAAGTCGAGCATCTGTTGCGAGTGGAGGAGGTCTAAAGCGCGGCATGATGCAGCATCAATTGGCGCCGCCCAAAGGGACAAGGCGTAACCGCAAGAGAGTTGGCCGTGGCGACGCCGCCGGCCAGGGAAGCACCGCTGGCCGCGGGATGAAGGGACAGAAGTCCCGTTCCGGCGGAGGGCCTCGCGTGGGGTTCGAAGGTGGGCAACTCCCGATTATCAAAGGCCTGCCGATGCGGCGGGGCTTCAATAATATTTTCAAGACCTACTACTCGCTGGTCAAGCTTGAGACGCTGGAACAGTTCGAGCCCGGCGATGTGGTCACCCCGCAATTGCTCTTCGAAAGAGGGTTCCTCAGGAACCTGAACCGCCCTGTTAAGATTGTAGGCGGGGGCGAACTGACAAAACCTCTTACCGTTGTTGCTGACAAGTTTACGGGCACAGCGAAGGAGGCAATCGAAGGAGCCAAGGGTTCGGCGCAGGAAACTAACGACTGATGATGGCGTCCGAGACCCAGGGGGGGCGGTTTCCGAGGCTGCTGCAGGCAGCAATAGATGCATTCAGCCTCCCCGACCTGCGAGCGAAGATCCTGTTCACGCTGGCCATTCTGGCTCTGTACAGGTTCGTTGCGCACATCCCCTTGCCCGGCATTGACCAGGTGCAGCTGGACAATCTGTTCCGCAACAACGAGTTGCTCGGCTTTTTGGACCTGTTCAGTGGCGGCGCACTCAGCCGCATGAGTATCGTGGCCCTGGGTGTGTTCCCCTATATCACAGCGTCCATCGTTATCCAGCTCCTCACCCCGGTGTTTCCGCAGTTGCAGGAGATATCCCGGGAGGGAGAAGCCGGCCGCGCCAAGATGAACCGCATCATCCACTGGTTGACAGTGCCTATTGCGCTGGCGCAAGGGTACGGGCAACTGGTCCTGCTCCAGCAGAGCAATGGGCTTACAAACGTGGGTTTCAGCGGCGATGCCCTCTTGCCCACTGTAGCAGCGCTCTTCTCCATCACTGCCGGAACCATGTTCTTGGTCTGGCTGGGCGAAATGATAACCGAGCGAGGTATTGGGAACGGGATCTCGCTGATAATTTTCGCTGGAATTGTGGCTGGTTTCCCCAGCTTGCTGACACAAGGATTTCTTGACCGCGACAATGTTCTAGGTATCGGTTTTTTCGCCATCATCGGAGTGCTGATTATCGCGTTGATCGTTCTGTTCAACGAAGCACACAGGCGTATTCCGGTACAGTATGGCAGGAGCATTTTCAGAGGCGGCCGGATGTATAGACAAAGCGGAGCGACATATCTGCCGCTTCGGATCAACTCTGCGGGGATGATACCGCTCATATTTGCCTTTTCGATCGTCATACTCCCGGGAACGATTGCCACATACTTTTCGACCAACACTACCTGGATCGGAGACGTGGCCAACTTCTTCGCGGTGCTCCTTGTGCCGACCTCGCCGCTTTACTGGGTGATGGTGTTCATACTGGTGGTGCTGTTCACGTTCTTCTACACGCTTGTTATCTTCAACCAGCAAAACCTGGCCGAAAACTTGCAGCGCAATGGCGGATTTGTGCTGGGAATTAGACCAGGAAAGCCCACCCAGGACTACCTGAACAGGGTGATAGTTCGGATCACCATGGGCGGAGCACTTTTCTTGGGCTTTATTGCCATTGTGCCGTACCTTGCTTCTCTCGTCACAGACGTACAGGCCATTTCCCTCAGCAGTACTAGCCTGCTGATCATGGTCGGGGTGGGACTGGACACCCTGAGGCAGTTGGAAGCCCAGTTGACAATGCGAAACTACGAAGGATTCCTGAGATAACGTGGCTGGAAATCTGCGACTCGTTTTGTTCGGGCCGCCGGGAGCAGGTAAGGGGACCCAGGCCCAATTGCTGGTGGACCAATATCGGCTACCCCACCTGAGCTCCGGCGATATCTTCCGGCACAATTTGCGGGAGGGAACACCCCTGGGGCTGCGGGCCAAAGAATTCATGGATCGGGGCTCATTGGTCCCCGACGATGTCGTGATCGACATCATGATGGACAAGATTCTGTCGATCCAGGTTGACAAGGGGTTCATCTTGGACGGCTTTCCTCGCAACACCCGCCAGGCTGAGGAGTTGGAGTCTGCCCTGACCAGGCAGGCTCGGAACGTTGATCGTGTACTGCATATTGATGTGCCGGAAAAGGAACTTACGAAGAGATTGAGCGGTCGTTTCGTCTGCAGGGAATGTCAGGCTCCTTACACGCACACGGGAGATGGCCCTCCCCCCGAATGCAATCGCTGCGGTGGACAACTCTACCAAAGGGATGACGACCGTCTGGAAGCGGTCCAGAAACGGATCGATGTTTACCGGGAAGAAACCAGGCCGGTGCTGGACTATTACAGACACAGGAAGTTGTTGGTGGATATTCCTGGGCAGGAGTCCGTTGATGGAGTCTTTCGGCGTATAGTTGAGGCTCTGTAGCCCGGTTTTTTCAGCCTCCGATTTTCTTTTTTCGAAGTTAAAGGGTAGAATAAACAAGTGAATCGAAACAAAAAGGAAACCGCTTCCACTTCGCCTTCGACCTACTCGGGTGGAATTACCATCAAGTCCGCCCGCGAGTTGGATTCAATGCGCAAGGCGGGGGAGATTGTCGGAAAGACCCTCGATCTCCTCAAGGCGTCTGTCGAACCCGGAATGACCACCCGCGACTTGGACAGGATCGCGTTCAAGGAGATTACCGGGAGTGGTGCGACGCCTACTTTCAAGGGATACCGTGGATTCCCTGCGACGATCTGCGCTTCCGTTAACCAGGAAATAGTTCACGGGATTCCTGGTAAGAAAAAGCTCCAGGAAGGGGACATCGTTAAGGTGGACGTGGGTGCGACCATCGAGGGATTTATCGGTGATGCCGCCGTTACTATTGCAGTCGGCGAGGTCCCCGAAGATCTGCTGCAGCTGATGGAGGACACCCGTCTTGGGCTGGAAGCAGGAATAATGGCTGCGGTCCCCGGGGCTCGAGTGGGAGATATCGGAGCCGCTGTCCAGGCGTACGGGGAATCGCGGGGCTACGGAGTGGTTCGGGAGTTTGTCGGCCATGGCGTTGGACGCTTCCTTCACGAGGATCCCCAGGTGCCGAACTACGGAGAGCCGGGACGAGGGGCGCTGCTGCGCCCAGGCATGTGCATAGCCATTGAGCCGATGTTCAACATGGGTGACTGGCGGACCAGGATACTGGACGACCAGTGGACGGTGGTCACCTCCGATGGTAAGCTCTCATCTCATTTTGAACACTCTATAGCGATTACGGACAAGGGACCTGAAATTCTGACGATCCACAGTTAGACCCTGTAGAACTTGGATCAGTGATCATGGCTGCCCGCCCTACGGGGAAGTAACAAGAGTCCATCAGAAAGGGGATTTATGGCGAAGAAGCAAGCGATTGAAGTAGAGGCCAGCGTTAAAGAGGCCCTTCCCAATGGAATGTTCCGGGTGGAACTGCCCAACGACCACGAGGTGCTGGCCCATGTGTCAGGCAAGATTCGGATGAACTTCATTCGCGTGCTGCCGGGTGACCGGGTCCTGGTGGAGCTTTCCCCCTACGATCTGACCCGGGGCCGTATTACCTACAGGTTCAAGTAGCGCGCCAAATAGGGCACTCATACTGGAGTCCGGGCTGGTGAGTACGGGCCAAATCTGAACTCGCCGGGCCCATTTATCTTTTGAAAAAGATGGTATGTCAGGGCTGGAAATGAAAGTTACAGCTTCAGTGAAACCACGGTGCGACAAGTGTCGCGTAATCAAGCGAAAGGGCGTTATCCGGATCATCTGTCAGAACGCTAGGCACTCGCAGCGCCAGGGTTGATCGGATGCCCGTGCAGACAAGGGTAGAGACAAAGGTCTGAAGGAGGCAAAGTGGTACGTATAGCCGGAGTGGACGTTCCCGACCGGAAGAGGGCTCACGTTGCTTTGAGGAGTATCTACGGGATAGGCCCCAAGCTCGCCGAGGAAATCGTCATCAAGGCCGACCTGGACCCGGTCATGCCTCCGCGCATGAACGAACTCACTGAGGCCCAGGTGAACCGCATTCGTGAATTGGTCGACCGGGAGTACATTTCCGAAGGGGATCTGCGGCGTGAGGTCAACCAGAACATTCGTCGGCTGATCGACATCGGCTCGTACCGGGGCCTGCGACATCGCCGGAATCTACCTGTTTCCGGTCAGCGCACTCGCACAAACGCCAGGACGCGCAAAGGCCCGCGCCGCACGGTCGCTGGCCGCGGCAGGCGGACCGGCGGCAAGAAGTAGGCGGTGTAAATTATGCCCAGACCCAGAAGCAGGCGCCGAGAGAGGCGTTCAGTTCCCCAAGGCAGGGCCTATATCTATTCGACTTTCAACAACACGCTGGTCAGTATCACGGACCCTCAGGGAAATGTGATCGCTTGCGCCAGCTCTGGCCAGGTTGGCTTCAAGGGCTCACGCAAAGGCACGGCCTTCGCAGCGCAACGGGCTGCGGAACAGGCCGGCAGGCGAGCCGGAGAAGCCGGAATGCGACACATCGATGTTTTCATCAAAGGCCCCGGCGCCGGCCGGGAGGCGGCCATCCGTTCCCTTCAGGGGGCCGGTCTGGTTGTCACCAGCATCAGGGACGTCACGCCGATACCCCACAACGGGTGCCGTCCACCTAAGAGAAGGAGAGTGTAGGCCAGCCATATGGGCAGATACACAGGGCCGGCATGCCGTCTTTGCAGGCGGTCCGGAGAAAAGTTGTTTTTAAAGGGCGACCGCTGCTTTACGCCGCGCTGCTCATTCGAGAAACGCCGAAATCCCCCGGGAAATGTCTCCCGGCGAAGGCGCCGTCCTTCCGACTACGGCGTGCACCTTCTGGAAAAACAGAAAGCCAAGTACATCTATGGTGTGCTTGAATCGCAGTTTCGGAAATACATGGACGAAGCATTCAACACGCCAGGCGTGACCGGCATGAACCTGCTACGCAGCCTGGAGCGCAGGCTGGACAACGTGATCTACCTGCTGGGGTTTGCGGATTCCCGCAAACAGGCGCGTCAGTTGGTGCTACACGGCCACTTCGGAATCAACGGCCGCAAGACCGATGTACCTTCCTATTCGGTCAAACCCGGAGATGCCATCACCTGGAAAGAGGCGGACAAGGCCACCGACTTCTATGCCGACCGGACGGCGGGCCTTCCGAAGCGCCCTGTACCCGCGTGGCTGGCCTTGGACGTTGGCGAGATGTCCGGACGTGTTGTTGCCCTTCCTTCAGATGAGGAACTGCAGACAACCCTTGATTCAAGGCTGATTGTAGAGTTTTACTCGAGGTAGTAGGGGGTCAATGCTAGACACTTTTGTTGTTCCAGCCGGCTCCTTGACTGAAGGGCCGGCAATTCCTACCCCGGAAATCTTGGTTCAGGTCTCCGAAGACACCTACGGCCGGGTAGCAGTGGGTCCCTTGGAGAGAGGTTTTGCCCAGACGATCGGGAACCCTCTCCGCCGGATCTTGCTGAGTTCGACGCCCGGGGCAGCTATCACTTGGGTGAAGATCGGGGACGTGGTCCATGAATATATGGCTATTCCCGGCGTAAAAGAGGAGGTTATGGAAATCCTCCTCAACATTAAGGGAGTACGAATTCGCTCCTCCGGCGGGCGCGACGGCAAAATGCGCCTGGAAGTCAGTGGCGGAGGACCCGTGTGTGCGGGCGATATTATGACTTCTGCCGACTTCGAAATTGTAAATCCCGAGCAACACCTGGCCACCCTCGATGACGATGACGTTCAGTTGTCCATTGAGTTCAATGTGAGGCAGGGCACAGGTTATCAGACCGCCCAGCCGGGTGACGAAGGCTCTAACATTCCTGTCGGCGCATTGCCTGTGGACGCCGTGTTCAGCCCAGTCCGGAAGGTGAACTTCTCGGTCGAGCGGACGCGGGTTGGTCATGTCACCGACTACGAGCGCCTGTTGCTCGAAGTGTGGACCGATGGTGCTATCAAGCCTATTGAGGCCGTACAACAGGCCGCGGAGAAGCTGGTAAAGAACTTCTTCCTGTTCAGCAAGTTGAACCGAACTGCTGACCTGGGCATCGACCGGGCACCGCTGGTTATCTCTCCAGAGGTATACCAGACGCCGATAGAGAAGCTGGAGCTTTCACCTCGCACCCTGAACTGCCTCAAGCGAGCGCAGATCAACCGAGTGGGCGAAGTTCTGGAAATGTCCGACGAAGACCTGCTGAAAATCAGGAACTTCGGCGAGAAATCGCTGGTGGAACTGCAGGAGAAGCTGGCAGAGCACGGTATTACAAGTCCTTCGAACGGGAGCCAGCCGGCCTCTGATCCCTCGACCATGGGTGCCATCACCGCGGAGGACATCAGCGACCTCATGGGTGACGGAGTCGACGAAGTCGCGACTCTTCCCGTTGGGATGACATTCGAAGAAGACAGCAGTGCAGCGCTCATGGACGATGCGGATGAGGATCCGGACTACGAGGAGATTGACTGACCATGGCCTCCCATCGCGTCTCCGGGCGCAAGTTAAGCCGGTATAAGGACCAGCGAAAGGCGTTGATGCGTGGGCTGGTTTCCGAACTGATTAAACACGAGAAAATTACCACGACCCTGGCGAAGGCAAAGGAGACCAGGGTCGTTGCCGAGAAACTGATCACCCACGGCAAGAAGGGGACTCTTCACCACCGCAGGCTGGCCTTGGCCCAAGTGCCCAATAAGCGAGTGGTGGAAAAGATCTTTGATGATGTCGCCCCGCGTTATGCTGAGAGGGCAGGCGGATATACCCGCATAGTCAAACTGGGACCACGCCAGGGAGATGCCGCCCAGATGGCGGTGATCGAGCTGGTCTGAAGGAGCGGATCCCATAGCTGGAGATACAGAGTCTGGAACCTCCGGCAATCAAAGCGAAGGGCAGCCACGGCGGATTGCCCTCAGGGTCGAATACCAGGGAACCAACTACAACGGGTTCCAACTGCAGCTTAACCAACCAACAATTCAGGGAGCCCTCGAGGAGGCTCTGGGACGGTTTACCGGTGAGTGCCTCCGTATAAGGGGTGCCAGCCGAACCGACTCAGGAGCTCACGCAGAAGGGCAGGTGGTGGACTTCATCACCGCCGCGAGGCGCCCGGTGTCCAGATTTGCACCGGCGTTGAACTTCTTTCTCCCTGAGGACATCCGAGTCTTGGACGCAGTAGGGGTGGACGATAGCTTCCATTCGCGGCGGTCTGCCCTCGGGCGCGTTTACAGGTACCAGATCCTTGCGAGGCACGCACCCTCGGCGCTCCTCCGGCATTCGCACCTCTGGGTGCGGGAGCCCCTCGACGTTGGGGCGATGGCCGAAGCGGCGGAGGCACTGGTTGGAACACACGACTTTCGCGTAATTGCCTCTGGACATCCGCGAGACCGTAGTGCGGTCAGAACAGTGAAGCGGTGGCAGGTAGACAGCACTGGCGACAGGATAGTGATAGAGTGTGAAGCCAACGGCTTCCTGAAACAGCAAATCAGAATGGCAAACGGAATTCTGCTGGAAATTGGCAGGGGCAAACAGCCGGTGGAATTAATGGGAGCGACGCTGGAATCCAGCGGCAATGCTGCAAGAGTGCCGACCCTCCCCGCGCGAGGCCTGTGTCTAGTCGAGGTCAAATACCCGGAAGGAGTGATTGACTTCCCTCCGGCTCAAATTGGATAGAGCAAATGAAAAGGACCAGTACATACTTCCCGAAGCCGGGAGAGGTCGAAGCCAACTGGAAAGTAGTCGATGCAACGGGGCAGACACTAGGTCGTCTGGCTCGCGATATTGCTGTGTCGCTGCAGGGCAAGGACAAGCCCACCTACACCCCGCACACGGCAACCGGGGACTTTGTGGTGGTGGTCAACGCCTCCAGGGTGCGTACCACAGGCCGAAAGACCACTCAGAAGTATTACTACCGGCACTCAGGCTATGTAGGGAACCTCAAGTCCATCAGGTTGCGGGAAATGCTGGAGAAGCGTCCCGAACGGGTCATTGAACTTGCGGTCAAGGGTATGTTGCCGAGAAATCACCAGGGTCGCCAGATGCTGACCCGGCTGAAGGTGTACGCAGGTCCCACTCATCCGCACGATGCGCAGGTCGCGCAGGCAAGCTAGCCGAATTTGCATATCCCGGTGCTCCAACACGGACGGAGGCAGGATTCTCTTGGTTCAATTAGACGCAGCTCAGCAGTACTATTACGGCATAGGTAAGCGCAAGACGGCCATCGCCCGTGTGCGGCTGTATGTGGACGACGGCGGACCGTTCATCGTGAACAGCAAACCGATGGATGAATATTTCGGCTGGTCTACCTGGCAGCGGGTCGCGAACGATGCCTTTCATGTCACCAGCACCATGAACCGGTTCAGGGTGGTGGCGAAGGTGGCTGGAGGGGGAGTGAACGCCCAGGCGGAGGCTGTCCGTCATGGCATTACCCGCGCGCTCATAGCCTTCGATCCTTCCCTGAAACCGGCACTCCGGCGTGCCGGGTTCGTTACTCGAGATGCCAGGATCAAGGAAAGCAAGAAGTACGGACTCAAGCGTGCTCGCCGAGCCCCCCAGTACACCAAGCGATAGCCGGCAAAATACTGGATTCATAAAAAGCCCGCTCGCCTATCAGGACGAGCGGGCTTCAATATTGTTGCCGGCCTGCTAACCACTTGTAATACCACTTCAAGGCGGCGACCGTTTGTTTATGTCGGGAGGCGAACGGCCCTCCGCCTGCTATATCAGCCAGCTGGAATCATTTATTGCGGGGGTTCCGGGCAAGAAAGTCGTCAGCGATCTCGTTGAAAGTCAAAAACTGTACGCCATCGTGGGACGCGATGTATTCAGTCAGGCGTTCGAGCATAAGGATCACCTGGGGTCGGCCGCTAACATCGGGATGGATGGTGATCGGGAAAATCGCGTCGTCGTATTCCCGGTACACGTAGTCGAATTGGTCCCTCCACATGGATTCGATATCCCTTGGGTTCACGAATCCATGACTATTGGGAGACTTTTTGATGAACATCATCGGCGGCAGATCGTCCAGGTACCAGTTGGCAGGAATCTCGACGAGATCAGTTTCCTCGCCGCGTTCAAGGGCATGCATCCATGCGTCGGCAGGTTGTGAGAAATCAATCTTGGTCCAGCGGTCGCCCACGCGCACGTAGTAGCACTCAAAGTCCTTGTGCATCAAGCTGTGGTCGTACTTGATGCCGTGCTTCAATAGCAGCTCGTTTGTGACATGGCTGAACTCCCACCAAGGCGCCACATATCCCGTGGGAGGCTTTCCAGCCAACTGGGTGAGCAGGTCGATACAGCGTAGCAGCACCGCTTCCTCCTGCTCGGGCGACATGGAAATGGGGTTCTCGTGAGAGTAACCATGAAGCCCAATTTCGTGCCCCGCTTCCACGATCATGCGGCATTCATCGGGGAATGTCTCTGCGGAATGACCGGGGATGAACCATGAAGTCCTGATCCCCAGACGATCGAACAGCTTCACCAGTCTCGGGGTTCCCACCTCCCCGGCAAATAGCCCGCGGGAAATGTCATCCGGAGAGTCTTCTCCGCCGTAGGAGCCCAGCCAGCCGCCGACCGCGTCCAGGTCAACCCCAAAGGCACATAGAATTCGCTTTTCTGCCATTTCGTATTTCCTCCGCGGTAATGTAAGCGTGACAATCCAGGTTGAGGCTGATGCCCCAAGGCATGCAAGATCGGCCCGTCAGACTCCCAGGTAGTCTTGTGCTGCGTCCAACAGGCCGGCGACCCGCTCCGGGCTACCAGCTTCGGCGTAAATGCGCAGAAGAGGCTCGGTGCCAGAGAAGCGGACCGCCAGCCAGCCATCGTCAAATCGCAGGCGACGACCATCTATGCTGTCGGACGATACCACTGGGTATGTCCCGAGATGCTCCAGATCGGGCTTGTTGACCAACAGGCTGATGCGATCGCGATCGTTGGCCTCAAACTCGATGTCGCGGCGATGGTAGAAGTGGGGGCCGACCTTGTCAAAGAGGCCTCGAAGCAATTCAGACACGGTCTTCCCGGTCTTCGCCATGTATTCCAGCACAAACAAGCCGCTCAGAATGCCATCCCTCTCAGGTACATGGCCCCGGAAGGCGAACCCGCCGCTTTCCTCACCGGCCATAAGGGCATTCAGTTCTTCCATTCGCGGGCCCATGTGCTTGAATCCTACCTGGACTTCGTGAACTGCAACACCGTAAGACCCACCCATTTTATTCAGGGCCTGGGACGCAGTTACACCCTTGATCAAAGATCCTCTAAGACCTTTTTCTTCCAAGAGGTAGAGAGCGAGAAGCGAGAAGACGTCCAGCGTGGTGACAAAACCGCCGGTCTCATCAATGATGCCGACGCGGTCAGCGTCTCCGTCGAGTGCTATGCCAATCGAAGCACCAGTCCCGGGGACTCTGGCCATCAGCTCGGTCAGATTGGGCGCGATAGGCTCAGGCTGTGCCATTCCCGGGAAGGCGGGATTACGATGCCCATGCAGCTCTTCGACGGTGGTGGTGCCACCATCCAGTAGCCTGGGAAGATACCCAGCTCCCGCTCCGTACATGGCGTCAACCATCACATGAAAGCCGGCGGAACGAATGGCGTCGAGATCCACCAGGGTGCCCACGTGGCTGATGTACGGCTCGGACGGCGACAGGTCTTCCAGCAGCGCCAAGGTCCGCCCAGAGGTGGCTTGTGTCGGGTCCATCCGGTCAATCTGGCGTATAGAATCTTCCAGGTCGTCCGTAATCTCCTGGGTGGCGCTGCCAGCGTATTCGGGCTTGAACTTGAAGCCGTTCCAGGTTGCCGGATTGTGACTGGCGGTGATGATCGCGGCTCCACCAGCCCCGTGATGTAGCACGTTGTAGCTCAGGACGGGAGTTGGCGCCGCTTCGACCGAGAGCAGGGTGCGTATGCCCTCGCTGGTCGACACGTTGGCAACTGTGGCGGCAAACTCAGGCGACAGGAACCGGGTATCGTATCCAACGATGAGACCGCGATCTGCGGTTCCCCGCTGCTTCAGGTAATCGCACAGACCCCGAGCGCACCTGGCCACATTTTCATAGGTATAGTCGCCCGCAATGAGCGCTCGCCACCCGTCCGTGCCGAACCTGATGTCCGCCAGCTGCGCCATGATTCACCTCTGCAACTGCGTATTATGTCAAAAGCGGCGGACTATACGCCCGCCGCTTGCTTTTCCGGTTTATGGAGCCCAGGGTCGAGAGAAGCGATTATACCGCAGCCTGCCTCAGCGCGTCAGACTTGTCGGTGAGCTCCCAGGACAGTCCCAGCTTATCGGCGGTGGGCCGACCGAAGTGGCCGTAAGCGGCGGTAGGCTGGTAGATGGGCCGGCGAAGGTTCAGGTCTTCGATTATGGCGCCGGGCCGCAGGTCGAAGTATTCGCCCACCAGTGATTCGATGCGGTCGTTTGCGATCTGGCCTGTGTCAAAGGTCTCCACTGACACAGAAATGGGTTCCGCGACGCCAATGGCGTACGACACGATGACTTCCACCCGCTGGGCCAATCCAGCGGCTACGAGGTTCTTGGCCACATAGCGGGCAGCATAGGCCCCGGAACGGTCGACCTTCGTCGGGTCCTTGCCAGAGAAGGCGCCCCCGCCGTGCCTGGCTATACCGCCGTAGGTATCGACCAGGATCTTGCGTCCGGTCAGGCCCGTGTCCCCCTGGGGACCGCCCACGGCGAACCAGCCGCTGGGGTTGACGAAGTAGCGTGTGTTGTCGTCCAAAAGCTCGGACGGCACGATGGGCCGGATCACATGCTCGAGGATGTCGCTACGAATCTTCTTGGTGAAGGAGTCCCGATCGTCGCTATCCTGGTGCTGGGAGCTGATTACCACTGCATCCACCCGCTTCGGCTTTCCGTGGGCGTACTCGACGGTGACCTGGGACTTGCCGTCGGGACCGAGGTAATCAAGAAGGCCGTCCTTTCGCACCGCTGCCAGTTGCTCAACCAAGCGATGGGACAGGTCGACGGTTATGGGCATGAGGCCGTCGGTCTCGTCGCAGGCAAAGCCAACCATCATTCCCTGGTCGCCGGCACCGGTGGCCCGTCGGGCATCGGAACCCGCGCTGCCGCGCTCCTCGAGGGCCGTGGAGACTCCGCTGCTGATGTCCGGGGACTGCTGGCTGACGTGAGCGATCACGCCGCAGGAATTGCCGTCTATGCCATAGCTGACATCGGTATAGCCGATCTGGCGCATCACCCCGCGGGCGATATCGTCGAAGTTCAAGTCGGACTTGGTGGTGATCTCACCGGTAACCATGATGAGATTCTTGGTTGCGACCGTCTCACAGGCAACGCGGCTCATGGGGTCGCCGCCCAACGCAGCGTCCAGGACTGCGTCAGAAATCTGGTCACAGAGTTTGTCAGGGTGCCCCTCGGTTACCGACTCTGATGTGAGCAGGTATTTTGGGGAAGTCATGAACTGAATGGGCATCTGGATTTTCCTCCGGTATTATGCTCCGGCCCTGGCCGGGTTGCGGACTCGAATGCCAAAGGCCGGGGCTAGGTGCCCTCTTCCCAGCTTTCCGCGTATCGCTGCTGCTCAGCGCTCAGGATGTCGATTCCGACACCCAGGGACTCCAGCTTCAGGCGGCCGACCTCGCGGTCGGTCTCAACGGGCACCCCGTGCACTCCCGCGGCCAGATTTCCCTGGTTCTTTACGATATATTCAGCAGAAAGCGCCTGGTTGGCAAAGCTCATATCCATCACCGCGGACGGATGACCTTCAGCAGCAGCCAGGTTTATCAAACGGCCCTCGCCCAGCAGGTAGAGTTTCCTGTCGTCGGGCAGGACATACTCCTCAACATAGGGACGGACCTCACGGTGAGAAACCGCCATTCCCTCCAGAGCCGGGATGTCGATTTCCACATTGAAGTGCCCACTGTTGGATAGTATGGCACCGCTGGGCATCACTTCCAGATGTTCCTTGCCGATGGCGTGGAAACCGCCGGTTACGGTTATGAACACCTCGCCAACACGGGCGGCATCTAGACTCTTCATTACGGTGAAGCCGTCCATCACCGCCTCGAGAGCGCGAATGGGGTTGGTCTCGGTAACAATAACGTGGCTGCCCATGCCACGGGCTCGGGAAGCAACGCCGCGTCCACACCAGCCGTAGCCGGAGACGACAACCCGCCTGCCTGCCCACAATATGTTGGTGGCGCGAGTTATACCGTCCAAGGTGCTCTGGCCGGTCCCGTAGCGGTTGTCGAAAAAGTGCTTGGTCTCGGCGTCGTTTACTGCGATGATCGGATATCGCAGCTTGTCGTCGTTGGCCATTGCGGTCAGCCGTATTACGCCGGTGGTCGTTTCTTCGGTGCCTCCGATGACCCCGGACACCAGCTCCGATCGCTGGGTGTGCAGGATGGTCACCAGGTCCGCACCGTCGTCCATGGTCATGTGAGGTTCCAAGTCCAGTGCGGCGGTCAGATGGCTGTAGTAAGTCTGGTCGTCCTCGCCCTTGATTGCGAAGGTGGGAATGCCATATTCGCTGACCAGCGCAGCTGCGACTTCGTCCTGCGTGCTCAGGGGATTGCTGGCGCACAGGTTTACCTCGGCGCCGCCGTCCCGCAGGGCAATGGCCAGATTGGCGGTCTCGCTGGTGACATGAAGGCACGCCGCCAACCGCATCCCGGCCAGCGGTTTTTCCCGGGCGAATCGCTCGCGAATGAGGTTCACAACCGGCATTTCCCGGCCGGCCCATTCGATGCGATTTACGCCCTCCCGGGCCAGTGATTGGTCCTTGACGTCACCTTTTACCTGGTTTGTAGCCAAAAGATACTCCTTAGTTGCTGTATTTGGGAAAGCCGACTGTCTTCGCTTTCCCTAGTTGGATCTGTCTTGTTCTACGGATCGTTGCCGTAGGAGGTCGGGTTTCCGGCGGCAATCCAGGACGGAGTGCCGTCATCCACATTGAAGAGATTGGCCGGCTCCAAGCCGCCAGCCATTGCAAACTCGCACGCCAAGCCGCTCCGAACACCTGCGGCGCAGATGAACAACAGCTTCTTGTCCTGGGGCAACTCATTCAACCTGCCCATAAGGTCGTCGATCTCTATGTGGATGGCTCCCGTGGCGTGGCCGGTTACCCATTCATCCGGGCGGCGGACATCAACCACCACCGTATTGTCCGGATCGGCATCCAGCATTTGCTTGGCTTCTACGGAATCCACTCGGAAATATGGCTCGCCAGCATCTTGCCTTGGCATAACTAGTTCTCCTGAACCCAGGTTGGGGCACGGCTGCCTCAGCCGGTGTATTTTCCGATGATTGGCGCCAGTTTCTTCTTCAGGTCGCCGGGAATGTGCTCGGGGCTGGTGATTATGGCATCCTTCAGGGTGGAGTTGCAGGAACAATCCCTCGTTCCGGACAGCGCAGGGGCGAGTAGGGTCAACAGTTTCCTTGAGGTCTCCACATTCTTCATAAGGTTCTGTACCACCGCCTCGACGCTGACTTCCTCCGTATTGGCCCGCCAGACATCGTAGTCCGTGATCCAGGCCAGGGTCGCGTAGCACATCTCGGCTTCACGGGCCAGCTTCGCCTCCGGAAGGGCGGTCATGCCGATTATGTCGGCACCCCAAGAGCGGTACATGAAGGATTCGGCGCGGGTGGAAAAGGCGGGACCCTCCATCACCACCATGGTCCCACCGGAATGCACGTTCACGTCCAGGGCCTGGGCAGCCCGGTGGATGGCCTGGCTGGCATCCGCGCAGAAGGGATCGGCAATACCGACGTGCACCACGATGTGTTCGTCGAAAAAGGTGTTTTCCCGCAGCCGGGTGCGATCAATCAGCTGACTGGGAATGACCAGGTCCAGCGGTGCGAACTCTTCTTTCAGGCTGCCCACCGCACTGACTGAAATTATGCGCTGCACGCCCAATGTCTTCAGGGCGTATATGTTGGCGCGAACCGGTATGCGCGTGGGATTGAAGCGGTGGCCGCGTCCATGTCGGGGCAGAAAGGCCACCCGTACTCCTGCCAGGTCGCCCAGAACGATGGAGTCGCTGGGGTTGCCGAATGGGGTATCTACTTCGACCCTCTCGACGTTGCCAAGGCCTTCTATGTCGTAGAGGCCACTGCCCCCGATAACCGCTATTTCAGCCTGAGATTGAACCACGATCCGATCCAGAGTCGTCCTCTAACTGCCACCGTTCACGGCAAGCATCAAGCTCTCGGTGTAGGGCGGCGACGCCACTCCCGCTTCGGTAACGATGGCGCTGATGTAACGGTGAGGTGTAATGTCGAAAGCAGGATTAACCGCTACCACTCCCTCTGGTGCTGTTTGAACCCCTGAGAACCTGGTTACTTCCTCGGGATTCCTTTCCTCTATTTCGATGCCGTCTCCGTCGGGGAGGCTCAGGTCGATGGTGCTGGTGGGGGCTGCTATGTAAAAGGGGATTCCGTTTTCTTTCGCCAGCACGGCCAGCGCGTAGGTGCCGATCTTGTTGGCAGTGTCGCCGTTGGCGGCGACACGGTCTGCACCCGTGATCACGCAGCCGATCCTTCCTTGCCGCATCAGCATACCGGCTGCCGAGTCGGCCAGGAGGGTAGCCGGTATACCCAGTTTCTGAAATTCCCAGGAGGTGAGGCGGGCTCCTTGCAGCCATGGTCGGGTCTCAGTGTTGTAGATCTCGAAGCGCTTGCCGGACTCCCATCCGGCGCGGATCACGCCGAAGGCGGTTCCGAAGGCGGATGTGGCCAGTGCGCCGGTGTTGCAGTGAGTCAGGACGGATACGCCGTCGGGCATTAGTTCCTTCCCGAACTCGCCCATTCGCCGGTTGATTTCCTCGTCTTCGCGCTGAATCTCGATTGCCTCTTCCAGCAACCTTGACGAGATGTCGTGCGCGACTGGTACCAAATCCGCGACGCGCATCATACGATCAACTGCCCACCCCAGGTTGACCGCCGTGGGACGAGCCGCTCGGATCTCGGTCGCAGCTCTCTCGAGGGACTCAAGAAACGAGGTTCTGTCGGTTGTGTTCGTGTCTCTGGCAGCCATGTACACAGCGTATGCGGCGGTCACTCCGATAGCAGGAGCTCCACGCACTCGCATCTCGCGAATGGCGGCAACGGCGTCCTCGTAGCGGGATACCGTGGCTACGGTCTCTTCGGCGGGAAGACGGGTCTGGTCCAGCAGGAGCAGGTTGCCGTCCGCCCACTGTATGGGACGAATTTCCGTCAAACAGGGCGCTCCCGAGACGTATATTGGTCAATCAAACGACGAATACGCTCGTGTACTCACGCGCCGACAACACTTTCGGACAATAAAAAAGCTTCTCGCGCGAGAAGCCCATACCGAACCCCTTCCTCCCGTACCCGGCTGTTCATCCGGCGCTTGGGACACACTCATACTATCTTTGAAGCTGGAGTGTGTCAAGAAATCCGCCTCTCGGGCGGCCTGCGGCGAAGAGCGCATGGCGCTTCGGTTGACACCAACATGGGCCGAAATTGATAATATGGCCCATCGCACTCACTGGCCTTTCGCCGAAAATTGCAGCAGAAGGCGAAGAAGACGACAAGGAAGTCCTGCCCTTCCAATGAGCAGACCCAACCTGGCACACGCGGATGGTCAACTGGGGTTGTTTACCGACCTCTACGAGTTGACAATGGCCCAGGCCTACTACCGGCAGGGAATGCACCAGCCAGCCACCTTCGGGCTCACCGTTCGCAGCTATCCGCCGAATCGCGGGTACCTCGTCTCCGCCGGGCTCGACGATGTTCTGGAATACCTGTCCCGGCTGCAATTCGACGACGACGCGATCTCCTACCTGCGCTCCCTGGGGATGTTCACCGCAGATTTCTTGGAATTTCTGCGAGAGGTGCGCTTTACAGGCACCGTTCGGGCCGTACCGGAAGGACGGCTCTTTTTCGTGGATGAGCCGGTGCTTGAGATCACTGCGCCCATCATTGAAGCGCAACTGGTCGAGACCTATGTCATCAACCAGATTAATTTGCAGTCGGCGCTGGCCACCAAGGCTGCACGATGCGTCTGGGCCGCCCAAGGAAGGGGAATTGCCGATTTCGCTTCCAGGCGCACCCAAGGATCGGACGCCGCGATGAAAATGGCGCGAGCCAGCTACATCGCGGGATTCGCTTCAACCAGCAACGTGCTCGCGGCCTCCCAGTACGACATTCCTCCAGCAGGCACCATGGCCCACTCTTTCATTTCCAGCTTTCCGTCCGAACTTGAGGCCTTCCGGGCATATTCGAAGAGTTTCCCGGACCGGACGGTGCTCCTCCTGGACACTTACGACACGGTTGCAGGTGCATGGAACGCCGTGGCAATCGCAAAGGAGTTGGAGGCCGAGGGCAACCGGCTGGCGGCTGTGCGGTTGGACTCCGGCGACTACAGCGAACTGAGTCGCCAGGTGCGGCAGCTACTGGACCGTGAAGGCTTGGATTATGTCAGGATTCTGGCCAGTGGAGGCCTGGACGAGTACGCGCTGGAATCGCTGGTGCAGGGGCGAGCGCAAATAGACTTGTTTGGCGTGGGTACCAAGGCCGGAGTTTCAGCCGATGCACCTTGGTCCGACATGGTTTACAAGCTGGTGTGTTTCGACGGCCGTCCGGTGATGAAGCTCAGCGAAGGAAAGATGTCCCTCCCTGGCGCCAAGCAGGTCTTTCGACGACGCAACGAAGAAGGCACTCTGTCTGCCGACATCATAGGCCTTCAGGAAGAATCAGGACCAGTCGACGCCGAGCCGCTACTGGAGGAAGCAATGATTGACGGAGTGCGGACCAGCCCGCAGGTTTCCCTGCACGACCTCCGAGAGCGTTTCCGGGGAGAGTTTGCGTCGCTGGATGCGCGCTTCAAGGACCTGCGCAGGCCGCCCCAGTTCCCTGTCTCCATCAGCCCCCGGCTGCAGCGCATGACCGCCGAGGTACGCGAAGAGGCTGTGCTGACCAACGTTTCCGGCGAATCCCCCTGAAATGCCTTCGCCGGATCCATACCTCCTCTGCACATCAAATGGTTCAAGTCTGTCTTCCCCTTCCCACTGCAGAACCCGTAGGCTCCCGCCCCATACTCCACAGTCGGGTGACCGTCCATGAAAACCGCTGTCTGCATGAAATATGTGCCCATGATCGCCCGGATGCAATTCGACTACGAAGCAAGGACGATCGTTCGAGACGGAGTCCCATCGGAGGTGAACCCCTTCGATGTGCTCGGGGTGGTCCGCGCCGTCGAGCTGAAAACGGAGGCCGAAGACCAGGTTGTCGTCTTGACGATGGGCCCCCCAGGGGCCAAAGAGGGGCTAACAAGCTGCCTCGCCCTCGGCGCCGACCGCGGCGTGCTGGTAACGGATCGCGCGCTGGCCGGCAGCGATACGCTCGCTACCTCTCGCGCTTTGGCCCTCGCCCTGCAGCGTGAGCAACCGGACCTGATCATCTGCGGACGCAACAGCACCGACGGCGAGACCGGCCAAGTCGGCCCCGAGGTCGCGGAGCTGATGGGCCTGCCTCACGTCAGCCACGTTCGCCGCCTCGACCTGAGCGACGACAGGCGCAGGGCGGTCGTGGAGAGGATCACCGACGAAGGATTCCAGACCCTGGAATGCGACCTGCCGGCAGTCATTTGCGTGACCGAGGGCGTGGCGCCCGAGCTGTTCCCTAACAGGGAACAGACGGAGCAAGCGGCGGACAAGCCGGTCGATGAAGTGAACTGCGCCCAACTCTCCGACGATTCATCCCAATTCGGTGCCCAGGGTTCGCCAACTTGGGTTAACGAGATCAGACTTGTCGAACCCAACCGCCTCGCGGTGACCTTGCAAGAGGTAACTCCTGAGGACGCAGCCCGCCAGATAGCCGAATCCGTCAAGGAGCGCCTGGCCGAGTTGGAGGCTGCGGAACCTCAAGGTTCCACTGAACCGCTGCCCCGATATCCAGGGGCCACAGACCGCAGCATCTGGGTAATTGCGGAAAACACCCGGGAGAGTCTGGCCCACGTCACCTACGAAATGCTCGGCAAGGCCCGAGACCTGACCGCAATAACCCAAAGCGAAGTGGTCGCGGTGGTCATCGCACCGGACGGAGCAGCCCACGCCGAATCCCTCGCGGCGGCCGGCGCCGACCGGCTCCTGGCCCTGGACAACTCAGGTCTGGGCCCGGTGTGCAGCAGGGCAGTGGGAAGCGCTCTGGCTGGCGTGGTGGAAAGGGAAAGGCCCTACGCCATCCTGTTCGCTTCAACCGCCGACGGCCGGGACCTAGCCGCCCGGCTCGCTGCCCGGCTAAATCTTGGCCTGACCGGCGACGCAATCGACCTCGAAATCGACGACGACGGCCAGCTCGTGCAGTTGAAGCCGGCCCTTGGTGGAAACGTGGTAGCGCCCATCCTGTCCAAGACGCTGCCTAACCTCGTGACCCTCCGCCCGGGCTTGCTGAGTCCGGCAATTCCGGACCCAGGGGCAACGGCAGGTGTTGAACACCTGGAACCTGTGCCCTTTGAAGGGCCCGACGTGCGGCTTATCGGCGAGGAGTTCCAGGAGGATACTGAAGGCTTGGACCTCGCCCGGGCCCGCGTGGTGGTCGGCGTAGGCATGGGGGTTGGCGAAGAGCAAGTGGCGGCTGTGCTGGAAGCCGCACGCTCCCTGGGAGCTTCGGTCGCCACCACCCGAGACGTGGTGCACGCCGGGTGGCTCCCGCAGCAGCTGCAGGTCGGGATCAGCGGCCGTACCATCGCGCCCACCGTCTACATCGCAGTAGGCATCCGGGGGGCCTTCAATCATACGGTCGGGTTGCAGCGTGCCGGCATCATCGTGGCCATCAACCAGAACCGCCGCGCCACCATCTTCCGTTCCGCTGATTTTGGAGTTGTGGGGACCTGGCAGGAATTCCTGCCGCCGCTGGTCGAGGCGTTACGTCCAGTGCTTGCCGAATTGAACTGACGCGGAGTTGACCGGAAATGGGTATCACCGAGGAACTGGCCGGGCACATCTCCTCCGCAAAGTATGAATCCATGCCACCGGAGGCAGTAGAGGCCGCGAAAATGGTCATCCTGGACGGGCTGGCCGTTACGCTAGCCGGGTCTCAGGAGCAGGCGGCCCAAATCGTCGCCGAGTACGCTCGCGATATGGGCGGCAATCCGCAATGCTCCGCTTTCGGTCACGGCTTCAGGACATCGCCTCCGATGGCCGCCTTCATCAACGGTGTTGCGGGACACGTTCTGGACTACGAGGTGATGTGGCATCCTGCCACCCACGCCACTTCGCCGACCCTCCCTGGCATCCTGGCCCTCGCCGAAAGCAGGGAAGCCACTGGGAAGGACATCGTGACCGCCCTGATTACCGGGTTTGAGGTACAGGGGCGCATACGCGTGGCATCCGCGGACCTCGGCCTGGGAGGATTCCACCCGCCCGGCCTGGTCGGAGTGATGGGCAGCGCCGCCGCAGGATCCGTGATGCTGGGCCTGGACACCCAGCAGACCCGAATGGCCCTGGGGATGGCCGCGTCCCGGGCTGGGACGGTATCGGCCAACACGGGCACGATGACCAAGTCCACCCACTGTGGCAACGCCGGGCGAATGGGTATCGAGGCAGCGTTGCTCGCGGCCAGAGGCTTCACCGCCAACCCCAATGTGATTGAGCACGAGTCTGGCTATGCTGCCGTGTTGTTCGGCGATGGCTTCGAACTGGAGGCCGTAACCCGCGACTTCGGCAACCCTTACCGTCTGGTGCACCCGGGAGTAGCAATTAAGAAACACCCCAGCCAGTACGGCACTCACAGGGGCATCGACGCTGCCCTCGACCTGCAGCAACGATTTGGGGTGGATGCTGACCGCATCGCCGCTGTAACAATCGAGACCCCGGTGATGCGATACGTCGGACGACCCTTCCCCGAGACCGGCCTGGACGGAAAGTTCAGCTTCCAATACACCGTGGCTGCCGCTCTGCTGGATCGCAGCATAGGTATCGAGACATTCACCGATGAAGCCGTGCACCGACCCGAGGTGGTGGACCTGCTGCGACGGACCACGGTCGACATGAAGCCCGAGATTCCGGCCAACTTCGATGATATGTGGATCGTGGTCAGCGTCGAAACATCCGACGGGCAAACCTACAGGTCGCGGTGCGACCGCCCCAGGGGCATCTGGGGCAACCCGCTCACTCGCGACGAGCGACTGGCAAAGGTGCGTTCATGCGCTTCCAGGGTTCTTTCCGATTCGGAAACTGAACGCTTCATTGCAATCATCGAAGATTTGGAATCCGCCAACACAGCCACCGTGCAGGAACTGGTGGCGATGTTGGGACACGGACCTGTCGATTAAATCACCGTCATCATATTCTCATTGCCTCCCTTACGCACCGCCTGTGGCATTCATAGCCTTGGGATTCGATCCTTACTGGTGACGCAGGGCAATCGTGTCATAGATGTTGGTTGCACTCATACCCGTCATACCTGCGAAAGCAGGAATCCAGGGCCTATGGTACGGGTGTCGTTCACTGGCAGATGATCTCTGGATTCCTGCTTTCGCAGGTATGACGAAGGTTTCTTCCGTCGTGAGAGGGCCTCTTGGAGCGCAAAAAATTAAGACGCGATTGCCCTAACTGGTGACGCTGCACACTTGTCAGAATCCTGAATGTCCCGTACCATGCAAATTCGATATTCGAACATGTGTATGAAAACGAAGTGGCATTGTAACCTGCCGCGGACATGCGCACGATGATCAAAATGTCGCGTAATGTCAGATAATGTCGCGCTCAGAGAGAAATCTCTGTTGACAGTTTCTCAATCGGCGGCGATGTGGAACGGGCTTGGCTGCGCTGTAGGTTCGTCTTTGTCCAATATCATAGGCCCGTCAGTTCCCTCGCCATAACTTGACACTCCCATCGCCGCACAAGAAAATGCCTCTTGCAGAGTCTCTTGTTAAATGCGGGGACGGCTGCTGTCACCTCTAGACCGAAAACGCCTGACTTATCCAGACCAGCTGTCGAGGGAAAAATGGACTTTGGATACACCTCCGAGCAGGAAACCCTTCGCCGTGAAGTCCAGCAGTTCATTGCCGAGAATGTCACCGAGGATGTGCTCGGCGAATTGGAAACCGCTGAGGAAGGGGGCCGGGGGGAGCACTACCGCGAGCTCATTCAGAAGGTTGCTGATCGTGAATGGATCGGCATCAGTTGGCCGAAGGAGTACGGCGGTCAGGGCGGCAGCCGCATCAACCAGTACATTGTTGAAGAAGAATTCGCCAGGGTCGGCGTCGCTGTTGGCGGCGCGGGCAGTGGGGCCCCTGCGATTCTGGCCGCTGGGACGGAGGAGCAGAAGCAACACTTTATCCCCGGCCTGATCAAAGGCGAGATCATTTTCGCTCTTGGGTTCACCGAGCCGCAGGCGGGGGCCGATTTGGCAGGATTGCAGTGCCGGGCCGTGAGGGACGGTGACGAGTACGTCATCAACGGTCAGAAGATGTACACATCTGCAGCGCACTACGCCACCCACGTTTACCTGATGGCGCGCACCGACCCCGACGCCCCAAGGCATCGCGGCATCTCGATCTTCCTGGTACCCATGGACACCCCCGGGATCACGGTCCGGCCCCTTTGGACCATCCAGAGCGACCCGCCCGCGCCCTTGGGCACCACCTACGGAATGGCCCGTACCAACGAGACCTTCTTCGAGGATGTGCGTGTCCCCGCCTCTGCACTTCTGGGTGAGGAGAACACGGGCTGGTATGTCGGTGCCATGGGCCTTAACCTGGACCGCGTCGGCGCCAGTAGGTACCTCATCTCGGTGCGGCGCGATGAAGACATCGTGAACTGGGTCAAGGAGAACGACTTCGGCGGATACTCCCCTTCCGAGGATCCGGCGGTCAGGGACAAGCTGGCGGAGCTTTGGATGGAAGCGCAGGTTTGCCGTCTTATGACCATGCGCAGCATGT
Organism: Dehalococcoidia bacterium; assembly: GCA_963667765.2. Lineage (GTDB taxonomy): Bacteria > Chloroflexota > Dehalococcoidia > Lucifugimonadales > UBA3495 > VXOI01. The sequence continues at coordinate 150,243 of CAXXON010000003.1, read as the reverse complement.
CTCTAGTGGAGCGGGGAGGGACTTTCACCTACGAAGGCTCCGCCGAGAAAGTCTGGGCTCCGGAGCACGGCGTTCACACCACCGAGACCATCACCCAGATTCTCGGCCCTTACGCCACTCTGTTGAGCAGCTCCGAGGGGGCCATCGAGGACGGTGTATTTGCCCACAACGTCATGGGTGCCTTCCAGTCCGGAATCAACCACGGTAGCGTTCAGGTAATGCGCGATCAGATGGCCCGCCGCGGCCTCGGAATGCCCAGGGGATAGGCCCGACTCTGCAATAGACTATTTCCAAACCAATCCCTCTCCACTGCGGAGAGGGATTTGCAGGGACGATATGGACGTACTTCCTTCCGAAGAAGAACAGCTTCTAAAAAATGCCGCCAGGGATTTTCTCGAGGCTGAAATTTCCACCGCGCTGGTGCGTGAGATGGAATTGGACGAAATCGGCTATCCTCCGGCTCTATGGAGGCAGATGGCCGACCTGGGCTGGCTGGGGCTGGCTATCCCCGAAGAATACGGCGGCCAGGGTCTCCCCATGACCTATCTTGGGCTGGTGATGGAAGAAGTCGGCCGCGTGCTGGCCCCAGTACCATTGCACAGCACCATGGTTGCTGCCCTGACTGTGGCGGAGGCGGGAACGGCGGAGCAGAAGCGCGAACTGCTGCCTGCGGTTTCCAGCGGCGACATGGTGATGACTTGGGCGGTCATAGAGCAGGACCCTCGTCTCATACCTTCGGCCATCGTGGAGCAGGCCAGGCAAGACGGCGACGAGTGGGTCCTGAACGGCGTGAAGATGTTCGTAGACAACTTCAATGTAGCCCGGCGATGCCTCGTGGCCGTACGCACTGCACCGGCATCAGAGGAAAGCGAGGGAATCTCGCTGTTCCTCATTGATCCTAACGGTTCAGGTGTATCTCAGACTCCCTTGGTGACCATTGCAAAGGACAAGCAGAGCAGGGTCACATTCGACAATGTCCGCGTGTCGAACGCTGACCTCGTTGGGGAACTCCACCAAGGCTGGCCGATAGCTGAGCGGATGCTGGAGCGGGCCACCGCCCTCCTTTGCTGCCAAATGATTGGCGCAACCCGCAAGGACGCCGAGATGGCTATTGACTACGCCAAGAATCGGGTCGCTTTCGGGCGGCCAATCGCCTCCTTCCAGTCCATCCAGCACATGTGCGCCGACATGCTGCTCTTCGCCGACGGGGCGCAACTGCTGACCTACGAGGCCCTCTGGAAGATGGACCAGGGTCTGCCTGCTGGCGTCGAAGTCTCCCAAGCCAAGGCCTTTGCCAACGAAAAGTGCGAGGCCGTGGTGCGCCAGTCCCAGGTGATCCACGGTGGTATTGGCTTCATGATGGAATTCGACCTTCACCTCTGGTTGCGCCGCGTCTCCGCCTGGACCATGCGCCTCGGCACTACCTTCGACCATCGCGCCAGGATCGCCAGCGCCCTGCTGGACAAGCCCGGCAAAGTCCGATTGGGACTCCCCCTGCCTGCCTAATCAAAACCCATCTAGGACTGGAGAGAGCAATGGCCCAAGACCCCGTTTGCGGCAAGGTAATCGACGAAGCGCAGGCCCGTGCACAGACATCCATGACCCGGCATGGCGCTTCCGAAGTCGACCCCAACCAGGGTACGCGAATCTTTCATGACGGTAGCTGGATCTATTTCTGCGGCCTTGAGTGCCGCACAAAGTTCCTTGCCAGCCCGGCAACCTACACCTCTTAGAAACTATCTCAAGACCGCTAAATGCCAAAATCCGTGATTGCCGCGAAAGCGGGGATCCAGCGACTCAATTCCGTGAATTAGTTTGAAGCCATTACTAACTATCTCAAGATTGAAGCGAGCACCCACTCAGTCATTCCTGCGAAAGCAGGAATCCAGTGGCCCACTGTGAAGTCGAGCGGATTCTAGGCCACCAGTTGCATTTTGAGATAGTTTCTTAGACCTCGATAGTGCTGAGATTTTTTCTTAACGGTCGTTTCCCATAGGTTCCGCTTCATCTGAATGAGGCGAGCCGCTAAATCTGTCCCGGGAGAGTTCGACATGCCTGAAGCGCTGAAACTGGAGCCCAAGACTACCGCAGTAATCCTGATCGACATGATCAATGCCGTTGCAAAGGGCGGCAACGAGCCTCCATATAACGTTCCAGCCAATCGACAAGCGGTCATACACAACTTCGTCCGCCTGGTTGCTCACTGCCGGCAAGTGGGAACGCCGATCATATACATCACCACCTACCGGCGCCCGGACAACTCCGACGCTCCGAAGACCGCTGCCGATGTGGGCGGCGGCGGGGGAGTGCCGATGCTCGAAGGCACGCCCGCGGTCGAAGTCATCGACGAGCTGGAGCCGCAGGCAGGCGACTTCATCGTGGTGAAGCCCCGCTTCAGTGCCTACTACGGGACCAATATGGAGGGCATCCTGAAGTCCTTGGGCACCGAGACTATCCTGGTGGGTGGGATTTCCACCCAGCGCAGCGTGGAAGGCACCGCTCGAGACGCCAAGAACCGGGACACCCAGTGCGTGGTGGTCAGTGATTGCTGTACCGCAGGCGAGGAGGACGTCCACCAGATGACTATCGATCATGTCCTGCCGCTGCTGGTGCGTGTGCGCAACACTGATGAGGTGATCGCCGCCCTTTCCTGAGAGAATTCAGCCGAGCCCTTCCTCCAATCGGGGAGGATTCCCAGGCCTACCCCTCGCAGAAGCGAACACTAAGCTGGAGGAGACGTCATGACCGAAGTGAAGACGATCCTGGTAGGCACCATCGGACAGGGAATCATGCGCAGCGCCGACGGCGGCGAGTCCTGGCGGCGGGTGGGCATCGACGCCGGGATGCACTCCGATGCCTTGGTGCGAACGCTGGGCAACCACCCGGCCCGGCCCGGCGTGGTGTTTGCCGGGACGGATAAAGGTCTGTACCGCAGCGAGGACGGTGGGCAGAAATGGAGCCTGCTGGACACGGCGATGAGCGGCACCTGTGTCTGGGCCATGGCCATCGACTCGTCTGACCCAAACCTCATGTTCGCCGGTACTGGTACCCCGGACCCGGCGGGCATCTTCCGCTCTACCGACGGTGGCAAGACCTGGGAGCAGCGGCCGGTTGAGATCGCCGCCGAGTGCCCCAATGTTGGAGTTCCGCGGGTTACGGGCATCGCCATCGACCCTAACAACCACAGCGACGTTTGGGTTGGCCTGGAAGTCGACGGACTTCGCCACAGCTCCGACGCCGGGGACTCTTGGGAGTCGATCAACGGGGCCAGGATTCCCAACCTGGACGTTCACAATGTCGCCGTCGCTGCTGGCCCGCCCCACACCGTTGTCTGCGTTGTAAACAACGACGTCTACACCAGCGAGGACAATGGCGGGAGCTGGGACCGCCTCGGGATACGTGAGGTGTTTCCCCTTACCTACCCTCGCGGCATCATGGTCAAGCCGGACAACCCGAACGTGATCTTCGTTACCATCGGCGACACCACTCCCGGACAGACTGGCACGATCATGCGATCCAAGGACACCGGGAAGACCTGGGAGGACCTGCCACTGCCAGTGGAACCCAACACGGCAATGTGGACGGTCAACATTCAAACCTCCGACCCGTCGGTGGTGCTGGCGGGGAGCCGCTACGGCTACCTCTACCGCAGCGACAACGGCGGTGACTCCTGGAGCAAGCTGCGCCGCGAGTTCAGCGAAATCTCCAGCGTCATGTGGCTGCCTGAGTAGAGCCATCTCCCTTACGGTGTTCTGGAGTTGGGGTCTCTGGCATTGCCGGAAACCCCAACCATTCTGCTCCGCTTGGCTCTTGCCTTCCGTCAAATGAAATTGAATTAGAACTCCTTTTTTGGGGCTGGCGTTAACTTCGGGTTTAACGGTAATGGCGGGCGAGCTCGGACGCGTAGCGGCGGCCGAGTGTGTCGCGGTGGGCGTGCATCCAGTCGGTGAGGCGGGTGACTGCCGTTGGCGGACCGTTTGAGGCGAGGTGGCCAGACATCAGGCCGTCTATTTCCTCGCGAGTGAGAACGACATCGCGCAGGGCAGCGCCTACAAGGACGGCCGATGTAAAGACGACAGAGGGCGGCAGGGACACGACGACGGCTCGGCCACCTGTGGTCCGGCGTATCTGGCGAACCAGGTCTTTGAAGGTGAAGGTCTCCGGGCCGACGGCGTCCAGGGTCTGGTTGCTGTCTGAGGACGAGGAATCCACGGCCAAGTGGGCGACGTCGTCTACGAAGATGGGTTGGACAGGGTAGTCGCCCCGTCCGGCGACGGGGAACACCGGGAAGCGGCGCAGGAACCAGGCGATGTTGTTGATGAGAATGTCCTCGGTGCCGAAAATGACCGTTGGCCGGATGATCGAGTAGGACAGGCCCGACTGCCTGATGTAATCTTCGACCTGCCCCTTGCCCCGGAAGTAGGGCAACGGGGAGTCGGCGGAGGCACCGGTGATGCTGATGTGCACTACGCGGCGGACGCCCGCCCTGACGGCTGCATCGACGAGGTTGCGGGAGTTCCGGACAGCGAGGTCGTGATCGACGGGGCCACGGGCGAATCGAATCCAGAAGGTGTTGTAGAGGGTGTCGGCTCCCTCCATGCTCTGGACGAGCTGCGGGAAGTCGTCGAAGTCGAGTGGGTGGCGTTCCACTTGGTTCCCGAAGGGGCTGAAGGACTGGGGGTTGCGGGTGAGGGACCTGACCGGGACTCCCTGGTCGAGGAGGCGCTGGGCGATGTACTTGCCGGTGTAGCCGAAGGCGCCAGTTACCACTGAGACTCCCGAGTTACTCATCGGCCACCCCTCCCTTATCATTTGGCCAAGAGCTGTGCCGCCAGGTTGGCCGAGGCAGCCCGGCATCGTCGACAGGGGATTGCCAAGATCCAACGGTCAGTGAAAGCCAATTAAGAGAGTGCGTTCTCGCCCTCCCTGGGAGGGAGAGGGGATTAGTTGATGTGCTCACTTCCAGGGTGCCTGTCGATCTCACGCATTCTTTGCCTTTCATTGGATTGGCCGCCACGATCCTGGCGAAGATCGGGGCTGTTGGTTTGCCTGCGAGAGTGCTTTTGTAGAGATTCACTCCCACCCTAGCCTTCCCCCTCAGGGAGAGGGGATTTGGGGGTCTACTCCTTTGAAATTTGCGGCCCCGCCTTGTTGGGCGGGGCCGTTGGTCAGCCGCACTGGATTTCTGCTCCCGGATCGAGTCCGGTGCAGGCTTCGTGGGAGTGACGGTTGTTACGGGGCCAGGCCGGCGGTGCCGGTGCTGATGGTGTCCATGCGGGGTCGGTTGTCGTAGGGCTGGAGCTGGACCTCGTGCAGTGCCGGTATGACTTCCTTGCCCAGCAGCTCGATGGAGCGCATGGTCTCCTTGTGGCCCATGGCGCCCTCGTTGCCGTAGATGTGGATGTAGCCGGGGCTGAGGCGCTCGATGACCTCGGTCAGCTTCTGGGTGACGGTGTCAGGGTTGCCGACGATGATGTTGTTGACGCCGCGAAGCTGGTCGTAGGACAGGCCTACGCCCAAGCCGCCGGCGCCGGCCACGTTGCCGGTGGGGCGCTGGGCCTTGATTTCGACCGAGGCCCTGGACTGGTAGCCGGGCGGGTCGTTGTGCTCCATCGGTCCGCGCTGACGGTGCTCAATGGTCCACATGAACTCCTGGCCGAGCTCGATGGCCTTCTCGTCGGTGTCGGCGACGAAGCAGCGGAGCAGGTAGCCGAAGTGCTCGGGGCCGGCCTTCCAGCCTTCCTCTTCGGCGGTATCGATGTAGACCTGCTTCAGCCACTCGGTGGTGTCGACGAGGGCGCCGAGGTTCATGTAGGGGTGCTTGTGCTTGGCGGCCCAGACGACGCTCTCGGGGGAGCCGGTGCCGGGGAACCAGATGTCGGGGCGGGGCTTCTGCATGGGCACCACCCATGGGTTCACGGCGCGGTAGTGGTAGTACTGTCCCTCGTAGCGGAAGGGGCCGGGCTCGGTCCAGCACTTGATGATCAGGTCGTGGGCTTCCTCGAAGCGGGCGCGGTTCTCGGTGGGGTTAACGCCGCCCTGCAACGTCTCGACGGCGGTGCCGCGCACGAAGCCGGAGATGATGCGGCCTCCGGAGTAGCAGTCCAGCATGGCGATTTCCTCGGCCATGCGGATGGGGTCGTTGATGGCGATTACATTGCCCAAGATGGCGATCTTGACATTCTTGGTGAGCTTGGAGATGACGGCGGCGTCGAGGTTGACGGCCGGCTTCATGCACCAATAAGAGGCGTGGTGCTCGTTGGACATGATGCCGTCGAAGCCCACCTCGTCGGCGAGGGCGTACTGCTCGTGGTACTGGTTATAGAGGACGCTGGCCTTGTGGGGGTCGAAATAAGTGTTGGGGAACCCCAAGCGGCCGGAGTCGTACTGTTCGAGGTCCTCGTTGGACACATGGCCATAGGGCTGCTCGGAGAACCAGTAAATTTCCGCCTTGTCTTTGGGTCGCGCTAGCTGATCGACCATTCTCCACTCCTTATGTAATGTGCGTGTTGCGGGCCGCCGGCGCGTGTCGCGGGTGTCCGGTAGACGGTTCGGTCCGCTGTCGGGGAAAGGGGTGACGAATTCCTCGACGCGATGCAGGGGGCGAGCCGCCTTTTGCTGCCGCAATTATAGTCATCGCACATTTGTTAGGCAACAGAGGGGGTGGTGGCGACAGGGTAAGGTTATTGCATTTGGAACCATCCAATTCGTCGTTGCTGCGAAAGCAGGAATCCAGCTGTTTGAGATGCAACCGGATGGCGCCGCGTGGATGCCATCCGAGCTTGGTGGTTTGGGACAGGAGGAAGTCCGAAACGACTGGATTCCCGCTTTCGCGGGAATGACGGGGTCTCCGGGTATGACGGGGTCTCCGGGTATGACGGGTCTCCGGGTATGACGGGTCTCTGGGTATGACGGGTCTCTGGGTATGACGGGTCTCTGGGTATGACGGGGTCTCTGGGTATGACGGGGTCTCTGGGAATGACGGGGTCTTTGGGAATGGCGGGGTCTGCGGGAATGACGGGGCCTTTGGGAATGATGGGGGTTGCGGGAGTGGTGGTGGCCTGCCTGCGCCCTGGTGGCGAGAGGGATAGGGTGGAGCGGTCGGGTTATTTTCGGGTCATTTAAGGTAGGCCCTGGGGGTCAGTAGGAGACTGGGGGCGGTGATTCGGGGATGAAACCCAGGGAGGCTGCCTTGGGCAGGAGGACGCGCAGGATGTCGTCGGGTTGGGGGTAGTGACAATTCTCGCGGCACCTTCTGATGAGGTCCTGGAGATTCATCCAAGAGGAGATGCGGAACCCTGCGGCGGACACGCGATCCATGAGGGTCCTGACATTCCTGTCTCCGGAATGAGTGGCGTCTCCGGGGGTTGCCGGTGGGGTTTCCTTCCCTTCCGCCACAGCGGAGGCCCACTGGTCGCAATATTCATTGGCCAGAGGGCGAAGCCGGACGACGGAAAGAGGAACGGCGAGCTTGCGCTGAAGGGCGTTGATGCGGCGGCGGTAGTGGTACAGGGACATGGTTTCACCTCGGGTTGTTTCTGGTCCTGTGTCGGCGGATCGGGAGGCCATCGGTGCGGGGACTGCGCCTCACTCTTTCGGCGCGCTCTGGGCTGGGGTTACCCTTTCCCGGGAGGAGAGGGAATCTTGGGTGTGCGGGAATTGATTTTCTTTTCCGTTTCGGTCCAGCACTACCTTGTTAGGAGCACTGGATTCCTGCTTTCGCAGGAATGACGGGTGGGTGGCAGGAATGACGGCTTGGGTGTGGGAATGGCGGTTTTGGACTGCAGCGGTTTTTGAGATAGTTACTTAAAAACTATCTCAAAACTGCCATGCCCTTGATCTCAGCAGCCAGATATACGGTCTGGACCACTGGATTCCTGCTTTCGCAGGAATGACGGAGGGTTGCGGGAATGACGGTTTTGGACTGCGGCGGTTTTTGAGATAGTTACTTAGGGGGAGGGGACTTTTGAGATAGTTGTGCTCAAGAGAGGGGGTTCCTGGCTTTCAATTCTTCGAAGGCCTGCTCCAGTTCTTCGAGCTTGTTCAGAAGATTCTGGCCCTCATGAATGCGGTAGGCGAGGGCAGCGACGGCGTTGGTGGCGCGGAGGCGGATGGAGGAGTCGGGGTCCTGCATCAGCTCAATATACGAGGGGGCGGTGCGTTCCAGCAGGCCGCGGATCTGCTGGAGGGCGAGTTCGGCGGTCAAGTCGCGCTGGCGGGCGAGCTCTTCATGGAAGTCGGGCTCCTGGAGCCAGCGATAGATGGTGCTCTCGCTGATCTCCAGTGTTTTGGCGGCCTCACGGATGGTGGGGGCAGTGACGATGACCGGGATGGCCCTGAGCTGCCTGCCGGAGAGGCCGGCGGCGGCCCTGGTTAAAGGGACGATATCGTTCTGGTCGTCGGCCGGGTCGATGATGTGGGAATTTTCCTGAAGTGTTGCATTATCTATCATTCTCTAGCATTCCTACTTAGCGAGTGACCTCTGATCGGGTCAGGGCGCTGACGCGGTTTATGATTAAGTGTTATAGTATATTTGTTCTATATCGTTTTGCAAGAGGCAAGTGTCATTGTTTGAACTGTGATTTTTTTGATTAGGGGATGGGCATGATTTTGGGGCTCGGTGGTTGAGGGCGGGGTTTTGTCTGAATCAGGATTCACAGGATTTAAGGATTATTAGGATTGGGGTCCTGTCGGAGGGATTCAAAAGGCAGACTAGTCACGGTTCTGGCTATGGCTTTGCGATTGTCCTTGCCGGGGTTGCAAGGTCTTTTAATTGTCGCTCTGCCTAGAGGGTCGAGGGCCAGGTCGGCTATTTTGCTAGCTTGCAGCTGAAAGAGAGACCGCCCTCACCCTAACCCTCTCCCGGAGGGAGAGGGAACAATTAAAAGGCCCTGGCCGGGGTTGGGAGGCGGGTTGTGGCGGGTAGCGGCGGGGGGTAACATTGGGGCGCGGTTCCCGCTGTCCTCGGGCTGACTCTGGGCGGGTGCATCGACTAGGTCTGGTCCCTGGACAGGCTCAGGACTTGCGGGAGCGGACTCGAAGTGTCTTTTGAGAAGGAGTGCGGATATGGCTCTATCGTTGGCGGATGCAAACAGGATCATCGGGGCATCGATTGCGGCGGCGGACGGGATGGGGATCAAGCTGAGCGTGGCGGTGGTTGATGCGGGCGGACGGGATGGGGATCAAGCTGAGCGTGGCGGTGGTTGATGCGGGCGGGCAGCTGGTGGCGTTCCAGCGGATGGAGGGGGCGATCGCGGTGAGCGCGACGGCTGCTCCGGGCAAGGCGGTGGGGTCGGTGTTCTTCGGGCGGGACAGCCGGGAGATCAATCCGGAGTCGCCGGTGATGCAGGCGATCATCAACAGCCAGGGCGGTCGGATCATCCCGGCGCAGGGGGCGATTCCGATTTACCAGGGCGGCGCGCTGGTGGGTGCGATCGGCGGGAGCGGTGGCACGGCGCAGCAGGACGAGGACTGCGTGCGTAAGGGGCTGGAGGCGCTGTAGGGGGACGTTGGGGCTAAGTGCTCCCTAACGGATGAGAACGGGGCAGGTCGAATGGCCTGCCCTTAAGTTATATGATGCGACGGACTGCCTCATGAGAATAGTCTCACTTGGAATGGACCTATGCCGCCTAAGATAAGGGAATTGATCGCTGACTTGCAAAGGGCTGGATTTGATAATATAGGTGGCAGAGGAAGCCATAGGAACTTCGTCCATCTCGCCACAGGCACTAAGGTTACAGTTTCTGGAAACATGGGACGGGACGCAAAACCTTACCAAGTAAGGGACGTGCGAATTGCCATAGGGGAGTCAAAGCGATGAAAGACAGCGCGCGCTACGCTAAAGTGGTTGCATGGTCGGAGGAAGACCAGTGTTACATAGGATACGCCCCTGGGATAGTCTCAGGAGGGTGCTGTCACGGAGATGACGAGAAGGTTGTGTTTGCCGAGCTTTGCAAAATCGTTGACGAATGGATAGAGATACTTGGTAAAGGCGGTACGCCGTTGCCATTGCCTACGGCGGGGTACCACTACCCGGGGGACACATTGTATAAGGCCATGATGGCAATTGAACCTGAAACAGCTCCAGCGTAGCTAGAGGCCGACTCAGACAAATCAAGGCAGCAGGGTTCAGCCATACCCTGCTGCCTTTCCGTCCCATTTCTGCTTGGAACGACCTACTCTGGGAGCCACATTACGCTGGAGATTTCGCTGAACTCGCGGGGGGTATGCTCCAGGAGTAGTTGCGGTAGTGGTAGCCGTAGCGTCTGCCGGAGGCACGGCGCAAGAGGACGAGGACTGTGTGCGGAAGGGGCTGGAGGCGCTGTAGGGGGCTGGGGACTTACAGCCCCAAGTGGTTGAGAACATTGCAGGAAGGAGAGCGCCCCGCTGGGATGGACCGGCGGGGCGCTTTCTTGCTGGCTGGCGTCAGTCCAACAATTGTGGTGGCAATTCCGGCCTAGCCAGTTCCTTTATTCTTTCCTTCCGCTTAGCAATTACTTTTTCTCGTTGTTCACTTCTATGTTTTTCTACCAATCGTCGTACTTCCGCAACATAAGCCATCCAAGTGAGACAATATTCGTCTCGTGCCAGTTCACGGACGTTTGAATCCATGTCAAGTTCGTATTGGGAGATAAACCATTCTGTGTTTTCTTTGGCTCTGACCGTGAAAGACTTCACACCTTCTCGGTGAGAGGACTCCGCATGCCAATTTTCATTCCCACGCCCAAGCCTCTCCAGGGTATCGCGCTGATAGCAAAAGAACTCCCATTCCGCTGGGTTTACACTCATGATCCAGTCCCGAGCGTCTTGTAAAGCGAATCCAGCCCAATCAGGTTCAGGCATCGGTGCTTCAGTGGAGAAAGCAAACCGATGAGCGTGCGGCTCCATTCCGTCCGCGGCGAATTGGTCCCGGACACGCTCGGCTCGGCGAGCTTGTCCTGCCAGCGCCTCCCGGCAAATCTGTGAAACGTTTACCTCAGGCCTGATGGCCTTGACTCGCTCCAGTAGTTCATTGGGGACGTTGATTCCTAGTCGCATTGAAAACTCCGCGTTTGTATGTCTAAATTAAGCATACACATACGACGCTAAACATACAAGTCCAGTATCGGCATATACAAATTCACATCCATGGGTATAGCAGGGTCCATGGGGTTGGATTTGTTCAGTCTCGTAGCTCTGATGCGCAGACCTTGTCGCGGAGGTTTCCTTGGAGCCACCTCCCGGAGGCACCGTATTCCCTGCTCCCGGAGGGCTGGGGCACTGGATTCCCGCTTTCGCGGGAATGAACGGGTGTGGGGCGGCAATGACGGTGGAGTTCCCCGGTTAGTTTGGGTTTGGAGCAAGCAAAAGGGGCGGGTTTCAAACCCGCCCCTACGGTTTTCCCCCTCGTTGAGCTCCAAGTGATTGGCGTGGCAGGAGGATGGCTATTCTGCTATTTGGATTAGAGTTGCAGTCATGGCGTTGGTGCGGGTTTGCTGGTGGGCGGGGATGTGCTCGTCGATGGCTGCGGCGAAGGTCTTGACGCCGGATTTCTCCTGAGCGATCAGCGGTTGTAGTTTGTGGTGTCGGCGACCAAGTCGTAGTCGTCGCGGTCCAGCCAGTGGCACCAGATGTTCGCTCCGGGGATTGAAAGGCGCCGCCTGCTATTGCGGCTACGCCATGCGGCCACGACTACGTGGCGCTCTCCAACGAACCTGGAGCGCACAAACTCCAACGCAGGGATCAGGTCTGTGTCCGTCGAGACTATGACTCCGATGTCATAGAGACCATCTACCGCCATGGTCACGAAATCTATGGCCAGGGCAGTATCGATTCCCTTTTCCTGCGCTCTCTCCGTGGGCCAGCCCCTGGGATACCTGAGCTCCCGGTGAATTACATTAACGCCGTCAGACAGCCATTTCCCGCTTTGCTTCATGTGGGCGGCGTAGGTTTTGGGGTCCCGACGAGGGTCCGGGCGCCCAGTGTAGGTCCGCACTTCCGTGAGGGTGCACTCAACTCCGATCGGGCCTCCCCTGGACTCGATCAATTCACCCATTTTCGCAGGGTCGAACTGCCCGTCGACCGATGGGCCGTAGTCGTTGAAGAAGCTGGTGCGCGCTCCTCGGTAGGTATTCTGGGCATCTATGAACAGCGCCAGTCTCAAGGGAGCAATCTCACCCTCTTCGAAATAGGCAAAAATAAGCCCCGCCAATCAGCCGAACTTTGCATCCGACGGAGGGCGGGGAACATTGGGTTTAGTTTATCAGGGGAGTCGACAGGGTGTCAACTCCCGCTGTTTTTCCTCTCGGTGGGCCCTAGGTTAGTTGGGGGTTATGGCGAGGGCGCGGATTTCGCCGAACTCCTTCTGGAGCTTGCTCCAGGAGTTGCCGCCGTCTTCGCTGACATAGACGTAGCCGAAGAGGCTGGCGGCGGCGATGACGTTGGGCATCTCGGGGTTGTTGGCGAGCCAGTAGACGACGGAGTTGGGCTCGACGGGGAGGTCGGCCTTCTCCCAGCTCGCGCCGCCGTCGCGGGTGACCTGGACGGCGCCGGTAACGCCGGGGATGAAGTCGCCGTTGCCGACGAACATTGTCTGGGGGTCGTCGGCCTTGATGACCATGCCGCGGCAGTAGGAGCGGGCGTCGGCCTCACTGAACTTGGGGAAGTAGTGGTAGTCCCAGCTCTCGCCCTCGTCGCTGCTGGTGGCGATGCCGAAGGGGCTGGTGCAGTAGAAGGCGGGGTTGTCGCCGGTGCGGAGGGCCATGCCGTGGATGTCGCCGTGGAAGGGGTCGGGGCCGAGGTCGGGCAGGTGGAGCCAGGTGTCGCCGCCGTCGAGGCTCTTGTACATGCCGTCGACCTCGATGCCGGCCCAGACGGTGCGGCTGTCGCGGGGGTCGACGATGATGTTGGTGGTGCGCGGCGTGCCGATGGGGCAGTCCATGTTGACGCCCATGTCGAGCTTGTCCCAGGACCTGCCGCCGTCGCGGGAGCGGAAGCCCTCGGGGCGGGTGCCGGCGAAGATGGTGTCGGGGTTGGAGGGGTCGACGGCCACGGACCAGACCTGGAGGTCGGAGAAGGGGCTGTCGACGGAGTCCCAGGTCAGGCCGTTGTCGTCGGTGCGGAACAGGCCGAGGCCATCGGAGCCGGCGAGGACGCGGTGGGGGTTGTCGGGATAGGTGCGCAGGGCGCGGATGTTGCACTCGCTGGGGAGGGGGTTGCGGATCTTGGTCCAGGTGTCGCCGGAGTCGGAGCTGATGTTCAGCCCCTGTCCGACGGTGCCCACGAAGATGGAATAGTTACCCATTTTCATGCCTCCAGTTGCACGATTCGGAGTGGGATCGGGTCTGAGGTAATGATAGCGGCGCGTGGGGGAAAATTCCAGCGGGGGTCATCGGGCGCGTGTCATTTTGCATCGACTGGGTTAATTGACATGGATGAACAGGATATACAGGATTCGGGAGGTTTGGAGCCAGCGTGGCCGTTGTCTGGGATGTGATTTGTTTGATTTTGGGATTTCGCTGATTGGGGTGCGGAATCTCTGGCGGCGGCGGGTTTGCCTTGTGTCAAGTTGACACTCTGCGGCAGCCGCTTCAAAATTGGATGGACAGGGACCAAGGAATTCAAGGAGGTTTGGGATGACTACCACTGCTTACACTGTCGACGAGTTCATCGGCGACGTTCGCGAGATTTTTGATGACACCCAGGACCCGCTGGCGCAGGCGAGCCGCGTGGCCGAGAAGATGGAAGTGCTGCTGACGACTCCGGGCTGGCTGGAGGAGCGGCTGGAGCTGCCTGACGAGGGCGGGTACGGGCGCTACGATCTGCACTTGGACGAGGACTACGGGCATCCGGGCGGCGGGTTCTGGCTGATGGCAACGGTGCAGAAGCCGGAGCAGGACAACCTGCCCCATGACCACGGCGCGGCATGGGTGGTGTACGGCGTTTACGAGGGTGCGATCAAGCAGACGAAGTGGCGCTGGTTCTACCCGGGCGAGGGCGTGGACTCGGTGCAGATCAAGCAGACCGGGGACTTCGTGCAGGGGGACGGCAAGGTGGCGTTCTTCCTGCCGGGCGAGATCCACGATACGCTGAATGTCACTGGCGATCGTGCGCTGGTGGTGCGGCTGGAGTCGCAGAAGCTGGACCGCGTGGTGCGCTACCAGTACAACCCGGACGAGGGCACCGTCAAGGTGATGGAGACGTAGGGTTCGTCGCCGGGCCGTTTAGCGGCTCTCTCTTCGAACGCAGGAACGCCCCTCGCTTGTGCGGGGGGCGTTTTGATTGGGTACATCTCGAACCTGCCACGGCTAGAATGGCGGCTTGAATCCGTCCTTGCCTTCCCCCAAAGGGGGAAGGCCTTGTTCTGCTAATCTGTCCTTGAGCACGTCGAAGAACTCACGGTAGCGCTCCATGTACTCCACGCTGAAGTTATCCCGGTCGCAGCCGAGTTTCTCTGCGATCAGGTCAAAGGCTGTCTCGCGGGTTCCCGCCAGAAATTTGCCCTTCTTGAAATGGAAAGGTTGGGCGATAAAGTGCTGCACTCCGGTCTCCACCAAGCTGTCAGCGAAGGCGTATGGGCTACCGACTAGAAGCACGGGGGTCATGGTGATGCAAGCGTCAACGCCAGCCGACTTGACTTCACTGATAGCGGCCAAACGCCGTGGATTTGCTGGGCAGTGCGGCTCGAAGGTGCGGCGGATGTCCTCGTCGTCGGTGGTCACAGTCATGTTGACCTGCACGCGGCCTCCGTTTTCCTCGATGCGGCGGTACAGGTCGCAGTCGCGGACGACGTCTGGGCTGCGGGTCTGGACCACCAGCTTGGGCTTGTCGCCGCGGTCGGCCATAGTCTGGAGAATGCCGCGGGTAAGTTGCAACTGACGCTCAACAGGCTGGTAAGGGTCGGTAACGCTGCTCATGTAGATGCGCTTGCCGTCGAGGGTGGCCGGCCTGCGTTTACGAAGGAGTTCGATGGCGTTTTCCTTGACGTTGACCCACTTGCCCCAACTGTCCCGCTTTTGCGCGTCGCGGCTGAAGAAGGCTGCGTAGCAGTAGGTACAGCCGAAGGAGCAGCCGCTGTAGGGGTTCAGGGTAAAGTCGTAGGCATCCATGAACCCGGTCGGCTTGTTCAGCACCTGGCTAGTGGGAGAATAGGCAACCTCGGCCTGACCTGCTTCTGTGGGGCGAAAAGGAGTCGCCCAAGTATCCTCTTTTTCAAAAAGGTTCGACTGACGGGGTGTTTGGCTCATATTGCCTCACGAGCATACCAACTATTGTGCCTCTACTACTCATCTCTTAGCAACTATTGTACTCGAGCTTACACTGCATTCGCAATGTACCTTCCATTACTTATCACTGCCTTTATCTCGTGCAAGTTCACGTTCTCTATAAAGAAGCCGGACAAGCCTAATTTCTTGGTAGGAATAGTGATCTTCTGTTAACTCCTCCAAAATGTCGCGAATAAACTTGAGGGTTACATTGTGGATTTCAGCCTGCTCAAAAAGTAATTCAAATACAACCTCGATATCCTCCTTTCTCTGACAATCCGGAAGCAAATGATGCCATTCTATTGCACTCTCAGTTTCGATGGAGTCTTCCAATCGTTTCAATACTACCCAAATAGACAAATCATGGTTCGCAGCTATTTCCTGAAGTGACTGATCTCGTAATGACAAATTTCCGATATCTTCCATTGCTAATTCAATTTCTGATTGTTGCCTGCTTAGCAAACAATCCGCTTGATTTTGATCTTCAAGTTCTTGAATCCCCCGATGTACACCAGCTCGCAACTGCCGAATTAACAGAATACCTCTGGGTAAATCATACCTCCATGGTGTTCTGTCATAAACTTGCTGGAAGAAACCAGATTCCATGGCAAATGTGAGGGCGGCAATGCGCCCGTGACCTTCCGGGATTTGAAACTGGCGATTGTACTCATGATCCCAGGTAGTTTCGTTTCGAATGCATCTCACCAAGTGTTCTCTTTTACGCTCGTGGCATGTGAATAGCCCAAAGTCGGGAAGCGCCATTTGCATAGCTCCCTGAATGAGCTGCTCAGAAGCTTCCCCAATTTTTCCGAAACTCTGCCAGTCATACGGCAAAGTCAAATGGAACGCCGTAGTAACACGGAGGGTCTCATCGGGTAATACAGGTAATTCGCCTGGGAGTGCCTGAAAGATTTCAGAGTTTATATTAAATTCAACACCGATTTCCCTTTCGAATTCCCTCCAGAAATAATTTCCTGCATCTATCATTGAATTGCTCAATTCTACCGCTTGGAAATTAGTTTCCAAGGCGACTTCCTGGTGTGCCAATAAGGCAAGGGCTAAACCTATTCTACCTGCCCCTGTACCGGCTCCTAAATCCAGCACATAAAGCGAATTTGGGAATTCTTCGAGCACATCGAATAGTACACGGAAAGACCAATAGGCTAAGACACAGTGCTGCAAATGATGCTCCACCAAATAAGAGGCTGCTCCATAGTGACTGTTGTATACCTGTAGATTGGCGCCGGTGTTGACCGCATCTCTGAGATCGGCCAAGGCTCTAGAAGCACGCCTTTTATGCTCAGTATCATCTGCGTTGTGCCCGCTTTCATTCAGAAAATTAGTTATCCCTCTTTCGCAAGCGCGGTCTAGATATCCTCTAATTTCGGCATTCAATAGGAAGTTATTGTCGTATAGCATCGAGCAACACTCCAAACATGTACAAAGAAAATTAGATCGACCCCTTTGCCTTTTCCTGACTGAACAATTCCTGCTGTCTCAACTGCTCCGTCTCTGTTAGATTCAGCTCGCCGTCAGGGGTTAGGACTACGCCGTATTCCTGGCGGGCGTAGGCGGGGGTTAGTTTTTGTTGGTGGATGTCTTCTAGGACGGCTTGGGGGTCTCGGGTTAGGGGGTTGCCGTAGCCGCCGGCGCCGGCCTGGATTACCCGGTAGAGGTCGCCTTTCTTGAGGGTCATGAGGTGCTTGCCGGGGAGTTCCTGGGCCTCGGGGGTGTCGGGGTTGAGCCAGTTCTGGGTGGGGGTGCCGTCCTTGCCTCCTTCGACGCCCCAGGGGCGGAAGTTGGTGCGGTCGGAGCGGAGCTGGAAGGTGGCCTCTTCGGCCAACAGGCGGAACTCGCGGACTATGCCGAGGCCGCCGCGGTACTGTCCGGCGCCTCCGGTGTCGGGGACTAGGCCGAAGCGCTCGACGAGGAGGGGCTGGTCGGACTCGATGCTCTCGATGGGGGTGTTGGCCATGTTCAGGACGGGCGAGGCCATGCCGTCGGCTCCGTCAATGCTGGGGCCGCCGCCGCGGGGGCCGTCGTTGTTGAATTCGAGGTAGACCCACGCCTTGCGGTTGGGATGGTAGCCTCCGAAGCTGAGACCGATTTCGCCACCTCCCCAGGCGGCCGGGACGCGTCCGGGCAGGGCCTGGGCCATGGCTCCGAACATCGCCTGGCAGATGCGGAATCCGGCGAGGCCGCGAGCAGCGACGGGTGCGGGGTGCTGCGGGTTGACGAAGCAGCCCTCGGGAGCGGTGATGTTGAAGGGCCGGAAGAAGCCGCTGTTGGACTGGATGGCGGGGTCGATGAGGCACTTCATGACGGCGTAGACGTTGGACTTGGTGTAGGCGAAGTTGGGGTTGATGCTGCCCTTTGCCTGGGGAGAGGTGCCGTCGAAGTCGACGAAGACCTCGTCGCCGTCTATCTTCACATTTACATGGATGTCGATGGACTGGGGGTCGATGCCGTCGTTGTCGATGTGGTCGACGAAGTTCCACTCGCCCTGGGGGAGGGAGGAGATTTCGGCGCGGGTGAGGGCCTCGGTGGTGTCGAGGATGTCGGCCATGTAGCTCTTCATCTCCTCGAGGCCGTACTCGTCGACTAGGCGCAGCAGGTCGCGCTCGCCGAAGCGGACGGCGGCGAGGAGGGCCTGGACGTCGCCGAGGACCTTGTCGGGGACGCGGACGTTCTTCTCTAGGATGCGCCAGACGGCCTGGTTGAGCTCGCCCTCCGCGTAGAGCTTGAGGGGCGGGAGGATCAGGCCCTCCTGATAGATCTCGGTGTTGTCGCAGGCGTTGCCGCCGGCGACGCGGCCGCCGATGTCGGTCTGGTGGCCGATGCAGCAGCTCCAGCCCATCAGGACTTCGTTCACGAAGATGGGCTTGAAGAGGAAGATGTCGGGGAGGTGGCTGGCGCCCTCGTATGGGTCGTTGTTGGCGAAGATGTCGCCGGGCTTCACGTCGTCGCCGAAGGCGTTCATCACGCCCTCGAGGGCGGGGGCCATGCTGCCGAGATGAGGTGGCAGGGTGAGGCCCTGGGCCACCTGCAGTCCCTCGGCGTTGAAGAGGGCGGTGGAGAAGTCCATGCCGTGCTTGATGACGGCGGAGCGGGCGGTGCGGACCACGGTGAGGGCCATGGTGTCGGCGGCGCTCATCAGGGCGTTCTTGATGATCTCGCGAGTTACGGGATCGGTGGTCTGCAGCATGGAACTCTCCTCATTGTCACGGAGTCGCGGGTTGGAGCGGATTGGGGGCATAGTGCCACAGGGGTCGGCGGGGGTGCAAGGCTGGGCAGGGATGGGGAGTACAGTTCGAATTTTGGAGGCGACGTTCTAGGTTAGATTTTACTTAACTGACAGCAATTCACAGAAGTGAGGCTCAGGATTGTTGCGTCAGATACTCCCTAGCAGCCCGTCTGAGGATTATCTGGAGACCAGCAGCGTGGGAGGGTGCGGATTCGTGAATGCCGGGAGGGTCCGTGGGAACTGGCCGACGGCGAGCCGGGGAGACCTGAGGTTACTGCCTCTGCCTGGTGCATTGCCTGGGCGTCCGGCCCCGAACCGGAACAGCTTGAGCAGATTGTGGCCGGCGCAGATCAGCAGCCACTCCCGGTTCACCTTCTCCAAGCCCCGCAACAGGAACTGCCGGAAGCCACGGCCCTGCTTGATCTGACCGAACACCGGCTCCACCGTCTCCATCCGCAGGGCGTAGCGCTCACGGCCTCGTTTGGTTCGCAGCTTGCGTCTCATCCGCTCCCGGGCCGACAGTCCCTTGGGTATCCGTCCCCGGGGCGCGGGCTCCGGCCTCGTGCCGTGGCGGGTCTTCTCCGGCGCGATGTACGCGTCAACTCCCAGGGCCTCCAACTCGGCCACCGCTTGGGCCGAGTAGTAACCGGCGTCGGCGGACAGTTCCCTGGGCGTCTCTCCCGTGTTCAGTATGGTCTCCCGGGTCATGGCCACCGCCTGCCCCTTGTCCGAGACTTGGCCGGTGGCCCGGGCCGCCACGATCACCTGATGCTCATGGTCCACCACCGCCTGACAGTTGTACGACTGCTGGAAGTCCTGCCCTCCAGGACCGGGCATGATGCGTGAGTCGGGGTCGGTGAAGTTGCGCTGCGTCTTGTCATCGGGAACTCCGGGATGCTCCCTGCCCTCAACCTCGGCCTGCTCCGCCGCCGCCTGCGCCTCGGCCTCCAAGGCCGTCTTGGCCTCCCTTATCTTCCGCAGCCTCCCCTCACGGAAGGACAACTCCTCCGGCAGTTCGTCGCCCCGCTTGTCCCGGCCGTACCGGCGGTCCTCCTCCTCATCCACCTCCTGAGCCCGGCGCAGCAACTCGTCCACCTCGGCCTTCAACTGCGCCTCCTTCTCCTTCATACGACCGTAGCTCATGGCCTTGTGCTTCGATGCGTTGGCCCGCACCTTGGTGCTGTCCAAGGCCACATGGCCCAGTTTCACCAGACCAGCCTGCCGACACAGTTCCAGCACCTGGTGGAACAAATCGGCCAACGCCGCCAGATGGTCCTTGCGAAAGTCGGAGATGGTGCGGAAGTCCGGGGTGTTGTTGGCTGCCAGCACCCGGAAGGCGATGTCCTCGTGGAGACGCTGTGCGATGCGCCGCGACGATGCCACGCCGGTGCAGTAGCCGTAGAGCAGCACCTTGACCATCATCCTGGGATGGTAGGGAGGGCCGCCCCGCTCCTCACCCTGGTAGCGGGCGGTGATGGCCGAGAGGTCCAGATGCTCCACCAAGTCGGATATGAAGTAGGCCAGGTGGTCCTCGGGGAGCCACTCCTGGAGGGCCGCCGGCAGCAGCAATTGTTGCTCGGGGTCGTAGGGACGGAAAGTCTTGCTCATCGGCGTATCCCCATGCTGGAGGTTTCTCCCATCATAACCCCAGCACCATAGCATCGGAGTTTCTCGGACGG
Organism: Dehalococcoidia bacterium; assembly: GCA_963667765.2. Classification (GTDB taxonomy): domain Bacteria; phylum Chloroflexota; class Dehalococcoidia; order Lucifugimonadales; family UBA3495; genus VXOI01. Next base: position 130,078 of record CAXXON010000003.1, on the reverse strand, counting down.
ACTGCTAGCGGCAAGATATGGCTCGGCCTTTAGGTTGAGGTTCCTGACTGCGGACAACATATAATCACGCAGTTCGATTTTTTCAGACAAGATCGCACGCAGATCATAGCCATGCATCAATATGATGGCCTTGTTTGGGTTTTGCTTGAGTATGTTTGGGACATTCAGTGACCATCCATTTATAGAGAGGAATAGCCCCATAGCTTGCCTTCCTGACCTTGAAATCTTACCTAGTAGGCTGTCTAGTTCGCTCGTATCGCTATGGTGCCGGCGCCAACGGCACTCAGTTAGGTAGTACCAGCCTTCCATCTGAAATGCGCCGTCGATCTGTTCTGCACCGTCGTTCCGCGTAAAACTCTCATACACAGGAATTTCAAACGCGGCAAAGAGCCGATTTAACAGATCCTCCAAATGATAACCTCTAGTTTGAGCATTATCATCTTGCAGAGCCAACGAGTCGAACATCTCCAGAAGTAGTCCTATCTCACGACTCTTGGCTAAGTCTCGCTCTCTCTCTTTCTCCCTCTTTTCTGCTTCTCGACGTTCTGTCTGTTCCGCTTCAAATTGTTGAACCCCTTTCAAGACATCTTGAGCCTTGGCCTTTACGGCTCGGGCCTCATATTCATCGTGGGAAAGTTCGAATTTCTCCCAGCTAGCAGCAACCTTTACTATGTTGCGAACTATATCGCCATAGTCAGGACTAGTTTCCATATTGGCGAGAATTAATGGCGCAAGTTGCCTTTTGGTCAGTGTGCGACCAGAAAGATCATCTCGTTGTCTGGAAAGAGTTTTGTATATTTCTCTAGGCACGCCCGCTGGGAATAAAACGAACTTGGCCATATTGGATTTGAGGTGTGCCAGAGTGGCTATCGCTTCGATTGCGACGCGTTTCTCGTCGATTCCGACACTCATTCCCGAACTCTCCACTATCTCTGGTTCGACCCGAGATACACGAATCTCATTATACACTCTAACGCACATTCAAGATTCGCAGACACCATATCTGGTAGAAGGGCGCTGCTGATAGCAACCAAAGGAGCCATCATGGGCGTATCCAACGCCCTAGGGAGCACGAAAAACGGTTGCTGAAAATTATGGCCGTTTTAGGCGGCACCCGGGTTGAGAAATTTCCCCAAGATTTGAGAGCTCCCACTTCCGTCAAACTTAGTCGGGCAGAGTGGTGCCGCCGGGTGGGCGAAGAAGATGACGGCAAGGGAGATTGCGGGGGCCATCATGGCGAGCCCGGCGGTAGTGTAGGCTCCGGTAAATTCCTGGAACATGGCGAGAGGGAGAGGGACGACGGCGGAGGCAGAGATGAAAGGGCTCAACTGATCACTCTAATAGCCCTTTCGTCTGGAATCAGGGGGCTTGGCCGCGGAGGCGTTCCAGCTCCACTTCGAGTTCTGCAACGCGGGCTTCGGCGGTTTGGCGGGCGGCGTTTTCTTCTTGCTGGTTGAGGAGCCATGTCCCTGTGGTTGGGTTGAAGTAGCGCAGGCGGCCGTTGTCCCAGCAGAGGTCGAGATTCAGGGTGGGGCTGTGGCCCCAGACCATGCCGTCGGGCTCATGATTCAAGTCGTAGCGGCGGTATTCGCCGTTCTCCAGGTATTCTCCGGCCAGAGGTTCGCGGTAGAAATCCTGTCCGGTACCGTCGAAACGCCAGTACTCTCCAATGCCCAGACGGGCGTACAGGTCGCGTTTGCCTCCGAGGTCGTTCCTGGCGGTGCTGGGGGAGCCGATTTCTAGCACGAAGTCGGGAGGTTTGCCCATTTCCCAGAGCAGGTAGGTGTTGTTGCGCAGAATGGTCTCGACGTCCACGCCAAAGGCGACATAGCAGTCGGGGGATATCACGCGGCGGGGGTTGCCCTCCTCGTAGTAGAACATGGTGTTGCCGTTGACATGGACATCGGGGCGGTTACTGAAGTGGGTTCGCAGTGTGCCAACAACCTCAATATACAGAGGGGCCTGGTATTCTCCATCGGGCAAAGGCTTACCGTCCGTTTCGGGGTAGAAGACTTTTTTCTTGTTGCCGGTGATTTCGGTGGCCATATACGCCTCCTGTCGGGGGCAATTTTATCATTCAAGCGACCGCGCTACCGGGGCAGCATCAATTGTTGCGCTAGAGGGTGTCGTCAAATTATCGCGTCATTCCAGCGGAAGCAGGGATTCGAGCGTCTTCGTAACCAAAACGCTCTTCAGCAGCAAGGGATTCTGGATTCCCGCTTTCGCGGGAATGACGGGGGTTTCGCGGGAGTGACGGTCTTGGATTTTGGCGGATTTTGAGATAGTTGCTTAGTACCAGGCAGCTCAATTTGGCGACGCTCCCTGGTAACGAGACAGATGCCATGGGGGCAGGTCTCGGGAAGTGTGTAGTGTCATTGGGGTCCGGCAAGGCTGGTAGGGCCTTGGTGAACGGGGCGCCGCGAGAGGGGCCACACGGGCTGGAGGGCCAGGGGTCCAAGGTGGCCTCCTCGGGCAGGGTTCTCCGTCACGGTGCCTGGATTCCCGGCGGGGGAGGGCGAGAGGTTCGTTCCGTCGCCTCCGATGCGGTATATCGCCACAATCAGCCTGCCACCAACCACAAAGAGCATGTACACGAAGAGGCACATGGCATGCCACAGGTATCCCAGGTTTAGGCGTTGCAGTGCTTCTTCCTTTGAATATCCCAGCTCATCGAAATCGATTTCCCAGGAGGCCAGCAGGTTGTGGTCAGGAAGGACGCTGGGCAAATTGGGGGAAGCGTAGACGAACAGGATGGTGAACAAACCGGCGGCCCCTGTCACCAACGCCACGGCCACAACCGTTGGGAACAGGACTCGCTGGTCCCTGTCTCCAGGGCTCAACGAGGGGTCCCTGATGAGCAGCAAGGAGGCGAATACGGCCGACAGAGCCGCGAACAGAACGGCCAGCTGGATGGTAACGGCCAGATTTGTCACGACCACAGCCACGCCGAAGACGAAGAGGACGGGAGCAATGGCCACCCAGGCGGCACGACGAAACGCTTCCTTCTTTTCCCGCGATGATCCGTACTGCCACCGCCAGAGGGAATGGAACATTGCTCCGGCAGTACCAGCGAGGACGAGGTTCACAAGAAGCGCCAGGATATAAGGGGTGGAAGTTCCAGCAAAATCCCCGATCGCGTAGAAGTTGTAATGGTCCATCTGGATGGGCGCGAACTCGAATAGAGGAGTACTCAGCAGGAAGAATATGGACACCCAGAATAGTTCCCGGAACGGAATTGTCTGATTCGGAAACAGGAAGCCCTGGGACAACACAAGCCCCATGGCCACGCCCACATAGACCACAGGCATGAGGGCGGTTTCCCAGTTCATAGTGGATAAGGCAAATCCGAGCCCGACGATCAATAGTCCAAGGGGCATCAACCTAAACGCAAAGAGGTTTCCGATGTCGACCAGCACCGCGCCCCGCTGAACGGGTGGTACATGTGTTGCCGAATCGGGACCCATTTGCCCCGCTTCTCCGTCCCATTGCATCTTCCCATGCAGATGGCCATCGGACTCGCTGGAAGCAGATTCGAAGTCGGGCGCCAGACCAGCCAGGAGAATAAGTCCCGCGACTTCTGTGGGGGACAGGTCCAGGGCCTGGCCGAAGACCCTGAGACGTTGCACGTCAGGGCGGGTCCGGCCGGACTCCCACCTGGAGACTGTGGCGTGGCTGTAACGCACTGAGTAAACCTGGTCGGTGGCGGCCATCCTCTGGAGCAACTCTTCCTGAGTGAGGCCGCGGCGTCCGTCTTCACGTAGGAAGGCTTCCCGGTAGGAACGCATGAGGAATCCGGCCTGGGCGGCCCTTGTTCTTTGAGTATTCCGTTCTGTAACCATATTTCACACAAGACCTGAGCCCTGTTATCTCGGGCTGCCAGGATGATTGGTTATGACCGGCCAAGGCACGTCGTGCGGCGTCTTCGCTGCGATGCGGGACAGCCGCGCCGGGAAAACCCAGAGGGCCGTTGGCGCGGCGGTCAAAGCGGCCAGTCCCCTGGAGAGGCAGGCACGTGATACGAAATGGGCGGGTGCCAGGGACAGATCGGTCCGGGGCCTGTTTCGCGCCAGACCGTCCGGTGGCGCGGCTGCCCGCGCGCTGGGTGTGGAGGGCGCGCCAAGGCCATCGCCTCCCATTCGATACAAGTCCACAAGAACTCTGACTCCTACTACGAACAGCATGTAAACGAAAACGCACATTGCGTGAAGCATGTACCCGATATTGATCCGGTCCAGCGCTTCTTGCCTGGTGTAGCCCAGCTCATCGAAATTGATGTCCCAGGAACTGAACAGGTTGTGATCCGGGAGGATGCTGGGGAGGTCCGGAGAAATATAAATCGCCATTACTGTAGCCAGGCCGAAGACGCACGATACCACTGCTGTCGCCGCGACAACAGGGAAAAGGACACTGCGTTCGCGTTCACCGGGATTGAGTGTGGGGTCCCGCATAAGCAGAAGAGTACCAAATGCCGCACCCAGGACCGGGACCAAAATGGCAAGCTGTACGGTTATGGACAAGTTGGTGATCACCACGACTATTGGGTACACAATCAACAAGGGCGGGAGGACAACAAATGAAGCACGACGGAGGGCGTTACTCCTGACGTCAATGGTGTGGTAGTTCCGGCCCCACTGGATATGAAAAATCATTCCTGCAAAGGAAGCCAGGGCCAGGTTCAGCAGGAGCGCCAGCGCATAAGGCACCGGGGTGCCTGCAAATTCTCCCAATCTATAGAAGTTGTAGTGATCCATCAGTATTGGGGCAAATTGCAGGAGGGGTGTGGTCAGGACCAGGAACAAGGAAACCCAGTAGAACTCCCTGAGGGGTACCTGGCGGTTAGGGAAGACGAGTCCCTGAAAGAGCACAAGGGCCAGGACAAGACCTATATACGCCACTGGAGTGAAGGCTTCGCTCCAGTCCAGATACGACAGGATGAACCCGAGTCCGGCGATTCCAAGGCCCAGGGGGATGGACCTGAAAGCCACAAACTTTGCGAGTTGGAGAAGGATGGAGTCCTCCCGATTCTCCTCTTGAGGATTCCCTTGCAAGAGTTCTCCGGCGTCGACACTTGCATATTCAGTGTTGGTTGCCGAACCGTCGGATGTGGACAGGCTTGAGGCGGTCTCGATATCGGGCGCAAGGCCGGCGAGGAGAATGAGTCCGGTCACTTCTGTGGTCGACAGGTTCAGAGCCCCGCCGAACACCCGGATGCGATGCACATCGGGTCGGGTCTGACCGGACTCCCAGCGGGAGACGGTGGCGTGGCTGTAACGCTGGTTGTAACTGTCATCGGTTGTGCCCATTCTCTGGAGCAGCTCATCCTGTGTGAGTCCGCGTCGGCCGTCCTCGCGGATGAATGACTCCCGATAGGAACGCATGACAAAACCGGCCTGTGCCGCCCTGGATCTGTCCAAATCTCGTGTTGAAGCCATACTTTTTGCCCAACTCTAAGTAGCTATCTTAAAACGAGCGTGCTCTGCGCGTATCACCCGCCTCCCAGCTTTGGACCACTGGATTCCTGCTTTCGCAGGAATGACGGTTTTGGGCCCCCAACGAGTTTTGAGATGGTTTCTAAAACTTGTCGCCGGGGGCCCTCGCCGTATACGACTATAAACCGTCCCTGAAGCACCGTCTAACCCCTGCCTGGAGTACGGAATAATTGCGGAGTCCGGATTACGAAGGTGGGCTGTAAAGTAAGCTGTCCATCAAGAAGGGCGCCAACTTGCTCGCAAGGGTTGATGGTGCCCGGCGCCGGGCTCCGGCATATCATTGCCTTCATCTGCGCCAAGCGAGTGGCGGGGGATAAGAGAGCGTTGCAGTGTTACAATCAGCGCCACAATTCCATCTCACAATGAGGGTTACGAATGAGCATTGATGTTGCAACCGCCATAGCCCGGATCCTGAAGCAGGAGGGCATCGAGTGGGTGTCGACATTTCCTGTGTGCCGGGTGAATAACGCGCTGGGGCGCGAGGGCGTGCCAATGATCATGATGCGGGACGACCGGTACGCGGTGGCCCTGGCCGATGCCTACTCGCGGGTGACCGCCGGGGAGCGCATCGGGGTTTGCACGGTGCAGGGCGGAGTCAACGGCGCTGGGCTGCAGTACTCGTACCCTGGGCTGGCGCAGGCATTCGAGGACAACTCGCCGATGCTGTGCATCACGGACGGTATTCCGGCGGGGAGCTCGGAGAACACGCAGTTCGATGTTACGACGAGCCTGAAGACCGTGTCGAAGTGGTTCGGGTACATCGACCGTCCCGAACGGGTGCCGGAGTTCATGCGGCGGGCGTTCTCGATGCTGCGGAGCGGACGGCCGGGACCGGTGGTGCTGGCGGTGCCGAACGCGACGGCGACCTACGACGAGACGGCCGACCCGTACTTCCCGCCGAAGGGATACAAGGCGGGGCCGAATCCTGAGGATGTGAACACGGCCATCGACCTTCTGCTGAACGCCAAGGACCCGCTGATCTATGCTGGCGAGGGCGTGATCTACGCCGGGGCGTCGGCGGAACTGAAGTCGTTTGCGGAGGCGCTGAACGCGCCGGTAATCACCACGCTGAAGGCCAAGGGGGCGTTCCCGGAGAACCACCCGCTGTTCGTGGGAGTCCGGGGGGATCATCCTGCGGAGTTCCTGGAAAAGAGCGATGTCATCCTTGCCGTTGGATCGAGCTTGTCGCCGGGGCGGTTCACCCACGGGATTCCGAATGCTGCGAACAAGACGATCATCCAGTGCAACCTGGACGAACTTCACATCAACCGCATCTTTCCCACGCACCACGCGGTGCTCGGGGACGCAAGGTTCACGCTGCAGGCGCTGGCCGACGGGGTGTACGAGCGCACCGGCGGTGGCGGTAGGAATGGCGATGAGGTGGCGGCGGCGGTGAAGGCGTCGCGGGACGCCGGGCTGGCCAAGTACCGGGAGTTCATGGCCTCGGACGACACGCCGATCAATCCGTACCGGGTGTTCGGGGACATGATGAAGGCGCTGGACCCGATGAACTCGTTTGTGACCCACGATTCGGGGAACACGCGGGACCAGCTGAGCACAGTGTACGACACGCTGATCCCTCGAGGATTCCTGGGCTGGGGCAACATCTCGACGCTGGGATTCGGGCTGGCTGGGGCAATGGCGGCGCGGCTGGCGTACCCGGACCGGCATTGCGTGGCGGTGACGGGCGACGCGGGCGTTGGCTACATGCTGGGCAACTTGGAAGTGCCGGTGCGGCAGAACATCGGGATCACGGTGGCGCATGTGAGCAACGGGGGCTTCGCGGGCTACGGCCCCGGTTTCTGGGGCGAAGGGCACGACCCGTTCACGCACCAGGTCATGGGTCCCGAGGATGTGGACATGTCGAAGGTTGCGGGCCAACTGGGACTGCACTCTGAGCGGGTGTCGGACCCAGCGGAGGTCGTTGCGGCCTTCGGGCGGGCCAAGGCGGCCAACGATGCGGGACAGCCGGCGTACATCGAGTTCATCTGCAGCCAGTGGCCGGTGTACGGCGGCTGGGTGCCGAGCTCGATCGCGCACTAAGTAACTATCTCAGAACTGTCATGACCTTGACCTCAACGGTCAGATACACGGTCTGGGTCACTGGATTCCCGCTTTCGCGGGAATGACGGGTCCTTTGCGGGAATGGCGGTTTTGGATTTTGGCGGATTTTGAGATGGTTACTAAGGGGATGCGGTTGAGTCTGGCGTTGTCTGAACTGTGATTTGTTTGATTTTGGGATTTCGCTGATGGGGTTCCGGTCTTGCTCATCGTTTAGCCCTGTGAATTCGGAGTCCGACGAGATTAAGAGCGAACCCGCATTGAAATTCTCCAGCCCGAGAGAGGGAGAGGAGAGGGTTTTTGAATCAGGGAAGGATGATCTGGCGAGGATTTCACCCCCACCCTAGCCCTCCCCCTCAGGGGGAGGGAATGGACGTATATGGGGAAAGGGCTTAAGAAACTATCTCAAAACTGGCCTTCCCGATAATTTCCAACCGGACCCACGACTTGTGACACTGGATTCCCGCTTTCGCGGGAATGACGGGGCTTTCGCGGGAATGACGGAGATTTCGGGGGAGTGACGGTTGTTAGCTCGTATTGGGTTCTGAGATAGGTTCTTAGCGGTCCATGTTTTGAGATAGCTTCTAAAAGGAGGAGAAGATGGCTGATCTGAATCCGGAGCAGTGGAGCCATTACACGACGCGGATCAACGGGATAAATATTCACTATGTGCTGGAAGGTGAGGGCGACCCGGTGCTGTTTCTGCACGGGTGGCCGGAGTTCTGGTACTCGTGGCGGAACCAGATCAAAGCGTTTTCGGGGCAGTACCAGGTGATTGTGCCGGACATGCGCGGGTTCGGGCACTCGGACAAGCCATTCTACGGCTACGAGACGAAGACGGCCGCCTCGGATATGTACGAGCTGGTGCGGTCGCTGGGCCACGAGAGCGTGAACATCGTGTCGCACGACATCGGCGCCCGGGTGGGCTTCCGGTTTGCGCTGGACCACGAGGAGGCGGTGCGCAAGATCGCTTTCCTGGATGCCACGCCGCCGTATGAGCAGCTGGGACCGCAGGCTCCTTCGGTGGTGCGGGAGCGGTGGCACTCATATTTCCACCAGCAGTTCGACCTGCCGGAAAAGCTGCTTGAGGGCCGGGAAGAGATCTACCTGCGGCACATCCTGCGGGACTGGTGCATCAACAAGTACCCACTGACGCAGGAAGTGATCGACGAGTATGTGAAGGTGTATTCGGCGCCCGGCGGCCTGAGGGGCGGGTTCAACTACTACCGTGCTGCGGCATACCTGGACCCGGCGGACTGGCGGGCAGACGAGGGCAAGACCCTGTCGGTGCCAGCGCTGTTCCTGTACGGGACGCGGCGAGAGCGGACCGCCGCGGAGATGGGTGCGGGCCCGCTGGAAGACGCTTGGCGCGGGGTGATTCCGGGCGTGCAATCGAAGCACCTGGGCGACTACGGCCACTTCCTGCAGTGGGAGTGCCCGGAGGATGTGAACCGGGAGTTGGCAGCCTTCCTGGCGGGGTAGATTGAGCGGTGGCTTAAGCGAGGGGGACGCCCTCACCCTAACCCTCTCCCGGAGGGAGAGGGAATGCAAAGAGTAGTGAGGGGTGGGGATAGTCTGGGATTGGAGGAAGGTACGGATGGCGAGTAGCGAGGAACTGGCCGCGCTGGTGAGTTCGGAGTCGGCGCGACTGCTGGAGTACTTCAAGGGCCTGTCGGAGGAGGACTGGGCGACGCAGAGTGCGTGCGATGCCTGGAGCAACGCCGATGTGGTGGCGCACATGACGATGGCCGTGGATATGTTTTCGGGGAACATCGAGCGTGGAGCCAACGGCGATTCGTCGCCGCCGGAGGGCATGGGGCCGCCGGAGGAGACCGACCTGGTCGGCCGGATGGCAGCGAACGCAGCGCGGGCGGTGGCGATGCGCGAGAGCCTGGGAGCCACGCTGGTGGAGGCGTTCGGACAGAACTGCGACCGGCTGAGCAACCTCCTGGCCCGGATGGGACCGTACGATTGGGAGAAGCAGTGCTATCACCCGGCGTCATACCTCACCGTGAGGCGGTACCTGATACTGCGGCTGGCCGAGATGACAGTGCACGAGTGGGACATCCGGTCGCGGCTGGAGCCGTCGGCCAAGCTGCCGGACGCGGTGGCGCCTGCTCTCGTGGAGCTATTGCCGGGGTTCGTAGTGGGGCGGTTCTTCCAGCCTGGAGCAAGTATTGCAAGTCCATCGCGCTTCCGGTTCAGCCTGACGGACGGCGGGTCGTATGATATTGTGGCAGGTGGCGGCGAATTGGGCATGGAACCCAGCACATCCGACGGCGCGGATGTGACCTTCGCCTGCGACGGCTCGACTTTTGCGCTGCTGGCGTACGGGCGGTATACCGTGGAGTCGGCCGTGGCGGCGGGCAAGATGACCGTCGAGGGCGACCGGGCGCTGGTGGAGCGGTTCTGAGGGTTGGTCTCCGGGATTTCGGCGGGATGGCGCCGAAAGGGAGAACGCCCTCACCCTAACCCTCTCCCGGAGGGAGAGGGGATGATTGTTGGGGGCCAGGGGTTTGCCCTCGGGCTGGCCCTCCCCCTCAGGTGGAGGGCATGATTGTCGGGGGCCAGGGGTTCACCCCCGCTCTGGCCCTCTCCCGGAGGGAGAAGGGATTGGGGTGCTGGCGTGGCTCTTTAGAAATCATCTCAAGGCGATTGTGTTCTGACCGCAATAGCAGGATAAACAGCTGGGGCCACTGGATTCCCGCTTTCGCGGGAATGACGGTTTGTGGTCGCCGGGGGGTAGGACGGTTACCAAGTCTGAAGGGATGATGCGTTGTTTTCGATAGTTACCAAGTCTGAGGAGATGATGCGTTGTTTACGATAGTTACCAAGTCTGAGGAGATGATGCGATGAAGGTTCTGGTAATGTCAGGGGGAAGGCATCCTTATGAAGAGTCGACTCCGTTGCTGGAGGGGTTTCTCAAGGGAGCGGGGCACGATGTAACGATCACCGAAGACGCGGGTATCCTGGCGGATGCGTCCGGTTTGGGTGCTTACGACGCGCTGGTGTTCAACACGCGGCGGGAGAACCTACCGGACTTCGGGGACTGGGAGTTGCAGGACTCGGAGAAAGAGGGCCTCAGGGGCTACATCAAGTCCGGCAAGGGATTCGTGTGCATCCACATCGCCTGCTGTGTGCCGTCGGGATGGTCGGAGTTCGACGACATCACGGGCGGGGGCTGGGTCACAGGGACGAGCTATCATCCTCCCTACAGCGAGATGAAGGTGAACATCAGCAACTCGGCCCATGCTGGCGCCAAGGGCGTCTCGGATTTCTCCACCACCGATGAGCTGTACATGAACACGACATTCTCGCCGGAATGTAACGATGTTTTCCTGACGGGGGACGCAGAGGACGGGACCTGGCCGTGGGGTCCGGACCGGGCGCCGACCTTCATGCCTGGCGGGACCTACCCGCTGGGGTGGACGCGCAGCTACGGCGACGGCAAGGTGTTCGTGCTGCTGCTGGGGCACGACGGCAAGAGCTTCGAGACGCCGGAGTTCCAGCAGATAGTGCTGAACGGAGTGGCGTGGGCCGGGGGGTAAATCGAGGCTACACCGGTAGAAGACAAGACGGGTCGGAATGTACATTCCGACCCGTCTCAAGTTTCATGGAGTGTAGAGTACCGGCTGTCGCAGATCAGCGTTCTCCTTGTGCTCTCAGTCGCTCTTCGAGTTCCCGGACGCGGGCCTCGGCGGAGATGCGGGCCTGACGCTCGGAGGCGAGAGCCTCCTGCTCGGCCATGCGGGCCTGACGCTCGGAGGCGAGAGCCTCCAGTTCTTCCGCAATCAGCAACAGGTGCTGCCCAGTTGACGAGCTAAACCAACGCAGTTTGCCGTGGTCCCAGCATGGGTCAAGGTTGAGTACTTCACTGCGTCCGTGAAAGTGGTCCGGTTCGATTTCGATCATCTGTACGGCTTGGTATGTGTCATCTACCAGACGGTCACCGGCGATGGGGTCGCCGTAGCGTTCGCCTCCGGTGGGATCGAAACGCCAGTATTCTGGGATCCTGAAGTTGGCGTAGTCCCGGCGCTTTCCGGTGACATCGTTCTCGGCCGTCCTAATCGATGCCACTTCCAGCACGAAGTCAGGCGGTTTGCCCTGGTCACTGATGGAGTAGCCATTCTGTTGCACCAACATCGGACGGTCGACATCGAAGGCTATCAGGAAATCGGGAATGCGGTGTCCCTGGCGCTGGCTGGGCGTCCAACGAACGGGTACTTCGCTGAGAATGATCGTGGTTTCGTTGACCCCGAAATGGCGGCGCAGGATGGTCTGGTGACCGTCTTCGTACAGGTGGAGGGCGTTCTGCATATCGTCCCTGGGAGGAAAATCAGGGAATACTTCCAGGGTTCGTGTGTCCTTGCCCTGGTTCCTCAGCTTGCTGGTCATGGCGTTCCTCGTGGCTCGGTCTGCCGCCGCGGCTTTTCTGCAATTATAGGCGAATTCTTCGACCTCATATTGAGATTAGCTCTAAACGCGTTTGTTCGGGTTACTTTGAACGATTGCAAAGCCAGAGCCTCTGGATTCCCGCTTTCGCGGGAATGACGGAGTGGGTGCCTGGCGAATGACGGGGTGGGTGCCTGACGATTGCCACATTCACTCTTGGAGAGGACTCCTTCTAGCTTCGGGCCAGGATGATGTTGCTGGCGTCGTCGACTGCGGCGGTCCAGGTTGGGGGGACTACTGTGGTTGAGTCGTATTCCTCGATGACGAGGGGGCCGGGTTCGGTACGGCCCTGCAGGGTGAGGCGGGTGAGGACGGGCGTGTCGGCCCAGCCGCGGTTGGGGCCGAAGTAGACGGGGCGGCTGCTGGGCGTGCCGTTGTTCGACGAGGTCAGGGACAGGGGCTCGACAATCTCGAAGCGCTCGGGCATTCGAGGAGCGTCGGGGAGGCCGCGGGCGATTACGCGGATGTTGACGAGCTGGTAGCTGGCCCCGCCTTCCGCTGGGCCCTGGCGGTAGCCGAAGGACTGCTCGTGTTCTTCGCCGAAGTTCTCGGCGACGGCGGCGAGAGTGGCCTGGGTGATGGGACCGGCAGGAACCGGGACGGTGAGATCGGAGACCTGGCCTTCGTACTTCATGTCGGCCTGGGTCACGAACTCGTGTCGAGAGTCGTCGAAGCCCTCGAGGCGGAGCTGGCGGCGTCCCTCCTCCCACATGCCTTCGACGAGGCCGGCGAGGGTGGGCAGGTCGATTTCTTCGAAAGTCTTGAAATGGGTGCGGACGAAGTGGTGCTCCACATCGGCGACGAGCAGTCCGAAGCTGCTGAAGACGCCGGGGAAGGGCGGGACGACGACGCGGGTTATGTCGAGCATCTCGGCGAGGCCGGCGGCGTGTACCGGGCCCCCACCGCCGAAGCAGATGAGGTCGAAGCGGCGGGGGTCGCGGCCGCGTTCGCTGGAGACGGCGCGGAGGGCGCGGCCCATGTTGGAGTTGACCAGCAGGTGGATGCCGTGGGCGGCGTCGACTTCGGACATACCCAAGGGGCCTGCCACATTGTCGGCGATGGCCTTTCGGGCCAGCTCGGCGTCGATGGGGAAGTCGCCGGCCAGCAAGTGCAGTGGGTTCAGGTATCCGAGGAGTACATCGGCGTCGGTGACGGTGGCGTCCTGGCCGCCGAGCTGGTAGCAGGCTGGGCCGGGGAAGGCGCCGGAGCTCTGGGGGCCGACGCGGAGGGAGCCGCTGCGGTCGACGGTGGCGATGCTTCCTCCGCCTGCGCCGACCTCGGCGAGGTCGATGGCCGGGACACGCAGAATGTGGCCGCTGCCGCGCAGAAGGCGGTGGCCGACGCTGATGCCTCCGCCGACCTCGTACTCGGGGGCCTGAAGCATCTCACCGTTCTCGATGATGGAGGCCTTGGCGGTGGTGCCGCCCATGTCGAGGGTCATCAGGTTGGGCATGTCGAGGCGGCGGCCGAGGTGGAAGGCTCCGACGACGCCAGCAGCGGGGCCGGACTCGATGCAGTAGACGGGGCGCTCCATCGCGATGCCGGAGGTGGCGAGGCCGCCGTTGGACTGCATGACGGCCAGCGGGACGGTGATGCCCATGGCCTCGAGGCCCTCGGTCAGGAGGGTGAGGTAGCGCTCGACGACGGGGCGGACATAGCTGTTGATGACGGTGGTGCTGGTGCGCTCGTACTCCTTCATCTCGGGGAGGAGATCGGAGGACAGGGTCTGGATGACGCCGGGGGCGCGGTCGCTCAGGACCTGGGCGATGTACTGCTCGTGCTCGGGGTTGGCGTAGGAGTGGAGCAAGCAGACGGCAACAGAGTCGGCTCCGCTGTCGACGACGGCCTGAACGGCTCGGTCGACGGAGGCGGTGTCGAGGGGGCGGAGGACCTCGCCGCGGAAGTTGAGGCGCTCGCCGACCTCGAGGCGGTACTGGCGCTTGACGAGGGTGGGGGACTTTTCGTAGTAGAGGTCGTAGAGCCGGGGGGTGCGGTTGCGGCGGAACTCGAGGATGTCGCGGAAGCCCTCGGTGGTAATGAGGGCGGTGTGGGCGCCCTTCTCCTCGATGATGGCGTTGGTGGCTACGGTGAAGCCGTGGCCGACCTCGGTGACCTCGCCTGGGTTGATGCCGAGCTCTTCGATGCCGGCGCGGATGCCGTCGAGGACGGCGCGGCTGTAGTCGTCGGGGGTGCTGGCGACCTTGCGGGTCAGCACCTGGCCGTCGCTGCCGAGGAATACGATGTCGGTGAAGGTGCCGCCGATGTCTACGCCGATGCGGAAGTCTGGCATTACTTTGCTCTCACGTTAGGGTTTGTTAAGCCCGGCCACCAGATGTACTTTCATGACCATCACATGAGCCAATTCAGAGGATGGCCAGCACAAGGGCAGCTATGGCGATTCCGCTTGAAATGGCCGAGACGATTGCCAAGGCCAGCACCCACCGTGCCAATGTGGCATTTTGACCGACAAGGTGGGTGATCAATTCGGTATGTAACACCGAATTACCTTCTACCTTTTCCAAGCGCTGCTCTAACTCTGCAATGGAGTTGCTCATGTTTTCTATGGCGGCTTCATTAGTGCTGGTAGACGGATCCGGTGAATGTGGCGATGTACGAACCGCCAAATTCGCATTTACATTAACTTGGGCAGTCAATTCAGATATTTTTGGCAAAAGGGAGAATAGGGCATTCTTTGCTATTGCTGGCAGTCCCAAGATGCTACTCCTAATGGCTTGAAGTTAGCGGCTATCCTTGAGTTGGGAGCGTTGCCTGTTGCGAGGATTTCACCCCTACCTCATCGGCAGGCTCAGGACAAGCCTAACCCTCCCCCTCAAGGGAGAGGGAATAATCGAATGGCCCTGGGATGCTCGCAACTAGCCGTTGTCTCGAGCCCTCAGCTGCTCCTCGAGTTCCCGCACACGCGCCTCTGCAGCGATGCGGGCTTCCCGTTCGGCTAGAAGAGCATCCTGCTCCTCTTCAACTGTCAGGAGATGCTGTCCGGTGGATGGTATGTGCCAGCGTAGTTTGCCGTGGTCCCAGCAAGCATCCAGGTCCAAGAGCGCGCTGTGGCCATGGAGATGGCCTGGTTCGACCTCGACTACTTCCAGAGGCTCGTAGATTCCATTCACGAGCCGGTCGCCGGCCAGGGGGGCGTCGTGCCGCCTTCCGCCGGTGGGGTCGAATCTCCAGTATTCGGGGATGCCAAAGGCAGCATAGTCCTGCCGCTTGTCAATAACGTCCTGTCTCCCAGTGGTTTCCGATGCGATCTCAAGTACAAAATCAGGGGGCTTGCCTTGGTCGCGGATGGAGTATCCATTCTGAGCAACGAGCAGATCGAAATCCACATCGAAAGCGATGAGGAGGTCCGGGATGCGATGACCCCGCACCTGACTGGGAGTCCACCTCACCGGCACTTCGGAAAGAATGACGGTCGTTTCGCCGTTGCCCAAGTATCGCCGCAAGACCGGCTGATGCCCGTCGGTGTGCAGGTGAATGGTGTTTTGCATGTCGTCCCTGGGAGGAAAATCCGGGAACGTTTCCAGCGTTGCGGGATCATGCTTCCGCTGGTTCAGTCTGCTGGTCATGGCGTTCCTCGTGGTGTGAAATGCCGGGTCGAGGTCATGCCATTATAGGGCATGGTATCGATTGTGAGTGTCCGCCAAGTCGGGGAAGGCAGGGAGACGGAGTGCCAGCGGGGCTGGCGCGCTAGTCGCCGAGGCATTTGCCCAGCCAGGAGCGGCCGTCGCGGGCGAGGAAGTCGTTGGCGGTGAAGGGGCCCTCGGCGCCGGGGTCGTAGATTTCGGGGGAGCGAACGGACGGGTCGGACAGGCCCTCGATGATGGGGTCCATTATGCTCCAGGACTGCTCGATCTCATCGCTGCGGATGAAGAGGGAGGCATCGCCGCCGAGGGCGTCGAGGAGCAGGCGCTCGTAGGCGTCGGGGATCTCCTGACCGCCGAAGGACTGGTCGTAGTGGAACTCGAGGTTGACCGGACGCAGGTCGAGGGCGGAGTCGGGGGTCTTGGCCTGGAACTCGAGGTGGACGCCCTCGTTGGGCTGCACGCAGATGGACAGAGTGTTTGAGGAGATGTCGCCGCTGCTGCCCTGAGGGAAGATGAGGTGGGGCGGTCGGCGGAACTGGATCAGCACCTCGGTCTTCTTGGCGCTGAGTGCCTTCCCGGATCGCAGATAGAAGGGGACCCCCTGCCACCGCCAGTTGTCGATGTCGAGGCGCAGGGCGGCGTAGGTGGCGGTGCGGGAGCCGTCGGGGACGCCGGTTTCGTCGAGGTATCCTTCGTACTGGCCCTGGACGGCGCGCAGAGGAGCGTCCTGGGCGGAAATGCGTCGGACAGCCTCCAGCACCTTTACCTTCTCGTTGCGGAGGGTGTCGGCCTCAAAGGTGGAGGGGGGTTCCATGGCGACGACGGCGAGGAGCTGGAGCAGGTGGCTCTGGAACATGTCGCGGAGGACGCCGGCGCGGTCGTAGTATGCGGCGCGCTCGGCGATGGAGACGGATTCGGCGACGGTGATCTGGATGTTGTCGATGTAGTTTCGGGACCAGATGGGCTCGAAGATGGCGTTGGCGAACCGGAAGACGAGCAGGTTCTGGACGGTCTCCTTACCAAGGTAGTGATCGATGCGGTAGACCTGGTGCTCGTCGAAGACCGAATGCACGGAGCGGTTGAGCTCCCGGGCGGTGTGCAGGTCGACGCCGAAGGGCTTTTCGACGACGACACGACGCCAGCAGTCGTCTTCGACCTGGTAGCCGGCCCTTCCGAGGGCCTGGACGGCGGGCGCGAAGAGGAAGGGAGCGAGGGCAAGGTAGTAGAGGCGGTTGGCGGGGCGATCGGGGGACTCGATCTCGGCCAGGGTGCGCTCCAGGGACTGGAGGCCGTCGTAGGCGGATATGTCTCCGTAGCAGGAGTGGACGCGGCCAGCGAAGTCGTTCCAGACTTCGGGCGCAGGAGGGAACTCGGATTCATGGCCGAAGCCCTCGTAGAAGGCGGCGCGGAACTCGTCGGCGGTCATGTCGCTGCGGGAGACGCCGACGATCCGGACCTCGGGGCCGAGTCTTCCCTTGGAGTACAGATCGGCGAGGGCCGGGGCGAGCTTCTTCTTGGTCAGATCGCCGGAGGCGCCGAAGATCACGATGGTGGTGGTCTGGTCTGCCATGCCCTCACCTCAAGGGGTGTGCGACATTTCCTTTCGCTTAACGAGTGTCGAACTGCCCGGGGCCCGGGGAGAGGATGATTGCGAAGTCACTGTCTGAACTGTGATTCGTTTGATTTGATGATTTCGCTGATGGGCCTCAATCCTTTAATGCCGTGAATCCTGATAGGGGTTACGCTGTTGGAGATTTCACCCCCACCCTGACCCTACCCCTCAGGCGTAGGGGACTCTTGAGGTAATTTTCGGGGCCGATTTATTCACCTGTGCGGCGTACGGCGTGGCCGCCGAACTGCTGGCGGAGGGCGGCGAGGAGCTTTGCGCCGACGGGGCTGTCCTGGCGGGAGCGGAAGCGCTGTTGCAGGGCGGCGGTGATGGCCGGGATGGGTACGGCGAGGTCCACGGACTCCTGGACGGTCCAGCGGCCTTCGCCGGAGTCTTCGACGTACGCCTGGAGGCTATCGAGTGTCGGGTCCTCCTTCAGGGCGGCTCCGGCCAGTTCGAGCAGCCAGGAGCGGACTACGCTGCCGTGCAGCCAGGTTTCGGCCACGGAGGGGAGGTCGAGGTCGAATTCGTCCTTGGCGGCGAGGAGCTCGAAGCCCTCGGCGTAGGACTGCATCAGGGCGTACTCCACGCCGTTGTGCACCATTTTTACGAAGTGGCCGGCGCCGTTGGGGCCGAAGTGGCAGTAGCCCACTTCTTCGGTGGGGGCCAGGGTGCGGAAGGCGGGCTCCATCCGCTTGACGGCCTCGTCGGGGCCGCCGATCATCAGGCAGTAGCCGTGGACGAGGCCCCAGATTCCGCCGCTGATGCCTGCGTCGATGAAGTCGATGCCGTGCTCGGCCAGTTCCTGGCTGCGGCGGATGCTGTCCTTGTAGTTGGCGTTGCCGCCGTCGATTATGAGGTCTCCGGGAGAGAGCAGGGGTACGACGGCGTCTATGGTGTCCTGGGTGGGTTGGCCGATGGGGAGCATCAGCCAGACTGTTCTAGGAGGCGAGAGGTGGCCTACCAGCTCGCCGAGTGATGCGGCCCCTTCGGCGCCGTAGCCGGTGCTGGCGGTTACCGAATCGGTGTCGAGGTCGTGGGTGACGACGCGATGGCCGCCGAGGATCAGGCGGCGTGCCATGTTGGCGCCCATGCGGCCAAGGCCTACGAGTCCCAGTTCCACCAAGAGGTCGCTCCTTATTTGCCTTATTTGCCTGGTTACGGAAACCTTGGAGGGTGTGTGGCAGAGAGATTTCCGAGTCGGGTAGCGTTGGCGAGGATTTCACCCCCACCCCATCGGCAGGCTCAGGACAGGCCTAACCCTCCCCTTAGGTAGAGGGGAAAATCGATGGAACCTGCTAGACCTGGTCTATGAGCCGCCTTAGTCCGGCCTTTATGTCGTCTCCGAGGTCGACGGTGATCAGGCGACGGCCGAGGTTGGAGAGGGCTTGATAGTCGCCTATGGCCTGTGCTTTGGCAAGCACGTCGAACCCGTACTCCTGTCCCGGAATGGAGAGTTCCCTGTGGCTACCCATGGTGAGTTGGAGGAACAGGCCGGATCCCGGACCGCCCTTGTGCAGCTGTCCGGTGGAGTGCAGGTAGCGGGGGCCGTAGCCGGAGGTGGTGGCCAACCAGTACTTCTGCATGACCCGGGCGCGAATATCGCAGATCAGGGAATCGGTCTCCTCATCCATTGGAATGTATGGTGTGATGGCGAGGTAGTCTCCTGGGCCTGCCTGCTGCAACAGGGCGGTCAGGGAACCGGAGGCGGCTCTGTCCGGGAGCTTTCCGTCGCGGTGGAAGGCTTCGAGGAGGCCGTCGGTGTTGTCCTTGGCGCCCTGGACATCGGGCTGGTCGAAGGGATGGACATCCAGCATCGAGCCGGCGACGGCGGTGGCGTACTCCCAGCGGAAGAACTCGCTCCCGAGGCCGTGGCAATCGTCGATGTCAATGCGCATGACGGGGTGCCCGGCGGAGGCCAAGCGGTCGATGGCGTGGTCAGTGTCGTTCGAACCGACGGGACGCATGTAAACAAACAGCCGGTCGTTTCCGTAGGCCTCGGGCGCCAGAAGGGGCTCTCCGGCGACGGGGACGATGCCGCGGCCTTCCTTGCCGAGGCTTTCGGCGATCATCTGCTCGACCCACAGGCCGAAACTGTCTATTGGGGGCGGTGTCACCAGCGTGGCCTTGTCCTTGCCCGCCAGGGTCATCGCCCCAAGCAGGGCGCCGAGGCGCAGGCCGGGGTTGGCCTCGGGGTCGTCGCCGAGACACTGATCTCGCATGGTTGCGGCGCTGTCCAGCAACCGGGGAACGTCAATGCCGGCGAGGGCCGCGGGCAACATTCCGAACCAGGACAGCACGGAGTAGCGGCCGCCTATTTCTTCGGGGTTGAGGAACACACGCCGGAATCCAGTCTCATTACCCAGACGCTCGAGGGGTGTACCGGCGTCGGTGATGGCGACGAAGTTTCGCCCGGCGGTGCCGTCCTCTATCGCGGCTTCGACCAACTCCCGGAAGAAGCGGTAGTAGGAGAGGGTCTCGATGGTGCCACCGGACTTGGAGGAGACGATGAACAGGGTCTTTGCGGGGTCAATGGACGCAGCGACCGATGACACCTGCTCCGGGACGGTGGAGTCGAGGACCGTTAGGCGGGGATGACCTTCGACATGGCCGAAAGAGCGGCGCAGAACCTCGGGGCCGAGGCAGCTGCCGCCCATGCCGAGGAGGACGACATCGCGGTAGCCCTCGCTGCGAATATCGGCGCAGAAGGCGTTCAAATCCTGCAGGTGGGGGCGGAGGAAATCGCCAGCGTCTAGCCAGCCGAGGCGGTTGGATATCTCCCGGGGGTCGGGGCGCCAGACAGTGTGGTCGCGCTCTCTTATGCGCTCGGGAATGCGGCGGGCCGCAAGGTCTTCCAGGGCCAGGCGCGCAGCCTCCAGGGCCGGCGGATTGCCGGATAACCATTCACCGGCTGACGACTCGCTCACTGTCCAATCACCCGTTGACGAGTTTGCGGGCTTCCTCCGCCACATGGGCGGCGGTGAAACCGAACTGCTCCAGCAGGACACCACCCGGGGCGGATGCGCCGAAAGTGGACATGCCGATCGAGGCGCCGTCCAGACCGACATACCGGGCCCAGCCGTTGGCTGCGCCAGCTTCCACGGACAGCCTGGCGCGGAGGTCGGGGGGCAGCACCGATTCCCTGTATTCCCTGGATTGGGCCTCGAACAACTCCCAGGACGGCATTGAGACCATGCGGGCCCTGACGCCTTCGGCTTCGAGGGACTGGGCAGCCTCGAGGGCTATGTGGACCTCGGCACCGGTGGCGATTATGACGACCTGCGGGTCCGAACCTTCGGCCTCCCAGAGAATGTAACCGCCCCTTGCAGCGTCGTAGCCCGGAGCCAGGGTCTCGCGGTCCAGCACCGGCAGGTTCTGCCTGCTGAGAGCCAGGGCGGTGGGGCCCTCGTTCCTCTCGAGGGCGGCTTGCCAGGCCACGGCCGTCTCGGTGGCGTCGGCAGGGCGGATCACCACGAGTCCGGGCATTTCGCGCAGGGACATGAGGTGCTCAACCGGCTGGTGGGTGGGGCCGTCCTCGCCCAACGCTATGGAGTCGTGGGTGAAGACATAGATTACCTGCTGCCCCATCAGGGCGCTGAGGCGCAGGGCGGGGCGCAGGTAGTCGGAGAATATCAGGAAGGTTGAGGCGTATGGGATGGCCCCGCCATGAACGGCAATGCCGTTGGCGACGGCGCCCATGGCGTGCTCGCGGACGCCGAAGTGCAGGTTTCGGCCGTCGAAGTTGCCTGGGCCGATGTGCCCTTCGCTGTTGAGGATGGTCAGAGTGGACGGGGCCAGATCTGCGGATCCGCCGATGAGGTTGGGCACGGCGTCGGCGATGGCGTTCATCACCTTTCCGGAGGCTTCCCTGGTTGAAATGGCCTTGCCATCATCGAAGAGGCTGGACAGGCTGCCGCTCCAGCCGGGTGCTAGGACGCCGCCGAGGGCATCCTGCAGTCGCAGGGCTTCGGCGGGGAAGTTCTCGCGGTAGCTGGACAGGGACTGTTCCCATTCGTCCTGCTGTTCCCTGCCGCGCTCCCTGGCCTTGGTCAGGTGCTCCCTGGCCTCGCCGGGGACGGTGAAGCTGTCGGGGTAGGGCCAGTGGAGCTGCTCCCGGGTCAGGCCGACCTCGTCGTCGCCGAGGGGGGCGCCGTGGACGCCGGCGGTGCCTGCCTTGTTGGGGCTGCCGTAGCCGATGACGGTGCGGCATACGATGATGCTGGGCCGGTCTTCCTCGGCCCGGGCCTCCGCAATGGCGGCTGCGACCGAGTCCAGGTCGTTGCCGTCCAGGCCGTCGATCACCTGCCAGCCGTAGGCCTCGAACCGACGGGGCACATCTTCCAGGAAGGCGATGTCGGTGTCGCCCTCGATGGAGATCTGGTTATCGTCGTACAGCATGATCAGCTTGCCGAGGCCCAGGGTGCCGGCGAGAGACGCGGCCTCCGAGGCGACGCCTTCCTGCAGGTCGCCGTCGGAGGCGATGACATAGGTGTGGTGGTCGACAATGTCGTGGCCGGGCCGGTTGAAACGGGCGGCCAGCCAGCGTTCAGCGAGGGCCATGCCGACGGCGTTGGCGAGTCCCTGACCCAGCGGGCCGGTGGTTACTTCGACGCCGGGGGTGAGGCCGTATTCGGGGTGTCCGGGCGTCCGGCTGCCCCACTGGCGGAACTGCTGCAGCTCCTCAATGGGCAGGTCGTAGCCTGTCAGGTGCAGCAGCGAGTAGAGCATTGCCGAGGCGTGGCCCGCGGAGAGGACAAAGCGGTCGCGGTCGGGCCACCTTGGATCGGCGGGGTTGTGCTTGAGGAACCTGTCCCAGAGCACATAGGCCACGGGTGCGGCGCCCATGGGAGCGCCGGGGTGGCCGGAGCGCGCCTTCTGCACGGTGTCGATGGCGAGGAAACGAAGGGTGTTGATGCACAACTGGTCGAGAGCCGAATCGGTCAACGCTTACCCCTGAATCAGCGCGGTCGGGTGCGAGCCCCGATTACGCTCGAGATATTTCACTGCCCCTCACAAAGAGGCCGCCGGGGTCTATCCGGCAGTTGGTATGGTATCCAAACCAGCCGCTTCTGTCATCTATCGAAACGAGGGAATCCGAGGGTAACCTGTAAACTTGTTGTCTGACCCTTCGGCCTCCTCAGGAGTGATTTATTTGATTTTGGCATTTCGCTGATGGGAGTTACGTGGTTGAGGGGGACGCCCTCCCTCTCGCCCTCACCCTCTCCTAGAGGAAGAGGGAATCATCAAAGGACACTTCGGAAAACCTGAGAGGGTGTATGGCAATGCCCGAAGGGGGCGCATAAAGCGTCGGGTTTGCCTCGTCCAACAGGGACCTTGAAGCTGTGGGTACTGGATTCCTGCTTTCGCAGGAATGACGGCAGCCAGGCGGTCTAATACCGGGCAACTCAATTTAACGACACTCCCTATTAACGACACTCCCTAACGAAATTCCAGTCAACAGGGCGCGTCCAGAACAGGGCACTTCCAGAACGCCAGGTCAGGGGTTGAGCCCATCTCCACCGGCGGACCGCCGTAGATACTCGGATAGAAGACCGGCAAGCAGCACCAGCAGGATCACTGCGGCCGACACGGCTACGAGACTGGAAAGACGACCATTTAGCCAAACTGCCGACAGGGCGACGATCACGCCTGACATGGGCAACAGGGCGCCAGCGAGGACCAACCAGTGCCGTATCTTCTGCAACGACAGGGCCAGCGCGAGAAGGGACAGGAGGAACCCGAAGACACGGGCGGCGTCAATGATACCGCCTTCAAGTCCCAAATTAGCTCCAGAGAAAAGAGGAAACCCCACCACAGAGACCGAGGCGCCGAGACCGGCCAATCCGGCTGGGATCACCATGTCAATGACGTAACCGCGGGCGAAAGCGATGAGAAGACCCAGGAACAGCAGAACGGCCATCCAGGTCCAGCCGGCGACAGCAAGGAACAATACAGCCGGGATTGCGAAAAGGACCACAACGATGAAGGCCGCCCATAGAAGAGTGACGAGTGCCCGTTTCAGGAGAGTTGAAGGCTGGGATACCGGAAGCTGAGAGAACAGCGCACCCGCGACGGCGAACAGCACGGCGAAGGAAAAGACGCCGAACCAGAAGGACCCGCCAAGGAGCAGGGCCAGGAGGCCGAAGTAGGAAAAGTCGGTGGGCTGGAACTCGCCGACCCCGACCCTGCTCCAAGAGCCGCTGGGATCGCCAACGGCCACCCCCTCGGCGGCGAAGGACACCACAATGTTGCCGCTGGACTCGTGATAGACGAGATTCACGGGCCGGGAGACCACCCGCTCGCGGTCCGGGTCGTCGACCTGAAGGTCCAGGCTCTCTCGGCTGTACCGCTGTGCCCATTGGGCGGGGGCGCCTGTCAAGAAAGCAGCGGAGAACACCAGATCAGGGTCGACGCCGGGCCTGAACAGCCAGACTCCTGCCTCGCTGAGGGAATAGACACCACGGGGGGTGGAGACCTGCTGTTCGTCCGGATAAACAAACCGATCCGGGCGGGAATCGGCCGGAGCCCACGAGAGGCCGCCGTCGCTGCTGGCATACCAACTGATGCCAGGCACTTCCATGACCACGGCACCCTCGGAATCTGTGCCCACATACCACTGGGTCTCGGAAACGCCAAGAGGTGAAGTTGCCACCGAAGCGAGCATAGCTGCAACCGCAGCGACTTGAGCGAACTTCGACCGGAACCGATACCGGAAGGCATGTCCGCCGGAACGGCACCAGACCCATAGGGCCGCGGCCATGGAAAGCGGAATCATCAACGAGTCCCATGGGTCAAGAGGGGAGCCCACCACACTGCCTGTCAGGGGCAGCAGGCCGGAAAGTACCAGGTCGTGAACCGTGGAGGAGCTGTTGAAGATCAGGTAGAGAAGTGGCAGACCGAGATATGCGACCACGAACGCAGGTCGTTCGAGGTGACGGCACCGCCCGGTGAACATGGAACACAGGAAGGCGAGCAACGGGCAGGCAAAGACCAGCCAAGCGAAATCGCTGAGCTTGCCGGTGAGCCAGGAGCCCGCCCATATCTCCTTGAGCACGAGGTCGTTCACGAAGAGGAGGACCACGGCTCCGATGGTCACGGGGTCAGTCAGTGCAGACGCACAACGCTGCTGGAAGGACGGCGGGAAACTTTGCGAAACAGACTCTCTCAAGGAATAGCGACGGGCGAATGTGAAGTCGACTGAGCCAAATGGGTGTTCAAGAAGTGCATATCGCTTTCATAGGGCAAGTCATTGTAACTATCTCAAGACTGTCATGGCCTTGATCTCAACGGCCAGATACACGGTCTGGACCACTGGATTCCCGCTTTCGCGGGAATGACGGGGACTTTCGCGAGAATGGCGGTTTTGGATTTTGGCGGATTTGCCTCGTCCAACAGGGACCTTGAAGCTCTGGGTACTGGATTCCTGCTTTCGCAGGAATGACGGTTTCGGTTTCTCGATGGATTGTCACACACCCTTTAAGTAACTATCTCAAAACTGTCATGGCCTTGATCTCAACGTCCAGATACACGGTCTGGGCCACTGGATTCCCGCTTTCGCGGGAATTACCTATGGCCCTCCGTGCCACGCATGTGTATGAAAACAGGGGAACGCCCTCACCCTAACCCTCTCCCGGAGGGAGAGGGAACTGGTCTTCGATGGGCCATTTTCATAACAATGACGGGTCCTTTGCGGGAATGGTGGTTTTGGATTTTGGCGGATTTTGAGATAGTTACTAAGAGCCTTCAAGTGGTCTGCCGGGGGGCGGGCGGGTCAACGCAGGGGCCTTTCGCTTAGGGTCGCCTCGGTCTGGATTTCCTCGTTGCCCCGGAAGGCACGGATTGAGACTCGTTCGCCGGGCAGGTTTTCCAGCAGGAACTTGGACAGGTCGCCGGTGTTGCGGATCTCCTGGCCGCCCATGGATACGATGACGTCCTCTCCCTGCAGCCCGGCGGCGAAGGCACCGGAGTTCTCGACCACTCTTGCGACGACTATGCCCTCGTAGACGGGGACGCCGATCTGCATTGCGATGGCGGGGGTGAGGTTCACGGGGGATATTCCGAGGAACCCCCGCTCCACGAAGCCCTTCTCGATGAGTTGCAGCGACACGGCCATAGCGTCGTCGATGTTGATGGCGAAGCCGATGTCCTCGCCACCGCCGAGGGCCGCGGTGTTGACCCCGATGACCTCAGCGCGGTTGTTGACCAGGGGACCGCCGCTGTTGCCGGGGTTGATAGAGGCGTCGGTCTGGATCAGGTCCACATAGGTATCCTGAAGGCCACCGTCGATGGAGCGGCCGAGGGCGCTGATCACGCCCTTGCTGACCGTTGGCCCGCCGGCGAGGGCCAGCGCGTGGCCGATGGCGATCACGTCCTCGCCCACCTGCAGTTCGGCGGAGCTGCCGATGGATGCCGGCTCCAAGCCGGATGCTTCGATCCGGACGATGGCGACATCGGGGTTGGTGTCGCCACCCACCAGGCGGCCCGCATAGCTGTCGCCATTGTCCAGCGTAACGGTGATGAAATCGGCACCAGCGATGACGTGGTTGCTGGTGAGCACATAGCCGTCTTCACGGAGGATGATGCCGGTCCCGACCCCGGTGGTGGGGACGAGCTGGTTGAAGGCGCCGGGAGAGACGGACTCGGTGAAGACATGGACGACGGACGGGGTCAGGCGCTTCACGATTTCGACGGTGGGCAGGCCTTCAGCCGGGCTGGTGCCGCCTGCCGGCTGCGAGGAGGTCCCGCAGGCGACGACGAAAAGCAGGACGGCAACGAGCGCCGCGCGAGCCAGAACATTCGCGGCGCGGCTCCCTGGGGAGCTGGCTAGTTTCCTCCAAGTCATAGTCAGATCCTGCCCATTCTGCAACGATAGTTGCCAGCAATCCGATAGAATCTTCGCTCATTGTCATTCCACCGGTACGGTGAATGGTAGCGGCGACTGCAGCGGGTTTCGGGCAGTTTCGTATCTCTTCCAGTAGTGCAGTGGTGGAGTCGTGGCGGCGCGGTGTGCCCATTTGAGGAGTTGTGGCGCGGTGATTGGGCAGGGTGTGGGCGGCATTGCGCCCTTCGACAGGCTCAGGGTGAGTGGTTGATTGGCAGGGCGGGGCGGGAGTGTCTGGTTTGCGCGGGCGGGGGCGTCTGGTTTGCGCGGGCGGCCGCAATCGGAAATAAGGGACGCACGGCTGTACGCCCCTACGCTGCTACTTTGCTGACAGGAGTTATGCAGTTGGAGAGTTCACCCGCACCCCTTCGGCAGGCTCAGGACAGGCTCAGGACAGGCTCTGACCCTCCCCCCTGAGGGGGAGGGGATTTGGTTGCAAACTGCGTAGCTCATGCTCTGAGTTATCGTGGGCGCGCCGGGCTAGCCGCCGTTGGCGTTGAGGGTGGGGAAGATGTGGTCGCGGAAGGCGGCGAGCTCGCCGGTGGCGAACTCGTAGGTTGCGCCGGTCATCAGGTAGAGGTGGGTGAGGCCTGCCTGCTCGGCCTTCTTGATGCGCTCGGCACAGTACTCGGGGGTGCCGATGAGGCCCATGTAGTCGCAGATGGCGGCGAGGGCGTCGTCGGGCAGGAAGGAGCAGAGTTCCTGGGCCTTCTCCCAGTCCTCGGCGTGAGGGACGTCGGGGTAGAGGTCCCAGAGGCCGGCGGGTAGCTCCAGGTCGCCGACGTCGATGCCTGCAGCCTTCAGCCAGCGGTGGTAGGTCTCTTCCATCAGGCGGGCGACGGCGAGGGGGCGGGCGATTTCGCGGGCCTCCTTGAGGTCGTCCTTGATGATGGTGGTGGCGGTGAAGATGGTCTCAATATCGTCGGGGTTGCGACCGGCGGCGCGGGCGCCGTCGGCGACAATCTCGCGGGCTTCGGATACGGCGCCGGGGTGGATGCCGGTCATGAGCAGGGCGCCGTCGGCAACCTCGCCGGTGACCTTCATGACGCGGGGCCCGGTGGCGGCGATGTAGACGGGCGGCGGGGGAGTCTCTCCGCCGTGGCGCATGCGACTGCGCGCGTCGCTGCCGAAGGAGACCATGTCGCCGGACATCAGCTCCTTCATCATGACGACGGAGTTACGCATCTGGCGGACGGTGGCGGGCGGGATGCCGATGGTGGCGGTGGAGCTGTAGCCGCGGCCGATCCAGACCTGCACGCGGCCGGGGGCGAGCTCCGACACGGTCTGGGCCGCAGATGCGACGACGGACGGGTGGCGGGTGGCCGGGTTGGTCACGGCGGAGGCAACGTTGATGTGGTCGGTGGCCTGCACGGCGGCGGCCATGCTGACGAAGCAGTCTCGCTCGAGGAGTTGGGAGTCGAGGATGCCTACGCCGTCGAAACCGGCGTCTTCGCACTCCTTGACGAAGGCAGCCACCTCGGGGCCCGGTCGGCAGGGTGGCACGCGGAGGTCGATCTTGATGGACATTGTTTGCTCCTTTGGAGACAGATTTTGGCGCTGGGTGCGCCGAGTTTTAATCGCCGAGTTTTAATCCGAGTTTTAATCGCCGAGTTTTAATCATGGAGGGCGCAGAGAGCACTGAGGTTTTTCGAGTGGGGTTTTGCTTTCGGGCGAGTAGCGTTGCGGTGGTTTGTTCTCCGGAATAGTGTTTTCTTGTTTGGTTTCACCCCCACCCTAGCCCTCCCCCTCAGGGGGAGGGGACAGCCGCCTGAGGGGAGACTGACTGATGGGAGGGGATGGCTTCGTTGGTTTTGGGGTTAGCGGGTGAGTTCTTCGCGGAGGCGGCGGATTACGGTTTCTACTTCGTCTTCGGCCAGGTTGAGGGGGTCTACGGCGAGCTGGTGGGGGCCGCCGAGTTCGTGCAGGTAGATGCCGGGCTGGCCCTGCTGCATGGCGGCGGCGATGGCGTTGCGCGACGGGCCGCGCCAGTCGTCGGTGAAGTGAATGACGGCGCAGGGGAGCAGGTAGTTGTGGCGGTCGTGCTCCAGGGTCACTTCCAGTCCTGGGATTTCGACGAGGGCGTCGACGACCTGTTGGACCATGCCGCGGTAGGCGGCCATTTCCGCCTCTTCGTCCTCCTCGACGAAGGCGGCGAGGGAGGCGACGAGGCCGATGACTTCTTCTTTGGCAACCTTCATGCCACGACCGAGAAACTGGGCGGGGCTGGCCTGGAGGGCGGCGGCTTCGATCAGGTCGGCGCGGCCCACGAGGATGCCGCTGCCCTGGGGACCGCGGACGCCCTTGCCGCCGCTGTAGACGACCATGTCGGCGCCATCCTTGAGGTACCGGTACAGGTTGGCACGGGGCGGGAGCATGGAGGCGGCGTCGACGATGACAGGGATGTCGTGGGAGTGCGCGATGTCGCAGACCTGCTCCAGGGGCATGACCTTGTTGCTGGAGAAGGGGGCGGCGAGGTAGGCCACGGCGGCGGTGTTCTCGTTGATGGCCCCTTCGAGCTGCCAGGGGTGGGCGTACAGGTAGTCGCCGAACTCGACCATCCTTGCGCCGGCGGCGCGGTAGGCCTGGTCGTAGGGGAAGCGGTGCATGGTGTGAATCACGATCTCGTTCTTCAGGCCGTCGGTGTTGGGCAGCTGGCGCATCTTGACCGGGTCGTTGCCGGCGATGCAGGCGGCTGCCTGGAGCAGCAGGCCTCCGGCGGCGCCGCTGCAGACGAAGCCGGCCTCGGCGCCGATGATTCGCGCCACCTCCTTGCCGGCGGCGCGGTTGAGCTCGTCGATGTTGACCATGACGCGGGCGGCCTGCTCCATCAGGGCGAGGGTCTCGGGGCGGGTGCGGGTGCCGCCGAGGCGGGTGATGGAACCGGCGGCGTTGATGATGGGAGACACGCCCATTCGCTCGTATAGGGCGTCGACGTCCCAGTTGGTGCTGTCGACCACGGCTTCCTCCTGAACTTCTGACAGTACCGCCTGTATTTCAGACCAGGCAGGCTGTTTCGCGACATTATAGCAATGGAATCTGCGGGAGGGTCGTATGGTAACATTTCAGGGATTTTGGGCGGATTGGGGCAGTGGATTCCCGCTTTCGCGGGAATGACGATTGGGGGGCGGCAGCAGGTTTTGGGGTTGTTTTCTAGGCACTGGATTCCTGCTCCCGGATCAAGTCCGGGACATGCTTCGTGGGAATTGAAGATTGCCTCAGGGCCACACATGAATATGAAAACAGGGGAACGCCCTCACCCTAACCCTCTCCCGGGGGGAGAGGGAACTGGCCTTCGATGGGCTATTTTCATGGCAATGACGGTCCATTTGGCGGCGGGTTTTGAGATAGGTTTGAAGCAAGAGGTAACGGTATGGCGGGACTGAACGGTACATTGGAGGCCTTGACTGCAAGGGCCAGGATTGGGCTGGTGGTGGTGAGCGCGTCTACTGTGTCGGAGTTGAGGTACCCGAAGGTGGTGCCGGAGGTGGGGTTTCTGGCCAGCAGGATGATGCTGGGTGGAGATAACGGGCTTGAGGCGCTGCTGGAGATGGAGAAGAACTCGTCGCGTGCGGTGGAGGAGCTGGCGTCGGCGGGGGTGGATTCCATCGCGTACTGCTGCACCGTCAGCGGCGCGCAGCGGGGGATCGAGAAGGACCGGGAGTTCTGCGAGGACATGGAGCGGCAGTTCGGAGCCCCGATCGCGTCGACGATGCTGGCCGCAGCAGAGGCGCTGCAACACCTGGGCATTCTGCGGGTGGTGCTGACCAGCCCGTACCCGCACAGCTACCATGAGGCGGAGAGTCGCTACCTGGCCGAGGCGGGTATAGAGACGGTCGCTGCGTCTGGCATGGGGTTCCAGGCGGCGTGGGAGTTCGCTGCCGTTGAGCCGGAGGAGATTTTCCGATTCTGCATGGAGGCTTGGCGGGAGAGTGGCGGGGACGCTGACGGGCTGTTTGTCAGCTGCATGAATATGGACGCCATGTCTGCTGCGCAGGCGCTGGAGGATACGATCGGGAAGCCGGTGGTTACTTCGCACACGGCGACGCTGTGGCGGGCGCTGGCGCTGGCCGGGCTCGACGAGCCGGTGCAGGGGTACGGGCGGCTGCTGGCGGAGCGGCGGGAGTGCCGGGCGGCTGCTGGGGTGTAGAGTCGGCGGGCAATGGAATCGCTATCCCGGGTCGACCTTGCTCTTTATAACGACAAGGCACTGGATTCCTGCTTTCGCAGGAATTACCGATGGCCTTGGGGCCACGCATGTGCATGAAAACAGGCGAACGCCCTCACCCTAACCCTCTCCCGGAGGGAGAGGGAACTGGTCTTCGATGGGCTATTTTCTTAGCAATGACGGATTGGGGATTGGAATGACAGAATTGGCTTTCGAATGACGGAGCGGCCATCCGAGATTCCTTCAAATCTTCGAAAACAGAAACAGGAGAGTTGTAGATGACCACCGCGGAACGATTGAATGTAATTTCCCTGGGCGAGGCGATGTTCACGCAACGCGCCATTCGCAGGTTCAAGCCCGACCCGATCCCTGACGATGTGATGGAAGACATCATGCAGGCGACGATCCGGGCGCCGAACGGCGGCAACAACCAGCAGTGGCACTTCATCGTCGTCAAGGACGCTGATATGCGCCGGAAGCTGGGCGAGCTGTATCACGAGGCGTGGTGGGCCAAGCGTGCGGACGCGGGCATCATGGGGCCGGAGGACATTCCGCCGGGCAAGGGCTCCATGCGCTCGGCTATGCGGCTGGCCAACGAGATCGGGGACGCTCCGGTGATGGTGCTGATATGCGCCACGGCCAAGGGGGCGCAGGCCATGGGGTCGGTGATTCCGTCGGCTCAGAACATGCTGCTGGCGGCGCGGGCCTTTGGCATCGGGGGCACCATCGCCACGCTGCACCCGGTGGTTGAGGAGCGGGTGCACGAGCTGTTCGGCATCCCCGACACGGCCCAGGTGGTGTACTGCATGCCGCTGGGATATCCGCGCGGGGTGTTCGGGTCGGTTACGCGGCTGCCGCTGACCGAGGTGTGCGGCGTGGACGGCTGGAGCAACAGCTATCCCGGCTAGTCGTCAGGATTCTTGAGGGTGTCGTCAAATTATCCTGGCATTCCTGCAGAAGCAGGAATTCATGCGATTCCGCAACCGAGAAGCTCTTAGTAACTATCTCAAAACGAGCATGCGCTGCGAGTATCACCCGCCCTCCAGCTTTGGACCACTGGATTCCTGCTTTCGCAGGAATGACGGTGTAGGGCCCCCAGCGAGTTTTGAGATAGTTTCTAGGCTCATCAGCAGCAAGGAATTCTGGATTCCCGCGAAAGCGGGAATGACGGGAGCGGGGCGGTCTAATAGCGGGGAACTCAAATTGACGATAATCCCTATATCAGAGCTTACGCAAAGGGCGTGGAGTTCGGGCAGAGGGCGCAGGGGTGGAACTGGAGGCCTGTGCACTCACTGGACTCTGCGCCTTTAATTTCGGGCCCCTGCCGGGGTATGAGAGGGATCGATGGCGGTACGCACCGGGGAGCAGTTCCTCGATGGTCTGCGGGACGGGCGAGAGGTGTGGCTTGAAGGAGAGCGGGTTCAGGAGGTTACGACCCATCCGAAGCTGACGCGGATGGCGCATACGCTGGCGGGCGTCTATGACCTGCAGCACTCGCCTGAACTGCACGAGCGGATGACCTTCAGGTCGGCGACGAGTGGGGAGCCGGTGGCGCTGTCGTACCTGGTGCCGGAGACGCAGGATGACCTTCTGAGGAGGCGGGGAGCGCTGGAGATCGTGGCGGAGTCGTGCCACGGGATGCTGGGGCGGACTCCGGATTATGTCAACATTCAGCTCACCGCCTCCCGGCAGACAGCGGCCTTCTTCGGTGAGAACGATCCAAAGTATGCCAGTAGATTGCGGGAATACCACGAGTATGTGCGAGAGCGGGACCTGTGCCTGACCCATGCCTTCGGACACCCGCAGGTCAACCGCTCGGTGGGGCTGTCGGAGCTGCAGGACCCGTATGTGGCCGTGGGGGTGGTGGACACCTGCGCGGAGGGTGTGGTGGTCCGGGGCGCCAAGAACCTGGCGACTCTGGCGCCGTTCTCGGATGAGATTTTCGCGCCAGTTTACCGCCCGCTGCGTCCGGATGTTGAGGAGGACCGAAAATTCTGCATCGGGTTCGCGGTTCCCTCAGACATCAAGGGCCTGAAGTTCATCTGCCGTCCTTCGCATGACTTGGGACTGCCGCTGGGCGATTACCCGCTCTCGGGACAGTACGACGAGATGGACTCGCTGGCGGTGTTTGACGATGTGATTGTGCCGTGGGAGCGGGTGTTCCAGTTCGATGATGTGAATTTGGCGAATCGGGCCCTGGCGCAGACGGCGATCTACCGGCAGTACATGCAACAGGTAGCCGTCAAGAACATCGCCAAGCTGGAGTTCATCCTGGGCATCGTGCACGGGATCACCGAGGGCATCGGGATCGGGGTCTTCGGGCAGGTGCAGGAGAAGGTGGCGGAGGTTATCGACACCATCGAGACCTGCCGGGCCTACATGCGGGCGGCGGAGGCGGATGCTGGGCCGATGGAGGGCGCCGAGGGCACCTGGCCGGCGCCCGAGCCATGGATCGCCATGCGGCACTGGTACCCGGACGCCTACGCGCGGGTGGTGGCCGTTGTGCAGCAGCTGGCGGCCAGCGGGCTGATGCTGACGCCTACGGAGGCCGATGTGTCGGGGCCGCTGGCGGACGAAATTGCCAAGTATTACCAGGGTACGAACCTGGCGGCGCCGGAGCGGGTGCGGCTGTTCAAGCTGGCGTGGGACCTGACCGGGACGCAGTTCGGGTCGCGGCAGACGCTGTACGAGCGTTTCTTCAACGGCGACGTGGTGCAACTGCGGATGCGGCGGTACGCGCAGTACGACTACTCGCGGGCGGAGGGGTCGTTGCAGCGGTTCATGGAGGGGGTGTACGGAGAGCAGGACTGACGGGCTTGGGCCGTATCCTGAGGGACCGATGAAGTCACCAGCGGGGGAGGGCAACTTTGCTGCCATGTACCTTCTGCGGCGAACAGATTGCTGAAGATTCCACGGTCTGTCCATACTGTGGGGCTTTCGAGCCTTTTTCGGGGGTTCCGGCAGAGGCCTACGCAGAGCCAGAACCGGCAGGGGCAGAGGACGACCGCGACGGCTTCTTCAAGGGGTTACTGACAGATTGCGGCTGCAATTTGGCATTCGGCTGCGGTGGAATATTTGTTCTTGTGGTGGTTATCGCTCTCGTTTCAGTAATCGCCGCTTTCTGTGGTGGTGGCGGGGAAGGCGAATACGGCTATGCTCCTGAAATGCAGGAAATCAATTGCCAGGAATTCCTTGACGCTGCAGTTGAATCCAGCGTGGACTACGTGTGGGGTGATGACGAAGTCGAAGTCTTCTCAATCCGGGCTAACCTCAAAAGGGACCGCATAGACTGGGACAAGCAGGTGTGTCCGGGCATTGCCGAGACGTCAGGAGGAAAGTACGAAGTCTGGTACTTTGTAACTGATAGTGACGATGGGGAATGGACTCTGGAATATGAAATGCGGCGATTGCAATCCTAGAGCACACCCGTGCTCTAGCCTCCGAACAGGTCCTTGATGCGGTCGAGGAAGCCGCCTCGGGTGCCGCCGCGCTCCATGAAGCGGGCCCACTGCTGCTCCGCGGACTCGGAGCGGCGGAGGTCGCGGGCGCGCTCCTTCATCAGGTCGAGGATGCGGTCTTCCTCACCCTTGTCCAGCCAGTAGCCGTGGCCGTTGGGGCAGTGGTCTACGGGGAGGTTGTGGGCGCGGTAGTTGAAGAGGTCCATGGCTGCCCCGCAGTGGGGGCAGGCGCGTTCGCCAGCGCGCCAGGCGTACTCGCGCATGCCCTTCAGGACCTCGTCGCGGTTGGCGGTGTCTTCCAGCAGGTCCATCTCATCGAAGTCGAGCCACAGGCCTCGGCATTCAGGGCAGTGGTCGACTTCGATGCCACGGAACTTGCGCTCGTCGAGGGCCACATTGCAGTCGGGACAGTTCATTGCATACGCTCCGGTGATATTGGTGCGATTGTCCAGCTTTCAGGCAGGATAACACACCGAAGTTAGGGCTATGCTGGATACGATGGCGCTGCGAGGTCAGATGGCTTTATTGGGGTATCAAGACGGGGAGTAAGGGAAAGCCTTGGGCGTCTCACGATCAAACGATACTCGGCGCTCGACGAAACAGCGCGTGGAATCAATCACACTTCAGGAATCGCCAATCGGGGGATTTTCAGGGTGTTGTGAGGGGGCTTAACGACAGGATGAAACCATTTTTGCTTCATTGCCTGGTGCTGGCATTGACAATTGTCTTTCTGGCGTGCTCGGCTGAGGAACCGGCCGAGCGGGAAGGCGGTGAAATGTCAGCCGGGGAGATACAGCTCCGTATTCTGGCCATCAATGACTTCCACGGCAACATCGCTACATCGTCGGACTCGTTCGGGGGAGTGGGGCGGGCCGACTACCTGGCGGCGAACATTGCGGCGGCGCGGGCCGAGGTCGGGAACTCGATCCTCGTATCGGCAGGAGACCTCGTCGGGGCCTCGCCGCTGATTTCGGGCCTGTACCACGACGAACCGACCATCGAGGCAATGAATCTTATTGGACTGGACATCAATGGTGTGGGGAATCACGAGTTCGACGAAGGGCCGCAGGAACTGTTGCGCCTGCAACAGGGCGGGCCGCACCCCGTCGACTCGGACGCGGATGGCGACCCGTTTGAGGGTGCTGACTTCCAGTTCCTTGCGGCAAATGTTACCGACAATGCCACGGGCGAAACGATCTTCCCTCCGTACGACTTGCGGGATTTCCAAGGGACCAGAGTCGCTTTCATCGGCATGACACTCGAGGGGACACGCGCCATTGTTGATCGCAGAAGCGTGGCGGGACTGACTTTCCTGGACGAGGCGGAGACGGTCAACGCGCTCGTCCCTGAACTGCGAGCGTTGGGAATCGAGGCAATCGTGGTACTGCTGCACCAAGGTGGGTCATCCGACGGTGGCCGGAACGATTGCGGCTCCGGTCTGAACGGACCGGTGGCGGAAGTGGCGCGGCAACTGGACGAGGCGGTGGACCTGGTCATCGCGGGACACACGAACGACGAGTTCGTCTGCGAGATAGACGGCAAGTGGGTGACCATGGCGGACACCGCTGGTCGCCTCTTCACGGTGATCGATGCCTCTCTGGATCCGGAGACGGGAGACCTGGAGGTGGTGACCATCAGCAACCGTGCGAACTCGCAGGAGGGAGTTACCCCGGACCCTGCCCTGACTGCGCTCATCGACAAGTACGAGGCCTTGGCCGCCCCCAAGGCCGATGCTGTGGTCGGATTATTCACCGCAGACTTCACCCGCCGTCAGAACGAGGCAGGCGAGTCGGCATTGGGCGGATTGATCGCGGACGCACAACTGGCGGCGACGAGCGGGGCGGATTCTGGCGGCGCGGTGGTGGCCTTCATGAACTCCGGGGGCATACGCGATGACATGCGATTCGAGTCGGCGGGGGATGAGGCTGACGGGCAGCTGACTTACGGGGAAGCCTTCGCGGTCCATCCATTCGGAAACAGCCTGGTGACCCTGTCGCTGACAGGCGCGCAGATCGACGCCCTGCTGGAGCAACAGTTCCGCATCACTGAAGATATGGAGAGGAACAATGTGCTCCAGGTATCGGATGGGTTCAGCTACACCTGGGACGCGGCACAGGCGCCGGGCTCCAGGGTGGAGGCGGCCAGCATTTCCATCAACGGGACGGTGCTGGACCCGGAGGCCCAGTACCGGGTTACGGTCAACAGCTTCCTGGCGGAAGGAGGAGGCGGTTTCAGCGTCCTGACCGAGGGTACGGAGAGGACCGGTGGGATGCTTGATGTTGACGCCCTGATTGCCTATTTCGGTAGCGTTGGCGAGGTTTCGCCCAGCCCGCAGGACCGCATTACTCGCTTGAATTGAATCACACCTTAGTAACTATCTCAAAACGAGGATCAGCTGCGCGTATCACCCGCCTTCCAGCTTTGGATCACTGGATTCCTGCTTTCGCAGGAATGACGATTTTGGGTCCCCAGCGAATTTTGAGATAGTTCCTTAGACTGTCAAAAACCTGGAAGTTGACGCCGTCTCCGGGAAGCTATCCCAAAATGCAACGGTTGGCCGACAATCCGCTGGACTGCTCATGACGGAGCGCTAGCCCATGACTCGGCGGAAGAACTCCATGGCGTTGCCGCCGATGATCTTGCGGACATCGTCGTCGGAGTGGCCGCGACGGATGAGGCCGCGGACGATGTTGCCACCGTCGGCGGGGGACTCGAGGCCGTTGAGGTAGGGCGCGGGCAGCTGGTCGGGGCCGTCGCGTCCCATGACCACGCGGTGGAAGGCCACATGGTCGCCGACGGTGGTGTCGGTGCCGATGCCCACATGGTCGACGCCGACGAGGTTGACCATGTAGTCGTAGTGGTCGAGGACGCACTCGATGTCCTGCTCGGGGTCGTCGCTGAGGGAGTTGGGGACGGCGGTGATGCAGATCAGGCCGCCGTTTTCGGCGCAGGTCGTGAGCTCCTCGTCGCGGCGGGTGCGGCGGTTGGGCCGCAGGGTGTAGGCGGCGTTGTGGCTGAAGGTCACGGGCACGCGGGAGAACTCGATGGCGTCGAGGGCACTGGGCGTGGACACATGGGACAGGTCGATTGCCATGCCGAGGTCGTTCATGCGGCGTACGACCTCGATTCCGAAGTCGCTGAGGCCGCCGGGGTTGCGCTCGTTCATGCCGTCGCCGATGTAGTTGCGGCGGTTGTAGGTGATGCCGGCGAGGCGCACGCCCATGCTGAAGAGCTGGTCGAGGCGTTCGATGCGGTTGCCAATGGGCAGGTGCTCGAGAGTGGGCAGGAAGCCGAGGTTGCCCTGCTGCTTGGCGGCCTCGATGTCGGCGGCGTTGCCAACGCGGACGATTCCGTCCTGCATGGCGACATCGGCCACCATGTTGCCGACCTCGGCAGCCACGTCGTCGTACTCGACGAAGGACATGTCGCCGGTGCTCTTCAGCCCGCCGAAGACATTGGCGGTGGTTACGGCGGTCCAGCCACCGGCGCGGGCGGCGTCGTAGCCCCACTGGTAACGGCCGATGCGGACGAGGTCGACGAGCTGCTCCATCACCTCGGGTAGAACGAAGGGGTGCTGGTGGACGTCGATGGTGATGGCATCTTCGATGATGCTCTGGTAGCGGACCTCTTCGCCCGCGTCCAGGGGTACAGTGGAGGATGGTACGCGACCCACTTGGCGGGCCAACGGAATTCCAGCAGCCATTTCATGCTCCCCGGGGTTGGATGATTGGGGGTACGCCCTCACCCTAACCCTCTCCCTCCGGGAGAGGGAATATTTGTACGGGGAGGAAGATTCCCTGAATTAAGAAAGGACATTTCAGTTGACGGAGATGGGGGCGCCGGTGCCGCCGGTCTGCTCGTTGACGAGGAAGGTGGCCTGGTCGCGGCCGTAGACGGTTTCCAGCTCGGCGTCGAAGCGCTGGCCGCCGAGGCCGCCCATGACCTCGTAGCGGCCTTCAGTAATCAGGCGGCCCTCGTAGCTCTCGTGCTTGACCTTGCGTTCCGATTCCCCGGCGAGGTACATCTCGACGGCCTGGACCATCAGATCGTTGAACTCGTCGGGCTTGAGGTAGTTGGAGGCACGCAGGAACACATAGCCCCAGCGGATGCCGAGGTGCTCCATCATCATGGCAGGGCCTCGCTGGCGGCGGGGGTCGTATCCGGCAAGTTCTGATTCGGCATTGGTATCAGCAAGTCCTGGTGCGTAACTGGGTTTCTGAAACTGTATTGACCAGTTGGCGAATCGTCAAGGTGGTGGCGGCGTGGGCTGGGGCTATTGCCAAGTCGTCGTCTGACCCTTCGGCCTGCTCAGGAGTGATTCGTTTGATTTTGGGATTTCGCTGATGGGACTCAATCCTGGCAGTCGTTAAGTCCAGTAGATCCTGATACTGACAAGATTGATAGCTAATCGGTTCTGCAATCGTCGTGAGCGATGTGACAAGGTTTTCGGTCGTCGGGGAGGGATTGATTCTGTCGAGTTGGTGGACGCGATCTTGTACTGGGAATGGTTGTCTCCTGCGAGAGGTTGTCTCTTGCGGGGGGTTCACCCCCACCCTAGCCCTCCCCCTCAGGGGGAGGGGATTAGAGGGACCGCTTTAACTCACCCACTCGTCGACAGGGTTTTGTGGTGGTGTTAGGATTCCTGCGTCTCGAATTCTTCGGTTGGCGGGACCGAACCGGACGGCAGGAGGACAACGCATGGCAGGGAATGAACTGGACTATTCGTCGCTATTCAACAGGGAGCTTCCTCCTCCTACGGGCCGGTGGGGCGGCCACCCGAAGTACAACTTCATCGGGGGGCACAGCGACCCGGAGATGGTGCCGCTGGAAGGGTTCATCGAGTCGGCCACACGGGTGTTCCAGGGCGACCCGCGGAACATTTCCATGTATAACTTCGACGGCGGGCCGCAGGGCATTATGCCGCTGCGCCAGTTCCTGGTCGACAAGCTGGCGGAGCACCGAGGCATCAACACATCGGTCGACGAGGTGCTGATCACCTCGGGGTCGGGTCTGGCCATTGAGCTGATCAACGAAATACTGCTGGAAGAAGGCGACACCGTTATCGTCGAGGCGTTCAGCTTCTCCGGGGCGCTGGGGAACATCAGGCGCCGGAGGGTCAACATGGTTGGCATCGACGTGGACGAAGATGGCCTGAACATGGAGCAGCTGGCCCGTGTTCTGGAGGACCTTCGCCAGCGGGGTGTGCGTCCCAAGTACATCTATACGATTCCGACACTGCAGAACCCCACGGGCACCGTTATGTCAATGGAGCGGCGGTACCGGATGCTGGAGCTGAGCGAGGAGTACGGAGTGCCGATCTTCGAGGACGAGTGCTACGCCGACCTGATATTCGAGGGGGAGTACGAGAACGCGATCCGGTCGCTGGACGACACCAACCGGGTGCTGCACATCGGGTCGTTCTCCAAAACGCTGGGGCCGGGCACGCGGCTCGGGTACATCGTGGCGAAGTGGGATGTGATGAGCCGGCTGCTGACCCGCAAGAACGACGCGGGCACCGGCGTGATGGACCAGATGATCGTGGCCGACTACTTCATCAACCACTACGAGGACCACATCCTGGAGATGCGCGCCTCTCTCAAGCGCAAGTGCGATGTGCTGGCCAGCGCGCTCCGGGAGTCGTTCGGGCCGAGCGTGGACTTCTACATGCCGAGGGGCGGGATGTACCTGTGGGTCAAGCTGCCGGACGGGGTGGACTCGCGGGCGCTGAACGCGCCGGCTCTGGCGGAGGGCGTGGCGTTCAATCCGGGCCCGGACTGGTCGGCGGATCCCGATGCGGCCGCGAGCTACATTCGCCTGTGTTTCGCACTGCCGTCGGAGGCGGAGATCTGGGAGGGCGTGGAGAAGCTGGCGGAGGTGTTCCGCCGGGAGGGCGCAGTGCCGTGATCCCTCTATCAACTTGTTCAACTAAAAGACACGGGGGCTTCTGGATTCCCGCTTTCGCGGGGAAGACGGGGTAGGCGGGAAGCGGGAAAGACGAGGGAGAGCGGGAGTTACGGCC
Organism: Dehalococcoidia bacterium; assembly: GCA_963667765.2. GTDB lineage: Bacteria > Chloroflexota > Dehalococcoidia > Lucifugimonadales > UBA3495 > VXOI01. Next base: position 90,342 of record CAXXON010000003.1, on the reverse strand, counting down.
TAAATTGGAAAGAGGGAGCGACTTGAGCGTTCCCTCTTCGCTTTTGCGCCCGTCTATCTTGCCACCGCTACGGTTCGTAGACTGTTTTGCCGCCCACTATGGTGCGCTGCACCTGGATGTCTTTGATGCCGAAGGGGTCGATCCGGGTGGGGTCTTCGCCGAGGACCACGAAGTCGGCGAGCTTGCCCACCTCGATGGAGCCCTTCTGGTCTTCCTCGAAGGAGGCGTAGGCGCTGTGCATGGTGTAGATGCGCAGGGCCTCCTCCACTGAGACCTTCTGGTTGGGCCCCCAGAGGTTGCCCCGGCTATCGGTGCGGGTGACGCAACTCTGGATGCCCAGCAGCGGCTCGAAGGGGCCGGGCGGGTAGTCGGTGGCCCCGGTGCCGACCACGCCGTAGTCGAGGAAGGAGCGCTGGGCGAACATCCACTGAAGGCGGTCCTCGCCGTAGAAGGGCATCTTCTCTCCGTGGTGGTAGACATAGGTGCAGAAGGGCGTGGCGATGGTGCCGAGGCGGCGCATCTTGCCGAGGATGTCGGGGTTCACCAGCGTGCAGTGCTCGATGCGGTGCCGTGGGTTGGGTCGCGGGTCGGCGGCCTGGGCCTTCTCGTAAGCGTTCAGCACCATGTCGATGGCGAGGTCGCCGTTGGCGTGGATGCACACCTGGAAGCCGGCGCGGTGCATCTCCAACACATTTTCCTCGATCTCCTCGGCGCTCATGGCGAGGATGCCGTGGTCGCAGTCGCTGCCGACATAGGGCTCCGACAGGTAGGCGGTGCGGGCGGCGATGGCTCCGTCAGCCACCATCTTGATGCCGCCGAGGCGCAGCAGGTCGTCGCCGAAGCCGGTCTTGAGCCCCGCTTCCTGCAACGAGCGGAAGTGGGGATGGTACATCAGCGCGTAGACCCGCAGGGACAGGTCGCCGGCGTCTCGGCCCTCCTGATAGGTGATGAACTCGTCGCGGACGACCCGGGCGTCGTGGACGCTGGTCAGGCCAGCCTCGGTGAGCATGCGGCAGATGGTGCGCAGGCCCTCGCGGCGAATCTCCGGCGTGTCAGACGGGATGAGCTCGAAGCGCACACGCTCGATGGCGCGCTCGTAGATTACGCCGTTCAGCTCACCGGTGTCCGGGTCTCGGCCCAGGCGGCCCCCGAAGGGGTCAGGGGTGTCGCGGTCGAACCCAGCGAGCTCCAGGGCCATGCTGTTCAGGTAGTAGATGTGGCCGGCGCGGTGGGCCATGAATATGGGATGGAAGGTGCTGACGGCGTCCAATTCATGCCGGAAGATGGAGCGGTTCTCGGCGGTCTTGGTGTCGTCGTACTTGAAGCCCTGCACCCACTGGCCAGGCGGCGTGGTCTCGGCCCGGTCGCGCAGGGCGGTCTGGATGGCGGCGATGGTGGGCAGGTCGCAGTCGGCGGCCATCACGTGGCGGATGCCGCTGTTCAGCACATGGATGTGGGCGTCGATGAAGCCGGGGAGCACGGTGCTGCCGGTGAGGTCAAGCGTCTTGACTCCGGGGCCGACGAAGGTCTCCAATTCCTGGTTGCTGCCGACGCCGATGATGCGGCCGTTGCTCATGGCGACGGCCTGGGCGCGAGGCCGGTCGCGGTCCATGGTGATGATGTTGGCGTTCCGGATGACCGTGTCGGCCTTGGTGGGGGTGGTTGTCATGGCTTCACCTGTGGCTACGTTTTGGGAAATTCATTCCGTGGTAAGCTGAGCCAAGGCATTAGTCCAAATTAACAACTAGGTTAGTAACCACTGAAGAGATACCGATGATTGCTGTTATTGCAGCTACCGCCACTGCAAACCAATTAGCTCCAACCCAGCTGCGAATCGGGTGCCGCAACTCTTGTAGTCTGCGGTACCCTTTGGGTGTTATGCCCCGTGCGTCAATGCGCTGCTCATAACCCTTAATATCAAAATAAGGGAAAAGATAGCGTTCCTCGAGAAGGTGTGAAACAACGACGGTTAGTTGCTCTATGTCCTCTTCTAAGCTGTATTTTTCAATGAGGACTTTCAACGCTGGTGTAGGTGAGCCAGCGAAATACGTGATGCTACCCAAAGTATGCGCCGCCTCGAGGATATCACGTTCCATCTGTTGTATATTGAAACTCGCTATAATGTCCATTTCGCCCTGTTTCTCAGGTGCACAGGAATAGTTTAATTCTCTCTTCGGGTGAGCGAGAGAATCCAAGTGTAATCTGGCGTCGCCGGATAATCCGCCTAGAAATCCAGCTCCAGGATGTAGAGGCCGCCTTGGAGGCGGTCTACGACGTAGACTATGCCGTTCTCGTCGACATGGACATCGTTGATGCCGTTGGCGTCTGCGCCCTCGGGTATCTGGGGGACATAGTAGGCGACCTCGCGGGGTTGGAAGGGGTTGGTGGTGTCGAAGACGCGGATGCCGCCGTTGAAGAAGGTGGCGTAGACCAGCGTGTCAGACCGCAGGGACAGGGGTCCAGGACGGTTCTCGTGGATGTTGTGCGCGCCGTAGCGTCCGGGGCGGTTGAAGAAGTCGTCGGTGTCCTGCATGGGGAGGGTGCTGATGATGACCGGGTTGCTCTCCAGCCGGTTGTCCATCATCCAGACCAGCTTGGGGTAGTCGGCGCCGCCCAGCATGGTGGCCTCCTGGGTCACCACAAGCAGGTCGCGGCTGAACAGGGGCAGCACCGTGTGAGTGAAGCCGGGGAACGGCGGCGCGAAGTTCAGCTGGCCAACCGGAGAGGGACGGGACACGTCCGAGATGTCCAGGGTGATGATGCCGGAGTCCTTCCAGCCGCAGTAGGCGCGGTCGGGCCGGTTGGGGTAGACGTTGGTGTTGTGGACGCTGTGGCCCACGTCGAACTGCGGATGTCGGGCGGGCAACGGAGCGTCGTCTCCCTCCTGGGTGCCGGGCAACCACCAACGGCCGGCCTCGCGTGGATTGGCAGGGTCGGAGACGTCCATGATTACATAGAACTGGTCGTCCTTGGGGTCTGTGGGCTTCGAGTCGGGGGTGCCGGTGGCCAGGTGGGCGTAGTTGCCGTCGACCCACCAGAGGCAGTGGCAGCCTCGGGAGCCCGGGCCCTGGGCGTCGTAGAAGGCGATGCGCCTCGGGGCCTCGGGGTCGCTGATGTCGAAGACGCCCATGCAGGTGCCAGGCTGGCCGTGTTCCCGCGACTGGTAGGCCACCAGCATGGTGTCGCCGACGATGGACAGGGAGTTGGAACGAAGGTGGCCGTAGTCCAGGTCGGTCTGGGCGACGACGCGGGGGTTTGACAGGTCGGATACATCGACGGCGGTGAAGTCCTTGGGCGCGCTTTCGTGGGCCAGGTATAGGATGCGACGGCCGCTGGCGGTCTGGTGCAGGTCGATGCCCTCGCCGATGTTGTTGTGCCCGTTCAGGTCGACATGGGCTATGAGTTTCATGTTATGGATTTCGGCGGCTTGGGTAGTCATGAAGCCTCCTCTTGCGTTCATCGACGCGATTTGCTTGAGACTTGACGGCCGATTTCTGAGACCGCCAGTTTACCACCCTGTATCATTACGGTTGACCACCAGATGGTTGAATTTGATATTCCTTCACTGTCAGGGCAGCAACAAGTTTCAGGGCTGGAGGAATTCACCCCCACCTCTTCGGCAAGCTCAGGACAGGCCTAGTCCTGCTTCTCAGGGGGAGGGAACTCTTGGAGCGCTCTGCAACAACTCACAGGAGGCAAACATGGGCTGGTCTACTCACCACAATGCCAGCGGTTTCATTTACTATTCGCCCCAGCACGCTTATCGGGGGTATACGCTGATCACCAATGTCAGCGGGCATGATGCGCGGCTCATCGACATGGAGGGGCGGGTCTGCCACACCTGGCACTCGGACGAGGGCATCGGTTACTCGTATCTGCTGCCCAACGGGAACCTGCTGCTGCGCACCGGGCCAGCTGCCGAGGAGGTGTCGTTCCTCAGTCGGCCGGAGCGGGAGCTGCTGCCGCGAGACGGCAGGACGGTGGCGGGCGCCATCCTGGAGCTGGACTGGGACAGCAATGTGGTCTGGGAGTACCGCTATCCCTTCCTGCACCACGACTTCGAGCGGCTGCCCAACGGCAACACGCTCGTGCTGACCTGGGAGATGCTGCCGGAGGAGGTGACGCGGCAGGTCAAGGGCGGGTTCGACTCGGGCCACGGGCAGGCGGGTATGCTGGGCGATACGGTGCGGGAGATCACGCCTGCCGGCGGGGTGGTCTACGAGTGGAACTCGTGGGAGTACCTGGATTTCGATGAAGACCGCATCTGCTTCCTGGAGAGCCGGGCGGAGTGGACGCACCAGAACACCCTGAATGTCACGCCTGAAGGGGACCTTGTTGTGAGCTTCCGGCAGACTGACACGGTGGGAATCATAGACCGGGCCACTGGCAAATTCCGGTGGAAGTGGGGACCGGGGGACATCTCGCACCAGCACAACCCGACGATGCTTGACAACGGCCGGGTGCTCATCTTCGACAACGGGCCGCACAAGAGCGGCTTCACCCACTCGCGAATCATCGAGGTCGAGCCGGGCAGCAACGAGATTGCCTGGGAGTACCGGGGCGACCCGCCCATTTCCTTCTACAGCTACCATATCAGCGGGTCGGAGCGGCAGCCCAACGGCAACACGCTGATCTGCGAAGGGGCTCCGGGGCGGATCTTCGAGGTGACGCCGGGGAAGGAAATCGTCTGGGAGTATGTCAACCCGTTCGTGGCCCGCAGCGGTTATGGGGTTGGAGGCTCCGTCTCAGGGTTCGCCAATTCGGTGTTCCGCGCCCACCGCTATGGCCACGACCATCCGGCGCTCGCGGGCAGGGATCTGGACCCCGACAATTACGCCAACCTCAACCGGCTGTACGCCTGACGGGGGCCTGGGGTCTTTGGATTAGTAACTATCTCAAAACTGTCATGACCTTGATCTCAACGGCCAGATACACGGTCTGGACCACTGGATTCCCGCTTTCGCGGGAATGACGGGTCCTTTGCGGGAATGGCGGTTTTGGATTTTGGCGGATTTTGAGATAGTTACTTATTGGAGACTGCGTGGTTCAGGTAGTGCTGCGAGGGTTGTCTTGCGGCTGACAGCGTTGCCTCTTGCGAGGGTCGGTGTGATGGTGAAAACGCAGGCATCAGCAACTTTGCCTTCCGCAAGAACGCCCCCATCCTAGCCTTCCCCCGGAGGGAGAGGGCATAATCGGAAGGCCCTGACTCCGGCGGTGCGGGCGTATCGGTTTTCGTCACACTAAGCTATAATATGGCTACACGCTTGATAGGCGCGCCAAGGTTTGACACAAGAACGGACCGGCCCTTCCTCCTCCCTTTCTTTCTCTTCTTGTTCGCCCTCCCGCTGATTCACCTGCGTTGCCACTCTACACGAGGGAGTCCGTTCCCATATGGCACTTGCATATTCGCCCGCCCGCGCGCGTTCATCCAAACGCAACTCCGACCGCTCCCCTTATCTGACCGTTTGCGACGACTGCAATATGTCCGCCACACTCCCCTTCCGTCCAACGCAGGGGAAACCGGTGTATTGCCGCTCATGCTTCAAGGCGCGTCGCGAGGGCGCTTCGCCAGAAGCCAGCGCCGAATCCAGCCAGCCAGACCGGCCGAGCCGCCCGCGTTCCGAGGGTAAGCCGGCCGTTGACAGCGCCCCCGTCGGCGAAGTCACTTTCTCCGAAATGTCTCTGGACGCCATTACCAAGTCGGCGATTTCCCGCATGAACATATCAAGGCTCACGCCGATCCAGGAGAAGGCCATTCCTCACCTCCTGGCAGGACGAGACCTGATCGGACAGGCCCGCACGGGCTCCGGAAAGACTCTGGCGTTCGCAGTGCCCTTGGCGGAGATGTGCGATCCGTCGATCAGACGGGTGCAGGCCGTCGTGCTGGTTCCAACTCGTGAACTGGCCATGCAGGTTGCCGGAGTCATCGAAGCCCTGGTTTCGCCGCAGAAAATCCGGGTTACGCTGCTGTACGGGGGGCGGGCCCTGAAGCCGGAATTTGCGGCTTTGAAGAAGGGTGCCCAGGTGGTCATCGGCACTCCCGGCCGAACGCTGGACCATCTGCGCCAGCGAACGCTGGACATCAGTTCCGCGCGATTCCTGGTTCTGGACGAAGCTGACGAAATGCTGGACAGGGGATTCGCCCCTGATGTGGAAGCGATAATAGCCAGGACGCCCAAAGAGCGGCAGACAACGCTCATGTCGGCGACGATGCCTGACTGGGTGTCCCGGACTGCCGCGAAGCACCTTCGCAACCCTGTGACGGTGGAGGTTGACGCGGGCCTCCAGGCGCCTCCCACTGTGGAGCACCTGGTCTACAACATCCGGAAGGCCGACAAGCTGGACGCTCTGCGGACCCTGCTGGACCGGAGGGAAGACGCGCCGATTATCGTCTTTGGCAAGACCAAGCGGGGCGTCAAGAATCTGGCCAGGCAACTGGATGAGTTTGGGTATCCGGTGGGGGCACTTCAGGGGAACCTGAGCCAGAATGCCCGCGAGCAGGTGATGCGGAGTTTTCGTTCAGGGGAAGCGCCGATCCTGGTGGCCACCAATGTGGCGGCCAGGGGCCTGGACTTCGAGGGAATCGGGCAGGTTATCAATTACGATCTGCCGGACTCTGAGCAGCTTTTCACCCACCGGGTGGGGAGGACCGGCCGCATGGGCCGCGCGGGCGAGGCGGTGACTTTCATCGCAGAGGGAGACGAGCGGAAATGGCGTGAGATCGAGCGGGAACTGGGCATGCGGTTCCCCAGGAAGCCCTGGCGGCCGGTCCGGAAGGGCGCGCCTCTCCAATAGGACGACAACCTGCAAACAACCGGGCTCACGGTATGCCCCATACGCGATTTTCGGGATGCCGCAGGTCCACAGGCGATCAGGTCGCTGGTTCCCGGGCTACCCTTATCGTCCGGGAGTGTTCAGGGCCCTTGTATTTGGAAATCCACAGGCCTGGATTCCCGCTTTCGTGGGAATCCAAGCCTGAATCGTAGGAAGATACTGGCAGGAGTGCACGGTCTGAGCCTGGGGCCTGGGTCAGGCGGAATGTCGATAGCCCTGGATTCCCGCTTTCGCGGGAATGACGGGAGCTAGGCGGATTGGAATGACGGGAGCTAGCGGATTAGTTCCAGGTAAGTCAATTTCAGGCAACTCATTTTGACGACATTCCCTAGCGTTTCGCCATCCAGAAGTCATCAGCCTTCTTGTCGAACTTCCCGTTTCCCGCCAGGTCGTCGAGCCACACCCAGGTCTTGTTCAGCCATCTCCAGCGGAAGTTCCGGATGAAGAAGCGGGGTATGGCGTAAAACTTACTGGGCGGCTTGGTCCAGGCGCACCTCCGGACGCAGGTGCTGCAGGTGCTGCCGACGCGGTTCTGGAATGTCATGCACTTCTTGGCATCGACCTTCCAGGAAAGCACTCCTGTTGCATTGCTCTCGTCCAGGGGCTCGAAACTCCGGTCGCCGGTCGTGATGGCTTTCGTGCCGCACTTGGGGACACATTTCAGGCAGGCGTTACAGAACTCGGTGATGCCCGAGTCGACGGCGCCGATCGCCTCCAGCGGCATGTCGGTGAAAATCTTGGAAATCCGGCAACGCGCTCCCACCTTGGGATTGATCAGGAGCCCGTGGCGTCCCAGCTGTCCCAGGCCTGCGTCCACCGCGAGGGGGATGCTGAGTGCCGTGTCATTGGCCGCCGGAATAGCGTTGTATCCCAGCCCGCGAATGAACTCGGCAAGCATCCACAGGGTTGGGGCCATGCGGGCGTAGGCCAGAGTGCTTAGCCCCTCGGTGAGGAGGGTTGGCGCGTGCTCCGTGCCATCCAGATCCTTGCCCCATTCGTGGAGCAATACCACCACATACTTCATCTCCTTCGGGATGACGCGGGTGCCGTCCTCAAGGCGCATGGGCTGGTCATATTGCTCGTAGCCCGGTTCATCGGAGAACTTGATGGGGTAGTCCTTCTTCGTTTCCTCATCGAAGTAATGGGAATACACCCAGCGGCGGTCCAGTATGGCAAAGCCCACCTGGTCTGCGCCGAACAGTCCGGCGGCCCGGCGCACGATGTCCGAGGCCTCCTTGGGGGAGGCTTCGGGGCGTCCCATTGGCGCAGGCTCCAGTTTGGTTTGCCACGCGGTAGCTCTGGTATCCGACTGGTTCTTGGAGAAGTTCATCAGGGTCAGAAGAGAGTCCGCAGCCGACTCCAGTCCCCACGCCGTGGCCTCGAACCCGGCGCGCCCCTTTTCGGTGAGTTGGCGCTGCTTGACCTTGAGCTGGTCTCGCTCGGCCTTGTACTGGGCTTCCCATATCATCTGCGAGCCCATGTGGTGCTTTTGATTGAACCGAACATGCGAGTCCTGCACCTGGTACATTTCGGCGGCTGTGACGCGGCCGTTCTTTTTGGAATCACCTTGCGAGCGGGACCTGGAAGCCTGGCGCAAACCCAGTTTCATGCCGGGGTACCTCCTGCCGGGAACAGCTTGCTTCATACTGGGGTCTGATCGCCTTTTTTGCAAATTCTCCTTGATGACCGCAGCCCGGATTCCGGCCGGCGATTGTGTTAGTAACTGTCTCAGAACTGCCATGACCTTGATCTTTATGGCCAGATACGCGGTCTGGACCACTGGATTCCCGCTTTCGCGGGAATGACGGGTGCTTTGCGGGAGTGGCGGGTCCTTTGCGGGAATGACGGGTGCTTTGCGGGAATGACGGGTCCTTGCGGGAGTGACGGGGCCTTTGCGGGAATGACGGGTGCTTTGCGGGAATGGCGGTTTTGGATTTTGGCGGATTTTGAAATAGTTACCTAGTGGCGTCCATAAACTTGTAAGGCCGGGGTTCGTCTAGGCAAGCTGGCCTGCATCGAAGCTGTGCGACGCGCAAAGTTTGCGGCGGCGGCTGGTGATATACTTTCGCCGTCTGAACCAAGGCGCACAGACCGTGTGGTTGGAGACACTTCGGCATGGAAGGGATAGCCATGAGTGAGCTGGAGATCTATCAGAAGCAGGGGTTCGGCAACAGCAGCGGAATAGGCCAGCGTCCTGCTCTACTGGTCATCGATTTTGTGAACGGTTTCGCCAATCCGGAACAGTTCGGCGGCGGCAACATCGGAGAGGCCATTGAAAATACCCGGGTGTTGTTGGCAGAGGCCCGCGTCCTGGGGCTGCCCATCGCATACACCCGGGTGGTATACGCCGACGACGGGTCCGACGCCGGCGTTTTCACATTGAAGGCCCCGGCGTTGACCCAGCTCACCGAAGAGGCTTTCGGAAGCCAGATTGTTGACCAGTTGAAGCCCCAGGACGGGGAATACATCGTGCGGAAGACCCAGCCCTCGGCCTTCTTCGGCACCAACCTGACAGCCTGGTATGTCAGCAAGGGGGTGGACACGGTGATCGTTACCGGATGCACTACCTCCGGGTGCGTCAGGGCGTCGGTGATAGACTCGATGAGCTACAACTTCAGGACCGTCGTCGCTTCCGATTGCGTCGGCGACCGGGCCCTGGGGCCCCACGAGGCGAACCTGTTCGATATGGAGCAAAAGTACGCCGATCTGATGAATTCTTCCGAAATCATCGAGGTCCTGTATGAAAGGGCTCCGGTCAACACGGCAACCTCACCGCACTAGCCGGCGGCTGGTGAAGGCCGCTGCGTCACTCAATACAGGAGGGTAGACCAATGCCTGACTCCTTGGGATGGCGGGGAAACTGGGGTGTTGTGGTGCCCTCCACCAACACATCGGTGCAGCCTGAGTTCGACGAGATGCGGCCGAGGGGTGTGACCAACCACATTGTGCGCATCTGGATTCCCAACGCGCCGGTGGGTAGCAATGACGACTTCAACCGCCTGATGGAGAACATCCGCCTGGAGTGGGATAACGCCCTGCTGCGGGTGATGACCTGCAATCCGGACTACCTCGTGATGGGGATGTCTTCGGAGACATTCTGGGGCGGACTGCAGCGCAGCCTGGAACTCAAGAAGCACATGATGGAGCTTACCGGCCGGGGCGTGGCCATGGGGTCCGATGCCTGCCAGGCGGCTCTCCGTTGCTACGGGGACATCAAGCGCATCGGGGTCCTGACGCCGTACTGGCCGGTGGCCGATGAGAACGTCAAACGCTTCCTCGAGGACTGTGGCTTCGAGGTGGTGGCTATCAAGGGGCTATGCTGCGACGGTCCCACAACCATGGCCCAAGTTTCGGAAAAGGAACTCATGGATGCCCTCCTCGAGCTGAACGAGCACGATGTTGAGGCCCTGGTACAGTGCGGCACCAACCTGGCGATGGCGCGACTGGCAGGAGAGGCGGAAAAGTGGCTCAAAAAGCCGGTTATCGCCATCAATACGGCGACCTACTGGTATGCCATGCGGGCCAATGGGATGGACGATGTTATCGAGGGATTCGGCTCGCTGATGACCGATTTCAAGGATCTTCCTGCCAGCTACCTGAAGGTTGCTGCTGAGCAAGCGGCAGCCGCGGGCATGTAGAGACTATCTTTAGATGCCAATGCTTAGGGAAAAGGGGACAGAGCGATAACAGAGACACTGGATTCCTGCTTTCGCAGGAATGACGGTGAGTAGCGGGAATGACGGTTTTGGGTCCTCGGCGAGGTTTGGGATAGTTTCATAGTTGCTCGTGCCGATCCTCAGTGCGAGCGGCGGCACTGGGACGGACCGAGCGGACGGGCCGCCACTGACTGTGAGGGTATTAGCTGGCTGCGCCCGGAATTAGTCAGCCAAGTTCCATGCACAGGAGCGAATCGGGGAGTGTGAGCCGAGATCCGGTGCGGAGTCACCTCAGTCCTTCACCGGTCCTTCTCACCACTAGTAGTGCCTGCCTTCATACCCGGGGTGAAGGAGGGCGTCTGGTTTGCCCGCCGCCTCAACTTTGCCCGCTGGTGGAAGTAGCGCTACCCGGCGTCTGGCTGAGATGTGATCTGTGTGATCACGGTGCTACTCCGGTTACAGGGTATGCCGGAAGCGAATGGCAAGACCCGGCGCACCGAGGAATTCTCACCACTAAGTAACTATCTCAAAACTGTCATGCCCTTGATCTCAACAGCCGGAAAATCGGTCTGGACCACTGGATTCCCGCTTTCGCGGGAATGACGGTTTTGGACTGCAACGAGTTTTGAGATAGTTACTAAAAACGCAGGGGCAGGTCTGAAACCCGCCCCGTTTGCTCCATGACCAGACACCTCGTGCATCCTCCTCCTCCGCCGTCAGCGCACGGAGTTACCCCAGCAGACCAGCGCCCCATTCGAGCGAGGGCCGCAGGTGTTTCTCAAACCGGCCGCCAAAGTGGTGAATGGCCCTGGCGGCACCTCTGTCAGATTTCGTTTGTAGTTGGGGTCCATCCTCTCTTTATATGACCAGCACACCGTGGAGCCGTCAATCTCAAGGGCGCAGGCATGGTCGGTCCCTGCCGTTAACGTCGTGAACTCCCAGTCCGGCCCTTCCTGGTATCCACTCTTGCTCCAGCACACGATTGTTCCGTCCGTTCTGAGGCCGCAGGTAGTGCTGGTTCCGATGCTGACCTCGGTGAACGAACCAGCAGGCGAGGGTAAACCCTGGGTAGTTAGACTGCCCCAGCAGGCAACGGAGCCGTCGGTTTTGATTCCGCAGTAATGAGAGCCTGAACCGTGTTCCATTGACACAAAATTCCCCTCGGGCGGTTCGACCGGCTTATTTTGTAACCTACCCCAGAAGGCCACGGTGCCGTCTGTCCTAATGGCGCAGGCACTGTCCCCTACGCGGCCAACCATCGTAAATGACCCCCTGGGCTCCTTGAATAGATCTCTATGTCCCCACCCCCAGCAGTACAGCGAGCCGTCCGTTTGTACTCTACAAGAAACAAAGCCAGAGGCCACGTCAATGAAATTGGCTGATTCAGATGGCTTGGAATATTTTGCCTTCTGGTATCGGAGATCGTCGTCCCAGTAGACCACTGTCTGGAGGTCTTCACCCCGCAGGAATTGCGCCATTTGTCCGTGTCTATGGAGGTGAATGCGCCGAGAGGGGCCTGTAACTCTTCAATACAACGTATCGTCAGTCCTGATTCCGCAGCTGACTGCATCGACTTTGATGTCCTTGAAAGTCCCTTCGGGCTGAACAACGGAATGACCTGCATCATCCCCCCAACAGAGAACCGTCCGGTCCGACCTCAGGGCACAGGCGTGATAATGATCGGCACCCACGTCGAGGAATTTCCCGGCAAGGGCTTCTTGGGGAGATCTTCGACATCACCATCATAGCCATTGGAGTCGCCATGGCAGAAAATGCCGTCGGTAGTAGTCACTCCGCAGACTGCCGTGAGACCTATGAGAAGGTCTTGAACTCCACGCCGGCCCGCGGACTGTATTCTGTTACGGCGCCAAAATTGTCTTTATTCTGGAGGCTGCCTCAGCAGGCGAGGTCGTCGTCAGCCTTCAGGCCGCAGTTGAACTGAAGTCCCGCCTCCAACTATGCAAACTGCGTGTCGGCCAGTTCGTCAGGAACAACCCCCGCTCCATAATAATTGGAGCCCCAGCATACAGCGGTGCCGTCGTCTCTTAAGCCACACGCATACACGCTACCCACTGCAACTGATACCAACTTCTCGTCGGCGGGCTGGGTGACTCAGAGTGACATTTACACTCCAGCAGTAGGTGGAATCGGTATCCAGAATCCCGCAGCCGAGGTTACCGTCGATGTCCAAATCCTTGAACTTGGGATCCGGCCCGACCTCGACCCGGGTGTATGTTTTCTCAGATTTCGAGGTGGCGGTTGTCTCTGCCTCAGCGGCGCCAGCTATCGGTTCCTCAGTTTCTGGACTGACCGTGGCGGTAGAAGATGCCGGAGCCTCTTCAGTTTGCCCGGTAGTCTGCCCCACGGGGGCCGTTGCCGTCGCAGTTTGCTCGGGGAGCCTGATCTTCCGGCACGGGACTGGGCTCGTCGGTGGCTTCGCGGGTTGGTTCGCGGGCGGACTCCGGAGACTCCGTTTCCGACGTCGTGGGCCGGGCAGTCGATCCCTCCTCATCGCACTCGCATGCGGCAGGGCCATCGCTGCAACGAGTAGCAGCGCCAGCAGCACCGGCGCTGATTAAAGAGTGCGTCTGCCCAGGAAAGAATTGAAACTACGCGTGTCGTGCTCTCCTTGCGAGACTGATGAACACCAAGAGCCAGTCTGAAAATAAGGGTCCAATTCCATAGAATGATTCAATAAATAAATGGCTCACGATTATAGACAGGCTCTTATTGACATCAGATATGTCAAATTTACATGACATTAGAATGTTACACATATAGGACAGCGATGTATTTATACTGATAAACAATGTGTGAAAAGGCGTAAAGAGCGGTTGAATGATAATTGCCAGAAATTGCTAACCAAGGAGGCGACGCATGTAATCAGTACTCGGTCAAAGCCGTATCGGCACGTAGTACATAGTCTGTCCCTGGATACTATTTTGGGACTGAAGTTGTGTTTGGGGAGGGGCATCCATGGTGCAAGAGGTTTACGCAGTCCACCTGAGTGTGCAGGAGAAGGGACGGCTCAAGAAGATGATCCGGGCCGGCAGGAACTCGACCCAGGCCATCACTCGGGCCCGCATTCTGCTCAAGACCAACGAGGGTTGGCCCTTCGGCAGGCTCAGAGGCTCCTCAGGTAGCCACGGCCTTTGACGTACCGGAGCGCACCGTGCGCCGCGTCAAACGGCGCTACATGGAGGATGGACTGGAGGAAGTGCTGCGGCACCACAACTCGCCCGACCCGTACCGGAAGGTGGACGACAGGGTGGGAGCCCACCCCGTATCCAGTACGGCGCAGGCTCTGATAGCCCTGGCCTGCAGCCCGGCACCCGAGGGACATGATCATTGGACGCTGTGGGCGTTGGCAGGCAAGGTGGTGGAGTTGGGTCTGGTGAAATCCTTGTCCCACGAGACGGTGCGCCTACACTTGAAAAAAACACACTCAAACCGTGGCGGAAGCAGCAGTGGTGCATCCCCAAGATAGGCGGGGGGTTCGTGGCAGCCATGGAGGATGTGCTGGACCTCTATGGCGAACCATATGATCCCAACAGGCCCGTGGTCTGCTTCGACGAGACCTCCACCCAGCTGCTGGCCGAGACCAGGGCTCCCCTCCTGGCCGGGCCCGGACGTCCCAGGCGGGATGACTACGAATACGTGCGGGCCGGCACCCGCAATCTGTTCCTGAGCTGTGAGCCCAAGGATGTCCTTCGACAAGCTCAGGTGGCGATCACCCGGCGGCGGACCACGGAGGACTTCGCCCATCAAATGCGCTGGCTAGTGGATGAGGCTTATCCGGATGTCCCGGTGATCCGCCTGGTTTTGGACAACCTGAACACCCACTGGATGGCGTCGCTGTACGAGACCCTTCCCGCCTCGGAAGCGCGGCGCATCGCCAAGCGGCTGGAGTTCCACCACACGCCCAAGCCCACACGCCCAAGCACGGAAGCTGGCTGAATCCTGTCCTGAGCCTGCCGAAGGGATGGCGGAGATCGAGTTCAGCGTGTCCCGAGCCTGCCTGCGGCGGCGCAACGGCGATGAGGACAGCCTGGAAAGGGCCATCAGCGCTTGCGTATTTGATCGCAACACTGTGGGAGACACCATCAACTGGCGATTCACCGCCAAGGATGCCCGACGCAAACTCCGCCGTATCTACCCGTGCCATTCTTGATTTGACTCAACACTAGCAGCCCGTCTGAGGATTATCTGGAGACCAGCAGCGTGGGAGGGTGCGGATTCGTGAATGCCGGGAGGGTCCGTGGGAACTGGCCGACGGTGAGCCGGGGAGACCTGCGGTTACTGCCTCTGCCTGGTGCATTGCCTGGGCGTCCGGCTCCGAAGCGGAACAGCTTCAGCAGATTGTGGCCGGCGCAGATCAGCAGCCACTCCCGGTTCACCTTCTCCAGGCCCCGCAACAGGAACTGCCGGAAGCCACGGCCCTGCTTGATCTGACCGAACACCGGCTCCACCGTCTCCATCCGCAGGGCGTAGCGCTCACGACCTCGTTTGGTTCGCAGCTTGCGTCTCATCCGCTCCCGGGCCGACAGTCCCTTGGGTATCCGTCCCCGGGGCGCGGGCTCCGGCCTCGTGCCGTGGCGGGTCTTCTCCGGCGCGATGTACGCGTCAACTCCCAGGGCCTCCAACTCGGCCACCGCTTGGGCCGAGTAGTAACCGGCGTCGGCGGACAGTTCCCTGGGCGTCTCTCCCGTGTTCAGTATGGTCTCCCGGGTCATGGCCACCGCCTGCCCCTTGTCCGAGACTTGGCCGGTGGCCCGGGCCGCCACGATCACCTGATGCTCATGGTCCACCACCGCCTGGCAGTTGTACGACTGCTGGAAGTCCTTGCCACCGGGACCGGGCATGATGCGTGAGTCGGGGTCGGTGAAGTTGCGCTGCGTCTTGTCATCGGGAACTCCGGGATGCTCCCTGCCCTCAGCCTCGGCCTGCTCCGCCGCCGCCTGAGCCTCGGCCTCCAAGGCCGCCTTGGCCTCCCTGATCCTCCGCAGCCTCCCCTCACGGAAGGACAACTCCTCCGGCAACTCGTCGCCCCGCTTGTCCCGGCCGTACCGGCGATCCTCCTCTTCATCCACCTCCCCGGCCCGGCGCAGCAACTCGTCCACCTCGGCCTTCAGCTGCGCCTCCTTCTCCTTCATACGACCGTAGCTCATGGCCTTGTGCTTCGACGCGTTGGCCCGCACCTTGGTGCTGTCCAAGGCCACATGGCCCAGTTTCACCAAGCCAGCCTGCCGGCACAACACCAGCACCTGGTGGAACAAATCGGCCAACGCCGCCAGATGGTCCTTGCGAAAGTCGGAGATGGTGCGGAAGTCCGGGGTGTTGTTGGCTGCCAGCACCCGGAAGGCGATGTCCTCGTGGAGACGCTGTGCGATGCGCCGCGACGATGCCACGCCGGTGCAGTAGCCGTAGAGCAGCACCTTGACCATCATCCTGGGATGGTAGGGAGGGCCGCCCCGCTCCTCACCCTGGTAGCGGGCGGTGATGGCCGAGAGGTCCAGATGCTCCACCAAGTCGGATATGAAGTAGGCCAGGTGGTCCTCGGGGAGCCACTCCTGGAGGGCCGCCGGCAGCAGCAATTGTTGCTCGGGGTCGTAGGGACGGAAAGTCTTGCTCATCGGCGTATCCCCATGCTGGAGGTTTCTCCCATCATAACCCCAGCACCATAGCATCGGAGTTTCTCGGACGGACTGCTAGGATAAACGCCCGGTGTGCTCAGTTTGAGATTACAGTGTCTGGGTGGCATAGACACCAATTGCCTACCAGTACTGGGAGGCGCGTGTGTGCGCCACCCGCTAGACTTTCTCTGACATGGTTCGGGAGGTACGCGAAATCCCTAGGTCCAAGGGCTTCGTGCTTACACTGGATCGGTAAAGGAAACGGGCGCAGGCCACGAGTGGGCGTATTTGCTCTAGACGTGCCACGATGCCTCATGACGGCCGCGCCCGTCCACGCTGTAGCGATGAAGGATGCCTGTTCATGCCTTATGAGTTTGATCTCGGTTCATACAGTCGGCCGATCACTACATCTTCACCGGAGGCGCAGCTCTGGTTCGACCGGGGTCTGCTCTGGACCTACGGATTCAACCATGAAGAGGCCGTGTTCTGCTTCAAGCAGGCGGCAGAAGCCGATCCTGAGTGTGCCATGGCGAATTGGGGTATCGCCTATGCACTCGGCCCCAACTACAACAAGCCGTGGGAAGCCTTTGATGAAGCAGAAACATCGAAAACTCTCTCCGAGGCTCATCACGCAACGATGCTCGCCGCGAAGTTGGCAAGCCGTTGTACCGAGGAGGAAAAGGACTTGATTGGGGCGCTTCAGCGGCGCTATCAGTCTGCGGATATGTCTCCGGACTTGGCGGCATGGGTCGATGACTTTGCCGACGCCATGCGAACCGTCTACCTGAGGCATCAGGAGGATGCGGATATCTCGGCGCTATTTGCGGAAGCGATGATGAACCGCACCCCCTGGGCGCTCTGGGATCTGGAGTCCGGCGCAGCGGCGGCGGGCGCTGACACGGAAGAGGCCAAGCAGGTGATCGAACGAGGGATGGAATTACGCGCGCGCGAGGGTGCCCCACCACATCCGGGATTGCTGCACATGTACATCCACCTGATGGAAATGTCACCCTTCCCGGAGCAGGCCCTGCTCGCCTGCGAACAGTTGCGTGGCTTGGTGCCGGACTCCGGCCATCTGCAGCACATGGCGACGCATATCGACGTGCTGTGCGGCGATTATCAGAACGTGGTGAATTGGAACGAAGAGGCGATCCGGGCCGACCGCCGGTATCTGGCAGCAAGGGGGCCATTCAACTTCTATACGCTGTACCGCTGCCACAATTATCACTTCAAGGTGTACGGAGCCATGTTTTTGGGCCAGTACCGGACGGCGATCGAGGCGGCTCAGGAATTGACCGCTGCCCTCTCCGAGGATCTGTTGAGCGTGCAGTCGCCGCCCATGGCGGACTGGCTGGAAGGGCTGGTGCCTGTCAAGCAGCATGTATTGGTGCGGTTCGGCAAATGGCAGGAAATCATTGAACAGGAACTGCCGTCGAACCCCGATTTGTACTGCGTGACCAGCGCGACCATGCGGTATGCCAGGGCCGTCGCATTCGCAACGCTCGGGGATTCGGTGTCGGCGTCGGCCGAAGCAGAGGCGTTCGAGCGGGACTTTGCCCGTGTGCCGGAAAGCAGGTACCTGTTCAACAACTCCTGCCGCGATATTCTGGCGATCGCGCGGGAGATGATGCTTGGCGAGTTCGATTACCGGCGGGGTGACATCGAATCGGGCTTCGCACATTTACGCCAGGCAGTCGCTCTTGACGACAATCTGCCCTATGACGAGCCGTGGGGATGGATGCAGCCTGTCCGGCACGCCCTCGGAGCCCTCCTGCTGGAACAGGGGCGGGTGGACGAAGCCCTGGCCGAGTATCGGGCGGACCTCGGCTTCGACTCGGTGCTCAAGCGGTCCAGCCAGCATCCAGACAATGTGTGGAGTCTGAGCGGCTATCACGAATGCCTGGAACGAACCGGTCAGCACGAGTTGGCGGCGGTCGCGAGGCAGCGTCTCACCTTGGCCCAGGCGCGCGCTGACCTGCCGGTGCATGCGTCCTGTTTTTGTCGGCTTGAAATCGCAGGCTGAGAGCGGCGCTAAGTAACTATCTCAAAACTTTCATGACCTTGATCTCAACAGCCAGATACACGGTCTGGACCACTGGATTCCCGCTTTCGCGGGAACGACGGGTCCTTTGCGGGAATGACGGGTCCTTTGCGGGAGTGGCGGTTTTGGATTTTGGTGGATTTAGAGATAGTTACTTAGTCTTCAGCGCGTGATAGTGTGGGCAGGGCTTGGCCCGACTCTGTAGTAGGTTCCGGCTCGGCGGCGGGCTGGACGCTAACCCGGCCCAGTTTCTAGGGACAGAACTGCAGGTCTCCAAGGCTGAATTCCAGAAGTTTATCCAGCGAGTCGACGGGCACGCAACCTTCCAATTGGTTGTCGTTCAGGAAAATTGCGACAAGGTTGGAAAGCTCAGCAATTTCCGACGGTATCCGCCCAGAGAGATGATTATCTGAGAGATTCAGATAGACAAGGTTATGCAGATTACCTATCTCAGATGGGATACTGCCAGTAAGTTGGTTCCGTGGAAGGCCTAAGCGTGATAGTTCGCTGAGTCGAGTCACTTCTTGGGGGAGTGAGCCGCTCAGATTGTTCTCCCACAATGTCAACCTTACAACGCGTCCGGAACTGTCTGTCGAGACCCCATGCCACTGCCCTAATGGCGGATCGCTGAGCCAGTTGTCACTTTTCGTCCAATGGTCTCCATTGGTAGCTTCGTACAGTGCGGTAGGGGCAGCGGTATCCTCGGAGTGACGCGGTGTTTCACATATCGGAAGTTCGAGGTCGGTCATGGATTCCCTGACGACGTCAGAGACACATCCTGTCAGGTCATTTCCTTCCAGGCTCAGGCGAATCAAGTTCCTGAGCCGGTCAAACTCAGGAGTGCCTTTTATTTTGCAGGGTTGACCTTTTCGGTGCTGCGACTCAAGAGATGGCAGCCGTGCATTACTCATGGGCTGTGCCCGAGATTTCCAGGGATTTCAAATCCATCGCCTGGAATTCCTGCAGGGCTTGGATCTCCCCTCCGATCTGCTGGAGACCGTTCCTCTGCATTGCATTGCCCGGCTTCGCCGCCAAGGGGAGCGCTACTTCACCGACGGTTTGCGCGACATTGCTGAACGACAGAGAAGCAGACGACGCACCACTGGTTCGTTGAGATTTCAGGGCTGCCGCTTGCTTCCTCGCATCTTCCGGGTCTCGGGGCATCGGATATGCGACAGATAAATCCTCCGGACGACGGTTTGCTCATGGCGCCGTGGTTTGGGAAGCTTTGGCGTGTCGTTACTGGGTGCGTTTCTGCCATGGGCAAAGACCAATCCCGCCAAGGAATTTGGGGCTAACAGAAGTTGAGGCGCTGCCCTTGGACCAGCCCGTGTTGGCTTCAGAGTTGCTGGAAGGCGAGCACGCGGATTCCACGGACTCATTGGAGTTGATGGTCGTGGCGAACGGGCAGGAGATCGCATTCACCCGGACGCAGGCAGTAGGAGAACAAACTTGCCCCAAGGAGCCACCTGTTGTCTGGCTCCAGGCTCCTCGTTGACAAGGTAACAGGGACAGCCTTCGACAAGACGGTAGGGAAGTGGAAAAAACTGTCGTTCAAGGGAAGGCGCAAGGGACCATTTAGGAACTATCTCAAAATTGTCATGACCCTGATCTCAACGGCCAGATACACGGTCTGGACCACTGGATTCCCGCTTTCGCGGGAATGACGGGTCCTTTGCGGGAGTGACGGGTCCTTTGCGGGAATGGCGGTTTTGGATTTTGGCGGATTTTAAGACAGTTACTTATGCTTCTATGAGTCTTTGTTCGCCATCCCGGAGGGCACTTCACCACCAGGGAACTGGAGATTCTGCGGAAAAGCGAACTGCCCGGCCGCGACGGTTTCAGCGTAAGCGATTTCCTCGCCCGACTTCAGAAGGGAAGCCCTCTTGTTCCGGTGCAAAGAGATGCAAATGTACCATTTACATCAGAAGACGCGATGGTTTGCTTCCCTTAATGCTGGACCATCTCTCATCCGGTGGAAGGCGTCTTGGAACTTCCCAAGCAAGACCCGGTGGACAACCAAGCCGCCTGGAACAGCGCAGAAAAGTCGGCGGGGCGATTGCAAGCCGGAACGACAGTCCCGGCAGATGGTAGGGGTAGAGCCATCACGATGAGATGAGCCCTTCCTGAGGCTGAGTCCATGGGAGCCTGTACACTGGCGCGATCTGTGGAGCAGGTGGTATGGGCATGTCTCCGAAGGGAACGTCAATGACCACAGGAGCCTGGCGCTGGAGGGCCAGTGGTATGAGCGTCTCCAACTCCAGCGGATGGTCCGCTCGCATACCCACGGCGCCGAAGGACTCGGCGAATTTCACGAAGTCAGGATTATGCAGGTCGGTGCCGTAAGTCCCTCCAAAGGTGTCTTCCAAATCGCGGGCGACATTGCCGTAGGAGTCGTTTCTGAATACTACCGTCACCACGTTGATGCCATACCGCATAGCTGTGGAGAGTTCCGACGAGTTAAACATGAACCCACCATCTCCTGTGAGGCAGATGACGGGGTAGTCGGGTCTGGCTACCTTGGCTCCCAGCGCAGTCGGGAAGGCGTAGCCGAGATTGAACGAGTAGCCAGAGTCGATATAGCTCTTAGGGCGATTGACCTTGAAATGAGTCCGCGCATAGAACCCAAACTGGGTAACGTCCCAGACCGTGAAGGCCTCCTCCGGGATGCCCTTCTGGATCGCCTCCAAGACGGGGTACTGCGGCTCTTCAAGCCCAATGTCATAGTAGGCTATGAGATTCCGGGCCGCGGTTACTGCCTCTGCTGGCGAAGGACGATTTCCTGCTTTCTCCTCAGCCAGATAGGGGAGCAGCGCCTCGATTGTTGTCGCCGCGTCTCCGTGCAACGGCAAGGTGTTGGCCTGGTGCCTGGTCAGTTCGGTATGGTCGATGTTGATATTCACCAACGTGGAGGCCTCTCCTGCGGGGTTGCCCAGTGAGAATCGTGTGCCAATTCCTATCACCACGTCAGCGGAGACCATCACATCGTAGAGTTGATTCATCTCCTGCCGCTCGCCCCTGGGGCTGAAACAGGAACCATAGGACAGCGGATGATCATCGGGGATCGTTCCCTTGCCTCCGCTGGAGGTAACGACAGGTATGTTGGTTGCCTCGGCAAGCTGAACCAGCGCAGCCTCAGCGTCTGATCGCGCGACGCCCCCTCCCGCGAAAATTATGGGGAGGCGGGACGCAGCAATGGCCTTGGCGGCCTCCTTGAGGTCATCGGGACTGGGCACTATGCGGGATATCCTCGCGGGGCTTCGCAGCTGCACTTCCTCCCGTTCGACCCCTGCCTCTGGAGGGATCTCGATGAGAACCGGACGAGGGCGTCCGGTGCGCATCTGTCTGAACGCTTCAAAAACGGCCTCTGGGATATCTCTTGGTCTCGACACAGGCCTTTGCCACTTGGTAACGGAGCTCACTGCCCCGGATTGGTTATCGACTTCATGAACGGCTCCACGCCCCTTTCCGATGGCGCCGCGGGGGATCTGTCCCGCTATCAACAGCACCGGTGAAGAGCGCGAATACGCATTGGTCAATCCCGACGCAGCGTTGTATAGGCCCACACCAGGGACCACCAACGCCACGCCCGGTCGGCCCGAGGCGCGAGCATAGCCGTCGGCCATGTAGGTTGTGGCCTGTTCGTGGCGGGTCGAAATCAAGCGAATGCCTGGCTCATCTCGCAGTGCGGCGATGATGCCGTAAATTTGAATCCCCGGGATGCCGAAGACGACATCTACTCCCTCTGCCGCAAGAGAGCTGGCAAGGGCTTCCCCTCCGCTCATCATAGCCATTTCGACTTCAATCCCCTTCCTAATTAGTGCTCCCTGCAGTCAGTTTGGCCCAGGCGGGCGTGGCCCCACTCCACGAGAGTAGGCACAAGAATCAGATCGTCGAACTACCGTAGGCCCGCCAAATGATCATTTCTGCCTTGCGGAATGTTAATCGCCGGTCAGATAACCTGCAACGCTGTTCCCGCGACGCTATCACGAGCCTTGGCCAGGGCTTGCCCGCCCGGGTTGCCCCTGAGACACCGAATGGCCTAACCAGTCAGACGAGATCCAGGGGTATTTCCTCCGCGCAGGGAGACATGGATCACAATGATCCGTTGCTGACTTCAATAATAGCGAAACGGCAAAGCTGTGGACGGACCTGTAGACCGACTACACACTGTGGTCTACACCGCCCTCAGCTACGGGCTGTCTTTTGGGCTGGTGTTGCCGGAAGGCGGCGAATGTGAGCATAGCCATAAGTCTGCCGCTGTAGTACGAAGCCGTCATTCCAGAACTGAAGCCTAGTCCTATGTATATAACTTGGAAACCCAGGTCCGGCCGACTGCAAGCAAGACTTCGAGGATGTGAAGATCAGAGACCCGGGGAACCGGTCTCTCCAAACAGGCGACGTGAGAGGTTGGACTGCGGGGATCTAACTCGACGTAGGAGAATAAGGATTGACGAGACTAACCTTGCGAGTCGACACTGAAAACTAACCTTTCGACTCAGCGGTGCAAGATATGGAGAACCCTTTCTTCGACGACCCGATACTGAACTCGCCTTATGACTACCCATCACGTCATTGGGAGTTGGACGAGGCGGGCCAACCGACCCAGGACATCATCGAAGCTCGCAGGGGAGCGGAGTTCATCACGCCCATTCCCAAGCCGCGACAAAGGGGCCGGGCTCGCGGCGGACGCCAAGAGCAATTGGTCTTCGACGAGGGGCAGGGTCTTTCCACGGAAGAGCAGCAGTATGACGTTACTGCCGCAGTAAACGAGATTCGCCGGTACGTCGACCAGTGGCGTGAAATTCCCAACCCTCAGGACTGGGGTGTGACAGCGGAGACAGCCCTACTGATCCAGCATTGGCGGCACCACAGGTTCAGCCACTACCGCCCTTTCTTCTGCCAGGTAGAGGCCGTTGAGACGCTGATCTGGCTCACGGAGGTCGCTCCGCGGCTCGGGCAGGGCGAGAGGCTGGCACTCCAGCGCCTGGAGAGCGCCAGCATGGAAGCGAACCCCGAACTCTTGCGTGTCGCGCTGAAGTTGGCAACCGGGGCGGGCAAGACCACCGTGATGGCCATGATCATCGCTTGGCAGACCATCAACGCCGTACGTCACCCCAACAGCCGCAGGTTTACTCGGGGATTCCTGGTGGTGACACCCGGAATCACCATCCGCGACCGGCTCAGGGTGCTGCAGCCCAACGACCCGGACAGCTACTACGCCAGCAGGGAACTGGTGCCCACCGACATGTTGGGTGACCTGCAACGTGCCAAGATAGTCATCACCAACTACCACAGTCTTCGGCCCAGAGAACGGCTATCGATTTCCAGCGGCGGCAGGGACCTCCTGCAAGGACACGGAGACCGCATCGAGACCGTGGAGACCGAGGGCCAGATGATGCAGCGGGTGATGCCCGAGCTGATGGCCCTGAAAAACATCATGGTGCTGAACGACGAGGGCCACCACTGCTATCGGCGCAAGCCGGGTGAGGACGACGAGGGGCCGCTCTCCGGTGAAGAAAAGCGGGAAGCAGAACGGAACACCGAGGAAGCCCGAGTGTGGCTCTCCGGGCTGGAGATGGTGAAAAGGAAGCTCGGCGTTCGGAAGGTGGTGGACCTGTCGGCCACTCCCTTCTTCCTGCGTGGCTCCGGATACGCCGAGGGAACCCTGTTCCCCTGGACCGCGAGCGACTTCTCTCTGATGGACGCCATAGAGTGCGGCATCGTCAAACTACCGCGGGTCCCGGTGGCGGACAACATACCCGGCGCCGACGTGCCGGTGTTCCGCAACCTGTGGGAGCACATTCGGGGAGACATGCCGCGGGCGGGAAGGGGCCGGTCGGGTGTCCTGGATCCTCTGGACCTGCCCACGCCATTGCAGACCGCCCTGGAAGCCCTCTACGGACACTACGAAAAGACTTTCAAGGAGTGGGAATCAGACGGCGCCGAGTGCCCGCCGTGCTTCATCGTGGTGTGCAACAACACTTCCACATCCAAGTTGGTCTACGACTACATCTCCGGATTTGAGCGCGAGAACGAGGACGGCACGACCTCGGTTGTTAATGGGAGACTCGCACTGTTTCGAAACTTTGATGAGTATGACAACCGCTACCCGGTTCCGCGAACCCTGCTGATCGACAGCCAGCAGCTCGAGTCCGGGGAAAAGCTCAGCGATGATTTCCGCCGGGCCGCTGCCGACCTGATCGAACGGTTCAGGCGTGAACGCCAGGAACGCACCGGCAACCGGGAGGAGGCCGACAACATATCGGAGCAGGACCTCTTGCGCGAGGCCATGAACACCGTCGGCAAGGAGGGGCGTCTGGGCGAGGGCATCCGCTGCGTCGTCTCGGTGTCAATGCTCACCGAAGGGTGGGACGCCAACACGGTCACACACGTGCTCGGAGTGCGGGCCTTCGGAACGCAGCTCTTGTGTGAGCAGGTGGTGGGCCGGGCTCTGCGGCGTCAGTCCTACGATCTGAACGACGACGGCAAGTTCGACGTCGAGTACGCCGATGTGCTCGGGATTCCCTTCGACTTCACCGCCCGCCCGGTGGTGGTGGGGCCCGGCAGGCCCCGGCAGACGGTGCAGGTCAAGGCGATGCGGCCCGAGCGTGACCACCTGGAGATCACCTTCCCGAGGGTGGCCGGGTACCGGGAAGACCCTCCCAAAGAGGACCTGGTGGCAAACTTCACCGATGACTCACGGCTGGACCTGACGCCGGAACTGGTGGGGCCGACGCAGACTCGGAACGAGGGCATCATCGGCGAGGGAGTGGACCTTAACCTGGTGCACACCGGCGACCTGCGCATGTCGACGCTGGTGCTCCACCTGACCAAGCGCTTGCTGGAGACCAAGTGGCGCGACCCCAATGAAGACATGAAGCTGCACCTGTTCGGCAAATTGCGGAGCGTGGTCAAGGAGTGGTTGGACAACTACCTGGACTGCCGGGGCGGAACCTATCCGGCGCAGCTGATGTACCAGTCGCTGGCCGACATGGCCTGCAACCGCATCACCGCCGCGATCACCGGCCGTCAGGGTGAGCGATCCGTCAAGGCGTTGATGGACTCGTTCAACCCCACAGGATCAACCCGCAACGTGAACTTCACCACCTCGCGGGAGGGGTTGTGGGCCACTGACTCCCGCAAGTGCCATGTCAACTATGTCGTGCTGGACAGCGACTGGGAGGCGGAGTTCTGCCGGGTGGTGGAGTCGCACCCGTCGGTGCGGGCCTATGTCAAGAATCACAACCTGGGGCTGGATGTGCCTTACCTGTACGGCTCCGTCCCTCGCCGGTACATCCCCGACTTCATCCTGCTGGTGGACGATGGGCACGAGGACCCGTTGCATCTCGTCGTCGAGATCAAGGGATACCGGAGAGAGGACGCCAAGGAGAAGAAGAACACCATGGAGGCCTACTGGCTTCCCGGCGTGAACGCCCTGGGCGACTACGGCCGCTGGGCCTTCGCCGAGTTTACCGATGTATTCGATATTGAGCCGGGGCTGCGGCGGGCAATCGCGTCTTGATTTCACAGTTGGACAGGCTACATCTAAGGATCAGCATTGACGGCCGGAGGGTCGGATTTTTATTTATTCCGGTAAATTCCGGTAATTTCCGGTCTTTGGCGTGAACCAGGAGGACCTGCGTTGGGTCGGAGAGGGAGACATCTGCGCAGCAGCCCCGTTGAAGTTGCTTACAGTAATAGACATGGATTTCATGTTAGAGAAGGGTCATAAGGCTTGGCAAGGGACAAATGTCATCAAAATGGACTGAGGCCAGTAAGACGCCATTGCCCAGCTGATCTGAGGCGGGTGATTGATTTGTACTCTTTATCGACAGTACACTAAAATAGTGTACACGATAATAGTGGATGGAATTTGCGTGCCGCCATGAAAAACATCACGCTGAGCGCTGACGAAGGGCTGATCGACGAGGCGCGCCGCATAGCGGCTACCAAGAGCACTACGCTGAACGCCGAGTTCCGGCAGTGGCTGGAGGACTATGTGGGGCGTAAACGGCAGGCGGAGAAGGCCATGGCCACCCTGGACGCCATTGCCGAGGTCGCGAACATTGGCGGGCGCAAGTTCACCAGGGAAGAGATGAATGAGCGCCGATGATTTCCTTGACACAAACTTGCTCGTATACTCTGTCGATTCAGAATCGCCGGAAAAACGGCAGCGTGCCCTTGAGTTGGTTAACCGGAGTGTGACCGCTCGCACCGGCTGCATCAGCTTTCAAGTCGTACAAGAAACACTGAATGTCCTGATCAGGAAGACAGACACGCCTGTCGACCGGATCAGGGAAATGTTGGACTTTGTTCTAGTTCCCCTATGGCAGGTATACCCTTCCGCTGTCCTTTACCAGGACGCTATTTCCATTCAGGGCCGCTATGGCTTTTCCTTCTATGATTCCCTCATCGTTGCCGCCGCGCTGGAAGCAGGGTGCACCCGGCTGTACAGCGAGGACTTGCAGCACGGCCAGCAGGTGCAGCGACTGACGATAGTGAACCCTTTTCTGAACGAGTAACAGGGAGCTTACGACCATGCCCCGACCACGACGCAACCGCAGCAGCACCGCTGGCAAGTCGGTGGAGGCGCTGCGCCACGAGGCGGACACCCGCACCAACATCCCCACGGCGGAATACCAGTCGATGGTGCGGGAGGACACGGAGTCGCCGATGCGGGTGGCCTACCAGCGGCGCAACCGCGACCTGGACCCTCAGCTGGTCTGGCGGGGCAAGGACGAGCAGGACCTGGACGACCTGGTGGTCAACGTGCCGCCCCTGTACATCCAGGAGAAGGTGCACCCCAAGGTGCTGATCGACGACCTGCTGCGCCAGTCGCGGAACGGCAGCCAGCCGTCGGAGTACCAGGTTGACATGTTCGCCGACTTCAACGGGCTTCCCGAAGGCGCCGACCGCACCGAGTTCTACCAGCACGAGGGCTACTGGCAGAACCGCATGGTGCTGGGCGACAGCCTGCAGGTGATGGCCTCGCTGGCCGAGCGGGAGGGGCTGCAGGGCAAGGTGCAGTGCATCTACATCGACCCGCCCTACGGCATCCGGTTCAACTCCAACTTCCAGTGGTCCACCACCAGCCGCGACGTGCGCGACGGCAACCGCCAGCACATTACCCGCGAGCCGGAGCAGGTCAAGGCCTTCCGCGACACCTGGCGCGACGGCATACACTCCTACCTGACCTACCTGCGCGACCGCCTCACCGTGGCCCGCGACCTGCTGGCCGACTCCGGCTCCATCTTCGTGCAGATCGGCGACGAGAACGTCCACCGGGTGCGGGCGCTGATGGACGAGGTGTTCGGAGAGGACAACTTCGTTTCCTGCGTCGTAATTAATAAAACGACTAGCGCAACCTCCCTGTACATCGCTGGAACCTGCGACTACATCTTGTGGAGTGCGAAGAACTATCAGGCGTTGAAGTATCGGCAACCATTTCGGGAAAAGAGGGCCGGTGAATCCGGGGCGGCCTTATACAACCGCATTCAAAGCCCGGATGGCAACCTTGTGCGTTCCCTCTCTATTGGCGAGAACTATGGTGACTACGAAAAGGACGGTTGGCTTCTCGTAACTTCTGATAACTTTGTTTCTCAGTCAGGAGGCCAGAGTACTCAGCAGCCATTCTCATTTCAAGGTGAATCGTATAGGCCAGCCAGCGGAGGATGGAAGACAAACTCAGATGGCATCAGGCGACTCATTGCAGCCTCACGAATAACTAAAGGTGGGCGCGCACCCCGATATGTGCGGCGTATTAAGGACTTTCCCGTTTCTCCCATAGCTAACGTTTGGGATGATATGTTGACGGGTAGCTTCACAGAGGAGAAGAGGTATGTAGTTCAGACGGCAGAAAAGATCGTTCAGCGCTGCATCCTGATGACCACCGATCCTGGGGACCTGGTGTTGGACCCTACCTGCGGCTCCGGCACCACGGCTTACGTGGCCGAGCAGTGGGGGCGGCGGTGGATCACCATCGACACTTCCCGCGTCGCGCTGGCCCTGGCGCGGGCCCGCATCATGGGTGCCCGCTATACCTACTACATCCTCGCCGACAGCCGGGACGGGCAGCTCAAGGAGTCTGAGCTTTCCCGCCGCGCCCCGTCGGAGATGCCCACCTACGGCAACCTGCGTCAGGGGTTTGTCTACGAGCGGGTGCCCCACATCACCCTGCGGGACATCGCCAATAACGCCGAGATCGACGTCATCTGGGAGGAGTACCAGGAGAAGCTGGAGCCGCTGCGGGAAGCGTTGAACCGTTCGCTGGAGACTGAGTGGGAGGAGTGGGAGATTCCCCGTGAGGCCGAGGAGTCGTGGCCGGAGGAGGCCACCGAGCTGCACCGCCAGTGGTGGGAGCAGCGCATCACCCGGCAGAAGGAGATCGACGCCTCCATCGCCGCCCGGGCCGAGTACGAGTACCTGTACGACAAACCCTACGAGGACCGCAGCAGGGTGCGGGTGGCGGGCCCCTTTACCGTCGAGAGCATCTCGCCCCACCGTGTGCTGGGCGTGGACGAGAACGGCGACGTGATCGACGGCATCGCCGAGGCCCGCAACGGCTACGGCACGGGCTACGACTTCGGCCAGGTCATCCTGGACAACCTGCGGCGCTCCGGCGTGCAGCAGGCCCACCGCGAGGACCGCATCAGCTTCACCTCGCTGACGCCGTGGCCGGGGCGGTTCGTCTGCGCCGATGGCCGGTACGTCGAGGGCGCCTCCCCGTCCATCCTGAGCCAGTCGAAGGACGGGGAAGATGAGGACGCGCCGTCGGGTCCCGAGCGTAGGGCGGCGGTGTTCATCGGGCCGGAGTTCGGCACGGTGTCGCGTCCCGACCTGGTGGAGGCGGCGCGGGAGGCGGCCGACGGCGGGTTCGACGTGCTCATCGCCTGCGCCTTCAACTACGACGCCCACACCACCGAGTTCGAGAGCCTGGGGCGGGTGCCGGTGCTGAAGGCGCGCATGAACGCCGACCTGCACATGGCGGGCGAGCTGCGCAACACCGGCAGCGGCAACCTGTTCGTCATCTTCGGCGAACCGGACATCGACGTGCTGGACTGCGGCGACGGGCAGGTCCAGGTGCGGGTGAACGGCGTGGACGTGTTCCACCCCAACACCGGCGAGGTGCGAAGCGACGGGCCGGAGGGCATCGCCTGCTGGTTCATCGACACCGACTACAACCAGGAGAGCTTCTTCGTCCGCCACGCCTACTTCCTCGGCGCCGGCGACCCCTACAAGTCGCTGAAGACCACCCTCAAGGCCGAAATCGACGAGGACGCCTGGGCCACGCTGAACAGCGCCGAGTCGCGGCCGTTCCCTCGCCCGGAGTCGGGCCGCATCGCGGTCAAGGTAATCAACCACCTGGGGGATGAGGTTATGAAGGTGTTTCGGGTGGGGTAGCCCCCTTCTTGCCTGAATTTTCGAATCGTTTAGGGTGATCTATGATTGACGTTCTTTCTCTAACCTATGGACGACCGGGAAATCCCGGACCGGTTGAGGTCACTTACGAAACTGGT
This sequence comes from Dehalococcoidia bacterium, assembly GCA_963667765.2. Taxonomy (GTDB): domain Bacteria; phylum Chloroflexota; class Dehalococcoidia; order Lucifugimonadales; family UBA3495; genus VXOI01. The sequence goes on along the minus strand of CAXXON010000003.1, from coordinate 60,659 downwards.
CTTTACTTGGGTTGTCAGTTGAACGTAACCGTAGGAGAGCCTGGTAAGGGAGGAAAGGGTGGTCTTCCGTCAGACATAGCCGAAAGTGATGAGGATTTGGGTTTCGTCGATAGAGGGGGCGCTGGGGGCGGCAGAGAGAATCTGCCTATAATTAACGCACTCGTGGCATACGCAAAGAGTTGCGAAGGTACGAAACATCAGCCTCTGTACATTCTGGAACCTGGCCAACATGAACTAGTATGGCCTTATGAGACCGCTACTGCGACCATTGTGGTAGTCGGAGCCGGTGGGGGTGGAGGGGGCGGAATCGGGGACACATCACCTGGTGAAGATGGTGAGGATGGATTATCAGGAGCAATTTTCGTATTCCCCACTTATATTCCTGTGCAACGACCTACATTGACGGGGACCCAGTAACTGTCGTTTTTGAGGTGTTCAAGTGGCAGTCTCACGCAAAAAGAAAACCGTGTGGAACAAAGCAGCAAAGGTTAAGGGTAAGAACCCGGCCTAGTATCGTAAGGACCCCTATGGAAGCGAAATCTATTACCGGAGTTACGGAAAGGATTCCCCCAAAGGCTGGGAAATAGATCACATAAAGCCGAAATCCAGAGGCGGCAGTAACGCTACAAAAAACCTCCAAGCACTTAAGTCCAGCACAAATCGACGGCTGAGCAACTCATTAAGGAAACGGAGTCGGCACTCCAGATAACAGCTGGTATACACCTTGCAGTTCCGCATAGCCGACACGTTCACCGCCAGCCTATCCAAGCTGCCCAACGACCAGCAGAGGGCGGCGAAGACCACCGCCTTCGACCTACACAGCCGTTCTCATGGCGGGAACTGTGCTTGGTGCGCGCGGTCGCTCACAGACCCTGCAGGTCAACTACCGAACCTCTCACCAGATCAGGATGCAGGCCGACCGGCTGTTGGATCCAGAACTATCCGACGTGGACGGCAACACCGAGGAGCGCGGGGGCACCGTCTCGATATTCAACGGTCCGAACCCGATCGTGAGGGCCCTCGAGAACGAGAATGCAGAAATTGAGGCGGTTGCAGAGTGGTTAAAGGTGCGAATCAAGGATGGCCTTGAGCCCGATGAGGTTGGGATCTTCGTTAGGTCCCCTGAACAGATCGACAGGGCCGTCGCCACTGTGAAGAGTGCTGGCCTGCCGTACAGCGTCCTGGACGACGGTGCAGAGACGGGTGATGGTGCCGTTAACGTCGGCACGATGCACCTGGCCAAGGGCCTCGAGTTCCGCGCCGTCGCGGTGATGGGCTGCGACAGCGAGGTCATCCCTCTGCAATCCAGGGTCGAGTCGGTCGTCGACGAGGCCGACTTGGAAGAGGTCTACAACACCGAGCGTAACCTGCTCTACGTCGCCTGCACTCGTGCCCGGGACCACCTGCTGGTTACTGGCGTAAAGCCCGTATCAGAATTTCTCGATGACCTTGTGATCAACGACAATTAGCGCTGTAGACCGCATCGTTAGAGTGGACCGTGTAGGCGGAAGATCACCTACACTTCCCTGACAGCCCGCTCCGGCGGTGACACCTGACGAGGGCGGGTTACGGACCAGCTGCTCGTCAGTCCTGGAGGGGTCTGCGTGGGTGCCTAGCCTTGCAGGGTGGTGTCACAAACGCGCGTTTGTGACACTGGGCCACAATTCACTCCCTTCAGCTTGTTCAGGCGTGGGCCACAATGGCATGGTGCAATCCGCATCAATGATGGGGCGAATGTCTCGTATCAAGCATTTCTGGCGATTTTCGTTGCCTCGTAGAAAAATATCACCGAAACTTCAACACTTGTAATCCATTCCAATCGGAGCCAATGACACCACTAATGTGGCCCAATTCGCTGGCGGTCAGCAGTGTAGTCTCAATTGCCCTTTGGCCGGGCGTCGAACATCTCGACCCGTACCTCCATCGCTTTGGGATAAACGGCCGGGCCAAACTGGTTGAATATTGCCACGTCAGCCGCATCGCGCCCATAAGCGACGGCAACTCTCCCTCCACGTGGAGCGGCCTGCGTTGCATCGAAGGTGTACCAACGGCCACCAACATACGCCTCGAACCAAGCGTGAAAATCCATCGGCATGAGGTCGTGCAGATAGCCCACGACGATACGCGCCGGGATGCAGAGACTGCGGGACAACGCGATGCCCAAATGAGCGAGCTCGCGGCATACGCCCTCCCCTTGTCGGTTAACCTCGACTGCCGACATCTGAAAATTGTTGGAATATGGATTAAAGCGCACGGAGCTGCGGATCCACTCTACAATTCTAGCCACTTGATCGTAGCCGGGCTCGACACCGTCCACCAGGTCCCAGCCGAGGTCCGTAAACTGGTCTGATTCGCAATAGCGGCTGGGGAGAAGATAGGTTAGAACCTCTTCCGGTAGATTTTGCACCTGGTGAAATGGCGCACCGGGCGATACGTCAATACCGTCTGCGGTTGAAACGTCCGCAGATCTACTGAATGTGAACTCACCTGGGGGTGCAACCAATCGCTCGCACAGGTTACCGTAACCGTCAACAAAGTCCGTGATTGGTACGCTTGGCGTCAACGTGCAGTCTTCATGAGCCACCCACTGATTTGCTCCACTACGTGGGCGGAGCATCAGGATAAAAGGCGTGGGGACGCTCACGTCAAAGGTAATATCACAACTTGTACGAAGCCACACTGCGATTCCGCTCCTTGTCACGACCACGTTATCAACTGGCCATAGTCCAGTGTAACAGGGTGCCTAGGAATCTAACCGGACAGTGAGGTCGCTCCGTCGCTGCCTGAACTTGGGGTCAACAAACGCGACTAGCGTAGCGACGGCTGAGAGCCCTGGAAGAGCGTTCGGAACCGGCTGTATCTTGACCCTGTGGGACGGTCAACCCCTACGGTTTCCTGGCCTCGCTGCGGAGCCTGTTGTTCCGGGACGCCGATTTCGCTTTGTCCTACTGCGCGGACAAAGGCTGGGACAGCGTCCCGCCCAGCCTGCTGGTCGCCGCCCTCCTGCTCTAGCAGTCTGTCCGAGAAACAATGTTCTAAACTATATTCGTCTTTGACTAAGCAAAATACTCCGAATACTGTATAATTAGAGCCCATTAATCCCCTATCAGATTAGACAGTGGCGCTTTTCGTCTCCAAAATCTAATCTCCGGACAGGCTGCTAGTCCCAAGACAAGGTCAGCGACACCGTGGCCAAGGCTCGTGGCAACTTAGGAATCGTCTGGAGAGTGGTCTTGGGGATTGAGATGGAGGACGGGAAGGCGGGTTTGGAGAAGGCGAGGGCGGACGGCAGGAAACTGGGCGCTTCCCGCCGGTTGTCCGAGGAGCAGGAGGCTGCGGTCATCGAGATGGTGGCCAGCGGAGTCAGCCAGCGGCGCGTCGCCAGGTCCTTCGGCGTATCGCCTGCGACGGTCAGGCGCGCCGTAAAGCGTGAGTAGCGCCTGCTGCTCAGCATCAATTGCTGTTGCCGGCCTGTCGAATGACGTGCGAATTGGCCCCACCTTGATAGTTGGGGCAACACGGGTAAGGTCAGTATCGAAGACGGCGGCAAGGCCAGCGTCCCCTGAAAGATCAATCTCAGGCCAACGCCAGGGAGGAATAGAAGCCTGAAGCGTTGGTCACATTATGTCCTCGTCATCATCGCCGGCGTCGGCGGAGATAATGCCGAGCCGCACTAACTCGCTATAATCGCCGGTCTGACCGTAGACCCGGCAGGCCTCGTGAATATCCAGCTCTCGCTGCTGCGCCTCAGTGAGCAGGCCAGGGCGACCCTCAGTCCCATCGGGGAACACCAGGGTCCCGTTGGTCCGCAAGATTATGGGTGCGAGGGGTTCACCGTGGGCGCTTTGAGGCCTGTGTTCATCGTCGTATCCGATCCCTTTGTCAGGAGTCGATGATGGGAAGTGGGCCTCTTGAATTACGTCGGCAATATGCCTCAGGCTTTCGACCACGCCGTCAAGCACTTCCGGGTACTCCACATCCCTTTTCAGTTCCACCGGGACCCAATAATCGGCGGGCATTCCCAATTCGGCACGCAGGTCCGCGAGTTTGTCCGGCAATTTGGGAAGGGAGTTACAACCAACCCACAAAGGAGTGCTCTGGGTAATTTCAAACTGGTTGCGGTTGATACCGAACCACACAACGGTGTGATGGAGTCTTATGTATCTTCAGTAACCGTAGGATCGAGGAGTCGCTCTCAAGCCCTTCCTGCTCACCCATCCCTGCTGAATCCCTCTTTCAGTGGCAGCATCGATGAGCCGCCTGTATAGACGGAGCTGAGGCTCTGAATCCTCACCGAATTCCTTCCCATGGCTGATGGGCTTGAACGCTCCAGCGTCAGCATATTTGGCGAGGCTCCGCAGTTGCCGAATTTCAGTCTCGACGCTGTGGTTGCCGTCGTCACTGCTCCTGGCAGCCATGCAATCCAGAAGTCCTCCCCAACTCACTATCATCAGGTGCCATTGCCCGTCTCCCACCCGCACACACTTGCGCTCCGAGTCGGTTTCGGTCAAAGCGCTGAAATCCTCACTGAGGCGCGCCTTCAGCTGGGGCCACAACGACTGAATTCTATCTTCCGGAGCCAGGAACACGACGACGGCGGGGCCATCACTGGGTAGCCGTTTTAGGTATGCATTGGGCTGGTTGGGAGTGAGCCCAGCCCAGAACTTCACTTCGATGAGCACCCGTTCCTTGCCGTTCTCGTCGAAACCGACCAGGTCAGGCATTGTTCCATCCGCCTGAATCACCTGGGATTTCACGATGGTAACCGGGGCCACGCCCTTGGCGCCAGATTGGACTACGTCATTCAACGCCTCCACGGAGGCGTCCGAGTGATCGAAAATGTGACGGAGTGCTTCCGTAGCGATGTTCTCGGTATTGCCGGGGAAGCTGGAAACCAGGTAGGCCAGCAGAGTGTCGTTGTCGGGCTTGGATAACCTTCCTCAATCATTATTAGCCGGGTTCACCGGGTAGTCCTCCGGCTTGCCCGAGTCCCCGGGCTGGATAATGAAGTCACGGCGATTTCGGTAGAGGCGAGCGCGGTTAATGATGTAGTCTCCTTCATCGTTGTAGGGGTCGATGTCGTTGTAGTTGGTCATAAGCCAGTACTTGTGTTCGCCGATGAACAGGTAGGTGTTGCTCATGCTAAAGAAACGGCAGGCGACGCCTTCACCAGCGCGAAAGCGGGCGCAGATAGCGTCCAGCAGTTCTCGCTGATTGTCCTTTTCGGTGAGAACGTATTCATGGGGCCAGGTATCGCGGTAGGTGACCGCTTCCCGCCAGCGAGCGCGGGATATCAACTCTGATATGTTTTGACCTCTGTTCGCCCAATCCCAGACCCCTGCGGAAGGATTTAGCTCATCCAGCCTGTCACGGCCCGGTGGCTCGGCATACCGGGTGCTGAGGAGCCCACAAGAGCTGAGGATATCCGGCGGCCCCGCATGGTCGTCGGTCTCCAGTACCCGAAATGTTAGAGTTCTGAGCCTGACCGGGTTCTCACAACGCTGGCGGAGGGATCTCATGACGTCACGGCCGACTCTCCTGGCCCATCTGGCCGCCAAGCTCAGTCATCAACCGGAAACCGTTGCCACCGAGGCACTGGGACATATCCTGGACGGCTCCGAAGCTGCCAGGGATGCGCTGCAGGAATTCCTGCAATCCGCCGGGGTGGATGTCGGCCGGATCAACACTGTCTCCACCGAGGTCACCGGAGATGGCGGTGAGCGACCGGACCTCGCCTGCACGGACGGGACTGGCAGGGAAAGGGTCCTGATCGAAGTGGAGTTCTGGGCGGGACTGACCGCCAACCAACCCGCCACCTATCTCGATCGCCTGCCTGATGACCGGGCGTCAGCAGTGCTCGTTGTAGCTCCTGCAATCCGGTTGGAAACGCTCTGGCCCGAGTTGAAGGCTCGCGCCGCTGGGTTCCCGATGGGTAACGAAAGCTCCGGTACCGAGACGCGATGGGTTTCCGCAGGCGACTACCGGCACCTCATACTGACCTCGTGGACCCGCCTGCTGCGCCGCCTGGAGGGGGCGGCAGATGACGAGCAAGTTCGGGGCGACATCAGGCAGCTGCAGGGGCTCGCCGACCAGCAGGACGCGGAGGAATTCCTGCCCCTGCGCGCCGAGCAGCTTTCCCCCGAAATCCCACGCCTGATTCTGAACCTGAACCGTCTGGTTGACGATGTATCCGGCAGGATCTTTGCAACGGACTGGGCCAGCCGTGATCGAATGCAGAAGAGGTGGGACGAGGGGCCATTCCAATACATGACCGTTTCAGGTATCTCAGTATGGTTCGGGGTCAACTACTACTTTTGGAGGAACTACGAAACCACGCCTTTATGGTTCGGCTTCAACAGCTCGGCGTGGGAACACGAGGAACAGATACTCCTGAGTCTGGAACCCATCCGGCATAAGACTCCGCCCCAATTCATTGAGGACGTGGGAATCATTCCTATCCACCTTCCGACCGCGACCGAATACGAAAAGGTCGTGGATGATGTGGTGGCTCAAGTGGCATATCTTGCTGAGTTGCTCAAATCCGCTGGATAGAAATCTTAAGTGGGGGCTTTCTGAAGCTGAATTGCCACCCATCCTCGGAGCCCTATCCTTTTCGATAGTCGGTAGGAAACCCTCGAGACTCATCCGTGGCTACACCAGCCGCCTGGCCCCGGGTGTAGCGTGCGACCAAGTCACCGTAGGGTCGATACCGGTAGCGACTGTCTTTAATGTCAATAGGAATGAGCGACTTCTGGCTGTGTCATATCGCACCACGGGGAGCCGTGTTTGAGCATGGAGTTGAGTATGACCAGCAGTTTGCGCATGCACGCGACGAGCGCCACCTTCTTCGGCTTACCGGCTGCCAGCAGCTTCTGGTAGAAGTCGCGGATGACCGGGTTGTGACGGCTGTCTACCATCGCTCCCGTATACAAAATGGCTCGTACTCGGGCGCGCCCGCCCCAGACGGCCCGTTTGCCCCGCAGGGTGCCGCTGTCCCGGTTGAAAGGGGCCACTCCCACCAAGGCAGCAATCTGCCGGCGATCCAGCGTTCCCAGCTCCGTCAGGTAGGCCAGCAGAGTGAGGGACACCTGTTCTCCCACGCCGGGAACGGTGCGCAGCAGGTCATCCTTCTCTCGCCACACGGGGCTCCGGCGGAGAGTTTGCCTCAGCCCCTCGTCCAAGTCGTTCAGGTCCTGTTCCAGCCAGGCGATGTGGGCCTCGATGCGGGGGTGAACGGCGCTGATAGCGGTCCCCAGCCGGTTCTTCTCCGAGACCAGCATGGTCAGCACCTGATGCCTGCGTGCCGCCAGCGAGTTGAGTACCTGCGTCTCGGCGTCTCTGAGAGGACGCACGGAGGGACGAACAGCGTCGGCGAAGTGGGCCAGCACTGCCGCATCGAGAGAGTCGGTCTTGGCCAGTGTACCGGTGGCCCTGGCGAAGTCGCGAACCTGGCGCGGGTTGACCACCACCACCGGCAGCGCCGCAGCGAGAGCCGCCACCAACGGCACTTCCAGACCGCCTGTTGCCTCCAGCAACACCATGACGGGACCTATATCCACGATCTGGGAAACCAGTTCCTCGACGCCGGTCTCGTTGTAAGACGCGGCCCATCTCTGTCCCGTAGGCCGGACGGCAACATCCACCTGCGCCTTCGAGACATCAATGCCTATGTATCTCGGGTTTTCTTCCATCTTTACCTCCTGCGTCAGCGCTGGCCCGTCCTTGCACGATACGGGCTCGATTGGCCCAGGCAACTGTTCGGGCTCTGCTTGTAGGGAGCGCGGCGACCCTCGCTACCGGACGGTCTGTCGTAACCCAGGGGGTACCGGTCTGCCGCGCTCGGCTCCATCGCCAAAGTCAAGATATAAGGGGGCAGAATCGTACGCTAAGGGGAACGGAGCCGGTTGAGTGTGCGACAGACGGTTGGTCTTGAGACGGAGAAGAGTTCGGCGAGATCGCTGATGGAGTACTCGCCCGTGGCATGCATGCGGCAGAGTTCCCGCTGCTGTCTGTCGGACAGTTTGGGCTGCTTGCCGTGCAATCTCTCCCTGGCGCAGGCATCTGGGACGAACCTCGCCAGCCGGTCGAGTTTTGGTACGACCAGCGTGTCCTCTTCGCGCACGGTGGCGGGGGCCAGCACTACCGCATGGCCAGGCCAACCTGCTCGCGCCATCGCCATACACTGAAATACGTCCATCTCGGCGAAGCGCTCAAGCAGCGGAAGGTCGCCGGTTTGACCGTTGAGCCCGAGCTTCTCGCCCACATCTCACCCCTTGGGTGGGCCCACACGCTGCTCACCGGCGAACACCGGCGGTCAAAGCGCCGATAGCGTCCTTAACCTACGATTCTGCCCCCTACCGAAGTCGACCCGAGGCTGCCAGTGGCAGGGTGCAGAGCCCTAGGGTTCGTTGCGGTATTGGCTCCTCAGCCAGCGGATAAGAGCGGGTCTGCCCATCCTGCCTTCCAGGTAATTCAGGTATTGCAGTCCCAAGACGTAGTTGCACGAATAGCCAGGCTGGTCTGGACGAAGCTGGAGCGCTTCCAGGTTTGCGACGGTGATGGATTCCGAAAGCTCACATGCCCATTCAGGACGATAAGGAACCTCCTCCGATGCGGTGGCGGCCCGGGCAATAAGTTCAGCGGCCCCTTCGTCAAGCCAGTCGGAGTGACCGGTCCAATAAAAGTGAGCGATTTCGTGGGCAATGATGTAGCTGGAAATTGGAGCCATCGGGTCGCCATCGCCGACGTCCAATACTGTGCCGGCGGTCAGGCTGTGATGATTGTTTATGGCAACGACCGGAGACCCTTCGGGCCAGTCTGAAAACAGCAGGGTCACATGCCTGATGGGGAAGGGTTCCTGCATGAATGCTTCGGAAGCACTAATGGCATGGACGAGACGCTCCATGGTGCGTTCGGATCCGGGACCGGTGCGCACCACAGCTACGGTGATGGGCCCCGCCAAGGGGAGGGAGATGGTACGCTCCTCAACCGTTACGGTTTCGGGGTCCAGAAGTTCGTCCAAAAGGCTCGCGGGCACCTCGTACCGGCCCCGGGTGGACAATCGCGGGCCGGGAAGGGCAGCGATGACAGGTGTCCACTCGTCAGTGAATGGAGTCTCCGTGGTCAAGTGATCCAGTATCACACGGAAGGATTCCGGGTCGTTCAGCTGGACCGAACGAAGGGCCTTAAGCGCGGCTTCATCAGCGGGTTCCACAGTGAGCAGAAATGGCATGGCAAGCCACTCGGCGAAGGTAGGGGCCGGATCGGGGGCGCCGGTCAGCGCAACCAGGGCGTCAACCACCCCGCTCTCCCGCCGGTCCATCCCGTCCTGGGCCCACTCAGACGCCTCGAGGGCTGTTGCAGTTTCAGCAGGCAGGTCCTGGTTCAGCTGGAACCAGTGTGCCAGTGGGACAGGGGTCGGCGTGGGAAGCAGACTGGAAATGGCCGACGAATTTGTTGCCGGGGCTTGACCGTCCGTGTCGGATTGTGAAACATGCGCCATGGCGACAGCAGGCATTGCTCCTTCGACCGCATTCCCAGCCTCTGAAGCAGGCCTATCGGAAGATGACGGAGATGGCGTCGCAGGGATTGTAGCCAGATGGGCCACCTTTCGAGGGGCCAGGGTCGGCTCTGACTCAGCCGCAGCTCGCCCAGTCACAGGAGACCGGCACCCCACACTGAAGGAGGCCAGCCCGAGAACCAACATCATGGCTAGGATTATGTTTGCATACTTCCCACCACCGCTTCTCATTATCGTACTAGTTTAACTGACGATATCTGGCTCGTCCTCTGTTCCTGCGTCGTCGTTTCCGGAAGAAGAAGGCAAAAAGAGCCAGCAAGAGTACCAGTGCCAGTGAAATCCACCATAGCCAGTCTGGCTCACCTGGTAACAGTTCGTTGATCCCTGTTTTCCTGATTTCAGCCTGCTGAACAGGGGGCGGCGTCGCGGTGAGGGCCGTGATGGGTTGCTGACCGGGCGGTTCGGGAGTGGGAGTATAGGCCAGGAAAGCCCCGGGATTCAGGAAAGAGAGCGTTGGCGTTGGCGCTGGTGTGCTGGTCGGGATCACTGAAGAAAGGCCGACGACGGGCAAAGGTGTTTGGGATTCCGAAATGCTGACCGTCGGTGTGGGTGGCTGCGGGGTGGCCGTGGGAGTGGGTTGGATGGTCGGCGCCATGGTCGGCATTGGAGTAGCCGAAGGAGAGGGTACAGAGCCAACGTCGGTCGCGGCCCTCGGCTGTGGAGTAGGCGCCGGCGGTTCTGTCGGCGCGGGAATAGGCGTTGCCGGAGGCTCAGTTGGGGGAATTGGGGTCGGCGTCGACGTCGGCACCGGGGCAGCTGTCACGGTAGGAGCACGAGTCGCCGTCGGCGAGGGTGTCGCGGGTGGAATAGGAGTCGCCGTTGGCACCGGTGCAGGCGCGGGCACAGGCGCGGGCGGAGGCGCTGGAGGCCGGGGAATCTCAATGGTAGTTGCGGTAATCGCGTCCGACCACGGGGACTTTCCCTCGTCATTCACAGTCTGGAGAGAAACTCGGTATGAGGTCCGGCTCTCAAGACCGGTAATGGTGTGCGTCACCAAGCTCGCGAGGACCCGGATGGTCGCGTAGGGTGGGTTGCCGTCCTTACTGTACCGGATGTTGTAGGAGGTGATGGGAGGGCGCCCCCTGTTGTCCGGTGCTACCCAACGGACTTTCACCCAAGCTTCGCCCCTCCCGTCCGTGATGGGAGTGGGCGCCAGCGGCGGCTCGGCTACATCAGTCACATTGACCGTTACTTCTATGCTATCGGAGCCGCCCTGGTTGTCGCGGACCTGTACCTGGAAGACGTATGTGGGCTTCTCTTCGTGGTCGTAGATGGCGCCGACCCTGGTCTTGAGCTGACCGCTGGGGAGGGCGCCGGCACCCGCGGTGATGGTGAACGGAATGTTGGGCGTGGTGATTTCCCAGGTGATGTTGCCGCCTGAATGAATGTCCGGATCGGTGACGGTAAGCGGGTCTCCAAGGCCGGTCAGGGCGGAGGTGTTCTCGGCAATGCTGCGGGTCACTGAGTCGCCCTGGACTATGTTCGGCGGCTGGTTTTCATCCGGCGGCTGGTTGTCGCTGGTGGTGCTCACGGCTTCATCAGACCACGGGCCGGTTCCCTCATCGTTGGAGGCGTTGACCTGGAAGGTGTACTGAGTGTTCTGGTCCAGGCCGGTGATGTTTACCGAAGTGGACGTATGGCCCGTAACAGTGGTCCAGTCTGCACCGCTGTGGTGGCGGTACGAATAACCGGTGATGGCAGGACCGGTGTTGGCGGGTGCGCTCCAGGAGAAGGTGAGGGAGGACAGTGTCTGGCTGTCAGCCGACGGACGGGCGGGTTTACCCGGCGGCTCCGTTTCGTTCGTGACCGTGATGGTGAAACCGGCTGTGTGCTCGCGGTTCCGCGGGTCGTCGCCGCTGGTTACGGTTATTTTCAGACTGTAACTGTTGTTGCTGTCGTCATCGGCGGGGCGCTCGAAATCCGGCGTTTGCAGGAATGAGAGCTGGCCCGTGCCTGTAATGCTGAAATCATCCGAATCGTCCCCGGCGATGCTGAAACCCTTGATGTCGTCCTCGGTGTCGGCATCTCCGGCGGCGATGGCGATGACGCCGGTGGAGTTTTCGGCGACGGAAATGGATGTCTGTCCAGTGAAAGCCGGCAGACTGTTGGCGATGATGGTGTCGGTAGGCTGCGATTCGATCCCGGTACGATTGGAATCATGGCCGTCGATGTAGGAGGCACTGACCCTGACGGTCTGACCAGCATCGGCCGATGTCAGCGTGTATTTGTCCGCCATGGCGTCGGATATATCGCTCCAATCGTCCTGCGCGGAGCGCTGCCACTGGTAGAGCCAGGAAGTCGAGTCGATCCCGTCCTCGTCGGTCACTGCCGCCACGCTTGCGGTCAGTGTGCTGTCCTCTTTGGCGTCACCGGCGATGGTGGGTACACCTTGGGGCGAGTCCTCGGCGTCGGTGACGGTGATGCTCAAGTCCTCGGAGATGGAACCCTGGGCATCGCCGGTTCCGGAGGTGGCGGTGATGGTTAGAAGGTAAACGTTATCGGTGTCGGCGTCCCCCTCCAGTTCGTAATTGGGCGGATTGTTGAAGGAGAGGCTGACGTCCTGGTTATCGTTGGTGACGGTGGCCGTAAAGAGCGCGACATCGTCGCCGGTGATGGTAACGGCAGTGATTGCATGCCCTTCGTCCGCGTCGCTGACCTGGAAGGCCTGGCTAATCGACGAGATATTCTCCGGGTGCGATACGTCGGTTGTTCCGGTGATGACCGGAAGATTGGAAGTGGTGTACGAGGCGGAAACCCAGTCGGAACTGCCCTCATGGTTGGTGGCTCGCACGCAGAAGGTGTGTGCGGTGTTCTCAGCAATGCCGGTCCAACTGTCAGCGATGGCGTCGGCCGCCAACTGCTTGATGGTGGCGTTGGGGCAGGTGCTGCCGGTGCCGGAGGTGGTGTCCACGCTTTCCAGTGGGGGCTTGCCCGCCAGGCCAGTTGCGGTGGGCAAGGTCCATGATGCGTTTACAGAAGTGGGCCCCGGGGACACGGCGAGGCCGGTCGGTGGTGGGGGTGGTTCGTCCACGTCTGTAACGTCGATGTTGATATCGAAGGTAACCGACTGTTCCTCTCCCCCGACGGTGGTGTCGATGGTGGCCGAGATGGTGTATTGGGCGGTTTTCTCGTGGTCATGGGTGCAATCCGCGCTGGTGTCACTGCTGGTGGTGAGGGCGCCGGTCTGGGAATACTGTCCAGTGGTGGATAGGGTGAAGCACTTGGTCTGTGCGTTGTCGGCGTCAAGTGTCCAGGTCTGGTTGGCCGGAAACTGGGATGTGGCTCTGGCGAATCCGGTCAGTTCGGTGCCGGAGCCTGAGTTTTCGGGCAGTGCGAGTTGATTGGCTACGGCCTCGGCCTCCTGCCGAGTGACAGTGTCGATGGTGCCGTCGGGGAACAGGACGTACAGGATATCGCCATCATGAGTGGATATGCTCATCGTTTCAAATTGGCTTCCGGCATCGGAATTTGCGGGGCGGTACTGGGTCTTGTTGAGGTCAAATCCGGTGGGTATGGTATTGCCGGAGGAAATCTGCCAGGCGATTGACCGGCTGTTCTGGTTGACTTGGAAATGAACGAAATCACCAGCGCCGGTCGCACGGCGCACGTTGGTGACAGAAAGGGTTTGAGCGGTGTCGGCCGACAATGTGATGGTGTTGTCGGAGCGGCTGACATCGTAGATTTCGGCGGGGGCGCTGCCTTTGGCGAGGTAGGCTTTGTTTTCGGTGAGGTACACGTCCTCTATGATGCCGTCTATAGAGCTGCCGGGGTTGATGTCCCGCCCGCTGACCCTTCGAAACGTGCTGGTGTCATAGGCAAGGAACAGGTTCCGTGGGGGGATGGCGTACCAGATGGTGTTGGCGACGACATTGTTTGCCGCGTCATCGCCGAATATGCCGCTGCCGAAATGAACGGTTCCGGCGAGGGCGTCGTATTCGATCGGGATATCCTTCGACTGGTTCCGGGTGATTTCCGTTGGATCTTCGCCGATGTCGTGAACCTCGAAAAGGGCTGTTCCATTGTTCTTGACGTAGATCGAGGTTCCGTCGGCCCACAGGTCGTCGAAGATGGAAAAGCGTTCCTCCAACTCGCAGAGGTTCTCGTGGACGCGTTCGATGCGCGGGTTCTCGGGACTGAGGGTTGCGGTCCTGGTGTCGTCGCCCTGGGAAATCGTGAAACTCCATGTGGTAGTGGTGTTGCCACCCTCGGTTACCTGTGTCTCCGTAACCGTGGCGGAGGTATTGCTGGTGCTCTCACAAGAGAGGCGGAAGTGTATCTCTTGGCCGGGTACGCGCTCCGAAGTTCCCGTGTTCCAAGCCATGAGGAAATAGGTGTTTGGGATAAGAACGTAATCATAGGCGCCATAGGTGTACTTGGTGCCCGCAGTGAGGGTGGTAGTCGTTGTTGTTGTGGTTGACTGGGGGAGTAGAACTGCAGGGCTGTGGCCTTCACGCGAATTGAGGGTTTCGGTGCGGCCGGCGCGGGGATTAGCTATCAGGGGAGAGATGTCGGGATCGAGGGTAAATACTTGGGACGCAGGCTCGGGGATAGAAGAGATTGAGAATGTCTTGGAGGCAAAAGGTGTAATCAGCCCGCCATTATGTCCCGACGCGCCGACGGGAACTGGATCTACGGTGGCCGTGCTGCTGGACCAGCCCAGGCGGACGCCATCTGGCACCGTCTCCTGATCGTGGGCAGAGATTTCCTTGGCCCCGGCCAGTATGGTAACTGCGACGATCGCCAGCAAGAAAGAAGCGCGCCATATCATGCGCATCTCGACGGATACGGACTTGAGCCGGTCCATGGGTTACCCCTACAGCACGGTGGTGGAGACCTGATTGCCCCTTGGTATTCTCCCGAGGATTTCCATGTTGAACTACGGATATAAGTGCTTTGGGGAGTTTAGAAAAACTTGAGGGGCCCCTCGTATCCGAATGCCGATTCCGGCTGTTGGGCATGAGATGATGAAATGAATAAAAAGAAATGCCCAAGGACACCGTCGAAATTTGCTGCGCTTTGGCTCTTCTTGCCTCCTTGTCCATTGTCCAGATCTGGGGTTATATCACGTTCCTGGCGGGTCTGTACATAGCTTGCATGGGATTAGAGCAGCACCATTTTCTTAATAGGCGGCCTGAGGCCCAAGGGACTGTACGCCCCGATTTTACGGGAATCCTCCGAACAAGTCGGGTGGGATATGGGATAGTTCGGCTGAACCAGCCGATGCCTGTCGAGAGGGTGCAAGGCCGCTGGACCAGCCCACCTTTGCCGACCACCGGTCGTGGACGGGGGCAGGCTCCGGAATATCGGGGCAAGAAGCGCAAGACCCGCCGGGAGCTGTTCCTCGAGCGGGACTCAGAGATTCATCAGACCAAAAAGGGGACCCAGAGGCACTTCGGGATGATAGCGCACACCCTTCGGCAAACTCAGGGCGGTAGATTCCTATACGGGCTTATCGCACAACCTATACTGGTATGGTGCACAATATGAGCTCGACGGCGGCCAACGCGCACAATGTGACTCAAGCCCATAATTGTTGCACGGGACGGGAGGGAGGTATGGGGCGACGCTGAGGGGGTGCACAAACGGGAAGAGAACCTCGGGCTGGGGCTGGAATGGCGGGTGGCGATGCGTCCGGGGCATCGCCGAACGCTGAAGCCCGGAAGCCAAGAAACGCTGGATGAGAAGGGGTGGGACGTCTCTCGGTCATGATCGCTCAGATGGGGATGGATGGAACCGCGGGACAGTGGACATTTCAGTTGTCCTGGAGTTCTCCGTTAAACCCGTGATACCACCGTATTTTCATGAGTCTTACTTTCCCCAAAAGATGACAGTTACCTGGCTGTTGTCATACTTGACAGAGGACCTGGAACTGCAGGGTTTAGGCTGATGAAATCAAGAGAGGCGACTAGGGCGTGTTTGCAAACTATAACCAGAGTAGCAACGCCCCGATGTGCAGCATAGCCAGATAGTTTTCGGCCTTCTTCTCATACCGGGTGGCGATTCGTCGGAATTGCTTGATCCGGTTGATTGTCCGCTCCACCAGATTGCGTTGCCGGTACAGGGCCCGGTTGAAAGGACCAGAGCGCCGTTCGTTGGTTTTCCGGGGGATGGTGTAGCGAATTCCCTGCCGTCTGAGATTGCCCCGAACCCTGCGCGTGCTACGCCGAGTGCAAGGACAAGGCCTTACAAACTGCCGTTGCTCCCGAGGAGATAGACCACTATGACCAATTTGACCGACGAGATGGTATCGCGGTTGGACAGCGCTCTAGCCGACGGATATTCCTGCCTGATGGGCACGGCCTCCAAGGACGGCCAGCCCCAGATAAGTCCCAAGGGAAGCGTGATGGCCTTCGCCAGGGACACGCTGGCCTACTGGGAGCGGGCCAAGCGGTCGGCCTTGGAAAACGTTGCCGAGAATCCGCAGGTCGTCGTCTACTACGCCCACGCCACCGACCGGGTGAGGTGGCGTTTCCACGGCAGGGCAACCGTCCACGAAGATGGTCCCATTCGCCAGGAAGTCATGGACCGCTGCGTCCAAGCCGAACTGGACCGGGACCCTGAACGCCTAGGTGTCGCCGTCCTCGTCAAGATAGAGAAGATCACGGAATTATCTGGAGAGGTGCTGCAACAAATCGACTAGACCAAAGCCCAGCCGCTAGAACATGGGCTCAACCTCCGGTTCGTCGCCAACCACCGGGGGCTTGCAGGCCCGATCAACCTGCACAACCCATTGGCAACTGTGGCCGTGGCAAGGGGAAGGCACCATTATCCTAACCTGACGCCCAATGACATCTCATCTCTTATAACCGGACCAGTTTTGAGATAGTTTACAAGCGCGTGGTACACCATGATATTTGATGCTGCCGAGCAGGTACCGGTCCGGGGGTGCAAACCTAGCTCCCGGGGTCAACCGGTTGTCGGCCTTCCTCTCCGTCCAGCAGCCCGCTCCTCACGGCCCATACCACCATCTCCTGCTTGGACTCGACCCCCAGCTTGTCCTGCACCCGGTAGATTGCATTCCTGACCGTCACCGTGCCGACGCCCAGAACCTCCGCTATTCCGGCATACGACTTCCCCCTGGCGAAATGAACGAGGACCTCCTTCTCTCTCGTCGTCAGCGCCTTGGGGCTGGGTATCAGCGCAGTCCCGGCGCGTATCAGCCTGAAGACCCGCTCCACCGAATCCTCAGGGATCATCTTCCCGCCCCCGGCGACCTTACGGATGGCATCGACCAGCTCATCACTGCCCGAGTATTTGTGGACGAAGCCAGACGCCCCAGCGGAAATCGCCTCTATCACCGCGTCGTCCTCTGTGGATGCGGTGAGCATCACCACCTTCGTGTCCGGAAGCAGGTCGAGAATGTCCCGGCAGGCCTCCACCCCGTCCTTTTTAGGCATAATCACGTCCATGACGACGACATCGGGCCGCGCCTCTTTGGCCCGTGCGACGGCCTCGACGCCGTCCGCCGCCTGGGCCGCGACATCGAACCCTCCCGAATCCTGGAGGACCTCCCGAAGGCCCCGCATCGTGACCGGGTGGTCGTCCACCAGCATGACCCTGATCCCATTGGTCGATGACATATCAGCCTCCTTTCTCGACGGACTTGATGGGGGCCACGCAGGTGATGGTCGTCCCCCGTTTCTGTTCACCCGATTCCACGATGAGCCTGCCGCCCATTCGCTCCGCGTCCCTCTCCATGCCGCTGAAGCCCCGGCCCCGCTCGGCGTAGTCCTCCGGCAGGCCGACCCCGTCGTCGGAGACGGACAGACGTACGGCGTCGGTCTCGAAGTCCAGCCTCACCTCCACTCTGGCGGCCTGCGCGTGCAGGAAGGCGTTGGCCAGGGCGTTGTGGGCGATGGAGAAGAGGCCGGTCCTGACCTCACCGGACAGCGGCGGCTCTTTTCCCGACTGCACCATCTCGGCAGGGACAGAGGTGATCCTGGCGAAGGTCGCGGTGTGCGCGCCCAGCACGCGGGCAAGGTCCCGCCCCTCGAAGATGCGGCCCATGTCGATAGGCCTTCTCAGCTCCCACATGGCCGATCTGGAAAGGGCCGCCGTCGCCGCGAGTCTCTCCGTCAGCTTCGGGTTCGAGTCGCCCGCCAGCTTCATTGCGCCCTCGATGCCCAGGCCGATCATGTAGGCGGTCTGGGCGGTCGTGTCGTGTATCGACTGGGAGAGTTTGATGCCCTCCTGGTGGGCCTGCCGCTCCCTGGCCATCGCGGCCTGCCTCTCTGTGCGTTCGAACCTGACGATCAGGCTGACGCCCACGGCAACGAGATACATCACGGACAGCCTGGCCGCCAGCACATGGTCCTGGGCCAATTCGAGGTCGAGGCCGGGACCCGCCGCGATGCCCACAAGGAAGTAGACGAGGGCGGTGGCGGTGACCCATGCCAGGATGAGCGAGAGCGAAGAGAAGACCACGGCAAACATTGCGAGGGCTGGGTAGTAGGCGACGAATATGAAGCCGTCGAATCTGCCGCTGACGGCGATGTTGGCCGTTATCAGCGCGACGTCGATAGCGCTGAGTGCGAGCATCCAGCGCCACGTGACGGGTCTGTTGGTCAGGAGGCGATGGTGCACGACTCCGTTGACAGCGGCCAGCAGCACATTGAGGACGCCGAAGCCGAGGTCGTCCGGAAACCACAGCCCCGGACGGTGCGCCAGCATGACAGCGCCTACGAGCCAGATGTACCAGCGCCCCCAGACGGAAACCCTCACCGCGTGGCGCACCGTGTCGGGGTCGGCCCGGAAGAGCCGTTCCAGCCGGCCCCCTATGGCGTGTTCGTCCTTCATGGGTACGTTCGTCAGGCACCCCTTGCCCTGCAGGCCGACCCGTGCGTCTGTCCTCTCCGGTATAGAGGCGCGTCCGGCGCGCCATTGACGCGACGGGCTGGGAGATTATTGGGTTGCGAGACTTGCCAGTATTAATGTATCGCCCTTCTTGCGGGGAATGCCATAACGAATTGTGTGCATAGTGTGCATATCAGGTGTACAAAAATGTATTTTTTGTGATTCACATGAGCACCTGCAAAGTGATAGCCCAAAACCACGCGAAACAGAGCACCGGAACTCAATTCAGATTGTGTACAAAGAAATCTTGGCACGGCCTGCGTCGGAATTTAGCCTTTGTAATTGGGCGTTTTACTTGGCCCTTTCCCCATCGAGACCCGTCATGAAGGAACCGATTATGTCGGGACTCGATGCGGATGAAAGGGCCGTAGGGGCCACATTGTGGCCCCTACGGCCACATTTCCGGACATTGAAAGCGGGGAGATAGCAGCCCGGAGCAGTTGCTACCACCAGCCTGCCGTGCATCCGGGAGTACCACGCCGGTTCCCACCTTTGACCTGAGACATTCGATAGCCGCCTAGTGGTGTTCCACCTACTGGCGGACATATTGACCGAGCCATGAAGTTGAGCAACGACAAACCGAGTCTTCACGGGCCCGGCAGAATCTACCGGTCTCCGACCCGCTTCCTTCACCGGAATTACTCACCCCTCCCCATATCCAGCGGCGTCACACCACGTTCCTTCCCCCGGCGTGGCAGGCAGCCGTTGGAGCCGGTGTCCTCCATCCACCGATAAGCGGGCAATGATGATCCGATTAATCCCGACTCTGGCCATCCTGGCCGCCATCTCGGCAGCAGTCTTCTTCACCGGTGCGCCCGCCGGAGCACAGAGCACCGCCCCCACCGTCTCGACGGTGGCGATAACGTCCAATCCCGGCACGGATGAGACCTACGCCACCGGGGACACGATCACGGTGTCGGTCACCTTCAGCGAGGCAGTGACCGTCAGCACCACCGGCGGCACGCCCCGCATCACCCTCGACTTCGCCGGGCAGCCACGCTACGCCGGATACACCGGAGCGGGCAGCGCCACGGGACAGATCCTGTTCGGCTACACCGTACTGGTCGGCGACGATGACGCCGACGGCATCTCGGTGCTCGCCAACAGCCTGGCCCTGGACGGTGGGACCATCCAGGCTACCGACGACTCCGCCGCCGCCACTCTCACCCACTCCGCCATGACCTTCGCCAGCCACAAGGTGGACACGGAGGTCCTTATCCTCGGCAATGGCGACTGGGATGAGTGGTCCTCTGACATCACCATCAGCGCCACGCAGGACTTCTATTACGAATTCAGGTTGCATGACAACAAGGAATACGACCTCACCAAGGTCACGCTGAACGTCAAGACGCCGTCGGATACCCTCGACGTGGTCGTGCGAGTAGGTGATAAGGAACATACCCTCTTTCGGGAGATTAAGTACACGGGTTCGGTGACCGCGGCGGGACTACAGACCTTCACGCTTAGCGAGAGCTCGGTGCCGTTGGCCAATATGTGGGGCCCCAACGAAGAACATGAGTACTACATAAATATCGAGGGACTGGGCTCCGGCAGCATCGAACTGGAAGCGAAGGACCTCATGGGAGCAGGGTTGGACTCTAACTCCACCGACAACGACCCTGACTTCTACTACATTTCCTCCGACAGGACATTAAACCCAGATTCTCACATACCGGAAACGTACCTGTACGGCCATGAAGGAGCGATCCCCCAGATCATCTACGGGGATGTCGTCTCGCGCCCCTGGAACGGCAGCGCCTACGCCGCCGGCGAGCGCATTGAGATGCTCTACGTACTGACCCGGCCTGTCAACGGAGCGGGATCCCTCACCGTGCCCTTCTGGCTGGGCAGCGGCGCCCAACACCGTCGCGAGGCGGAACTGGTTGCCACCGTGTCAGATGCCTACCAGGCGCTGCTGTTCGCCTATACCGTTCAGCCCGGCGACGCCGATTCGGACGGGATATACCTAGGCGCGGACCCCTTCGGGGACAACGCCGCCGTCAGCGTCCACCGGGAGGGGAACTCCGCCGTTCCCGCCCACATCCGGCGGGCCGCGGACCAGCTCCCAGCGGCCCAGTCGGTCAACGGCGCGGCCTCCCGCACCTGCCGAGAGGTCCTTTGTAGTGCGGTGACCGTGGGCGGAGGTACGGTAGGCCCGCTGCAACGGTCAAGGCCGACGGGGGTAAGGATAGCCGAGGCCGCGTGGAACCATCCCTTCGAGCGGTATGGAGCGGCCAGCGCCTCCACCTTCGCCTATGACGGCGGGCTGAATGTTGTGGCGTCACATTTTGCTTCCGAACGCGGCACACTAACGACTTTAATGTTAGAAAACCTCCCACGGTCCCTGGTCAACAGAGGCGCCGTGGTCGTGGATGGCTCACGCTACCTGTTCCGTGACCCCGAAGAATTCGGAGGTGACCAATTTGTCTGGAATTATTACGAGGTCCCGGAAGATTACGACCTTTCCTGGACGCCGGGCGATGAAGTGGAGGTCAAGATTATCGAGACGGCCACCGCCTCCTTCGACTCCGCGACCGTTGACAAGGTTGAGGGCAACGTCTTCGACGTGACGGTCACACTGGATGAGGCATTTGTCGAGACGACGCTGTCGCTGCCCATCACTGTCACCGCCCACGGCGGAGCTACGGAGGCGGACTACACCCTCAGCCCCGATGAGCTGGTCTTCGCCCCCGGCGACACCTCCAAGAGTTTCACGGTTACGGTGGTGGACGACACCATAGACGACGACGGCGAGAGCATCACCCTCAGCTTCGACGACCTCCACATCCTTCCGGGCGGCACGAACGAGACGGCGACCATCGCCCTCGGCGACAATGACTTTCCTGTGTTGACGGTGGAGTACGGGCAGGACTCCCAACTCCTGGCCGAGGGGGAGACGGTCCAGGTTACCGTCAGGCTGAGCGCCCCGCCCGAGCGCGAGGTGAACATCTCCCTCACCGCCACCGGGCAGGGGGGCGCGGTCGCGGCCGACTACAACGTGCCCACCAGCGTCACCTTCGCCGAGGACGAGACCGAGAAAACAGTCGCCTTCATGGCGGTGGATGACGCCGAGGACGATGACGACGAGACAGTCAAGCTGGGGTTCGCAACGGGCCTGCCCGAGCGGATAACCGCCGGGACCAGGAACGAGACCACGCTGAAAATCGACGATAACGACAACCCCGTCGTGACGGTCATGTTCGCCCAGACCGCCCACACCGTGGACGAGGGCGGGACGCAGCAGGTAACCGTGACCGTGAGCGCCGACCCGAAGCGCACCATCATCATTCCCATCACGGCCACGCCCCAGGGCACGGCCAGCGCCGCCGACTACTCAGTGTCTCCCAGCGTCACCTTCACCGACGGCGGTGCCCTGTCCCAGACCTTCGCCATCGAGGGCACCCAAGACCAGATCGACGACGACAACGAGAGTTTCACGCTGGGGTTCGGAACCATGCCGGACCCCCGGGTCAGCGCCGGTACGCCGGGCGAAGCCACCGTCACCATCAACGACGACGATACGGCGGACATCCTGTTCAGCCCGCTGGAGCCGGCGGTGACGGAGGCCGACCCCTCCGGCGGCGAATACGCCGTGACCCTGGCCACCGAGCCCACCGTGGAGGTGACTGTGACCATCACCGGCGACGCCGGCACCGACCTGTCCCTGGTCAACGATACCCTCACCTTCACCGCGGACGACTGGACCACCCCCCAGACGGTGAGGATGACCGCCGCCCCCGACCTGGACTCGGACAACGAGCGGGTCGCCCTGGTCCACACCGGGGGCGGCGCGGAATACCAGGGACTGGGCCGGTCCCTGGAGGTGCTGGTAATCGACGACGACACCGGGGAGCTGCGCTTGGTTGACGGCACACGCACCACCGAGGACGGTCGCCTGTGCGAAGGACGACTGGAAATCTACATCAACGGCCAGTGGGGGACCATCTGCGACGACTACTGGAACGATGAGGAGGCCGACGTGGCCTGCCGGCAGCTGGGTTTCGCCGGGGGCTCCGTGGTGGATGCCAGTCGCTTCAATGCCGGCTCCGGCCGGAGGTCCGGCACCTTCCCGGCAGGAGCCGACGGCCAGCCCACCTGGCTCGACGACGTGCGGTGCAATGGGTCGGAGTCGGACCTGTTGGAGTGCCGACACCGGCGCTCCGAGTCCGGCAGTGTCGGGTGCCGGAGGTACGAGGACGTGGGGATCCGATGCGTGCAGCCCAACGCCCCGTGGATCGCCGACATCCAATTCAATGGCCCGACCGGGGACGACCGGTACGACACCGGCGAGACCGTCGAGGTGACGCTGGTCTGGAACGAGGCGGTCGACGTGACCGTCCCCCAGGGTGGCCAGGCCCCCACGATGTGGCTGAGCTACGGCCCCGAGCCCTCAAGATACACGGCCACCTACGCCGCCGGCTCCGGCACGGACCGCACCGTGTTCAGCTACACCGTCCGGGACTCGACCGACTACATCCGCCTCCTGCCCGACAACGTGCGGGAACGCGATAGCCGCATCACCAGCGTGGCAACCGGGGCGGAGGCCAACCTGTCCCACGGAAATTACCTGGACCGGTCGGGGCGGGATTCCCATCAGGGGACACCCGCGCGCATCGTCAGCGAGCCCGCCTTCAACGACCCCGGGCCCGACGGCCTGTTCACCGCGGGTGAAGTCCTGGAGATAACGCTCAAGTTCAGCGAGAACGTGCTGGTGGATACCCTGGGCGGAAGGCCGACGCTGCTGGTCAGGCTGGGGGGCACCGAGGAGCGGGTGGCGCTGTACCGGCGGGGCCGGGGGACCAACCAGTTGCTTTTCTCCTACCCCGTCGCGGAACGGGACGGCTCTCACGACACCGTCGAGGTCTTGCAGAATTCCCTGTCCTTGAACGGCGGCATCATCCGGGACGTGCACCGCGAGCTCAACGTGTCCCTGGACCACCGGGGGGCGATGTCCATGTTCATGCCGGAGGAAATCTCCAATGCCGAGCTGGGCCCGGATGAGAATAACGGCGAAGACAATTCGCCTCCGCAGCTCCGCTCCGCCACCGTGGACGGCTCCAGCCTGACGCTGACCTACGACGAGGACCTGGACAACAGCGGGTTCCTGTCCTCCGGCCTGTTCGCGGTGAACGTCAACGGGGCGTCCCGCTCGGTCATGGGCGCAGGCGTGGGCGGGTCCAAGGTGATCCTGCTGCTGTCCCCGGCGGTGGATGCGGGGGACAGGGTGACGGTGGACTACACCGTGCCCACGGATGAAGGGGCAGCCAGGGTCGAGGACACCTCGGGCAACGCCGCGGCATCATTCAGCGGGCGGGAGGTGACCAACAACACCGCCCCATCCGTGACCACGAAGTCGGTCCCGAAAGAGCCGCCCGGAGGCCCCATCGAGAAGGCCGTCCCGGAGGGCCCGCCCGGAGCGCCGGTTGACCTGCAGGTGTCCCGCCAGGGTAGCGGACAGCTGCAAGCGATCTGGAGTGTCCCGGTTTCCGGTTCCGCTCCCACCGGCTACACAGTCCAGTGGAAGGAGTCCGGAGACGACTGGACAGACGAGGACGATGTATCAAGGGCCAACGTTACCGGGACCTCTCACGTTATCACTGAACTGACCGACGGCACCGAGTACACCGTGCGGGTCATTGCCACAAAGGGCGACGTTACCGGCGACCCCTCCGGGGAGATCAGCGCGACGCCTCAGGAGACCACCCCTCCGGCACTCTCAACGGCGGCGGTGGACGGAGCCCTGCTGACACTGACCTACAACGAGGCGCTGGATGCCGGTAAGACCCCCGCCGCGTCCGCCTTCGCGGTGACCGTGGGCGGCAGCAGCAGGGGTGTGAACGCCGTGGCGGTGTCGGGCAGCACCGTGACCCTCACCCTGGCGACGCCGGTCTCCGCCGGGGAGTCTGTGACCGTATCCTACGCGGCCCCGACAGGCGACGCGGATAGCCGGTTGCAGGACCTGGTCGGTAACGCTGCAGCCTCCTTCAGCGGGCAAGCGGCCACCAACAGCACGGCGGAACAGTCCGGGAACACGGTGGAACAGTCCGGGAACCAGGCGGAACCGGCCAACAATCCGGCGACCGGCGCGCCTGCCATCAGTGGCACGGCCCAAGTGGACCAGACGCTGACTGTCTCCACGACGGGAATAGCCGACGACGATGGGCTGGTCAACGCGACGTTCAACTACCGGTGGCTGGCCGACGACGCGGCCATACCGGACGCCGACTCGGCGACTTACACGCTCACGACCTCCGAAGAGGGCAAGGCCATCAAGGTCACGGTGAGCTTCACAGACGACGCGGGCCATGCCGAGACGCTGACCAGCGCAGCGACCGGCGCAGTGGAGGCCAGCCCCAATACTCCCGCCACCGGCACGCCGACCATCGGCGGCACGGCGCAGGTGGACCAGACATTGACAGCGGACACATCGGACATCGCCGACGCCGACGGCCTGGACAACGCAACCTTCAGCTACCAATGGCTGGCCGATGACGTTGCCATACCGAACGCTGACGCCCAGACCTACACGCTCACCTCCGCCGAACAGGGCAAGGCCGTCAAGGTCACCGTGAGCTTTACCGACGACCGCGGCCATGCCGAAACACTCACGAGTGCTGCGACGGCGGCGGTGGCTGCTGCGCCAGAGGCACCACAGGTCATATGGTCCGTGCAAATGACCGTCAAAGACTACGGCTACCGAGACATGGGCGCGTCCGACCCCGAGTTCTTCTCCAACGAGACGGGAGACCTCGAGGTCGTGTGGCTCTGGTACTCCGAGCGTGATCGAAAACTCTACCTTTCATTCCAGAATCCCGTTCCTGACCGTGCGGAGTCGACCCTGCGGCTCGACGATGTCTCGCTCCCCCTCCCGGTGAATAGTTCCAGCACGGCATTCACGTTTACGGACGTCGACATCTCCTGGACCGAGGGCCAGGTGGTCGCGGTGAGCATCGTCCGGTAGTCTCCGCAGCTCGCGGGTCGCCCAATTGGCCGCACCCGCAGGCGCGGACGCGCGAGCTGCGTGCCCTTGCTCCCTCCAGTCAGGGGCACCTATCGGTCTGCGCGATTCTCCGGGTCAGCATCTACCCGCAATAAGCCGACGCGACGCCGGGCATCGCCGATGCCGCATTCCGCGTGGAGCGCTCCAACACATCGGACTCCGACCTGGAAGTGCTCGTGAACTTCTCGCAGACGGAAACGTACCTTGGTCATGACACCGCGACGTACACGATTCCGGCCTCTACGGTTTCCGCGCCACGCCTGGAGACCGGAAGGTGACGCTGGAGTGGGACGACACCGACACGACACCATCGCCGGGTACCAGTACCGCTACCGGAACGCAGCAGGCACCGCTTGGAATCCGGGCTGGACCAACATCCCTGACAGTGGCGCCAACACCACGGCGTTTAAGTTGACAGGCCTGACCAACGGCATCGAGTACACCTTCGAGGTGCGGGCGGTGTACCTCCAGGACGGCCAGGAGAAGAATGGCAGGGAGGGTACGGTAAAGTTTACGCTCAGAGGCGCCCTGGCCCGGCCCGGCAGTTTGTCGGCTGCCCAAGCCGGTGTCGGAGAACTCGCTCTGACCTGGGACGACCCCAACGACAGCACCGTCACGGGATACCAGTACCGCTACCGGCTCAGCACGGAGACCCGGTGGAACCCGGACTGGACGGACATGGAGATGAGAGGAGCGACGACCGCCTCGCACACGCTTTCCGGGTTGACCGGCGATGTGTCCTACACGGTGGAGGTGCGCGCGCTCCGGGACGGGCAGCCAGGACTCGAAACCAGCGCGGAGGGCACCCCCCTGGCGGACCTCACGCGCCCTCGCGCTGTACGGGACCTGAGAGCCATTGATTCTGAAAACGGCGTGATTCTGCAATGGCGGTGGCGACGGTCGCCTCAGCCGGTGCCAGCGCCCCGTCCGCAACTTTCCAGTTGACGACGACGCCCTACACCGGCCCGGACGTGACCATGTCAGTGGGCGACACCGCGAAGGAGGGCCAGCCGGTCACCATCACGGCGGAACGGACCGTAGGCACAGAGGGGAACACCGAGGTCATCCTTGAGATACAGGACACGGGCCGCGAAGGGGTAATACATATAGTGGCAATTTTCGGGCCGGGTGAGACACTCACCAATACCACATACACCCCGCCGGACGACAACGTGAGCATAACCAACCGCAGATTCATCATACGCATCGGCGATGTGGGACGGTCGGGTCAGTACGACGGCTTGAATGATACCTTCCACACCACGATTTTTACCGTCGACGTGACTGAAAAGGAGGGGTAACCACTGAGTATGGTCAGCAGTTCGCGCATGCAGGCGGTCAGCGCCAATTTCTTGGACCTTCCCACTGCCTGCTACCGCTACGGATCACCGGGTTGTGGTGGCTGCCCACTAGTGCACCCATGTAGAACACTGCTCGCACCCTGGCGCGCCCGTCGGAGACTGTCCCCCTGCCCCGAATGGTCCCGCTGCTCGGGTTCATGGGAGCCACTCCCAGAAGTGCTCCCTTCGACAGGCTCAGAATCGCGGCCCAGCTTTCCAAGCTCCACCGCGCCCGACGGCATCACCACCTGGAGCCTTAGTGCCATGGGAATGCCGCCTGAACACGGCCTCGGCGGTGCCGAGGCCGCGTTGGTGCTGTTCGTCGGAGATGCGGATCAACTGCCCTCCGTTGAACCCGGCAAGTTCCTTGGGGACATCCTCTTTATTCTGGACACAGGTGGGTGTTGTCTTACTCGGGGTCTGATTGCCGAGGTGCCTCATACGCTCCTGACGAAAGATTTGTCGCCATGGCTTCAGGCGGCTATCAGGCCAGCGGATTGAGGAGCGACCGAACCGCCGTATGCGCGGGGCAGAACGGGCGGAAGCCATGGCCGCGGGCCGGATACCTGGCTACGATCAGCGCCGGGCATCCAGCCCGGCGCGTGGCTTGCGTGAACCCATCCGTGGTGGCTCTATTGGCAGAGCACCGGGGCCCTTCTGGACCACATGCGCCCGTCAATGAGTTCACCGTTGCTGTCGAGGGGACGCACCCTGTAGGTGTAATCGACCCCTGACTGGCGTGAGATGTCGGTCCAGTCCCAGTATTCATCGTTGAAGGTTTGGAGCGCATCGGATTCCGCGCCCAGGAAATCGAAACGGGTGGTGGTCCATCCTTCGTTGGCGCGGTGCCTCCGTTCTACGCGCCATCCGTATGGCGGCGGGTCGTCTTCGAATTTGATGGCACTATGCCAGAAGATGAAGATCCCGTTTGGTTTGCATATCGGCACGGAAATTCCCGGCTTTTCTGCGTAGTCGGTGAGTTTACGCTCGGTGAGAGACACCACCGTTTTGTTGATGGGCCCCTCGGTAACCCCGGGCGGCAGCATTGAGCCGAAGGACAGCTTCACGCTCTCTCTGTCGTCATCGATGGTATCGTGGGCGGCAACGAAGGAGATGGTCTGGGTGGTTTCGCCTGGGTTGAACGTCGCGTTCTGCGGCACGCCCGAGTAATCCGCGCCGGTGGCGCCGTCCTGGTCAGTGGCGGTGATGGGGATGACCACCGTCCGCTCGGGGTCGTCGCTCAGGGTCACTGTCACGGCCTGGTTGCTGCCTTCGACCACTGTGTAAGAGTTCTGCCCGAATTGCACCGCAACCGGAGAGCCGTCGTTGTCCCTGATGGTCAC
The DNA here is from genome assembly GCA_963667765.2 of Dehalococcoidia bacterium. Classification (GTDB taxonomy): domain Bacteria; phylum Chloroflexota; class Dehalococcoidia; order Lucifugimonadales; family UBA3495; genus VXOI01. Next base: position 32,543 of record CAXXON010000003.1, on the reverse strand, counting down.
CACGTAGGGGTTGGGGCATTCGCCGACGCACGATTCGCCTTCCGGATCGAGCAGCATTACCTCTGACGAAAGGCCAGGCGCCCGGCCGAGAGTTACGTGGAATTGTTCGTCACCCTCGTAGGTGTCGTCATCCAGGATCGTGATGGACACCGTTCTGCGTCCGACCAGCGAGCCGTTTTCCTCCTGGAAGTCTGAGGGCGCAAACCGGTGAATGGCGGAAAGGGTCCTGTAGTCAGCGGCGCCTTCGTCGTTCCCGGATGTAGCCTGCGCGGCCAGGGTGCCTACGGTCACGTCGAAGGTGTTGACCTGGGAAACGCTATTGTGCACGCGAGCCACCAGCGTGATGTCCAGCGTGCCGGAGTCTTCGTCAACGGCGTAATTGGGATGCTCTATCGTAACCGTGACCGGGTGGTCGTTGTCTATGATGGTCACCACGTAAGGGTTGGAGCACGCTGTGTCCCATATGTCTCCTTTAGAGTCGAGACGTGCGATCTCCTCCGATGAACCCGGCGCCTCTCCCAGGTGAATGTGGAAATATTCATCGCCTTCGATCACGTCGTCATCCAGAATCGTAATGGACACCGTTCTGCGTCCGACCAGCGACCCGTTTTCCTGCTGGAAGTCAGCAGGCACGAACCGGGAGATCGCGGACAGGGCGACGTAATCGCCGGGATCTTCGTCATTCATCGCTGTGGCTGTAACGGGTTGCGACAGTACGGACACGTTAAACTCGCCGACCTGGGTGACGCTGGAGTGTGCCCGGGCCACCACCGTGATTTCCAGGGTACCCACGTCTTCGTCAACGGTGTAGGTGGGATGCTCTATCGTCACCGTGACCGCCGGCCCCTCCTGGGAGATCACTCGCATCAGGGCTATGGCACCACTGGTGTCATAGCCGGTTACCTGGTCCACCGTTGCGGTCAGCTCTCCGCTCTGGGTCACGCTGGACGAAAAGCGCGAGGCGGGAAATATAAGAATGGCTTCCGCATCGCCGGCTTCGAAGGTTGCCGTGCGTGCGGTATCAGTGAGCCAGGGGCGTTCCTGGGTGATGTTGACGGCCATGTCCAGGCTGTCGGCGGTGTCGCCCTCGCGCGTCAGTGTGAAGGACACCTGGCCCAGGCCGGCGGTGTATTCGGCGGTGTTGGCCGCCATGGAGATGTCGGGCACCGCTGGATCGGCTGGTCGGGACAGGAAGAGGTGGTAGGTTTTAGTCGTCACCCCGTCTGAGGCCAGTACCCGCAGCGAGGCGGTGGTTGTAGCGCCTTCGGTAAGGTTGGCGTCCTTGGCCACCACGTTGCCGGGAGGATCCAGGCTAAACGTTTCGTCTCCGACGCTGGCCTGGTCGATGCCAGCGGCGGGCTGGGTCACGGATCCGAACAAGATAACCCTTTCAGAGTTAACCGTCGCAGTGTAGTGCGTGGTGTCCGGATCAAATGTCGGGACCAGCGTTACCGATTCGGCATTCACCGTGACGTCGATTTCGCTGAGGCTCGCGTCCTGCTCGGGCGCCACCTGCTGGGCCGAAGGGTCGTTTTGCCGGAGCTGGTCAGTGCCGTTTTCGGACGTTTGATTTGCTGATGCTCCGCCGGCGGTGGAGAACAGGATGGCAAGGACCAACAGGCAAGCAAACAGTGTGATGAGTCTGATTGGTATGTTTCTCGTTCCCTGGAATGAATTATGCGTTCGCATTTTTGTACTCCGCTTGCCTGGACCAAGTTATTGTGGATCGGCTACGCCACGGGCATGGAGGATGGTGTTGACGGGTTGAGTTGTTGGATTAAGTGCCCTGCTGTATCGAAATAATATATATCTGCTATTACGATATACAATGCGTAGCGGATTTCGCAGAGGGCATCGATCTAGGGTGTACCTGCCTCGCTTGAACCGTCATTGCGAGCGAAGCGTGGCAATCTCGTTGGGGCAAGGAACCCTGCTTCAGGAACGACACGCCCACAACACCAGAGCCTTCTGATCCCCGCTGAGGCCGTGAGGAAGAATCGGGTCAACGTCCCTCACCGGGATGTCAACGCGTCCGAGTTTCTGGTGAGCTCCCTGGCCCAGGCCGGGTCGGTGCGTCCACCCATCGACGACAGCCTGAAACGTAAGCAGCCTGCCGGGTACTGGTTGAACACCGGTGAGGCCTACGACTTCCTGGAAAACCAGGCCGCCGCGCTACAACAGGCCGGGTTCGGCGTGCTGGTGCCCGCTTGTTGGACCCGGCAGGGTGCCAAGGCCAGGCCCGGCATCCGCCCTAGCAGCCCGTCTGGGGATTAGCTGGAGACCAGGAGGGTGGGAGGGGGCGGATTCGTGAATTCCGTGAGGGTCCGTGGGAACTGGCCGACGGTGAGCCGGGGAGACCAGCGGTTGCTGGCGCTGCCTGGTGCATTGACTGGGCGCCCGGCCCCGAACCGGAACATCTTCAGCAGGTTGTGGCCAGCGCAGATCAGCAGCCACTCCCGGTTCACCTTCTCCAGCCCCCGCAACAGGAACTGCCGGAAGCCCCGGCCCTGCTTGATCTGACCGAACACCGGCTCCACCGTCTCCATCCGCAGGGCGTAGCGCTCACGGCCTCGTTTGGTTCGCAGCTTGCGTCTCATCCGCTCCCGGGCCGACAGTCCCTTGGGTATCCGTCCCCGGGGCGCGGGCTCCGGCCTCGTGCCGTGGCGGGTCTTCTCCGGCGCGATGTACGCGTCAACTCCCAGGGCCTCCAACTCGGCCACCGCTTGGGCCGAGTAGTAACCGGCGTCGGTGGACAGTTCCCTGGGCGTCTCTCCCGTGTTCAGTATGGTCTCCCGGGTCATGGCCACCGCCTGCCCCTTGTCCGAGACTTGGTTGGTGGCCCGGGCCGCCACGATCACCTGATGCTCATGGTCCACCACCGCCTGGCAGTTGTACGACTGCTGGAAGTCCCGCCCTCCAGGACCGGGCATGATGCGGGAGTCGGGGTCGGTGAAGTTGCGCTGCGCCTTGTCATCGGGAACTCCGGGATGCTCCCTGCCCTCAGCCTCGGCCTGCTCCGCCGCCGCCAGCGCCTCGGCCTCCAAGGCCGCCTTGGCCTCCCTTATCTTCCGCAGCCTCCCCTCACGGAAGGACAACTCCTCCGGCAGTTCATCCCCCCGCTTGTCCCGGCCGTAGCGGCGGTCCTCCTCCTCATCCACCTCCCCGGCCCGGCGCAGCAACTCGTCCACCTCGGCCTTCAGCTGCGCCTCCTTCTCCTTCATACGTCCGTAGCTCATGGCCTTGTGCTTCGACGCGTTGGCCCGGACCTTGGTGCTGTCCAAGGCCACATGGCCCAGTTTCACCAGACCAGCCTGCCGGCACAGCACCAGCACCTGGTGGAACAAATCGGCCAACGCCGCCAGATGGTCCTTGCGAAAGTCGGAGATGGTGCGTCACCCCGTGCTTGATACGGGGCAGGGGTGTTGTTGGCCGCCAGCACCCGGAAGGCGATGTCCTCGTGGAGCCTCCGGGCGATGCGCCGCGACGATGCCACGCCGGTGCAGTAGCCGTAGAGCAGCACCTTGACCATCATCCTGGGATGGTAGGGAGGGCCGCCCCTCTCCTCGCCCTGGTAGCGGGCGGTGATGGCCGAGAGGTCCAGATGCTCCACCAAGTCGGATATGAAGTAGGCCAGGTGGTCCTCGGGCAGCCATTCCTGGAGCGCCGCCGGCAGCAGCAACTGCTGCTCGGGGTCGTAGGGACGGAAGGTCTTGCTCATCAGCGTATCCCCATGCTGGAGGTTTCTCCCATCATAACCTCAGCACCGCGTCATCAGCGTTTCTCGGACGGGCTGCTAGGGTCAGACCCACCCGGCCGTCGTGGCTGGATACAGCCCTGTTTACAGCCATGGCTGTAAATTACCCCGCCCTGTAGCTGAAAGGGTGGCTGTAAAACCCGGTTGCAGAACCTCTGGCAGAATCCTATACTTCGGATATTCCAGCACCCCGCCGCTCCTGTATCTCGACAGGACCAGGCCTCCTCTCCAAGACACCAGAACTGACTGTAGTGTCCATCGGGCTCGGAACTCCACCGCCGACCTCTCACAATTTGAGGAGCATCAACGGAGGACACAACATGAAGTTGTTGAAGGGAATCGTAAAGAGCAAACCCTAATGTTCGACGATTCCATCGGCCTGCCCGAAGGCGGACGGGCAAAAGCGTATGTTCAGCCGATAGAGACATCCCCCAACCTCGGGAAGTACGGCATCAAGCCTGCCCTCCCGGCGACCACACGGTCGCCAACGGCCTAGCGCCTGTGGACATTCAGATCCTCCGAGGGTGATTTCCCTCTGTACCTGCGGACCATTCCTTCCGGTCTCCGCACCCGTCGCAAGACTGCGATAAGCCCTTCCTCAATTTCGCCTCGCGCTGCGCTACGGTTGCCGTCATTATCAGCAAGCGCTCCCAGCGGTTAGAATCGAGCTTGGAAAGGCATGCATCGTGTGAGGGTGGGGTTGGTTGGAGGTACGAACAACGCTCACTGACAAACAGTGGGCACTCATTGAGCCGGTCCTGCCGGGCCGAACAGGTGATCCGGGGAGAAGTGGAAACAACAACCGAATGTCATTGGAGGGGATGATCTGGATAACCCGGACCGGGGCACCCTGGCGGGACCTGCCCAGGGAGTTCGGAAACTGGAACACCGTGCACCGGCGCTTCCGCCGCTGGGTGCAATCGGGCGTGTTCCAGCGGATTTTCGAGGTCGTCGAAGAGAACCTGGACTTGAAGGCCGTGATGGTCGACGGAACCTTTGCCAAGGTCCATCAACACGGTGCTGGCGCAAAAAAAGCGGTTACCCGACTGACGAGTCGGCTGAGCGGCAGGCTATCGGCCGTACTCGAGGCGGGCTTACCACCAAGCTCATGGCGGTGGTTGACAAGGCCGGACGGCTTGTCCGGTTCACCATAAGACCGGGGAACGCCGCCGAGGCACCAGAGCTGACCACTCTCCTAGAGGGCGTCCTCACAGGCGAACTTATTGCCGACAAGGCCTACGATTCCGACCCCATACGACTGTCGCTCGCCTCGCAGGGCATTGTGGCAACCATTCCCCCGCAGGTCAACCGGCGGATCCAGTATTGGTACGACCCGATCCGCTACCGGACGCGGCACCTTGTCGAGAACTACTTCTGCGACCTCAAGCAGTTCAGTGCCGTGGCCACCAGGTACAACAAGCTGGCGGACAGCTACTGCGCGATGGTGAACCTGGCCTCCTGGATCATAGAGACCCGGTCCACACGAAGGACTGCGAAAGCTCCGGTCTACAAGCCAAGCGACAAATTCCCGGCGTACAACACGCAGCTGGCCTTGCCACTGGCCCCAGCGGCATGACTCATGCTCTTTTCTCAGGCCCCAGAACGGTATTTTCAGTCTGAATGTCCACAGGCCCTAGGGTGCTTGACAACACACTGATGTGTTTTCGCCACCTGTCTGGTCAACGGCAACTCACCGATGTCTAACTACGGGTCTTAGCAGTGGTCCACGACGCGCAACTGGTAACGCTGGACATTTGCCTTCCCATCGACGCCGTCCACGATGCCAAGGAAGGCAAGTTGGCTGCAATCTAATTCCCGTGTTTCGACGCCAGCCTAACGTCCTCACCAAAAAAGGGCCCAGAACCGGCCATTTGTCCATAGGCCTTGGCCCGCCGTTTAATGACACCAGACCTTTGAGCATCAGCACTCGTTTGCAGGACAACGGAAAGGAGCCGCCTGGCGCCAAACCGACGGTAAACGGCAACGAAGTCCCTGCTGGTTCACCCTCCTCTTCACCTCCAAGACTCCACCTCATTCAGATAGCCGCGGTATACCTCAGGAACCCTCTGCGGACACCCAGAAACATCATTACCGACGAGGCACGAGAGAGCCTGTCGCGAATACTGTCCGGCAAGGGACTTCACAGTCTCAGACACGTTCAGGGGGACACCGCCAGCGGCCACGACGAGTTCTCCAGGGCAATCTTCGAGGCCACTCTGGACAACAGAATTCTCGACTTGATAGTTATCTGGAAGCTCCAACGCCTCTCCATGTCCCTGGAAGAGACAATCTAACTGGGCTACAAGCTCAGACGGGTTGGCACCTAGCTGGTCTCCCCCACGGAATAAGGGTTGGAGACTAGCAGCCCGTCCGAGAAACGCTGATGATATGGTGCTGGGATTATGATGGGAGAAACCTCCAGCATGAGGATACGCCGATGAGCAAGACCTTCCGTCCCTACGACCCCGAGCAGCAGTTGCTGCTGCCGGCGGCCCTCCGGGAGTGGCTGCCCGAGGACCACCTGCCCGAGGACCACCTGGCCTACTTCATATCCGACTTGGTGGAGCATCTGGACCTCTCGGCCATCACCGCCCGCTACCAGGGCGAGGAGCGGGGCGGCCCTCCTTACCATCCCAGGATGATGGTCAAGGTGCTGCTCTATGGCTACTGCACCGGGGTGGCATCGTCGCGGCGCATCGCCCGGAGGCTCCACGAGGACATCGCCTTCCGGGTGCTGGCGGCCAACAACACCCCGGACTTCCGCACCATCTCCGACTTCCGCAAGGACCATCTGGCGGCGTTGGCCGATTTGTTCCACCAGGTGCTGGTGCTGTGTAGGCAGGCCGGCCTGGTGAAGCTGGGCCATGTGGCCTTGGACAGCACCAAGGTGCGGGCCAACGCGTCGAAGCACAAGGCCATGAGCTACGGTCGCATGAAGGAGAAGGAGGCGCAGCTGAAGGCCGAGGTGGACGATTTGCTGCGCCGGGCCGGGGAGGTGGACGAGGAGGAGGACCGCCGGTACGGCCGGGACAAGCGGGGCGACGAACTACCGGAGGAGTTGTCCTTCCGTGAGGGGAGGCTGCGGAGGATCAGGGAGGCCAAGGCGGCCTTGGTCATCAGTAACCCGTCGAGAACACAGGGGGTTCCGTTTGCTTATAGGTGATTAACGGCTACCTGATCTCCGCCGAGACACGAGGGCCATTGCTGTGCCAGCAGGGGCCTTCGGACCGGCACTGCCAGAACGGTGTGTTGTTTCCTTCGTCAACCCCCACGTCTATTGGGTACACCAATTTGTGGCCAGACCTTTCGTCGCCTACGGCATAACTTTTCGTTGGGTGCATGCTGTGGGGGTAGCTTGGCTGGGTGCCCTCACTCATGTCTGCGAACCTTCATCCCCTATAAGCAAACTGAACCGCACAGGGCGCTTCGTTGACCGTGGCCGGGTTGGTCTGCGTTGCGAGGGGTCCGAACCGGTCCGGGACATGGGTATAGGCCTTCAGGCCCGCTTCGCTGCCATAGCGGGCGTTGACGAGATTCATCGCTTCCCTCTGGCGTGCGGCCGGGAAGAAGTAGCCGTCGCTGGAGACGGCAAGGCACAAGCCCCAAGGCTGGCCATGGGCAGTTGCGCCTGCGCCTCGATCACCGCGGCTAGGGCCCGGTCTATCGCCTCGCCTTCGATATGCCAGCGCAAGAGGCGCGAGAGTTGGAAGAAGTCGTGAGTGTTGGAGGCCTCGGCCATCTTGCTGAAACCCGGATTGAGCCCCTCGGCGAAGAGGACGTTCGGGAATCCGATCCTGTCCTTGCATGGCGCGCCCGTGCGCAGGTGGGTTAAATCGGCGGTGAATCCGGTGGCGGCGTTCACCTCCAGCAGGAAGTCGGTGCCCCGCACTTCGGAGAGGCCAAGATATAGGTCGAGCACCAGCCCATGGACTTCCTCCGGCATTGCGGAGGCCGGCCGATCCTGGGTTCGCCGTTCTCGATGGCGCCGCCGCTCACATTGAGGTCATTGGGTGTCTCTCATGTCAATTTTCAGTGTCATTGACCGAAATTTTCACGGTCATTGACCCCTCTGGAAGCAGGGTGCTCTGACTATTATCACGGTGGTGTCTGGTGGTCAATCACCTCCTTCCCGGCCTGTGCCAAGCAATGCCCGGTGTGGCGATTGCCGTTCCCGGTAGCTTTGGCCCTCGATAACGATCTGATAGCTGGCGTTGGCCAGCCGGTCCAGGGGGCTGTTTCCGAGGACAGGGTCGTCAAAGAGGCTCAGCCTTCATCCACGGCCCGGTTGCTGGTGATCACGAAGCTGGAGGCCCGGTGCCGGTTGAGGATGAGCTCGTAGAGATCGGCCGACTGCTGGGCGGTGAGGCGGTTCAGTCCCAGATCGCCCATGATGAGCAGGTCGGGCGTCAGGAAGGACCGGAAAGTGCGGTCCACGGAATTGTCCACCCTGGCCTGGGACATGACCTTGAAAAAGCCGTCGGCGTGGCTGAAGCGGACGGTGTGCCCGGCGCGGACCGATGAGTAGCCCAGGGCCTGAGCCATGAAGCTCTTGCCGACGCCGGCCGGTCTCACCAAGAGCACGTGCTCGTGCTTGTCGAGAAACTCCAGGGAGAAGGCGGCGTCGAGGAGCCTACGGTCCAGGGCAATTGACGCCGTCCAGTCGAAGTCCTCCAGGCGGCATATCTCCTCGAAACCGGCGTTTTTGAGGCGAAGCTCGATGCGGCGGTGAGCCTGGCGGTTGATCTCGTCGCTGAGAATGATCTCCAGGAAAGAGGCGTAGTCCAGTTGCTCCCTGCGGGCCAGAGCGATACGCTCGGGCAGGGTGGCTGCCATAGGGCCCAGCTGGAGCCGCTTGAGCAGCGGGGTCAGGTCATTACTTCGCGTCATGGAAGCTCTCCTCATGCCGTCCGGCGGCGGTATTCGTCTGAGTGGGCGAAGACGGAGCCAGGTCTGGCGAAGCGACCATGGGGCAGTGGCTCAGGCAGCTCAGGAATGGCTTTCTGTTCCAGCGCCTGCACCAGGATGCGTCCCACACGGCGCACATCGATGAGGTCAACATCGAGAGTTCTCCGGCAGGCGTCGTCGAGGGGATCAAGGAGTGGCGCTCCTCGTCCTGGAAGACCAGCAACTGCTTATTGTGGGTGGTACCGTGAATGCACAGTCCGGCGATATTGCGGCACCAGTGCCGGCCCTGCTCTCTGAGACCGGACTGGTCCCTGAACTCGCCGCCCTTGAAGAAGCGCTCCCGGACGTACTGGAAGCCCCGCTCCACCTTGGGTTTGTCCTTGGGATGGCGCACCTGGGCCGGGTCTATGATGAAACCACGGTGCTGGGAATACTCCAGAGAGCCGCGAGTGGGCCGGGGGTGCAGGGCGTCCGCTCCGGCAAGAGCGGCAGGGAAATTGTCGATCACCAGGTACCTGGGAACGCCGCCGAAGAAAGCCCAGGCTGATTCCAGCCCGACGATGACGTCCCCCAGCCTCTGGCTGAAAGTGGGCCAGACAAAGCAGTGCCTGGAATAGCTCAGTACCAGCAGGAGCACCTACACGGCGCGCCTTCGGCCGGTCTCGTGGTCATGGATCAGCCCCAGTCGCCCGAAGTCCAACTCCACCATCTCTCCGAGGGCGCTGTCCTCCATCCTGACAGTAATGGGATTGCGACGCCGCCAGTTCCGGCGTTGGAGGAATCGGCGTAGAGACGTGTAGGAAACCTCGCAGCCGCGATCTTGCAGCAATTCCAAAATGCGGGTCAACTGCAGGCGGTCGACGGTCAGCCACTGGTAAACCTGATCACCCCACGGTGCCAGCAGATCCTCTGCGGGGGTGGCCGCCGTGCGCGGGCCGGAGCGGCCGATTGCCGCCAGGCGGCTGATTTGATCATCGGCGGGAACGGCCCCGTCTTTGACAATGCCCCCGGCCTTCACCGCGGTCAGTTACTTGCGCACCACCACCCTCGCAGCCCGTCCCTGCCCCTATCTGCCGCTGACTGCCCCCGCCTGCCAACGGCGTATGACTTCCTGTATCTCCGTTCGAGGAACCTCCCGGAACGACATCGCTGTGAACCTCGAGTCCGAAGTGCCGCAATGATCGCCTTTGTGGCGCCCAGGGAGGTCAAAGACCATGGGAAACGGGTCTATAGTGCGTGGCGATTTACAGTCGATGCCCCGGACGGGAAAGGGCAGCTGTGCCCCGATGGCCTGTAGTCCTGCCACCACTAGGGGCTGCTCCCTGGCAGCAGTGGCACCGCCTCGGTCAGCCGGTTCACAAGTCGGTGGCCACCAGGCTGTACACAAAGGAACCGCCCATGTGGTCCCTGCAATGGGCCATCAGGTCAATCTCCAAGTAGCCCGGAGGAGGGATATTTCAGTCGGCAAAGTTGCGAGCGGGAATATGTTGGCCGCGGTCCGGATGGCACCGCCGTTTGCGCCGGCTGGCCACCCGGGCCTTCACCGGTTTCAGCAACAGGTCTAGTGTTGCGGCACTGGCGGTCAGCAAACGCGATCTCACCTCAGAGTCCAGATACCAGGTGGCCGTGTCGCTCCATAGAGTCCACGAGGTGGGGTAGTGCGCCCTCCGGCGTTTGCTGCAAATGCGGTCGGACGCTTCCCAAGTCAGGATCACCGCCTCCAGGACCACGTCGTCATCGATGCGTCGTCCCCGGGGCTCGCCGACTATCTTCCCGGCCTCCCCGGACCGGGCCAACAACCTGATGCCGTGTTTGCGGTGGCGACCGGTGGCCATGATGAACTTGTCGAGAATCCGGCTCTTCTCCCTCTTGGAGGCCCAGGTAACGCTCTCGTATTGCCGCCAGCAGCTACTGTTTCGCCATCCTGCTCATGCCTCCGGCCACGCGAATGCCCCCGATTTTTCGGTAGCATTTTGTTTGCGGCAATTACTTTTAAAAGTAACCTTTTCGTTGGGGCAATGCGCACCCCCGGAATCATCCCTGTCCTGCCCTCCTACCACAGTTTCCACCTCTCTGCTGGGTTCCGGGATTGTGTTCCCCCCCGGCCTGAGCAATCCGGTGGGGTATATTTTTGGGCAATTTCCACCCCACCTCCAGCCTGCAAAACCCCGTAATCCTCCTCCCCAACGGGACCCATTAATGACCACCCCGGTTGCATTCCTCTCCCCAGCTTCCGGACAATAAAACCCTCTTTACAAGCCGCCTCCACATCTCCAGGGAAGTGAGACGGGCTGCTAGGAAGCAACAATTTCGGAACCCAACATTTGTAGGGAGGTAACAGCCATGAGCCCTTTCGAAAACATCATGACCGGCTGCCCCAGCGAAACCACCCACCGCCCCCACGTCGGCGGGACCAACCCGCGCCGCGAGGAGGCCATGGCCAACCGCGAGGTGCGCAGCATCGACACCTCCCGCGAGGTGGAGGACTTCGCCACCCAGGTGGAGACCCCCCTGAGCGGAGACATCGACCTGGACGCACTCCAGGAGCAGTTGGAGGGCAGGAAGTTCCCCGGCCGGCAGCTCATCAGTCGCGTCCTGTGCGGCCAGGGCATGAACACAGGACCCCACGGCAGGTCGTGGTCGGCTTCAACGAAGCCCACAGCCTGGTCCACGGTCCGTAGAGCACTGAAGTGTAAACGGCGGAGGTAAATTGATCTGTGGGTGCGGGCAATCGCTGGCAAACGGCGCCTGCAAACCGGACCGCCTGCCGTCATCCATAAGGGGTGTACCCGACCCTCCGGATGGTTCAACGGAGTACGAGGTGGACTTATAGCTGCGGGTTCGCCGGGCGGCGATGGCGGAGCACATGAGTGGGTTTTTGAGCGAGTATTTGAACGAGGGCGAGTTGACCGACCGCAGGACACTTGTCGAATCATTCGTGAACGAGATCGGCGCTTTCCCGGCAAGTCTACAACCCGCCACACGGTCCCATAGCCCAAGAACAGTCCGGAAAAAAGCAGGGACGCTCAGGACAATTTCCTGAGCGTCCCTGCGCTCTTTACAGTGGCGCGTGGTGGGCCTACACATACTGTACTGCAAATTTTCCGCTGAACTGTCTCGGTCTGAAGGGCTGCAGCCGAGCATAAGAGAAGTCGCCAAATAGGAAGTCGAGGTGCGTGATCGCCAACTGAGTGTACAATCCTTAGGGCCTCACCACGGGAGAGTTCACTGGCGCCGAGCGCGACCTCATTCGCGCCGGGGTTGGGAGGGAGATCCCATCTACTTGCCAAGCGACGAGCTGCATGACCTGTTGGCCCAACTGACCAGTCGGGCCTACGAAATGGGAACTCGAGTCATATATCGCGGCGAGCCGGAGTGCTTCCCACGGATCTCGTCGGGCCTCTACCGTCAGCTCTACGAGATCGACGACCTGGGCTTCAACATTGACGCTGCCCAGCAACGCCGGATCGAGCTCGCGCGGCAGTACGCGCCGAGTCTCAGCGACGACGATATCCTGACGCACCTCCAGCACCTGGGCGGGAAGACTAACCTCATTGACTTCACGCGCGACCTAAACATCGCTCTGTTCTTTGGCTCGTACCAGTCGCCCGATCGGAACGGCCGGATCATCCTCATGGAAGAGCCGGATGCCCTCCGCGAGGACCGTCGAGCGATCGCAGTTTACAAGCTCGTGCCGCGCGGGAATCCGGCCAGCATGACGGATGTGCAGAAGAGCATCTGGGTCGAGCCCATGCGCGGCTGCATCAGCGAGAAAGATGTCACCATCGTCGAGATCCCGAGAGCGCTCAAGTCGGAAATACTGTCGCACTTGCGGGTGGTGTACGGCATCGAGGCTTCGAGCGTCTACAACGATCTGTCGGGATTCATCCGCGACCAGGACCGATTTCGTGATTACGAAGCGGAGTGGTACGCGGCGTTGCGAGCCTACCATGCTGGCGACTACGAGCGCGCACTCGGCTTCTTCGCCCAGTACGAGCAACTTGTCGAAGAACCGAATTCGACTCTGGAGTATTTCCGCGGCCTATTGTACTGGAAACTCGACCGCAAAGAGGAAGCCCTTGCCGCCATGGCGAGATTTCGGAGCCTCTCCCCCCGCGATGCTCGGGCGTTCCCGGAAGAAATGGAATCGGCATACGCCGATCGCCAGCGCGGCCCAGAGGTGGATTGCGGGCGGACCGATGGCGATGCAGGTGCTCCAGCAGCGGAGATGTTTCCCGGATTCCACATTCGGCAGGTTTCTGAGGCCGGGACACCGATCCGAAACGGCAGACCCATCAGGATCATTCAAGAGACTGGGGCCTCGCACTGGATGCGGCTTGAGACAGACGCAGACGGCTTCGTAAGTTTCCCGGAGCTCACGCCAGAGACAGGGGGAACCTGGCTGCTCTCGCTGAACCCACTGGCCCAGCGCCTCTACAAGGACGTGGAGCTCAAGGGCTGGCCAATCCGAGAGACGTTGGTGCTAGAAGCGACCGACGGGAACGCCCGGGATGTCAGAGTTGAGATCGAGAGCCTTCAGTACACCTACGAGCCGGACAGCAAGCAACTCTTCGTTACCTACCCCGCGCGTGCTGAAGACGCTGGCGGGTCGGCGGCGTGAGGGCGGCGGCGGGCTACGGTAGACGTGGCCGCCCGTAGCAGAGGTTCGAGGTAAGGTGACTCTGAGCAGCTACAGACGAGCGGCAGAGTTCGAGCCTTATCAGGTCTTGGATTCGAGGTGGTGGGCCTAAGTGTACCGTATTGCGAACTTTCCGGTGGGAGTTGCGGCTTTAGGGCGCTGGTTGCCGACCTCTTGTGGCCGTTTGAGATCATCAGCCCTGTAAACGGTTGGAGGCTCGTCCTTTGTAGTAAGAGCGGATTGGCCTACAACGTCAACTGCACTCGCTACCACCACGAACCATCTGAATCCTCGACCGTGCCCCCCATTATCGCCGCCGCACCCCTGCCGACGCAATCGGAATGCGAGCCCCTCTTCTGTTTGGGCCGGAGACCGATAAGCCCAAGCGCTAGAAGCTCCCCTCTGGGTGCCCACGTCTGAATGGCCCTTCCGGTTCATCGAGTAGGATTCGTCCAGGCATCCATCCCCGCCCGTGAGGATCAGGCTGAAACGGCGCCAGATGCCCCGCAATCAACTGTGGACTATCATGTGTCGAAGCCCATGTGTTCAAATATTGTATGGTCAACTATACAATAGAACGTGTTCACGACCTTACCAAACGAAAGAGTTGACCGGCGGTTGGGCAGGCTTCGCGACCGTCATGCTGTGGACCACTCTGTGGACCACATTTATGAGAACTCAGCACGGACCCGGAAAACGCATCCGCCTCATCGCGTTCACCGCGCGCGGGGCCGAGTTGATCGTCATGCCATCCGGCCCTGTTATCGAATGATCTATCCAGCCGCGTCCAAGCTGATGGCCACGCTGGCAATCGGAGTCTTACCTAACGGCTCCGCTGCGTCCGGGGCCAATCGTGCCGTTTTGCGCGCTACCGGGGGTTCTTTTGTTGATGTGGCATTGGTGGGGCGTTGGTGCGAATCGTCATCGTTTGTCTATGGCTTAAGACCGAAGGCAGGGGCGGGCCTTATTTTCCCGGCGCCCGGTCAGCGGGGTGAGCGGAGTGAGCGAAGCCGGTTGCGCAACGTACACGGCCGACGGCGCAGCGGACTACTCCAGGCCGGTCAGGAGACCGGTCGGGAGAGAGGAGAGTTCAGTGAAACTTCAACGGAACAACGATATTGACGAGCTGAACAGGATATTTGAGCTCCAGAAGTCGAGCTACTCGCCCTCCCGGGCGCCGACCTATGGCGAGCGAATGGACCGGCTCAGCAGAATAGAGCGGCTTTGCAGAGACAACGTGGCAGCGATTACCGGCGCGCTGAAGCGCGATTTCGGGAGCAGAAACCCCGACTTGATCTTCATTGCGGACATCTACCCGCAGCTCGCTCATGCCAAACAGGTGAAGAAGAAACTCAAGCATTGGATGAAGCGACAAAAGACCCCGTCGGGACTGTTGTCGCTGGTCGGCCAGCGGACCTACCTGGTCAACGAGCCGCTGGGAGTCGTCGGCGTCATGTCTCCGTTCAACGCGCCCGTGAGCTTGGCTCTGGACCCGGCAATCGACGCCATAGCGGCCGGCAATAGCGTAATGATAAAGGTCTCCGAAAGCACGCCGCATACCGCAGACCTGCTGCAATCCCTGGTGGCGAGCCACTTCAGGGAGGAGGAGCTGGCCGTGGTCGTGGGCGAGATCGAGGTGTCCAGGGCCTTTGCGGCCCTTCCCTGGGACAAGCTGCTCTTCACGGGCGGTTCGGAGGTCGGCAAGAGGATACTGGCGGCAGCGGCCGAGAACCTGACGCCGGTGATTCTCGAGCTCGGCGGCAAGTCGCCCTGCGTTGTATTGGACGATGCGGATATGGCGACGGTCGCCTGGAAGATCGGACGGGTGCGCCAACTGAACGCAGGACAGGTCTGCATTGCCGGCGATTACGTTATTCTGCCAGAGGGGCGTCTGGAACAGTTCGTCGAAGCCCTCATTGATGGCGACCGGGCGGCCTACCCGTCCATAAGGGACAACAGCGAATATACGTCCATCATAAACGAAGGGGCATTCGACAGAATCGTCGGCTATATCGATGAGGCCAGGGCTGCGGGCTGCCGGGTCATTCAATCCAAGCCGGTGGGTGAAGATGTGCCGGACCGCGCAACCAGGAAGATTCCGTTGACGGTGGTAGTCAACCCTCCGGAGCGTCTCCAGGTGTCACAGAATGAAATATTCGGGCCGGTTCTTTCCGTCTGCACCTATGAGGAACTGGACGACGCAATCGAGCGCATCAACAGCCGGGAGAAGCCCTTGGCCCTGTATATCTTCGGCAGGAACAGGATCGCCATCGACCGGATCATCAATAACACGTCGAGCGGCGGGATTACCGTCAACGACCTGCTCCTCCACGCCGATTCCGAGACGATGGGGTTCGGCGGTGTGGGGTACAGCGGGATGGGCCGGTACAAGGGCGGCTTCATCGGGTACCAGGCGTTTTCGAACCCCAAGGCCGTCGTGGAGCAGGGGCTGATGCGGCGATTTTCGGGAGTCTTCTTCCCACCCTTGAGCAGCGACCGGGCCAGGAAGTTCCTCCGGCGGCGGGTTGGGGTGAAATAGCGGCGGCGCCATTGGGAGAACATGGAATCTCCTGCGTCAGTTCACATCGCCGCAGCTTTGCTTGTACCGCGGGTTGGGCGCGCCGCCGAATGAGGCTTAGATGCGCCGCCTGGACTCGAAAAGCGGGTCCACGGCCGTCAGGTCAACAACCCGCCGAAAGCCCCCCGGTGGAGGATTCTGCCCGGCTATCTGCTTGCTTCGTACGAGTCCGGTAATGAGGAGAAAGTCTCCGCACCGCTCTGCTGATATTGAAGGCGGAGGCGTTGCGGCGCTCAAGGCCGTCTACTATGAAGGAAACCGGTTCGACAGGCGGCAACGGTCGTGGGGACAGCAGCAGGTGTCGGGAAGAGGGCCGGGTGTTACCGGCACGAGCCGGGAAGGGTGAATTGGCGCTCCGGGCGGGCAGCAAATGGGTTCGACGTGACCAGCGTCCCAGGCGCGGCGGCCAGCAACCGAACACCTGAAGAATTACACCCGAGAAGTACACCCGAAGAATAGGTTAAGAGCAGGTTTGGCGGGCCAAAGGGCGGGCAGCGACATCCATAATAACCGTAAAGAGCTGCCGTTGGCTCGCGGGCCGGAATTCCGGCCTTCCGCTGGTTCCGGCCGCTGGGACGGTGGAAACCGGGCTGAATTTGCGCTGGCCGGTCGCTGTACACCTATCGCATATCGCAGGCGATTTCCTGACCCGCTGGAACTCCTGCTTAGAGACGATGGCGGGGAAGGCGCTATTCACCCGCACCGGCTCCTGTCCGTCCCTGGCCTTCCGGCCCCATACCAGGATGTCCCTTATCCAATCAACTCAACATCAAGAACTCCGGTATTCCTGAGCGGTGAACCTTGGGCGCCTCTCTTTCCGGTCCCCTTCCCGGTGTTTTGAAGGCGCGGATTTCTGAAGAATTTCCGGTCTATGCGGACGCGACAAACCTTGCGCCGGCTGTGGCGGCAAGCGTATAGTCTAGCTCGCTATCTCTCGGTATGGCACGAAAAGCCATGAGTTCAGCGGAGACGCTGGTCAATCCTTTCCGGCAGCGCCAATCGGCGTATCGCCAGGCCGCCGGGCAACCTCAGCGCCAGCGTCGGCCAGTAGATTACACTGGAGTGTGGTCAGATGTTAAGAGAGTTCTGCAGCCGTTACATACCCCTTTCAGCCTCCCCCCGACTCAGGGGGGTGCGGTTCATGAGGGGCGGCAACCGTCAGGCGTCGCCGGGAGGGTTATTCGGCGTTGGGCTGGTCCTGATGCTGGCGGCGCTGGTTCTTATGCCGTTGCTGGCGAGCGGGCCGGAGGAAGTCTCCGCGCAGGGTCTCCCGACACCCAACCCGGACGGCACCTACACCGTCCCGAGGGACTGGCCGCTGATACCGTCCGGGATTTCGCCGGGCACTACCTTCCGGCTGCTGTTCCTGACCACCAGATGGGACGCTGGCAAGTCCAATGACATCGCCATTTACGACGCGATCGTCCAGATGGAAGCCGGCAGGACCAGCGGGAACCCGAACCAGATCGCGCATCCGGCGATCCGGCCCTATGCGAGGCTGTTCAGGGTGGTGGGATCGACGGCGACGGTGGACGCCCGCGACCACACCAACATGAACCCGGACACCGACGGCCGCGGCGAGCTGATTTTCTGGTTGAACGGGCCGCAGGTGGCGGCGGACTACAACGGGTTCTGGAAGGATACTTGGATTAGCTGGGAGGAGGCCGACCGACGCGACCAGGCAGGCACCCAGTCCCCCAACGACTGGCCTTGGACCGGCACCGACAACGGCGGCACCAAGTCCGGAAACCCGCTGGGCCACGCCTCCGGAGTCACCCAAGGCCAATTCAAAGTGAGCGACGGCGATAGGAACCCGATAGGCCATAATGTTGCCCCACGCACCCAAATGCACTCCTTCTACGGAATTTCGCCGGTGTTCATGGTGGAGGAGCTTGAGACTCTGGAACCGGTCTTCGGCCGCGCCGACCCCAGCAAGACCACGGTGGAGGTGCTCCACTCCTCCACCGATGGAGTGGTCCGCTACTCCTACGATGGCATAGACCCCTACAACCGCAACAACAAGTACGAAGATGACCGGCCCGGGGCCTCTTTCATGGTGGATGAGCATGAGTCCTGCGAGCCGAATGCGGGTTCGGCGGTCGTGAACGGCAACTGGCATCCGGACCCGTCCACCTATGGCGAATACCGGAAGCTGACCTACACGGTGAAGCTGATCCAGCCGCCGCCGACCTCGAGGAAGGCGGTGGTGGCCATCTACGGCCCCGACGACAAGCACCCGAGGGACGTGGCAGGTTTCAAAGAGCAGTACGGCGATATATTCAAGAAACAGCTGGGCATTACCGGCCGCACCAGCCCCCTGAGAGGGCTGGGAAACCAGCTGCCCGAGGGCCGCGTCACGGTGCCGACCTCCCGCCTCTTTTTCTCCGCGACCAATTGGAACGTGCCGCAAGAGGTCGAGGTGTGGGTGCGCTGCGCCAACCCGCATAACCCCTGGGAAGACATCCACATCTTTCACGGCGTGTTCCCGGCGGGCACCACCAGTGCGGTGGGCAAACCGCGAAAAGCCGATTTCTTCGAGGTGACGGTGACGGTCATCGACGCAAATACGTCGCCCCGGTCGGTGGACCTGAATTCGGCGGACGCGTATCCGGGGCGGGTACACATACACCGTGAGAGTCCCGGCGGCGGTTTCAATGTCGCCGGCGGGAACTGGCAGGTTCCGATCCACCTGCACTGGCGCACCGCGCAGATTGACGCCTTCCAGACCGGCGACGCCGCCGACCGGCTAAAGGTGAACGACGCCGACGCCGCCATGAGGAACTTCCGCAAGTTCGAGGTCAAGGTGGATGGCATGGCCAAGGGCATGTCGGCTCCGCGCTCGGACGGCGGGCCGACCTACGCCGACGGAGACCGGCTGCCGACGACGCTGACGTGGGACGTGAGCCCGGAAAAGCTGGTCGCCGGGAGGGGCGACCCATTCGAGAATTACTACCCGGCATACTTCCTGACCCCGGACTTGACGATGGATTCGGTGGTGTACAGCCCGGGCAGTCCGATCTATCGGATGACGGTCACGCCGTACTCGATTCGCGGCTTCCGGGTGCCCGGCGAAGCGGTGCAGCAGTGCATCCACGTGCGCAGCCCCGACGAGGACCCCGTGACCGGGGCGGGCGCGACGGAGCACAAGTACTTCTACCCGGTCGCCTGCCCGTCCAACTTCCCGAATGCGCCGGCGAGTCAGCAATTGGCGGAGCCGCCGATGCTGACGATTTCCAGCGCGTCGCAGTGGGTGGACGAGGGTACCGACGCCACCTTCAAGATCACGGCCGACCGCACGCCATTGCTGGACAGGACAGTCAAGGTCTACCTCTCGCAGGAGATGGGCGAGGGCCTGAACTACGTCGGCGCCGAAGAGGCGGCTTTGATCACGCTGCCGGCCGGGCAGCGCTCGGTCGACTGGGTGGTCACGAGCTACTCAGATGACCAGGAGCGCGCCGACGGCACGATCGAGGCGCGAATCAATCCCAGCGACGACTACGGCGTCACCAACCCGCGCGGCGTCAGCCTGCCGCTGATCGACGACGACAGCGGGTCGACGGCGACGATCAGTGTCAGCGCCGGCCCTGCGATCATTGAGGGCGACCCGGCCAGCTTCACGATCACGGCGACTCCGGCTCCGTCGGCTGACCTCGATGTCAGCGTGACGGTCAGCCAGAGCGGCGACTTCGGCGCGAGCACGGGCAAGCGCACGGTGACGATCCCGACATCGGGTTCTGCGACGTTGACGATCGCGACGAGCAACGATGGCGCGGGCGAGGCCGACGGCACGGTCACGGTGACCGCCGCGGCGGGGCCGCGCTACACGCTGCACGCCACGGACCACGCGGCCAGCGTCGCCGTGTCGGACGACGACTACCAGGTCAGCGCGGCGGTGCTGGCGACGGTCTACCAGCACACAGCCGACGACGGCATGGGCAACATGAACCGACGGGTCTGGCGCACCGTGCTGATCGCCTTCGGGCTCGGGGAAGACAACTGGATTCGCGGAGGCATGCGGGCGATGACCGCGGCCAACGCGAGAGCGCAATACGGCTCGGACCCCGTGTGGCAGCCGGTGATCGCCGAGTTGGATGCCTACGAAGCGGCAGTCCAGCAGCAGCAGAACGCCAGGCCGGTGATTAGCGTCACGGCCGGCGCCGGCATAACTGAGGGCGAGGGCGCGAGCTTCACGCTCACGTCAACCCCGGCTCCGCCGGCCGCCCTGTACGTCAACGTGTGGGTGGAAGAGACCGGCGCCTACGGCGTCACGAACGGCCGGCGGCAGGTGGTCGTTCCGACCACGGGCAGCGCCACGCTGAGCGTCGCCACCGACGACGACAGCAGGGGCGAGCCGGCCGGCGTCATCACCACGACGCTGAACACGGGCAATCGCTACACGATCGACGCGACGAACCGCAAAGCGAGCGTCGCGGTCGCCGACAACGACGGCGTGACGGTGGATCCGCAGCTGATCGCGGACGTGCGCAGCTACATGGCGGAGACCCAGCACGGCCCGGTCCACGTGAACCGCTGGAAGCGGGTGCTGGAAGCTTTCGGCGTGGAGGAGTACGCCGGTCTCGAACCGATGACGTCGGCGGAGGCGAAACAGAAATACGGAACCTGGGCCAGGTGGCAGCCGGTGATCCCCGTGCTGGAGGCGATTGAGGCGGCGGGTCAGACCGTTGTCACGCCTGTCACGCCCACGCCGGAGGTCAGTATCACGGCCGGCGCCGACGTGACCGAGGGCGGCAGCGCCGAGTTCACCATCTCCGCCAGCCCGACGCCGGCGGCGGACCTGCCGGTCAGCGTGACGGTCAGCCAGAGCGGCGAATACGGCGTGAGCACGGGCGTACAGACTGTGACCATCCCGACCACGGGCATCGCCACGCTGACCATCGCCACCAGCAACGACGCCGTGGACGAGACCGACGGGTCGGTGACGGCCACGGTAAACACCGGCAGCGGGTACACGGTGTCCTCGTCCCAGGGCGCGGGCACGGTCAACGTGGCCGACGACGACGCCACGCCGGTGACCCCGGTCGCGCCACAGCCGACGCTGGACCCGCAGTTGGTGGCGGATGTCCGCAGCTACGCCGGCGAGACGCAGCACGGCGCGGGTCACGTGAACCGCTGGAAGCGGGTGCTGGAAGCCTTTGGCGTGGAGGACTACCCGAATCTCGAACCGACGACAGCCGGCGAGGCCCAGGCCCACGCGGACATTGGCCGGGCGAGGTGGATTCCCGTGGCTGAGTACCTGGTCGCGCTGGAGGCGGCGAACCCGCAGCCGGCGCCCGCGCCGACGAGTGAGTCGGTCAACGCGCAGGTGCTCGCGGACGTGCGCAGCTACGCGGCCGAGACGCAGCACGGCGCCAAGCACGTGAACCGCTGGAAGCGGGTGCTCGAAGCCTTCGGGGCCGAGAGCTACCCCGACCTGGAACCGATGACGGCGGCGGCGGCGCAGGTCTATGCCGATGCCGGCTGGGGCCGGTGGGTTCCGGTGGCGGCAGAGTTGCAGGCCATTGAGTCAGCGACGCCGGCGCCCACGCCAACACCCGCGCCGGTGGTTACGCCGGAGGTGAACATCCTGAGCTCCGTTGGGGGTTCCGAGGGTCAGACCGTGACGTTCGGGATCTCCGCGAACCCGGCCCCCTCATCGGACCTCAATGTGGGCATCAACGTGGTGACCACGGGCGACTTCGGCTACGGCGCAATTCCGAGTAGCGTGACCATCCCCACGGGCGGCAGCGTCACGCTGAGCATCACCACGACGGACGATTCGGCGGACGAGCCGGACGGCTCGGTAACGCTGACGCTGAACGGCGGCAGCGGCTACACGGTGGGCGCACTGGCGTCGGAGACCGTCAGCGTGACGGATGACGACGCTACGGTCGCCCCGGTGGTCCAGGACCCGGAGGTGAGCGTCACTGCCGGGAGCGACGTAACCGAGGGCGGCAATGCCGAGTTCACCATCACGGCCAGCCCGGCGCCGGCGGCCAACCTGCCGGTGTCGGTAACGATCACCGCCAGCGGCGACTACGGCGCGAGCGCGGGCCAGCGGACGGTGACCATCCCCACCGGCGGCAGCGCCACGCTGACCATCGCCACCAGCGATGATTCAGTGGACGAGACCGACGGGTCGGTCACGGCAACCGTGAATACCGGCGACGGCTACACGGTGTCGAGCTCCCAGGGCGCGGGCACGGTGTCCGTGTCGGATAACGACGTTACGCCGGAGGTGAGCGTCACTGCCGGGAGCGGCATAACCGAGGGCGGCAATGCCGAGTTCACCATCACCGCCAGCCCGGCTCCGGCGGCCGACTTGGACGTCACCGTGACTGTCACCCAGGACGGCGACTACGGGGCCAGCACGGGCGCACAGACCGTGACCATCCCCACCGGCGGCAGCGCCACGCTGACCATCGCCACCAGCGATGATTCAGTGGACGAGACCGACGGGTCGGTCACGGCAACCGTGAATACCGGCGACGGCTACACGGTGTCCGGCTCCCAGGGCGCGGGCACGGTGGCGGTGTCGGACAACGACGTTACGCCGGAGGTTAGCATCACCGCCGGGAGCGGCATAACCGAGGGCGGCGACGCGGAGTTCACCATCACCGCCAGCCCGGCGCCGGATGCTGACCTGGACGTCAGCGTGACTGTCACCCAGGACGGCGACTACGGCGCGAGCACGGGCCAGCGGACGGTGACCATCCCCACCGGCGGCAGCGCCACGCTGACCATCGCCACCAGCGATGATTCAGTGGACGAGACCGACGGGTCGGTTACGGCAACCGTGAATACCGGCGACGGCTACACGGTGTCGAGCTCGCAGGGCGCGGGCACGGTGTCCGTGTCGGATAACGACGTTACGCCGGAGGTTAGCATCACCGCCGGGAGCGGCATAACCGAGGGCGGCGACGCGGAGTTCACCATCACCGCCAGCCCGGCTCCGGCGGCCGACTTGGACGTCACCGTGACCGTCACCCAGGACGGCGACTACGGGGTCAGCACGGGCCAGCGGACGGTGACCATCCCCACTGGCGGCAGCGCCACGCTGACCATCGCCACCAGCGATGATTCAGTGGACGAGACCGACGGGTCAGTCACGGCGACGGTGAATACCGGCGACGACTACACGGTGTCCTCGTCCCAGGGAGCGGGCACGGTGGCGGTGTCGGACAACGACGACGCGCCGGCGCAACAGCTGCCGGAGGTATCAGTGGAGGACGCCCAGGGTAGCGAAGGAAACTTATACCTGGAGTTCATGGTCACACTGAGCGAAGCGTCGGAAGAGACCGTAACGGTCTGGTATGAGATCCGCGAGGGAACCGCCACCAATGGGGTGGACTACGCCATCGGCAACCTCAAGGTGGTCTTCCAGCCGGGTTGGACGTGGGCCTATGCCGGCGTGAACGTCTACGACGACAGCCGCCGGGAGGACGATGAGACCCTGGAGCTGGTCCTGACGGAGGCGGAGGGCGCTGTCATCACCGACGGCACGGCCACCGGGACCATCCTGGACGACGACTAGTCCGGCTGGACCGTACTGCCCGGAAGTCCGGCGGGGCCGCCTCCTGTGGACACAGGGTACAATGCGGGGGCCGGAAGCAGGGAGAGCTGCTTCTGGTCTCCGGTGTGAAGGCAGCGGACAACGCAATTCCCGCTGCTCAGTCAAAGATACCCGGCGCGTGGGTTGGGTCTGCTGGGAGGTCCAGGACCGTCACGATGTCCTGAAGCGCGGGTATCCGGCGCAAGTCTGACCGGGCTACATCAGGGGCAGCACAGTATTCGAGGGATCGGAAACGGCGGCGCCCAGTTTAGAGTTTTCGGTCAGCCCGGATGGCAGGCAGACCGACCGCACCCGTGCTCTCGCACAACAGCCGGAAGCCCCCGCCGGTCCGGCGGGGGCTTCTCTGGAACTTCCCCCGGTCCCGGACCGACCATGCGTCCTTCAGGACCATCAATCGGCGGGTCCATCGGGAGGGGCCGGTTACAGTGCCAGTGCGAATACAATGGAAAAGGCTCTTGATTTTGTCCAGTGTGGTGGGCTGGCATTTTCGCAGGAACCCGCGCCGCCCTCCTGAGAAATAGAGCCTGGGCCGGGACTCGACACGGGGATGAGCGGCTTCGCGTCAGTTGCAGAGCAGTTCATCTTCGTACCAGGGGCTCCGCAAACTTCGGGGCCTGTTGGCCCGGATTGGGGACGAGGCGCTCCGCGCTGGTTGCTGGTTCGGAAGGCAGTTCAGTCCACCGGCGGTCAATGCCGGACCATCCCGACGTACCTGGGAACACGAATGGGCCGAAAACATGGAAGACGACAGGGCTCCGGGAGCAGCTACCGGCGGTCTCTTCCCTCCGGAGGCGGGAGAGGGAACTGGCCAGATGGAGACATGGGACGTGCCACGCAGACGGCGCTCATCGCGTGTCCTGCTGAAAACTGCAGCCGTGTGGGAGTTGCTGGACCGGCTGGACCTTTCCCAGAACGAGCTGGCCCGGCGCTGCGGGATTTCCCGGGGCTACATGACTCGGCTGATGCGGGCCGAGCGCAGCCCGTCGCCGCGACTGCGGCGGCGGATGCAGGAAGTCCTGGGCGTTGATGACTTCCACGTCCTCTTCTTCATCGTGGAGGAGGAGGAGGACGGGTAGGGGCCGATGGGCGATTGGACTAGCGTCCCGGGCCGGAAACGCAAAAAGGCCGCATGCATGAGTAGCCAGGGGGAGGGCCGTCGCTGATGAAGCGATGCCCTCTCCCTCTGGCGTCGCGTTGCGAGGTGCCACGCCCACCGGACCAGGCTCAGAACAGCCTCAGCGTCTCCGGCTGCTGTTGCGCCGCCTCCCCTTCCCCTTCGGTGATTCCAGCCTGGGCCGTCGCCTGCTGGCGGCGGTTCCGCTGCCTGGGCGGGGGAGCGGGTTTCACGTAGGCCTGATGCTGCGGCGTCTCCTCCCAGACGGCCCGGGCCCGGGCCACCACCGCCGGGAACAGGTCGGCCAGTTCGAACAGGTCGAGGTCGTCGAAGGACTCGATGTGCGGGTCCGACGCGGGCCGCTGCACCCCGATGGTAGCCCGGCCCGCCCGGATGGACAGGACGACCTTCAGTTCCTCCGACGTTTCCGTCTCCGCTGGAGCGGACTGCTCCCCGCCGTCTTCGTTGGTAACATCGGATTCCTCAGCAGCGGTCTCCGTGTCGGCGTCCGGTGCCTTGGCGGTTTCCGTGTCTCCCGCGTCGTCCGTTCCGCCTCCGGCGGGAAGCTCCCCGGCAACCTCGGCAGGCGCATCATCCGGCGCGGTTCCGAAGAGGAACTCCTCGGCGCTCACCACGTCCGGGGAGTGGATTTCCGTTCCGGTTTCGTCAGTCAAGGCATCTCCTTTCCTGGTCTCGTCATCGTATGGCGAGTCCTTCCGGGACCCGCTCTTGATTTCGCCCAGGGTCATGGGTTCCCAGTAGAGGTCCCGTTCCACGGCGGGCACACCGCCGAAGACGGTAGTCTCGGCCAGCTCGGTCAAATCAAAGTACCCAATTTCCTTCTCGAACCCCTCCACCAGGCCGAAACACTGGCCGGTCTGCGGGTCCATTTCCGTGATGTACCACGTCCAATTCGAGTACGGACTGAACAATTTGGCGAGGGCCAGCACGTCGTCGTAGTCGCGAGCCTTCTCATTGGCGCCGAGGGCGGGGATGGTGTCTGCCAGCTTATCGGTCATCAATTGATGTCCCCGCTTCCCGCTGTGGTTGTCCTGCCACATCGCAGTCGCGGTGGCGTTTTCCTTGTGGTCAGTCATGGTCTCATTCTCCTTATAAGTTCGGTTTGTAGGGGTTGGTTTGCGCCAGTCAACCGGCGTCGGCCCGTCCCACCAGCCGCGCCACCGCCTCCGGGGTGACGTAGGAAGGCGTTACGGTGCCCAGGTCCATGTCCAGGTAGAGGCCCAGGAAAGGGCAGGTGCCCGCCACCATGCGGCGGACCACCTGCAACACCAGCGACGCCATCATCTGGTTGATGGTGGGGTCCTGGTCGGTGAGGTCCAGGGCCGCCGCGCAGTCCACGTCGGGCGGACGGGTGGACACGGCGGTGAGCAGGTCAGGCCGTTGCAGGGTGGGCGCCGGGGCCATGTGGCAGGTCTCGCCGGTGAAGGGCGGTTCCTCCAGGGCCACCTTTTCCGCTATGTTGCCAACGAGAACCTGGCCCCAGTTGGTGTCGTTGCCGGCGTCGATGAGCCAGCGGCAGGGGTCTCCGGGCAGGCACTCGGCCATGGCCCTTCTAGAGGCGGCGTTGTCGGCGCAGCCGATGATCAGGCCGTCGTGGGAGGAGAGGCCGGGGTAGCGGCTCCCCAGGGGGCGGTATTCCTCCCGGAAGGGGTAGACCGAGTAGCCCACGGGCCGCCGGTATGCTTTTGCCAGCCGGTCGGCCAGAGCCTTGCTCTTGAACTTGCCCACGTCCTCGGCGTAGAAGTTTTGCCGGAGCAGGTTGTGGGGTTCCACCCGGTCGTGGTCCACCAGGACGATGGTGGCGTCGCGGCCCTGGAAGAGGCGGCAGAGGCCCTCGGCGACGAAGCCGCCAGTGCCGCCACAGCCGACCACGGTGATCCAGGGGTTGTCAAACAGGAACTGGTTGTCCAGGTAGTAGGGCATGGTTGCGTTACCTCCTTATACATGTGGGTTGCTTGATGTTGGTTCGGGTTCCTGGCCCGCCAGCCGCAGCCACGGCGGGTGCGGGCCGTCGAGGACCTGGGACCAGTACAGAGCCGCGAAGTGGCCGTAGATGCCGAGCCGCAGGGCCAGTTCCGGTTCGGGGGTGTCCAGGCTTCCCACGACGCCGTAGACACGAAACCCCTGCTCGTCCCGGTCGTCGGTGGCGGAGAAGAAGGCGGAGTGGCGTCCGTGGGAGTGGAACTCAGCGATGACGCCCTGGGGCGGCAGGTAGGTGAGGGATGAACCCGTGCCCTCCTGCGGCGGCACCACCAGCCGGTAGGCGTCGCCGTCCCACCGGACGGCGAAGAACCGCTCGGTGCCCGGAGCGGCCAGCATCCAGCCCAGCCCCAACTCGAAGACATGGGCCGGGATGGGGCCGTGGGCCAGCGTCACCTTCTCGGTTACGGGAGCCAGCCCCCGCACCTCGGCGGGAGCGACCAGGACACGCGCCGTCAGGTGGGCGCTCTCCGACTGGACGTAGAGGCCGCCCGACCCGAGAACGTAGTCGAAGCCGATCCCTTGAGAACCGGCGAGACCGGGGGGGTGGCTCACCAGGTAGCCCACCGGCGAAGCAGCGGCGCTGGGAGCAGCGTCGTCGCTAGGCGTAGTAGCCCCTCCGTCCTTCGGAGGCCGCCATGACGTGGCCCACGGTGCATTGGGGAACCAGGTCCTCAACCGGGTACTCAGCCTGTCCATCCAGTTCCTCCCATAACGCTTGCAGGTTGTCGGGGTGCTTTTTCGACCGGTCCCTGGTATCTCCGGTAAGGGAGAAGAAGGACTGGAAGAAGGATTCGGGGATCCGTCCCACCTCCTCGGGGAAGCGGTGGCTGCCGGGGCAGACCCGCCCGTCCCGGAAGACGTTGAAGGCGGGAGCGCGGTAGAGCTGCTGTCCGGCATCCGTAGGCCGTTCCAGGGCGGCGTAGACCCAGGGCGCCCGGCCCGGCGAGCAGACGAAGACCAGCCCGGGCATGGGCAGCCGGAGCCTTGCGGGAGGCTGGAACGCCTCCCGTTGCAGAGCCACCGGCCAGACCTGGGGCGGGCGCCACAGGGCCACCACCTGCCCGGTCTCCCCCTGGTTCCACCAGAGGGCGCTCTCGGGCAGCAGCCCTGAGGAAAAGCCCAGGTGCCGGATGAACACGTTGGCGATCTCGTCCGCCGAGACGGTCCTGACCCAGTTGCGGTCGGCCTCGAAACCCCGCAGCAGGATGGTCTCGCCGTACACCTCCAGTTGGGCTTGGAGGGTGTCCCGGGGCAGGTCGTCCCGACCCGGCAGGGACCACTCCGCCCGGTGAGTGTCATTGGTCGTCATCATCGCTTTCCTCCTGTTCTGTCGTTGGTTCGGGCAGCCGGGGCAGGATGAAGTCCAGCATTTCGGCGAACCGGCCCGGCAGGTCTTCCTCCAGCCAGTCGGCCAGCTTCACCACCGAGTCCACCAGCGCGCTGGCCTTCCGCCACTCCTGCGTCCCCTCGGCGATGATTTCGTCCTCCCAGGGGTCGGAGAAGCCGTCGTAGTCGCCATCCTCAAAGGAGTGGTCGAGGAAGAAATTGCCGGTCTCGGCCCGCACCCAGGCGGCGGCCTGGGCCGCGCCCTGGAATTCGGTCTCCTGCACCGCCTCGGTGAGAACGTCCAGGGGTATGCCGCCTTTCGGAATCCGTTCCAGTGTCTCCTGTGGGATGCGCTGGGCGGCGCATCCCAGCCAGGCGGTGCGCAATCCGCCGGGTTCGTCGCTGTAGAAATCGGGGGGTTCCGCCAGCAGCGCCAGGGCCGAGAGGCCCTCCCGGTAGCCGTCCCACATCTCGTGGAGGCCGTCGTAGCCGAAGCCCATCAGCTGGAAGGGGATGCCCCGCCGCAGCCAGGTGAAGGGCGGGTCCTCGCCTTCGTCCACGTAGAACTCCAGGTAGGGGGCGTAGAGGGGGAAGTGGCGTTCCTCGAACAGCCGGGCGAAGCGTTCCAGCCGCCCGCCCGCGTCGGGTATCGCCAGCATCGTTTCCGCCTCTTCGGGAAAGAGGCGGCGCGCCAGTCCGGCGAACCAGGCGTAGTCCTCGGCGTGGCCCAGCCGGACGATCAGCTCCCGCAGCGACGGCGGACGCCGCAGGAGCCTTTCGGCCAGGCTGCTCAGTACCGGCGGGGCCGCAGTTGCCATTGCATCGCCTCCAGCAGCCGCTTGGTGGCGGCGGCGTAGTCCTGGGCCTGGGCGCAGGCCAGTTCCACCTCGGCCTGCCGGGCCGCCGCCGCGTCCAGGTCCAGCCCGCCGTCGGGCAGGGTGAGCTCCGCCGCAAGCTCGGTGATTTTCAGGTCCGCCGGCGGCGTTGCCGCCAGCAGACCCGCCAGGGTCCGGTTGTCCATTTGGTTGCCTCCTTTAGCTGTGGGCGATGGTGAAGGCGCCCTTGGTACCCACCCGCCGCTGGAACTCGATGATGGTGTCCTCGCCCCGCGTGGTCTCCTTGACCGAGGCGTTGGCAATCTCGCCGTAGAAGTCGGCCAGCGTGGACTTCACCTGCTCGACGGTCATCTCGGGGTCCGGGTCGGGGAACTCGCGGTCGTCGTACACAAAGACTCGTGCCATGATTGGTCTCCTTTACTGAATGGTGTCGTTTCGGTTCGTTGCCGTTTGCGGGGAGGCCGCCGTTTCATCGGCGGCGGCCCCTCCCGTGTGCCTTTGCGGTCTAGCGCCCCGCGCCCACCAGTTCGGCCTCCCGCTCCTGTTCCTTTTCCAGGGCCCAATCGAACAGGGAAGCGGCGGCGGGTTTGGCCTTGCCGTTCCGTCCCCTGGGCTTGACCGGTTCCTCGGACAGGAACTCGGCCCAGGAGAAGAGGGACTGCTGCCCTTCGGCGGGTCCGGATTCATCGTGGTGGCCGTCGCCGTGGGCTCCGTTGCCGTTCCCGTTGGCGTGGTGACCGTTGCCCAGGACCAGCTCCACCGTCGCCTCGATGCCGTCGCCGTGCCCGTTGCCGTTGGAATGATGGCCATTCCCGTTGACCGCCACGGCCTCCGGCTCGACCTCGACGACCTGCCAATCGCCGTCCACCAGGAACTCCTCGGCGCTGGCCTCGGCGTCCCGCGCCCGGGCGAACACGTCCTCCACCGACTCGCCATCGGTGTCGGTTTCGTCGCCGCTGACGATCTGCCGGGCCAAGGCCAGCATCAGGTCGTCGCCGTCGTCGCCGAAGGCGGCCAGCCCGTCCTCGGGAAGCTCCCCCTCCACCGCCAGCGAGCTTTGCAGCTTCTTGGCTACCAGCTTGAGCGCGTCGGCCTGGAGGGTGTTCCGGTAGGCCATGAACACCACCTTCACCGGCCTTTTCTGCCCGATGCGCCAGGAGCGCCGGGAAGCCTGGCGCATGGTGTACACGCTGTAATCCGTCTCGAACCAGCAGAGGGTTGGGAAGTCGATGAGGTCCAGGCCGGTCTGCACCAGGCGGGGGTGGCAGATGAGCACGTCGATGCCCTGCTTGACCTTTTCCTCCACCCAGGCCTCCCGCCGGTCTGGGGCCACCGAGTCGGCCTTGAGCACCGCCACCCGGAACCCGTGCGTGGTGAGGAACTGCTCCATCCGCTCGGTGATGTCCCGCGTTCCCGTGTGGGTGGCGTAGACCAGCACCTTGCGCCCCGCCAGGCGTTCCGCCGCCACCAGGTCCACCAGCGCCTGCTCCTTGGGGTAGAGCTTGTCCTCGGACAGGGGCGGCATCTGGATCAGGACGTTGCCGGTCTGGGGATCGAAGACGGTCTCGCCCCGGGTGCAGCCGTCGGGGTAGGCCAGGAGGGTTTGCAGGTAGGTCGCCAGCAGCCGCTTGGAACCCTTCTGAAGCGCCGCCGCCAGCGCCTGGCGCAGGGTGTCGAACACCGAGTCGTAGGCCCTGCGCTGGGAGAAGCCGGTGTGGTCCGCCTCCCGGTCCATCCCCGACAGCAGCACCTGCTCCTGGTAGGGCGGCAGCCCCGAGGCCACGTCGGAGAGGCGCAGGAACACGCTGTTGCCGATGAGATGGAACAGGGCCGAGGGAGCCAGGCCGGGCCGCTCCCTGACCGTCTTGCGGTATCCCTTGCGGCGGCTGTTGCGCCCGTCCTCGAAGGCGTCGCCGTCGTCGGCGTGGCGCACCGTCTCTTCCAGGAAACCGTAGCGCTGTATCCAGCGGCCCTCCTCCGACCTGCCGAACTCGGCCCGGATGTCGGGCGAGAAGCGGTACAGCAGGTGGAAGAGGGTCGAGGAGTAGCCTCCGGTAAGCGTTCCGGTAAGGGTGAGGGACTTGCCGCAGGCGTCGGCCAGCACCCCGGCGGCGATGCCCTGGGCGGAACCCCTTCCCTTGTATTCGTGGACCTCGTCGCCTATAAGCAGGTCGAAGAAGCCCTTCATCCGGTGCTTCACGTAGTCGGAAAGCGGATACCGGCGCGGGCCGGAGCCGTCGGCCTGCCACAGGGCGGAGCCGCACAGGTCGCAGTCGCGGCGCTTTCGGGAGAGTTCCGCGTCGGTCAGGGGCACCCCGTCCCTGTCCACCACCTGGGCGTGGCAGGTGGGGCAGCAGGGGACCTGGAAGGGCTCCCCGGTCTGCTCGTCCCGCACCAGCCGCCCCCCGGCGGCCCACCGCTGGACCACGGCGGGCTGCCAGCGGTAGGACAGCTTGGCCCGCTCCCGGGACATGACGGCGAAGAGGGGCGCGGGACCCACGGAAAGCCGGAGCCGTTCCAGGTCGGTGATGGAGGCGACGATGGCGGCCCGGGCGCCGGGCACCGTGTCCTCCACCTCCCGCTTCCACTTCCGGGTGAGGTGAGGCGGGCAGAGGATCAAAACGCGCCGGAAACCGGCGGCGTGGGCGGCGGCGGCGCCGATGAAGGTCTTGCCCGTGCCCATTTCGCCGACGACGGTGGTCCCCCTATGGGCCTGGAGGGACAGGGCCGTGCCCTTGATGGCGTCCTCCTGGCCTCCCATGGGGCTGCGCAGCAGCCGGGGCAGTTTGACGGGGGTTTCCGAGGGGCGGTACAGGGGCGGGTAGGACTCCACCACCCGCTTGGCGATGGCCTCCTTGAAGGTGTCGATGAAACCTGACAGGTTCATGGGTGTTCTCCTTGACTTGAGGGTTGCCGTTGAAAAATGCGAAGGCCCCACCGGTACTTGAAACCGGCGGGGCCTTCGTGATGCGGCTGGCGGGGCAGCCGTCGGGGTAGTTGTCGTTTCCGAGTTAAGCGGCGATGTCGGTGATCTCCCCGCCGTCCAGGTCCAGGGCCACCACGGTGGTCTTCAGCCGCTCGCGGTAGACCTCGGTGTTCTCGGTCTCCTCGGCCAGCACCATCTCTTTGGTCGTCCTACCCTTGACCAGGATGCGCTGCCCGTCGGCCTCCAGCACCAGGTTGTCCAGGAAGCCCGCCGCCACCAGCATGGCCAGGTGTCCACGCCGCAGGGGCATCAGGGGCCGTGTGCGCCGGTCGTCGGCGGGCCACAGGGAGTCCCGCACCTCCTGGCTTGCCCACAGGCCGGTCTTTCTGGCCTCGGCGACGGCGGCCAGCAGGTCAACCGTCCTGGTGGCGAAGAGGATGTCGCCTTGAGGAACCACCGGCGGGTCGTAGACCGGGTAGGGACGGTACGAGAACTCCTCCGGCTCGCCGAAGGACCACTCCCGCACCTGCTCTTCGGCGTAGGGGTCGGGGCTGGGTTCGGCCTTGCGCCGGCCGATCAGGACCACCTGGTCGAACACCTCCCTTTCGGGAGTCGGGAAGGCCCAGCAGCGCAGGTCCCGGTAATGGGATGACAGGTAGCGGGCGGAGACGGCGAGGCGCTGCTTCGGCACGATGAACAGCAGCAGCCCGCCGTCGGTCAGGTAGCGGGTGGTGTGGGTGAGAAAGGCGTGCTCCACCCGCTTGTCCTCTTTGTCCCAATCGTAGGGCGGATTCAAAACCAGCACGCTGAAGGCATTGTTGGCAATCGAGGTGGCGAAGAGGTCGCAGGCCAGGGCCCGGTCCAGAACGTTTGCCGCCTGTTCCGCCCTCT
>CAXXON010000002.1:0-282855 GCA_963667765.2 Dehalococcoidia bacterium | reverse complement strand
TGGACGGGGTCAGCGTCTGCCACCTCGGCGATTTGACTCGGCCGATGACGACGCGGCAGCTGGACGACCTGAAGCCCGTCGATGTGGTGCTGATGCCAGCGGGCGGGCACTGCACGGTCAGCATGGACCACGCGCTGCAGGTGGTGCAGGACCTGGACCCGAGGATCGTGGTGCCGATGCACTTCGGGCACGGGCAGGAGGGGGTGCCGCTGGACGGCGTTGAGCCCTTCCTGCGGCGTCTGAGCGTCGACGAGGCGCAGCAGCAGCCGCGGCTGGTGGTCTCGCAGGGGAGCCTGCCGTCGGACTTGCGGGTGAGCGTGATGTCGCCGGCCCGGGGATAGGGGTTTCTGGCGCGGTTTTAGGCGGTGGGGGTACGCCCCCACCCTGACCCTCCCCCTGAGGGGGAGGGGATTTTTTTGTGGCGCCGGGCTCAGGGGGTACGCCGGGGGTACGCCCTCACCCTAGCCCTCTCCCGGAGGGAGAGGGGATTGGTTACGGGAGAGGGGATTTGTTCCTCAGTGGTTCTTGATGGTGGCGGTTCACCCCCACCCTGACCCTCCCCCTGAGGGGGAGGGGATTGGATACGGAGAGGGGAGGGGATTGTTCCTGAGTGGTTCTTGATGGTGGGGGGGCACCTCCACCCTTACCCTCCCCCTGAGGGGGAGGGGATTTTTTTGTGTTCGGTTAGCGGCGGGGGAGGATGAAGGTTTGGCGGGCGCGTTGGGCGGCCAGGTAGAGGATGAAGATGCCGAGGACGGCCAGGGTGGCGCCGCCGAGGATGGCGAGGGGCGGGATGCCTGCGATGTTCGGGTCGCCGGTTACGGGCAGGATCGGCGTTGGGGTGGGTTCGGGCACGGCCGTGGGCTCGGGCTCCGGCGCGACGGTGGGCAGCGGGACGGGGGTGGCCGTCGGTTGCGGCGTTGGCGTGGCCGGAGGCTCCGGGGTGGCGGTGGGCTCCGGGGTGGGCGTCGAGCCGTCGGGTATCGGGTTGCTGAAGGTCAGGTCGAGGGTGTAGGTGTTGTAGACGCCGGCGAAGCTGCCGGTCTGGTCGGCCTGGATGCTGCCGTGCTGGTTGAGGATGTAGAAGGAGACATCGCCGCCGATGAGGGCGGAGTTTGTCGGGTTGACCTCGAGGCCGGAGTAGGAGCCGTTGGCGCCGATGGAGACCTTGGCGCTCTGGAAGTTGGCGCACAGTTCCACGCAGGCGACCATCTGGGTGCCCGTTGGCGCGGGGGAGCCCTGGACGGTCACGGTTCCTTGGAAGTAGTCCTGCAGCAGCGGCTGGGGGGGCCTGCCCTCCTGGGCCTGGGCTGGTAGCGCCATCATTGCGGCCAAGGCCAGCAGCGCCAGGATTGCCGTTGCTGCGGCCAGCGGTCTCATTGCCGGTTTCGTCGCCCTCACTTCCGCACCTCGCACGGTCGAGCCGATTTATATTCAGATTACATATTGGCGTATTTTTAAGATAATTTCAAGATTATGGTCAATGGATTATTGGTGAATGAGGAGGGGCGCCCTGGTTGGGCGCCCCTTTGGTGCTGGTTGGTTGGGGTTTGGGGGTTCGCCCTCACCCTAACCCTCTCCCGGAGGGAGAGGGCCCTTCGACAAGCTCAGGATGAGGGTGTCGAAGGTCTCCCCCTGAGGGTGTCGAAGGGCTTTGGGTTTTTGGCGGGGGTTAGCTGGACTGGCGGCCTGCTATGAAGGCTCCGCCTGCGGCTACCACGCCTACTATGGCTATGATCAGGGCCACTACGGCGAGGGCTCCGCCGCCGCCGTCGGCACCGGCTGCGCCGGCGGGACCGGCGGGACCGGTGGCTCCGTCTGCGCCTGCGGGGCCGGTGGGACCGGCAGCACCGGCAGGACCGGCAGCGCCGACGCCATCAGAGCCGTCTGAGCCGTCGGAACCGGCGGGGCCTACCGCGCCGTCAGCGCCAGGAGCGCCGTCGGCGCCGGGAGCGCCGTCAGCACCGGCGGGGCCGCGTGGGCCGGCGGGGCCAGCAGCGCCGGGGGCGCCGTCAGCACCGGCAGCACCCTGCGGGCCGCGGGGGCCACGCTGGGACTCGACTTCCTGCTGCGGGGTCCTGGTGGGCGGCACCATGCCGGTGGAGGCGTCCAGGTTGACCATGGCGTCGGCGCCACCGACGGTGACGACCTCGCCGGGGTCGGACATGGCGTCGTACTTCATGGTCTCGCCGTCCTCTCCCATCATGGAGAGAGAGAACATGACCATCTTGCCGCCGGAGTCGGCGGCGATGAGGGTGAAGGAGCCGTCGGCCATGACTTCGGCCATGCCGATGTCCATCATTTCCATCATCATTTCGCCGTCTTCGCCCGCGACCTCGGTCTCGATCATGGCGGTGACCATGGTGCCTTCGGGCGGGGCTTTGCCATCGAGCATGGCCATGCCCTGGATAAGGCTGGGGATGCCTGGAGGCTGCTGCGCGAGGGCCACCGACAGCGGCAGGGCCGCAAGCAGGGCGATCACGCTGAGCAGGGCCAGGACTCTGGTTTTGGTCATTCCGTCCTCCTCGTTTCACTCACACTGGCGGGCGTACCGTCCGCCCGCCCGGTCGGGATGGGGAAGCCGTCCCGGTTTGCGCCGGGGCGGCTTCCCGCCAGGTTCCAGGGTAGTCCAAGCCCTACTGGACGGTGATCAGGCTCCAGCCAGCGAGGAGGTTGGCGCCCTGAACGGTGGCAGCCTCCTTGAGCTGGATCCAGATGATGTCGCCGGCCTTCAACGACTCCAGGGTGTTGGCGGCCTCGAATCCGGGGTCCGGATCGTAGAGGAACCATTCCTGGGTCTCGTTGTTGTAGAGGAAGATGCGGTCGAGCGCACCAGCCTCGATGAGGTCAGCGAAGATATCCTGCGGTGCGCTCGGGGCAACGGCCTCGACCACAGGGAAGAACTTTGTGACTACGTCGTCCCCAACGGTAATTTTGACCGTGTAATTGCCCGGATCCAACTGAGGGACCAGGACGTCGGTGGCAGTGAAGCTACCGTCGGCGTTGGTGGTCGGAGCCGGCGTCGGCAATATGGATGCGTCGCCAATGGTGATGCTTCCGACGGCCCTGAAACCGGTGAAGTTAACACCGGAAATGGTGACCAAGCCGCCTGCTTCCACCTGGGTCGGGCTGAAGGTCACGTCCGGGTTGGGGGTCGAGTGCTTGTCGCTGGCGGTGACGCGATTGTCCTCGTTCCTGGCCAGCTGAGAGGTTGCCGCAACCTTGTGGCTCTCGCCGGTAAGGGCGAAGCTGGGCACCCTGACGGAGGCTTCAAATACGCCCGTCGGGCCGGTGGTAGAGGTGCCTATGGGCCGATCGGCTGCCGAGGCGCCGGGGCCTTCTGCGTAGGTGATCTGCACCAAGTCGTTGGCAGGGAATCCCTCACCGCTGACGGTGATGGTGCTGCCTATCAGACTCTCCTCAGGCGACACACTCAAGGTAGCCTTGGGAATAGTAAGAGTGGCCCTGCCGATACGGCCGACGGTATCAGTGAACTGGATCCGCCTGTCACCGGTCGTTGCAGTCTCGGGCAGAGTGATGGTGAACGACATGCTACCGCCGGAATCCACGGTTATGTCGTCGGTCCCGGAGAGAGGTTCCCCACCGTCTATGGTGATGCTGGTATCTCCGGGACCCGATCCGCTGAAGCCAGATCCCTGGATCGTTACGTCCTGCCCGGCTACTGCGGTCGTTGGGCTCAAAGTCAGGTCCTTGGTCGCGACCATGACGTTCTTGGTCAGGTCATCTTCTCCAGAGCCTAAGACAACCCTCATCTCCAGGGTACCGGTCCGACCGAGGTCAGGTACGGTAACGTCCCAAGTCGTGGTCAAGGTGTCGTCCGCGTTGCCTATGTCGGCCGCATCCACTTCGTTATCTTCGTCTCCGGCGAACCTAACGGTGGTCGGCTTTCCATCCGGAGCATCCATGAGGGTGATGACGACCTTTTCGCCCGGAGATATTTCTTCGGGGCTTATCGAGAAGGAAGCCTTGACCGTGTGAACGGCAGCAGTGGCCGTCTGGCCCCGGCTGTCGTTGACAGTGATGTCGTTGGCTCCCATGTCGAAGACATTGTCGCCACTGGTGTTCTTTACGTCGGTCAGCACGGTGTAGGTGAACGCGCCGTCCGCAATGTCCAGAGAACCGGTCCTTACACTGCCTTCGATTCTCAGGGTGGCACTACCATCGGCAAAGCCCTTGCCGGTGATGGTGATCTCGGTGCCACGGGTGCCGCTGGTCGGGCTGACCTTCACCTGGCGCTCGACGTATACCATGTTGGTAACGCCGTCGCCGCCCACCATTTCAGCAGCTTCCAACGCGGCAGATAGCTCCGGAGTCTCGGTGGTGGAAACCTTGATGTCATAGCCGCCGTGCAGTGTCGGCAGAGTGATGCCAGCAGAGCGCCGGAAGGTGATGGTGGTCAGGTCCGATTCCTCTGCTTCCAACCTTGGAGGCGTTGCTGCATCGGTACCGCTTACTTCAAACGGCGCAACCAAGGTTACCTTGGTGCCGTCGATTTCCACGTCGCTCGGGTTGGCATCCATAGTACCAACATGGACGCTAACGTGGTCGACATTAATGCTGCTGGGAACGCCGAATTTGTTGAGGTTCACGGTTATGTTGTCGCTACTCGCGTACTCGACCATTCCACGGACTTTGAGGCTCTGGTTGGAGCCGGGTTCGGTCGAGCTAGTAGCTGTGAACTCCGAAATAAGCGCGACATTGTCCGAGGCTTCAATTGCTGTGACCTGACCGGCCTGCGCAAAACTAGCCTCAACCTCTGTGTCGGTTCTGGGATTGGTCAGGCCAGTTATCTTGACCGTAAATTCCGTGTTGGCCGTGATTCCTGCCTCATAGACAAGCGTATCGCCATCGCCCTCATTGGCCTCGTCTGCCTGTGAAGCCGGCAGGGGGTCGACTGTGATACCCGTCACAATTGCGTCACCAGAGTCAACGACGTCGTATGCTGACGGAAGTGTGATCGTTACGCTATTGGTCGAATCTGCTGCCGTATCGGTTGTGAGTTTAATCGTAGCTTCGACTGCAGTTGCGCCTGGCGTTGTGTCGCTCAATTCGAACGAAGCCTCTGTAACGGAGGGGTGAACGCCAATTTCAACATTCCGGGCGTTCGACTGCTGCGTTATCGTCACATTGCCGCTCGCGGTAGCGGCGGCCAGAGTCAAGGGCGAAACTGTAACTGTTGTCAGCACACCGTCTTCAACCCGCCCATTGCTACTGTCAGGCGCTGGCTCACCTATTGTGATCTCATTGGAACCTGTAGTGACGCTACCTACTTCAGCACCATTTTGTGTAACGGTAATAGTGCCAGGGTTGGTAGTTCTTGTCACGAAGTCCGCTGTAACTGAACCCGTAACGCGGTCCGGAATGCCAATTACAACGTTCGCGCCTAGAGTGGTGCCATCAATCGGCTCAGAAAGTTCAAACGTCATCGTCAGGGTGACATCGTCTGACGATGGGATATTTGTGCTCAACGTAGCTGTCGGTTCTGGGGTCGTTCGAACTTCGGCGCCCACGCTACCAGCGGAGAAGACACCCATGGAGAAGAGGGCGGCGAGGAGAGCTGCCGCCATGAGAAGGGCAATCCCTGTGGATTTGCCTGCTAATGAATTCATCTTGGTAATTTCTCCTTAAACCTGGATTCCTGCTTTCGCAGGAATGACGGTTGTTGACAGGCTGTTGGGGCTTTTGGGGCCACTCGAGCCCTCTGTACCCTTGAGCCTGGGTTCCCGGTTGCTATTCCCTACGAGTGGATTCCTGACGAGTGGATTCCTGTCCCGGATCGAGTCCGGGATGACGTTCTTTCGCCGGGATGACGGGTGTTCCAATGACGGGTGTCGCTGGAACAACGGGTATTCGCAGGAATGACTGGCGGGGGATAGGCCGGGGACTTGCCGTTGGTGCAGGCCTTCCGGAAGGTGGGGCCATATAGGTCCCCTTGCGCCGGGAGGGCCTGTGCGCCCCGCTTCCGTCCTGGACTCCCGTCCCCGATCGGGTCGGGGATAAATCTCGCGGGAGTGGCGGGAAGGAGCCGGGGGTGCTCCCCGGTGGTGCCGGGGAAGGGTCCTGGGTTTTCAAGCTGCGTTCCGGAGGCGGGGGCTGGTTTGGTCCTTCGACAGGCTCAGGATGAGCTCAGGACAGGCTCAGGGCTGGCTCAGGATTAGCTCAGGACTGGCTCAGAGCTGGCTCAGGACTGACCATGAAGTCCCCATGTACCGGAGGAGCCTGGGGTCCCCCGAACGCTGCGGGGGCGGTGGTTTCGTGGTTCCCCGGGCGACGGGGGTCAGATC
This sequence comes from Dehalococcoidia bacterium, assembly GCA_963667765.2. Classification (GTDB taxonomy): domain Bacteria; phylum Chloroflexota; class Dehalococcoidia; order Lucifugimonadales; family UBA3495; genus VXOI01. The sequence goes on along the minus strand of CAXXON010000002.1, from coordinate 276,550 downwards.
ACATAGGCAGCGCTCCTCCTCAAAGCATAGATGGCCGGTGCGAAACTGTCGCTCCGCAATGTTAGCCATAGCAGTATTACTTGCCCGTTACGGTGCGTCAAGGGTTTTGAATGTGCTGAGCGGGCTTTTTTTGAGGGGGGTGTTACTGACATGGATGTACAGGATGTACAGGATGGGGTTGTCTCATCCTTCGGCGTGCTCGGGAGTGGGTTTTTTGATTGGGGTGATTTGGGTTAGGGGAGGGGGCGGATTTTTTGGGGGTTTGTGCGACATTATCTGGCATTATCTGACATTTTCTCGCATTGTCTCGCATTTTGTTGCGTTTGGGGTTGGGGGGTCAGGGCAAAGGCGTTCCGATTTCTTGGAGCCCGATGGATCGTCATTGCCTCCGTGTCCGAGGGGGATTGTATCGGTGCGGGGCCCTCTGGATTCCCGCTTTCGCGGGAATGACGGGGGGCGCGGCGGGTATCACGGGGGCGGGGGAATGACGGGGGGTTGCACTGCGTATCGAGTTGGAATGCGGTTGCCCTGGTTGGGGGGCCCTCCCCCTTGAGGGGGAGGGGTTTGGGCCCTTCGACGGGCTCAGGATGAGTGGGGTCCTTCTGCGGGCTCAGGGTGCAGTGGGGGCGGACGGGGGTGGGTTAGGTTTGGGGGTCTTGGTTGGCGGCGGCTAGCTCTTCCAGGGTGAACCAGCATTCGATTAGCTGGACGGCGGCTTTCAGGCGGAGCTCGTCGTTTTCGTGCTCGAGGGTGGCGACGAGGATTTCCATGGAGCGAGGGAGGTAGGTGGCGATGCCGCGGAAGCAGAGGCCGACGGGGTCGCGGCGGACCTGGTCGACGGCGTCGCGGAAGGTGGGGTCGGTCATCCAGCGGTAGAGGGTGCGCTGGCTGATGCGGGCGGCGCGGGAGGCGGCGGTGAGGGTGGGGTGGGAGGCGACGATGGGTACGGCGCGGCGCTGGCGAGGGGAGAGGTCGAAGGAGAGGCAGCATTCGTTGGGCTTGTCGCAGCCGTCTGGGGCGTCGCGGCGGGGCTGGCGGGAGAAGGGCGGGAGGCTGAAGACCTCGTCGGCGGAGGCGTCGGGGTGGTGGCCGTTGGGGTCGCTGGGGTCGGGGTTGGGGTTCTGGCCGGGGTTGTGGTTGTCGTTGGGGTCGGGGTTGGGGTTCTGGCCGGGGTTGTGGTTGTCGTTGGGGTCGCCGATGGGATTCTGGTTGGGGTTCTGGTTGGAGGACATGTTCGCTCCTGGGCCGCTGGGGCCTGCGTTGGATTTGCGGAGGGAGCCGCTGTTTGGGGCGGCCCGCTCTCTTGCCTGCTGGTAGCGTACATGTGTTCTAGTAGTTATGGCAAGGGGCAAGTGTCATGGGTTGTGAAGGATTGGTGATGGGGGGGTGTCTGAACTTTCGGCGTGCTCAGGAGTGATTTTTTTGATTGGGGTGATTTTCGGGATTGGGGGGACGCGGGGGGGTTGTCTGAATCAGGATTCACGGGATTATGGGATTTTCGGGATTGGGGGACGCCCTCACCCTAACCCTCTCCCGGAGGGAGAGGGGATTTTCGGAGGGAGTAGGGGTTTGGGGGCCTCGGGGACTGGGGGCTTGGGGGTCAGGTTAGGGACTGGGCGTCGTTGATGTAGGCGGCGGTGGCGCGGACCATTGCGGCGGTGTAGTCCTCGGGCTCGCAGTGGCCGTGGTAGAAGCATTCTACATGGAGGTAGTGGACGTACTCGGAGAAGCGGGCTCTCAGGGAGGCGAGGGCCTCGCTGTCGCGTCCGAGGGTGCGGATACCGGAGGAGGTCTGGGAGGTGTTGGAGGGCTCGGTGCCGGTGCGGGCGAGGATGAGGCCGTCGGAGGCGCGCTTGACGGCGCACCAGGCCTTGTCGGCGGCGTTGCGGATGCGGTGCTGGGCCAGCATCTCCAGGGCGTCGTCGTGGAGGTCCGGGCGTCGGCGAAGAGCTCGTTCACGCGGTCGGTGGCGGTGGTCATGGCGGCCCTCCCAACCTGAAAACCAGCTTGCAAACCGGCTTGAAGACTGGCTTGAAAACCGGGTTCAAAGCTAGCAGTCCGTCCGAGAAACTCCGATGCTATGGTGCTGGGGTTATGATGGGAGAAACCTCCAGCATGGGGATACGCCGATGAGCAAGACTTTCCGTCCCTACGACCCCGAGCAACAATTGCTGCTGCCGGCGGCCCTCCAGGAGTGGCTCCCCGAGGACCACCTGGCCTACTTCATATCCGACTTGGTGGAGCATCTGGACCTCTCGGCCATCACCGCCCGCTACCAGGGTGAGGAGCGGGGCGGCCCTCCCTACCATCCCAGGATGATGGTCAAGGTGCTGCTCTACGGCTACTGCACCGGCGTGGCATCGTCGCGGCGCATCGCACAGCGTCTCCACGAGGACATCGCCTTCCGGGTGCTGGCAGCCAACAACACCCCGGACTTCCGCACCATCTCCGACTTTCGCAAGGACCATCTGGCGGCGTTGGCCGATTTGTTCCACCAGGTGCTGGAACTGTGTCGGCAGGCTGGTCTGGTGAAACTGGGCCATGTGGCCTTGGACAGCACCAAGGTGCGGGCCAACGCATCGAAGCACAAGGCCATGAGCTACGGTCGTATGAAGGAGAAGGAGGCGCAGTTGAAGGCCGAGGTGGACGAGTTGCTGCGCCGGGCTCAGGAGGTGGATGAGGAGGAGGACCGCCGGTACGGCCGGGACAAGCGGGGCGACGAACTGCCGGAGGAGTTGTCCTTCCGTGAGGGGAGGCTGCGGAAGATAAGGGAGGCCAAGACGGCCTTGGAGGCCGAGGCGCAGGCGGCGGCGGAGCAGGCCGAGGTTGAGGGCAGGGAGCATCCCGGAGTTCCCGATGACAAGACGCAGCGCAACTTCACCGACCCCGACTCACGCATCATGCCCGGTCCTGGAGGGCAGGACTTCCAGCAGTCGTACAACTGTCAGGCGGTGGTGGACCATGAGCATCAGGTGATCGTGGCGGCCCGGGCCACCGGCCAAGTCTCGGACAAGGGGCAGGCGGTGGCCATGACCCGGGAGACCATACTGAACACGGGAGAGACGCCCAGGGAACTGTCCGCCGACGCCGGTTACTACTCGGCCCAAGCGGTGGCCGAGTTGGAGGCCCTGGGAGTTGACGCGTACATCGCGCCGGAGAAGACCCGCCACGGCACGAGGCCGGAGCCCGCGCCCCGGGGACGGATACCCAAGGGACTGTCGGCCCGGGAGCGGATGAGACGCAAGCTGCGAACCAAACGAGGCCGTGAGCGCTACGCCCTGCGGATGGAGACGGTGGAGCCGGTGTTCGGTCAGATCAAGCAGGGCCGTGGCTTCCGGCAGTTCCTGTTGCGGGGCTTGGAGAAGGTGAACCGGGAGTGGCTGCTGATCTGCGCCGGCCACAATCTGCTCAAGCTGTTCCGGTTCGGGGCCGGACGCCCAGGCAATGCACCAGGCAGAGGCAGTAACCTCAGGTCTCCCCGGCTCGCCGTCGGCCAGTTCCCACGGACCCTCCCGGCATTCACGAATCCGCACCCTCCCACGCTGCTGGTCTCCAGATAATCCTCAGACGGGCTGCTAGGTGGCGCCGGCGGTGGAGAGGGTGCGTAGGAACTCCTTGTTGTTGGGGGTCTTGGCTAGGCGGTCGAGGACTCGCTCGGTGGCGCTGCCGCTGCCGTTGCCGTTGTCGGAGAGCATGCCGATCATGCGGCGCAGGAGGACGACCTGGCGGAGGGCTTCGTCGGAGTAGATGAGTTCCTCGCGGCGGGTGCCGGAGCGGACGATGTCGATGGCGGGGAAGTAGCGTCGCTCGGCGAGCTTGCGGTCGAGGTGGAGTTCCATGTTGCCGGTGCCCTTGAACTCCTCGTAGATCACCTCGTCCATGCGGGAGCCGGTGTCGACGAGGCAGGTGGCGATGATGGTGAGGGAGCCGCCTTCCTCGATGTTGCGTGCGCCGCCGAAGAACTTCTTGGGGGGATAGAGTGCGATGGGGTCGATGCCGCCGCTGAGGGTGCGGCCGCTGGTGGGTACGGCGAGGTTGTAGGCGCGGGTGAGGCGGGTGATGGAGTCGAGGAGGATGACGACGTCCTTGCCCATCTCGACGAGGCGCTTGGCGCGGTCGAGGCAGAGCTCGGCGACGCGGCATTGCTCTTCGACGTTCTCGTCGAAGGTGGAGGCGAAGACATCACCCTTGACGGAGCGGCGCATGTCGGTGACTTCCTCGGGGCGCTCGCCGATGAGGGCGACCATGAGGACGGCGTCGGGGGCGTTGGTGACGACGCCGTGGGCGATCTGCTTGAGCATGGTGGTCTTGCCGGCCTTGGGGGGCGAGACGATGAGGCCGCGCTGTCCGAGGCCGATGGGGGCGAAGAGGTCGACCATGCGGGTGGAGAGCTCGCTGGCGGCGGACTCGAGGATGACCTGGCGCTCGGGGAAGATGGGTGTGAGGTGCTCGAAGACGGGGCGGTTGCGGCCGTGGAGCTTGTCGGTCTCCTGGCCGTTGATGCGCTCGACGCGGACGAGGCCGAAGTAGCGCTCGCCCTCCTTGGGCGGGCGGACCTGACCGGTGACGGTGTCGCCGGTGCGCAAGCCGAAGCGGCGGATCTGGGACTGGGAGATGTAGACGTCGCCGGAGCGGTACATGGCGATCTGGCGGAGGAAGCCGTAGCCCTCGTCCATGATCTCGAGGATGCCGGTGGCGACCAGGGACTGGTGCGCCGAGGCGACCTGGAACAGGCGGCCGAGGATGTCCTCGCGGTGCAGGTTGCCGAGGGCGCCGGAGTCGTGCAGGCCGACGGCGGGGGCGATGGCGAGGAGCTCTTCCTTGGACTTGGAGCCGAGCTCGACGACGTCGACGGAGACGCGCGCGGGAGGGGGAGCGGGCGTGTCGACGGGGGCGGGAGCGTCGCCGTTGGAGGCGGCGCGTGGCGCACGGCCGCGGCCGCGTGGCGCGGGCTTGCGGGGCTCGGGGGCCCTGGGCTCGGCGTCGGCTTCCGGCTTCTGGTCTGACTTGAGGTCCGGCTTGACCTCGGGTGCTGCGTTGGTGGTGGTCTGTTCTTCTAGCATGATTATCCTTGGCCCGCCTTCTGCCAGTCGGCGATGAAGCGGGCGAGTCCGGCGTCGGTGAGTGGGTGCTGTGCCATCTGGACGAGTGTCCGGTAGGGAATGGTAGCGATGTGGGCGCCGGCCTCCGCGGCCTTCACGCAGTGAAGGGGGTGTCGGACGCTGGCGGCCATGACCTGGGTGGAGACGCCGGCCTGGCGGTACAGGGCGGCGATGTCGCGGATGAGGTCGATGCCGTCGTGGCCGATGTCGTCGAGGCGTCCGATGAAGGGGCTGACGACGGTGGCGCCGGCCTGGGCGCCGAGGAGGGCCTGGTTGACGGAGAAGCAGAGGGTCTGGTTGACCCGGATGCCCTCGCCGCTGAGGGTGGCGATGGCCTCGAAGCCCTCGATGGTGCTGGGGATCTTGACCCAGGGGTTGGGGATCCAGTTGGCGATGTCGCGGCCCTCGTCGACCATCCCCTGGGTGTCGGTGGCGACGACCTCGACGGAGATGGGGCCATCGACCAGGTCGGCGATCTCGGCTACGGCGGAGCGGTAGGCCTCGCGGTTTCCGATGCCGGCGCTGGCGGCGAGAGACGGGTTGGTGGTAACGCCGCTGATGACGCCGAGGCGGGCGCCGTCGCGGATTTCTTCGATGTTTGCGGTGTCGAGGAAAAGCTTCATTGTCCTCTCTTTCCTTGAATGGGCTTCTTCAGGTTTCTGCTCCGAGAAGTCCTTCATTCGCGGAGATAACGGCTACCGGGTCTGAATGTCGGACCAGAGAAGAACGGCGAATGGTTCGTAATTAAATGGTTCGTAATGATGAGGGTGGCGCTCTGAACGGGTTGCCTCACCTCTTATGGGGAGCAATGCAGGTTATTTCGGGTTATTCCAGGTCATTCCAGGTCATTCCAAGGGGAGGAGCGGGGGCTGGCTGCCCTCGCGGATGGTCTTGGTGGCCTCGCCGATGAAGCGGACGAACAGCGGGTGGGGCCGGTTGGGCCGCGAACGGAACTCCGGGTGATACTGCACTCCAACCATGAATGGGTGCTCGCGGACCTCACCCGCTTCTACGAGTCGGCCATCGGGGGAGAGGCCGGCGCAGATTAGTCCGGACTGCTCGAGGGCTTCCCTGTAGGCGTTGTTGAGCTCAAAACGATGGCGATGCCGCTCGAACACCTCGCCATCGCCGTATGCTTCGCGGGTCAGGGTGCGCTCCTGGGGCCGGCAGGGGTAGCTGCCGAGACGCATGGTGCCACCTTTGATGGTTACACCTTCCTGGTCAGGCATGATGTGAACAACCGGGTGGGCCGTTTCTGGCTCCAACTCTTCGGAGTTGGCGCCTTCAAGTCCGAGGATGTTGCGGGCCCAGTCGATCACCATTACCTGCAGCCCGAGGCAGAGGCCCAGGTAGGGCACATTCTGCTCCCTGGCGTAGCGGACGGTTTCGACCATGCCCTCGACCCCGCGGGTGCCGAATCCCCCTGGGACCACGATTCCGGAGACGTTTCGCAGGAGTTCTTCGGGGCCGTACCGCTCGATGTCTTCAGAGTGGACCCACTGAAGATCGACATCGCGGGTATGAGGGAGACCGGCGTGGCGAAGTGCTTCACGGACTGAGAGATAGGAATCAGGGTATTCGACATACTTGCCGACGAGGGCGATGGGCAGGGGCTCCTTGGGCCGGTCCATGCGCTCGACCATATCGCGCCATTCGCCGAGGCCGTCGGCATATCCCCGGAGGCCGAGAGTGTCGAGAATGATGTCTCCCAGGCCGGACTCTTCCAGCACCAGCGGCACGCTGTACACATTCTGGACTGTCTCGAGAGGGATGACGGCGTCGCTGGGGACATCGCAGAAGGAGGAGATCTTTTCGCAGATGCTGCGGGGTACGGGATAGTCGCTGCGGCAGATGATGGCGTCTGGCTGGATGCCGATAGCCCTGAGTTCCTTAACGCTGTGCTGGGTGGGCTTGGTCTTGAGTTCCTGGGCTGCGGAGAGGTAAGGGAGGAGGGTGAGGTGGATGTAGTAGACGTTGTCCCTGCCGACCTGGTTGCGCATCTGCCTGATCGCTTCCAGAAAGGGCAGGCCCTCTATGTCTCCGACGGTGCCGCCGACTTCGACGACAATCACCTCCGCGCCGGACTCGTCGGCGAGCCGGAGTATCCGCTCCTTTATGTCGTTGGTCACATGTGGCACGGACTGTATGGTCCCGCCGAGGAAGTCGCCGCGGCGCTCCTTGGCGATGAGGTTCAGGTAAATGTCGCCGGCGGTGAGATTGGAGCTGCGGGTGAGTTCGAGATCGATGAAGCGCTCATAGTGGCCAAGGTCCAGGTCGGTCTCTCCGCCGTCGTGAGTGACGAATACCTCGCCGTGCTGGTAAGGCGACATGGTGCCAGGGTCGACATTCAGGTAGGGGTCGAGCTTTAGCACCGAAACGCTGAGGCCACGGCTTTTCAGTATGCGGCCGACGGAAGCTACACAGATGCCCTTGCCCAGTGAGCTTACGACACCGCCGGTGACGAAGATGTACTTAGTTGGCATGTATTCGCGCAGCGAAGTTTGTGGAAGTGCCGGTCAACTGCACACTGCTCTTACCGGTGCAAGCGCACTCGGGGGGCCGGAGAGACAGTGCGAGGAGGAAATGGAGGGCGGGCTTGCGCCAATAATTATATGTATTCGATGTGAAGGTGTCAAATGGTACGGGGCCATCCTAAATGAGACTGAAACGAGTCTGAGACTGAAACGAGTCGTGTCAGCAACTCACAAAGCTACCGGATAGCTTCCTCCAATGCCGTCCAGGGGAGGAGGGCGCACTTGATGCGGACCGGATACTGACGGACCACGCCGAGGGCGTACAAGTCCCCGAGGGTTGCGGGCTCTTCGCTCTTTTCGCCTGAGGAGGCGCGGAGGAAGGATCGAAAGCGGACCGACAGGGCCTTCACTTCGGCGATGGTGAGACCCTTGACAGCTTCGGACATCATGGAGGCGGAGGCCTGGATAATGGAGCAGCCCTCGCTCTTCGCATAGACGCTGTCCACGGTGCCATCGTCATTGAGTCTGAGTTGCAGGTCGATGAGGTCGCCGCAAAAGGGGTTTAGCTCGTAGGCTTTGTGGGTGGGCGAAACCAGGAGGGATCGATTCCGCGGGGTGCGGTAGTGGTCCATGATCATCTGGCCGAAGAGGCCGTCGAATGCCGGGCTGGTCTGCTGGGTCATAATTCTCGCGGAATGTTCCCAATCTCGGGACTCAAAAAATGAAATCGCATTCCAGATCCTTCGAAATGCTAGTGACGAGTGCGTAGTCTATCCTCTCGCCTATTCCCGCAAAACGCAAAACCGAGGCAAATAACAGCCATGGCGCCTATTACGACAGCTCCAGCGAGGTAGGCCTGAAAATGGGGAATATAAGGAGACGGAACTACGAGCATCGCCAATAGCGGAACGAACATACCCAGGCAAGCAACGCCAAAAGTAGTAAGGTGGTTGTAAAGGCCACGTATTCGCAACTCTGCCGGGGACATCGCTACGAGGTTACGCGATTCGGAGGGGATCTCGACGGACACCGTGGTTGTCACGGTTTCCGTAGTTATTCTCGAGTCAGCCATGCATTAGCAGTCGGGATCAACTGCCTCGGTTAATCCTAGAACTTTTGCGTTCATCAGAAGGGTATTCCCACAAGTTAAGCAAGTCAGCGCGACTAGAGGCAATAGCTCTTGCTTGGATCCGGAAATTGCAGGTTTCCTCGAAACTGCATCCCACGCAGGAACGTAGAATTGTTGGCTTTCAAATCCCCAGTTTTTTTCGCCGCAGAGTTGGCATGACAACTCACGATTTCCTAGTTTCTCATTCACCACGGACAGAGCCCGATCTGCAAAGACCTGTCCTTTCTCAGTGTCATTAGCCGATGCCACGATACACCCTCTCACTGCAGGGTTCCCGACTTACTCGGTGGTCACCATATTGCCACCATCCTGAAGAGCGGAGCGCATTGTGTGCCACGCGAGAATGGCGCACTTGATCCGGGTGGGGTACTCGTTGACGCCTGCCAGTGTTTCCAAGTCCCCGAGGGCGTCGTAGTCGGGCTCTTCGTCTGGGTGGATGATCATGCTGTGGAAGGCGTCGAAGATGCCGGTGGCTTCGTCCAGGCTCTTGCCCTTGATGCTCTGGGTCATCATGGAGGCGGAGGCGCGCGAGATGGCGCAGCCCACGCCCTGGAACCCCACATCCTCAACCACATCATCGACGACCTTCAGGTAGAGAGTGATCTGATCGCCGCAGAGGGGGTTGTAGCCTTCTGCGGTGGTGCTGGCGTCGTCGACCTTACGGAAGTTGCGGGGCTTGCTGTTGTGTTCGAGGAGGATTTCCTGGTAGAGGTCGCTGAGTCCCGACATTAACTGAATACCTCTATGGCGCGGTCTATTGCACGATTAGAGCGTCGATGTCTTCCTTTGTATTGTACAACGCCAGGGAAGCGCGGGCAGTAGCCGGGATCTGGAAGCGCTGCATAACCGGCTGGGCGCAGTGGTGGCCGGTGCGGACGGCGACGCCCTCGGCATCGAGTATGGTGCCGATGTCGTGGGGATGGATGTTGTCGACCACAAAGGACAGGATACCAGCTTTCCGCGAAGAAGTGCCGATGATCTGGAGCCCGCCAATGGACTCGAGGGCCTTCGTTCCGTAGTCAAGGAGTTCATCCTCGTAGGCGGCGAAGGAGTCGTACCCGATGGACTGCACATAGTCGACGGCCGCGCCAAGGCCGATGGCGCCCGCGATGTTCGGGGTGCCGGCCTCGAACTTGTAGGGCAGGTCGTTGTAGATGGTCTTCTCGAATGTGACGGACTTGATCATATCGCCGCCGCCCTGTACCGGGGGCATGGCTTCAAGGAGCTCGGCCTTGCCGTATAGGACGCCGGTGCCCGTGGGGCCGAACAGCTTGTGCCCGGAGAAGACATAGAAGTCGCAGTCGAGCTTTCGGACGTCAACGGCCATGTGGGGAACGGCCTGGGCGCCGTCGAGCATCACCGGCACGCCCTGGGCATGGGCCATTTCGATGATCTGCTCCACCGGCAGGATGGTGCCTAGGGCGTTGGAGACATGAGTGATGGACACCAGCTTGGTGCGAGGCGACAGCATACGCTCGTATTCGTCCAGCAAAAGCTCGCCAGCGTCGTCGATGGGAACCACCCGCAGCACGGCCCCCTTCTCTTCGCACAGCATCTGCCAGGGGACGATGTTGGAGTGATGCTCCATGTTGGAGACGATGATTTCGTCGCCGGGGCCGATGTTCTGCCGTCCGTAAGACTGGGCGACGATGTTGATGCTCTGGGTGGTGCCGCTGGTGTAGACGATCTCGTGGTCGTCGGCGGCGTTCAGGAGGCGCTTCACCTTGGCGCGTGCACCCTCGTAGTCCTCGGTGGCGTTCTGGCTGAGGGTATGGACACCACGGTGAACGTTGGCGTTCTCGGTGGTGTAGTACCGGACAATCTCGTCGATCACGGCCTGCGGCTTCTGGGAAGTTGCGCCGTTGTCGAGGTACACGAGCGGCTTGCCATTGACCTGCTGCTGCAGGATCGGGAAGTCGGCCCGGAATTTTTCCGCATCGAAACCGGTGGGCATTTGAATTTTCTCCCTCACCCTAACCCTCTCCCTGAGGGAGAGAGAATGACTATGGAGCCGCGAAGGCGACCGGAAGGGTCTTAACGGCGATGGACCGGTCGAACAGGGACTCCAGGTGATTGCGCAGCGATTCGGGCCTCACGGTGTCTACGATTTCCCTGGCGAATGCCTGCACCAGCATCCGGCTGGCGGTGGGCAGGTCGAGGCCGCGGCTGCGCAGGTAGAACAGGGTCTGGGCGTCGATCTGGCCTGCGGTGGCGCCGTGGCTGCACTGCACATCGTCGGCGTAGATCATCAGGCTGGGTTTGCTGTCGACTTCGGCGTCTTCGGACAGAAGCAGGTTCTTGTCGGTCTGCTGGGCGTCGCTCTTCTGGGCGTTACGACGCACCATGACCTCGCCTCCGAAAACGGCACGGGAGTCGCCGTCAAGGATTCCCTTGTAGTTCAGGCGGCTGGTGCAGTGCGGCTGGGCGTGGTCGATGCTGATGAGGTTGTCGATGTGCTGGCCTTGGCCGGTGTAGTACAGGCCGTTCAGGGAGCAGAAAGCACCGGCGCCGTCGAGCGTCACCGCGAAGTCGTTGCGCGCAAGGGATGTGCCGAGGGCGAAGGACGCCGATCGGAAGCTGCTATCGCGCTCCTGGTGCACACGGGTGGTTCCCACATGGAAGGCGGCGGGGTTCTCGTCCAGCAGGCGGTAGTGGTCGACCTGGGCCCCCTCGCCGACGACGATCTCGGTTACGGCGTTGGTGAAGTAGCGCGGGCCGGCTGGCCCGGAGTAGGCCTCGACAACTGTCAGGTTGGCGTTGCGACCCGCCAGGATCAGCGTGCGGGGATGCCGGGCGTACTGCCGGTCTCCTTCACCGGTGGGGAGGCCGCCGTGGTTGACGCTAACGGCGACCGGGTCGGCGGTGCCATCTGGAACGCGGACGACGGCGACATCTTGAAGGAAAGCGGTGTTCAGGGCGGTGAATCCGTCATCATCAAGGGGCGCCAGTGTGCCGAGATGCTGGCGGACGGCTTCCTCATGGTCGCTGCCGAAGGAAGACGAAGCGTCTACCAGAGAGAATCCGAAGTCCAGTGGCGCATCTCCAGCGGAGTCCGATTCCATCAGGGGAAATGCGAATCCTACGCGGGAGATGGGGGCGACGGCGGTGTACTTCCAGCGCTCGTTGCCGCGTCGGGCGGTGGGGAAACCGAGTTCATTGAAGCGCTCCCAGCCGGCGGCGCGAAGGGTGGCGAGCCACGCCGGGCCTGTGCCAGCGGCTGCGAGGGCCTGATGGTCTTCGTGGTAGCGGTGGTTGCTGACGGTTCTGGTGGTCATGGCTTCGGCGTCAGTCTTTGCGACTATTTGCCTGCTTCGACCTCCTCACGAATCCAGTCGTAGCCCTTCTCTTCGAGCTCGAGTGCCAGCTCGGGGCCGCCGGAGCGGACTATGCGGCCGTCGACGAGGACGTGGACCCTGTCGGGGCGGACATAGTCGAGCATTCGCTGGTAGTGGGTCACAAGGACCATGGCGTTGTCGTCCCGGCGCAGCCTGTTGACTCCGTCGGAGACGATGCGGAGGGCATCGATGTCGAGGCCGGAGTCGGTCTCGTCGAGCAGGGCGAGCTTGGGTTCCAGTACGGCCATCTGAAGGATCTCGTTGCGTTTCTTCTCGCCGCCGGAGAAGCCCTCGTTGACGGCGCGGCGGACGAGCTCAGGGTCGATCTCGACCTCTTTCATTTTGGCATCGAGGTGGCGCTGGAACTCGCGGGCCGACAGTTCCTCCTCGCCGTTGTGAACGCGGCGGGCATCGACTCCGGCCTTCAGGAACTGCCAGGCGCGGACGCCTGGGAGCTCGACGGGGTACTGGAAAGCGAGGAAGACGCCCATGCGGGCGCGGATTTCGGGTTCCAGGGAGAGCAGGTCTTCGCCGTCGTAAATGGCCTCGCCGGCGGTGACGGCGTAGTCGGGGCGGCCGGCCAGCACGTTGGCGAGGGTGCTCTTGCCGGAGCCGTTGGGGCCCATGATGGCATGGACTTCGCCGGCGTAGACCTCAAGGTCCACGCCGTTCAGGATTTCCAGGTCGCCCGCCGAGGCGCAGAGGCCGCGGACGGCGAGGAGGGGGTTGTTGTTGGTCATTGTCTCATCCGGTTCTGGTCTAGAATGTCGATGGTGGCGTCGAGCAGGCGGTTGAACACTTCGGGTTTCAGCTTGGCGACGCTTTCGATGATAAGGTTTTCGTGGGCTGTAAATAGCTTGGCGGGACGAAAATAGCTAACGGAGCGAAGGCGTCCTTCCTCAACGTTATCATTCGTCAACTCAATTGCCAGTCTGTCTCCTGAGGGGTTGCGGGTAAGCTGTCCCAAAACCCAGGCTTGCCCACCTGCAAGTCCCAACACAACCGTAGGACGGATTTCCGCTTTGGTTAAGTTGGAATAGGGAAACTTAGCTAAGACGACAGCAGATCTTTGTATACCTCGGACCAATACTCGTCCTCTTCCATTTCTGCTCGGAGCCGCTCTTCCGAGTAACCAGAAGCTCCGGTTGACATCATCAAAGAAATGAATGTGTCCTTGTCTAGGAATGTAACCAGAACTTCCCCACCTGTAGGAAGGTCTACCTCCTCTTGTAACCGGATGGTTCCGTCCTCGTTAACTTTGCCCCGGTAAGTGTGCATCATGTCTGGCGCTACCTTCCTGGCACGAATTTCCGCCCTACCCCACCGCGCCTTCGAGGCTTACCTTTAGGAGCTGGGAGGCTTCCATGGCGAACTCGAAGGGGAGCTCCTGGAAGATGCCGCGGCAGAAGCCGTTGACGATCATGAAGTTGGCGTCCTCGGCGGACATGCCTCGCTGCAGGCAGTAGAAGAGCTGGTCGTCGCTGACCTTGCTGGTGGTGGCCTCGTGCTCGAGCTGGGCCGTGGGGTTCTTGACCTCAATGTACGGGACGGTGTGGGCGCCGCACTGGTCGCCGATGAGCAGGGAGTCGCACTGGGTGAAGTTCCTGGCGCCGTCTGCGGTGGGCATCATCTTGACCAGGCCGCGGTAGGTTGCATTGCCTTTGCCAGCGGAGATGCCCTTGGCGACGATGGTGCTGCGGGTGTTCTTGCCTTGATGGATCATCTTGGTGCCGGTGTCGGCCTGCTGGTGGTTGTTGACCAAGGCTACCGAGTAGAACTCGCCGGTGGAGTTGTCGCCCTGCAGGATGACACTGGGGTACTTCCAGGTGATGGCCGAGCCGGTTTCCACCTGGGTCCAGGAGATCTTGGAGTTCTGGCCGGCTGCCAGGCCGCGCTTGGTGACGAAGTTGTAGACTCCTCCGTTGCCGTCCTTGTCGCCGGGGAACCAGTTCTGGAGGGTGGAGTACTTGATCTCCGCGTCGTCCAGCGCCACAAGCTCGACCACGGCGGCGTGGAGCTGGTGAACCTTGCGTGCCGGGGCAGTGCAGCCCTCGAGATAGCTGACGTAGGCGCCCTCTTCGCATACGATGAGGGTCCGCTCGAACTGGCCGGAGTCGGCCTGGTTGATCCGGAAGTAGGTCATCAGCTCCATGGGACAGCGCACGCCCTTGGGGATGTAGGCGAAGGAACCGTCGCTGAACACCGCCGAGTTGAGGGTGGCAAAGAAGTTGTCGGTGTAGGGCACCACGGAGCCGAGATACTTCTGCACCAGCTCGGGGTGATTCTGCACCGCCTCGCTCATGGAGCAGAAGATTACGCCTGCCTTCTCCAGGGTCTCTTGGTAGGTGGTGGCGACGGACACGCTGTCCAGCACCGCGTCCACGGCTACGCCTGCCAATCGCTCTCGCTCCTGGATGGGGATGCCGAGCTTCTCAAAGGCTTCGAGAATCTCCGGGTCCACCTCGTCCAGGCTCTTGGGGGCGTCGCCGCTGGAAGGAGCAGCATAGTAGTAGATGTCCTGGTAGTCGATGGGTGCATGGTGGATGTTGGCCCAGGCCGGCTCCTCGTACTTGAGCCGCTCCCAGTGGCGGAAGGCCTTGAGGCGCCACTCCAGCATCCACTCGGGCTCTTCCTTCTTGGCGGATATTAGACGGACCACATCCTCGCTGAGCCCCTTGGGGGCCAGGTCGGAGTCGATGTCGATGGTAAAGCCCCACTTGTAGTCGGAGTCCAACTCGGTGGAGGCGGTGTCGCGGGAAATGACCCTGGGGGTGGTCATGGGCTGCTCCTTGCGAGGAAGGGAGTGCCGCGCGGGAGCCGTCCCGTGCGGATATCGTCAAAAAAGTCGGGTGCCGCGCCTGTGGCAACCAGCGTGAAGGCTAACATTGTTGACGAGTTTGGTCAACAATTATCGTAGCAGTGGGCCGTGGGGGTGTCAACGAGATTGAGCGTGGGCAGTTTGCCGGGGCAGCAGACGCTGTCGCATGACCCATTGACTCTGCATGAGCCAGAACTGAATAATAAAAGAAAGTAGAAGACAAAAGAATGTAAGAGGTGGGTACGGTGCAGTTTGTATTAGGCGGAAGGCGACACGAACTGGATTTCGAGAGGGTGGTGGATGCGGCGAATCAGGTTGTGCCAGATGATATTGATGGCCGACACAAATATTACGTAATCGTGGGTGACCGCCGCATACCCATAAAGCAATTGTTCGCCGAAGCGACCGGCCTACGCCGCGCCGAGTTCATCACTGACGATGCGTTTCGGATTTTCAGGAAGCTCGGACTTGAGGTTCTCGAATTTGATGGCCCACCTCGTCCGAGAGCAGATCTGAGCGCACTGGACAAGCCCAAAGAGAATGAGACTGGAGGACAACGGTTTGCTGTCACTCTCGAACCGGACGAGGACGGATACATCCTAGCGAGCTGTCCCCAGCTTCCGGGATGTCATTCGCAGGGAAGGACCCGACTAGAGGCTACAAAGAATATCCGGGAAGCTATCAGGGGTTACATCGCCAGCATGAAGCGACACGAGGAAGAAATCCCCGTCGTTGACTGGGAACTGGTTGAGGTTTCCCTTTAGTGGTGCGGCTGCCGGTAATTTCCGGCAGGCGGTTCGTCCGCGCCATGGAGCGAATCGGGTATGTGTGGGACCATACCGAAGGCAGCCACATGATATTGGTACATGCAGAGCGTCAACGATTGTCCGTGCCAAATCATAGAGAGTTGGGAAGAGGAATACTCAGGGCTTTAATCAGGGACGCCGGGCTGACCCGCGAGGAATTCTTTGAACTTCTGGCGAGGTAACAGATGGCCTCGGCAAACGAGGGGAAGACTTGACCGACGACTTTCGGCGTCGGTGCTGTCGCACGCGGTAACGCCGGCGACTCGGCTGGCGATGGTGGCTGCCATAGTTGTCGGAATGATTGCTTGTGAATCGGAGCATAATTTCGGCGTTACCCGCGTTGCCACCACGCCCGGCGGCGTGGCCGCGGAGACCCGTGTGGGGGGCCCGGCGGATCTTTTCGCCATTTATGAAAGCATAGACGGTGGACTGACTTGGCGTGTGGTAAGCCTCGGATATGGGTCGCGGACCTTTGACTGGAGTTATTCCAGGGCAGTAACACCCGACGGGGAATCCCGGGTTGAAGGCACGGATATAGTGCGGGTCTCCAATAGCCACAGGGTTACGGAGACTGTCTACTCCGGAGAATATCTGAGGGGACATATCTACCAATGGGTTCAAGCTAATGAAAGCTATTGGCGGGGACGAAAGGAGCTGTCGCTATTGCCATCTTCAATAGCCTACGACCAATCGAGCGGCAACCTGATGGCTCCCATGGGAATCCGGGGCATCCTGGTAGGTACACCCGACGGCACATGGAAGCCGATGGCCGTTGGGCCTTACTCACCTGCCGATTTTTCCCGTTTGGGCAGAGTGAGAACCTTATTTTCCTTACCAGAATTCTGGGGAACCGCACTGATGCTCCCGCTATCGATGATTGCACTTTCCATGCTGACAACCAGGCTGCGGCAGGAATGGCCGTTTGGACCGGTGTTCACCCTGGTTTCGCTTGGCTCTCTCTCCCTGTGCATTATTGTCTCTGCAATGTGGCTAATGGCACTTGCCTCAGCATCGACAGGAGAACTTTTCGTATCCGTGTTCGCATTTCTTTCAGCGGTCCCGCTATCGGGCGCAATCGGTTGCGCATGGCAAAAGAGATGGTTGAGACACTGGCGGGCTATACTGCTCAGTTTCCTGAGCATGATGGCGTTCGTAACATTGCCTTTCGTAGTCTGGTTGCAAGCGGGCGGGCTATCAGGATTTGCGGCATTGGCCGCAATAATTCTCTGTACCGCCACTTCATGGGCCCTGGGTCGGATTCTGATACGCAACGGGCCATCATGGAATGCTACCTGGTCCCGTAATTGACCGTCCCTGTTCGTAGTAGCTATCATCCCAGAGACTAGACCACCAACTTTGAGGGACTGCAATGACCACGCCACTTCTATTCGGCGATTGCCACACGCACCTTGATCAGTACGACGAGGCGGAGCTGCCGGGGATACTGGAGCGGGCCGCTGAGGCGGGGGTGGCGTCGGTGCTGCTGGCAGGGACGACGCTGGAGTCGACGCGGGCCTGCATCGGGCTGGCCGAGCAACACGATGTCTTCCGTGCCGGGGTGGGGATTCATCCGTGCAATGCCTGGGAGCGGGTGGACGATGCGATGTACGAGGAACTGGAGCGGCTAGCGCAGTCGCCACAGGTGGTGTGCATCAGCGAGGTGGGGCTGGACTACCTGCCGGACTCGCCGGACCACGGGGTGCAGGACCAAGTGTTCCGGCAGCATATCCGGCTGGCCAAGAGCCTCGGATTGCCGATCATCTTCCACTCGCGGGAGGCGCACTCGGCGTGCTTCCAGGTACTGCGGGAGGAGTCGGCGGGCGAAGTTGGCGGTGCGATGCACTACTTCCAGGCCGACGAAGAGACGGCGCGAGAGGCCATCGACTGCGGCTTCTACATCTCGCTGGCGCGTCCGCTGACCCGGCTGCCGGAAGTGCAGGAGGCGGCGCGGGCCATCCCGCTGGAGAACATTGTGCTTGAGACCGACGCCTTTCCCCAGCCCTTCAAGAAGTACCGCCACAACTGGACCGAGCCCCGTCATGTGGCCGAGGTGGCGCGGTGCCTGGCGGAGGTCAAGGGCGTCTCGGTGGAAGAGGTGGCCGAGGTTACCACCGCCAACTTCAGGAAGATGGTGAACCGCAGGGGGACGATTATATGACAACTGAACACGCGCACCCGGAAGCTCCCGAGCAGGTCGTCCCGCAGAGCCTGAGCGACTACCTGGAAGTGATGACCAAGGCCGTGTTCCAGAGCGGGCTTTCGTGGTCAGTGGTTAACAGCAAGTGGCCGGGGTTCCAGGCGGGTTTCCAGGGCTTCGATGTGGCAGCGGTGGCGGCCATGGGCGAGCCAGAGATCGACGAGCTGGCCGCCGACACCGCCATCGTGCGCAACAGGCGCAAGATCGCGGCCACGGTGCACAACGCGCAGCGACTGATCGAACTGGACGAAGAGCACGGCGGAATCCGCAACTACATGCGGTCCCACGCCGACTTCTATGCGGCGTTGAAGGATGTGCGCAAGCAGTTCAAGTACATGGGCGACACCGGCACCTACTTCTGGTTCTATGTGCTCGGCGAGGAAGTGCCGGACTATGCGGAGTTCTGCAACCGGGGGAAGTAAGCGAACAGACCGGCCTGTGATACCATTTGCTTAATCGCTTCCAGAAGTCCGCAGTCGGGGAGTTCACCCCCACCCTAGCCCTCCCCCTGAGGGAGAGGGAAATGGTTTCAACTGCTGGGAACCTATTCCTCAAACACTAGCTGGATACCTATGCATGGAGGATTGACTCGATGGCGACTCCCGACAAGTGCCAGATGGCGCTGAAGGAATGGGCAATCACCTGCGAGGCCATCGGCCGGGGCGAGCAGATACTGCTGCTGCGTAAGGGCGGTATCCACGAGGACGGCAAGGATTTCCGGGTGATACACCGGGAGTTCCTGCTGTACCCAACCTACGAGCACCAGAAGTCCGACCTGCTCCGTCCGGAGCACCAGCCGGCGCTGGAGTCGCTGCTGGAGCAGCCGCGGGACGACAAGCGGATCACCTTCACCCACTTCGCCAAGGCAGAAGAAGTGCTGGAGCTCGAAGAGCAGGGCAAGGTGGACGACCTGGCCCCGCATTACATCTGGACCACGGGCTACGCCCAGTCGCGGCTGCGCTGGAAGCCCATGCTGCCGCTGTCGGTGATGCTGCTGCGCGCCTACCGGCTGGAGACGCCGGTGACGGTGCCCTGGATTCCCGAGTACAGCGGCTGCACCTCATGGGTTGAAGTGCTGACGGATGTTCCGCTGGGGCGGCTGGAGCCGGTGCTGCCGGACTCCGAGTTCCGCAGGCAGGTGGACGAGATCAAGGGCAGCCTGGGGCTCGCGGTAGCGGCTGGGTAGGTCGGACAGGAGATGCAGAAAACCAGTCTGGTTTCGCTACTCGAGGAAAAGAGCCGCCGCCGCGGGCTGCTGTCCGAAGGCGAGCGGTTGACGGCGGAGCGGGCGTTCGCACTGGTGCGGGATATGCCGTACCGGAGGGCCAGTTCACGTCGACCGGAGGCTATCGTCGAGGAGTGGCAGGGGACTTGCTCGGGCAAGCACTACCTGCTGGCCGACATCTTCCGCGAGTTGGGCCTGAAGACCCAGGTGGTGATGGTCACCCACCGGTTCACCAAGGAAAACACCGGCCACTTTCCGCCGGAGCTGCGGGCCTTGGTAGCCGAGAGTCCCGTACCGGATGTGCATACATATATCCGGCTGGGCACGCCTGATGGTGCGGTGGTGGTGGACGCTACCTGGCCGAGCAGCGCGGCGCCGCTGGGCATGCCGGTCAACCGGCAGTTCGTAGCCGGAACCGACATGACCATCGCCTGCGACCCCATCGACACGCTGCCCGTGCCGGATGGCACGGACCCGCAGGAGTTCAAGGAGCAGGTCATCCGGGAGTTCTGCGGCGAGAGCAGCGGAGTCCGGGACGAGTTCATCGAGGGCCTGGGCCGCTGGCTGGCCGAGTCGACTTAGTGGGTGATTTTGGGATGGCATTGGCGCCCACAACCACAATCGCTGAGATTTCCGCCCTTCTCAGGGGGATGGGCGAGATTGAGCTAGCCGACCGGCTGGACTACCTGGCGTCGGACGAGGATTTGGAGGCGGGGGAATCGCCCGCGACGGCAGAAAGCGCGCAGGGGTTCTTCGAGTTCTTCACCAGCGTCGAGTCGGACAGCAAGGTGGGGTTGGCCTGTTCGCCTGAGGGGTGGGTCGTCGGCGAATGGCGGTGGTTCCACGATAAACGGGGCGCAAGCATCTGGTTCCTAGATGATGAGCGCGTGAAGTTTACCGCGAACAAGAAGAGTGGCGAGTTTGTAGACATCGAGGGGCAAAAAAATATCACAACTATTTCAATTCTAAACGAAGCGTTGGTAGGGGAAGGCCTGTTCTCATGGCGTCCCAAACCCTAGCAAGAGAATCGCTACGCTTCCAGCACCATGTAGCTCGTTACTGTCGACCGCGCTGGGTAGTAAATGGAATCGTATCCAGAGACGCGTTTCTGCTGCGAGAAGGTGAGCCGTTTCTTTCTACGAATTGGTTGGAGTATTTTCACCATTCGGACAGAGGAGTCCAAATATCCGGCGTAAGAGCTGCCCTGGCTGGCAAGAATTTCAATATCCACCCAAATGGCGGATTCACGGTATTAAACGTGGGCTTAGCCACTTACCTAGTCTGGCATTTTCAACGTATCCCCTTAGAGTTCCGAACGCTGGGCCAGCCTGGCGACCTGTCCCATACCGGAATTTTCGGTTACGGACACTCCAACATTGATCCCAAGAGCAACGATGTAGCGCAATCTTTGGCGGCATCAGTTCTGGAGATGCACTCCGCAATTCCTTAACTTTCATCCCGACGCAATCGAGGTTAAATAATATGAAATTTCGACAACTGCCGCGCACCGATCTTGTGCTTTCCGAGGTGGGGTTCGGGGTTTGGACCGTGGCCACCAACTGGTGGGGCAAGCTGGAGGACGCCGAGCGGGCCGCACTGCTGGAAAACGCGGTGGAGTTGGGCATCAACTTCTTCGATACCGCCGATACCTACGGCGACGGGTTCGGGGAGGAGATTCTGGCCAAGGTGCTGGGACACAAGCGCGACGACCTGGTGATAGCCACCAAGTTCGGGTACGACATCTATGATCCGACCCCTCGCGACGGACACCGGGAACGGCCGCAGAAGTTCGACAAGGAGTTCGTGAAGTTCGCCTGCGAGCAGAGCCTGCGACGCCTCAACACGGACTACATCGACCTGTACCAGGTGCATAACCCGCGGGTGGAGGCGCTGGAGCGGGACGAGTTGTTCGAAGTCCTGGAGCAGCTCAAGTTCGAGGGCAAGATACGGCACTTCGGCGTGGCCCTCGGCCCGGACATCGGCTGGTTCGAGGAAGGCGAGATGTCGATGCGGGAGAGGCAGGTGGAGAGCCTGCAGATCATCTACAGCATCCTGGAGATGGAGCCGGCCATCGACTTCTTTCCCATCGCCGAGGAGTGCGAGGTGGGGCTGCTGTCGCGAGTGCCCCACGCGTCGAACACGCTGACCGGCGAGTTCACCGAGGTGCCGGCATTCGACGAGAACGACCACCGGGCGTTCCGCCGGGCCGAGTGGATGCGTGAGGCGCTGGCGAAGGTGGAGCGGGTCAGGTTCCTGGCGCAGGAGGACTCGCGCACGATGGCGCAGTCGGCATTGCAGTTCGTGCTGAAAAAGCCGCACATCGTCTCGGTGCTGCCCAACTTCACGAAGATGGAGGAGCTGCACGAATACACCGCCGCCGTGGACACGCCGCCCCTGACAGACGAGGATCAGTCGTACCTGGACGAGCTGTGGCAGAACAAGTTCTACCTAGAGGACGTGGAGCAGGCGTTTCGCGAGATTTAGTTTCGTCCGCGATATGGGGCCTAAATTTTACCCTCCCCCTTCGTGGGGGAGGGTGTTTTAGTTTTAAGCAACTTTGGACCGTCCGAAAGTGGTGGCGCTGAAGGGATGCTACCCCCGAGTCAGGCGTCCCCGAAAACCCGTCCGCCGGACGGTCAGCGCCTTCTCCATGGAGGCTTGCAATGTAATCATGAAGTATCGGATCGTCAAGAGCTTCTCTTATTTGCGAAGTTGGACAAATAGTCTGTCCACCAGTTCGAGCACGATTAGGTGATACGCCCTTTACTTGGTTGGGTGCCATTGAATGCTCGACCAAGTAGACATATAATGCTTACTCGAGCAAGTAGCCCGTAGGAGCGGTTTAAGAATGGAAGGACAGAATAGGGGTTCCCAAGCTGCTAAGGAGCTCTCTAGTAGGGGCGCCCGGAAAGGCGGCAAGGCGAGGGCAGCAGTTTTGACCAAGGAAGAGAGAAGAGTTATCGCATCAAAGGCTGCGAAGACGCGTTGGGCTAAACAAAAAGGGGAAGCGATCCCGGAGAGCGGTGATAGCGATGTAACCGAAGTCCTGAACGAACCAGATATCGGTTTTTTGCCGCAGGAACGGGTATCCCATTTTCAAGGCGAACTCCGTTTCGGTAGTTTGAGTGTTCCATGCCATGTGCTAGACGATGGCAGCAGGGTCATTGCTCAGAGAGAGGTCGTAAGGGCCTTGACTGGCCGAGAAAAGACCACCGGTCAAATTGAACGCCTGATTGGAATTTCAGCTCTAGCACCACACATTGACGCCGACGAGATTGTCAGCAAGACCATTCAATTCAGACTGTCGGGGCCCGGTCACCAGATGGTTGCACACGGCTATGAGGCCACCCTCCTGGTCGAAATTTGCGAGGCTTTTCTTAGGGCTCGGGACGATGGCGCTCTCTCTGATTCTCAGATGAGAGTTGCTCAGAGGGCTGATGTTATTCTGAGGGCTTGTGCAAAGGTCGGCATCATTGCTCTAGTTGATGAAGCGACAGGATACCAAGAAGTGCGACAGCGAAACGCACTTCAATTGAAGCTCCAGGCGTTTATAAATGACGAGATTCAAGAATGGGCAAAACTCTTTCCAGATGACTTCTGGCATGAATTAGCGAGACTGGAGCACACCCACTACTCGCCCAGAAACCGCCCACTGCGCTGGGGCAAGTATGTAATGGCATTCGTTTACGACGCAGTTGATAGGGACGTTGGGAAGGAACTAAGGAAAATTAATCCTAATCCGCACTTCGGCAGAAATCACCACCAATGGTTGAAGACCTATGGGCGAGGAAAAGTGCGAGATCACATCAATCGAGTGATTGGCGTGATGAAGACTTGCCACGACATGAATGACTTCAATCGGATTTTTGGGTATGTCTTCAAAAAAGAGCCAATGCAAATGAGCTTCTTCGATTTGGTGAAATACGCCTCATAGCCAACTGCCTCTCTGGTTGAGTGTCCGGATGCAATTTCCTGCCCGGCTCTACAAGAGTGTTGGCACCGTTAGGTTGTAGATAGCCGCGAAGTTGAACTCATTCTTTTCTTCTCATTGGAAGAGGCAATTGGGGACTGGATATCTCACCTCAGATTGAGACGAGGTTTGGCCCGCCCCACGCCTTCGGGTATAATTGGGTTTCTTGGTTTATTTATGTGTGGGGGTAGTTGTGTGCGTGAAATTGCCGGGGAATTGAGGGAAGAGTAAGGGGATTTTGCCCATGGTTGGTCAGGTTCAGGCAACGCAAATGGTGTACCGGTTCAGCGAGGGGGACGCCTCTATGGGCGACCTGCTCGGCGGCAAGGGAAGCAATCTCTGCGAGATGACGCGGCTGGGACTGCCGGTCCCTCCGGGGTTCGTCATTACCACGCAGGTCTGCCGCGACTATTTGGCCGGGGACTATACGCTGCCCGAGGGGCTGGCCAATACCATCAGGGAACGCATCGCAGAGCTGGAGCAGTCAATCGGCCATGAGTTCGGCTCGACTTCCAACCCGCTGCTGGTGTCGGTGCGATCCGGAGCGCGCATCTCAATGCCAGGGATGATGGACACCATCCTGAACCTGGGCATCAACGACGAGATCGTCGAGGGCCTGGGCGCGATGATGGGGGACCGGCGGCCGGCATGGGACGCCTACCGCCGTTTCATCCAGATCTATGCCGAGGTGGTCCAGGAGGTGGCGCCGGAGCCCTTCGAGGAGTGCCTTGCCGGGCACAAGGCGCAGGCGGGCGTTACGTTGGACTATGAACTGACCGCCGAGCAACTGCAGGCGGTCACGCGAGACTTCAAGGAGATCGCCCGTGAGGCTGCCGGTGCGGCGCCTCCCGACGAGCCGTGGCAGCAGCTGTTCGGCGCGGTGGAAGCGGTGTTCCGGAGCTGGAACAATCCCCGGGCCACCGTCTATCGGAACCAGTACGGTATTGATCACGACATGGGCACCGCCGTCACCATCATGGGAATGGTGTACGGGAACCTGGGTCCCACCAGCGGCACCGGTGTGCTGTTCACCCGGGACCCGTCGACCGGTAAGCGCGAGGTGTACGGCGAGTTCCTGAGCAATGCGCAGGGCGAGGACGTAGTCGCTGGTGTGCGCACTCCCGAGCCGCTGTCAGCCTTGGCGAAAGCCATGCCGGAACGGTCCGAGGAGCTGCTCGGGCTGGCGTCCAACCTGGAGAAGCACTACCGCGACGTCCAGGACGTGGAGTTCACCATCGAGCAGGGTCGCCTCTACCTGCTGCAGACCCGCAATGCCAAGCGCACTCCCCTGTCGTCAGTGAAAACGGCGGTGGACATGGTGCGCGAGGGAATGATCGACCGCGAGCAGGCCCTCAAGCGCGTGGACCCCGAGGAGATCACCCAACTGCTGGTGCCCCAGTTCGCTGCGGATATGTCGGCGGAGGAGCTGAAGGGACGGCTGCTGGCAACAGGGGCCGGGGCATCGCCGGGAGCAGCGTCAGGGCGGGTGTGTTTCGATGCGGATGTGGCAGAAGACCTGGCCCGCCGGGGAGAGACTGTAATCCTGGTGCGGCCGGAAACAAAGCCCGACGACATTCACGGGATCATTGCGGCGGCGGGGGTGGTCACCAGCCGGGGCGGGGTAACCAGCCATGCCGCAGTGGTCACTCGCGGGCTGGGGAAGCCGTGTATCGTGGGTTGCGAGAACCTGCATGTGGACCTGGAGTTGCAGGAGATGCGCGGCAACGGCCTCACTCTCAAGGAGGGAGACCAGGTCAGCATGGACGGGGCCCTGGGCAGGGTATACACGGGCGAGCTGGCGACGGTGAATCCCCGGCTGGAGGACCTTCCCGAAGCCAGAGAGCTACTGGGCTGGGCCGACGAGACCCGCCGCCTGGGCGTGATGGCCAACGCGGACACGCCGGCCGACGCGAGGCAGGCGCTGGTGATGGGCGCCGAGGGCATTGGGCTGTGTCGCACGGAGCACATGTTCCTGGACCCCAGCCGGTTGCCGGTGGTCCGGCAGATGCTCCTGAATTCGGAAGCGGCGGAGGAGTGGCGACGGGAGCACGAAGGAACTCATGTGGACCCTCTGGCCAACCCCTTCATGAATCCCGAGGTATCCGCTATCCCGTCTGAGGTAGTCGATTTCTACCAGGCGCTGGACCGGGTGAAGCGCCTGCAGACCAACGACTTCCGCGGAATATTGCGGGCCATGTCCCGGAAGCCGGTGATCATCCGCCTGCTGGATGCTCCGCTTCACGAGTTCCTGCCGCCCTACGACGAGCTGCTGACGGAGCTGGCGACGCTCCGGGCGACGGGAGCGGACGGAGAAGTGATCGGGGAGAAGGAGTCTTTCCTGCAGCGGGTGGAGTCGCTGAGGGAAACCAACCCCATGCTGGGGCACCGGGGCTGCCGGCTGGGCCTGTCGTTCCCGGAGATTTACCGGATGCAGGTCGAGGCGATCATCACTGCGGGAGGTCATTTGGTCTCGGAGGGAGTGGAAGTCCACCCGGAGATCATGATTCCCCTGACCGTGGATGTGGAGGAGATGCGCCGCCTGCGGGCCGACCTGACCCGTGTGGCCGCCGAGGTGCAGGAGCGGATGGGTGTCGAGGTGCATTACAAGTTCGGCACCATGGTGGAGACGCCACGGGCGGCGCTGACCGCCGGGGCGGTGGCCGAGGAGTCTGAGTTCTTCAGCTTCGGGACCAACGACCTGACGCAGATGACCTACGGTTTCAGCCGCGACGACGCCGAGGGGAAGTTCCTCCGTAACTATATCAACGAGGGCGTGCTGCCGGTGGACCCGTTCGAGAGCATAGACCGCGACGGGGTGGGGGAGCTGGTCAGGATGGCAGTGAAGGCCGGACGCCAGGTACGCCCGGACTTGGAGATCGGCATCTGTGGTGAGCACGGCGGCGATCCGAAGAGCGTGGCCTTCTGCCACGAGGCGGACCTGAACTATGTCTCGTGCTCGCCTTTCCGGGTGCCGGTGGCCCGGTTAGCGGCGGCACAGGCGGCGCTGAACGATTGATGGAATTTCTGACCTTCTGATCCGGCAATGCGGCCCTTCAGCAGGAAGCGAGTCCTTAGACACGATGGTAAGCAATAGAGAATATTCCGGGGCCGAGGAACGCATCCAGGAACTACTTGCGCTGACGGAGTCGGCAGGGGCCAGCGAGTCTGCCCGGGCCGCCGCCGAGGCGCAGGACCTCCTTGATGTATACAACCTCGGCAGATACCTGGGCGCCGCCCGCGAGGAACCGGACAGTGAGCGCAACACAGTCCCGATAATCGCCACCCGCTACGTCTTCTTCAATGAGCCCTCACATGGGGTCGACGAGACTCCCGAGGATGCCGGGGGCAGAAGAGCCACCGAGACGAAGCTATGGCAGGGACTGATGCACGCGCTCTGCGAACATAATCACTGCCGATCAATCGATGATGGAAGGTTCAATGACCACTTCCTGCGGCACAGTGCCGGGTTCACCGTGGTGGGTGACCCTGTCAACGTCAGGGCGACAATTGCCCTGTTCAAATGGCAGAAGGAGCGGATTGAAGGGCAGATCGCCCGTCGGTGGCCTCGCTTCCAGGCGCGCCTGTCGGCTCAGGGAAGGAATGACGGAGGGCTGGAGGCCTTCCGGGAGAATTTCGTTCGTGAGGCCGTTTCCGACATCCAGCAGGCGATGAGACAGCGCCGTCTGGACCGAGGCATGGAAGGGGAAATGGCTGCCGTAGGCAGATTCCACAGGGCCGCGATTGCCCGGTTCGTGAACGAATACCTGGACCTGCGAAGGGACCCGTCGCTGCCCAGTTCCGAGGGCTACAGGCTGGTGGAAGAGATGGGGCGGGAGACGGGCAAGCAACAGTAGTAAGGAATCTTCGCGGGATAGCTAACCTGCAACAACGGGAGAATCTCCTCACATGAACCGAACCCTGATGGTCGCAGGAGTGCTGGCAGTGGTCGTGCTGGCACTCCTTATTGTTGGGTGCGGGTCTGACCCCACGCCCTCTTCGGCCCCGGCTCCCACGCAAGCGGCAACTCCTCCGACTGCTGAGCCAACAGCTGCCGCGACGCCGCTGCCGCCAACGCAGGAGCCTGCCGATGCAGCGACTCCGGCACCGACGGCGACTGCCACGCGAGCGGCAACTCCCCAGGCGCCGGAGCAACCGGAGGACCCCAGCGACGCCTACTTCGCCATGGACCGGGTGCTGGAGATCAGCGTCGAGATCGCGGAGGAGGACTGGGACACGCTTCGCCACCAGACGCGGACCTTCGACGACCTGATGGCGGAGATTGAGAAGTACGAACTGTCCCGGCCATTCGCCGACATCTACGACTGGTTTTCGGCAACGGTGACCATCGACGGGGAGACACACACCGAAGTCGGGGTGAGGAAAAAGGGATTCCTGGGTTCGCAGAGCGACACCAAGCCGTCGCTCAAGCTGCGCTACGACAAGTATGTGGACGGGCAAAACCTGGGCGGCGTCATGGAGCGGATGACGCTGAACAACAGCATCCAGGACCCGTCGATGGTCAACACCTGCCTGTCGTACCAGGTTTTTTCCGCCGCCGGATTGCCCGCGCCGCGCTGCAACTTCGTGACGGTAACGGTGAACAGCATGGACCTGGGGCTGTATGTTCACGTCGAGGAGATGAAGAGGCCGTTCCTGGCGCGACACTTCGACAATGCCGACGGCAACCTGTACGAGGGCACGGTCAGCGACTTTGACCCGGCATATCGCGGCACCTTCGAGAAGAAGACCAATGAGGATGAGGACGACTGGTCGGATGTGGACGCCGTGGTGGCGGCGTTGCAGGACCCGTCGGAGGCTGGGCTGGAGGCGCTGGGGGAGATCGTGGACCTAGACCGGTTCCTGTCCTTCTGGGCGACGGAGGTGCTGGTGGGCCACTGGGACGGGTACGCCGGAGATCGCAACAACTATCACTTCTACCGGGAGCCGGAGGGGAAGTTCGTGTTCATTCCGTGGGGCGTGGACGACACCTTTCACCTGAAGGACGACCCCAATCCCTTCGACAATATCAGCAATCCACCGCCATCGGTACTGGCTCTCACGGCCATCCCCAACCGGCTGTACAACACGCCGGAGTGGCGCACGAAATACGCCGGACGGCTGAAGGAAATTCTGGAGGAGGCCTGGGACGAGGATGCGCTGCTGGCCAACGTCGACGAGATGGCGGCCGTCGTGCAGGAACACGCGCTGCCCGCCGACAGCGCCAAGGCGGCCGCGGACACCGAGCGAGTGAGGAAGTTCATCCTCAAGCGTAAGGGAGAGATACTGGCCGACCTCACCCCTGAGCCGCCGGACTGGCCGGAGCCATACGAGGGCACTGCACCGGGACCGGGCGGAAAGGCGTCAGCCTTCGAAGTCCATTTCGAGACGACCTGGGGCTCCAATGCCAGCGCGAATCCCCTCGAGGAGGGGCGAGTGACCTACCTACTGAGCGAGGACGGGGTGCAGACCGGCAACCGCATAGAGTGGCTGGGGGTAATCGCGGGGTCAGCCAGCCCCGAGGAGCAGGCGCTCCTGCCGGGCGTTGCCGACCTGGCTTCCATTACCATGATGATGTTGCTGGTCGAAAGCGGTGAAGTCGAGGGAGTAACCGTTGTTCTGCCACAGGCGATGCTGAACGACGGGGCAGTCCTTACCCTGGGGGAGGACCGGATTGGCGCGGTGGCGTGGGGCATACCGCCGGGGGCCACAGCGCCCGAATGGGTCGAGCCCCTGATGTCCGGAACCCTGAAGTTGGCCAAGGCTGGTTCAGGACCGGATGCGGTTATTTCGGGTCGATTCCGTGGTGCTTCGGGCGAGGACTCGGGGCCGGTTGCGGGGGAGGTTGAGCCGGGGACGGTTGAGGTGGGCTTTGAAACAACCTGGGGTTCCAACAAGAGCGCCAACCCATTTGAGGAGGGGACCGTCACTCGACTGCTGGGCGACGGAGGGGAGGAATCTCCGGAGGGCCTGGGGGTCATAGCTGGTGAGGCTGGTCCGGATGAGCAGCTCCTCTTGCCCGGTGTGAAGGAACTGGCCTCTATATCCGTTCTGGGATTCGAAGCTAATGGCTCGCTGGTCGGGATGACAGTGGTTCTGCCCAAGTCCCTGCTAACCGGTGGGGCCACCCTGGTAATCGGCCGCGACAATATCGCGGGAGGAATCTGGGCTGTGGCGGCTGGCGCTACAGAGCCGGAGTTCTTTCTGCCGTTCACGGAAGGCGCGCTGGGCTTGACAGTTGCCGGAACTGAGACCGGCGCGGCCATAGTCGGCAGCTTCAGCGGCGCCTACGGCAGCATGACGGATGCGGGGCCGTCGAGGACCTACACCTACAGCGACGGCGAGGCTGACCCCTCTGCGTCGGGCCTGGGCCTAGTGATCAACGAGGTTGCGGCCAAGGGCGACCCGCTGGACTGGTTCGAGCTCTATAACTACACCGACCAGCACATATCTCTGGCCAGCTTTTTGGTGTCCGACGACCTGACCGACTTCGACAAGCGGGTGGCGTTCCCAACGAACCTCCTGATCGCGCCGGGTGAGTACCTGCAGGTCGAGGTGGACACGGACAATTGGGCCGGGTTCAAGCTGGGGGGCGACGAGGAACTGGGCATCTGGACGTCAGAAGGCGTGCCGGTGGACATCGTGAACTGGGATGAGGGGGACTCAGGCGAGGGCGAGAGCTACGCCCGCGTGCCGGACGGTTCGGGGGAGTTCCAGACCGTCAGCAACCCCACACCAGGGGCGGCGAACCAAGACGGCGGCTGATTGTGGGGAAAGGCCGCCAGCTATCCATCTGGGAAATCGGATGAATCCGGGGCATGTGGCCCGCGCCTCAGGACTGGTCCTGGGGCAGAGCGGAACACTCCGATTCGAGTAATTCTGAGAGGGTTATCTTGGCGCTGCCAGCTTTGCCACTCGCTAGGATTTCACACTCACTCCTTCGGCAGGCCAAGGACAGGCCTAACCCTTTCCATCCGGGAGAGGAAATGATCGGAAGTCCCCGGTGAAGTGGGCAGGGCGACCGTATTCTAACTTAATACGCGGTGCAGCCCCCGTCATTCCCGCGAAAGCGGGAATCCAGAGGGTTCCGCGCCGATACAATCAGCTTCGGGCAGGGAGGCATGGATTCCCGCTTTCGCGGGCATGACGATTTATCGGGCTCCATAAAATCAGAATGCGTTTGCTCTGGTGAAGTGGGAGATTGAGTATCGACGACGTGCCTGATCTGGTAGCATTCCGCGGAGAAGCCCTTCGACAAGCTCAGGACAAGCGCACGGGAGACGGTCTGCGTCTGGGTTGGTGAAGAAAACAAAGAAGGGGGAGCCCCGCGGGGTTTCCAAGTGTTCAGACGAAAATCGATACCCACCATCTGTGTCAAGGACCGATAGGTAAGGACCTACAGGGGGTCTCTAAGTGCAGTACTTTACGATTGTTTCGATTTTCGTCCGCTTCATCCCAGCATTAATTGCGCTGTCACTTGTGTCGGTGGCCGTAGCGTGCGATGGCGAAGGGGAGGCGACGGCGGTTCCAGCCACCGGTGAGCCCATGGCCACGGCAGTTGCCGCTACCGATACACCGGCGTCACCCACCCCAGGGACCCGGACGCCTACGGAAACTGCTACGCAAACACGGCTGCCAGTCCGCACGTCGACGCCTGCGGCTACGCCCACACCGACGCCCACGCCCACGCTTACTCCCACACCAACACTCACGCCGACGCCCGCACCCACGCCGACACCGACGCCCACACCCACACCGACGCCCACACCTTTACCAACGCACACTCCAGAGCCGACGTATACTCCAGTGCCAACATATACGCCTGTGCCCCTTCCTACGTCCACTCCTTACCCCACAGCCACCCCCTACCCGACGGCCACCCCTTACCCTACGGATACTCCAACCCCGACTCCCACGCCGGCCCTTACCCACTTGTATACTACTGACACAGCGGAAATGTGGGTGTATCTGTGGGTAACCGAAGAATGGTACGCGTATGATGGCGACACGCGCCTGGAAACGCATCTGCAAGCAAGCGCCAAGGCAGATTTCGATATACACGCAAATGATCTAACACTGACTGTTGCAGCCGGCAATCGGTCGTATAGCTTCTGCAACGGTGTGCCCATGTACAAAAATGAACCCCAAACTTTTAACTGTTATTTGTCGCAACCGACGCCGTTCGAACAGCCTCTATCAGAGATCACCAGTGTTCGAGTTGAGACACCCGAAGGTTCAATGCGGTGCGAACGGAACCAGGCTTCGACCAGCGAGGAAGCCGTGTATGCCTGTGAGTTTCGGCAGCGGTAAGTCGCCTGGCGCCGCCGCATATTTTTGAGAGGCCGTTATAATCTATTCGTTTATTGCGGCGCAAAGGGATCAGGGGACACTCGAGAAGGGACCTGCGTACGCAAGGAGCAGGACCATTAGGCATAGTTTCTCTTGATGACATGAGAGGGAACATAGTCACACATCAACTAAGGAGAGAACCGTGGTAGCAACATCCGCAGAGGCACGGGCGCAGATCGTGGCGCTGGTGCGCGATTTCGTGCGCCGCGAGGTTGAGCCGGTGGCTGCCGAGCTGGACCGCGACGACCGGGTGCCTCATGACCTGATCGACCAGATGAAGGAGCTGGGGCTGTTCGGCATCACCGTGCCCGAGGAGTACGGCGGGCTGGGGCTGGACTACACCACCTTCGCCAGCATATTCGAGGAACTGAGCATGGGCCTGATGAGCCTCAGCGGGGCCATCGGGACCCACCACATCCTGACCTATGTGTTGACGCACTACGGCACCGAGGAGCAGAAGGAGCGGTTCCTGCCCGACCTTGCCTCAGGGAAGAAGCGGGGCGGGCTGGCGCTGACGGAGCCCGGCGGCGGCACCGATGTGGCCAACCTGCAGACCACCGCCACAAAGGACGGCGAGGAATACATCGTCAACGGCTCCAAGATGTTCATCACCAACGGGCGCTACGGCGACATGTTCTGTCTGCTGGCCCGCACCGACCGGGACATGGAGCCGCGACACCGGGGGCTGAGCGCCTTCGTGATGGAGCGGGGCGAACCTGGCTCGGGGTTCGAGGTGGGCCGGGACCTGGACAAGCTGGGATACCGGGGCCTGGACACCGTGGAACTGAATTTCAACAACTACGCCATTCCTGCCGACAACCTGATCGGCGAGCAGGAAGGCGTCGGCTTCGGCCATGTGATGAGCGGCCTGGAGACGGGGCGTATCAACGTGGCGGCGCGGGCCGTCGGCGTGGCGCAGGCAGCCTTCAACGCGGCCATCCGGTACGCGCAGCAGCGGGAGTCCTTCGGCAAGCCCATCGCCGAACACCAGGCGATCCAGCTCAAGCTGGCGGACATGGCCACGAAGATCCAGGCCTCGCGGCTGCTGGTCTACGACGCAGCGAAGAAGAAGGACGAGGGCGGGCGCATCGATCTGGAGTCAGGCATGGCCAAGCTGTTCGCCAGCGAGGTTTGCGGCGAGGTAACCATGGAGGCAATGCGCGTCCATGGCGGCTACGGGTTTATCAAGGAGTCGCCGGTGGAACGCTACTATCGCGACGCCCCGCTGATGATCATTGGCGAGGGAACCAACGAGGTGATGCGGCTGGTGATCGCGCGCCAATTGCTGCGGAGACCGGAGTACCAGATTTAACACGGCTGTGTAACAATAGGGCGAATCTCGAGAGGGTGAGTCTCCAAGGCGGCTCCCCTCTTCGCATTAGGGGCCATCTACGGGGTCCAGACCAGTTGCCTCTTCCTGCTGAGGAAGCAGGTTTGGGGGGAGGGAAAAAGTATGAAGCCCGCCAAGTTCGACTATTTTGCTCCGACGACCGTGGACGAGGCGCTGGAACTGCTGGCGCAGCACGGGTTCGACGCCAAGGTACTCGCGGGAGGGCAGAGCCTGATGCCGATGATGAACCTGCGCCTGGTCCGCCCGGCGGTGGTTGTCGACATCAACCGAGTGGCCGGACTGTCAGGCATTTCAGCGTCGGACGGAGTTGTCACCGTGGGTGCCCTCACGCGCCAGCGTGATCTGCAACAGTCGGACGCCATTCGGGGCGCCTTCCCGGTTATGACGGCTGCCATATCCCACATCGGGCACTTCCAGATACGCAACCGTGGAACAATTGGCGGGAGCGTGGCGCACGCGGACCCCGCCGCCGAGCTGCCCGCGATTTGCACCGCGCTGGACGCCGAATTCGTGCTGGCCTCCAGCAGCGGGACGCAGACCATGGCGGCAGCGGAGTTTGCCGTCGGGCCGCTGATCACCTCGCTGGAGCCGGAGCAACTGCTGATGGAGATCAGGCTGCCCACGCTGCAGGGCGACGGCTGGCGCTGGGGCTTCCGGGAAGTTAGCAGACGAGAGGGTGACTTCGCACTGGTGGGCTCCGTTGCCATGCTGCGGAACGACGCCGACGGTGTCTGCCAAGAGGCGCGGATCACGATGTTCGCCGTCGGAGACGCCCCTGCCCGGATGCCCGCGGCGGAAGAGGCGCTCGTGGGCCGGGTGGTCGACGATGCCGCGCGGCGTGAGGCGGGGGCGCTGGTCTCCGAGGCGGTCAGCCCGGGATCGGACATTCACGCTTCGGCAGAATACAGGACAGAAGTGAGCGCGGTGATGGCCAGGCGAGCACTGGAAGACGCCTGTTCGGGCTAGCTCTTTGTCTCTACCTTCAACCGTTGCGCCGCCGCAACCTGGCGGTTGAAGGCCGGCAGCCGGGGCCTGTGGATTCCCGCTTCCGCGGGAATGACGGGAGAGGCGGGGCGGACGGGACGATACACTGGGTCAAGCACAAATCCGGGAGAAGATGCAGCATGACGCAGCAGATGATCGACATCAAGATGACGGTGAACGGCAGAGAGTACTCGGGGCGAGTGGAGCCGCGCCTGACATTGGCCGATTTCATCCGGCAGGAACTGAACCTGACGGGCACTCACCTGGGCTGCGAGCACGGCGTCTGTGGTGCCTGCACCATCCTGGTGGACGGCGAGGCGGTGCGCTCGTGCCTGCTGCTGGCGGTGCAGGCGGACGGCGCGGAGCTGATGACGGTCGAGGGGCTGGCCAACGGCGACGAGCTGCACCCTCTGCAGGCGCAGTTCCAGGAGAATCACGCGCTGCAGTGCGGGTTCTGCACTCCGGGATTCCTGATGACGGCCTACGCGTTCCTGCGGGACAACCCCAATCCCACGGAGGCCGAGGTACGCACCGGGATCTCCGGGAACATCTGCCGCTGCACGGGCTACGCGCCCATCGTGCAGGCGATCGTTAAGACGGGGACGGTGTAGGGGTATCGGGTTCGCTCGTATCGAAAGTGTCATTGGCTGGTAGGTGAGAGATGACAACCAAGACGAAGCTGATGACCGCTGATGAGTTGCTTCGACTTCCGAGAGGGGAGGGTAAGCGGTACGAACTCATCAGGGGAGTACTGATAGAAAAAATGCCCACTGGCGACCCGCATGGAGATTCAGTTACTCGAACTACAATATTGCTGGGAACCTATGCAGAGGATAACGACTTCGGTGTGGTGCGAACTGGAGAACCCGGATACCGGCTCGAGAATGGGCCTGATACGGTGCGCGCCCCCGATGTGGCCTGGATCGCGCCCGGACGTATCCCTGAAGGAACACAGGGCTACCCGGAACTTGCGCCAGACCTGGTGGTAGAGGTCAAATCGCCCAGCAACTCAAACCCTGAAATAGCAGCGAAAGCCCAGATGTGGCTTTGCTACGGATCGAAGATCGCGTTGGTGCTTAACCCTGACACAGCGACCGTTGCCATCCACAGGCCCAACGCTGAACCAGTCGTTCTGAAGGAAGACGATCTACTTGACCTGGGGGACCTGCTTCCCGGGTTCTCAGTAGAGGTCTGGCGGCTGTTCCGGAGGCAGAGGTAACCGACCAACGCAAGGAGCGGACCATGGCTGATCACGAAGAGGTTGCCCGTCCCGAGTTGGCGCGGATGGTCCGCGGGAGGGGGCAGTTCCTGGATGATGTGAAGCTTCCGGGCATGTCCTACGCAGCATTCGTAAGGAGCGAGTACGCTCACGCCAACATCGTTTCGATCGACTGCTCCGCCGCGATGGAAGTCCCTGGGGCGATCGGGGTGATTACTCCGGAAGAAGTGCTGCCCCATGTGAACCCGGTCCGGCCGGCGGCACCCGGGTCAAGCGAGTTCGCGCGGCCCTACGACCGGTTCCCGATGCCGCCGGGAAAGGTGACCTTCGTCGGAGACCCCATCGTCGCGGTTGCTGCCGAAACTCCCCACGCAGCGGAGGACATGGCGGAGGCCGTGGTCGTGGAGTATGACCCGCTGCCGGTGGTCGGTGGACTCGAACAGGCGATGTCGCCGGACGCTCCGGTGATCCACGCCGGAATGAACGACAATGTCGTGTTCTACCGGCAGTACGGGGACGGCGATGTCGACGGCGCCCTGGCCCGTGCCAGCGTGGTGCTGGACAAGACTTTCAATTTTCCGCGACAGACCGGCGTTCCGGTGGAAGCGCGGGGCGTTGTGGCCAACTACGACCTGGGCCAGCAAAGGCTCACGGTGTGGGCCTCCTGCCGCTCGCCGCACTTGGTTCGCACCACCGTGTCCAATGTAATGGGCCTTCCCCAGCACGCGGTCCGGGTCATTTCGCCCGATGTGGGCGGAGAGTTCGGGATAAAGGGAGCGGCCTACCCGGAAAGCATCATCCTGTCCTTCCTTTCGAAGAAGGTTGACCGGCCGGTGAAGTGGGTCGAGGATCGGATGGAGAATATCATGGCCTGCGGACACGCTCACGAAATGAAGGTGGACGTGTCGGTTGGCGCGGACAGGGATGGCAGGATCCTGGGAATCAGGTCGAGGGTGTTGGTGGACCAGGGGGCACACACTCTCGGCCCGACCTCGGCAGGACTGGAGCCGATGACCACCGGACAGTCCATTGTTGGCCCTTACAGGATCGACAACTTTATCTGCGATGCCTATGGCGTCCTGACCAACAAGTGCCCCGGAGCCGCCTACCGCGGGGTTGGCACGGTGCAGGGTGTGTTTGTTATCGAGCGGGTCATGGACATGCTGGCCGCGGAGCTCGGGCTGGACCCGGCAGATGTCCGGATGAAGAACTTCATCCAGCCTGAGGACCAGCCGTTCAACACCTCGGCGGGACGGCTGTATGACAGCGGCGACTATCCGGACACCCTTGCGAAGCTGCTCGAATCGTCAAACTACGAACAGCTACGAAAGGAACAGGCTGAGGCAAGGGCCCGGGGCGAGCAGGTGGGCATAGGAATCTGCTGTTTCGTGGAGCACTCGAGCACTGGGTCGCAGGACTATATCAAACGCGGTGTGTACGGGCTGCCGGCTTTTGATTCGGCGACTATCCGGGTGGATGTCGGAGGAAATGTACTGGCAGCAGTCAGCGCGAGGTCCACGGGCCAGAGCCACGACAGCGTGTTCGCCACCTTGGTGGCGCGGGAACTGGGAGTGCCCTACGAGACTGTCAAGATATTGGAGGGCGACACGGACGCCACTCCGTTCGGCTCCGGCACTGGCGTGAGCCGGAGCGCGGTGAGCACCGGCGGTGCCATCCGGCTGGCGGCGCAGGACATCAGGCGAAAGGCCACTGAGATTGCCAGGTTCTTCCTGGAGACGGAGAACGAGGAGCTCCAGATCTCGAACGGTCAGATATTTGACGCGGCAGATCCAACGAAGAGTGTGTCCTTCGCTGCGGTGGCTGCAGCAGCTCACGACGGATCGCGCATCGTCTCTCTTCCGGACAACATCGAACGCGGGCTGCAGTCGACACGCACCTTCGACCCGCCGCATCAGACCTTCGGCCACGGGGCGCACATGGCGGTCGCGCGTGTCGACCCGGAGACGGGGATGGTGAAGGTGGAACAGTACTTCTGCGTTGAGGACTGCGGAACGATCATTGACCATGTGATCGTGGACGGACAGGTGGTTGGCGCCGTGGGACTGGGCATAGGCAACGCGCTTCACGAGGAGCTGGTCTACAGCGAGGACGGTCAACTGCTCACCGGCACCTTGATGGACTACCTTGTGCCGACAGCGCCGGACGTTCCGGAGATCCAGACCCTGCATACCGAGACGCCATCGCCATTCACCCAGGGGGGCGTCAAGGGTGTGGGAGAGGCTGGCACCGTGGGCGCCTTCACCGCTGTTGGAAACGCGGTGGCCGATGCTCTGCTGCCCCTTGGGGTCGAGGTCACGCACCCGCCCGTCGGCCCACGGCGGGTGTGGGAAATGATCCACCGCAGACACACCGAAGGGTAGGACATACCTACAATCAGCCTTCCCGGTTAATCAGCCTTCCCGGTGGTGAGGATATGACTGCAAGCTACATCGGAGCACCCATCCGGCGGAAGGAAGACCGGCGGTTCCTGACCGGCCAAGGCCAGTTCGTTGACGACGTGAGGTTGCCCAACGCGCTGCACGCCGCCATCGTACGCAGTCCGCACGCCCACGCTAGGATCGTGTCCATCGACACGGGCGCGGCGCGGGAAATGCCGGGCGTGGCTGATGTGATCACATTCGAGGACATCGCGGCTGCGGTGGAACCGCGCCCGATTCCAGTGCGATTGAGAGCGTACAGCGACCTGCTGAAGTTCCTGCAGTATCCACTCGCCCACGGCAAGGTTCACTATGTGGGCGACCCGCTGGCGGTGGTGCTGGCCGAGAGCCGCTACCTGGCCGAGGATGCGGCCGAGGCGGTCGAGGTGGAGTACGAACTGCTTCCTGCACTGGTGGATGTTAGGGAGTCGCTGAAGGGCGAGATCGTGATCCACGAGGCGCAGGGGACCAACGTAGCTTACGAGTATAACTCGTCCATCGGCGACCCCGAAGCGGCGTTCAGGGACGCGGACTTCGTGCGCAAGGAGGAGTTCCGCTGCCACCGGCACACCGCCAATCCGATGGAAACGCGGGGGCTGGCAGCGTCCTATGACCCGGGGCGTGAGCAGCTGACGGTGTGGGGCGAGACGAAAGTGCCGCACTACAACCGGGGGGTGCTGTCGTCGCTGCTGCAGTTGCCGGAGCACCGCATCCACTTCGTCGAGCCGGATGTGGGCGGCGGATTTGGCGTTCGCGGCGAGTTTTATCCAGAGAACTTCCTGGTGCCCTTTGCGGCCATTAAGACGGGCAGACCGGTCAAGTGGACCGAAGACCGTGCCGAACACCTCATATCAGCGAACCATTCGCGGGAGCATGTCTGCGAGATGGAGCTGGCCGTGAAGAACGACGGCACGATCCTGGGAATGCGGGCCAGGGTGCTGGGAGCGCTCGGCGGCTATGTACGGACTCACGGGGCGTCGGTGCCGACCTCGACGACGGCGCTGCTGCCGGGGCCGTACTACATTCCCAACTACCAGTGGGATGTGAAGTGCGTTCTGACTAACAAGGTTGGCATGGGTACATTCAGTGCCCCGGGCAGGTACGAGTCGTGCTTCTTCCGGGAGCGGATGTTTGACCTTGTGGCTGCCGACCTGGGAATGGACCCGGCGGAGTTTCGGCTGAAAAACCTGATCCCGCCGGAGATGATGCCCTACGAATTGGGAAGAACCCGGCCCGAGTCATATTCGATCATCTACGACAGCGGCGACTATCCGGCGTTGCTGCGGCAGGCGCTGGAGGACATCGACTACGAATCGCTCAGGCCGCAGATCGGGAAAGAGATCGACGGGAAGTACC
This sequence comes from Dehalococcoidia bacterium, assembly GCA_963667765.2. GTDB lineage: Bacteria > Chloroflexota > Dehalococcoidia > Lucifugimonadales > UBA3495 > VXOI01. Next base: position 237,800 of record CAXXON010000002.1, on the reverse strand, counting down.
ACGGCGTGGGAACTGCTTGCTTCGTGAAGAGCACCGGCACCGGCGACCCAGGGGAAGGCGCGAGGATCGCCATCACCAACGCCGGAGGCCCGTTCCAGGGCCCGCTGCCCGGAGAAAGGGGCATGGAGACATATCCAGGGCAGGTGGAAGCCGTGGCTCCCCCGCAGGCCGAGGTGGCGGTGTACCTGGGCATCGCGACCATGGGCCAGGGGCACGAGACCATCTTCGCGCAGATCTGCGCCGACGGTCTTGGCGTGCCCATGGAGAGCATCACGGTATACCACGGCAGCACCGACCTGACCTCCTACGGCGGTGGCACATACGCCAGCCGCGGGACGACGCTGGCGGGCAACGCGGTCTACGGCGCGGCGCAGAAGCTGCGGGACCGGGTGCTGGCGGTGGCAGCGGCGTACCTCGATGTAGATCCCTCCGAGCTGACGCTGGCAGAGGGGCGGGTGGGCCGCAAGGACGGCCCTGCCTCCTCGGATATGAGCCTCAGCCTGCCCGAAGTGCTGCGCCTGGCCGCGCCCGCAAGCCGGTACAACCTGGGCGAGGCAGGGCTGGAGGCCAGCCACTATTTCCAGTCGCCACAGGAACTGTACCCCTGCGGAGCCCACGCGGTGCATGTGGCTGTGGACGCCGAAACGGGAGAAGTGGAAATCCTGCGGTATGTAATTGCGGAGGACGTGGGGCATGTGATCAACCCTCTGCTGCTCAACGGGCAGATCACCGGGGCGGCAGCGCAGGGGGTGGGCGCCACCATGCTGGAGGAGCTGGTCTACGACGAGAACGGTCAGATGCTGGCGGGTACCTTCATGGACTACCTGCTGCCCACAGCCACCGATATACCCGACTTCCAGACCAAGGTGCTGGACCTGGCACCTTCACCCCTCAATCCCCTGGGGGTCAAGGGCGGCGGAGAGATCGGCATCGTGGCAACAGGCGCCGCGCTGTCCAACGCCGTCTCGCAGGCCCTGGCGCCGCTGGGCGTGCAGGTACGCGATCTGCCGCTGAGCCCCGACCGCATTCGCAGGCTGGTGCGGGAGGCGGAGGCCGATTGACGCCTCCGAAAAAGTTCGCATACGATGAGCAAAAGCCCTTGATACTACTTGGAGAACACAGTGACCTCAATTGCTGAACACCAGAGCGCGGTAATTCAACATCTCCTGAACGAAGTCGCCAGTTTGCGGGAACGAGTAACTTTGCTGGAGTCGGAGCTTGGCCGTATTACGGAAAATTACGTGCCAGAAATTATTGAGCTCCGGGAAGTCAGCAGAGAACAGGCTACAGCGGAAATTACCGAGCTCTTTGGCACAACTGAGGGCCCACTATACTTTTCCGACATCGAAGCTCAGCTTGGCATTGAGTTGGAACTGGTGGTGGAAATCTGCCAGGAACTGATAGACGAGGGAGTAATAGGCTTAGATGCCAACACTGTTTGATGTAGGTGACTCACTACGGGGAGACCGTATACGCATCATCTCCCGGCGGATTTCTCAGCCCAAGGTGGTCAATCAGTCCGGGCGGCACAAAGCAATCGAAGTAATTGCCAGAGACAATGCCCACTGCATCATTGAAATGCCGCTCTACCCTAGGCCAAAGGAATACAGAGGCAATACGTAGCTTATAGCATCTCCAAGAAGCGGGCCATTTCCAGAATCGCCATGGGCGGGGGTAGTTCCCGCCCCTTTCCATCTTGCCTGTGATTTGAAGTAGCTACTAACGGCCTTGCCAGTTGGGCTTGCGCTTTTCGGCGAAGGCGCGGGGGCCTTCCTTGCTGTCCTCCGTCGTCAGGAGCTGGTCGTACATGTGGTAGGTGAGGGATGAGATGTCCTGGGTGGACATGTTGAGGCCGCGGTAGGCCAGTTCCTTGAAGTTCTGGACGGCCAGCGGAGCGTTTTCGGCGATCTGCTGGGCCATGGCCATCGCCTCTTCCATCAGATCCTCGGCGGGTACGACCTTGTTGAGGAAGCCGATGTCGTAGGCGCGCTGGGCCGTGATGGGAGCGGCGGTGAATACGAGCTCCAGCACCGCAGACATGGGAATCATCTTTGGCAGGATGGTTCCGAAGGGCGGCAGCAGGCTCCACTTGGATTCGGTGATTCCGAGCCTGGCATCCTCCGAAGCGATCCGGAGGTCGCACATCTGGGCGATGGACCAGCCGCCAGCCAGTGCGAAGCCGTTGACGGCCGCGATCATCGGCTTCCAGGTCTGGGGCCACATGTAGGGTCTGTCGGGGCTCATGCTGTGTGAAGCCCGGGCCTGCACGCCCTCGGCGTTGTCTTCAGCGCGCTCCTTCAGGTCACGACCGGCGCAGAACGCTCGCCCAGCGCCGGTCACGATTGCTACGAATGCCTCCGGGTCGCTGTCGAACTCCGTTATGGCGTCGGCCAGTTCGCCGCGCAGCTGGCGGTTGATGGAGTTCAACGCATCGGGGCGGTTCAGGGTCATTACTACGATGTTGTCACGCTTTTCGTAAAGGATTGTTTCAGCCAAGTCGGTATGCTCCGTCTGATAGTCTCTTGTTACCTGGGCAGGTTCGGGTAGGGGCTGGGCATGGACGACATGCTCAGGTCGTGCTCCACGTAATGGCCAAGGAAAGTACCGCCGACCACGTGGAGATGGCCGTGGCTCTGACTCTGCAATCCGTCGCGCCCGAAGTTTGAGAGGATGCGAAAGCCGTTGGGGGAGTACATGGCTCCCATGTCGACGGCCAGCTTCCCCAGCCTCGGCAACAGGCCGCTGTCCCACATGCCGATCTGCGAGAGGTGTTCCTTGGGCATCACCAGCAGCATAAGCGGCACCCAGTCCAGCTGGTTAACGATGACGATGATGTCGTTATCCAGGTACCGGACGCGGGCAGGCGAGTTACCCGCTACAATGCTGCAGAAAACACAGTTGGGTTCGGTCCTCAAAGAGCTCCCTTCCCAGACCAGCGAGGCGGCGAAATTCGCAATGAATATAGTGGCGGGCCGTTGGGTTGTCAACGAGCCGCCCCTCTTGCTTCGGCGGTGCATGCCTATTGCCGTAGTCCTGCAACCCAGGATGAATGATGCAGCTTCAAGTGGTGTTACGGCATTCGTTTTTCCATTGCTGGCCTCGTGTTCGGGGCTACCGCCTTATGGTATTATTTCCGGCGGAGGGCGTGATGACCAGATTGGGCGTTTTGACAGTCAGCACATCGGGTGCGCAGGGAAACCGGGAGGACACCAGCGGCCAGGCAATCCGGGACATCCTGACGGCCGACGGTTTCGAGGTTGTGCGCTCGGACATTGTGCCCGACGACCACGGGACAATCGCGAAGACGCTTGCGGACTGGGCGGACGCACCGGATGTCGACCTCATCGTCACGACGGGAGGCACAGGGCTGGGCAGGTACGATGTTACTCCGGAGGCCTGCCTGTCGATTCTGGACAAGGAAGTGCCTGGTATGGCTGAGGCCATGCGGGCAAAGTCCCTGGAGTTCACGCCGATGGCCATGATCAGCCGTTCGGTCGTAGGGATCCGCGGGACCACGCTGATCATCACACTGCCGGGCAGCACCAAGGGGGTGCGGGAGTGCCTGGAGGTGGTGCAGCCGGTCCTCAAGCACGCAATCGATCTGCTTCAGCGGGAAACGGTGAGCGAACACCCCAACTGAGCGGCATAACGGACCGCAAATGGCATGATGATATACAGGCCCCCAGACCGCGATGGACTGGGGGCCGTCCCGGGAATTCAATCCTACACATTGACTTCGGATTGGAGAGGATGAGCGACGAGTCCAGCAACGAGAAAGTAGTCTACTGGCCCAGGGTAAAGGAACTCCTGGACGGCATCATGGCGAAGTGGATTGAGCGCTGGGGACGCGATCCACTTCCGGGCATACACGCCTATTACTGGGAGACCCCCGAGGAACTGCAGGTGTCGGTGCTGTCGGGCATCAGGGCGATCGAGCCGGGCGTGCCGGGCAGGGAGACTCAGTTGGTAAGGTCACTGGCCCGCAGCGTGGGGACTTCCGGTCGAATGCCGCTGAGAGGGCCATTCATGCCCCGAGACGAGATCGAGGAGATCATCACCTGGATAGACAACGGAATGCCCAAGGGCCCGGACTGTTAGCTTGGGCGAGGGGTTTCTTTCCAGCCTTGGGGAGAGGACACATGATTGACATAGACGGACCAACTGCAACCATCATCGCCGCCTTAGTGGTGCTGTTGGCAGTGGTGGGTTTCGTAGGCAGTGTCCATTACAGACTGGGCAAACAAGAAAGGAATGATGAGCTTCTGGCTCAAGAAATCAGGCATTCACGGGAAATAGCTGAGGCTCAACACACGGAAACACTGTTGGAAGTGCGACGGTTGATCGACGCACTGATCACGCACAGACACGAAACAGATGGTGAAACGATATTTCGCGTTCCTATGGGAGGGCTAACCGCACAGGAGGAGTAAGGAAACAAGCAGAGCAAACGAAAGGGGCGCCCATACGAGCGCCCCTTTGCTTTGCCTGGGTGAGGTCGTGTCTAGCGGAGGACGGGCTCGTCTTCCTTGACATAGACCTGGATGCGGCCACGGGTGTGGTCGATGATGGCCACGCGGCCCTGGTCGTCGATGCGGACGCCGCAGGGGTGGGCGAAGCGCTGTTCGTAGGTGGGGTCGTTGGCATGGGCCAGATTCCGCTGCCGAATCATGTCGGGGTTGGAATTCAGCTTGTCCTTGCCCCACTTGGAGAGGGCGGCATCGCCGCGGAACATGGTGACGAAGCGGCCGTCGGGCGCGAAGACCTGCACCCGGTTGTTCATCCAGTCAGCGACATAGATGTCGCCATCGGCGTCAACGGCGAGGCCGTTGGGGCGGTTGAACTGGCCGACGCCATCGCCGGTCTCGCCGATGGACTGCTGCCACTCACCGGCGCTGTTGAAGACCTGAATGCGGTCGTTGCGCCAGTCGGCGATGTAGATGTTGTCGTTCTTGTCGAGAGCGATGCCCCACGGCAGGTTGAACTGGCCGTCGCCGCTGCCCTCGGAGCCGAAGCTGTTGATGAACTGGCCATCGATGGTGAACTTCTGGACCCGGTTGTTCTTGCTATCGACGACAATCATGTTGCCCTGGGAATCGATGGCCAGGCCGGACGGGCCGTTGATCTCGCCCTCGCCTGAGCCGGAGGTGCCCCACTTGCTGACATAGTCGCCGTCAGCGGTGAACTTGGTGATGCGGTTGAGCCATTCGTCGGCGACATAGACGTTGCCTGCGCTGTCCAGGGACACGGCGGTGGGCCATACGAACTGGCCGTCGCCCTCACCGTATTCGCCGAAAGCGCTGACATATTCCTCGTCCAGGGTGCACACGGTCATGTGGACACCGTCGGGACGGTTCTCGTAGGAGCGGTTGATGACATAGACCGAGCCGTCGGAAGCGATAGCCATATCCACCGGGTTGCGGAAGCCGGTGCCGGCGAATTCGTTCCGGCCGACGGCATGGCTATGGTAAAACGTCCGGTCCTTCAGACCGAAGAAATGAGTTGCCATATCCTTACCTCGTCGTGCTTTGTGCGTCGGGAGGGCGCCTATCGGGGCGCCCTCTTGATGGTTTCTGTGGCCGGACCGGTTCTAGGTGTTGAAGAACTTCACGCGCTCGAAGTTGCCGTTGACGATGGGCTCAGCCTCGAGGTTGAACCAGTCTTCGAGGATGGTGGAGTAGACGGAGCGGTAGTCCAGGTTGAAGGCGAGGTTACCGCCCTCTTCCTGATCTGCCGGAGCCAGGGACGGGTACATGCCGTAGACGCCGCCCTTGACGTGCTCGCCGACGGCGAAGGCCACGCTGGCTGCGCCGTGGTCGGTGCCGGAGCCGTTGTCGGCAACGCGGCGGCCGAACTCACTGAACAGCAACAGGGTTACGTTGTCGCTGGCATCGTGGTCGCGCAGGTCGGTGAAGAAGGTGTCGACGGTGTTGGACACATCGGTCCACAGAGCGGCGTTGGCCTGCGCCTGGTTGGCGTGGGAGTCAAAGCCGTTGTAGGGCGACGTGGTGTAGAGGACGCGGGTTCCGAAGTTGGCCAGGTGGGTCTGGGCGATGTTCTTCATGTAGCCGCCAATGACGGTATTGGAGTACTCGACATTGGAGGTGTACTTGTCCGGCGCGGTGGCCAGGATGTCGGCGCCCTTGAGTGCGTCGGTACCGGTGGAATGGATGTAGTCCATGACCGGGCCGGTGCCGATGGCCGGGGAGTACATGCGCCCGAACACGTCCAGGGCGTTGTTGCGCTGGTCGTCGCCGTCGATGCCAGTGAGCAGGCCGTAGGTCTCGAGGTTGCCGACGGAGGCAACGGGGACGCCTTCCATAACCAAGGCGCGCGGGAGGCCGCGGCCGAAGTTAACGGAAGTGAGTACGTTCTCGGCGGTGGGGTCCATCAGCTTGGCGGCGCGGCCCAGCCAGCCCTCGGTGCCGATGATTTCGGGCTCGCAGGTGTGCCAGATGTCCATGCTGCGGAAGTGGGAGTAGCTGGGCGTGGGGTATCCGATGCCCACGAACACAGCCAGCTGACCGGCTTCCCAGAACTTCATCAGGGGAGCCATGGTGGGGTGGAAGCCCAACTCGTCGTTGATGGGCAGGATCTGGTCTTCCGGCACACCGATGGTGGGGCGGAAGTCCCGGTAGTGGCCGTTGTTGCGGGGGATGACGGTGTTCAGGCCGTCGTTGCCGCCGGACAGGGAAAGGACTGCCAGGACGGGGTCTTTCGCGGTCGATACCATTTGTCGCTCCTCTCAGCGTTGTGATTTGCGTATTCGCAGTTGCCTTGGGTTGCCGCCTGACCGCCCGTCCTTCGACATGCTCGGGGCGAGCGGTGAGACGGATTTGAAACGGGTTTACTCGAACTGGAACTCGGCCGTGGCGGCGATCATCTGGAACATTTCGCCGGTACGGCGGGTGAAGGTGGCGCGCTCATCGTCGCTGCTGTGGCTCAGGTTGCCTTCCTGGGAGGCATGGGCAACGAGCTGGGCGTGGGTGTCGTCGGTGACCTGCACCGGGCCGGTCATCTCGAGGCAGCCGTCCACGAACTGTTCGGGGCTCATGGTGTCGCCACGGGCCATCAGGCGGTCCACGAGACCGCGGACGCCATCAAGCTCGGTGTTGCCGAGCAGCTCGGCTGCGAAGTTGATTCGCTCAACCAGCGTTCCGCTGTCGATCCACTCGCGGCCGGTGTGCCAGCCTTCGACCGTGGGCGGGTTCATGAGGTCCTGGCCCATGTACTTGGGCTCCTGGGACAGCTCGAACAGGCCGGGCTTGATTTCCTTGTGCTCGCCGACCATGCGAAGCAGGCTGACGACCATCTCGGCGGGGTTCTTGACCTTCTGGTAGCGGACCTTCTCGTCCTTGAAGAAGTCGGAGGTGAAGAGGGCTTCGAGCATGGCCTTGATGGAGTGCCCGGAGTCGAAGTAGGCCTTCTCGAGCATCTCTATAGCCTCGATGTCCCGCGGCGGGGTCAGACGCCAGGCGGGGATCTGCGGCTCGTCTGCCACGAAGAAGTTGTACAGGTGGCGAGCGAGGAAGCGGGCGGTTCCCGGCTGCTCGCAGATGATGCGAATAATGTCGTTGCCGTTCCAGGCCCCGGTCTCGCCCAGGAATGTCTTTTCGCTCTCATCGTGGTCGGCGGGGTCGAAGCGGAAGACCCAGGGGCTGCGGCCGTGGGGGAACGGCGGGTAGGCCGGGGCCACGTTCCAGCCGGTGAAGGCGCGGGCGCAGACCTTGACGTCGTCCTCGCTGTAGTTGAAGGCGCCGTCCTTGCCGACACCCAGGGAGAAGAGCTCGAGCAGCTCACGGCCATAGTTCTCGTTGAGGTTGGCCTTGTGGGACTCGGTGTTGTCCAGGTAGTACATCATGCCGGGATTCTCGGACAGCCTGAGCAGCAGGTCGTCGAAGCTGCCCATGCCGTGCTCCCGGAACATGTTGACCATGATGCCCATTTCCTGGCCGGAGTCGATCTTGCTGTGGCCGGCGCAGAAAATCATGTGCCAGAACAGGGCGACCTTTTCCTGGAGCTGGTTGGGGTTGTTGATCATCCGGTACACCCAGAGCTGGGTGTTGACTTCGATGGCGCCCGGCTCGTAATAGGCCGGGTTGTAGCGCATCAGGATGTCTTCGTCGAGGCCACCCGCGGGGTTGAGCAGTTCGTGGACCACGTTGTCGTAGCCCTGCGCTGCCTTGGCCTCGATCTCATCCCGGCTCGCTCCGAAACCGGCGCGACGCATCAGGTGAGCTACCAATGCAATGTCCTGGTCAGCCATATGCTCCTCCTTTTTTGACCTATTACCTGTCTGCCTGGTTGCCATGGTTTTAAACGCGATGTCATGTCGTCCTGTTACAGCAAGGGGGCATCCCCCTCTGGCAGCGTCCACCAGCTTGGAATGCCATCCTTATGTAACATTCGTTACAAGATAGAAATATATGGCAATGTGGAGGGGGTGTCAACTATTTTGGGTTGGAGACTCCAATTTCGCCAGCATCGTTTTCAGCAGCCTCGTTGGCGCTATATTGTACTATAGGCTCGGCCCGCCCGAGGGCATTGTCAGCCCAACGGGCATTACAGGTCCCAGAGACGCCTCGTTTTGAGCCGAGTCTGCCCATCATGCGCTACGGCTAACCCCCAGGACCATAGCTTCTGCCACCAGTGCGGCGAGCCACTCTCCGTTGGCCCTCCGTCATTTCCCATGCGGCCGCCCGACGAATCGCGGCTTCCGCCGCCCGGTTCGTTCAGGTCCGGCTTGTTCCGGCTGGCGCGTGCCCTGTTCATCAGACAGGGCACGTCCTGCCGGACGCATCCGTCGCGAATGTCCCCTCCGCTGCCCATTGCCCCCGTGCGCGCGCCTGCGGCGCCAGTAAACACTCGCCCTGAACCAATAACACCAGCCAAGCTGCCGCCACCTCGAACTGCGTCCCCTAAGGCATCTCCGTCTCCCGCAACGCCCATGGCAGCCGCGGTCTTCTGGCTGACCCAGGCGTTTCTCACAAAACGAGTGTTGCGCGGCAGTGTAGCGGAACCGGCCAGGCTGCCCGTCCCTCGGCAAGGTCAGGAGGGGCGGGGACGGAGGACAGCGATAGGGCGGCGACGCGTTCCGAAGGAGTCGATTTTTCGCCTTGGGGAGGCCTGCGTCGCAGCAGGCAGGGTTGTCGGTCGGGCTGTCAGTCGGGCCAGGGAAGCAGTGGCGCCGGATGACGAACTGGCAGTGCCGCGGGTTGTCGAGGTTGGATTGGTGGCAGTGCTGACACTGGCGGCAGCGTTTCTTCGGGCCTGGGACCTGCCTGGATCGCCCGACGGCATTCACGGCGACGAAACCGAGATGGCCATGGAGGCCCTGCGATCTGTCCGCGGCGAGAGCCTTGGGATATGGACGGGCGTAACCCTTGGACATCCAGCTGGGTATGCGCACTGGATGGCGCTTATTTTCCGATTTGGAGGGGCCGATGTAACGACAATGCGCCTGGCTTCGGCCATTCCCGGAATTGCGATCGTACCGGTGGGATACCTGCTGGTACGAAGCCTGTTCCCGTTCCGCGTAGCCATTCTGTCCACAGCGATGCTCACTGTATCGGTCTGGTTTGTCATCCAGAGCAGGATCGCCTTCGGAGGGATCACGGCGGTCTTCATGTCGCTGCTGGCGATGTGGCTCATCGTGTTGGCTTTTCGACAGGCTCGGGACGGGTCGTGGCGGACCTGGGTGGCGGTAGTGGCGGGTGTTATCCTGGGCCTTGGGCTTTACACCTTCAAGACCCACCTCTTGTTTTTCACGGGTATCTGGGGATTGGCCGTTGTTTCGATGTTGGTCAATGCCGAGTTGCGGCGGGGCCCACAACTGTGGGCCTTTCTCGGCGCCTCCCTCGTCGTGGGTGCCCCAATGCTCCTCTTCTACGCAACATCCGGATATGTCGGCCAGAACCTGAACGACCTTTACCAGGTCTCGCTGACTTTTCTTTCCACTTGGCTGCAGGTTCCCGGAAGAATGGTTGACGCCGTTCTGCTGGTGCACCTGCCAATCGAGGGTGGGTCGACAGACGCCCCTCCTTCCATCGCAATCTTGCCGGTGGTGGCTGCCCTACTTTTCTGGGCCGGACTGGCGGTGTGCTTCCTTTTCATCAAGGAGAGGCGATACCAGTTGCTGCTGGCGGCATGGCTCATCGGCATGACGCCCATACTTCTGGTCCCTGGGGCCGAGAGCCGACGGTATCTGCTGGGTATCTTCTTTGTGATTGTCATCGCGTCGGTGGGCGTGGATGCTGTGCTGAGCCCGGCAGTTGCACGCCTCAAAAAGGAATTGAAAGAGCGAACCCCCGGCAGTCCCCGCGTTGGTCGGATGGGCGCAATCACCGGAGCAGCCCTGGCAGCGCTTTTCCTCACGCTGTTTGCGGTACCCAACCTGGGGGAGGTCTCCAAATGGGGCAGCAGCGATTCGGTGAAGTGGTTTTTCAATTACGAATACAACCAGGCACTACTGTTCATTGACGACTCCGAAACCGACCTTCCCGTGCGTTTCTACTCGACCCGGCAACCTTTCGAATCCAGCCTGCGGCGGTTTGTTCTCCCCGACACAAGAGCGATTGACGGCGTGGAAGAATATCTGCGAGATGGCGAGTTGCCCTATCCGGACGACATCACCGAAGATACTGTTTTTCTGTTCATGGACGAGTTCCTGCCACTCGCAGATTCCCTTGAGGGCAGATATCCCAGGGCAGTCAAATTGGGGGAACAATCCGAATCAGGGCAGACCCTATTCGTGGCGTATATGGTGCCGGCGGATACCGGGAATTGATCTCGGCCACTTTCCCTTTATAGCGGTCATCAGTAGGGTTGTATGGCAATGTCCGGGGAGAACGCACACTAGAAATCAGGGCCAGCAGTGCAAAGGGAATTTGGAGGTTTCCCCAGCCCATTTCACTTGACACTGTTATGGGGCATTGCTAACATCCGATGCCATACATCGGCTGCCGATGTTGCCCGCTTCGAGTCAGGCCACGGCCTGAAGCCAAGGGGTTTTCTGCTACGAAACGGGCGCAATCCCGTAATCCAAGGAAGGCAGGTCAGTCCTTGGCGATGGCATCGGAATCGACTCCAGATTCTCCGGCTGTTGCCCAATCCGGTCCACACTTGCCGGGAATGTTCACCCGGTACAAGGGCTGGATTGAAGACGAACTTGTTCGCGCCGTACCGGCTACGGATGGCGGAGATGTTCACCTGCTGCTTTCCTATCACCTGGGTTGGGTCGATCGGCATGGCGACCCGGCTGCTTCGCCATCCTCGCAGGGCAAGGCTCTTCGCCCCACGCTGTGCCTCTTCGCTTGTGAAGCTCTTTCTTCGTCCCATGGCCGCGCGATACCGGCAGCGGCGGCACTGGAGCTGGTACACAACTTCTCCCTGTTGCACGACGACATACAGGACCAGGACCTGGAACGCCGCCACCAAGCCACCGCGTGGAGCGTCTGGGGAATTCCGAAGGCGCTGGTGGCGGGAAATGCGATGCATTGCACAGGCGACCTTGCCATGCTGCGTTCTGACGAAGAGGGCGTTTCTGCCAAGGTGGCGCTTCGAGTATCCGAGATACTCACATCGAGCTATATGGAGATGATCGAGGGGCAGTGCCTGGACCTCCAGTTCGAAGGTCGAACCGACATCACTGCCGACGAATACCTGCACATGATCGCGTGCAAGACCGGTGCACTGATACGGTGCGGCCTCGAGACAGGGGCGCTGCTGGCCGGGGGCGACGAGGCCTCGGTGAGGGCCTTCGCAACTTTTGGCGAGGGCCTGGGCCAGGCCTTTCAGATACGGGACGATTACCTGGGAATCTGGGGTGACGAGGAGACCCTGGGCAAGGCAACGGGAAACGACATTCGACGCCGCAAGAAGTCCTATCCGGTCGTATATGCGCTGGACAGGGCGAGCGGAGCGGCACTGGTCGATCTAAAACGCATCTACGGCCGGGAGGAATTGGAGGAGGACGACGTTCAGAGAGTGCTGGCGATCCTCGACGAAGTGGGTGCCAGAGAGCAGTCCCAGAGGATTACCGAATCGGCCGCCGGCCGCGCTCTCGAAGCGCTGGCACCGGTCCCCTTGCCGGAATGGGCCAGGGCGGAATCCGAAGAACTGGTGGATTTCCTGGCAAGAAGGGAATACTGAAAATCCGAAGCAATCAAGAACCAGGAACGCGGACTGAGTGCAAACGGCCCTCGACCGCGCTTCGAGTCTGACCAAAGCGAAGGAATACCGATGACAACCACCGCGAAACGCGCCAAACGGCCAATGGAGCTGTCCGTTCGCCTGGCGGCGTACATCCTCAGAAACAAAGCGCGCGGGCGGCGCAAGTTTCCCTTGGTTACCATGCTGGAGCCCCTGGAGATGTGCAATCTGGCCTGCATCGGCTGCGGGCGCATCCGTGAGTACAAGCCGGTGCTGGACAAAATGATGCCCGTCGACGAGGCAATAAACGCGGTCAAGGAGTCTGGGGCTCCCATTGTGTCCGTCGCAGGCGGCGAGCCCACCATCCATCCGCGTATCCACGAGATCATCAACCGGTTGGTGGAGGAGAAATACTTCGTCTACTGCTGCACCAACGGCCTGTTGCTGCAGCGGGTGATGGAAAAGGTGCCACCTTCCAAGTACCTGTGCTGGGTGGTCCACCTTGATGGGATGGAAGACAAGCACGATGAGTCCGTGGCCAGGGCCGGGGTATTCAAGAAGGCAGTGGAGGCCATCGAAGACGCTCTCGACCGTGGCTACCGGGTGTGCACGAACACCACCGTGTTCCGCGGCAGCGATGTTGAGGACCTGTCGGAAATGTTCCGTATGGTCAGCGGTATCGGCGTCGAGGGCTCGATGATCTCTCCGGGGTATGACTTCATCGACGCACCGGACCAGGAAATATTTCTGACGCGCCAGGAGTCCCACGACTTGTTCCGGCAGTTGCTGGACCCCGAAAACTCCGATGGGGCCAAGTTCTACAACAACCCGCTGTACCTGAATTTCCTGAAGGGAGACCGGGAATACCAGTGCACTGCCTGGTCCAATCCGACATACACGGTCATGGGCTGGCGGAAGCCCTGCTACCCGCTGGCCGACGAGCATGTGGAGCATGTGTCCGAGCTCTTTGACAAGGACCTGTGGGACAACTATGGCGTGGGGAAGGACCCGCGCTGCTCCAACTGCATGATGCACTGTGGGTTCGAGTCGGCAACCATCTTCAACGCGGTGCAGTCTCCTCGCGACTGGGCCACCCTGATCAAGTCGGGGGCCGCGCACAAGGGCGGAATCACCGCCGCCTAGTCTTCAACCGCCACCTGTAGGGAAGCGAGCATTGCTCTATATCGTAGCCAGCATGGAAGAGGAACTGTTCAGCCTGCGGAGGGACATCGAGACCCTGGAGCCGTCGGGAGGCGCCGGGATCCCGGTCGAGATCCATTGTGTTGGAATTGGACCGAAGCGGGCCGGTGAAGCGATGACCGATGTGCTCGCCAAGGCCAGGCGCCGTCCGCAGGGAGTGCTGATGCTGGGCGTCGCCGGCGCGGTGCAACTGGGGATGGAAACCGGGGAGATGCTACTGGCCGAGAGCTACATGCTGGACCCAGCGGTCGGAGAAGCCGAACCGGTGAGGCCTGACCCGGATATGCTCCAGATGGCAGGTGCGGCCTCAGTCGCCTCGCGGATGCCGGTGAACCGGAGCAGCTCGCTGACGGTTGACCACCTTGTTTCAGAGAGGCAGGAACGTCTGGAACTCAGGGAAAGGTTTGGCGTGGCCAGCATAAACATGGAAGACCACGCCGTGGCCACCGCCGCCAGGGAGGCGGATGTTCCCTTCATATCGGTGAGGGTGATCCTGGACATAGCGGAACAGCAGATGCCGGGGTACCTCCCCAAGCTGGCCAGGGGCCGGAACACGGTCTTCAGCGAGATCCTGGCAAAGCCTTGGAGAATTCCAACCCTGGTCAAGCTGAAGGGGCAGATGGACCTCTGCCAGTCGGTGCTCGCGAGGTTCGCCATGTCATATCTGAAACTTGAAACGGAGAGGCGAAGGAGCGCCAGGGAAAAGGCAGCCGCCGACGCCATCTACTAGAAGCGGCAACCCGCAGTTTTCCGGAGCGGGACGAGCGTCATGAGAGTCCTGGTAACGGGAGCAACGGGGTTTATCGGTGGCAACCTGGCCCGCGAGCTATGGACTCGCGGATACCGGGTGCGGGCGCTGGCCCGGCCAGGCAGCAGCCAATTAACAACTCAAGACACCGGCATAGAGCGTGTGGAGGGCGACATCCTTGACCGGGAGTCGGTGCTTCGGGCGGCGGAAGACTGCGAGGCGGTCTTTCACTGCGCTGCAGCGTACACCTTCTGGTCGAGGGATCCGTGGAGCGTCCGGCGGGCCAACGTTGAGGGCACGGTGAATGTGCTCGAATGCGCAGCGCAAGCCGGGGCGAGGCGGATCGTTTACACCAGCACCGTATCCACCATCGGTCTGACCGGGGACGGTTCGCTGGGCGACGAAGACTCCCCGCTCACTCCCCGCTCGCTTCTCGGCCACTACAAGGAGTCCAAGTTCGAGGCGGAACAGGAAGCGCTTCGGCTGGCCCAGGGCGGCATCCCCGTGGTGGTGGTCAACCCCACGGCTCCGGTGGGTCCGTGGGACGTGAAGCCAACGCCGACAGGCAGGATTGTGCTGGACTTTCTTCGTCGTCGAATCCCGGCTTACCTGGGCACCGGGCTGAACTTGGTGGATGTCTCGGACGTCTGTGCGGGACATATCCTCGCGATGGAGCGCGGGCAAGTAGGAGAACGGTACATTCTGGGCAACCAGAACGTGTCCCTGAAAGAAATGTTTGCGATGCTCAGCGATATAACAGGTCTGCAGGCTCCGAGAGTACGGCTACCGTACTGGTTGGTCGTGGGCGCAGGTTATGCGGAACAGGCCATCGTAGGCGGACTGCTGAAACGGGAACCATCCATCCCCGTTGAGGGAGTCTTGGCTTCGAAAGAGCCTGCCTGGGTGAGCAGCGCAAAGGCAATGCGGGTACTGGGAATGCCCCAGGGCCCGGTGGAAGAGGCACTGGAACGGGCGGTGGGGTGGTTCACGGCTCACGGATACCTTGAATCCGGCAGGAACGGGGAATCCGCCAGGAACGGGGCAAGGTCGTGAAAGCAGAAGTAGTGAGTTCAAAGGCCAAGGTGCCGGGCGGGCCAGGGGAGCTGGCGCGGAAGGTGAAGAACGCCATCGGCCGTTCGCACCGGTATTTCCGGGAGACGCAGCACCCGGATGGCTACTGGTGGGGAGAGCTGGAGTCGAACCCGACCATGGAAGCCGAGTACCTGATGCTTGGCCAGTTCCTTGGCAGGAAGAACCCGGAACGTTGGCGCAAGGTCGCCAACTACATACTGACCAAGCAGCAGCCGGACGGTTCGTGGGGCCAGTACTACGAGGCCCCTGGCGATGTCAGCACCAGCGTCGAATGCTACTTCGCCCTGAAGCTGGCGGGACACCCGGCCGACTCGCCGGAGCTGACCCGGGCGCGAGAGTTCATCCTGAACAAGGGCGGCGTATCCAAGACCCGGGTGTTCACGAAGATCTGGCTCGCTCTGTTCGGGCAGTGGGACTGGAGCGGAACGCCCAACCTGCCGCCGGAACTGATCCTTTTGCCCTCATGGGCGCCGTTCAACATATATGAGTTCTCCAGCTGGGCCAGGGCGACGATTGTGCCCATGAGCATCATTCTCACCGAGCGGCCATACCGGGAGATTCCCGAATGGGCGCGTATCGACGAGTTGTATCCGAACGGCCGGGAAGCCGCCGACTTCTCGCTGAGCATGCCGGACGACTGGGTTTCACGAGGCCTGTTCACTCTTGACCGGCTGATGAACGTCTACCGCAAGGTGCCCATGCAACCGCTGCGTGGCCTGGCGCGAAGGCGGGCGATCCAGTGGATCCTGGACCACCAGGAGGCGGATGGTGCGTGGGGCGGAATTCAACCTCCTTGGGTCTACTCCCTGATCGCGCTCCACCATGCGGGAGACGACGAGTTTGCCGACGCCCTGGACAAGGGATTCGACGGTTTCGACTCCTTTGCCATTGAGGACGAGGACACCTGCACCGTTCAGGCTTGCATCTCGCCCGTGTGGGACACCTGCCTCGCGCAGGTGGCACTGCTGGAGTCCGGGATAGCCGGGGACGACCCAATGGTGCAGAGGTCAAGCCGCTGGCTGATGGACAGCCAGATATACGCCGAAGGCGACTGGCAGGTGAAGGCCAAGGATACGCCTCCGGGAGGCTGGGCCTTCGAGTTCCACAACGACAAGTACCCGGATATCGACGATTCCTCGGAGGTCGTAATCGCACTCGCCCTGGCGCAAATGGAAGGCCCGAACGAAGAGAAACGTCGGGAAGCGATAACGCGGGGAGTAGAGTGGATCGAAGGAATGCAGTCCCGCAACGGGGGTTGGGCAGCCTTCGACAAAGACAACGACCGCTGGTACATGGCCCGGTTGCCCTTTTGCGACTTCGGAGAATCACTGGACCCGCCCAGCGCCGACGTAACTGCCCACATCCTGGAGATGTATGGGCGGCTGGGCTACTCCACGGACCACTCGCCGGTACGGCGAGGCTACCAGTACCTGCGCGACGAACAGGAAGACGACGGGCCGTGGTTTGGACGCTGGGGGGTCAACTTCGTCTACGGAACCGGGGCGGTGCTCCCGGCTATGGAAGCAATCGGCGAAGACATGCGGCAACCATACATTCGCCGGGCGGTCGACTGGTTGCTGGAACACCAGAACGAAGACGGGGGGTGGGGCGAATGCTGTGGATCTTACGTTGACGACACCCTGCGGGGCGTCGGACCATCGACTGCTTCGCAAACGGCATGGGCGCTGCTGGCGCTGATCTCAGCCGGAGAGGCCGACTCAGAGTCGTGCCATCGGGGCGCGCAGTACCTGCTCCAGATTCAGCAGGACGACGGCAGTTGGGATGAGCCTTACTTTACCGGCACGGGGTTCCCGGGATATCGCATCGGTCAAAAGCCGAACGCTCGACTTAAGCCCGGAGAGTCCGGCCAACAGGGTCTGGATATGCCGGCAGGATTCATGATCAATTACCACCTTTACCGTAACTACTGGCCCCTGCTGGCGCTGGGACGCTTCGCCCGGGCCATAGACGATTCCAATCCGGAGTAACTGCGCCGACTCGAGGGCTCAGGCTCCACGCATCCCGCAGGAGAAGGGCGGGGATAAAGGACGCGTAGCATGAAGGCCAAATCGTTTAGTCTCAGTGTCAAGACCAAGGAAGCACCGGAGTTCATCGACATCACCGACTGGGTCTCGAACTGTGTCGCTGATTCGAAGGTGCATAACGGATTCGCGGTTGTGTTCTCCAAACACACAACGGCTGCGGTGAAGATCAACGAGAACGAGCCGCTGCTGCTGGAAGACATGGCCAGCTTCCTTGAGGTGGTCGCACCCCGTTATGCCGACTATCGGCACAACGACTTTGAGATTCGCACGGTCAACATGACGCCCGACGAGTCCCCGAACGGCCACGCACATCTGCAGCATCTGCTACTCGGGACAAGCGAGACCGTGCCTATCATCGACGGCGAGATGCAGTTCGGCACCTACCAGAGCATTTTCTTCATAGAGCTGGACCACCCGCGAAACAGGCAGGTGATGGTCCAAGTGGTCGGCGAATAGAGTCCTGAACCGGAACTGCGGGGCGCGACACACCGCAGCGCCTCCGCATGAATGTTCGGCGCATATGGCAGCATCGAAGACCGAGCTCGAGTTGGCCTACGCCGAGTGCCGGAGCGTCACGAGGCGTGAGGCCAAGAACTTCTTCTATGCCTTCGTAACCCTCCCGAAGGCCAAGCGCAAAGCGATTTGCGCCGCCTACGCCTTTTGCCGCCACTGCGACGACTCCGTCGACGAGGCGGCTTCCCGGGAAGACAAGCTGTCGGCCCTCGCGGAGTTGCATTCCAGCCTCGAACTGGCCTACCAAGGGCACGCGCCGTCCCGCATGTTCCTGGCCCTGGCAGACACGGCTGAACGGTACTCGATTCCGGAGAGCTACTTTCGTGAGATAATTCGCGGGGTGGAGTCCGACCTCGTCAAGACCCGCTACCAGAATTTTGAAGAACTGAAAGAGTATTGCTACCGGGTCGCATCGGTGGTGGGCCTAGTTTGCCTCCAGATCTTCCAGTATCGCGACGATGCAGCGAAGGAGTACGCGGTAGACCTGGGCCTGGCGATGCAGCTGACAAACATCATGCGGGATGTTCGTGAGGACTGGGACATGGGGCGTGTCTATCTGCCTCAGGATGAGATGGCGCACTTTGGCTTTACGGAGGAGCATCTCCGGAATGCCGAGAGGAACGAGGCATTCGTGGAGTTGTTGCGCTTACAGACCGAACGGGCCCGCGGATACTTCCGTAGCGGATTCCAACTTCTTCCCTTCTTGTCCCGTCGCAACCGTGGATGCCCTGCCGTTCTGGGGTCGATATACTCCCGGCTGCTGGACAGGATCGAGCAAACGGGATACGACGTACTGGGGGAGAGACGGATCGCGTTGAGCACCGGGGAGAAGGCGCGCATAACCGCCCGCGCCTGGCTGACCAGCACCATCTCGCTCTCCGGACCGCCAACCTGAGGCCCCGCATGGTCGGGTGCATTCCGGCAGACAGCTTCTGCGAGAGGTGCCGCGCATGACCTCGCAGGGCAGGGTTGTTGCGGTAACGGGATCCTCGGGGCACATCGGCGCCAAGCTCCTCGATCACCTCGAAGATACGCCCGGGCTGGGGAAACTGGTCGCATTCGACACCCGCCCTCTTCGAGCCCCGATCCACAACATTGCTGCGTTCCGGCGGGATGTCGCAATGCCCATCCGCGAAGAACTTACCCGGCTGCGGGTCAACACCCTGGTTCACCTCGCCTTCGCCTGGAAAGCCGGCCTGAGGCGGCGCGAGGCGGCGGCGATGAGTGAACGAAACGCCGCGATGTTGAAGAGCGTACTGGAGTCATGCCGACAGGCCCGCGTGGGGCATGTGATCTACCTGAGTTCGCATTCCGTGTACGGCGCCCGCCCGGACAACCCGCTTCCCCTGCATGAAGACTCACCGTTGCGTCCGGCTTCCGGATTCCCCTATGCGCAGGACAATCTTCGGGCCGAGCGGACGCTCCTGGAATACGCTGAGGAAAACCCGGATATCCAGGTGACTATTTTTAGAAGCTGTCCCGCTCTCGGCGCAATGACCGACATGGCAATGCTGCGGCAGTTCTACTTTCCCGGATGGGTGGGACTCTCTGACCACAATCCCCCGCTGCAGTTCGTCTATGAAGACGACCTTGCACGCGTGCTCTGCCTGGCGATTACCCAGAGGCTTCCAGGAGTCTTCAATGTGGCCGGCAACGGAGTGGCCTTCCACAGGGAACTCTCCGGGACCCTGAGCACCCGGCGAGTGCTGCTTCCTGCATTTCTCGCCTATCCCATGAAGCGGCTGACCGGGGGATCGTCGGTGGCCTACTCGCACAGCCTGGACCGCTGGCCGATCATAATGAGCACGGCCCGGCTGCAGCGCGACACCGGATACCGTTACCGGCACACGGCGGCCCAGGCAGTGACGGCCTTGGCCAGCTACAACGAGGAACTGCAGGACGAATCCGTCAGGTGGGTCCCCACTCGGCATCGCCCTGCATGAACACCAAGCCTCGACGGGGAGAATTCATCAACTCCCCACCGGACGGGACCACTCGCGTCATTATCGATACGGATCCGGGCGTTGACGACGCCATCGCCATCCTGCTGGCGCTTGCGGCTCCCGGGGTCGAGGTCGTTGGGTTGACCACGGTGGGTGGCAACGTGCCGCGGGCGCGAGCTACTCGCAACGCCCTCGCCCTCTTGCAGGCTGCGGAACGGACCGACATTCCGGTGGCCAAGGGAGCCGCCCGTCCCCTTAAAGGAAGGTACACACCATCCGTGGCGTTCCATGGCCCGGGCGGTCTGTCCGTCAGGTTGCCCGAGCCCGCATTTCCCACATCGGAATTGTCGGCGATTGACTTTCTCGAGACGCAGATTTCCTCCGCTCGAGGGAACCTGACGATCGTGGCACTGGGGCCGTTGACCAATCTCGCTCGATTGGAACGGCGCCAACGCGGCATTCTCAAGCGCTGTTCCGGCCTGGTCATAATGGGCGGTGCGGTGGAATCGCGGGGCAATGTGACGCCCACGGCGGAGTTCAACTTTCACAGCGATCCGGTGGCAGCCTCGGAAGTTGCCGGGTTGGATACGCCAATGGTCCTGGTTGACCTGGCCGCGTGCCGGCAGGTTGGCATCACCCGGGAACAGGCTCGAGACCTGACCTCTGATTCGCCGCTGGGAAGTCTCGCGCTACAGATCCTGCAGGGATGGTTCGCCCGGGACGAACGCAGGCAGAGTTTTGAGTTCTACGACCCACTGGCGATGGCACTGGCTGTGGACCCTGAACTGGCGACTATGAGGCATTTGGAGCTGGCGGTGTGTACCGAGGACGGAGAAAGGTACGGCGAATCCACGGTTACTGCCGAGCCCGGCCCGGTGGCAGTGGCAGACAAAGTGGATTCGTCCCGCTTCTTCACCTTGCTTGGAGAATTACTCGGATGGCGGGGACTCTAGCCGGGCGTGCTGACAAATTGCACGGCTGCCGCTGCGGCTACCCATCGTCGCGTTGAATTATCCGAGAAATGACCGGACTCGGGTTCGTCCGCTATGTCCCGAATCCAACGGGTAGGGTATCCTATTCGTTCAGGATTTCAGGATTAGAAGGCGAAAGATGGTTAAACTTGTTCAATTCGGAATACTAGTGGCTGTATTGGCGTTGCTGCTGGCCTGCTCGGACCCGACGCCAACTCCCACCGCTACGCCGGAACCAACGCCCACGCCGGTGCCCACCAACACCCCGGAGCCAACGCCCACCCCGACGCCAGCACCAACCAACACGCCGGTTCCGACGGCCGTACCGGTGCCCGCGGCCACTGAGGAGCACGACGAAGACGACCGCGAAGAGGAAGACCACGGCGACGAAGGAGCGTCTGGGCGTCTGACTCCCCTGGCGATGAATGACCCGGAGGCGATCGCGGACGAGTTGTCGCAGTCCGAGTTGGCCTGCCTTGCCACCACCGCTGACACTGAGAGGCTGCTGAAGCTGTTTGCCGACCCGGAGATGGCCACGCCCGAGGAACAGTTGGAGCTGATCGGGTGCATGGAAGACGAGACCGTGTTGCGTCTCTTCCTGGCAGGGCTACTGGGAGACACCGGGCCACTGAGCGAGGAGTCCTCCATGTGCATCCGTGAAGGGACTGAGGGGGTTGACCTGAAGTCCGTCATGCTGGCTGGCATCGGAGGAAACGAAGAAGCCGCAATGGTCGGCAGCATGTCTGCATTCTTCATTTCCATCGGCTGTCTCAATGAAGAGGAGCTGGCGGTTGCCGCTCCATCACTGGGGATGACGCCGGAAGACATCGAGAGTCTGGGTTGCGTCATGGAGCAGCTTGGTGGTCCGGAGGGCATGTCCGAGGTGCTTGGAAGCCAGGACGAAGCGGCCTTTATGACGCTCTTCGGCGCGGCCATGGGATGCGGACTGCAGTTTGAGGGAGCGCCGGCTCCAGGCGGCTAGGCAGTGATTCTTCGCTGTTTCCTCTCCATTCCCCTGGGGGAGAGGAAACAGCAGGACCATGACACGGCTAGGCGGGGACCGTACGGGCGGCGGCTTCAGACCGAAGGATGGGGATGAGTTCCCTGCCGAAATCCACGGTGTCCTGCATCGGGTCAAAGCCGCGGATGAGCACGGTGGTGCAGCCGGCGTCGTAGTAGGCGAGCAATGATTCCGCCACCTGTTCGGCAGTGCCCACCAGCGCGGTGGTGCTGCCGGCGGCGCCGGTCGCGGCGGCGATTGGCATCCAAAGCCGCTGGTCGTGGACCTCGCCCTGGGCGGCAAAGTCCAGCAACCGGCGTGAGCCGACGGACTGCAGCCGCGCCGGGCGGTTCGGGCCTACGGATTCGTCCAGAGAGCCGCTCACCCGCTCCAGGATTCCCCTAGCCCGCTCCCATGCCTCACCCTCGGTATCGCCGAGGATGGGGCGCACGGAGAGGCTGAACCGTATGTCGCGACCGTAGCGAGAAGCGCGGGAGCGTATCCCGGCGATCTGCTCCCTGATCGCGGCTATGGGCTCTCCCCAGAGGGCGTAGACGTCGGCGTGCTTCGCTCCCACCTCGATGGCGGCATCGGACGCTCCGCCGAAGTACAGCGGCACATGGGGGCGCTGCTTCGTCCGGACCTGGCTGTGGGCCTGCTCCAATTGGTAGAACTCGCCCTGGTAGTCGAAGGGGGCGTATTCGGTCCAGATGCGGCGGACTATGTCCATCCATTCGCCGGTGCGCCGGTACCTGGAGTCGTGGTCAAGCCAGTCTCCGTCGCGGTGCTGTTCTTCATCGCTGCCGCCTGTAATCACATGCAATGCGATGCGTCCCCCGGACAACTGGTCCAGGGTGGCGGCGTGGCGGGCGGCCAGTGTGGGGGCCATGAAGCCGGCACGGTGGGCGATGAGGTAGCCGAGCTTCTCGGTGCGAGTTGCGGCGTATCCGGCCACGGCGAAACTGTCTGCCGTGGCGGAGGAGTAGCCGATGAGCACCTTGTCGAAGCCGCTCTGCTCGTGGGCCAGGGAGAACTCGGCGATGTACTCGGGGTCGACACCTGCCGGGATCTCATCGGCGGGGTTGATGCCTCCACCGAACAGGCTGACGGTGACACCGCGGGAGGAGTCCCTTTCCCGGTTGACACCGATCATGCCGATTACTTCGATGCTGGACTCTCGTTCTTTCACTTTGGCATCCTCTTAATATCGCAGCGCTCTCATGCCGAACGGGCACTGAGCCGGGGCAGAAGCTGGGTCGCGTACAGGTGGCTCAGCCCGGTGATGACAGCAAGGCCAAGGGCGTAACCGGCCTCGCCGGGTGTGTAGCTCACCGTGAGGACTGCGATCCAGGTCAACACGGGGATACCGGCAAGGAACATGAAGAGTGCAATGATCGCCTTGCGGGTGTGGTAGAGGGTGACCAGGGAAAGGGCGCCCAGAGGAAGAGCGATGATGGGGAAAGTGGCGATCATTACCCCCACAGAGACGGCGGCGCCCCGGCCACCCCGGAACCTCAGGTACACCGGCCAAACATGGCCGGCCAAGGCACAGATGCCGGCGAACATCTGGATGCCGGAATTGTCGGAGATGAGGCCAACGACAATGACGGCGACACCTCCCTTGATGATATCGAAGGCACCACAGGCCATGCCGGCTTTCGGCCCGATCTCGCGGTAAACATTGGCAGCGCCGCTGTTGTTGTCGCCGATACTGCGGATGTCGCTCCCGAGAGTGAACCGGGCGAACAGATAGGCAGTGGGAATCGCACCTATCAGATAGGCCAGCAGCCCCAACCCCAGCCAGTAAGCAATCTCGATCAGCATTTCCACGAACGCCTGCCGGTATCTACACTATGCGGCAGGGGCAGGTCGAAGGCCTGCCCCTGCGAGTCCGAGTGCCTTCCGATCCTTCATCTGCTCGAAGCTGTCCAGGCCTCGTAGTTTTCCTGCATGGAATGGACATGCTCGGGAATGTGGCTCTCGTAAACATCGAGCCAGTCGTCGAGGGTCATGTTTCCGTTTTCGGGATGAAATGCGGTGTGGCTCCAGGTGGATTCAGGCAGGGTCTTTATCAAAGTGAAAGTCTTGTGCCGGAGCCACCTGAACAGTTCGAGAGTGTCCGAAATGTCCTGGTCGTGGTAGGCCAGGACCTCGGCCCACTGATTCTCATCGTAGGCCATCAGGGACAGCGCGGGCTCGGCGATTAGCCTGCGGCACCTGATGTAGCTGTTGACCTCGCTGTCGGCAATGTGAATCAGGTGCTCGTGGATGCTCCAGCAACCATGCTCGTCGCGGAACTTCCACATCTCCCTGGGGAATTGCTCCAAGGCTGAGGTTAACTGTTCATAGCCGTGGCCGTAGGACTCTATTTTCCTGGCTCTCTGCTCCGGGGTCATTCCGACCGATCACCAACGAAGTTGCGGATGTCAATCAGGCCGCGACCATATTGGGCACTGCGGCGGTGCACCAGTGCAGGTACTTGGGGTTCCGTCCGAAGACGATGTCGAAGTACATCTGCTTCAACTGGGTGGACACCGGTCCCGGCTTGCCGTCGGCGATGTCGCGGCTGTCCAGCGAGATCACCGGAGTGAGATGGGCGGCCGTGCCACTCAGGAAGATCTCGTCGGCCAGGTACAGCTCGCTGCGGTCGATGCGGCGCTCCACGACCTGCAGGCCCAGCTCTTCCTGGGCCAGTTCCATAACCGTCTCGCGGGTGATGCCGGGGAGGGGGTTGTCCTCGAGGATGGGAGTGATGAGCTGCCCCTTGCGCATCATGAAGATATTCTCGCCGGAGCCCTCAGAGACATGCCCGTCCTGGTTCAGGAGGATTGCTTCGTCGAAGCCACCCAGCACTGCCTCGGTCTTGGCGAGGATGCTGTTCAGGTAGTTGGCGGAGGTCTTGATTTGCGTGGGGTGTACCTGGTCTTCCATCCGCCTCCAGGACGAGGTGCAGCAGCGCAGGTTTTCGGTACCCAGGTAATTTCCGAACGGGACCACGATGAGGGTGAAGTCGCTGGCAATTTCGTGAAGCTTCAGGTTGGCGACCAGCTCTTCGCTCTTGTAAGCAAGGGGCCGGATGTAGACATCAGAACGGTTGCCATTCTTTTCGACCAGCTCGACCGTGATGCGGCAAAGGTCGTCCACGCTGTAGGGGATGTCCAGCATCAGCATCCTGCAGCCGAGGTGGAGCCGCTCGTAGTGCTCGCGGAGGCGGAAGATGTAGGAGGCCTCGTGCTCGGGGTTCCAGTTGCCGCGGATGCCCTCGAAAACTGCGGTGCCGTAGTGGAGGGCATGAGTCATCACACTCACACGGGCATCCTCCAAGGGCACCACCTCGCCCCTGAAGAAGGCGAACTGGGGTTGGGACGCGCCATTGCCGGAAGCCGTGGAGTTGGTCATTTCAGCAGTCCTAAGTGTGAGAATCAGTGGTGAATTATATTGGATAGCGCGAATCAGTGCCAACCGGGTGGGACTGTCAACCGGGCCACTGGATTCCGGCTGACCCGGACCCCCAGGCTCGGACCGTGCAAGACCGGTGGCATTTACCTGCGATGCAGGCCACTGGATTCCCGCTTTCGCGGGAATGACGGGTTGTTTTCCCCGCTGAGGCCGCCCTTTGCTCCAAATGCGATAGCACTGGGGCTGGCAACGGCGTCCGGTTCCGGAGGTCCGCAATTGCCGTGCAGGTCTTGGTCCCTAACCTGCGCTGGGCTGGAATTCGGAGCGCCCGACGCGGAGACCGGTGGTCTATAATCCCGCTGGCCCAGAAGGGCCGACAGCATCACAAGTGCAGGAGTCTGCGCCGGATGAGGGGACAGGTAACACGGGCTGTGGCGGCAGGGCTGGCGCTGTTGGGTGCGCTGGCCATCGCAGTTGCAGCCGTGATGCTGATGACCGGAGATGACGAGACTGCACCGGTGTTGATGGTGGCGCCAGAGCCGACGCCACTGCCGCAGGCGACGGGACCAGATATCCGGGTTCAGGTGAGCGGGGCCGTCGTGTCGCCCGGCGTGTACACGATGAGCGAGGGCGACCGGGTGATGGACGCCATAGCGGCCGCGGGAGGGGTGCAACCCGACGCCAACCTGTCGGCTCTGAACCTGGCCCGCCGGGTGCAGGACGAGGCCCACTACCACATCCCGTTTATCGGCGAGACTCCTTCCGCGACTGTCGCAGTCCCTTCCGCAGCTGTACAAGACCGCAGACGCGGGGACGAGTCTTCGCTGATCGACCTAAACACCGCCTCGGCCCGCGACCTTGAGGCACTGCCAGGCATAGGTCCTGTGATGGCGGAAAGGATAATTGCCCACAGGGAGGCCAACGGGCCGTTCTCTTCCACCGACGAATTGGACGATGTGGCAGGCATCGGGCCGAAGACGCTGGAGTCCATTCGCTCCCTCGTCCGGGTATCCGCGGAGCCGTAGAGGGTGTCGTCAATTTATCCCGTCATTTCTAAATTCATCCCGTCATTCCTGCGGAAGCAGGAATCCATGCGTTTCCTCAACCAAAATGCTCTTCAGCGACAAGGAATTCTGGATTCCCGCGAAAGCGGGAATGACGGAAGCGAGGTGGTTTAATACAAGGTAACTCAATTTGACGACTCTCCCTAGCATCCCTGAGAGACCCTTCTTTACCAGTGCAGAACGCCCTGCCGCTTAAATCGGGTGAGCGTTGAGACTCGGGCTGTTATCGGCGGCATGGCTGTCCGGGGTGCTGCTGGGGCTGTCTGCGTCGCCCGATCCGGTTGGGCCGCTGCTACTGTCCGGAGCGTGCGTCCTCCTGGCAGCGGGGCTTCGACTTGTGCGACTCCCGTCTTTCCCGGCATTACTGGCTGTGCTGCTCCTGCTTGGAGTGGGAAGGGCCGGGCTTGATCATCGCCCCGATAGCTCTGCATTCGACACCGGTGATGAGGTCACCGCGACCGGCAGGATAGTCAGCGACCCTGAACAGACCACAAGGCAGGTTCGCTTCGAATTCGAGGCCTCCCAGGTACGGACCGGCGCAGAGGTCCGGGAAGCGGACGAGCGCTGGCTGGTCTATGCCAGTCCTCCGGGGGAACTAGTTTCCCGGAGAAACGCGCCGTACTTCCGCTACGGCGACGAACTGACAGTAACGGGAACGCCCACGGAGCCTCAGCCGGTGGACGGGTTCGATTATGCCGCGTACCTGTCGGCACAGGGCATCAGCGCCACTATGTTCGCACAAAAAGTGGAAGTCACCGGTGAAGGTGGCGCGTGGTGGCGAACGGCGATTTTCGAGACACGCGAGCGTCTGGCGGAGAGACTGGAGCGTGCGATGCCGTACCCGGAATCGGCATTGGCTTCGGCGATGCTCCTGGGCAAGCGGGAGTTGCTGCCAGACGAACTGGTGGAGAAATTCCGGGGGACTGGCGCGGCGCACCTGCTGGCCATATCGGGCCTGCATGTGGGGGTGTTGCTTGCGGTTACGGCGGGCACAGCGGCGTGGTTTCTGGGCAGGCAGAGGCCGACCTACCTCGTATTGGCAGGAGTCGTCATCTGGCTCTATGTGCTGGTGGCCGGAGCGCCGCCTTCCGCACTTCGCGCGGCAGCCATGGGTACGGTGTACCTCGCGGCACTGGGACTCGGGCGCCCCTCAAGCGTGCTGCCGGCACTCGCACTGACGGCGGTGGTGATGACTGCCGTGTCTCCCAACCTGGTACGACAGGTCAGTTTTCAGCTCAGCTTTGCGGCCGTGGGCGGAATTGCGGTGGCCCTGGCGATGTTCGGTGGGGTTCTGCATTTCGGAAGTTCCCCGTCGGCGGCTTGGTGGAGACGATTGCTGGGCTGGGCAACCGCCCTCGTCGTAGTTTCGGCGGCGGCAACCCTGGCGACCTGGCCGCTGGTGGCGACGAACTTCGGACAGGTCGCACTGATGAGCGTGCCGGTATCTTTGCTGGCTGTACCTGCGATGGCTCCGCTGCTGGTTTCGGCGCTGCTGGCTGCTGCCGGCGGACTTGCCTTCGAGCCGTTGGGGCAGCTGCTTGGCTGGGTCGCGGTTGCTCCTTCTGCATGGGTCATCGGCGTGGTGTCGTCGTTCCCTTCGTGGACAGTCGAAGGTGATTGGGTCGGGCCTCCGTTGCTGGCAGGTTGGTACGGCGGGTTGGGTCTGCTGCTACTGGCCGCACAACCGCAACGCGCAAAGAGTTTTCGCAGGGCGATCATGCGTTTGGCGGGACGACTGAGGGCCCGCCTGCGGGGAGGGCCTTCGACAGGTTCCGGACAAACAGGGGGAGCAAGGATGCTGCCCGGTACAGCCTTTACGGTGCCAGCCGCCTTAGCCCTCGGAGTCGCCGCGGCGATCCTGTGGAGCAGAGTGGCGGGCGGGCCCGATGGTCAGCTCCATGTTCATTTCCTGGATGTTGGGCAAGGCGACAGCACCCTGGTGGTGACTCCATCGGGGAGGCAGGTTCTGATCGATGGCGGGCCGGATGGAGATGTTGTTTCTCACGCGCTGGCCGACACGCTGCCGGGCGGTGACCGGAGCCTGGACCTGGTAGTGATGACGCATCTGGACTCGGACCACAGCGGCGGGCTGCTGCAGGTGATGGACCGGTACAGCGTGGGGGCGGTGGTGGCCGGGCCGCAGCCGGTTCTCAACCACGCAGCGGACCAGTGGGAACAGAAAGTGGCGCAACACGAAGTAACATCGCAGGAAGTGCACGCGGGATACGCGATCGAGCTGGATGACGGTGTTCAGCTCCGGGTGCTGAACCCACAGCCCACGGGTGCGTTCGCAGACTCGAACAACGATTCCGTTGTGATGCGCCTCACTTACGGAGAAGTCAGCGTTCTGCTGACAGCCGATGTGGAAAGGGAAGCGGAGGAACGCCTGATGGCCGGCAGCCACGAGCTGCGCAGTACGGTGCTGAAGGTGGGGCATCACGGAAGCAGCACTTCGACGACGGAGCGGTTCCTGGACGCCGTGGACCCGGCCGTGGCAGTGGTCTCGGCCGGGGCCGGGAATCCCTACGGCCACCCGGCGCCGGAGGTCGTCGAGCGGCTCGAGGCGAAGATCGGTGCGCCCGGCGTCTACCGGACGGACCTCCAGGGTACGGTGGAAGTAGTCAGCGATGGGGCGTTGGTGTGGGTCAGGACGGAGCGGTAGGCGGGGCGGGCAGACCCCATTGCAAGCATCGGAACGACTGCAAGGTCGCTTCGCTTGTAGTTTTGTCTGAATCAGGATTCACAAGATTAAAGGATGTGCAGGATTGGGGCTCCATCAGAGAAATCCCATAATCAGACGAATCACAGTTCAGATAACGACTTTACAGTCGTCCTCCTCAATCCGTCCAGGCCGTTGTCTATCCTCGCAGCATTGGATATGCTAATCGCAGCGATAGACAGGGGTCAGAGATGCAGACTCATGCGATGGGTGTGGCAGAACACCGGGAAACGGCTCGTACATTCCTGCAGGAAGCCGATGAATACTTCCGGCAGGGCGACGACCTGCAGGGGGCAGAAAAGATGTGGGGTGCCGCGGCCCACGCCGTCATTGCGGTTTGTCAGCAGCGTGGTTGGCGACACCGTAGCCATCCCGCTATGGGCGAGGCGGTGGCCCTCCTTGAACGGGAATTTAGAACATCGGGAGATGAGAACACCGCCAACATTCTTGGGTCGGGATTTGCAGTAGCTTCCAACTATCACGTCCACTTTTACCACCGAGATATGGATCTGGAAGGTGGAAACGGCCAATACTTTGCAAGGGCCAAGGAGGCCGTGGAGCGTTTCGTTGACGCTATGGTGGCGATTTCTGAAGCGCTGGATGCTCAGTAGGGGTCCCGTGGGCCGCAAGACGACTTTGGGGTAACCGGGATGGTTGCCCTTTTCTTTGCCTGTGCATTAAGGTTTTGGCGGAATTTTGAAATTGGGGAGTCCTCGATTGGCGGATATTGTCAGGGCTGACGGGCGGCGGTGGGATGAGCCGCGCCCGGTGAACATTGCGGTGGGGTACCAAAGGTCGGCGGAAGGGTCAGCGCTTATCGAGATGGGCGGGACGAGGGTGCTGTGCGCCGCGTCGCTTGAGGAGAGGGTGCCAGCATTTCTGCGAGGGCAGGGAAGAGGATGGGTGACGGCGGAGTATTCGATGCTGCCGCGGGCCACCAATACCCGCAGCTCGCGGGAGCGGGATTCCGGCCGGATCAGCGGCCGGTCGCAGGAGATCCAGCGGCTGATCGGGCGGTCGCTTCGGTCGGTCACCGACATGGCGGCGCTGGGCGAGCGGACAGTTCAGATCGACTGCGATGTGATCGAGGCGGACGGCGGGACCAGGACGGCGTCGATCACCGGGGCGTATGTGGCCCTGCACCAAGCGATGGCGTTGCTGGTGCGCAACCGGGTGATTCGGCGAGTGCCGCTGGTATGCCCGGTGGCGGCGGTGAGTGTGGGCATCCTCAGGAATGAATTGCTGCTGGACCTCTGCTACTCGGAGGACTACGACGCGGAAGTGGACTTCAATGTGGTGATGACGGCAGACGGCGGGCTGGTGGAGTTGCAGGGAGCCACGGAGGCCCGGCCATTTGCGCGCCCGAAGGTGGAGCAGGTGCTGGCCCTGGCGGCGCGGGGGCTGGAGCCTCTGTTCCGGGCGCAGCGGGAGGCGCTGCGGCAGGTGTAGGGGGTCTTCCCATGTCACCGCAGTACCCAGCGGATCAATAACCGCAGCCGCTGTTTATGCCCGGCTTCCTCAACCAGGGTGTACGAAGTCCAGCTTGGTAGCTCGGAACCTGACGATGGAGTTAAATCTCCCCGTCTATTCGGTTGATCACCAAGCCCGTGGGCAGCTTGGGGTAGAAGAAGGTGGACTTGCGTGGCAGCCGCTGTCCCTGCCCCACGATGTCCTCGAAGGCGTCCATCGGGAAGGGCTTCATCAGGAAGGCCATCTGCAACGAACCGTCGGCCACTCCCTCGGCCGCCTCGTCGTGGTCGTGCAGGAAGCCCAGGTGTTCCAGGGTGGCGTCGCCCAGCTCCGGGCGCAGGATCTTTTCCTCCAGCACCCACGCCTCCGAGACCGCCATTGCCCCCCAGTCGCTACCGATGGCCGATGACCGCAGCGTGAGAAGCTGTGCGCCATCGGGACCCAGCATAGCCATCACGCGGCCGGAGCGGCCCCTTTCCTCAACCAGGTCAACGATCCCTTCTGCGGACCGTCCCTCGATTGGCTCGACCTCGAAAACTTCGTTCAGCCTTTCCTTCACTCGCGCCAGCTGTGCCGTGCCCAGACCGCTCAGGTTGCGATGATACGGCAGCACCACCAGGCCGGGGTCATCGAATGCGATCAGGGTCATCATCACATAGTTGTGGGCCCTCGACGGCGAGTCGGTGCCCTCGGCGTGGCGGGCCATCCGGTAGTGCCTTGAAGCCTCGTAGCGATGGTGTCCGTCGGCCAGGAACACCGGCCTTGAAGCAAAGAAACGGTCTATGGCCGCAACATCGACAGGATCGCCGATGCGCCACATGGCGGCGTCCGTGCCGAACGCGTTTCTGGCGTCCACCTCGGGCGTTGTTGACATCACCCGCTCAAAGAGAGGCCCCAGTTCGTTGTCGGCGTCCCGGTAGATCGACATGATGGGGCTGATGTTTGCGGAGACCGATTCCATCAGCTTCACGCGGTCGCGCACCACCGGAGCCTCGGTGAACTCGTGAGGCAGCACCTGCCGGGTGTCGTAATCCTCTATACCGACGCACGCTATCAGGCCCAGGCGTGATCGCTGCTGGCCTCCGAGCGTGAACCCGTGGCGCATCAGGTAATAGGCTGGCTCGTTGTCCTGCTGCAGGACCCCTTGTTTGAGCCACTCCTCGAAGCGCCCGGCGGTTTCCGCGTACCGGTCCGATGGATCGGATGCCCAGTCCAGGCCCTCACCAGCTTCCAGGTTGATCACATTCAGCGGGTGCCGGTCCATCAGCGCCTGCTGTACCGTCGGAGTGACCATGTCATAGGGTGGACAGAGCACTGCCGCCATATCGTCAACCACGGCTGGGTTATAACGCAATCCTCGAAACGCGCGCACATTGGCCATGAACTCACCTTGCCTGGACCCGGGCGGGGACTGGTGCTCCGTCCCGGTTGATAGCGATGCCAGGGACTTCCTCAGAAATCAAGTATATTGCCGCAGGAAGCGTATCGCAAAGCAATGGTTTGCCTGAATCCGGCCCTTGCTGTGGTATACTTTCAAACCGCAAAAGACATTGAATTATCAACCCGATTCCCATTGCGAGGAAGTCTGCCATGCCTGGCGCGATCAACCAAGTTGACGGCGGCACCATCACCACCGCTCGTGGATTCCAGGCGGGCGGCACCTATGCTGGCATCAAGACCTACTCGGACGACAAGATGGACGTCGGGATGCTGCTTTCGGGCAGTCCCTGCGCCGCTGCCGGGGTTTTCACGAGGAGCAGCATCGTTTCGCCGTCGGTAACCGTCAACCGGGAGACCCTCGCCGGTGGCCAGGCGATTCGCGGCCTGGTGGTCAATTCGGGTATCGCCAATGCAGGTGTCGGCGAGCAAGGCTACATCGACGCCAAGGAAATGGCCGTCCTGGCCTCCGCTGCCATGGGGGTCAAGCCGGAGGAAGTGCTGGTTTTCAGCACCGGAATCATCGGCGTCGAGTTGCCAATGACCCTGATCAAGTCCGGTGTGGATGAAACCAAACTGTCGGCAGGCGGCGGCAACGAGTTGGCCCGTGCCATGATGACCACCGACACTCACCCCAAGGAAGTGGGCGTAACCGTCGACATCCGCGGCACCGCAGTCCACATCGGGGGCGTGGCCAAGGGCTCGGGGATGATACACCCGAACATGGCCACCATGCTGTGCTTCGTGGCCACTGACGCCGCGATCGACCAGGGCCTGCTCCGTACGATGCTTCCTGAGGTGGCCGACTACTCCCTGAACATGCTTACAGTCGACGGCGACAGCAGCACCAACGATTCGCTGGTGGTACTGGCCAACGGAGCCGCAGGCAACGCGACCATCACCGCCGGGACACCGGAGGCGGAGGCATTCAAGGCAGGCCTGCTCGAGTGCTGCGTGCAGTTGACCCGCAAGCTGGCCCGCGATGGGGAGGGCGCGACTCACCTGCTCGTCGTGGAGGTCACCGGAGCCCGCACCAGCGATGACGCCCGCATCGCCGCGCGGACAATAGCATCGTCGCTGCTGGTGAAATCCGCAGTCTACGGTGCCGACCCCAACTGGGGCCGCCTGCTGGCCGCCCTGGGACGCAGCCAGGCCGAGGCCGTCGAGGAGAAAATCGACCTGTTTATCAACGGCGTCTGCATCATGGAGGCGGGCAAGCCGGTCCCATTCCACCGGGACGCCGTGGTGGCCCTCATGCGGGGCGACGAGGTCACCTTCCGCATCGCCCTGAACCTGGGCGACGCCGACGCCACCGCCTGGGGCTGCGACCTGACCGAAGAATACGTGGTCATCAACAGCGCCTACACCACCTAGAGCCGCTGAATCCAGTAACCGCCTTAGACATAGAGGCCGCAGAGACGATCGTCAAAAACGCCATTCTCTGGGGCCTCTTTCATTTCCCGGAGAGGCGTCCAACAGGAGCAAGACACTGTCCATAGTAGTGAAAATAGGTGGCAGCACCCTGGGCAGCCACGACACCACCCTGCTGGACATCGTCAAGCTCCAGCAGGAAGGCGAGGAGGTGGTCGTCGTCCACGGCGGCGGCAATGTAATTTCCCGCTGGATGCAGCGCCAGGGCATTCCGCCCCAGTTCGTGGGCGGCCTGCGTGTAACTGATGCCGAGAGCCTGGAAATAGTTGTGGCCGTCCTGGGCGGACTGATCAACAAGGAGCTGGTCTCCTTGATGGAGCAGTTGGGGGGCAAGTGCATCGGGCTGAGCGGCATCGACAACTGCATGCTGACCTGCGGCATAGCCAATCCCGAGCTGGGATATGTCGGCGAGATCCAGTCGGTCGACACCGGCCCCATTCGTGCCCTGGTCGATTCCGGATACATCCCCATGATCGCGCCGCTGGGCGTCCACCGCTTCGACGGCTCCGACAACGCCGGCAAGCCCCTGAACATCAACGGCGACACAGTGGCCGGCGAGTTGGCTCGGGAGCTGCAGGCCGACCGGCTGGTTTTCCTAACGGACGTCGCCGGCGTAATGGACGGTGGCGGACGAGTGATTCGGCGTCTGGACCAGCGCCGCGCCAACACGCTGCTCAACTCCGGAGTGGCGGGGGGCGGCATGATCCCCAAGCTGCAGGCGTGCCTGCGAGGCTTGGAGGGCGGCGCGGTCGCTGACATCATCGATGGCCGGCACCCCAACGCCCTGGTGGACTGCCTGCAAGGACAGGCCACGGGCACCACGATAATCGGCAATCTCACCTCCCGTTCCTGACGCCCATAACCACTGCTTTTCGGCCCGTTGGCCCGTCCCTGGTCTCCGCTCCGTCGTGTGAAAGATTCCGACGGGTATGCGATAATCAACGAGCAATCTAAAGGCAATCTGAAGAAGAGGACTCGCCATGAGCATCAGCAGCGACTGGATCGACGTTGAAAAGAAATATTACGCCCAGACCGTGCGCCGCCAGCCGGTGGTCATAGTTCGGGGCGAAGGCACCGAAGTCTGGGACGCCGACGGCAAGCAGTACCTGGACTTCGTCGCTGGCTGGGCCGTCAACCAGTTGGGCCACAGTCATCCTGCGATAACCCAGGCCATCGCCGAACAGGCGGGCACCCTGATCCAGACCTCCAACCAGTTCTACACTGTGCCACAGCTCCAGCTCGCCGAGATGCTCATCGAGAACAGTTGTCTCGACCTGGTGTTCTTTGGCAACAGCGGCGCCGAGGCCGTCGAGGGCGCGATGAAGCTGGCCCGCCGCTATGGCAAGCTGAACCGGGACGGCGCATACGAGATCATCACCGCCTTCAATTCCTTCCACGGGCGCACGCAGGCCACCGTGGCCGCCACCGGGCAGCCCCATTACCAGGAGAATTTCGCTCCGCTTCTGCCCGGCTTTGTGCATGTCGACTACAACGATGTTGAGGCCGTGATCAGCGCCACGACCGACCGCACCGCCGCCGTCATGGTGGAGCCGGTGCAGGGCGAAGCCGGCGTGATCATCCCCGACGACGACTACTTGCAGCGCCTGCGCCAGTGGTGCGACAGCCAGGGCATTCTGCTGATCCTGGACGAGGTCCAGACCGGCATGGGACGGCTGGGCAGCCTGTTCGGCTACGAGGAGTACGGCGCGGAGCCCGATGTGATGACCCTGGCCAAGGGCCTGGGCTACGGTGTGCCCATAGGCGCTTTCCTGTCCAAGGCCCACTGCCAGGCCCTGGTTCCCGGCGACCACGGTTCCACCTTCGGCGGCAACGCCCTGACCACCGCCGCGGGTTACGCCGGCACCAAGTACCTGATCGACAACGACATCCCGGGGCAGGTCAAGGACATGGAACCCTACCTTCTGGGTCGCCTCAACGAGGTCAAGGACCGGTTCTCCTTCGTTACCGAGGTGCGCGGCAAGGGCCTCCTGGCCGCGATGGACTTCGAGGACACGATCTCACCGCAGGTGCTGACCAACTCCAACGAGGCTGGCCTGCTGCTGAACGGTCCGCGGCCCAACACCGTCCGCTTCATGCCTCCGCTCACCGTGTCGCGGGAGGAGATTGACGAGGCCGCCGAGCGCCTGAGTACCGCCCTGTCCAAGATTTAGCGAGTCCGATGGCATACGATTTCGATTCCAGGGGCGCGCAAAGGTGCGCCCCTGATATTAGTATAGTTTGGCCAATCGCCGGGGAGGCTTGCATGGAAAGGCGAGAGTTCTATGTGGTCATTTCTAAAGATACAAATGGCTGCTTTACCGGCGAAGCCCCACAGCTGAGGGACTGTTATGGACAAGGCAACACTCTGGACGAACTCATGGAGAATATGCGCCAATCCATAGAGCACTCTCTTAGAGATGACGACTTGGACGACGATGGTAAATTTGTTGGGTTCTATAAGATACAAGTCAATTTCTAGCTTCTTGATTGAGTAACTATGAAAAAGCGGGAATTTTATGTGTTAATCGAGGAAAGTGACGACGGTACTCTCGTCGGGATGGTGCCGGGGCTTCGTGGCGCACACAGCTACGGGAACGACATCATCGAGCTAATGGTTCACATGCGAGAGGTTATAGAGTTGTGCTTGGAACACGAGCAGGAGACGGGCAAACCCGAAGAAGATTTGGAATTCGTAGGCATTCAGAGGATCCAGGTCTAAGGCACAGTGGGACGGCTGCCCGTACTCAGGGCAAGGGAAGTGGTGAGGGCTTTGCAACGCTTGGGGT
This sequence comes from Dehalococcoidia bacterium, assembly GCA_963667765.2. GTDB lineage: Bacteria > Chloroflexota > Dehalococcoidia > Lucifugimonadales > UBA3495 > VXOI01. The sequence goes on along the minus strand of CAXXON010000002.1, from coordinate 201,835 downwards.
TTCAGAGAGCAAGACAAAGGGGCAGCCATATCGTACTCATACACCCTGACGGCAGGTCGACCTCTGTGCCGGATCATGGTCCCAGGGATATACCTCCCAACCTACTACGCCAAATCTTGAAAGAGACCCGGCTATCTGTTCGGGAATTCAGGGCAGCATTGTAGTTGCCTTTCAATCCAACTCTGGAGCATCAGCACCAAATGCCAAATGACAGAATCGTTCTCGCCTATAGCGGCGGGCTGGATACCACCGTAGCCGTGCCGTGGCTCAAGGAGAAGTACGGCGCCGACATCGTCACTCTCACTATTGACCTCGGCATGGTCGACCTGGAGACAGCGAAACAGCGCGCCCTCTCAATCGGCGCCGTCGAGGCCGTGATCGTTGACGGGCGCCAGGTTCTGGTGGACGAGTTCCTGTACCCCAGCCTGCAAGCGGGGACGGTCTACGAGGAGCAGTACCCCTTGGCCACTGCCTTGGGCCGCCCGCTGATTGCCCGGTACCTTGTGGAGGCGGCACGGGAGCACGGAGCCTACGCCGTGGCCCACGGTTGCACCGGCAAGGGCAACGACCAGGTGCGCATCGAGGTCGGCGTCATGGCGCTTGACCCCAACCTGCAGGTCATCGCACCGATCCGGGACTGGGGCATGAGCCGCGACGACGAGATCGAGTACGGCCTGGCGCGCAACCTGCCCATCAACACCCGCGCCAGCCGCTTCTCCACCGACGAGAACCTGTGGGGCCGAAGCATCGAGGCCGGTGAGCTGGAAGACCCGTGGCTGGAGCCGCCTGAGGATGCCTACCTGTGGACAAGGCCGGTGGTGGAAGCGCCCGATGAGCCCATGTACCTCGAAGTCAGCTTCGAGCGCGGAGTGCCAACCGCCGTCAACGGCGAGTCCATGGGCGGCGTTGATCTGATCGGCCACCTGAACGCCCTGGGCGGTGAGCACGGAGTTGGCCGCATTGACCATGTGGAGAACCGGTTGGTGGGCATCAAGTCTCGTGAAATCTACGAGTGTCCTGCCGCGATCATCCTGCACGCGGCCCACAAGGGTCTGGAAACGATGACCCTGAGCAAGGAGCAGGCCCGCACCAAGGCCCGCATTGCACAGGAATACTCTGACGTGATCTACAACGGCCTGTGGTACACCTCCCACCGCGCCGACCTGGATGCGTATGTCCAGAGCACCCAGCGCCATGTGACCGGCGAAGTCCGAGTGCGGCTGCACAAGGGAACCTGCACCGTGGTTGGCCGCCAGGCAGACCGGGCGCTTTACAACTACGGTCTGGCCACATACGACCGGCAGGACCAGTTCGACCACGCCGCCGCCGCCGGGTTCATCGGCATTTACGGCCTGCCAGTGCGCACCCAGAACCAGGCGCAGCCTGACTAGGTGGAGCCTGCCATAACCATAGCGAATTCAACCTGAAAAGTTCACCCTCTCCCTCAAGGGAGAGGGGATTTATGGAAACCCCTCCCTCAAAGGAAGAAGGGACTTGAGAGGATACCGGAGGAACCATGACCGTCGCCGCACGAATGCATGACCTGGGAACCGAGAGCGCCTTCGAGGTACTGGCCAAGGCCCGTGCGCTGGAAGCCCAAGGCCGTGAGATCATCCATCTGGAGATAGGCGAACCCGATTTCGACACGCCCCGGCACATCATCGAGGCCGGAATGGCGGCCATCAGCGACGGGTTCACCCACTACGGACCCACCGCCGGTCTGCCGGAACTGCGCCAGGCCATCGCCAACAACAGCCGAGAGGTGCGCGGGACCAACACTGAGCCAGACAACGTGGTGGTCACGCCCGGCGCCAAGCCCATCATGTTCTATGTGCTTCTGGCTCTGGGCGAGCCCGGCGTTGAGGTCATCTATCCCAATCCCGGCTTCCCGATTTACGAGTCGATGATCCGCTTCACCGGCTGCACCCCGGTGCCGATGCAGCTCCTGGAGTCCAAGAACTATCACCCGGACCTGGACCAGCTGGAATCGCAGATCACAGACAAGACCAGGCTCATCATCCTCAATACGCCCGAGAATCCCTGCGGGTCCGCGCTATCGGAGGCCGAGCTGCGCACCATCGCCGACCTGGTGATGAAACATCCCAACCTGTATGTAATGGCCGACGAGATTTACAAGGACATCCTCTACACCGGCGAGCACTTCAGCATCGCGTCCATTCCCGGGATGGAGGAGCGCACCATCATTCTCGACGGCTTCTCCAAGAGCTACGCCATGACCGGCTGGCGCCTGGGCTACGGCATCATGCCCCCCGAGCTCGTGCCACACGTGGTGCGCCTTGCCGTCAACAGCGTGTCCTGCGCCGCCACCTTCACCCAGAAGGCGGGAATCGCCGCGCTCGAGGGCCCCAAGGACCAGGTCGAAGCGATGACCGCCGAATTCGCCGCACGTCGGCGCCTGATCACCGATGGGCTGCGCAGCATTCCTGGCATCCGCTGTCCTGAGCCTGAGGGAGCCTTCTACGCCTTCCCCAGCATCGAGGACACCGGCCTTTCCAGCCGGGAATTCGAGGACCGGGCGATGCAGGAAGCCGGAGTGGCCCTGCTGTCCGGATCGGCGTTCGGCCAATACGGCGATGGTTACGTGCGGTTGTCCTACGCCAACTCCCAGGAAAACATCAGCAGGGCCATCGAGAAGCTCGGCGCTTTCGTGCGCAGCATCTGACAGCCAATTCCCTCTTCCTCCGGGAGAGGGTTAGGGTGAGGGCGTTCCCCCTATCACGAAGTCCGAAATCAGGAGGCCAAAATGGCGGAATGCAAAGTAATCCATCCAGACGGCCTGGAGGTCGAAATCCAGTCTGGAGCGATGACTCGCCTCGCTGGCGTGTCCGAAGCTCTGACTGGCTCCACTGGCATCCACCTTGCCATAGCCACCATTCCGCCGCACTGCGCCTCCAGCCCCCACTACCATGTCAACTGCGAGTCTGCCATCTATGTGGTCAAGGGCCACGGACGCTTCGTCGTGGGCGACAAGCTGGACAACCCGCTTCCCATCGGCCCTGGCGACTTCATCTTCGTCCCGGCCGAGGCCGTCCATCAACCGGTCAACGACAGCGACGAAGTCATGGAGATCATCGTGGCCCGCAACACCCCCGTGGAGATCGTGCAGGAAGTGTAGCCAATGGGCACTTTCAGTGTTCCCATAAGAGTGGGAGACTTGGCGAAGACCGCTTTCGTGGATGTTGAGGCGCTAGCTGATACGGGTTCAGTCCATAGCTTCATTCCCGAAGACGTGCTGAATAGCATCGACGTCCAGCCAACCGAAACTCGAGGATTTGCTTTTGCGGATGACCGAGTAGTCGAAATGCCTTTCGGATACGCTACTTTCGTCGTGGAAGGGATGGAAGTAATTGCACCAGTGATTTTCTCCGCCCTAGGGAGCAGCCCGCTACTTGGAGCCACCACTTTGGAAGCAGCTCACTTGGCTACCGATTCAGTGAACGAACGCCTGACCCCTGTATTGCCGATGGCACGATTTGGCAACGGCAACATACCTCGCTAATTTGACCATTCGGAAATACTCTTGTTGAGCGCCCAACACGCATGGACTATACTGGCAACGCCCCGGCAGATGAAACAAGCCGGGGCGTTCAGCGCAACAAACTCCGGAGTAACAAGCCATGGACATGGGCCTGACCGAAATCCAGCAGATGCTTAAAACCAGCGCACAGGAGGTCCTGTCGCGCGAATGCCCCACCACGCTGGTGCGGGAAATGGAAGAGGACGAGCGCGGCTATCCCGACGAGCTGTGGCGTCAGATGTCCAGCCTCGGCTGGGCCGGAGTACCCTTTCCCGAGGTGTACGGCGGCACCGGCGGCGACTTCCTCGACCTCGCCGTGCTTCTGGAGGAGATGGGTCGCTCCCTTGCTCCCAGCCCGTACTTTTCTACGGTCGTACTCGGTGGCCTAACAGTGCTGGATGCGGGCAGCGACGCGCAGAAGGACGACCTGCTCAGCCGCGTCTGCGATGGCTCGGGCCTGATGACCCTGGCCCTGACTGAGGCTTCCGGCACTTTCGAGGCCTGGGGAGTGGAGACCACTGCCACCGCCGACGGAGATGGGTATGCATTGAACGGCACGAAGCTCTTCGTGCCCGACGCTCATGTCGCTGATGTAATCATAGTGGCGGCCCGCGCCGGCGGCGGCGACAACGCCGAGGATGGCATTACCCTCTTTCTCGTGCCCGCCCGTATGGAAGGAATGTCGGTTACGCCCATAAACACCATCGGCGACGAGCGGCAGTTCGAGGTAGGATTCGAAAACGTGCGTCTGCCGGCCAGTGCCGTCCTGGGTGAAGTAAACGGCGGCTGGCCCATCGCCCAGCGTGCGTTGCAGAGGGCCATTGCCGGCCAGTGCATCCTGATGCTGGGAGGCGCCACTGCCGTGCTCGACATGACCGTCGAGTATGTGAAGCAGCGCACCCAGTTCGGACGAGCCGTGGGCAGCTTCCAGGCCGTCCAGCACCACTGCGCGCAGATGGCCACCGATGTCGAGGGCTGCCGCGGGGTCGCCTACCAAGCGGCCTGGATGCTGGCGGAAGGCGAGCCCGCAGACCGGGAAGTCTCCATTGCGAAGGCGTGGATCAGCCAGGCCTACCGCCGGGTGTGTGCAACGGCCCACCAGTGCCATGGCGCCATCGGCTTCACCAAGGAACACGACCTGCAGCTGTACACCCGCCGGGCGAAAGTACAGGAACTGGGTTACGGCGACTCCAACTATCACAAGGAACTGGCGATGACGAGCATAGCCGGCGACTAGCTGACGGAGACCGTTAGAGTAAGAGAATAGAGACCGGAAAGGGATGGCGACACCGGTAAATAAGTACACTGCAATGAGCCGTGACTTCATGACCCGCGCGGAGGACTACCTGCGAAAGGGAGACTTGGTGCAGGCGTCAGAGAAGTCGTGGGGTGCGGCTGCTTGCGCCCTGAAGTCCATCGCAGAGCAGAGAGGATGGCAACACCAGTCTCATTCTTTGCTCTTCGACATTTCCAATCAAGTAGTCGAAGAACTGGGCCGCCCCGACCTGCGGGACATGTTTCAGTCCGCCAAATCCATGCACCAGAATTTCTACGAGAACTGGGAGCCAGAGGAAGGGGTCGAGTATGCTGTCGGCAGGGTGAAGGAATACCTGTCCGAACTGGAAGCCGTTAGCCCAGGCATTCCGGGGTCATTTGCAGTAGAGACTCGCGCCCAGCGAAGGCGGCTGGAGAGGTTGACAGGCCAGCGTCCACCGCACGATACCCCATCAGAAGAAGGAACGTGAACCGTCCATGACAACCGCCACCAACCCCTGCATCTTCTGCGGCATCGCCCGTGATTCAGCGAACCCGGATGTGATATACCGGGACGAACGGTGCTTTGTGGTCAAGGACATCAGCCCCAAGGCGCCGGTCCATCTGCTGGTCATCCCCAACATGCACATCGCATCCCTAGCCTATGTAGGGCCGGGGCAGGTGCCCATCATGGGCCACCTGTTCGTCGTTGCGGAGGAGATGGCGAGGCGCGAGAACGTGACCCTTAGCGGTTACCGTCTGACGCTGAACCAAGGCCCGGACGCACAGCAGACTATCGCACATCCCCACGTCCACCTGATGGGCGGCAGGCAGCTGGGTGACATGGGATGACCCCGAGCCCGGTCCACCGGATTGTCAACGACAGGTTCGCTGAGCGATTCGAGTCGTTGCCGAAGAAGCTGAGGGCGCACATTTTCCGCACGAGGGATGTGGGTCTGGAGCTTGCAGCGCGCCACGGCATCGACGAAGAGAGGGCCGAGCTGGCCATCCTGGGTCATGATGTAGCGAGGGCGGCCAAGAAGTCGGAGATTCTGAAGCATGCGGAGCGCTTCGAGATGCCCGTCCTGGACATCGAGAGGCGGGCCCCGGTGACGCTGCACGGGCCGGTGGGAGCCGAGTTGCTTCGCCACGACGATGGTCTGGAAGATGAGGACATACTCGCCGCCGTCCGCTACCACACCACTGGCAGTGCCGACATGACGCCCCTCGGCTTGCTGGTATTCATTGCCGACAAGCTGGAGCCTAGAAAGATAAAGTCATATCCCTACCAGCAGGAACTTCGCCACATCGCCAACGAAAGCCTGAGCCAGGCCGTGCTCGAGTTTCTCTGCCGGGAGTCGGCCCTGCGCCTGCAGCAGAGAAGACCGGTCCACCCCGCCAGCGTCCAGGCTATCAACTCGCTGCTTCTGCGGGGTGCGCAGACGAGAGCCGCGGTCCCTCAACTGACCTGAAGGGAGTGTCAAGATGGAGATCAACCTCAGCCAGAGCGCTGCTGAACACATCCAGGGCAAGGGAGGCAGGATCGCGGTCGACCTGCTCCAACATTCTTCTTGAGCCGGCTGCGCAGTTGAGGTATCGGTCGATACCAGGGTGCACCGCCGCGATGTCGCGGAATACGAGACCCATAACCTGAATGGGGTGGAGGTTCTGACACTTCCGGAGCTGTCGCGGCACGTTGTCAACCTTCAGATTGACCTGCGTTCCTTCCTGTTCTTCCGCAACCTGAAGGCGGTGGTAGAGCTGGACAACGGCATGGTGGTTGGCAAATCCCCATACGGCATGCAGCAGGTTGAAGTCAAAGGCTGAGGGACGTTGTCTTGGCCCTGGCTTTTTCCTGCACCCTGTCCCTCCCCCGCTGGGGGAGGGAGCTTTTTGTCCTTCATCCGCTCCCTGAAGGGGAGGGGATTTTTGAGTACGATCTCTTACCGCGCCTTGTACTCTGGCGGCCGTTTTTCCACAAATGAGCGGCTGGCCTCCTTGAAGTCCTCGCTCAGATGCAGCTTCAGGGGCAGGGTCTGCATGTCGGCCTCTGCGCCGGTCTGCACCCACTGCCGCCGTGTCAACTTCACGCCCACGCGTGCCGACAGGGGCGGCGTCTTCAGCACCTTCTCTGCCAGCCCCTCGGCTGCGGACAGGTGGAATCCGTTCGGCACCAGGCGGTTGATCAGGCCCAGGCGGTAGAGTTCCGCGGCCTCCACCGGTTCGCCGGTAATCACCATCTCGCTGGCGATCTTCGAGGGCATGAAGGCGTTGACCTTGGCCCAGATCCTGCCGCCAGCCAGTCCACGCTTCGATTCCGTGATGCCGAACCTGGCGTCTTCCGAGGCCACGATCATATCGCATTCGGCGGCGATTACGATGCCTGCACCCAGCGCGTACCCGTGCACTGCGGCAATGACCGGCTTCCAATTCACCGTTCGACCCAGGTAGCCCTCCGGGTTGGGTCCCCGCTCCCGCCGGGCGCTTTCCTGCGGAGTCATCTCCACGAATCGCTGCTTGATGTCCGCGCCCGCACAGAAAGCCCGCCCCGCGCCGTGAATGATGCCGACCCATGCCTCGTCGTCCGTGTCGAACTCCAGCAGCGCCTCGTGCAGGTCTTCCTCGAACTGCCGGTTAACGGCGTTCAGCGACTGCGGGCGATTGAACATGATGTAGGCGATCCTGCCCTTCCGCTCATAGGTCATGGTTTCGTATTCGGTCATCAGTCCTCCGGCAGGGGGATGCCCTGGCATCAAGATAAATAGAACATTTCTCCCAAAACAACCCGAAAATGCGTTGACACACAATGTACGCATGTTCTACATTAGTCGCAAGTTGATAGAACAGGTGTTTGAGAGATTCTTATGGTAACGATGTTGGCTTCGCGCCCCGAATCGGTTCCCACTTATCCTGGACGAACCCCCTCGGAAGACGCTTCGGAATTCTACCATTACGAAGACAATGGCTGCGTGGTCTCCGACTCGTGCCTGGAATGCCCGCTTCCCCGATGCAAGTACGACGATCCCGTGTGGTATCAGCGCAACCGCAAGCTGGCCAAGGACTTTCGCATGCTCCAGGTGATGCAGCAGGAGTCTCTCACCATCGAGGAGGCCACCAAGCGGTTCTCAATCACCAGGCGGACCGTATTTCGCATCATGCAGCGCTGCCGCAAAGCCACCATGCAGGCATCGGCCGACGGGGAACCGGCGTACTTCGCCGCTTAGCGACCAATAAAAAGCGCAGAAGGATGGGAGTTCCTTCCGCGCTAATCCTTGTTTACCGGAGGGAGCAGTAGCCCCGGGGCGCTAACCGCGCGGCAACCCCAGGCCCCGGCCGGCTATGATGTTTCGCTGTACTTCAGAAGTGCCGGCTGCGATCGTGCCGGAGAAGCTGAGCATCCAGTGCTCCTGCACCCGGCCCATCAGAGGCGCCCATTTCTCCTGCCGGCCCAGCGTTCCGTACAGCCCCAGCACATCCATTGCCGCCTCGGTCACTCGCCGCACCGTCTCGCTGCCGAAGACCTTGCTCATCGAGGCCTCACGGGTGGGCACCAGCCCCTGTCCCTGCATGTAGGCCACATTGTAGGCGATCAGGCGCGCCACTTCGCACTCGATGTAACGGTCGGCCATCAGGCTGCGTACCCACGGGACATCCATGATCGCCTGTCCGTTGCGCTTGGTCTCCGTGGCGTATTCGCGCACATCGTCCAGCAAGCGCCGCGCGTTGGCCGAATAGTCGATTCCCGATCGTTCGAAGTCCAGGAGGGTTACCGCCACATACCACCCGCGGTCTTCCTCGCCGACCACGTTGGCCCGAGGCACGCGGACGTTGTCGAAAAGCACCTGGTTGAACTCGTGCCCGCCCGCCATGTTGATAATCGGCCGGACGGTGACCCCCGGCGACTTCATGTCCACCAGTACGAAGCTGATGCCCCGATGCTTGGGAGCGTCAGGGTCGGTGCGGGTGAGAAGCATGATCCAGTCGGCCCGGTGAGCCAGTGTCGTCCAGATCTTGCCGCCGTTGATCACCAGGTCGTCCCCGTCGCGGATGGCCCGGGTACTCAGGGAGGCCAGATCGGAGCCGGACTCCGGTTCGCTGTACCCCTGGCACCATTGCACCTCGCCGCGCGCCACCAGTGGGAGGTGCGTGCGCTTCTGCTCTTCCGAGCCGTGAATCATCAGCGTCGGTCCCAGCATTCGCACGCCGAAGATGTCCCGCCCAGGGGCCCTGAGGTAGGCGATCTCTTCGTTGAAGATTGCCGACTTCACCGGAGAGGCGTTCTGGCCGCCGTACTCCTCGGGCCAGTGCATTGTTAGCCAACCCCGGTCCGCCATCTTCTTGCGGATAACCCGGGTCAGGTCCCAATCGTCTTCCTCGGGATAGCGGCCGCCGCCCTCCCAGGTACCGGGAAGCTCGGTATCGAGGAAGGCCCTCAGGTCCTGACGAAATTGCTCATCTTCGGGGGTAAACTTAAAGTCCAAAACGAAACTCCCTGGCGGTCTGGAGCGGGGTAAGGGGAATGCGGCAGGGCGGCGTCAGCCGCCGACGGCTACGCAGGTGACTGTCCGGACCACCCCGTCAATGGTATGGACCTTTTCGGTAACCATGTTGCCGATATCGCTCATATTTTCTGCGTTCAGCACCGCGATGATGTCGTAGGGACCAGTGACTACGTCCACCAGCACATCAACTTGGTAGATGCCAGGCGTCGCTGTGAGAGCAGTAGACACTTCCCTGGTTTTGCCCACCGAAGTTTCAATCAAGAGGTATGCCTTAACTGCCATCTTACGCCTTCCGATTCTCGCGCATTTGAAATTTTGCCAAGCATGGGCAATTCTACGGCCCGCCAATTTTCGTGTCAATTACGCCATAATATGCCCATGGCTTACGACCGCAACGACTGCATGCCCCTCCTGTCCGAAGGGGCGGATGCACTTGGAATTGCCCTGTCCGGGGAACAACTCGCACAGTTCGAACTGTACTATCGGGAACTTACCGAGTGGAACCTGCGGGTCAACCTCACCGCCATCGCAGGCTACGAGGACACCCAGGTGAAACACTTCCTGGACTCTCTGACTGCGCGCCTCGCGTTTCGTCAGCCGACAACAGGAGCAACGCGCGGCATGACCGAAACGGCCAGGGTCATCGACATCGGCACCGGCGCCGGATTCCCGGGCCTTCCCCTGAAGCTGGCCTTCCCGGGACTGCAGTTGCACCTCGTGGAGTCGGTGGGCAAGAAGACTGCGTTTCTGGAGCACGTTGTCGGCGCGCTGGGACTGCAGGGCGTTACGGTCCACACGGGCCGGGCGGAGACGCTGGCTCGCCAGTCGGACCTGCGTGAGTCCTTCGATCTGGCCCTGGTGCGCGGCGTGGCCCGTCTGTCTTTGTTGCTGGAATACGCCCTGCCCTTCTGCCGCGAAGGCGGGTTCGTGGTGGCGCAGAAGCACGGCGGGCTGGAGGACGAATTCGCGCAGGCGCAGTTTGCCCTCTCGGAGTTGGGCGGCAGGAATGCGGGAGTGTACCGGGTCGACCTTCCTGGGCTCACAGACAACCGGGTCGTTGTCGCATTCGAGAAGACCACTGCAACACCTGATCGCTATCCCAGGCGTGTCGGGATCCCGGCGAAGCGTCCTCTCTAGCCGAAGCCGGAGTGACGAAAAAGACCCCGCTCGGGGGATGCGGGGTCAGAGAGGCGTACTACTGAGCGACTTCGATTTACTCGTGAGGCGGCGGCTCGTGGTAGTACCGCGTGTCGGGTGCCCGGTTGTGGATGTTCTTCGTGCCCTTCTTGAAGATGCAGGTCCGAATGTTCTGCTCTAGCTCTTTCGGGTCTATGGCTCCGTACCGCGCCACCGCCGCTTCGCTGGTCAGGTATTCATTCATCTTCTGCAGAACTTCATCCGCCGATTCTCCGACTGCAATGAAGCGATCCCGAGGGTCGGACAGGAAGTTGCTAACCCTGGAATAGTAAGTGTCGGGCATTTTCTTCCTCCTAAGCTGGGACAGAGCCGCCCACATTGCGGCCGCCTAGCTTGCCTAAGGTAGATGCGTGTCAGCAGTAGATTGATACACCATCGGTAGCGGAGTTGTCAACGCGCACTTATGGCCTCGCCAGGGATTGCGGGGCCACGGGAGCGAAACTATCATTGGCGAAGGTTTATTCACTAAGCCTTTCCCGATGTTTACCGTATCGGGAGGCGCTGGGGAGTTTTCAGATGTCCGTAATGGTGACCGGCGGGACCGGGTTCATCGGCAACCGTATTATTCGCAAGCTGCTGGATCGCGGCGAGGAGGTGGTCTGCTTCGACCTGGCGCCCCCGCGCGCCAATCTGCAGCCTTACCTCGACCGCATCAAGCTGTATCGGGGCGATGTCACCCAGCTCCCCCAGCTGATGGAGGCCATCGATACTCACGGCGTCAAGCGCATCATACACATGGCCGCACTCCTTCCGCCCGACACCGAGGACCGGCCCCACTTTGCCATGCAGGTCAACATCGGCGGCACCAACAACGTCTTCGAAGCCGCTCGCTGGACCGGCATCGAGCGCGTGGTCTACGCCAGCTTCATCGCCGTTTACGGTGTTCAGGACACCTTCGGGGAGCGCCCCATCAACGAGGATGATGTAAACGATCCCATAAACGTCTACGGCATGACCAAGTCGGTCAACGATTTCTCCGCCCGCCGCTACACGGACCTCTACGGCCTGGATCTCCGGGGCATACGCATCTGCACCGTCTTCGGCCACGGCCGGGTAACCGGCATGACAGGGATGATCGGCGGCTTGATGGTGTCCCTGCCGGCAATTGGCCAGCCCATCTCCATGCCCTTTCACGAAGACGAGCCGTCACCCATGATCCACGCCGAGGACGCCGCCGAAATCTTCGTTCGCGCCGCCCTTGCCGAGAAGCTGAACCACCGCACCTATATCAGCGGGGGCAGCCTGGCCACCATTAAGGACATGGCCGACGCCGTCCGCAGCTTCATCCCCGACGCCCGGATCACCACCGGCGACCGCAAAGTGCCGCATGTCTACATGGTGGACAACAGCAGGATGCTGGCGGACATTGGCTACGAGATAGCGCCACTGCACCGGCGCATACTCGACCACATCAACGACTCCCGCGCCGAGGCGGGCATGGAGCCGCTGGCAGGCTGAGGGCCCTCCGAATGCACGAACCGAATTCTGACGAGGTTGGTGCAGAATCTCACGGGGGCGGGCGCCTCTGTGTATAATTCACCATCAGAGACACCAATTCAGCCGCCCTCGACCGCGGCCATCGCAGCGGCGAAGCGCCAGACGAACTAGGAGAAACGCCATGAGTATCGCCATTGGTTACATGCCGGGAGCATTCGGTGAGGGCGGCGAAAACCCCAACTACCTGCGCCAATTGGTGGAAACCGGTGACAGGCACGGTTATGACTCCATCTGGCTCAGCGACCGCATCGTCAGCGAGAAGTTCAGCCTGGAGGCCATGACCGCCTGTGCCATGGTCGCGGCCTACTCCGACCGCCTCAAGTTCGGCACCAGCGTTATCGCCATGCCCCTGCGGAACCCGGTGGTGCTGGCCAAGCAGATTGCCACGCTGGACTTTCTCTCGCAGGGCCGCTTCTTCCCTGCCGTTGGCCTCGGCCAGGAGGAGCCCGAAGAGTACGAGGCCTGCGGTGTCAGCAAAGAGAGGCGCGGCCCTCGCACCGACGAGGCGATTCAGCTCATGCGCCGCCTGTGGGAGGAGGACATCGTCACCCACGAGGGCGAGTTCTACAGCTGCCACGATGTGTCGGTCACGCCCAAGCCCTTCCTGCAGCCGTCGACGCCGGTCTGGATCGGCGGACGCACCGCCGCCGCCGCCCGACGCGTCGGCCGCGTTGGCGATGGCTGGCTGGTCTCCAGCGCCACGCCCAAGGAGGTCAGGGAAGGATGCGATATCCTCTTCGAAACGGCTGATGAGTTCAACCGCGAGATCGAGGACGACCATGTCGGCGTGCTGATGGGCTACTATGTCAGCGACGACGTCGAGGAAGCCACCATCAAGGCCAACCAGTTCGTGACCCGCCAGCGTCCCGACGCCCACTTCACCGAGTTCACCGCCGTCGGCCCGGTCGACCGTATCGCCGAGTTCGTCAACCGCTATGTCGAGTCAGGCGCTTCCAAGTTCGTAGTCCGCCCTCTCTGCCCAGCCGAAGAATCGATGGAGCAGTTGGACATCCTGGGCGAGGAACTCCTCCCCCAGTTCCACAAGTAGCTGGCGGGAGTCGACCCGATGGGAATAATGCGAGTCAATGCCACCGTAAGAAACCCAGCCGATCTCGAGCGCGCCTGGGAGGGAACGTTCCTGGTGGACACAGGTGCCATTAACTCCGTTGTGCCACGAAGGTTTCTTGAGGAAATTGGGTTGTTGCCCATGGACAGTAGGGTTTATGGCTTGGCTGATGGAAGTGAAATCCGATTCGACATTACCTACGGCGTAATCGAGTTCATGGAGGGGAGAACTGCCAACGACATCGTAATGCTAGATGACGATGATGCCGAGCCGCTCCTCGGCGTAACTGTGCTGGAGTCTCTTGGCATCGAAATTGACGCCAGGAATGAGCAGCTCACCGAGTTGCCGTCAACGAGGATGAGGGCGTTGCTCCCAGCTACAGGTTAGTCTCCCAGGTAATCGCCAGCTCCCGCATGGGCTGGCGCCAGATGGCACGGTAGCCGCTACCATCTGGATCGAAGAGCTCGCGAAAGTCCTCGTTGAAGATGCGTCGTGCCCGGTCGCGGATGCCCTCCCGGGACCAGCGGCCGAAAATGACCGACTCCAGCGCCTCTTCCCGTGTTGAGTAGTGCCAGTCCTCCCACCAGGTGGACGCAGGCAACACTCGCACATCCGGCAGGATTCCCATGTCCCACAGCACTGGCAGCAGCTCTCGGTGTCCTGGCATCGGCGCCAGCGGCTCTCCGTAGACGCGGCGGAACAGGTCGGCGCCTCGATTCGGGGGAGGCTCGCTCCAGACGAGTATAATCGCCTGCCGCCTGGCCGCTGACTGCATCTTTTCCACGAATGGCACGATGTCCCGCACGAAGTAGGTGACATCGCAGGTGAAGAGGACGTCTCCGGCCAAGTCGAGGTCGTCAGTCCACATGGATGGCACCAGGTGGGCGTTGTCGATGCCTGCTTCCTGCCTCGAGGCCTCGTACTCTGCCGCCATACCTGCCGACGGCTCCACCGTCAGCACCTCGCGGCAGCGGAGCGCCATCGGTAGGGAGATCCGACCCGCGCCACCGCCCACATCGACCACAACATCGTCAGGCTGCACATACGAGGCCAATGCTGCCAGGTTCGGGTCAAGCTCCCGGTGCGGGTCAAACCGGAACTGAGCCGCCGACTGGCCGGTCCAGATGTCGGTGGGACGCGGGCCGAATAGCCGTTGTTGCTGCTCATCGACAGCATCGAGCATGGCTGCGTATTTTTCGGCGGCACTGGGCATTCTCATTCCTCTCTGTTTTCTGTCTGAATCAGGATTTTCAAGATAGGGATTGCTAATCCAGCTAATCCTCTAATCCGGTTAATCCTGATCCAGACACTTCTAAATTGAAGGCCGGGTCTTGTACCAGCCAGCGTGCTGCTGGTAGGTGTACGCGGCCTGGATAACTCCCGGCTCATCGAAGGGCTTGCCTGCAATCTGCATTCCGACGGGGAGTCCGGCTTCGGTGAACCCGCAGGGGACCGAGATCGCCGGCAGCCCAGTGACATTGAACGGCGCGGTGAAGCTGCGTCCCCGCACCGTGGTGGTGGGGTCATACCCCTCGAAAGCAGGTGCCGGAGTGGTCATAGTCGGCGTTACCAGGAAGTCCACCGACTTCATTGCCTCGGCAAACTCACGCCGCGCCCAGGTGCGTACGCGCTGGGCCTGCAGGTAGTCCGCAGCGGTAAGCAGTCCGCCGGTCCGGAAGCGCGATCGCACGATATCGCCGAACTTCTCGGGGATTTTCTTCAAGTTTGGTTCGTGGTAGGCGTAGGCTTCGCACACCATTATCACCGAGTTTGCCGCCCGGACCCAATCCAGGCTGGGCAGCGACACCTCGCGGACCTTGGCTCCCAACCCCTCCAGCTCGGTTACCGCCTTCTCGACTACGGCTACAGTCTCCGGGCTGACACTGGGATCTGGATCGAAGAAGTAATGCCTGGGCAGCCCGATCGTCACACCCTTGATGTCCTCCACCAGGGACGCCGAGTAGTCCGGCACCGGCGCCGTGCTGGAAGTCGGGTCGCGCGGGTCGTGCCCCGCGATCGCCTGGAGCATGTACGCCGAATCCTCCACCGTCCAGGTCATCGGCCCGGCATGGTCCTGGGACCAGCTGAGGGTCACCACCCCGGCCCGGCTGACCCGTCCGTAGGTGGGCTTGAGCCCGACGATGCCGCAGTACGAAGCCGGTCCGCGTATAGACCCGCCCGTGCACGAGCCCAGGCCGCCCATGACCTGTCCCGAGGCCACCGACGAGCCCGTGCCGCTGCTGGAGCCGCCGGTGATGTGGTCCAGGTTCCAGGGGTTGCGAGCAGGTTCGAAGGGAGTCGACCAGTCCGGGCCGCCCAGGGCAAACTCGTGCATCGCCAGCTTGCCGACGAGTATGCCGCCGGCGTTCTTCAGCCCTGCGGTGGTCGTGGCGTCCACTGTCGGCACCCGGTCCAGGTCCACATAAGAGCCGGATGTTGTCCGGGTACCCGCCGTGTCGTACAGGTCCTTTAGAGCGAAGGGGATGCCGTGCATGTGGCCCCGGTAGTCCCCTCGCAGCATCTCGGATTCGGCCGTGCGCGCCTGCTCCATTGCCTCGTCGGTCATCATTGTCACAAACGAGTGCAGGCGGTCGTCGGTGGCTTCTATCCGCTCCAGGCATGCCCGCAGCAGTTCCACCGGCGAAAGCTGGCCGGACTGCATCAACTGCCCGGCCTCCCGCATTGTCAGGAAATACAGCCTGTCTTTATCTACCATTTCGTTTCACCCCGGTGAACAGTCTGGAAATTCTTCAGGACCCCGGCCAATCGGGGTGAAACTCCACGACCATCTCTTCCGCGCCGTAGTTGATGGTGTGCAGCTGGGCCGCATAGGCGGCATACAGGTCGTAAATCGGCTTGAGTTCCTCCAGTTCGGTATCACTCAGGCCCAACCCCGCCCGGTCGGCCATCAACCGGAATTCATCCATGGATACTTCGCCCTGTTCAGGCATGGCAAATCCTCCAGATTCACTTCTGATAGAAGAGAATTAACCCGTTTGCTACGCCGATGTCGGTGCTATTATACGCACACGCTGGCACGATATCGTGTGGCACACAGTTCAGTGAGGAAATTACCGTGACTACCTACGTCTACATCTCCCTGCAACGCGAAGACCGCATTTCCCTGTATGTTCTGGACCCGGTGACGGGAGGACTGACCCGGCGCACCGAGTTCCCGCTGTCCGGGATGCCCGCTCCGATGGCAGTCGACCCCCAGCGGCGCTACCTGTTCGTCGGTCGGCGCCAGCCTGGAGACTTCGGCCTGACCAGCTACGCCATCAACCACGACACTGGGCGCCTGAGGGAAATCGGAGGCGTGCCCCTCGACGGCGACCCAGTGCACATCTCGGTAGATCGCACAGGCAGATTTCTGCTGTCGGCCCATTACTACCAGGCCCGGGTTGGCGTGCACGGCTTCGGAGATGATGGTGCCCTCGATGCCGCGCCCATCGAGTGGCGGGAGACTGGCATCGGAGCCCACTACATCCAGACCGACCCGTCCAACCGGTACGCCTATGTGCCCCACATCGCTGAGGGCGCGCACACCGGCGTCAACGCCATCTTCCAGTTCCGCTTCGACCAGCTCACGGGCAAGCTGGCCGCCTGCGAACCCGATCGCGCTGTCCCCACTTCACCCGAGGGCCCGCGCCATGTCTGCTTCAATCCCAACCTGGATGTGGTGTACTCGTCCAACGAGCAGGGATGCAGCGTGACGGCTTACCGCTTCGACCGCTCGAACGGCACGCTCACCCCCTTCCAGACGGTACCGACTCTGCCCGAGGGCTACAGCGAGCACAACTCCTGCTCGCAGATCCAGATCACCCCGTCGGGCCGCTTCCTGTACGCGCCCAACCGTGGCCACAACAGCATCGCAGGGTTCGCCGTGGACGCAGCGGACGGGACACTGACGCCCCTCGGCCAGACGCCGACCGAGGACATCCCCCGGGCGTTCAGCCTCGACCCCACCGGCAACTTCCTGTACGCCGCCGGCCTGGAGTCGGCGCGACTGGCGTCCTACCGGGTCAACGCCGACAGCGGCGCCCTGGAGCCCCTGGAGGTATACCCCATCGGCAAGGGCCCAATGTGGGTCCTGATGGTGGATGTCTAGCGAGAGACCTTCGCCCTGCGGACGAAAAAAGACCCGCCCATGTCGGCGGGTCTTTTCGTTTGCAACCCTGTTTGCGCGAACTGTCGGTGTCCGGCAACCGTATCAGTCTACATTCTTGCCAGCAGCTCAGCGTCCTCAATGTATTTAGAGACATCCCGGATTAGCTGCTCCGTGTCCTCGATCGGCTCGCAGTGCCCGTTGTAGAAGCAGTCGTGGTGCAAGAACCGCACCGTTTCGGCAAACCTGCTCTGGAGAGTCCTCGCCGCCTCATTCTCCCTGCTCAATGCCCGAAGGCCGCTTGACACCCGAACTGTCGTCGGGGGAAGCTCGCCAGTTGTTGCCAGTAACATCGCCTCAGTAGCCCTCTTCGTCGCACACCACGCCTTTTCCGCAGCGTCGCGTATATCACCGGCTGCCAGTTGCTCCAGAGCACTGGCTTGTACCGCCCGTGCATCCGCGAATATCTCTTGGGGAGTCTGGATCAGGGCCAAGTTTCAACTTCCTGAGGAAATTGACCAGACATCATGCAGGGTCCGCCAATCAGTGTATCACTCTAACGGGATGCCGGAGCGCGGCAACTCGCTCTATCCGCTCACCCCACCATCCACCATGGGTCCTCCAGCAGGCGCTTGACCGTCTGCAGGAACTCGGCGGCGGGGGCGCCGTCGATCATGCGGTGGTCGAAGGTCAGGCTCAGGTACATGGTCTCACCCTTGGCGACTTCTCCGTCGACGATGACCGGCTTCTCCACCACCCGGCCCACGCCGAGGATGCCCACCTGTGGCGGGTTGATGATCGGCGTGAAGCCGTCGATATCGTTGGCCCCCAGGTTGGTGATGGTGAAGGTGCCGCCGCTGATCTCCTCCGGACGCGTGCGCCCCTCCCGGGTGCGGGCGGCGAGGTCGCGGTTCTCGGCGGCCAGCTGCGCCAGCGACTTGCCGTCGGCGCCGCGAATCACCGGAGTCACCAACCCCTCCTCCAGCGCCACCGCCAGCCCGATGTTGATCTCCGTCAGCATCTGCACCTGCGCGGTGCCGTCCGCCCCGGTGGTCTCGATGGCGTTCATGCGCGGGTGCCGCTTCAGCGCCTCGGCCGTGGCCTTTACCACCACCGGCAGCGGCCCGATGTTGCCGCCGGCCTCCTCCGAGTGGTGCCGCGACAGCCCCCGCCGCAGCTGCATCGCCTCGGTAACGATGGCCTCGGTGGTCAGGGTCACCTGTGCCGTGGTCTGCATGCTCTGCAGCATCCGTGTCGCCACCGCGCCGCGAATGCCCGTCAGCGGCACAACGCCGTCCGCCGAAGGCTCGGGGGATGCGGGAGTCGCAGACCGCGCTGCAATCGCGGACTCCACATCCTCGATCAGGATCCTGCCCTGCGGTCCGCTGCCCGATACCGTAACCAGGTCGATGTCGTTCTCCCGCGCCAGCCTACGCGCGGCGGGTACGACGGGCACGCGCTCCCTCCCTGCGGAGGGTTCGGGGCTGGCTGCCGGGGCCTGCAACGCAGCCTCCACATCCGCCAGCAGGATGCGGCCGTTGGGGCCGCTGCCGCTGACCTGCGCCAGGTCCAGGCTACGCTCCCGCGCCAGCCGACGGGCTGCAGGCACCACCTGCACCCCCGCGGCGGACGCACCGTTAGCGGCCTGGCTTGCCGGGGTGGTGGAAGTCGCTGGCGCACTGGCAGCCGCGGGGGCAGCGGGCGCCTCCACCACCTCGCCGGGCTCGGCGATGACGCACAGCACGCCGCGGATGGGCACAATCTGCCCCTCCTGCGCTACGATGCGGCTGAGGACCCCCGAAGCCGTGGACTCCAGCTCCGTCTGCAGCTTGGCCGTCTCGACCTCGACGATGGGTTCGCCCTCAGCGACGGTGTCGCCCTCCTGCTTCAGCCAGCGGACGATGGTGCCGTCCTGCATCTCCATGCCCCACTGCGGCAGCACAATCTCCGACGCCATAACTACAACTCCTGGGGAGGAAATTACATGGATGAACAGGATCTACAGGATTGAATAATGAACTGGAAGGATCGCCCATCCTGTGTATCCTGTCGATCCATGACAATTGGTAACCTACTGCATTGTCGTGCGGACGGCCTCGGCGATGGACTCGTCCGTCGGGTAGCACAGAGGCTCCAGCGCCGGGCTGAAGGGAATGTGCACGTTGATCGTTCCCAGCCGCTGTATCGGGGCCTGCAGGTCCCAGAAGCCCTCCATCGCTACGATGGCAGCGATCTCGCTTGCCGCGCTGCAGGTCTTGTGGGCCATGTCCACCACGACCAGCCGCCCGGTCTTGGCAACCGAGCCCAGGATGGCCTGCTTGTCCAGCGGCACCAGCGTCCGCGGGTCGATGACCTCGGCGGAGATTCCCTCCGACGCCAATGCGTCCGCCGCGGCCAGCGCCCGTGGCACCATGCCACCGATGGCGACGATGGTGGCGTCGGTGCCCTCCCGCTTCACATCGGCCACGCCCAGGGGGATGGTGTACTCCTCCTCCGGAACTTCGGCCCGGGCGCCCAGGATGGTGCGGTCCTCCCAGAAGATCACTGGGTCGTCGGTGCGGATGGCCTGCTTGAGCAGCCCCTTGCCGTCGTAGGCGTTGCTGGCGAATACGATCTTGAACCCGGGGATGTTCATGAAGAGCGGGTGCGACCTGTCCGAATGGTGGGCCGCCATGCTGCCGCCGTAGTACATTGCGGCACGGTACACGATGGGCAGGTTGACCTGGCCGCCGAACATGTAGCGCATCTTGGAGGCCTGGCTGACCAGTTGGTCCATGCCCACCCACATAAAGCTGGACAGGCTTTCGACGATGGGACGCATCCCCACCGCCGCGGCGCCCACCGCCGCGCCGAAAAAAGCGTTCTCCGACAGGGGGCAGTCTCTTACTCTCTCGCCCCCGAACTCGGTGAAAAGCCCGCCGGACGCGCCGTAGACGCCCTTCTGAATATCCTCGCCCATGATGAATACGCGCTCGTCTATGCGCATCTCTTCCTGCATCGCCTCGTTGATGGCCTGGGTAAATGTGATGTTGCGGGTCTGCGTTGCAGTAACCATGACCTGCCTCCTGTTGACTGTTCCCTCTCCCTCCGGGGGAGGGTTAGGGTGGGGGCGTCCCTACCGTCAACCCTGCGACAATCTCAGGAATAACAGTTGGGACGCTATTTGAATGAGTGGTTGCGACACCACTGACCATACAGTGGAACACTTGGATGAGAAATGCCCCTGAAATCGGAAATCCAAACGGCCCAGGGACGCCCCACCCTAACGCTCCCTCGGAGGGAGAGGGAAATTCCGTTACTCCAGCGGTATGGGCTCGGCGAACATATCCTCCCAGACCTCTGAAGGGTCGGGGTAGGGGCTCTCGCGGGCGAAGGTAACGGCCTCCTCGATATCGGCCTTGACCTGTTCCTCCAGCGCGTCCAACTCGTCCGCCGTGGCGATGTTCTGCTCGATCAGCCGCGCCCGGTGAATGTCCAGCGGGTCGCGCCGCTTCCACTCCTCCACCTCGTCGTCCTCGCGGTAGGAGTTGCGGACGATGCGGCCCAGACCCAGCGAGTGGTCGTAGTAGCGGTAGGTGCGGCCTTCGACCAGCGTCGGCCCCTGCCCGGACCTGGCCCGGTCCACCGCCGCCGTCACCGCCTCGTGCATCGCCAGCGCGTCCTGACCGTCCACCAGCACGCCGGGTATGGCGTAGGCGGCGGCACGGTCGGAAATGTTTTCCACCGCCACCATCTCCTTGAAGCTGCTGGTGACGGCGTACTGGTTGTTCTCGCAGAGGAAGATGACCGGCAGCTTCCAGACGGCCGCCAGGTTGATCGACTCGTGGAACGCGCCCTCGTTGCTGGCACCATCGCCGAAGAAGCAGACGGCCACCCGGTCGTTGCCCTGCAGGCGGCTGCCCAGCGCGGCGCCCACGGCCACCGGGATGGACGACCCGAGGATGCCCGACTCGCCCAGGATGCCGATGCTGAAGTCGGCCAAATGCATCGACCCGCCCTTGCCCTTGCAGATGCCGGTCTTCTTGCCCAGCAGCTCGGCCATTGCCGTCTTCACATTGCCGCCCTTGGCGATGGGATGCCCGTGGGAGCGGTGATTTCCGGTCATCCAGTCGTCGTCGCGCAGGGCCATGCAGGCCCCCACGGCCACCGCTTCCTCGCCAATGTACGAGTGGGCCGCACCGACGATCTCGCCCCGCTCCACCAGGCTGATTACCGCCTCTTCGAAGTGCCTGATGCGCAGCATTCGTCGCATCATTTCCACCAGCGCTGTTTTGTCCAGCATAACCGCGCCTCCTTGAGCCATACCGAAAGAATTGCCGGAATAATACCAGAATTCCGCACCTGTCTGAATCAGGATTTACAGGATTGTTCAATTTTCAGGGTGTTCACGACTTAGTAACTATCTCAAAACTCCCTGGGGGCCCAAAACCGTCATTCCAGCTAAGAAACAGTCATTCCTGCCATTCACTGTCATTCCCGCGAAAGCGGGAATCCGGTACCCGCAGCTTCAGGGCCCCTGTTGGACGAGGCAAACCCTACGCTCTGTGCGCCCCATTCGGACACTGTCACACACCCTCGTGATCTCAAAAATCTCGATTCAGACAATCCCTTTGTCGTTTCCCTTGACCCTCCTCTATAATCCCGCTCACTAATCGGGAAGACTCGAGCATAGGAGGATCAGCCATGCCCATCCTGAGACGGGGCGACGCGGAAACGAGCGAAGGCTATCCCGGCATTCCCAGGGCAACGCTCGTGGGCGCGGAGCACGGTTCCCACTCGCTGTGGGTCGGCCACCTGGAGATCAGCCCCGGCGCCACCGTGACCACCCACATCCATCCGGATACCGAGGAAGCGATGGTCATTGTGGAGGGAGAGTTGGAGGCCATTCTCGGCGACGAAGTGGTTACCCTCGGCCCAGGGGATACCGTCCTCGCCCCTGCCGGCATCAAGCACGGCTTCGTGAACCGCTCCAGCGGAAAGGCAGCCCTGCTAGCAGTCTTTCCCAAGACGGAATTCCAACGGGTTCTAGTTGATTAGAATCGCGATTCGTAACTCATTGAACGGATACCGTCTATTGTCAACTCCGTGAGTAATTTGATAGACTCACAACACTGACATTAGCGCCCCACGATTGGGGGCTGACCCAATTTGACCATTTCGACTGGAGGTGAGGCATGGTCTCCACCACTATCTCCGACGACATCTTTACCCCGTCTGTGATCAACGATCCCTACCCTTACTACGGCAGGCTGCGGGACGAAGATCCCGTCCACTGGAACGAGCTTTACGAGCTCTGGATCGTCACCCGCCATGATGACCTGGTGTGGCTGACCCGCAACCACGAGAAGTTCTCCAGCGCAACCTTCCTCAACGACCCACGCCCGGCCTACCCGGCCATCTACGAGTCGGACGAGGAAATCTACCGCATGGCCTGTCAGTACCAGGGCATGATGTTCATCCAGCACGACCGGCCGGCCCACCTGGACATGCGCAAGGTCGTCCACCGCTTCTTCACCCCCAAGTCCATGGAAGAGTGGCGCCCGCTGGTTATCTCCGCCACCAACCACCTGCTGGACGAGGCGGAGCAGAAGGGCGAGGTCGACCTGATGCGCGACCTGGCTGTGCCCCTGCCTCTGCTGGTGATCGCCGAGATGATGGGCGTGCCCGAAGCCGACCGCCCCTACATCCGCACCCTGGCCGAGAAGCTGCTCTACAACAACCGCAGCGAGCCCGACCGCTACCGCACGCTGATGGAAGGCGTGAACGGTATGTTCGAGTACTGCGACCCGTTGCTGGAGGAGCGCAAGAAGAACCCGGGCGACGACTTCATCTCGGTGCTGGCCAGCGGCGAGAATGAAGGGGTGTTCAGCCGCGCCCACACGCTGTCCAACACGGCGCTGCTGCTGATCGCCGGCCACGAGACCACCATCAACCTGATCTGCAACGGCACCAAGTCCTTCATGAACAACCGCGACCAGTGGGACCTGTTCCGGAAGGACACCGAGAACCTGAAGGTCCGGGCCTGCGAGGAAGCGCTCCGCTACGACTCCCCCGTCATGACGCTGCCCCGGCTGGCCAGCGAAGACGTGGAGCTTCGCGGCAAGCAGATCAAAGAGAATGACCGGGTCCGCTGGGTCATCCCATCGGCCAACCGCGACCCCCTCAAGTTCGAGCGGGCCGACGAGATGGACATCACCCGCTGGCCGAACCCCCATGTGGCCTTCGGCGCTGGCGTGCACCACTGCCTCGGCGCCACCATCGCCCGCGTGGAGGGACAGGAAGTCTTCAAGGCCCTGGCCGATCGCTACCCCAACCTGGAGATGGCCCCCCACCAGTCTGAGTACCGCCCCACCATGGCCCTCCGCTCCATGGTCGAGCTCCCCATGAACCTCAACGCCTAGCCGGCTCCATCGCCACCCGGAAGGCAAACGCAGGGGGCGGGTCTCAGACCCGCCCCATGCGTTTGTCTATCTGAGTTCCTATCGCAATTAGGTGGCAATTGTAGCCAGTTCGTAGGTCATGCCGCGCTTTCGACACCATTCCTCGGCGGCCCGCCGCTTACGAAGGATGGCTTGTGAGTCCATTTTCGAGGGGTCTTTCACCTCGATTATGGTCTTGCGACCGTCTGCATATTCGACCAGAAAGTCAGGACGGTAGTTGCTTTGGCGGCCATTGGCGTCAATCCAGCGTATGGATATGCCGTGACGCTTCTGCCATTTGATTACCTCGGCATTTGCCTCCAATCTCGCCATCATCCGCCGTTCCATATCGCTTTGGTAAGTTTCGTAGCTGTATGGACTTTTAGCAGGGGACTCGTATATGCCGCGCTTACTGATTGGCATATTTAACTATCCCCTGCACCAAGCCTGGTGCTTTCCCGATAGTCTCTTCGACTTTGGGTAGCATCCGCCAAACCGCTTCCAAGTGGTGTTCTTCAGCCAAGCCGAGGGTTGCGCCGTCAAGGAATTTGCTGCGGGAGTGTTTCAACAGGACTGCGTATATGTGGCCCTTGAACTGTGACGAATGCCCCGCCTGGTCCAGCAGACGCTCAGCCATCAGCAGCAGTTCGGACTTAATAGCCTCCTCCAGGTCCGTCCGGGAGAGATGAATCTCCCCGACATCCGCGTCAGCAGGGGCCGATTCCGTGGTGCGCCAGCCTTGCCCGTCCAACTCGCGGCGTTCTACCCCAGTAATGCTCTGGTCAGTAATCGTTATCGTTTGAGTTGGATAGGCCAGCCCATCCAGAAACTCTTGCCAGTTTTTCATCGGCTCTGCGGGTTGGACAGTTACGTCAATCAGAAATTCGCCGTCGTCATCATCCGAAGGACTCGGGATGTCTATGATGTTATGGGGGTTTATCAGCTCCTGCCGCCGCGGGCGTTCCGGGAGGTCTTCGTCTTCGTCGAACTGGTCATCTACCCCGACATCCGTGCGAACCTTGCTCTCGAAGACGTCCCAGAGCCATTTGTGCTCCAGCTTGGGGTGGTCAACGATGGCGCATATCTGTGCTTCCGCCTCTTTGATGTCGCGGTTGCGGACACGACGAAGGCCGCGTCCGATGACCTGTTGCCCGTAGACCGGACTGCCGAACTTGCGGAGAAGCAGGATAACGCCTACTTCTGGCACGTCCCATCCTTCCCGCAGCATCAGAACACTTACTACGGCTTGATACGGGGCGCCGCTGCCTCGCGCCTTGCCCAACATGGTGGCATCGCGGCGGTCTTTGTCCGGGCTGTCCTCGGTGACCAGCAGGGTTTTCGTCTTGAAGTAATCATTCAGCGTCTTGGCCGCTTTCTGGGCGTCGGCCTTACAGACGGCAACGACAAACAGGATGGGCTGGTAGCGGCCTTTGGCCCGCCGCTTTTGCTCATTGAGCCTCTGCAGGGCAATCGCCATTTGCTGTTGCATTGGACGGTCGTCAGTGACCCATTGGGTAGCGTTGATGCCCAGCCGGTCAACTTCCGCCCAATCTATTTCCTCGACGTTGCGGGTTTCTCCGGAAAATGCGTCAGTGTAGGTCAGTTCCACCGTCTCTATGTTGGGCTGATAGACCACCGGCGTTTTGACCAGACGATCGGCCAGGGCGTCTTGAATCAGATATTCGTATATCATACGGCTGTCGGGTGACTGGCCGTCGGCCCTGTCTGGTGTTGCCGTGGTGTCCACCCGCAGGATGGTTTTGGGGCGTAGCTTTTCCAGCGTGGCGTCCCATTCCGGTGCCGGAGAATTGTGAGCCTCGTCGTTAAATATGGCGAACTGAGACTCGTTCATCAGCTTCGCCAAGTTGGTCATCCCAGCGGCGTTGCTGGTATAGAATTGGTGGATATTGCCCAGAATTACATTGGCGCCCAGCAAATTGGCCCATCCGGACGGCCGATCGCTGCCCAGAGTGATCAGCTCGAAATCGCCTTTGCTTACAATGGCTCCTTTCGGGATGAGATCACGGTCAGCGAACACCTTGCCGTCTTGGAAGTCATCCTCAAGGCGGTCGCGCACGATGAGGTTGGGGCAGAGCAACACGAAACGCTGAATGTCGTGGGCCAAGCGCAACCAAACCATCAAGGCCGCAATAATCGCGGTCTTGCCGCCTCCGGTGACCACGTTCAGCAACACACCATTGGGCAGGACCAATTCGTCCCACTTAATTTCGTGGGCGTATACAACCCGGAGAAATGCTTCCCACTGGTGTTCCCACAGCGTTCCTTCCCGAGGCTGGGTGTAGTCTTCCGGATCGCTCAGGTGCTGCAGATAGTCCAGAGTTTGCGGCCTGGTCCCCGGATAGCAGTCATTGACCAACTGCTGAAAATCGTTTTCGTGCGGACTGAATTCGTTGATCATTAGCTACTTGACCTCCACTGCCCCATTCCACATCGCCTCACCGCCGCGGCTGTCTTGCACCCGGCAGGCGACCCGGAACCGGCCTGTCCGGGCAAACTTGTGCGTTACTCTCAGCACGGGTTTTCTGTTTTTGCCGCTGCCTTCCCTCTGGAACGAATATCCCGGTGTGGCGGAAAACCCGATCTTGTCTTCGTAATTGAAATCCCACTGAACGTTGATTATCTCGGCACCGACATTGACCACCGCCGTATCACCGGCGTCGAAGGTTACGGCCTGCCCGCCGAGGGCACGGTATCCGACATCTACCACGGGCGGTTGAATGAAGGTCAGGAACTCGCTGTAATCCGCCTTGTCAGTGGAGCGGCCAACGATGTGCTGCCGAAAGCCGTCATCACCGATGCGAACCTGGGCAATGGTGACGAAGTTTACGTCCACCGACGCTTGTTGCCGCAACTGCTCGGCAGCGGCTAGAGCGTCTGGTCCGAAGCCCCAGGCCAACATTATGCCGTTACGCAGATTGGCGTCTCTGTATTGGCCGGTTTGCCGGACAGCGTTGGCGAAGTCGCGGACATCATCAGCCTTGGCTTGGGATTCCAGCGGAGCCTCGCCCACCCAGATTGGCAACTGATTACGCCATCCGTGAATGTGCGGCCCGTCATCGTCCCCACCGATCCGAGTAGCGCCGTAGGCCCTCAGCACGAAATCGCGGAACTGTTCCGGCGGCGTATCTGACAGCCGTTGCGCTTCGTAAATGCCCCACTGCTCCACGGTAAAATCAGGAACGGGCGTGTCGGACATTCCCTGAGTCATCGCTTGCTGCTTCAGCCGCTCGGCCGTAACTGCAACTGCAACTCTAGACTGGTCGCAGGCAATCCAGCGGCGGCCAATTTCAGGGTAAAGCTGAATCGCAGGACGGTCTTTATCAGTCCTTACTGACCTTGCCCCCAACGCTGCGGCCACAAAGCTACCACCGCCAACGAAGAAATCGGCTACAAGATCTCCGGGGTCGCTTGCCGCTTCAATCAGTTTTTGAAGCAGGTCTAAGGGTTTCTGAGTCGGATATCCGATCCTCTCCACTTTCTCAGAGGGCATAAGAGGCTGAATTTCGAAGTAATCTTCCGGGTGCTTGCCCTTTTCATTGGGACGATACGATTCGTAAGTTCCGGATGTGCGAAATGAGCGAGCTGTATAGGTCAGTCTTTCTTCGGATTCTCCCGAGTAAGGGATTCTAACTGCATCCAAGTTGAATTTACACTGAGCACCTTTCTTGTACCACAAAGTGATATCGTGCTTCCTAGCAAACCTATCCTTCGGTACCCCACCTCCACGGTAGCACCACACTAATTCATTCAAAAAATTCCCGTATCCAAAGATCTTGTCCATCTCGACTTTTATGTAGTGACTGGCGTGCCAGTCGCAATGCAAGAAAATTGATCCTGTGGACTTAAGAGTGCGTTTCATTTCGTATAGCCGGACATTGAGCCATATCAGGTAGCCATCCATCCCGCCCTCCCAGATATCGTTGAAGGAGCGGAGCTCGTTGCTGTCCCCCCAGATGACGTTGTAATCGCGGCCAGAGAAGAAGGGCGGGTCAATGTAAATCAGGTCCACGCTGTTGGAGGGGATCTGGCGCATTACGTGCAAGTTGTCGCCCCAGATAAGGCGGTTGGGTTCGTGGGGTTCGTTATGGCCCAGCGAAACCCGCTCGACAATTTGAGTAGGCAGGTCTATGCGCGGATAGTGCTTGCGGAAACCCTCGCGCCGGTCCCAGCCCTTGGGATATGCCTCAACAGGGATGGTGCCGAAGCGGGCCGGAGCACGGTAAAACTCTTCCTGCTGCGGCAGAGGATCTGGGATAGCTGTGTCCTGCGGTTCGGGGTCGTTGCTGAGCGTGAATTCTTGCGTCATTTCGGCGTGCTCCAACCGTTCAATTGGTTTATCTCCCGCCCTTAACCATACCCTGTGGTGAGGGAAGGAATTTACTCCTACCCCAGGCGCTCGAAGGGCGTGGGCATCGGGCCCACCGGCACCTCGATCAGCGACGGGCCGTCGTGGGCGATGCACTGCTTGAGAGCTATTTCCAGTCCCTCCGGAGTCTCGACGCGGACGCCGTTCATGCCGTATGCGTCGGCCAGCTTCATGAAGTCGGGGTTGTGCAGTTCTGCGCCAATGGTGCGACCGGTGAAGCGGTTGCGCTGGTCCCGCAGCACGTTGCCGTAGGCGCTGTCGTTGAACACCACCACCACGGCATTGATGCCGTACTGCACCGCCGTCGCCATTTCCTGCGAGTTGTACAGGAACCCTCCGTCGCCGGAAAGCGCGACCACCGCCTTGTCCGGCTGGGCCACCTTGGCCCCCAGCGCGGTCGGGTAGGCGTAGCCCAGGTTGCCCGAGTACGACGATGTTATAAAAGTCCGAGGTTCATACACCGGGAAGTAGGCCCGGCTGTAGTACCCCAGCTGCGTCATCCCGGCGATCAGTATGCCATCGTCGGGCATGGCCGAACGCACCGCCGCCAGGAACGATTCCTGCGGCTCGACCGTGATGCGGGACTCCTCGCGTTTGGCCCTCTCGTTCGCCACCTCGGCGCTGCGGTCGGCGCGGGCCGGGGCGATCTTCGACACCTCGGCCAGCAGCGCCTCCAGCGACAGGCTGGCGTCGCCGTGTACCCCGAATGTGTTGTCGTAGTTGCGGCCCAGTTCCCCTGAGTCCACATCTATCTGGATCACCTGCTGCCCGCCCAGCCAGAATGGGAAGGCGAGGCGAGTGCCCACGGCCAGCACCAGGTCATGGTTGCTGTTCTCTCCCGCCACCGTGTCGTTCCGCAGCCACAGCGAGCCCAGCGACAGCGGGTGTCGGTCGGAAATGATGCCCTTGGCCTCGGCGGTGGCGATGACCGGCATCTGCATGTGCTCGGCCAGCTGCCTCACCGCGTCGGACGCTCCCGACGAAATGGTGCCGCCGCCAGCCCAGATCAGCGGGTTCTCCGCCGCCGCCAGCATCCGTGCAGCCTCGGCAATCCGTCCGGCGTCCGGAGCCACGCGGCCGGGCGCCTCCGGCTCGAAGAGTTCAATGTCGGCAACTTCCGCCAGCGTTTCCGGAGGAATCTCGATTTCGACCGGACGAGGCCGTCCGTTCTTCAGGTGGTGGAACGCCTCATGCACCGTCTCCGGCACTTCCGCCGGATCCATGGCCCGGCGAGCGAACTTGGTCACCGTCTTCATGATGTCTAGCTGATCATCCACCTCATGGAGCATCCCCCGGTTGACACCAATCAAATCCCGCTCGATCTGCCCCGACACCATCATCACCGGCGAAGACGCCGCATAGGCCGTGTTCAGTGCGGCGGTGGCGTTTAGGAGCCCCGGGCCGGGCACCACCAGCGCTGTGCCGATGCCGCCGCCAGCCCGGGAATACCCGTCGGCCATGTAGGCGGTTGCCTGCTCGTGCCGGGTGGTGATGAACCGGATCCCCGGCTCGTCGTAGAAGGCGTCCATGGCATGGTAGAGCTGCACTCCGGGCAGTCCGAACACCACCCTCACGCCCTCCCGGTAGAGTGATTTCACCAGTGCCTGTCCGCCGGTCATGTTAGCCATGCGTACTTCCTTTTCCCTTAGCCTGCGGCTCGCCGTGTAGCCAGCCGTGGCAGACAATCAAGTTTTGGACAATCGTGGGCGATTGTATCATTCCGGTGTAAGGCTGACAGCACAGGCCATGTGATACAGTCGTGCCGCTATTCGAAAGCGGCTTGGGAGGACAGGATGAAGCGGGCGCTGATCATCAGGCACCACGAATCGGAGACGATGGGGGACAACTTCCGGGGGATCCTGGAACGCCACGACTTTGAGTTCATCCCCTGCAATATCTTCGAGTCCGCTCCCCGCTACGACGCGTTCGATCCTCTCTCTCTGGACGAAGTCGATCTGGTCATGGCGTTCGGCGGGCCCATGTCGGTCAACGACGACCTTCCCGCACTGCACGCGGAGCGCCGGTACATGCGCGAGGCGCTGGCGCGGGAGAAGCCGGTCTTCGGCGTATGCCTGGGCGCGCAGATGATGGCGACCGCCCTTGGCGGGACCGTGGAGCCCAGCGGAGGGTACCAGTTCGGGATGCGCAAGATTCATGTGACCGCTGCGGGCGACTCAGATCCGGTCTTTGAGAAAATTGCCACTCCCCTGGTGCCCACCCTGCACGGGGAGTGCTTCTCCGTACCCGAAGGCGCCGTCAAACTCGCGGAGGCTGACATGCTGTGCCGGGACGGCTCATTCCGCCGTATAAACATGGCCTTTCGCTATGGCTTGTCCTACGCCTTCCAGTTCGAACCACAACTCACCCTGGACGAGTTGAAAATATGGGACCGTGTCTTTTCCGGAGACTACGAGATGATGGGACCTGCCTTCAACCCGAGCGAGGAATCCGAACGGAACATCCGTGAATTCACCAGGTTCGGTCCTCGGCATCAGCAGCAGATGACCGCGTTGCTGGAGGCCTTCCTTCAGAACGCCTCGCTCGTGTGATTTCTCATCCCCCCTTCCTCTGGACGGCCCTTCCTGGTCATCCTGTTCAACGACAATGTGGTCAAGAATGCCTCAAACTTCGACAAGCTGCCCCCTAACCTGCAGGACATCCTGATTGAGGAAGCCGCCAAGCACGAGTTGGAGGACCTGAGGCTGGCAGCGATTCAGAACGAGGTTGGTATCATCAAGAACGAGCTGGCTGGGCTGGGAAAGGTGCTGCTCTCGGAACATCTCCAGGCCCTCGGCGACCAGGCCGTGCTGAACAATGCAGTCCCAGGCTGGATCAATCGAGTTGGCAACCTGGACGACCCGATCTTCGACATATTCAACGAGAAGATCAAGCCCATTGTCGGAATTCGCATCGAGGGCGACGGCACGGTGGTGGAGACCAACTGACCGCTCTGTTTCCCGCCTGAATTGATAGCCATCACGGGGCTCCCGACATCCAAGAGTCGGGAGCCCCCTGATTCGTATGTCCGTCTCCATGGCTTCCCCGTGGGACGTGGCACACGCTCTTGGCAGGACGGGCCCGGCTGTATCTCTCCGAACCGATATGGGTTAGGATATGGGCCGTATTGTCGTGGCTGTTAGACGGTAGCTGCTGTGATGCCCCCTTCTTATGTATGTTAAGCCCATAAGGAAGTCCTAAATGAAAAAATCGACGGAATCGATTGCCGCTAAATCAGGAGTGTTGATTGCGATAGATTGGGAGAATATCAGGCGCGGCGCACAGATGTACCAGCAGTCCGTTTCCCCTCGTGCGCTGTGGGACTCCATGAAGGCAGTGGGCGAGATTTTCGGCGAGGTGCGCGGTGGCAAGGTGTTCGGCGACTGGAGCCTGCGCAGGGAAGATGCTGCCGCCTTCAGTCTTGCGGGCATCGAGCCCTACAACGCCCCTCGGACCATGGCCGGCAAGGACCGCACCGATCCGTCCATCCTCCTGGAGGTTTACGACTGGATAAGGGACAGGGAAGACTGCCGCTGGATCATCCTCGGCTCGGGTGATTCGGATTACCAGGCCCTGGTCGACCGTGCAAAGGACAACAGTCGCCGCATAATTATCTGCGCCTTCAGCCAGTCGGTGGCCCGGGACATGCTTGCCGTAACCCCTCTCTTCCCGCTTGAGGCGGAACTCGGTTTCCGCCTGCCGGAACATGGCGCCGTCTCCGGGGAAGCCCAGGTGATGTCGACCCAGGACGCCCTCCAGACCTTTGTTAGGCAGATGGACCGCCTCGAGACATCGATGAACTTTGTGGGATACAACAAGCTGTGCACCCAATGGATGCTGGACTGGGGAATCGCTTCGACGGAATACGAATGCTACCGGTTGGTCGACCAGTGGCTGTATGACGAAGTCATCGAACGGCACGATGTGGCCAATCCCAATAACCCGGCCTACCCCACCTCGGCGATTCGGTTGATCCGCTCCAACGACACAGTTAGGGACCTGCTGGGATTCGGTCGCACGGCAACACCCAAGCCCGCTCTAGCCTGACGCTACGGCCCGAGGGCCAAATAACTATCTCAAAACTGTCATGACCTTGATCTCAACGGCCAGATACGCGGTCTGGACCACTGGATTCCCGCTTTCGCGAGAATGACGGGTCCTTTGCGGGAATGGCGGATTTTGAGATAGTTGCTAAGAACCTCTCTCCAAGCCCTGAGCAGGCGGAAAACCGTCATTCCCGCGAAGGCGGGAATCCAGTGTCCTAAGCCTTTAATCCGGTTGATGTCCTGAGCGCACGATCGTTTTGAGGGAGTTTGCAGTGTCCGCCCCGCTTATAGCAGGGCAAAGGCCTTGTCGCTCGCACCATTGAATCCGTGGCGGCCTATGCTATCTGAAGGCGGCCTCTACCACGCGTGTGAGTCGCTCTCTGGCGTCGGTTTCCAACGCCCCCGCGGCGGCCTCAAGCGTCTCGCGAAATCTCACCAGGAAGTCGGGAGCCACATCGCCGGCCTCAATTCTCAGGCGGTACAGGTCCGCTGCCGCCGTCAGCCGTATTTCCAGCCAGTCATCGCCCTGGACGTCCATCAGGTGCCCCAGGAACTCGCCGTCTCTGGCTGTGGAAATGGGCAAACCCGGGAACTTCTCCGACCTTGCTTTGTCGTAGGCAAGGTGGGCCAGCGATTCAGTGACCGCGTCATTGAGCCCCTTCCTGTCCAGCCCCGCGAGTATGTCCGCTGCCAGCCCTGGGTCGGCGTAGATCAGGCGGTGAACAATGCGGGCCGGCGGAGCCACCACCAGATCGCTGCCTTCTACCAGGTCGACTGCCAAGTTCGTGTCGCCGGACAGGATGAGAGCTGACGCAGCGGGTTGGTTGAGTATCATCCCCTCGAGGGGGAATGGTGTTTCGCTGATGACCTGGGCCGCCGTTTCCGGGGCTCCTTGCGCCCGGCGGGCCATCACCTCATAGAGTCCCTCCAGAAATGGCTCGTCTATGCGGTAGTTGCCGGAAGCTTCCCCAACAAGCAAGCGGATGCCGCGCTTCAACTCTTCATCTCGGGCCTCGGCGGTGATGTCCAACATCCGCAGCAGGTCGTCGGGGCCGAGTATCGTGCGCAGCTGGACCGGGACGGGTTCGATAAGCGACCGTATGGTGTGCTTGTCCAACTCCATCACGGTACGGCGGGCCAAGGAACGGTCTGTTCCGGCGAACAGGTCGAAGAACAGCCGGAGGTCCTGCTCCTGCTCGTAACCCGTGCTGGCCAGGAAGTTCTCCAGTTCCCGTGCTCCCCGTACGCTGGACTGCCTGCCTGCCGTCGCCACTCGATCGACGAGCACACCAAACCGCTGGAGCCTGTCCACGAAGCTGGCCGTAGCCTGCAGAGTGGGTCCTTCCGGAAGCCTCGCATCTACCGAGAACAGTTCCACCAGGGTATGGTCGTCAACCGCCGGCAGCAAGTTCACGAGGAAAGGACTCTCTGTCATGCCACTGGAAAGCGCCCGAGCCTTCTCTTCAGGGCTGCCTTCGAGGTCCAGCAGGAATTGAAGCGCGTCGGACAATTCCTTCGCCCTCGGCAAGGGTAGCGACTCCAGATGGTCGGGGTGCAGACGCTGGAGGGCAACCTTGTCCTGCAGGTAGCCGCGCCAGAACTGGAAGTTCTCCTCGAGTTGCGCGTCGCCAATCAGTAGGTCGAACTGCTCAGTCAGGTCCGTGAGTCTCTGCCGTTCCTCATTCGCCAACACCTCTGCGGCGTTTCCAAGTATGTCTTCCGACGGCGAAAACGGCGGCAGCCCCTGGTACTGCCGCAGGTCGAAATGCTCAAGCCCGAGAAACTTCCCCGCGGTTACCCGGTTCTCGTGAGACAGCGACTGAAACCACCCGGAGGCGTTCTCCCAAGTGCCGAAGGGGCCCTCTGAAAGGAAGTGCCCCCAGTACTTTCGAAGGATGGGCGGAGCCAGGGCCAGGTCTCCACCTGTCGTGTGGGACAGGTCGGTTTCCAGGCTATGTAGCAGCGGCTCAATGTTCCTGGCGGAGAGCCCCGGCAGGTTACGGAGCCGCTCACGCAGCAACTCGTAATCGTCGGGAGGCTGGGCTATGAACTCCAGGGCGTCCCAGTGATAGTTCAACAGGGCCGGCGCCAGAGCCTCACCTTCGCGGCGCTCCCAGACCAGGTCAGGCCGTCCGATCACGGGAAACCCGCCCCAGTAGGAGTGGGCCAGCTCGTGCATGACGCCGATCGGCTTGGCCTCGCCCACCCCTGCCCATCCTTCGAAGCCGTAGCTGCCGAAGAAGCCCGGTTCCCCTCGCATCTGGCGGAAGTCCAGGCTGTGGAGCAGCGCCGCACCGGCGGGCGTGATCCCGTACAGCTTGATGACCGCGTCAATGCGCTCTCTGGGCCACTCCGAATTGCCCGCATGAGGGGTAGGCAATGGCAGAGGCGAAGGTACCGTTGTCGGAGACGGCATGACCGTCGGGAGACGCTCCGCCGTTGCGGGGCCCGGTGTTGCGGATCGCAGTGTAGCCTGCGGCCGGGGCGGGATGGTGGTGGAGGGCGCAGAGCGATAGATGGTGGACTGTGGCGGTGG
Source organism: Dehalococcoidia bacterium (assembly GCA_963667765.2). GTDB lineage: Bacteria > Chloroflexota > Dehalococcoidia > Lucifugimonadales > UBA3495 > VXOI01. The sequence goes on along the minus strand of CAXXON010000002.1, from coordinate 167,291 downwards.
AACCTGGGTGGCCGGTGCTGCCGTTTCTTCCCCACGCTGCTGCGAAGGAATGGCGGTGGTCTCTGCGGAACAGGCCAGCAGCGTCGCCGATAGCAACGCCATGTGTACTGCCAGCCACGAGACTAATGCCCGGAACGCCATGGTAAACCTTCTGGAGGAGTGAAATTGCGTGAGCACCTGCGCCGTGCCGAGGACTGATTCGGCAAAGTTGAGATGTCTCAACCAGCCTTCGAAAGACTGGAGCCGGAATGACACGGGACAACGACATATTGGCGCGCGCCACCTGCCAAGGATTGTAGCGCCTACCTAACATAACTCATTGGAGTGTCTCCGGATATCAAGGCTGTTGTTTGAATGGATGAACATGCACTCTCCCATCCGGCTCGACGAGCCATTGTGGGCGCGTTGTCGCCGGTAATCTCCCTCTCCTTCATTGCATTCCGTTTCGGCCCGGTGATACAGTTAACTCTGCGATTTCCTCTACGAATTCTGGACTTCTGTGTATCAATACGGACTCATAGGCGACATGTCTTCGGCGGCGCTCGTCGGAATCGACGGCTCCGTAGATTGGTGTTGCCTCCCTCGTTTCGACTCCCCCAGTGTCTTCGCCGCAATCCTCGACCACGATGTTGGCGGCCGCTTTCGCATCAGTCCCGTCGATCCCGTGATCGGGTCCAGGCAGGAGTATCTCAAAGACAACAACATTCTGCAGACCATCTTCAGGACGGAGACCGGCGTCGTGTCCATAACGGACTTCATGCCCATCCCGGACGATGACGAAGACGGAAGCCCAGACATAGAACCCAACAACCCTCCTGAGATCCATCGCATCGTCTCATGCGTCTCCGGGAAAGTCGCCTTGCGCTGCGAGTTCCAGCCAAGGCACGACTACGCACAAGAGGTGCCCAGCTTCAGGCCTGTCGGTGGTACCGGTCGCGCCGTCGAGGCTTGCGGAGGGCACCAGACGCTGACCCTCCTGGCTACTGTGCCTCTGGACTGCGACTTGCGGGGGGTCGACTGCGGCTTCGAACTGTCCCAGGGCGAGACCGCGACCTTTGTGATGGCCTACGGGAGCGGCAGGCCAACCAGAATCGAGAGATACGAAACGGCCGCCAAACTGGAGCAGACCAGGGAATACTGGGCATCCCTTGTCGCCGGAATCGAATACGAAGGCCTCTGGCGCAACCAGATCATACGGTCCTTCCTCGTGCTGCACCTGATGATGTATCGCCGCACCGGCGCGATAGTGGCTTCTCCGACCGCGAGCCTGCCGGAGACCATAGGCGGCTCCCGCAACTGGGACTACCGCTATTCATGGCTCCGGGACACCAGCTTCACGGTGGATGCTCTCTATCGTCTCGGCGACGTCTATGGGGCTGATCGCTACATTCACTGGCTTCTTGAGCAGTGCCAGTTGCACCAGAGCAATACGCGGATCGTCTACGGGATCAGCCCGGAGTCGTCCCTCAAGGAGTACACCCTCGACCATCTCAGCGGGTATGAGAATTCGCGGCCCGTTCGCATCGGCAATGCCGCCGCCGATCACCTGCAGATGGATGTATTCGGAGAGGTGATCCTCTCTATTCATTCCCTGCTGGTGCTTCACGGCGACATTCCCGACGAGGCCTGGGAGTTGGTGGAAAGGCTGGCCGAAACCGTAATGCAGAGCTGGAGGCGAAAGGACCGCGGAGTCTGGGAGGTGCGCGGAGAGCAGCAACACTTTGTGTACTCCAAAGTGATGTGCTGGGCTGCCCTCGACTACGCCGCCTACATCGCCGCCGCCACGGGACACAGACAGCTGTACCGGCGGTGGTCACTGGCCGCGGACAACATCAAGACCCAGATTCTCGACGAGGGCTGGAGCACTTCCAAGAAAGCCTTCAGGCAACGCTACGGCAGCGAGACCCTGGACGCTTCCAACCTGGCGATCCCATTCATTGGAATGATCCCCAGGGACCATCCCCGTATCCGCCAGAATGCAGATGCCATAGAACGGGAACTCACAGACGGCCCGCTGGTGTGGCGCTACCTTCCCGACGAAACTGACGACGGGCTTGGCGGCCAGCCGGAGGGGTCATTCACCCTGCTCAGCTTCTGGCTGATCGGCAACCTGATCTACACCGGCCAGAATGATCGCGCCTTCGATTATCTGCAAGAAGTCATTACGAAACAGGGCAACCATCTTGGCCTGTTCGCAGAGATGTACGACAAGGGCACGGGGCGACAGCTGGGCAATTTCCCCCAAGCCTATTCCCATATCGGCCTGATTCACTCAGCTCTCAACCTCTCCGGCTACATTGTCCAAACCCCTACCAGGCTGGCTCACCGGGCTCATTGCTAGTCCTGTTTGGGAAGGTTGCAGACTTCGAGGGCGGTTAGCGCCAGTACCTTAGCCACCTGCTCCATGTCGCTGATGCGGCTGAACTCGTCGGGAACGGTCTCAGATTCCGAGCCGCCGCCCGGCCCATAGAGCAGGCAGGGCACTCCCGCCGCCCACAGGTGGCAGGTGTCGTCTCCGGTGTAGGAGCCGGGCAGCACCGTTCCGACGCCGTCGGGCTCCTTTCCGGTTACCGCCCTGTACTGCCGCAGAACGCAATCGAGGATGTACTCGTCCTTCGGCAGGTCGAAGGGCTCCATGACCACTGTGAACACCCGGTGCTTGGGGTCCGGAGGCATCTCGATTTCGTACTCGAAGTCCGGGTCATCGTCCTTGATGCGGTCGAGAGCCCGTTCGATGTCCGCCTTGACCGACGCCGAGGTCATTCCCGGCAGGAACCGCACATCCACCAGCACGGTGCAGAAGTCGGACACGAAGTTCGGCCCCCTCAGGTCGTAGTCGCGGCCCCTGCCGCCGATGATGGCGCCGACATTGATCCTGGGCAGGCCGGGCAGGTCGTCACGGGGCGTGTAGGTGAACTGCACCCCGTCGATGGCAGGGACTGCCTTGCACATCTTGGCTATGGCGTCAACGCCCTCCTCCTTGCGGCTGATGTGCCGGGAGTTCCCCAGCACATGCACCGCCATCTCCAGCACCCCGGCGTGAACGGTGAGGACGTTGTTGGCCCCGAAGGGCTCCGGCACCACGGCCATGTCGGTGAGGGGGCCGTTCCGGCACAGGTAGGTGGTCCCCACACCGCCCTGCAGTTCCCCCACCACGCAGGCCAGGACGAGGTCGCCCTGCAATTCGGTGCCCGACTTCCGAACGGCCTCAGCGGCGGTGATCATGGATGAGACGCCGCTCTTCATGTTGCGGATGCCGCCACCGAAGATCTGGTCCCCCTCGATGCTGGGGACCCACGGGTCGCGCTTCCAGCCCATGGCCAGCGGGTCGATGTCGATGTGGCCGTTGAACATCAGGGACTTCCCGCCGCCGCTGCCCTTCAGCCTGGCAACAGTCTGGAACCGGCTCGGCTCGACCTCCTGCAGGTCGACTTCGTAGCCCCGCTGGGAAAGGTAGTCGCCGAGGAACCGGGCGACATCGCTCTCCTCGGTCTTGAAGCTGGGGATCCGGACCAGCTCCTGGGCGAGGCGGAGCATCTCGTCCTTGTCGACATGGTCCAGCAGGTTCTGGGCTGTCTGTTCGTTCATGGCCAACCTCTCGGTTTCATGGCGTTAACTGGATTGCGGATTGTAGCCAATGGATTCCCGCTTTCGCGGGAATGACGGAGGAGCCGGGAGAGGGGACTTGTCCTCTCGGCAAGAGGGGGTTTGGTGGAGGGATAGGGGAATTGTCGTCTGGTCTCTAGCGGTCGAAGCCGACCTGCCAGTAGCGTTTGCCATCGCTGCGAATAACCTTTCCGAAGCCGGGAGCGGGGAAATGGCAGGAGACTACTCTGGTTCCCTTGGCCTCTGTTTCATCCAGCATCTTTCGTCGGGTGTCGGTTGCGACGGGCCAGTCGAAATCGAAGTGGCAGTTCCAGTCGTCCTCCGTTACCTGGGCGGGATGGACGAACACGTCACCCTGGATCAGCGCTTCCTCGCCCTGGGAGGCCACCAGGATGCTCATGTGGCCCGGCGTGTGCCCAGGCGTGTGCAGCGCCCTGACCTCCGGGGTGAGGTCGGTGTCCTCGCTCAGCGTATCGAGCATCCCCCAGCATGCGATGGACTCCACGCACCGGTCCATGAACGGGAATGTGGACGCGGCCTGGATATCGGCCCTGCGGAAGTGGTCCAGGTCCGCCTGGTGGCACACATAGCGGGCATTGGGAAACGCCGGCGAGAGGCTGTCGTCGGGCCCCACCACATTCCAGCCCACATGGTCTGAGTGCAGGTGCGAGATGAAGACGGTGTCGACCTCCTCAGGTTTGACGCCCCTTCCGGCCAAGTCGTCCATAAGCTCGCCCCGGCGCCCGCCGATGGCTTCGATGGGCCCCTCGCCGTAGCCTGTGTCGATCAGGATTGTCCTGTCCTGCGAGCGGACGAGGTAGCAACCGATTTCAATGAGCATGTGGTCCCGGATCGAGTCCGGGATGACGGGGGCGAAGGCGTCCGGGTATCGCTCCTTGTACGGCTTCCAGGCTTCGGCAGGAGCGCCCGGAAACAGCTGGGTGAGCGGCATCGGGAACGGCAAGTTCATATCCGAAAGCGCGACTATCTCCAAGTTCCCGATCTTCAGGGTAAAGTCCGACATGTCCCCTCCTGCTGCCGACCCTTCGACAAGCTCAGGATGTGTGTGGTGTGAGATTCTATGGACTGCGACTATCGGGGTCAATCAAGTCTGCTGGAAAATCCGCAATGGCCATCGCTGGTGACGAGTATTGTCGATAATGTTCCTTATCGCGGGTATGGAATTACAGAACAGTGGCAAGGGATGGCGCCTTCTCCGGAAAGGCCGTACCATGACTTCGGGAACGACGGTATTGGCCATTGGTGAGTTTTGAGGTAGTTTCCCGGGCACCGGGCAGCAGTCCACCAGACGTTAAACGGAGGCGCCATGGCACAGGTCTTCGACGGGATAACCGTCCTCGATTTCACCAGCGGCAGGGCTGGCGGCGTCGCCACGATGGTGATGTCGGACTTCGGTGCCGAGGTCATCAAGGTCGAACCGCCGGGCGGGGAGAAGTTCCGGGACTCGCCGGGTTCCATCCAGTGGAACCGCGGCAAGAAGAGCATCGTCCTCGACCTTAAGACCGCCAAGGGCAGGGAGAACGCCCGGCTGCTCGCTGATCTCGCCGATGTGGTCGTCGAAAATTTCCGGCCCGGCGTAGCCCGGAGGCTCGGCATCGATTACGACAGCCTCGGCGACGGCCACCCGGAGCTTGTTTACGCTTCGCTGACCAGCTTCGGACCATCAGGGCCCTACGCCCACTACAAGGGCTATGACGCCGTCGTCGCCGCCAAGAGTGGCCGGATGATGATGTTCTCGAACCAGAACCCGCGTGAGGGCCCCAACTTTGTGGTCACCCAGGGCGTGTGCCACGCCGCTGCAATGGCCCTGGTGCGGGGCATCACGGCAGCTCTGTACCTTCGGGAGAAGACGGGCCGGGGTCAGCGCGTGGAGACCAGCATGCTGAAGGCTGTTACCACCTACGACCATGTGTCATGGATTCACGGCCAGATGGTCGCCAAGGGAGCGGAGGGCTACCCGCCGGACCCCAACGTGGGTACCGGGCGCGGCAATCCCACCGGCTACCTGCCGGCGCGCACCAGGGATGGCCGGTGGATACAGCTCGGCAATGTCGTCGAGCGGCTGTTCCGATCCATGATGCACTCGCTGGATATGGACTTCATCTACGAAGACCCGCAATTGAAGAACGCTCCCTACCTTGACCCGGAGGCGGTCGCGGTCCTGGAGCGGATCATGCTGGAGAAGGTCCAGCAGAAGACTCTTGACGAGTGGATGTCCATATTCCTCAGTAGGGAGGGCAACGCCGCCGCCGAGCCCTATCACACCTCCGAGCAGGCCCTCGACCATCCCCAGATTGTTCACAACGGCAACGTCCAGGAATCGGAAGTCCCGGGAGTAGGCCGCATGCGGCAGCTGGGCCCGGTGGTTAGCATGAGCCGCACTCCGGCCAGCACCCGGGGGCCAGCCCCTTCGCTGGGCCAGCACACTGCCGAGGTCCTCGCCCGCCTGGGAGTTGACGGGCAGAATCGTTCCGACAGCAACGGCACCGCGATGCCAAAGCCCGCCCTTGAAGGTATAACGCTCCTCGATCTTGGCACGGTCATAAACGGGCCCCTCGGGTGCGCCCTGGTGGCCGAACTGGGCGCCAGGGTGATCCGCATCGAAGCTCCCGGCGGCGACTGGGGCAGGGCGGGCCTGCCCATGTCGGCCCACCGGACCATGGCGGGCTCCGAGGGCATTTGCCTTGACCTGAAAACGCCCGAGGGCCAGGAGATCATGGGCAAGCTGGCGGCGAAGGCCGACCTGCTGCTGCACAGCATGCGGCCCGGCGCTCCCGAGCGCACGGGGATCGGCTACGAGCAGTTGAAGGAGATCAATCCCAACCTCGTCTACCTGTACGCCGGCGGCTACGGCTCCACCGGCCCCTACTCGCACCGGCCGTCCATGGCTCCCATCGCAGGGGCCGTCTCCGGGGGAGGGGTGGCCCAGATGGGAAGGGACGGCTTTCCGCCGCCGGAACAGGAGATGTCCAACGACGAAATCGCCGCCGTGGCGAAGCAGCTGAAGCGGGCCAACGACGGCACCGCCGATCACAGCACCGCAATGGTCAACGCCGTCGGCCTGGTGCTGGGCCTCTACGCCCGTGAGCGCACCGGCGAGGCCCAGTATGTCGAGTCCACGATGATCAACGCCAACGCCTACCTGAACATCGACGACTTCTACTGGCACGAGGGGAAGCAGCCCCGCCCGCTGCCGGACGGGGACGGATACGGCCTGCACGCCCTCTACCGCCTGTACCCGGCGAAAACCGGCTGGGTGTTCCTTGCCTGTCCGTTTGAGGATGAATGGCAGGCGCTGTGCCAGGCCCTTCAACGCACGGACCTGCGGAAGGACCTCCGGTTCGCTACCTCAGAGGCAAGGGAGCAGCACGACGACGAATTGGCCGACGAACTGGCCCGGGTGTTTGCGACTCAAGACCCGATGCACTGGGAGGAGCTGCTCACCGCCGCCGATGTCGCCTGCGTCAAGGCCGAAGACCGGGGGATGTACCACTTCTTCAATGAGGACCCCCATGTGCGGGACAGCGGCCTGCTGGCGCAGGTGGATGCCCCGCGCTTCGGCGAGTTCTGGCGCTACAACCCCGTGGTCGATTTCTCTGAGACCTCCGGCAGCGCAGGTCCGGGGCCGCTAAAGGGGCAGCACACTCGGCCCATTCTCCGGGAGCTGGGGTATACTGACGACCAGATCGACGATTTCAGGCAACGAAAGATAGTGGACTGGGAGGAGGAGTAGCAGACTGTGGTTCAGACACCCTCACCCCAACCCTCTCCCTCAGGGAGAGGGAGCTTGGCAGACACCAACGGCATCAGGGACAAGGCCGCCATCGTTGGCATCGGCGAGACGGAGTTCTCCTGGAACTCGGGCCGCAGCGAGGTGCAGCTGGCTTCCGAGGCGATCAAGGCGGCCTGCGACGATGCCGGCATCGCCCCGCAGGACATCGACGGTCTCGTCCGCTACGACATGGAGTCCAACCACGAGACCCTGCTGACCCAGTCCCTCGGGATCAGGAACCTGCGCCACTGGGAGTCCGTTTCCTACGGCGGGGGCGCGGGCAACGCCGTGGTGGGCCACGCCGCCGCAGCCATCGCCGCCGGGTACGCCAACTATGTGGTGTGCTTCCGCGCCGCCAACCTGCGTTCCGGGGTGCGGCTCGGGCGCGCCCGTGGGCCGGAGCGAATCGCCGGTGGGCCGCAGAGCTTCGCTGCACCCTGGGGGTGCATGGCCCCGGCGCACCATTTCGGCATGTTCGTGCGGCGCTACATGCACCTGTACGGGGCCACCAGCCGTCATTTCGGGTGGGTGGCGGTCACCCTACGCGAACACGCCTCGCGAAACCCCCGGGCGCTTCGTCGCGACCCGATCACCATCGACGACCACCAGAACTCCCGCATGGTGGTGGACCCGCTGCATGTGCTGGACTTCTGCCAGGAGAACGACGGCGCGGCGGCGGTGATCATGACGACCCCGGAACGCGCCAGGGAGCTGCGCCACGCCAATACCCCGACGCTGGTCGAGGCGGCGGCCCAGGGCTCCGGGCCCCGCAACGACGGCATCATCTACCGTCCCGACCTGGCAGTGTCGGAGTCGGAGAACACCGCCCGCGATCTGTGGGGGCGCGCCCGCCTGGAAGCGAAGGACATGGACGCCTTCATGTTCTACGACCACTTCACGCCCTTCGGGCTGATCAACCTGGAAGCCTACGGGTTTGTGCCTCGTGGTGAGGCCAAGGACTTCGTGGAGGGCGGCGAGAACATCCGGTTTGACGGCGTGCTGCCCACCAACACCCACGGCGGCAACCATTCCGAGGCCTACATCCACGGGCTGACCCATGTTCAGGAGGCGGTGCGCCTCATCCGGGGGATATCGACGGCGCAGCCGCCCCACAAGACCATCAACCGGGTGCTTTCCTGCAGCAGCACCGCCCAGCTGAGCGGCGCCGTCATCATCCGCCGTGGATAGACCGGATTTGTCCCCTTGATCGCGAGAGTAACTGATGACCCAGCAGAATGAGCCGGCCGCCAAGTCGCGGCCCATGACCGCGCCGCTGGAGGGCGTGCCCCTGCCGGACCTGGAGCGGCTGCCGGACTACGAGCGCGGCTTCTGGGAGGGATCGCGGGCGGGCGAGCTTCGCATCCAGAAGTGCTCCGATTGCGGCTTGTACCGGCACCTGCCAATGCCCATGTGTCCCGGATGCTCGTCGCTGGAGTATGAGTGGACAAGGGTCAGCGGGCGTGGGTTCGTCTATTCCTTTCTGATCGTCCGGCACCCCGTCCACCCGGCCATCGCCGAGAAGGAACAGGTGCCGTACAACATCTGCATGATCGAGCTGGAGGAGCAGGAGGGGCTGCGGGTCTGTAGCAACGTCCTGCACATTGCGCCCGAGGACATCCACATCGACATGCCGGTGCAGGCCACCTTCGTCCCCGCAGTCGACGACCCTGAGGTGGTGCTGCCTGTGTTCCTGCTGGCCAGCGGTTAGGGGGCTGCGGACGGGACGCCCGGGTGGTGGCGTCCACGCCCGCTCGATTAAGTGGCTTCGACCACTGGATTCCCGCTTTCGCGGGAATGACGGGTGTGGCGGGAATGATGTGTGTGGCGGGGATGAGGAGGGCGTGAAGGGTGAGACGATTGTCGGCACCGAAGCCCGCCAGTGGCTAGGGACGCGGACGGGATGTCCGTCAGTCCCCGTCAGTCCAGATCGAAGACCCTCACTGCATTTCCGCCGACGAGGTTGGCCTGTTCCTCTCCGGAGAAGGCCTGGAGCTGCTGGTACAGCGTTGACTGGGCGTCCAGGCCGATGGAGCGTATGTGCGGGAAGTCGGAGCCCCACAGCACCCTGTCGGCCCCGATGTGCGGTATGGCGTATTCGGCCGCGGTGTCGTCAATGAACCCGTGGAACACCCGCGCCCTCATGTAGTCGCTGGCCTTCATATCCAGTTTGGGCAAGTTCAGGCGGGGGGCCACATCCTCGATCTGGTCCAGCCTGGACATGAAACCGGGAATCCAGGACACCTCGAACTCGCTGCAGAGCACCTTGAGCTTCGGGAAGCGGTCAAGGATGCGCCCGTAGATGAAGTCGTTGGCTAGGACGGTCTGCGCCTCTATGAACAGGTCTATCCACAGGCCGGGATTGGCCGAGGCCTCCTCGGGGGTCTGGCCGATGCGGGCGAGGAACAGGGCGTCGACGACCCTTCCGGTCAGGATATGCAGGGTGATGGGCGCTCCTGCCTCCTCGGCCGCCGCCCAGAACTTGTCGTACACGGGGTCCCGGTACGGTGGGCAGCCCTCCGGCGGCTGGCAGTTGATCATGGGACCCTTCAGGCCGCGGTTCAGCGTCCTAGCCAGTTCACCTACGGCCCAGTCAACATCGTGCATCGGGATCACGCTGATGCCGACCAGCCGTTGCGGGTCGCACGACGCAAACTCCGCCATCCAGTCGTTGAAGACCTCGGAGCATGCCTGGAGCACCGGCACGTCGGGGTTGCGCATCACTCCCAGCATGGTTGTGGGGTTCATGATCTCCGCATCGATGCCGGCTTCCACCTGCCACCTGACGCGCACCTCGGGGTCGTAACCCACGGCTCCCAGCCCCATTTCCTCCGCCTCGAAAGCGGCGGCCTCCGTCTGGCTGGACAGCGGTATCCGGACGCGCTGTACCGGAGAGCCGAGATACCCAGAGTAGAAAAAGCTGCCTTTCTCACCCCTGTACTCGTCGAGCAGGCGCGGCGTGCGGTCCCCGAACTTCGATCCCAGGGCATTCCACCACAGGTCGGGTGGTTCCATCACGTGGGAGTCGGCCGAAATCAGCTTGTCGTAATGGAGAGTCGTCATCTTCTCCTCCGATGCATTGGGGTTGTTTGAGTTCCTTGTCTGCCCGAAATCCGGGGGCTCTGGATTCCCGCTTTCCTGGGGAATGAGGGTGTGGCTTTCGGGCCATGTTTGAATGGGAAAAGGGTTACACCTACGGGCCTGTTTGGCAAGTTCATCCGGAAACTACCTCAAGACTGGAGAGGACAACCAACCGTCATTGCCGAGAAAGCAGGAATGACAGGTCTGTCGCGCTTCAGCAGACAAGACGCGATTGCCTTCCGTCCCGCCATATCCTGTGCCCCATTGCCCTCGATTTGCGGTTAGAATGGCCTGTGACTTCCATCCTCCAGAAAGGAGGCACTGATCATGGCCGAAGCGCCAACCAGGGTCGATTACTCTCCGATCATCGAGCGGCCCCCCATCCGGTGGCCCAATGGCGCCCGGGTGGCACTGTGGATCGCTCCCAACATCGAGCACTACGAGTACCTGCCGGACCACGATGGCGTGCGTACCGCGTGGCCGCGGATGCCCATCCCCGATGTGCAGCAGTACTCCTATCGCGACTACGGCAACCGCGTCGGCTTCTGGCGCATGACCGATGTGCTGGACAAGCACAACATCCGGTGCTGCGTGTCGCTGAACCTGGCGGTCCTGGAACACTACCCGGAAATCGCCGAGGCCATGATCGAGCGAAATTACGACTTCATGAGCCACGGTATCTACAACACCCGCTACCTGAACGCTCTGTCCGAGGAGGAGGAGCGGGAGTTCTACCGCGATAACATCGAGACCCTGCGGCGCCACACCGGCAAGCCCTTGAAGGGAATGCTGGGCCCGGCCGTCTCGGGTACCGACCGCACGCCCGACCTGATGGCCGAGGCGGGTCTGATCTATCACACCGACTGGGTCCACGACGACCAGCCGGTGCCCATTCGCGTGAAGTCGGGCAAGCTGGTGTCGGTGCCCTACAGCTTTGAGCTGAACGATGTTCCGGTATTCCGCAGCAATTTTGAGGGTGAGTACTTCGCACAGATCTGCAAGGCGCAGTTCGACCAGCTCTACGCCGAAGGGGCGGAGAGCGGCCGGGTGATGTGCATCGCCCTGCATCCGTTCCTGATCGGCCAGCCCCACCGGGCCAAGTACCTGGACGAAATTCTCGGCTACATCATGTCTCACGACGGCGTGTGGCAGACGACAGCCGACGAGATCGCCGAGCACTACATCGCCAACCACTACGACGAGGTGGTGGCCCACTCGGCCCAGTACCGGCCGTAGGGGAGGCTCAACCGGAACTCTCCTTCTCCCTTGAGGGTGAGAGTGAGGGTGAAACCGCAGGCAATCAACTTCTTAGAGAGGCCCAGTATGCCGGCTGAACGCCGCCCCGGAATGGACCACGAGCACTACGAATGGTCGCCGATCAACCGGCGCGGTACCCTCCGCTGGCCTGAAGGTGCCCGCATCGCGCTCTGCGTGGTGGTCACGCTGGAGAAGATGGAGTGGGAGGCACCTCCGGGTAGCATTACCGTCCCCCTGTCCGGTGGTCTTGGCGACCGGGCCTTTCCAGACTACGCGCGGGTTTCTCACCGTGAGTACGGCCACCGCGTGGGCATCTTCCGAGTGCTCGACGTGCTTGAAAAGCACGGCATCCCGGCCACGGTGGCCATGGATGCGATGACAGCGGAGGCCAACCCCTACCTCGTCGAACACTGCCGCCAACGGGGTGCCGAGATCATAGGCCACGGCATTTCGGTGAGCCGTATGATCACGGGCCGAATGACCGAAGAGGACGAGGAGGAGTATGTGCACTCCAGCGTCGAGGCGCTTCGTAAGGCCACCGGCGAGCCACCCCAGGGATGGCTTGGGCCGGAGTACGGTGAGTCGGAACGCACCCCAGGCATCTTGGCTGCGGCGGGAGTCCGCTATGTCTGCGACTGGGTCAACGACGAGCAGCCCTATCGCATGACGACCCCCCAAGGGGAACTGTCTGCCCTGCCTCTCATGCTGGAGCTGGATGACATCAACGCGCTGTGGGACCGCAAGGTCCCTATTGACCGGTACGCCCGGCTTCTGGAGGAGAGCTTCGACGGGCTATACGAAGGGTCGCGGGAGTCGGGCCTACTGATGGCCTTCAACCTGCACCCGTGGCTGATCGGACAGCCCTTCCGGATTCGCTATTTGGACCAGGCCCTGGGGCACATGATGCGGCGCCAGGGAGTCTGGGCGGCCACAGGCACCGAGATCGCCCGCTGGCACAGGGCCAACCCTCCGGGGTAACGAGGGCCTAGAGCCGGGGTTGCACTTTATACGCTTCGGCCCCGGTATGAGAGACTTGAGCGGCGTAGTGGAATTGGGCCACCGCTGACTGGATGCCGCTGTTGCCCGGCGGCCATGTCCCGGACTCGGTATGAGACCGCCCCGGCTTCGTGACGAAGGGCTGTCGGCGTCGCCGGCGTGGCGACACCTGGGACTTCAGGATGGAATAACCGCCGTCGTAGCCCAGAGCCCTCAACTGCCGGTGTAGCACCACGAAGTTTTCCAGCGCCTCGTCGAGCCTACAGTCCATGTATTCCGTGTAGGAATCCTGAGCTGTCGTATTTGACTCGATAGCCCCGTCATTGCCGCCAAAGCTCCGTTCTTCCCGCCATGGTCCGTCATTCCCGCGAAAGCGGGAATCCAGTGGTCCTTTGCGGGAATGTCGGTTTTGGATTTTGGCGGATTTTGAGATAGTTGCTAAGACTTCGTTAATGATGCCTTCTCATTCGGGTGGGTCAACTCCATTCCGGCGATTTCCCCAGTTTTTCACCGCCGGAGACAAGGAAGACTCGGTTTCTCCTTGCGCCGTCACCGCCAGTCGTGGGCCGACGGCATGGGCACACGCGGGTCGATGGCCTCGAGGTCCGATACCACCAGGCTGGTCGTCCCGTCCCAGCGCGACACGGTTCCCCGAGCCAGCACGATGTGACTCTGCAGCTGCCTACGACGCCGGAAGAACACCTGTGGCCACAGGATCAGCTGCACATCCCCCTCTTCGTCCTCGATGGTCACGAACACCGTGCCGTCCTGACCCTTCGGGTGTTGCCGGGCGATGGGCCAGCCCGCCACCAGCGCCTCCGCGCCCTCCTCCAGCCTGTACACCGCGGCAGTCGGCAGCACATCCCGGTTCAGCCCTGGCCGCACGAACTCCATCAGGTGCCCGTCGGGATAGATTCCCATCACCTCGTACTCCCCCGCCATCTTCTCGTAGGCCGTGAAGTCCTCCAGTTCCGGTGTACCTTCCTCAAGCGGCAACGGCAGAGCCGCCTGCCCGTTCCGTCCCGGCCGCGTGGCCAGGCCAGCGTCCCACAGTGCCGCCCGGCGGTTGGGGATGACACCGTCGAAGGCCCCGGCCTTCACCAGCGACAGCGCCGCTTGCGGCTTCAGCCCCGTGCGCCGTACGAAGTCCCCGGCGCCGGCGTACAGACCGCCCCGTTCCCGCTCCGCCACGATCTGCCGCGCCGACTCCGGGCCGACATTACGGATGAACCGCAGACCCAGAAGCACCGAGTCCTCCTCCGGAATGCAGGCCACCTGGCTACGGTTGACGCAGGGGTTCAGGAACGGCACCCCGAATCGCCGTGCGTCCTGCTTCAGCGTCTCCATGGGATAGAAGCCCATGGGCTGGTTGTTGATCAGCCCCACGAAGAACTCCACGGGGTGATACCGCTTCAGCCACGCCGCTTGGTACGCGGTTACTGCGAAGGCGTGAGAGTGCGACTCCGGGAACATGTAGTGTCCGTTAAGCTTGGCGAAGATCTTTCGGGCCGCGTCCTCCGGCACTCCCCGTTTCCGGGCGCCCTCCCGGAACCGCTGCCAGTGCCCCTCGATCAGGTGGTCGTTGTTGGGACGGGCGAAGGCCCGGCGCAACTCGTCCGCCTCCGCTGCCGTAAACCCAGCCACGTCCATCACCAGCTGCACCACCTGCTCTTGCCACACGATGATGCCGTACCCCCGGGCCAGCGCCCGCTGCTCCAGCGGGTGGTCGTAGTCCCATGGCGCATCGTGCCGGTACCGCTCCACGAACTGCGACACCGCGCTCCCCTGCACCCCCACGCCGGGCCGGATCAGCGCCACCTGGTAGGCCAGGTCCAGCAGGTTGCGCGAGTTCAGCCGCTGCCCCATCTTCAACTGCGCCGGCGACTGCAGCAGGAAGACCCCCTTGGCCTTTCCCGCGTGGATCAGGTCGTAGACGGCAGGGTCCTTCGGGTCGATGCGCGAGATATCCGGACGTTCTCCCTCTCGCGCCTCGATCAGGTCCAGCGCCTCCTCAAGCTGGTCCAGGACCGGCAGCGACAGCAGGTCGATCTTGGCGAACCCGGCATCCGCCACGCTGTCCTTGTTCCAGTCCATGATGTAGCGGCCCTCCATCGCACCCGCCCTTGTCGGCACCATCTCCGGGATCGGAGAGCTGCTCAGTACCAGCCCACCCACATGCTGCCCCAGCGACCGCGGCGCGTGCATCAGTTGCGGCGCCAGCTCGATCAGCTCCCGCCAGCCCGGCGCCTCCACCCGCTCGCAGAAGGCGGGCAGCTCCCGCATCTCGAACTCCAGCGCCGCTGCGTCGTGGGAGTGCAGCTGCTTCGACAGCAGCGTCAGTTCCTCCCTGGGCAGACCCAGCGCCTTGCCCAAGTCCTGGATGATCCCCTTGACGCTGTAGGTCGAGACCGCCCCTGCCAGCACCGCGAACTCCGGACCGAACCGCCGATGCACCCGCTGGATCAGCTCGTCCCGCAGGTTGCGAGGAAAGTCCAGGTCGATGTCCGGTAGCAGGCTGGTGTCGTCGGAGATGAACCGCTCCAGCGTCAGGTCCCACTCCAGCGGGTCCACGTGGCTGATGCCGATGAGATACCCCACCAGCAGCGCCACCGATGAGCCACGTCCCCGCCCTGGCGGCCGCTCCTCCAGCGGCGTTTCCGGCTGGGCCAGCCCCCTCTCCTCCATGATCTTCTGGGCCAGCATCACGATCTCCCGGTACAGCAACAGGAACCCGGACAGGTTGTGCATCTCGATCAGCCGGAACTCCTGCCGCAGCCTTTCCGCCACATCCCGCGTCACCGATCCATAGCGCCGGATTGCCGCCTCGTAGCACAGCTGCTGCAGGTAGCTGTCGGAGGTGTATCCCTCCGGCACATCCGCCTCCGGAAGCGTGTAGCCCAGGTCGGAACTGAGGTCGAACTCGCACATCTCCGCGATGCGCCGCGTGTTGCTCACCGCCTCGGGACAGTGCCGGAACAGCTGCTCCATCTCGTTGGACGGTTTCAGGAAGAGGTGATGGTTGGGGCGGATGAAGCGCAGGGCCTGGTCGATGGTGGTGTTGTGGCTGGCCGCCACCAGCGCGTGCTGCAGGCGGTAGCGCTCCGGCGAGTGGTAGTGCACATCGTTGGTCGCCGCCACCGGCGCCCCCGCGTCTCGGGCCAGCGCGTCCAAGTCCCGGTTGCGCTGGGTGTCACCGTTCAGGAAGTTCTGCTGCAGTTCTACGAACACCGAGTCGCCGCCGAACCACTGCATGTAGTCGTCGAGCAGCCGCAGCGCCTCCGGGCGCTTTCCATCGGCAGTCAACTTGGAGAGAGTCCCGTCCCGCCCGCCGGTCAGCAGCACCAGCCCGGCCGCGTGCCCGGACAGGAAGCGCGGGTCCAGCCGAGGCTTGCGCCGGTCGGTGGCGTTGGCCAGCGAGAACAGGCGGGACAGGTTGCCGTATCCCTGCCGCGTCCGGGCCAGCAGCGCCAGACGCGAGCCGTCGGTCAGCGTCAGCTCGCCGCCGGTGATGGGCTTCAGCCCCAGCCCGTTGGCCTGCCGCGCGAAGTCCAGCGCCCCGCACAGGTTGGTGTCGGTCAGTGCAAGACGGTCATAGTCGTACTCCTTGGCCTGGGCCAACAGTTCGTGGGCGTGGGAGGCCCCCAGCCCGAAGGAGTAGAAGCTCTTGGCGTGGAGCTCGACATAGTCGCCGTACATGGGGTCCCTCAATAATGGATGATGTTAGCGTCCCTGCTTGTACCAGCGGTCATCGTGCTGGTCCCGGAACAGGGTGACCTGTCCCCCATCCTCTCGCTCCACCCGGTAGTAGGTCCTCGTCAGCGGTCTGGGCAGCCACCACAGGTCGAAGGTCCACGAGTCCTCGATCCGCGTCACCCGCCGCCACTTCTCTCCCAGCTTGACGCTCTCGGGACGCCGGTTCCGGTCCTCTTTCACCTCCACCTGTTCCGGGGCCATCAGGGTGCGCAGACCCCCGCTCAGCGGGTCCAGCGGCGTCTGCACCGCCCGCATTTCCGGCGCCGGGTGCCAGGGCGCCACCTCCACCACCCGGTACAGCGACGGCCAGGTGGCCGTCTCGACGGTTTCCACCGCTTCCCCCGGGTGCCGTTCTCCGGTTTTAACCGCCGGCACAGAGCGATGTCGTGCAGCGTGCCGGCCTTGACTCCGCATCTGCAGCCGTTGCTCCGCCTCCATCAGCTGGCTGCGCCGGTCCTCACGCACATCGGGAAGCATTCCCAGCTGCGATCCAGACTCGCCGGTAAAGCCCGAGAGTGTCAGGGCCACCCCGTCCACCGGCACCTCCGGCGGCTCCGCCTCCAGCTTACTGCGGACGATGAACGACGCTCTCTCCCACCGTCCCACTCCCTCCTGGAAGTTGACCGCCTTCTCCCACGGGCCCGCGCCGAACACCGGGCATTCCAGCGCTGCCCGCCTCGCGTACCGTCCCCGCATCGCCGGACGGGCGTAGGCCCGCCGCAACAGCGTGTCCGTCGCCACCAGCAGCATCTCCAGCGATGTCGAGGAAAAGGGCAGCGAGGTTTCTTCGATCACCGTCTCTTCGTATTCGATAGGAATCAGGGGACGCTCGTCGTGTCCGTTGGCCAGGTTCCAGACCCACCCGCCGACGGACCCGAATTGGTCGATCATCTGGTCCTGGGTCATGCTGTTTATATGACAGATGGCATGTAGCCCGAACCTTCGCAGGGACGATATAATTTCGTTGGACACCGGAAGATGACCGATGGGACGGGGAGCCAGGAAGGCCGCCGCGTCCTGCGGAACCTTGGTCGCTCTCAGTGGTTCGCTGATGCGGGCGGCCACCAGTGCGGGGAATTTGCCCTCGCCGATACCGGCCCGGGGCTGCAGGTGTGGGGGTACGGCGTTCAGAAGTGTGCAGACCAGCCGTTCCTCGCCGCCGTACATCGCCTCCAGCCCGTCCATACTCACGTAGACGGTGCCCAGCCCGGCGTCTTCGACCTGGTCGGCGATGCCCTGCAGGGATCTCAGGATCTGGCGGAATACCCGGCGGTAGTGGGACTCATCCGCCTCCAGGACCACGGCTCCGGCCCTCCTCTTTCCCTCGCGAAAAGGAGCCTGCCCTGAGCCTGTCGAAGGGCTTTCGGCCTGGTGCGAGAGAGCCTGCTCCAGCGGCATCCCCTCCGACACCGCCGTGGCTGCCGGAAAGTGGTCGACCACCACCGGCCTCGGTTTGCTGCGGTCAACGATCAGGGCGGGCTGGTCCGCCAGGTGGGGCCGGCGTTGCATCTCGGCCTTGGCCCTCAGGTGGGTGATGAGCAGACAGGCAACCTTCAAGGCGACTCCGGGGGCTCTGGTTTCAACCGCCGGCACAGAGCGATAGCGTGCGGCGTGCCGGCCTTAAGCCACGCGACCGGTAGAACAGATGTTATAGAACATAAGTTCCTATGTCAACCCGCCACGCGTCACTACCCAGGACGATTGCAAAATCTCCCGGCCCGTCCTTCGACAGGCTCAGGACTAACGGACAGGGCATTTGCGTGACTTTGCTATCGTCCTGCGTCACCACCTGGGCCTTTTCGAAGTGACAACGAAAGGCATTCACGAAAATGAATCGTCACTCCCGCTTTCGCGGGAGTCCAGACTGTGTCGGTAACAGGAACACTGGATTCCCGACTGCGCGGGAATGACGGATGGCCCTTGGGCGCCACGTTGGTGAATAAAATCGGACGCACGGCTGTGAGAACACACAGCCGTGCGCTTCAACGGCCTGAGTATGGCTATTTTCATGGCAATGACGTATGGACTTTGAAAAGGCCCTGCGTCACCAACCAGAGCAGTTCGGTCGTTCCCTCCCCCTCAGAGGGAGGGCTAGGGTGGGAGTGAAATCCTCGCAGGAGGAGAGCGGAGAACGCCCCGGCCTAGACGATGGCCACCGCCGTCACCTCGAACAGCAGCTCCGGGATCAGGCGGTCGGACGGTCCGGGACGCCGGATGCGGTGCATCGAGACTCCGGTGGCCGAGGGGAAGCTGTCTCCGAAGAACTTCCGCCGTACCTCGCCCACCCGCCGGTAGGTGGACAGGCCATTCGGCGGCACCCACTCGATGGTGTTGACCACATCGTCCATCGAGTAGCCTCCTTCGGCCAGCACCCGCGCCAGGTTGCCGTAGGCCTGCTCGGTCTGGGCCACGATATCGAACGGCGCCACCACCGAGGCCGTGGTGTGGTCCACGCCCGCCTGCGCCGATAGCTGCAGCATCCGCCCCTTCCTGACCCCCGGAACGAATGTCGCATCGCCGTAGCTGGCTTCCCAGCCCGGGATCTGTATCTCCTCCCGTCCTGAGCCTGTCGAAGGACCGCCCAGCACCGCCACCGCTTCCACCTCCACATGCCCCTCGGGACGGAGCAGACGGTTTGCTGTGATGCCCGTGTTGGCCGGGTAGACCCCTCCGAAGAACTCACCGCGAGCCTTCGCCGCGCCCTCGTCGTATTGGAGCCACGCCTGCGGCGATACATACTCCAGCGTCTTGACCACATCCGAGGGGGTTGCTCCCGCCGCTTCCAGCACACTGCCCACGATCCCGTAGGTGAGCCCCATCTGCCGTCCCGTGTCCTGCGGAAACGAGGCCTGACCTGCCGACCCGCCCGCCAGGTTCAAGCCTCTTGCCGACCCGCCCGCTGGCTCCTCGCTGCCTACGAAGCCCGAGGTCCACAGCATATCGCCCGCGATCACGCCCGGCACATAGGTCAGGGCGCCGTACCGGTCGTAGCCGGGATTGACCGCGCGCTTCTCGCCGCGCACCGCCACCGCGCTGACCTCCAGCAGGGCGTCGGGACGCAGCAGCCGCTCCACGCAGATGCCGGTGGCCCCCACCGGCGTGCCGCCCAGGAACTCCCGACGGATGGCGCCGGTCTCCCGGTATTGGGGCAGCGCCGACGGGTCGATGTAGTCCACTGTCTGCACCACGTTGTCGAAGGACATCCCCGCCGCTTCCAGGACCACGCCCAGCTTCTCGTAGATGACCCGCGTCTGGTCCAGCAGGTCGCCCTTGCAGACGACGGCGCCCACGGCCGGGTCGTACTCGCTGGCCGTCTGCCCGGCCAGGTACAGGATCCCGCCGCTCTCCGCTCCCAGGCAGAAGGTGTAGCGGTTCAGGTCCAGCCACGGAAACTTCTGCGGGTCAACCTCGACAATGTTCCTGGGCATTACAACTCCGTTTCGAACACCCTGTCCCCGAAGGGAGAGGGTGAAATCCCACCTTCGGCAAACTATCCCGACTGCTAATTCAGCCGATGGCACCCGACGACATCAGCCGCTCGTACTCCTTGTCGGGCACCTGCAGCAGTTCTTTCAGCACCCAGTCGTTGTGCTGGCCGAAGTTGGGCGCTGGCCGCAGGTCATTCGCCCTTCGGCCGTCGGCGGCCCAGGGAAGGGACAGGACCGGCCTCGTGCCAGCCACCGGGTGCTCCAGGTGGGCCACAAAGCCGCGCTCAAGCAAGTGCGGGTCCGCAAGCACATCGGCGCTGTCGTTCACCGGCGCCGCCGGGACGCCCGCCGCCTGCAGGGTGGACACCACGGCTTCGACTTCCAGGCCCACGGTCCACTGTCCGAGAAGCGCCTCCAGCGCGTCCTGGTTCTCCAGCCGCGCCTGGGTCGTGGCGAACCGTGCATCGCCGGCCCATCCGGAGTTGCCGCTGGCCTCGGCAAGGGCCCGGAACTGTTCGTCCGTCTCCACCGAGACTGCCACCCAATTCTCGTCACCAATGCACCGGAACACATTGTGAGGAGCCTTCCGCCCGTTCCGGTTGCCGGCCTTCTCCTGTTCTTGGCCGCTGAGCGAGTACTCCATCACCCCCTCGGGGATCATGCCTGTCAGCCCCTCGGTCATCGATACCTCGACGAACTGCCCTTCGCCGGTGCGCGACCGGTGGTACAGCGCCTCCAGCACAGCCAGCACGCAGTAGCAGCCGGCGAAGGCGTCTGGAATAAGCCCGCCCATGATTCTCGGGTGGGTGCCGGGGTACCCCGTGACCGCCGCAAGCCCGCTGAACAGGTTGATGACGCTGTGAAAGCCCGTCAGGTCCTTGAACGGCCCACTCCGGCCGAAGGCGCCCAGCGACATGTAGACGATATCCGGCCTCAGCTTCCGCACCTCGTCGTAGCCCAGGCCGAGGCGCTCCATAACCCCGGTTGCGTAGTTCTCCACCAGCACATCGCTGACCCTGATGATGTCCCTGGCCACTTCCAGCGCGTCCGGATTGCTCAGAACAAGGGAGCAGCTCATCTTGTTGTTGTTGACCAGGTTAAACCCGCCGCTCTGGTTGATCCCGAACTTGCCATCGGCGAAGGGCGGCCACACCCGGGTGGTGAAGCGCGACTCCGTTTCGACCAAGATGACCTCGGCACCCAGCCAGCCAAGTATCTGCGCCGTCACTGGCGCGGCAATCACCTGTCCGAAATCCGCCACTCGGATCCCTCTGAGGGCCGGGGTCTGCACCGAGCCTGTTGAAGACTTCATCACTCAGCAACCGCCGCCAGCGACCGCGCCCTGTCTTCTGTCCAGCCCAGCCACTCGCCCAGCACCTCGGCGGTGTGCTGTCCCAGGCGCGGCGCGGGCCGGAACGACCGCCACGGCGTCGCGGCCATCCGAATGGGATGACCCGGCAGCTTGAAGTTCCGTCCGCCCGGGCTGGTAAATTCCTGCAGAAACTCCCGCTCAGTCACATGCGTTGACTCCATCATCTGCCCCACGGAGTAGGCCGGGAAGCAGGGGACGCCGCGCTCCTGGGCCATGCGGGCGATCTCCTCGCCGGTATGGGACATGGTCCACTCCAGCAGCAGCGGTTCCAGCGCATCCCAGTTCCTTCCCCGCTCTACGGCGCTGGCAAATACCTCCAGATCGCCCCAGTCGGGATTGCCCGCCGCTGCCATCAGGTTGCGCCAGTGTCCATCAAGGACTGCCATGATGACCACGTACCCGTCCCTGCACGGCAGGTAGATATTGGGCATCAGTGCGAAGCCAAGCAGTTCCCGTTTCTTAGGCTCATGGTAGGCGGCGTGGGCGAGCTCGTAGGGCATTACCGCCGCCACTCCCTCCTGCAGCGACAGGTCGATCTCGCATCCCTGCCCGCTGAACTGCCGCGACAGCAGCGCGGCCACGCACGCAGCAGACCCCAGGACGCCGGTCATCAGCTCGGCCAGCGGCGTGTTGGCCGTGAGCGGAGGCTCGTTGGCCGGGTCGGCAACGCCGTCCGGCACTCCGGGCGTGGCGAAGGATAGCCCCCCGGCCGCAACCGCAGTCAGCTCGTCCCCCAGGTGTCCGCTGTTGGGGCCCGACAAGCCGAACGGCGTGATCGCGCACACCACCAGCCCCGAACCGCCAATCCTCCCTTCCCGGTCATTCCCGCCTTCCCCGTCATTCCCGCGAAAGCGTGAATCCAGTGCCTCCCGGCGCAGGCCCAGCCCCTCGATCTCGGCGCTCTGCCCCCCCACTACCAGGATGTCAGCTTTCCCTGCCAGCTGATCGAACGCCGCCCGCTGGGATGAGTCCGTTAGGTCCAGCGCTACGCCTCGCTTGTTGGCGTTCAGGTACAGGAACATTCCGCTCCAGTCAGGGTCGGGATGGCCATCAGGAAAAGGCCCTCGCCTGCGGTGCTGATCGCCAGCGGGAGGCTCCACCTTCACCACATCGGCCCCGGCGTCGGCCAGCAGCCGGGCGCAGAAGGACGCCGAGGCCGTCTCTGCATACTCAACGACCCGCACTCCCGCGAGGGCAGCCGGACGGGTATCGGCGTCTGAACTCACTTGCTTGGCCCCGAACCGGAACGCAAGGGGAGCTGTACCACCGCGCTGGCCCGGTCCACCACGCGTTCGCCCCGCTGGTTCTCAATCCACAGCTCACACTCCGCGATACCTGTCCCCTGTCCCGAGTCGGTTAAAGAATCCTCGCTCTCACAGTGCACTGAGGTAACCATGCCCCCGCACACCAGCGAGTCGCCGGGATAGGCCATGACCCGGTTGCGGAACGCCAGCTTGCGGAGGAACGCGCCGGGGCCTGCCCAGTCCTGCACCTGCTGGGCGAGGAACGCCCCCAGCATCTGCCCGTCCACGAACGGCCCCGGGAATCCCAGCTCCCGCGCGTGATCAGCGTCGTAATGCACCCGTATGAAGTCCCAGGTGGCCGCGCCGTAGGCCATCATGCGCGGCAGGTCGATCTCTTTGTGGAGCGGCGTCAACTCCTCGCCCACCGAGACATTCTCGAAAAACCGCGCGGCGCCCTCTCCGACGCTCATTCCGAAGACTCCTCCCGGTAGAAGAGGGTCTCGGTGTTGCGAGCCAGCAGTTCCCCTCGCTGGTTGCTGTAGGTAGCCTCGACCACCTGGAAGACGATGGATCCCGAGCGGCCTGTCCGCTCGTAGACGTCTTTCACCAGCCAGCGCGCCGTAACCACATCGTCCGGGTGCATGGGCTGGAAGAATTCGTACTCATTGCCCGCACGCAGCCCGGTCAACTCACCGAAGGAACCTCGGCCGACGAGGTCGCCCCGCTCAT
Organism: Dehalococcoidia bacterium; assembly: GCA_963667765.2. GTDB lineage: Bacteria > Chloroflexota > Dehalococcoidia > Lucifugimonadales > UBA3495 > VXOI01. The sequence goes on along the minus strand of CAXXON010000002.1, from coordinate 144,035 downwards.
CCATGTCGCTGTCTACATACTGCCAGGTGTCGCACACCAGGGTCGGCGGAGCCATCACATCCCGAAGGCCCTGCGCCTCAGCAGCCCCGCGGTCAGAATACAACGGACTGAAGTCGCCGACCGCAAGGGCATACTGCCGGAATGCCGACCGCCCGATCTCCTCCGGCGCCTCAAACACCAGTTCCTGCCCCACCGTCGCCTTCAACCTGTCCAGTAACGAGTCCGCCATATACCTTCCTGTCCTTCAATTCAAGGGAACTACCGGCCCTTGAATTCCGGGTCCCGCTTCTCCAGGAAGGCCGCCAGCGCCTCCCGGTGGTCCTCGCTGGCCAGGGAAAGCACCTCGGCGTGGGCCGCTTCCGGCAGGTGCTCCTCCAGCGACTGGCCAAGTCCCCGGTACACCATGCCCTTGACCAAACGGTTCGCCACCGGAGACTTGCTGGCAATCTTCGCCGCCAGCGCCATTGTCTCCTCAGCCAGGTCCTCAGACGGTACGAGGCGGTTCAGCACACCGGCCTGCAGCGCGTCCTCGGCCTCCAGCCAGTCGCCGGTGTACAGCAGTTCCAGGGCCTTGTTGACCCCCATGGCCCGCGGGTACAGCCAGGTTGCCCCGGTGTTCGAGACCAGTCCCATCTGCAGGAAGGCGTTCATGAACCTTGAGCGCTCGCAGCCGACCCGGATGTCGCAGGCCAGCACGAAATCGAAGCCGTCCCCGATGGCGAGGCCGTTGACCATCGCGATGGTGGGCACCTCCATCTGGTGCAGCTTCGTTGTGATGCCCTGTGGGCCGCTGCGGATGAACTGGTAAATCTCGTTGGGCTCCATGTAGCCCAGCAGACGGTCGCCGCCCTCCCGCTCCTCGTTGATGTCGGCCGACGCGCAGAACGCCCGCCCCGCGCCGGTCAGCACCAGTGCCCGCATCTCCTTGTCGGCGGCAACATCCTCCAGCGCCGCGTTGACCTCCCGGAACATCTGACGGTTCAGTGCGTTCAGACGGTCCGGCCGGTTCAGCGTCAGCCGGGCCACATGGTCTTTCTTCTCAAGGATGATGGTTTCGTAGTCCAATTCCGCCCTTCCAGCCTCCGGCTCCTGCGGGAGTCACCGGAGAAAATCCGCGTTGATTCTGGAAGCCTCGTGGTTCACTGTCAAGGCCGCCCGGACCACTCACTAATCTCCATTCGCCCGTATCGTTGCAACTTGGACTGTTCGTCAGCCCAAGAATCGTCACTCCTGCGAAAGAAGGAATCCATTTCCGGTGCTCCTCCGAGTCAAGCAAGTGCCGCGAGCTTTGGAGAGGGAACGGTCCCATGCTTCGCGGGGCTTGCATTTTCCCTCCGAAAGGCTCACAAATGGAGGACAAATGGCGCTCCTGTATCCCTTGTAACCTTGTCCTGGACTCGATCCGGGATCGAATGGCTCAGCCTCGAGGAGGACAATATGGACAGACCCAGGATTGCGGTGTTCTCAGGCCCCAGGGCAACCATCGCCAACTCGCCGACCCTCGTGACCGGCAACAAGGGCCGGTTGCCCGGTGAGCACACCCTGACGGGCCGTTATGAGCACCTGGTCCCCCAGCTTCTCCACGAGCCTGTTCGCGTCCGGATCAGGAAGTACAGCGCCCATCCCCTGGAGGCGGACGCCGCCTCCGTCTATCACGATGACGGCAACGACTACTACGAGGTCGAGCTCCTCCCTGAGGACGGTCCCTATCCCCTGCCCTATGTCGCAAGGCGCTCCGACGGGTCCGGCCACAGCCAGCCCTTCGAAGAGGCCGATCTCTTCGATCCCGCGCTGGACTACGGGGGCCGACAGTTCTTCTACCCCGACGCCTCCCGAATGTTCGAGGAGATCGACCGAACCATCTCGGGACGCGACGAGTCCGGCGAGGGCAGCATCCTCGACCGCAAGGCCGACTATGACTTCATCCGCGTACTCCCACCCGGCGGCTACACTGCGAGGGGAGAGAAGTCCGGCGTCAACTACTTCCCGTACCGGCCCCTGGCCATCCGGCGCTCCCCTCGCTACCGCGACCTAGCCCGTGTGACCAACACGGTGCAGGCCGAGTTGTCCAGCGGCAGGTACGATGGTGGAATCTGGCTGGAGGGCAGCCCCACCGTCGAGGAGACTCTCTACTGGCTCAGCCTTCTAATCGACACAGACCAGGCCATTGCCGGGATAGCCGCGCAGCGCCCCCACGGCCAGCTGGCCAACGACGGCGACCGCAACATAGTTGACGCCGTGGACCTGATAGTCTCGGGACTGGGATCGGGCATCGGCGCAGTGGGAGTCCTCGACGAACGTATCTACGCCGCCCGCGAGTTCAAGAAGGCCGATGACCGTCCGGGCAACTACAAGGCCACCGGCGGACATGGCGGCATCCTCGGTACCGTGGGGCCGCCTGTCACCATCTGGTACAAGCCCGCTTACCGACACACCGCCAGCTCCCAAGTGAACCTGTCCCGACTGCCTGACACCCTGGAGTTTGCCGGCGACGCAGAGGTCAGTACCATCGTCCGCATCCCGGTCAAGGACGAGGACGGTCGCCTGCTGGAACAGATTATCCCCCGCGTCCACATCGTCAAGTACGGCGCCTATATGGACGAGGACGAGACTGCCGACCCGGACAACGAGGTTGACATCATCGCCAGGATCGACAAGGGCCTCAGAGACCAGGCCAGCGACGACCGGAGTGCGCCCCGGCTGCACGGCTTCGTACTCGAGGGCTCATCCCCTTACGGCCTTGCTTCCATGTCCCAGCACCGGGCCCTTGAAATCGCCACTTTCAGCGGCATGCCCGTCGCTCGCGTGGGCCGCGCCGACCCCGGCGGCAGGGTGCCCAGCGGCTGGGACGACCTCACCATTGCCGGTAGCAACCTCGACACCAACAAGGCCCGCCTGCTGCTAATGGCCGCCATGCTCAAGCTCGGCCGCCTGCCCAAAGCCCGAGACCCGCGCAACCCCTCGACTGCGGAGCGGGCTGCCACCGTGGCGAAGGTAGCGCAGTTCCAGGACATCTTCGAAAACCACTGACGGAATGGAGGAAGAGAATATCCCGAAGGAACCCCCTCTCCCTCAGGGGGAGGGCTGGGGTGGGGGTGAAACCCTTAAAAAATGCCTTCTCCCGGAAAGAGAGGCGACTTGTCCTCAGACCCGTCCCCCGTCATTCCCGAGAAAGCGGGAATCCACTTGCCCACATGAGTCCGGAACGCCTTTGCCCTGTAGCCGAAGGGGTGAGGGCGCTCCCCTGCAGCTGCAACGGTGACGGCCGTTAAGGGTCGGGGCATCTAATCCCTAACCCTTGTCCCGCTCCCACAACTCGTGGAAGTGGTTCAATGGCCCGTGCCCCTGCCCCACACCGAAACTGGTTCGGATGGCCTCAGTCACATAGTCCTTGGCCTGTTGTACCGCGACGGGCACATCGAGCCCCTTGGCCAGCCCCGCCGCGATAGCCGAAGCCAGGGTGCAGCCGGTCCCGTGGGTATTCGGAGTATCGAACCTTTCCGAGGTGAACAGCGTGAAGTTTGAGCCGTCGTAGAGCACGTCGGTTGCCGGCCCATCCAGGTGGCCGCCCTTCACCACCGCGTTCGACGCCCCCATATCGTCGACCAGAATCCTCGCCGCCGTCTTCAGATCGTCGACAGTGTGCATCTCCCGCTCGGTCAGCACGCTCGCCTCCCGGCTGTTGGGCGTGACCACCGTGGCCATTGGGATCAGCACCGACCGCATCGCGTCGACGGCGTCGTCCCTGAGCAGCCGGAACCCCGTGCTCGCCACCATCACAGGGTCGATCACCGCCGGTCGCAGCGAGTGGCGCTCCAGCCTCTCCGCCACGCAACGGATGATTTCGTTGCTCGACAGCATGCCGGTCTTCACCGCGTCGGCACCGATGTCCGAGACAATGGCGTCAATCTGCGCCTCGATCATGTCGGTTGGCGTCTCAAGCACCGAATCGACGCCGATGGTGTTCTGGGCCGTGATCGTGGTGATGGCGCAGGTCCCGAACACCCCCATCGCCCCGAAGGTCTTGAGGTCTGCCTGGATGCCAGCACCTCCACCGGAGTCCGACCCGGCTATGGTCATGGCCCGCGGCACGCGTGTCGTAGTCATCGGTTCCCGTCCTGCCCTGAAGCGAAATCGCCCCAATGTTACCATGCTGAATCGCCTCGAAGCCCCCGAGCGAGGGCGCGTTTCGCCTTGACAGCACACCCCCAGGATTCGATAATAAAAGGCCAAGCCGAGGTAGCTCAGGTGGTAGAGCACGGCACTGAAAATGCCGGTGTCGACAGTTCGAGTCTGTCCCTCGGCACTTTTCTTTTTTATTGGTACCTGGAAGAATTGAAAACTGCGTCGTTCTGACAACATCGTACTTGGATTTAGCCGCCAAATTGGGGTCTGGAAGCCGCCTGACTGCTAGGAAACTATCTCAAATCTCGCTGGGCCCCAACCCGTCATTCCTGCGAAAGCAGGAATCCAGTGGTCCAAAGCTGGATGGCAGGTGATAGCAGCAGGGCATGCTGGTTTTGAGATAGTTACCAATTTGTAAGCAAGCCTGCGACAGACCAGCCATTTGTCTCCCTTCGATTGGGCAAGCCTATTGGCAGAAGAGCTCGGCGCTACGCCGGGCTTTTTCTATGGGCCGCATGTAAAGAGTAGTAACCGGCAAAACGGTCCTACACGCCCGTTCTGGCATGCCTGTTTTTCGTGGGCATGCTGACGAACATTATTTCACGCTAGCGTAGTACCTCCCGCCATCATCCACGCCCTCCCATCTGCTCCAATCTACCCACCTTTGGCTATGCGGTTCGGCCCACAGCGCCGCAACTACGGTATCCCACCATTCCGCCGCCCATGGCACCTCCCTCGCCTTCACTGGGCCTGATGGGGATAAGGTGGTTCGCACAGACTTATATGGTCCTCTTTGATCCCCGGGGGCTGGTGCAGAAAGGATTTCCACAAGTGTGACAGTATTTAACCAAGCCAGCCAAATCGCCGAGCGTATAAAATTCACTCACCATTCACAATACCTCGGCATTTGCTATGAGGAGAGTATTGTGGAGGAGATCTGGGCGTCATCCGGCAAGCGTTCGCTTTCCGTCATTTCAGTCAAGGCGCAGTTCGCGCGGCGTAACGGGCACGACAAAGGGTACGAGGAATAGCTGGCAATGTTGCAAGTCACCGAAGAATTGCGAGTTGTTGAGGAAATCCTGTTGCTGGTCCTCGACGCCGATCACGGTGATATCCGCCACACCTTCCCAATGCACTCGCGGGCCGTCGCCTTCCCGGGCGCTGCCCTGATGGACCTGGCGCTGGATCAGCGCATTGACACCGACGTTGAGCGCCTCATGGTCTCCGACCCGACGCCGCTGGGAAACGACTTTGCTCGATCCCATCCTGGCGGAAATTGCACGGGGTGAGGAAGGGCCCCGCAACACCGCGTTCTGGATCACCGACCTGGCCCGGCGGAGCGACAAAATACGCGAGAAAGCGCTCGCTCGTCTGATCGATCGGGGCATCCTGAAAGCCGAGACCGGCGGCGAGGTCTTCCTCTCTGCCGGCGTCTCCCGCGCCCGCCGCTGCAGGACCGCGGACGGAAGGATTTCCGAGGAAGTACACCTTCGCGTCATGCGGACGCTTTTCAGTGGTGAAATTCCCGACCCGAGGGACGCTGCCATCATCAGCCTTGCTTCCGCCTGCGGGGTGTTCGAGAGCATTCTAGCGACGGACGAACTGGCACAGGTGCGGGAGAGAATTGGCTTCATCTGCCAACTCGACCTGATTGGCCGGGAGGTCGCGGCGGCCGTTCGACAGGTCGGCAGCGTGCCCCCGGTGGTCCCAACGCCCGTTCGCCCCTTCACTGAGATTCCGCAGGCGTCCGGGCTGCCGCTTTTGGGCAACGTCTTCGGGATGGCGGGGGACCTGCGCGGCTTTCTTCGCCGGGAATACCAGCAGCACGGGCCGATATTCAGAGTGCGTGCCCTGCAGTACCGCTGGGTCGCCCTCGTGGGCCCCGAAGCAAACGTCTTCGCGGCTCGGAATGCGGCCACACATTTCCGTTCCTGGGAGTCTTATCACGAATTCAGCGCTGCGTTGGGAGCCCATCGCGTCCTTCTTTCCATGGACGGCGCTGAACACATCCGAATGCGCCGGTTGTTGGTCAAGGGCTATTCACCCAAGACCTTGGAGACCAACCTGGACCTTGTCCACGACATTACCTGCCGCGCCATTGAGGATTGGCCGCAGGGACGGCCCATCGAGATTCAGCGGGCGATGCAGCAGATTGTCACCGAGCAGATCGGCATGTTCTGTAGCGGCCTGTCATCGGGAGAATATTTCGACGACCTGGTTTATTTCCTGGGGATGGTCATCCAGATCAATGTAACGAAACGGTTGCCCAGGGTGATGGAGCGCTTGCCGAAATACCGGCGCACGAAGCGGCGGATGGAAGAACTCTACCAACGGATAATGGAAGTGCATCAGCCGGAAAGGAGGGCGGGTCAGCTGCCGGACTTTGTCGATGAGATGCTGGAGGCGAAACGGGCCGATGCGCAGTTCCTGCCCGAAACTGACTTGTTTGCGAATGTTCTCGCTCCTTACCTGGTGGGAATGGATACTTCTGCCAGCGTCTGTGCGTTCATGCTCCACTCCCTCCTGAAGCACCCGGAGTTACTGGAGCGCATGAAAGCGGAAGTCGACGAGATGTACGAGCAGGGCCCACCGACTCCGGAAGGATTGCGCAATCTGGACGTAACCCACAGGGTCGCCATGGAGACGCTCCGGATGTATCCGGTCATCCCGGCCCTCACCCGCACCGTGTCCAATTCCTTTGAATTTGGCGGGTACCGCGTCCCCGCCGGCACGGACATCTTGCTTGGTACCACGGTGGGGCATCATCTTCCTGAGTACTTTCAGGAGCCCGACCGCTTCGACATTGAGCGCTATTCGCAGGGCCGGGCGGAACACAGGCAGCCAGGGGCATTCGCCTCCTTCGGAGTGGACAGGCACCGTTGCATCGGCAGCAGTTTGTCCGAGCTGCAGATTGTGCTCACACTGGCGACCATCGTCCACCAGGCTGACCTGGTGCTGGAACGGCCGGAACGCCCACTGAAAATCAAGCTTTCACCGGCGCCCCACCCCGATCACTCGGTGCGAATGCGTCTGGTGCGCCGCCGGAGCAGCTGACGCGCTGCCTTGCCGCGTGCCGGCTTCCGGCCTCGGCAACGGCTATGGACGGGGGGCCAATGGACTGTCAACCAATTCCGCTGATCACGGACGCAGAGGGAATTACCGCCGAATGGATGCGCCGGGTGCTCGCCTCCGGAGAGGCTTCCGCCGCCATGGAAATCGCCAGGGTGGAAGTCGGAAGGCTGTCGGATGTGACCAATGCGCTGGGCAATCTCTATCGATGTCGCTTGATTGCCCCTGACGGCGGGCCGGCCAGCCCGGCTTCGGTAATTGTCAAACTACCGACCGCCAATTCCCTGGCTCTCCGGTTCGCCAGATGGATGTCGCTGCACCGTCGTGAGCATGTGTTTTACCGGGACATCGCCGCCCAGAGCCACCTGCGGGTGCCCGCCCTGTTCTACTGCGATTTTGAGCCCCGCAGCCACCGCTTTGTCCTGATGCTTGAAGACCTGGGCGGTATGGAGGCATACCGCAAATCGTCGGCGTCGACGAAGAGCGGGCGCGTCGCGCCGTCCGGGAAATCGCCGGGCTGCAGGGTCGCTTCTGGGAGGCCGATGATGATCCCGCACTGTCCGCTTGCGGCGATTTTCTCAACACCAGGGAAAGACGCATCATGCAGACGGTTTATCTGCTGACCCTCCCCGCCACCCTTGAACGCTTCGGCAATTTGTTCACTGCCAGAACGCGACGACTGGCCGAGGACTTCGGCTCGCGAATCGCCCCCCAATTCGCCGCGGTCGCGGATGGCCCCCGGACGGTGGTGCACGGCGACTATCGGGCGGACAATATGCTGTTCGGCGGCGAAGGTAACAAGGACCTTGCCGTGATTGACTGGCAGGGTTTCGGCATTGGCTGCGGTATGTACGATGTGGCCTTTTTCCTCGGGACCAGCGTTACCAGCGACGTTCGGCGCCTCATCGAGCGCGACGCCCTGGACGAGTACCACGAAATCGTAAGCGGCCTGGGAGCCGAGAACTACACTCGCGAAGACAGTTGGCAAAGCTATCGGCAGAATATGCTCAGCACCCTCATGCCCATGGTCATCGGTTGCGGCGCTCTGGATATGAGCGACCCGAAGCTGGTGAACCAGACGCGGGAGCTCCTGAGCCGGGTGCTAACTGCCATCGAGGATTTGGACCCTTGGGAATTCTTGCCTCCTCCCGAGCGTTTTCTGTCCAGAGGGTGGGGTTTTGCGACGCTGTCGCGATTCGGATACCGGGCCTATCGGCTGGCCCTTCGCCTCCGCCCGCGCCGGAAGCGTAGCGGATGAAAGACAGCGGCGCAGGTGAGCACGCCGACCATTCCCCTGACCACCTGGGCGCCATCGGCGATGCCCCCGCTCCCGCTCCCGCTGCGGCGCAGGCAGAGAACATCGGCTCAGAGAGCGAGGAAGATTTCTCTCCGCCCCCGGCCCGCCAGGTCCGGCTGTCCCTGGTGTGCGTGGGGCTGGCGATGCTCCTGGCTGCCCTCAGCCAGACCGTGGTCGCAAGCATCATGCCCCTCATCGTAGCCGACCTCGGCGGATTCCACCGATACACGTGGCCGTCGACCTCGTACCTGGTGGCAGCCACGGTGGCCTATCCCATCGTGGGCCGCCTGAGCGACATCTACGGCCGCCGGGGGTTCCTCATTGCGGGCGTCGCCATATTCATAGTCGGCTCGGCTCTGGTGGGATTCAGCGCGTCTATGAACCAGGTCATCGGCTTCCGCGCCGTGCAGGGCATCGGCGGGGGCATGGTGATGACTTGCTGTTATGTGTCCATCGCCGACCTGTTTCGGCCCGAAGACCGGGGCAAGTTCCAGGGCCTTCTGGGCGCCATATACGCCGTGGCCACCGTGGCCGGGCCGGTCATGGCCGTTTTTGTTGCTGAGTGGCTCTCCTGGCACTGGGCGTTCCTGTTCATCGCGCTGGCCGGCGTGCCTGTGCTGGCCCTTAGTTGGAGGATCTATCCCAGACCGAACTCTCCACTCCAGCAGGGGGAATTGGACTACCCCGGCATGGCGGTGTTGGTATTGGCCGTGGCTCCCGTAGCCCTGGCGTTGTCGTCCATCGGCGTCCTGTATGCCTGGAACTCTCCACAGAGTATCGGCCTGCTTGCATTTGGACTGGCGATGGCGGCGCTCTTCGTGTTGATAGAGTCAAGGTCCGGATCGCCCATCATGCCCCTGGGGATATACAGGCTTCGGGCGGTGGCCGTCGCCGTGATAGTGACGCTGATGACCAGCGTGAGCCTGCACGGGTTCGTGCTGTTCCTGCCACTGTATTTCCAGGTGGCGCTGGGAGCTTCCGCCACCCAGGCCGGCACGCTACTGATTCCCATGCTGCTGGGCATGGTGGTGGGAGCAATCGTCGCTGGGCAGTTGCTCTCCCGTACCGCGGGCCATTACCGGGCGCAGGCCCTGATTTGCACCGCCCTCATGGCTGCGGGTATGTACCTCTATTCCACCTTGAGCGACGGAGGGAGCTTCGCCCAGGGCAGACCAATCCTGTCCAGTCAGGTATATCTCGTAATCACTGCGCTGGGGTTCGGCGGCGTCGTGGCCACTCTTTCGGTGGCGGTTCAGAATGCAGTCCCATTCCAGAACGTCGGGGTCGCGACGGCGGCGCTGCAATTCTGCCGGTCTCTGGGAGGCATGATGGGGCTGGCAGCCACTGGCGTCGTGATGGTACAGAGCTTCCGCTCAGAAATGCAGGCCGTGGTTCCGGAAAGCGTCAGGGCCAGCCTCCCGGAAGGGTTCATTGACTCGCTGAAGGAAGACCCACGGGCCGTGCTGGATCCCTCCACAGCCCAGGCGCTGAAAGAAACTCTCTCCGAAACCGGAAGCGGCGATGGTCCGTTGGCGGACAGCCTGCTGGACTCGCTTGACCTTGCTCTGACAGGGGCGCTGGGTGATGTGTTTACCCTGCTGTGGATCGCGGTGGCGCTGTCTTTCGTTGTAGCATTCTTCCTGCGCGTGGGGCCCGACGCCGATAGCCAGACGCAAAGGAAGGGATAGGCCTGATCCAACAACTGAATCACGGTGTTGGAACTTGGAGCATTCCTTCTGCGTTAAGAATGTTTAGTAACTATCTCAAAACTGTCATGACCTTGATCTCAACGGCCAGATACACGGTCTGGACCACTGGATTCCCGCTTTCGCGGGAATGACGGGTCCATTGCGGAAATGGCAGTTTTGGATTTTGGCGGATTTTGAGATAGTTACTTAACACTGGAGTGCCAGCCTTCTTATAATCGCTATCGATTCCCGTAGTTCACAGACGGAGATGGCTTGGTTGACGGTGAACGGCATGCAGTTGTACGCGGGTTCCCAGTCAAACGAAGAACGCAGGTGTTCAGCCTCCCATCTCTCGGCATTTAACCTGGATTTAACCTGGCCTGTGGTCCACGATTCCGCCGCCACAGTGGTGCACTGCGCCGCCCTCGACATCCCAGGCTCCTCCTCCTGTGGGATGGAAATTTGCGATTGAGAGCCTGCTGCTCCGGCGGAATCGTTCCAGTTGCGGCGCTTCCGGCCAACATTCCCCTTTCCAAAACTGCTCGCGCACCGTTCCGTGAACTGTTGTGAACGCATAATGGTTCTTGCTAATTTGGTGGTAACTCTGACGATGCGAGGAAGATTGAAGTGCGCTTCACCAAATGGTTCGTATTTGGCTGTCTCATCCTCTGCGTTGCGGTCCTCATGGCCTGTACCAGGGAGGTCGTGAAGGAAGTGGTCGTTACTTCCGTGCCCGGCCCAACACCCACGGCCGCTCCGACAGGAGAGCCCACGGCGCCAACTGCCGCTCCGGAGGCCGACGAGACCCCCAGGGTCTACCGCATCGGCATCGCCGAAGACCTCACCACCACCAACCATTGGGCCTACCTGGGCCCCGACGGCACCGTTTGGAACGGCTATGTTCTGGGCGGGAGCAAGCCTGCGCTCTACGGCTATTCTGCCCAGCGCTACGACTGGATTCCGTCCCTCGCAGCCGACTTCCCATCCCCGCTGATTGAGGAAATCGTCGACGGCGAGACCCTCTGGACCACCGAGCTGGAACTCCTGCAGGGTGTAATGTGGAGCGACGGCAACGAGGTGACGGCCGAGGACTTCGCCTTCACAGCACACACCGCCAGCGAAATGCAGCTCACCGGTAGTTGGCCTTCCATAGTTGACCCCGAGTACTTCGACCACGCTGAAGCATCGGGACCCTACAATCTGAAAATTTATTTCAAGCAGAAGCCGGGCCTGGCTCGCTGGCAGTTCGGCCTGGCGTTCATGCCCATCTTCTCCAGCGCATACTGGGAGCCGGTTGTAACCGAGGCCAGGCAGGCAGGAGAAATCACCGAGCAACAAAAGGCGCTTTTCGCCCATGTCCCGGATGGTGAGCCCAGCGCCGGCGGTTTCCTCTTCGACCAGTGGGAGAGGGGGGCGTTCGCGGAGAAAACTGCCAATCCCGATTACTTCTTCAGCAGTTCCACGGTTGCACAGTACGCCAATGGCGCCTATGAGAGCACCAAGGAGGGAGCCTACGAGTTCTCCGCGTTCGGAGAGCCATCCGGAGAACCCATACTGGAATATGTAGAAGGCCCCTACTCCGAGAGCACAATCTACTCGATTTACGGGAGCCAGGACGCGGCCGTATTGGCCCTCAAGAAGGGCGACATTGACTTCATGCTCAACCCCCTTGGACTCTCCAAAGGACTGCAGGAACAGCTGACGGGAGAACCGGGTCTCACGACGCTGGAAAACACATCAGATGGCATGCGCTACCTCGGCTTCAATTTCCGGAAGGCGCCCATGGACGACCGGGCCTTCCGCCAAGCCGTGGCCACGCTCATAGACAAGGAATTCCTGGTGGACACGGTCCTGCAGGGCGTCGCTATCCCGCTTTACACCACTGTGCCCGAAGGCAACGGCGCGTGGTACAACCCGGATGTCCCGCTCATCGGCAAGGGACTGACCCGGGCCGAACGCATCAGCCAGGCCGTGGAGCTGCTCCGGGAAGCGGGTTTCACCTGGGACACCGAACCCCGCGTCAGCGAGGACGGTCAGTTCATCGAGCAGCCCGGCGAAGGTCTGCGAATGCCCGACGGTGAGCCCGTCCCCGCCATGGAGGTACTGGCGCCCAGCCCTGGATACGACCCGCTCCGCTCAACATTCGCCATCTGGATCGAGCGGTGGGTGAACGAGATAGGCATTCCCCTGCGGGCCAACCTCACCGGCTTCAATGTCATCGTGGAAAAGGTGTTCGACCAGCAGGACTTCGACATGTGGATCCTGGGATGGGGACTGAGCGCCTTCCCCGACTATCTGGAAGCCTTCTTCCACAGCAAGCACGCCAACCTGGAGGGGTACAATCCCGGCGGCTACGACAACCCTGAGTTCGACCGGCTGGCTGACCAACTGCTCGCGGAGACCGACCTCGAAGCTGCCCGCCAGCAGGTCTTCGAGATGCAGGCGTTCCTGGCCGAAGACCTTCCTTATGTGGTGCTCTTCGACACGCCAATCGTTGAGACCTATCGCAGTGACCGCATCGAGTTCCCCTACACGGAGACCTGGGGTGGACTCCAGAGTGCCGCGGGAATGCCCTCTTTGGTCAAGTTCAAGTAAAAGACTAGGGGACCGTCTCTTTCGCGAGCGGTGTTGGTTGGTGTGTGAGAGAGTCCCCGAATACTGATTGAGGAATTGATTCGACGCACTTCAATCCTGCAATATCCAGGGAGATGCCCCAACCCTAGCCCTCTCCCAGAGGAAGAGGGAACTTGTCGCAAACCATCTCAGAGGCAGAGCAACGGACTTGACCAGACTGAGACACGAAAAAGTGAGTCTTGAATACTGGAGTCAGCCCCAATGACCGGCTACCTGCTGCGGCGGCTGGGACAGATGGGGCTGACTCTTTTCCTCATAATCACGCTGACTTTCTTTCTCGTTCAGGCCCAGCCGGGGGACTACGCCTCCTTCTATGTTCTGAACCCCGATCTTCCTCCCGATGTCAAAGAGAAGATCAGGGCCGCTTTCGGCCTGGATAAGCCGGTGTGGCAGCAGTACCTGATTCACCTCAAGAACATCTTCACCGGCAACTTCGGGGTGTCCTTCGGGCACTTTCCGCGACCGGTGCTCGATGTGCTGGCCGAGCGGGTCCCTCGTACCCTGGTGCTGTTCCTGACCGCCACCACCGCATCCTTCTACCTTGGCTTCTTCCTGGGCAAGGCCATCGCATGGAGGCGGGGCGGTCTCTTCGAGTACACGGCCACCATTTCGGGTGCAACCCTGTTCACGGCCTTCACACCGGCCTTCGCCCTGATGATGATCTGGATTTTTGCGTTCCGGCTGGGTTGGTTTCCAGTCGGCAAGTTCCTGGATCCGATCGTGTGGCGTGGAACGGAAGTCTCTGCCAATTATGTATTCGGCAACATGCTGCTGAGTGCTGCAGCCTTTATAGTATTCGCCTTCGTGGTGATGTTGCTGCTGAGCCGGTTCAGGCGCAGCCTTCCTTCGCTGGTGGCCGTGCCCATCCTGTTGGCAGGGGTGTTGTTGGCGTTGCTGTTCTGGTCCCTTTCGGGAATGGGAACACTGGCGCTGGATATTCTCAGGCACATGGTCCTGCCGGTGGCCACGCTTACGCTGATTTCCTTTGCCGGCACGATGCTCCTGACGCGGAACAGCATGCTGGAGACGATTCGGGAGGACTATGTCATGGCGGCCCGGGCCAAGGGCCTGCCGGAAAAGCAGGTCCGCGACCGCCACGCGGCACGCAACGCCCTGCTGCCTGTAATAACCAGCCTGGTCTACAGCCTGATCTTCGCCATCGATGGCAGCGTCATCATCGAAGGGGTATTCTCCTGGCCCGGGACCGGACTGACCCTGCTGTCGGCGGTGCGATCTGAGGACCTGCCCCTCGTCATGGGCGCGATGCTGTTCATTGGAATCCTTTCCCTGCTGGCCCACGCAATCGTCGATGTCCTGTATGTGTATCTGGACCCGAGGATTCGTTACCAGTGAGCACGCCAGAACCCGCATCGGCCCCCGAGCTGATGCTCGACTACGGCCGGGGACGAGCGCGCTTTGCGCTGGCCAAGCTGCGCCTGGCGGCCCGTTCCTTCCGCACCGGTTGGGGCATCTTCATGGAGAGCAAGGTCGGGATGCTGGCCCTGTTCATCATCATTGTATTTGCCCTGATGGCACTGTCCCATCCAATCCTGATGGCCACGGTGTGGGACAGGGAAACATACGACCCGGTTACCGGATACGCCTTCGACCAGGTGGAACAGCCCGCACCGCCGAGCTTGAAGCATCCGCTGGGGACCGACCCCCTGGGACGCGATGTTCTGAGCCAGCTGCTTTACAGCACCCGCTCCGAGTTCGTCCTCGGCATCACGGCTGCTGTCGTTACGGTTGGCATCGCGACAGTCGTGGGCGCTATCGCGGCCTACTTCGGCGGCATCCTGGACTCATTCTTCATGCGGCTGGCCGACCTGATAATCGCCTTGCCCGCGATTTCACTCCTGATAGTGTTGAGCGCCCTGTTCAACCTGAACCTGTTCTACCTGGCCCTAATCATCGGCCTGCTGGGAGGCTTCGGGGGCACAGCCATCATCCTGAAGTCCCAGGCGCTCACCATCAGGGTGAAGCCGTTCATCGAGGCGGCCCGAGTCGCGGGAGGCGGGCACTTCCACATCATCTTCGTCCACATCGTTCCCCACCTGCTGCCCCTTTCCCTGCTGTACATGATGTTCACCGTCACGAGCGCCATCTTCGCCGAGGCCGTTCTTTCCTTCCTGGGCCTGCTTGACCTGCGGATGAGCTGGGGCATCATGATCCACACTGCCAACACCGGCGGCTACCTGCTGGGCGGTACCAGGTACTGGTGGCTGATCGTTCCTGCCGGCGCTTCCATCACATTCCTGTGCAGCGCGTTCTACCTAGCGGGGCGCGCATTGGACGAGGTCGTTAATCCCAGGCTGAGGCGTCGAGATGACTGATGCTGACCGCTCGATGGCAGGGCCCGCATGATCACCGGACCGGTGCTGAAGGTGGATGACCTGTCCTTGACCTACCAGATTCGCCAGGGAGAAGTCAGGGCCGTTCAGGATGTGAGCTTCGAACTGGCCCGTGGGCAGTCGCTGGGGCTGGTTGGTGAGTCGGGGTGCGGCAAGTCGTCCGTCGCGAACTGCCTGATGGGGCTGCTGCCCGACAATGCCCGCGTAACGCGGGGGCAGGTCATACTGGAAGGACACGACCTGCTTCAACTGAATGAAGAGGAGCTGCGTAAATACCGCTGGCGGCGCATCGCCATGGTGTTCCAGGCGGCCATGAATGTGCTGGACCCGGTCTACCGCGTCGGGCAGCAGATAGTGGAGGCCATCGAGGCCCACGGTTTTGATTTGTCCGATGCCGAGGCCAGAGAGAGGGTGGCTGACCTGTTTCGCAGGGTTGGCCTGGAACCACAACTGATGGACCGGTATCCGCACGAGTTCAGCGGTGGGATGAGGCAGCGGGCAGTGATAGCCATGGCGCTCTCATGCGACCCCAGTGTGATCATAGCCGATGAACCCACCACGGCCCTTGATGTGATCATCCAGGACCGTATCCTAAGAGAGCTCAAGAGCATCCAGAACGACCGCGATATGGCGGTCATCTACATCACACACGACATTGCAGTGGTGGCCGAGGTGACCGACCTGGTGGCCGTGATGTATGCAGGCCGGCTGGTGGAGCTGGGCCCGACTGCTGAGGTCCTCGGCTCGCCCCTACACCCGTACACGTCAGGGCTGATGTCGTCGTTTCCGAGCGTGAGCGGCGAAAAGCGGCCATTGACCGTTCTGTCCGGCGAGCCTCCCAACCTGGTCAACCCCCCTTCCGGCTGTCCCTTCCACCCGAGGTGCGAAAGCGCGACTGAACAATGCCGGTCGGAATTCCCGCCGAGGGCATTGAGGAACGATCACTGGGCCGCCTGCTGGCACCCACTGGACAAAACCAATTCCACGGCCGGCTGAAGATATGGAACTGCGGCTTACCGAAACGCAAACGCACCCCGAGGTCGGAGAGGACCCGGGCCCCTTGGTCGAAGTCAGTGGACTGACCAAGCGGTTCCCGGTGTCCAAGGGTTTCTTTCGGAAGCCCACCAGCTTCATTCACGCCGTAGACGCCGTTTCATTCACCCTCGGCCGCGGCGAGAGCCTGGGCATGGTGGGTGAGTCCGGATGCGGCAAGACCACCATCGGCAAGTTGCTGGTCAGACTCCTGGACCCGGACGAAGGGCAGATGCTGTACCGCATAGCCGAGGAGGCCGGGGATGCGTCCGCCGTATCCGTGGTGGACCCTGCAACCATCTCGGGGAAGGAAATGCGGGACTTTCGCCGCAATGTGCAGATGATCTTCCAGGATCCCTACGAGTCGATGAATCCGCGGAGGACGCTGTTCGACATCATCTCCGAGCCGCTGTCGGTTCAGAAAATCGGGAACCTGATGGAACGGATCGAGCGGACGGCCGAAATGCTGTCTTTGGTCGGCCTCACCCCCGCTTCGGACTTCCTGTTACGCCATCCCCACGAGCTGTCGGGCGGCCAGCGGCAGCGAGTCGCCATCGCCCGTGCTCTCGTAATTCGGCCTCAGTTCGTGGTTGCCGACGAGCCGACTTCCATGCTAGATGTGTCCAGCCGGACCGGAATCATGCTGCTGATGCAGCAGCTGGCCCGGGACTTCGGTATTTCCTACCTCTATGTGACCCACGACCTCGCCGTTGCACGGTATATGTGCGACCGCATCGCCGTGATGTACCTGGGCAAGATAGTCGAATTGGCAGAAACCGAAGAGCTGCTACGGAATCCCTTGCACCCCTACACGCGGGCCCTCCTGTCCGCAGTGCCAGTACCAGACCCAGGGCATCGCAGGGCTCCGCCCGACATTCGAGGGGACCTCACCCGTTCCCTGGACCCCCCGGCGAGGTGCCGTTTCTACGACAGGTGTCCCATTGCCACTGACAACTGCCTCAACAGTCCCCACCCCGAAACGGAAGAGAAATCGCCAGGGCATCTGGTTGCCTGTTACGAGGCGTAGATTCACCCCCACGCCAACCCTCCCCCTGGCGGCAAGGGGTAATTAAGTAACTATCTCAAAACTGTCATGACCTTGATCTCAACCGCCAGATACACGGTCTGGACCACTGGATTCCCGCTTTCGCGGGAATGACGGGTCCTTTGCGGGAATGGCGGTTTTGGACATTGGCGGATTTTGAGATAGTCACTAAGGGCCATCCCCTTGTGGTGTAGAATTGGCCCAATTCACGGCTGCCCGCAGCATCCTGAGCTTGTCGAAGGGCGCCCAGGCAGTACATCTTCGGAGGCGTCCATGTCCCAAATGATGACCGGCAAGCAGGCTTTGCTGGAAATGCTCAAGGCCGAGGGGGTCGACTACATCTTTGGCAATCCCGGCACCAGCGAGGGTCCCATCATCGACCTGCTCGGCGACTACCCCGAATTCCGCTACATCCTCACCCTCCAGGAGAGCGTCGCCGTCGGTATGGGCGAGGCCTACGCCCGGGCCATCGGGAAGGCCTCCTTCGTCAGCCTGCATGTGGATAGCGGCCTGGCCAACGGCATCGCCCTGATGCTGGACGCCCTGAACACCGGCACCCCCATGGTGGTCACCTCCGCCAACTACGACATTCGCAAGACCAACGAAAGCATCACGGACCTGGCCAACCTGGTCCGCCCGGTCACCAAGTGGGCGGTGGAGCTGTCCCACGCCGACCAGATCCCCAGCGTGATCCGCCGGGCCTTCAACGAGGCCAACAGCCACCCCAAGGGGCCGGTCTATGTGGGCTTCACCTCCAACGCCCTCGAGGGTATGGCAGAGATGAACATCGAGCCGTCCCGTCCCGTGTACGACGCCCCCCGTCCCAGCGAAGAGGGCATAGCCCAGGCCGCATCCATGCTGCTGGATTCGAGCCGCCCGCTGATGCTGGTCGGCGACCGGCTCAGCGACGACGACGCGCTGGACGAGGCCGTCGAGCTGGCGGAGCTGATGGGCCTGCCGGTGTACCAGGCCCGCGGCTCCGAAGTCGCTTTTCCCACCACCCATCCGCAGTACCAGGGGCCGTTGTCCCTCCGGGTTGCCGGGCAGCGGGCTGCGTTGCAGAGCGTTGACCTCGTTCTTGCCGTGGGGACCGACCCATTTGAGGAGTTGTTTTACTGGGGAGATGTCATCCTGCCAACCGAGTCCAGGCTGGTGCACATCGACCCCGACCGGAGCCGGATAGGACGTTCCGAGCCCACCGATGTGGGCATTGTTTCGGACTGCAAGCTGGGTCTCAGGGACCTCATCGCAGGCCTCCGGGAGCGGCTGTCGCCCGGCGACGCTCCGGAGATGGGGTTGAGAAAGCAAACGGCAGCGGCTGAAGCACAGGACCGCCGGGAGGCCTACGAAGCATCGGTGGCGGAGAAGTGGGACCACCGGCCCATGACACCGGCGCGGATGATGTACGAGTTTTCGGCTGCTATCCCCGACAACGCCATCGTCGTGGACGACTCCATCAGCAACCGGGGCGCGATGCGCCACTACTTCCAGGCCGAACGCCGGGGCGACCTGCGAGGAGTGCGAGGTCAGTCAATCGGCGGAGGCATGGGCGTGACGATGGGCACCCAGTGCGCCAACCCGGACCGGCCGGTATTCGGCATCATCGGCGATGGTAGCGCGATGATGACCATCCAGGGCCTCTGGACCGCGGCCAACGACAACATCCCCTGCATCTTCGTCATCTGCAACAACGGGATGTACCGGGTGCTCAAGACCAACTTCAACGTCTACCAGGAGGAGATCCTGAAGCTCCCGGAGACCTCCGGCGGCAGGCTCCTCTATTCGGAGTTCGCCACTCCGTTCGACATGGCCTCAATCGCCAACAGCATGGGGGTGCACGGCGAACGGATCACCGAGCCGGCCCAGATCAAGCCAGCCGTCGACCGCGCCGTGGCCTCCGGCAAGCCCGCGCTGCTGGATGTAGTGATCGACGGCTCGCTGTAGGCTTGGCAACTGCACTTTGCAGATAGCGGCGGGGATTGAACATCGGCGCTAGAAGTTCCAAAGAGGTTTCATAATGCGTACGAACAAAACTAAGGCGAAGCTGAACGAAGGTGAGGCCGTATTCGGGGCGATAATCACTCGTCCTTCGCCCGACATGGCGGAAATCTTCGGCGCCCTGGGCTACGACTTCGTGATGATCGACTGCGAGCACGGTCCTGCCACCCTGGACCAGGTGGAGCACATGGTCCGGGCGGCGGAGTCCTACGGCATCACGCCCATCGCCCGCATCCCCGACCACCACGAGCAGACGATACTTCGTTACCTCGACCGCGGCCTGCAAGGGATCATCGTGCCCCATGTGAACACCGGGGAACAGGCGGCCGCCATTGCTACGGCGGCGCGCTATTACCCCGAGGGCAAGCGCGGCATGGGAGGCGGACGCGCCCAGGACTACGGCATCGGTGTTTCGCGTGACGAGGCCACATCCTGGATCAACTCCCAGGTGTTGGTCATACCCATGGTCGAAGACATCGAGGCCGTGGGCAACCTGGACGATATCCTGCAGGTTGCCGGGGCCGATGTACTGCATGTCGCGGCCTCCGACCTCGGCCAGAGCATGGGCAACCCCGGCGCCTCCGAGGTACGCCGGGTGATGAGTGAGGTGATTCCCCGAGTACGGGCTGGCGGGAAGTCCTGCGGCGTGGGCGGCAACAACCCCGCCGACACCGACGGCGTGGCCGAGTTCGTGCGACAGGGCGCCAACTTCGTAACCGTTTCAGGATGGGGGCTCCTTCGCATTGCTGGCGAGGACTTCCTGAAGAGGGTCAAGGCCGCACTGTAAGCGAGTGTGTGACCAATCCCCTCTCCCTCCGGTAGAGGGTTAGGGTGAGGGCGCTCCCCGGCTTACCGAGGATGATTGATGGCGCTACACCCACCGGGTCTGTCTGGCGCTCCGCTGTGGGGTCGGGCCTCTAACGGAAATGTCCCGCCCTCTTGTTCCGGTAGCAGGTTCTGAGAAAGCCCGCTAATCAGGGGTTACCCGGGTGTCCAGGGTGCCAAGTATGACCGGCCTGATTGCTGTTCTGTTCACCTTTGCTCTCACGCTCGGCGCCTGCGTGGGCGATCCCGGCCTGCCCAGCTCCGGCACGGGAGTCCAGTCCGTCGGTATTGCCGATGCAGCCGTTACCGGGACGGTGACTTACCGCGCACGCCTGGCCCTCACCGACGGCGCCAGGCTGATCGTCGAGTTGCGGGACGTGTCCCTGGCCGATGCCGCCGCTCCACTGATCGCCAACCAGACCATCGAGAACCCGGGACAGGTCCCCATCAGCTTCAGGGTCGAATACTCCAGCAGCGACATCAACCCGCGGAACACCTACTCGGTCGGCGCACGCATCATCGAGAGCGACGGTCGGCTGGCATTTACCAACGACACGGCGTATGAGGTGATCACCCGGGGAAACCCACGCAAGGTGGACATGCTGCTGGTACTGTTTCAGCCCCCGCCGGAAGCGGTGGAGGAAGGAGAGGACTGGCGCACCTGGGTTGAGACTCCGGCGAAAATTACGCGAGCCAATCTGCTGCCAAACGAACGGGAACCGTTCCTCCGGGTCCAGTATCTCCAGTCAACCATCGAGGGATGCGTCCGCCGGGGCAGCGAAAGCATGGAAGTCGCCGGATCGGACATCATCGCCAGCGTCACTTTGATGCAGCCTCCCCTGACCGTGTGGTCGATTCCATGCGACGAGGAGGTTGTGGAGTTGGACGCGATATTCCCAATCCAATCGACGCTGAAGCCTGGCCAGACCTATCGAGTGATCGTAAATGGGCGCCCAATAACGACTTTCACTCCTCCGGACGAAGGATTCCCTTTTTCCACCATCGCCCGTTCGCATATTCAGCGCGCGGATGTGGCGAGAGCGGAGGGCATGCCGGGGCGTTATGAGCTGACGGTGGTCTCAGCCAGGCCTATCGGCAGCAGTTGCTCCCGCTACAACGGCTACGAACTGCGCCGTCAGGAGGAGCGCCGCATTGAAGTTGAGATCACGCATCATCAGGTCGTCGGGCAGGATGTGGTCTGCACCAAGGACGTCCCGATTGACGAGAGCGTCGTGCCTCTTGGGTCCGAATTCGAGCCAGGAGTCGAATACCAGGTCCGGGTCAATTCCGACACCACTGTGTCATTTGTGGCTCGATAGCAACCGCAACTGCCCTGTGGGGAGCAAAACTTGAGTACAATGGCGGGTACACTCGAAGGCTGAGTCATCGCCCGGAGAGGAGCTATGAAGAGAAGCGACTCCAGGATTCTGACCACCCACACCGGCAGCCTGCCGCGGTCGCCCCGGCTCCAGGAACTTCTGCGGGAGCGGGAGGAGCAGCGGGAATTCGACCCCGGCATCTTCGCGTCCGGCGTGCGTGATGGTGTCGCCGAGGTGGTGTCGAGGCAGCGGAGCATCGGCATCGATGTTGTCAATGATGGTGAGCAGGGGCGGTCGCAATACGCCACCTATGTGAAGGAGCGCCTCACTGGCTTCGAGGGTGAGCGCATGGTCCGCGCCCGTCCCCGGCTGGACGATGCGGATTTCCCGGAGTTCGCCGCCACGCAGACCCACTTCTCTTCCC
Source organism: Dehalococcoidia bacterium (assembly GCA_963667765.2). Classification (GTDB taxonomy): domain Bacteria; phylum Chloroflexota; class Dehalococcoidia; order Lucifugimonadales; family UBA3495; genus VXOI01. The sequence continues at coordinate 122,228 of CAXXON010000002.1, read as the reverse complement.
GCAACCTGCCCCAGCCGGCCTGCACCGGCCCGATATCCTGGAAGGACTGGCCGGCAGTGGAACAGGACATCGCCAACCTGAAAGAGGCGTCAGCTGCGCTGCCGGTGGAAGAAGTGTTCATGACGGCGGCCTCGCCGGGAGTCATCGCCAACTTCCTTCCCAACGAGTACCACGCCACCGAGGAGGCTTACCTCTACGCCCTGGCCGATGTGATGAAGGACGAGTACAACGCCATCGTCGAAGCCGGCCTTTTGCTCCAGATAGACTGCCCGGACCTGGCGATGACCCGGGTGACCCAGTTCTCCCACCTCTCGGTCGAAGAGTTCAAGAAGATCGTCGAGCTGCATGTCGAGGTGGTCAACTACGCCCTGAAGGACATCGACCCGGAGCGCATGAGGCTGCATCTCTGTTGGGGGAACACCGAGGGTCCCCACCACCACGACATTCCGCTCAGGGAGATCGTCCAAACTGTGCTGAAGGCGCGTCCGATGGGCTTGTCCTTCGAGGGTGCCAATCCCCGGCACGCCCACGAGTGGAAGGTGTGGGAAGATGTGGACCTGCCCTACGGCAAGCTGCTGATCCCGGGCGTGCTGGACACCACCTCCAATTTCATCGAGCACCCTGAACTCATCGCCCAGCGCATCGCTAACTACGCCAATGCTGTTGGTCGCGAGAATGTAATGGCCAGTAGCGACTGCGGCTTCGGCACCTCGGCATGGGGCCGCAAGGTGGAAGCCAACATCGCTTGGGCCAAGCTCGCCTCCATGGTTGAGGGGGCGCGGCTCGCATCCAACGAATTATGGTAGGTGGCTGTATAACAATAGTCTGACACCCACGCCGTAAATCCTGCGAAAGCAGGAATCCAGGGCTTCTAATTGGGTGGGACTTAACAGAATGAGAAGGTTTATTGCGGCAAGCCTTTTGCGACGCAGTTTATTCATGCAAGGAGTTTTTCATCGTGTCTGACGAAGCGCTGAAGACAATTCTCTCGACCGTCGGTATAGACCCGGCTCTGGCCGCTGGTGTAGAGATTTCGGACCACCGCGACCCGATCCTGCCGACTCCCTTCAGGATTGGGGAGACTGCGGCGGCGAGCCTGGCTGCAGTCGGCCTTGCAGTAGACGATCTGTGGCATCTGAAGACAGGCCGCAGCCAGGAAGTCAGCGTGGACGTCCGCCGGGCCACGGCGTCGCTACGGAGCGGCAAGTACCTGGCGATGGACGGCACGCCGGTCGCCGCGGAGCGCACGCCGGTCATGGGCGTGTACCCGACGAAGGATGGCCGCTGGTCCTATCTTCACTGCAACTTCCCCAACCACCGGGACGCGGCCCTCGGCGTGCTGGGAGTGCCGGAGGACCGGGAGGCAGTGACGCGCGCCGTGGCCCAGTGGAACGCGCTGGAGCTGGAGGAAGCCATCATCGCCGCCAACGGCGCCGGCGGCATGGCCCGCTCCATGGAGGAATGGGCCCGCCATCCGCAGTCGGCTGCCGTGGCGTCGCTGCCTCTACTCGAGATTGAGAAGATTGCCGACAGCCCTCCTCAACCCATGCCGGAAGGACCCAGGCCGCTGTCGGGCATCCGGGTGCTGGACCTGACCCGCGTGCTGGCTGGCCCCAGCTGCGCCCGGACGCTTGCCGAGCATGGGGCCGATGTGATGAAGATCAGTGGGCCTCATCTCCCCTTCAGCCCGTCGCAGGAGCTGGACACCGGGCACGGTAAGCTATCTGCCCACATCGACCTGAGAAACTCCGGGGACACCGAGGCGCTGAGAGGGCTAGTCCGGGAGGCCGATGTCTTCTCTCAGGGCTACCGGCCGGGCACACTGGCGCAGCGAGGTCTGGCGCCGGAGCAGCTGGCAGCCATCCATCCGGGGATCGTCTATGTGTCATTGTCCGCATTTGGACGAGTGGGTCCATGGGCCGAGCGGCGGGGCTTCGACACGGTGGTGCAGACAGTGAGCGGGATCACCACGCGGCAGGGAGAGTTGTTCCCTGGCTCAGTACCGGGTCCCCAGTTCTACCCGGTGTCGGCGATTGACTACCTGACCGGGTACCTGATGGCCTTCGGTGCCATGGTCGCGCTGGCGCGCCGGGCACGCGAGGGCGGGAGCTGGCTGGTAAGGGCGTCCCTGGCCCAGACGGGCCGCTGGCTGGTGGACCGCGGGCAGGTACCCGAAGCGGAACTCGCGGGCATACCCGAGGACTTCACCGCCAAAGAGATTGGGCGCTGGTCAACGACCAGCCACACGCCGGGCGGGCAGCTGACTCACCTGGCGCCGGTGCTAGAGCTGTCGGAGACCAGACCTCTCTGGGAAAGGCCCACGGTGCCGTTGGGCTACCACGAGCCGGTTTGGCCCGGCGTCCCCGCGTGAGAACCACTGATTCGTTTGATTAAATGATGGCCGTGATTAGCAAACTATCTCAAGACTCGTTGGGGCCCGAAACCGTCATTCCCGCAAAGGACCCGTCATTCCCGCGAAAGCGGGAATCCAGTGGTCCAGATCGTGTATCTGGCTGTTGAGATCAAGGTCATAGTCGAATTGAGATAGTTACCAAGCAGTATCCCAATCAGGGCCATCCAATAATCAAGTAAATCACCCTTCAGCCTGTCGAAGGTGTCAGACAAAACGCAATGGAAAGGGCGGAGGCATTGCCTCCGCCCTGATTCTTAGGTAAGGGGTCCGTTTTGATCGGATTGTCCGGCGGATTCCTCTGAGCTAGGCGCTACCGGTTCAATTCGTAGCGGTAGCCGGTGTGGGTGCCCCGGTCGGGGACCGCCGTGGGGCTGGCAGGCGGGAAGGGATAGGCCGGGTCGGCGGACTTTTCGCCAAGGGTGTTTCGGACCGTGCCGATGCCCTCGACTTCCATCTCCACAACATCGCCGGGCTCGAGGAAGCGGGCTGCCTCGTAGCCCTTGCGGATGGCCTCACGCACCGAGCCTCCGCCGACGGTGCCGCTGCCGATGACATCGCCGGGGGCGATGCGGCTGTCCTTGGAGGCCCGCTGCACGATTTCTCCCCAGGTGTAGTAGGCCATGGAGGCGTCGCCGTCGGTCAGCCAGGACTCGCCGTTCACCCGCACTTGACACTTGACCGTCAGCCGTCCGTCGCGGATGTAGGGCGCCAGCTCGTCGGTGGTGACCACCCAGGGCCCGAGGGAGCTGGCCGTGTCCTTCCCCTTGGCCGGGCCGAGACCGAACGCCATCTCGTCGAACTGGACATCCCGGGCGCTCCAGTCGTTGAAGATGCAGAAGCCCGCGATGTGCGACAGCGCATCGGTCTGGGCGACATCGGTGCCGTTCTTCCCGATAACAGCCCCTATCTCCATCTCGTAATCGTACTGGTCCGAGGTAGAAGGGAAGGGAACGGTGTCGTCGGGTCCGTAGATGCAGAGGGTGTTGGAGAAGTAGAACACCGGCATCCGGTACCATACTTCGTTGGGCTCCCGGGTCCCCTGAGAGCTGGCGTGCTCCTCGTAGACGATGAAGTCCCGAACCGTCGGCGGCTGCAGTATCGGCGACCTGAGCCGGACGGCGTCGAGGGCCACTGCCGGGGCCGCAGCTCCTCCGGCCAGCGCATCGCCAACCCGGTCGACGGAGGACTCGTCAAGTGCCAGGAGCGCCCCGACATCGCGCACCGTGCGCTGCTCGCCCAGCAGCGCGGTTACATCCACCACGCTGTCGCCCTGCAAAACGCCGCAACGCGGGCCGGTACCAGAGTCGTAAGTCAGCAGTTTCATTGTGATTTCTCCGTTCAGAAGTCTGCAAAAGCGAAGGGCACAGGCCTCACACTATTGTTGAGTGCGGTACCCGTGCCCCTGCATGTCTAGCGTTCCTAGTGCATTGGCGAGAACTTGGCGGGGATCATGATCTTGTTTTCCTGGGAGACGCGGCCGGGGGCGCCGCTGGGCCACTGGGGGATCTTGCTGGCCTCGGTGCGGACTTCGGCGCGGTGGTTGAGGCTCTTGTACGGCCAGATGTGCATCCACTTGTTCAGTCCGCCGAACTCGGTGTGCATCCCGGCGGCCAGGGGCGAGAACTCCTCCCGGTAGGGAATGGACTCGGCCCAGCGGCGCAGCAGCTCGGGGATGGAGCCGGGCTGGTAGGTGTAAACCCTCATCTCGTAGATGTTGCCAAGCTCCTGGTCTCCGCCCATGGGTCGCATGAAGGGCGCCGGCTGCCAGATCTCGGCGTTCATGTGCAGGATGTTGCCGGGTGTGATCTTCGGGGGCCAGTTGGCTTCCTTGCTGGCGGCCTCGCGAATCTTTGCCCGCTCTTCGAGGCTCTCGTAACCCCAGACATGGATTATCTGGTTCAGAGGGCCAATATCGGTGTGCCAGAAGGCCGCTATGGGCGAGTACTTTTCGCGGTACGGAAGCGCCTCGGCAAATGCCTCCTCGGCCTGTTCAACCGCACCGGGCTTCATGTCATAAGTCCGAACTTCGTAAATCATTCCTACTCCTTGCTGTCATGAACTGTCTACAGATCGCGGAAAGTGTAGCAACCACACCCATAGGCGGCAAGCACAGGAAGGTCTGCAGTTCCGGTCCCACTGCTATCATTGACAATTAATCCTTCACCATCACTGGGAGGTCGAAACATGACCCAATCGGCAGGCTCAGGGCAGGGTCAGGAGTTGGGCCGCATCGAACGGCCGTCTGCGGAGCAGTACAGGGGCCTCCGCAAGCTGATCCTCGTTCCGTTGGTCTACAGTCCCGCTGCCGACGACCCCGCTGGGGCGGCCGCGCTGCAGAATTACTGGGAGCAGGCCCAGACCCAAGTGGCCGCGCTCGAGAATGCCCTGGGAGGCCCGCACCGTGTCTACCACGAGAGTATCACCGCCGGCGAGGACGATGGCCTGCAGCAACTCCAGGCGGGCGACCGCCGCAGCCACAACCTGGTTTCGCTGAAGTGCGAAGCCGGTGCCCAGCTGGAGGCCACCGAGGATATGGACATCCTGCTGGAGACCCTGGACCTTCAACGCTGCCTGATGATGCCCCTGACCAGTCCCACAGTAGCCAATCGCCTGAACGAGTGGTACTCCGAGGCCAATCGCCGGCGCTACGAGCATATTGCGTCGCGAATCGACTCGACGCTGGAAGAAGACGGCGTCGGGCTTCTGCTGATCAGCGAGCGACACCAGGTGCAGTTCCCGCCGGACATCGAGGTGTTTTATGTCTCGCCGCCGGCCCTCGACGAGTTCCGCCGCTGGCTCCAGAACTGGGCGGCCCGTCAGCAGCAGGCAGCCGCAGCCGAGGCCGCCGCGGCGTATTCCGAACAGGAACTCGCCCAGGACCCTATACAGGAATCCGAGGCTGACGATTCTCCAATTGACACTCCGTCCGAGTGATTACATACTGCCAACGACCGCCAGATGAGAATTCCAGCCGGCCCGGCACCGGCCCGGTACAGGGACGCAATATGAATCGTGAGTTTTTCTTCTTCACCGAGATGGGCTACACAGCCTATCCGCAGGACGAGGCCAAGCGTCTCGGCTACAACAACCTGATGTACCCCAACGAGCACTTCAGCCCGGAGAAGGCCCAGGAACTCTACGGAATGTACTTCGACGAGCTGCAGTACTGCACCGAGGCGGGCTTCGACGGGGTGATGATCAACGAGCATCACAACAACCCGCTGTGCATGATGCCCTCGGTCAATGTCATCGGCTCGGTGCTGGCCTCGCGAACCAAGCAGGGCAAGATCGTGTTCCTGGGCAATGTCCTGCCCATCCACGAAAACCCCCTTCGCATCGCCGAGGAAATCGCGATGATCGACATCCTGTCGGGCGGCCGCGTGGTCTGCGGGTTCGTGCGGGGCATCGGTCAGGAGAGCATGGCCACCAACACCAACCCCCTCTACAACCGAGAGCGCTTCGACGAGGCTCACAATGTCATTGTCGATGCCTGGACCAAGCCCGGCCCCTTCCGCTACGAGGGCAGACACTTCCATTACCGGGTTGTAAACCCTTGGGTTATGCCGCTCCAGAAGCCGCACCCGCCCATCTGGATTCCGGGCGTGGCCTCGCCGGAGTCGGTCATCTGGGCCGCCAAGCACCAGTACCCGTATGTAGCCTTGGCCCCGCCTCTGCAGCTGCTGTCTGACATCTACCAGCTCTACCAGAACACCGCCGAGGCGGACGGGTGGACGCCGACCCAGGAGCACCGGGGCTACGCGGTGCGCGTGGCCGTGGCCGACTCCGACGAGAAGGCGTACGAGGAAGGGAAGAACTTCTACTGGCAGCTCGGCACATCCTTCGGAGTTACTCCCAACCACTGGCTGGCGCCGCCGGGGTACCTGACCCGCGCCGCCGCGACCGGCGCCCGCGAACAGGCCCGCCGCGCTGTGCAGACGGTGGTGCCGGGTGGCCCGGTTTTGCCCTACGACGATGCCCAGGAGACCTTCCAGATAGTGACCGGCAATCCCGACACGGTCATCAAGAAGATGAAGAAACTCATCGACATCATCGACCCAGGCCACATCATCTTCTGGGGCCGCGAGGGTCACATGTCCCACGATGTGGCGGTCCGCAACATCGACCTGATGACCCAGGAGGTCATTCCGGCCCTTCGCGAGTACGAGGCGCAGCGGGAGGGATAGCGGGAGGCCTGTGTGCTCGCCCGCACGGCTCTTAACTGGCGCTCCGCTCCATCCGGGCCGGGCGGGCAATTCCGAAGCGTGGCATACTGCCGGGCGTCGCACTTGGCGATTCTGCGAACCTGAAGCGCAATTGCTTTCCGGGCCTGTGGCCCCCCTTCGGGGTTTTAGGGTCGTGGTCTCCGTGGTCAAGCCTTAATGGCACCAACCCTTTTCTCCAGCTAGGGGGTTACTGTGTCACTCGGAATGCGTCTTTTGTCTCTTCCCGCGTATGGCACCGTTCGCCCATTTTCCCTCTAAATAACGCCGACCCCGCCGGACACTCCGGCGGGGTCGGTGCGTTTAGGCGCACCGCCGAAGCGGGGACTCCCCCAGCCCGGTAAGGCCAATGGCCGTGTCAGTCATAGGTTGACGGGCCGTTCCGGAGCTTGCCGAAGGGTCGCGGTGGGGTCAAATGGGCAGGGTCGGTTGCCTCCCGTAAGGCGAGTCTGGCTTCAAAGCGAGGACTCTTTATGATGGATTGGTTGAAAGAGCACCAGTGGGTGCAGGATAGCGACAGCGGCGTTACTGAGATCGTCAGCTTCCTGGCATTCCTTTCCCGGTCTATTTGCCCCGCTACCAACGAACTCCCGGGGGGGTTAACGGGGCGGTCATAGCAACCGCCCCTGTCGGCAATCGCCTCGGCGCAGGTCCTTACCCTTCGGCGGCACCCTCTCAATCTTGTCGCTGAACCGCCTGCCATCCTTACGATGACCGGCGGTTGATTTTTCGGGAAACCTGGAACTGGAGGCAGATGCGGTCGATTAACGGTGGTCGGTTGGCAGTCGCGTGGCGACGCTGCCCATGCCGGGAGGGGGCCAACTGCCCGTGAGGTAGTCGTACAGGTTGGCGGCGCTGATGCGCATCACCATCGGCGCCATGCCTTCCTGCTCCACATCCATGGGGTAGCGGTCGGTCATCGCGGTCAGGGTGGGCACTGCCTCTTCCTTCGTCATGCCCCTGTCGATGGCGTCCTGCACGTAGTCCTTCCACTCGACTATGAACTCTCCCTGCTCGTCCAGGTAGTCCTTGCCGCACAGTGACCCGTGGCCCGGAACGAAGATGTCCTCGTCCAGCTTCCGCAGGCCCTCAAGGGCAGCAAGCCACAGGTCCGGTTCAGCCTCGTGGAGCCAGGTCTGGACGCCGTGGAAGATGTTATCGCTGGTGAAGACGACTCCCTCCTCCTTGATTACCACCGCCGCCTGGTAGAGGGTGTGCCCAGGCATGTGTATCATCTCGAAAGTGTGATCGCCGACTCGCAGGGTCATCGAATCCTGGAATGTGATGACCGGCGGGTTGGCCCGGTAGCCCTCCAGCAGCGCCGGCTCCTCCGGGCCGAAGGTGCCGATCCGGGCGGCGTGCTCCGCCATGTCGGTGTTCAGGATACGGGTGCGCACTCCCTCGTGGGCGATGACCGGCGCGTCGAAGAAGGCGTTCCCGGTCCAGTGGTCGCCGTGGGGCTCGGTGTTGATGATGTAGCGCAGCAGGCCGCGCTTCTCAATCTCGGCCTTCAGCCACATGGCCGTGCTGGGCTTGTGCGGGCTGTCGATCATCACGATGCCGTCCGAGGTGGTGACGAACCCGAAGTTGCAGCCGCGGACCTCGGTTTCCACCCACACATTGCTGGTCAGCTGCTTCATTCGTGGCCTCCCTATAATGTTCGGGCTGGTAAGTTTGGACTGGAATTTGCTGGGCATTCTACACGGTTGACCCCGTTGATGGGCGAGCCCTATGCTGGACTGCCGTGGTGCGCGCTATTTCATTTTCGCTATTTCTTTTCCAACTGTTAATGTCTAAATCGGGATTGATGGATGTTCAGGATGAGATTGAGAAACATCCCTATAATCCGGGCATCGCGTAAATCCTGATTCAGACAGTAAAGTCTCACCAATGGGGGAGCATTGGATAACCTGGACCTTGATTTGCACGGCAAAACCTGGGCCGAGGCCCTGCAGGAGTTTGTTGACGCCTACAACAGGGCGGTCCAGCCGGGCGGCCATACCTGCCGGACGCTGACGGTCATCCATGGCTACGGGTCCACGGGAAGCGGCGGGGTGCTGCGAACTCGGTTTCGAAGGTTCCTGGAGAGACACGGTTCCCGCCTGGAATTCACCCCAGGGGAGAAGGTCAGCCTCAATCCCGGGTACACGCTGGTAACTCCGAAGTACCCCCTGCCCGGCGCGGATGCGGCGCTCTGCGAGTTGGTCTGGGACTACTGCGAACAGCCAAAGACCCTCAGCAAGATCGTGGGGCAATTCAGGCGGTTCGGAAACCCCCAGGTCCAGCAGGCCGTCCGCTCCCTGGAAGGACAGAAGAGGCTTCGGAAGATGTCGAAGGCCAGGAACACCGTCTACCAAGCGGTGTAGGAGAGAATGAACCCTTAATTACCCTTTCCCATGGGGGAAGGGACAGGCTGGGGTGAACTCCCTGGCATTAATGACCAACCCAATGGTTGGTTTAGACCCCTGATATAATTTCGTCAGGATTCGGACTTGGACTCCCCGGAGGTATTACATGGGAGAAATGCTGCAACAGGGGGCACGGTTCCCCAAGCTGGAGTTGAACCTGGTGGGGGGCGGCAAGTTGACCCTGCCCGACGATTCCCCAACGCGCTACAGCGCGGTGCTCTTCTACCGCGGCCACTGGTGACCCTATTGCCAGCGGCAGTTGGCCGCATACGAGGCTGCAAAGGCGGAGCTGGAGGCGCTGGATGTGAGCGTCTATGCCGCCAGTGTTGACGACGAGGAGAAGGCCGGAGAGGTAAAGGGCAACGGCCTGTCGTTCCCCGTGGCCTATGGAGCAACTAAGGACGACGCCCACACCATCGGGTCCTGGTGGTCCGATGACCGGGGCGGCTACCTGCAGCCGGCCGAGTTCCTGTTGGGCCGGGGAGGGGTGGTCCTCGGGTCTGTGTACGCCTCCGGGCCAGTGGGACGCATGGGCGCGGACGAAGCGATTCGCTTCATCCAGTTCCGCGAGAACCGCCGGCGCCAGGAAGAAGGCGAATAACCCGCTTAACACGCCTGTCTGAACTGTGATTTATTTGATGCAATGATGAGCATGATTCCTCCCGCGCCCCTACACGGCAACGGCGGAATGCCGACGCAGCCCGAAATCAGGGCAATCCCCCAGGCCGAAGGGCCGCCTGCCGAATGGCACCCGGTGGCAGACGAATCACAGTTCAGACAAGGAGCAAGGACCCAATAATGAACGAGACCAACCAGCAACTGGTAGACATGATGGAGAGCGTCTGGCGCTCCATCGGAGAACTCTGCGACGGGCTGACTGAGGCCGAGTGGAAGACAGCGACCGACTGCCCCGGGTGGTCGGTGCAGGACCAGGTATCGCACCTGGTTGGCTCGGAGACAGGCATCCTGGGCGACCCCGACCCGGACCACGCGCCCAGCGAGGAGGCGCTGGCACACACTCGAAGCGAGCAGGGCCGGCACAACGAGTTGTTGGTGGACTTCCGGCGCCCGTGGGCCGGGGCGCAGGTGCTGTCGGACTTCCGGGCGAAGACCGCACGCCGCGTGGACTTCCTTCGCAGCCGAAGCGACGAAGACTTCGCTGCCGAGATGCAGACGCCCGTCGGCCCAGCTCCAATGGCGGAGTTCATCAGCATCCGCATCATGGATGCCTGGGTGCACGAGCAGGACATCAGGCGTGCCCTCGATCGGCCAGGCCATTTCGACAGCCCGGCGGCCGCCCACGCCCTGAACCGCGTCATCCGCGCCATGCCCTTCGTCGCCGCCCGCCGGGCCCAAGCCCCCGACGGAGCCACCGTGGTGATCGACATCTCGGGCCCGGCAGGCCGGAGCATCTCCATAGGCGTCGATGGCGGCCGGGGCCGGGAAATTGATCCTGCCCCCGGTCATGGTGAGCCTGTCGAACCACCCACTGTTCGCATCAGCCTGGACGGAGAAACCTTCGGTTGCCTGGGTTGTGGACGCTGGGAACCCGGCGAGGTTCTCCGGTCCGGGAGGGTGTCCATGGAAGGAGACGCTGCCCTGGGGGAGTCCATCGTCCGCCAGATGAACATAATGCCTTAAGACCAGGGACCTGGCCTTGATTACTCACTGAGGGCGCGGAAGGAATGCCGACTTCCGCGTCCTTATCTCGTATCTCCTGATCTCGAAGCTGTCGAACCATTTGCTTTAGTGCTATCATTTCGGTTGCGAATGAAAGCACGGCTAAGTCATCATCAGTAGAGTAGAGAATTTGCTCAGGCAGTCCGGTCCCCAATCCCCTGCGGGCCCCCAGAATGAGTTGCAGGCCAGAGGCTTGGCGGCCCGGCTCCCCTTCCACTACAGCTGGATAATCGTTGGAATTCTGGCGACGGTCCAGATTTTTGCCAGCTCCATCAGCATGGCCGCCGGTATCATGCTGCCGCCCCTGACGGACGAAAGCGGCCCCTTCGGCTGGAACGAGAGCCTGGTGACCCTGGGGATCGCTGCCTACTACGGATTTGGCGCGCTGTATGCCCCTGTGACCGGCTGGCTGGGAGACCGCTTTGGTGCACGCATCATGCTATTTGCGGCGGCGTGCCTGTACCTGATCAGCATGATCCTGCTGAGCCAGGTTCGCGAAATCTGGCAGTTCTTCCTTTTCTTCGGCGTCTTGCTCTCGCTGACTCAGTCCCTTGGCATGGTGCCCCTGATGGCCTCGGTGAGCGGCTGGTTCCGGCGCCGCCTGGGGCTGGGGATCGGAATCCTGTGGGCCGCCGGCGGTATTGGCACAGCGGCCTTTGCTCCCATTGCCGGACTGCTGATTGAAACGGTGGGGTGGCAGGGCAACTTCCTGATCATCGGCCTGATTGGCGGAGCGGCGATGCTTGGCCTGGTGCCGTTCATGCGCAGCCGCCCATCCGACCTGGGAATAGAGCCCTACGGCGCCAGGCCCGGAGATTCCGCGCCGGTCAGGCTGGACAAGGGCATGGAGCGGCTGCGGATCAAGACTTTCAACCAGCATATCCGCAAGACCCGTCCATTCTGGAACCTGCCCCTGATCCATGGTCTTGGCTGCGCCGGCCACGGCATCATTCTGATTTATGTGGCGAAGTACGCCATAGATTCCGGCGTCTTCACCTCCCTGGCTGCGGCAGGCATTATCCTGGCGATCATTTCGCTGGTGAGCATAATCAGCCGCTTCGGCACCCCGGTGTTGGCGGAGATTTACGGCACCCGGCGCATGATGGCCGTGAGCCTTGCGATACAGGGCCTGACGGTACCCATCATCATGTTCGGCCCGGCCGAGCCCTGGCTGTTCTACCTGTTTGCAGTAACTTTCGGGATTGGCTTTGGCGGCGAGTGGACCGGGTACCTGATCATAAACCGCCAGTACTTCGGCGACGGCCCGATGGGGACAGTCTACGGCTGGCAGACGACCGGCGCGCTGATGGGGCACTTTGTCGCCACCGCCCTGGCCGGGCTGATCATGTTCACCACCGGCTCGTACCTGGCCGTTCTGGGACTGTCCATGGCCTACAGCCTGGGCGGCGTGGTGGTAATCTCCCTGCTGGACAGCAACTCGCATGTATTGATTCCCGACTGGGAAACCGAGCTGCCCGACGAAGCGAAGTTGAGACCGGCTGTCCCCACGCCGCCCGTACCTGCGGCGGCGCCACCGACGGCGTTCCCGGCCCCCGCCGCCTCCGGAGGCGACGGCGACGGCTGAACCCTTGAGGATATTGCTAAGTGTACTGTAATACAGTGCACTTCCCTCAATGATCATTCGGTCAGTCCGCCACAGGGGATTGCAGTGTCTGATCGAAGACGATAACCAGCGCTTTCTTCCGGCTTTCTTCCGGGAGGTCTGGTCCGGCGAGTGCGTAACGTCCTCACCGTCATGGTGCTTGCTGATGATCTGGACGACTTTCTGAGAACTGCCCCGACCGGATGGCGCGTCCACAGGCTTTTCGGCGAACGAGCGAAAGAGTGGAGCGTCTCTGTGTCGGGCATTTGGCGTATAACATTTGAGGAATCGGACGGCTACATCGATCGCTTGAATCTGGAGGACTATCACTAATGGCTTCAGAGATGATTCGAGTGAATATGACCCCGTCCCACCCCGGGGAGTTTGTACGTGCCGAAGTTCTGGACAGCTTGGGTCTAAGTGTGTCCGGGGCTTCGAAAGCATTAGGGGTGAGGCGCGCAACCCTGTCGTCCCTTCTGAACGGCAAAGCCGCACTTTCTCCGGAGATGGCCCTCCGCATAGAGAAGGCATTTGGAGTTGACATGCACATGCTACTTCGGATGCAAGCATGGCACGACGCTACCATGATGCGGGCCCGGGCCGATGAATTCGATGTACAGCCTTATCGTGCTGGAGCCGCGTAGGGCCTGCTGTTTCCCGCGGCCCACTGTTACCACTGATTCACGTGATTAAATGATTACGCTGATTATCAGAACCAACCAGGAAAAGTGAAATCAGCGCAATCCCATAATCAAACAAATCACAGTTCAGACAAACCGGCCGCCTACTCGTCCTCCAGGAACTCCCGGACGAAGGCGGTCGCCGGTTCCTTGTCGTAGAGGCTGTTCAGCAGGACGATGTTGCGGTACGCGTCTCCCTGGAAGAATCGCTCGTAGAGTATCTGCCGCTGCCCGAAGGCGCTGCAGCAGGTGTCCCACGCCAGCCGAAACAGGCGAATCCGGTCCTCCGCGGTAGCCGTGTCGGTGTCGAGATAACCGGACAACTCCTCGGCCATGGGTCCCTTCAGATCGGCCTCCATCGGCAACGCCATCAGGCTGCTGGAGCCCATGAGTTGCAGGATCTCTCCCATACGCGGATACATCCTGATGAACAGGTGACGGGCCACCATCAGCGGCATCTCCGCCGGGCACATCACCCCCCACTCGTCCAGGGCGGCGTCGGCCTCCGATGCCCGGAGCAGCGCCTTGGTGGTCTCCAGGTTCTCGATGATTTCAGCCGTCATCTGGAGCATCTGGGGCTGCTGGCCTGAACCGAGGACCTGCTGCATCAGGTTGGCGAGTCCCAGAACGAACTCCACCTTGACCACATTCTTGGTCACAACCTGGTGGCCGGAGTGCAGGTACTGGTGGGTACTCCGGGACATGTTGTTGCAGCGGTCGGGGTCTCCCAGCAGAAACACCCGCTCCCAGGGAACGAATACATGGTCGAAGAACGCCAGCGCGTCCATCTCCTCGAAGCGCGAACCCAGCGGGTGATCGAATTTGGAGCGTCCCAGGTCGAAGCTTTCGCGGCAAAGGAATCGCAGTCCAGGAGCGTCGCAGGGCAGGGCGAAGGCAAAGGAGGTGCGGCCCGGCGCCCCGGACGGCAGACGGTGCGACCGTGCCGGGTACACCGCAATCTCGTCCGCTATGGGCAGGGTGGCCAGCAGCCTGGCGCCGTGAACGATGATTCCGGAATCGGTCTCCTTGACCACGGAAAGTGCAATGTCGGTGTTGTCATGCAGGATCTGCTCGGTGGGGACCCGGGAGCGCTGGAGGTTGACCAGGGTGTGGGTCAGGACCAGGTCTTCCTCCCTCACCTTCTCGTAGTAGTTCCAGATGTTCTGCTTGAACTCCGGGCGGTCCTCGGCGAAGTAGTCCCCGGCGTTGGCCATTGCCATCAGGCTGACATTCAGGAAGTCGGGAGTCCGGCCCATCATCCCGCAGGATACCTGGGCCCACCGGCGCATCATGTTCCGCCGGGCATCCAGGTCGGCCGTGCTCTTCGGGGTGATGAACGACAATCCAACCTGCTCGCCGCTGGTGGGGGAGGAATAAGTCATCTCGGCCCCAGTCCCGTCCGCGTTTGACTGGCCCCTTCGACTGGCCCCTTCGACTCGCTCAGGACGTGTGGCGGCATGCTGCAGGTCGTACAGACGGGCCACCGTCTTGACGCCTCCGCTAAGTCCGGGGTGCGTGGTGGGATCATCGATGCGCTCACCTCGCATGTACAGGGCCGGCGGATGCTCGCGAAGCCTCTGAATGTATTGCTGGCCGTTCCTGGCGCCCATGGCTATTCCTCCTCTGTCTTGTCCCCTTTCTATTTTGGCCGAAGACCGGCGGATTTTACAGTGCGCCACCCCGTGTAGCCTGGGCGATTGCAGAGTGGTAGCGAATCCTTTGGTAGGGAGCCTGTCGAGCCGCGAACGGATTCAGTTGCCTCGTCCCTCCACTGGTTCAGGATTAACGGGCCGGGCATGGGGGCACCCTGCAATCGTCCTGCCCGAAAGCCCCGGCGCTGAAGGGATTTCCAGCTGAATGCGGGCGCTTGATTTCTGCGGGACGACGGGGCATATATCGTCGTGCGTTTTGGTCAATCGCAAGCTGAATCTACTTGACACTCCCAATGGGTTGTGATAATTTTCACTCGATTTTTGGCCCGCCACCCGACTAGCGGGAATTCGGGCCGCTAATTTTGTCGGGCACCGGTCGCCCATCGACAAACTCGGGAGGCCGGCCGGAATCAACCGGCAGTGCTCCGGTTCACTCAGGGCAGGATGAACGGCAGTCCATGGACCCCAAAGCGTTAACCAGCACCGACTGGCAAAACATCCATCTTTTCCTTCAGTGGTTCTGGATTTATTTCCCACTGGTTGTTGTCTTTGCCGTTACCATGCTCACTGCCCATGCCTTGATCCCGTCGGCTGTGTCGACGGGCCACCTGCCCCAAAGCGTGTCCAGGCTAAAGTGGCCTCTCACTGGTTTGGCCCTGATCATTGCCGTGGTGGCGATTGTGATCCTGGTGTTGGGAATCAACCAGACCCTTGATGTGAGGAATTTCTGGAACCGGCTGCTTATCTAGGCAGGCCGGTTTCTATTGCGCCCCTCCCTCCCTTCAGAAGGCTGTCCGGCGGTGGTGGAGGCAGGCATCTCAAGATGAACGGTTCCAGTCAAGAATGAGTCCTTCTTCCAAAATGATCCCGCTCATGGTGGCGGGGGGCATTTTCACCGTCATTGTCGGCTTCGTGGTGGTTGTGTTGTTCATTTCCTGGTTTTCCAACCCTCCATTCGGCTTGGGAAACGCGTCGGCTCAGCCCATCGCTTTTCCTCACACCGTCCACGTTGAAGAAAACAACATCCAGTGCGAATTCTGCCACCGGAATGTGACCAAGGGAGATGCGGCCACGGTTCCGGCGGTGGAGCAGTGTCTGTTCTGCCACAAGGACATCTCGGGACGGGATGGCCAGGCCCAGACGGAGATTGCCAAGGTCCAGCAGTACTTTGCTGACGAGGAGCCCATCGACTGGGAACGCGTGCATCGCCTTCCGGATCATGTCCGCTTCATCCATGAAGCACACATTCGGTTCTTCACGAGCGAAACCGGGACCGGGGGAGCCAGCGGCCAGCGCTTCGATATCAACGGCAGCGAGGTCAGCGGATCACTTAGCATCACCCAGACTTGTTCCATCTGCCACGGCGATGTCGGTAGCATGGAAGAAGTGCAGCCGAAAGAGGGACAGTCCCTGAAGATGGGTACCTGTCTGGACTGCCACAGGGTGAACAATGTCCCGACCGACTGCACCATCTGCCATAAATAAGAAAGGATTAGAGAACGAACAGCCGCCCGGCGGCATCTGCAGGTCAATCCTGTTAGTTTGAACGCAGCGAAGAATCTCATCGATGAAATTATCTAGGCGACATTTTCTGGCTTGGGCCGGTCTCAGCGCGGTAGGCGCCGTGGCCTGTGAGGGCTTCGGCATTCGCGAAGGCGAACTCAATATCCAGAGCCCGGTGAGCCTTCCCGAAGACTTGGTGCGGGGCAAGGACAACTGGTACGCCAGCCTCTGCCGTAACTGCCCATCCTGCGAGGGGATCCTGGTTCGCGTTATGGAGGGCCGAGCCAAGAAGGTACAGGGGAATCCCCTGTATCCCACCAACCAGGGAAAGAGCCACGCCCGGTGCGAGGCCGGCGTTCAGGCGCTGTACCATCCCGACCGCATTCCGGGCGCTATGAGGCGCGGCGGCAATCGCGGGTCGGGACAGTTCGATCAGATTGGCTGGGATTCGGAAGGCATGGAGACGCTGGTCCGCCAGCTCAACGACCGCGGCTCCCGGGCCGTGCTGCTGACCAAGCCTACCAGGGGGCACCTGGGGCTCCTGACCTCCCGCTTCGCCCAGGCCGTGGGCGCCGAGCACATGAACTACGAGGCGGTGGACAACAATACTTTCCGCACCGCTGTAAAGAATGTGTACGATCAGGATGTCCTTCCTGACTTCGACATGGAGAACGCCAACTTCATCCTTTCCTTCGGCGCGGACTTCCTTTCCACTTGGATTTCCCCGACCCGCTGGAATCGCGGCTACGGGGAATTTCGCCAGGGAGAGGGCCGGAGCCATCGCGGCACCCTGTACCATGTCGACTCCCGATTCTCGATGACTGCGGCCAACGCGGACAAATGGATTCCGATTCGACCCGGCTACGAGGGGCACCTTGCCCTCAGCGTTGCGCAGGTCATAGTTGACGAGAATTTGCAGGCGCGCGGCGTGGATGTGGACGCGATGCTGGGCGGAGACACCGGCCGGGCATTGCTGAACGACTACCGCCCTGAGAATGTGGTGGGCCAGATCGGCCTTACGCCGGAGATAGCCGGAGGCGACCCGGTTGCCTTCATCAAGAAGCTGGCCCACGATTTTGCCGCCGATGTTCAAACCCGCGGGCCCAGCATAGCCATCGCGGGCGGTTCGGCGGGAGCCCACAGCAACGGGCTCTTCAATGTGGAGGCCGCGGCCGTACTGAACTGGCTGGTGGGAAGCGTGGGCGCCGAGGGAGGCGTACGTCTCAACCCCTCAGGCCCTTGGCAGGATGTTCCCTCTTCGTCGAGCAGCGCCAGCTTGGACGACATGGGGCGGCTCATAGACCAGATCCGGTCCGGCGAAACCCGGATGCTCATGTTGCACAATGTGGACCCAGTGCATGGTCTTCCAGGGTCCCTGGACCTGGAGGACGCGATAGTCAGCGCCCAGGACCTGTTTGTTGTAAGTTTCTCGCCGTTCATCGACGACACGACCGTACTGGCCGACCTGCTACTTCCCGACCGGGTGTACCTGGAGGATTGGGGGGACGACATTCCTGACCCTGCTCCCGGCTACCAGGTCGCGGGGTTCCAGCAGCCAGTGGTCAATCCACTGTGGGATCTGGATCCACGCAGCTTCCCCGATGTGCTGCTGGCGGCGGCCGATGGAGCCGGCGTGGGCGAGCAGTTGCCCTGGTCCAGCTACCAGGCGATGCTGAAAGACAGTGCGACGGCCCTGTTCGAAGAGAACCGGGGATCAATAGACGCGGGGAGCGCCGACGAATTCTGGACCGCCCTGTTGCGCCGCGGCGGGTGGTGGGACGAGTCGGTTACCGGTCCCGATGTGCCGAGGCCACGCGCTGGCCTGCTGCGAAGAATCATGGAAGGTGCATCGACGCCTACTTTCGCCGGTTTCGGCGGGGAAGGCACGCTCTACCTAGCCCCCTTCTCGCACAATACGGTGCAGGATGGGGAACTCGCCCACCTGCCTTGGCTTCAGGCCACGCCGGACCCGGTGACCTCCGTAGCCTGGCAGACTTGGGTGGAACTGAACGACATCACTGCAGAGCGCCGGGGAATCCGCGAGGGGGATATCGTGAGAATCGAGTCCTCGCAGGGCTCCATACGCGGCGTGGCTTATCTGAACCCGGCGACACCGCCTGAGGTGGTGGGCGTCCCATTCGGTGGAGGCCGCAGGCACGGCTCGCCTTATGCCACCGACAGGCCAGCCAGCGAGAGCTCAAACGTTGCCAACATCTTGGAACCGACGCGTGTGGCGGGCCCCCAGTCCCTTGCCTGGGCGGGTACCCGTGTTCGCATCTCTCCCACTGGCGAGAGCGTCAACGTCTCCAAGCTGGAAGGCAATGTCCGGTCGGTGGAGGTCGGGCTCAGCGCCGCCGAGGAAATCATCAAGACGGTCGCTCCCGGCAATTACTAGGACCGGACTCCGGGTCAGGGAATCGATCAGAGTACAGGCACATAGGCACATAGATGGTAACGAACCGAATCGATCACAAGTGGGGCATGGTTGTAGATCTGGACCGTTGTACCGGTTGCCAGGCCTGTGTC
The DNA here is from genome assembly GCA_963667765.2 of Dehalococcoidia bacterium. GTDB lineage: Bacteria > Chloroflexota > Dehalococcoidia > Lucifugimonadales > UBA3495 > VXOI01. The sequence goes on along the minus strand of CAXXON010000002.1, from coordinate 103,543 downwards.
GTGGCATGCCAGGCGGAGAACAACCTACCCATCAATACCAAGGAATACTTCCAGCAACGGCGAGCCTATGAGTGGATTCGCATCGAGCGCTACTGGGAAGGCGAGTTCCCGAACGTCAAGGCTCGTTTCATCCCCATCATGTGCCAGCACTGCGAGAATGCGCCGTGTGAGCCTGTGTGCCCGGTTTTCGCCACCTACCATAATGATGAAGGGCTGAATGTTCAGGTCTACAATCGTTGCGTCGGCACCCGCTACTGCGCCAACAACTGCCCCTACCAGGTGCGTTTCTTCAACTGGTGGGAGCCCAAGTGGCCGGAGCGCCTGCGCAACCAGCTCAACCCGGATGTTACCGTGCGGAGCCGGGGCGTAATGGAGCGCTGCTCCTTCTGCGTGCAGCGGATACGCCGGGGCGAAATCACTGTTGAGCGCAGGGGCGTCGAACCCCTGACCGGCGAAGCAATACCGTACGCCGAACCCGCCACTCCTACCCAGGGCCGATACCTGAACTACCAGCGGATGAAGGAAGGGAATTTCCTGCCCGCTTGCGCCCAGGCCTGTCCCACCAACGCCCTGATGTTCGGGGAGCAGACCGACCCGACGGGCCCCGTGTTCAAGTACTTTGAGAAGGCCAACGAACAGTACGACAAGGTGCACCACGGGGAATATGTCGACGAGTCCAAGACTCGGGTGTACAGGCTTCTGGAAGAGATGGCCACCAAGCCGAACGTGATCTACCTGAAGAAGGTCGAAGAAGGGGCCGGAGAGGCTCATTAGCCACTGGATATGCATCCTGCCAATTCAAGTCTGAGACGGGCGAAGTAAGTCAATGGCAGCCAGCGAAAGCGAACATCTCCATCACGGTGTAGCCCACGGCGAGAGCCATGGGGGGATTTCCGGGGGGCACTACCCCGGAATGTGGGTGTTTCCCAATCCCCGGGTTATGACCCGCGAAATGGCGGCGAAGGTATCTGCGATGCCGCAGATGTTCACTTTGGGGCTGCTGCTTACATTCGCTCTCCTGGTGCTGGGAGTCGTCGGGTTCGTGGCCAGGGCTTCAGCAGATGGATTCGATGACAGGGCGCCGTGGGGCTACTACATGGCGACCTTCTCCTTCGTCTTCATGGTCACCAGCGCCGCTCCTGTGGCGGCGGTAGCCTTCCGGTTCACCAAGAGCCACTGGCGGCGACCCCTCTCGCGGGTGTCCGAACTCTTCGCCGTAGTGGGAATTTTCAACATCATCATGTTCATTCCGATGATGATGATATTGCCACCCATCCTCAATCCGAACCCAGTGCAAGGCCATGACCTGGAGATTCGCCGCACAATCTGGTTTGAGGGGCCCATCGGGGCGCCTCACGCCTGGGACCTTGCGGGCGTGGTCGGACTGGCGGTAACCGCTCTCTTCATTCTGTATCTCTCAGCGGTCCCTGACATGGCCGAGGCGCGGCATACCGCGACCGGTTTCCGTGGCTGGCTCTACCGGACACTCTCCGGGCACTGGTACGGCACCAAGCGGCAGTGGAACGCCCAGAAGGCGGGCCTGGCGATGTTGGGCGCCTTCTACTTCATGACCCTGATTTTCGTGCACTTCATCATCAGCTCCGATTATGCCCAGAGCATGATCCCTGGGTGGAAGGACTCCATTTTCCCGGTGTTCTACAGCCTGACCGCCTTCCAGGTGGCCTTGGGTCTCTGCTTGGTGATCCTGTATGTGATGCGACGCTGGGGCGGGTTCCAGGAATACTATGGCAAGTCGGTGTTCTGGTCGGCCAGCAAGGTGCAACTCGGGTTGACGCTTCTGTGGGCCTACCATCTCTTCGCCTTCTTCATCACCTACTGGTTCGGCAGGCTGGTGGTGGAGCAGAACATCATCAAGTACCTTTTCGCCCAGTCGTACGGCGGAGTTTTCGTAGCGAACCTGGCACTCTCCTTCGTGATCCCGTTCTTGCTGCTGCTCTGGAATCCGGTACGCCGCAGCGCCTGGGGCCCGCCCTTGGCCGGTGTGTCGGCAGCGCTGGGTGCGCTGATGTTCAGCGTGCGTGTGTTCGTGGGCGGCGCCAACTCCGGCAACATCTACGAGGCGTTTCTGAATCATGTCCCGGCGGCAGCCTACCCTGACATCTGGGACATATTCATCGTCGTCGGGGGAATCGGAGGGGCCGCGTTTATTTACCTGGTCGCGACCAAGATCTTCCCGCTCCTGTCGGTTTGGGAAGTCAAGGAAGGAGCACTCTACCAGGGAATGCGCCGCTTCATCAGGGGCGAGTACCTGGTGCTGGCAAAGCCTGAATAGGGACACTGGAATTTACGAGGCCTCCGGGACTATTGCCAGGGTTGGCAGAAGCTGAAGTCGAAACTCCGAAGAAGCTGAAGCAGGAAAGACAAGAGGAATAATGCAGGAAGGCAGGACACCCATACCCTACCGGCAGATCAACCGCGAGTTGCTGTTTTCGATCCTGCAGTCGCCGAAGTGGTTTCCAATTGCGATAATCATTCTCGGGCTGATTGTGTTGGGCGGTTTCAGTGCGGCCGGTCTGTTGGTCAACAAGGGTTTCGGGGTGACTGGCCTGAATCGCCCGGTGATGTGGGGCTTCTTCATCACCAACTTCGTCTTCTGGATTGGAATCAGCCATGCGGGCGTGATGCTCTCCGCCATTTTGCGGCTGTCCAAGGCCGAATGGCGTCGGCCTGCCACCAGGGCCGCGGAAATCCTGACCGTCTTCTCCCTGATGACGGCCATGATGATGCCCCTGATTCATACGGGCCGGCCCTGGCGCACAATTTACTGGATCTACACGATCCCCTTCATGCCTTACGACTACGCCCGCGGCATCTGGCCCAATGTGCGGTCGCCGCTCGTTTGGGACCCCAGCGCGGTCTACACCTACCTGACTTCCAGCATTCTGTTCGTTCTGGTGGCGCTGATACCTGACTTCGCCGTACTGCGGGACCGGACCACGGGTATGAACCATCGCATCTACACCATGCTGGCCATGGGCTGGAGGGGCAACCCCCGGCAGTGGAAGCTGCAGATCATCGCCGGGGTGCTGTTGTCGGCGCTTATCCTGCCGGTATTCGTCTCGGTGCACTCGATAGTGTCCTGGGACTTCGGTATGGCGGTGTCGGTAAAGACCTGGCACTCCACCATCTTCGCTCCCTACTTCGTCGTGGGCGCGGTCCACTCCGGCGTCTCCGCCGTGGCTTTCGTGATGATAATTCTGCGCTACATCTACGGATGGCAGAACTACATTCGCCCCGAGCACATTGACGCGCTGGGCCGACTGCTGATCGTGGTGGCCACCGGATGGTTCTACTTCTTCGTGATGGAGATTCTCTTCGGCTTCTACGGAAGGGAGGCCGACGAACTGGCGGTGAGGGACCTGCAGTTTATGCAGGAACCCTGGAACATCTGGATGATGGTGTTCGTGTTCACCACCTATTTCCTGCCAGTGGCGCTGTGGCTGCCGCGGGCCTTCCGGCGCAACCTGTGGATCATGTCAGTCGCGTGCATCTCTGTGAATATCGGCATGTGGCTGGAGCGGTTCATCATCATCGTGCCTGGATTGCAGAACAAGCAGGTGTTCACCTTCAGCTGGTACACCGTCTACTCTCCCAGTGCGGTGGAATGGACCATCATCGGAGCGACCTTCGCCTTGGTTTCCATGCTGATGCTGATGATAGCGAGGGTGGTGCCGCTGATACCGCTCTACGACATCAAGGAATACGAGGTCCTTCGTACCGAGGTCAAGATAGGCCGGGTTACGGTTCCGGCAGTTTATAGAGAGGATTAACCCCCGTCTGTCCCGCCCAAGCGGAGACACGGACAGAGGAAACGGAACATGGCTAAACGACCGATACTGGGTCTGTTCGAAGACGCGGAGTACGCCGCGGAGGCTGGGGACGCCCTGCAGCAGGCTGGCGTCTCCCAAAGCGACTACGACTTTCTGACCGACACTCCGTACCCGGAAGGGGCCTTCGGAGAGCGACACGAGGGGCATCGCCTCTATATCTTCCCGCTGTGCGGGGCGCTGGTCGGTCTGACTGTCGGCATACTGCTAACATCGATGACCCAGATGGCCTACCCCCTCGTGCAGGCCGGCAAGCCGATCCTGTCCCTTCCCCCGATGGCGGTGGTCACCTACGAGAGCACCATGCTGACTGCCATCATCTTTACAATCATCGGCATCGTGTTCGAGTCGCGTCTGCCCAATTTCAAGCAGGGCCTCTACGATACACGCATTACCGAGGGCTACATCGGCGTTTTGGCCAACGTTGAGGAAGAGCAACTTCCCCAGGTCTCTGCCCTTTTCACCCAGGCGGGTGCCGTCGACGTGGTACGCGAGAATTAAGGTCCGGTCTCCCAAGATGACTTTTCTGAATTTGAGCCGCCTGAAGAATCGACTGTCTTTTTCCTCTTCCGAAAGTGGAAGGGCCAGTTCGATTCCGGTACGCCTCCTGATCGCTGGAGCCGCTCTTTTTGCGGTCCTTGCGGTGGCTGGCTGTACCTCTGGCAGCTATCCCGTGGACATTTTCTACGAGCAGCATTACCAGCAATCCTACAAGTCCCACGAGCCTCCTCGCCTGTCGGGAGTGGCCGGGGCTGTCGCCTACTACCCCGCACCGCAGAATACAACCGACGATTCCGTTCCGCACCTGTATGAGGTGAACTGCCTGATGTGCCACGGCACCTCGGCCAAGGGCGACGGTCCAGTCTTGAACTTGCTGACTGGCAGTTACGGATATGAGACGGCGGTCACTGCCGACCTGACCACCCTGACCCCCGAAGAGATTGAGAGCTTCCTGAAGGTTACGGTTCGCCCCTTCGGGCCAAACTCTGTCATGCCTCCCTTCGGCAAGCTGTTGAGCGAAGACGAACGGTGGGAACTTGCCCGCTATATTGACGGGCTGCCAAAGTAACCGCTGGCCAACCAGCATTTCCCAGCTCGTCCAGGTCACGGGGAGATTTTCTTGATGCTATCCAAGAATTCTCTGCTGTACTCATGCCTGCTGACTTTGCTTTGCATTGCTGCCCTGACTTCTGCCGCCTACGCGCAGTCGCCAGACCCAGAACTGGAAAAAGAAGCCCAGGCCATTGACCGGATGATAATGTGCCCGGTCTGCCCTGCTGAGACCATCGACCAGGCCCAGGTGGAAATTTCTTTCCAGATGCGCGCCGTAATACGGGAGATGCTGGCGGAAGGGAGGAGTCGTGAAGAGATCCTAGACTACTTTGTCGACCGGTATGGCCCGGACATTCTGGCCGCGCCTCCCAAGACCGGAGCAAACCTGCTGGCATGGATCCTCCCCATCGTAGGTATTGTCGCGGGACTCGGAGGCTTGTTCCTTGTCATTCGCGCAATGACGGGTCGCGGCAGGACCTCCCCTGCTCCTTCTGCCGCCGGCGGACCGAGTACTGCATCCCCCGAAGCGTCGGCAACTGATCCCGAGCTGGCACCGTACCTGGAGATGGCGGACCGTCTGCTGGCGTCCAGGCGGGCCTCATTCGCCGGTCAAGTGAGTGCAGTTCCCTCGCCACCTGTTTCCATCACCGGCCAGGACTTGTCTCAACCCAGTACATCCAGCGACACCGACGACGGGAGTTCCGGCTGCCATGGGTGACCTCGGCGCAATCAGCCTCTGGATCGGCCTGGCTCTCGCTGCATACTCCGCAGTCGGGTCGGTGGCCGGGAAGCTACGTGGCTCCGCTGCCCTCGTCGATAGCGGGCAGGCCGCCATGTACGCGACCGTGGTGGTCCTCTTTGTAGCCACCCTGAGCCTGGTGGTCTCCTTCATCAGCCGCGACTTCGAGATTGCGTATGTGGCGTTGCATAGTGACCTGGCCATGCCCGATCGCTTCACCTGGGTCGCCTTCTACGCCGGCAACGAGGGATCTCTTCTCTACATCGCCATGGTGCTGTCGGTGATGTCGGCCATAGCGGTCTGGCGGTCGCCGGAACGGTTCCGCGACGCCCTGCCCTACACCACTGCCGTGATGATGCTGGTCCTGACCTTCTTCCTCGCCGTCATGTCGGTGATGGCCAATCCCTTCGACAAGCTGCCCTTCGTGCCTGCCGACGGAGAGGGAATCAACCCGCTGCTAACCCACTTCGGCATGTTCTTCCATCCTCCGGCGCTGATGGCCGGGCTCATCGGCATCACCATACCCTTCTCCTTCGCCCTGGGGTCCCTCCTGGCCCGCAAGACCGGCGACGAGTGGGTCGACCCCGGCCGCGTGTGGGGCATCATCACCTGGGCGCTACTGGCAGGGGGACTGCTGCTCGGGTCCTGGTGGGCCTACACCATCCTTGGATGGGGCGGCTATTGGTTCTGGGATCCCGTTGAGAACGCGGCCTTCATGCCTTGGCTGGCCCTCACCGCCTTCATCCACTCGATCATGGTGCAGAAGAGGCGAGGCATGTTCCGGATGTGGAACATAGCGCTCGTCAACGTGGCCTTTGGCCTGGCTCTATACGGGATGTTCATGAATCGGGGCGGCTCGGTACCGTCGGTGCATTCCTTCGGGGCTTCGACCCTTGGATGGGTCTTCCTGCTGTTCATGGCGGTCGGCGTGATCGTCCCGCTGATAATCTTCTTCTGGCGCTACCCGCTGCTGAAAAGTGCCCAGAACCTGGACTCCATGCTCTCACGGGAGGCGGCGTTCCTCGTCAACAACCTGCTGCTCCTGGGGATAGCTTTCGTCACCCTCTGGGGCACGGTCTACCCGCTCATCTCCCCCCTCACCAGTGGCGAGGAGATCACCGTCGCCCGCCCCTTCTACGACCAGGTCAACGGCCCGTTGATGCTGGCCCTCGTTTTCCTCATGGGCGTGGGACCGCTGCTACCTTGGCGTAGGGCCAACTGGGCCAGCGTTCGCCGGGCGCTGGCAATACCGGTGGGCGTCGCCGTGCTGGCCTTGGTCGTGCTGCTGGCAGTCGGCCTGCGCAAGGAGTACGCGCTGGCAGGATTCGGGCTCGCCGCCTTCGTTGCCTCCGGGATCCTGATGGAATGGTACCGGGGTGCCCGTGCCCGGCATCGAAATTCGCAGGAGAATTACGCCGTTGCCTTCCTTCATTTGATCTGGGCCAACCGGCCGCGCTACGGAGGCTACATCGTGCACCTTTCGGTGCTGATGGTGGCGCTGGGCATCGTTGGCACTTCATTCTTCAACACCCAGAAGGATGTGGTCCTGTCTCCTGGGGAGACGACCACCATAGAGAACTACGAAATCCGCTATCTGGGCACCACGGTGGTGCCATTCAGTAACCGCACGGAATTCATTTCGTCGGTAGAGGTCTACCGGGACGGCAAACTGCTCGACACCATCACTCCGGACCGGGCCTTCTATCCCGACTTCAACATGGCTTCGACCCGCGCCGCCATTCGCTCCACGCCGGTCGAAGACTTCTATGTTGTGCCCAGCGAAAATCTGCCCGACGGGGATGTGGGATTCAGGATTCTCGTTAACCCGCTCATCTGGTGGATGTGGGTGGCAGGACCGGTGATGGTGCTGGGCACCATCGTCGCGCTGTGGCCTGAACCGTCTCGCGTCCCTGCAAGGGCCCCTTCCCGGGCCCCCGCTCCCACGGCCGCTTGATGCAGCCGGTACCCCGTGACCTTTCGCCTTCCGGATTCTCTCCGCCCTGGTTGGCGGGGACAGTTTCGTCTTCCTGATAAACTGGTTTCATGGACGGACAGACGATATTCGCAGTCTTCATTGGGGCGGCCCTCGGTTGTTTCAGCCTGGTGATGGTCGGCTACGCATTTTTCCGGGGCAACGAGCCAAATACCGACGAATCTTCGCCCGTATTCCCTGCGGCGGACGACGGTGTGGGCCTGGAATCTATTCTGGACTCCATTGACACTCTGGAGCTGGAGCACCAGCTGGGCAACGTGCCCGAGGCCCAGTATCTGGAACTGCTGGAGTCCTACAGGCTACAGGCGGCCCAGGCGATAAAGTCGTTGCTCGAGAGTGATTCCGCCCCTCCCGAACTGCTGCTTGAGCAGGAGATTCTGGAGGCTCGCTCCGCGATTCCCGCCAATGACAGGCCTCATGAATGGGTCCCCTGCCCCCAGTGCGACGCTCCATTGCCGATAGTCGCTCAGGAGACGCATGGTGGTGCCGTCTGCCCCCATTGCGGGGCTTCATTGGCTGCAAGCCCAGTAGACGAAGAGATGCCCCGACCGGAGGCAGACGCTCCCAGCCAGGCCCCGGTACGGTGAGCAGGCGGCTGCCCGTAGACATGATCGGCGCTCGACTCCTCCAGCCGCGCTTGCCCTTGTACGCCGCCCTCGCGATTGCGGGGCTGGTGATACTGGCCACAGTGCTGCCCTTTCCTGCCTCAGCCCAGGAGACGGTGTCAATAAGCGGCAGGGTGGTGAACGGCACAGCCGGGGCGGACATCCCCGTCGACCTGGCGGTGCTCATGCTGATCACCGCTACCGACGGCACGCTCCAGGGCACCGGGCAGACGGTGATGGAACCCGACGGCACATTCCTGCTCGAGGAAGTCCCATTGGTCGACGAGGGGACCTACAACCTGAGCGTTGACTATGGCGGTGTCTTCTATGGGGCTTCCCTGGCACCCTCCGAGCTGTTCGACCAGGTGGAAATAACCGTCCACGAGCCTACCGAGGATGCAACAATCATCCAGGTCCAGCGGCAGGTGATGGTGATTGCGGAAATCGATGTGGCGGAGCGAGTGGTCACCGCCACTGAATTCGTGCGCTTCACCAACCCCACCGACCGCACCCTGCGACCCAACCTGGAAACGGCCCGACCGGGGATGTTCAGCTTCATGCGTTTTGCCCTGCCCCCCAACGCTGCTGATGTAACCGTTCAGTCCAACCTGCGGGGAGGCGAGATCATTTCCGTCGGGTCCGGCTTCGCCTTGACCGCAGCGGTACCACCTGGGCAGCACAGCGTGGACTTCGCTTACACATTCCCCTACGAGGGGGGCAGCCTTGAGTACCGGAACAGCCTGCCCCAGGGCGTCGAGATCTTCCAGGTACTGGTCCCGGAGGAATGGGCAGGCGTGGAAATCGGCGGTCTCTCTCCCCGGCCTCCTGTGGCCATCGGCAACGAGGTCTACCAAGCCTGGGAGGGCCGGAACATTCCTGCCGGCCCGGGCGTGCAGCTGGCCTTCCGTGGGCTGCCCCAGCCCGGCATCGGAGCGCGGCTCGGCCGAACGCTGTCCGGCGGCTCTTTCTGGCTGACCACGATTCCGTCGGCAGTGGGTGCTGTTCTCCTGGCCTTCCTCGTCTTCGGTCTCGCCCGTCGCTCCAGCCCTGCCGTCGCAGATGGTTACCCGGAAAGCCCGGACGAAGCCGCCGCTTCCGCCATCGCAGAAGGGCAGAGGGCCGTTCTGGTCTCCGAGTTGGCTGCACTGGACCAGCGTTTCGAGCAGGGCGAACTGGAGGACAACGACTACTTCGACCGGCGAGCGGAGCTGGTGAGCAGGGCACTCGGCGGTCCTCGCGAGTCAGAGACCTGATGGGACAACCCGGGGAACAACTTGGTCAGTCGGGTGAGACGGAAATTACGGAAGCCAGGCGCGGTCTGCTGGCCCGCCGCAGGGGACTGATCATGGTGGCCGTTGGGGTTACCGTTCCGGTCCTGGCCCTGCTGGCAATACTCGCCTGGGCATCGGCCACCTCGGGCCCGGCTCGAGGCGGCCTCGCCGTCAATGACCGCATCATCGAGTTGAATGTCGACAGGGAAGTCGCACCGGAATTCACCCTGGACCTCATTGGTGGCGGCACCACTGGGACCGCCCACCTCCGGGGACGCGTGGTCATGCTGGACTTCTGGGCCTCCTGGTGCCCCCCATGTCGAGACGAAGCTCCTGCCCTGGCGCAGGTCTACGACGAGTTCCGTGACCGGGGCGTGGAATTCGTGGGGATCAACCTGTGGGACAACACGGGAGACGCCGAGGTGTTTCTGCAGCAGCAGGGGCATTCGTATCCCAACGGAGTGGACGATGGGGGTAAAATTGCCATCAGCTACGGCGTGAGGGGCATACCGGAAAAGTTCTTCATCAACCGGGAAGGACAGATCGTTCGGAAGTTCTCAGGACCCACCGATGTCGCGCTACTGAGAGAAATCCTGGAGGGCATGCTGAGGGAATGACCGGTGGCATCGGTCGCACACCAAAGGACAAGCCCCTCCCAGCCTACTCCGGATGAGGACACCTGATATGACAGACCAGAAGGCCATGCTTGCGGTGGACTGGGGCGGCACCTGGTGCCGAGTGGCCCTGATCGATCGGCACGGGGAAGTCCTCTGGCAGGCCCGGCGCCCCAACCATCGGGGCGGTTCGACGGACCAGTACCTGGCGTTGGGTGCCAGCCTCTTGGCCGAGGCCTTCACAGTCGAGGGCGTACAGGCCGGAGGCATAGGGATTGCCGTCGCTGGCCCTGTCGACCCCGAAAGCGGCATCCTGTACCAGCCCCCCAACCTGATGGCCCTGGATGGCATTTCCCTGAAACGCATCTGGCAGGATCAATATGGCCTGCCCGTAGTGCTCGGCAACGACGCCAACCTGGCTGCGCTTGGCGAATTCCATTTCGGGGCAGGCAGAGACGCCACACAGGCTGGGCACCCGCCCAGGAGCCTGTTTTATGTGACGGTCAGCACCGGCATAGGCGGCGGCGCGATTGAGGGCGGATCGCTGCTGGTGGGCGCCAACGGCCTGACCGCGGAGGTGGGCCACACCACGGTTGACACCTCCGAAGCGGCTCCCCGGTGCCAGTGCGGCAAGCAGGGGTGCCTGGAAGCCGTCTCCTCCGGCACGGCCATCGGCAACTACGCCCGCACCGTCCTGGAAAGTGGGAGGCACCGGGATTCGGCCCTGTTCGCCCTGGCGCCAGACGAAATCACTTCCAGAGCGGTGGTGGCGGCCGCCGTACAGGGAGACGCATTCGCCAACGCAGTGATGATGCGCGCCGTGGGAGGGCTTGCTGTCGGACTGGCCAACATGGTTCACCTTTTCAACCCGGACCTGATCATCATGGGCGGAGGGGTATCTGAGGGCCTGTCCCAGTTGAGCCTGCTGCCTCAAATCCGCCAAGGAATTCATGACCGTTTGATGAGCGAACTGCACAAGTCATTTGATCTTGTGCCATCCGTTCTCGGCGACAACTCCGGCCTGCTGGGCGCGGCAGCGGCAGCCTGGGAGCAGTCTGAACTCTGATTTGGATGATCAAGAGGGTGTGTAACAATCGCCGGGCACCCACTTCGTCATTCCTGCGAAAGCAGGAATCCAGTGCCCATAACTGAGTGGAGCCGGATAGAAACAGTAAGAAGATCTCAATCGCCACACACCCTCTAGGCGATTACCCTGATGGCAGTTAACTTGATCACGGCAATCCCACAATCAGACAAATCACAGTTCAGACAATATAGCGCCCACCCATCACATTGACGCTGTCGCCGGTGATGTACGCCGACTCGTCGCTGGCGAAGAACAGGCAGGCGTTGGCCACATCCTGCACCGTGGCCTGTCGGCCCATCGGCAGGTCGCTGAGATGCTGATTCGACCCACGAGAAATGCCTGCCTGGAACTCCGGGTACCATTCGGGATGCTCGCGGGAGGTGTCGGTGGAACCGGGATTCACCATGTTGGCCCGCACGTTGTGGGGCGCGGCCTCGGCGGCGATCGCCCGTATCAGTCCCAGCAGCCCGGTCTTGGCAGCTGTCACCGCGGTCGTGTTCGGGCGCCCGGTGATCGACGACTGCCCTCCCAGCGCGATGATGCTGCCGCTTTGACGTTCCAGCATTCCCGGCATTACGGCCTTGCACAGGTAGAATGCCGAGTTCAGGTTCGTGTTCATCACCTGCAGCCACTCGTCGTCCGACACTTCGGTGATAGGCCTGTGGGGACGGATCGCCACATTCGACACCAGCACGTCGATCTTGCCCAGTTGGTCTATCCCTTCCGTAACCATTCCCCGCACCGAGTCAGCATCCCCGACATCGCAGACTGAGGTGACCGTCCTGGCGCCCAGCTCACGGCACTGTGCCGCCACCTCGTCCAGCTCCTTGGCGCTCTGCCTCGTATTCAGCACCAGGTCGGCGCCCTCCCTGGCGAAGGTAAGCGCAATCTCTCTTCCTATATTGCGGCTGGCGCCGGTCACGAGCGCAGCCTTCCCTTCCAATCGCATATTCGATTCCCTTGAATTAAAATGAGACTCCAGCGACCGTTATCCCGGTCTCAGCTAGCCGGGTCAGCATATCACAAGAAATTTGTACCTTACTCAGGGAGGCATAGTCATGAAGTGGTGCCGATATACCGCGAACGGTTCAACCAGCTACGGCGTTATTGAGGGCGATACGGTTCACCAGGTCTCCGGCAGCCCCTTTGGCGAGCACTCGAAAACCGGAACCTCTCACGCGCTGGGCTCGGTGCAGCTTGAGGTTCCCGTAATCCCGACTACCTTCTACGCCGCCGGCATCAACTACCCCGAGCATGTGACCTGGGCCGCCCACATGAGGGGACAGGAGCCGGACCTTCCCAAGAAGGCGGATGTAGGCTACCGGGCCAACAACGCTCTTGTTCCCCACGGCCATGACATCGTTGTGCCCGCCGACGCCACCGAGCAACTGCAATACGAGGGCGAACTGGTGGTGGTCATCGGCAAGGAGTGCGGTCCGACCAGTACCGGCCCGGTCAGCGAGACCGACGCCCTCGACTACGTGTTCGGCTACACCATCGGCAACGACGTCAGCGAGCGCACCTGGCAGCGCGGCGACCGCACCATGTGGCGGGCCAAGAACACCGACACCTTCAAGCCCATGGGCCCCTGGATCGTCACCGGCCTCAACCCCGACGACCTGCATGTGATCATCCGCGTCAACGACAGCGTCGTCGGCGAATACGATGTCGCCACCGCCCTCTTCGGAGTCCGGACCTATATCAGCGAGATGAGCAAGTACCTCACGCTGGTTCCCGGCGATGTGCTCTGGATGGGCACCGAGGGCGCCACCGAGAACATGAAGGACGGCGACCTCTGCGAGATCGATATCAGCGACATCGGCACCCTCAGCAACCGTGTCAACTGGCTGAAGTAGCCTGACTGCATTGCGTGTTTGAGTTTCGAAACATAACCCGGCGTGGTGTAGGGGCGCGTTTGAAATCCGCCCCTACGAGGTTAATGCCAACGTATTCGGAACTCCGACAAGTAGACCGGAGGCGATTCCATGGGATTTATACACGTACACGTGGGACTGGCAAAGCCTTTTGATTCGGAACCTGCCGAGATAGTCCGTGTCATGGTGGACACTGGCGCAATTATCAGTGTCTTTCCCGCCGGGCAATTGGAGCGTCTGGGAATTCAGCGCGTGGGGCAGCAGCGGTTCCGGGGATTCGGCGGCTCGGTGGTCCGGTCCGTGGGTGGCGTTGCCATGACCTATGGCGATGTAACTGGTGTCGTGCCAGTAGCCTTCGGCGATGAAGATGACACGGCCATTATGGGAGTAACGGCCCTGGAAACGCTGGGTTACGAGGTTGACCCGGTGCGCGGCGAATTGCATCGCGTGGAAATGCTGTTATAGCCGCGCGTTCCGTAGCCTCCTGAGAAATGCCTACCCTAGCCTGCTGAGAACCCCGTCTCGGCGGCCCAGGCCTGCAGGCCTCGGCGGAAGGCCAGCCCGCCCATCGGCATGGCCACGCACTGCAGCGCCTCAAGCACCTCCGTCGGCGTCGCTCCCTCCCGCAGCGCCACGCGGATGTGGGCAGCAATCTGGTCCACGTCGGCCCTCAGGGCAGCCTCCACTGCCACCTGCAGCAACTCCTTGGTCTTGCGGTCCAGCGTCCGCTCTCCGGTGTAGGTGGCTTCGATGAATGCGTTGTACTTCTCCACCCATGCCGGGTCCGCCGCGGCCATGATTCCGTGCATCTCCAGTGTATAACCCCGGCTCTCGGCAATACTGGCCAGCACTTCCTGTTGTTCTTCCGATGCCATTTCTTTCTCCTGACTTACGATTTGAGTCCGCTTCCAGTGTCGTTGTCCCGGACGGATAATACCCTCTCCCCGGAGGGAGAGGGTTCCCTGACATCCGACTGAGAGGTCTGCGCAGTGCTAAAGCTCATAGTGCCTGCGTGCTGCCGCCTGCATTGGATTGTTCTGCTGAAACAGGTCGGGGTGCGCGCCCCTCGCCATGGCCAGGTAGTAGGTGAAGAACTGCAGTGGCAGCACATAGACCATCGGGCTCCAGATCTCCGCCACCACCGGCAGGGTGAACCGCTCGGTGCACAGGTCGGATAGCAGCGTGTCCCCCTCCTGCACCAGGCCCCATACCGGCGCGCCCACGGCGGTGGACGCCCGGGCCACGTTCATCGCCCGCTCGTACCCGGGCCCAGGCGGTGCCACTATCGTGATCATGCACTTCTGGTCCACCGAACAGAACGGCCCATGAAGCAGCTGCTCGATCTGAAGTCCCTCGCTGTCGCAGGCGCTTGTTTCCTTGATCTTCAGCGCGACCTCGTACGCAGATGCAGTGTTGGGCCCCCAGCCTACGCAGATGAAGCGCTGACGGCTCTGGAACCGCCGGGTGGCCCGCTGCAACTCCGTAATCCGCGCTGTTACTTGCTCCATGGCACTTGGAACCTCCTCCAGCCGGGCGCGAAGCTGGGCCGCATCTCCGCTCTCGTCGGTCCAGCTCCCCAGCGCCGACGCCAGCATTCCCAGCACCATCAGTCCGGAGGTGTAGCTGACGGTGAAGGCCGCCGAACGCTCGGGCGGCACCGTCTGCAACTGGGCATCCGCGCCGGCGATACGCGGTCCGGGCTCAGTGGAGGTAATGGCGATGGTGTATGCCCCGCTGCTCTTCGCCATTTCCAGAGCCAGGAACGAGTAGGTCTTCGTGCCCCGGTGGCTGATGACGATAACCCCGTCGTCGCCGTTCAGAGGGGGCGGATAGGAACAGAACTCGAAGGAGTGCCACACCTCGATGATCGGACCGGTGCCGGAGAACTTGCGAAACCAGTGCCCCGCCACCAGCGCGGCGTGCCACGAGGTACCGATGCCGACAATGTAGACTCGCCGCTTCCTGGCCAGCTCCGCTGCGATCGGCTGGACGGTCGTGACATGCTTGGCCAGCATATCCTCCATGGCCGCGGGTTGCTGCATTATGGCCTCGTACATAAAGTACGGGTGACCCTGTCTCACATCCTGCTGCTGTGTCATCTCTCCACCCCCGCAGATTTCCCTCTCTCGTCCATGGAGGGATTGGGTGAGCGCGTTCCGTTCTCATCTGTTAAAGACGGAATTTTAGCGGAATTTTCGTCTTTGACCAGCCCCGTCGCTCCAGGACGGTAGCAGTCTCCCGGCGTGATAAAATTCGCCTGCATGTCGGCTGGCAGATTGCCCCAGCATCCTGTGGCTGGTCTCTCCGCCGGCGATCCCGAGGAGGTAGCGGCGATGGCACAGTTCTCCCCCCAGCAATTCGAGCGCATGGATGAAGAGGACGACCGGCTCTTCTACCTGCAGCCGCGAAGGGTAGTACACATCGACGACGGGGCCATTGCCGCCGTGGGCCGCCTCTTCCAGGAGCTGATTCCACCCGATTCCGTAGTTCTCGACCTGATGAGCAGCTGGCGCTCCCACTGGCCCTTTGGGCACCCCAAGGCGAGGATGGTGGGACTGGGACTCAATGGCGAGGAAATGCAGGACAACCCGGACCTCGACGAGGTTGTGGTCCACGATGTCAACAGGGACCTCGAGCTGCCCTTTGGCGATGAGTCTTTTGACGCCGTCGTGATCACGGTCTCCGCCCAGTATCTGACTCACCCGGTGGACACATTCGGCGAGGTCAACCGCATCCTCAAGCCGGGAGGGATGTTCATCGTCAGCTTCTCCAACCGGATGTTCGCCACCAAGGCGGTCTATGTCTGGCGGGCCTCCAGCGACCGTGGACGTGTGGACCTCGTCGGCACCTACATGGAGGCTGCAGGGGGATTCGAGGACATCCAGGGAGTCTTTGCCAACCCGCAGGCAAGCCCACCCGGCGACCCGCTTTTCGCAGTCCACAGCCGAAAGGCCGCGCCCGGCTCCACCACCCCAACCTTCCGGCCACCCCCTGAACAGACCTAGAAGGGAGCCGATCCATCTCTCCAAGAGAGCGGTCGGCCAGTTCCCTCTC
This sequence comes from Dehalococcoidia bacterium, assembly GCA_963667765.2. Taxonomy (GTDB): domain Bacteria; phylum Chloroflexota; class Dehalococcoidia; order Lucifugimonadales; family UBA3495; genus VXOI01. The sequence continues at coordinate 87,405 of CAXXON010000002.1, read as the reverse complement.
CCCTTGGGAGAGGGTTAGGGTGAGGGCGTACCCCTTCGAGTTACGGTGGGGTAGATGCCTCCTGAGTCGGGCCCTTCCTCCCCGGAGGGACGGCGGCCAGCACCATCAGGGCGGCCAGCCCGATCGCCGAGCCGAAGATCACGAAGGGGGCCCGGTATCCTCCGCTGGCGTCGAACATGAACCCCGATACCACCGGGCCGATGGCCTGCCCTCCGATCTGCGCCGGCAGCGTCAGACCGCGTATGGCCCCCAGGTGCATCCGGCCGTAGTAGTCGGCCCAGGCCAGGCGAAGCATGGTATGCAGTCCGCCCACTCCTGCGCCAAAGAGGAAGCCGTAAGCGATCCCCCAGCCCAGTTGCTGAGTGAAGGCAACGCCGAACACTCCTCCGGTCACCCATCCCGCCGAGATTGCCAGCATCAACCGCACCGGAAGCCGTCGGCCCACTCCCGACCACACCATGCCTCCGGGGATCTGGCCCAGCGCGAAAGCTGTCGCCACCAGCGCCGCCTGTCCGTGAGACACCCCCGCATCGACGTAATGGGCTGTCTGGTGCAGACTCACCCCCGCCTGAGCCATGAACCCCACCATCGAAAAGAAGGCAAGTATCCAGAAGGCCGGAGTGCGAATTGCCTCTCGAACTGTGTAGTTTGTGTCTCCCCATACGGAAGACGGGGCGGGCTGGGGCGTTGTCGGGCCGGCCGACGGTTCCTCCTCCTGTTTCTCTGCAGGCGCCGGGTCGGGTTCCAAGCCCATATCCTCTGGCCGGCGCGCCATCAGAAGCAGCGGTGGCAACACCCCGGTCGCGACGGTGAAAACGCCCAGGGTCACCCATGCCGAACGCCAGCCCCAGGCGTCGATGAATATGGCGGCGGCCAGAGGCAGCAGGCCAAGCCCCACGCCCTGTACGGCCCCGAACCAGGCCAGCGCCATCGGCCTGCGCCGGATGAACCAGTTGCTGATGGCCGTCGTCGTCCCCAGTTCCAGTGGGCTGGAAAACACGGCCCGCCCCGGAACATAGATGGCATAGAACGACCACGCCTGCGACACCAACGCCAGCAGCAGGGCGCAGGCCCCGACCACTGCCGAGCACCCCGACAGGACCACGCCGGACCCGTACCGGTCGATCAGCCGTCCGGCAAAGGGTGACATCAGCAGGCCGAAGACCGCCCCCAGGCTCACGGCTCCCGAGAACAGGCCCCGCGACCAACCGAACTCCTCGGTCATCGGGATGACAAAGACCGAGAGCACCGCGACGGACGCCACCGGCCGCGCACCAAAGCTGGGAAGATTCGCCAGCGCAAAGATGACCCACCCGTAGTAAACGGGCACCCGCGCCGCCAATCGTTCCCGGACAGTGCTGCCGTTCAGCAAATCCCCCACCCGGCTCCGTGCTTACGATTCCGGGGTAGTGTAACACCGCCACTCGCCCGCCACTGCGGTTGACGCACCGCACCGCCTCCGCCTTCGGCTTGTCCCTCTTGGTGGGGATGAACTTTCGGGGTGCTATACTAACCGCCAAAAGTAGTCAGGCAGAGAAATGGCCCGCACTTTCCGGCTGGCGCTGGCCCAGATCAACCTCACCGTCGGAGACCTCCCCGGCAACACCTCCAGGATGCTGGAATCCTTGCATCGGGCCCGCGAGGCCGGCGCCGACCTCGTCGCCTTTCCCGAACTGGCAACCACCGGCTATCCTCCTGAAGACCTCCTGTTCAAGAAGTCCTTCATCGACGCCAACCTCGAGGCTATGGAGCAGGTAGTGTCCGCGTCTCGCGGGATTGCCGTAGTTCTGGGATATGTTCAGCCACGAGAGTCCGGCATTGCCAACTCCGCCGCCGTTGGCTGCGATGGACGACCGGTCGACACCTACGACAAGATATTCCTGCCCAACTACGGCGTCTTCGACGAGGAACGCTACTTCGTCAAGGGCAGTGTGTGTCCCGTCTACGAGATCGGTGGCGTCCGTATCGGCGTGAATGTATGCGAGGACATCTGGTTCGCTGAAGGACCCTCCGCGGTGCAACGTCGTGCGGGGGCCGAGTTGATCGTTAATATCAACGCCTCGCCCTTTCACGCCGGCAAGAGCGCCTACCGACGAGACAGCATCGTCGGCAGCCGGGCCACTGAAAACAGCCTGTTCGTAGCCTACCTGAACACCGTCGGCGGGCAGGACGAGCTGGTCTTCGACGGCAACAGCGTGGTATGCGACCCCTGGGGGGGCGTCGTCGCCCGGGGTCCGGCATTCCAGGAGTCCATGGTCCTCGCCGACATCGACGTCGATGCCGTCCCGCCCCTGCGTTCCGGTCTGCGGGAGGGCGAATGCGAGTCTGGGCTGGCTGCTGTCGGGTCCCCCAGGGTGTTCCAGGTATCGGGCTACAGCCCTGAACGGGAACGCCCGCCCCTCCCTTCTTCGAAGAAGTGGGATGAAGTGGACGAGATCGAGGAGATATACCGGGCCCTCGTGCTGGGCACCCGGGACTACCTGCACAAGACAGGCTTCACCAAGGCCATCGTCGGCCTCTCGGGAGGCATAGATTCCGCCCTGACCGCCGTCGTCGCCGCCGACGCGCTGGGGCCGGACAATGTGCTCGGCATCACCATGCCGTCCCGGTATTCGTCAGGCGGCAGCATCGACGACTCCGCGGAGCTGGCGCGAAAGCTGGGCATCGAATTCTGGGAGATCCCCATCGAACCGGCCCATACCGCCTTTACCGACATGCTGGAACAGCGATTCTCCGGCACCACGCCCAACGTGGCCGAGGAGAATGTTCAGGCCCGCATTCGGGGCAATGTGCTGATGACCGTCTCCAACAAGTTCGGCTGGATAGTGCTCACCACCGGCAACAAGTCGGAGATGGCCATGGGATACGCCACCCTGTACGGCGACATGGCCGGCGGCTTCGCGGTGATCAAGGACGTCCACAAGATGACGGTGTACGCCCTCAGTCGCTGGCGAAACAGCCACGGCGAGTTATTCGGCAACCCGGACGATGTGATACCGCTGGCCATCATTGACAAGCCCCCCAGCGCCGAGCTGCGTGAGGGCCAGCTGGACGAAGACAGCCTTCCGCCCTACGAGATACTCGACCCGGTGATCCAGGCCTATGTCGAGGACGACCGCAGCTACGCCGAGATGGTGGACATGGGCTTCGACCCGGCGGTGGTTCGCCAGGTGATAAGCGCCGTCGACCGCAACGAGTACAAGCGGCGCCAGGCCCCTCCGGGCGTCAAGATCACCCCCCGCGCCTTCGGTCGCGACCGCCGCCTGCCCATCGTCAACCGCTACCGCCAGGTGTGACCGCAACAGCAGCTATGATTGAGAAAAACTGCAAAAAAGCTCATTCCTATCGAGGCGTAAAGCACCACTCTGGGAAACGCTGATCCTGCCACCGTCAGGTCTTATGCGGCGATGCAGCTTCACAAGCTCGTGGAGATGGGGAAAAATATCTTCTGGGTACACCCGAAGTTGTGGTGGGATACTGCCTCCTATCCGAGCTGATAGGAACAAGTCTCCGTAGGCGTCCAGACTTAACGTTTTTCCATCCCAACCGCGCCAACGTGTATCTCGCTGAAGTTTGCAGAAATCCTGCCATTCAGCCCAGTCGAGCAGTAACGAAGACATCACAGGAAAATTCCTCCTTTCAGCCCACTAAGGCCCCTTCGTCAGGCTGTAGACCACCAGCCCGCCCTGGCACAGGAGCATGAGTATGATCCCCGCCTGCGGGAACACCAGCCGGCCGGCGATGAGGTGCTCGCTGCTGGTCACGCTCCCTGCGAACAGCACGATCAGGAGCGGAAGCAGAGCGGCCACCGCGCTCGCCTTCACCGGGTGCTGGCCTCGCCAGATTTTTGCGAAGGCATAGATGGACAGCCCGGCCACGATGACCGGTACGAAGAACAACGAGAAAGCGCCCGGCACGCTCTGCTTGACCATCTCCCAGCGCTCCGTGCCTGTGGCAAGGAAATAGGCAATCAGTTCCGCGCCGCTGAGGGACGACTCCAGGCCATCGAGGTACACCCAGGGCAGCATCATGCTCGCTATCCCCATGATGGCCAGCAGGTTGCGCCACAGGTAGGTGTTGCGGAAGAAGCTCCGCAGTGCGTCCGAGACTCTCTGTCTGGCGGCCAATAGCTACCGTCCTTGCGTTCGGCCTACTGGTTGGCCCTCGGTCCGAAGACCTCGTAGATCCGGTCAGTCTCTCGTTCGAAGGTGGCCAGCTCGTCGTTCAGCGCGGTGAGCGCCACGGGCATCCGGTGGAAGCCCTCATAGACCGAGGCGAAGGTGGCCGACAACTCCAGCTTGGTGATGCGGATGTTCATGTCGTCCAGGTTGGTCTTGATGGCCTGTGCTTGGGCCAGGACCTCCCGGGCCTGCCCCATCCACTTCACCAGTTGCTGCCGTTCCAGCGCGTCGACCTGCTCCATCCTGGCACGCACTTCGGCGTTGTTGATGTTGCGGGTCAGCGTTTCCTGTGTCTCCAAGTAATCGGCGCCCATCGCTTCCGCGTACTCCACGCGATACTTGAAACGCTTGAACTCCTCAGCGGCCTTGGCGTAGCGGGGGTCCCAGACCGACTTGAGCTGGTTGACGGCCCGGATGTACTCGGTGCTGCCCGGCTCCAGTTCCTGCTGGGCCCTGTTCAGCAGCTCCATGGCGTCCTTGACGGCGTGCTCGGCGGGGGTCAGTGTGGCCGCTGGAGTCGGCGTGGGCTCATCCTCGCCGCCGTCGGTCTCCGGCTTGTCATCGGTCTCCGTCTCGCCGCTCCCGCCCCCTGCGAGAGCTGAGAAGAGAGACACCGGAGGGGGTATGACTTCGCTGTACGACTCGCTGAGTGTTGCTGCCTTGGACTGGGTGCGGTCGGCGGCCTCCACCAAGCGGGTTGCCTCGTTGTCACTCCCGTCGGTGAAAACTGCGGACCCAAGCGGCCACGCGACCCCAATTATGGCGATCATGGCCGCCACAAGCAGGGCGAATCTCAACATATCCTATCTCCTTCAGGAGATTTCGTTCCTGCGGGTCGCGCTGTTGTCAGTCCCCCGTCGCTGCGGATTCACCGGTTTGCGGCGCCGGCACTTCGGAGCGGGGCGCGGTTCTGGGCCGGCCCTGCAGGAACGATGCTGTCATTGATGCGATAACCAGGGTAATCAGGACATAGAAGGCGTACCGCATTCCCACGGCGAATGCGCCCCTCACTCCTTCCACTGCGTCATTGCGCACCGCCTCCAGGCTCGGCTCGAAGCCCATCGAACCCATCGTTATGGTTACGATGGTAGTGGCGATGGCCAGGCTCATCACATTGGCCGAATTTCGGACGAGGTTGAGGAACCCCGAGACCACGCCGTAGCTTTCGCGCCCCACCGCGCTCAACACCGAGCTGGAGTTTGGCGAGTAGAAAGTGCCCATTCCGCCACTGATCAGTATCAGGCCCGGGATCACCTCGTACAGGTGAGAGGTCTCGGTCACCCGGCTGAGTATTATCAACCCGATGACGGAACAGGCCATGCCACCCACAGTGAACCAGCGCCAGCCGAACTTGTCCGACAACGTGCCGCTGACCGAGCCCATGATCGCCATGCACAGTGCGCCGGGCATCACCACCAGTCCGGCGATCTTGGGGCTGTAGCCCAGCACATTCTGGATATAGAACGGCATCAGGAAAAGCACCGCAGATTGCCCCAGGAAGGTCAGGAACGCCGCCGACACGCCGAAGGAGAACACCCGGTCCCGGAAGAACCGCAGGTTGAACATCGGAGTTGGCGCCCTGAGTTCCCACCAGATGAACCCGATGAACATGCTGGCCGAAAGCACGAAGGCCACCAGTATCGGCACCGAAGTCCAGCCGCGGCTGACGGCCAGGGTCAGGCCCAGCAACAGGGCCACCAGCACGCCGGTGGAGAGGAATGCGCCCGTCCAGTCGAAGCTGCTGCCCCTGGAGGCCCGGTCCGATTCCCACCGCCGTAGAACGGCCAGCGTGGCGACCACGCCCAACAGGCCCAGGGGGATGTTCAGGAAGAACACCGCCCGCCAGTGGATGAAGTCAACCACCAGCCCGCCGATGGCCGGCCCGGCCACTGCGCCAACGCCCACGGTGGTCATTAGCAGGCCGACGGCCCGCCCTCGCTCATGGGAAGGGAACACCGAGGTCATGATTGCCATGCCGGTGCCCTGGGTCATCGCGGCGCCCACACCCTGCAGGATGCGGGCCAGCAACAGCGTGGCCAGGTTGGGGGCGAATCCCGCTCCCGCGGCGCCGATCACCAGGATGGCGCTGCCGAGGATGTAGACTCGCTTCTGGCCGATCATGTCGGCCAGCCTTCCCATGGGCAGCAGCAGGGCGCTGATGACCAGGGCGAAGCCGATGACCACCCACTGAACGATGGGCAGTTCGATGTGCAGATCTTCCGCGATGGAAGGCAGCGCGACAATGACGCTGCCGTGGTCTACGACCGAGGCAAATAGCCCGATCGCCAATGCTCCGAATACCAGGTACTTGTCGCCGGTCTGATTCACTATCGCGAGGGCATAAAACGTTCCCGGGGCAGCACATGCCCGGCGTCAATATCCCAATCTCCTGTGTTCCCATTATACTTTATTTTGCTGTTACGGATGTTGAGCCTCAGCTTTATTTGATTTTGTGATAATGAACGAAGGCATTGGAGGAGCGATCATGGCCAGAATTCCAACAGCCAGCAGGGACACCGTACCCCAGGAACAGGTGGAGGCCTTCGACGATTATGTGGCCGGGCGAGGCGGTATTCCGGAGACTGGCCCATTGTCAGTCATGCTGCATGTTCCGGAGCTGATCAACCGTGGCGAGCACCTGCGGGCCTATCTGCGGGGAGGAGAGTCCAGCCTGCCCGCCAACATCAGGGAGTTGGGAATGCTGGTGGCGGCCCGGGAGATGGACTGCCAATTCATCTGGAACGCTCACGCCGCCTTTGGACGCCAGTCCGGGCTGAGTGACGACCTGGTGGACAACCTGCGGGACAAGAAGGAACTCTCCGGCCTTTCGTCGGCGGAATCGGCGGTTATCGAATACGGGCGCGAGTTCTTCCGCACTCACCGCGTGAGCCAGCAGAACTTCGACAACGCCATGGCACTGTTCGGTACTCGCGGACTGGTGGAACTCACCACGCTCATGGGCTACTACGCATGCCTGGCCTTCAACATCAACGCCTTCGAGGTGGGCCTGCCTGCTGAGATAACCGAGAAGCCGCTGCCTGTGTAATCAAATGGGAGCGGCCCTGCCTGTTCGCTAAGCCTGGCTTCCTTCAACAGCGTAGAATGCCACTCGCCGGTCGGTCTGGCCTGCCACCGACGCAACCACGCTGTAAACGCCGTATCGGGGCAGCGTCCAGCGGTTGTTGATCACTGCAGTGGCCCGGAAAGATTGTCCCTGGGTGGCATTGACCGGGCGGCCAACATTGACCGTGGCTTCAACCTCGGGCAGTACGGGGTTGCCGTCTTCGTCCTCGACCCGGATCCCCAGCCGGTGAGGCTCGTTGGTGAGGTTCCATGGCACCAGGACGCCAACGACGATGGTCAGTGGGACCGGGGCTGCGATGTCTCTGATATGGCGCCGGTCCCAGGCTCCGCCCATCATGTACAGCTTGCCGTTCAGCACCTCGGCGCGATCGGCAAGCAGCAGGAAGTCGACTTCAACCTGTTCGAACCCGTTTGTCATGCGAATGGCTTGTCTAGTTCCTTTGGGGCAGGCCAGTTTGTGGTCTTACTCACCGGCGCTCCTATCGCCCCGATTACCTTTCTCCACTCAGAGAACGGCAGCGGCGATTTCCTCGATTTCGGCAATGGCCGCATCGCCCTCGGTGTTGTTCAGCCAGATGGTGATGCGGTCGGCGCCTGCTTCCGTAAGCTCTTCGATCTCTTCGCGGGTGCGGAACTGGTTGCCGAATCCGAAGGCCATCACATCGATGGACCTGGGGTCGCGGCCCGCCGTCTCCGCCAGTTCGTCCAGGGTGGCCCGGCCGGCGCGGATCTCCGCCGGAGAGGTGCGGTTTGGCATCCACCCGTCGCCGTAAGCCACCACGCGGCGGAACACATTGCGGGCCTTCCCGCCGAGGTACACCGGCGGATGGGGACTCTGGACTGGTTTGGGTATCGACTTGACCGGCGGAAAGTCGTAGTAGGTCCCGTGATATTCCGCCTCGTCCTGCGTCCACAGTTGCTTCATGGCCTCGATGGACTCCCGGGTCTGGGTCCAGCGGTGATCGAAATCAGTGCCCATGATTTCCGCTTCTTCTCGCAGCCACCCTGCGCCGATCCCAAAGATGAAGCGGCCATTGGAGTACCTGTCCAGGGTTGCAATCTCCTTGGCCAGCAGCAGTGGGTTGCGTTCCGGGACCAGGCAGATTCCGGTACCCAGCTTGATGCGCGAAGTGACGGCCGACGCCCGCGCCAGTGCCACGAATGGGTCGACGATGCGGCCGTACTCCTCGGGTATGACCCCGTCGGCAGACCCGGCGTACGGAGAAGTCGTGCTGACCGGAAGAATCGCATGCTCCGGCACCCAGAACGACTCGAATCCCAGTTCCTCTGCCCGCTTGGCCAGCAACGCCGGGTCGGCGGAACTGTCCACTTCAAAGGAGAATATCCCGACTTTGCTCTCCCTTTCGCTCACGGCATCCTCCCGGCGTCGTAAAATGGTAGTTGCAACACACTGATTTGGAACGCGGCGAGTGTAGCAACGGCCACTTTCCACAGTCAAACGGATGTATATTGGCTTCGTTGCTTCTGGCGCAGGAAAGGTCAGCAGCCTCATGGCCGGGATCTGGATAGCAGGGGGATGGCATTTTGGGAAAGAAACAAATAAAATCGCAACAATCAATCGGCAAAGGACTTGGACAGAAAGAACGCTCTCACCAGTCAAACTCATCCCCTCCTTCAAGCAGTCTACAGCTGAATTCGGCGCGCGGGGGTAACAACCTTGGGGTAGCGGCTACGGAAGGAATAGACAGGCTTCTGAATGATGTGTCGTCCTACCTCCCTGAGGACGCCATCAGGCTGATCGAAGACGCATACCGCTTTGCCGACCACTGTCATGACGGCCAGTTGCGCAAGTCCGGCGAGCCCTATATTGCCCACCCCCTGGAAATTGCTTTCTTCCTCTCCTCAGAACTTCGTCTCGACGAGCAGACCATAGCTGCCTCCCTCCTTCACGATGTCGTCGAAGACTGCGAAGTGGAGCTCGATGAGCTCACACAGAGGTTCGGCCCGGAAATATCCAGGCTGGTCGACGGCGTAACCAAGCTGACCCGCCTCGACAGCCGCATCCATGACCCGCTGGGCTTCCTCCCTGATGGATCAGACGATCCCGACAGCCTCTATGCCGAGAGCCTCCGCAAGATGCTGGTGGCCATGGCAGAGGACATCCGCGTCGTGCTGATCAAGCTGGCCGACCGCCTGCACAACATGAGGACCCTGGACGCCCTCCCTCCCGACAAGCAACGGCGCATAGCCCAGGAAACCCTGGATATCTACTCACCGCTGGCCCACCGGCTGGGCATCTGGGAGGTCAAGTGGCAGCTTGAAGACCTGGCCTTCCGCTACCTGGACATTGACAAGTACCGCGAGATCTCCCGGATACTGGCAGCCCGCCGCGTCGAGCGCGAGGAGTACATCGCTAGGGTCTCCGAGAGCTTGCGGGAACACCTCGAGGCCAACGGCATCAAGGCCGATGTTTCGGGCCGCCCCAAGAACATCTACAGCACCTATCGCAAGATCCAGAAGTACGAGTCCCAGGGCAAGCAGATCAGCGACATCTATGACCTGTTCGCTCTGCGGATACTGGTGGACAGTGAAATCGACTGCTATCGGGCCCTGGGAACGGTTCATCAGCTCTGGCACCCGATCCCCGGCCTGATCGACGACTACATCGCCAATCCCAAGGAAAACATGTACCAGGCCCTCCACACCACTGTGATCAGCGAGGGGGGCTCGCACCTCGAGGTGCAGATCAAGACCTACGAGCACCACGAGACCGCCGAGTACGGGGTCGCCGCCCACTGGCGGTACAAGGAAGGTAACTCCAGCGACCGGCGCTTCGAAGAGAAGATGAGCGGCCTGCGGCAACTGCTGGAGTGGCAGCGCGATGTGACCAGCACCACCGAGTTCATCGAGTCGGTCAAGGAAGACATCTTCCACGACCAGGTCTTCGTCTACACGCCGAAGGGACGCATCATAGAGCTGACCGCAGGCTCGACCCCCATCGACTTCGCCTACAAGATTCACACCGAGCTGGGGCATCGCTGCGTCGGCGCCAAGGTCAATGGGAAGCTGGTATCACTGGACACTGCTCTTCAGAACGGCGACACCGTCGAGATCATGAGCACCAAGTCGGACCGCGGGCCCAGCCTCGACTGGCTCAACCCCAACCGAGGCTACATCCGCTCCGCCAACGCCCGCCAGAGCGTCCGCCAGTGGTTCCGCCGCCAGGAGCGCGGGGCCAACGTGCAACGAGGCCGTGAGCTGTTGCGTCGCGAGACCCGTCGGCTGAACCAGAAGTTCGACGACATCGAGGTACTCGCGCTCTTCAAGTACGACACCATGGACGACATGCTGGCGAACCTTGGTTCGGGCGGAATCAGCCAGAGTCATCTCGCCCAGAAGCTGGCCGAGGCCAGGCAGGAGCCGGAACACCCGCTGACCGTCAAGCGGCCCGATCTCCCGTTGTCGAGTCCGACCTCGGGCATCACGGTACAGGGCACCGGGGACCTTCTAACCCGCATGGGCCGGTGTTGCAATCCCATCCCAGGCGACGACATCGTGGGGTTCATCACCCGTTCCAGGGGCGTTACGGTTCACAGGCAGGACTGTCCCAGCATAAAGAACGAAGACGAACCGGAGCGATTTGTCCAAGTGGACTGGGGCAGGGTCAAGGAGATACACCCAGTGCGGGTGACCATGCTCGCCTACGACCGGGTGGGCCTCCTGCGCGATCTCACACAGAATGTATCCGAGGAAGGCGTCAACATCTCCGATGTGATCACCTCCCGGCAGCCCAACGGTACGGTCAAGATGACCTTCAATGTCTACACCACTGGACTCGAGCAGCTGAACAAGCTCTTCTCCAAGCTGGAAGGCGTGCGAAACTGCATTTCCGTCCATCGTGAGCGGTCGGCCACGGGCGCTGCCGTCTGACAAGAGCCCGTCCCAGGGAATATACTTCCACCCGGTATATCTGAGAGCGCAGAGGAGCAAGCAAACTCTGCGCTCTCTTCGCTAAATACATTATCAAGAGGAGAACGACATGCCAGAGCGACAACCCATAATTCCTCCGGGAGCAGCACCCAACCCCAACCTGTCCCCCGGCATCAAGGTCGGCAACATGCTGTATGTGTCGGGCAACGTTGGGACCGACGCAAACGGCAACCTCGCCGAGGGCTGCGAGGCCCAGTCCCGCCAGGTAATGGCCAACATTCGCGCCATCGTCGAGGCCGCAGGTGGCCGCATGGAAGATGTCTGCAAGATAACCTGCTTCCTGACCAACATGGCCGACTACGCTGAATATGCCAAGGTCAGGCTGGAAACCTGGCCTGCAAACCCGCCCGCCAGCTCAACCGTCGGCGTGTCAGGCCTGGTGCGTCCGGAGATGGTGGTCGAGGTAGAGGCCATCGTCAAGCTGCCCGACTAGACGACAAACGCCAAGCAAGCCGCCTCCAATGTCCCCTCCCCCTCAGGGGGAGGGTTAGGGTGGGGGTGAAGACTCGGCGAACTCGGCGTTTAATAAATCGAGAGGATAGCAATGCCGGTTGAAGATAAGCTGCGCGAGATGGGACTGTCCCTGAGCGAACCGAACGCCCCGGTCGCCAACTTCGTGCCAGCCGTGCGCGTCGGCAACCTGCTCTTCGTTGCCGGACACATCGGCTTCATGCCCGACGGCTCCATCCTGCACCCAGGCAAGGTGGGCCGCGATGTTACCGAGGAGCAGGCCTACGATTCGGCCCGCCAGGCCATGCTCAACTGCCTGGCGGCCATCAAGGCCGAGATTGGCGATCTGGACAAAGTCAAACGGGTGGTGAAGCTGCTGGTAATGGTCAACGCCGACCCCGAGTACGAGCGTCACTTCGCCGTGGGCAACGGCGCTTCCGACCTTCTCGTAGGCCTCTACGGCGACAAGGGCCGACACGCCCGCTCCGCCGTCGGCATGGTCGGCCTCCCCCTCCGCGCGCCCGTCGAGGTGGAGATGATCGTCGAGGTGGAATAGGCGAGAAATCAGACTGCGGGCGCACAAAGAAGGGCGGCAATCGATTTTCGACTGCCGTCCTTGGTTTTGAGCCCATGTTGGAGAAGGCTGTCTCTTGGTAATTATCTCAAAACGAGCATGCTCTGCGCGTATCACCCGCCTTCCACCTTTGGATCACTGGATTCCTGCTTTCGCAGGAATGACGGTTTTGGACCACCAACGAGTTTTGAGACAGTTTCTTAGTCATCCACCAGCGTGCGCGACACATCGACCGTGGCGTAGGACCAGGCGATGCGGAACGGCCCGTCGCCGGTGTTGATCAGGCGGTGGTGCGTGCCGGGGGTAATGAACGCTGCATCGCCCACTCCAACCTGATTTTCTTCGCCGTTGATTAAGAGGATGCCCGAGCCCTCGATGACGATCACCGACTCCTCGGCGTTGTGGTAATGAGTGGTGTTCGATCTGCCCGACTCGAAGCTGGTGATCCCGCTGGAAATCTCGGTGGCCCCGAACCCCTTGGTGATGTGACTGGCAACGGTCACGCCCTCGGCCCGCTGCAGTTGCTCCACTTCATGTGCCCTGATAACTCGCGGTTCCGGCATGGCATACTCTCCTTTAGATTTTATTAGACGCCGAGAGCGCAGAGTTCTCCGAGTTTCTTCTACTATTTCCTCTGCGCTCTCGGTGTACTCTGCGATTAATTCCGTTACTCCTGTTCGAGGAACTGGCGTACCCAGTCGGCGTGTGGCTGGCGGTCCTTCATGTTGTACAGGATGACGGCATTGCGCACCGAGTCGGCCTGGAAGAACCGCTCGTAGAGAATCTGCCGCGCCCCGAAAGCGCTGCATGACATGTCCCACGCCAGCCGGAACAGCCGCACCCGGTCGCGGGCCGAGGTGGCGTCGGTCTCCAGATAGCGGTTGATTTCCTCAGCCAACGGCCCCTCCAGGTCGGCCTCCGTCGGCAGGGCCATGAGGCTGCTGGAACCAAGCAGGTGGATGATTTCGCCCATCCGCGGGTACATGCGGATGAACAGGTTGCGGGCCGCCTGCAGGGGCAACTCCGCTGGCGCCATCACTCCCCACTGGTCCACTTCTGCGTCGGCCTCAGCGGCTCGCAGGCAGGCCTTGGTGACCTCCAGGTTCTCGACGATCTCGGCGATCATCTGTTGCACCTGCTGCTGCCCGGACGAACCGAGCGTCTCGGTCATCAGGGTAGCCAGTCCCAGCACGAACTCGCACTTGGCCACATTCTTGGTCACCACCTGGTGGCCCGAGTGCAGGTGGCGGTTGGTGGCGAGCTGCAGGTTGTTGCACAGCTCCACATCACCGAGCAGGAAGACGCGCTCCCACGGCACGAAGACATGGTCGAAGAAGGCAACCGCGTCCAATTCCTCGAAGCGGGATCCCAGCGGGTGGTCGAAGTGGGAGCGCTCGAAGTCGAAGCTCTCACGGCACTGGTAGCGAAGGCCCGGCGTGTTGTTGGCCACCGCGAAGGCGAAGGCGTACGGTTCCGGCGCCTGTCCAGGCAGCTGGTGCGAGGTTGTGGGGTACAGCGCTATCTCCTCGGACAGCGGGGCCAGCGTCGCCAGCACCCGCGCGCCGTGGACATAGATGCCGGCGTCGGTCTCCTTCTCCACCCGCAGGGCGATGTCGGTGCGGTCCTCCAGAGGCGTGGAGCCCGGCGTCCGGCTGCGTTGCAGGTTCAGGAGCGTGTGGGTCAGTACCAGGTCGTTCTCCCGCACATGCTCGTAGTACCAGTTGATGTTGTCCTTGAACTCCGGGCGGTTCTGGGCGAAGTAATCCCCGGCAGCGGCCATTGCCATGATGTTCACATTCATGAAGTCGGGGCTGCGGCCCATCATGCCGAAGGTTGCCCGGGCCCAGTGGCGCATCATCACCCGCCGGGCGTCCAGGTCCTCGCTGGTTCGCGGCATGATGAACGAGGTGCCCACGCGGTCGCCGGTTGTCGGCGACTTGTAGGTCATCTCGTCCCGGATGTCCGGGTCGTGCTGCATGTCGTACATCCGGGCCAGGGTTTCCACGCCTCCCCGCAGTGCCGGGTGGGCGGTAACATCCTTGACCCGTTCGCCGTGCAGGTAGACCTCCGGTCCGTTCTCCTTCATGTTGGCGATGTATTCCGCCCCGGTTCTCGCTGGCATGGCGTGCGCTCCTGCCTCTCACTGCCCTGTGTTTTCGAATGGTATCACGCTAACGGCAGAGCGTCATTCCGAATTCCCCAATCCTGATTCAGACGATTCCGATTCCAATTCCCCTGGACATAATGTACGATTCCCTCGGCTGTACCTCCCGTGAGACCGACCAAGCAACAGGAAGGAGATAGAACGATGTATGTGATCATCGCGCCCATCCAGATCAAGCCGGGCTGCAAGCAACAGTTCATGGATGCCATTGTTCCCGATGCCATCGGCTCGGTTAACGACGAGCCGGGTTGCCGGCGCTTCGATGTCATCCAGGACGCTGGCGACGAGAACCGTGTTTGGCTCTACGAGGTCTACGACGACGAGGCTGCCTTCCAGGCCCACACCCAGGCGCCACACTTCATCAAGTTCCGCGACGCCACCGCCGACATCCGGGTCGAGGGCATCCAGGGCGCGGCCCGGGGCAGCACCAACGTTTGGCCCACCGACGCAGAGTGGAAGTAGTCCGGCAATCGCCTCTCCCTCCGGGAGAGGGCCAGGGTGAGGGCAATTTAAGGGCATACAAAGGAGAGTCGTCATGTATGTGATCATTGCGCCGATACAGATCAAAGAGGGATGCAAGGAAGAATTCGTGAAGGCCCTGCTTCCCAACGCCCAGGCTGCCGCCAACACGGAACCCGGCTGTCTGCGCTTCGACGTGATCCAGGACGCCGGAGACACCAACCGGCTTTGGGTCTACGAGATATATGTGGATGAGGCGGCCTTCCAGGCGCACCAGGCTTCGGAGCACTACCTGAAGGCCATCGAAACCATGGGACCGATGCGGGCAGACCCGGTCCTGCAGGGCGCGGCTCGGGGCAGCACGAACGTCTGGCCGCCCGACGCCGAGTGGAAGTAGCATTGCAGTCCAAGCCCTCAGATGGGGGCTTGCGTTCAAATCCCCTCCCCTCAGGGAGAGGTTTATTCAAGTCCCCTCTCCCTCTGGGAGAGGGTTAGGGTGAGGGAAACCCATGGCAAAGGAAATACTGGTAAGCGATGCTGTTGCCAGACCGGCGGGCATCATGTCCCAGGGCGTTGCAGTTCCGGCGGGACGCATGGTGTTCGCCTCGGGCCAGGTGGCGCGAGGCGTTGACGGACAGCTGGTGGGTCGCGGCGACATTCGCGCCCAGACCCGCAAGACGCTGGAGAACCTGCAGGCGGTGCTGGCAGAGGGCGGCGCGACGATGGACGACGTGGTGAAAGTGACCGTCTTCGTGACCAACCTAAGTGAACACTTCTCGGCCATCCACGAGGTGCGCTCCGAGTTCTTCAAGTCAGACTATCCAGCCAGCACTCTTGTGGAGATCAGCCGTCTCGTAGACCCCGACATGCTGATAGAGATCGAGGCGATAGCAGTCGTGTGAATCGTCTGGACTGTGACTCTTGTGTTTACGATGATGGCCGTGATTTCCAGAGCGGGAATCACGGCCATCAGTGAATCAAACGAATCACAGTTCAGACTATCGCTGTGCTGCCGCAGCCACGCCGTCCGGTACCAGGTCGGCCTCCCATGGTCCAGGAAAGTTGCCCTGAGGGCGGTCGCCGCTCATGAACAAGTTGTCCTGGCGGTGCCACTCCTCCCGCGGGGTCTCGTAGTAGACCTCGATGCCGTTGCCGTCCGGGTCCTTGATGTAGATGCCCAGAGACAACCCGTGGTCAGACACGCGCTGAATGGGCCAGGCCTTTTCCTTCAGATTGTTGTAGAAGTCGCTCAGGTCTTCCAGGCTGCCCATCCGCCAAGCCATGTGGTTCAATCCCACCTGTCCGGCGCGTGGGCCATCGGCATTCTCGCCCACTTCCATTAGCGCGATCTCATGCGACTGGTTCAGGTCGGCCGACATGAAGGCGGCTCGCCCTTCCTTGAAGTCATAGGTGTGCAGGCCCAGGACCGACTCATACCAGTCCCGCGCGTCCTTCGCGTTGCGGACATAAATGTTCACATGTCCCAGGTAACTCGGCGTGAATCCCATTGCTAGCCTCCCGCATTGATGGCTGTTTGTAGTCGGAGAAAACTACCACAATCCGCCTAAATCCCGCAACAGGATTGCTGACGCTGGCCGGGGCTATCGCATTTGGTGGCGTTAAACTGGTTACAGAGCAAGACGAACCGTCATTCCTGCGAAAGCAGGAATGACGGGCCTGGTGCCCCCAAATGCGATTGCCCTGTAACTTTGGCCGAGAAGCGGGCCGACTCCATCCAGAGAGAAGTAGCTGGTCGGAAGGCGTCGGCACTGGCGCGATGCTACAATAAATGGGCAGCTTTCCGAAGTTGCTCTTGCATCGAGGGCCGTTAGCTCAGTTGGCAGAGCACCGGACTTTTAATCCGGGTGTCGTGGGTTCGACCCCCACACGGCCTACTTTCCTCAAGCGCCCTCAACTCACTGATCCACGGCCTCAAATTTGCTCATGAAAATCTCCCTCCAGTACCTGCTGCTAACTTGCTAATCCACACAAGCCGAAGATTGGAACGATCGTATGCCCCGCAAGGCTCCTCGAAGTACGACCAAGGCAAAGGAAAGACCTCCCCTGCAAAAGAATGAAGACGGGGTCGTCCTCCTTTCCGGCGGAAACCCGCAGATCGCCAAGGGCGACGGTGATTCGCCTGTACAGGCTTACATCGTGGCAATGCCCGAGTGGAAGAGCGAAGTCGGGCGCTGCCTCGACGACCTGATAGTGCGCACCGTGCCCAATGTACGGAAGGCCGTGCGGTGGAATTCGCCCTTCTACGGGGTGGAGGGGCAGGGGTGGTTCATCAGCTTCCATGTCTTCACGCTTTACGTGAAGGTGACCTTCCTCAACGGGAAGTCGCTGGATCCGCTGCCACCGATTGCTTCGAAGGACCCGGATGCGCGCTACTACCACGTCTTTGAAGAAGGCATGGATGAGCGGCAGATGGAGGAGTGGGTCCGGCAGGCCGCCGCCATGCCCGGTTGGGATGGCTTCTGATAACTTCCTGGTCCCGTTTCTGGGCACTCAATCCGCCACTCTCCCATGCCCGGCCCCAGCGAGATCCGTTCTGGGCTGGGCAGCCTAGGACAGACACAAGATCGAGGACTTCAGAATGCGAGTCATGGTGATCGTCAAGGCCTCCGACGACAGCGAAGCGGGTAACATGCCCTCAACCGAACTGCTGGAGGCCATGGGTCGTTACAACGAGGAACTGGTGAGCGCGGGGATCATGAAAGCCGGAGAAGGGCTGCATCCCTCATCCGCCGGCAAACGCGTTGCCTTCGACGGGGCGTCCCGGGAGGTGACCGATGGTCCCTTCACTCCCGTTTCGGAACTGGTGGCTGGCTTCTGGCTGTGGGAGGTAAAGGACATGGACGAGGCTGTCGATTGGGTCAAGAGAAGCCCCAATCCCATGCCCGGTCCCAGCGAGATTGAGATCCGTCCGGTGATCGAAATCGCCGACTTCGGCGACGCAATGACCCCCGAGTTGGCGGAGCAGGAAGAGCGGCTCAGACAAAGTGCTTCAGAGACCTAGGGGGAATGATGCGTCAAATCCCCTATCCCGGAAAAGCCTATGCGGAAGTCACACATTGGTATGGGTCGATACCTCAATTTTGGAAGGAGGCTGTTATGCCTAAAGAAACCGTCAAACCCGGAGAGGCAGCACCTAAGAAGGGAGACTACCAGGTGGTCGGTCCTCGCGGTGGGGACCGTGGGCGGACCGTGACAATCCCTGATAAGGGAACCACCATGCCGCCGACAGAAAAACCGGGGGAGAAATTCGTGATCCCAAAGAATAGGTAAACTTAGCTTGGGAAGTTGACCCGACCCAGCATGGCAAGATCCCCGGCTGGTGATTAAGCCGGGGCTTTTCTATCGTTAAGATAGTGTTGAGTATGACAGCTTGCCGCGCCAAGGGCGGTATTTGTGAACAGAAACAGAATCGACTGCGAGTAATGGATGGATACAACTCTTACCGTTTTGTCTATCATCGGCTTGATTCTGGGAGTGATATTCATTTGGATTTTTGCCGCCAGGCTCGGCGCTTTCACTGTCTTAGTCCAATGCCCGAGATGCAAGCTACGTATAGCCTCTGTAAAAGTGGGTATTCGATCCCCCACACCAATCAAAGGAAACCCAACTACTCCAGAGGGCGATTACTACCTGGGTAGATATATTTGTGGTGAGTGTTGGGCAGACCTGAAGGAGGTAGGCTTAGACACTGATGGCAATTGGATGCCCGGTACAGTCGTCAAGTATGTGAAGGACACTCCCGGCTCCCTTGCAGTCTTCATATCTCTAGGGGCCTTGATTGTATCCATATTCGCCTTGTTGAGGTAATAGAGAATGGTTGCGAGTCAGGACACTTCAGAATCGGCCCTTGAAATTTTGCGGGGAAGACCCCAACCAAATCAATCGGTCGGGTCTTCTCTTTGGGTGCCAAGGTCTTCTGGGGGGTCTAGAATCCCCCATTCTCAAGTCCCTAAGTCCTTGCGGACTTTTGCAATCGTCTCCCCGGAAAGAGAGCGCCAGGGTGAGGGCACGCCGCTGGTCAGGGCGTATAAGTCCGGTAGTAGGGACACCCGGAGAGGATCGCCCGGAGCGTCTTGCCAGATGCCGGGGAATCGAAACTCAGCGTCTCGGGTGTCCGCGGGTCTTCACCGATGCGAAACATCCCCTTCCCCACAGGAACCAACGGGTCGTGGCCGCCCCCTGGGTACAGCAGCAGCAAAGAGCCCTTCCGGACGGCTACGCGGAAGTTGGTGAGCCCGAAGTTGTAAGTACGGTAGTGTCCGCAGAAGCTGTCCCACTCCTCAGGGTAGTCGAAGGACCTGGGGCCAGCGTATCTCTCCCCGATGTACCAGTCGGCGCCGTGAAAAGCCTCAACGACCCGGTCCCCATCGCGTCCGAACTCCAGCAGGCAGTTTTCCAGGGCTGGGAGAGGTGCATAGAAGCTGTCTTTCCCTCTTCGCTGCAGCGTCACCTCTGTGCCACGCCACTGGCACAACAGCCGTTCGCCGTCAGCAGTGATGACGAACTGGTTCTCGCCTGAACCGTAGGCGCCGGCGTACTCGGAGGCATTGGCTACCAGCTCGGGCTCGGTGACTGGAACTTGGGTAGGAAATTCCTGGCGGTCTCGTCCGGCGCGCAATATCCCGAGCATGTGCAGCGCCATGTCTACGGCGCCGTAGGACTGCACCAATCCATTGACGAGGACCACCACGCCGATGCCGTCGGTCAGGTCGGCGATCATGGCGGCCACGAACCCGGTGGTACTGCCGCCGTGGCCGAGGTACTGGTGGCCGTCGATGTCGGCCGAGGTGAGGCCGTAGCCGTAGTGCGCGCCTCCCCACTGTTGCGTGGCGATGGCCCGCTGCGACATCAGCCGGAAGCTATCCTCAGATATGATCCGCCCGGAAGGCCCGGCGCCGCCGTTCATGAGCATCCTGAGGTAGATCGCCATATCCCCGGCGGTGGAGGCCTGGCACCCGTCGCCCACCCCGTACTCGGTCCACATCGCAGGCACAAGCCCGTGGTCCCGGTGCTCGGGGCGGTCGTCGTAGAAACTGCGGTAACCCACGGCCGCCCGCTTCCGGGTCTCGAACCCGATGACCGGATGGGAATCCCGCATGCCCAGGAGATCGAGGACGCGCGCCTGTATGGCCTCGCTATACGACCTGCCGTCCAGTTCTTCCAGGAGAAAACCGAGAAGCTTGTAGCCGACATTGGAGTAGCGGAAATACTCCCCCGGGGGAGCGCCCGTCCGTAAGTCCCGCAGGGCCCAGGCTTCGTAGAGGCCGTGGGGCCCGATGTCGGTCCCGGAGGGCAGGCCCGCCGTGTGGGTCATCAGGTGGTGGGCAGTGATGGGTCCGTAGTCCGACTGCACCTCGAACCAGGGGAGGTAGCTGCTGACCGGCGCGTGTAGATCCAGGCGCCCCTCGTCCCGGAGCTGCAGCAGCGCTATGTTGGTGAAAGACTTGCCAATCGACCCGATTTCAAACATCGTGCCGTTCTCAATGGGTGCTTTTGCAGCAATGTCGGCATAACCGAAGGTGTCGATCTTGAGGGTGGTGTCCCGGTCGGTCACCGCCAGGGCCATGCCGGGCATGTTGACCTGATCCATGCGCCGTTCTACATAGCGCTCTATCTCTTCAATCGCTCTTTGGGCGCTTGTCATGCGCACTCCTCACGGCCTTTGTGCCTTGGTTAGGCCGACTGCTTGGACCTGCCGTCTCCCGTAGTGGGCATTCAAGCAGGCTTAAGCGTTTGCGAACCGGGGCATCACCTTTGTAGCGAAGTTCTCCAGGTTCTTGAGAGACAGTTTCAGTGGCATTCCGGGATGGGTGAACTCGACCAGCAGGTAGCCCAGGTTGCATACCTCCTGGAGTTCGTGGACCTTTTCGGCGACATTGTCGGGCGAGCCTACCAGTAGAGTGCGGGGTTCCAGGAAGTCCCAGTCCAGCTTCGTGGCCGGATCCAGCTCCTCGCCCGGGTTGGTGAACACCTGCCTGCCCCGGAAGGGGTCGTTGTAGGTGAACGACGACATTATCGCGGCCTCGGCGTCTCGTCGCGCCTCTTCCATCGACGAGGCGACATAGGTGGAGCGCATGACGCCTTGGTCCTCTCCCAGGGCAAATGGCCTGCCCTCCTTAGCTGAGCGTACTTCGGCGTAGAGCTCCATCCGCTGGCGGATCCTGGCCGCCGGGGGTTGCCAGTAGCAGGCCTTCAGGCCCATCTCGGCGGCGGTCGAGACTGAGTTGTCGGTAGACACGGTCATCCACAGGGGCGGATGGGGCTGCTGGAACGGCCGCGGGGTCACCCGTAGCCGGGTCACTCGCTCGCCGTCCTGCCATGCCGGGTCGGGCGGCAATGTCGAGTGGGAGAACACAGTGCCGTCCGCAGGGAAACTGTAGTTGGGTCCGGTGTGGCTGAAGTATGGGTCGGCCCAGATCTTCCTGACTACCTCGACTGTTTCCCTGAAGAGTTCCCTGTTTTCCCGGTCCTTGCGCGGGTCCGCATTGGGATGGAACTGGGGCCCTTCGTAGGGCCAGATTCCCCTGCCGAAGCCGACTTCGACCCTGCCCCTGGTCATGTTGTCGAGGATGGCGAGGTCCTCGGCCAAGCGGATGGGGTGCCACCACGGCGCAATGTTTGCCATCTGGCCGATTCGGATCCGTGAAGTGCGGGCCGCCAGGTCCGCGCCCAGCATGATGGGATTCGGGAGGTCTCCGACCCCGTAGGGGCCGAAGTGATGTTCACCCAGCCAGATGGCCTCGAAGCCCAGCTCCTCGGCCAGGATGGTCTGCGCACGGAGATTGTCCAGCATGTCCGCGGCATTCGTGGACTCTCCGGCGGAAGCCGCTACTGTTGTAAAGGCCGCAAACCTCATGGTGGCACCTCCATCCTGCGGCGGGTACGCCGGGGTCTTACTCTGGGGTCTCTATGTAACGGAGGGTACCACAGCGGCATGGAGAATGGATGGCGGATAGCTTCGCTCTGGCAGCTACATCCGATTGCATCGGACTGGGGGCGTTACAAGCGAGACCGGTGACATTCGGGAGTAACACCGTTCAGAGGGTTTGTAGTACAGTAAGCCCTATGGATTCACAGCAGCTTGCTCTATTGGAGTACTGCGGAACCACAGAAACGAGGTAACGGAATTTACCGGAAATTCCCTGCTTTTTGATTTTCGCACTGAAGAAACTATCGAAAAAGTCGCCGGGGCCCAAAACCGTCATTCCTGCGAAAGCAGGGATCCATTGGTCCAAAGCTGGAAGGCGGGCGATACCCGCAGGGCATGCCCGTCTTGAGATAGTTACCAAATGTGTGGCGCGGCAAGGAAAGTCAGGTGAACGGGGAAGTCGACATCTGTTGATGAGGTATTGGAAATGAACACTAGCGGAAAGCCGGTCGCCGTTGTGATTGGCGCTACTTCCAAGTGGCAGTCCGACGGGCGCAACACTCACCTGGTCCACGGCGGAGACATCGACGATAGCGACCTGCCCGTGGGCGTTCGCTGGGGCGTGGGTGGGGCCATCTCGCTGAAGTTCGCCCACGAGGGGTTCTTCACTGTTCTGACCACCCGGAATGCGCCCAACGCGGCCCCGCTTGAGGCCGCGATCCGCGAGAACGGCGACGAGGCGATGATCGTAGAGCTCGACCTTGCGTCGCGCGACTCCATTTCTGACGCGTTCGCTCGTATCCGGGAAGAGGCGGGCGACCCGCAGGTGCTGGTCTACAACGCCGGGTACCTGGAGGGACGCGACCTTCCGCCGGAAATGGAACTGATGGAGAACATCCCGTTCGAGATGTACGAGACCGCTCAGCACATCGCCAGCAGCGGCCCGTTCCTCGTGGCCAAGGAGGTGCTGCCGGCGATGCGGGAACGCGGCGAGGGATCAATCCTGATTTCCAACAACAACTTCTCGCTGAGGGGCCGCAAACGGTTTACCGGGCAGTCGCTGTACTATCCCCGAGTCCTGATGCGCGGCTTTGCCCAGGCCCTGACCGAGGAGTATTCCGAGCACGGCGTGCATGTCGCCAACGTGGTCATCGACGGTATGATCGACTCTCCCGGAACGCGCGCCACACCCCGTGCCCAGGAGAACCCCGACCTGTTGATGAACCCGGTCAAGATCGCCGAGGCCTTCTACTACCTGCACACCCAGGACAGGTCGTGCTGGACGCACGAACTTCAGGTGACGCCCTTCCCGACCATGCCAAGCTTCTGAACAACTCGGCCACGGCAAACGGGAACCACTAAAGAACATAAAGGAGCTACCCAATGGATGTAGGAATCATGCTGGTCTGTTCCAGCTACGGTTGGGACGAAGGCTCGGACGCCGAGATGTGGGGCGAGGAACTGCGCCTTGTTGAAATCGCCGCCGATGCAGGGTTCGACAGCGTTTGGTCTGCGGAACACCACTTCAATGACTATTCCTTCGTGCCCGATAACCTGCAGCTCATGACCCACATCGCAGCCAAACACTCCGACATCGATGTGGGCACGGCGGCGGTGATCCTGCCTTGGCACAACCCTCTGCGCGTTGCCGAGAACGCAGCCGTCCTCGACATGCTGAGCGGAGGACGCCTGCGGCTGGGGTTCGGCAGGGGCCTGGCCCGGCGCGAGTTCGAAGCCTTCGGCATCAGCATGGACGAGTCGCGCGAACGGTTCGACGAAGCGGCCCCGATGATCGTGGAAGCTCTCAAGACCGGCTACATCGAGGGCGACGGGAAGTACTACAAGCAGCCCAGGGTTGAAATCCGGCCCAGGCCGCAACATTCCTTCGACGGGCGCATCTACGCCGTAGCGGCCAGCGACGAGTCGGTCATGTCGGCGGCCAAACTCGGCGCGCACATTGTCATGTTCGCCGACCGCCCTTGGGAAATGCGGATGCCCGGCATCGAGCGCGGCCGGGAGCTGCACCGGGAATTTCACGGCACGGAGCCGCCTCCCCTGATGCTATCGGAGTTCGTCGTGTGTGGCACCGACCTGGAGCAGACCGAGGAAGAGGCGCGCCAGTACCAGGGCAAGTTTGTCGAGAGCAACTTCTACCACTATGAGTTCCTGAGCGACCACTTCAGCCAGGTTAAGGGCTAC
The DNA here is from genome assembly GCA_963667765.2 of Dehalococcoidia bacterium. Lineage (GTDB taxonomy): Bacteria > Chloroflexota > Dehalococcoidia > Lucifugimonadales > UBA3495 > VXOI01. The sequence goes on along the minus strand of CAXXON010000002.1, from coordinate 63,454 downwards.
AACGCCTACCAGCAGAAGGCCGAGATAGCGCGTTCCGCCGGCCTCGAAGGGGCGGTCGAAGGGTTCATGAAGGCCGCCAGCTGGGGCACTCCGGACAAGATCCTCCAGGGCCTCGAGGAAAGGCGCGAGCTGCTCGGCGAGTTCGAGTGGAATGTGTCCTTCCGCTTCGGCGGTATCCCCTACGATGTCGCCGAACGCAGCCTGAAGCTATTCGCCGAGGAAGTCCTGCCGGTCATCAAGTCCTGGTAGCAGCCAAGAAGGTGTCGCTGAGTAACTATCTCTAAACTCGTCACAGTCCAAATCCGTCATTCCTGCGAAAGCAGGAATCCAGTGGTCCAAAACTGGAAGTCGGGTGATACGCGCGGGGCACGCTCATTTTGAGATAGTTACTAAATCCTTCCTCCCCCTCGACAGGAAGATTGCAAAGCCAACTCAGAGTGCGCCAGTGGCTCTGAGACAGTATCCAAGTCTCGCTACCGTACCCTCGCAATAACCCGGGAATCGCGCGTTGAAGAAGGAGGCCCCCAATGTCCACCGCAGGCCACTCGATTCATGTGCAGTCATCGCCCGCGAAGAATGCCCACCCCATCGACCCGCTGAGCCCGGCCGAGATTGAGAGAGCGGTCGCCATCCTCCGTGCCGAAAGGGAATTGGGAGAGCGGGTCAGGTTCGAATCCGTCGAACTGAAGGAGCCAACCAAGGACAGCATCGTCAGCCGCAACGGGCACGGGCCCGCAGACCGCGAGGCCATCATGATCCTGCTGGACAACGACACCGGGGCCACCCATGAGGCCGTCGTGTCTCTGACCGAGGGCAGGCTCACTTCGTGGACCCACATCCCAGGCGTCCAGCCGCGGATCATGCTTGACGAGTTCTTCGAATGCGAGAACGCCGTCAAGGAATCCCCGGAGTTCCGCGCTGCACTCCGGAAGCGGGGCATCGACGACACGAGCATGGTGATGGTCGACCCCTGGCCGGCGGGCAACTACGGCGTTGCCGAGGAGGAGGGAATGCGCCTCTCCTTCGCCCGCAGCTGGCTGAAGACCAGTCCCACTGACAACGGGTACGCCCGGCCGATCGAGGGTGTCATCGCGGTGGTAGACCTGAAGAACATGAAAGTGATCAGGGTTGAGGACCACGGCGTGGTGTCCATGCCGCCCAACGACGGAAACTACGCCGCCGAGTTCGTCGGGGAATTCCGCACGGACCTCAAGCCGCTGGACATCCTGCAGCCGGAAGGGCCGAGCTTCAGTGTCGACGGGACCCTGGTGTCGTGGCAGAAATGGAGCTTCAGGGTCGGTTACACCCGTCGCGAGGGGCTTGTCCTGCATGAAATCAGCTACGATGACCAGGGGCGGACCCGTCCGATAATCAATCGCGCCTCCCTGGCCGAGTTGGTGGTGCCCTACGGCGACCCGGAGGAAAAGAACTACCGCAAGAACGCTTTCGATGTGGGCGAGGGAGGTATCGGGAGCCTCGCCAACTCGCTCACCCTCGGGTGTGACTGCCTCGGTCAGATCTACTACTTCGACGCCACCCTGAACAACAGCCGGGGAGAGCCGACACAGATCCCCAACGCCGTGTGTCTCCATGAAGAGGACTTCGGCATCCTTTGGAAGCACACTGACTGGCGCACGGGCCAGGTCGAGGTGCGCCGCTCCCGCAGGCTGGTGATCTCCTTCATAGCCACCGTGGGAAACTACGAATACGGCTTCTTCTGGCACTTCTACCAGGACGGCAATATTGAGTTCCAGGTCAAGCTGACCGGCATCGTGAACAACATGGCACTGGAGCCTGGCGAGGTCCCGAAGTACGGATCGCTGATCGCGCCGCAGTTGGGCGGCCACATCCATCAGCACTTCTTCAGCGTGAGGCTGGACATGAGCGTGGACGGCCCGGCCAACTCGGTTTACGAGGTCAACACGCGGGCAGAGCCCATGGGACCGGACAACCCCCAGGGTAATGCCTTTATCGCCGAGAAGACCCTGCTGGCAACCGAGTCGGAGGCCCAGCGCACAATCGACCCCTTCGCCGGCCGCTACTGGCTGATTGCCAACCCTTCGGTGAACAACTACATTGGGCAGCCGGTGAGCTACAAGCTGGTGCCGGGGGACAACATCCTGCCCTTCGCCCACCCGGAGGCCAGCGTCTCCAAGCGTGCCGGCTTCGTCAGAAAGAACCTGTGGGTCACGCCCTACCACCCCGATGAGATGTCTCCCACGGGGCCGTATCCCAACCAGCACCCCGGAGGCGACGGCCTGCCCAAGTGGACCCAGGCCAACCGCAATGTGGAAAACACCGACATCGTGGTCTGGTACAACTTCGGCAGCCACCACATTCCCAGGCCCGAGGACTGGCCCGTAATGCCGGTCATGTACACCGGCTTCAAGCTGATGCCGGTGGGGTTCTTCGACCGGAACCCGGCGCTGGACGTCCCTCCATCGCACCACGCCAACGGCCACTGCCACACCTAGAAACTATCTCAGGACATGGACTGCACCCAAACCGTCATTCCTGCGAAAGCAGGAATCCAGTGGTTTTGGTCGTTGGGTCGGTCTCTTTGATTTGAGATAGGTTCCTAGTCGTTCGAGGCTCCAGCCGCATGGGAGAGACAAGGCCCTGCAAAAGCCGCCGGTCGAGGGATTTTTCCTGCCGGCGGCCTCTTTTGCGCCTGAGAGGTGGCTCCCCGTTCAGCCTGCCACCGGGGCCGGCAGTGGGCGGGACCCGGGCAGCCGCTCATAGGGGCCGGGCAGGTCCAGCTCTTCGGCTATGCTGCGCATGGCGGGCAGCACCTCCTGCCCGAGTAGCCGGATGCTGGTCATGCGGTCCTCGTGGCTGATCGGGCCGTGGTGGTGCCACATGGAGAAGATGCCAGGACGGACGGTCTCCAGAATGTGGCGGATCTTCGGGATGATGGTGTCGGGGGTGCCGCAAATGAGCTGCAGGTTGTCCTGCTCGCTCTGGAAGCGGCTGTAGATGTCGTTGCGGCTGGCCTCCAGCCCCTCGGGTGTGTTCGTGGGCTTCAGCGCCAGCGTCTCCTCGCCGCTCTCCGGATTGACGGACACGCGGGCCAGGCGACGGGTCGCGGCCTTCGAGTTGTAGCCCGGCGGGAACATCCACTCAGGGCGGGCAAAGGCGTTGATGCCCCCGCCGTACAGGAACGCCCGTCCCAACTCCTGCGCCTTCTCCTCGGTTTCGGCGACGACCACCCGCTGCAGGTAGCCGAAGTTCTCCGGCCCGGACTCGTACCCTTCCTCCGCCGCAATGTCGCGGTAGAGCTTCACCATCTCGAGGGTCGGGTCCAGGAAGGTTGCGAGCGCAAGGTAGGGATACTTGTGCCGGGCGCACCAGATCACGGTCTCCTGGCTGACGAGGCCGGGAATCCACATCTGAGGGTGCGGCTTCTGCACCGGCAGCACCCACGGGTTCACATAGCGGTAGTGGTAGTGCTTGCCCTCAAACCGGAATGGACCGGGAGTAGTCCAAGCCTTGATGATGAAGTCATGGGCCTCGTTGAAGAGTTCCCGGTTGAAGGCGGGGTTCGCGTTGTTGTAGATGGACTCGCTCCCAGCGCCGCGTACCCAGCCGGGCACCAGCCGTCCGTCGGAGATCATGTCGATCATCGCCAGTTCTTCGGCGAGTCGAAGCGGATCGGCTGCCGGCAGGGGGTTGCCGAGCAGGACGATCTTCACCCGCTCGGTGATCCGGGCCAGAACGGCCGCCTCGATGTTCATCACGGCGCCCATGCAGAAGGGCGTGCCGTGATGCTCGTTGAGCATCACCCCGTCGAATCCCATCTTTTCGGCGTAGACAGCCTCGTCGAAGTAGGAGTTGTAGAGTCGCCCTCCAACCGCAGGGTCGAAGTGCTCATTCGGAATGCCGAAGTAGCTGGCGTTCCTGATGATCTCGTCCTCGGGAACATCGTAGTAGGGACGCTCGGTGAACATCATGATGTGCATGAAGATGCCTCCTGATTGTTGCTACTGCGCCAGGAAACCTCGGACGCGGCTCACGAACTCGGCGGTACGCTCGATCTCTGGCCTGTGGCCGCAGTCGTCGAACACCAGTAGCTCGGAGCCGGTGATTGCCCTGTGGTAGGCCTCGCCTGCCGAGATGGGCACAATCTTGTCGTCCCGCCCGCACACGATAAGCGTCGAAAGTCCCTGGACGCCCTCCAGCAGGTGGGGCAGGCTCGGATTGTGCATGTAGGGCTTCCAGGCGAGCCTGGCCGATTCCGCCCGCGCATCCTCCCAGGCTTCGAACTGGTCCGTCGTTTCCTCGCCCCCGTACAGGGCGGCAAACTCCGGAGTGGCGGCAGCGTCGTGAACACTGGCGTCCAGGTACGCCCTTGCGGTCACGATGAACAGGTCCAGGATCTCACCGTCCGGCGGACGCACTCCGGTGGGTGCGACGAGAGCCATGCGCCGGAACTGGCCGGCGTCTGCGGCGGCCATCTCGGCGGCGATCCAGCCACCAAGTGAAAAGCCGATCACGTCCACCGGCCCCAGGCACATTTCCCGCAACATGCGGGCATAGAAACCGGCCAGGTCCCGGACGCCGCTGATCCAGTCGGCCCTCGGAAGCGCGCCAAAGCCCGGGTGGGTCGGGATGAGAAGCGAGTGGTCGCGGGCGAGTTCCTCGTGCCATGCCAGCCAGCCGGGGTGCCCCAGTTCCTCGTGCAGCACAAGGAGCAGCGGGCCGGCGCCACCTCTGAGCAACGCTACCGCTGTCCCACCCACATGAATCGTGCTTTCTATGCAACTCTTGGAAGAATTCGTCATTTCGCCAAGCCTGTGCCGCGTCTGATGTATTTCCCTGCACTGGTATCAAGCCAATGGAACCACATTCTTGAACGATTACCGAATAGTGTCAAGGTTAACCGGAGAACCAGTCTAACCTACTCTCATATTTCGGAACTGTTCTGGAATTGAGAGCCTGCATTTCGTATACTTGGCGAAAATAATGCAATTCCAGTCGTACGCATTGATATTTTGGAAGGAGGCTATCGCCATGGGAAAGGACTACAGCATTTGCGTGGGGGCGGTCGGGTTCGGCGGCGGCGTTTGGCACAGCCCCGACGGCGGAGACACCTGGAACCGGATACGGGACCCGTTCCCTCTGGGCAGCCAGGTGCGCGGGATGGCCGTTTACCCCGATAACCCCAACCGCATCCTGGCAGGCTCCGACTACGGGGTCTATCGCAGCGAAGACAGCGGCGCGACCTGGGAGAAACTCTGGTCTCCCATGGAAGGGATGCCGATATGGTCGATAGCCATCGACCCTGTGGATACCGACACGATCTTCGTCGGCATCAAGCCTGCCGCGCTGTTCCGGTCGAGGGACGGCGGCGAGAGCTGGACCAGGCTGTCGGTGCAGATGGCCCAGGAGTGCCACATCGGACCCCCAATGGTTACGATGCTGATGGTCGACCCGCAGGACCACCGCACCGTCTGGGCCGGCGTGGAGGTGGATGGCGTGTACCGCAGCCTGGACGGCGGGGACACCTGGACCCACGTGGAGGGCGGGGTTCACCCTGACATTCACGGCATGGCCATCAGCCCCGGCGAGCCCAGGAGCCCCGGACAGACCCGGAGGGTGCTGGCAAGTACCCCGCGGGAGATATATGCCACCACCGACATGGGAGAGAGCTGGGAGTCGGTCGTCACTACCGACAAGTTTGTCCTGCCCTACAGTCGTGGCGTTGCCTTCAAGACCGACGACCCGAATGTCATCTTCTCCGCCGTCGGCGACACCGCCATCGGGAGCACCGGCGCCATCCACCGCTCCCGGGACGGGGGCCAGACTTGGGAGGAACGGCCTCTGCCCAACGAGCCCAACTCCAACATCTGGAACATAGTTACCCATCCGGCGGACCCGGACTTCGTCCTCGCATCCAGTCTCCTGGGTGAGGTCTACAGCAGCAGCGACGCCGGAGACTCATGGCAGAAGCTGAAGAGGGAGTTCAGCGAGGTCGGCGCCATGGTGTGGGTCCCCAACTAGACAGTGCCAAAACCCTGAAGCATCCCCCTGGTAAAGCCTCCAGGGAAATTTGGGCTTCCAGCGGTGCGGATTGATCAATCAGTCCGCACCGCTTTTGTGTTTGTAAGCGGAGCACCTGGAGTCTCTCAAGGCATAATTGAATCGGCATTCAAGATTTCCTCTTTCACTCCTTGACCATCTTCTAGCTCTCACAGGCAGTCCCGGTTCATGATCGTTGTCGTCCCTTCTACTCACTTGCCCCGAGTCTACGAAATGTGTGGACTCCAATTACCTCTCGCTGCCCGGCTTACCGACTCGGTTTCCGCATTCACAACCTAGTGTAGCGAAAACTGAGTTCTGGTCGAATGTGCGTATGCACATCTTCGTGATGTCCTGCAACTTTCTGCACATCGTAGTCTATATTCGTCCGTTTAGTTTTCCTCTAGAGAATGTGCAAAGCGCCTTTTCAAAATGCACAGACATCGGAGCTTCACCAACCTAATGTTTTGGCACCCTATTGGCCGGAATACTTCTGACGGTCGGTTATGCCCAAATGGGAGCAGGTCTTTCCTGTGCACCCATTGGTCCATGTGACTCAACTCAGGAACCGAAGTCGGTAACCCATAGCCTCTTGAGCATTCCCGGCTGATCGTATTCCTCCCCGTTTATGCATTGGTACCACCTTTCTTCAGAGGAAGTTCATGAGATGGTCTGGTCTCCATTCACTATTTTCAAGCCGTCGATTTCGCATGGCATCGGCAGCGACGCTGGCGGGGATTTTGGCAACATTGGCGTTTACATACCTGCCATCAGCCCATAGCAGCAATGGTGTTTGGCTGACGAATACCAGCGATCTTGGTGCGGGGACATCCGGACCCATTCCGGATATATTTGGATCTGCCGCCGGAGAGGGGAGCAGTACGCATTTGGGCACTCTTTCCTCCACTGACAGCGAAGGCACAATCCTCGTCGACAACTACCAGAATACCTTCGCGGCCTCCACATCAGATTCATTCGACGATGCGCAGGGGTTCACGACAGGCCCTCTAAGATATCGTCTAACGGGAGTGGAATTAGCCTCCACTGATGCGCAGCCTGATGCGGAGGTCTCCGTGGTCATCAGCGAACCCACTGGGGCCGGGCACCCCGGAGCCACGCTTTACCAACTCGAGTCGCCGTCAAACCTCGCTGGCAGGCCATTCTTCAAGGCGCCCGAAAACGCGATTCTCCGTCCAAACACCAAGTACCTGGTCCGGATAGATGTAACCGCCGAATCTGTGGGCTGGGAGTTCACCACGGATAAGACTGAAACGACCCTCGGGATCTCCGGTTGGAGCATCGAGGACCATTTCTGGACCAGCTCGGGCGTCATGGCCGGTATGGATTGGCTCAAAGACGAAACAAGGGTTTACGCGCTCACGGTGCGGGGGGTGGAACCTGACGATGATTTTGGGGAAACATCATGGACGGCGGGTCGCCTGGCCTTCAGCAGGTATACCGGCAAGTCCCCTACGGTGAATGGCTTCATAGACAATGCAACTGATACCGACTGGTTTGATACCTCACTCTCGTTCGACGCCGGCGGCCGGTACAGGATAGACGTTGAGCCGGTCTTGCTGACGAATGACGACGACATCGGGGTTAGAGCGTTCTACCTGGACAATCGACACCTCTCCTCTGGGGTCGTGAGCTTGGATGTGGAATCCGTGTCGGACCCACCAGATGGTTTTGTCTCGTGGCATTTCGTCGCGGAACGCAATTACGGTCCGTTCGTCGAGGTGTACGCCGACAACGGCACGACCGGGGAGTACGCCGTTCGAGTCGTCTACGACCCGGTCAGAGTATGGACTGGTACTGAGATTCTTCGAGGTGACCTGCCCCACGACGACACCACTTGGGCTACCCTTGTTGTAGACGGCGCCGAATCGGACCAGGGCGTCTACCATTACTACGAAGACCACGACTGGTTCGCGGTCGAGCTGGAAGAGGATACCAACTATGTTTTTCTGGCCTTTGCGGCGGGTGCTTACAGCAGCTACATTGACCCGGCCATCAAGCTATACGACGACGAGGGGACCGAACTGGAGTCTGGGTATATCAGCCACGGAGATTCGGCCACAACTTCGATATCCATTACTCGCCAGGTCGCCACGGGAGAAGGCGGTACCTATTACATCAGCGTCAGTAATGCCGAGCTGTGGGACGACCCGGTCAAGATGGCGAATGTGGGCATCACCGAGCCCTTGGTGTTGTTTTCGCCGTTTCTCGGGACCAGGTACTATGTTCTTGCGGCAACGGGCAGCACCAACAACATGCGGAGCCTCAGGTCAGTTCCTGCCAACAACGAGGGTCCGCGGATTCTGAACTTGAGGGCAGTCTCGCTGCGGGAACACACCAGGTTGGCTGAACACATCACAGCTTTTGATTTCGATGATGAGGACTCCATAACGGGGTACCAAATCAGCGGCGGCGCGGACCAGGAACTGTTCTCCATCAGCAGCGCTGGGATTCTGGCCATGACCATAACTCCGGACTTCGAAGTGCCGACGGATGCTGGCATGGACAATGCCTACGAAGTACAGGTGAGGGCGACTAGCGGGTCCGGCGAAAGAGAGCGCTCAGCCACCGCGGACTTCACAATCACTGTAACGGACGTTGAAGCCGAGGCGGAGAAAGTGCTGGTTTCGAACACTGGAAAGACCGTCAGGGGCAAGGCCACTGTCAATAACTCGGACTCAGCGGTACGAATCTACACAGGAAGCAATTCGGAGGGATATGTGATCCACAGCGTCGCCCTTGCTATGGCCGAAGCATTGGAAGACCCTTCCGGCCTCAAGGTCTCGTTGTGGTCAAATCACAGGCCTGGCAGGTGGGACAGACCCAAGGAGGAAATCTTTGCCTTCACCAACCCGCCCAGCATCGAGGCGAGGTTGACGGAGTTCACCGCACCCTCCGATTCAATACTCGACCCAAGCACCGCCTACTGGGTCATGATCGAGAGGACGGGAGACTATCCGATCAAGTTCCTGGATACCCGGTCGGATGCGGAAGACTCGATCTCGGAGCCGGACTGGAACATTGGCTCCCTCAGATTTCACCGGCCGCGCCACATCAACGGGGAATGGGCCTATCGTAGGGTGGACGACGACAAGGACCAGCTGATGCTCAGGGTGATCGGCTTCCAACAAAGCGGAGAGTGAGCCAGCTTCAGTGAACCCTCTCCCGGGCCGCCGCCATTCACCGCATAATTCCCTCTCCCTCAGGGGGAGGGTTAGGGTGGGGGTGGCGGATGTTCTTTACTGCCAGAAAAGGGCGGAGCCCTCGCTCCGCCCTTTTCTTTTTCAGACCGCCGTCCAGCCCCTAGCGGGCTGCCGACACCGGCTGGTGTGCCTTCAGGAACTCGCGCACCTGCTCGATCGTCTTGGCCTTCAGTTCCGGCTCCTCCTTCCAGGGATAGGGCGTCGCCTGGGCCTTGGGCGCAATCTCGATCATTTCCATGGCGGCCTCCAGCGAGTGGGCCGGCGTGTCGTCGGGCATGACCAGCAGCGGAGTCTGGCAGGCTCGCGCGAAATCCCGCGAAACGCTGTAGACGAAGTTGGGCTGGACCCGGTAGAGATTGTGCAGGTACTGTTCGATGATTTCCATCGTCAGCCCAGGCTGCTGGGCGATGAGGTCCGGGCCCCAGGAGTCTATGCCCATGTCGTACATGGCGTCCGAGGTCTTGCTGGCGTGCCCCACCGGCTGGCAGAGCACCGCCGCCAGCACCCGTTCCGGGGCCCGTTCGATGAGCTTCATGGCGAAGGGCCCGCCTATGCAGTAGCCGATGAACATGAACTCCTGGATTCCGAGATGGTCCATCAGCCCCAGCTGGTCGTCGGCAAAGGCCCCCCAGGGGTCTTCCACCTGCACCGGCCCGGTGGACTCTCCGCCGATGGCGTTTCGCTGGTCCATGGTGATGACACGGAAGTCGTTCTTGAAGACCTCCATGGAGTCGAACACCTGCCCAGGCCAGTTCTCAATCTTGGAATTGAGGCCGCCGCCCGGAGTCGCCAGCAGCGGGAACCCGGACCCGACCTCCTCATACCTGATAGTTACATCGCCCCTGGTGAAATGTGGCATCGCAGCTCCTCCGTTTCCTGTCTGTTGCTTCAGGTATTGGCAATTGTATCTTGGGGGACGGTTGCGTCAAGGAGAGCGCAGGGGATTTACCGGGCTGCTGGATCCGGTGCCGGAAGACGCCGACAGCATCAGAAGCCCCAATTGGCATGGGACCAAATTGCATTCGGGCGCTGAAGATTTTTTAAATTGCCGGTCATTTGCGGACATTCAGGGAAGTTCTCCAAATGCGTTGCAGCCAAGGATCAGGGCCGGCATGCGCGCACAAAAGTTCGCAATCAATGCCTTACATCGTAAACCAGACCCATCAATAAGGGAAGTGGGCATCTGTCATAAAAGGGGTTTCAAGATCCGTCGTCCCGACCGATTGGGCACCGGGTGTTCTGTCGACCCAGCTATGGTTTAGTATGTCCCGGACAGTGGGCCGCACGCACGGAAGTCAAGCGGTAGTAGTTGACCTGTCCAGGCAGGAGCGGCAAAGAATTCGGGAGGGCAAATGACGACACAGACAGATACTCCCGTCGAAGAAAAGATAGTTGCGGTACTGCGTCAGTTGGGCATCGACCGGGCCCACTTCGCCTCCCGCGGTCTGAACGACTGGCTCGGCATGGCCGTCAATCACCCCCGAGCGGTTGCTTCCCTGACGCTGGTATGTCCCCTGGGGTTCGACGCCCAGGCGCTTGGCCCGTTGGCCGACAGGCTCCTGGTCTTCAACGGCGACCGGGGCGCCTCCACGGAAACGATAAGCCGAAACATGGATGGCCTGCCCTCGGCGTCGATGGTCACTCTGCCCGACACTGTTTTCCCCGACAACTACAACGACCTGGCGGTGCTTCGAGGAGCCGACATCGGCCCAGCCATGCTGGAATTCCTTGCTGGAGCGGGCACTCAGGACGCTTCGGCTCATGCAGCGCCCCCGGTCGAAGAAGGAGAGGCCGACGGGGTCTACTTCAGGGTACAAGGCTCAGGGCCGCCGCTGGTGTTGCTGCCGTTGGGGGCCGCGCCCTCCCAGTGGGGGCCGCTGCTGGAGACGCTGAGCGAGAGCCACTGCGTCATCTCGATGACCGGCCCCGCGCTGGGCATGGTGGCCAGCCTGGAGGGGAGAGGGCACACTCCGGGGTACCTGTCCGCGGTGGGCCGGCTCCTGGATGAGGCCGAAATCAAGACCGGAGAGAGCGTACTCGAAGTCGGTTGCGGCACGGGGGTACTGTGCCGCTGGTTCGCCCGCGAGAAGGCCTCGAATAACCCGGTAACGGGTATGGATGTCAACTCCTTCTTCCTGCGCGAGGCCGCCGAGATCGCCAAGAGGGAGGGCCTTGAGGGCGCCGTCGCTTTTCGAGAGGGAAGCGCCGAGTCGCTGCCTTTCGACGACAACAGCTTCGATGTCGTCTTCTCCAGCACGGTCATTCAGCGGGTCAATGCAGACCTGATGTTGCCAGAGATGGTGAGGGTAACCAAGCCCGGAGGCAGGGTCGCCGTGCTCGGCCACGCCCACGACATGAACCGGTGGGTCAACCTTCCGTTGCGTTCCGAGCTGAAGACAAGGATCGAATCGCCGCCATGGGTCGAGGACCGGGGCCACCCAATGGGGTGCGACGATTCCTCACTCTACCGGCGCTTCTCCGGGGTGGGCCTTGGAGGCCTCAAGATGTTCCCGTTCATCAGCACCTTCTCCGACAGGATGCGGCTGCAGTTCCTCCAAGGCGGAATCCTGCCCACCCTCACCCCCGGGGAAGCCGAGGAATGGCGGGCCGCCGTGGAACAGGCCGAAGCCGATGGCACCTTCTTCATATCGACGCCGTTCCACTGCGCGGTGGGCACCAAGGACTGAAGCACAGAATCGCACTCGCACCCCAATTTTTCCCCTGTATGGAGAAGGTGGGGGCGACTTTAGAATCGCAAGTGTCTTCCCTTAGAGGGTGTGTGACAATCTTTCGAGCAACCGAAACCGTCATTCCTGCGAAAGCAGGAATCCAGTACCCACAGCTTCAAGGTCCCTGTTGGACGAGGCAAACCCGACGCTCTATGCGCCCCCTTCGGACATTGTCACGCACCCTCTTGGATTGCAGCCGGGGGTACGCCCAAGGCTACCGCATCCTAACTTGATACGCGGTGCAGCCCCCCGTCATTTCCGCTAAAGGGGGAATCCGGAGGGTTCCAGATCGAAACAATCGGCTTCGGGCAGAGAGGTTTGGATTCCCGCTTTCGCGGGAATGACGGGTCCTATGCGGGAATGGCGGTTTTGGACTTTGGCGGATTTTGAGATAGTCACTTATTGGGCTCCATAAATTTAGAATGGGTTTGCCCTGGGGGTACGGTCCCACTCCTTCGGCAATCCCAGGACAGGCCCAACCCTCCCCCGGAGGGAGAGGGAACAGTTGGAAGGACCCACAGTGCCCCCTGAGAGAGGTAAGGGTATCGCGGCTAAAGCGGCTCCGGCTGGTGCAAGGGAGATCAACAAGGCCCGGTTCTTCGCCGTGCTTGCGTTCGGCATTTTCGGAGCCCAGAACTCGGTCTTCATGCTTCCTCCCCTCCTCGTTGAGATCGCCGCGGGCCTCGAAGTTTCGGTCGCCGTCGCCGGCCAGTTGGCCACTGCCACCTTCGCGGCGTGGGCGGTCTCCCTGGTAATGGCCGGGCCCCTGTCCGACTCTTTCGGACGACGCCCGGTGGTACTCGCCGGGCTGTTCGTCCTGATCGGGTCGGTTGTCGGTTCGGCCTTCGCGCCCAACATTGAAGTTTTCGTTGTTCTCAGGATTCTCACCGGACTTGCAGCCGGGACTCTGCCGCCCACTTCGGTTGGCGCGTTATCGGATATCATCTCCCCAGCCAGGCGGGCGCAGGCGGTGAGCGCCATTCTGGCCATCGGTGTGATGACCTCGGCGGTAAGCGTGCCCGTAGCGCTGGAACTGGCGGACTGGCGAGGATGGCGATTCGCCTTCTTCTGCGCCGGGCTGCTGCTGGCGGCGGCGTTCCTTGCGAACCTGGCCTGGTTTCCCCGGGACAGCCGAGAGCGGGTCCGCAGCTGGTCGTTCTTCTCCCGGTACGGGTCGCTGGTGTCTCTGCGTTTCTTCCAGGCTGCCGTGGCGGTTGGCCTGTCGAACCGCATTGCGTTCTGGACCATGGTCAGCTACTTCCCTGCCTACCTGATAGGCACCTATGGGCTGAGCGCGAAATTCGCGGCCCTGCCGCTGGGAATAGTTGCCTTGGGGCAAACTTTCGGTAGCTTCTCGGGGGGACCCGCGGCCAGCAGCAAGTACCGCGCGGTCCTGCTTGGCGCGACCACGGCCGCCGGGGGAGTGTGTGCCTTTCTTTGCTTCAACGTCGATTTCGGCCTCTGGGTTGTGGTTGCGGTGGCAACCGTATCCGGAATCATGCTCAGCATGACGATGCCGGCGCTGGTCGCTGCCAGCACGGAATATTCGGGCGACTCCAAGTCCACCGGCGCCAGCATCATGGGCCTGAGCAACCAGAGCGGCGGCGCAATTGGCGCGGCCATCGCGGGCGGACTCCTGGCGAGCACCGGGTACGGCGGAATTGGCTACATGTGCCTGGGCGTAACCATCGTATGCGCCCTGGCGTCTGTGCTATTCGGAACTCACCTGCGTCGAGGTACCGGTTGAGGAGGGTCGGGGGAGAGTCGCTTCAGCGGCTTCTCGCAACGCCGGTTGTTCATCCAGCGCAGCCGCACTTCCGAAGTCGACGCAAGACTGCTCAAACAGACCGTCCCGAAACCAGCATTTCGCTGATCTCGGGACGGTCGACGCATCAGGGGACGGATCAGGCACTCCGTTTCCGGCGGAATCCGGAGTGCCTTCACTTATTGCCAGTTTCTACTGCTCGAACAGGAACCCTCTGACCACCCGGCTGTAGCGCTGGTACAGGAGCCCGCCGGCCACCAGTATCAGCCCCAAAGCCAGGAAAGCGATCACACGGTACTCCTGCTCCAGCAGGCGGGAGTCGAATGCGAACAGCTTCACCACCGGCACCGCCAGCAATGCCAGTCCCGCCAGCCGCACCCAGCGCCACCGCCGGGTCACTCCCAGCACGATGAGCGCCGCAGCGTACACGCTCCACAGCAGGCTGAGACCCAGGCTGGTCACATTCTCGCTGACATCGGCCGAGAGGCCGAAGAATGCGCTGTCTGCCGACGCTATGATCTCCGCCGAGAGCAGCCACAGCGTCGCGAGGTTGGCCAACGCCAACAGGACGGGAAGCGTTGCTACACCCGCCATCGCTTCCAGTGCCGACCCCTCCGCCTTTCCACGGCGCAGTTCCAGCACGGCGGCGGCGTACAGGGCGGCGATGGTCGATGCGAAGGCCAGGAACCGCCAGTTGAGTACGGGCCGGAAGGTCTCCAGGTCCACATCGAATGTGTCCAGGCCAAGCATGCGCAACAGCGTAGCAGCCAGCAGCCCGTAGCCCAGCCACCGCATCTCAGGTACCCACAGCTTCCGGGCAAGCACCAGCAGCAGCACCGACTCCACTGCCCAGCCGATGGTGATCCAGACGCCGCTGACCTGCACCGGAACCGCTATGGCGGCGAAGATTCCGGCTGCCAGGGCGAATGCCGTGTAGCCAAGCCGCTCCCGCGCGTGCAGGACTTCCCGGTTCCGCCACAGCAGGTAGCCGGCCGCGGCAGAGGTCAACACTGCGACCCCGTAGCTCAGCATGTGCCAGTTCAGGAAGAAGGTGAGGTCATCCCGGAAGGCGCGAGGAGTGTCCAGTCCCAGCAGCCATACCGAGGAGACCGCGAACAGAGCGTAGCCGGACCAGCGAATTTCTCGCATCTGCAGGACCAAGGACAGCCACACCAACACCACGACCTCGACCGCCCACGCCACGGTGATCCACGGCCAATCCAGCTGGGTCCAGAAGGCGATGGCGGCAGAGGCCGCGGCGACCAGCCCGAACACGGGGTAGGCCGCCTGCTCGAATCGTTCCAGGCTTTCACGCCTGTGCCACAGCAGCCAGGCCGAAGCGATGGAAGAGAGGATGACCGCCCCGTTGGCCAGCATGTAGTAGTTCAGGAAGGGAATCAGGTCCTCTCGGAGCGCAGCCGGGGTATCGGTGGCCAGCATCCAGAGGGAGAGGGCGGCGAACAGCAGGTAGCCGAACCATCTGACCTCGCGAATCCTGAGCGGGAAAGATATCCACAGGAGCAGCGCGGCCTCGATGGCCCAAGCCACCGTTACCCAGATCCCGTCCAGTTGTACCGGAACGGCGATGGCGGCCAACGCGCACGCCCCGACGGCATAGGCCACATGACTGTATCGTTCCCTCTCCGCTAGTTCCCCCCGTCGCCGCCACAGTAGCCACGCCGAGGTGGCCAGGGCCACGACCGCCGCCGCGTAGCCCAGCATGTACCAGTTCAGGAACGGCGTCAGGTCCTCCTGGAATGCAGCCGCCGTGTCCACGGCCAGCAGCCATCCCGCGAACACCCCGGCCATGATGTAACCGAACCCTCGAAGTTCCCGCATCTTCAGCACGAAAGACAGCCAGACGAATAACACCGACTCGGCCATCCAGCCAACGGCTACCCAGATGCCGTCGACCTGAACGGGAATGAGCACCGCCGCGAGGACGGCGGAGCGCAGGGCAAAGACCGGAATCGCGATCCGCTCCCGCGTCCCCAGGGCCTCACGGCGCCGGTGTAGCAGCCATCCTGCCAGCGCAGGGAGGGCGACGGCAGCGGCGTAGCTGATCATGTACTCGTTGAAGAACGGGGTGAAGTCCTGCGTGAAGGCGCCGGGCGTGTCCAGGGCCAGCAGCCACACCGCGGACACGACGAACATCGCATAGCCCGCCCAGCGCAGTTCGCGCATCCTCAGTGGGAAGGACATCCACATCAGGATCAGGCCCTCGACGCCCCAGGCCACGCTGATCCAGGGGCCGCCGAACTGGATGGGCACGGCCAGCACGGCGAACAGCACGGCCAGCCCCGCCGAGAACAGTGCCAGGTTGCGCTGCTGTTCCCCCCGCATCCGGCATCCGGCCGCCAGCAGGGCGTAGAACGCCGCTAGAGACGCCGTGAATCCGCCCATCCAAGGGCGGTATTCGTCGTAAATCAGGAAGTAGCTGATCCCGTAGAAGGCGGCCGCGTTCAGCGTGATCAGCGCCAGGTCGATAGCCCCCGAGGCCTCCTTTCGCACGAGGTGGAACGCCACGGTGGCCCCGGCAAATATGAGGAATATGAACGTTATCCCGATCTGCGCCAAGGCCGTCGATGGTTCCAGTTCCTGGTTCCAGAACCCGAACAGGAACAGCGACCCGACCCAGGCCAGCATGGTGAACCAGCGCCAGTTCCGGAAGCTGGCCAGCGCCAGAACGCCAATGTCCAGTACCAGCACGTATGCCAGCAGGAGCCGTTGGTCCGGCAAACGTTCCTGTAGTAGCACCGGAGTGGCGAATCCGCCGAAGATGGAGAAGACGGCCACCGCGACAGACTCATGCCGCAGTGAGAGCAAGGCCCCTGCCAGGGTGATTACCGAAAACCCGGTAAACGCGGCTAGAGGCGAAATCAGCTCGTAGAGCGCGAAGGCGCCGTAGACCGACAGGTACAGAATCGCCAGCCCGCCGCCTGTCACGGTCTGCGCCCAGACGGCGTAGCGCCGACGCCAGTACTCGCCAGCGCCGATCAGTGCCAGCCCTCCGATGAGGCCCAGCGTCACCCGTTCCACCTCGCCCAGCCAGCCCCGGTCGATTGCCAGGCTGATGAAGAACGCCACGCCGAAGATCAGTGCAACCACGCCGATGCGAGCCAGCCAATTGCCTCCCACCAGCCATTCCCAGTTCCACTTTCCGAAGTCTGGAAGAGGTATGGATGGCAGGGAAGGCGCGCTGAAGCCGCTACCGCCGGAAGAAGCGGTCGCCCCAGTAGTGCCACGGCCTGCCGCACTCGCGTATGCGCCGCTCTGTGCTCTGGTGGCCTGGCCGGCCCGTAATGGGGTAGCCGGTGTCGCGGCCCGTGGCGCAGGCCGTACGTATGCGCGTTCCCCGGCCGGTGTTGGCGTGGTCGCAGCAGGTGCGGTTGAGGGCCGTTCAGGTACCGGCGCGGGAGGCTGAGACTGGGGCGGCACCGTCCGCTGCCCAGCCTGCCGAACCCCCCGCTGCCTCTCCAGGTCGGACAGGCGCAACGAAATCCGGGCCACCTCGGTTGTGATGGCGTCAACATCAGTCCTGAGTTGTCGCAACTCGCGGTCCTCGAGCGTAGGCCCCACTGGTGTGGGAGGGGAGTCGCCAGCCCTCTCTACATGCATTTCCTGACCAGCAGGCCCGCCTGAGCCGTCCAGCGGCGCTCCGCACCAGGGGCAGAAGCGGTCCGCTACTACCATCTCCCGGCCGCAATTGGGACAGTTCATTTTTCCTCCAGGATGGTTGATTCCCTTTAATGTTCTTTGCTGAGAAGCGCTGCTGAACATGATTGGCTTTGAGCAGTGAGTTAGCCTCCAGCCAGCAAACATCTACCGTTCACAGTGCTTCGCGTAGAGGAGCCGTCTTGGTGGGCTCCGGCCCTAAGCGTTCGGTGCCTCGCCGCCCGTCGAGCGACTCCCTCAATTCGTCACATCAGTTGCCTCCGGCTCTCGTGATGACGCATAACAGCTGACCACAATAGATGTCAGGAAAGTGGCGGAAGAAGTGGCCAGAAACAAAACTCCGGATCCTGTCGAAATGGACACGATTCCCAAGACGATGATTGCCACCAGACCAATCATTCCGACGCCAGCCCCCCTGAAAAAGCAGGACCAGACGGGCTGCTTTTTCAGTACGGCTGCGACGATGGCCCCTGCAATGGCAGGCACGAAGACCGGGATTGCTGCCAAGCTAAACAGGACCGCGAATACCGCGAACCAATTGAATGAAGGGCCGAAATCTCCCGTTGGCATTCCGATTACCTCCTTTGGGTTGGCTGGTTAACTCAGGATTGCTTTTTCTGACCCTGGTATGTAAGCGAGGTGGACCGCAGGCGGACGCTTGCCCTCTTGGCAACCCTTCCTTGGTCCTATGCCTCGGATTGTAGGAAGCAAGGTCTGACAGACAAATAACGGAAAGCGAAATATGCGTGACACTTCTATGACGGTTTTGTCATGGAAGGTTATAATCGGCAGGGTTCAAAGCGAGGCGGTGCGATGAAGGAAAACGAAGCTCTTGTCCGTCAGTCCTCCACTCCCCAGGAACGGCTGACGAAGCTCAGCGAGGCCAGCCTGCGGATCAACGAGCATTTGGACTTCGACAGCGTGCTCCAGGATGTGGTCGACAGCGCGCACGATCTGACGAACGCGAGGTACTCCGCTCTGACCGTGTTGGATGTAGATGGCAGGTTCGAGGCCTTCGTGAGTTCCGGGCTCACGGACCACGAACGGCAGCAACTCATGGACCAGCCCCAGAGCGAGCAGCTGTTCAGGCACCTGAACACCGTCGACGAACCGCTGCGAATCGACAATCTGGGGGCCTACACGGCCTCTCGCGGAATGGAAACCCTGCGTCCTCCGGTAATGGTCACCTCGTTGCTGGTCGCGCCGGTGCGGAACGCCGGTGTGCGAATGGGCTCCATCTACCTGACAAAAGGAGAGGATGGAGGCGAGTTCTCGCGGGAGGACGAGGAGACCCTGGTGATGTTTGCGTCACAGGCGGCCCTCGTCATAGCCAACGCCCGACGCTACCGGGAAGAGCAGCGTGCAAGGGCCGACCTGGAGGCATTGGTAAACACCTCTCCGGTGGGTGTCGTCGTCTTCGATGCCAGGACCGGCGCCCCAGTGTCCTGGAACCGGGAGACCCTGCGAATCGTCGAGGGGCTGCGGCAGCCCGACGGCCCGCCGGAGCAGATCATGGATATCCTCAGTCTCCGCCGGATGGATGGTCGCGAGATCTCCCTGGAGGAATCTCCGCTGGCCCACCGGCTGAGCACGGGCCGGACCATCCGCGCCGAGGAAGTCGTACTCCAGGTTCCCGACGGCCGATCGGTCACAGTGCTGGTGAATGCCACTCCTCTCTATTCCCAGGACGGCGCGGAAATGGAGTCTGTGGTGGTCACCCTCCAGGACATGACTCCGTTGGAGGAGCTTGAGCGGCTCCGGGCGGAGTTCCTGGGCATGGTCAGCCACGAGCTTCGCGCACCGCTGACCTCCATCAAGGGTTCCGCAGCCACGCTGCTGGACGAGTCGGCGCATCTGAACCCCGCGGAGGTGCGCCAGTTTCACCGCATCATCGACGGCCAGGCCGACCGCATGCGCCGGATGATCGCAGACCTGCTGGATGTCGCCCACATCGAGACCGGCTCCCTGTCGGTCAGCCCGGAACCAACCGACCTGGCGACGCTGGTAGAGCAGGGACGGAGCGCTTTCACCAGCGCGGGCGGCGGCAACGCTCTCCACATCGATATCCCTCCGGGGCTCCCTCCTGTCATGGCCGACCGGTACCGGGTAGTGCAGGTCCTCGGCAATCTCCTGTCCAACGCCTCCAGCTACTCCCAGGAATATTCCGCTATCCGGGTTACCGCCCAGCGGCAGGACTGGCAAGTCGCCGTGTGCGTGGCCGACGAAGGGAGGGGAGTCTCGCCGGAGCAGCTCCTGTACCTATTCCGCAAGTATGTACGCATCGAGGGAGACAGCGGCGACAGGGACGGCGCGGGCTCCGGACTGGGCCTGGCTATCTGTAAAGGCATCATCGAAGCCCATGGAGGAAGAATCTGGGCTGAAAGCGACGGTCCCGGTCTTGGAGCCCGCTTCACCTTCACTCTCCCGCTGGCTGGCGAGGCTCCTCTTGTGGAATCGTCCGGGCGGGAACGCCATCCTACCCGATCCTCACCGGATGCCGACGGGCACGCACGGATACTTGCGGTGGATGACGACCCACAGACACTCCGGCTGGTTCGCGATGTTCTTTCCAGCGCCGGGTACGCTCCCGCCGTTACTGCTGATCCGAGGGAAGCGTTGCGCCTGGTGGAGTTGGAAAGGCCGCAACTCGTACTCCTAGACTTGGTGTTCCCCGACACCGACGGCATCGAGCTGATGCAGGACATCCTGGACATCGTCGAGGTGCCGGTAATCTTCCTCACCGCCTACGGCAGGGACCAGAACATCGAGCGGGCCTTCGACATGGGAGCCGCCGACTACATGGTCAAGCCCTTCTCCCCTACCGAGCTCACTGCGCGCATCCGGGCGGCATTGCGCAAGCAGGCGGGCTTGGACCACGACGAGTCCCCAGAGCCGTTCGTGCTGGGGGGGTTGAGTATCGACTACGCCCACCGGCAGGTCCTGGTTGACGGCCAAGCGGTGCACCTCACGCCCATCGAGTACGACCTGCTTCGCGTGCTGTCGGCCAATGCCGGCCGGGTGATGACCCACGGCCAATTGTTGCGACGGGTCTGGCATGTGACGACAGCCGGAGATCCGCAGGTGGTCCGCACCCACCTCCGCCGCCTCCGCCGAAAGTTGGGGGACGACGCCGACGACCCGTCCTACATTTTCACCGAGCCCAGGGTCGGTTACCGAATGCCTGAGCCATCTGCCAAGCAGGATGTGTGATGCCGTGCGTAGGGAAATCGTCGGATCAGAATGACAATGGAAGAAAGTTGGGAAGTTGGACCACAACTTCACCCCCGAAGACTCGCTATTTCACGCAATATTCACACTGCTGCGTCGTTGCACCTGGGTCTTTATAGACGTGAAATTGCCGAACACGCGTATAAGTAACGCGCTTTCTACAATCGACATCGACAGGGCGGTGCCTCATCCTGTATTCTCTCGGCTATCCCGAAAACTCTAGCTTCTATATTCCGGCGTACCCCGGGGCCTCTACCGCTTCGTCCTCGTCAAAAGCGCCTGCATGTAATTGGGTAAACGCCCTCGTGTCTACTTCAACCAGTCTGCTGGCAATGTGCGGATCACGTTTACCCTCCGACACCGGAGAATCTCGGACCCAGCGCGTCCATTGGTCGGTTCCACAGCAAAGAGGAAGTACATCTGAAACGTGTCCTACGGAAAGTGGCAGCCTGGTTATTCCAGTTCCTTGTGATTGCGGGAGCCCTGCTGACTCTGTTTATGGCGGTCACTCCACAGGGAAGGGCCGGTTTTCACACCACACTCTTCCTGACGCAGGTCCTGGGTACGCCGGTAAAGCCCCAGTCCTGGCTCGGCGCCGAGCCATTGCGCCATGAAGTCCAGTACCCTTCCCCTGAAGGCGAGTCGGTGTCTGAAGTCTACCGGCCGCCGGACGGCAGGCCACGCGCGGCCGTTCTGCTGTCTCTGGGTGTAACCGACCAGGGATTCGAAGACCCCAATGTAATAAACCTGGGCTACGCACTTGCCAGGGTCGGTTATGTAGTTATGTACCAGTGGTCTCCCCATGTAGGTTTGACCCACAACATCGACCCGGGCGCCCCTGAAGTGCTGCTGTCTTCCTTCCAGTTCCTGGAAAGCCAGGAATATGTTGACCGGGACCGTGTCGGCATGGGCGGGTTCTCTATCGGCGCTTCCTTCGCCCTGGTGGCTGCCTCAGACGCCAGGATTCGAGAAAGAGTCCATTTCGTGAACGCCCTGGGGCCGTATTTCGATGCTGAATCCCTGTTGGTCCAGGCGGCGTCGCGCACGGTGTTCTACGAGGAGGAAAGGACGGTCTGGGAGCCAGGAGACCTAACAATAAGAGTGCTGGCGAATGAACTGATCGACACTCTGGAGGAACCCAGAGACATTGAAATTCTTGCCCAGGCGTACGACAGGGAAATGCCTTCAACGCCAACCGAGCGAGAAAAGCTGTCCCCCCCGGCCCGGCGAGTCACTCAGCTCCTGGAGGGTGTGCCTGTGCCAATGGCAAACAACCTCGTCTCAGAGCTTCCGGCGGGCTTTCACCGGGACATGGTGCGAATTTCACCTTCGGGCCATGTGGGTGGTCTCCAGGCCCGGTTGCTGGTCATGCACGATCGCGACGACGAACTGGTGCCAGCCGCCGAGTCCCGGTGGCTTGTGAAAGCCGTTCGGGACCATGTGGATGTCCGTCACACCGAACTGCTGGCCTTCGAGCATGTAACGCCCACTGCAGGGGGAATGCTTACCATCTTGAGCCAGGCCGCCATACTCTACCGCCACATGTACGAGATCATTCGCATCGCCCAGTGATGGCGGGCATGGACCTTACCGAGCTGCTGAAGGAATTCACTTCAGTAGGGTGGATACACCATGCTGCTACGCATCGAGTGCAAGGTGCGAAACGCCGCCGACCATCCTGGCCGGTGGCTGGGGTCAATCCGGGCGCGCATCGGGCGCCTGCGTTCCGGACTTGTAGCCACCGACATCGGTGTCAAGCCAGAGGCCGTGTTGGCCGCGTCTCCACCGCCGCTTCTGTGTATGGTCGCCAGGAAATGGCCGCCTATGAACACCACGATGAATCCGAGTGAGGCCAGCCCGGACCAAACTGCTCCCATCCTCAGGCGTTCTTTCAGCTCGCTGGCGGGATATCCCAGGGCATTGAAATCCAGTTCCCACGACCGGAACAGGTTGTGGTCGGGTACGGCAAGGAGGCTGGGCTCGAGATAAAAGAACATGGTCGCCGCGCCCCCCAGCAGTGAAAGTGTCAAAAGTACTGCAACTCCGGCTGCCAGCAGAAACCTGCGGCTCCATTCATCCAGATCCCCTCCCTTTTCGCGCAGCACTGCGAGCAGCGTGAATACGACGTCCAGCATCGGGAAAACTATCGTCAGGTAAATCCAGGTCTGGGTGTTGCAGAACACGATGGCAAAACAATAAACGGCAATCAATGGGGGGAGTACCGCCCAATGAGCTCGCGCGTAGGCCCTCTTATTCGTGGTGCCCCTGTCGGTGAACTGAATTCTCCACAGGTGATCGAACAACAGACCAGCGATCACGGCCAGCGATAAATTCACCAGCAGCGCAAGGAGGAAGGGAAAGGGCGTGTTTGCCATGCCCCCAATGGAATAGAAACCGTAGGGGTCCATCCGGGTCAGGGGAGCCTGAAACATCGGGGTGCTCAGGAGCACGAAGACCGATAGGAAATAAAGCTCACGAAGATTATCGGGGCGCCTAATCCGAAGGAATGCGCCGAATAGCACCACTCCAATGACACCGCTGATGTAGGTCGCCAGGACCCATCCGGTGTTCCAGCCCAGGGACGCCAGGTAGTATCCGGCAACGGCTATGAGGAGGCCCGGAAAAAAGAACCTTGAGAGGCTGAACTTGATTACTTCCCATGCGTAGGACGGGGTGCCGGGGGCGTCCACCGGGCTGGCCGCGTTGTGTGGGCTCGGCGCCTCGGCCTTCTGGTACTCCGGTTCCAGTCCTGCCAGTGCAATCAGTCCGTCGACCTCGGTCCGGTTCAGGTCAAGAGCAGCCCCAAATGTCTCCAGTCTTTCCCTGGTGGGGAGGATTTCTCCTGACTCCCATCGAGCCACGGTTGAATGGCTGTAGTCACCGTACTCGGCCTTGAAATTCCCCATAAGGGCCAGCAGGCCGCGCTGCGGCATCCGCCCGCCGCGGCCCTTTCCCTTTCGATCAAGGCGGTAGGATTGCATGAGCTTGCCTACCTGCTTGGCCCTCTGTCTTCGCGATTCGGAGTCTAGCGACATGTCATCACGCCAATCTCGAAATTACGCGGCGTCCCTCATGGGCTGCATCAACGATTCACATATCCTCCGGTGCTCCGCGTCGGCTGCAACACGCGGTGGCCGGCCAGCCAGCCCGGCCGGTAGCGCGCCTCTGCCCTTGGCCTCCGCTGCCGCTGCTTTGCAGGAGCGGCCGCGACTGCTGGTGCCGCAGCCTCTCCGGGTCCGGCCTGTCCGCCGTTACCCAGGCGGTAGATGGTCACGATGAGGTTTCCCCCAACGACAATTACCATGTAGACCAGGCTGATCAATGAACCCCACGACGAAGCAATTCGATACCTGTCCAGCAGTTCTTCTTCCGGGTAGCCCAGGACCGTGAAATCGATTTCTGCCGAGATGACAAGGGTATTGTGGTTGGGTTGGGACAGTAGGCTTGGATCCAGGTAGAACACCATCGTTCCCATCCCACCGATGATGGTGAGAGCGATTGTGATAGCTAGCGTGGCGTGAAGCAGGAACCTGCGGTCCCATTCGCCTACCGAGACCTCATGGTCGCGCAGTATCAGCAGCGCCATTATTACCCCGGCCAGCACCGGCAGAATCACGAGCAGGGAAAAGCTGACTGCCACGGAGGCAAAGATGAGGTTGCAGGTGTAGACCAGTACGATAGGAGGTACGGCTACCCATGCCGCCCTCTGGTACGCTTTGGGGCTCCCGTGTCCGCTCGAGTATTGCCAGCGCCAAAGCAGGTCAAAGGCAATTGCGGCCGCCAGGGCCTGCAGCAGGTTTGCCATAAGCGCTGAGAGGTAAATAAACGGCGTGCCGACGAAGCCATCGACGAGAAAAAAGCCATAGCCGTCTATTCCGGTCAGCGGAGCTTGGACCATTGACCCGGACAGAATGAAGAAAATTGATACGAACAGGAAATCGCGGAGGTCGTTCGAGTGCCGCAACTTGAGAATGACCTGAAGCAGTACCATGACGACTACGGTCGCCACGTATAGAGAAAACATCCACGATGCAGATAGACCCAGGGAATGCAGTGCGAGTCCGGCTCCTGCGATCGCCAGTCCGGGCAATGCAAAACGAGCCAGACAGTAGCGAATTACAGTTGCCGTGTAGGACTGCTCCATTCCACCCGAAGATGAAGCTTTCTTTGAATTCCCATCCACTGAGATTGGAGTTGAGTCCGATCCGCAGTCGGCGTCCGGTGCTGCCGTTTCAGCTTCAAAGGATGCCGGCCCGGTCCCCAACCCCGCGAGTGCGATAAGTCCGTCGATCTCGGACCGATGCAGATCGAGGGCCGCCCCGAACACTTCCAGCCGCTCGGCCGTGGGGAAAATGTCGCCGCTCTCCCACCGGCCCACGGTAGAGTGGCTGTAATCCCGATACTCGGCCTTTATGGTTCCCATCAACGCCAGCAGGCCGCTCTGCGACAGCCGCCCTCCGCGGCCCCGTCCCTCCCGCTGAAGCCTGTAGGACTGCATGAGCCGGCCAACCTGCCTTGCTCTGTACCGCCGGGAGTCCAATTCTGGCGTCATTCTTTCGCTCACCGCCTTGAAGGGGTGGTCAATGCTATGGAGTCCGTCAACCCGGGGTGTAGGCTGCGATGCCCTGAATCGGCTTCACGACGCGGCTCCCTGTCAGCCACCCTGGCCTGTATCGGGAGTCGATCCTGGTGCGCTTCGTTTGCCGCTTGTGGGATGCAGGTGAAACTGCTTCCGGCGCAAGAGCGGAGGCTGCCGCGGCAGAATCTTTCGGATCCTTCTTGACTATGGTTACAACAAGGCTGCCGGCCACAATTGCAACCATATAGATGATCGCGGCCAGGCTGGACCACACTGTTGAGATCCGCGACCTGTCGATGAATTCTTCCTGTGAATAGCCCAATTCGTTGAAGTCAACCTCCCAGGAGCGCAGCAAGGTATGGTCCGCCACCATCTGCAGACTCGGCTCCAAATAGACCACGACCATTCCGGCGAGGCTCATCATTGTGAGAACTATGGTGATGGCAAACGTGCATTGGAGCAGGAATCTCTTGGTCCACTGGGAAATCTGTATGCTCTCGTCGCGCAGCACCAGTATCGCCATGAGTACTCCACCCAAAACGGGCAGTGCCTCCAGCAGGTATAGCCACGTCCCTGCGCAGCTGATGAATAGCATGGAGACATATACAAAGGCAAGCGGAGGTACTGTGACCCACGCAGCCCGGCGGTATGGATTGGCAGAGCCCTGAGAATCTTGCCACCGGGTCAGGTAGTCATACATGAGAGCCGCGATGAATGCCAGGGCGAGGTTGACCAGTAGGGCAAGTACATATGGAATCGGCGTTCCTCCGAGACCATCAATTGCATAGAAACCGAAGTGGTCCATCTTCATCAATGGAGCTTGTAACATGGGCGTGCTGAGCAGCACGAATACCGATATAAATAGAAAGTCTCTCAGCCCCCTCGAACGCCGTAGCGGCAGGAAATAGTGAGAAAGCATGGCGCCGATAATCGCTACGATGTAAGCCGTCAACATCCAGTCGGCGTTAAATCCTACTGCCCCAAGAAAGAAGCCGGCCCCTGCAATACCCAACCCTGGGAGCAGGAGCTTGGCAAGCAGGAAGCGACCAATGTCGTTGCCATGAGAACGGCCCTGTCGAACCAGCTCTTCCGAGGGGGACCTGCCGGTTGAGAGCACAGGACGAAAGTCGCCCGTTATATCGCCGACGCCCATGTCATTGTCTGCATGACCCAGGTCGTTGTCGCCCAGACCGGCCAGGGCGACCAACCCATCGATCTCTGCCCGGGGCAGGCCCAGCGCTGCGCCGAACACCTCAAGCCGCCCCCGCTTCGGCAGAATTTCCCCGCTTTCCCATCGAGCCACTGTGGAGTGGCTGTAGTCCCTGTATTCCTCCTTGATCTCGCCCATGAGGGCCAGCAGACCGGTCTGCGACAGCCGGCCGCCTCGCCCACGCCCAGCACGATCGAGGCGGTAACACTGCATCAGGCGACCGACCTGCTTTGCCCTGGACCGTCGGGTTTCCGTATCGAGGTTCATAAATTCACACGCATTACAGTTGAGCTGTGTAAAAGGGATCTATGGACCATGTACACGGATCAAGAAATGTGAATTCACCCACAAACTTCAGATTCAAAACGTCCGTTTGGTGAAGTTACGGGGAGACTCACGGACACTTCCGGGAATGTCTGCTAGTTTCATTGACAATTGGAGCCCCGGTAAGCCGGGGCGCACTGTTTTCTATGGCATTCGCAGCCGATCGCGGCGGTATGCCACTCCCGCAAGATGGGTCATTATACCGTAGCAAATCGGAGTCAGCATGGGATCAGCCCTTCGCTCGAGGACGATTACGCCTTCATTGGCTGCTGCGATTGTGGCAACCTTCTCGTCTGTCTCAGGTTCCGGAAGTCTTGAGGATAACTTGTTTCGAAGCCACCGGTCTCACCAGGTCAGGGGAGGCGCGGATGGGGCGGAGACGGCATGATTCGCCACCTTCGTCTGCATGGGCTCAAGTCCTCTGTGGCAGCCACCCTGGCAGTTATTCTGCTGCTTCTTTCCTTCGCCTCTCCTCATCCCCTCCAGGCAAATGAAGCACCCGAAAAGGGCACAAGCACCTTTATAGGTGCCGAAGAATCAGACAATACTGGCGAGATAGCCTGCTCGGTCGTCCCTCAACATCCGGAGAAAGGAGACACCTTCACCCTAAGATTTAGAGTCACAAAATATACAGGTGAACACAAAGTTTTCGCCAAATACACTATCACAAAAGACGGAGAGGAGAAGAAAATCGGCAATAGCGAATTTCAATACACCGACAAGGAAAAAGCGGTAACGCTGGAGCAGAATGTCAGTCTAGACGAACCGGGCAACTACGTTTTCAAGTGCCATTTATGGGAGGACGGTTCGTGGGGATGGTTCTCGAGCGGCAATGTGACGATGAATAAGTCGGACACTGTAAACTTCGAGGTCTTACCACCGGCATCGGGAGATGTGGCTTGCGACACCGACCCTGACAATCCTACAACGGGCGAGCCGTTCGACCTGGAGTTCAATGTCTCGAATTACACCGGAAGCAAGAAAGTATTCGTGAAGTACCGACGGAAGGTCTCCATATCCACCGCTTATGGTGTTCTCGGCGTCGACACCGCCGCGAAGGGGACCGACAATTCCGGAAGAACAACCATTACAAAGCGGGTCACATTCCCAAAAGCAGGCGCCTATGAATATGAATGTCTCCTGAAGGAACAAAGGACAGGATTCGATAGAGATCTGACTGATTGGAAAGCCTTCAGCTTCACTGTTAACCCGTCCAACTATCCACCGTCCCTCGCTCTCGTGCTACCTTCGGACCCGACTCCAGACGTATACACCGGCAGCCCCCAATCATTTTCAGTGGAGGCCACCGATGATGACGGCAACTTGGTCAAATGGAAATGGGAGGTGGACAAGCACTGGTCGCGTTCGGGCGACTACAAGTCCCCCGAGAGTACATTCAGTGCCACAGACAGCATTGCCAAGGCCTTCGAGTACCAGTTCCCTAGCGTCGGCACCTACGATGTGACGGCCACTTTCACTGACGACGAGAATGAAAGCTCATCGGCCTCGTGGACTGTATCGGTGGAAGACCCGCCCAACGGCCCACCATCGGTCAGGCTCTTGCAGCCATCGGACCCGACTCCTGACGCTTATAGCGGCAGTTCGCGATCGTTTTCAGCAAGGGCCACTGACGATGACGGGAACCTCGTCAAGTGGAAATGGGAAGTGGACAAACACTGGTCCCGTTCAGGCGACTACACGTCCCCCGAGAGTTCTTTCAGCGCCACCAACAGCATAACCCGGAGCTTCCGCCACCTGTTCCCCAGCGCTGGCACCTATGATGTAACGGTAACCTTCACTGACGACCAGGGCGAAACCGCGTCGGAGTCGTGGACCTATACGGTCAAGGACGGCGCCGACCTCGCCATTGATTCCATCGAGGCCGAAGAGGAAGTAAGGACTGTCCTAGGCAGCAACTATTCGTTCTGGTTTGTTGCGCGAAACCACGGGGACGAGCCCGCAGGCCGATTCCGCATCCGTACGGAACTCACCAGTACTTCGGATGGCAGCCGCACGAAAATTCAAAATGGAGCCGCTTCGACAATTTTCGATTCTGTGGGGCCCGGCAATCGCTTGGGGGACAACAACGACAATCCGTACATATATTCGTCTGAAAACAAGGGAAAGAGAGATTGGGAGGTGCCGTTCTTCTTTACTTTTCCCAATACAATTCCATCGGGCGAATACTCATTGTGCGCTACTATCGAATACCTGGATGCAACCTACTTCGATGCGGATACATCGAACAATGAGAAGTGTTATCTCGTTTACTTGTTCCCTCAAGGATCCATAGGTGTTCACGCAATGCGAATGGAAACTGAGGGTGGGCATACGCTTTGGCTGGCTGTCCCGTCAGATTTTGCTCCGGAAACTATAAACGAGATTGTTGGCAAGACCGGCATACTAAAAGACAGGACCTTGAGAGAGTACTACAGGCGATTGGCTCTGCAACTTGCGTTCAGGGAAGCTCTAGAACCCGAATTGAGCGGGAAGTTTCTTTTCTTCCACTTCGGCCAGGAGACAGCGGAATTTGTAAAGGTTCCGACAGACATAGCACGCTATGCAATTGACGCTTGTCTGGCATCTGGATTTGACTGTTCGTCCTTAGCGACACAATTGGATGGCGCACTTGTGCGCTCTGGTTTATTGAGATCTGGAGTATTAGAAAAACTTCCCAAAGCTCCGCATCTATCCCATCAGACCATAGGCCTTGTAGGACAAAGCATAAGCGGTGGAGCTCTGTTTACCGATCTAATCTTTTCCACTTTGCTGAATCAAGCGCTTAATGCAGATCAAGCAATATTGACTCTCCAGCAGTTGGCCCATCTGCCTCTAGGCCCTGTATGGGAGGAAGCCATTGAATTGGCATTGAAAGATGCCGCATTGATGACTAACGAAAACTTCTGGCATGCTTTTCTCGCTGAGATATCTGATAAGGCACTGGAGATAGTCCAATTTGCACTGACAAATTCGATTTCTGGGATGGTTTCGACAATGAGTCTGGGACCTCAAGGAGTCGCACTTGCGGCAGCAATCTGGTTTGCCACCGAAGTGTATCTGGATGTCGACGAAAGCCATGCGAGAGTTGGAATGGGTTCCCTGGCTTCGTTTATAGCAGCGGCATTCCACGATCCATCTGATACAGGCGACCGCCGAGAGGCTTTGGCATTTGCCAAATATGCGGCGTACGATAACTTTCACGAATCGGATGATACTTTCCTTCAATCGATAGCTGCCCTGATTAACTTTAGACCTGGAGCGCGCGATGAGCTTTTGGAAACCATGAAAGTTGATCGTAGAGAAGCACTCAAAGAACTGAAGACGCTTGTGAGTCTGAAGACAATAGAGGCCATTCCGAGTTCCTTGTCCATATCGGCAGGGGAAACCGGGAGCTTGGTTGTAACGGGAACCACTGGATCGGGCAAATTTGCCCAGCCCTTGGACGCTCGTTGGAGCAGCAGCAACCCGGCAATAGCCACTGTCTCAGCCGACGGAACAGTAACCGGCCTCGCCCCAGGCTCAGCCACCATCACCGTCAGCGCCGAAGGCATCTCCGACACCGCAACCGTAACCGTAACCGACGCACCGATCGACGACGTCTGCACCAACGGCATTGTTGTACCCAACCCACAGGGCAGCTCCGGCCTGGTCGACGATTGCCATGCCCTGCTGCTCCTGCGCGATGCCTGGGGTGGGACATCCTCCCTGAACTGGGGCACAAGTGTGCCGATCACCCAATGGCACGGAATCAGCCTGGACTCGGGGAAAACCAGAGTCATAGCTCTCGCTCTGCCTGGCCTAGGACTGACAGGTCCTATTCCACCCGCTCTGTTCAGCCTGGTCGAACTCACAATACTGGACCTGTCCGGCAACAAGCTTACGGGCACGATCTCTCCCAATTTCGGGAAGTTGACGGTACTAGTCACCCTGAACCTTTCAGGAAATAACCTCACAGGAAGTCTCCCGGGCGCATTGGGCAGTTTGACTTCGCTTGAAGTCCTCCAGCTTGCAAGGAACGCCCTCACCGGTAATATTCCGGGCGCATTGGGCAACCTGACCCGGCTTCGCACTCTGAGCCTGTCTGATAGCGGGCTAAACGAGTGCATCCCTGATGGGTTGCCGGCTGTAATCACGACCATCCTCACTCTGCTGAACTGGACTGCCTGCGACTCCGAACCGGAGGAGACGGGTGAACCTCCCCCTGAACCCGAGAACGACTCCAGGGTCCGCCTCGACGGTGGCACCCTGAACGGACAGCGGATATTTGCCGGCAATCCATCAGTGACGGTTGAGCCCGGCGAGAGGATTACTGGCACGATCGATCTTACGGTGCTCCAAGACGATTCCCCAAGATTGAGGGGCTTCCCATTCCTGAGCTCGAGATTCCCCGTGGTGGCCACTCCGACCTGGGGAGACCATGAACGCAGCTACTGGCGGGTTCCCATCCAGTTGTCAGCTTCCAGCAGCGTTAGCGGCGAGGCGCGAGTGAACCTGACCGCCCCGGGCGTCCCCGGGGAATACGCCATCATCATCGTGGCCCAGGCAGCGTCGTCCGGCGGATTTGTCGCCTCGGCGACCAACGCGATCGGCGGCGTTCCACGATGGGATAACGGCGATGATGTGGCGGGCTGGGACAACTCGACGATCGACTTCGCCATCCGGAACGGGTTTGCGCTGGCACGGCAGTACGGGGCGAGGGAGCCCTACGCTCACTTCGCCGCGACGGCGATCAAGGTTGTCGTGAGGGCCGGCGAGGAGGAA
Organism: Dehalococcoidia bacterium; assembly: GCA_963667765.2. Taxonomy (GTDB): domain Bacteria; phylum Chloroflexota; class Dehalococcoidia; order Lucifugimonadales; family UBA3495; genus VXOI01. Next base: position 31,944 of record CAXXON010000002.1, on the reverse strand, counting down.
GTCATCCCGGGCTCGAACTGCCTCCAGGGCATCATCTGCTACACCAGCAACCCCGTGGCGCCGCCCGAAGCCGCCGCCGCTATCCGCCAGGAGTTCGGAGAGGACTGGGTGGTCGCCGACTGGAACGACCTGAAGGCACTGTGGCCCCGGCACCAGGAGGAGCTGAAGACTTTCTTCCGATTCAATACGCGGTTGAAGTTGGACGGCGCCGAGCAGTGGGGCTCAACGGGGCGGTGGTACTTTGTCCAGGACAACAACGGCGCAAAACCGAGCTCCTTCCTTGACCATGACGATCTGGGCGGCCATGAACTGAGCCTCGGGTCCTGGTTCCAAGACGAGTGGACAACCCTTGCCATAGAAGCAGAGGGCGGTGTGCCACCCCCCGACCTGATCGGCCCCCAGAACGGCGACCGGGTCTACCTCACCGGCGGCACCCTGAACGATCAGGCTATCGCGAACGCCAATCCGACCCTGACAGTCGCGCCCGGCCAGAGGATAACCGGCGCGGTCGATCTTACGGTGCATAACGACCACTTCGGTGGGGCCGTCTTCCCGGTTGTGGCGATGCCGTCCTGGGGAGACCACGAACGCAGCTACTGGCGGGTCCCGTTGCGCGTTCCGGCCTTCAGCAACGCCAGCGACAGTACCCGGGTGAACCTGACCGCACCGGATACCCCCGGGGAATATGCCATCATCTTCGTGGCTCAGGCCGAGACGACCGGCGGTCATATTGCGTCGGCGACTCACTGGACCTCGGGCGGTCCGCGATGGGACAACGGCGACGATGTGGCGGGCTGGGACGCCGCAACCATCGACTTCGCGATCCAGAACGGTTATGTGCTGGCTCCCCAGCACGGGTGGGACGAGGCCAAGGCTCACTTCGGTGCGGCGGCGGTCAAGGTGGTCGTAACCGATGACGACTCGATCGTAGTGCCGGAATCCAACTGCTTACAGGGCATCCTTTGCTACACCAGCGGCCCAGTAGAGCACGCCGAAGCGGCCGCCGCGATTCGCCGGGAATTCGGGGAGGACTGGGTAATCGCCGACTGGAACGACCTGAAGGACCTGTGGCCGCGGCACCAGCAAGAATTGAAAGAATTTTTCCCGTTCGGGGTACGGCTCAATGTGAACGGGGATGCGCAATGGGGTTCTACAGGGCGATGGTACTTTGTCGAGGATCATGATGGCTCCAAGCCCGGCTTTTTCCTGGCCCATGACGAGCTGGGAGGGCACGAGATCAGCCTGGGCTCGTGGTTCTTCGATGAAGCATACTACCTGGCCATGCAAGCCCCCCCCATAATAGGTGTTCCGCCACCCCCCGACCCGACCGGCCCCCAAAATGACGACCGGGTCTACCTGAACAGCGCCACCCTGAACGGCCAGCAGGTTGCCAGCGCCAGTCCCTCCATCACGGTGGAGGCGGGCGAAGCTATCTCGGGTACGGTCACTCTTACGGTGCACAACGACCACTTCGCGGGCGCGGTGTTCCCCGTGGAGGGGACGCCGACCTGGGGCGACCATGCGGATAGCTACTGGCGGCTGCCCATCTCCGTGCCGGCTTTCGACAGCACCAGGGGCAATGCATCGGTCAATCTGACAGCGCCCGACACGCCCGGGGAGTACGCCATCATATTCGTGGCCCAGGCGGAGCTGACCGGGGGGTATGTCTCCTCGGCGACCCACTGGACCTCCGGCGATCCGCGGTGGAACAACGGCGATGATGTTGCGAACTGGGACGACGCAACCATCGACTTCGCCATCGACAACGGCTATGTGCTGGCTCCCCAGTACGGCTGGGACGAGTCCAAGGCCCACTTCGGCGCGGCTGCCATCAAGGTGGTCGTAACCGCTGCGGAGGATGACGATGAGGAGCTTTCGAACTGCCTGCAGGACATCCTCTGTTACACCAGCGACCCCGTAGCACCATCCGAAGCCGCCGCCGCCATCCGCCAGGAGTTCGGCGCAGACTGGGTGGTTGCGGACTGGAACGATGTCAAGGAACTGTGGTCCCAGCACCAGGAGGAGCTGAAGACCTTCTTCCGCTTCCATACGCGGATGAAGGTGGACGGCGCCGAGCAGTGGGGCTCAACGGGACGCTGGTACTTCGTCCAGGACAACGACGGCGAGAGACCGGGCTACTTCCTTGCCCATGACGATCTGGGCGGCCACGAGCTGAGCCTCGGGTCCTGGTTCGGGGACGCGTGGACAACCCTGGCCATCGAATCCTCTGAAGAGGAGGAGGAGACAACGGAGACAGGCCCCGACCTGGTGGTCGAGTCGTTTTCGGTTGATGAGACCAGCGTGGACCCCGAGGAAAGAATCACGCTGAGCGCGACTGTTCTGAACCAGGGCGACGAGGATGCGGACTCCACTACGCTGCGCTACTACCGCTCGACCGACTCCACCATCGACACCAGCGACACCGAGGTTGACACCGACAGCGTGAGTAGTCTCCGGCCGGACAGGACCAGCGACGAATCGGAGCGGGTGGACGCCCCGAGTGCCGCAGGGACCTACTACTACGCTGCCTGCGTCGATGCGGTGGCGAACGAGTCCGATACCTCAAACAACTGTTCGGCGACTGTGACGGTAACCGTTGCCAACAGCCAGTCAGGCCCAGACCTGGTGGTCGAGTCGTTTTCGGTCGATGAGACCAGCGTGGACCCCGAGGAAAGAATCACGCTGAGCGCGACTGTCAGGAACCAGGGCGACGAGAATGCGGATTCTACTACGCTGCGCTACTACCGCTCGACCGACTCCACCATTGACACCAGCGACACCGAGCTTGACACCGACAGCGTGAGTAGTCTCCGGCCGGACAGGACCAGCGACGAATCGGACGGGCTGGACGCCCCAAGCGACGCAGGCACTTACTACTACGGGGCCTGCGTGGACTCGGTGTCAGACGAATCGAACACGAGCAATAACTGCTCGGAAGGCGTGGCCGTCACCGTGAAGGGTGTAGACCTGGTGGTGCACTCGGCGTCCGCCAGTGAAACCAGGGTGGAATTGAACGATTATTTCGACTTCAGCGCGACGGTGGAGAACCAGGGAGAAGGCGAAGCTGACTCTTCCACTCTGCGCTACTACGTCTCGACCGACTCCACCATAGACACCGGCGATACCGAGCTGATTACCGAGAGGGTGAGCAGCCTGGACCCCGACGAGACCAGCAATGAGTCGGAGGAACTTTGGACGCCCACCAGCGCAGGGACCTACTACTTCGGTGCCTGCGTGGACACGGTACCCGGCGAATCCAATACGCAGAACAACTGCTCAACGGGTGTGGAGATCACCGTTGTGGAGGGCGATCCGAATTTGGACATTGCCTTGACGCGCCTCTCCGACAACATCCTCGGTACGGGCGTGAGCTTCACTCTGGCTGCAACTGTCCGCAACTACGGCAGGGGCAGTGCGGCTTCCACCACCTTGCGCTACTACCGCTCCACCGACTCGTCCATAACCTCCAGCGATACCCTTCTTGGAACGGACAGTGTGGGGAGCCTCGACGCAGAAGAGACGGAGGACCACTCGCATAGCGTGACCACGCCGGACAGCTCCGGCACCTATTTCTACGGCGCCTGCGTGGACTCCGTGGCCGGGGAGGAGATTACCTACGACAACTGCTCCAGGATGACGGTCGGAGTGGGCGATGTCAGTCCCGACCTGGAGGTGTACTCCTCGTCGATCTTTGAGTGGACGCGTGATGCCGGGAGGCGGTTCAACATGGGCTTTCAGGTGCGCAACCAGGGAACCGGACCTTCGCCCACAAGTAGTGCGACCGTACGTTACTACCGGTCCGACGACTCCACTATCTCTTCCAGTGACACCGAAATCTCCGGCAGAGGCGACACACGTGTCCGGGCGATGGACCCATCAGCGGTCCGATCAATGGAGTTTGAATTCACAGTCCATTCGAGTGGCACCTACTACTACGGCGCCTGCGTTGAAGTGGTGAATAGAGAGACCGTCACCAGCAACAACTGCGCGGCCGTGCTCCAGGTCACAGCCAGTTGACGCCGACCCGGCCTGAAGCTCAAACCACAAGGCTATGCCAGATTACTACGGTGTCGAAAGAGGGATCTGTCACGCGGCTTTCGCCCCGGAAGGAGCGAAGGCCGCACTCAGTTGAGGCGAGACGCTGGGCCCCTTGACGCAGAAGGCACGCACGAATAATCGCGCGGAACCACGAGCACTTTCGGAGAACCCATGACGCTTCGACTTCCAGGTAGCTGGTCCAGTCCGGCCCGTAAAGGCCCGTTGCTCCTGATCCTGGCAGGCCTCCTGACCATCTTCGCCACCCTCCTGTTCCTCCACGCCGGCGGCGTGGTGGTGGGGGATACCGTAACCATAACCAATAACTGTCCTGATGCATCGACTGACACCGAACCGCTTGAGGTGTGCTTGGCAAAGGTCGAAAAGGAGCACAGGTCGGAGGGCGGGGTGGACGTCAGGTCTTGGGTCGAAGTCAACCGGGTGATTCAGGACACGGAAACTGTGGATACATTGGCAGAGGGCGTGGAACTCGATAAATTGCAGAACTGCGAGACTACTCCCTGCATAAGGGGAGGAATTGAAGTCTGGGATTCGTACTTTGATCCGATACACAGGGCTGACGGATCAGACGTCTCTGACTACCTTATTGCCTTTGCAATCAGGGCGGGTGAGGCGCCTGTAGCTTTTGAGAGAATGGGGTACACCGTGTGCGACGACGGCATAAACGATAGAAGTCGCAAGGTTCGGATACGGATAAACCCGGTATTCTCGCCGCAATATGGCTACACCATCCACAGCCACAATGAAGAAACCGTCACAATCGGAAACAACGACGTGGGCGGCCCAGCATGCGAAGGCGCCCATGTAATCAATGTGTCGGAAACGAAGCTGGAATTGACCGAGGACGAGCCGGGCGAGGACTTTGATGTGTTTCTCTCCGTCCCACCAACGGATGATGTAACAATCGAGTTTACGGGCTACGACCCCCTCAAGATCAGCCTGTCCACCACTTCATTGACCTTCAACTCCGGGAACTACGCCGACCCGCAGACAGTCACTGTAACCGCCGAAGACGACACGGACACTGCCAATGAAACTGAAACCATCACCTTCGAGATAACAACCGAAGACAGCGATTACAGCAGAGTTGAAGAACCCAGCGTGGGGGTACGCGTTACCGACGACGATGAGGATGCTGTTGACCCTACTTGGTCAGTGACGGTCAGCCACGGAAACATAGCGGAGAATGGCGGCACCTCCACTCTGACAGTGAGTACCGGCGGGGTCACCTTCGAGGACGACCAGGACATCACACTCACCCTGACCGGCACGGCCACGGTTGGCGACGACTTCACTATAGCCAGCGCCGGTTCACAGTTAACCATGCCATACACCCTGACGCTGACGGCCAACACCACCTCCGTCACGGCCACGATAACCGGCGTCGATGACATGGACCCCGATCCAAACGAGACAATCAACATTGCAGCCAGCAATAACGGCAACCAGATCGGCACCGCGTCCGTCACCATCAACGACGACGACACCCCCTCCACAAAGATCACGCTGAGCGTAATTCCCGGTTCGGTGAGTGAGTCGGCAGACCAGCAAGCCACAACCGTGACGGTAACCGGAAAGCTTGATGGAGCCCCCCTGTCTAACACTATTAGTGTGACTTTGAAGGTGGGTGATGGACAGACAACCGACACCGACGACTACACCTTGGACTCAGCAGAACTGACCCTGACGATTCAAGAGGGCAACCTCAGCGGGTCAACCACTTTTGACTTGACGCCCAAGGACAACACCACAGATGAACCTAATAAGTCGGTAAGCATAACCGGAGAAAGGACTAACAATCTGGACGTCATCGCAGCGAATTTCGTCATAACTGACGACGACGAGGACGACACCCCAATCGTAACCCGGAATTTGGTATTTACTCCGGAGGAGTTAAAAGTAGACGAAGGGAAATCGGGTTCTTACAAGGTCAGCCTGACCACTCAACCTAGCGCCAACGTCGATGTCAGCATCGGAGCAGCCGGAGACCTGACGATCTCAAAGACCGAAGAGGACGAAGACTTCACCAGTGACAGCATAAGTCTGCGATTCACCACTACAACGGGAACCACCGCGCAAACGGTGTATGTCAAGGCAGCAGAAGATACCGACAGCACCGACGACGAGGTTACTCTAGATCACTCAGCTACTGGCGGAGACTATCAGGGAGTTAAAAAGGGTCTGGAAGTTACGATCGACGATGACGACGGCGGTGGTGGCGGCGGCGGCGGCGGCGGTGGCGGTGGTGGCGACACCACTACATCCCCGGGCGTGACCATTTCTAAAACGGGCATGACGATTGACGAAGGCGGCTCCGACACCTACACCGTGAAGCTTGACAAGCTGTCGACCAAGGAAGTGACCATTGTCATCACGGCAGGCGGGGACGTAACTACCGACAAGTCCAGCCTGACTTTCACCACCACCAACTGGAGCGCCGCACAGACGGTGGAAGTGAGCGCGGGCCATGACGAAGACACTGAAAACGACAAGGTAACCATCACTCACTCAGTGGCTGAAGGCAGCGCCGACGAGTATCTCGATGTGAAAATCAACAGCGTTGTCGTAACGGTAGAGGACTACGACGTCTCACCGGGCGTTGAAGTGGCGCCCACCCTGGTGCCGCTCAACGAGGGGGACTCGGGGGACTACGAGGTCGTGCTGACGACCGAGCCGTCCGATGATGTAACCATTACCATCACCGCCGGGGAGGGAGTGACTGCCAGTCCAACCACCCTGACCTTCACACCCGACGACGACAACTGGGAAACCCCCCAGGAGGTGGTGGTCACCGCCAACCTCGACAGGAACACGGACAACGAACAGGTCGCCATCACCCACGCCGTGGACGATGGCAGCGCCAGCGAGTACCTCAGTGTGTCAATTCCCAGCGTAACCGTGGAGGTCACCGACATCCACGACACGGGCGTCATCGTCTCGCCAACCAGGCTAGCGGTCGAGGAGGCACGGACGGGCCAATCGGACTTCTACGAGGTCTGGCTGGCGTCGTCACCTGAGGCAAATGTCACCATCGTCATCACGCCTGAAGAGGAGGAAGTGACTACCACTCCGGACAGTCTGCTGTTCACCCCCGGCAACTATGCCACCAGGCAGCCGGTGGCCATCAGAGCGGGCCGGGACGACGACACGGAAGACGGCACTGTCCTCATCACGCACAGGTCGGCCAGCGAAGACGCCAATTACAACGGTCTGAATAAGGACAGCGATCCGGGCATCGACAGTGTGGAGGTGAAGGTTTATGACACCAACCGCCCCGGGGCGGTGACCGTCTCGCGCGAGGAGCTCTGGATCGAAGAGGGGCGGGCAGGAATGTCGGACGCCTACACGGTGACCCTGGAGACCCGGCCCTATGACGATGTGAACATCACCATCACGGCAGGCGGGGAGGTGACCACCATTCCGCCCACCCTGACCTTCACTCCCGCCGACTGGGACGACGGGCAGACTTCCCAGATTGTGCTGGTGAGCGCCGACCATGACGAGGACACCGAGGATGACATGGTCACCATCACCCACACGGTGAACACCAACGACCTCAACTACGCGGATGTGGAAGTAGCCAGCGTGGCCGTGATAGTCAATGACGACGACGCCGTGGCAACCGTGGCCATCCTGCCCACCTCGCTCTGGGTCGAGGAAGGCCGGTCAGGAACTTCGGACAACTACGCCGTGAGGTTGAGGACCCAGCCGTCCGCCAGCGTTAATATCAGCATCACGGCCGGCGGGGATGTGACTACCAGCCCGTCCAGTTTGATCTTCACTCCCAACACCTGGGATACCCCACGCACCGTGATGGTGAGCGCGGCCCACGACGACGACTCTGACGACGACCTGGTTGTAATCACCCACTCGGCCTCCAGCTTTAACGACAGCAGCTACAACAACCTGGTCATCGACAGCGTGACAGTTACGGTCTACGACGACGACGCCCCGGCGAGTGTGGTCGTTGTGCCCACTGCCCTCTGGATCGAGGAGGGGCGTTCGGGATTCCTCGACAACTACACCGTAAGGCTGGCGACCGCGCCGACGGCCAATGTGAACATCACCGTCGGCGATGGAGGGGACGTGATTGCCAGCCCGTCGACCCTGACATTCACCCCAACCAACTGGGGCACGGAACGGACCGTGGCGGTGAGCGCTGCCCATGACGCAGACAGCGATGACGACAAGGTCACCCTCACCCACACGGCAAGCAGCTCCGACGGCAACTACAACGCCCTGGAGATAGACAGCGTGGCCGTAACGGTCTACGACGACGACGCCACGGCGGGGGTGGTGGTCTCGCCCTCCGAGCTCTGGATCGAAGAGGGCCGGGCGGGGTTCTCGGACTACTACACGGTGAGGCTGAGGACTGAGCCGGCGACCGATGTCGTAATCGACATCACGGCAGGCGGGGATGTGACCGCCAGCCCATCCAGCCTGACCTTCAGGCCCTCCAGCGGCCGAACGGAGCAGCGCGTGATGGTCGCGGCGGACCACGACCAGGACACCGACGACGACCAGGTCACGATCACCCACGCAATTTCCAGCGCCGACGGCAACTACAACGGCTTGCCCATCGGGAGCGTGGCGGTAACGGTCTACGACGACGACACTCCGGCTCCAACGGTGGAACCCAGGGCCGTTACCGTGCGGGCGGAGCCGACTCCTACCAGGGCGGCGCCCACGCCCACGCCCACGACGATTCCCACGCCTACCCCGGCGCTGGCGCCGACGGCAACGCCGACGCCCACTCCGACGCCGACGCCAACCGCCATACCCGGGGTGCTGGACCGAGGGGAGCCGCAAGTGGGCGAGGCTGAACCGCGCGACCGCAACCTTCTGGAGGAGGCAGCGGCGGCCGGCCGGGACCGCCTGCCCCTGGTAATCCTGCTGGCGATCGCACTGATCGTGGCTGGCCTGGTCTTCGTCTACCTGATCCTGAGGCGACGCTGACGGTAGCCCGCCAGAAGCCGGAGAATCGTCAAAATGCCCCGTTGACTAAGAGTGCGCGACAACCCCCTCTCCCGGAGGGAGAGGGTTGGGGTGAGGGCGTACCCCCATTCCCAAGAGACAACCCGATGGGCTCCGCCTGCAGAGCCCATCGGAAACAATCCGCCCTCTCCGTGAAACAGGGGGGATTGCAGGGCAACTGTCCGAATTCGGATTTTCAGGATGTTCCACGATCCTGCTAATCCTTTAATCCGGTGAATCCTGATTCAGACAAGATGAGCAGTCTTCTGGACTTCAGGTCGGCTATAATCCCGGCATGACTCTTCCCGAAGACAGCCGCTATGAGCTGGCCCCAAGCCTTCCCATCTGCCGCATCCTGAACGGCATGTGGCAGGTCTCGGGCGCCCACGGCAGGATCGACCCCGCAGACGCCGTCGGAGATATGCTGCGCTACATTGACGCCGGGTTCACCACATGGGACCTGGCCGACCACTACGGACCGGCCGAGGACTTCGTCGGCGAGTTTCGGCGGCAGCTGGCAGCATCCCGGGGCGAGGAAACGCTTTCGAGCATCCAGGCCTTCACCAAGTGGGTACCTCGGCCCGGCCCCATGACTCGGCAGGTAGTCGAAGGCAACATCGACATCTCCCGCAGCCGCATGGGCATGGATCGCCTCGACCTGCTGCAGTTTCACTGGTGGGACTACCAGGACAGTCGCTACTTCGACGCCCTGTCCCACCTCTCAGACCTGCGCGACGAGGGGAGGATACGGGAGGTCGCCCTCACCAACTTCGACACCCAGCGGATGCAGGACATCGCGTCCCACGGCGTGCGGATAGTGTCCAACCAGGTACAGTACTCGCTGATCGACCGCCGTCCCGAGGTCGCCATGGCCGCACACTGCGCAGAGGGCGGCGCATCGCTGCTCGCCTACGGCACACTGTGCGGCGGCCTGCTGTCCGACCGCTACCTCGGCCAGCCGGAACCCGGCTCCGGCGCGCTGAACACCGCCAGCCTGCGCAAGTACAAGCAGATGGTCGACGCCTGGGGCGGCTGGGAGCTGTTCCAGCAGCTGCTATCCGTGCTCAGGACGGTCGCCGACCGGCACGAAGCGACGATCGCCAATGTAGCCGTCCGCTGCATCCTGGACCGCCCGTCCGTGGCGGGAGTCATAGTCGGCGCGAGGCTCGGCGTGGCCGAACACATCGCCGACAACGCCCGCGTTTTCAGCATTCGGCTCGACAACGAAGACCTTGAGGCAATCGAAGCCGTCTTGGCCCGCTCCCGCGACCTCTACCGGCTCATCGGCGACTGTGGAGACGAGTACCGGCGGTAATCAGAGGACATTGCGTCCGTCGAAGCATTTGTCAGAATCAGGATTCACCGGATTAAAGGATGAACAGGATTAATTAGCGTCCTGAAAATCCCAAAATCCTGAAAATCCTGATTCAGATTAAATGCCCTGGCTAGCCCACGGGCAGCACCGGCTCGCTGCGGTCTGCCGGCAGCTCCACCTCGAACGCGTTCAGGAAGAAAGCAGTCTGCGAGTAGTGGCTCATCAGCGCCGTCAGCTCCACCAGGTGCTGCGTCCCGAACTGATCGAGTGCGATCTGGAAGGTCGACGATGAGACCCGGTGGTTGGCGTAGAACTCGTTGCAGTAGTTGACGATGGCCTGCTCGTCGTCGGCCATGGGCGGCAGCGGCTTGCGGTCGCGGATGGCGTCGATGATGGCGTCGTTGACGCCTGCACTGCGCGCATCACCGGCGTGGGCGTTCCAGATGTATGGGCAGTCGAAGTTGCGGGCTGTGGCAAGAATCGCCAGCTCCCGGATGCGGTTGGAAAAGGTGCTCTCGTAGCGCAGGTACGAGGTGAGACCGGCGCGGCGGCGCGCCAGCTCGGGGCTGTTGACGATGATGGAGATGGGCCCTCCGGCGATCGTCCCGCCCGTGTCCTTGGTCAGTTCGTCGAAGGCGCCCCGGAATTCCTCCGGTACCATGTCCCGCGTAACTATGGGTACTCTGGCCATGATTTACCTCTTCATTCTAGATTGATTGGGGAGATCCAAGGATGTTCGGATGCCATGCGGCGGCTGATGTAGTCGTCTTGTGACGGTAAAGGCGGGTTGGCCTCGGGTCTGCTGCAGGCCGGAAATACGACCCTCGGCGCTTATGATAGCATCGCCAGGTAATCGCGATAGCCCGGCGGAACGGGAAGCGGCGGAAGGAACCTCTGCGTATGTCCGAAATCGACGTCGATTCGATCGTGTCCAGCACCCAGGCCTACTACGACGGTCCAGCCGACGAAATATACCGCACCGTCTGGGGAGACAACCTGCACCTCGGAGTCCCCTGCGGCGAAGATTGCCCCCACCCGGAGGCCGCAGAGCACACCAACGAGATCATGTCCGCAGCGGTGTCGCTGGCACCCGGTACGCGAGTGCTGGACCTGGGGTGTGGTTATGGGTCGACCGCCCGCTACCTCGCGGCGAAATTCGGATGCAGCGTCACCGGCACGAACATCAGCCTGAAGGAACTGGACCTGGCCCGCGCACGGGGCAGGGACGCAGGTCTGGAACAGCTGCTGTCGTTCCAGTATGGCGACTTCCACCGACTGGAGTTTGCCGACGACTCGTATGATGTGGTTTGGAGCCAGGAGGCGTTCCTCCATGCGGCGAACAAGACGGCGGTGCTCTCGGAGGTCCGTCGTGTGCTGAAGCCGGACGGCACCCTGGTGTTCACTGACATTCTGGTGCGAAGGGACACGCCCGACAGCGACCGGACGAGAATCTACGACCGGGTCAAGTCGCCGGACATGTGGGACTTGGGAGAGTATCGTGATGCCCTGTCCCGGCTGGATTTCCGTGTAGTCCGTGAGGAGGACTGGTCGCAGCATGTGGCCCGCTCCTATGGTTGGGTGCGGGACCGCCTGCGCGAGAACCGACCCCAGCTCTTGCCGAGAATCGGTGCCGAAACCATCGACCGCACCGTGGAGGCCCTTTCCTTCTGGGTGGACTCGGCCAGCTCCGGCTACATCGGCTGGGCGCTGTTCGTTGCGGAAAAGCCCTCCTGATGCTGCTGGCATGCCGACGCTACGGCTGTGCCGACTCAAACAAAAGACGCTACAATCCTCCCAAGCACTGAAAGACCATCCGCAGGAGGCCGTGCAATGGCAATCCCTGAAAGAGTGACCACTACTGAGGAACGCGAGTACTACGATACCGCCGACAGCATCCGCATCAAGCCGGGCTGGATGCAGGGCGAAGGCCAGCCCATGCCGGAAATCGAGCCCTACCTCTGGCGCTGGTCCCAAGTGGAGCCGCTGGTGATGAAGAGCGGAGAGCTGGTCACGCCTGACCGCGATGTGGAGCGGCGAACCCTCCGGCTGGCCACCCCGGGCATCGACCGTGGCACCACCCACACCATCACTGCCGCCCTGCAGCTGCTGCTCCCCGGCGAGAACGCCCCCGCCCATCGCCACACGCCCACAGCCATCCGCTGGGTGCTCAAGGGCCAGGGCGCCTACACCACGGTCGAGGGCGACAAGTGCTACATGGAACCCGGCGACCTCGTTCTCACCCCCTCGTGGACCTGGCACGACCACAACAACGAGGGCACAGAGCCGATGGTCTGGCTCGACGGCCTGGACGTCCCCCTCGTCCGGTACCTTCGCGCCAACTTCTACGAGCCCTATCCCGAGGACCAGCAGCCCATCGTTGGCGTGGCCGAGTCGGAGCGGAAGTTCGCCTCCGGCGCACTGCGTCCCGCCTGGGAGACGCCGAACGCTCCCTACTCCCCGCTGTGGCATTACAGGTGGGACAAGACCTGGGAGGCGCTTCAGCGTCTGGCCGAGGTAGATGCCAGCCCCTTCGACGATGTGGCCATGGAGTTCAGCGACCCGGCCACCGGCGGCCCGGTGCTCCGCTCCATGACCTGCTGGGCCCAGCTCATCCGCCCGGGCATCCACACCCAGGCTCACCGGCAGACCAGTTGCGCCGTATACCAGGTCTACAAGGGCGAGGGATACAGCGTCATAGACGGACAGCGCTTCGACTGGACCGAGGGCGACTTCTTCGTCGTTCCCCCGTGGGCTTGGCACGAGCACGCCAACGACTCCGGCAGCGAGGCGGTGCTCTTCTCCATCCAGGACATTCCGGTGATGAAAGATCTGGCTCTCTACCGCGAAGAGCCCTACACCGAAAACGCAGGCCACCAACCCGTAACCAGCCACTTCAGGGGCTGATTCCGCGGCTATCGCCTCTGACCATCCAGCCCCCTCTCCCTCGACGGAGCCTGTGGACAGTGAGTCTCCCGAAACTCCCTATCCCTCGAGGGATAGGGTTGGGGTGAGGGTGGAGAGGTAAGGTTGAGTCGCCGCAGAAAGCTTGCGATGCCCCCTTCGCTAACAGTCCCCTCCCCCTCAGAGGGAGGGCCAGGGTGGGGGTGAAATCCTCGCCACCTAGGCCCTTCAAGCAACTAGACAATGCTCAGCCCAAGGACAAGCAGATTTAGCCAATTCTTAGGACGGGCCGGCCACCCGGCCCCAACGGTAAGCGCATGCCTTTTGTCGATATAAACGACGTTCCCTTCCACTACCACCTGGACGATTTCTCGGACCCTTGGCTGAATGCTGAGCCGGTGCTGCTGCACCATGCCGCAGGCGGCAACCTCCACCGCTGGCGAGGCTGGGTGCCGACGCTCGCCCGCAGGCATCCGGTGTACCGCTTCGACATGAGAGGCCACGCCGGCACGCCGCCTCCGGGCAGCATGGAGTTCTCGCTGCCCGACCTGGCCGCCGACATCGCCGGCTTCATGGACGGCCTGGGCATCGAGAGGACGCATCTGGTCGGCGCTTCCGCCGGGGGCATTGTCAGCTTGCAGTTCGCCCACGACTTTCCCGACCGCCTGCACAGCCTGACGCTTGTCGCCTCCACGCCGAGGCTGGCCCAGATGGGAGCCAGCGTTGACGCCTCTGGCTGGCGGCGGATCCTGGAGGAAGAGGGCACACGCGCCTGGCTGCTCGCCGACGCGGACAAGCGCTTCGGCCCGAACACCAGCAGCCAGGTCATGGAATGGTACGCTGACGAAGGCGCGAAGACCTCTGCCCCGGCAGTGATGGGCCTTCAGCGCTGCCTCTTGGCCGAAGATCTCTCGCCGCTGCTTCCGGCCATACCTACGCCCACCCTCATCCTTGCCGCCGCTCAGGACGACATCACCCCCATGGAGTCCCAGGAGCTGATGGCCCATCAAATACCCAACTCCACCCTGGAAGTCTTCGACGGCGTCGGCCACAACATGAAAGTCGAAATCCCTGACACTCTCGCCGCAAGAACCCTCGCCTTCATCGACGCCATCAACGAAGGCTAGCGGGTCCGCAACAAGTCCCCGCTCCCTCAGGGAGTGACCCGGTAGACCAGTCCTCTACCGCTCCGCCGTCCCCTCTCCCGGAGGGAGAGGGTTAGGGTGAGGGCGTCCCTTTGAACACGCCGAGATTCGAGGCCTTCACCGTACGCCTCGCAGGCAGGCAGGACCACCGCTACTCGACGATAGACCGCTACTCGACGATAGACGGAAGGCCCTTAACGCCCGTCCCGGATGAAATCCGCCGCCCGCTCGGCGATCATGATCACCGTTGCATTCGTGTTTGCCCGCACGATGTCCGGCATCACCGACGCGTCGATCACCCGCAGGCCCTCAAGCCCGTGCACCCTGCAGTACTGGTCCACCACCGTCGAGGGGTCCGATGCCGGACCCATCTTGCAGGTCACCGACTGGTGCCCGGCGATTCCCGCGTTCTGTTGCAGCCACGCGTCCAGCGCATCGTCGCTGGCCAGATCATCGTCCGTCGGCGACAGCCGTTCCGCCAGCATGCCGCTGAACGCCGAGTGCTCGAAGATACTGACGGTCCGGCGCACCGCGTCCCGGTACCTTGGCAGGTCCCTCGGGTCGGTCAGAAACCGGAAGTCCAAGTTCGGCTGGTCTGATACATCTGCCGAGGCCAGCGTGACCGCTCCTTCGCTGTACGGGTATTCCAGGCGGCAGCCGATCCGGATATCCGGGGCAGTCTTGCTCTCGGGGTAGGAAGTCGTCGGCTGCACTTGGATGTCGTTGCGCATGGACGAGCCTTCGGCGGTGAACCGCAGCCCCACTTGGTTGCGCGGAGCGTCGGGCGCCAGGTGATGCGACGAGTCCGACCGGTACACAATGGACACCGACGGGTGATTCTTCATGCTCCGTCCCACTCCCGGCAGGTCGCGTACCGGCTCGATCCCCAGCGGCCGCAGTTCCTCCGTAGGCCCGACGCCCGACAGGAGCAGCAGTTGCGGAGAAGCGATGGCCCCTGCGCTGAGAATGACTTCCTCGCCCTCCAGCACGAACCTCTCTCCGCCGCTTTCCACCTCCACTCCCAGCGCTCGCGGTATTGCCCCCACCGTTTGCGGTGAGCCTGTCGAACCGCCCTCGAACAGGACCCGCTGGACGGCGACATTGGCCCGGACAGTCAGGTTGAGGCGGTGCCGGCAGGCGTCAAGGTAGGTGATCGCCGTGCTCATCCGAACGCCGCCCGGGTTGTTCAGAGGCATCTGCCCCACGCCGGTCGCATCGGGGTGGTTCATGTCCGGATCGTCCGGAAACCCGGCATCCCGGCAGGCCCGGTAGAAGGCCTCCTGGAACGGGAGCCAGTCTTCGCGGGCGTGGCGCCACACCGGGATCGGCCCGTCCGAGCCGTGGAAGTCGTCCCGGATGTTGGCGTCGCTCTCCAGCCGCCGGAAGTAGGGCAGCGTCTCCTGGTAACTCCACTCGTCGTTGCCCGCCGCGGCCCAGGCGTCGAAGTCCTCAGGCATTCCCCGCAGCACGATCTGGTGATTGATGGCGCTGCTGCCCCCGGTCACCCTGCCTCGCGCCACATGTATCGGTCGGGGCTGCTGAGGAGTCGACTGACCGACGAAGGACCAGTTGTGCGCCGCCCCTTGCTCGGAGGCGGCCTGGTTCATGTCGTGCTTCAGCTCGTCGGGCAGCTGGTCCAGCGTATAGTCAGGCCCCGCTTCCAGCAGCAGCACCGAGCGGCCCGGGTCCTCCGACAGCCGGTTGGCCAGGACGCAACCCGCCGACCCCGCGCCAACAATGATGAAGTCGTACTTCATGGAACGCCCCCACCCCAACCCTCCCCAGGAGGGAGAGGGAACTTAGGTCTCGATTTGGTACACCCGCACCGCCGTATCATGCAGCATGGCGGCCCGCTCGCTGGCGCTGTACCCCGCCGACAAGCGTTTGAAGGCGTTGTACATCACGTTGTAGGAGAAGGACACCTTGTCCGGCGGGAAGTTGCTCTCGAACATGCAGCGGTCCGGCCCGAACTGCTCGATGGCGTAGTTCATCCACGGCGCCATGCCCTCGGCCAGCTCCTCGGAGCCGATGGGAACGGTCCGGTAAGGCCAGTCGAACCCCCAGCGAGGCATACCCATGCCGCCCAGCTTGCAGGTCACATTGGGGTTCGCGGCCACGGCGGCGATGCCCTCCCGCCACGCCGGGATGATCTCGTCGTCCTTCCCTGCATAGATGCCCGTCCGGCTCACGCCGCCCAGGTGGTTCAGGATGATGGACACTTCGGGCACGGCTCGGGCGAACTCGGCTACCTCGTTCATCTGCGGGAAGGCCAGCATGATGTCCAGCGACAGTCCCATGCGCGCCAGCACCCGTGCGCCGGCCCGGAAGGACTCGTTGGCCAGGATGCCCTCCGTCTCCCGGTTGTCGATCTCCGGGTCTGGGCTCCAGGTGACATTGTGGCGAATGCCCTTGAAACGGTTGGGGCTGGCCGCCTGCAAGGCTTCCAGGACGCGGGCAACATCGTCGCCCATCTTCAGGTCGGCGGCGCCGATGATGGTGGCGGCGGCCCTGGCCTCGCCGTAGACGCCGCTGGCGCTGGCCGCCGCGAGGCCCTGCACGAATTCCACCTCGCCGACGGACTTCAGTTCATTCGGACCCGAAGCGCGGTACATGGAGCGGGCTTCCAGGAATACCGTCGACCGCACGTTGTGGCCGGAATCCAGGTCGGCCATCAGCTCGTGAAGCAGGTAACGCTGGTAGGGTATGCTGATCATCCGCCGGTCCCAGAAGTGGTGATGCGGATCGCACAGGGGGATCTCCGGCTCGATGGGCTCTTCCTGTGTCAGGGCCAGCCAGTCGTTATTTCCAAATGGCATCTCGATACCTCCAACAGTCGGGCAGGTGCGGCCAAATCATACCACTAAAGACGAATCATACGGCCATAGAACCTGCCCTGTGAGATAGGGCGATTGAATTTGGAGCGAAGGGCGGCCGCCGCAGGAAAACGGCCCGTCATTCCCGCGAAAGCGGGAATGACGGGGATCTGAGAGTCAAATACGATGTCCATGCCCTGTGAGACTGCGGAGCAAGGCTCACCCTCTCAACGCGCCCAAACCGGGATTCAGGCCGGATAGGGAGGCAGAGACCAACAGGTGTATCATCAACCGCAGTGAACGGTTTTTGGAGCTGGGCCGCATCCCTTCGCATCAGGGACTTCCGCCTGCTGTGGGCTTCCACCGTCCTCTATTCCCTGGCGACGGGAATGGAGCAGGTGTCGGTCGGCTACCTGATTTTCGAGCTGACCGGCTCCGAGCTGATGGTGGGAGTTGGCGCGGCCGCGCGAATGCTGCCCTTCTTTCTTTTCGGCATGCTGTCCGGCGCCATCGCCGACCGGTGGGGACGGCGCGGGCTGCTGGGGCTGGGAACGGTGGGCGCGTCCGCCGTCGCCGTAGTTATGGCCGTCCTGCTCATCGGCGGGTTGGCCAACGTGTGGCTTGTGATCCTGCTTGTGATGGCCCTCGGGAGCACCTTCGCCTTCGTCCTCACGGTGCGGCAGACCTACACCTACGACATCGTCGGGCCGGACCTCGCCCTGAACGGGCTGGCCCTCGGAGCCATGGCCATGCAGGGCGGCGGCATCGCCGGGTCGCTGGCCTCCGGGGCGCTGATCGAGGTGGCCGGGCCCGGCTGGCAGTTCGGAGTGGCCGCCCTCTGCTACCTGCTGTCGGCCCTCACAACTTTGGTCATCGCCAACCCCGGACGGTCGGAGCGGCCCGTCGCCGCCTCGGTGCTGCGGAACCTCCTCGGCTACATCCGCCTTCTGCGCAGCTACCGCCTGCTCCTGGTGCTGATGTTCCTCACGGCGGCCACCGAGATTTTGGGCTTTACCCACATGACGCTGCTGCCGGTGTTCGCCAAGGAGGTCATCAATGTCGGGCCCACGGGCCTGGGCATCATGACCGCCGGGAGGCAGGCAGGGGGACTGCTGGGCCTGTGGGTTCTGGCGGGGCTCGGCAACCTGAGGAAGAAGGGGCTGATGATGTTTGCCACCGCTATCGGCTTCGGTGGAGGGCTTATGGCCTTCTCCCTGTCCGGCAACATCTACTCCTTCCTCGGCGTGCTGCTGTTCGTAAACGCCTGCGCGATGGCTGTGGACACCCTCTACAAGACACTGATGCAGGAACTCGTGGCAGACGAGGAGCGGGGTCGGGCCATGGGCTCCTGGGTGCTCAGCATCGGCTTCGCCCCGATCGGCCATGTGGGAGTCGGCGGGCTGGCCGGAGCCGTCGGCGCGCCCCGTGCGTTGCTGATCAACGGCGCGGTGCTGGCAGCCATCAGCGCCGTGGCCGCCGTCGCCCTGCCGCGCATTCGGCGACTGGACTGAAGCTCACCAGCCAACCACCAATGACGCAGCGCCACCCGCCCCTTGACACTGCTGTGAACCTCTCTCTATTATTAGCCATTGAATTGGCACATGTATTCTAAATTCACGAGTCGTTTCCCTCGCACCCATCCGCCCGGCAATACCAGGCACCAGTGGCGAAAATGCTTGGAAACGCTCGGAAATGATCGGAAAATCAGGATTTTTCCTGCTTGACCATCTCTTCCCAACCCATATTGGAGACAGTAATGCCAACCGCCAGAGGACCCATGGAAGTAAACATCGAGCCCGAGGCGCCCTTCCTTGAACAGGACGGGCTGAAGCTGAACCGAAACATCGTCAACAAGCAGTTCGCCGGTGAGATGGCCGGTACCTCAGAGGCACAAATGATCGCTGCCTTTACCGCCACGCCGGGCTCGGCCGGCTATGTGGCCATCGAGCACTTCGCGGGAACGGTGGGCGGCAGGTCTGGCTCCTTCGTGCTCCAGCACAGCGGCACGATGAACCGGGGCGACGCACAACTGACGGTCACAATCGTGCCGGACTCGGGCACAGGAGAGTTGACCGGAATATCAGGGTCCCTTGAAATCGACAACGAAGACGGCAACCACTCCTACACCCTGGACTACAAACTCCCATAATCTCCCGCTGACCGGGAGTGCCTCTGTGAGTGTCAAGCGACGGGGGACAATCCCCTCTCCCTCTGGGAGAGGGTTAGGGTGAGGTTGTCCCCCTGATTGCACGGGGCAAACGGAGACTCGTAGCCCGGTCGAAAGCGAGTGGAAAGCAAAAGCCAAACAACCGGTAAAGAAAGACTACTCAGGTATGCCCAGGGCCTTTCGTACCGCCGCGCCGATTGGTGTCAGGGGGCTTTCCTCGGGCGGGCCGTGGGGTACCATGCGGTTGTGCTGAATGGCGACCGCCAGCCGGTGTGTCGGGTCGGCCCAGCCCAGCGAGCCTCCGGCGCCGTTGTGGCCGAATGCCAGGGGGTTGCTGCCCATCGCTCCCATTCCGGGGCTGCCGGCGAAGTGCAGGCCGCCGATGGTGCCATTGTGGGGCGTGCCGCTGACCATGTCGTAGTCGCTGGGAGGACGCGGGACGTGGAACGTGCGGACCCGGTGCTCGGACAGCAGGCGGACGCCGTCCAGCTCGCCGCCGTTGGCCAGCATGGCGTAGAAGCGGGCCTGGCTCCGGGCGTTCATGATCCCCTGGGCGCCGGGGATGCAGGCCCGGCGGACATCGGAGCGGCCGAACACCTCCTGGGTCGTTGCCACCTGCGGCGGCGTCGCCCGGGGCCGCAGCGAGTCCGGGGGCAGTCCCGGAGCGCCGGGAGGCAGTTCCGGCTGATTGGTGAGCTTCGCGACCCGGGGCTCGACTTCGTCGGGGATTCCTGCCCATAGATCCGTGATGCCCAGAGGTATGCAGATCTCATCCTGGAGGAACTGGCCGAAGGGCCGCTGCTTCGGATCGGTACGGCGGACAATCTCGCCCACGACCCAGCCGAAGGTGTAGGCCATGTAGCCGCTGCGGGTGCCGGGCTCGAACAGCGGGTGCATCTCCGCGATCTGCCCCACCATCCAGTCCCAGTCGCACATCAGCTCCGGGGTGACGCCCACGGGCATCAGCGGGACCCCGATACGGTGGGTCAGCGCATCGAACACCGTGCCCTTGTCCTTACCGTACTTGCCGAATTCGGGCCAGTACTTCGCCACCGGCTGGTAGTAGTCCACCAGGCCCCGTTCCGCCTGAATGTGGAGGGCAGTGGCGGTCATTGCCTTGATGTTGGAAAAAACCGGGAACAGGGTGTCCCCGTCGACCTCCTGCCCGGTGGTCTCGTCGGCCAGTCCGCCCCACTGGTCGATCACCAGCTCGCTGTCCAGGTATGCGGCAACCTGGACCCCGATTTCCCCTCGCTCTCCGATGGCAACATCGATAGCTTCCTGTACGATGCTCTCATGACTTTCAGCCATTGCGGCTCCTCTTCTACGGCGATTTTGGTTCCAAAAGACTAACTCGAAACTCGCTGCAGCCCCAAACCGTCATTCCGTACAAACCGTCATTCCCGCGAAAGCGGGAATCCAGTGGCCGAACCCCTAACCTGGCCGTGCCACTCAAGCCCTTTCTTCTCGACACAATGTCTTTACGACACCTACAGCCTTGGCCTGATGTTCTGGTTGTGGCTGAACAGGTTGGTGGGGTCGTACCTCTTCTTCAGGTCGGCCAGCCTGTGAAAGTTGTCCCCGAAGGCCGCTTGGATCGCCTCTTCGCCAGCGTCTGCCTCGGTGCCGACCTGATTGATGTATTCGCCCAGTGAGAAGGGCGAAATTTCCGAGGCCAATTCCCGGGCCCACCGGATGTGGACCTCCGACTCTCCCGGGTCCGTGAACACGGCGTTGGTGGCCCACTCGCAGAGGGCGTCCCGGTGGCCGAACGCGGTCTCTCCGGAGGGCACGCGCCGCGCGGCGTTGCCCAGGTACTGGAACAGGACCGACGAAAGCGGAGAGGTTACCCGGTCGAAGAAGTCTATGGCAATGTCAACTATATCGTCGCTGACCTGGCTGACGAAATGGGACTTCAAGTAGTTCTGGCGGCCCGGTGGGGCCACCGCCAGCTTCTGGGCATCGGTGTATGACATGGGCCGCACATCGTCGACCAATGGCGTGGCGAACTTCCGGAGGGGACGCAGAACACGCTCGCCCTCTTCGATGTCGCCATGGTAGCAGAGCAGGATGGAACACGCCTTGCCGCCGCCGTCAGGGAGGGTATGCAGGAAGGTGATCAGGTTCATCTCGTCGGGCATTGTGTCAGTAAGCTCGTTCACCCTGGCGAAGAACTCCCTTACCTCGTCGATTGAATAGATCAGCCAGCCCGCCAGCACCTCGGGCCCCACGGGATGCAGCCGGTACTCGAGGGATGTGACCACGCCGAAGTTGCCTCCCCCGCCGCGCAGGCCCCAGAACAGGTCGGGGTTCAGGTCGGCGCTGGCGGTAACGGCCCGGCCGTCGGCAGTAACCACATCGGCGGAGACCAGGTTGTCGCAGCTCAGACCGTGGCTGCCCGACAGCCAGCCGATGCCCCCGCCCAGCGTTAGGCCGGCGATGCCGGTGTCCACATCGGTCCCTCCGGGTGCGGCCAGTCCGAAGGCCTGGGTCTCGTAGTCGAAGGCGCCCCACTTCGTCCCGCCCTGGGCCCGCACCGTCCTGGCTGCCGGGTCGACGCGCACGCCGGTCATGCAGGAAAGGTCGATCATCAGCCCGTCGTTGCATACGCTGTTGCCGGGAAAGTTGTGGCCGCCTCCGCGCACTGAGACCAGCAGGTTATTCTCCCGGGCGAAGTTGACGCAGTTGATCACATCCGCCGTGCCGCTGCACCGGGCGATGAGAGCGGGCCGCTTGTCGACCATGGCGTTCCAGATCTGCCGGGCGCTGTCGTATCCGGCGTCGCCAGCCCGCAGCGACTCGCCATGCAGGCTGCCCCGGAAGTCTTCGACGACCGCCTGGCTCAGGACTTTGTAGTCGCCGGAAAGGGTTGCGATCTCCATCTCTGTCATGCGCCTGCCCTCCTGCTAGATGTCCGGGATCCCTCCGCGCCACGGGGAGGGAAGTTGGCTGGCCTCGGTCATACCGTTTAACGACCCGTCCGGCCCTAAGCTGTAGTCGCGGCCCCCTGCGTCGCGGATGGTCGTGAACCATGCCATCAGTGTCTCCCGCAGGATGCGGGGCACGGAAAGGCGTAGGTGGCATCGGGGTGGTGTCCTCGTAGTTGGCTCCCAATGCGTTGTCAACGGCGCCAACGACAGTGCGGACCAAGGGTCAGGGCAATATTACCATCCGAAGAGTTGCAATGATGAAAACGCCACCAAAGCGCCCAGACCGTTGGTATGAGCTTGTCCAGGCCGGGAGCGTGATATATTGCCCAGCGAGACGAAGTCAACAAGGGCAGAGTCCAGGAGGTCAGGGAGATGGTCGACAAGGAACAGGACTGGGAGTACGGCGTACGCACCGAGGGCCACGGGGCCGAGGGCAATGGGGCCGGGCCGGTTGTGCTCGGCGAGAACGGGTTTCACTACCAGGTTTCGGGCGAGAACTGGGGTCAGCTTCCCGAGGGCGTGGTCTACCAGGAGGGCACGGCCGTTGCTGTGGACTCGAAGGACCAGGTCTATGTGTTCAATCGCGGGACCATCCCCATGCTGGTGTTCGACACCGACGGGAATCTGCTTCGCACCTGGGGAGAGGGCGTGTTCGCCAACCCCCACGGCGTCACCGTCGCGCCGGACGACACGCTCTTCTGCGTCGACA
Source organism: Dehalococcoidia bacterium (assembly GCA_963667765.2). Taxonomy (GTDB): domain Bacteria; phylum Chloroflexota; class Dehalococcoidia; order Lucifugimonadales; family UBA3495; genus VXOI01. The sequence goes on along the minus strand of CAXXON010000002.1, from coordinate 8,934 downwards.
ACGGCGACAGCACGGTGCGGCACTTCACGCCCGAAGGCAAGCTGCTGATGACGCTGGGGACGCCCCACAAGCCGACCCCCAAGATGAGCGGGGAGCCCTTCAGCGTTCCGGCCCATGTGGCCTTCGACAAGCGTACCGGGGAATTCTATGTGGCCGACGGCTACTCCAACGCGCGGGTGCACAAGTACACCCCCGATGGCAAGCTGCTGTTCTCATGGGGCGAATCGGGCACCGGCAACGGCCAGTTCAACATCGTCCATAATGTGGAAGTGGACAACGACGGCTGGGTTTACATCGCCGACCGGGAGAACCACCGCATCCAGGTCTTCAGCTCCGACGGAAAGTACGAGACCCAGTGGGGCAACCTGTCTAGGGCCGCGGCCATCTGCATCGACGACCGCTCCGGCGAGGAACTGCTGTACATCGGCGAATACTTCTGCGGGATCGGAACCAACGATATCGGCACCGATCTCGGCCCCCGTGTGACGGTGATGAACACCAAGGGCAAGGTGCTGGCCAGGGTCGGCCGCGAGAGCTATGGCGACCAGTCCGGTCGGTTCTATTCTCCCCACGGCGTAGCGGTTGACTCGAAAGGCGACGTCTATGTGGCGGAGGTGGCCTGGACCGACTACGGCCGCCACATGAACCCGCCCCGCGAGCTCCGCTCCATGCAGAAGCTCGTCAGGGTTCGCGATTAGGCGGCGGCGGCATGACGCAGCCCGGGACACGGGTTAGTTCTGAAAAGGTGAAGCAATGAAGTACGGAATCATGCTGCCCTCTCGTGGCGACCTGGCCCGCGCGGAGAACATCATCCCCATCGCCCAGAAGGCCGAGGAGCTCGGCTTCGCGGTGATGATGTTCCCGGATCACGTCGTGCTGCCCAATGATGTCGATTCGCCGTATCCCTATACGCAGTCCGGGGTTTTCCCGGGTACGGACAACAACGAAGCCATGGAGCAGCTGACCGTACTCTCCTTCCTGGCCGGTCAGACCGAGTCCATCAGGCTGGTGACCAGCGTGATGATCGTGCCTCACAGGCCGCCGGTGCTGACCGCCAAGGTCCTGGCGACCATCGATGTGCTGTCCAACGGCCGGCTGACCGTGGGGGTCGGCGTCGGGTGGTTGCGCAAGGAGTTCGAAGCGCTGCAGACGCCGCCCTTCGAGGAAAGAGGAGCCGTCACCGACGAATACATCCGTATATTCAAGGAGCTATGGACCAGCGAGTCGCCGTGCTTCGAGGGCGAGTATTGCAGTGTCTCCGACCTGTCCTTCCTGCCCAAGCCGGTGCAGAAGCCGCATCCTCCCATCTGGGTCGGGGGCGAGAGCCGCCGGGCCATGCGCCGCGCCGCAGAACTGGGCGACGGCTGGCAACCGATAGGGACCAACAACCGGCATCCCCTGGCCGGCCCGGAGCAGCTGGTGGCTGCGATGAAGAGACTGGACAGGTATGTGGAACAGGCGGGCAGACCGCCGGGCTCAGTCGAGGTGATCAGCAGGATGCACGGCTACCGGCTGGAGACCAACGGAGGCATGTCGGACTCTGCCGAACGGCCCGCCTTTACCGGAAGCCCAGCGCAGATAGCGTCGGACATCAGGCGTTACGAGGATATGGGAGCGAGCCACCTGATAGCCTCCTTCGTGCCGGTGGCCCAGATTGCCGGCAGTCGTGAGGAAATGGTCCGGGACATGGAGGAGCTGGCTGACCGGGTCTGGCCGAAGGTCTGACGCCGACGGGGGATTGCGGCGCCTCTCCCGGTATGTCTGGTCAAGGAGATCAAGTCGGAGCGCCGCTAAGAAGCTGTGTCACGATTCTTCGCACCCTTGGCCCCTCATTCCCGCGAAAGGCTGGAATCCAGTACCCGAAGGCAAGATCCGGTTAAGTAACTATCCCAAAACTGTCATGACCTTGATCTCAACGGCCAGATACATGGTCTGGACCACTGGATTCCCGCTTTCGCGGGAATGACGGTTTTGGATTTTGGCGGATTTTGAGATAGTTACTAACTTCTCTGGAGGTTCGGCTCCGTTATTCCAACCGCTTGTTCCAGCCCCAACTCCGTCATTTCCGCGAAAGCGGGAATCCAGTGGGCCTGGCCGAGCGCCGTCCAATGGCACCCCCGGCAGTGTAACTTTGAGACGGTCCGTTAGGCTGGTGCGCCCGCGGGATTCAGCGTCGGCCTACTGCGTGCTGCGCTTGAGGAAGCGCCCGCCGGCGGAGATTCCCGTGTATTCTCCATCTTCGACCAGCACGCGGCCGTTGACGATTACGGTCTCGGGCACGCCCTTCACTCTCATTCCCTCGTACAGGTTGTAGTCCACGTTCATGTGATGTGTCTGGGCGCTGATGACGGTCTCGGCGTCGGGGTCGAACACCACAATGTCCGCGTCGCTGCCCACGGCGATGGTGCCCTTGCGGGGGAACAGGCCGAAGAGCCTGGCAGGATTCGTCGAGAACAGCTCCACCATGCGGTTCAGGTCCATGAGCCCGGAGCACACGCCGTGAGTGTAGAGCAGGCTCAGGCGGTTCTCGATCCCCGGCCCTCCGTTGGGAATCTTCGAAAAGTCGTTGACCCCCAGGGTCTTCTGGTCGCCGAACCGGAAGGCGCAGTGGTCCGTGGACACCACCTGCAGGTCGTTGCGACGGAGTCCCTTCCAGAGCTCGTCCTGGTGCCCTTTGTCCCGCAGGGGCGGGGTGAGGACATACTTGGCCCCTTCAAAGCCCTCCTGGTCGTACATGCTGTCGTCCAGGGTCAGGTAGTGAGGGCAGGTCTCGGCGTAGACATAGTTCTGCCGCGAACGGGCCGACTGCACCTGCTCCAGTGCCTCGGTGCAGCTCAGGTGCACGAAGTAGACGGGCGCGCCGGCGATCTCTGCCATGCGTATCGCCCGGTGGGTCGCTTCCGCCTCCGTAACCGGCGGACGGGTGCTGGCGTGGAACCTGGGGGCCGTGTTCCCCTGGGCCAGCGCCTCTTGCACCAGCACGTCGATCATGTGTCCGTGTTCCGCGTGCAGGCAGATCAGCGCCCCGTTGTCCGAAGCCCGGACCATTGCCTTGAAGATGGTGTCGTCCTCCACCATCACCGCACCCCGGTATGCCATGAACATCTTGAAACTGGTGACACCCTGCCTGACCATCTCGTCCATCTCGGGCAGACGGCTGTCCGGCAGGTCCTGGACGATCATGTGGAAACCGTAATCGATGGCAGCCTGGCCCTCGGCCTTCTGGTGCCAGATATCCAGCGCCTCGGCCAGGGACTGGCCCCGCTGCTGCACGACAAAGTCCACGATGCTGGTGGTGCCGCCCACCGCCGCAGCGATGGTGCCGGTGCTGAAGTCGTCGGAGGAGACGGTACCGCCGAAGGGAAAATCGAGGTGTGTATGAGGATCGATACCGCCTGGAATGACATACTTGCCGGAGGCGTCGATTGTTGTTTCGGCGTCTGCCGTCAGGTCAATCCCGATGGTCCGGATTTTCCCGTCGTCCACAAGGATGTCGGCCAAGTAGTTGTCCACCGCAGTAAAGATGTGCCCGTTCTTGATCAAGACGCTCATCTCGTCCTCCGCATGGGTGACTGAGGAATCCTGATTTTAGTCATTTGCAAACCGAATAGCGAGACTGCGGCAGGGCATTCAGACGCGATCTCAAAAACCGCCGCGTGCTCAAAACCGACACTCCCGCCGCCCCCGTCATTCCCGCGAAAGCGGGAATCCAGTGGCCCAAGTCGCAAATCCGGTTTGGCCGCATTGGGGCAGACCAAGAAGCGTCCGACAAGACACCAGGTGAGGACGGCACCGCCTAGCCCATGATCCGCCGGAAAAACGCCAGCACGTTGCCGCCGGCGATCTTCCCTATGTCCTCGTCGGAGTAGCCGCGAGCTATGAGGCCCCGGATGATGTTCTTGCCGTCGGCCGGCGACTCCAGGCCATTCAGGTACGGTGCCGGAGGGGAACCGGTGCGGCCCAGCATTACGCGGCTGATCTCGACCATGTCGCCGATGCTGGTGTCTGTGCCGATGGCCACATGGTCCACGCCGACCAGCTTGACCATGTAGTCGTAGTGGTCCAGCACGCACTCGATGCTCTGCTCAGGGTCGTTGCTGAGCCGGTTGGGCACGGCGGTTATGCCGATGACGCCGCCCTTCCTGGCGCAGGCCAGCAGCTCATCGTCCTTCCGCAGCCGGCGGGCCTGCAGGCTGTCGCACGCGAGAGTGTAGGAGCCGTCATGGCTGAAGGTAACCGGAGTCTCCGAGGCTTCGATGGCGTCCATGGCCGTCCGGTAGGATGCGTGGGACACGTCCACGACCATGCCCAGCTCGTTCATTCGCCGCACCACTTCGACACCGAACTCGCTGAGCCCGCCGTCGTTGCGCTCGAAGATGCCGTCGCCGATGTACGCCTTGCGGCTGTAGGTCAGGCCCGCCAGCCGGATACCGGCGTTGTAGAGCACATCCACCCGGTTCAGCTCGTTCCCGATGGCCAGGTGCTCCACCGTGGGCAGGAAGCCGACTTTGTCCTGCTGTTTGGCCGACTCTATCTCCGCGGCGCTGCCAACATGCAGCACATCCTCGTGCCTTGAGATGTCTGAAATCATCATGCTGATCTCATCCAGCAGGTCGGAAAACCGGATGAAGGACATTTCGTTGGTGTTCAGCATCCCGCGAAATACGTTTGCGGTTCCAACCGCGGTGAAGCCGCCCTCACGGACTGCGTCATATCCCCACACATAGTTGTCGTTGCGCAGGTAGTCCCAGTACTGCGTGAAGTCCTCGGGCATGACCATGGGGTGCTGATGGAGGTCGATCATGATCGACTCTTCCATCAGCCGCTGGAACCTGCTTTCCTGCCGCGCGTCCAGGGGCACGGTCATGGAGGGCACACGCCCAACTTGGCTGACGAGGCTAAAGCGGCCAGGGGTCATATCGCCAACTCCCCGTGATGATTCTGAAAATATCTACAACCAAGTCACAGCATCCAAACCGTCTTTGTTGTACCCAAACCGTCATTCCCGCGAAAGCGGGAATCCAGTGGTCCAAGTAACTATCTCAAAATGAACATGCCCTGCGCGTATCACCAGCCTTCCAGATTTGGGCCACTGGATTCCTGCTTTCGCAGGAATGACGGTCTCGAGCGAGCGGCGAGTTTTGAGATAGTTTCTAAGCCGTCAGTTGTTCGTAGTCATTGGCACAAGATGCTTTTGAGATGAGCTGTTGGTAAAGGTACTGTGGCGCGGGGCCGCCGCCGCTAACCTTCCAGCGCGCCCTCCAGGTACGAGCGGAAGGCGGCAGGGTCGTTGATGAGGGCCTGGAGCTCCATGGACGGCAGCCGGTGTGGGTCGGTGTGCTCGGTGATGTACCTGGTGCTGTTGGGCGGGCCGCCGTCGGCCTCGTCGGGTTCCGACGAACCGGCGAGCTCGGCATAACGGATGGGCTTGCCGTCGGCCTCGTATTCGGACCCCACGACCCACAACCGACCGAACCGGTACCTCTTCCTGACTTCGGCCTCTGCGGCGCTGCTCCAGCTCGTGCCGGTGAAGGCGAAGTCCTGCGGCACGAAGCCCATGTTCTCCTCGATGACCCGGTTGCACCGGTCCAGCTCCTCCCGAATTACCTCGCCGTCTGTATCCTCTGCGGCCAGGTTGGACAGGTTGGGATGGCTGACGGTGTGGGCGCCGATGTGCCAACCCAGCTCACGGAGTTCCCGTATCTCGGACCAAGGCATGTGCTCAGGCACCTGGGCCAGAGCCAGCGGCCGTGGATACTCCGGGTCGTAAGGCGAGGTGTAGATGAACAGGTTCCCCTTGAACCCGTACTTCTCGAGCGTCTGGAACACCTCCCGGCGCATGGAGACTACCGGGTGGTCGAAGTCAATCATGATTGGCCGCTCCGGCAGGGAGCCCGACCCCTCACGCCACGCCGCCAGCTGGTCGTAGTTGATCGACTGGAACCCCATCTCCGCCGCAATCCCCATCAGCGTATCGAACCGCTCCTCAGTCAGCGGCTTGCTGAGGGCACCCGCGGCGACGGGCCGTATTCCGTGGCACATGGTGATAGGTATTCTCATTGCAAGCTCCTTTTGAATTACTGTTGGCCCTATTGTCTACTGGGCCCTGCGGAGCAGTGCTCAGCATCTTCGCTTTCTTCGACACGCATTGGACACCCGAGGGTATGTTACTGTAATCATGCCTCATGGAGTAGTTCCTCATATCAAAAACCGCCGTGTTAACATGATTCCGGGCTTAGATTGGCAGGGAGACCCCCGTGGATGTAAAAGAGGCAGCTAAGTTGGCCAAGGAGTACGTGTCCGACCTTTTTGCGGAAGAAGGAATCGGCAACGTTGGTTTGGAAGAGATAGAGCTCAGGCCAGGGCCAGATGGCCGTTTCTGGGCCGTGACAGTTGGGTTTTCTCGCCCCTGGGATCACGGGGGCTTGGCGACCATAACCCTCGGACAAAAGGGTTTAAGACGATCGTACAAAGTTCTTCGCATCGACGATGAGCAGGGTACAGTAGAGTCGGTTAAGGATCGTATTTTGCAGGAACCGGAGTGAATGGCAGCTGGTGAACGGGTACCTTCTCGACGCCAACTTGCTCGTTTTGCTCGTTGTGGGCAGCGAAAGCAGGGACTTGATAGCCAGACACCGGCGGTTGGAACACTACTCTGCCGAGGGCTACGACATTCTAATGGAACTGCTCGAGGAGGCGGACCAACTTTTCGTTACTCCCAATACGCTCACAGAAGCATCAAATCTAATACGACAACACGGAATGCCCGAGCGTAGTTTCCTGATGAAGAGACTGCAGTATCTCATTCACGGGAGACAGGAAATCGTAGTTGCCAGTGTTGATGCCTCGTCCAACGCCGAATTTGAGAGATTGGGATTGACTGATGCGGTGCTACTGGAGGTCATCACTGAAGACACCCCGCTCTTAACCGTGGACTTCGATCTGTACTTGGCAGAATTAGAGTCCGGCGAGGAACGGGCGGTCAATTTCACCCACTACCGGAACTTATAGGCATCAGCCTCACCGCAATCCGGCAAACTTGGCTGCGCTATAACGACGGTTCAGGCCCCTTGCGGCGAACCCAAGGCCCTCATGGGCTCTGGCTGCCGATGGCCTCCACATACAGCGAGTACAGGGACTGGCTGCAGGTCATGAACAGGCGGTTCTTCCTGACGCCTCCGAAGCACAGGTTTGCGCACGGTTCCGGAAGGACAATCCGGCCGATTAGCTCCCCATCCGGGGTCCGGCAGTGCACCCCGTCAGTGCCGGCGCCGGCCCAGCCAGCGCTGGACCACAGGTTGCCGTCGCGGTCGGTCCGCATCCCGTCGGCAAACCCGGGAGCCAAATCGGCGAAGACTTGGCCGCCTCGCAGCTTGCGCCCGTCTACCACCTCGAAGACCCGGATGTGTGCCGGCCCATCGGGGTCATGGCTGATGGCGCTGTCGGAGATGTACAGCCGCGACTCATCCGGGGAGAAGCAGAGACCGTTGGGCTTCACCAGGTCGTCGGCCACCACGGTCGCGACGCCGGTAGCTGCGTCCAGCCGGTAGACGCGGGTTGGCAGCTCGGCTTCAGCCCGTTCGCCCTCATACCCCATGAGGATCCCGTAGCCGGGGTCGGTGAACCACACGGCTCCGTCGGAATGGACCACCACATCGTTCGGTGCGTTCAGACGCTTCCCCTCGAAGCTGTCCATCAGGACGGTAATGGTTCCGTCGTGCTCGGTGCGCGTAATCCGCCGCGTCAAGTGCTCGCAGGTCACCAGGCGCCCCTGCCGGTCCCGCGTGTTGCCGTTGCTGTAGTTGGAGGGCGAGCGAAACAGCGTGACCTCGTTGGTTACCTCGCAGTATCGCAGCATCCGGTTGTTGGGAATGTCACTGAACACCAGTGCCCTGGAATCGCCGAACCACACCGGACCCTCGGCCCAACGCGCACCCGTATACAGCCGCTCCACGGCGGTGTTCCCAACCCGGTAGGCCCCGAAGCGCGGGTCCAGCACCTGCACCGCCGGGTCCGGATAACGGACTATTCCCTCGTCCCAGCGGCGGCTCAGTTCGGGAGTCCAGTGTGAATCGCCTGCCATCGCGCAGTTCCTCGTTCGAGAGCTTACGCCCAGTCCCTACTCACGGAACTTGGGCATCACTTCCTTGCCGAAGAGTTCCATAGAGCGCATCACCTTCGAGTGCTCCATGTATCCGAAGGACATGCTGGCCCCGAAGTACCCGATGTTGTGCTCGTCTCGCAACCTGGTGATCCGCTGGACGCACTGCTCCGGCGTGCCGAAGTAGGCCGACTCCAGCTCCGTCTCGTAGCTGGCTGGCTCGTCGGTGCGGATGCGCCGCCAGTGGTCCAGGTCCACGTTAATCTCGTCTCCGCGGGTCAGCGTGCGCCGGTATCCTCCCAGGTCCCGCGCCCAGGTTATCGACTGCCGGGGGTACTCCCGGGCCGACGCCTCGTCCTCCTCCAGGTGCACGAACCGGAAGTATGGCATGTCTTCCACGGGCAGCTCCTTGCCTGCAGCGGCGCAGCGTTCCGCGTACAGGGAAAACAGCCCAAGGTTGTCGGCCTCCGGCGTGGAGAAGCTGGTCAGAATCGGCAGGTCCCGCTCAACCGCCACATCCACGCTGGCGGGCGTGCGAGACACCGCCAGGTACACCGGCGGATGGGGCTGCTGCACTGGCTTGGGGGCAATGGTCAGCTCATTGATCTGGTAGAACTCGCCCTGGTAGCTGAAGTCGTCCCGGGTCCACAGCCCGAGAATGACTTCCAGGGCCTCCTGGGTCCGCATGTCCCGGGAGCCGAACTCGATGTTGAAGTTGCCGTACTCGTAGTCCGCCGACCCACGCCCGACGCCAAAGTCCAGCCTCCCGTCGCTCAGCACATCCAGCATGGCGCTCTCTTCCGCCAGGGAGATTGGCTCCCGAAGCGGCAGTA
>CAXXON010000001.1:0-1221182 GCA_963667765.2 Dehalococcoidia bacterium | reverse complement strand
TGACCGTGGGCAGGGTGGGCGGCCGGGGACTGCCCCTGGTGGCCGCCGACCTGCTGAAGTTCAACCTGGGCGCCCGCCGCTACGCCGGTTCCCCGGCGGAGCTAGCAGTCAGCGAGCCGCCGCCCCAACCCGAGGCCAAACCCGACCCGTTGCGGCTGCTGGCCAAGAAGGCCGCCTCCGGCGTGGGCAAGGCGGTGAAGGCGGCCCGGCGCAAGGGCCGGCGTCCCTTCCGTCCCCACAGCTGGTTCGGCAAGCGCCGGCCCGAGGGCAAAGAGCCGGTAAAGAACCACCGCCCCGCCACCACCGGGACCGGGAACAGGAAACCCTGGTACCGGCTGCTGGCAGTGGCGGGGCTGCTGACCCTGACCCTGCTGGCCGTGCCCGGCAGCGCCCTGGCCGACGACCCGGACGACAACCCCTACGGCGACGCCTGGCGGCTGGACGAAATCTACTTTGAGCCGCCGAACCCGGTGCCCGGCCGCCGCGTCTACGTCGAGAAGCTGGCCGTCTCCGGCGACACCGCCGCCGTCACCCTGCGGGCGGCCCACGACCTGGACCTGAAGGGGCGGGTCTTCGGCGGCAGGACCGGCAAAACCCTGAAGATGGGCTTCAACACCAGCCTTACCGCAGGCCAGGCCAAGAGCTACAACCTGACCCTGGACGGACCGTCGCCCTCCTTCACCTTCTCCTGGCAGGACGCCCTGGGCCGGAGCGGGGCGGCGTCGCTGAAGAGCCACCAGATCCCATACCCCCTGCCCAAAGCGGACGGCGAACTGTGCGACCTGGAGGTCACCTCCCTGGAGTGGACGCCGGGGCGGATCACCGGCGTCGTCGCCTCGGAGTGCATCGACGAGACCCGCCACGAAGAGGACCTGCCGGTCTACGGCGGCCACTTCAGCCAGTCGGTCCCGGCCCTGCTGGACGCCAGCGTCACCGCCATCACGGGAACGGTCAGCGTCCGGTGGGGCGGCCATTCCGCCACGGCGACCTTTGTCGCCGACGGCGAGACCGCCTTTTCCCTGCCCGTTGCCAACGCCAGGGCGGTCCATGACCTGGAAATCGCGGCGGACCTGACGGCCACGCTGAACGTCCCCCTCCCGCCCATGTTGCAGACCGTCCACCACCCCGCCCGCACCGACGTGCACACCCGCCGGGTGACGTGCAGTTGCGGCAAAAGCAGCTATACCAAAACGGTGCGCGTCTACGTCCATCACCCGGAGCACGTGCGGGCGGTGGAGAACCGGCGCGCTCCGGTCACCCGCACCCGGACCGAGAGCGTCCCGCTGGTCTCGGTCCCGAAAAAGGCGCCGGCCGTAGGCGTGGGAGCCGACGCCCCCTACCGGGAACTCCACGTGCCGCCGCCCAAGCCCCCGCCGCCCAGGGCGGAGCAGAAGCCGGTGGGCGGTTCCAACTGGTGGAGCTGGCTATGGCCCGGCGACTGACCGCCCTGTTGCTGTCGGGGGTGGCGGCGTTGGCGTCCGTCGCCGCCACCCCGCGGCAGGACGAGATGGAAAAACTGACCGCCGCCTTCGACGCGGTGCTGACCGGCATGGCCTACCTGGGGGCGGGCCTGTGCTTCTTCGCCATCGTCTGGGCCGGGTTCCTGCTGATGGCCGAGGGCGCCGAGGGGGAGAACCGGGGCAAGGCCAGGAACGCCGTCTTCATGGCCATCGTCGGCCTGGTGGTGGTGCTGCTGGCCAAGGCCATCGCCGCCGGCATCATCGGCAGGATCATCGCGGTCCTGCCCTAAATCTAGCAACGAAAAGGAGTTCCGAATGGTGAAACTGACGCTACCCAATCCCAGCAACCTGAAGGACCTGGCCCAGCGCTGGCCGCCGGGCCGGTCCCAAGCCCAGGAGTTCGACGGCGGGGAGGAACCCGCCGCCGAACCCAAACCCCCGCCCCCGCTGCCCCTTTTCTTCATGCTGTCCCACCTGGAGGACGACGGCCCGGTGCGCCTCGACGGGGTGAAGCTGGCCGTCATGGAGGTGATGGGGCTGGAGCTGGACGAACCCAAGCTGGGCGCCTTCGCCGGTTCCCTGAACGCGGTGGACTTTCCGGTGCAACTGCTGGTCCGCCAGCACCCGCCGGTGTTGCAGGGCTTGAGGGACAACCTGACCGAAGCCCAGCCCGAGGACCTGCCCCAGCAGACCAGGGACGCCGCCGACAGCCTGGGGCGGCTCCTGACCACGCTCGAAACGAGAGAGGGCATCCTGGACCGGCGCTTCTACGCCGTCTGCGAACACACCCGCGCCGACGAGTTGCGGGAGCTGCTGGTCCGCGCCGGCCTCGGCGTCTATCCCCTCTCCGGCAACTCGCTCAAGCTGCTGCTCCTGGCGTGCGCCCTCGGCGGCTCGCCCAACGAGCGCGACGAAGACGCCGAAATGGAAATCGAGGTGAACCGCCGGGACATCCGCGTCGGCAACCGCCTGGTGCGCTCGTTGCACCTGGGCAAATGGCCCCGCAGCCTGGCCCCCGGCTTCCTGCAGGGTTTGATGGCCGCCGGCGCGCCCATGGACCTGTCGGTGCATTTGGGCGCGATACCGGCGGAGCAGGCGGCCCGCACCCTGGAGTGGCAGAAGGTCCGGTTTGAGTCGGCCCAGTCCCTGTCATTCAAGCGGGGCCGCTCCATGTCGCCCGAAGCGGAGATCGCCTTGGAGGACGTGAGCCGCCTGCGCGACGAGGTGCAGCGGGGAAGGGAGCGGCTGTTCCACGCATCGTTGTCGGTGACGTTGCACGCGGATAACGCCGACACGCTCAAGGACCTTACCCAGAAGGCCCGAGCCCACTTTGCCGCCACCCTGGGCAAGCTGGACAACCTGGCCTTCCGGCAGCGCGAGGGGCTCCTGTCAACGCTGCCGTTGGCCTTGAACGCCGTGGCGACCTGGCGGACGCTGGACACGTCGTCGCTGGCGAGACTGTTTCCCTTCTCGCCGCCGGACCTGGACACCAGGAGCGGCACCCTCTACGGCATCGACCTGCGGGCCTGCGCCCCCATCGTCTACGACCCCTTCGACGGCACCCACCTCAACGCGAACACCGCCGTATTGGCAAGATCGGGTTCGGGAAAATCCTTCGCCACCAAGCTGGGGGTCCTGCGGGGGCTGTGCCGCGGAGTGCGGGCCTACATCATCGACCCCGAGGGCGAATACACCGACATGGCCCGCGCCGCCGGTGGCAGAGTCCTGTCGCCCGGCGTCCCCGGCCAGGGCATGAACCCTTTCGTCATCGACCGGGGGGACAGCGAGGAACTGTTGCAGCGCATCGGCAGCCTGCGCCGGTTGATTGAGGTGATGGTCGGGGAACGGCTCAGCGCCGAGCGGCGTTCCTCCCTGGACCACGCCCTGGCCGGCTACTACTCCGAGAGGAGGGAGCGCACCGGCTTCCGCGACTTCTACGCCTACCTGGAAGGGGAGACGCCGGAGATCGCCCACCTGCTGCGCCCCTTCGCCACCGGCAGCCTGCGGGACCTGCTTTCCGACGAGGGCGACGACCTGCTGGCCCGCGAGGCCCTGGTCACCGTCTTCGACCTGCACCTCCTGGAACCGGAACTCAGACCGGCGGCGGCCATGGTCTGCACCGAGACGGTGTGGGCCGCCGCCGCCCAGGACCCCCGGCCCCGCCTGCTGGTGGTGGACGAGGTGTGGTCGATCATGCAGCACCCCGAGGGAGCGGCCTTCATGGTCAGCATGGCCAAGCGCGCCCGCAAGCACCGCCTGGGGTTGCAGTTCATCACCCAGGACGTGCAGGACCTGCTCTCCGAGGACTCGTCCAGGACCATCACCGGACACAGTGGCCGTGCCCTGCTCCAGAACGCCGCCTTCAAGCTGCTGCTCCAGCAGGACGCCGCCGCCGTCAGCACCGTGGGCGAAGCCTTCGACCTGCCCGAGGAACTGCAACGCTGGCTCTTGTCCTGCCCGCGGGGGGACGGCCTCTTGCTGGCGCGGGGCAACCGCTTTCCCGTCCGCATCGAGGCAACCCCCGAGGAGACCGAGGTAATCGAGTGGCGGCCCGGCCCCAGGCACTAGCCGGTAGGGGAATGGCGGAAGCCCGCAACCGATAGCGCAATCCCGATACCAACAACCAGGCCGATAAGCAACTAAAGGAAGGACCATATGAATTTGCAACTGAACCCCAGGAAAATCCTGTTCGGCGACCGCCAGCCCAGCGCCCCGGTGCTCTTGGCGGTGACGCCGCCCCGCACCGGCGAGCGCACCATGCTGGGCGTGGAGAACCTGCTCCAGTCCATCGCCGTCCCCGAACCCTTCTCCCTGGAGCTGGCCGGAACCGCCGACGGCGTGACCCTGCTGGCCCGCTGCCTGGACCGGGAGGTGGTAAGGGGCCAGCTGGCCGCCCACTACCCCCAGGCCCGCATCCAGGAGGTGCCCGTGGACGACGACCCCATCTTCGTCCACCGGGGCGAACAGGCCTGGGGCATGACCCTGCGGGCCGGGGGGCCGGAGTACGTGCCGCTGCGCACCTTCCGCGACGACGACCTGCTGGACCCCGGCTCCGACCCCCTCATCGCCATCATCGGCGCCCTCTCCAATCTGAAGGACGGCGAGCGGGTCCTGGCCCGGCTGCTGCTGCGCTCCCTGGGCCCCGACTGGTCCCAGGCCCACCAGCAGAAAGCCTTCAACAATCCGGGCCACCAGCGCCCCGACCCCTCCTACACCTACCAGACCCGGCCCCTGCAACTGGACGGCGTGACCATGGCCGTCCTGGGCGTTGCCGCCCTGATCGGGTTGCGGGGCTACCTGTGGGTGCAGCAGGGCGAAATCCTGAAGACGGCGCTTTTGGCCGCCGGTTCCGCCCTGGGCCTCACCGTGGCCGGTTGGGGCTGGTGGCGCTGGAAGCAGGCCAGGAACCGGGTCTACGATCCCCTGATCATCAAGGAGAAGGTGGGCCGCATCGCCTTTGACGGCCAGCTTGAGCTGATCGCCGTGCTGCCCGAGGCCGCCGACGCCGGGGAGGGACTCCGGCGGGCCAGGGAGGTGCTGGAGCCGGTGGCCGCCGCCTACCGCCACTACGACCACCCCGCCGGAGCGCGTTTCAAGGTGAGCAGGGTCAGGCCAATCGTCCCCGTGATGAACCTCCACCCCGCCGGGCCGGGCTTGTTTGGCAAGCGCAGCGTCCTGGGCGTGCGTGAAGCCGCCGCCCTCTGGCACCCGCCCGGTGCCCGGGATGAGACGCCCCTGCTGGAACGCTCCGGCTCCCGGGCGCTCCTGCCCTCGGCCAAGGGCGTCCGGGGCGGCGCACTAGTGGGCGACACCACGGCGGGCCGCTCCCGGCAGATCCACTTCCCCGAGGACCTGCTGCGCCGCCACCACCTCTACGTGGCCCGCACCCGCATGGGCAAGTCCACCCTGATGCACCACATCGTTTCGCACAAGCTCAAGGAAAAAGCCGCCGGCAACGACCACGACGCCATCGTGGTGATCGACCCCCACGCCGACCTGGTGGCCGGACTGCTGGAGCAGGTCCCCGAGTCCATCGCCGACCGGGTGAAGCTCATCGACCTGGCCGACCCCCGGGGCTACCCCGGCATCAACCTGCTGGACGCCCGCGTCTTCGCCGACCGCGACCGCACCGCCGATTCCGTCGTGCGCATCGCCCACGGCCTGTGGGAGCAGTGGGGTCCCCGGATGCAGTCCATCCTGGAACACACCGTCAAAAGCCTCCACGAGGCCAATCGCCACCCGGCCACCGCCGATGACGAGCAGTTCACCCTCCTGGACGGGCTGTCCCTCCTGGCCGACGACAACTACCGCACCGGCGTACTCACCCGGGTCTCCGACCCCTACATCCTGGAGTGGTGGGGTAGGGACTTCGCCAGCTGGCGGAGGGACTACCAGGGCGACGCCCTGGCCCCGGTGCAGACCCGCCTCTCCTACTACGCCTCCTCGGAGACGGCCCGGGCCATCATCGGCCAGCCCCGCTCCACCATCGACCTGCGCCAGACCATCCGGGAGGGCGGCGTGCTGCTGGTGTCCACCGCCCAGGGCGTTGTTGGCCGGGACGTGGCCGCCCTGGTGGGCGCGTCATTGCTCAACCTGGTGGACGCGGTGATCCGGGAGCAGGGCGCCCTGCCGCCCGAGGAACGAAGGGGCGCCCTGGTGGTGGTGGACGAGATGCAGTCCATGCCCGGCGTCGATTACGAGTCCATGCTGTCCGAGCTGGGGAAGTTCGGCGCCAGTTTCATCCTGGCCACCCAGAGCCTGGCCAAGTTGGAGGACCTGTCCCGCACCATGCGCGACACCGTCCTGGCCAACGTGGGCTGCCTGGCGGTGTTCCAGGTGGCGGGCAGCGACGCAAGGCAGCTGGTGTGGGAGCTGGGCAAGGACCAGGTGTCCGAGGACGACATAGTGTCCCTGGACGTTCACCACTGCTACGTGCGCGCCACCGTCGGCGCCGAGCGGATGCCGCCCTTCTCCATGATGGTGCGCAAGCCCGAGCCGGGCAGTCTGGCCGTTGCCCACCGCATCCGCGCCGACGCCGCGGCCTACGTCACGCCTCAGGCGGAGATCGCCGCCCAGCAGGAGCGGGGCCGCCAGCGGGTTCACGAGTACCGCCGCGAGGTGGAGCGCATCCGCCAGAGCCAGAACCCGCCGGACCCGAAGCAGCAGCCAGCGCCCAAGAACCTGGGACGGGACGGGCAGCGCAGCAAGCACTTCCAGCCGCCCACCGGCGGGGCGCAGCCGGACGGTGAGGAGTCCGATGCTGGCGGCGAAGCCGGCGACGGCGGCGGTGAAGCCGAGGGTGAGGACCTCAGCCCCTACCGCCAACTGCTGATTGACCGCCAGAACACGACGACGGAGGAGGGCTGACCATGAGATTCAACCGTTGCCAGGCCGACGCCCTGCGGCGCCTGGCCGATATGCCCTTCCTGGACCGGCTGGAACTGGCCGCCCTCACCGGCTGGTCCCGGGGCGCGGTGTACCAGGCCGTCGGCAAACTGGAACGCGAGGGGATGGTGAGAGCCGTCCCCCACGCCTCGCCCCTGGCAGCCCCCACCCGCCGCCACGCCCTCACCGCCGCCGGGGTGGACCGATTGGCGGAGCTGGACGGCGTATCCCTTGACGAAACGCTTTTCCTGCTGCCCGTCTCACGCCAGTGGCGGCGGGGGCTGCTGGAACGCCTGGACGGTGTGGCCGTCATCTACCGCCTGGCCTCGGCCATAAACCAGATCTATCACCCCCTGGTATTCCGCTGGTACCGGGCCATGCCCCTGGACGCCGCCCTTGTCCTGCCCGACGGCCGGACTTTGGCCGTGGTGCGCCAGGGCAACACGGCCGACCGCACCGCCTTCGGCAAGCGCGTCTGGCGGCTGGGGCAGTTGCCGCCCACCAGCGCCGTCCTGATCCTGCTGCCCGACGAGGTGCGCCTGCGCCAGGCCCGAAGGCTGGCGGCGGCATTGTCCGGCCCGGTTTTCCTGGCCCTGGAGAGCGACGCCGCTTCCGCCGGGTCCGGGTCCGCTGTCTGGCGCACCCCCTCCGGTCCCGCGCCCCTGGACCTGCAAACGGCATTGGCCCACACCGGGCCGCCCCGGTCCTGGCCCCTGCGGAAGCCGCCAAAACGGGCCGCCATGCCCGATGATCTGGACACGGGGGCCGACTGCCTCCTGCCGTCCCGGCTCAAGCCGGTGGAGAAGCGGGCCGTGGACCTGCTGGCCGACTGGCCCTGGCTTTCGCCCCAACACCTGGGCGCATTGCTGGGCGTAAAACGCTCGCGTTTGTCCCAGGTGACGCGGCGGCTGCACGAGTTGAAGCTGTTGATTGACACCGGCGTTGACGGGGAGCGCCGACTGGCCCTGTCCGATAGGGGGCTGGTGATGCTGGCGCGCCGGGACCGTTCCTCCGTGGGCGACGCCCGCCGGCGGTGGAGCGCCGCCCTGCTCGACCCCGGCGCTCCCCTGGACTGGCGCAACGTCGCCGGAGCCCGGACCCGCCAGTTGCTCCGCAACGTCGAGCACACCGCCGCCGTCCACGCCTTCGCCGCCGCCCTGGCCCGCCAGGCCCGTTCCCGCTCCCGGGAGATCGTGCAGCTGGACCCGCCCCGCCGGGCGTCGCGCTACTTCCGTCACCAGGGAGTGCTGCGCTCGGTCCATCCCGACGCCTTCGGCATCGTCCGGCGAGGCGAAAATACCTGGCCCTTCTTCCTGGAGTGGGAGCGCCGGGCGGTGCGGCCGGCAACCATGGCCGCCCGCGTCGCTCCCTACCTGCGCTATTACACCACTACCAGGCCCACCGACGACCACGGCAATCAACCCCTGGTCCTGGTGGTCTTCGACGACCCCATCGCCCTGACCCACTTCCTGGAAGTCGCCGCCCGCGAGATGGCACGCGCCCGCGTGCGGGTGCCGCTCCTGGCCTCTCACAGGGAACTGGTGGAGAGCGCCGGGCCTTTGGGACCGGCCTGGATTGCCCGCAGCGGCGACCCGCCGGATTACGCCTTTCAACCCCGCTGAACACCCACGCCAATCTTGGAGGAAACAATGAGAATCTACTACGTGATGGAGACCCAGGGCCGACGCTGCCACGTCCGCACCGCTCTGGGCGTGGACGCCCGGGCCTGGAACCGGCTTTACCGCCGCGTCCGTGAGTGGCGCCGCCAGATGGAACAAAGCCACGGCATCCCCGCCGACGCTTGCCTCTACCCCAGCGACCTGCTGACCAACCCAGCGTCGTCCTGCGGTTGTGGTTGCCACGACCAACCGGCGTCGCTACAAGCGGCGGAGATCGTGGCCCAGGGGCTGCGCGTCATCGAGGACCTCGCCGTGGAGACCGGCGGCGTCCAGATAATCAACGCCTGCCTGGACATGGACGAAGCGCCAGCCCACCGCCGGGTCGCCCTGGACCGCCTGTTCAACCGAGTCAACGCCACCGCCGCTCGGGACGGTGGTTACGCCTTGCTCATCTTCGGGCAGGAACCGGACGATACGGTGGTCCGCACCTACGAGCGCCTGCGCAGCTACAACCCGGTTCCCGTCCGCGACGGCGGCGACGGTTGGCACACCCGCAACCTGCCCATTGAACGGATAATCGGCGGACCCGTCTTCCGCAATCCCGATACCGACTGCCTGCTCCAAATTGCCGGACTGGTGGCCCAGACCCTGCTGTGGCGGGAGGAACCCGGCGCCGGTGTGGACTCCGGCGCTTTTGCCGTTCTGGACCGCGCCCTGAACCGGAGGGCGTCGAGGAACGATTCCCGGGGAGTGGTCAGGAAATGAGCAGGAAGCTCGGACCGGACAGGGCGGAGCTCCGCCTGGCTGCTCCGTATTATGCCACTGAACGCTGCAACGACAATTGACGGCGGTAGCGGATCACGCTAGGCATTGGCTACCACCCTGCCCCTCGCTGGTAGGGTTGAGACCGCCCGCAAAGGCCGTCTGTGTCTTCGTACGAGAACGGCTCAATAACCGCTGACGTTATCCAAGGTGAGAGGGATGAGGAATCCCTACTTTGATGGGTGACTAAGGCAACAGGAACTTGAAAATCGCCCAGACTGCCAAGACTAACAGGCCGAATACACCAATCATCAGGAGCCCGCCCCTACTTTGATTGGACCCTATAAAGGGGAGCATAAACCCGAAAGCCGCCAACATCGCCACTATGAAGAGCAGCCCCAAAATAACTAGGAACGGAAGGTCAAACGGTGATGCTTCAGCGCCATTGGCAACCCACAGATACGAACTGGCGATGCCTCCTATGCCGCCTAGAATCATCAGGCCCTGGCGTGCCCTAATGGCCTCGATCAAAAAGACGGTTGCCACGCACAGCGCAACCAAGCCGTCTTGCATCGTTACCTCTTTTTCAATTCCGGCCTGAATGAATGCCAAAACCGCAACTATCGCGGCTGCTGTGATCCACCACCTAGCCAAGAGCCACATCATCGTCCTCCTTTATTGCCCTCGCCGCTGTTGCACCGCGCAAGTTTTTAGACGCACCGATCCATTTCAATAGGGGAGCAGGCCATTATTTACCAACGTCGGCACCGCCCGTAGATTCCGGTAGGAAGTGCCAATTCAAGAGGCACCGGGGATATACACAGTGGATACAATAGTCTATCAGAGCAAAGAAATACGGAGTTAGCGAAATGGCGGGATTGGAATCGGTGCTTAATCCGGACGGGGTTCGCTTTGTTGAAATCGTCGATGACTTGGGCCTGGACCGATTGGAAACGCGGTACACGATCATGGACGACAAAGAATACAAGGAGCTACTTGAACACGATCTAAGCGAAGCAATGCGGGTCTACTGGAGCGAAACCCTCGGCAGGGCGCATCTCGCCTCTGCTACAGCTATTTTGAGAAGCCGACGTTGGCTTTCCGGTGTTGAGCAAGCCTGGGCCCAGAACAATCTTGTCCTTTTCGCCGCTGCCCTTCGAGGTCTCATGGAATCGGCCGCCGATGCCTCCACCGCCCTCATCGGCACTCCGTTGACCCTAGCACATCGCCATGCTGCGATTACTGAATCCCTGGAAGGCCGCGCCACCTCCTTGCTGTTCTCTTCAGTGTTAGAGGACGAACTTATTCACTACTCCCACGCACGGAGTCTCAAGGCACCGGAGCGGGCCAATGCGCCACCGACCCACAAGGTGCGTCAAGTGCAGGAATACCTGACAATCTTTGGGGACCAGAACGCCCACAGCATAAAGCAATGCTACAGCGATTTGTGCGACCTGACGCACCCGGGGGCCTCTTCAGTGACCATGTGGCTCGACACCGATGACCCGACCGGTTCGGAGTTCAGGCTTTCAACACGCCGGGACCAGACGCTCATCGCCGATTTACTTGACAATTATCCAACGATGACTTTGGAACTGTTGATGTTCGCCTTCAACGGTCCGGTGATAACCCTCAATATCCTCAACTATTTCCCCATTGCAGTCCTGCACACGCCCGCACTGTTGAATTGGTAACTGGATGGGGTTCCCGCTTGGACAAAGTGTCGAAATGAACTGGAACGCGAGGGAGCCCGACCAAGGGCATTTGCTCCATAGTCCAGCAGGTATGCACCAATCCACGCTTCCCGCTTGACGCTGCGGCCACGGCAGCCATAACATTTGAGTACAAATTAGGCAAGGAGGCAAACGCCATGACAGCCTCTTACGCAACTCTGGCCCACGTTTCCGACCTCGTGCACACCGAGATTACCGGATACCTATCCAATGCTTTCGTCATCGCCGAAGTGACCTCGGAACTGCTGCCGGGACCTGACGGCGACGACTACATCAGAACCACTGTCATCCTCGAAGACGACCATCCCGAACTCGACCCCCGCGCTCTCAACAAATTCGCTCTCCACATAGACCCACTGTGCAAGGAACGAGGCTTCGACCGGCCGACCATCGCCTACGCGGACCGGAGCGAGATTCCAGCATGACCACCGGGGCCGTCCAGCCGGCCTTTCAACCCCCGGTCCCGGTCAACTGGGTAGAACTCATTGCCGCTGGTCGGTCAACCCTCATCCCGCAACCGCCGACCGCGCAGCCCGCGCCTGGAGCCGTCCGACGGGCCATCAGCACCGCCTACTACGCGGCGTTCCATGCCCTGGCCGCCAGCAACGCCGACGCGCTCATCGGTCCCGCCCATGACCAACTGACAGCCGAGGCCTGGATTCGTATCTACCGTGGCCTGAACCACAACCATGCCAAAGCTCAACTCCAACAGAACCGCGCCTACCTGTCATCCGATGCCCAGATATTCGCCGACCTGTTCCGCGACCTCCAGAACGAGCGGCATAACGCGGACTACAACCCGCGGGCAATTTTCACCGCTCGGACGGCGACCACCTGGTTGAACAAAGCCGAAGCCGCCATCGTGGATTTCCTTCAGACCATCCAAAGCGAACGCGCCGCAATAGCTATAATCACCCTGACCAGAACGCGGTGAACACTCGGAAAACCACGGCGTACTCCTTCCTCGTTGTCCAAGCGTCACCCTTGGGCAGCTCAGCCTGAGCTTCTTCCAGGCCGGCGCCGCCAAACACGCGAAAAGGCCGGACGGAATAACCCGTCCGGCCCTGCGATGCGGTGATTTCAGATAATCTGCGCCAACTACCCCAGCGCTTCGCTACCGTCCTCCGGCTCCCCCAACTCCGGCAAGAGCAGATGGAGCAGCCCCATTCCAGCAGCCAATCTGAACAGCGACACCAAGTGGCCGGAACCCGGGGTGGCCCCGGCCTTCCAGCGCCACACGGTCCGGGCGTTGACCTTGAGCCGCCGGGCCAGGCCCCGCCAGCTCAGCCCGGCGGCCTGCCGGAAAGCGTCCAGCCGGTCCGGGAAGTCCGGGGGGAACTCCTCCGGCTCGATGTGATAGACCCACTGCTGGCGGCGGCCCACAGAACTACTCCCGCACCGGCCAGGGCTGGGATGCGTCCAGCAGCAATACCGCCACGCCGCCGGGCACGGAGCAGGCGAACTCCACGATGGCCCGCAGCTCGTCATCGCTGGGGGGCCGCCCGATGCGCCACAGGGATCCCCGGCGGGCGGGCAATCCTGCGGCCAGGGCGACCTCTTCCAGCGACACGCCGGAGCGGTCCTCCAGCCGAGCCAACCGCACCGGGAAGTCCTGGGGCAAGGACGGCGCCGGGAACCGCAAGAACCGGTCCCGCTCCGTTCCGCTCATGTGCCTACCTACCAATCTCGCCGCCGCCTTCCCCGCCCCTGACCCATAGGGTCAAGGCACCGGCGTCGCCCTGGCACAACACCTCGGTCCCGCCGGGGATGCTGCGGGCCAGTTCGGTGAGCGCCAAAATGTTGGCGGCGGAGGGCTTTCGCTCGCCCCGCCGCCACAGCAGGATGGCCCGGTCGGTCACGCCCAGCAAGGCGGCCATCTCCTGCCAGGTCAGTCCGGCCAGGACCTTCAGGCCCTCCAGCCGCCGCCCGAAGTCATCGGGCCAGGCCGGCGGACGGAACTCCGCCAACAGGTTCCGCTCTGCCAACGTCATGCAGTTACCTCCTCGGTTTGTAAATCACGATCAGGTCCTCGTCCAGGAGCAGGTCCAACCCACCGGGCACCCGCACCGCGAGGCGCACCAGGGCCAGCATGGCGCCGCCGTTGGGTTCGCCGCCTTGCGTGCGCCAGCGCAACAGCTGGCGGGGGTCCACCCCCAGGGCGTCGGCCATCCCCTCCCAGGTGAGACCGGTCAGCTCCTTGAGAGCCTCCAGCCGCCGGGGGAAGTCATCGGGCATCAGGGCGACGCCCGGCGGGACCGGGCGGTAGCCGGGCGGTTGGCGTTCCTCACTCATCTATCTCCTCCAGGATGAAAAGGTCATCGAAGCGGGTGACGCCCAGGGCGTCCATGAAAAGCTGGCGGGTCTCGCCGGAGGCGTAGCGCCGGCCGTTGAAGATGTCGGAGACGAAGCCCGGGGACCGGCCGATGCGCCGGGACAGATCGTTCTGGCTCATGTTGAGCACGTTGAGCCGTTCCCAGGCCTTGCGCTGGTGCAGCCGGGCCCGGAAGACGGGCTTGGTGCGCTTCACGGCTATTCCTCCTTCTGCCCCGGACGCCGGTTGCCGTCAACCTCGATGTCGGGGTCGGCGGCAACGGGATACGCCTCGGGATGTTCCAGGTAGTGGCGGGCGATGATGCGGGCCAGGACGCGCAGCCCTTCCATGCGCTGGCGCTCCTGGTTCCTGGTGAGTTTTCGCTGCTTGCTCAAAGACTGCGTCTCTCGCTGGCGTCCGGCCTGACCCTCCGGGGGTAGCCCGGAGGGTGCCGGTGCGTTATACTCGGCCTGGGCTTTAGATAGCCCGTTCTGCGGGTCTGAGTGTAGCAATCTCCCTCCACAACAGGCAATGGACAGAAGGGCTGCACCGGCGTATATGGACAAAGTGTTTACTGTTATGTAACAATCAACTCGCAGAAACGTAACACCTGTTCGGCCCCAACACCGACGGACGGGGGAGTGCCAATCATGGACCAACCAGAGGACAGCCTGGAAGTCGAGGAACGGCGGGAAGCGGAGGACTACGAGGAGATCGGCGCCCTGCTCAAGCGGCTGCGGGGACGGGTCAGCCTGCGGGAGGTGACCCGGCGCACCGGCGTCTCCAGCTCCTACCTGTCCCAGATTGAGAGAGGGGATAAACAGCCCGGCGCCAACGTGGTCCGCAAGCTGGCCGAACTTTACCGGGTGGACGTCCAGCGGTTGCTCCACCGGGCCGGCCACGGGCCGCAGCCTGACCCCTACGGCGACGAGGCCCAGGACGTGGAAAGGGCCTACCGCTTCGTGCTGGACGACCCGGCATTCCGGGTGGGCACCCGGCCCGACGGCCCCATGACCCTGAGCGCCAAGCGGTTCATCGTGGAGATGTACGAGAAGTTCACCGGCAAGAGGCTGTTGGAATGATGACGAAGACCCTGGGCGGCTTCTGCCGCCACCTGCTGGACGACGACCCCTGCCGGCAGGCCCTGGACCCGGAGAAGGTGGCCGCCCGTTTCGTGGACTATTTCGGGCTGTCGGCCCGTCCCACCCTGGAGGAGCTGACCTGTCTGGCGCAGCGAGCCGGGTTCGGCGAAGTGCGGGAGGAACAGATGGATGGGTTGAAGGGCGCCCACGTGGGCCAGCCCGGGGGCGAGTACCACATCTACCACCGGGAGGACCTGTGGGAGGGCGCCAAGACCCAGACCGTGCTCCACGAGCTGTACGAGATCGTCCTGGAGAACATGGCTGAAACCGATTCCAACGGCCCGTGGGACCGGAGCGTGTGCCCCCAGGCGGAACGCTTCGCGGCGGCGGTGCTGATGCAGCCGGACATCTTCATCCCCTACGCCCGGGCCAGCGGGCTGGACGTGGCGGTACTCCACGACCAGTTCGGCTGTTCCTACGCCTCGGCAGCCCTGCGGCTGGCCGAGGTGCTGCGGGACCAACCCCTGATGGTGGTCCTGTACGAGCGGGAGGAGCGGGGCGACCCGGCGGGCTGGACCGAGCCGCCCGTGCTGTGGGCCAAGGTGGTGAAGCGGACGGCGGGCTTCCGGCCCCGCCGGTCCCGGCTGCTGGGCGGATGGCGGGGCGGAATGCCCAACCCGCGCCGTCCCGTCCCCGAAGGATCGTTGGCCGAGGCAGCGGCCCACAGCGGCCGGCCGGAGTACGCCGAGGGAGACGGCATCGTCGCCATGGCCACGCCCATCCTGTGGAAGGGTCGCCTGGCCAAGGTGATCGTCGTGGCGGCGCCCTGGGAACATCGCAGCGTCCTGGAGCCGCAGTTGGGCCGGCGGGATTGGCGGCACTATCCCCGTAACCACGCCAGGGTGGTGACCGCCGCGCCTTGACGGACCGGGCCGGACGGCTGATAATAATAGTAAGACAACCTATTATCACAGCTGGCAAAAAGAGAGAACATGCCCCCACGCCGGAAATCCAGGACCATCACCTTCTCCCTGCCCCCGGAGATGTTCGACCAGGTGCAGCGCGTGAAGGACGAGGAGGGCCGCGACATGAGCGAGTTGGTGCGGGAAGCCCTCCGCCTGTACATGGAAGAAAGAGAACTGCGCCGTGAGCAACGCCTGGAAAGGCTGCGCTCCCGACGGGCTGACCGGGAAGATGATCAAGGAGGACACAGCGATGAGTAAGAACACCGACCTGGCCCCGGTGGCTTTGTACGCCCGGGTGTCCAGCGACCGGCAGGACGTGGACCTCTCCGTGGCCGCCCAGCTCCGGGCGCTCAGGGACTACGCCGAGAAGAACGGCTACCTGGTCGTCCGCGAGTACATCGACGAGGCCGAGAGTGGCAGGATCGCCGATAGGCCCCAGTTCCGTAAGATGCTGGACGAGGCATCCAAGCCCGACTCTCCCTTCCAGGAAATCTTGGTCTGGAAGTTTTCGAGGTTCACCCGCAAGCGGGAGCACGCCGTGGCCTTCAAGTCCATGCTCCGCAAGAAAGGCATTCGCGTCGTCTCCATCACCGAGCACGCCGACGACACCCCCACCGGCAAGCTCATGGAGGCCATCATCGAGTCCGTGGACGAATTTTACTCGGAGAATCTTGCGCAAGAGGTGACGCGGGGGATGCGCGAGGCCGCCTCCCGGGGCTTCTGGATGAACGCCAGCGCCCCTTACGGCTACCAGCGGGTCTATGTCCAGGACGGGGCCAAGAAGCGCCCCCGCCTGGAACTCAACCCGCCCCACGACGCCGTGGTCCGCCGCATCTTCGACCTGACCCTACAGGGCAAGACCTCCCTGGACATCCTCAAGACCCTGAACAGCGAGGGCATTCCCTCCCCCAACGGCAAGCAGTGGCGCAAGACCACCGTCCACAAGCTCCTCACCAACGAAGCCTACACCGGCACTTTGGTCTGGGGTCAGAAGGCAAGGGACGGACAGGAGCCGGTGCGGGTGGAGAACGCCTTCCCCGCCATTGTCTCCCAGCAGGAGTTCCAGCGGGTCAGGAAGCTGCTGGAAGCCAGGGCGCCCAAGGTCACCCACCCCCGCCGCGCCGCCAGCCCCTACCTGCTCAGCGGCCTGGCCAGGTGCGAGACTTGCGGCAAGGCCCTTACCGCATCCGAAGCCAAGAGCGGGAAGTACACCTACTACGTCTGCCAGTCCCTGCTCAAGCAGGGCAGCGGGACCTGCGACACCCCCAGGCTCAACGCCAGGAACTTCGAGGAGATCATCGTCTCCAACCTCCGGGACAATATCCTCACCGAGTCCAGCGTCCGCGACTTAGTTAGGCTGGTGGACGAGGAGATGGACGGGCTGGCCCGTGAACAGCGGCAACACCTGGAGACCATCGAGGCCGAGCTGGAAGAGGTCAAGCGGAAGCTGGACCGCATCTGGCATTTCGTGGAGAGCACCGACCTGGACATGGCCGACGCCTCGGAACGCATCCTGGAGCACCGCCACCGCCGGGAGCAGCTGGAAGCCGCCGCCGAGGAAGCCCGGGCCGTCCTGTCCCAGCGTCGGGAACTGCTGGATAGCGCCGACATCATCGCAGCCTTCGCCCAGGACATGAGCGAGTTCCTCAAGACCAGCGAACTGACCGAGACCAAAGCCTTCGTGCGGTCATTCGTCAAGGAGGTGCTGGTGAGGCCCGGCGGAGCGACGATTGTCTATACGATCCCCACGCCGGAAGATAGTCCCATAGGGGGAGCGGACGCCGCCGAAATCGCCTTGAATGGCGGAGTTCGCAGTATTGGACATGGTGGTGGGCCTGACTTGACGGTAGGCAGTACCGTATTTGAGATGTGGATGGGGTTGTGAGGTCGTTTAATGATCAAGGTAAACTCGACCTTGCGCAATCCAGCCTCCCAGCCTGTCCGAATAATGAACTCCACCTCAGTCCCAGCATATGGCATAAGCCTACATTTACCAGCGGAGCTAATCGGGCGCGAGAAGAATGACGATGAGGTTCCCATTTCCGAGATTTTCTTCTCGGCCTAACCCCGAACACAATGTGTGATCATGGCAAAGAAGTGGCGAAATTCACCGAAATCCCAATGAACGCCTTTACCGTGGGGAATGCGGGTGTGCCCCGCGAATTTTAGGGCCACTAAACAGAATCCCCAAGTGCGCCGGCACCGCTGCCAAAGCGGAGCGAGCAGGAATATTTTTGTCGAGCGCCTTTCCAAGGCAAGGTGTGCTCTGAGACTGATCGCCAATGGGGCCACCGCCTTTCGGCGATGGAAACGCACTAGGAACTGTGCGTCTAATACTAAATGCCTATCCTTCAATTGGGCCGCAGCGGAAATGCTAAGACGACATTGAGGCATATAGTACTACAGCGAGGTTGACATGAGTCGTGGGTATCATATAGATTGAAATCAGTTCATAGGAATTTATTATAATACTTGTAGATTTGTTGGGTAGCAATGGGTAGCAAGAAGTTGAACAATGAACCCGCCCCCTCCCCATCCTCCCACGAACGATGTCGCCGACGAACTGTTGCTGAAAGCCGCTGCTTCCGGTCGGATGTCCTGCACGGATCTGGACGCCCTCATAGCCCATGTCAAATTCCTGAGAACGGGCGGCGTTCGTCCTAGATTACTGCCACACACCCGCACAGCCTGATGCTGCCGAAACCGATTCTAACAAATGGAGGATTGACGCCATGGATACCCTCAGCCTGGACCACATAAGGGACGCCCTCGCCGGAAACGCTGCGGCCTTTTGCAGTGTAACCCACTACCAGCCGGCCGGCGGCCCAGGAGACAAGGTGTTCCCGCCCACCTACGAGGGTGGAAGTTATGCCACGGAAACGCGGTACATTGACGGCGGCGAGGTGCCCTGCGTGCTTCTGGACTCCGTGCAGTCCCAAGCCAATCGCATGGAAATGGCGCTGCTTGAGGACTGGGAGGCAGGAGGGGCGCCCCTGCCGGTCATCGCCGTGGACTTCACCGGCGGCGACCTACCCAAGCCCTTCCGAGTAACCAGCCTGGAGGCCCCTCACCGCATCGCCGATGCCCTCCTGCGCGACAGCGAACTGGACGGGGTGATGTTCCGCCAATCGGGTCCAGGCAGGCATCTGGACACGGTGGATGTCCGCAACGCCGCCGCACTCTTTGAGCTATGCCCCACCGCCCTGATCTTCGGCATGTGGGACTCCACCGGCCCCCGAGGCGGGTCTGGCGTGAAATTCCAGCGCGCCCTAGTGTCGGAGATAGTGGGCCTTCATGCCAACCAGGGCAGGCGTACCAGCAGCCGTATCGACCCGGCCCAGATCTTGCGGAGCGCAGGGCCGGTGTATCGCACCACTGACGGCGGTTGGACACTCGAACAGAACGAGACCGGAGAGAGAAACAGCAGGGGAGTACGGCCTTCAGAGGCCAACCACGGCAATATCGCCCCATCCATTACCGACGGCGGGTTCACCATCAGCAAGGCAGTACAGACCACCGTGTTGTCCCTGCCGGCGCTGCGGCGACTGCGCTTTCCCCTGAAAGGAACCGGACCTGACCGGCAGGTGGACCTGGCGGCCCGCACGGCGCTGGCGGCCCAGGCGCTCTTCGCCGCCACCCTCGTGCGGGAGCAGGGGGCCGATCTCCGCTCCCGTTGCCTGCTGTATGCCACCGAGCCGGTGGTTTGGAAGTTGCTGGACCACCCCGGCGATGAACCCCGGCAGTTCGACATTTCCAGCGGGCAGGCGCGGGAAATCTACCGGCAGGCGGTGCAGGATGCCAGGGACGCCGGCCTTCCCTGGCTGGAGCAGGAGATCGTGTTGAAGCCGTCCCGCCAGCTGCTCGAATTGGTCCGGCAGAGCCAGTTGCTGGCCGCGGAGACAGGAGCCGATCCGGCGGGGGTGGAGTAGTGATTGCCATCGGCATACGCTACCTTACCGGGTGGTCAATGGCCACCGACTCCGCCGACCGGAACCGCCCCGAGTGGCCGCCCCATCCGGACCGCATCTTCATGGCACTGGCCGACGCCCATTTCGAGACCAATGGCGACGACACGGAAATGGAGGCTTTACTGTGGCTGGAACAGGAGGGAGCTCCCAGTATCCACGCCAGCGAAGCAACGCGACGAGAGACGGTGACCACTTACGTTCCGGTCAATGACTCTCCCACCCTCAATCGCAGGGCAGGCAGGACACCTTCGGCTCAGCAGGTTCGCGCCGGACTGCAACTTCTTCCTGAGAACCGCTCCCGGCAGGCCCGGCAGTTTCCGGTGGCCATTCCTCGGGACCCCACGGTGTACCTGGCTTGGCCATCCGACCCTCCGTCCGGGGTTCGGAGTGGACTGGAGTCCCTCTGCAGCAAGGTAATCCGGGTGGGGCACTCGGCTTCTCTGGTCCAGGCCTGGGTGGAAGACGCCCCACCCCAGCCCGACCTGGTACCGGATGAAGGAGTGGCCCAGCGTCCGCTGCGGGTATCCGGTCCCGGCCGGCTGGATCACCTGACGGCCCAGCACCAGAGCAATCGTAGACCCGAGCGATCACGGTGGGTCGCCTACTCGCCGCCACAACCGGAAAACCCGCCGCCGACGCCTCACGGCGTCTTTCACGAACGCCTGCTGGCGCTGAGACGGGTACAGGGAAGGAGGATGGGCCTGGAAAGCACATTGATGCTCGGCGAGAAATTGCGCAACGCGGTGGTCAAGCACTGCCCCGAACCGGTCCCGGAATGGGTCAGTGGCCATACCGGGGACGGTTGGCCCTCCCAGATGCCCCATCTCGCCTATCTGCCCCTACCTTTTGTCGGCAGTCAACACGCCGACGGCCACCTGCTTGGCTTCGCCCTGGCCGTACCGAGGCACGTTGAGCAGGCCGAAGTGGGTCGGTGCCTCAACCCGGTCCTGGGCTTAGAAACAGACGGATCCCCACGCCAGGTCCATGTCTACGACGGAGCCAACTTCGACTGGCGTCTGCAGATGGATGAGGGGCACTCGCCAACGGCCGCCCTGCAGGCCCGGACATGGACTGGCCCCGCCCGCAGGTGGGCCACGGTTACCCCCATCGCCTTCGACCGCCATCCCAAGGCCCCCGACCAAGAGGGCAAGGCAGTCCGAATGGTGGAGGAAGCCTGCGATAGGATTGGCCTGCCACGCCCCCTGGACGTGATGCTCAGTCAGGTGAGCCTGCATCTGGGCGTTCCCCACAGCCGGTCGTTCCCCTGCATACGCCGCAAGCCCGACAACGGACGGCTGCAGCATCTGCATGCGGTGGTCACCTTCGCCGAGCCGGTGGCCGGCCCGGTCATCCTGGGGGCTGGCCGTTACCGGGGCTATGGGATGTTTCGGCCACTCCGGTGGGAAGGGGGCTACCCGTAATGAGCGAGTTGACTTCAGGACAGTTTGCCGATTTCTTCCAGGCCCTATACGGATATGGACCATTCCCCTGGCAGGAACGGCTGGCCCGCCGGGTCGCAGATGCTCGAGGGGGCGTCGCCCCCTGGCCGGAGGCACTGGCGCTGCCCACGTCAGCCGGCAAGACCGCCTGCATTGACATGGCGGTCTTCGCCCTGGCCTGCCAGGCTGACCTTCTCCCGGCTGATCGCACAGCTCCCCGCCGCATATTCTTCGTGGTGGACCGCCGCGTGATAGTCGATGCCACCTTCGAGCGGTCCCGGGAACTGGCGCGTCAATTGCATCAAGCCCAGGGCGGAATCCTGGAGGAGGTGGCTGGCCGGCTGCGGCTGCTGGCCGGGGATCCCAGCCCCGACGAGCCTCCACTGGCGTGCTTTCAACTCCGCGGCGGGATGTACCGCGATGACGCCTGGGCCCGGTCGCCCCTTCAGCCCACCGTGGTTGTCACCACGGTTGACCAGTTCGCCTCCAGGCTGTTGTTCCGCGGCTACGGGACCAGCACTGGCATGCGGCCCGTACATGCCGGGCTTGCCGCCAACGATGCACTGGTATTCCTGGACGAAGCCCACTGCGCCAATCCCTTCCGCCAGACTGTGACCGCAGTGCAGCGGTATCGCAGTTGGGCTCTACAGCCCGGCAGCGTTCCCTTCCACCTGACACTGGTGTCAGCCACCCCCCCACCGGGCGTCAGTGGAACCTTCACCGCCGCGGCCGAAGACTACAACCACCCGGTCCTGGGCCTCCGCATAAAGGCTGCCAAGCCGACCAGCCTGGTCGTTGCCGGGGACACCAGAGGCGATGACGTACTGCAGCACCTGTCTGTGCGGATCGCGGAGGAAGCCGTAAAGCTGGTGAATGACCAGCGCCGGGCCATAGGGATAATGGTCAACAGGGTTGCCACGGCGCGCCTGGTCCATAAACGGTTGGCCGCTGCCGGACAGGACGCCATCCTGCTCACCGGACGGATGAGGGCACTTGACCGGGACGACACTGTACGGCATCTCGAGTCCCTGAAGACCGGATCCCGGCAGAAGGTGGTGTCGCAGCCCGCGAAGGGCCATCCGGCAGAACCGGACCCAGGGAATGGACTTCCACGTTTCGTCGTCGCCACACAGTGCCTGGAGGTTGGCGCAGACCTGGACTTCGACGGCCTGGTCACCGAGTGCGCCAGTCTCGACGCCCTGCGGCAACGCTTCGGACGCTTGAACCGGGGTGGGCGGGACAACGTAGAAGCGCGGGCCACAATCGTCGTTCGGGCTGACCAGACCGATCCCAAGACCAGAACGGGTGACGATCCAATTTACGGCACGGCCCTGGCGGAGACGTGGCAGTGGCTCAAGGAGAGAGCCGATGGGGGCTGGTTCGACTTCGGATACGCCGCCATGGACGAGACCCTTCCCGATGATCCGGAGGAGCTGGACAGGCTGCGGCAGCGGGCGGCGGACGCCCCAGTGATGCTGCCGGCCCACGTCGACGCCTGGGTGCAGACCTCGCCCGCACCGTCGCCTGATCCGGAAATTTCCCTGTTTCTGCACGGCCCACACCGCGGCGCGCCGGAGGCGCAGGTCTGCTGGCGGGCCGATCTACAGGGAGACATGAACGAAGGCCGGCAGGTCGACGTCGTGAGCCTCTGCCCGCCCGTATCCTCGGAGTGCATCGCGACGCCCATTCACGTCCTTCGTCGCTGGTTCGAAGGATCCGGGATCAACTCCAGTGTCGACGACAGCGACCTGGAGGGCAACCCTGCTCCCACCGAAGGAGATCCGAGGAATGACCGCCAGGTCCGACGCAAGGTCCTGTGCTGGCGCGGACCGGAAGAGAGCTATCTTATCGTCGGTCAAACGGAACTCAGAGACCTGCGCCCCGGCGATACCGTCGTAATTCCCGCTGATCAGGGGGGCTTCGAGGTCTTCGGGCACATACCACCAGGCCCCGACAACGGCGAGCCGGTCATCGACCTCGGGGACCGAGCCCACCTTCAGGCCAAGGCCAAACCGCTCCTGCGCATCCACTCCCGAACGGTGGCACAATGGCCGGAAGTGCCGGCGCGGACGTTCTTCGAAAAGGCTGCCCGGACCCGGGCCTCCTCCGAGGACTGGGAGGAACTGGAGTCGGAAATCCCGGCAGCCTTCGAAAGGCTGG
Source organism: Dehalococcoidia bacterium (assembly GCA_963667765.2). Classification (GTDB taxonomy): domain Bacteria; phylum Chloroflexota; class Dehalococcoidia; order Lucifugimonadales; family UBA3495; genus VXOI01. The sequence continues at coordinate 1,198,298 of CAXXON010000001.1, read as the reverse complement.
CTTCGGAAATTGACGCCGCACCCCAATGGCAGTGGCTGAAGGACGCAGCCCACGCCCTGGCCGGGGAATACGGTAGCCGTCGCCGTCCCAGGGTGACTCCCTATCCCGGTCGCGATGATGAGGAGACCGGTGCGGGTTTCGTGCTACAGGGATCCCGCCGTGTACAGCAGTACCTGGTCTCGGCCTCAACTCCCACCAGCGAGGACGATTCCTATTCGGCCACGGTGCGGGTGCCCTTGGAAGATCACCTGCATGGCGTTGAAGAGTGGACCAGGAACTTCGCAGCGGGAGCCGGCCTCCCGGCTTTCCTGACTGATGATCTGGCTCTTGCCGCCCGTCTGCACGATGTGGGCAAATCAGACCCCAGGTTCCAGGCCATGCTCTACGGCGGCAATCCGTGGACGGCCCGGACCGCCGGTTTGCTCCTCGCAAAATCTGACGCCCTGCCCACCGGCCGGGGAGAAGTACGGCGTGCCCGCCGGGAGAGCGGGTATCCCGTGGCAGGCCGACACGAGCTCCTCTCCGTCCGGCTGATTGAGAGCGTCCCCGGTATGCTGCGGTCGGCCCACGACCCAGAACTGGTGCTTCACCTGGTGGCCAGCCACCACGGGTTCTGCCGCCCCTTCGCTCCGGTGGTGTCGGACGATGAACCGGTCCACGTGGAACACGCAACCTTTGGCCATCACATGTCGGCCTGCAGCGCCACCGGGCTCGAACGGCTGGACAGCGGCGTGCCGGAACGCTTCTGGCGGCTGGTCCGCCGGTACGGGTGGTGGGGCCTCGCTTGGCTGGAGGCGCTGATGCGTCTGGCCGACCACCGCTGCAGCGAAGACGAGCAGAAAACCCGTGACAAGCAGTCAGGAGAGGGAGCATGACCGAACTTGAACATCCCCATGGCGGCCTGCTCATGCCAGGACTGGACGGGGCCAACCCGCTGGCCTTCCTGGCGGCCCTGGGGGTACTCCGGGGTCTCACACTGACCTGGCCGGATCGTCCGGTCAGCCTCTCCTGGACCCTGCGGGATACCTGGCGTCCCATGCTGCACGCCGCCGGCGGCCAACCCACTGAGGAACAGGCGCTGGACGGGCTGGAGAGTTTCTTGAGGATGCGACCGGGGCATGACGCCCTGGAAATCGGAGACAACCTTCCGGTCCCCGCGGATGCGTTCCGCGGCCACGCACTGAGCGCTGCGGAAGCTGCGGACTCGGCCCCCGAATCACGGGCAGCGGCGGATTTCATCGCGGCCTTCGGCTGCGACTCCGCCCAGTCCGCCGACCGGAAGGGGCAGACTCAGGAAACTGCCTTCCGCACTCTGGGAGCCGGACAGACACAGTTCCTCAGATCCATGCGCGACCTTGCGCAGAAAACCACCCGGGATCATCTCCGTAAGTGTCTGTTTGCTCCGTGGAAACGGGGCGACTCCCGCCTGTCGCTGCGCTGGGACCCGGAGGACGACCGCCGCTATGCCCACAGGTGGCGCGACCCGACGGCGTCGGGCGAGCAACCCAGGACCGAGTGGGGCGCCAACCGCCTGGCCTTTGAGGCACTCCCCCTATTCCCGGTAATGCCCGTGCGCAGCACGGCCATCACCACCGGGTTCTCCGGAAATCGCAGCCGCGATGCCTTCTTTACCTGGCCCGTCTGGGACCCCGCCGCAGACCTGGATATGGTCCGCTCCCTGCTGGCTCTGCGGGTCCTGCAGGAAACTGCCCCAAACCGACGCCGACTGGCCGCCATGGGCATACAGGAAGTGTTCAGGACCCAGCGCATAAACAACGGCCGCTACCGCAACTTCACCCCGTCCACTCCGGTTTAACCCATGTCAGCCAGGTCATGATCCAAAACAGCCGGACCAGGCAGAGAGAGGCATGTTATGGCGATTGAAGGAGTCGAGACAGCGCAAGGGCCCGCCAACCATGAAATCGGACAATCCGTCGGTACAGCGCCGGAACTGGTGCCCGCCCGGATGCTCAACGAGTATGCCTACTGTCCCCGCCTGGCATACCTGGAGTGGGTGCAGGGCGAATTCGCCGACAGCGTCGACACCGTCGAGGGCAGATTCCAGCACCGCAGGGTTGACCGCCCTTCCGGCAAGCTGCCCTCTCTATCTAGCAGCGACGCTGCGGACACGGAGGAAGAGAAGGACGGCGAGCCCCCGGAACCCATACACGCTCGCTCAGTGCTGATCTCCGACGATTCTCTGGGTGCCATCGCCCGCATCGACCTCATCGAGGGCCAGGGCGACGCGGCGACCCCTGTGGACTACAAGCACGGCACCGCTCCCGACGTCCCGGAGGGGGCCTGGGAGCCGGAGCGAGTTCAGGTCTGCATCCAAGGCTTGCTGCTCCGTGCCAACGGCTACACCTGCACCCAGGGAATGCTCTATTTCGTGGAGTCCCGCCAGCGGGTGGCCGTGCCCTTCGACGACGCCCTCGTATCGCGCACGCTGGACCTGCTGACCAGCCTTCGCGGCATGGCCGCCTCCGGGCGAATCCCAGAACCCCTGGTAGACAGTCCCAAGTGCCCCAGGTGCTCCCTGGCGGGCATCTGCCTCCCCGACGAGGTGAACTTTCTCTCGCCTGATGGACCGTCTATAAAGCCGGAGGACGTTCGCCGAATGTACCCCGCCAGGGACGAAACCGTCCCAGTCTATGTACAGACCCAGGGCGCGGTCGTCGGCAAAGCCGGCGGCCAGCTGGAGATTAAACAGAAGGGAGAGGTGCTCCAGAGGGTCCGCCTGATGGAAATTTCCCACCTGGCCCTCTTCGGCAACGTCCAAGTCACCGCCCAAGCGCTTCAGGAACTGTGCGACCGGGACATCCCCATCTGCCATTTCAGCTACGGGGGCTGGTTCCGGGGCATCACCAGCGGCATGGGCCACAAGAATATAGAACTGCGCCGCCAGCAATACCTGGCAGCGATGGCTCCGGAGTCGGCCCTGCGCATCTCCCGCCGGATGGTGTTCGGCAAGATCAAAAACTCCCGCACCATGCTCCGCCGCAATCACCGAGAGGCTCCGCCAGCCATCCTGCAGGAACTCAACCGCCTGGCGGAAAAGGCGCTCTTCGCCTCGTCCCCGGAGACTCTCCTGGGAATCGAAGGAGCCGCCGCGCGCAGTTACTTCTCCGAGTTTAGCGGAATGGTCAAGAACGAGACCCTGGACTTCGACTTTCGAGGGAGAAACCGGCGTCCTCCCAAGGACCCGGTGAACGCCGTCCTCTCCTTTCTCTACGCGATGCTGATCAAACAGGCGACCATCACGGCGCTCACGGTGGGCTTCGACCCGTATCTGGGCTTCTATCACCAGCCCAGGTACGGCAGGCCAGCTCTGGCCCTGGACCTGGTGGAAGAGTTCCGTCCCCTGATTGCCGATTCGGTCTGCCTGACCCTCATCAACAACGGGGAACTGGGGCCGGAGCACTTCATCACCCGGGGAAACGCAACGGCCCTCACCCAGAACGGCCGCCGCAGGGTCATCGAGGCCTACGAACGCCGGATGGACACCCTGGTCACCCACCCCCTGTTCGGCTACCCGGTCAGCTATCGCCGCGTGCTGGAAATGCAGGCTCGTCTGTTGTCCAGGCACCTGCTCGGCGAACTGACATCCTATCCGGAATTCAGGACGAGGTAGATATGCGCAACCGTTTTCTCGTGTGCTATGACGTCTCCGATTCCAAGCGGCTGGCCCGCACATACAGGAAGATGAACGGGTTTGGTAACCCAGCCCAATATTCCGTGTTCATCTGCGACCTCTCTCCCAAGGAAAGGGTGCTGCTGGAGGAGGCCCTTGCGGAAGTCCTCAACCTGAAGGAGGACCGGGCCTTGATTGTCGACCTGGGACCCTCGGAGGGCAGGGGCCCCAAGAGCTTGACCTTTCTGGGAAAGGCCCGGGATTTGCCCCGCCGGGCGGCAGTGGTAGTATGATGGAGCGCAGGTAGACCGCGCTCTGCGAGAGGTAGGAGGGTGCAGCTACCAAGCTGAACCGCTCGCAGCCTCCCAGCTAGCGGTCGAAGGAACAGAGCCGCGACACCTTGGGCGCCCCACTGGATTGCTAACCGTTTCTTGTGAAAATCCGCACTTTAACATAATGATGCGACGGAAGGCGTTTGCAAATAGCCTTTCCATCGCCGAAAGGCGGTGGCCCCATTGAAGCAAGCATTCATCGACGCTGGGGACTTGGAAGCCGCCGAACTTTCCATCGCCGAAAGGCGGTGGCCCCATTGAAGCATCGACTGCGGCCTTTTGACGATGGCGATTACGTTACCCTTTCCATCGCCGAAAGGCGGTGGCCCCATTGAAGCCTCAGTATTTCAGAGCCGCGCCCCGTCCGATATTCCTCTTTCCATCGCCGAAAGGCGGTGGCCCCATTGAAGCTCGGACTGCTGCGAGGACAGGCTAAAATCCTCACCGGTTTCCATCGCCGAAAGGCGGTGGCCCCATTGAAGCATTTTAAGTGGCTCCAGCAGTACCAGGAAATAACCGTTTTCCATCGCCGAAAGGCGGTGGCCCCATTGAAGCATGTTTCACGTCCAGGTACCTACGTTGCTGCATCAGTCTTTCCATCGCCGAAAGGCGGTGGCCCCATTGAAGCGCTGGTATGCGCTGGGCTGCGATGGTGGCGTACTGTATTTCCATCGCCGAAAGGCGGTGGCCCCATTGAAGCGTCGGGTCGATGGACGGAAACGTGGGGATGATCCATCTTTCCATCGCCGAAAGGCGGTGGCCCCATTGAAGCCGGCTCATCAGGTCGTCGGCGGCCGTGGCAAGCATGAATCTTTCCATCGCCGAAAGGCGGTGGCCCCATTGAAGCCCGAACGCCTGAGAGTTGACCTCACAAGAGCCAGACTCTTTCCATCGCCGAAAGGCGGTGGCCCCATTGAAGCATGGAGACCGGGGTCATCTCCGGAGAGGCCCACGCCCTTTCCATCGCCGAAAGGCGGTGGCCCCATTGAAGCGAGATTTTTGCGTTCCCGGCCGGGTCCGACTGGACGCTTTCCATCGCCGAAAGGCGGTGGCCCCATTGAAGCGCCGTCCAGGACCTGCTGCTCCTGCAGCTCATTCTCTTTCCATCGCCGAAAGGCGGTGGCCCCATTGAAGCGCGCAAGAGCGACACGCTTGCCGAGTCCGTCGAGAACTTTCCATCGCCGAAAGGCGGTGGCCCCATTGAAGCCTCAGTTGTTCGATGGTGTCGATCTCGGAGCCTGCTGCTTTCCATCGCCGAAAGGCGGTGGCCCCATTGAAGCGGGTTTGACCAATGGCACACACGGGTCGTTGACGTACTTTCCATCGCCGAAAGGCGGTGGCCCCATTGAAGCTACTCCAAGATCACTCGATATTGTGTCGATGGCCGTTCTTTCCATCGCCGAAAGGCGGTGGCCCCATTGAAGCAACGTGTGCAGGGCCCAATTCTCTCCACTTTCGGGACTTTCCATCGCCGAAAGGCGGTGGCCCCATTGAAGCCGCGAGAATCGGCGAGTCAAGGGCGCGCTCGGATTCGTCTTTCCATCGCCGAAAGGCGGTGGCCCCATTGAAGCAAATTTGAGGAGGGCGATGGAATGACCCTGGCCATCTTTCCATCGCCGAAAGGCGGTGGCCCCATTGAAGCAGGGCTGGCGCATTCCAACCCCTGAGGCGGATCCGGAACTTTCCATCGCCGAAAGGCGGTGGCCCCATTGAAGCAAGGTTGACCAGACAGGCGAGATCCGCGACGGCGAGCTTTCCATCGCCGAAAGGCGGTGGCCCCATTGAAGCGGGATGTCGCAGTCAATGGTCAGCCGAATACTCGCCGTTTCCATCGCCGAAAGGCGGTGGCCCCATTGAAGCGGTACTCCTGACGCCGACATTTCTGCCATTACCAGACGCTTTCCATCGCCGAAAGGCGGTGGCCCCATTGAAGCACCGTTCCACAGGAAGCCATCAGACAGGTTATCAGGATTTCCATCGCCGAAAGGCGGTGGCCCCATTGAAGCAATATCTCCGTGGCCCTCACCAACGGCTTTATGGAAGCTTTCCATCGCCGAAAGGCGGTGGCCCCATTGAAGCCTTCCTCTCGATGAGGAGCTGGAGGTCCGGGCAGACCTTTCCATCGCCGAAAGGCGGTGGCCCCATTGAAGCTCCCGGATCTCGGACATCCGGATCTGCAGCCGCTGGCCTTTCCATCGCCGAAAGGCGGTGGCCCCATTGAAGCTCGGCATTTTTGGCGCGGAGGTAGTCGCCCGCGGCGATGCTTTCCATCGCCGAAAGGCGGTGGCCCCATTGAAGCGTCAACAGGGAGAGGACCACCGGTATGAGGCTGTGCACTTTCCATCGCCGAAAGGCGGTGGCCCCATTGAAGCTCCACGTCTGGCCTCCTAGCCTATGCGGGTGAGTAGCTTTCCATCGCCGAAAGGCGGTGGCCCCATTGAAGCTCTTGGTCCAGGTACTGCTGGCAACGATCGTCGAAAGTTTCCATCTCCGAAAGGCGGTGGCCCCATTGAAGCTCTTGGTCCAGGTACTGCTGGCAACGATCGTCGAAAGTTTCCATCTCCGAAAGGCGGTGGCCCCATTGAAGCTGTCCGTTGATGTTCACCTCCACGTCCCGGTCGAAAGCTTTCCATCGCCGAAAGGCGGTGGCCCCATTGAAGCGCGTCGGCATCGATGGCGGCGGCCAGCATGGGCATGCTTTCCATCGCCGAAAGGCGGTGGCCCCATTGAAGCATCGACGAGGCCCACGTTTTCATGGGACTGGCGGCGGACCTTTCCATCGCCGAAAGGCGGTGGCCCCATTGAAGCGTGACGTCAAACGCCGGTTCAGCTGCACCGACATCCCGTTTCCATCGCCGAAAGGCGGTGGCCCCATTGAAGCATGGAGCAGGAGCCTGGGGCCAGCGGGAAATCGACCATCTTTCCATCGCCGAAAGGCGGTGCCCCCATTGAAGCGCTGCTCTGAAAGATGTGCCGGTTCCCCCCACGCGGGGATAGACCCTTGACCGGCAGCAAACCCCACGGAGATAATCGACGCCACACTAATGATTCCGTACGGGAAGGGTTATATGACAAACCGGCTAGACGTACGGCTTGACGTAGAACATCGGCGACGATTGGAGGAATTAGCCCAGGAGAATGGAGTACCCATCTCCGAAGTCGTGCGGCGCCTCATCGACGGCGCATATGAGGATATTGTGCGAGCGCGCCGGAAACAGGCGATTGAACGGCTGATCGGATTGAACGTGGAAGACCCACCGGAACCGGACACTCTCTCCCGAGAATTGGAGGCCGCCCATGAACCCGGCGGTCTTCATTGACGCCAACATTCCCATCTACGCCGCTGGCAGGGACCATCCCTATAAAGAGCCATGCGCCCGGGTTCTTCGCGTACTGCCGGACGACCCTCAGTCTTTCGTAACCGACTCGGAGGTCCTCCAGGAAATTCTGCACCGCTATCTGGCCTCTGGGCGATGGGCCTTGGGCCGGGAGGTGGTGCGGGCTTTCGCCGAGGCCATGCGTGGGCGTATTGTACCCGTCCACGGGGAAGACGTTATCTTGGCGGTGGAGTTGGCCGACCGCCATCCGGGGGTAAGCGCCCGGGACCTGGTCCACACTGCGGTGATGCAACGGGTGGGAGTTAGCCGCATCATCTCGGCAGACACCGACTTCGACCGCCTGGATGGCATACAAAGGCTGGACCCGGCCCGCATCGAAGAGTGGGGGGATTATATCTCGACTGCCGATGAAGACTAACGGAGGGCATTCACTGGCGTGAGATGGATCCCATGAGTCGACCCTTCTGCACTTTTGGTGAAAATTAGGGAATGGGGTTCTGTTGCATTTTGCAGGGTAAAGGAGACAAACGTGCTCAAACACTTCAGGAAAGATAGCCGTCTTTTCAAAATTATCATTGGAGAGCCGGGGCGAGATCTGGTTGTAACAGAGCACTATTGTGGGCCGTGCCAGCTTTACTGGCACGGCCCGCGGTATGAAGAGAAATGCCCTCGTGCACGCCATTCAGAACCGGGATTTCTGTGCGGATTCATATTTGGATGTTGGTTGGGCTAGTGAGACTACCCTGCAAAATGCAACAGAACCCCATCCAGGGCTTCGGCCCCTTGGGAACCTTCGAGCAGGACGACACGGATAACTGGCAGGAATGTACCCAGACCAGACGGGGCGTAATGGCCCGGCGCGCTGTGCTCAGCTACCAGAGGCCTCGGCCACGAGTCGTACAACCAGGACTACAAGGCCGTGAAAGCCGACTTCCGCTACAATGACAGCAACGAAGGAGGTGATTGACTGGCAAACGACAACCTGATATTTGTCTGATCGCTCCGCTCTCGAGGTGGTCAATGACCGTGAATATCTCGGTCAATGACGCTGAAAATCGACAGCGGAGTTGTAATTGTCTGAGTTGTGATTCCCTTGATTCATTTGATTGCCATGATTATCGAATCAATGATCAAAATCACAGTTCGGACAAATGGACAAGGAGAACCAATGACCATCACAAAGGCAGAGTGACGATGCAATACGCGAGGTTCATAGCGGCGTTCCTGGTCTACGCCATCATTGACATAGCGTGGAACCTCTCTCCTCCAGTGCGGGGCATGTACGAGAACTTCTACGAATCCAGCGGCCACGATGTGCTGCTGGACCAGTTCGGCAGGCCGCTGGACGAGCTGGGCGGCACCGTGCTGTTGGCCGCGCTGGTATTCTTCCTGCTCATCGGTTTGGCGAACAGCGTCCTGGCCATCGAACCGGCCTTGCGCGAGGATAGCCTGCTGAAAGCGGCGAGAAACAGCTTCACATTCGGCTGCGCCGCCTATGCCACCTACGTGGTGCCCATTTACATGATGACTAAAACTTGGCCTGGGGCACTGGTGCCCATCGACATTCTAATCGGCGGCGTGCTGAGCCTGATCACGTCATCAGCCATCACCTATGTATCCCTGCGGCTGCGCCGCCGCCACAGATGAAACCGTCTGAATCGGGACAGGACTTACACAATTGTCCACGATTCATGAGTCTTACCGAATTATGCACAGGTGGATGAGATAACCAGAGGGATCTGAGGGCAGCCCTGGGTCTGGAGAGAGGTATCGCAACTTGGCAGCTCCTCTCTCTGGTAGCCTGTCCGAGGAACACCGGTGGCCGGCCGTTGCGGGTATGATGGGGTGAGCATTCAGCCAACGGAGCCGATCGGTGAGCAAGACCTACCTTCCCTACGATCCCGACCAACCCCTGCTGCTGCCACTGGCGTTGCAGGAGTGGCTGCCCGAGGACCATAATCCTAGTTCCCGAGGATATGCTCGTAATGCATTCTTCGGAAGCGTATGGAATCCACTAATCCAACTTGCCCATCGCGCCGATGGCCGACTTCTAGCGGAACTGGACCGGGTTAGCCGCTGACGTGGATGAGGTAATCGCTTTCTGCTGTGGGATCTGACGATCCCACGGACGAAAAAGGTTTGAGCCAACGACATCACACATACCCACGGCCCGGCGATTCGTCTACCTGGTCGTAATCATGGACTGGCACGACCAGTACGTGTTAGCCTGATCCTATCCGACCCGTGGGGTCCACCTCACTAATGGTTGTGGGCGTACTCATAACGACTATTTTGGCATTCCTCGTAGAACTCGTCTTAGCCACGATCCTCGGGTTAGAGAACAAGGGCGAGATCGCCGGCCGGGGTGTCTCGATAGGAATTTGTGTGCCTTTTATCGCGGGTGCCATAGTGTTGTTGGGCGCCTTTCTTGAGGCAGGCTTCATGTATATGCTCGCAGCCCGCATTTACCCGACAGGAAATGCGCTAGTCGTCATTCGTAATGGATACTGGGTCTGGAAGGTACGTTCTAAGTGAGCCAGGCGAATATGGATTTTCGGATAGCGGAGGGTTGGAGCGAGAATGCCGTCGTCATCCATAGGGAGGACTGCGTTTACACCGAGAAGTGGTTGATAGTGCCGGAGGGTGATATATGGCACGGTCCGCTCACCGACGCGGCCCAGGCGTTGACCTTGGCGGGGCAGTTGAGTTTTGAATTAATCCGAAACTGCGAGATCTGCCGACCGTGAGACAGGAGGACCATGGAGTTCTACGTCGATGAGGATACGGCGCACGATGTTGCCATCGTTCACCGGGAGACCTGCGGTTGGGTGCAGGACCGGGAGGGACGCATCAAAGAGGGGCGATGGTGGGGGCCGTACCTTACGGCAGACCTGGCGCTGGTTGCGGCGGGAAATACGGGCATGCCCGTGACCCGGGTCTGCCTGGCCTGTAAGCCTTAAATTCTAACTGCTATGTGTAGGACGGCAAATTACTTTCCTGAAGGGAAGCCAAACTGGTCGAGTGTGCAGTTGTCTTGCAAATACCGACTGGCCTTCTGCCACTCAGATAAAGGCAAAGAATTGTCCTTGGAGTAGAAATAGGTATCGATGCACCGGGAATCCTGGCTTTCGCAAATACCAGTAAAAGCAATGATCACGAGGAACGCAATTAGAATCGCGGAACCAATGCGAACCCACCCGAGGACATTTTCCTGAGTATGGTTCGTCGGTTCTTGATCTTTATGAACATGACAAAACTCACTCCCCTGCAATGTGTTCTCATTGCAGACTGTATTCGTCCAAGTATATGTGTATCGGCACTTTGGCGGTCGCTGACCAGGGTACATGCAGTTACGTTCCTGGCGAGGTAACTAGATTAAAACACACACGCCCGGTCCCCTCCTTGGTTCTGCAGCTTAACGACAGGCCGTTCATAGTCAGGGTTGCATTGACCACAATGAGGTATGGCTGACCAGGCTCCATTTAGAGCAGGCTTTTGGGCTCGAGTGTTCGGACGTAGACCAGCCAACCTTTAGGCTCGTTGTTGAACCACATAATTTCTTCTAGCTCAGGGTTCTGATCGAATAAGGCTTTGACGTCTGTGGTGGTTTGAGTTTCCGAGGCCTGCAGGTCCTGGGAGAAGTAGTAAGCGCCCACAGCGATAAGGACGGCCCTCGCGATAGCCAAGGCTACTGCAGCCACTGTTTGGGTGGTAACCTCATTCTACTTGCTCCTTCGATATCCGACGATTATCCGTTACCGTAGCACAGATTGCTATTCATTGATTGATTGAAAATCAGGAGGCAAAGCGATGGGATTCTATATCGACGATGACACGGCGCACGAGGTGGCCATTGTCCACCGGGAGGACTGCGATTGGGTCATTCATCCTCGAGTTTGACGTCCCCAGCTACCGGACGGATGCAGCCCAGCAACCGGGCCACGCAGAGGAGGTGAACCGGCAATTATGGTTGACGCGGGACATTTGGCCCTTAGCCAGGGGCAACAGTTCAGCCCTTCTGTCTGTTAGCACCCGCCTGACCTGCCGTATTTCGGGCCGGTAGCCGGTTCTCTGCTCGGCGGCGGTAGCCACGAGGTCCAGCAGCCCATCCTGGAGGCCCAGCACCACCTGCCGCCAGCCGTCGAGGATGGTTTGGCGGGTAACCGTCTCCCTGCTCTGGTCCCGGAGCGTCCTTTCCACCGACCGTGCCGCCCGGCCGCTGGAGACCCTGTCCCGAGAGAGGTACCTGTTCAGTCCCTCTGCTGCCGCTACGGAGTCTCCGGCAAGGTCCACCTGGCAAAACCGATGGCTGGCCCCCTGGAGGTCGGGGGCCTGGAACAGCAGCAGCCACCGCCGTCCGTTGGTGATTGCCGCCAGCGGCGCGCCCACCCTGGAACACTGGGCCACCAACCGGCGCTCACACCTGCCGCCGTCGAGATCCTCGCTGAAGGGCCTTACCTCCACGAGCCCCCGGGGAGTGACCGGACTGCCCACTCCCCGGGTGGAGGCTGACATGAGGGTGAAATCGGCCCGGCCATTGCCGGTCGGGTAGTCCGGTACAACCTGGGAAACGTCGAAGACGTCCCAGCCGGCGGCGTTCAGCAGCCGGAGCACCACGCCCAGCTTTCCGCTGCTGACGTCCAGGTCTTCCAGTGCGGAGATGGTTCCGATCCCGGCTACGGCGTCGTAGATTGCTTCTCTGTTATTGTCCTTGAGCATGTTCCCAGTTTCCTGATGCGAGTTGAAGGCTGGCGGCTGCCTTGGTCAGCGTCCATCCCGGCGGCGTTGCAGCGCCACCACGTCTTGGCAATGGATTATAGGACACCGGTCGTCATCGGTGGGCGAAATCACTGGACTTCAGAACAGGAACGAGTCGAAAGCCGAGAGGGTAACGACTCCCGGCTCGCTTGTCCCTATATGGCGGCTGCCGCACGGTTCCATCTGAACAGTCAGCAGGCTTGGCGTCCCGTGAGCTAAACGCCCTCCGGCTCCCGCCTTTTCAACATCACCGAATAGCCCCGCTCGTCGACGATGTGATTGACCGAGACCCGGCCGCGGTTGTCATAGCCGCTGGTGTAGGCGAACACGACCTCGGCCCCCCAGGGTACTTTGCCGCCGGAGCGGATGCTGTCCCCGCCCGGTCCACCGGCGCCCTTGACCACCACGCCGCTCTTCTCGCCCTTTTTCCAGGCCATTACCTTGAGCTCCACCGGCGCCACCAGTTCTGCCGCCGACGGCGCATACAGCACCTCGTGCAGGCGCCGCAGCACGGGTCCCGACGGTGTGCGCTGGCCGTTCATGATCTGGGAGAGATAGGAGACACTGATGCCCGCCCGCCGGGCCACCTCGTTCTGGCTCCAGCCGTGAGCATCCATTCGCTCCCACAGGGCTTGCGGGTCCACGGTGGGTAGCTGGGCCGGTTCCACCTTGACCGGGGCCTCCAGGACATCCTCCACCCTCGCCTGGGCCGACGGACTCAGACACCTCTCGCCCCTGGATGCCTGAGTTAAGTAGCCGCGAGACAGTCCGACCAAGTCCGCCAATTCCCCCATGCTCAGGCCCTTCTCCCGGGCCCGCTCCCGGATGTAGCTGCTTTCACCGCCCTGAATCACGCCACCCTGGCGGTAGACGACGCCAGTGCCCGGGACCTCGCCCAGCACTGCCATTGCTCTTTCCCGCAGCATGGGGGTCCAGGGCCTGCGGCCGCTGCTGACCTGCGAGAGGTAGCTGTAGTTGACGCCCATCAGGTGGGCTAGTTCCTTGAGAGTGAGGCCCTTGCGCCGGGCCGCCGCCCGCAGTTCGCTCTCGGGCTTGCCCCGGTGCGCCGTCTCTTGCCCCGCCTGGGCGTGCGTCTTGGTGTCCTGTAGGGTGTCAATATCGCTGTAGGCGTTGAGTGTGGCCTTTTGGATGTGGGTGATCTCCGTCTTGTCGATGCTGGTAGTAGCCTTCATGTCACTTCCTCCGAAAGGTAGAAAGCGAGGCCGGCCCGAATGGACCGACCCCGCTTTCCGGTTAAAAATGCAGGTCGTTGGGTGCGGTCCATTCAGCCGCTGTGGTGTCCGCCAAGCGCGAAACACGAAGAGCGGGGCCGCCTCCCCCCGTTTGGGAGAGACGACCCCGCTCGTTGGCGCCTATTCGATTGTCATTGGCGGCCCATTAAGCCGCCCCGGTTGGCCCCGCCGCGTTTCGGGCGGCGGGCCAAGGGTCACTGCCGGTTCACCGGTTGCTGCAACCGGCCCTTGATGTCGGGGAACTCATGATGATCTTTGTTCTTGCTGTCGATTACCTCCTTGACGTGAATCTAATTGTAGTTGTCGCCGCTGTCGCTGACGTTTTGCCAGTTGCTGACCTGGTTGTCGACGGCGGCTGCTGCGCTGGTAATTTGCACGACAAGCTGTGCCTGTCGCTTGACCCCGATTCCTGGCACCCGCTGCGCCACTCTGTAGACGACGCCGTTGCGCGCCCGAACCATCCTGGGGACGTCGGCAAGCGACAGCCAGGAGATGTTCTTGGCTCCTGACGCCGCAACGGACGCCGGCTCACGCCATCCGGCGCAAGACGCACTGCGCCCAGGGTGGTGGTCAGCGGATCAAGCCAGTCTCTGCGGAACGCGCACTACGCCAAGGGCCGGGCAATGCCACAGGAAACGGCGGTTGAGGCGTTGACGCAGGACGCAACTCACCCAGGGTGGAGGTCAGCCGCTCAATTTCGGTCCGACCGCCCGGTGCCGGACGCACTCCGCCCAGGGGATGTCGGTGCAACGTAGAGCGCTAATGTTGGGGACTGGCGAAAGGCGCAGTTTGCCCAGGGTCAAGCCTGCCGGGTAACTGGCGTTCGGGGAAATGCGTGAGCGGGTATGGGGGAGGAACACAGTCATGCCAGCCGCCACTCTGCCAGCCAGCTCACCGTTGGGAACTGCGTCGCAATCGTGAGCGTCCGGCCTGTCGTTGGCAAACACCCGGAGCACGTAATACCAACGGTCCGAGTGCTGAGGGTCAGCATCCAGGCCGCGGTCGTGAGGGGACGGTCAGAGTTGGTGATCACCCCAACCGGAGCGTGAGAAAGGGGCGAAGCAGGTCATCTGCTACGCCTGGTAAACCGATAGGGAAATGGACGCCGTGCTGTTTCCGGCTGCCACCTCCTTAAAATTCAGTCCGTTCGGCAGGGAATCCAACTTGAGTAGGGAAACGATGTGAGACGCACCGCGCGCCCGGGTTAATGTCCCTCGCGAACACCCATCGGGAGAGCGCAATGCTCAATCCCTCTGGGCCGGTCCGGCATGGGCGGCCGTTCGGAGAGCTAGGCTCAATCCTATGCGGCCAATCCCGGGTCCTGGGACGGGACCCTCCAGTTTTCTCGGCAGGAATCACTGGCAAAAGCCCGAACACACTATCCAGTATCCGGCACCGGCAGCACTGACGCAAGGGGTTTGGCGTCATACGGCTGAAACTGTTCGCTGAAGTCTAAGCACGGGCCCGCGACGACGTTGACCATAGCCAATGCCACCGGCAAGGCGTCGTCGTTATCCTCACCTCAGGCCGCTACCGCCGCCACAGCCCCCGGGATGACCCACCGCCAGCCAGGAGCAGCATTTCCAGACTGGCGCGCCTACGCCGGAGTTTGGCCAGTTCCCCCAACCGCCAGTACAACCGCCCGTTGCGGTCCAGTCCCACGGCGGCGCCGTCTCCGGGGGCAGGGTCATCGGCCGCAGGTCCGGCCGTTCGCCGCTGTCTGCGGCCCAGGCCCTGTAGATCCGTTGTACGATCCTCAACCCCCTGCAAACTTGTCGTTTTCGGCTGGGGGCCTGCCAGCCGGGGCAGCTCCGACGACCGCAAACTTGTCGTTTTCCAATGTGGGCCTTGCTCGCTCGCCGCAACCGGCCCTTGACAGAAAATGTTCGCTGTTTCGGTCCGTTAGGGAGCGATTTACCCGCGATTCAGCTTTGAAACTGCCCGCATCTGCAAACTTGCGTCCTAACCACTTTCCTGTACATCCCCCTGACCTCGCAACGCACTTTCCCAGCATCGCCCTGGAGAAGGGACCGAGGCATCAGGGAGCGCGAGGCCCACTACATCAATGAAATCCCTTTCGAGGGATAACGCTGGGTTTTCCCGGTCCGCAGACTGGTCGCTGAACACCACAGTGCCCCAGACAACCGCAGGGAATCGGTATTCCATCCCGCCAAGACCCTGCTGTAGGAACGAAAGAGAGACGGAATTGATAGGGCGTGTAAGTACCCGCACCCGTGCGGCCCCCTGTGAGAGGTTCTTTCCGGCGTCCCGGTGACGCACACTCAATAGCGGAGCTGGAGACGATGCCGGTGGCCCAATCCCACCCATACGGAACCGAGGTGAATGACATGATCCTGAATCCGGTAACCCAGCTCGACACTGAAGCCCAATCACAGTCCCCCAACGAGAGGCTATGCGAGACAAGACAAGAGCAAACGGAAAGCCGCGTCCTTCCGGGAGCAACCGGAAATCCGGGCCCGCCGGCAGGAAGACGCCAAGTGGAACATCCCCGCAGCGCACTGCCCATGAGCGGGAGCAGATTCAGGCGGGACTGCGCATCCTGGCCCGGATCATCGCCCGCGCCCACCTGAGACGGGAGGTATTGGGGAACCCATCAGCGTCGCCAACGGATCATGGGGATGGCGGATGAGCAATTCGTGAAAACGGCAGTGTCGCCAGCACCAACACAAAAACGCATAGCATTCCGCCGGCGCCGGACGTAACGCACCGGCATATCGCCGACGATTTTGGGGCGTTTCCCCACGCCGGGGCCGTTTGACGCCCCGTCACGCAGCCCCTGTCAAGAGACTGCAGCATGAGCAGTGAGTACCCAGCCTCGAAGGCAAGAGCCCTGCCCAGAAGTCCCTGTTCAGGAGTGCGGCGATCACGTAGCACAGCGACAGGTGGTAGACGGCCATAAGGAACAGGAAGACTCCCAGGATCAAACCATTCGCGGAATCCCGCAGGACCGTCGTCGCCGCACTGGTTATCAAACGCTTCTACCTACACTTGAACCTGCGGGGTCTGCGGTCCGCCTCGCCGCAGCAGGCACGCCAGGAACATCGTGCCCCATACAAGCAGCCCCGAAATAAACAGTACCCCCAAGCAGGCGACAATGACCACGCCCTGCGTTTCCACTTCCGTCCGGGTCTCCATCGCCACCACGGACTCTCCCCGGGAGTCGGTCGAGTCCGGGTTAACCAAGGCGACGGCCTCGGTGGTGCTGGAGGACGTGGCCATGCTGAACGCCACATTGCCGCAGATTGCCATAGGCAGCAGCAGCAGCAGAGCCCCGACGGGTCGCCACTTTCTGAGCCGGAGCCATAGCGTCAGCCCCGCTGTGAACAGCAGTACCAGGATGAGCATTGCCACGAATATCGCCATCGCCGTCTCCCGGATGAGATCAGGACTGCTCTCTAGCCGCAGCGTGCAGCATCACCGTGCCAGGCAGCAATGGCAGGAGCGGACCACACGGGGCCTCTTCCTCTTCGCCGCCGCCAGGGCGGCCACCTCCGTGGGGAAGGGGCCGTGCCACATTCCTCCTCTGGGGGCCCGCCGCTCTTGGTCCCTCGCCTTGCTGCATCCCACCCGGTGCACCACTGCGCTCCCCTGGGGCCTTTCCTCCAAGACCAGGTAGTTCATCTCGCACCTCCTTGTGGAGTTGCGGCCAGTGTCCCAGCCTCCGCTGTCAAAAGTCAAAATAGTGCATACAATCACGATATTGTCCGCAGGGCGGCCGGTCCTGTGTCGCTGTCCGCAGCCAGCCAGCAGTTCGGGGAAAGCACTGTCGTCCAGCCGCATCTACCACCTCAGCCATTCCGCTCCGTCCGGCGTGTCGTCGCACGCAGGGTATTCACACTTTCCCCACGAGTCATATCTGGAGAGTGGACCGCATTCGCAAGCTCATCCGCGTTCAGGCAGAAAACGCTAAGGATGATCATACAAATGACGTTCGCGACAAGCCGAGCGTCAGCAACCGCCTGAGCACCCGCGTCCGTTTGGCCCTGCCCAATTCCCTCTGCGCCTCCGACAACGCCTCCCGCCGCCAGCGTACGTGGTCCTTACGCCGCGACTCGTCCAGCGGGTCCGTCTCAGGCGGCAGCGTCAATTGGAAGTCCCGCAACATCTCCGTCTCCAGGTCCCAACGGCGTACCCTAGCAGCGGCCCGGTCGACACGGCTGCCCACCTGATCACCGCCAGTTCGCAGTTTCCTCCACTCGGCCACCTGGGGCGCCGCCGGTCCCAATGCGTGTTCCTCGTCTGGCTGTTCATCCAGCGTAACGACGCCGGCGTCGGGCAAACCGGGCCCGCGCCGGGGAGGCCGCCAGTCCCTGTTCGGGTCTTGGCCCTGATCATCCACGTGCCCATCGCCAGCGCCGTGCCGGCCAGCGTCCAACGCCGCGGCGCTGCTGCGCATCTCCCTCCATCGCGGCCACGCGCCGCTCCAACTCCTCCAACCGGCGCGCCTGGCTGTCCACAAATTCCCGAAACCGGGCGTTCTCCGTATCCAGCCTAGCCACCCGTCGCTCCAGGGCGTCGCCGTCTAGCTCCCCAGCATTACCGTCACCCACCTCCGGCGCAACGTCCCCGCCCTCGTCGGCGGCGCCCGCATCCCGGAAGTCCACCAGCGCCTGCCGCATCCGCCGGGACACCTCCCGGGAGTCGCAGCAAAGCGCAAGGGTGGGGTAGTTCAGCGTCAGGACCCGGGCGGCAGACACCCGGCCCCGTTCCGCCACCAAGACGTTCAGCAGGTCCAGAAGGGCGTCGTCCGATAGGGGCGTGTCAGGCTCCTCCCCGGGGTCATGGTCAACCTCGAAAGCGTGTTCGTCGCGGTCGTTCACGGTCCTCACCATGGGTCAGAACTGCAATCTCCGCACTGCAATTTCTGCAATAAAGTGATTATAGACCCGCAGTAATTTGATCGCCCCGTAATCACTGGAATGCCGCCCCCAATGCCCCTTTCCCCGTAGGAAATCCCACTGGATTGTATTCTGCAATCCCTTTCATTTCTCCTTTCAGGGCGCCCACTGCGGGAAACCGCCGGAGAGGATTGCAGTCTGACACATCAGGGCAGGACCTCGATGGGGAAAGGGCTGACCTCTGCGACGTTGCCACCCCCCATTCGGTTCGCCGTCAAGGGAGGTTTGGCAGGTGAAACTCGCCGCGCTATACTGCCAGCAACAGGAGGCAGCATGGACGAGTTCCGAGATGCCCTGAAGGTCTTGGTGGTTGACGATGAGCCCGACGTCGAGGTGATGTTTCGCCAGCGGATGCGGCGGGACATACGGAGTGGCCGCTACGAGTTTGTCTTTGCGCGTTCCGGCATACACGCCCTGGAGGTGCTGGCGGATCACCCGGACGTATGCCTGGTGATCACGGACCTGAACATGCCGGAAATGGACGGATTGACGCTGCTGGATTGCCTGACTGAGGCGTGGCCGAACGTGCCGTCGCTGGTAGTTTCCGCCTATGGCGACTCGGGCCGGATGTCCGCCGCCCGCGAGCGCGGTTCGTCCGGGTTTGTGGTGAAGCCCGTTGACTTTGACCTTCTGCGGTCGGCAATGGCGGATTCGCTGGACGGCGCGGCTTGAACTGTCCGGAGAAGGATTGCTGAACCGGTTCCGGCCTTGTGTCCCTTCCCTCCGTCGAACCGGACGGACGGCCATTGAGTCGCTCTTTCTGCGCGCCGTCCAAGGTGTCGAGCGCGCCTCCGACCGGGACGGGCGCGTTTCCCGCCGGAGAGGCGCTGATATCCCGGCGCTTCGGGATGATGAGCTTCCGACATAAGCCGAAAACACAGAAATAGAATTCAGGAGTTGCGGAGATGCCCAAGTATCTCTTTCAAGCCAACTACACCAGCCAGGGTTTCCAAGGTTTGTTGCAAGAAGGCGGCACCTCGCGCCGCCGGGTTTTCGAGGAAATGGCCCAAGAGCAGGGAGGAACCCTGGAGTCCTTCTACTACGCCTTCGGAGGAGCGGACCTGTACCTGACCTTCGACCTGCCGGATGTGGCGACCGCCGCCGCAATCTCTCTGTCCATCGGGGCGGGCGGAGCGCTGAACATCAGCACCGTTCAGCTAATCACTGCCGAGGAGATTGACGACGCCTGCGGCAAGACGGTTACCTATCGCCCGCCTGGAGCATAGCCTCCAACCCCGTTGGCTCTGTAGCCGCGCGGGGTCGGTCACCGGGCTACGACGTGGTTGGGTTAGGGCTGGCGCTTCTGACGTACCGAAAGGGATGGCGCCGGGTGGTGCCGCCGGTTCTCTTGGCGACCTTGAGAATCCATCAAGATGTTAACTAGATTCCCGGCATCGAGGAGGATAGGACGGGATATAAGCTCGGTGCATCCGGTTCACGAATTGCCCGGTTGGTTGGGCCTCACGGATGCGGCAAGGGGTTGACTCTACCTCGTTGGCGCGGGCGGATTCCAGGCCGCGTTAGCCAATGGTCCCTCTGACCCGGACTGCCACCTCTGAACCAGGATCGCAACCACACCTACGCCATTTCGGTCCTGTTGCATCGACTTGCTATTCGAAGGTCGATGCCTTCTCTCCCAGCCATTTGAGGATGAGAGCATTCAGCACTCCGTCGACTTTCATGGAATCCAGCGCGGCATCCAGCTTGCCCTTCAGTTCACTGCCGGGACGGACTCCCATGCCGAGGCCCCGGTCCAACAGCACCGACGGCCCCACAATCTCCAGTTGGCTTTCGTACTGGGCCAGTTTCTGCACCGCGTAGCCGTGGTCCACCAGGACGGCGTCTACATCCCCACCCAACAGCGCGTCCACATGGTTCGCAGCGTGATCCAGCGACAGGTAGGGCCTACCCAGTTCGGTCAGGTAGTCGGAATATATGGTGTTGGCCGAAACTCCGATCCTGCCTTCAGTCGCCACGCCGCCCTCACCGGCCCTGGCCAGGTACACCGAAGGAGTCGGAGGGTAGTAGGCTTGGGTGAAGTCAATCTGCTCCTCTCGCTCGTCGGTGATGCTCATGCCGGCGAGAATTACGTCGAACTCGTCCGACAACAGGTCAGGAATCATCTTTTCCCAATCATTCAGCTCCCACCGGCACTGCAACCCGGCGCGCCGACACAACTCTTCCCCTATTTCCCACTCCAAGCCGTCTACCTCGCCCTGGTCGTTGACGAAATTGAACGGGTGATAGTCGCCGCCGGTGGCTATGGTCACCGAGTTCGCTCCGCCGCAGGCGGCCAGCAACAGCAGGACTACCGCCAGTAGAAATGGGCAGCCTGTTCGCTTGATCCGGTTGTTCAACGCCAATCCCCGTCTTTCCTGAGTATGCGTATTTCATCGAATCCCTGGATGTCCCGCAACTGGCCTGCCAAGCTTGCGTGCAGGACTCTCTCACAGCTTTGCCATGTGTGGCGAATCCGACCCTTGGCGCCGCCATTGGAATGCGTAGCCCGGGCGAACACCCTGCGTTTCATGGTCGTCACCTTTGCGCAGAGTCGCGACACAGGGAAAGTCCGGCAGTCCCGGCGACCAGGGGAAACAGGACGTTAACGACTATCCAGACCATCCCTGTCGTAACAGAGATATCGTCCCCCTGGCCGGAGATTTCCAGGAACCAGTTTCGGAAGAAGAGAATCGCTACCCCAGCGGTCAGGCACAGGCCTGGATTGACCTCCACGAGCCGCCGGCTGGCTCTGGGCTCAATCTCTCTCGCCTCCTTGAAAATACGGTTGACAATGAGTGGCAGGGCCGTCACCAGGGCAGCGGCCATCAGGTAATTCGCCACGTCCCAGAAGGCGGGCGCGTCAAAGAAGGGGTTGACGACGAACCAGGCCGCCACAAAGGCGCCCACGGCGATCAGGTACACACCAAGAAGTTTCTTCAACGCAACCATCAGGCCTCCGTTCTCATGGGCGCTGCCGACAACCGCGCCACCCGCTTTCCAACAGCCCGAGCAACGAACCGCGGTTGTTCACCGGGATGCTCCGCTGGCTGTAGCCATGATCCAATCCAACACATCTCACAATGGGGGACCCGGCGCCCCTCGCCCGCTAGCTAACTTGGGCGCTGACCGTCCGGGTGGTCTCCCCGCAACAGTTGCGCGCGGCGTAGGTCGATGGCGTCATCCACAAGATCGGAGCCGTAACGCTCCAGGATGTCGATGTCCAACCGTGTAATCGGGTCGGACAGCTTGACCTTGGTCTCGGCCCGGCGCAATTCCATCAGGTCAGTGCCGGTTGCCCTTGGCTTTGACTTACCCGCCCCAAACAGGAACCAAAACGCCGCTGCGAAGGCGACCAGGACGGCCAGACCCAGAACGAACACCACGGGTCTCACCTCCATTCTCGCCATCGAGGGCACAGGCAACAGCTATTTTGGGCAATTAGAGGACGGTTCCCGCTGCTCAAGCAACCTGTCAGACCGCATCGGCCGAATGCCCGAGAGCCTCCCCTGCCTCCACCCCGTCCCCATATCATACATTCCGTGTTGCCCAGGGCCAACATTCCTCACGCAACTTGCGTTTTCCCGCAACCGGCCCCTGAACGAAAGTGTTTGCTGTCTGCGGACTGAGAGGACTGATTTGCCGCCGCCCCAGCTTTGAAATTCCCCAAATCTGCAACTTGCAGCGACATCGATTCCCTGTACGGCCCCCTTACGTCCCAAGAGAGAGAATCGGGACAATTGCCTGGAGGAGTCTGATACATCAAGGGATCTCCAATACGGTTTCATCGATGAAATCCCTTCTGAGGGATAACGCTCGCCATTCCAGGTCAGCAGACTGTCCCTAAACGTCAGAAGCCTGTAGGTAAAGGCGGAAGGGGCAGTCCACACTCCCGCCGAGACCCAGGGCGAGGATCGGGATGAGAAAGACCGAGAGAGGGAGCAAGTCAACGCGCATCCACGGACCGACGAAAAAGTCATCGGCCACCTATACGAAAGAGCAGCGAGAGCAGCTGCAACGGGGGCTGCGCATCCTGGCCCGCATGATCGTCCGCGCCCACCTGCGGAAAACAGCCGACCGGTCAGTACCCCTGCCTGACGAGCCTCCACCCGGCAAAGGCCCTGCCGGCTGAACCGCTTATCAACCAGTGCTCCGTGCGACACCACCGCCATCCCGTGTTCCCCAGCCGTCGTTGCGTGGCTCGCCCAATACCACAAAACTCGCCCGAATGTAATCCCTTGCAAGGCCTTATGTTCGACCAGGTTCTACCGGACAATGGAGCGTTGGACAGTCGCCCAAGGAGGAAATGCTTTGACCATAACAAAACCGGCACCGCCGGAGCCGGCGGCACACGCGGCGAGGAACAACAAGGCCCTGACCAACGCCACTGGAGACTACGTGCGCGCCCACCAACGACGGCACGGGCAGGGGAAGACCGCGGAGGCCCTGGGGGTATCTCGTCATACCCTATGGCGTTTCCTGGAGCGAGGCCACACCGGGCGTGCCGTGCCCGCCGCCGTCCTGAACTCCGTGGGAAAGAGCGTCCGGGAGATCGAGGCGGCCACGCTGGAACTCATCATCGACCTGGAGGGCCTGCGTCCCGACCCGGCCCTGCGCCCCCTGCGCGACGGCTTGGAGGACGGGCTGCTGTTGCTGTGCGCCGCGCCCCTGACCACCGTCGACGAGCTGGCCCGCCTCGGGCGTGTTCCCGCATCCACTCTCCGCGAACGGCTGGACAAGCTGGCAGAGCGCGGTCTGGTGGACTCCGTATCCCACAACCTGGGCGCCCTGGGCTCCCGTCCCCAGCGCCGCTACTTCCCCACGGAGCAGGGCGTAATTGCCGCAGGCGCCGCCACCCAGGGCCGCGAGCACATGCTGCGGGCCTACCCGCTGTCCCGGCAGTGGTTCCGGCTGCTGGCCGAGCGGCTGGACGCGGTGGCCGTGCTCTACCGCATCGCCGCCATGATCGCCGACGCCGACCCGCACGATAAACCCGTGCGGGTGGACCACTACCGCAGGGGCCCCTACGACCTGCTGCTCACACTGTCCGGAGGACGCACCATTTGCTTGATCCGCCAGGGTCCGGCCCTGCCCGGTTCCAACCTGCGCTACCGACTACGGAGCATCGAGCGTCTCCCAGCCAGCGAGAGGCCCTTCATCACCCTGGTGCTGACCCACGCCGACCAGGCCACCCGCCGGGCCGTCCGTTCCCTGGGCGACCCCACGGAGCACCGCCGGACCTTTGTCGCCACCGAGGGTGAGCTGCTGGCCGGAGACCACGCCGGCGTGGTATGGCAGCAGTGCGGGGGCGGCCTGGGCGAGGACCCGCCGGTGGAAATCTCCCCCGATACCTCCCTGCCGGGCATCCTGGCGTGGGCGGAACGCCTGCTGGAGTCGTCCTACAAGTCCCTGCGCGACGACCCCAGGCCCGACGCTGACGCCCTCTATCCCTCCGACGTGCAGGCATCCATGCCGGGACCGGCCCGTCAGCTGGCTTTGGCCCCGGCTACCCAACTGACCCGCGCCGGGAAGCAGGCCCTGGACCTGCTGGGCGCCTGGCCGCTGTGCACCCGGGAGCAGCTGGCCGGGCTGATGGGCGGCGTCACCCTGCGCCGGGTCAACCAGGTGCTGCGCTCACTACGGCAGCACGATCTGGTGCGGGAGGACGGATCCCTACTGATGCTCACCGACCGGGGGCTGACCTGCCTGTCCCGCCGGGACCGGGCCGCCGTGGGACTCACGCTGGACCGCTGGACCGCCCAGCCCGCCGTCTCCAACTCCCGGGCCTACGCCGGTAGCGCCCTGCGCGCCTTGGCCTCGCAGATGCGCCACCACGGAGGCGTAACCGGATTCGCCGCCGCCCTGACCGCCGAGGTGGCCCGCTCCCCGGACCACGACCTCCTCGACCTGCTGCCCACCCACCGCTCCAGCATCGGCTACCGATGCCGGGGGACCAATTACGTGATACATCCCGACGCCTCGTTCACCCTGGAGTACCAGGGCTGTTGGCTGCCCTTTCTGCTGGAGTTCGAGCGCCGGGCCACCACTCCCAAGCGCATCCCCCAGCGTCTGGCGTCCTACCAGCGCTACCTCGGCTCAGGCTGGGCCAGGCGGGACCACGGGGGACAGGCTCCCCAGGTGCTGTTCGTCCTCGAGACCTCGGACAGCGAGAGCGCCTTCCTGGACATAGCCGACGGGACGGAGGGACTGGACGTGATCACCTCCAACGCGGAGACCCTGGCGGAACGGGGCATCCTGGGCGAGGCTTGGATACTGCCGCCGCCGCATTCCCTGGACCGGCGTTCCCTGGCCTCGTTGTACCCGGTTGCATAAATGCAATTCGCCGTGCCGGGGGATTCCTGTAGGGGCGTCCCGTAAGGGCAAATGGGACAAATTTGCAGCAACTTGCAGGCCCTGATTCCCTGCGTGGACGCAAGATTGCAATATGTTGCAGAGCTGATGCGTCAGGCCGTCATCGCTGGTGAGCAATGCGCCATCCACCAGGTACGCCATACAGCTACGATTCCCAGCGACAGGCACAATGCCACTGGCTATGGACAACCACTCAGCGGGGAGGAGAGGAGTGTTCCACGGAGTGGGCGGAGCCGTTCCCTGGGGTTCCCATATTGCACAAAATGGAGTTCCCTACACCTTCTGTGTCTGCGTGCAACAGGTCGAAATGTACGAATTGTTGCAGGTCGCGGACCCGGCGGACCGCGGCGACGGGGGCCGATGGAACGCAGGTTGCGGGGCGTCATATAGTAAGACAAAGTGTTATAATAGTCCACACAAGGTGCGCTCATAGCCCCCATATTATCCAGGAACACCGAGACCATCACCTTCTCGCTGCACCCGGAGATGGCCCAGGGCCTGCGGCAGGTGGCGGGGGAGGAGAACCGCAGCGTGAGCGCGTTGCTGAGGGAGGTCATCCGCCTATACATGGAGGAGCGGGAGTGGCGGATCAAGGAGCGGATGCAGCGGCGTTCCCGCCAGGCCCATCAGTCAGAGGAAGACGGAGGACACAGCGATGAATAGGAATGCTGATTTGACACCGGCGGCCCTCTACGCCCGGGTCTCCAGCGACCGCCAGGACGTTGACCTGTCCGTACACGCCCAATTGCGGGCGCTGCGCGACTACGCCGAACGCAACGGCTACTCCGTTGCCCGCGAGTACGTGGACGAGGCCGAGAGCGGCCGTATCGCCGACCGTCCCCAGTTCCGCCGGATGATCGACGAGTGGGCAAAGCCACCGCTCACTTCAAGGTCAACCTCTCGATTGCGAGGAGCGCCAGGTCGCTGAAGAGTTCACAACCGAACAAGGCCAATTGGCGTCGGGGTATTCGTCACACTCAGCCGCTACTGTTGCCTTAGTTTCCTCTGCCGACGGCAATAGCCATAACTCATTCTCACGGATGCCGTTTGACCTCCTCACGCCAACGATGACGACTTCAGTCGCGACGAGACACCGAACAACTTTCCAGGCCAGTCGCAGATGACAAATCATAGAGGCGCTTTCACTTAACGTGGGCCTGGACTTTCTGGGCTGTCGCCCCGCTGTATTTGTGCTCGGCGCAAGGTTATCGCGTCATCCAACAGACCGGAACCATAACGCTCCAAGATGTCGATGTCCACTCGCAGAATCGGGTCCGACACCTTGACCTTGTTCTCCGCACGGCGCAATTCCATAGAGTCATGTCCTGTCGCCCTCCGCCGGGAGTTCCTTCCACCAAAAAGGAGCCATAGCGCCACCGCGAAACCGACCAGGATGACCAACGCAATAATAAACACCATAGGTCTCACCTCCGAGTACGCTGGATGGGCCACGCCGCGTTACCAACCTCCCACGGCCAGCGGCGAGAATCGAACGATGGGGGCAGGGATACCCGCGACCATCTGGGTCTCTGAGGATGGGCATTTCGTTGAAGATTGCCGTCGCTGCGGCCCGGGACATCGCCGGCGTGTGCCACATCCGCATAGCTGGAGTCCTTCGTAGCCAGGAGGCCACTCCGAGCACACATCAATCACACCCTGAGAGTGCCTTTCCTACAATACAACCGATGCTCTAAAGCCGACACAAGTTCCCGATCCCGGAACCGTCCGGCTTCCGCAATTCTATGATTCGCCGCAAACAGAACCAAACCTCATCTCTGGGAGGCATCCTCAATTCTGAGATCTCTCTGCGGTTGTGATACTGAATCCCTACTTCAACAGCCCGCGCTCTGCTAACAGTGCCGTTTCGTTCTTCAATCAAGCAAGACAGCGTACAGGTCCCTTCGCAGCCCGCTATTGGGAAACCAGTGGCAGCCCTCGGCAATAATTGCCGTCTTGCCGAAGACCCTGGCGACAGGCTCCACATAGTCCGACAACTGCCACACCTCGCCTGTCTCCAGGCTGCGGGCAAACGCGCCCGTGCCAAGCGGCTGTCCCTCTTTGGTGACTACGTCGCAAGGAAAGCCCACCGTCCAGACCAGGTAACTATCTGAAAGGGAAAGATAGCCAACGTGGTGGTCGTCGATGATTACCTGCTCTTCCCCGGTGACCAGGTTCAGCAGTTTCACGACCAAGGGTTGTTCCGGGTGATAGGACTTCCATATCAGGTTGTCGCCGTGAACTATGGCATACAGGTTGTAGTACCCCGTCTGAACTAGTGGCTTCTCCTCGCCGGTGCTGAAATCGTAGGCGTAGATGTCGAAACGGTTCTCAGGGCAATCGCCGCAGCCGAAATGCATCTCGTCCGAATCAGGCGCATCCAGCAAGGGATTGTTCCGGTTGTCCGCCCACACCACGGTGTCGCCATAGATCACCGGACTTCGCTGCGAACCCCGCCGGACGGCGACGGGTATTTCCTGGTCTGTTTCAAGGTCGTAGGCGTACACGTCGAAATCGTAATACTCCTCTTCCAGCTCATTTCTCGTGTCCGACCATGCCAGCCGGTGGCCGGAAATACCCAAGCCGTAGCGGTTGGCGGGGACCTCGGTAATTCGCCGCTGTTCCCCAGTGGTCAAGTCCAGCACGAATATGTCGTCGGCAAAGGTCAAGGCAGGGCGAACCGAGTTGCGGTCAGGTATCTCAATCTGCCTGCGCTGATCGGTCCAGGCCACGTAATTCCCGGATATGACGGGCCATCTCTTCGGGTGTCCGTCATCGGTCAGCTGGCGCCGCTCCCCGGTGATGATGTTCAGCAGATACACCTCGCCGTCAGGGCCGGTGGCGACGTACTCATCGCCGATGGCGCCGGACGGCCAGTAATCCGGGTCGAGTTCCACCCTCTTGAACCCTGGCCCAGGGGCTGCCGTCGGCGTGGGTCTCTCAGCCACGGTCGGCGTCGGGGCGGCCGTCAGTGTGGGTTCTTCGGGATCAGCCGGCGTTGGCGCGGTCTCTGGTACGCCAGGCGACGTTGGGTCGGGCGTGGATGATGGCGTGAGTGTGGGCTCTTCAACGTCGGTCGGCGCCGGGGCGGTCTGAGTCGGGCCGCAAGCGAGGACTACGGACAGCATGCTAAGTGCCGCTATAAGCAGAACGATTGGAGCGACTCGGAAACTCTTTTTCTCCGCCATCTTGAACCTCTGACTGCGTCAAGAAATTAACGTCGCTGCAACCTCCGGTCATGCAATGAAGTTCATCCTATATTGTCGTATTGCACCGAGAGCCGGAGGACGGGGAGGGGCGAGGACCGATTGCGGACTGGTCTCCCCTATGGGCAATCGTATTTACTGTTCCCAGGGCAGCCGGGAACACTCTTCACCGGCTGTCGTCCGCATCATCGGAAAATACCGATAACCACACCTGCTTCCAACCCTCGTGCGACGGCACCACCACCAGCCTCCCGTGCCACAACCGCCCCTCGTCATCAAGGACGGTCCATGAGAACCAGCCAAAGTCGCCCGAAGAACCGTCGGCGACATTATCCCAATTTGGATGATTCAGGCCGTCGCGGTAGAGGCTTACCAGCTCGGCGGCATCTGACTCTGTCTCCACTTCGGCGTAAATGTTGACATTGTTGTCGTAGGGCGACATGGAGCCGCCGGTGCTGAAGCTGGAGCCGAAACTATCTGTCCTGTAGTTGCTGTGTAGGACCCTGGTTCCAGGCACTGCGGCAAGAATAGCCTCTCTTCGTTTCAAATCAAGGCCGGGGATTTGTGGGAATTCGGGCTCGCTGCCGTCCGGTCCCGAGGATGGACTCGATACGACGAACGGGCATCTATTGGCGGTGAATCCGGCGACATGGAATCCTGCCCGCCATTCTCCTTCTTCCAGCGCCACAGGCCACGGAAAGGATATGGACTCCTGTGGCTGCCCGGCGGGTTGCCCGGCGGCGATTTCAGCATAGGCCCGGGTGGGGTCGGTCACGTCCAGAAACACGGCGTTCACCACAGGTTCCGAGAGGAACTCCGCGTCCTGTTCCAGCCACGAACGCAACTCGTCCAACCCGCAGCTTCCGGCCAACTCCCGCGTCAAGAGCGAATGGAAAAGGGCAGCGTCATCTTCTCGGAGCGCCCGTTTCCAAGTATCGAAAAGCTGCTGGACTGCTACCTTGGTGTTGTCATCTCTGTCCATCTTGACATCGGACTCTACGGTAGCAGCAAGCGTCGCAACCTCCGTGGCGGCAGGCGGAGGTCCCGTAGTCGGCGTCGGCACAGGGGTGGGAGACGGGTTCACTGGTGTCGTTGGCGCCGGGGACGGGGTTTCCGTCGGTACCCCTGGAATCGGCGTATCCGCCAGCGGCGCGGGCTGTTCGCCTCCACAGGAGGCCAGGAACCAGAGGGTTGCGAAGCATAGCAACGCCAGGGCAGGCAGCCTGGCACTCCCGCAGTGCTTGTTGATAGCAATGCCTTCAGACTCATCGGCGATTTTCACGGCCATTTGGGACTTGTCCACTCTTCCTGCGCGCCACGTGGCTGGCAAGTTTCTCCTGAGAGTCAAATAATCGCTGGCGGGGCTTCCACCTTCTGAGGCGTTCTGCGTTGCACTCATGCTACCTCAATACCGCTCCGGCCCACCTGGACACTCCCACGATCTCATAAACTGCACCCGTCGCTGGCTCACCTCCTCCGTTGACTAACTCAATTCGACCTTCCCTAAATCTACGGCTGTAGTGCTGCTGGCAACCGCCGGGCCCGCCAAGGCACTGTGGAACGGGGCCAGGCCAATGTCGTTTCCACCGCGGTCCGGCATGAGGCCCTTTGCCCAGGTGACTCAGCTTGGCGGCAATGCTGACCGGCACCGGGCCATGCGCCCTGCCATTTCCCTCTGACTGTTCTATCCTGCCGAGCGGCGCCTGACGGTAAGCGGGCCTGACCCGGGATAGGAAACCCCCAACCAGCGCAGCGTCCCCGGCGATAGAGTATGGCTCATGTCTCACCATTCTTGTGTGTAGAATCGGCCTCGATAATTCGAGGCCGATTCCTGTTTGTCCCCCTCGATTTTCTCATTAGCACCGTCGTCGGCGGTGAAGCATTGCATTGCCTTTGGCGCTGCTATGCCGACACCGGCCGGGGGTTGAGCCAGCCGGCGGCTGCCACCCGCTGCCGGATGATGTCGTGGTCGACCCAGCGCATCGCAGCCCGGGGGCTGCCCTCGTGGGACAGTGTCTCCCGTTCCGGCCGCCTCCCCTGCACCGCGCACTCCTCCCTCGGGTATTCCTCAATGATGACGTAGCCGCGATAGTAGATTCTCATATCGCCACCTCGAAAATTAGAAATACTGCACTACCCAGATTTGACTCCTTGGTCTGTGGGCCGCCGGAGAAAGCTGTGCCGCAAATCTGTTCGAATGATTAGGCCGGGTGGGTCAGCGAACTACTGTCGGGAATCCTGTTGCTGGATCATCCATCCAAGTGATTTTATATTTTGATAGTCTCTATCATAAATTCTGAACCAGAGGGGCTGCAACATTCCGAGGCACGTATTTCCCCGTTTCTTCCCGCAGGGCGAGGTCAACTTCGCCTCGCCGAACTGGAACTCATCGACCGCAACAGCGCATGGTGGAGCGGCGGGTCCGCGCCTCCCGATTCCCTGCGGTAAAGAATATGGACACCTTCGACTTCCCAGCCATCCCTTCGGTGAACAAGGCACTGATCATCGAGTTGGCCCACTGCGAAAATGTCCAGCGCCGAGAGAACCTCATCGCCGGCCTGGTCCACGAACTGAGCGAGGGCCGGGACGAAAGACGGCTGCTGAATCTCCAGCGACAGCTGTCGCGGCTAAACTCCAATCCACCGAAGAGATGAGTCTTGCGAGGAGGTGGAGGGGTAAGAAAGTGCTCCTTTGCATCTGGGATAATGGTTTTCGAGAGAGAAAACCGATCAGAAACAAGGAGCACCCAAGCAACTGTCTTGAATGTCAAGAGGAGTGACCGATTTCCAGCTGAGTCATGTCGCGCCAAGGGGAGCCGTTTTTGAGCATGGAGTTGAATATGACCAGCAGTTTGGGCATGCACGCGACCAACGCCAGCTTCTTTGGCTTGCCGGACGCCAGCAGCCTAAACGCCATGGTCAAGAATGAGGCTCCATGGTGCAGTTCGTACCCAGCTGAAATTGTCCGTCCTTCTTGACTTCAAAGACAGTTGCTGGCCCGCTGGACCCAGCGCATCGCTTTGGGAGAGACGGTGGCGACCATCAAGACCCTTCGCAGACGCTTTCTTTCCCTAGCTGGAAGGATCACCCGCGAGGCCCGCCAACTCACCCTGCACCTACCCCCGGCGCTGGCCTTGGGAAACCGGGTTTGTCTCTGCTCTGGCACGGCTGCGGGCCATTCCACTGCTCGCTTGACGCCATCCCCACCGAAGGAAACTGTTTCTCCCACCAAACATTTGAAGATCTCTCCCCACTCGCGGCGACCAGGCCAGCGAGGGTCCTCTGCTGACCGTCGTCCCACAGCCTGGATTCCCCAGGCCCACTCCGAGCCACCATTGGCCCTATCCGTCGGCGGATGAGCGGAATCATTGACCCTCCACTCCCACTAATCTCTCATGCAAGAACCCAAATGCCAGCCTTTCGGTGGATTCGGGCTTATGACGCGGCCTGACTACCACGATATTGGCAGAAATCTTCCAACCCGAACAGGCCAAACAGTTCATCAGCACACAGAGACTTACCTAGGTCGATGGTTACATCGTCGACGAGTTCGTCAAACAATTCCTGCTTGCTTTCCAATATCCTGTCAATGCGCTCCTCTATCGTGTCTATGCAGGAATACTTGAACACGTGAACCGGCAGCGACTGCCCATAACGATGGCTGCGGTCTTCGGCCTGGCGCTCCACCGCCGGGTTCCACCAACGGTCAACGTGAAATACGTAGGAGGCTTCCTGGAGGTTAAGGCCCACCCCGCCGGCCCTTAGTGAAACGATCAGCACCTTGTGCCGGTCGCCATTTCGAAAACGACGTAGGACCTCTCGCCTGTCCTCCGGCGAAAGCTCCCCGGTGAATGTCAAAGGGTCGAACTCGCGCAATACACCCGCCATGGCGTCAACACCAAACCCGTTGCTGACGTACTGAGAAAAAACTATGGCCCTGTGACCCTGTAGGGACAGGGACTCCATTCTTCGCCGAATATCTTCAAACTTGCTGGACTCTCTGGTTTCCGGCTCGGCGTTGCAAATCTGTTTCAGCCGCTGGATCAGCTCCAAAACGTGCTGCACCCTTACATCGGCCCCTAACTCCCTCAGATATACGATTCCTTCCCGTTCCGCCCGGTCATAGCTGCGCCGCTGGTTGGGCAGCAGTTCGATGGACAGCTTGGTGGTCAGCTTGGGCGGAAGGTCTTCAAGCACATCGGCCTTCTTCCGCCTCATTTGCAATTCACGATGTCTCTCCCGCAGATTGAGACCGGGGGAGTAGTGGCCTTGAGAAGTCAGTTCCCCGCGGTCCACAAACTCTATGATGGACGCCAGCTCTTCTTCATTGTTCTCCAGCGGGGTGCCCGTCAGCGCCCATGAGCGGTTACGCTTCAGTTCCTTTACGGCAACGCTGGTAGGGTTGCGGTTCTTGATACGCTGGGCTTCGTCCGCAACCAGGACGCCCCAGGTCTTCTTTCGTACCGGAGACTGTAAATTGTCGGTGAAATCCGCCCTAAGCGTGTCGTAGCTGACTATCCCGACATGTACTTCGCTTATCCATTGCCAGGCCCGGTCACCGGGACCGCCCCGAATGACCATCACCCTAAGCTCCGGTGCCCACTTGAGCAATTCCTGTCGCCATTGGTCTAAGACCGACGCGGGAGCAACTACCAGCGCAGTCTCTAAAACCCGCATCACCATCAGAATCCTCAACGCCGCGATTACCTGGATGGTCTTACCTAACCCCATATCATCGGCCAGCAGCAACTTGTCACTGCTGATCAGCGTTCGGACTCCGTCCAGTTGGAACGGCATTAACTCACCGGCCCAGGACAAGACCGAATGTGGACCGGGCAGCAACGAGTTGAGAGAAGGTGAGAGAACCAGCCGCAGACGGGAGGCAAGGGATATGCTAGTTCGTGGGCTTGTGGCTGGAGGATTATTGACGTTGGCAGACTCGGAGCGGCTTCGCGGGCCGGAACCGGATGGCATATCTCCCTGGGCACCCGCCGCCGGAGCCAGAACTACCGATGTAACTGTCTCCGGGACGGCTTCCGCCTCGGGGAAAAGGGAAACCACGTCAGTTGGCAAATCAATGCTACATGGCGTATGCCGCGCGCTCGGCTGCTGGATCGGGGGCAGCGGGGCAGTGCGAACTGGCTGCGGCCGCAATTGACGTCGCAACGGAGTCCATTCTCGCCGGTGCGACGTCGGAGCGCCGGTCAGCCAGTTTGGCAGCAGCTTCACGAGTCGAACGCCTCCTGAATTCCCAAGGCGGCGCGCTCAAAGGGTTCAATCAGCAGTTGGCGCTGCCCAAGGAGTTCCATGGTCTGGGCTGTCACTGAACCGGGATGGGGCAAGCCGTTAGTCCAATACAGGATTAAGGACTCGGATAATCGTTGTGCTTTTTCCGATGGGACCACAGCCGTGGAGTCTTTGGATGCCACGCGGCACAGGGGGATTTCCGGGCGTATGTTATCGGAAAATACCGCTGGAGGCGTTTCCTCCGCCAGCGAAAATACTACGTAGGCCTGGTTGCTGGCTGACTCAAACAATGCCTTGGTCAAGGCGGATATGGAACGACTCCGGGCGTGTCCCGGCCGCCACAGAACTCCGGAGCGAAGGTTGATCCTGGTGAAAGTGAACTCAATCGGTTCTCCGCGAGCCGACATGATGAATAAAGCGCCGCGTATTCCCCTTCCATCCGGTTCGTCAATGAAACGCAGGAAACCGGCTACGCCGGAGGGTTCGTCCTCGCCCAGGTCACGGAACGGTATGGGCAACGCAGCAGTCCTTAATCCTGGCGATGGACGGGATGGGATTCAGGCCCATGGACAGATACGTCCGCCTCATTGATGGTGGCGGAGCCCGGATCGTCCGAAGCAGGGTGTTCCAGCGCGGTATCTTCCTCGTACCTGAACTTCACTTCCGTCACCTCAATGTCTGGTTCCAATTCAGGATACAGGCGGCGGAGGTCCCACTCGTTAATCCATCGCCGGACGAAGGAGCGGATTCTGGGCCGTCTCGTCTGAGCGATTCTGCGGTCAATGTCCGGTGCGTCCCAGCTGTATGCCTGGGAATGAATATCCTTTAGCTTGTCATACAGGACGGAAAGGGTCGCGTCGTCAGGATCATCCAGCGGGAGAATCCCTCGTTCAATGAGGCGCATCCCGGTTTCTGCCCGCGCCGCAATCAAATTGTCGGTGTCTCTTCCCCTAGCCCGCAGGCGAGGGGCTGCCTTGTCCCGGTCTTCCTTGGTATCGAGAACCAATTCGGCAAGACCGGCGGTGACGGTTCCAACGACTACCAGGCCCGGGTATTTTTCGTCGGTCGCCTGACCCAGCCAACGGGTCAACTCCCCATAGGACCGGGCGCGCTGGAGAACGCTGTAATTGGCGATCAACTCAATTTCGTCCATGAGTATAACCCAACCGCGGTAACCGGCAGCTTTGATTAGTTCCAAGAGGAACCGCAACTTTTGCGGGGGCATGTTCCTTGCTATCGGCGCCCGGAAGGAATAGGCTTGGCGTTCGCCGATATGAGTCAGCCCGTCTCGG
Organism: Dehalococcoidia bacterium; assembly: GCA_963667765.2. GTDB lineage: Bacteria > Chloroflexota > Dehalococcoidia > Lucifugimonadales > UBA3495 > VXOI01. The sequence continues at coordinate 1,163,957 of CAXXON010000001.1, read as the reverse complement.
ACGCTCTTAAGCTGAATCTTCTCACCGGCCCAGAACCAATTGATTTCATTCAGTAGCTCGGGGTCGGTTTCCTTTTCATGAATCAACAGGGTTGCCGGCAGAATGCGATGCAGGCCGTTGTCCTCCCGGTTAGCCCACACGGAAAAATCGGCGTAGCTTTGGGAGTTGTATTCTAGCGTCTGGGCAATTTCCTCCACCATGTGGCCGGTAATCCCGGGGACCCTGCCGTTGGCTACGGCGGCTTTGAAAACCTTTTCCACGTCGAACAGTGGCGTTTCCTTGCTGATGACCACCCGGCTGCAGACGAAGTTCCGTTGCAGGGCTTGGGTTTCCAGGTAACTTAGCAAGTGAGACTTGCCAGCGCCAAACTCCCCTGCAACCAGCATCCCCAAGCCGGCGTCTGCCTTACCGGATTCGCCGGAAACGCGGGCGAGCATGGAGTTGAACTCACGCTCAACGGAAGGTTGGTTGCATCCCAAGACCGCCACTGCGTCGCCATTGGGCACCCCGTTTCTCAGGGCTTCCAGAGCGCGGCGGTTCGCTAACCTGGAGGATGTTTCTGTTGCCCCGATTCCCATTCCGATCACTCCTGGACAGTAGTGTCCGCCAACCGGACCAGAGTAGAAAAGGGATTGGCCTGGTTCCGGTCCTGGACTTCATCGCTGATTCTTGCGTAGAGTGCTTGATAGATAAAGAATCCTTTTCCGCGCAATTCCTGGTCCAGGAAGTCTTCATCGGCCAGCACCACCATGAGAACGCCTTCCAACCGGTCCGTACTGTCAATGAGTTCCCGCATCAGTTCATAGTGGTCCATGGTCGCCGGGCGGGAATAAAAGAACAGGCCATCTCTCGGATTCCGCCGCAGGGTCACTCGACTATTGTCCAGCAAGATCAGTGTTCCTGCATATCCAACGAACTTCACCCAGTTAAAGAGGGATTCCAGGAAATGGCGGGCATTGGTACGGACGATGCTGTTGTAAATGGAGTATCGCCGGACGTTGGACACCCTTCTATTGCGCCCGGTTAACCATTCAATCAATTCCTCCCCTTGTTGGCTCTCCGCGTCTCCGTCCATTTCCGCAAGACACAGATGGGTCATCGCCAGTCTGAAATCGCGAGACATCTCTCGGTTTTGAGTGACAGCCCTAGGCATCCTGCGGCGCAGGTCTAGAGCTACCTGGCTTTCTTCCACATCGTTTGCCGCACTGATAGCCCCAAGAATCGGGGTATCGGCGACAGGGTCTATGGTATTGGTTTGATAGGGCAAGTCTTCGCACAGCCTCAGAATTACCCTGCGGGCCATAAGTCGCCAATCGACTTGCTGGGCGATGCGGAAGAAAATCTCCTGGGGCATATGGACCCGGGTACCTCCCGAATCCACGCAGACCACTAGGTAGTCCAAGCTGGAACCAATATCATCAAGACGGCTCTTTACCAACGGCGCTAGGGCTTCCTTGACCGGTACGAGAAACTTGATGGACGAGCCACCATCCCTTACGAATCCATCCAAATACTCGTCCTTGATTACCTCCAGCCATTCCTGGACACAAATCGTGCTGGTCATCGGCTGACTCCACTGAATTGGATCCCGTAGTAGAGCACCGCTTCGCCGTTTGGTCCTACGAAGGATATGGTTCCCCTGGGATTCCTGGTGCCCGTGGATGACGGGAAGGACACCCGAGCTCCTGAACGAACTTCATTAACACCGCTGTTTTCCAGGCTGTACAGGTCCCGGGCGAAGTCCAACTGGCTGTAATCTCCTCGAGTTCCCGGGCGACCTGTCCACAAGCTGTAGATGCGGTCCAGCCGGACCAACTGGCCTAGCTGGCCCAACTTCAATTGGTCGGCCGTGCTGCGGTCGCTCAACTCTATGTAGGCATCGTAAAGGGATTGCAAAAACTGTTGCGGATTGGAACGAGGTGGCGTATTTTGCAGCTTCGCCAGGTCTGCCATTATTTTCGTCGGTCTGATGGATGAACTTTGGCGCCGGTCAATCCGCACTGCTCGCTCCCCAGGCAAGACCCGGAGGACTGAAGGGTGAGCAATCAACCTGCCGTCCCTCTCAAACAGTTGAAGTCCCTTCCTTTTGGCTTCTCCCTGCAATTCGCTGGCGTATTGGCCTTCCAAGTATGCCAGTTCTTCCTCCGGGGCGAAGGGCCAGGCTTGGGTTGCGTTGCCGATCTGTTGACGAATCAGGCTCAGGCTTTCCTCCAGCCTGGCGGTCCCTCTCCTGATAGCTGCGATGTTGCCCGCCCGCGCGTCTCGTTGTAATTGGCGCGCCAGCTTGGAAACATCGCCCAATGCCTGTAACACCGAGTCCACAGCTCTTTCAGTCGCGTCGAATCCTTCTTCAAAGGTGCTCATCCTTTCCTCCACTTCGTTCCCAATAGTTACAGAGGATCAGCCGGGGAAGCCACAACACATTGCCGCCACAAAAGGCACCTTCCTCGTAGAGGTAACATCGCCATGGGCCGTGCCGCGGCCGTTCGCCTTGATGGGGTCACTCAACCGAGTCAAAATACGAGAATCGTTCCCTTGCTCAGGCAGTATTGAGGCAGGTGAGATTACCCTGGAAGTGTTCTGAGGACAGAGTAGCGATTAAGCCATATTTGGCGCAAGTACTTGCTGCAGTTTTGTGCGAAAGCGCTCATCGACCGGGCTAAGTCAACCGTGGCGCGCTCGTGAATTCCCTTCCCCGGTAGGCAATGTAAAACCTGCCGTAGAACGTGAGAGTAATCTTTAGTTATACCAGCACTCAGCTGGACCAATCACTCGATTGGCATAACATTTTACAGGACTGTCAATGACCGCACAGTCAAGGACCAGTCCTCCAAATGTCGCCAGCGCATCGACGAATATAGGATCAGGACTGATTAGCCCTAGCCGGCCCCTGAGGGTCGCAAACCTCATAGAAGATGACCCAATGCACGGCGGTTCAGGCCGCAGAGGGTATTCTCAGAGCTAATGCAAATACCCCTGCCCTGCCGACAGGGGCTCACCAACCCAGTCCTTTACCGGCAGGTCTGGGCGCTGATTACGTCGGAGGCGCGGCGCACCACTGACTACAAGGCTAAATGAAACCTACCGTATCTGGTGGCCTTGGTGCAAGAGCAACTCGATCAGGAACGGCGCACAATGCCGTGTTGGTAGACGAATTGAAGGCGGCGCAGGGTCGGCGCGGCCTCTGGAGGCGGTTCTGGGGAAGGTGTGGTGACCGCACCGCGTTGACCGGGCAAGCTGGAGATGGGATGATGTATAGTAAGACAATCTAATATACTAGTAATCAAGACGAGAGACCATACCGCCATGCTGGTAATCTGTGACTATTACCTTTTCGCTTCCGCCGGAGATGTTCGAGGAGGTGCAGCGGTCGAAGGAGGAAGAGGGCCGCGACATGAGCGAGTTGGTGACCGAGGCTCTGCGCCTATACATGGAGGACGGGGGACTGTGCCGCTAGGCAAGGTTGGAACCGCTGCGCCCCCGACAAGCTGAACGGGAAGATAATCAGGGAGGACACAGCAATGAGTAAGAATACCGAGTTGACCCCGGCGGCTCTCTACGCCCGGGTCTCCAGCGACCGCCAGGACGTGGACCTCTCAGTCGCCGCCCAGCTGCGGGCGCTGCGCGACTACGCCGAGCGCAACGGCTACTCCATCGCCCGCGAGTACGTCGACGAGGCCGAGAGCGGTAGAATCGCCGACCGGCCCCAGTTCCGCAGGATGCTGGACGAGGCCAGCAAGCCGGAATCGCCTTTTGGCGAAATTCTGGTCTGGAAGTTTTCCAGATTCACCCGCAAGCGGGAGCACGCCGTGGCTTTCAAGTCCATGCTCCGGCGCAAGGGAATCCGCGTCGTCTCCATCACCGAGCACGCCGACGACTCACCCACCGGCAAGCTGATGGAGGCCATCATAGAGTCCGTGGACGAATTTTACTCGGAAAATCTTGCCGAAGAAGTTCGGCGTGGTATGCGCGAGGCCGCCTCAAGGGGCTTCTGGGTCGCCAGCCGGGTCCCTTACGGCTACCGCAAGCTGATGGTCCAGGACGGGGGAAAAAAGCGGCCCACCCTGGAACCGGACCCGGACACCGCTCCCGTGGTCCAGCGCATCTTCAACCTGGCGGAGTCGGGGAAAGGCATCCTGGAGATCACCCGCACCCTGAACGGCGAGGGCATCGCCAACCCCACCGGCAGGCCCTGGTCCAAGAACGGCGTCCATATCATCCTCAGAAACGAGGCCTACACCGGCACTTTGCTCTGGGGCGGAGGCGCGAGGGACAAGGGCGACCCGGTCAGGGTGGAGAAGGCGTTCCCCGGTGTAGTCACCCAGACGCAGTTCCGCAAGGTCAACAAGCAGATGAGTTCCCGCGCCCCCAGGAAGGTCCATCCCCGCCGGGTTGGCAGCTCCTACCTGCTCAGCGGGCTGGTCAAGTGCCGCGCCTGCCGCCGGGCCATGTCCGGCCAGGACTCCAAGGGAGGCAAGTTCGCCTACTACGTCTGCCAGTCATTGATGAAACGGGGAAGCGGGGCTTGCGACTGTCCCAGACTGAACGCCCGCAGGTTTGAGGAGATGGTCGTCGGCAAGATCCGGGAGAATGTGCTCACCGAGTCCAACATACGGGAGCTTGTCAAGCTGGTGGACGAGGAGATGGACGGCATCGCCCGGGAGCAGCGCCAGCGGCTGGAGACCGCCGAGTCGGAACTGGCTGACGTGAAGCGGCGGCTGGAGCGCCTCTACAACTTGGCGGAGACCACCGACCTGGACATCGAGGACTTCAAGCCCCGCATCAAGGACCACCGGGAGCGACAGGAGTGTCTTGAGGCCACGGCGGCGGAGGCCAGGGTGATACTGTCCCAGCGGCGGGTCGTCTTGGACGATGTGGAAACCATCACCGCTTATTGTGAGGACCTGAGCAAGTTTCTGAACGAGAGCGAACTCACCGAGCGGCGGGGCTTCATCGAGTCTTTCGTCAAGGAAATCGTGGTGCAGCCCGGAGGAGCTCTGGTGCGTTACACAATACCTACGCCCCAAGATAGTCCAATAGGGGGAAAAGACGCCGAGGAGGTATACCTGGACGCCCCGGTACTGTCTACCGTCAAGTCTGGTGGGCCTGACTGGACAAAATCAAGAACTGAGGCCGCTTCCGACGTTACACCATCCTGGGGCATGGGGATAGTGTACGTCAGAACCGCTTCGTCTGCCACGACCTCGATGCCCTGCACGAAGTTGCGGATGAGGGCCTTCCGCTCCGGGAACGTCCCTTCCTGGAACAACTCCCGGAAGTCCGCCACGTACCCCTTGATCTCCTTCGACGTGGGCAGTTCGGCCCGACGCTGCTCCAACTGGGCCTCGGCCCCCTCCCGCGCCGCCACAAGCTGGTCCTGGCGGCTCTTCAGGGACAGGATGCGGGGCGAGATCACCTCGATGGGCAACTGCTTGGTCTCCAGGGCCTGGTAGAGGTTCTCCAACCGGGTCTCCACGTCGGACAGCTCGCTGTTGATTGCGGTCAGCCTCCCGTTGACCTCCCCGGCCAGGTTGTCGATCTCCTCGGCCACCAGTGTCACCAGCTCGGTGATGGTCTCCTCGGTGAGAATCCGCTCCCTGACCTTCTCGATTACCAGGTCCTCAACCTTGGTTGCGTTCAGGTATCGCCCGTTGCTGCACGCTCCCGCTCCCTCGCGGAACAGGCTGGCGCAGACGTAGTAGGCGAATCGGCCGCTCTTGGCCCCCTGGGCCGAGTAGGGCTTGCCGCACACCCCGCAGCGGAGCAGTCCGCTCAGCAAGTACTGGCTGCCCACCCGTCCGGGCCGTTGCACCGTGGGCGCCCGCTGGTGGAGTCCCTGCTGCACCTCGTCAAACAACTCCCTTGACACCAGGGCGGGCCAGGCGTTCTCCACCCGAACCGGGTCCGGGTTCTTCTCGTCCTTGCTCTTGACGCCCCACACTGCCGTCCCTGTGTATGCTTCGTTGGTGAGCAGGTAGTGGACCACGTTCTTCTGCCAGCGCTTGCCCCGGTTGGTGATGCCCTGGCCGTTCAGTTCCTTGCAGATTTCGGCGAGCCCGTTGCCCCGACGGGAACTCTCGAATATCTCCTTGACTATTGGCGCGGCCGCCGGGTCGATTTCCAGGGTGGGACGGTCCTTCACTCCGTCGCTGACCTTGATGCGGTTGTAGCCGAAGGGGGCCTTGGAGGCAAGGAAATAGCCGCGAGAGGCGGCCTCCCGCATTCCCCGCTTTACTTCTTCGCCAAGATTTTCCGAGTAGAACTCGTCCACCGACTCGATGATGGCCTCCATCAGCTTGCCGGTGGGGGAGTCGTCGGCGTGCTCGGTAATGGAGACGACCCGGATGCCCTTGCGCCGGAGCATGGACTTGAAAGCGACAGCGTGTTCCCGCTTGCGGGTGAATCTGCTGAATTTCCAGACAAGAATCACCTCAAACGGAGCCGTGGCCTTGCCGCCCTCGTCGATCATCTGGCGGAACTGGGGCCGGTCGGCGATGCGGCCGCTCTCGGCCTCGTCCACGTACTCGCGGACCACGGAGTAGCCGTTGCTCTTGGCGTAGTCTCGCAGTGCTCTAAGCTGGGCAGCCACGGAAAGGTCCACGTCCTGGCGGTCGCTGGACACCCGGGCGTAGAGGGCCGCCGGGGTCAGGGGTTGGAACTGTTGCTTCATTTTGTCCTCCTTCAATCTCCTCGTGAGTCTTCCTGCTCAGCATGGCGAGCGCGTACCCTCTCGTACCGGATGGTCCTAAGCCACTCCCGCTCCTCCATGTAGTTGCGAAGGGCCTCCCGGATGAGCTCGCTCATGGTGCGACCCTCGTCGCGCATCACGTCCTGCACCTGCTCTGCCATGTCAGGCGGCAGGGAGAAGGTGATCGTCTTGGTGTTCCTGTTGATGAGCCGGTTGGTCATAAGCTGTCTTACCCTTGACATCATCGATCATACGATGGTGCGTTGTCAAGGCAACTCTACTTGGACTCAGTGATTAGTGGGGCGGTAGTCTACCTACGGTCGTCCTCCCTTATCAAACTTCAGGAAGGCATCGTAGGTATCACTGACCGACTTGGCCGAGGAGTCAAGCCCGGGGAAAAGGTTCTCCCTCGTGACGTTTAGCAGTTGCAAGTCTTCCTTGATGCGATTCATATGCCTACCGGATATGGTCAACTTGTAGTGGGCATAGACTGGAATCCCATCATTCCACCGCAGAATCTCTTGACGCTCGAACCGCTCGTGAAACGCCGATACCAGAAAGGCCCCGGCTTGTGCCCTAAGACGCTCAGAGGACTGCTGCGGCTCGACGACAAAGACCTGGTAGAAATCTCTCAGGTCAATCCGCTCCTCAAAATATGGTTTTTCTTGTCGAACCAACTGGTAGAGGATGCGCATGGCTTCCGAGTGCTCAATTTCCCGATGGATTCTGTTGTTGCCCAAGGAGAAGTGTTTGCCCAGAAGTGCGTCTCTTTGGAAGCGGGACAACCTAGCGGCGTTTGAGACTATACTTATCGCATCACTATCGAAGGTCTTAATCAACGCCCTCGGTACCGCGAACACATGAAGACGCCCGTCTTGTTCCTCTTGGCCAGTATTGTCACAGGCATGGAACAGAGCAACCAGAGGATTCCTGGTGACATCCAAGAAACGTGTCTTTAGACCATGGTGCTGGGCCAGAACCCATTGAGCGAGCACGGATGTCATATCATTAAATTCTTCGGGTCGCCGCGACACAAGGTCCGTCAACATTTCACTCTCATATACGGCGAGGTCGCTTCTCATCACGTAAGGGCGCAATTCCCATCCGCATTCGGACTCACCACGAAAGTAGAGGAAGACCGTCGGATCGTAGTAATCCTTGATTCTCTGTATCTTCGGTAGCAAGTCTTTGATGTTGGTAACTGGTCTCGACCTGTCAGGATGTTGCTCCGGCGACTTTATCACTGCTGGGTAGAGGTCTGCTTTCCAAGGCTCCGAGGCAGTCAGGTTGGCTCCGGTAAGGTCAGCAAAATGAAGATTTGCGTCGGTCAGGTCTGCCTGCCACAGTTTAGATTCGGTGAGAGTGGCAAGTTCCAAGTTCGCGCCAGAGAGGTCAGCTAAGTTCAGGTCTGCCTTGGTGAGGTCGGCACCAGAAAGGTCCACGCCAGCCAGGGGGATTCTTCCCCGGCCGTCCAGCTTGCCAGTTTCGAGAAATGTCCAATACAGAGGCGCTCCCTCAAAATCGGGAGTAAACAGATATCCTTTGCCCGGAACGTTCTGGTGCCGCTCGTTCCACGACTCGACGCCTTCGAGGAGCCACTTGATGTGTTCAGAGTTGGCCACGATCCCCTCTCACTTGATGTTGTTGCCACTCAACGATGTTTCTGGTATAGCCGCAGGATTGTTGGCCTCCGTACTCTGTGCAGCCCCAGAATAAGCCGAACCTACCATCAATTACACGTAGGACGCCCAGAGTGAACAGGCGACGGAGTCTGGAACTCCTGGCTGTAATGCGGTTTTGTGTTTTCAAGTCAGTCCCGGTCAGGCGCTATGTGGCTCATAGTATCCTATGAACGGATGCGGCGAGTTTCCTTAATGCCCGAACGCGTTCGGGCGACGACTAATCCTAAACTAAAGCCAAAGTGGGATGTGCATTTTGCCCCGTCCGCCAATTCCACTTTCTCCCATACAAGCCGGGGACAAGGAATCGGAACGATTCCGATATGGTTTAATCGTCGCCCAAATGTAGTTCTCACATTGGCATCGGTTTAGACATGGTGGAACCAGTCCGTCCTTACCTCAGCACGAACCACCACAGGAGAACGAGGCCCACCAGCAATACAAGCAGCACCAGGGCTCCTACGCGAGATGCCATGAGCGCCTCTTTCGTATCCCTGTGCGCATCGACCTCCTTTCGGTGCTCCATTTCAAGCTCGTAGTAAGGCCGGTTGGCGGTGGCGGCGGACTCCCTGGCCTCGTCCCGCTCCCGCTCCAGCTCGGATGCCCGGAGTTGCCATTCCAATACGCTCTGCTCCAACTCCCGCAGGGTCCGCCGAAGCTCCTCCTCCCTGGCGAGGGACCGGAGCAGCAGTTCCTCATCGCTCAGATACTCCTGTCGTTTTTCGGGAACTATATACCACTGGTTTTCGCGGTCATTGACCCACCCCTTGGGGGCCGTGATTTAGACTTTTATCAGGTTTCAGCCGAAGGGTCAATCACCTCCCCTGTCACCCAGTAGTTTCCGGTGAGGCGACAGTTTCTCTCGGTAGCTGGCCCCCTCGATGACGATCTGGAAGCTGGCATTGGCCAGCCGGTCCAGGGCGCTGTTCCCCAGTATGGGATCGTCGAAGAGGCTGAGCCATTCCTCGACGCTGCGGTTGCTGGTGATGATGAAGCTGGAGACCCGATGTCTGCCAATGATCAGCTCGTAGAGGTCGGCCGACTGCTGGGTGGTGAGCCGGTGGAGACCCAGGTCATCCAGGATGAGCAGGTCCGGGGAGAGAAAGGAACGGAAGATCCGGTCGACGGAGTTGTCGACCCGGGCCTGGGTCATGCTCCGGAAGAAGTCGTCGGCGTGGCAGAAGCGGACGGTGTGGCTGGCCCTGACCGCAGCGTAGCCCAGGGCCTGGGCCAGGAAGGTCTTGCCGACACCGGCGGGCCCCACCAGCAGGACGTGTTCGTGCTTGGAGAGGAACTCCAGGGAGAAGACGGCGTCCAGGAGCCGGCGGTCCAATGTAATGGCGGCCGTCCAGTCGAAGTCCTCCAGGCGGCAGGTCTCCTCGAAGCCCGCGTTGCGCAGCCGCAATTCCAGACGGCGGTCGGCGCGGCGGTTGACCTCGTCGGAGAGGATGATCTCCAGAAAGGAGGCGTAGTCCAGCTGGTCCCGGCGGGCCAGGGCGATGCGTTCGGGCAGGGTGGCGGCCATAGGCCCCAGCTGGAGCCGCTTGAGCAATGGCGTAAGTTCGGTGACTCGGGTCATGGTTGACCTCCTTCGGTTGACTCGGTTGGCTGATGGCGCTGGCCTTTGGCATGGGCGAAGACCTCGCCCGGGCGGGCGAAGCGGCCTGTGGGCAGGGGTGGGGGATGCTCCGGAGTCTCCTGTTGCTCCAGGGCCTGCACCAGGATGCGCTCGACGCGGCCCACGTCGATGAGATCCACCTCCAGGGCCCGACGGCAGGCGGCATCCAGGCGCTCCGGGGTGTAGCGCTGGCCCAGGCGGATGAGCTTGTGGCCCTGCCGGATTCGGGACCAAGGCAGGGCGCCGTCGAAGAGCCGGTCGGCGAACTCGCCCACCGCGGGGCCCTGCTCGGCGGCGCTGCGCTTGATGCCGTCGGGCGCCCGCAGGGTGTAGGCGCTCAGCTCGGCCGGATAGTCGGCAGTGTCGGTGGAGCGGCCGCCCTTGGGCTGGCGAGAATGCACCTTGACCAGCTGGCCCCGGTAGAAGATGCGCACCAGCTTCGAGCCCAGGCCGACTTCCACCTGCTGCCCCGGCGGGCACAGGGTGGAAGGCACGGAGTAAAGGGCGTACTGGCAGGCCACGTGGTGATCGGGGTGAACTTTGGCGGTGCGCCAGTGGGTGACCTCGTAGGGCGCGCCGTCCCAGGGAGTCAGAGCTCCTCGCTCCTCGTCCAGGAAGACCTGCAGGGGCTGACGGCGGGTGGTGCCGTGGATGCGCATTCCGGCGACATCGCGGCACCAGCGGGCCGCTTCAGAACGGAGGTGGGCCAGGTCCCTGAATTCCCCGCCCTTGAAGAACCGCTCCCTGGCGTACTGGACGCTCCGCTCCACTATGGGCTTGTCCTTGGGGTGACGCACCCGGGCCGGATCGGTGATGAAGCCCCGGTGCTGGGAGTATTCCAGGAAGCCGCGGGTCAGGCGGGGGTGCAGGGCGTCCGCTCCGGCCACCGCGGCGGGGAAGTTGTCGACGACCAGGTACTTGGGAATGCCGCCGAAGAAGGCCCAGGCCGCCTCCAGGCCAACGATCACGTCCTCCAGCTTCTGGCCGTAGGCGGGCCACACGAAGCTGTGCCGGGAGTAGGCCAGCACCACCAACAGCGCCCATACTGCCTGCCTTTTGCCAGATTCCTGGTCCTGGATGAATCCCAGGCGGCCGAAGTCCAGCTCGGCTACTTCCCCAGGGACGCTCTGCTCCATCCGCACCGTTCTGGCCTGGCGGCGCTGCCAGTGCCGACGGCTTAGCCATCGGTACAGCGCCGAATAGGAGATCCGGCAGCCTCGCTGGGCCAGCAACTCCTGAATGCGCGTGAACTGCAGCTTGTCCTGGGTGATCCACTGGTAAATCTGGTCTTCCCAGGGGGCCAGGATCTCTTCCGAAGGGATCTGCGCCTGCCGAGGCCCCGCCTGGCTTATGCCGGCCAGTCGGCTCAGCTGCTCCTCCTCAGGGCTGGGTCCGCCAGGGAAAAGACCCATCTCCTCGGCCGCAGCCACGTACTTGCGCACCGTGATCCGCGATATGCCCGTGCCTGACGCGATCCGTCTCAGGCCTTCTCCCGCCTGCCAACGTCGCAGCACTTCTTCTATTTCCACTCTGGTCACCTCCCGGTGCGCCATCGCCGCTCTCCTCTTTACTGAAGTGCGGCAATGGTCGCCGACTGGCTCCCCAGGGTGGGTCAATGTTGCCGGTTAAACCGGTATATAGTTGGCGAAAATTCCTCGCTCTACTGGATCATAGATGCCGGAAAATGACACTCCGGCCCTTCCATCCGCACGTACACCCGCCGCCCCTCCCGGCGAACCTCGACCTCGCCACGCCGGATCAACCGGTCCAGGGTGGACATGGATACCTCCAGCTCCTCCGCTGCCTCCGCCTTGGACACCCAGCGGACTTGCTCTGACATCGCTCTTCACCTCGCTATCGGCTGACACGTCGGGGGGTTGCAAGTTGTCCAATTCCGGTACATTGTACCCCCGGTATTTTAGTCCCGCTTTTCATTTTTGCTCTTGACCGTTCAAGCGATGCGTCAACCCCATTTCGTAGCTGGAACCAACCTATTTCGGGCCTTTTCCGGCCTCCCCGGACCACGGGTTTTGGGCCTCCCGGGACAATTTTGGACACCCAGCGAGCGTAGAGAGCAGATGGGGCCGCGCCAGTTGCCCCATCACATAACCCCCTCTATCGGACGCATCCGGTGCCGCAGGGAGTCCCACTGGTACGCCCGCAGCCCCGACAGCGCCAGCCTCGGGGAGCGAGACTCCCACAGGGGACGCCAGGACCGGCCCAGCAGCCCCCGCCGGGTCAGGGTGTCTGCGGATGACACCAGGATGGGCAGCGTCATCAGGTTCATCCCGGCCGCCGTCCTCGCGTAGGTCTCCTCCACCTCCTCGTTGTCCACCACGAATAGTGTGGTGGGGAACGGGGCCATGTCCTCCCCGGGAGCGTTGGAGTGGTAATAGCGGGTGTAGGGCCTCAGGCGGGCCAGTACTCCCTTGGGATGGCGGGCGCGCAGCTCGTGCTCCAGGTAGAAGGGAACATGCAGACCGTCAACAATGAGATGGCCCACGGCGTCCGGGGCGATGGCCGACTCCCCCCAGTCGAAGGCCCGGTCGGTCTTGGCCATGGGGATGGACCAGGTCAGCTCGGAGTATGTTGTAGCCCGCGCTTCGGCAGCCAGCTCCGACAGGAACCAGGTCACCCCGTCGACGTGCCTGGTCTGCCTGGCCCAGGTCTCGATGCGGTGGCCCAGGTGCCGGGGTCTCCCGTGTTTGTCGGTGGTTAGCTCCGTGCTCCAGATGCCCCGCGTCGTCGGCAGCTCCGCCCGGTCCCGGTGGGTGACGTAGCGTATGCCCTCCTCCAACAGGGTGTAGCGCACGTCGCCGCGCTTGCCCCGGCGCTCGACAAGGCCGTAGGCGTTCACCAGGTTGTGCAGCATCTGGCTGACCCTGCCCTCTGTGACGCCCAGCCAGCGGGCCAGGTGCTCCCGGGGAATCATCGGGTGGTCGGTGATCAGGTCCAGGGTCCGCTTTTCCGACGGGGTCAGGGCGAAGGCCGGAGCCGGCGAGACCATCCGCTCCGTGTCTGGCAGCGAGGCCCGCTTGCGCTCCGGCGCTTCCGTGAAACGCCCCCGGTTCGGGCTGCCGCGAGTGCTGATGAAATCCAGCGAGTAGGGCAGGCTGCCGAAGAGCCACGATGTGTAGTTCCAGACGTTGCGGTTCCGGTCCTCCAGCGCCTCCCGGGACTCCACGGCCACGTAGCAGTCGGCGATGTTCAGCCGCTCGCAGAACCGGGTCGTCAGCCTCTGCTCCCAGGCACTGGGAGTCAGCACCAGGACAGTGCCGGGGCGCCGCCGGTAGTCGTACTCGGCGATGGCCCGCAGCCGGTCGTAGAGGGAGCGGCGCCTGAGCGCCGGACCCTGGCGCACCACGCCGAAGCTGCACCCGTCGTGGCGGGTGATTACCGCGTCGAACCGGCCCCGACGGTGAAAGTCCACCTGCGTCCGCAGCCCGTCGGTCCCGGGAGACAGGGACGCCGCCAGGCGGTACACCGAGGCCACCGCGTCCATCCGGCGGATGAGCAAAAAGAGCCACTCCCTGGACATTGGGTAGGCCCGCACGAAGTCCGAAGGCGTGTCGAAGCCCAGAGCGTCGGCGGTCTCCCTGATGCCCTTCCTCGTCAGGTAGTACCGCCTGCTGGAAGGCAGGTGGGCGGTACCGTGCCTAACCCTCCCCGCGATGCCGTCGTCCAGCAGGGCGGTCAGCCCTCGGTGAACGGTGACGTGAGCCTCCCCGGTGATCATCGCCAGTTCCGCCGTGTCCACGAAGGGCATCCGGCTGATGTGATGCAGCAGTTCCCCGTCTGAGACGCTCATGTATCGAGCCTAGCAGACCGGGGCGACCACCGTCAGCAGGCAAGTGTCAGCACTGGCGTAGCCCATAACAGCCGTAGCGTATCCTCCAAGCCCGGCCGGGGCTTGGGTATTGGCGTCGACGCGGTACCGGTTCCGAGAATAACTCAACCACCAGCCCTCCTCTCCGGTGGCGGTTCTGGCGCGGACCGCGTTGCCTGACGCCGCAGGTGGGCGCGGGCGATCATGCGGACCAGGATGCGCAGCCCCGTCTGCGTCGTCTCCCGCTCCATGTCGGTGCGCTGCGGGGCGGTTTCCCTTGGCGTTTTCCTGCCGGCAGTCCCGGAAGTCCGATTGCTCCCGGAGGAGCGATTCTCTCCGTTAGTTTTTGTCTTGTCTCGCATATTCTCTCGTTGGGGTTGTGTGATTGGGCCTCCGCGTGGTGCTGGAATTTAGAGTTCAGGATCATGTCGTTCACCTTGCATTGGTTTTGGTAATCGGCGTCGTCGCCAACGCCGCAGCAGAGTGTGGCCAACGGGACGGCGGCGGGAAACTACCCGTGAGGGTTATCAACCTTGATATCCCTCACAGGTCCTTCGGCGTCCGGCCCCTCCCCTGCTGTACTGGGGGTGTACAGGAGTTTGAGTCTTGGCAGGGAGCCTCAGGGTGGGTCGTTTCAAAGCTGAAACAGGGGGAAATCGCCCCCTACAGGACCTGAAAAGGAAACACTTTGACTTAAGGGCTGGTTCCGGTCTTGCAGCCGAAAACCCAATCGACGTGGGGGTGCGTGACGGCGCGAAAAACGGCCCCGGCCTGGAAAAACGCCCCAAAATGGCTGGGGATGTGCCAGTGCGTGACGCGCCGGATTAGGGCGGTTGGGAGGCAGGGGCGGCCCCGGGGGAACTCCAGGGCCGGGGCCCGGCGGCCGATGACCTGAGCAAGAGGAGGGAACCATGAAAACGACCGAACGCGGCATCGACGACAGCAGGGACGTGGCCAACGTCTACCACCTGCGGTTTATGACCCTGTTGCAGGAGCTGGTGCGGAACAACGGCCACCACGGCGCGGCGCGGGTACTGGAGATCGACCAGCAGACGGTGACCGAGAGCGTCCGGACCGGACAGTTGACCCGGCGGGTGCGCCAGGCGTTGGAGCGGGCGTTGCAGGAGGGCGTGGGGTCGGCGGCGGCCCGGCAGCGGGAGCGCCGCAATGACCGGCTGGAGGAAAGGCTGCGGTGGCTGGAGCAGGACCACGAGGCCCTGGGCAAGGAGACACGGCGGCGGCTGGCGGTTGTGGAGGGCTTGGTCGGCGGTTTGCGTGGAAACGGCGATCGGAGTGCCGGACAGGCCGGCGCCGTTGCTGGTCAGGCGAACGCAGGCTGGAGAAATGCAGAGCCGGCCAGTGCCACACAGAATCACGTGCAAAGGCGGGAGTACCCCGACCTGGCGACGCTGGAGCCTGCGGAGGAAGACGAGGATGTCTTCGGCGATGCCTGGGGTTTGATGGTTGAGTGGCGGGAGTTGAAAAATTCTCACCCCAACGAGGGCAGGGGGCTGGCTTGGCTGGAAGAGGAACAGCGGCTGCTGGAGGTGGAACTGGCACTCTTGGAGGAGCACGGGCTGACCCAGCCTCCGGAGGAGCGGCCCCTGCGGGGTTTCGCTCGCAGCGGCCAGGTAAGCTGGCGCCGGACGGCGCTGGACGACACCCGGAGGGCACTGTCCAGGCGGGAATTCTGGCTCAGGGTCAGGCGCTGGCTCACCCCGGCGCGGTGGCGGAGATAGGGGCGCTGCGGGCCGCTGACGGGATAAGGAAATTTTTGTTGAAGTTTTGTGTAAGTTTTTATGAACTGGATTAAACACTTTGGGCGATTGCCCCCGCAGGGTCTGGAAAATCGGCGTGGAGTCGGGTGATACTAATTGCGTTGTTTGGCTTTTCCGAGGTTTCCCGCCATAGAAACCTTGGGGGCACGGTCCCTGTTGCCCGGGTATGACCTGACGGATTTGAGGTTGCTCTCTGGAAGGTCGCCCACGAGGGAATGCTGCCGCTGCGGATTTGAGATTGCTCTCCGCTGGCAGCGCGGGCCGAACCGGCGGAGTGTTCAAGTCCTCCGTCCTCGGTCCAGTCCTCCGGTCGGGGTTTGACGTTGGTCCCCTGGTCGTTGGACACCGTTCAGCAGTTGGATTGGAGTTGATTGCTCCGGCTGCTGGGCACCCGTCCGGTCACCGGAGTTGATCGCTCCGGCCACCGGCGGAAGGAATGGAGTGTTTAAGCAACGCTTCGTTTCCCACCATCGCTGGGGCGGCTGTCGTGCTTGACACTCCCGCTCCAGCCGGAACCCAGCCCAAGGCGCATCATAGGTCAAGGAGGTAGCGAACAGGAACAACACGGCACCCCAGCCTTTTGGCGCATGTTGATAGTTCAGGGAGGTGGCAGAAAGAAACAACACGGTATCCCAACTCACGGCTAAACCTGGCAAGAAAAGGAGGTAACGGCAAGGAACAACACGGCGTCCCGGATTCCCTGACCCATCGGGTTCAGCTTGCGGGGCGGCTCAACTGCTTCGCGTCCCTCGACATTGCGGTTGGAGCGAGTATCAGGCTCTGCCGCACATAGCTCCCTGCGGCGTAGCTGCTGAGAGGCAGCAACCACGCCGCGCTTCCCGCACGCTCCGGTCCCGGCGGTCCCATCGCCGACCGGACGCCTACACTTGCAACGCGGTTCTCAACGAGCCGGCGGCCTGACGCCTGGCCTCTGGCCGGACTGCGTTGCTCGCTACTAACACCCGCTCATTGCAGCCCCCAGGGTTCGCCTTGTCGTGGGCGACGCTCTGGGCGAACTGCGTCTCCTGCCACGTCCTGGATCGGCGTTCTCCGCTCCGGCGCCGCCGGGGCGGGGTGGTTCTCCCTCACCTTCCCCTCATTTGCAGTTCCCCGGGTTCGCTGGAAACGCGAATCGCCGCCCTGGGAGAGCTGCGTCTTGCGCCAACCCTCAACCGGCCTTGCTCTTCGATTGCGCTGCCCTGCCCTGGGCGTAGTGCGTCTTGCGCCGGGGCGTCGGATTTCGGCGCGCAACCCGACCCTGGAATCGGCGTGCTCCGTCGCAATCCAAGCACTTGGATAGCGCGTCCAGTGTGAGAGGCGGCAACGGCCAGACGGTGCTGCCAACGGCGGCAACCACGGCCACGGAATCAACGAGCGGCATATCAACAACGACCACAACCACGATCAGGAGGTGATCACCGCAAACAATGACCCGGTTTCACCCTCCGCCACGGGAATGTTGGTGGATGGGGTGAACCGGCGATAACCCCTGGCCCGTCTCTCTCTTGGGCGAGGCGGCGGCATCCAGGGCGGCCATACCAGCCGCCCCAGGCACGACTGAAAATTCACAGCTCACAGCAAAGCGGGGGCCGGTCTCGAATCGAACGAGACCGGCCCCCGCTTTCTGCGTTTCGGAGGAAGCGACATGAAGACGAATACCAGCATTGACGCCACCAAGGCAATGGACAACGAAAACGACATCCCCGCGAACACGGCGGTACTGGCTTCGCAGGAACACGACGGCCCGGCGGACAAGGGACAGAGCCAGGGCAAGCCCGAGAGCGAACTGCGGGCGGCCGCCCGGCGCAAGGGCCTCAACCTGAAGCAACTGGCAGAACTGATGGGGGTGAGCTACAACTACCTGTCCCAGGTCAGCAGCGGCAGCAGGCCCTGGTCCCCCATGCTGCGGGACAGAGCAATGGCGGTCCTGGGCGAGGTACCCGGACAGGGCATCGTCTACCGCCAGGGCGGCCTTGTCCAGGGTGAGAGCACCTGCATCCGGGAGCGGGCCAGGGAGAAGGGCCTGACCCAGAAAGGCCTGGCAGAGCGGGTGGGCGTGTCGGCCGGCTACATGTCCGACGTCTGCCGGGGCCGTAGGAACATGAGCCCGGCGGTGCAGGCCAAGGTCGAGAGGGTCCTGGACGCTCCCGTGGTGATCGCCCCCGCCGTGTACGCCAACCGCTCGGGCGGCCCGGTGCGAGGAGAAAGCACCTACATCCGGGAACAGGCCAGGGAGCGGGGCATGACCCTGCGGCAGGTGGCCGACCGGACGGGCCTGAGCTACGGCTACGTGGTCCAGGTGTCGAGGGGACAGCGCCACCTGAGTCCGGCCGCCCAGGCGCGGATGGAGTCCGTCCTGGAGGCTCCCGTCAAGGTGGAGGCGGCCCAGCCCCGCGACGTGGAGCCGCAAGTCCTGTGGGAACGGATGGAGGCCCACGGCTACAGCCAGAACCAGACGGCCCGGCTGGCCGGCATCAGCTCCGGCCATTTCTCCCAGATCATGAACGGCCAGCGGAACGCTTCGGGGGAGGTGTTGGCCAAGCTGCACGGTGTCCTGTTCGCGCCTACCGCGCAGGAACTGGTGGCGCCGGTGGAACTCAAGGTCATGGCCTGGAAGAAGGACGACCGCCAGGGCGTGGTGGTCAAGGGCGCCGGTGGGCCGGGCGGCGGCACGATTCGCACCGGAGGGCGGGTTCCCTGGGGCGCCGAGGTGGAATTCGCCTACACCACCGGCTATGACAGCCGGGGCAGGCTTTCGGTGAACCACATCGTGGACGAGCGGGGCTACGGCGCGATGTTGACCCGCGGGGAGCCGGAGGCTATATAGCGAAATAACCGGGTTGTCTACGGCAAGCCCTCCATTGGATTCAGGGAGGTCCGACTGACTGGATCGCTGGAACCGGACAGAAGGCGCTACGCTATAGGAAAAGAGAAAGCCGGGAGTCGTTGCCCTCCCGGCTTTCACCCAGTTGCAACACGGAAAATCGTCACGGTCGCCTACCAGAGACCCTCCGATGTCATAGTTTGGACGATAGTTTGAGCGAGTGGCAAAGTGCCGCCTATGGTGTATCATTTGTCGAGTTGAGACAGATACTTGCTCCTCAGGCCGTTCGAAGTCGAACACACAGTAGGCGCTCTCGTGGCGAGACGGACCACCTGGAGAACCTGCAATTGGATTTCTCTTGCCGTAACCGGGTCGGGGGGCTGGCCGCAGGAATACTCACTGGCGTAGTTGGCGGAGATTGGGACGTAGTGAGGATTCATGGGTGATAGAAGCATCTGCCAAGTCAAGCGAGTAATTGAGGTTACACACAGTTCTGAAGGAGTTAACGAGAAACTAGGTGAAGGCTGGATACTGTTACCGGTTTATTCAGAAAGTGTTGCCGATAACAGTGGGTCGAGCCAATATCCGGTTTACGTTCTAGGATGGCCACGCGATGGAGAGTCACCTTCTGAAGAATGCGACAGAATTGCATCAGAACGAGGGAAGGAATTCTCTAGAGAGTTAAAGGAGATGAATCGGAGCTTCTCGGAAAACCATCTTGACGCATCGACAAAGAGCTAGAGGAGACATCTTAGTCAACGGGTTGTCGGTGTTGTTCACGGTGACGTCAATTCGCGAAGTGTTGGTACCTCAACTGCTATGACTATGAATCTAGATAAATGCATAACCCAGGCGAGAGACAGTCTGCACGTACGATTCGCAGACCGAATCCACGCGAATCCGTCCCTGAGCCGGAGGCTAGTGTCGTATCAGGGAAACAAGGCCGTTCCTGGGCTACGCTGGCTAAAGTACAAGGAGGGCTTCTCCGCCCATTTGGTGGAGGGACTATTGGCCCTCACTGACTCTCGAAGTCTCCTAGATCCGTTCGCCGGTTCCGGCACGGCTCCACTGACCGCCGGGAGCATGGGGATATGTGCAACGGGAATCGAAATTATGCCTGTCGGTATCATTCTGGCCCGTTCCATATCCGCAGCCTCTAACGGATTGCAGTGCGAGGATTTTCTGGCGGCTGCTGGCGAGTTGGTCAGAGCGCTGGAAACCGACAAGTACAACCCAGACATGAAGTTTCCTCACATCCCTATTACCGAGCACGCCTTTCCCGAACACACCGAACAGGACATTGCCAAAGCACGTGAGTTTCTGGGTGGAGTAACAGACAGTTCGCTGAACACAATCTTAACCCTCGCGTGCATGAGCGTTTTGGAGGAAGTCAGTTATACCCGCAAGGACGGACAGTTTCTCCGCTGGGACCCGCAATCAGGCCGGAATGTGAAGCCCAAACTGCATAAAGGCACCCTTCCAACGCTATCCGAAGCGTTGAGGCGTCGAGTTGGAGAAATAGCGGATGACTTCGGCGCTCTGAAAGTGAAGTACGGCGGGACCTCTCCTTCACTGGTAGAAGGGTCAAGTCTTGAGCAGCTTCAGAAGCTGTCTGACAAGAGCTTCGATGTGGTAGTAACCTCCCCGCCCTATGCCAATCGATATGACTACACCCGGACATACGCGTTGGAGCTCGCGTACCTGGGATACGACGCTGAACAAATCAAGCACCTGCGCCAAGTACTGTTGTCTGCAACCGTCGAGAACAAGTCCAAGCGTGACCAATTGATGCGGGAATATGCAGAAGTTGCCCGTGTCCAAAAGGCTTTCGAAATGGCGGACGGTCAAGCAGCCCTTCAGGAGGCGCTGGCCTCTCTAAGGCTGAACATCAAGAACCTAAGCAATCGCAATGTCATTGACTTGGTAGAGAACTACTTCACCGAAATGGCCCTCGTCATCGTAGAGCTCGGGCGGTTAGTGTCTCCGGGCGGGCACGTGTTCATGGTAAACGACAACGTTCGCTATCACGGCGAGGAGATTCCGGTGGACCTGATTCTGTCGGACTTTGCCGAACAATGCGGGTTCCAGTGTGAATCTATATGGAAGTTGAATCGCGGCAAGGGCAACTCCAGTCAGCAAATGGGGCGGTTCGGGCGACAGGAAATGAGGAAGTGCGTATATCACTGGAGGATGTCGGATGGTTAGCCGGGAAGTTCGCCTTGAGGAATCACGGCAACGGGCACTTGTTATCTCGGAAACGATCCGTCGGCGCTCGGATGAGGCAGTCCGTCAAATGATCCGGGGGTATACCGGTCATTTGGATTTTGCCAACCGCCTGGAGGACTTGGCTATCGCCGAAGAGGCATGGGATCACGTAAGCGAAGCACAAATCGACCCAAAATTAGTTTTCGCTCATCCTGATCTGCTACAGGCACACCCCCAAGCCTCCTTGCACTACCGGGGGATCGCCACCTTATCTCTTAAGAGAGTGCAGGCTATGGCGTCTGCTGTAGGCAATTGGGAGGCGGGAACCCTTCGCCGTGCGCCTACACTCGACCGTTGCCTTAATGTTGCCAGAACTTACAACTCCGTAATCTCCGTCGTCATCACCGGCACAGATGACTGGACGTTGGAGAACGGCTACCGGAATGTTCTTGCCACAATAGGAATTACCGAGGACGGGTCCCTCAGAAACCTAGTCGGACAAGAAGGAGAAGCCCGGGTAAAGGACGGCATCCTTGATTGGTTGCGAGGGGATGGTGCCGTGCTTCAGCCAAATTTTGACGGGGCGACGACTTCTTTTGGGGCGCACCCCAGATACCGCATGGTTTATAGCTCCGAACCAGACATCAAATTTGAGTGGTTGAACGACGGGGAAGTATGGGAAATTGTGTCCACTGTCGAGATCAAAAGTGGAACCGACCCGGCCGGGGCATTGGAACGCTTGGGAGCAATCCAGAAGAGTTTCGACCAAACTCCGGCCCGCTCTCGCAACTTTGCCGTCTTGGGCATAGTAACCCGTGCTATGCGGGACCGCCTTAACGAGTTGAACATGTCAAGGGATTTCTTGCTTTACGATCTATTGAACGACCAGGCCACTTGGGACGACTTTATCACTGAACTTTTCCACCATACGTTGCGATTGGTCTAGCGTTCAAGCATCACCTAGGCTTTACACCAGCAACGTTAATGAAGGGTCTAGGGTCGACCGGTTCTGGTCGGCTTTGTCGCAGAATAACCCGCCAGCATTGAATCCCCCAAAACGGGCTTTGCCCATGGCACAATCGGCGGACTGCCTTCATATCCCACCTCAACCAGTTACTGGCATGCCGCAGCCAACTCGGCGCACATGAGTTCTAGAACCCCAAGCTGCACCCAGCGCTGGAAGGTCCGATAAGCCTCACCCCCGCTGTGTCAGCGGGGGTGAGGCTGCTCAGCCAAGTGGCCGCTCACGGGCCGACTACACCGCGACCGGGAACCTGATGCAAAAGGTTCTTGATTTTATCCAGTTTGGTGGGCCTATTTTGACGATAGGCAGAACCGTTCTCGAGATGTGGTTGGGCTTGTGATTGAGGTGGACCCGTAATATCGGACAGCTGTCCAAATGAGAGTCCCGTTCCTATTCTGACGGTAGCCGTCGCTGTCGGAAGGGAACAGGAAATTACGCAACGACGCGGAGGCACCGCCCGGCATACAAGTCTAATATGGCTTTTGAGGTGCTGAATGGCCAGGAAACAGTGGCCCAGTTGTCAGCTAGGGATGAAGTTCACCCCGGGTAGATTCAGGCCTGAAAGAAGGCCCCGATGGAGAGCGTCTTCGGCAACGGCAAGAAACAGAAGGTCATGAAGGACAAAATCCTGTTCGCCCGCCCGTACCAGTAGATTGGTCAGTTGAATGTAGAGCGGGATTTCTTGTCGTAGAGGTCAGGTCAATGAGCCCCGCCCAATGGGGCAGACGGTAGGCCAACAGAATTCCTCCTTTCAGTAGTGCGCCAACGTGTGCTGGGGGGATCAGCCGTTGCACCTTCTACTACCATCCCAAGCCTGTCGGATTCCAGCCGGGGTCTCCCGGAGGACTAGGATGCCGTAGATGAGAAGTCTTATGGAAGGACGTGGTCACAAGGAGCGGGGACCGAATCACAGTCAGTGGAACCGGGATTCCCACTTAACTCAGCCTGGATCTTGTCCAAATAACGGATTCTATGTCACGCTTATTGCCCTGGAATTCCAGAGCCTGCCCTCGGCCACGACCGGGGGACGGTAAAGGTGGGCTGGTCCATCCGCACTCACTCCCTCAACAGCCATCCGCTGGTTCACACTAACTATCTCACATACCGCCCGACTTGTTCAGAGGATTGTTAGACAGGGAAAGAGCGGTCGTGGTCTCATATCGGCAACACTCGAATCCGGTTTCGGCTTTCATCAACCACGACAAGGGCCCCAGTGGACAGGTCGGATTCATGCTGATTGAGAGCGGCAACGACCGGCTCTTCCAAATAGTCCGGCAAGGTGTCTTCCGAGCGAACCTGCAGCACACTCGGCCCCGCTTCGTGCGAGAGTGCCAGCATGGTGCCAAAGTCGAGATCGTGGGTGAACACGACGTGTTGGTTAGTCCTGGCCCAATCCATGATTTCCTTGTCGCTGTCCCCAGGATTTCCTATGGTGGACCAATGCACGGCCTGCCACCCGTGCTTCCTTAGGACGGGCACCCACTGAGGCGAAAGGTTCATGTCAACGAGGAGGCTCAGACTCATGGTACGTAAAGAGGAGCTTCGCGTTCCTCCAGTCTCCAGGCAGCGTAGGCCAGGCACTGGTCGATGTCTTCATCCTCAAGATATGGGTATGCTTGGAGTATCTCCACACGGGAGCGGTTGGACGCCAAAAGCCCCACCACCGTCCCGGCCGTTACGCGCATGCCGCGGACGCATGCTTTGCCTCCCATTACAGCGGGATCAAAAGTAATCCTGTCCAGTGATTTCATGCCCTATCTCCTCTGGTGTGCACTCCCCCCACGTCTAAATCCCACACCCACACCCATACCGTAGTTCGTGCAATATTCAGTTGAACTCGTGCCACGTCCCATGCCTGCCCTTTGTGCAGATCCGGGTTGCCAACGTCCACCCTGCCGCCCGGCTGGACTGCAGCTGTGGCGTGCGGCTTTTTGACATGGCCTCTAGCTTCGGTGCTTAATTAGTCTTCTATCCGCTTATGCAGCCTGCCTTTTGCAAGCTCTTCTCAGCTTCATCCACAATACTCTTCACTTCAAGCGATATTGACTGTATTTCCCATAGCCCCATGTTCGGGTTCATTGACATAGACTCACTTAATTTGTCTTCGAGTTGTTTGATCCTTTCGTCCATCCTCCTTTCAATACTTCTTAGCGTATACAACTCTTCAGTACCCTTTGGGCATCGATGGTATGCCTCCGTTAGTAATTCCTCTATTCTCTTTTCTTGTTGTTCTATTGCTAAGTTACGTCCAGTTCTTGGCTGCGTTACGCACAACACCAATCCGTAGAGGATACCAAGGGACACGGCGATGTATAGTGCTATCTGGCACTTGTGTACTGTTCTCCTATTTTCCCGTCTCGTTCGACGCCGAGTCATCTCACCCTTCCCGCCCCACGCGGTACTTGATGTCGTAGTTGATGATGAAGTTCAGCCTACTCGTCGTCATCGTCTCCGTAGGAAGTCCTGACCACCAGGCTGTGCTCCAGTTCGATCTCTTCCCAAAGGTCACTCAACCCAAGGGCTTGCAGCCACGCTTTATCGGTCTTGTCAGTGATGTGGCGGCACTTGGGAAGGTTGTAGTTACCGATGTACTTGCCCGCGTTGAGCTTGTAGACCACGTTCTCGGCCATAGCCTCGGCCAGTTCCGGAACGGTCTTGAGCATACGCGTCCGCTCCCGTTTCGGGAGTTGCCTTGGGCCAAATGGCGCACTGGTGAAGTTCTTGAGAGTTAGGTGAAAGTCGTCGCCAACAGCAGCCCACCACGAAAAAAGCAATAGACCGTTTGTTAACAGTAGAGAGAGGTCTCTGTCGGTTTCGTCAATGAACCGTGATGCGCCGTATCCAGTCTGCGACAAAACCACGCCGTCGGGACCGGTAACCGGCGGCTGTTCCACGCAGAAAGTCAACCAGTTATACGCGGTCTGCTTGAAATGTAGGGGGAACCCGGTTTTTGAAGGTGATAGGTCGCTGGCCAGTCGGTAATCCCCGCTGGAAAGCAGGGTCTCAAACCCCTGCACCAACTGAGCGTTCCCCAGCTTTGGCACCAGCCCGTCGAAAAGGGATGGAGTAAAGGAGCAGTAGCTGAGCTTGTCGAAAAGGAATGGACGCTCGGAATCAAACCAGCGGTGTAGGCGGGTAGTCATACGGCTTGGCGTAGTTTCCGTAGACCGCTTCGCCAAGTAGATGGTGTTGCGGACGCGCGTATCGAAACTGAACAGTGCCGAAGGAATCCGTCCGAAAGACGAAAACCATAGATGCCCGCATTGTTCATACAGGTACTCCCGCAAGACGGAAAAGTCCTCGCTGAAGCCCATGCTCAGCGGTACAATCATGCTGGTTCTGCCACTGGTCCGACAAAGTTCGGTTGCCCGCTCCACTACCATGCCGTAAATGTCCGGGCATCCGACGGTGAGAGCCCCCTTTACGGTGTAGGACTGCTTGACCTTTTTTGTGCTTATATACGGCGGGTTGCCGATAACCACGTCGAAGCCGCCACCGTTCATGATCGCGTGGAACTCGACGAACCAATGGAAGGGTTGGTGGCTACTGCGCCACTTTGCGAAGGGAGCGGCCTTGTTGGCGTCTACGCCGTATTCCTTTGCCAGCAGGGCGTCGAGTTCGGCGCGGAGCTCGTCCAGCTTTGATTGCAGTTGTTGCTTGGCCTCCACAAGCTGCTCGTACCGCAATCCGAATTCGGTCTGGATTTGCTGGAAGCTACTGTGCTGCCTGGCGATGTCTTTGGCGGCGGTTTCTATGCGGGTCAGGGCATCCTCGTCGTCTCTGTCCAGCATCCGGCGCTGGCCGCCGAGGGTCATTTCCATGGCCTGGCGGACGGAGGCGTCGGAGGTAAAGCCGACCAAAGAGTTGCCGGGCTGGATGTTGAAGTCTATGTCGGGCAGCGGCTCTACCTGGTCAACGTTCTCAAGCTGGGCGGCTAGTTTCAGAAAGAGGCGCAGGCGACAGATTTCCACGGCCTCTTCCATGATGTCCACACCGTAGAGGTTGTTGACTATGATGGATTTGAGGATGTAGTAGCGCTCGCTGCGGTGCTGCCCTGCGGCTGCCAAAGCCTCGCGGAATTCGCTGAGGGCGTTGGGGTTGCGGGGTCTGCGTGAAGTTTCCAAGTCCTCGCGGAAATCGCGCATGGCCTGCAAGACGGCCGAATACAGCGGCTCCAGGATGTTGAGGGCGGCGAAGAGGAAGGCACCCGAGCCGCAGGCCGGGTCCAGGATGGAGACGCGGTTCAGAGCGTGCCAGAAGGCCCGCACCAAGTCCGGACCTTCGCTGTTGACGATGACGTCGCGGGCGAAACGCTCGCTGTCTAGGTTCAGGGTGATAAGATCGTTGACACCCTGCACCTCGCCGGCGGCCAACTTGTCGCGGACCTCCTCGTGGCGGCGGCGGCGGGCTATGAGCTCACGCCAAGTCTCGGTGGGCAGGGCGTATTCCGGGGGCGCGGCGCGGTTCCAGCCGGTGCGCTGCGACGGGTCGTCCAGCCCACAGGCGATGTCGCCCGGCAGGGGCACGGGTTCCTCCAGCCTGACGACGCCATCGGGGGAGTGGTCCCAAGCAACGCCGTGGCCGAGGGCGGGGTAGATGTAGTTGTCGGGATCGTCCTGCAGCAGCCGCCAGACGCCGCCGTCCGGGTCGAAGGCGACGGCACACTCGGCTTGGGCCATTTCCAGCAGCCGGGGGATGACGGTGTTGCGGGCGATGTAGCCGGTGATGTCCTCCTTGGTGTAGTAAGCGCCCATCTGCTTCTGGTTGACGTACTTCTCGAATATGTAACCTAGCACGTCGGGATTGATTTCGTTGTCGCTGCCGGCGGGCCGGTCGTCCAGGTGCCATTGGTACTGGTCAAAGAAGTCGAACGCCTGCCGGAAGGCGTCATCGGGGATGTTGACGGCAGGGTTGTCACGCTCCAGGGCGTGTTGGTCGAATATGCCCCCGTTCAGGTAGGGGACTTTGCCAAGGAGGGCGGTAAGTTCCGCCGGGCGGTCCGCCTCAGGCTTTCCCAATCCTTCATGGAACAGCCGCAGCAGGAACTTGCGGTAGAAGCGCTGAAACTGGTCAGGCCCATCCTGTTCTTGCACTGTCTCGAGGCGGCTACGGAGGTAATGCTCATCGCCGTCCAGAAAGCCCTGCTTCTGGATGAAGTAAACGAACATCAGCCGGTTGAGCATAAGGGAAGCGTACCAGTCCCGGTCGCCCTGCGCGGTGAACCCGTCGATGAACTGCTGGAAGGCGGACAGTTCCTCGCGGAAGCGGCCGTAGAAGCTCTTGGTAACGCGCTCGACATCCAGGGATTGCACAACTTTGGGTAACACGTCGGTGATGCCTAGGTTGCCCTCCTCTTCCAGCGTGAACTCAATGCCGCGTAGCCGTTGCAATAAGGCCGTACCCGTCTGGCCCTTGTCGTAACGCATCTCGCGGACGGCGGGCGGCCTGCCGGATTCGCGCTTGATCCACTGCCAGACCTGCCGGGTCTCGGCGGCATCCACAAAGATGATCAAATGCTCGAAGTTGACTTGCACCACCTGGGTTTCGATCTGGCGACGCACGCTTTGGGGCGGAACGGCTCCATCGGCGTTGGGGCCGCAGCGGTAGACGGCAAAGCCGGCCTTTTCCGCCACCGGGCTCAGCAGAAAGTCCTCGCCGCCCGCGGACACGGTGACTGGGGCGTCCCCGTGATGGTTCCAGCCCAGCTCTTCCACCATCAGACCGGTGAGGTCGAAGTCTTCCAGGTAGGGGCGGAGAGATTGAATGTCAGCAGCCATCGGGTGTTTCCTCACTGTCGTGATCAAAGAGTCCCATGGAGCAGATTATGCGCGGTTCTGGGGTTTCACCGTCGTCTTCTTCCATAATGCAGAGCCGGTCATCGCTGCGCATCTGTATGACCAGTTCCGCCAGACCTGCATCATCTATGCCGCTCCGCATCTGGCGGTTTAGCGTGTCAACGGCGGCTTGGCGTAGCGGGTAGCGATAGATATCGTTTACGGCCTGGCGCAAGTCCTCGCTGTCAAACAGCTGTCCCTTGATGGCTTCGGCGTAGTCCTTCAGGCGGTTGTAGACTCGATGACGGGCGCTGCTCCGGCGGCCCAGTTGCCCGCCGATGTTCCGCTCTTGTTGCGCGATGTGCTCCAATCCAGTGGCCACCAGGGAGTGGTGTTCGTCATGGCGAGCGTGCGCCGGCGTATCGGGATGGCATTGTGCGGCGGCGAGTATCTCGACGGGGGACTCGGTGATGCTCTGCCCGTCGCGCCCGATGTAGGCCAGGGCGTCGTTGTCGTCACCGGTGCGCAGGTACACCAGGGTTCCTTGGGGCATATGGCTGGGCCCGGAGTGCTGCCGCGATGAGAATGCCACGTCAGGAAGGGATGTGACGGCGCGCTCCAGCGCTGGGTCAGCGGTGATGGCATTCTTCCAAATCTGGTAGGCGTGGCTTGTGAGGTCAATTTCGCCGTCGACGTCGCCGTCAAGGATACCGGCCTGCTCGTTGTAGAGGTTGATGATGGGTCGATCGTCCCGGTCGTCCTCGAAGAACTCTTCGTCGGTGCCGATGACCTCGGCGTTCTCACGGAGCCTGTCCCGGACACGATTGCGCAGGTTAATGATGCGCTCCACGCCGTCGGCCGGCATAAAGGAATGGCACAAGATTTCCTCGGCCCCCTGGCCAATGCGGTCCACGCGTCCGGCCCGCTGGATGAGGCGGATGATGGCCCAAGGGAGATCGTAGTTGACGACGATGGCGCAGTCCTGCAAGTTCTGGCCCTCGCTGAGCACGTCGGTGGCTATCAGCACACGCAGTTCCCGGTCTTTCGATACAAATCCCCGCCGATCGTTGCTGATCGGGCTGAACCGCCAGGCCATGGCCGTGGGGTCCGCGGAGTCGCCGGTAACTCCGGCGAGGGCACCGACGCCTCGGCTCTGCAGTTGCTTTTCCAGATAGCGCACAGTGTCGGCGAACTGGGAAAACACGATGATCTTCCGGTCGGGATAGGATTTGGTGACAAGTTCGTGGAGAGATTCCAGCTTTGTGTCCCTGGCCGGGTTCCACGTCCCGTGTTTCCGCAACAGCCCAAGCAGCGCGTCGGCGTCCTGTTGTAGCTCAACTTCCAACTGAGGGCGGAACAGGTCAGACCGCATCCAGGTAAAACGCCTGGCGAAGCGGCTTTCGTATTCGTCGTAGACACGGGCGGCGCGCTGCTCGAAGGCTTCCCGGTTCCATTGGGAGTTGCCCGCGTCTTGGTCGGTCATGCCGGAATCAAGGGCGTCCCCATCCACTTCCTGTTCAGTCTCGTCGTCCTGGTCGGCCAGTTCGCCCAGGGCTTCGTCGGCGTCCTCGTCGGTGAATCGGGAGTCCAGCATCTCGGCGTCCTGAGTTCCCACCGGAAGCAGCAGCCCGTTACGAAGCGCGTGGAGGAAAATATAGTTACGCAGTGCATGCCGCTCCACGGAGTGCTGGAATGCGTCTCCGCTGCTCTCCAACCGCTTGAAAAGGTTGGTGCGGCAGAATCCCATCAGCCGCTTGCCGGCTCGCGCCAGGTTCTGGATCTGTCGGTCTTCTCCCGCTGTCGGTGGCGTGGCTGGATTGTCGAGCACATAGTTGCCCAAGCCGTACCGCGGCAGATGTAGATCTTCAATTGCGCTCACGGTGGCCGGCGCGTACATGCGGGCGTACTGGTCTCCGGGGTCGCTCTCGTTGACGGCAAAAGTGACGGTTTTTGGAATTCTCGCCGGGAAATAGGAGCGTCCGCCGTCCTCGAAGGTGAGAAACGTACGGCCGCTATCAGGGTCGGTTTCGGCATAGTTGTCCTGGACGAAGCTGCGGGTGCGGCGCACCATGTACAGACGCATCAGGTCGCGCCAATCATCAGGATATCCACTATGCTCGAAGGCGGCCAGGCTCCGGGGGCTGGCTTGATGTTGCTGCCGAAACTCCCCTTCGCCCATGTTGCGCAGCAGTTGCTCTGGGCGAATTCCCAGATCCTCTTCCTCGCCGATGAACAGCCGCAACTGGTTGGAAAGGTCTTGGTAGGTCTTGTTGTAGGGCGTGGCCGAAAGCAATATGCACCTGCTTTCGTTCTCGCTGATGTACTCGCGGATGGCCCGGTATCGCTTGCCCTCCCGGTTGCGCAGGTTGTGGCTTTCGTCAATGATCACCTGCCGGTAGCGGCGCAGGGTGGGCAGTTCGCCTAACACTCTGCTGATGGACAGTACCCGGGCGCGGAGTCCGTAATCGTCCCGGTACTGTTCCCACATAGGTACCAGGTTCTTGGGGCAGATGATGAGGGTCTGGGTGCCCAGGTCATCCTCGAATATGCGGGCGAGGGCTGTTGCTACCAGGGTCTTGCCAAGTCCGACCACGTCGCCAATCATTACTCCGTTTCGTCGGTTCAGGTGGTGGGCCGCGATCTTGACCGCTGCGGTCTGAAACTCGAACAAGCGATTGCCGAAAACGCTGGGGACCTTGAATTCTTCAATGCCAGCCCGTGCATCTCTGGAAAGGTGGTACGCCATTTTCAGGTAGATATGGTAAGGAGGTATCAGATCCGGACGAGCCCAACTCTCCTCGATGATTTGTAGAAGCTCACTGGTGATGTCAACGCAGTAGCGGTCGTTCCAACGGTCCTCAAACCACTGTTGAAGCTTGCCCGCAGCGTCTTGGTCGAGCACGTCAATATTGAGTTCTCCCTGCTGGGACATGCCGGCCATGGTCAGGTTGCTGCTTCCCATGTAGCCGGTTACGGGGTTGACCGGATCATTGCGGAAGAGCAGGTATAGTTTGGCGTGCAAAGGGTGCCTTAGGAAGAGCTTAACGATTACACGCCTTGCTCTGAGCTGTTCGACCAGTTGTTGTAGCGTTGCTTCGTCTGCATTGGTTGGGACCCCGTAGGTCAACTGATGGCGCAGTTGCTCCGCCAGCCGGCCCCGGAGCCGGTGCGCAGATGCGTTATCCATACCTGTCGCCCCACGGCCTGTCGCCCCACGTCTTAATGACAGAGCGTCTCTGAGTTCTTCATCGGGAAGGCGTTGCATCCCTATCAATACCCGGCAGGGGCCATCCTCTTCGTTCCAGCGGTCTACATACGGAGCGAGCTCACTCCAGCCGCGCAGATTGAAATATCCGACGCAGAAATCCGCTCGGTTGGAGATGTCCAGCGTTTCCTGCAAGGCAGAGACCAGCTTTGTGCTTAAAGTGAGGTTGTCGAAAATCCTGGGCATGGCGGCCTCTCGTTGAATTGCGATAGGTGCTTGTTGATGCGATTTTTTGTCGTAGGATAGGAAAGGATGTATCTCCAAGAATACGACCTCTAGTGGTCAAAGGGGGTAGTAGGTTGGGTGGACCCAGGAAACTGGCTCTGCCGAATTTTTAGCTAAGGAAATTGAAACAGGCCGCAGGGAATGGATGCGCCGGGCTGCTGGTCATGCAGCACACCGGCGCAGTACACTTTGACGCAACAGGTCCAGCCTGGCCCGGACATACCCCATCCGTTTGATCAATTTTACCCTGCAGATTTGTCCCTCGCACTGCCCAGTGCTACACTGGCTGGCCAGCGCCAGCTTGATGCGCTCTTAATCCTGGCAGAAACTCCTGGTTATGGCCTTGAACTGATTGAACCCTGAATGGCGGGCATCATGGCCCCAGGCATCCAGTGCCTCTAGTACTACAGTCGCAGATAGCTGGCGAGGCGTCGCTTGTAATGGCAGCGGCGTGCTCGTGCTTGGTGGCGCCGTCTCCACCACGACCAGTACAGGATGAAATCCGGAGGCTGGCTTTCCGTCCATACCAGTCGGGTGAGCAGCCGGCGCACCTCAGGAACTGTTATTGGAATCAGTTCCTCATCGAGGCCGTTACGGCCCCCTTTTTTCCTGCTCCAGTGCCTGATGTCTGATTACTGTCAGATAGGCATGGGCCAGCATCGCCAGCGTGATGTGCCGGTACCAGCCATCCCATTTCCGCACCTCGTACTGGTCCAGCCCCACCTGTCCCTTGGCCTCCTCAAAGCACTCCTCTATGGTCCACCTGGTTCCCGCGACCCTCACCAATTCCTCCAAGGCCGCCTCCGCTGGGCCGAAACAGACGTAGTAGGCCAACTCCTCAGGCTTGGCCATGCTGCGCCGGACCAAAAGCCAGTGGCCCTTGCCAGGCTCCCTCAGAGGCCGTATATCCACAGCAGTCCAGTCATATACCCTGGGCCTTTGGCCCCGTCGCCAGCGCTGCACCGGACCCATCCCGGTTCCTCAACCTGCGACGCCAGCCGGTCCGCTCTCACTTGGAGGGGACCCCTTTCCGTCCAAGCCTACAGCTTTTCACTTCCCTTGACTGCCATCACGTGTGGAATCCCCTTCCGCTCCAGCCACAGCCGCAGGTTCCAGTCGCTGCCGTACACCTCGTCGCCGGTGAAACACCCGAAGGGAACTCCCGATTCAGCCGCTCTCTCCAGCATCAACCGCGCCAGTTCCCCCTTGGTCCGAAATGCCGTGTCCTCCGGCACTCCGGCCTCCCGGCGTCTTTCCAAGTCCTATGCCCATACCTGGGGCAGGTACAGTTCCCGGTCCACCAAGGCCTTGCCTCCGGAGCCGGCATAGGACAGAAACACGCCAACCTGGCAGTTCTCGATCCGGCCCGCCGTGCCGCTGTACTGACGCTGCACCCCCACCGACTTGTCTCCCTTCTTCAGGAACCCGGTCTCGTCCACCACCACAACTGCGTCAGTGTCGCCAAGATGCTCCACCACGTAGGCTCTCAGATCGTCGCGCACCAGATGGGCATCCCACCGATAGGTGGACAGCAGACGCTGCAGTCCGTCAGGGGTGGCGTCACCCGCTCGCTCCGCCAACTGCCAACCGTTCTTGCGCTCCACCGGAGAAATCAGTCCTTCCAGATACTCCAACACCCGTCGGCGAGGTTCCGACCGGTGAAACCTCCCCGCAATGCACCCATGAATTCCCTCAATCCCCTCGGCCCACCGGGCCACCTCCAAAAACTCGTCCCTCTCCGTTGCCATAGCCTCACCCCACCCACTCCCAGAATTGCCTCCATTCTACCAAGACCTATCTGCAACTGTAGTACTAGCTTAGGTGGCTATGGCTGCTCTTTCCCATGGTCTTTTAACATGAAGCACGACGACAAATACAGCGCATCGTCGTCCCGCTCGTTAATGCTGTGAATCGTGCCCTCTGCCGTGATCCAGTGATCCACGGTGAGCGCAGCAACATCCTCGGATTCCTTGAAGTGGCAACTCATTGGGTTCGTCGAAGCGAACCACTTCTCTGATGCTACCAAGTCTACCCTGATCTGGCTATCTCCTCTCATTGGGTGTATCTCCTTTATCTTGCCCAGCACTGAAACTGTCTTACCGACATAGTTCTGATCCCAAGTGTGAAGGTTGTCGCTCCGCAGTTTGTTTACACTAGCCGAGAATTCACCGGCAAAATAAACTCGGTTCTCGTCGGGACCTGCCACGGGGATTTCTGAAGTCCGACACGAAACAGCAAACACGAGGAGTAGCAAGGCCAATACGAGTAAGCAACGCGTTGTCATCATCTGTGTAATCCTGCCATCTCCGCCGAGGATGACTTTCTGTCTAATGGTTGTCGGGGCTGTGTATCGGTGTTTATACTGACGGCGCTGTGGGCTAGGGCGCAGCGCTCATAATGAAGAGCGTGAGCGTAATGCAATTTGCACAATGGACTTAGGAAGCCGCCCATAGCGATTCTCCTTGGGTCGCCCGCAGAGCTTGTGGAAAAGGGATGCGGGCGACCCAATTTATTTCCCTTAGTATACTACCTTACCAGCAACTGAGTGGGACATTTATCGGCCGCCCTACAACATATAGTGGGCCACGAGGAAGAGCAGGATACCGACGATAAGCATCACGAATGGAAAGCTCGCCTGCCTGTGATGTTGGGAAATCCCTAGCAACGCTTCCCAACGCGCCTGAATCTCCTCAGAAATTTCCGCGAATTCCCTAACTCTGTTCGGCTGGGAGATCAGATGAAGCCATGCGTCGGAATCGCGGAACACAAAGACCTTCTCAGAACCGATAGCTAGCAAGGGCGCATTGACCACCCGCTAATCTACCTCCTCCCACGTCAATCCGAATCCTCGGAGCTGACATATAAGAAGTGAGCGACCTGCCTAGAAAGCGGGCGTAACCTCGGCCGGATACAAATATTCTGATGGACGCTTCCCGCCGTAACTCTTGGACTTAACCTCCAACCCGATGTCAGTATCGAAGCGCAAAAGTTCCCGGGCCATGGCCGACATGAGAAACCAGTCGAAGTAGACACTCCGTTCTTCCCGATCGTCGGCGAGAGTTGGGGTGTAAAACCTCGTACTAAGCCCGAATCCACCTATAGGCAATGGTTAGCGTAGGAGAAGGGGTACTTTGGTTGCCAAGGATGGGGCGGACTGGTGATTTGCGCAGAGGGGGCGGCTGGTGTACCCGATTGGTGGTTTGAAGGCAGCTGCCCAGGGGATCAGGGGCGGAGATTTGCCGGATTTGACGGGTGGTGTGTCAAGAGGCGTCCCTCGCGGAGCAAGCTGGCGCGTCTGAGGGGCTTACATCTGGGTCCGGTGGCGTTAGGCCGTCAAGCGGGAGCGGCAGGGTGCGCAGTTTGACCAGCGCGCTATGCACTTGGTCTTGCCAGGGCCAGTCCTTGGGAAGGTGCAGGATGATGAGGCAGGCCTTGCGGGTGCCCCGGTCGGTCAGTGGGAAAAAGCGCTGGCGGAGGGTCTTGGTGCTGACCACCTGCTGGCCCAGAGCGATCCGCGCCGTCCTGCTAGGCTGGTTGTGGGCCATCACCTGGACTGTCAGCCAGGCGCCCTTCGGCAAGCTCAGGATTGGTGGGGAAGCGGCCGGAGGGGATATGGCTGAGTTCCGCGCCGTACTTGAGACCGCGTATGGCGTTCTCCACCTCGGCGTGGCGGCTATGGTCGGCCTTCAGTTCCAGGGTGTCGCATTCTCTATCGGTGATGAACCCGTGGTAGCTGTAGGTGTGGAAGACCATCAACATCATCAGAAATGCGAAAAAATGGAAGAAGGGAATCCGTTAGAAGATTACCTGAGGTTCCGCAGATAGCAGGACGCCGCGGGAGTAGATGGCCAGCGCCCGATGGTGGAGCACCTCGCGGAACAGATCAACGCCAACCCTCGCAAACAGGCAATGGCGACCAGGGCGATGGAATCCGCGGACTTGCGGAACACCGATGGGCGATTTATAACCTCAGCAGGTCCATCGCCTTGGACCCGGAGGACGCCGAGTCCTACTACCAGATGGGAATGGCCCGTATGTAGCTGGGCCAGTATGAAGAGGCAGTCTAGGGCCTGGATCAGGCCGCCAGCCTGGCCCCCAGCATCCCTTCGCTGAATCAGACCGCAATGCCGCCGCCGAACTGGCCGTAGGTTTCGACCCCGTGTAATGCCGGCGCCGGAGGCGCTGGACCACACCGCTACTCCGCGCCTTCGCCTGCCTCCGGAACGATGATCTCAAAGCCACCGGGTATCGACCACGCCAGGCGGGCGACGTGCCACACCTCCCCGCCGGTTAGTTCCGCGCCATCGAACCACTCGGCCACGCGGTCGTAATCGATGCCAAGGATCTGGGCGAACTCCTCCCGAGACAGGCCGGCATGCTCGATCAGCCGCTCCAGCCGCTCGGCGAAGTCCTCCGGAAAAGGCGGTCCGCAGCAGCCCTCATCCTGGTCAATTTCCTTCATAGTCCTACCTCCGTTTTTTCCGTACACGCCCCTTCCGGCGGGCCTCATTCATCCCCCTCATTCATCCCATATAGGCGGCTCAATTACATCTTAGAGATTCTGGCTCATCCTAAAGTTAGAGATGACACGGCCGGCGCCGCGCCAACTGCAAAGAGCCCGGCCATCAGGCAGTCACCCCCGTGGTGGTCGGCGCCACATCCCGCAGCGGTAGGCCCGCCAGCTTTCTCAGTCCAAAACCCAGTGACGGAGGCGCAAGAAACAGCCGGAACCGGGAACCGTCCCGCTTTACATTATATCCCCAACCCCAGTTATGATGGGACTGCTTTTCTGGATTGTCGGGCGTCCCATTCGTTGCAAGAACGGCATCCTGTGACCCACCGTCGGGCGGTGCGGTACGCCAAGTCTGCGCCACCCTCGTCAATGCCACTGCCCTGTTGCGCCGCCGCCTGTGGATTGCCGTGGAGGTCTTGCAACGTGGCCGCTGCGTCTGGACGTTGAGCAAGGTTGAGGAGGTTGAAAAAGTGCCCGCTGCTCTCTATGCCAGGCTCCCAGGCTCACCGGCTTGCGCCGCCCGAGTTTATAAAGCCCAGTCAAAGGGGGTATTGCCGATGCCGCGACAGCGAATCAACTACATCAGGGATACCTATGTCTTTCCGGCGGACTTCCCGCAGCGACTCAAGCGTTTCCAGGAGGAGTCGGGGTTGCCGTGGGCGGAGATCGCCCGCTGCCTCGGCACCTACGCCCACACCGTGTGGCGCTGGAAGGAGGGCCTGGGCCGGCCCAACGCGCAGCACATGGTGGCGCTGCTGAGGCTGGCCGACGACCATGGCCTGGGCCACCTGTTCACCGACTAGGGAACGGGGAATGCCGGGAAAGCGAAGAGAGCGGCATAAATGGAAACCAGGGGAGGACCGCCCCGACGGCGGTGGTCCTCCCCGATAGAGACGGTCAGGCTCAACGGCGGCCGTCTCCCCTTACTCGTTCTCCGGCTTGCTGAGCATCACGCCGTAGCCCCGCTCGTCCACGATGTGGTTTACCGACAGGCGCCCCCGGCTGTCGTAGCCGCTGGTGTAGGCGAATTCGACCTCGGCGCCCCAGGGAACCCGCCCGCCGGTGCGAATCGTATCGCCGCCCGGCCCGCCGGCGCCCTTGACCACCACGCCGCTCTTCCCGTCCTTCTTCCAGGCCATCACCTTGAGCTCCACCGGAGCCACCAGCTCCTGCGTCGTCGGCGCGAACAGGACACCGTGCAGCCTGCGCAGCACGTCCCCCGAGGCGTTCCGCTGGCCGTTCATGATCTGGGAGAAATGGCCGGTGCTGATGCCCGCCAGCCGGGCCGTCTTGTTCTGTGAATAACCGTGCGCATCCATCCGTTCCCACAGGGTACGCGGCTCAACGTCCCGGGGCTGGGCGGCCTCGACCCTGGCCGGACCGTCCAGCGCAGCCTCCACCTTGGCCTGGGTGCCAGGGCTGAAGTTGCGGCGTCCCCGTGACGCCTGGCTCATGTAGCTGCGGGATACGCCCACCAGGTCGGCCAGTTGCCCCATGCTCAGGCCCTTCTCCCGGGCCCGCTCCCGGATGTGGGTGCTTACGCCCTGCACCGGGCCGTCCGAGCGGTTGGCGCACACGGCGGGCGCGATCTCCACCGGACCGTCCAGGGCCCTCTCAACCCGGGCCAGCACCGCCGGGCTCATGTTGCGGCGTCCCCGGCACACGTCGGACATGTAGCCTGCCGACACGCCCACCTGCTCCGCCAGGCCCTTCTGGGTCAGGCCCTTCTCCCTGGCGCGCTCCCGGATGCAGGTGCTCTCACCCTGGACTAAGCCGCCCTGGCGGTAGACGATGCCCTGCCCCGGCACCTCGCCCAGGACGGCCATGGCCCTTCCCCTCAACCAGTCGGTCCAGGGGCGGCGCCCGCCGGCCACCGAGCACAGGTGGCTGTAGTTGACGTCCATCAGGTCCGCCAGTTGCTTCAGGGTGAGGCCGTTGCGCCGGGCCGCCGCCCGCAGTTCGGTTTCGGGCTTGCCCTTGATCTGCCCGTTGCCAGCCGCGCCGTGATGTGCCTCGGGAGTCTTGCTGTTGGCCGATACGGGGATATCGTTGCCGTTGACCAATGCCGTGCTGTCGATGCTGGTCGTCGTCTTCATGTCGCTTTCCTCCGAAACGCAGAAAGCGGGGGCCGGTCTCGTTCGATTCGAGACCGCCCCCCGCTTTGCTGTGAGCTGTGAATTTTCAGTCTTTGGTGCGGCTCACCGTGGCCGCCCTTTTGTCTTAAC
This sequence comes from Dehalococcoidia bacterium, assembly GCA_963667765.2. Lineage (GTDB taxonomy): Bacteria > Chloroflexota > Dehalococcoidia > Lucifugimonadales > UBA3495 > VXOI01. The sequence continues at coordinate 1,126,313 of CAXXON010000001.1, read as the reverse complement.
CGCCTCGCTCAGGAGAGAGAGACGGGCCTGGGGTTATGGCTGGTTCACCCCTTTCTCCAACAGTCCGGTGGCGGAAGGGGGATCCAGTTCAATGTTTGCGATGATCACCTCCTGATCGTGGTTGTGGCAGTTGTCGTTGATTTGCCGCCCGTTGATGCCGTGGCCGTGCTTGCTGCCGGCGGCAATGGCGCCGTCTGGCCGTTGCCGCCCCCCGCAACGGGCACACTACGGCCTGGGTAGGGATTGCGTTGGAGCAGGCCGATATCAGGCTTGGCGCAGGGCGCACGTCGCCCAGGGCAGGGCAGCGCAATGGGAAAAATTGGCTGGGGGTTGGCGAAAGACGCAGTTCGACCAGGGCGGTGATTCGCGTTTCCGGCAAACCCGGGGAACTGCAAATGAGGGGAAGGTGAGGGAGGACGCACCCCGCCCCGGCGGCGCCGGCAGCGGAGAACGCCGATTCGGGGAGTGGCAGGAGATGCAGCCAGTCCACGGCGTCGCCCAAGACAAGGCGAACTGTGGGGGCTGCGATGAGAGGGCGTTAGTAGCGAGGAACGCAGTCCGGCCAGCGGCCAGGCGTCAGGCCGCCGAGTCAATGGGAACCGGGTTGCAAGGGCAAGCGTCCGGTCGGCGATGAGACGGCCCGGACCGGAGCGTGCGGGAAGCGCGGCGTGGTCGCTGCCGTGCAACTGATACGCCGCAGGGAGCTACTTGCAGCAGAGCTTGCTATTCGCTCCAACCGCAATGTCGAGGGACGCGAAGCAGCCAAGCCGCTCCGCAAGTGAAACCTGATGGGTGAGGGAACCGGGGACGCCGTGTTGCTTCTTGCCGTTACCTCCTTTGACGCCAGGATTAGCCTTGGGCTGGGATGCCTTGCTGTTTCTTGTGCGCTACCTCCTTGACCACTATGATGCTCCTTGGGCTTGGGTTCCGGCTGGAGCGGGAGTGTCAAGCACGACAGCCGCCCCAGCGATGCCGGAAGCGAAGCGCCGTCGTGCGCCCCGTCTCCGATGCCCAGCAGCCGGAGCAATCAACTCCAATCCAACCGCCGGACGGGTGTCCAACGACCGGGGGACCAACGTCAAACCCCGACCGGAGGACTGGACCGAGGACGGAGGACTTGAACACTCCGCCGGTTCGGCCCGCGCTGCCAGCGGAGAGCAATCTCAAATCCGCAGCGGCAGCATTCCCTCGTGGGCGACCTTCCAGAGAGCAACCTCAAATCCGTCAGGTCATGCCCGGGCAACAGGGACCGTGCCCCCAAGATTTCTATGGCGGGAAACCTCGGAAAAGCCAGACAACGCAATTAGTATCACCCGACTCCACGCCGATTTTCCAGACCCTGCGGGGGCAATCGCCCAAATCGTTCAATCCAGTTCATAAAAACTTACACAGAACTTACACAAAAGTTTCCTGATGCCGTCGGCGGCCCGCAGCGCCCCTATTTCCGCCACCGCGCCGGGGTGATCCAGCGCCGGACCCTGAGCCAGAACTCCCGCCTGGACAGCGCCTTGCGCGTGTCATCCAGCGCCGTCCGGCGCCAGCTTATCTGGCCGCTGCGGGCGAAACCCCGCAGGGGCCGATGCTCCGGCGGCAGGGTCAGCCCGTGCTCCTCCAGCAGGGCCAGTTCCACCTCCAACAAGCGCTGTTCGTCCTCCAGCCACGCCAGCCCCCGGCCCTTGGTGGGGTGAGAATCCTTAAACTCCCGCCATTCAACTATCAAGGGCCAGGCGTCGTCGAAGACCTGCTCATCGTCGTTCGCAGGTTCCAGCGTCGCCAGGTCGGGATACTCCCGCCGTTGCGGAGGCCGCCACGGGGGATTTCTTTCCCCTTCGGCAACCTGGACTTTCGACCCGCCTGAATCCTCTATTCCCGTCCCAGCCAACCCGGCGTCTTGGGCATTATTTCCCCGCCCGCCACCGACCAGACCCTCCACAACCGCCAGCCGCCGCCGCGCCTCCCTGCCCAGGACCTCGTGGTCCTGTTCAAGCTGACGCAGCCTTTCCTCCAACTTATCATTGCGCTCCCGCTGCCGGGCCGCCGCCGAACCCACTCCCTCCTGCAAGGCCCGCTCCAACGCCTGGCGCACCCGCCGGGTCAACTGTCCGGTCCGGGCGCTCTCGGCCACCGTCTGCTGGTCGATTTCCAGCACCCTTGCCGCGCCGTGGTGGCCCTTGTCCCGCACCAGTTCCTGCAACAGCGTCATCAGCCGCAGGTGGTAGACGTTGGCCACGTCCTTGCTGTCGTCGATGCCGTGTCCCGTGGTTTTCATGGTTCCCTCCTTTCGTCAATCTCATCAGCCGCCGGGGGACGGACCCTGTGTCCCCGGGGCCGCTCCGGTCCCCGGCCCGCCCGCATCCGGCACGTCACGCACCGGCACATCCCCGGCCATTTTGGGCAGTTTTTCCATGCCGGGGCTGTTTTTCGCCCCGTCACGCACCCCCACGTCAATCGGGTTTTCGGCTTCAAAACCGGAACCGGCCCTTAACTCCAAGTGTTTCCTATCTACGTCCTGTAGGGGCCGATTTCGGCCTGATTCAGCTTTGAAACCACCCACCTGGAGGCTGCCTGCCAAAACTCAAACTCCTGTACACCCCCAGTACAGCAGGGGAGGGTCCGGATGCCAAGGGACCCGTAAGGGTTATCAATCTTGATAACCCTTACAGGTAGTTTTCGGCCGCCGTCCCGCTGTTCAGACTCTCCTGCGGCAGCGGCTACCGACCGGTTCGCCGCAAAACGCAAGGAACGCAAAGGAGGTGACGGAATTGACTTTCAGACCAAGAATCCGGGGCGGCGGGAGGCTGGCGATGCTGGCCGTCGCGCTGCTGCTTTCGGCCATCGTGGCCGTACCGGCCAGCGGTGTGGCCCTGGCCCAGTCCCCGCCGCCCGACGGCGACAACCTATCCCTGGTCAACCGGGACCGGCAGATGGTGGAGCGGAAGAAAGACGGCGAGTTCATCGCCAGGCCGGTCTTCAGCCGGAAGATCGACGTCCTCCACTACGCCCTGCGCCACCCGGACACCGGCGAGTGGGTGACCAACACCTACCGGGTCCGGGGCGGTGAGGAGCAGCTCTCCGAGGGCTGGGAATACACCTTCGAGTACCCGGCGCTGGCCGGCCAGCCGGAGCTGCACCCGGAGCAGGCTTTCCTGATGGTGATGTCGGTGCCGAGAACCGGCGGGGGCGACGACCACCTGTTTCACACCCTGGTGCCCGTCCACCAACCCAAGGGGCTGTGGGACAAGGTGCTGGGCGCCCTGGACCCGGACCGCTGGGCCCGGGCCGGGGCCAGGTGGGTGATCCAGGGCGTCCACGGGACTTTGTGCGGCGTGGTGGAGAAGGTTGCGGACAGCGACCTCGCCGAGTGTGGAGGGTAGCGGCATGGGAGACATTCTCACCGGAACCCCTCCGGGCCTGACCTACGACCACGAAATAGTCCGCGCCGCCTGGACGGCAGTCTGGGCCGTGGCGTCGGGAATGCTGGTGGTGATCCTGGGCTGGATGGGGCTCTGCTTCATCGTCCAGGAGCACCTGGGGCATCACCAATCGGGCTGGCGGGAGATGGTGCCCCGGCTGGTGCTGGGCCTCACCGCCGCCGCATCGTCCCTCTGGTGGTGCGCCCTGGTCATCGACGTGGCCCACGCCGTCTCCCAGTTCATCGCCGCCGAGTTGAACGTCACCCCCGGCGACCTGCTGCGGGCGCCTTTGGACCCCCTGCTAAACGCGGTGATGGCGGCCAACACCGGGCTGGCGGTGTTCATCGCCCTGCTCTACCTGGTCTTCGGGTTCTTCGTCCTCTACCTGCTGGTCCAGATGGTCCTGCGCCTGGCCCTGATCGACATCCTGCTGTGTTTGGCGCCCGTCGCGTTGGGGCTTTGGATTCTGCCCCACACCGCCGGCTGGGGCAAGCACTGGCTGCGGCTCTTCATGACCGCCGTGTTCCAGCAGGCGATACAGCTCATCGCCATCGCCCTGGCCTTCGGGTTCCTGGACAAGTTCGCCGACATCACCGGCGGCGAGGCGGCCCAGGACCTGGTTTGGATGCTGCTGATGGCCATTGCCTTCATGTACCTGGCGGGGCGCATCCCGTCGATGCTGGGGCACCACGGCACCTTCGACGCCTGGCTGCACACCCTCTACTTCGGCATGTCCCTGCCGGGTGGGGTGGTCCGCTCGGGCCGGGCCCTGGGGCTGTTGGCGGGGGGAGCCGCCGGAGGACCGGCGGGAGCGGCTGCAGCCGCAGCAGCGACGACCACTGCCACCGGCACCGCAGCCAGCGCGGTGAACACGGCGGCGCAGACAGGAACTCCCGCCGCCCAGACCGGCCCCACGCCCCGGAGCCAGGGGCCGTAATCGCCACGAGAGCAACCCCCAGGAGGTGGGCGATGTGCCAGTAGGCGCAGAACGGAACATTCCACAAGTCAAGAAATCGATTCACAAGGAGAACGAACTTATGGACGACCTGACACAGACCATATCGAACCTGGTGGGCATCCTGCTGGGCCTGGTGGGTGTCGTAGGAGTGGGTTATTTCATCTACGGCGCCTACCTGTACCTGACCGCCTCCGGCGCGCCCAACCAGATGGAGCGGGGCAAGGCGGCCATGATGACCGCCCTGGCCGGAATCGTGCTGGCCCTGGTGGCCTACGGCGTCGTCGAGCTGGTGATGGACGCCGTGGTCGGCAATCCGGTGGACCCGGACGTGCCCGATCCCACCACCCGCATCGGCAGCGGCATCGACGGCGGCATCGACAGCGCCGGCGTGTAGGAGGTGGGGAATGAGAGAGCATGAAGTACCGACCCACGTGCAGGCCGAGGACAAGGTGCTGCTGTGGTTCACCTTTCCCCAGATCGTGGCGGTGGTGGCGGTGTGCGCCGTGAGCTATGGCGCCTTCCGTTACTTCCCCTTCGGGCCTGCCGAGTTCCGCCTGGGCATCGCCATCATCCTGGGCATCACCGGGGTCGCCCTGGTGGTGGGCAAGGTGGGAGGCCGGGGGCTGCCGCTGGTGGCCGCGGACCTCCTGAAGTTCAAGCTGGGGGCCAGGCGCTACGCCGGCGCCCCGGCCCAACTGGCCCGCAGCGAGGCCCCGCCTGTACCCGAAGCCAAACCCGACCCGTTGCGGCTGCTGGCCAAGAAAGCCGCCGTTGGAATAGGCAAGGCGGCAAAGGCCGTGCGGCGCAGGGGGCGCCCCCCCTTCCGGCCCCATAGCTGGTTCGGCAAGCGGCGGCCCAGGGGAACGGAAGGCGCCAACGGCGGCAAGGCCGACAGGTCCAACGTCCGTGAGACCCAGGACCGGAAACCCTGGTACAAGCTGCTGGCCGTGGCCGGACTGCTGGCGGTGACCCTGGTGGTCCTGCCGGGAACGGCATTGGCCGACGACCCGGACGACGAGGACCCGGGCTGGCGGCTGGGCGAGATCTACTTCGAGCCGCCGGAGCCGGTGCCCGGTCGCCGCATCTACATCGAGCGGTTGGCCGTCTCCGGCAACACCGCCACCGTCGGCCTGCGGGCGGCCCACGACCTGGACCTGAAGGTCAGAGTTTTCGGCGGAAGGACGGGCCGGACCCTGAAGATGGGCGCCAACGCCGTCGTCCACTCCGGGGAGCGCAAGACCTACAACCTGACCCTGGACGGCCCCAATCCGTCCTTCACCTTCTCTTGGACGGATGCATTGGGCTTCTCCGGGGCGGTGTCCCTGAAGAGCAACCAGATTCCCTATCCACTGCCCAGCTACGACGGCGGGCTATGCGACCTGGAGGCTGTGTCCCTGGAGTGGTCGCCGGGCAGCATCGAAGGGGTCATCGTCTCGGAGTGTATCGCCCACACCCGGCAGGAGGTGGACCTGCCGGTCTACGGCGGCCACTTCAGCCAGTCGGTCCCGGCTCTGCTGGACGCCAGCGTCACCGGCATTACCGGCACGGTGACCGTCGCCGCCGGAAGCCACAGCACCACGGCGTCATTCGTCGCGGACGGGGAGACCCGGTTCGACCTGCCTGTCACCGACCAGCAGGCGATCCACAACCTGGAAATTACGGCGGAGCTGGCGGCCACGCTGAACGTGCCCTTGCCGCCGATGCTCCAGACCGTCCACCACCCGGCCCGCACCGACGTTTACACCCGCAGGGTCACCTGCCGCTGCGGCGAGAGCACGGCGGTCAAGACGGTGCGCATCCATGTCCACCATCCGGAGCACGTGCGGGCTGTGGAAGTGGAGCGGGCCCCGGTCACCCGTACCAAGCCGGAAACCCTGCCCGTGGCTGCGGAACTGGGCGTGGGGGCCGACAACCCGTTCGAGTACCTCTACGTCCCGCCGCCCAAGCCGCCGACGCCCCGGGCTGAGCAGACCACGGCGGGCGATTCCTCCTGGTGGGGCTGGCCGTGGTAGGGCGCGTTACCAGCATCCTCCTGGCTTCGGCGGCCGCCTTGGCTTCGGTGGCCGCCGAGACCCCGGAGGACAAGAAGCAGTTGATGCTGGACGCCTTCGACGATGTGCTGGAGGGGATGGCCTACGCCGGGGTGGGCCTGTGCCTCTTCGCCATCGTCTGGGCCGGTTTCGTGCTGATGGCCGAGGGCGCCGAGGGAGACGGACGCCGGGGCAAGGCCAGGAACGCCGTGGTCATGGCCGTCGTCGGCCTGGTGGTGGCGCTGCTGGCCAAGGCCATCGCGGCACTCATCAGCGGCGGTCTCAGTCCCATTATGCCCGGCTGATATGCCATTCCAATCCGATTAAGAGAAGGAGAAATCAGAAATGAAAGCGACATTACCGAACATCAAGGCAATCATCAACCGGAAACACCACGGCGAGGCGGCGGTGGTCCCGGAACCGCCCAAGCCGCCGCCGGACCTGAACCTGTTCTTCATGCTGTCCCACCTGGAGCACGACGGGCCGGTACGCCTGGACGGGGTGAAGCTGGCGGTCTCGGAGGTGATGGGGCTGGAGCTGGACGAGCCCAAGCTGGGCGCCTTCGCCGGTTCCCTGAACGCCCTGGACTTTCCGGTGCAACTGCTGGTGCGCCAGCACCCGCCGGTGTTGCAAGGCTTGAGGGACAAGCTTACCGAGGCCCAGCCCGATGACTTGCCGCAACAGACCCGCGACGCCGCCGACAGCCTGGGGCGGCTGCTGACCACGCTGGAAAACCGCGAGGGCATCCTGGACCGGCGTTTCTACGCCGTCTGCGAGCACAGCCGGATGGACGAACTCCACGGGCTGTTGGCCCGGGGCGGGCTGGGGGTGTTTCCCCTGGCGGGGGAGCCGTTGCGACTGTTCTGGCTGTCCACCGCCCTGGGCGGTTCGCCGGTGGAGCGCGAAGAGGACGCTGAACTGGAGGTGGAGGTCAACCGCCGGGACATCCGCGTCGGCCAGCGCCTGGTCCGCTCTTTGCACCTGGGCAAGTGGCCCCGCTCGTTGGCCCCCGGCTTCCTGCAAGGCCTGATGGCCGCCGGAGCGCCCATGGATTTATCCGTTCACCTGGGAGCGATACCGGCGGAGCAGGCGGCCCGCACCCTGGAATGGCAGAAGGTCCGCTTCGAGTCGGCCCAGTCCCTGTCCTTCAAGCGGGGCCGCTCCATGTCCCCGGAAGCGGAGATCGCCCTGGAGGACGTTTCCCGGCTACGGGACGAGGTGCAGCGCGGCCGGGAGCGACTGTTCCACGCATCGTTGTCGGTGACGTTGCACGCTGATAACGCCGACACGCTCAAGGACCTTACACAAAAAGCGCGCGCCCACTTCGCCGCCACCCTGGGAAAGCTGGACAACCTGGCCTTCCGCCAGCGGGAGGGACTGCTGTCCACCCTGCCCCTGGGCCTGAACGGCGTGGCGGTGTGGCGGACTCTGGACACGTCGTCATTGGCGAGGCTGTTCCCCTTCTCGCCGCCGGACCTGGACACCCGCAGCGGCACCCTCTACGGCATAGATCTGCGGGCCTGCGCCCCCATCGTCTACGACCCCTTCGACGGCACCCACCTGAACGCCAACACCGCCGTCCTGGCCCGTTCCGGCAGCGGCAAGAGTTTCGCCACCAAGCTGGGCGTGCTGCGGGGCCTGTGCCGCGGAGTGCGGGCCTACGTCATCGACCCGGAGGGCGAGTACACCGACATGGCGAGAGCGGCGGGCGGACGGGTGCTTTCCCCCGGCGTCCCCGGCCAGGGCATGAACCCCTTCGTCATCGACCGGGGCGACAGCGAGGAACTGCTCCAACGCATCGGCAGCCTGCGCCGGTTGATTGAAGTCATGGTAGGTGAAAGGCTGTCCGCCGAGCGCCGTTCCTCCCTGGACCACGCCTTGGCCGGTTACTACTCCGAGAGAAGGGAGCGCACCGGCTTCCGCGACTTCTACGCCTACCTGGAAGGGGAGACGCCGGAGATCGCCCACCTGCTGCGCCCCTTCGCCACCGGCAGCCTGCGGGACCTGCTCTCCGACGAGGGCGACGACCTGCTGGCCCGCGAGGCCCTGGTCACCGTCTTCGACCTGCACCTGCTGGAGCCGGAACTGAGGCCGGCGGCGGCCATGGTCTGCACCGAGACGGTCTGGGCCGCCGCCGCCCAGGACCCCCGGCCTCGCCTGCTGGTGGTGGACGAGGTGTGGTCCATCATGCAGCACCCCGAGGGCGCGGCCTTCATGGTGTCGATGGCGAAACGGGCAAGAAAGCATCGGCTGGGGTTGCAGTTCATCACCCAGGACGTGCAGGACCTCCTCTCCGAGGACTCCTCCCGGGCCATCACCGGTCATTCGGGGCGGGCGCTGTTGCAGAACGCCGCCTTCAAGCTGCTGCTCCAGCAGGACGCCGCCGCCGTCAGCACCGTGGGCGAAGCCTTCGACCTGCCCGAAGAACTGCAACGCTGGCTGCTGTCCTGTCCCCGGGGCGACGGATTGCTCCTAGCTAGGGGCAACCGCTTTCCCGTCCGCATCGAGGCCACCCCGGAGGAGACCGAGGTCATCGAGTGGCGGCCCGGACCCAGGCACTGAATACGTTCCGGGTCTGCGGTCAATCGCATTCTTCATCCGGCATCAACGTCAATGACAACTGATAGAGAGGCAACCAATATGAATATCAACATCAACATCAAGAAAGTCCTGGTCGGCGACGGACGCGACAGGCGCCCTCCCGTGCTCTTGGCGGTGACGCCGCCCCGGGCCGGGGAGCGCACCCTGCTGGGGGTGGAGAACCTGCTCCAGTCCATCGCCGTTCCCGAACCATTCTCATTGGAGATCGCCGGGGACATGGACGGCGTGACCCTGCTGGCCCGCTGCCAGGACGACCGGGTGGTGCGGGGCCAGATCGCCGCCCACTACCCCCAGGCCCGCATCCGGGAGGTGCCCGCCGATGAAGACCCCCTGCGGCTGCAAGGCGGCGATCAGGCGTGGGGAATGACCCTGCGGGCCGACGGCCCGGAGTACGTGCCCCTGCGCACCTTCCGGGACGACGACTTGCTGGACCCGGGCTCCGACCCCCTCATCGCCCTGATGGGCGCGCTCTCGGCCCTGTACCAGGGGGAGCGGGTGGTGGCCCGGCTGCTCTTGCGCTCCCTGGGCCCCGACTGGTCCCAGTCCCACCAAGTCCGCGCCCACAAGGCGGCCATCCCCGAGAACCGAGAGCCCTCCTACACCTACCAGACCGGGCCCTTGAAGCTGGACGGAGTGACCATGGCCGTGCTGGGCGTGGGTGCGCTGGCCGCCGTGCGGGGCTACCTGTGGGTGCAGGACGGGGAGATCCTCAAGGCGTCGCTCCTGGGCCTGGGCTGCGTTTCCGGCCTGACCGTGGCCGGCTGGGCCTGGTGGCGCTGGAAGCAGGCCCGCCGCCGGGTTTACGACCCGGTGCTGATCCGGGAGAAGGTCTCCCGCATCGCCTTCGACGCCGAACTCCAGGTGGTCGCCGTCCTGCCCGCCGGCACCGGGCCGCAGCGGGCCAGGGAACTGCTGGAGCCGGTGGCCGCCGCCTACCGCCACTACGACCATCCCGCCGGGGCCAGGTTCAAGGTGAGCAAGGTCAGTCCATTGGTTCCAACCGCCAACCTGCACCCCGCCGGTCCGGGACTGTTCGGCCGGCGCAGCGTCCTGGGGGTCAGGGAGGTGGCGTCCCTGTGGCACCCGCCCGGCGAAAGGGACGAGACTCCCTTGGTGGAACGCTCCGGCTCCCGGGCGCTCTTGCCCTCGGCCAGGGGCGTGCGGGGCGGCGCCCTGGTGGGCGACACCACCGCCGGGGCCAAGCGGGAAATCCGCTTCCCCGAGGACCTGCTGCGCCGCCACCACCTCTACGTGGCCCGCACCCGCATGGGCAAGTCCACCCTGATGCACCACATAGTCGCCCACAAGCTCAGGGAAAAGGCCGAGGGCCGCGACAGCGACGCCATCGTGGTGGTCGACCCCCACGCCGACCTGGTGGCCGCCATCCTGGAGCAGGTCCCCGAATCCCTCATCGACAAAGTAAGGCTGATAGACCTGGCCGACGCGACCCGCTCCCCCGGCATCAACCTGCTGGACACCCGCGTGTTCGCCGACCGGGACCGCACCGCCGACTCGGTGGTCAGGGTGGCGAAAGGATTGTGGGAACAGTGGGGTCCCCGGATGCAGTCCATCCTGGAACAGACGGTCAAGACCCTCCACGAGGCCAACGAGCAGGTGGAGGCCGACCGGCAGTACACCATCCTGGATGGGCTGAAGCTCCTCTCCGACGACAACTTCCGCAAGGACGCGCTGAAGAAAGTCTCCGATCCCTACCTGCTGGAGTGGTGGGCCCGGGACTTCGGCCGGTGGCACCACCAGTACAAGGCCGAGGCCCTGGCACCGGTGCAGACCCGCCTGTCCTACTACGCCTCGTCGAAACGGGCGCGGGCCATCTTGGCCCAGCGCCGCTCCACCATCGACCTGCGCCGCACCATCCAGGGCGGCGGCGTGCTGCTGGTGTCCACCGCCCAGGGCACCGTGGGTAGGGACGTGGCCGCCCTGGTGGGAGCCTCCCTGCTCAACCTGGTGGACTCGGTGATCCGGGAGCAGGGCGGGCTGGCGTTTTCGCAACGCCGGGGCGCGTTGGTGGTGGTGGACGAGATGCAGTCCATGCCCGGCGTGGACTACGAAAGCATGTTGTCGGAGCTGGGCAAGTTCGGCGCCAGTTTCATCCTGGCCACCCAGAGCCTGGCCAAGCTGGACGACCTCTCCCCCACCATGCGCGACACCATCCTGGCCAACGTGGGCTGCCTGGCCGTGTTCCAGGTGTCCGGCAACGACGCCCGGCAGCTGGTGTGGGAGCTGGGCAAGGAGCGGGTGGTCGAAGACGACGTCACCTCCCTGGACGTGCACCACTGCTACGTGCGGGCCACCGTGGGCGCCGAAAGGATGCCCGCCTTCTCCATGATGGTGCGCAAACCGGAGCCGGGCAATTCCGACATAGCTGAACGCATCCGCGCCGCAACGGAGGGCTACACCGTTCCGGCGCGGCAGGCGGATTACCAAGACGCCGACGGCCACCGGAAGGTGGACGAGTACCACCAGGGCATGGAGGACCTGGACAGCGAAGGCGAGGAGCAGGAGGAGAAGCCGGAAGGCGAGCAAGGCCCCGCCCGAAAGGACCAGCGCAGCAGAAAGAAAGAAGCCCCCGATGGCGCGATAGGTGATGAGGCCGGCGGCGACGCAGACGACCGTGAGGCCGACGGCCACGAGGCAGAGAGCGGCGACGGGGAGGCCGGGGAATGAGACCCGCAGGATGCGAGGCCGAACTGCTGCGCCTGCTGGCCCAGATGCCCTTCCTGGACCGGCTGGAGATGGTCGAGCTTTCGGGCTGGTCCCGGGGCGCGTCTACGGCGCGGTGGAGAGGCTGGAGGACGGCGGGTTCTGTGCCCCGGCGCCCCACGCCGCCGACCCCCTGCCGCCGACACGGAGGTTCCACCTCACCGCCGCCGGGCTGTGCCGTCTCGCGGCAGAGCAGGGACTGTCACCGGAGGAACTGGTGCGAATCTATCCCGTGTCCGCCCAGTGGCGGCGCAGCCTGATGGAGCGCCTGGACGCCCTGGCCGTCATCTACCGGCTGGCCTGCGCCGTCTCCACCGTGGCCTTCCCCGTCCGATTCCTCTGGTACCGCTCCCTGCCCCTGGACGCCGGCCTGACCCTGCCGGGCGGGAAGACCGTGGGCATCCTGCGGCAGGGCCTGACCGCCGACCGCACCGGCTTCGCCAAGCGGCTCTGGCGGCTGCGGGAGGGGGCCGTGCCCGGCACGGTGCTGGTCCTCGTGGCCGACGAGGTGCGGCTCCGGCACGCCCGCCGGCTGCTGTCCGCCTCCCCCGTACCGGCCCTGCTGGCCGTGGAAAGCCAGGCGGCCCTGGCCAGGGCGGGCGACCGGATCTGGAGTCCCCCCGCCGTCAACGCCGCCCTGGACCTGCGCTACGTCCTGGAAAGGGCTGCCCCCGGCGGGGAGCTTCCCGTAGAGGAGGAGCCGCAGCGGGCCACGGTGCCCGACGATTTCGCGGTGGAAGGCCCCGGCTGGGACATCCCCGACCACCTGCTGCCCGTGCTGCTCAAGGCCGCCGAGAAGCGCGCCCTGGACCTGGTATCCGACTGGCCCTGGCTGGCTATCAGGGAACTGGCCGGACTTATGGGCGTCTCGGTTCCCAGGGCATCCCAGTTGGTCAACCCCCTGGAGGGCTTCGGCCTGGTGGCCCGCCCCCGCGAGGCGGGAGGACGCATGGCCCTCACCGACCGGGGCCTGGCCCTGCTGGCCCGCCGCGACCGCACCTCCCTGGCCGTGGCCAAGAAGCGGTGGAGCATCGCCGCGGAGGACGCCCAGGCCGATTACGGCTGGCGCAACGTCTCCGGCAGGAACGGCCGCCAGCTGCTCCGCAACATCGAGCACACCGCCGCCGTCCACGCCTTCCTGGCCGCCATGACCGGCCAGGCCCGGCTGCTGGGCTGGGAGGTGTCGCAACTGGACCCGCCCAGGCGGGCCTTCCGCTACTTCCGACACCAGGACCGGATGCGCTCGGTCAACCCCGACGCCTTCGGCCTGCTGCGCAAGGACGGCGCCGCCTGGCCCTTCCTCCTGGAGTGGGAGCGCCGCGCCGTCAGGCCCTCCACCATGTCGGACCGCCTGGCCCCCTACCTGCGCTACTTCTCCTCCCACCGTCCCACCGACGACCACGGCGTCCTTCCCTCGGTCCTGGTGGTCTTCGACGACGATATCGCCGCCACCCACTTCCTGCGGGTGGCAAGAGAGGAGATGCAGTCCGCCAGGGTCGCCGTGCCCCTGTGGGTCTCCCATAGAGAGGCCGTCGAGCAAATGGGGCCGCTGGGGAGCGCCTGGCGGTCGCCCGACAGGTGGGAGTCGCCCCAGTCCATGCCGCCGCAATAAGGAATCGCCGGAACACGGAAGGAGGAGAACGATGCGTGAGAAAGACGGGAAAAACGATAGTCAGGGAGGGCTCCGGAGGGGCGGGGGACGGACCGTTGTCCGGCTCGACGCGGCGGCCCTCTGGGACCGGCTGGCAATGCTCAACCGCTCCCAGAACTGGCTGGCCAATGAGGCCGGCCTCACCCCGGGCTACCTGTCGAAGCTGGTCAACGAGGGGCGAGCGCCCTCCGGCCGCATCCGCCAGCGGATGCTGAAGGCCCTCGGCCTCGACGACTTTCACCAGCTCTTTCGATTGGAGGTGACCGATGAACAACAATAGCGCCGGACCCACGGATGACGGGAGTCCGGAGCGGCCCGTGGAACACCAGGGCTACCTGCCCTTCTTCAGCCTGCTGCCGGACGACTTCCCGGAGCGTCTCGAACGCCTCCGGGAAGCCAGCGGCCTCACCTGGAGCGGCATGGCCCGCGCCCTGGGCGTGAGCCATAAGCAGGTCTACCGCTGGCGCAAGGGTGTCGAACCCTGCGGAGGAGCCGTGCAGGCCCTCTACACGTTCGCCAACCAGGTGCAAGGCGGCCTGGACATCCTCCTGGGGGAGGGCGTCCGCAGGGCCTGCTGCGGGAACTGACCATGCCATAGCCGCCGGCGCTCGCCCTGTCCGCCCGCGCCGGCGGCCCTGCCACCAACCCCCAACGAGAGGCCAGCGGCCCCGGGAGAGGCCGCTGCGATTATGCCAAATGAAAGACGATAAAGGAAAGAAGAAACCTGAGAAAACCGGCAAGCGGAACACCGGAGCCAGCACTGGCGGCCCGGCGGTGTCCTACACGCCGGAGCAGCGGCGGCTGATCCGCAACGGGCTCGGGATCTGGGCCAGGGTCGCCATCCGCTCTTACCTCCGCCAGCGCGAGGGAGAACTCCAGGCCGAGACTGAGCCGCTAAAGGAGGACGAGGTCTGAATGCCTGACCCGAACCCGCAGCCCATAGGAGCAACACCATCACGGATAGGCGGCCCAGCAATGGCTGGGCCGCAGCTATTCACCCCATGGAGACGCACCGCTCCTTGACGGGGAGGGCCTGATGTCCGATGATATATAGTAAGACACTACCATACACACACAGGCAAAAAGAGAGACCATGCCCCCACGCCGCATTTCCAGGACCATCACCTTTTCCCTGCCGCCCGATATGTTCGAGCAGGTGCAGCGGGTGAAGGAGGAAGAGGGCCGCGACATGAGCGAACTGGTGCGCGAGGCCCTCCGATTGTACATGGAAGATAGGGAACTGCGCCGTGAGCAGCGCCTGCAACGCCTGCGCTCCCGGTGGAAGGGGCATGACGATGCACAAGGAGGAGACAACCATGAGTAACAAACACGACGCCACACCCGCAGCCCTCTACGCCCGGGTCTCCAGCGACCGCCAGGACGTGGACCTGTCCGTCGCCGCCCAGATGCGGGCTCTCCGCGAATACGCCAGCAGGAACGGCTACCTGGTGGTCCGGGAGTTCGTCGACGAGGCCGAGAGCGGCAGAATCGCCGATAGGCCCCAGTTCAGGAAGATGATCGACGAGGCCGGCAGGTCCAATGCCCCTTTCCAGGAGATTCTCGTCTGGAAATTTAGTCGCTTCACCCGCAAGCGGGAGCACGCCGTGGCTTTCAAGTCCATGCTGAGGCGCAAGGGTGTCCGCGTCGTCTCCATCACCGAGCACGCCGACGACACCCCCACCGGCAAGCTCATGGAGGCCATCATCGAGTCCGTGGACGAGTTCTACAGCGAAAATCTTGCCGAAGAAGTAAAGCGCGGTATGCGCGAGGCCGCCTCCCGGGGCTACTGGATGGGCAGCCGCACACCCTACGGCTACAACCGGGTGATGGTGCCGGACGGCGCCAAGAAGCGCCCCACCCTGGAACTGGACGAAGACGCCGCCCAGGTAGTCAAACGCATCTACGACTTGGCCGAGGCCGGCACCGGAATGCTCAAGATCACCCGCACCCTCAACGACGAGGGCATCGCCAGCCCCACCGGCAAGCTCTGGTCCAAGAACGGCGTCCACTTCATCCTCAGGAACGAGGTCTACACGGGGACTCTGGTCTGGGGCACCAAGGGGAAGGACAAGACCGAGCCGGTGCGCATCGAAAAGGCTTTTCCCGCCATTGTCACCAAGGCCCAGTTCCGCCGCGTCAACAAGCTGATGCACTCCCGCGCGCCCAAGCGGACTCACCCCCGCCGCGTCGGCAGCACCTACCTGCTCAGCGGGCTGCTCAAGTGCCACAAATGCAAGCGGGCGCTTTCCGGCCAGGACGCCAAGAGCGGCCAGTTCGCCTACTACGTCTGCCAGTCTCTCATCAAGCAGGGCAGCGGCGCCTGCGATTCCCCCAGGCTCAACGCCCGCCGCTTCGAGGAACTGGTGGTGGAGAAGATCCGCTCCAATATTCTCACCGAGAGCAGCATCACCCAGTTGGTCAAGGCAGTGGACGAGGAGATGGACGGCATTGCCGCCGAGCAGCGCAAGCGGCTGGAGACCGTGGAGACGGAGCTGGAGGAGGTCAAGCGGAAGCTGGCCCGTGTCTGGCACTTCATCGAGAACAGCGACATCGAGATGGCCGACGCCTCGGACCGCATCAGGGAGCACCGGGAGCGGCAGGAGCGTTTGGAGGAAGCGGCGGCGGCGGCCAGGACCATCCTGGCGGATCGCCGGGAGGTGCTGGACGACGTGGAGACCATCGCGGCCTACGCCAGGGACATGCAGGACTTCCTGGTGGAGAGCGAGCTCACCGAGCGGAGGGCGTTCATTGAATCCTTCGTCAAGGAGATCGTCGTAACTCCCGACGACGCCCTGCTGCGCTATACCGTGCCCATGCCCGAAGATAGCATCATACCCGGAGGGGCCACCGAGAAGGTGGCCCTGGACGGCGCGGTTCTGCCTATCGTCAAAAATGGTGGAGCTGGAGGGGATCGAACCCTCTACCTCTTCAATGCCATTGAAGCGCTCTCCCAAGTGAGCTACAGCCCCACAGCAGACGTCCATGATAGCAAAGGGCGCGTTTGGCCCGCAAGCCCCGCGCCCTTCGCGGTAGTGCGGAATCCGTCGCCTAGCGGCGGTGGAACTTTACGACGCGGCGGCTGCGTCCCCATTCGCCGGGCATGACGAAGTACAGGTCCTTGCTGGAGTCGGCCCACACCCCGTGGCAGGACCGATGCAACTCGGAGCCCCACTGGGTGATGATCTCGCCGTCGGGCGAGAGCACGCTGAACAGTCCCCCGTTGTGCTCCGGGATGTACACCACATCGTCGGAGTCGATGTAGAAGAGGGCCGGGCCGATGAGCTTGCTGGGCCACGTGGTGATGTACTCACCCTCCTGGGTGAACACCTGCACCCGGTCATTCTCCCGGTCGGCCACGAGCACCTGGCCCTGGCGGTCGATCCAGATGCCGTGAGGCAGACGGAACTGTCCGGGGCCATCGCCGGGTTCGCCCCAGGACTTGATGAGCTGGCCGTCGGGGGTGAACTTGTGGACGCGGGCGTTGGCGTAGCCGTCGGCTATGAAGATCTGGCCCTCATCGTTGAGGGCGATGCCGGCGGGCATATTGAAGGGAGGGCCGCCGTGAGTTACTGACTGGAAGGCGGTGGAGCTGTAGTCGTCGGGGTCGACGCCGGTGTCGGAGCGCACGCCCTTCTGGCCGATGGTCATGATGTGCTGGCCGTCGCCGGTGTACTTGTGGACCTCGTGGGTGTTTCGGTCAATCAGCCAGACATTGTCGTTGCTGTCCAGCAGAATGGAGTGGGCGAAGGATATGAGGCCGGCGCCCCAGGCCGAGACGAAGTTGCCTTCCTTGTCGAAGATGCAGACGGGATGCTCGGGATCGCGGTTGAAGGCGTATACCCGGTCGTTGGAGTCGCCGTACACCGCCGCGCTGGGCATCTCCCAACCCTCGGGAAGCTTGGCCCAGTCGGGGTTCATTTCGTAGCTGTAGTCTCCGGAACCGACAATGTTACTGGATGTCACGGTTCAACTCCTGCTTGCTGATTCGAACTTCGGCCAATGATACAGGGTGGGGGCAGGATTCTCTAGCGGAGGAGTTGGCCCTCACCCTAACCCTCTCCCTGAGGGAGAGGGAATTGGTCGGTGGTGGCGGAAGTTGCGGAGTTTTAAGGTTTGATGCCGGGCGTTGTTACGCGGAAGCTGTAGATTGATGTGCCGGGCGTGGTGTAGACGGTGCGGTAATCAGGGCCTCCGAAGGCGATGTTGCGGGGGATTTCAGGCCCGCGGATGACACCGATGTGGGTACCGTCGGGCTCAAAGACCCAGATGCCGCCGGAGCCGGTGCAGAAGACCCGGCCCGCGGTGTCCACCTTCATCCCGTCGGGGACGCCGGGCTCGGCGGAGCTCATGTCGGCGAAGACGCGGTTGTTGCTGAGGGAGCCGTCGGCGGCGACATCGAAGGCGCGTATCTTGCGGTGGGTGCAGACCTCGCCTCGCTCCTCCTCGCCGAGGCAGTCGAGGCTGACGCGGCTGATTGCCACATACAGCACCGACTCGTCTGGCGAGAAAGCCAGACCGTTGGGGTACTCGCAGCCGTCGGTGGCCAGGTGCACCTCGCCGTCGGGGGCGAGGCGGAAGACCCCGGCGAAGTCGTACTCCCGCAGCTCGGGCTCGAGTCGCAGCGACGGGTCGGTGAAATATATGCTCCCGTCGGAGCGGGTGACCAAGTCGTTGGGCTTGTGAAAACGCTTGCCCTGCCATCGCTCGGCGATGGGAGATACCGTGCCGTCGGGGTCCATGCGGGTGATGCGGCGGTGTCCCGCGCCCTCGCACATTATCAGGCGCCCTTCGCGGTCGAAGGTGCAGCCGTTGCCTTCGCCGGTGCCTTCGCGGACCACGCTGACACCGCTGGCTTCATCCCAGCGGTACAGGCGGCTTTCGGTGAGGGAAACGAAGGTCAGGTAGCCGTCCGGGTGCCACAGCGGGCCCTCGGTGTTGCCGCCCACATCGGCCAGGTGGGTGTGTTCCGGGGACTCCAAGATGCCGGAAAGGTCGTCTGGCATGACTCCCTCCTTATGTCAGTTCCAGTCTCAATTACGGATGGTTTTCGGGATTATAACAGCCACCGGACAACTCACCTCGTTTGACCGGCCCTACGGCCACAATTAGAATTTACTAATGGGCGATCCAGCCAATCGGGTATGTGGAGGGCGGACCAATGGGCCGGTACAAGAGCGAAGAGTGGTTCTACGAGGAGTTGCGTCGGCGTGCGGTTGCCATGTTCGGAGAAGAGCGCGCCGCTGATCTGGAAGACTATCTGCGAACGACAGCCCGGCAGGTGGCGGATGTGGAAGGAGCGGAAACCCACCCGGACCTCGAGCCGCTGATCCACGGCTAGCGACCGATGTCTGCAACCCGTAGGGGGCGAGTCGACACAGTTGCGCCACCCATTATGTGATTTTGAGGGTTAATGATGCCTGAGCCCTACGAGCTTTCGGTAGTAGAAGCCGCGGCGCAGATCCGCGAAGGCCAGCTATCTCCGGTGGCGCTGGCGGAATCCCTGCTGGACCGGATCAACTCCCTGGACGGCGACCTGCAGGCGTGGGTGACCATCGACCGCGACGCCGTACTGACAACCGCCCGTGAGCGGGAGGCGGAGGTCGCGAGCGGCGGGCCCCTGGGGCCGATCCACGGCGTACCCGTTGGTCTGAAGGACATCTTCTACACCGCGGGGATGCTGACTGCGTGCGGCTCGAAGGTGTACGCCGACTTCGTGCCTGACTTCGACGCGACTTCCGTGGCGAAGATCAAGGCGGCCGGCGGCATAATCCTGGGCAAGGCGGTCACGACGGAGTTCGCCACCTCAGACCCATCGCCGACGCACAACCCGTGGAATCTGGAGCACACTCCCGGTGGCTCCAGCAGCGGTTCCTCAGCGGCCGTGGCTTCGCGGATGGTGCCAGCCGCTCTTGGCTCTCAGACTGGGGGGTCCACCTGCCGCCCTGCGGCCTACAACGGCATCGTCGGCCTGAAGCCCACCTATGGGCGCATCAGCCGCTACGGGGTGGTGCCAGTGAGCTGGTCGCTGGACCATGTGGGAATCCTGACCCGCACCGTGGCCGACGCCGCGCTGATGCTGGAGGTGTTGAGCGGTGAGGATGACAACGATCCCGGATCGTTGCGTCAGCCGGTCCCGGACTTCATCGCGCAGATGGCCGCGCACGACCGGCCGCCGCGAATCGGCCTGGTGAGGCAGTATTACCAGGACTACTGTACGCCTGAGATCTGGGCCCACACTGAAGCGGTCGCCAACCAGCTGGCAGAGGCAGGGGCAGATGTGGAGGAGATTCCGCTGCCCGACAGCTTCGCCCAGGTGCACAGCTTCCAGCGTATCGTGATGAATGTGGACTGCGCGGCCTTCCACGAGGCCAACCACCGGACCCGGGCCGCCGACTACGGGCCGCGCATCCGGGCTGGGATGGAGATGGGGATGCTCATTCCCACCGCCACCTACCTGAAGGCGCAACGACTGCGTCGGCAATTCCGGGCCGACATGGAGGAGATGGCCAGCAGGGTCGATGTGGTTATGACGCCGGCCACGCCAGCGCCAGCGCCGAAGGACCTGAACACCACCGGCGACGCCGCGTTCCAGGTTCCCTGGACCGCCGCCGGGCTGCCGACGGTGGTCGTGCCGACGGGCCTCTCGGAGCTGGGCATGCCGATGGCGGTGCAGTTCGGCGGCCTGTGGGCGCAGGAAGGGCAGGTGCTGGGCGCCTCCCAGTGGTGTGAACGGGTCGCAGGGCTAAACCAGGGGCCGCCCAACTACTCTTAGCGTGGCCGGGAAGACCGACTACGACCTGATCATCGTCGGGGCCGGATCGGCTGGGCTTACCGCCGCCCGGTTCGCTCGCGGTTTGGGACTGTCGGTAGCCCTGGTGGAGCGCTCCCGGGTTGGCGGCGACTGCACCTGGACCGGCTGTGTGCCGAGCAAGGCGCTGCTCAAGGCCGCAGGTGTCGCCCACTCCATGCGCAAGGCAGACCTGTTCGGACTGCCTCCTTTCGATCCCGCGGTCGACCTTCGTGCGGTTATGGAGCGAGTACGCTCGGTCATTCGCGGGATCTACGACGCCGAGTCGCCTGATGCGCTGGCCCGTGAGGGTATCGATGTAATCGTCGGGGAGGCCTCGTTCACAGGGCCGGATGTTGTAAGAGTCGACGGCCGTTCCCTCACCGGGCGGCGGTTCCTGGTGTGCACCGGCGCCTCACCGGTTGTTCCGGCAATACCGGGGCTGGACGGCGTCGGGTTCCATACCTACGAGTCCGTGTGGGACATGGAGGAGTTGCCTGAAACGATGGCAGTCATCGGCGCCGGGACCGTGGGATGCGAGCTGGCACAGGCATTCGTCCGCCTGGGCTCGGAAGTAACGCTGATCGAAGCTGCCGACCGGATTCTACCCTCGGAAGACCCAGAGGCGGCTGAGGTCGTCTCTCGGCGATTTGCCGACGAGAGAATCAAGGTCATTACGGGACAAAGCGCACAATGCGTGTCGCCACGGGACGGCGCAGCAGGAGTCAGCATCCGGCTGCCCGATGGCGATAGCGTCGACGCCGAAGTGCTGCTGGTTGCAGTCGGGCGGCGTCCGAATATCAAAGGCCTGGGGCTTGAGGCGGCAGGAGTTCAGGCCACGGCTGCCGGGATCCCCGTGAGCCGGCACCTGCAGACAGCCAACAGGCGCATCTATGCAGCCGGCGATGTTACCGGCGGGCCGCAGTTCACCCATTACGCCGGGTGGCAGGGGTTCATGGCGGTGCGCAACGCCTTTCTGCCCATGAACACGGCAGCGGTGCGGGACTCGGTTCCCCGCGCTGTCTTCACCGACCCGGCGGTGGCGCAGACGGGTCTGACCGAAGCCGAAGCTAAGGAAGTGCATTCCGACAAGGTCATGGTCACACGGTGGCCCCTGAACGAGGTCGATCGGGCCCTGACCGACGGGGACTCAGACGGCTTCGTGAAGGCCGTCCACCTGGTCAACGGGCGTGTCCTGGGAGCAACCATCGTGGGCTCCCGGGCCGACGAGATGGTGCAGGAGTGGACGCTGGCTATCGACAAGGGCTTCAAGCTGGGCGACCTGGCCCGCTCAATGCATGTCTACCCGACCCTCTCGATGGCATCGCAGCAGCTGGCGCTCCGGGCTTACTCGGAGCGTTCGCTGGGAGGGCGCGTGGGGCGCATCCTTCGCTGGCTGGCGCGGCGGGGATAGCGCCCCTTTCGGTTGGACCCTGGGGTTGACGGTACGCCGTCCCTAGCTACGAAGCAGGGGAGCGACCTCCTCGATGAAGCGCTCGGCGGCTCGAGATTCGGGATCCGCAGGATCCAGGGACACACCGCGGATGATGAACTTGTCTATCCCTAGGTCAATGAGTTCCGCCAGACGGTCGGCGCAGTGGGTGGGAGGCCCGAATATCCCGAAGTTCCGGGCAAAGTCAGTGGTGACTGCCTCGTCCTGAGGGGAGCCCGCCATGCCGTGATGCTGCATGTCGTAAGCGTCGTGGATGTTGCGCATGACCTGACGCTGCTCCGTTGAAGCGGGCCCAACCACGCTTCCGTACATGGAGGAGAAGCGGGCGAACAGGGAGACCTGGAAGGTGCCGATACGGGCGGCTTCCTCGGGATCGTCATGAACCACGAGGGGTACGTAGGCGCCGAATGGAATGTCCGGCGACAGGCGTGCTTCGGCGCGAGCGGAACGGGCGACTTCCATGCCCCACCGGATGCGGTCGGGGTCCGCGCCCACGTTCAGGGTAACCCTGTCGGCGTGGCGGGCGGCGGCGGAAATGACCTTGGGGCCGGTCGCAGCCACATCCACGGGCACCTTGGGCGGACGGACCTCATCGATCCAGAAAATTTGGCTGGACTCCTTGTAGTCCGCGAGGCCGATGGAGTCGATGTCTCCTCCGGCTTCGAATGGGACCTCCTCTCCCTTCAGGTAGCCCTGCAGCCTCTCCAGGTAGTTCTCAAACTTGGGCACGGAGTCGGGTGCGCGGCCCAGATGGGCCAGAGCCGAGTCGCCCCGGCCAATGCCAAGGAAGGCCCTGCCTCCGCTCTCCACCTGTACCGTGGCGATGGCGGATGCGGTGATCGCGGGATGGCGGGTGAAGGAGTTGGTGACTCCGGTGCCCAGCTTGACTGTGGAAGTGGCATGGGCGGCCAGAGCCATCGCAACATAGGTGTCGCCGTAGCGGTTCTGGGAATCGACATAGACGATTCCGTCGTACCCGATTTCCTCGGCGCGAACCGCCTGTTTGACAGCGTTGAACTCCTGGGAATTGGGCCCGCCAGCTTGGGGGCGACCCATTGCCCAGAACTCGATAGCCATATAATCCTCCTGAAGTCGCCTTTATTTTTTGCCTCGAGGGCGAGTCAGCATAATACACCGCCGGGCCGGCGCTATCGACCACTCCGGTCCTTGCTCGCGCCGGCTTCGGAGCTAGAAACTATCTCAAAACGACCATGCTCAAAGGTCACTAGCCCAACAAGGGCCATGGCCACTGGATTCCTGCTTTCGTAGGAATGACGGTTTTGAGTCCGCAGCGAGTTTTGAGATAGTTTCTCAGTGTCGGGTCGCGTGGTGCGGGTTAGTTTCAGAGAGTAGTCGTCAGGACCCACATGGGGCGAGCGCCCACATCGTAGGTGGCGAGGGGCGTCATCTGCCCGGTCGCGCCGTCGATGCTGTGAGAGGAGAGGCGTCCGGTGGCGGAGCCGGCTCCGAACACGAACTTGCCCTGTGGGTCGAGGCTGAAAGCGCTGGGTACGGCCTCGGTGGAGGCGCGGCCGGCGGCGGTCAGGGCGCCGGTCTGGGGGTCGACCCTGAAGCTGGCGATGCTGTTGTGGCCCCGGTTGGGAACGAACAGCAGGCTACCGTCAGCATTCATCTGTATCTGTGAGCAGGTGTTCCGCTCGGTGTGTCCTTCGGGCAACGTCGAGATGGTCTGGAAGGCCGACAGCCTGCCTTCAGAGTCCATGTTATAGGCGGTTACGCTGCTGCCCTGCTCGTCGGAGAAGTAGACCACATCCAGCGACGGGTGGTAGATGTAGTGCCGCGGTCCGAGGAACCCTCCCATCTCCAGGACCAGCGGGTCGTTGGGAGTCAGGCGGCCGGTGTCGGCGTCGAACCTGAACTGGTGGATGACATTCGGCCCCTGGATGTTCTTCGGCGGCTCCAGCACGTTGTCCTGGATGTAGGCGATATGCGGCACATAAGCGAAGCGGTTGGAGCGGTCGGTCAGGATGGAGTGAGCACCTTCGGCGGTTGTGACCGACTCGGACGCTGGGCCGCCAAGCTCGCCGGCGGCGCCGATGGGGTAGACCCCGGCTTTGGCTCCGCCGTAAAAGGCAACCAGCAGGTGGCGGCCGGTGCGGTCTGTGGCGATGTAGGCAGGCCAGGTGTCGACATCCACCGAGCCGGTCTGGCTGAGGCCGCCGGTGGCCGAGTCGATTCGGTGGCTGGATAGGCGGAGGGACTCGCGGTGGCTCACATAGAGCGTGCCTTTGTCGGGACTGATGGCCAGCAGCGACGGTCCTCCCGGCATCGCGGCATCCGACTGGTGAGTCAGGGCGCCGGTGTCGGCGTCCATGGTGAAGATTCCGACCTTGTTGTCGTCCTGGGCTGCGACATAAACATAGTGCGCCATTGATCTTCTCCTGATTCGGCGGTTGGTCTCGCCGGATATTTAGTGGATTTCGAGGATTTCTTCGCCCGAGGGTTCCCCCCACCCTAACCCTCCCCCCAGGGGGAGGGGATATAGGAACGCTGCTCTTGAGGGACAAGAGAAGCAATGAGGACTAGAAAATTGCGATGGGGTTGACGGGCGAGCCGGTGGTGTTGTGCAGGCGCAGCGGTCCGATGGAGATCATGAACTCCCATCGGTTGCGCTCCCGGCAGGCGACGGCCACCTCTTCGAGGTTGGCGTTGTCGAGGATCCAGATGCCCATGGCCGTGATGCCGACCTGGTGGATTGGGCTGGGGACATTCTCGTACTGAGGCGGATTGACATCGTTGCCGGTGTCGGTCCCCAGCATGGCGATGCCCCGCTCGTAGAACAGGGGCAGACAGGAGGCCTGGCAGGCGGCTGACCCGGACTCGCGGGGCCACGGTCCCTCCACATTGCGGCGGTGCAGCTGTCCGGTGCGGATCAGCAGGACATCGCCCTCCTGCACCTTGAAGCCGCAACGCTCCTCAGCAGCCAGGATGTCGTCGATCATGACGCCCTCGCCGCGGTCGATCCAGTCGATGCCCTTGACCATCGGTACATCCACCAGCACGGCGCGGGAGATGATGCCCTCCTTGGCCTCCTCCACTGAACCGAATGTCGCACCGAGGCTGGTGGAGACCAGGTGGGCGGGCTTGCCGTTGTAGGTCTTCCCGTTCCAGAAGAAGTGCGCCAGGCTATCCACGTGAGTGACGGTGTAGCCGTGGAAAATCATGCCGAAGTAGTCGGTGGCGGCGGGGAAGGCACGGTTGCTGACCTTCTGACCGCTGGCCCAGCCCTCGCCGCTCTCCACCATGAAGTGCACCGGCGGGTTGGGGGCGTCGGCTGTGGCCTCGAAGCTGATGGTGCGGGCCATGGAGATCCGGACGCCCTCCTGCACCGTCGCGATGGCCTGCTTCACCTTCTCGGGAGTAATCAGGTTGGGGGCTCCCAGCTCGTCGTCATCCCCCCAGCGTCCCCAGTTGGAGAACTTGTCGAAGTAGCTGAGGACTTCCTCTTCCGATGGAATATTGGCTTGCGGCATGTCGGATTCTCCTAATGCGAGTTGGATTGCTGTTCACAGGGAATGACGGTAGATACACAGGAACTTTCGTGGAGGCCCGGACGCTTACACCGGCGGGGCGAGGTGCACGTCCAGCACGCGTTCGCACCAGCGGGCGGCGGCCAGAAGGCGCTCTTCACGGAAGGGTGCGGTGATGATCTGCAGCCCCATTGGCAGCCCCGATTCGGCGAGGCCCGACGGGATGGTAATTGTGGGCAGGCCGCAGGAGGTCCAGGGACCCTGGAACGCGGTGTTGCCAGTGTTGGTCAGGTCGGCCAGGGCTGGGGTCGGAGTGGTCGGCGTGATCAAAACATCGGCGCTCTCGGCCAGCACTTGCATGTCGGTGATGAAGCGTAGGCGCCGTTCCAGGGCACCCGAGTACTCGACTGCGCTGGTATCCATTCCGCGTGCTAGCAGGCGGCGCAGCAGCGGCCGGTATTCTTCGGAGCGGGTCTCATACATGGGCCGGTGGAACGACGCGGCCTCACTCCGCATGATGATCTGCTGGTCCTCGATGGCCGTGCCGAAGCTGTCGGGCAGCCTCACTTCGTCCACGACGGCCCCTGCCGCTGCCAGCTTCTGGAGCATTTCGCGGGTGTGCCGCTGAGTTTCGCCGTCGGACTCCTCCATGAAGAACGATGTGACCAGGCTGATGCGCGGCGGAGCGCCGTCCTCCAGCCCCGACAGGTAATCTGGCGCCGGGAAGCGTGCGCAGACCGGGTCGTTGGCGTCAGGCCCGGCCATAACCTGCAGCATCAGGGCGGCGTCCTCCACCGAGCGGGACATCCAGCCCATGGTGTCCAGCGACCAGCTCACCGGCACCACCCCGTGGCGGCTGACCCGGCCGTAGGTGGGCTTCAGGCCGACGACGCCGTTGTAGGATGCCGGGCGCAGCACCGAGCCTACGGTCTGCGAGCCGAGGGCCACCGGGGCCATTCCCGTGGCCACCGACACCGCCGAGCCGCTGCTGGAGCCGCCTGGGGTGTGGGCCGGGTTCCAGGGGTTGAGCGTTTGGGACGGGTCGAGGCAGGCGAACTCGGTGGTGACGGTCTTGCCCATCATGATGGCGCCGGCATCCTTGAGGCTGGTGAGAACGGCAGCATCGAACTCGGGAACGAAGTCGGCGTAGACTCGCGAGCAGGCGGTGGTTGGGATTCCGGCGGTGTAGAAGATGTCTTTCACTCCCACCGGCACTCCGTGGAGCGGTCCTGGGTTGGGCAGGGAGTCCAGCTCTCGCTGGCGTTGCTCGGCGTCGGCCAGCACCGTTTCACGGTCGATGTAGACCCAGGCTTGTAGCGATTCCAGGGACGCAGTCCGGTCAAGCAGGGCCTCGGCGACTTCCACTGCGTTTATTTCGCGGGCGCGAATCTGACGGGCCAACTGGGTTGCGGTAAGTTCATGCAGTTCGGGCATTATGTCTCCTTGGAGTCCTCAAGCGCTCTCTAGATGCGGTAAAGGATTCACAACTTAGTGCGATTCTTCCTAGATGTGAGGCGGGCGACGGGTGTGCCAGTTTGTGGACTGTTCATAGGCGTAGGCGGCTCGGAAGAGGGTGGCCTCGTCGAAAGGGCGGCCCATGAGTTGCAGGCCGACGGGAAGGCCGTCGGAGGTGAAGCCGCAGTTGATGGACAGCGCTGGCACCCCTGCCATGTTGGACGGCGTGGTGTAGGTGCGCCGCCCGCCCAGCATCGCGAGAAATTCCTCTTTCCCATTCTTCGCCATTCCCGCCTCCGCGGGGATCGGCGTGGCCTGCACCGATGATGTGGGCATGACCAATATGTCAACCTGGTTGAGTGCATCCAGAATCTGGTCCCTCATCATCTGGCGCAGCCGGTTGGCCTTGTGATGTGCCTGGGCGGGGATCAGTGCACCGGTCAGCAGGCGCACCCGGTTGTTGTGGTCGTACTTTTCCGGGTATTCTTCCAGCCCCTTGCGATGGACGGCAGTGGCGTCGGTGTATATCAGGGTTGTGGATATCGCCGCCGATTGGGCAATCAGCGGAATGGATACATCTTCGGCCTCCGCGCCCAGTTCGCCCATGTGGGCAATCGCAGCGTTCACGGTGTCGCGAGTGTCGGGCTCCACTCCGTCAGCGTTGATGCGGTCGCTGAGAATGCCGAACCTCAGGCCCTGGATACCGGCTTCGATGCCTTCAAGATAGTCGGGCACCGGGGCGTTTCGAGTGTAGTTGTCGTTGGGATCATGGCCCGCGATGGCAGCGAGGGTTACGGCGCAGTCTTTCACCGTCCGCGAGATGGGTCCGGCGGCGTCCATGGACCAGGTGGAAGCCAGCATTCCGTACCGGCTGACCAACCCCCAGGTGGGGCGAATGCCGACCAGTCCGCAGAAGGCGGCGGGACCCCGGATGGAGCCGGCGGTGTCCTCTCCAAGCGAGGTGGCGCAGAGGAACGCAGCCGTGGCCGCTCCGGATCCGCTGCTGGAGGTGCCGGGGTTGCGGGACAGGTCCCAAGGGTTTCGTGGGCGGCCATAGGGATGATGAAAGGCGTCTCCCATGGCGAACTCGCTCATGTTGAGCTTGCCCAGCAACACCGCCCCCGCATCCTTCAGCTTGCCCATCACCGTGGCGTCGTACTCTGGTACATAGTCTTCCAGGATGGATGAGCCTCCGGTGGTGAGGACGCCATCGGTGCAGAACTGGTCCTTCACAGCCACAGGCACGCCGTGAAGGGGGCCGCGATGATTCCCTGCAGCGATCTCTGCCTCAGCCCGTCGGGCATCGGCCCGGGCACGGTCGGCGGTAACGGTAATGTATGAGTTGAGAGCGGAGTCGACCTGCTCGATGCGGGCCAGATAGGCTTCCGTCGCATCGACAGGCGAGGCCTGGCCCGACTTGAACAGTTCCGCCAATTCCAGCGCGCTCAGAAAAGGTAATTCGTTGCGATCCATTTCCAACTTCCCTGGTAGTGAATACGGGAGAGGGCCAATTTTGACCCTGCCGCATTTCCGTGTCAACGCAGAGCCAGCGAAGGAAGACCCCATGTAGCTATAATCTATGTGCGGCCATCGCACGAGCCCGGCCGCCGGAGGTTGCGGCTATGGCGTTCATCGGCATCGTAATGGCAGCGGGAGAGGGCAAGCGGATGCGCTCGCGGATTCCCAAGCCCCTCCACCGAATCTGCGGGAGGGAGATGGTCCGCTACCCGGTGGAGTTGCTCAAGAAGGCCGGTGCCGATCGAGTGATTGTGGTCGTGTCTCCGGACAACCATGATGCCATCAGAGCGGCGCTGGGAGATGCGGTGGAATACGCTCTGCAGGAGCGGCGAGATGGTACCGGAGGGGCCGTCATGGCTTGCCAGGTCCATCTGAATGCCAAATTCGAACAGGTGGTGGTCATCGGAGCAGATACTCCGCTGGTTACCGACGATTCACTCCAGGCGCTGATTGACGATCACCTGGAGAGCCGGGCTTCGATGACGGTGCTGACCGCTCCCAACGACGGAACCTCCGACCTCGGCAGGGTTGTATTGGAGGATAGCGGAGTGTCAAGGATCGTAGAGGCCCATGATGCCATTTACACCGACGACGACCTTGCACCTCTTATAAACGCCGGGGTTTACTGCTTCGAGACCCACTGGCTCAGGGAGGCCCTGGGGAGGGTTCAGCCTCAGCCGTCCGGCGAACTCTACCTCACCGACCTGGCGGGCATGGCGGCAAGCAGCGGGGATACGGTAACGGCGACTCTTGTCGCTGAGATGGAAGAGGTCTGGGGGGTCAACAACCGGGCCCAGCTTGCTTTTGCTGAAAGGGTCATGGGAGACCGGATCCGGGAGGTCTGGATGATGGAGGGAGTCACGATGACCGATCCGGATACGGTTTATATTGGCGCCGATGTATCGATCGGCATGGACACCGTGATCCTGCCAAACACCATGATCACGGGCCGCACCTCCATCGGCGAAGACTGCGAAATCGGCCCGAATTCGGTGATACGGGACTCGATGATCGGGAACAGCTGCAGGGTGACCTCTTCGGCCCTGGAGGAAGCGACGATGGAGGACCACACCGACATTGGTCCCTTCAGCCACCTGAGGCCGGGCGCGTACCTGGAGTCGGGAGTGCACATCGGCAATTATGTGGAAGTCAAAGAGAGCAGGTTCAGGGCTGGCGCTGTTATGGGCCACTTCGGCTACGCCGGGGACGCCACGATTGGGGAAAGGGTCAATGTGGGCGCGGGAATGATAACCTGCAACTATGATGGCAAAGACAAGCACCGAACCGTGGTGGAAGACGACGCATTCATAGGCTGCGATACCATGCTCGTTGCGCCTGTTACGGTGGGGGAGGGCTCGATCACTGGTGCGGGGTCCGTTGTGACCAAAGACATTCCTCCGGCTAGACTCGCCGTAGGCGTGCCTGCTACTATTAGACGGAACTTGAAATAGCCCGTCCTCCGAGCGTTGCTGCATGCTCACCGGGAATTCTGCAGCAGCCTGAGTTTCGGGAGTTTGGGGTTTGGATACAGAAAACGCACCTCCTGGTTTATCCCCTGCGCGTCTCCACCTCGTGTTAATGCATTCCCGCTCGGCTGGCGCTTCGTACCCGGAGCCCGTCATCGCGGAACGCCACGACCCATTACTCTTCGCTGACGCCCGTTTGGCCTGCGCTGGGCCCATCCATGCCTAGTTTCGACTGGCTGGGACGGCTGTTCCGTCGCGAAGGCAAGACCGAAGGCCGTAAGGCCCGCGTCACCGAGGGTGCTCACTTCGGAAACGGTGGCGGGGCCCAAGGCGACGATGGCCTGATCCATCCCGACCACTACGCCGGACTGATAGTTCCTTCCGAGGAACCGCCCATCACTGAAGCGGAGATCAGCGGCCTGGATCCCCGGGAACGGGAGATGCTACGGTCCATCATCGAGCTTGATTACACCACGGTTCGTGAGGTCATGGTGCCTCGCCTGGACATGGTGGCAATCGAGGCCAGCGTTTCGCTACACGAGGCCGCCGCCACAATTGTCGAGCACGGCCACAGCCGGATCCCTGTTTTTGACGAAAACATAGACGATGTTCTCGGCATTATTTATGTCCGCGACCTGCTGGCGGCCATCGCGAACCCGGAGACCGAAAGCACCGTCCGCTCCCTGACTCGTCCAGCCTTCGTCGTGCCAGAATCCAAGAGAGTCGACGAGCTCCTGGAGGAGTTTCGGGAACGCCGCACCCAGATCGCCATCGTAGTTGACGAATACGGCGGTACCGAGGGCCTGGTTACCATGGAGGATGTACTCGAGGAAATCGTAGGCGAGATTGAGGACGAGTTCTCCCGGTCCAGAGAGGCGGAAATAGTCCATGACAACATGGGGGCCGTCGTAGTAAGCGCAGGACTCAGCACAGAGGATGTTGAGGACCTTTTCGGGGTTAGCATCGACAGCGACGATTTCGACACGGTCGGTGGCTTTGTATACCATCAGCTCGGACGTATCCCTCATGTCGGGGATGTTGCGGAAAACGGGGAGCTCCGCGTTGAAGTGGTGTCCGTGGCTGGCAGAAGGCTGCGGACTCTCAAGATCACAAAACAGAGCGACGGCCCAACCGAGGATCCCGGTTAGGCCGCCACTGAAGCGCTTCTGGCAGAGACCTGTGCTAGGTGCTTCTTGCCCTGCTCGCGATGAGCTCCGCATCGACGATCAGCCGATGGTCATACACCAGGCGCGGCACGCAAGAAACCAAGTGAATCTGGGGACCGCCACCGGACTCTAAAGTCAGGTCGTCCTCGTGAACGACCCTGGTCGCGGTCACCTGGTACAGGAACTCCTCAGTTCCGTTGTCGGTGATGATCTGGACGTCCTTCCCTGCCCTCAGCAGGTCGGGAATCTGTTGCAGGTTCAGGAAGACCGAACCCTCGTCAAGTATCGGGCTCTCTGTGTGGCCGAAGAACCAGGCCTCACCATTCTCACCGGCGTCGTTGGTCTCCGGGATGTGCCCGACGGTGCGGTTGGGAGTCTGGTAGGCCAACTGGTCGCCCAGGTCGCGGACCGACAGCTCAACGACGGTTGACTCGATACCAATCGCCGGAATCCGCAGCCTAGTGGCAGCCGGTTGCTCGGTCAATGGGCTCTCTTCTGTGGCGAAGTTGATCAGCGCGAAGCCTTGGGGGAGATCCGGGCCGGTATCCACCCGAATGGCTCCGGCGTCTCCGGAATAGAGGGAAGCCTCAGGTATAACTTCATTGGAAGAAGGCGCGAGTCTGGCCTCCGGAGCTTCGTGCTCATAAACGGGAACAAGCTCCACTTTAGAGACCTGATACTTCTCAAGACTGGCGCGGGCACTGCTGGCGTATCCGTAATAGGCGCCGCCCAACCCGATGAGAAGTCCTCCCGCAATTACCAGCGATGCCCCTGCGATCCGGGTTCTGGTCCAGAACCGCCGGGCTCCCCCACGCAAGATCAGGTAATCATATCCGGCTAACATAGCATCCCTCCTCCCGGGTTCCCCGGAAGCCGCCTTTGACTGGGCGGCTAGCCGGGACCGGGAACCTCACATCACCACCACGCTGCTAATCCCCGGAGCGTTCAGGGAGTACGGCGGAGGCGTTTCAATTGCTCTGCCTTTGCCCAGGACCGGTACGGTTTCCCGCTAACGAGCCCTGGGGGCGTTCATCGTTCCGGGGGAAATCGGCTCGTTCAGGTAAATGTCCCCGTTACGAATCTTGATGTTGAATCCACAAGGCGGATTCACGCACACCCAAGCCTTGTAATGCACGGCTGCACCCTGACCACCGTAGTCCGACAACGGTACGAGATAGCCGATGTCGCATTTAAGGCACTTGGGTACGGTCATTTCACCCACAGGAACCACCTCCCTCACTGGCGACTGGGGCGAGTATAGCGTGCTACCCGCCATTCATTCAACTAATTCAACCGTTGGTATTTATTATTTTGACGAATTCAGTTTACATAACGACGCATTTCTTTACATTATGTCAATTATATTACCTTCTCCCTGCCGTCTCTTCACTTCGCTTTTACCTGCGATCAAATCCTCACCACCATCTCACAGCAGTCCATATACTACAAAACCCGGTTAATACCGGGTTTTGTGTAATATTACTCCAAGAAATCGCGAAGTTTCCTGGACCTGGTCGGGTGTCTCAGTTTTCGCAACGCTTTTGCTTCGATCTGACGAATACGTTCCCTGGTTACCCCGAACTCGCGGCCTACCTCCTCCAGTGTCCGGCTACGGCCGTCTTCCAGACCGAACCGGAGCACCAGCACCCGGGCTTCCCGCTCGGTCAGGGTGTGCAGGACTTCGTCCACCTGTTCTTTCAGAAGCTGGAACGATGCCGCGTCGGCTGGCGCCGGCGCATTTCGGTCCTCGATGAAATCGCCGAGGTGCGAGTCCTCTTCCTCTCCAATGGGCGTCTCCAG
The DNA here is from genome assembly GCA_963667765.2 of Dehalococcoidia bacterium. Lineage (GTDB taxonomy): Bacteria > Chloroflexota > Dehalococcoidia > Lucifugimonadales > UBA3495 > VXOI01. Next base: position 1,093,803 of record CAXXON010000001.1, on the reverse strand, counting down.
GGACACGGGCTCCTGGGATATCTTGAGGATTTCCTCCACCTTCTCCGGCCCGATCTCCATAGCCTGGCCGATTTCTTCAGGTGTGGGCTCGCGGCCGTATTCCTGGAGAAGCCGGCGGTGCTGCCGCATCAGCTTGTTGATCGTCTCCACCATGTGGACCGGAATCCGTATGGTCCTGGCCTGGTCGGCGATGGATCGGGTGATGGCCTGGCGGATCCACCAAGTGGCATAGGTACTGAACTTGTAACCCTTGCGGTAGTCAAACTTTTCGACCGCCCGGATCAGGCCGATGTTGCCCTCCTGGATCATGTCCAGCAGCGCCATTCCCCGCCCGATGTACTTCTTGGCCACGCTGACCACCAGGCGGAGGTTGGCCTCGGTCAGGTGCGACTGGGCGCGCTCGCTGTCGGCCTGAACCCGACTGTAGTGTTGGCGCAGCAGGGGGTCGAGACGCTGCAGCCTCGCGGAATGCTCCGGATTGCCCAGCGCAGACCCCAACCCCGTCAGCTGGATGTCCTGGAGCGCATCGACGGTGTTGGGGGCCATCACCCATGAACTGAGGGAGAGGTCGATCACCCTCTTATATACATCCTCGGAGGGCTCATCCAGTTCCTCCGACAGTCGGCCCAGCATTTCCTGCGACACTTCCGCGTCGATCGAACTGCGCAGCTTGGTGTTGCCCACAATCTGCGACAGCGACGGGTTGACCGGCAATAGGTTGCCGTTCATTTGCCCCAATTGTCCCCGGTGCTCCAGGATCTGCGACAGGTCAGGATTGAAGGGCAGCACATCCTGCTTGATGGCCTGGCGCAGCTCCGGCGAAATGGCTTCCCTCAACTCCGGCATGTCGAGGATTTCCGACAGGGTGGGGTTGAAGGGCTCCTTCTCTGCATCTTGAATTGTCGCCGGTTCAAGCGGCGGTTCTGGCTCTATTGCAGACTCGTCGGCGATGCCTTCTCCCGCAGGGCCGGCGTTGTAGGCTTCGCGAAGGCCTGCCTTCACCTGTTCATTGACCTCGGGGTTTTCCAGGATGTCAGACAGCCTGGCGCCCGCAGGAAGCACTTCCCCTTCCTGCACTTCCCGCAGCCGGGCCCTCAGGCCTTCATCCAACTCCTCATCGTCCAATATCTCGGCGAGAGTGGGATTGGCGGCCTCGCCGTCCGTGCCGTCCTCATCCGCCTGGTCCTCCACTCCGTCGACATCGAGCGATTCGCTCGGAGGCGCATCTGGGAAGATGAGGGCCTTCAACTCCGGCGTGTCCAGGAGCTGGGAGAGAGCGCTGTCCAGGCGCATCTGGAAGTCGCGGGCCATAGCGTTGATCAGCGGCTCGTTTCCGGCAATGCGGTCCATGAGCCTGCCGGTTATCTGCCACGGCCGCGGGTCTTCTTCCAGTTCCCCGACGAGCTCCGCCTTGACTGCCTGCAGGTGCTTGCCGCCCTCCAGCTGGCGGGCCAGTTTGCGCTCGTCCGCCGAAGTCAGCAGTCGCACGCGGCCGATTTCACGCAAGTACATCCGGACGGGGTCGTCCAGGACCTCCACGGTCTCGGCGGCTTCCGGTCCGCGCTCGTTATCTTCGGTTTCAGATTCAGTCTCCGTGGTGGTCCCGTCGGTGGTTTCCGTGGTGTTCTCAGTCTCAGTACCGTCCCACTGTTCCTCTTCGCCGACGACCGCAACTGCCGCCGGGCGCGGGACCGCCATCTCGTCTCCGTCTTCGGCTCCTTCCGAGTTGACCGCGTCAACCTTGCGGAAGATGTCGATTATCGGATCCCGTTCCTGGGATTCCTCGGTAGAATTCTCGAGGAAATCCTCCGGGTTGAGTTCTCTGGATGCGCTTCGATGACTTACCATGCAATCTCCTTGAGTAAGGTGGAAAAATTATGATCAACAATTAACCTGGTTATATTTCCTTATTAGCCAAGCCCCACCGGCTGACTTTAACCGCCTAGCGTTCTGAACGAGTGCCCGTACGCTGGTGCAGGGTCTGCCTGAGCCGCTCGTTCAGGGCCACCGCACCCAGGTGTTCCTCTTCGCCCAGTGCATCCACAGTATCGGCGAAGCGGTCCTGCTCGTCCCTCTTCTGTTGCCTCAGGCTGCGTTCCTCCAGGCGCGCCACCACATCCGCCATAGCTCGCCGCCGCTTTATGAGGTCCATGGGGTGGAGCGACTTGCGTTGGAGCGCTTCAACCTGTTCGCGGACGCCCGGCGGCGCATCGTCCGGTACAACCATATCCTCTTCAGAGCTGTCCTCGAAGCCGGAAGCGGACACGAGATAGTTGCTGAAGATCTCGCGGTTTTCCGGCCGCCGGAAATGCTCCGCGGTCAGTGTTTCAGCATAGTCCTGGAGCTCCGGGAAGCGCATCAGCAGGGTCAGGCAATATTCCTCCACCGGGTCGTGGTCCAGCCGCGCGAACGGCGACGAAGTGGCCTGCGCAGGTTCCTGCCCGGCGTTCTCGCGCCTGGGGGCAGCCTGCCGGCTCCTCCGGGCCGGCGCTGGGCGGGTGATGCTGGCGCGCAGAGCCTCCAGCGGCACCTCAAGGCTCTCGGCCAGCATCTGCAGGTAGCGGTCCTGCTGCATGGCATCCGGCAGGGCGAAGATGAGACGCGAGACTTGCTCCGCCACCGCCGCCTTGCCCTGCGGCGCTGCCGGGTCGACACCGGCCGACATTGCCGCGATGACGAAGTCGAGCAGTGGCCTGGCACTTCCCACCAGCCGTCTCCATTCCTCAGGGGAACGCCGTATCACATCGTCCGGGTCTTGGCCGGCTGGCAATGCGGCGATGCGGATTTCCGGATTTTCCTGCCGCTGCAACAGGGTCGTGCCGCCGGATTGGCCTGCCACCCTACTCTGGAAGATGCGCCACGACGACTCGAGACTCCGCAGCGTGGCCTGTTGCCCGGCGGCGTCCTGGTCCAGAGCCATCGTTACGCTGCCCGTCAGGCGCCGTATTGCGCTGACCTGCGGCTCCGTGAGGGCCGTGCCCATCGAGGCCACCACATTGAGGAACCCGGCCTGGTGAGCAGCTATGGCGTCCATGTAGCCTTCTACGATGACTGCGCCGCTCTTCCTGATGTCGTCCCGGGCCCGGTCGAGGGCATACAGAATTCTGCTCTTATCGAAGACCTCGCTCTGCGGAGAGTTGATGTACTTGGGCTGTGCATCATCCAGGGCCCTGCCGCCGAAGCCGGCCAGGCGTCCCTCGGGGTCGCGAATCGGGACCATCAGGCGGCCGCGGAACAGGTCGCGTTGCTCGCCATCGTCGCTCTCCCGCACCACTCCTGCTGCGGTTAACTGCTGGGGATCGAATCCCTCCCGGAGCAGGTGGCTGCGCAGGGAGTCGCCGTGGGGCGGGGCCAGACCAAGCTGGAAAGCCTCGCTCGCGGCCCGGTCAAGCCCCCGGTTCTCCATGTAGGAACGCGCATGGGAGCCCTGGCTGGACGCGAGGAAGCGCTGGAAATAGGCGCAGGCCGCCTCGTTTATACGGTAGGCGGGAGAATCCGGTCGCGCATCTCGCCGGTCAGGGATCGTGACTCCCGCCCGGCGGGCCAGCTGACGCATCGCCTCGCCGAACTCCAGGTTTTCCGAGCGCATCACGAAGCCGATGGCATCACCGCCGGTGGCGCAGGCCCCGAAGCAGCGCCACGACTGGCGGTCCGGAAAGACATGGAAGGATGGGGTGCGCTCCTGGTGGAACGGGCAATTGCCCTTGTAGCTGCGGCCCGACCGCTGCAGCTGAACCTTCTGCCCCACGACCTCAAGGATGTCCAGGCGGGCTTTTATGTCATCTACAACTGTCACAAACAGCCCTCCTTAAGCACCTGAGCCCAACGCAAAGAGCCCGGCCCCGTTTGACTCTGCCCCCGCAGGCCAACCGGACCGGCGATATAAAATGTGCCCACTCCCAACTGCTCCCCGGAAGCCTCAAGAATTGGGCGCATTAGTCCAAGAATAGTATATCAAGCCCTTCGCGCTGGCGCAACAGTCCGTCAAGGTCGTCGGTGACCACTGCGTCCAGCCTCGCTCTCGCCATGCGGTGCAGGTCGAAGTCGAAGTCGGCGTCCCACGCCAAGGTGCGGACCCCCCGGTCGCGCATTTTGCGCATCAGCCCGGGGTTGTAGCTGTCGTTCGCCGGATCGTACCAATGGGCCCTGACAAGCCGGCTGAAGCAGCGGGAACGGATGGGAGGAGGGTGGCGCCGCGACCAGATATAGCCCCGCATGAGGCGCGGCTCGATCTTTCGCAGTTCCCAAAGGGAGATGGGGTTGAAGCTGGCGATAAGGGTGCTGCCCCAACGCTGATGCCGGCTGACCACCTCCGCAACCCTGTGGGCGATGGTCTGCATGCCATCTATTACCGCCTTCATCTCCACATTTATCAGAAAGTCGCTCGGCAGCAATTCGAAGACTTCGTCCAGGGTCGGGGGACGCTCGCCTCGATACTCCGGCCCGAACCAGCCTCCGACATCCAACTCCCTTATCTCTTCCAGCGTGGTGTTCGTGACCAGGCCACGCCTCTTGCCGATTCGATTCAGGCCGCGATCGTGAAAGACCACCAGCTGCCCGTCCCGCGTCAGCCTGACATCGAGCTCTATGCCGTCGGCCCCCGACTCATAAGCGCGGCGAAAGGCAGGAAGGGTGTTTTCGGGTGCATTGGCCTGATCCCCCCGGTGGGCGATTATCAGGGGGCACCGGCGCATCCCTGCCGGAAAGTCCCACGAGGTGGGCCTCTCTAATCCGTCCATCCTGTCCGGCAGTTGCCGCTGCGGTTGCGTCCAAACTGCTGACGAGCGTTGTTGGGAGGATTACCGTTTCTTCTCTGGAAGGCGGTGTGAATCAACTGGCGGATCGAGGCTATCGCTTCAGGGTTCAGTTTTCTCCAGTTGTAAATTCTTGCGAAAGGATCGTCTCCAGTGCAATTGTCGGCCAGCCTGGGGGGTATCAGGCTCGCGTGGTATGAGCCAGTCCCAAAGTCAGGATGGTTGGGAAGGAGAATCCCCAACAGCCCGCACCGGGGGTTATTTCGAGTATCCCGCAGGCTTGAGCCAATTTCCCAATCTACGTGCTTGCGCTGCCAAGTACATGGGCCAATCAGCACGACGGCCACGGTGGCATCGGCGATGAATTGGTCGCGGATTTCCTGGCGAATGGTATCCGTCTGGAGTCTGGTATCGTCTATGTCTCCGTCCGCAACAGATTCGTCCACAAACGAATGGCCCATTTCGCGGACAAACCTGTCCTTATATTCTTGGTCGTCGTGGTGAAAGCTGATGAACACCTTATGCCTGGGAGTTTGCTGCCGCGCCATCGCCCTCCTCAACCACTTCCAAGTCGGTCAGGTCTTCCACCCCGGCTATATCCGCCAACAGGCGGTTGTAGTTCCGCAATTCTTCTTGCAAGGACTCTAGCTCCTCTCGGAACTCCCTTCGTTTGCCATCGTCTTGAAAGGCACCTGCCAAGCTCTCCTTGTGCCACTTGGCGGTGAAGGGGCGCACTACCTGATTCAGTACAGGTATGGCGACTTTGCTGAATTCCGCCGCGTCCGGCCCGCGGCGGCTCAAGATCTCGCGGGTCGTCGCGAATAGAGAAAAAACGCTGTCCAGCGCCGTTTGCTCATCCCCGGCTTCAGCAGGCAAGGGCTGGGTGACGATTCTGGTGAGCATCTCAACATACATCTCCCACGCCGCGTCGCGGTCGGTCTGTTGAAACGCAAGCTCGACTTGTGCTACCCGAAGGTTCACCCTAACTTTTTCCAGGCGGAAATTTCTAAACAACGTTCCCAAATTCATTATCATTTCCTCCCTGGGAGTCCTGCTCACCCCTTACTTCCCAATTTTTTCAATTATACCAGCCTATCCTGAAGAGACCGGAGTCAAACCGTCTCTCCCAAGCAGTCCCGGCCTTCCGGCGTTAGAATACGCAGATTCCCGTCTGCGCGGGCGGAGAATGGAAACGGAGAGCCCATGAGGCCAATCCCCGGAATTCGCGGCACCGCAATTACGCTCCTGCGAGAGCGCGATTTCCGCACCATCTGGTCCGTGGGCATCCTGGCCGAGTTCGGGCGGCGGAACGAGATCCTGGTCTGGAGCCTGCTCCTGTTCAAGGTAATCGAGGCACCGGCGTCCTACCTGATGCTGCTATGGGTCTTCAACAACCTGCCTCGTCCCTTCGTGTCCCCCATAGCGGGCTACATTGCCGACCGCTTCCCCCGCCAGCGGGTCATGCTGCTGATGCAGGCTGTGAATGTGGTCGCGGTCTCCGGCTTGCTGGCTATGATGATATACAGCTTGGAATCCCTCCAGGCCTGGCACATCTTTCTGGTGGCGTTTATCCAGGGAACCACCAAGGCCATTGAAGACCCATCGCGGCGGACCGGTATTTTCGACATCGTCGGGCGGGACCGGATCGTAAACGCCATGTCCCTGGATGTCATCGCCCAGAATGTGGGCAAGATGATTGGCCCGGTTGTCGGAGGACTTCTCATCGAGTTCTCAGGGTACCCGGCGGCCTACATCTTCCTGGTGTTCGTACACCTAGACAACCTCTGGCTGATCACCCGGCTCAAGATTCCCGAGGCCGGGCTGCGCGCCACTCTTCCGCCGATGTGGCGGGGCATGGGCAACGCCTTCGGTTTCGCCTGGAAGACCGGGATCCTCGTGGGCATGCTATCCATCACGATCGTGATGAACGCCTGGGCGTTCCCGCTGCAGCAGTTCATACCCGCTGTCGGCACCGACCTGCTCAACAAGGGGGAGGCCCTCGTCGGCGTGCTGGTGGCGGCCGATGGCTTTGGCCACCTCGCGGGAGCGGCAATGATTGCATCGACGCGCGGCGTGCGGTTCCATGGGCGCTACTTCGCCTTCGGTTCAATCATCGTGTTGCTGGCGTCGGCGGCCTACGTGTGGTCGTCCTGGTACGCCCTGGCCTTCGTCTTGCTGCTGATCAGCGGTCTGGGACAGGCCGGCTTCTCCACCATGCAGAGCAGCATCATGATGCTGGTGTCACCCCCGGCCATGCGCGGCCAGATGATGGGACTGCTCAGTTTCTGCATCGGCGTCGCAAACCTCATGGGAGCATTGGAAATTTTCTTCGTGGTGTCCGTGTTGACCTTGCAGCAGACCATCTCGCTGCACGCTTTGGCAGCGCTGGCCCTGCTGATCCCCGCCATGGTATTCACTCCCCTCATTCGGCGGCCGCTGACACTGCCCGAGCCAGGACCGACACAGGTCGAATCGGCATAGCCGGGACCGGAGGCTGGCGCGGTTGCCCCTCGCTATCCGAGGCGGTATATTCAGACAGGCCCGAGCGCGCTTGAGCGGGGCCATGCGGAGTTGTTGATGACGCAGGTTATCGACTGGCCCGGAAGGATGCAGGAACTGGCCGAGTTTATCGGGCTCGACCAGGAAGGGCTGGACCTGATCCAGGCGACTCGCGAGGTCGTCCTGGAACACGGTGACGAGCTGACTGCGTCGGTTTACGACAACTTTCTCGACTTCCCCGAGACCCGCCGCTTCTTCGCCAACGAAGAGGGCGAGGTAAACGAGGAGCGCCTGACCCGGCGAAAGCACAGCCTCATGCGCTGGCTACGCGGCTCCATCGACTTCCAGATGGACCAGGACTACCCCATCCGGGTCCTGGCGATGGGAATCGTCCACAGCCACCCGCCGCTGCACCGTTCCCACCTGGGCTCGGTACCCTCCCGGTTCATGGTCGGGACGATATCCTACATCCAATCGGCGGTCACCGACCTTCTCCGCCGGGAGCTGGACGACCCGGAACTCGCGATTCGCGCCGCGTCGGCCTGGAGCAAGATGCTGATGCTTCAACTCGACATCATGCTGGCCGGCTACATCACCGAGGTACCCAATGAACCGGTCCCCGGTGGCCCGCAATACACCGGCCCGGGAGCCGAATAGGACAGAAATCCCTGTACAGCCTCAAGGCACAACAAGCGCCAAGAGCCGTTGACCCCAAGTTCTCGGCGCAGGCCGCCAACCCGTAATTCCCTCGAATTCGGGAATCCATTGCGCCAACCTTTGTTTGGTCAATTTCCCCAAAATCGACTATTTCGAACTGGTTAACTACAACAAGTTGAGGAGGACAAGATGAGCAAGGTTCTGGTGATTCAGGGCGCGGGAATGAATATGCGAGGCAAGTCGCAGGTCGAGATCTTCGGATCCGCCACCCTGGAGGAGATCGACGAGCAGATCATCGGCTATGCAGAGGGACTGGGCGTAGATGTGGAACTCTTCCACTCCAACATAGAAGGAGAGGTCGTGAACGCCCTCTACGACGCCCACGACCGGGACTTCGACGCCGCCCTGATCAACCCGGCAGGGTACACCACCGTTGCCGGGCCCCTACGCAGCGCAATAACGCAGGTCAAGTTCCCGGTCTATGAGGTTCATGTCTCGAACCCTACCGCCCGGGGCACCGTGTCCCAGGTGCTGCCGGTGTGCAAGGGCGCGGTCTACGGGTGCGGCGTATACGGCTACCGACTGGCCCTGGAGGCAGTACAGCAGTTGGGGTAGCCGGGTGTTTTCAGCTTACTCGCAGCGAAGGCAGCGCGGCTCTGAGAACACCGTCGCGTGGATGTCGGGATTGGTGATCAGGTAGTCCAGCACCACCCGCATCGCCTTGTCTTCGGTGTTGATGTTGAACTTTTCCTTGGCCTGGCGGATGAAGGCCATCTGGTCTGGGTTCAGCTCAATGGTATACGCTTCTTTCGGGCCAGCCATATCTGTCACTCCTGGCGTATTGCGGGCGGGGCACTCTCGCCCGCTGCGCGTTCAGGATAGAGCACAGGATGGGGCAACGCAATGACCTCGCAGATGGGCCTCGAAGTGTAATGGGCGACGATGGGCGGGGGTGGAGAGTGAAGTTAATAGTGGGATTGTTGCTCCTTGGGGTGACGGCCGCGGTGGTCCTCCTCGCAGCATGCCAGGGAGAACCTGAGCCCTCCCCGGCAAGGACTGCTAACGGCGAGGCAGCGCAACCGGCAACCGCCGTGCCAACCCTTACACCAACATTGCCCGCCACACCAGGCACAGCGAGCCCGGCTGATTCCTTCGGCACTTTCCCTCTCCCGCTGACACCTTCCCGGCCCACGCTCCAGCCAGTTGCGACTGAGGTCATGCCCACCCAGATACTTCCTTCCAAGGCCCCCACCCTCACTCCCACACAAATATCAAAGGACAGTGCGTTGAAAACCGAGAATATCCAGGCCATCAAGCGGATTGTCGACGAATACTGGAAGGCCCTAAACGACTATGACGTCGACCACGCCATCACGATGCTGGAGCCTGGGTACCGCACTTCCCAAGAGGAGCTCATCCGCAGTGACATTGGCCGCATGAAGCTTTTCCGGGTAAAGCTGGGGGTGTCGGAGGAAATGCCGCCCACGCTCAACGAGGACGGGGACTACGAGACATACCTCTCGATAGAGACGCCGGTGGACACGCGACGGGTGCTGATGGTGTTCCGCCAAATAGATGGAGGGTGGTGGATCATCTACTCGAGTGAGGTGAAGTAGGCCCTATCCGCAGGCGTCGGTGATGGCCTGGGAGATGGCCGCCAGCCGCGGGGTGTTGGAGATCTCGGCACGGAAACCGTTGGTGATGTAGGCCACTGCCAGCCCGGTGTCCGGGTTCGCCCATCCCACCGATGTCCCTGACCCGGCATGGCCGAAGGTCCGCACATCCAGGTGCTCGGAATCCCCGCTCCTGGGGTCCGCCAGCGAGAGGCCCATCCCGCGGACAACGCGGCGATTGAGGGAATGGTCGATTCCCTCCGAATGCGGCGCGGTAACTTCCTCCACTGTTTCGGGGCTCATGATGGTGACGCCATCCAGGGTGCCCCCCAGCTGCAACATGGCGAAGAAGCGAGCCAGTCCCCTCGCTGTTGATATGCCGCCGCCCGACGGCTGCACCGTGCGATGGACCTCGGGGTTGTTGTACAGTTCAACCTGGCTTCGGCGGTCACAATCTTCCATGGCATGCAGCTTGGAGACCCGGTCCAGCAGCCACTCCGGCAGTCCGATATACAGGTCGTTTATGCCTAGCGGACGGGTGATTTCCTCGCGGACGAACCGGTTGATGGGGCGGCCATCGATGCGCCGCACCAGCTCGCCGATGACCCAGCCGAAGTTTCGCGGGTGGTAGGCGATGACCCGTCCCGGCGGATAGTCCGGCCGCAGTTCCTCCATGGCCTTGACCGCTGCGTCCCAGTCGCTCCATCGGTCCCAGGTCATGTGGCTGGGGCTGTCGGGGAACCCTCCCCGATGGGTCAGCACTTGGGCGATGGTGACTTCATCTTTGCCCGACTGGGCGAATTCCGGCCAATGATCGGCCACACGGTCTTCCCAGCCCAGTTTGCCTCGCTCCCAGAGGATGTAGAGGCAAGCGGCCGTAACGGGTTTGGTGGAAGAATACAGCACGAACATCGTGCTTTCGTCCACCGGCCGGCCGGCATCCTTGTCAGCAAGTCCCCCGTACAGGTCCAGTACGAGCTCGCCGTAGCGATAAACCGCCAGTGCGGCCCCGGGATGGAGCCCGCTTTCAATCTGCTCTAGAAACAGGTCCCTGACGCGCTCCAGCCCCTTGGGGTCCATCCGCGCGCCCGTCGGCGCTCCCGCGCCGCTCACCATAGCCACTATGCGCAACCTCGCCCTGAAAACGGACCGCGCTTAACTTGAACCACGGCCCAGTGCTTCGTCGCCAGAAATCAGGCGACGCTCAATTCTGCTTTGCCCAACCCCTCGATTTCGATCAGGGCGGTGTCGCCCTGCTTCAGCCATTTGGGGGATACGATGCTGCCGGTAATTACGATCATGCCGGCCTTCAGGTCCCTGCCCTGGTCCGCCAGCGCGTTCGCCAGCCAGGCCAGCGGCTCCAGCGGGTGCCCCATCACATCCGAGCCCACGCCCTCTCCCACAATCTCGCCGTTGATCTTCATGTAGCCCCGGCAGGCCGCCAGGTCTATGCCCCGCCAGTCGGTCACCGGCTCTCCCAGCACCACGCCCGCGTTCAGGATGTTGGAGGAGATGGTGGTCAGGAGTTGCGTCTGCGTGTCCTGCCCCTGAGTCCGGCGGTTGTCTATCACCTCGAAAGCGGTCATCACCGCCTCGACTGCCTCAGACACACCGTCGCGGTCGTAGGGCGCTCCGGAGGCCGGCAGGTCCTTGCCCAGCCGTACGCCAACCTCGCACTCGATGCCGGGCTCCAGGAAGTCACCTTGATTCAGCACCGCCGGAGAATGGCGAACGTTGTTGGCCAGGATCACGCCAGCCACAGGCTCACTGATGCCCGATGACTGTTGCAAGGCGGTGGTGGTATAGGCGATCTTGTATCCGGCAGCTTTCCCGTACTCCGCCGTCAGGGCACCCTGGTAGGCCACCTGTACATCGTAGGCCTCACCAATGCTCTCCGGCAGGAGATCGCCTTCAAGCAGGTACTTTTCCTTGCCCCTGAACTGCTGAAGCAGCGCCTCCGCTGCGTTACTGACTCGGCTCATTTCTTCCTCGCGTCTTCACTCGACCAGCCATGGATTATACCAACCGGTGGCGACCGCCTCATGCCTGCTATTCGTACGGGGCCAGCTGGATTTCGTGCAATGCCGGCACGACTTCCTTGCCCAGCAGTTCGACCGACCGCATGACATCCTTGTGGGGGATGTTGCCGTCGCTTCCTATGAGAATCATGTAGCCGGGGTTCAACTGGCCGATGGTGTCGGACAGCCTCCGAATCACAGTGTCGGGAGTGCCCACGATGATGGCCCCGACTTCCTGCAGGTCCTCGTAGCCCATCGCCATTCCGCCGCCTCCGCCGATCCTTCGGGCCGCCAGCCGGCTGGCCGTGGGCGATTGGTACCCCGGCGGGTCCACATGCTCCACAGGCCCACGCATACGGTGTTGGCCCGCCCAGAGGAAGCCGCGCCCAAGCTCCTGGGCCTTCTCCTCCGTGTCCGCCACCAGAGCCCGCACCTGGTAGCCGAAGTGCTCCGGCCCTGGGGTGAAACCCACTTCCCTGGCCGTGTCGATGTAGACCTGTTTGAGTTCCTTGGTCAGGCCGATCAGCGCGCCGAGGTTCATGTAGGCATACTGGTGGCTGGCCGCCCACACCACGCTCTCCGGGCTGCTGCCGCCCGGGAACCACACCGGCGGATGTGGCTTCTGCACCGGCAGCACCCACGGGTTGACGACCCTATGGTGGTAGTACCGGCCCTCGAACCGGAAGGGCCCCGGCTGGGTCCAGCACTTGATGATCAGGTCGTGGGCTTCCTCAAAGCGGTCCCGGTTTTCGGTGGGGTCGATTCCGGCCTGCAGGGTCTCCACCGCACCTCCCCGCACGAAGCCTGAGATGAGGCGCCCGTTGGAAAAGCAGTCCAGCATCGCCAGTTCCTCGGCCATTCGTACCGGCTCGTTGATCGGGATGATGTTGCCGAGGATGGCTATTTTCACGCGATGGGTGATGCGGCTGATCACGGCTGCGTCAAGGTTTGCCGAGGGCTTCATGTTCCAGTACGAGGAGTGGTGCTCGTTGGTCATGATGCCGTCGAGTCCCGCCTCGTCGGCCATGGCGTACTGCTCGTGGTACTGGTTGTAGAGGTGATACGCCTTTTCGGGGTCGAAGTAGGTGTTGGGGAAGTCCAGCCGCCCCGACTTGTACTGCGCGATCTCGGACTCGTCCAGATGCGTGTACGGTTGCTGGGAATGGAAGAAGACCTCAACGGAATCTTTCATCTGGACGCTCCTACGGTAGATTCAGCGCAGGTTGATTGTGGCTGCCAGTATAGCAAACGGCAGTGGACAGGCCCTGGTGTTCAGGAAATCTCGATGCCCACCGGGCAGTGGTCCGATCCCATCACCTCCGGCAGGATGAAACCGTCCGTGAGGTTGGAGGCGAAATCGGCGTCGGTGAAGAAGTAGTCGATGCGCCAGCCCACATTCCGGTCCCGCGCCCGGGTCATCTGGTCCCACCAGCTGTAGTTCCCCGGATCCTGGTTAAATTGCCGGAAGGTGTCCACGTACCCGCGCTCCAGGAAGGTGTCCATCCAGGCCCGTTCCTCGGGCAGGAAGCCTGAAATCTTCTCGTTCTCCTTGGGGCGGGCTAGGTCGATCTCCTTGTGGGCGGTGTTCACATCACCGCACACCACTACGCTCCGGCCCTCCTGGCGCAGGTTCTGCACGTAGTCCAAGAAAGCGTCGTAGAACTCCATCTTGTACCGCAGCCGCTCCGCCGACCGCTTGCCGTTGGGGAAGTAGATGCCGAGAAGCACGAAGTCGTCGAAGTCAGCGACCACCGTGCGACCCTCGTTGTCGAACCGTTCCACGCCCAGGCCGAGGCTGACGCTGCGTGGCTGCTGCTTCGTGTACAGGGCCACGCCGCTGTACCCCTTGCGCTCCGGCATCGAGAACCAGGAAGTATAGCCCTCGACCTGCTTGATCGCCTCGGTCAGCTGCGACTCGTGGGCTTTCGTCTCCTGGAGGCACAGCACATCCGGCTGTTCTTCCTCCAGCCACCCCAGGAAAAGACCCTTCTTGTGCACCGCACGGATCCCGTTGACATTCCAGGAAATCAGACGCATAACCCCTCGCCAAGTAGGCAGACTGCCGCCCGATTATAGCAAAGCTGTTCCCCGTATCGGGCCCTGGAAGGCCCGTGTTACAGGGCAACCGCATTCTAATTTTAAGGAGCGCAATAAATCGTCATTCCCGAGAAACGGGAATCCAGGCCTCACTGCCCGAAGCTGATTGTATCGGCGCAGAACCCTCTGGATTCCCGCTTTCGCGGGAATGACGGGGCTGCACCGCGTATCAAGTTTAGAATGCATTTGCCCTGGCTCGTGCTATCATTGGCCTCTATTTTTCGAATCCCCTACCTGAAGGGCCAAACGATGACAAAAACTGGACAGCAATACCTGGACAGCGTGCGGGACGGACGCCAGGTGTACCTGGACGGCGAACTGATCACCGACGTGGTCGACCATCCTGCCTACTGCAACGCCGTGCGCACCACCGCTTCGCTCTACGACTTTCAGGCAGACCCCGCGAACATGGAACTGATGACCTTTGAGTCCCCAACCAGCGGCGGCCGGGTCAACCGCTCCTGGCAACTGCCCGAGTCCTACGCGGAGCTTGTCGCCCGCCGCAAATCCATGGAGGCCTGGGCCGAATGCACCTACGGGTATCTCGGCCGGTCCCCGGACCATGTGGCCTCGTCGCTGGCAGGGATGATGATGCGCCTCGACCTGTTCGAGGCCCACGGCAAGGAGAGGGCCCGGGCCCTCTCCGACTACTACCAGTATGTCCGCGACAACGACCTGTTCGTGACCTACGTGATCACCAACCCCCAGGGCTGGACCGGCGAGCACGATGAGTTCCTTGTGGCCGGCATCTGCGACGAGGACTCGACCGGCGTGACCATCAAGGGCGCGAAGACCCTCGGCACCAGCAGCATCCTGGCCAACGAGGTGCTGATCACCACTATCCAGCCCCTGCGGCCCGGTGCCGAGAAGCACGCCTTTTCGGCGGCCGTGCCCATGGGAACGCCCGGGCTCAAGATCCTTTCCCGCAAGTCCTTCGAGGCCTGGGCATCCAGCGAGTTCGACAATCCGCTGTCGAGCCGCCTCGACGAAAACGACGCGATCATCTACTTCGACGAGGTCAAGGTCCCCTGGGACCGCGTGTTCGTCTACAAGGACATCGCCCTCTGCCGGGACCAGTTCCACGAGGCCCCCACCCACATCTTCCAGAACTACCAGTCCCAGGTGCGGGTGATGGTAAAGCTGCGTTTCCTTATCGGCCTGGCCCGCAAGATTGCCGACGCCAACGAGCTCACCAGCATCCCGCAGGTGGTCGAGACCCTGGGCAGGCTTGCGGCGCAGGCGGGGGTGATTGAGGGCCTCGTCAACGGCATGGAAGCCACTGGCCGCTATGTCGGCCCCTACTTCGTGCCCGACCGCCATCCCTTGTACACGGCGCAGGTCATGGCCCAGGAGCTCTACCCCCAGGTGATGCAAACCCTGCGTGAGCTCGCCGGAAGCAGCCCCATCATGCTGCCCTCATCTGTCAAGGACTTCGCCAACCCAGAAGAGGCAGACTACATCGCGCGCAGCCAGAGCGCTGTTGGCCCGGAGACCGGGGACCGGGTGAAGCTCTTCAAGCTGGCCTGGGACGCCATCGGCTCGGAGTTTGCATCCCGGCACATCCAGTTCGAGTTGTTCTACGCCGGCGCTGGGTATGTCGTCCGCAACAACTCCTACCGCACCTACAACTGGGACCGCGCCACCGGCCTGGTCGACAGCCTACTCGACAGCTACCAGTTCCCCGAGGGATGAACGCCGCCTACCAGACTGTGTCATCAAATTATCCCGTCATTCCCAAGATTATCTCGTCATTCCTGCGGAGTCAGGAATCCACTCGCTTCTGTAGCCAAAACGCTCTTCATCAGCAAGGAATCCTGGATTCCCGCTTTCGCGGGAATGACGGGTCCTTTGCGGGAATGACGGGTCCTTTGTGGGAATGGCGGTTTTGGATTTTGGCGGATTTGGACTATAGCGGTTCTTGAGATAGTTACTAAAGCCCGGTGTCGAACTGCACCAGGATGCCGTCGGGATCGTATACGAAGAAGGTACGCATCTCGCCCTGGTCGTTGGTGAAGTCGGCCATCGTTCCTGCCAGTGGGACTCCCTTGGCCACCAGCTCTTCGGCGTAGGCCCGCACGTCCTCCACTCCGAAGGAGATGTGGCTGATTCCGATCTGGTCAAGCTTGATGGGCTCCCCTTCGACCTCGTCTCCGGGATGGGAAGTCAGAACCAGGAACGGCTCGGTCGTGTCAGGGTCGTCGAAGTACACATTCGCCACCGTGCGGGATTCCCGCGTCCGCTGGTACATCTCGGCCGACTCAGCACCCGGCCTCCGTGCCATCTGCTGCGTGGTGTGCAGCCTGACCGTCAGACCCAGCAGGTCTCGATAGAAATGCAGGGACCGCTCCAGGTCCGCGACGCACACCGCGATGTGAGAAACTCCTTTCGCCTTCATCCAGTTCCCTCCTCGACAATTGCCATTATCATAAGGCCATAGGGTACCCCATAAAATACTGGAATCACCCAGTTAACCGGAGTAGCGCCATGACCACCCCGTCGCAGTTCCCTCTCAGCATCCCCACCGGACTGCCACTCCCCCTGGAGGGCATCCGCGTGCTGGACGCCACCCACATCGTCGCCGGCCCATTTTGCTCGCTCATCCTGGCAGACATGGGCGCAGAGGTGATCAAGATCGAGCGCCCTCGCACCGGCGACATCGCCCGCGGAAGGACTCCCTTCGTATCCGACAACGACGGCAACAGCATCAGCTCCCGGTTCCTGGGCATCAACCGCAACAAGAAGAGCGTAAGCATCGACCTTCGCAACCCGCGCTGCAAGCAGGCATTCGAGAACCTCGTTGCCGTCTCCGATGTGCTGGTGGACAACTGGGGCTCCGGTGCATTCCGCCGCCTGGGACTGGGTTACGACCGCCTAAGCGAGGTCAACCCCGGCCTGGTCTACGCCAGCATCACGGGCTACGGTGACAGCGAAGGTCTGACCGGACCCTACTCCAACTGGCCCGCCAACAACATGGCCATCCAGGCCATGGCCGGGTGGATGGAGATGACCGGAGACCCCGATGGCCGACCCCAGGCGGTGGGAGACAACATCGGCGACTCCATTCCGGGCCTGTGGGCCGCCCTCAGCATCATCCTCGCCCTCGAGACCCGCCGCAAGACCGGGCGCGGCCAGCACATCGATGTGGCGATGTACGAGTGCATGGTCTCCCACATCGAGAGCAACATGAACCACTACCACGCGACGGGGAAAGCTCCAATGCGCTCCCACGACCGCATGGCGACGGCGGGCGTGACCTTCCGGGCCAAGGACGGCTACATCGTGCTCGCCGGCGCCCGCTCGGAGGAGCGGCTGCGCTCCCTCTGGCAGACCATCGGGCGCGACGATTTGGCCGTTGACCCTCGCTTTCTGGGCGGGGAGCAGGGCGGTGAGTTCTTCGTGAACGAGTTTATCCCCGCCATTGAGCAGTGGTCCGTCCACCTGACCAAGCTGGAGATTGCGGAAAAGCTGGTTCCTCTCGGATTCTCGATGGGAATGGCCCAGACCATGGAGGAGTTGGCCCACTGCCCCCACCTGGAGAGCCGGCAGATGTATGTCGACACCGGCGACACGCTTGGCGGCATCTTCCGCTCACCGCGCACGCCGGTGCGCCTCACCGCCTGCGTAGACTCGCCCGCCGGGACTCCGCCCACCCTCGGCCAGCACAACCACGAAATCCTCTGCGACATAGGCGGCCTGACACCCGATGAATTGGAAGCCCTGGAAGCAGATGGCGCACTGTAGGGAGTGGATTCCCACTTTCGCGGGAATGACGGCTAGGGGTTGGAATGACGGGAGGGGGCTAGGCCTCTCGTGAGCCAGCCGAAGGGGTGATGGCGTAGCACATCGTCCCGGCGTCACTCCTCCGCAGGGCTGATCGGGCTCTTCACCAGGGAAGTGAAGAGCATCACCGGTATCAGCAGGGTGAGCCCGAGTCCCGTGCTCAGCGCCACTGCAGCCTGGGCGCTCAGGTAATCGGCCACGAATCCCACGATCACCCCGCCCACTGCGGCAACGCCAATGCACTGCCCCAGCACCCCCAGGGCCGCGCCGCGGATTTCGGGAGGCGACGACATCATGATTATCGTGCTCTGCATCGTGCTGAACCCCGCGGCCCCAAGCCCCGAGATTAGCAGCAGCACGAACGAGACCGGGTACCACGGCGACAGAGCGAACAGTATGAGGCTCACAAGCTGTATCGCCATTCCGAAGCAGAACACCCTGCCGTGGTAACGCAGGTTCGGGACCAGTCCGATGGCCAGGGCCGCTCCCAGCGTCCCGAACGACTGCGCTGAGATGAGCACGCCGGTCAGCTCCGGGCCCACCATCAGGTGGTCCTTGGCCACCACCGGGAAGAGCGATTCCACGCTGAAGGCCAGCGCGTTGAAGATGATGGTCCCCATAAGCACCGCGCGCACAATGGGGTTCCTGAAGGCATACCCGAAGCCCGTCTTTGCCACCGTCCACAGGGCGAAACTGCCGTTTCCTCGGGCGGGCAGTCTCGTCCTGACCAGCATCACGAACAGGAACGCCAGTCCGTAGAGACCGACAAGGGTGGCGAAGGCCACCGTGAACCCTGCCTGACCGACGATGATTCCCGCTGCCAGCGGCCCCAGGAGCCTGCCGATGGTGGTGGTGATCGTCTCCAGCGACATCGCCCCCACCAGTTCCCGGCTCCCCACCAGTTCGTAGATGTACGATCGCCGCGAGGGGAACTCCAGCACGTAAAGCCAGCCGAGTAGCAGGGAACCGATGAACAGGTGCTCGGGCCGGGCGCTGCCGCTGGCTACCAGCACCAGCAAGACCGCCATCACCGCTACGATGCCCGTCCTGACTCCGATCATCACCAAGCGGCGGTTGGCCCGGTCGGCCACCATGCCTGACACGAGGGCAAACAGCAGCATTGGAGTCCAGCGGAAGGCGAAGAGCAGGGCGACCTGGAGGGCGGAGCCGCCGATGTCCAGCATCAGCAGCGCCATCACCACCGCTTCCATCCACCGGCCCGAGTTGTCGGCCCCTCCGGCCAGCCAAAGCAGCCTGAAGTCCGAATTGCCCAGTACGGCAAGAATCGAACTGGATCGGCCAAACGAGCGGGCTGGCGTGGTCATGTCAAAGACAGCTTTCCCCGCTGCAGCCCGCCGATCTGTTGGCGGGGCGCTAGAGGGCGCATTTGGGATTGGGCGAGATTAGCCACTATATTTTAGCCATCGCAAAATCGTAGCACGGCCATTGGGGCGGCGGTTCACAACGAAAAACAGGCCCCGCAACGCGCGGGGCCTGCTGTCAGGGCCTGATTTCGTTATGTAGCCTATTGGCCCTTGCTGTCTATGGCATCCAGCACGACCGACGGGGTGATTGGCAGCTGGTTGACGCGCACGCCGATGGCGTTGGACACGGCGTTGGCTATTGCAGGCAGGGGCGGGATGAGAGGGGCCTCCCCCACACCGCGTAGCCCGAACGGGTGCCGCGGATTCGGAATCTCCAGCATGACGGTCTCGATCATCGGCACATCCAGGCTGGTGGGCATGCGGTAGTCGAGGAAGCTTGAGTTGAGCATCACGCCCTGGTCGTTGTAGTTGTACTCTTCGTTCAACGCCCAGCCGATGCCCTGCACCGTGCCGCCCTGCATCTGCCCTTCCACATAGCTGGGGTGAACCGCGGTGCCCACGTCCATGAAGGCGGTACAGCGGACGATGTCCACCTTGCCCGTGTCCGTGTCGACCTCGACGTCAAAGATGTTGCCCGCAATGATCGGGCCAACGCCCGTGGAGACCGCCGAAACCGAGGTGGTGATGGCGCCACCCGTCCGCATCATGCGTCCTGCCAGTTCCTTGAAAGTGAAACGGTCTTCGGAGTTGACTTTGCAGACGAAGACGCCGTCCTCAAAGGCCACATCATCCTCCTGCACCTCCCAGATGGCCGATGCACGGGCGGCCATCTGCCGCTTCACGTCTTCAGCGGCCTGGATCGCCGCCAGCCCGGTGTCGAAGGCCGTCCGGCTTCCGCCCGTTACTGCGGTGTACCCGATGGTGTCGGTGTCAACGACCGTCGGGATCACGTCCTCCGCCGCGATGCCCAGCACCTCGGCGGCCTGCATCGCTACAGCCGTGCGAGTACCGCCGATGTCCACCGAGCCGGTAACCAGATTGATGGTGCCGTTGCTGTTGACGATGATGGTTGCCGCCGACATCTGACCGGCCTGCCAGCGGTAGCCCACCGCCGCTCCCCGGCCGCGGACGGCTGCGCGAGAGCTGGGCTCTCCCAAGGGCTCGTTGTAGTGTGGGTGGGCCTTCATGGCCTCTTCCATTTCCTTGACGCCGAACCGGGGGTGGGCGACGCCGTTGGGCATCCGGTCGCCTTCCTTGGCGACGTTCTTGATCCGCAGTTCCATTGGGTCCATCCCAATCTCAGCGGCCAGTTCGTCGATTATCGGTTCGACTGCGAAGGCGCCCTGGGGTTGGCCCGGCGCACGGTAGGCCTGGACCTTCTGTTTGTTCACAACGACATCGTAGCCGTCGATGAGCAGGTTATCGATGTTGTAGGGCCCGGTGGCGCAGAGGGTGCCCCCACCCACTGGAGAGCCGGGGAAGGCGCCTGCCTCGAAGGCCATCCAGATCTGGCAGGCCGTGATCTTTCCGTCCTTGGTGGCCCCGATCTTCGTCCGCAGCGTCGTGGCGGAGGTGGGCCCGGTGCCCTCGAACACGTCCTTGCGGCTCATCACCAGCTTGACCGGGCGCCCCGTCTTCTTGGACAGGATTGCCGCCAGCGGTTCCAGGTAGGTGGTGATCTTGGCGCCGAAGCCGCCGCCGATCTCAGTGGGGATCACCCGCACCATGTCCTCCGGCACCCCGCAGATGGCCGCGGTGGAGCTGCGGATGGCAAAGGCCCCCTGCGTGCAGGTCCAGACGGTCAGCCGTCCGTCGCCGGTCCAGGTGGCGGTGGACGCGTGGGGCTCGATGTAGCCCTGGTGGACGGTGCCGGTGTGATACTCGCGCTCGAGAACGACATCCGCCTCTTTGAAGCCCCTCTCCGGGTCGCCCAGCTTGTGTTGGATGTGGCTGGCGATGTTGCCCCGAGTGCCCGTGTCCTCACCGCGGGCGAAACGCTCCTGCTTGAAGTGAGTGGAAAGGGTTTCGTGAATGATGGGCGCATCCGGCCGCATCGCATCCTCGAGAGAAAGGACCGGCTCCAGCACTTCGTAGTCGATGTCGATCAGCCCCAGCGCCTGCTCCGCGATGTGCGGGCTGGTGGCAGCAACGGCGGCGACGGCGTGGCCCTGGTACAGCGCCTTCTGGTTGGCCATGACGTGCTCGGCCATCAGTCGTATGTTGCCCTGCGTCTCTGCCAGATCGATGATCTGGTCCTGAATGATGGGGAAGTCCTTTGCCGTCAACACAGCCATCACACCAGGGAAGGCTTCCGCTCGGCTGGTGTCGATGTTGCGGATGCGCGCGTGGGCATAGGGGCTGCGGAGAACCTTGCCATGCAGCATTCCGGCCAACTGAATGTCCGCACCGTACTTGGCGGCTCCGGTTACCTTGTCTATTCCGTCGTGGCGTATGGGCCTTGTGCCTACGACCTTGTATTCACTGCTGGGACGTTGCTCGGTGGTGGTCATTCGTACCTCCGGCAGGTTGAATTTTCTACTTCGGTCCGCGCCCCGGGACCGACTCTCACTATAGCCGCCAGTAGTGGAATGTCAAACGGAGTGAGCCGCAACAGCGAAGCCCCTCCCGTAAGAGAGGGGCTTCTCGAGTATTCCTTCGACAAGCTCAGGATGAAGGGGTGCCCGGCTCAGGATGAAGGGGTAAGGCCAGGGCTTCTGCTTTAGTTGGAACCTCGCAGCTTCGGATCCAGCACGTCCCGGAGGGCGTCGCCCAGCAGGTTCCACGCGAACACGACGACGGCGATCGCCAGTCCCGGGAATACAGCAACCCACCATGCCGTCTCGACGAATTCGGTGGCTCCGGTCAGCATCCCGCCCCAAGTGGGCACGTTGGGCGGCACTCCGACGCCCAAGAAGCTCAGCGAGGCTTCAACAACAATGGCCCAGCCCAGGGATATGGTCGCCAGCACGATGTAGGTGGCTGCCAGGTTGGGAGCCATGTGCCGCACCATTATGCGCAGGTCGGTCACCCCTATCGCCTTGGCGGCGAGTATGTAATCGGTCTCCTTGATGCTCAGCGCTTGCGAACGAATCGTGCGCGCAGCTCCCGGCACGAACACCGCCGACAGCGCGATGATGACATTGACGATTGACGCCCCCATGACCGCCATAATTGAAAGCGCCAGAATCAACGCGGGAAAGGCCATTACGGCGTCCATCAACCGTTGCACCACCAAGTCCACGCTACCGCCGAAATAGCCGCTTACCAGTCCGACGGCGAGACCGATGGTCACACCGAAGAGCACGCTCAAAATGCCAACCAGCAGGGAGATGCGGGTGCCATAAACCAAGCGGCTGAACACATCGCGCCCGATCTGGTCTCCGCCAAGAAGCATTTCCGAACTGGGCTCGGCCAGCACCGCCCGGTAGTTCGTCAACTCGGGATTGTGGGTAGCCACGAGGGGAGCCGCGACCGCGAGAACGATCAGGAGTATCGCAACCGTTCCGCCGAAGGCCCCGAGTGGCTTGTCCTTGACGAATTTGAGCAGGTTTTGCCACAGATTCAGCTTGGTGCGCATGCCCTCGGGCACGGCTAGGACGTCTACCCTCTCTTCCCTTTCTTCAGTGCGGAAAACGGCCACTTGACTACCTCCAGGGCGTCGGGCGATTTTGGTTAGGCGTAGCGAATCCTGGGGTCCAGCCAGCCATACATCAGGTCAACGATCAGGTTGAGGAGCAACACCATCGTCGCCACCATCATCACTATGGCCTGGATCATGGTGAAGTCGCGGGCAAAGATGCTGTCTATGAGCAGTTTACCCATGCCCGGAACGAGGAAAATCTGCTCGATTACCACGGTTCCGGCCAGCAGGCGGCCTATTTGCCAACCGGAGATGGTCAGCACCGGCAGCGAGGCATTCTTGAGGGCATGGCGCACAATCACCACCCTCTCGTTCAGGCCCTTGGACCGGGCCGTCCTGATGTAGTCCTCGCGGAATACCTCCAGCATGGCACTGCGGGTCACACGGGCAATCAGCGCCATGTTATAGAACCCGAGCGCTATGGCTGGAAAGATGAGCTGTTGCAGGTTGTTCAGCGGGTCTTCCCATAAGTCGCTGTACCCCAACGGAGCGAGCCAGCCGAAAACATTCACCAGAACGATGATTATCAGGATCGCCAGCCAGAAGTTGGGTATGGCAACGCCGGAGATGGCGATGATCCTCGATGCATAATCGGCTGGCGAGTCTTGCATCACAGCCGAAATCACCCCCAGCGGAACGGCTATTACCGTCGCAAGCGCCAGGGAAAGCAAGGTCAACTCTATCGTTATGGGGAGACGGGACTTGATGTCGTCTACGATCGGGGTGTCGTAGATCATAGACAGGCCCAGGTCGCCGCGAAGCATGTCCCATATCCAGAACACGTACTGCTGGACCAGCGGCTTGTCCGTGCCCAACTGCGCCTGCAGGTCTTCCAGTTGCTCCTGGGTGAATTCCGCGTCCCCGTCCGTTCCGATCAGGCGCAGGTAGGCCGGATCCCCGGGAATGAGCCGCATCAGGGAGAAGACGATGACGGTGACCAGCAACAACGTAGGTATAAAGAGCAGCAACCTCTTTACCACGTATAGATTCATTCTCTTCTCCGTCTACGCCACGAATTCAATGACTATCTATTCGGGTCCGATAGTCCGGGCTCAAGTCCGACAGACCCTTGATCAAACAAAGCTGGCCCGGCATGAAACCATGGGGATGCAGCAGGGGCGCAGCTGACTGCGCCCCTGCTGATTGACCCTATTCCTCGTACCAGAGGTGTTCCTTGTTAGTGTGGTTGGCGAAGCCCGATGCGATGTTGTAGTTCTTGATCCGGTTATCCACATAGGGAACCAGCATCGCCCAAGTTGTGATCACGACGTGGGTGTCCTCGTTGGCCAAGTAGTCGCCCAGCTCCAGCACCAGCTGGCGCCGCTTCTCCGTGTCTGTCTCTACTATCTGGGCGTCGTAGAGTTCGCGGACCTTTTCAGGCTCCCATGCGCTGTAGTTGCGGGTGGCCTTGCTCAGGTAGCTTCCGGCCACGAGCTGGTCCGGGTCCATGACCAGGATGCCGTTGCCGTGGAAGCCCAGGCTCCAGTCCCCCGCCTCGTAGCGGACATACCCAGCGGCGGGCTCTTCAGGCTGCACGGTCGCCTTGATGTTCAGCCACCGTTCCATCTGACTGGCGGCCACCTGGGCCATGTCGGGGAAGGACAGGAAGTTGGCCGCAAGGATGGTGGTCTCGAACCCGTCGGGATAGCCAGCCTCGGCCATCAATCGCTTGGCCTCAGCAATGTCGTCGGGGTGCTTCTGACCGTCGTCAGTCTCCCTCATCCCAGGCCAAGCCAGCCACTCCTCGGTGGTGCGCCCGAACCACTGGTCCGGCGGCAACGGCGAACCGATCTGGTATTCGCCAGCGCCGAAGGTTTCGTTGAATGCCTGCCGGTGCAGGATCAGGTTCAGAGCCCGCCGCACCCGCACGTCGTTGAAGGGCTCCTTTTCCGTGTTGATCAGCATTCCGTGCCAGAGCGTCGGCCCGGCGAAGAACACCCGGCCTTTGCCCTCCCGGTGCTCTTGCAATTCCTGGCCAGCCCTGACGTTCATGTTGCTGTTCAGGTAGACCGTCATCAGCACCTGTTCAGCCTTATAGGCCGCCAGGATGCGGCTGGGGTCGTTGATGATGAAGTAATTCATCCCGTCGAAGTACGGCAGGCCTTCCTTGAAGTAGTCCTCGTTCTTCTCCCACCGGTAGACCGAGTCCTTCTCGTGTTCCACCATCTTGAACGGCCCGGAACCGAGGATATTCTCCTCAAGGCGCATGTTCTTCTGGGTGTCCGGATCGTCGCCAACATGGTGCTTGGGCCACATCTTCATGAAGTCGGTGGCCAGGAAGGCCAGGAAGGCAGACGAGGGGAAGTGCAGGTCGATCTGTACCTGGTGGGGCCCCACTGCCTCAACCGTCTTCACGTATGGCCGTATCTGGCCTGACCTGGGCCGGGGCACATCAGTCCTCAGCATCTCGTTGATGCTGAAAACGACGTCGTCCGAGGTGATGTCAACCCCGTCATGCCAGCGGGCATTCTCCGGCAGGTTGAACAGGTAGGTGGTGCCAGCCTCGTCCACCGTCCAGCCAGTGGCAAGATCGCCACGAATATCCAGCGGCTCGGGGGTCTCACCGTTGTAGTGGACCAAGCCGTTGGAGAACGGAGAGGTGGGCGACATGCAGGTTCCGCCCGAACCGCACTCCATAATGTTCCAGTGGGCCACGTTTCCGGCTACGTGCATGTCAATCACGCCGCCGTACTTGCCCTCTGATTTCGCCATCGCCTGGTTAGCCGTTATCGCCTCAGCCGCTTCCTCGGGCGCCGGTGTCGCCGTAGGGTCCGGACCTGAGGTGGTCATCGCCATTACCGTAGCTTCCGGTTCGGGAGTCGGCGTGTTGGCTGCGCCTGCAGCCTGCTGCTGCGAAGGTGCCTCGGTGGCTGAGGGAGCCGCCGTTTCCGCAGGCGCCGTGGTTGCGCCCGGGCTACTACTGGTCGCCGCAGGTTCCTCGGGCTGGTCCGCGCCTCCGCAGGCCACTACGAACAGCAGCCCCATGACCAGCAGGCTCAACAGCAACAGTCCCGGATTCCAGAAAATCTTTGACATCTTGTGAAGACCTCCAGAGATAGGGCGCCCGACGCCCGTTTATTCCCGAATGACCCTTCCTCGATCGATAACCGCTCGTCGACAGTGATTGTACGATTATTCAGCGGAAAGTCTCTAATCTGTACGAATTTCGACGCATAACTTGCGGTATCAGGCTAACTTGTAACTATCTCCCATCTCCATATAAAGGTTCAGCGGACTATAGGATAGGGACAGCGGGAAAGTCAATAGTTTCATGCAGCGCGGCAATTGCTCTCGCCGGTCCTCGTGCGTCCTGACTTGCTCGAATCAAGGGAACCCGGCCACTCAAAGAAGCGTCAATTTCCCCGCCATTGCGACTTCCCATCAAGCTGATGAAGCTACGGCAATCCAGGCCAAACATGCCGACGGCTCGGTTGGTATGGCTCTCGCCGGGGTCTTGCAATTTGAAAATCCAGTTCATCCAGACATCGATATCCCCCAGTTATTCCCGGTCTTTGCGGTAGCTGCACTGTTTCGAATCGCTGCCACGGCTTCTTCTGGGTTATCGCTTCCTCCCGGTTATACAGGGCTATCGAGACTCCGGCTGACCCAGACCTCCAGGCTCAGACCGTCCACAACTGGCGGCATTACCTGTGATGCAGGCCACTGGATTCCCGCCTTCGCGGGAATGACGGATCTTTCGCGGCAATGGAACTTTTTCGCGGGAAGGACGGATCTTTCGCGGGAGGGACGGATTGTGGAATTCCAAATGAGATAGCCCTGCTGGGTAATTCTCTGATGGTTGACATGACTGGGCGCTGCCGATACATTTCAAAAGCGCGATTCTTGCTGATTCGCGGCTGTAACTTGTCCAATTTGGGCCGGCCCCGTCCGGCAGAGGGGCGCCCAGCCCCGGGAGAAAAAAATGGCAGATATCCCTCTGTTTCCAGTCACGGTGGTCGGTAGCTGGCCCCGCTCCAACGATCTCGTCCGCGCCCTGCGCAGCAAGGAGGCCGGCGAAAGCACCTACGCCGACTTCAGCAAAGTCGCCGACGACGAAGTCCTTGCCTGTATCCGCGCACAGGAAGAAGCCGGCGTGGACATCCTCAGCGACGGCGAACAGCGCCGCGACAACTTCTACTCCTTCGCCGTCGACAAGCTAAACGGCATGCAGCTTATGAAGGTCTCCGAGCTGCTGAACTACTCGTCCGACCGTGCCCGGATGGAGGAAGTGCTGCGGGCCCTGGACGTTCCGGCCTTCGCCATCAAGAGCCCCATCGCCATCGACCACATCACCAAGAGACAGGGCCTGGCTCTCGACGAGCTGACCTTCCTGAAAGAGCACACCGGCCGGGCCGTCATGGTTCCCATTCCAGGGCCCTACATGCTGACTCGGTCGGCGTGGTTCGAGGGGCTGTCGGACAAGGCGTATCCCACGCCCGACGACTTGGCGCGGGACGTGGTGGCCCTGCTGCGGGAGGAAATCGTCGCTCTGCGGGATGCTGGCTGCGACTTCGTGCAGCTGGACGAGCCCACGCTGTCGCAGGTGGTGTTCGGAGAGGAAACCACCGAGACATTCATGTGCGCCGCGTTGCCCAACCGCCGCGACCCGACCGACGAACTGGAGATGGCCGTCAGGCTGATGAACGAGACACTCGAGGGCATCGACGGCATCAAGACCGGCGTGCATGTTTGCCGCGGCAACTGGAGCCGCAAGGAAGAAGTCCTGCTCCAGGGCAACTACGGCCCCATGCTGCCCTACCTGGTGCAGATGAACATCGACCGGCTGGTCCTGGAGTGCGCCACCCCCCGCGCGGGCGAGATGGACGTGTTCAAGGAATACAGCAACGAGAAAGAAATCGGGCTGGGCGTCGTCAACCCCCGCACCGACGAAATCGAGCCCCCCGAACAGATCGTGGCTCGAGTCAAGGAACTGTTGCAGTACTTCGACCCGGACAAGATCTACCTCAACCCCGACTGCGGCTTCGGCACCTTCGCTGAGCGAAACGTGAACACCCATGCGGTGGCCAAGGAAAAGATGCGGACCATCACCGAGGCGGCCCACCTCCTCCGGGCCGAATACGCCTAACTCCTCTCCCTCCGTGGGAGGGTTTGGGATGGGGACGTAACCCCAAGCTAACTACTATTAGGAGCGCTGTAATGGCACAGGAACCGGAAAGGGACCTCAATGGTCTCCCCAGGGAAAAGCTGGCGGAAGTACTGGATTCCTTCCGCGACCCCGAAGTATTTAACGCGGTAACCGGCCCGTGGAAGTCCAGGGTCGCCTGGCAGGGCGGGATGAAGGCCCGCGCCTTCATGCGCAATCACACCGTCGACATGGACGAACCCGGCGACCTCACCGCCACCGATGTTGCGGCCAGCGCCCACGAGCAACTGCTCTCCGCCATCGGAAGCTGCATGACCGTCGGCTTCGTGGTCAACGCCACCAAGCAGGGCGTCCGCATCCACGACTTGGAAGTCGCGGTCGAGGGCTACTTCGACAACATACGCAAGTGGGCAGGCGTTGAGGACGAGGGCAACCCCGGCTACGGCAACATCTCCGCCAAGTGCTATGTCCGCGCCGACGCCGACGAGGCCACCCTTCGCGAAATCTGGCGCCTGGCCGTCGAGGGCTCGCCTGTCACCCAGTCGGTGGTCAACCCGACGCAGGTCAACACCGACTTCGAAGCGATTGGCTGATGGCGACCTTCGTTTCCGCCGATTGGGTTGAGGAACACATAGGCCGGCCGGGGTATCTGATCATTGATCCCCGGTCGGCCATGCGTTATCTCATGGGCCACTTGAGAGGCGCGGTCAGCGTACCCCTGAAGAAGCTGCAGGACCCCCAGGCCCGCCTGCTCCCTCCGGATGAGATGGCCGCTGTATTCGGGGCCGCCGGCCTCGGCGACGATGTGATTCCCGTGCTCTACGATGGGCAGGACGGCCGCAACGCAGCCATGAACGCATGGATCCTGGAGTACCTTGGCCGCGACGACATCCACATCATGGACCTGCTTTACGACCACTGGAAAGAGCAGGGCCGCGATGTTCTCTACCGCCCCGTCCCGGTTGAGTCACGTGCCTTCACCCCTCATGTCCGGGGAGAAGTCCGCGCCTTGGTCGAGGATGCCGCCAGCCCCGGCTCCGCCAGGCTGCTGGACACCCGCTCCTCCGAGGAGTATCGCGGCGAGGTGGAGATCGACCAGCGGCCGGGCCACATCCCGGGGTCCATCCATCTGGCCTGGAGCGAGCTGGCCGGTCAGGACGGCAGGCTGCTCATAGAACCGGACCTGCTCGGCAATGCACTCTCATCCGTTGGGATCGGCAAGGACGACCAGGTGATTGCCTACTGCCGCAGCGGGCTGCGAGCGGCCCTGCCCTACCTCGCCATGAAGCAGGCAGGCTACGACGTACGCCTCTATGACGGCTCCTACGCCGAATGGATGATAAGCGGCAACCCCGTCGAACTCTGAGGCTCTTCCATTGGCTACAAACGCAAAAGCGCCGAGGCCTTGAATCCCGACCCCGGCGCTTTCTACGTCCAAGACGTTGAGGACTAAGGAACTATCTCAAAGCCGTCATGCCCTTGATCTCAACGGCCAGATACACGGTCTGGACCATTGGATTCCCGCTTTCGCGGGAATGACGGTTTCTGGCTTGCACCGGTTCTTGCGACAGTTTCTAAACCCCCGGAAGGTCCCACCCGATCCAGCTGCAGAGCGCCCGCCCCATCACTTTCTCCAGGTCCTCCCCGGTCAGCCAGGGCAGTTCCTCCGTGAAGAGGGTGATGCACTCCTTCCATGAACAGGGCATCCGGGTAATGTCCGTGCCCCAGAATGTACGGTCGGGCCCGAAGGCGTCGAACACCTGGTGCAGATAGTCGTGGATGTTGTTGTACGGATAGGGAACGCTCGAGTAGCTGGGAGCCCCCGATGCCTTGCAGGCCACGTTGGGGTACTTGGCCAGCGCCAGCAGGTCGGGCAGTGTCTCGAAGGCCTCGTCATCGGTAACGCGCTGTCCCCGTCCCATGTGGTCGACGATCAGCTTCAGGTTGGGGTGGCGCTCCGCCACCTGCCCCACCACCGGAAGGAAGTTGGCGCACGCCAGTCCCACCGGCAGCCCCGCTGATTCCGCGGCGGTCCATAGCCAGTCCATCGTGCCGTCGGTGGGCCAGGTCTGCTGGTGTGGCAGCTGGAAGGTGAACCGCAATCCCAGCATACCCGGCTGTTGCTTCCAGCCATCGATCAGCTCCCGGCTGGACGGGTCGTCCAGCGGGAACTTGCCCAGGATGGAGAACCGGTTGGGGAACAGACGGGCCGCATCCACTGCCATCTCGTCCGAGTCAGGGTCCCAGCCTGGCGGGTGGATCACCGCGGCGTCCACACCGGCTTCGTCCATCTCTCTCAGCACATCCTCCGCCGTGTAGGATGTAATCTGCCGGTGCGCCGGGTTTGCTGGCAGATTCTTGCCCCAGATGTGTATTTGGGAATCGACTATCTTCATCAGTCCGCCTCCTGTCCAGTTCGACCGGAACGCGCCGCTGGCGTCCCCTCTTCCGGATCTTCGTTTCCTCTGCGGGCGCGAACAGGGCGTTCCTCAGGCTCCCTCTCTTCCGGTTCTGGCGCACTGTCGGGCGCCGGTTGGACTCGCGGGCGCCTTCCCGGACTCTTGATGCTGTTGTACAGGGCCTTGAAGTAGGGCTCGGTAACCCGAAGGAACAGTTCCAGTATCACCACGAACACCCAGTAATAGAAGATGCTCTCCCACTCGTCGCCGACCCGATTCAGCAATTCCGTTGAAGTGCTCAGGTCGAAGTACCTCAGATCGATGAGGAAGATGCCCAGCAGCGCGAACGGCAGCATCTTGGCTATGTCCCGGGACAGGTCTTCCGTGTAGTAGGAGGTGACCCGCACCGAGGTCAGCACGGCCATCGCGATGAGCAACAGGTCGTCGACTTCCTTAGTCTTGGAGAGGAAGGCAACCATCACCACCAGCACGCCGAACCAGAAGAAGGCGAACAACGGGAATATCAGCAGGTACTTGGCCAAATAGAAGATAAAATGCAGCGTCTTGCTTAGTACCGGATGCCTCGACTCTTCATACTTGGAAAAATCCAGGTTGAAGATGTCCCTTCTGGACATGAAGCGGTAGAGGTTGAAGATGACCACGGCGTAGATCGCCACACCGACGGTGAAGATCATCGCCGGTCGCAGGAGACTCAGTGCCTCATTGACATTGAGCTGCTTCAAAAGGTCGAATTCAGGTGTCATGTTCTGTCAGCCCCGCTATTCGCCGTGCTCGGCCCAGGGATCGTAGGAGCCGAAGTTCCATAGGTACCCCTCCGGGTCGCGGGCGGTGTACAGGCGGCCTCCGTAGTCCTGGTCTGTGAGTTCGTAAACGATCTCAGCCCCCGCCTGCACCGCCTGCCGGTAATGATCGTCGATTTCAGCGATGTAGATGTAGGAAGCCTGGGTGTTGGTTCCGGCTTCACCGGGTGTCTTCACAAGTCCGTCATGTTCCTCCGGCGGCCGGACCGATCCCAACATGATCATTCCGTTGCCCAGTACCAGTTGCGCGTGAGCGATTCCTCCATTGTCATCGGGGACCACGAGCCGCGGTGAAAAGCCGAACGCCACACAGAGCCAGGCGATGGCCCCTGGAGCGTCTTGATAGCGCATGCCCGGGATGATGTTTCCTTTCGATGATTGGGCCATCTGTCGTCGCCTGTTGCTGAAAGATCATGCCATACCGCCCGACCGGTCAATCTTAACAGCAAGCGGGTACCGCGTGAACATTATGTCACCTCCATATTGAGGTCAATCTATTCATTACTCATACACATATAATTTTTACCAATATATATGTCCGATAGAATTATCTATTGACACATCTACATTGGCGCGTATACTTTGCCGCAACTGCAGTGCAAAGGATGTGCATACTTAATATCCAGATAATCATGCGCTACAGTATGGTTTCATCCGATGTTCAAGTATATGGAGGAAGAGCGTCGTGCAGCAGATATTCCGTCTCACCATACTGGTTTCGTGCATCCTGGCGGTGATGATCGCCGTCATTGCTTGCGGGGGCGGCGCCACTCCTGTACCACCCACACCACAGCCAACCCCCACACCGTTGGACACCGGCGCGCTTCGGACCATCATCCAGGAGGCTGTCTCACAGTCCGTGTCGGAGGAGGCTTCCGCAAGTTCCGTAACTGATGAGCAATTGCAGTCCATGATCGAAACGGCGATTGAGAGGTCCATGGCCGACTCGGGCAGCATGGACTTGACGGCCGAAGAAGTCGAAGAAATGGTGCAATCCGCCGTCGAATCCGCGGTGGCTCCCGGGGTGACGCTGGAGGAAGTGGAGGCCGCCGTCGCGGCGGCACTGGACGCTCGATCATCTCAACAGGAGGCTGGTTCAGAGCCGCTGGTTGTCTACTCAGGGCGCAGCGAGTCGCTGGTCGATGCGGTGATTCAGCAATTCAGCCAGGCCACGGGAATTCAGGTCGAGGTCAAGTACGCCGGTACCTCGCAACTGGCGGCGACGCTTCTGGAAGAGGGCGGCAACTCTCCCGCTGATGTCTTCTTCGCCCAGGAACCAGGAGGCCTGGGAGCTGTTGAGAGGATGCTGTCTCCTCTTCCCGACCGGGTGTTGAGCCGGGTCCCCGAGTGGGCCCGATCCCCGCAGGGCGCATGGGTGGGTCTCTCCGGGCGTGCCCGCACGGTGGTCTACAACCCGGATCGCGTAAGCGAGGAAGAGCTGCCCGACGATGTCTGGGACTTCGTTGACCCGGTATGGAAGGGACGGATTGGCTGGGCACCGGCCAATGCATCATTCCAGACGATGGTCACCGCAATGCGTGCCATTTGGGGAGATGAAAGGACTGCCGAATGGTTGAGAGGAGTGCAAGCTAACAATCCAACCATCTATCCAAAGAATACGCCACAGGTAGCGGCCGTAGCCGCCGGCGAGATTGATGTCGGTCTGGTCAACCACTATTACCTGTTCCGTTTCCTGGCGGAGGAGGGAGAGGACTTCCCGGCCCGTAACTACCATCCTCGCGCCGGTGGTCCAGGGGCCACGATCATGGTGGCCGGAGCCGGGATTCTGTCAACTTCGGACAACCGGGTTGCGGCCGAGAAATTCCTGGAGTTCATGCTGTCGCGCGTAGGCCAGCAGTATTTCGCCGGACAGACTTTTGAATACCCACTGGTTGAGGGAGTAACGGTCCCGCATGTTCTGGTGCCGCTGGAGGACATCAACCACCCCAGCATCCCGCTGAGAGACCTGTCTGACCTTGAGGGAACCCAGCGGCTGCTCAGGGACACGGGGGTACTGCCGTAGAAGTCCTTGCTACCATGCCCCTGGCGGGAACTCCGCGCCAGCACGCAGATTCCCGGCACACTCGGGCTTCGTGCAGTTGCATGAGTTCGCACCGGAAGATTCGCCTTCCCGAACAATTAACAATTCCCCCAGCACCCACCCGGAGCCTTCCGCCCTTATGCGGAGCGGGGCGCGCGCTTTCCTCCAGCGGGCCGCCGCTCCGTGGGTTGGGCACCCCTGAGGGGCCATTCCCGGACAGGCCGGCCACCGGTCTCGCCGAAGGGCCCGGTGGCCGGTCCGGGAACGAAGATAAAATATCCTGCGAGAATCCGGGCAGTTGAACGCTTGGAGAGCCACAGATCTTCCCAGATCCTTTCCTGGTTATTCTTGGTCTAAGCCGTCCCCGCAACCTGCACTGTGATGATATCAATCCCGTGGTACTTCCGATGTTGCACTGAAGATGCGTAGTGCCGCAACAACCGAAAGGATATTTCCTCCTCTTCCTGAATTTCAGGCTGCTCGCTCAGATAGGCCAGCCTGTCCTCCAGGTTCTCTCCTCCCGAGGTCGCCATGAACTCAAGCTCAATCATGTCGTCGTTTCGGCGGGCGGAGACAATCAGTCGTTTACCGCTGCCTTCGTCCTGGTCCGGCTCCTGGGAAAGGAGGCTGGAAAGGGTCTCTTCGCCAGCCGACCGCAACTTGTTGACTGCAGTAATGGTCCATCCCGACCTCGTGGCAAACTCGCGGAGAAATCCATCAAGCCTGGGCAGGGAGGACAAGCTCATTTCCACGTTGAGCCGCCTGCGCCGTCCAGAGGTCAATTCCATTATCAGGGTCAGCAGGATCACGCATACGGACCCGGTTGTCATTCCGTTGCTGAGCAGTGTTCCGATGGTACCGGTGAGGAGCTCCGGCATGATGGCCTGGTTCTGAAAGCCGATACCTACCCACAGGGAGACGCCCACAACTGCGGCCTTTTTGCCGTCTATGCCATCCCTGAAAACTGTCCTCATTCCCTGGACGAACAGCAGGGACAACATGAAGACGATATACGCCACCAGGATCGGGCGAGGGGTCGCCACCACCAAGGCAATGATCTTGGGAGAGAGGGCCACAAATATGAGAATCAGGCCCCCGTATATTCCCATCCGGCGTGCGGCCACCCCTGTGAGGAGCACGCGAGCCGAGCTGCCCGGCCCTATCAGATTGGGCAGAGTACCAAGAGCTGCCGCAGCCAGATTTGTCAGCACCACCAGGTTATGGGCGCCTTGAACTACGCGGAAATCGGTGGCGCGAGGCCTTCGCCATGAAACCTGTTGAACAATGACCGTATCACTGATGGAGTTGATGGTCGCAGCAAGGTAAACGATCACGAACCCCGGCAGGAGGGCCCAGAACGTCGCGCCAAAGCTCAAATCGAACCCCGGCCAAGCGAATGCAGGAATGCCGACCCAGGAGGCGCTGGCCACTTTTTCGAAGTCGTAAATCCCCCATCCCGTCGCTATGGCGCAGCCGACCAGAATGCCCACTACCGGTCCCCATTGCTGCAATTTAGCGGTCCCGAATAAACGCAGTCCCATCAGGATGGCCAGGGTCACTCCGGCTAGCACAGGCGCAGCAGAAGCCGGTGAGTCCTCGGGCACACCGGAGAGTTGGTTGAGTACTGTGGCAATGACAGTGGAAGCCAGCAACATGAGGACTGTGCCAGCGACCACAGGGGTAATTAGGCGGCGCAGCAGGGATAGGTGCCAGATGAACAGGAATTGGACCAATGCTGACGCGACGATGAGGCTGGAAAGCATCGCCGGACCACCATCTGTCAGGGCGGAAATGCAGATTGCGATGAAAGCGCTGGCCGAAACTACGCTGAGGGAGTAACCCGAACCGAACCGCCCGAACTGCACCGTTTGTAAAATGCCGCCGACCCCGCACACGGCAAGCGCCGCAAAAAGGATCCACGCCAGGTAGCTCTCTGATTGACCTCCTGCCACTGTGACGATGGAAGCAGTGGCAGCCGTCACTGCCATGCGGCCCATAACGCTCTGAAAGCCGTGCAGAAACGCGGCCAGATGGTTGGGGCGTTCATCCGGCTGGAAGAGGAGGTGCTCGTTTGACTGGACCATGCCCGGTGCCTGTCTGACCTGTTGGAAAGGTGGTGAACAATAAGCTCACACCGGGCATGTTAGCATGTGAATGCACAATTCACTAACGAATTGTCCGCTCTTGGACGGGAGGTCAAACAGTCTTCGCCTTTATCGAAAGCCTGTTGCGGAATAGCGCCGGTTCCACATAGGCGCTGGGGGACGACAGGGCATCGTCAATGATTTCCAGCACCGCCACTATTGCCGGGTTCTGGAGCAGAGCCTGACGTTTCTCAGGTGTATCGGCCAGGGGTTCGTAGTCTTCGATCCCGGCGCTCTGCCGGTCTACAACTTCGGACGCGCCCAGGATAGCCTTCTCCAGATCCGATTGGTCGATGACCCCATGAAGGCGCCAATTGGCCAGGATCGCCCCGTCGATGCGCTCCGTGGCCCTGTCCTTCATTTCCTCGATCTGGTCGAAGTTGGGCACCCCGCTGCAGCCGATGCCTCGCCGCACCCAGGGCTCCACATAGGCCACCATGCTGTGGGCATAACGAAGGGTGAGATCGGCCTTGCGGTCAGGGTCTGCCACCTTCTCCTCCTTCAGCAAGGGGAAGGACAGCAGGGAAATCCGGCTGATGTTCAGGGCCTCCGAGTCCAGCATCACCCGCTGCACCTCGTCGACATCAATCATGTGGTAATGCAGAGAATGCAGGTCGCTGGGATACGGCGCAGGAACCCACGCGGTGTTCCCACCGGTGCGGGGATGGTCTATCTTGCGCTCCATCATCTCTGCCATGGCCCGGTTCCGCACCTGCATGCCCTTGCCGACCTTTCCGTGCCGGTGTACCCCGGCATGGAGGCTGACATCGACATTGTGCCGCTCGTAGCTGATGTTGAAAGTTTCCTGGGTCAGGTCGTCGCGGAGATCGACGGGGCCGGCATGCATTTGTGCGCGAATCTGCGACCCGGTGCGGTCCAAGAAGCCGGTGTTGGTGAAGAAGACCCGGCTCTGGGCGGCTCGCAGCGCTTCTGAGAGCTGCAGGGTCATGCCCAGCTCCTCGTTCATGATGCCGATCAGGATACAGCCCGGAGACAAGCCCAGCCGGGACTCGATCGCCTCGAACAACCTGACCTGCTCCGCAACCTCCTCAGCGGTCTGGAGCTTGGGCGTAACCTGGTAGACCAGTCCACGGCTGCTGTTCGGCCCCCGGACCGGCATCGGTCCTGATCCGTCTGGCCGGTCTTCGCCGCTGGAACCCTTGTCGTGGCTGGTGGCAATCAGGGAGGTAAGCAACAAGCCGAGCATACGCTCCGGTATTTCCTCGCCGCCCACCTTCACGATGCCGGTGTACATGTGGATGGATACATTCCTTACGGACATCAGGCTTGTGGCTTTGAGGATGCGGGGTTGGCCGTCCGCACCGGTGCAGGTCCTGTCGGGATTCAACTCCTTCCGGTTACCGCGGGAGCCATATCCCGCAAGGTCGCCGCGAATGAGCCCGAGGTAGTTTTGTAGCGACTCGACCAAATCCTCAGCGTCAACTACTGCTACCGCGTCTTCGAAATCCACTATGTTGGTAATTGCTGACTCGACGAAGATGTCCCGGAACTGCCCGTTCTCTTCGTTAACCTTGCCGCCTTCGTATAGCTGAAAGAGGATACGGAGACCATTGTCTTCCAGGTAGAACTCTTCAAGGTCGCCATTGTCCCTGAGATTGAACCCGAATAGCCTGGACGGGTCGCTCAGGCGGGCCTCCCCGCTGTCGGCGTGCCCCACGAGTTCGTAACCGCCTCCTGCCGTTTCCTGGACGGAGAACGACTTAATTTCCCCGATTCCGCCAGCGTTGTCCCACTGCGCAACCTGCTGGTCAAAAAAGGCGTTCGTCTCTTCCACCACCATCCGAAGACGGGCCGGCCGCTGCGCCTGCCGGTCAATCTCCGGGTGAACGTCACTGAGGAAATAGGCGTCGTACAGGCTGCCCCAGCGGGCGTTGGCTCCCCCGACCGCCATGCTGGCATTGGACACCGGCGTCACGAGTTCGGGGCCATTCTGGTCCATCTCAGGGTCGAGCTGCGGCGTCGTCATTTCAAAATCTACCGGGCGGTCCTGCTGAAGGTAACCCACCCGGATCAGGAACTGCTCCAGCTCGGTGGCGTCCTGCTCGCGGGATTCCTGCGAAGGGCGCCACCCGGACGCCCGCTTGTTCCGGTAATACTCGTCAACCTGCTGTTGTACGCTGATCCGCTTCTCCAGCAAGGCACGGTTCGGCGGCTCGAACTCCTCCACCAGCTCGCCCAACAGCTGGAACACTCCTTCGGCGGTCCGATCGGTGCCGGGAACCACCTCGTCTCTTACAAAGTTGAATAGAAGGTCATCGACCTCCACCTGATTGCCCGAAGGAAGTTCCAGATGTGCCATGTTTCGCTCCACCGACAGGGATTTTGAATATCACAGGTAATACTACTAAAGCGGAGAGCCCCCTGTCTCTATCGGGGGCTCTCCGCTTGGTGCGCTATCCTGGCGTGGGCCGCTACCGTCGTCCAAACACCGGCATCTGAGTGAAACCGGCGTTAACGCGAAGTCCTCAAGCTCCAGCAAGTTGAGTGGTCTGGGAAACGCGAGCCACCCAGACGGCCAAGTGGCCATTCATGGCAGATTCCTCGCCTCTGCTGGAGCCACATCACCATTGCATCAGGCTTTACGGCCAGGTATGAGGACTGCCTTCACTGGGCGTACGCCTTTGTTCCTGAATATTTGGTTCCTGGATATACAGAGCAGGAAACCAGGACGAACTGCGGGGAATTTGGTAGCAGGCCGATTGATGCCTCCCCACTCAGCGGCAACCGTTTACCTGTGGAGGCGGCGGCTCCAACCTTCTGGAGCGAAACCCACCGAAGGGTCAAAGCATCGAATCTGACGAGCGTTATTCAGGACGGACCAGCGCTGAGAGCCGCCCATTTTCGATATCGACGCGCAGGGCCCTCATGCGGACATGGGGCTGGTTTACGCAGACCCCTTCGGTTTTGTCGAACTCCCAGCCGTGACCGTCGCAGGTGAACACTCCCTCACCTTCGTCCTGTACCTCACCACCTTGATGCGGACAGACCACCGACAGCAATTTGTAGCCATCACTACCCTTGGTCAAAAAGAATTTGGCGTCACCCACCTCGACCAACAAGGGAAGACTTGCGAGCGACGACTCTTCCCCCAAGTCCACCTTGATTCTTCTTGGCCGCCCCAGAGCGTTGAGTGGTTGGGAAGACATAGATGCCCCTTCCTTCGTCTATCGGGAAACAGCTGGTTGAGTGCGGCAAGCATAGCAAAAGCCTCTGATTCCCTCAATGCGACTCGGCCGACTGAGCAAGGCAATCACATTTGGGTTCATCAGGCCCGTCATTGCTGCGGAAGCAGGAATCCATGCGTTTCCGTAGCCAAAGCGCTCTTCAGCAGCAAGGAATTCTGGATTCCCGCGAAAGCGGGAATGACGGATGCGAGGCGGTTTAATACCAGGCAACTCAATTTGACGACACTCCTTAAGAATTTCTTTGCCTTCCTTAGTTCTTCCAAGCTACATACCCTCTATTGCTACAGACCAGTCACACATGGAGCTACACACAAAGTAGGGCTCCCGAAACCGGGAGCCCTTGGTGTTCGCGCTGGAACCCGGCCGTGGTTAGCGGTCGACCATGTCGTAGCTGCGCAGCAGCTTGCCGGGGGTGGCTCCGGTGCACACCGTGCCCTCGGTGAAGGTGACCTCACCGTTGACTATAGTGAACCGGATTCCGTTGGCCTTCTGGATGATGCGCCGCTCGCCACCCGGGAAATCGGTGTCGTAGACCGGACTGTCGAACTGCAGGCCCAGCTTGTCCAGGTCGTAGACCATGATGTCGGCCGCGAATCCTTCCTTGAGGATGCCGCGGTCGGTGAATCCGGCGATCGAGGCTGGCAGGCTGCTCATCTTGTAGTGTGCCTTCTCCAGGCTCATCATTCCCTGGTCCCTGACCCGGTCCGCGATCATGTTCACCGGCCAAGTGCCGAGGGTCTGGTACCTGGTGTGGGCGCCGCCGTCCGACACGCACGGGTGGGTGTAGGGGTGGTTCAGGATTTCGGATACTGCCTTCCGGTCGGTCCCCTGGGCCGAGTCGAAGGTGAACTCGGTGCGCAGTCCCTCGTCGATGGCGAGGTCGAGCATGGCGTCCATGGGGTGCTTGCCCATAATCTCGGCCAACTCGGCTATGTTTTTGCCCTCATACTGCAGGTTGCGGTCCTCCCGGACCTCGACCACCCGCATCTTGGACCACTCGGAGGCCGCATCGGCGGCACCGCCCTGGCCGGCGTAAGCGCCGACGTCCTGGCGCATCTTGTCCCGGTTCTCCGGGATGCTCAGCTTGGCGATTCGCTCCTCGGGGGTGCCGACAAACGGGTCAATCCAGTTGGGCATGGCGTCGAAACCGTTGTACTCGGCCAGCTCGAACACCGGCGAGGGCGAATAGGAAGTCGTCTGTGCGAACATAGGCGCGCCTTCCTGCCGTGCCCTTTCTAGGAACGCAAGCTGCTCCCTATAGCGGCCTGGCGCGTTCTCGTTGAAGGACACCGCGCCCCACTGGATGGGACGGCCCGAGGCCAGGCACATCTCAATGAGGAAGTCCTCCCGGCCGCGGCCCGGAGCATCGCCCTCCACCGCGTCCATCAGGATGGCCGACTGGCCGGTTACGGCAGCCACAACGGCGCCGGGATCCCCGCCGCCGATGAGGTCCGGCTCGCCGGGGGGCAGCGGACGCTCGGCAGGGCCACGGGTCCAGCCGATGTGCCCCACGCCGAATTCGTTGAGCACCCTGGCCAGCGCCAGGAACTCGTCATTGTGGGCGACCTGGCTGGGGATAAAACGCCCGTCGTCGGGGCGGTTGGCCAGTGTCTTCATGGCCGACCAGCCGAAGGCGCCCGCACGCATGGCCTCACGCTGGAGCTCCTCCATGTGCCGGATCTGCTCATCGGAGGCTCGTACCACGGTGCGGGAGTCCTCCAGCCCCATTACGTACATCCGTAGGGTGTTGAAGGGCACCAGCGCGCCCACGTTCACTCCCAGGGGGTGGCTGTCCAGGCTGTCCATCCACTGGGGGAAGGTCTCCCAGTCCCACCGCAGGCCCAGTTCCATCGTCCGCAGGGGGATTGCCTCAATCCTCGTCATGAGGCGCATGGCCGCGCCGCGGTCCTCGGGCTTGCACGGAGCGAATCCGAAACCGCACTGGCCGATTGTCACGGAAGTTACGCCATGCCAGCCCGACATGGTGGCGTAGGGTTCCCAGTTGAGCTGAAGATCGTAGTGGGTGTGCAGGTCAATGGCCCCGGGAGCGACGATACAGCCGGTGGCGTCCAGTTCCTCCGTCGCCGAGCCCCGGATGTTGCCGCTGATCATGGCGATCTTGCCGTTCTTTATGGCAATGTCGCCCCGGAATGCCGGCGTTCCTCCTGTTCCGTCGACAATCGTACCATTACGAATAATCTTGTCGAAATCAGCCATTACTATCCTCTGGCCTTGTAGAGTTTGGCAACTTACTCCACAGTATCGATTAGCATTCCAACCGTCAAGCCTTCAGGACTCATTCTCCAGGGGCCGGTCGTGAGGTGACCTGAAGCCGGAAAGCCCCTCTTCCGACGGGAATCCCGACGGCGGAGCGTCGGGCGGAGTGGACCAGACGCGGTCGGGATCGTGTCTCGGAAACACATACAGCAACTTGGCGGGCGTGTCCGAGCGGTTGAGGAATCCGTGTACCGATCCTGCCGGAGCAAGCACCAGGTCTCCCGCCTCGATGGTCACACGCTGGGAACCGACCTGCGCCTCCAGGGTCCCCTCCAAAAGTACCATAGCCTCCTCGGAGTTGGTGTGAGCGTGTCGGGGCACCCGGGTCATGGGTGCGATTGTCAATTCCCCCACTCGCAGCGCGTCGCTGCCGTGGGCGGCGTCCACGATGCTGAAGGATTCCAGACCTGCCGAGTTCGCCTCGTTCCTGTTGCGGTCGCTCGTCCTGATGATGGGCATGACGCCTCCTGTCCGAGTTGGATGGTTGACCGATACAATGCAAATTCCTCGCGGAGAGGCTTTCTCCGCGAGTTAAGGGAAGGCGACGAGTGAAAGACTGGGAGGGCCCGACTAGTCCAGCCAGCGGACGAAGGTATCAACCGGGGTGCGTTCTGAGGGCGGGTCTTCGGCGGGGTATCCGATTGACAGCATGGTGGCCAGGGTCCAGTCCTCCTCGGCCCCCAGTGCCTTCCCGAGGTCCGGATGGCGCGTTGGCCCGCCGGTCTCCCAGGTTACTGCGAGGCCCTCGGCCACTCCGGCCAGGGCCATGTTGTGGGCAGCGCAACAGACCGACGCGTAGTTTTCCCTGGTGCCCTCTTCATCGCGGCCGGGAGTCGAGTACGCATAGACGAGCACCGGGGTGTTCAGCAGGGAATCGCGGGTGGCCTCGGCGCGCCGCTCGTTGCCGCTGCGCTGCAGAGCGAAGTCATAGGCCAGCCCGGCAACCTTCTCCGCAGCCGCGCTGCCTTTCTCAAGGATGAAAAACCGCCACGGCTCCGTGAGTCGATGGTTTGGGGCCCAGACGGCGGTTTCCAGCATCCGGTCCAGCGCATCCCTGGGGACCGGCTGGTCTGTGAAGTCCCATGCCATGCGTCGGCGGTAAATAGCTTCGTAAACGCTGATCTGGGTCTCCGGCACGCTGCAATCTCCGGATCCCAGTTTCTCCGTGTGTCCCGACTCGCTTGACACTTCGGGTTCCTCCTCAACTTCAGTCAGTTTTCTTTGTTACCTATTTCTGTCGGTCCCGGATAAGTTCTCCGGTAAATAATTCGGGCCGGTCCCGATACAGGAGGACCGGCCTGTCCGATTGCCTGATGGCAGGCAGAATTTCAGGGCGCGTTGATGATTGTCGGGAGCGTTGGCGCTTAACCCAGGCCGAATTGCTCCCGGGCGTTTCCGCCCATCATCCGGGCGATGACCGGTTGGTCCACATCCGCTTGGGTCAGCGTCTGGATGGCATCCCAGGCGCTCGAAGTGTCGTGATGGGGAAAGCGGGAGCCCCAGACTATTTTCTTCTCAAAGGAATACGGCAGTTCCTGGATCAGCCGCTCTTCAGCATCAAAGCCGAGCATTACCCGGCCTTCCTCCCACATCTCCTCAGGTTCGGTACTGACAGGATAATAGTGCTGAAGCGGAATGACCCGCGTCGATGCCTCCATCTTCTCCAGCACTTCCTCCATCCAGGAAGCCTTCCCGTGGGCCATTACCACCTTCATCCCTGGGAATCGCTCCATCACGGTATAGCCGATCAGCGTGGAGGCGACGAACAGGTGATTGTCCAGCCAATGGGAGAGTATCGGAGCCAGCGGGTGGCCCAGCGGGACCATCCCGGTGGCCGGAGACACCCGGTTGCGGTCGTCGGTGCCGCCGCCGGAGAAGGCTCCGCCGCCTCCGCCGTTCAGAGCAGGGGTCTGCGTGAGCCGCCCCTTGACCTTTTCGATGAAAGGCCCGTGGGAAGTCCACTCCGGGTTCCACAGGCCGGCGGTGGGATGCACCGCCGCGGCAAGCCCCAGGTTCTCCAGCTCCGCCCATAGGGGATCATAGTATGGGTGGGTGAAATAATGTCCCTCCATGAACATGGGGCGTATAAAGGCCCCCCGGAAGCAGCGAATCCCGGCGACCCGGCGCAACTCCGCCAAGGCAAAGTCCATGTTCCGGAGCGGGACCATCGCGGCAGCGTACAGGCGGCCGGGAGAGGCCTGGCAGAAGTCAGCAATCCAGTCGTTGTAGGCCCTCGCGAGGGCATAGGAAACGTCCGGGTCTTCCACCAGGTGAAACCCCTCGGCAAACCAGGTGGGATACAGGAACGCCTGGTCGATGCCCATGGCGTCCATGTCCCGGAGCCTCGCCTGCGGGTCCCATGCGCCCTCGCTCATCGGGTGCCGGATATCCGGGTCCAGGTCCCCCACGGAGTCCCAGGTCATTCCGGGATTCCAGATGGCATGGCGGGGAATATTGGGGTTTCCGTTGTCCCGGAACACCTGACCGTTGATTTTGAGGTACGAGTCGAATTGGCCCTCTTCCCGCCAGAGAGCGTGCTTCCCCAGGACCCGGTACTCTGGTTCCAGGTATTTCTCCCACACCTCGCGGGGCTCCACGACGTGGGAGTCGCTGTCGAAGACCTCGAAGTCTTTGCTTGTCGTCATCCCGTGCGTCCCGGGGGCGCCCCCACCCTAAACCTCCCCCGGAGGGAGAGGGGATTTGTTACTGATGACTCGGGCTTCAGGGCTTCCCTGATTTCATCTTCGTCCGGCCACCAGTCCGGGCGGTGAATCTCGGTTACGCGGTCGCGGATTATCTTTTTGGGCGGATCGATGTTGTAGAGCCTACGAGCGTTCTCTCCCAGGAACCGGGCCTGGTCGTCGATGGGCAGCTCGCATTCTTCCATGGTCTCGATGGCTCTCCAGACATCGTCACCGTCGTGGTGGTAGACGTCAGAAGCCCAGGCCAGTATGTCGCGGTAGAAGTCGGGCAGGCGCGAGGGCGGCGCCTCGTCTCCCTCGAACCCCGTGACGCAATGCTGGAAGAAGGTCTCGCTGGGCATCTGCTTCAGAGCGGGCAAGGTGCGGTCGTTGCGGTAGAGCCGGTAGGTCTTGTCGCACTCGTCCAGCAGGAAGCTGAGCCAGGTGGAAGAGGCCTCGAACACCGCTGCCTTGATTCCGGGATGGCGCTCGAAGAACCCCGACATGAGCACCATGGTCACCCACAGGGACGCCTCGGCCTGGAAGTTCTGCACATTGGATAGCAGGGTATGGGGCAGGCCGGATGTCGAGATGGTCTTCCTGACCAGCTCCGCGCCAGAATACTGGTCGGAGTAACCTGCCGGCTTCGCAAGCCCGGTGGCCGGGAAGGGGTGCATCCCGTAGACCAGCCCAGTATCTTCCAGCGCGTTCCAGACACCTTCGTACTTGGGCTGAATCGGATAGTTGCCCATGGCGTCCATTGGCCGTATGAGAGCGACCCGGCAACCCCTGGCTGCCACGCGATAGACTTCTTCGGCGGCGTACTGCGGACTCTGCATGGGTATGAGGGCAGCGAAGAAAAGCCGATCCGGGTCTTCCTGTGTATATTCAAAGGCCCAATCGTTGTAGGCCTTGCACATGGCCCTTGCTCCCAGCGCGTTCTGCAGCCAGGGATAGGTGTCGATGCTCGTGGGTATGATCATCACCTGGTCGATACCCTGGACGTCCATGTCCATTAGCCGCGGACCGGGTTCGTCCGCTCCAGCGTGGGCC
Source organism: Dehalococcoidia bacterium (assembly GCA_963667765.2). Taxonomy (GTDB): domain Bacteria; phylum Chloroflexota; class Dehalococcoidia; order Lucifugimonadales; family UBA3495; genus VXOI01. Next base: position 1,049,694 of record CAXXON010000001.1, on the reverse strand, counting down.
AGGTAGTCCGACTGCTCCTGCGTGAGAGCGGTTTCTGCACTCAGGTTGCGAACATTCAGGGCCCGCTGGATGTCGTGCTTCAGGCCCGGGCCCGCTAGGCGAACGATGTCGATCATGCCGGGGCCGGTTTTCGGAGTCGGGGAAAAGCTGTTCACGTCGGCCTTGCCGTTAACCAGCAGCTGCCCGGACTCGGCGTCGTACCACATGGTGGACTTCAGGGCTTCCAGTTCGTCCCTGGTGAGGTTGTCTGCCGCCCGCTCCCAGACCCTTGCCGGCTCCACGATGTGAGCGTCGCAGTCGAAAGTGGGGAAATCCTTGGTCATTGGCCGGAATCTCTGGACTGGCAATGCGTCCCCCTTAATCGCAATGCGATGGGTAATTTCGGAACGATAATTTGCCCAATCTAGCAATGAGCCGTTCCAATGTCAACGCAGATGCCCGTGAATCGCGCACTAATCGTAACGCTCGAATGCGGATGCTCGCGCCTTTACTCTTACTGAGCTGTTCGTCTGCTGAATTTCGTAGATTTCTGCCAGCGAATATGGCGGTATCAGACTTGGCATTCAGTTGCTAAGAGATGGGATGCACCAGCGGCGAATCTGCCGAGGCGGTGGTCGCCGCTGCCGTCAGTTGCGCCGATAACCCGGTCATCAGCCATCAGCTAATCGCCTCGCCTGCGCAAACGGCGAGTCCGAGATTTTGCATTGCCGGACCTTGGACGCAGGGAAGAAGCATGTTCTTCGCGTGTAGAAAAACGAAAGTGGTGTAAGAACGGCCCCCTCTATGTCCTCACTGAATCGAATTTTCCAGGATAGCGGGCTTGTGAATATATCGTGAACATTTAGCGAAAATGAATCGAGATCGCTTGCACTTAGCCCTCTTCTGCTGCAAAAATTCGATTAGCAAACCTGTGCAGAACTCGCAGTATGCCAGCCTGAAATGCGCTAGAGAAGTACCTCATTCGATGTAGAAGCAAGACAAAAACGCCTTACATTTCGTCGCGTTCAAGCCGACAACAGTCCTTTCCGGATTCCTGACTCCGTTTCGCTGGCAACCACAAGGACTGACGGCTTTAGCCTCATTGTCTTGACCGCCTTCCAAGGGTCGTTTTCTGGCCTGTAGGGTAAATCATGCTGTCAGTCCAGGGGTGAAGGTGATTCGTGCGTTGAGGTCTGAATTGCGGCATTTGTCTCTGGTTGTAAGCGCCTCGCTGGCGCCGGCCCAGACCCTATGAGAGCGCTGCTCGTGTGGTAGTTCGGTTCAGCAAATAGTAAACAGATTCAGAAGACAGCAAACTCCATTGCGTCCGTCCTAACGAATGCGAAGCTCTGCGGCTCGTCCAGGGAGCCCGCACCGGTAACTGTGGGCCCGCTAGAAGCCCGCATGAATCTGTATGCCCAGTTGCCACACACGCTTGGCCGCGGCTTCGCCTGTACAGGGCTGTTAACTTTTTGCCGGTTGCGGACTGGTCGCCAAGAGGTTGCTTGGGGGGATTGTGGGTACGCTCTTCCGCGCTATTTCCGGGACAGGCACCGAGGCGGCGGTCCCACCGCGGTGAAACAGGGAGTCCCTGTTCAGGGAAGACAAACTTTATGCGTCGAGTCGTGCGACTCCTGCGTCCAAAAATACGGAGAAGAATATGGAATTGCTGTGGATAGCCCTTGCTCAATTGGGGTTGTCGTTCTTGGTCGCCCTCGTGTGCACCGTGGCGATCACCTTCGCCGCGCGAAAGTACATCCCCCAGGTCGCGACGGAACCCATCGGTATGATCATCATAGGGTGCCTGGGGGTCTTGATTCACCTCTTCGCACTGTTGGCAATCTAGCAGTTTCTCCGGCGAACGACAGTCTACGAACAGCAAGGCGCACCGTCAGTTCAGGTTCAGGCACCTTTTAATCGAGGTTAGTGATGGATTCCCTTCCCGCTCAGATACTGGTTTCGTACCTGATAACCTTCGTGGCAATAGTGCTAATTACTCTTGGCTTCTGGAGGTATCTCCCCCGGCTGGCGCGGCACGCCGGAGGTTCCGTCATAGTGGCGTGCATTGGGATGGCGGTGTTCAGCATTGCCTTGTTGTCTTTCGTACTCTGAAAGCGCCGCGCCTGTGATGTAAGAATGCCGCGATGTCCTTCGGGTGGGTGTGACTCTTATGCTGGGCAGCCATCGAGAACCTATTCGCCCGTCATGTAGCCGCGGGCAACCGATTGATTGATCGCTCCAATTCCAGCTTCGGTTTAACTGCGGCTGCGGGGCTATGTTTCCGTTACACGGTCGGTGGCCATCAAGGGCCGTGGCGATGAAGGTCAGGTTTGGAATGGGGTTGGCCCGCACCGCCTCGGACATATCGCGCTTGATTTCGATGGCGGATTGGGCCTCTATAGTGAGCCAAGTCAGGCTCTGTGGCGATTTATCCATCTCTTGGCGTTAATTCACAATGCAAGGCGTGGGCTCCGGCATCAGTGATAAGAGCTATTACCTATGCCCTGATTCATCCGACACTGTGCGACCAGAATCCGATAGCCAAGGCCCAGTTCCGTCAGTTAGAGGGTGTCGGCAATTTATCCCGTCATTGTTGCGGAAGCAGGGGTCCATGCGTTTTCGTAACCAAAACGCTCTTCAGCAGCAAGTAATGCTGGATTCCCGCTTTCGCGGGGATGACGGAAGCGAGGCGGCTTAATGCCAGGCAACTCAATTTGACGACACTCCATAGCGCAGGCGTCCGTGACGTATGGCCCACTCCCCAAACAGCAGGGATTCTGGCAAGGTGCCTTGTGGACAATCCGGACGATTTGGTTCTGCAGAGCGGTCGTCCCAGTGGGTCGACAGGTAATCCAGCCGAGGAGGCCTCCCTTGGGCAGGCGACACTTCATAGTGATGCTATTGCTATCGGGCTTGTTTGCCCTGCGTGTGGCTGCCCAGTTGGTCCAGGCAATTCACGAAGTTCCCTTCCTGCCGTCCTTTGAAGCCTGGCAGGGGTCTGCAACGCCCTACCCGGTGCTGCTGGGGTTTCAGGCAGGTATTCTGGCCGTGTTGGTCGTTGTCCTCTGGAGAGTCAACACGAACTCCATATCCCCAAGTTCGTGGATGCACCAGGCATGCTTCGCGCTGGGAGGCGTTTACCTTGCGGTGATGACGGTGCGGTTGGTCGCAGGCCTGACTTTCTGGGCGGAATACGCATGGTTTGCCAGGAGCATGCCCGCTCTGTTCCACATTATACTGGCGTCGCTGATACTGGTATTCGGCCACTACCTGCTAACGCTGGACAACTTGAGGGCGCGCGAATCGGCCTGACTGTCGCTGGTGCACGCAGATGCCGTGTCAGGGTGCGGGAATCTCGGGGGATGACCTTCTCGATGGCTAAAGGAAAGATTTCCAGTCTGTCCGAAGTGGGCTCGTACCCGTTGGTCATCGTCCTGGGATTCGCGATATACATGACCCTCGCCGGGGCGGGCTGGCATGTGACACTCGCGTCCTACGGAGCGGCGGTGGTCGGCGTGGGTCTCATCGTGCTGCATGAGATCAAGCTGCCATTTCGCAAGCACTGGCGTCCTCCCGCCGAGGACGTCCGTACTGACGCGATGTTCCTCATCATTGTGCAGGTCGCGCTCCCTTACCTGCTGGCGCTCACCGTGGTCATCGGACTGGCGGAAGCGTTCAAAGCCGGCGGGCTTACTGTCGATATCCTATGGCCTCACAACATTCCGGTGGTGGCCCAGGTCGTGATAATGCTGCTGGCGGCCGATTTCATGCGGTATTGGCTGCACCGTGCTTTTCACCGGTACCCGCTCATGTGGCGGCTGCACGCGGTGCATCATTCGCCGGCCCAGCTGTACACGATAAACGTCGGAAGGTTCCATCCAATCGAAAAGTCGGTCCAGTACGCCCTGGACACTTTGCCCTTCGCGCTACTCGCCGTATCCCCGGAAGTTCTCGCCGCGTATTTCGTCTTCTATGCACTCAATGGTTTCTTCCAGCACTCCAACTGCAGGGTATATCTGGGCCCGTTGAATTACATCGTTGCCGGGCCCGAATTGCACCGGTGGCACCACTCGAGGCGAGCACGGGAAATGAACAACAACTTTGGCAACAACCTCATCGTGTGGGACACGCTATTCGGGACACGGTTCCTGCCCAAGGACCGGGAGATCGAGGAAATTGGACTTCGCAACCGCCGCTATCCCACCGGATTCCTGGTGCAGATGAAGAGTCCATTCGTCCGGGGATTGCTGCCGTGAGCAGCTGAGGAACAGACAATGCTCAACAGTGCGCTGGGTCCCGTCTCGCGCGCGGCCAATTATGGCCTGCTGCGTGGCGCCCTGAAGCTGACCCAGTCCCGGCGGCACAGGATGCTTGTGGAGGGGGCGAAACACCCCCGCGATGTCCAGTCGGCGCTATTGCGACGAATCATGTCGGATAACGCTGCCACCGAGTTCGGCAGGGACCACGGGTTTTCGAAAGTATCCGACGCCGCAGATTACCGTCAGTCCACGCCCGTGCAAACCTACGAAGACCTGCGTCCCTTGATCGAGCGGCAGGAACTCACGGGAGAGCGATGCCTGACCATTGAGCCCCCGGTCTACTACCACCGTACCAGCGGCACCGTAGGCGCCCCCAAGAACATACCCGTGACCGCGTCCGGCCTGAAGCAGATGAAGCGCGACCAGAAGCTGGGGGCGTATGTCTGGTCGCGAGACTCGGCGGTCCTCAGTGGGAAGGGATTCGCCATCAGCGGCCAGGCCGTGGAGGGCAGGATGGAAGGCGGGACCCCGTTCGGCTCCGCCTCAGGCCTGCTCTATCAGAGCCAGTCGAGGCTCGTCCGGTCCAGGTATGTTCTCCCGCCGGAGATTGCTGACATTGAGGACTACGAGTCACGCTACCTGGCAATGGTGATCTACGGGCTGGCGGAACCCAGCGTCACCGGTATCGCCACCGCCAATCCCTCAACGTTCTTGCGGCTGCTGTCGGTGGCGGACAAGTATGCCGAAGCTATTCTCAAGGCCATCGCAACGGGCTGTATGCCTGATCAAGACTCGTTTCCTGCCCCGATGAGGCATGGACTGAAGGCAAGCCCGAACCGGGCTGCATACCTGGCGAACTGCCTCAAATCTGCGGGACGGTTCACCTATATCGACATCTGGCCGGAACTCAAGGGAGTCGTGACATGGACCGGCGGTAGCTGCGGGACCGCCCTCAGCGGTTTATCTGGACTGCTGCCTGACGATATTCCGGTCATTGAACTTGGATACCTGGCCAGTGAATTTCGCGGGACCCTCAACATCGACGCACGGCACAATGTATGCCTGCCGACCTTCTTTGAGACCTACTTCGAGTTTGCCGAGCGAGACGCCTGGGAGGCTGGAGGGTCGGACTTCCTGGGTCTCCATGAGCTCGAAGAGGGCGGCGAATACTACGTTTTCGTAACCACCCCCGACGGGCTCTACCGGTACGATATGAACGATATAGTCCGGGTCGGCGGAATGGTTCACCACACCCCTACGCTCGATTTCGTTCAAAAGGGCAAGGGGACAACCAGCATCACGGGAGAGAAACTGACCGAGTCCCAGGCCCTTGATGCGGTGCCGACGGTCTTGTCGAGACGGAATGTGCATCAGCGATTCTTCATAGTCCTCGCCGATGAGGACGCCGCTGGTTACACGCTATTTCTTGAGAGCGACAGCCACGGGTCCAGCAGCCGCGACAGCGGCGCCGCTATTGCGAGCGAGATAGACTCGCGGCTGTGCAAGCTGAACGTGGAGTACGAGGCCAAGCGAAAGAGCGGCCGGCTGGTTCCCCTGGAAGTCCGTTGGCTCCGGAGCGGGACGGGGGATCAGTATCGGGCCGTTTGCGTGGAGTCCGGTCAACGGGACACCCAGTTCAAGTATCTGCACCTTCAATATGCCCGCGAGTGCCGGCTGGATTTCGCTGCCCTGACCGAGGGGGAGTAACCGGATTTGCGCATCCAGCGGCTGGAAGTCTCCAGTTTCCCGGTGCCCTTTCGGACGGTTTTCAAACACGCCTCTGCAAGCCGTGCTCAGGCGGAAAACCTGATCGTCGCGGCTTATTCAGATGCAGGAGAAGTCGGGTACGGCGAGGGGTGTCCGCGCCGCTATGTTACAGGGGAGACGGTCGAGGGCGGAGCCGCGTTCATCCGGAAATACACAGCCTCGATCATCGACAGCGTGACCGATGTTCGTAGTCTGCGAGCATGGGCCGAAAACCATCGAGAAGTCATCGACCAGAATCCCGCCGCGTTTTGCGCCGTGGAAATTTCGGTACTCGACCTGCTGGGTAAGGTAAACGAAGTTCCCATCGAGGACTTGTTGGGACTTCCCCGCCTTACTGGGCGGTTTACCTACTCCGCGGTGTTGGGCGACTCTCCCTACCTGGCCTACTGGTGGCAGTTCCGCCGCTACTGGATGCGGGACTTTCGAGACTTCAAGGTGAAAGTATCCGGCAATCCGAGCCGTGACCGACGCAAAATTGGCCTCTTCCGGAAGAGAAAGGACCCGAAGCTGCGGGTGCGGCTCGACGCCAACAACCTGTGGGCGTCGGCAGACGAGTGCGTCCGCCATGTTTCCGCCCTCCCACACGAGGTGTACGCCATAGAAGAGCCGCTCCGCGAGGGGGACCTGGAGGGCTTCGATCGCGTTGGCCAGGAAACCGGAGCCAAAATTATCCTCGACGAAAGCCTGCTGCGAGTCGAACAGCTGGATGCCCTGGGAAATCCGGAGCGTTGGATAGTGAACCTGCGGGTCTCGAAAATGGGCGGCATCATGCGGTCGCTTGAAGTGGCGGAACGGGCGGCCAGTTCGGGCCTCGGCGTCATTGTCGGCGCCCAGGTTGGCGAGACCAGCATCCTGACCAGGGCCGGATTGACCGTGATGCACGCGGCCCGGCCCAATCTCGTCGCGTCCGAGGGAGCCTTCGGCACGCACCTGCTGCACCACGACCTCACCTCTGAGTGCCTGATGTTCGGCAACGGTGGGGTCGTACTGGTCAACCAGACCGGTATCGGCAGCGCCCCTGGGCTCGGTCTGGCGGTCCGAAGTGGCGAGCTCGCGCCCCTCTGAGATTTGCAACCGGTGCACCAGGAGTTGGCCCTGGATGGGATCCGTGGTTTCGCTTTCTCTGACGCAATGAACCGAATAGGGCCAACCTGGCTATGAAAGGTGGTTTGGCTCCGATGAACACGATTACTACGGTTGTTGAAGGCCTGGAGAATGATATTGCCCTCGTGGTTGGACAGAAGGGCAAAATTGAGAATTCTGGGCCGGCCGAGGAGCAGTTCTGGGTGGCCCTTTGGGGCTACAGAGCGCGCTTGGGCACCCTGGAATAGGGAGGCACCAGGGAGTTGATTCGCCTGCTCGGCATACGGATTGTTGCGACGCCCGGCCAGGTTCCAGTGGCGGGCGTCCTTGACCCTTCATTATTTACCACTGCACAAACATTGGCATGTACGTCAAATTGGCGTTATACCGTTGTGTTGAAGCCAAAACCAAGTGAATGGCCTCGCAAACGCGAGCCACGTGGGCGGCGGGACGAGATTCCAAATAGCCGCTCACCATATGGTCCCCTCATTTTAGCATTGCACCGTGCATGTTGCCTCGACTAAATGAGGCGTTGACTTTTGAAGTCAGCGCCTTATCTCTTCTGCCAATGGTAGAGCAGCAAAGCATACAGAATACAAACATATTTTTGTATATTCCTACGCGAACTTGGCTTCGTCTGCCGCTTAAGGAATCTTTCGCCTTATCGCGACCTTGATGATGGTGAATCCGCCGTAATAGCCGTGCTCGCTTTCGAATCGCTCGAGGATGCGATTTGCTCTGTGATGCTGCCTCCTGGGAACGGGGTGATCATCATCCCAAATCTGGTCTATGACGCCGGTGCAGGCCTCGTCCTGAGCTTTCGAAATGTTGGGCCGGCGCGGTGGGGTCTTTCGGCGATAACCAGGTTGTTTGACGTCAACTACCCTGGCTGGCCAGTTGCCTCACTGAAGAATGTTACCGAAATCTCAGCGCTTGGGACCACTTGCAACCAGCGCCAACTCCGGCTATGAATGATCGTCCCATGCAGTCTCGCTGGAAACTGGGTAGACCAGTTTGCTCGCCATGATGCTCCGCCATTGTTGCACCCGCCGCTGCGGAGTCCGCAGGTGAGCCCTTTCGAACCGGTCCGGATAAGTTGACTGCAGCCGATCCAGCAATGCCACCGCGCTGGCGTCCGGGTCCACCTGCAACCACTCCAGTACTCCACACCACACACCCTCAAAGGGGTCCTTCCGTGGGATTGATTTATCTCGCTAGACCACGGTCGTCCGGGATTCGGCGGTGGTTTGGAAGGGTTCGGGCGGATCGCTCGGGATGAGGACGCGGTGTGTGGTAGGTCGTCACATGGGTTCTCTCCTCATGGCATAAATTCCCCGGCCAAACCGGGGTGCCACGACGATCGGCCATGCAACGCGTGAAGGAAGGAAAGAGATGTCCTTCCTGATAGGCGGCGGTAGCGAAAGCTTCGCCGCCTTCCAATGCGTTCGTATACACTCATTTTATACTAAAGCTTATACTTTGCCAATCAGTAAGGCTAAGCGTCTAACCCCAACCTCGGCCCCTCTCATTATTCCCCTCGATGCCAGTCCTCTTACCACAACTCGCTGTTACTGTTTATTACGGTTTTGGGGGTGCGCAGGAGATAATTGACGGCGCATTATCCCCTGTGTTTTGATGTCCGTGCGACAGTCATCATCCTGGGCCTCCGGTTAGAGGAGGCTCCAATCCCAGCGATTTCCCCTTTTCGGTTGAGGCACTCTTGCGCTCCGGTGCAAGGCTCGTGCCTCCTTGTGGACATTGCTGGGAACTGGTGACTGTCGCAAGTGCCACAACCCTATCTGCAAGGGGGCTCTCTCCATGTTAAACATCAACCACGGCGAATTTTGTTATTGCCCAGATTGCCGAGACAAGCGAAGCCGCCCCACGGCCAACGCGCTCACCCCAGACACATCACAAGCCGAAGCTTTTGGGCTCTCCACGCCACGGTCGCAACTCGCTCCTGGAGAGGCGGCAGTAATCACGACGGACCCGCTTATGTTTATCGTAATGCAGAAGGAACAGGGCATCCCGGCGCAGAGAACCGGCAACGAACTGGTGTTGGGGCAGGTTGACGCCCCCTACCAAACGGCACGGGACAATGAACCGGAGCGCGTAAAGCGCGACCGGGGAATCCAGCATCTAGCCCAAGGGTTGGGCTTCACGGACATCGGCGTGGTGCTGACGGTGCCCCTGGCTTTATTCTTCGGCGCGTTCAGCGTCTTCGGCATCGTTCTTTTCGGCTTCGGCATTTTCCGCCTGGTGCAAGGCGTCCGCGAGACACGGGCGACTCAGGGGGTGAAGAGCTGATATGCAAAACAAATATGTCGGAGACGTTGGCGATTTCGGCAAACACGGCCTGCTCCGGTTCCTGTCTGGCGCGACGAGCGGCGATGATCTAAACCGGCTGAAGTTGGGCCTGATCTGGTATCTCCACCACGACGTAAGATGCAACAACGATGGCAGGCACACGGGCTACGTCAAGCGGACTCCAACCGAGAACAGGAGCGAATACCGCGACTGTGATCCGGAGTTGTGGGAAACGCTCCGCGATCTGGTGATGAGGGACGCCCGTTGCGTCCACTGTGCCGAGGACGCGGGGCTCCCGACGACGGACACGGCCTATTTTAACGCCCTGCTCCAGTACACGAAGGGAACACCCAAGGCGGTGCGCGAGGAACAGCGAGAATATTGGTGGCGGGGCGCGATCCGGGACACTTCGGACGCCGAGTTGGTTTTCTTTGACCCGGACAACGGGCTCGCCGACGAGAAAAGAAAATACCAACAGGACGGCCCCAAATTCGTCTACATAACTGACCTGCAGAACCTCTGGGAACGAGAAAAATCGCTGGTGTTCTACCAACAGGTGAGCCGCAAGGGCTCCGGGGAAGAGCAGACGGAGAAAATCGCGGAGCTTCTGGCAGACAGCGAGAGCGGGCTGGGTAAGGAACCGATCCCCCTGTGGTTCGGCGCGGGATCTGCCCGAGTGTTCTACGTCCTGCCGCAACCGCACCACGAGGAATTGATCGAGGGTAGGGTTTCCCGCCTGCTGGCCGGGCCGTGGCGTGAGCATTTCCAACGGATGAAGTAAGCAACGCAATCACCAACCACCAGACACGCAATCAATTCTGCCCAAAATCCAGAATCTTTGACTAGGAGGCCGCTCACATGACCAGTATCAACCATCCCCCATCGTGTATGTGCCCAAGTTGCCGGAGCCGGAGGCCGAGCGCACCACCGCCGTCAATCCGGCCAACCATCGAAATGACTCTCAGCCCTGCTGGCTCCTCAAGCGCTGGTCCTCTGATTCCCCTGGTCGTGCGGGTAACGGGGGAGGAACAGGACCTCATCGACCTAGACCCGGTGGCCTTCATTACGGTGATGAAGGAGCGCGACTTTTCCGATCAGGAAACACGCAACAAGCTAACGGTGGCCCTGCCCGAAATGAGCAGAAACGAGCTGGACGAACTCTTTGCACAGGCGAATGTGTCCTACAAAGAGGACAGCAAAGGGAGAAGCGCGAGGCGCATCTGGAGCGGGACGGCGATGCTCGCCGGTGGCGTGATAATCACGATACCCCTGGCGCTCTTTGGTGGCTTTTTTATCCTGTTTGGAATTATCCTCATCTTGGCCGGTGTGTTCCAATTGGGCAAGGGCATATACGAAGCCAAAGGGTAAACGACAAGGACGCATAACCAAACACAAAGAGACCCCGGCGCACACAAGCTGGGGTCTCTTTGTGTTTGGTTCCAGGCGTTGACTAAAGAAAGGCCCCGAGCGCCACCGTCAAAAGTTCGCTCGGGGCCTTAGAAGTGGAGCGTATGACCGACTCCAATTATGATTGTACACCTTTGCGGCGAATTCCGTCAAGTATCGTCGAAACTGTGAAGGCTTATCAGTTGGCCGAGGAAAGCAGGAAAGAGACCCTGCGGCTTCGACGTGAGGCGGAAAAGAAGTTGGTGCATCCAAAGCACAAGTAGCGCCACCGCTCGCTTAACTTATCGCGAAATCGGGCGCGTGGGAACTATCCAGCCCGCTAGATGGCTCTCACTCAGCCTCTGGACGCTTGCTGCGGTAGGGTGGACAGCCCGGGGTTTAATTTGTCTTCATAGTATAATCTCACGCAAGGAGACTGCAGTCGCCTTAGCGTCGGCATTCCTAACGGATTCGGGAGAGACGGAGTCTCAGACATCAGGGAGTACGCGGCAATGGTAATAGGGGCGATGACCCCAATAGGAGAAATTTACCGAGGGTTGCGGGCCAAGAGCTGGTTGGCGGCGGCCATGATAGTGGAGTTCCTCAGTCTTGCAGGCGCTATTAGCGCGATACCGTCTCTTGGATTGCTACCCCTTATATGGGCGCTCGCCGCCGTAGGCATTCTTTCAACGGTCGGAGTGTTGATCATCACGGCTCATTTCATACTGGAGCATAACCGGCGACCGCTGAATGATGTTCAGAGGGCAGAGGTGGTGGAGTTGCTCTCTGCCTATCTATCAGCCGAGCAGGCACAAGAACTCGCCCCCAAATCAGAGCTTTCGGGCTTCGTGGCCAAGCCCGAGTTGTTTTGGCTTTGGCGGTACCAACGCAGCGTCCTAGAACTCGCCTGGACCACCGATGAGTTGTACCGACGGCCCGGGGCCGTACTGGTGGCCGAACTACTGCCCGGATCTGAACCCATGATTTCGACAGTGGAGTTCTCGTTTGTGCCGCCGCCCGTCGAAGATGTGGGCGAGTGTTTAACCGATGTTGGCGAAAGTCCTCCGAGGCTGTATCAGGACTGGGGTACTATCTTCCGCACACCAGGCGAAGCAATCTTGTTTTATCTGGATTCGCGGAGGGCGATAAAATATCAGTATATTGAGCAGAGGATGGCGTTTGATGACCATCTAGTGGCACCCGTCCCCGTCTCTTGGACTGCGAGAACCAAGATTCCGGTACTTGCGAAGCAGCAAAGGGAAGTTGCGCGTCCCGGTCGCGATTGGCCTTATGAGTGGAAATGGGTAGTTCAAGAGGATGCGTAGCCTATTCGTCTGATTCTTATCGGTGAGTGGGGTCTGCTCGAAATGGCAAAACGGTCCTCAGTTCCTGCGAGCCGCACCGAGAAGTCCCTAAATTCCTGAGCCGCCAATCATCACCCCACTTCGAGAATGACGGCGAATTTCGCATTCCGGCTTGGTAGCGGACGGTTGATCGAGCTTATTCTAGCCTCCGGGAGCCTCAGGGTGCCCGTGTATCAATATAAACCCCTTTTGCCAGAATGAGAAAGCCGCAGTCTTGACAACTCCCCTCACCCAATCGTAGTTTGATGATGCGGACAGAATCGGACGGCGGTAGGGCTCGGAGTTCACCGCCCGGAAGGTCTCCCCTTCCCTTTTACTAAAGGCATGGCCGATCTCCGTGGTAACCCGCAACAGCGGGAATTTATACCATTGAGGATAGCAATGCCCCGCCAAGACGACAAACCAACTCACCCGGATTCCGTCCCTTGGATTCGCCAACCGAGTCCGATCCCCGCTCCGCCTTCTTTGGGCCAAATGGCCGCGCCAAAAAAACCTGCCAAGACGCCGCCGACTTTCGTGGTTCCCCACCTGTCTGACGATGTGTTTGCGAAGATCAACGAACTTGTATCGCATTCCGGCGCAGAAGACCATAACAGCGACGAATTATTGACAGCCGGACATTCCGCATGTTATAATGGAGAGGACGAAGAACCCGTCACCGCCGAAAACCCGACAACGGCAGAGGACACGATGGCAACGGTTGACATCATATACGATGAGAACGGAAAGGTTGTGGAAGTGGTACCAGCTGGTCAGGACGCCGCACCCGAGACCGACGAGACCGTCGTAAAAATGACTAAAAAGGAGGAAAAGGATCTCATCAGCTTGCGCCAATTCGCCAAGTTGATCCCTGATGAAAACGCCGCCATCGCCTTCTTCGAACAGAAGCGTTGGGGCGACACTCCCACATGCCCGCGTTGCGGTTCGGAGAGCGTCTACCGCGTAAAGTCTGGCCAGCCGATGTCTCATCGTTGCCGACCGTGCCGCAAATATTTCTCCGTCCGCATCGGCACGCTTATGGAAGACACTAACCTTCCGGTTCGTGATTGGCTTCTCGCCATCTTCCATATTCATTCGGCAAGGAAAGGTGTTAGTTCCCACTACCTTGCCAAAATCTTGGGAATAACACAGAAAACCGCATGGTTCCTGCTCCATCGGGTACGCGAAGCGATGACCCAAGGCGATCTGAGGCTAGGCGGAATCGTTGAGGTTGACGAGACTTACCTTGGTGGTAGCGACAGCAACCGACATCAGAATAAGAAACAGAACGGGAGTTGGCGCACACGCCGGTTGATGGTTTTCGGAGCGAAACAGCGCAACGGTTCCGTTGTTGCTTCCGTGGTTTGGGGAGGCATCACCAGCGAACTTTTGGATGCCGTGAGGGGTGCCATAATTCCTGGATCAACGGTGATGAGCGACGGGGAAATCGCTTACAGGTACCTACCCAATTTCGGATTTGGGCACGAATGGGTCAATCACTCGGTTGGGGAATACGTCCGGGATCAGGCCAGCACCAACGGCATCGAATCCTTTTGGGCGCTCCTCAAGCGCGGATACATGGGAACCTTCCACGTTATGAGTTGGAAACACACGCACCGATACGTGAATGAGTTTGCTTTTCGGCACAACGCGGGACCGGGAAACGGATTCCGCACCATAGCTTGCGTCCTTGAAAAGATGGGCGGCAAGCGGCTCACTTGGAAGGTGCTCACAGCTGAGAACAGGTTGCCCGCCGAAACCAAATAGAGGAGGCAACAGTGGACAAAAATCCACTACACGGCAAATTCGATGAAATGGTTGAGGCTGTGATCCGGCCCTCACTAACAAATATGCCACCCGAAGGGACTCCCCTTCGGGTGGCAATTCTTTTTCAAGGGTACGACAACTCGCTGGTCTTGGCTGCGACCAAGGCGGGATTTGATGTTGTCTACACGCGGCAGATCGGAACCGACAAGGAATCGTTGGATTTTCGCTATGTTCCCGTCTTTGACATGCTGATAGTCTCGTTGCCCGTCGAAGCCGAGGAGCGAGAAGAAGCTTTCGCCTACGTTCTCCGATTTCTTCGGATACGGCGACCCAGGTCATTTGCCTTGACGGGTGAGCAGATTCACGGATTCCTTGCCCACTCGCAGGATAAAACGGCTTCGCTTGGATACAAGATTCGGGCGGACACCGGCAAGCAAACACTGGTAGGGACTATATAAGACCCGCAAAGCTCTCCCTGAGATCTAAAACAGCCAACGTCCGCACTAGGGGGCCATCAAGCGCAACGGGTGGCCCTTTCCATTTATGTCCAGCGGATGCTCGGAGTACAATGAGCGTTTCCGCGATTGAGGGGTGACTCCCAGGCATCCCGGAGCCATTCGGCATACTAGGTATTGACACCACTATCGTTGGGGGTTTATACTGACACAAAAGCGGAAAGGCCACACGCTCGGTGTCCACTTACCTGGCTGGTAAGCAAAACGGTGCGGCCTTTCCGCTTTTATTGTATGCAACTGCTGGTTGAAAGTCAAACACCATATTCAGATTCTGCATGACTGACGTGGCGCTGATGCGGCTGAGAAGGCAAAACCGGCCTCGTAGTTCATTTTGTTCCGACCCGTGGTCTAGCGAGATAAATCAATCCCCCTTCCGTGTTCGCCAGGTGCGGGGCGCCCTCACATTCTTCGGCCGCGATGCCGCCTCTTCATCCTGCCGCCACCGGTCAGGAAGTCTCGCCAGGAACCGTTCCAGGCTCTCGCCTCTCGGCGTGGACCTGACTTCCGGGGACACGATAGCCGCTAGCGCCGACTGGGTCTCCCGAATGGAGTGCAGCAGGGCTACCGGGTCCAACTGGGCGCGGCGCTCGTCCAGTTTCGCCTTCATCTCGGCTCCGACCTTCTCATGCTGCAACACCCGCCCGCAGGGTGTGGCCGGGGAATCGTAGCGCTTGGTCACCGTTGACCCGTTGCGGGTCTTCTCCATCAGCTTGAACGAGGGCTGGAAGTAGTTCACGTACAGCCGCATAGCGCCGTGCAGGTGGGCTATGGTCTGTCCCGCCACCTGCCCCGAGTACCGTTCGTGACCCCAAAAGCGCCGGATCACCGCCCTATTATTCTGCTCGACCCACGTCTGGTCGTTCTTGCGGTAGGCTCGGGAACGGGTGAACTAGATGCACCGGTCGGCGCAGTACTGGGTGAGAGTCTCGCTGATGAACACGCTGTCGTTGTCCGAGTCGATGCCCAGAACGGGAAAGGGCAACTGTTTGGCTATGGCCTCCAGTCCTCTCACGACCAAGGATTGCTCCCGACCCAATAGGGGCGCCGCTTCGGTCCAGCCGGTGCAAACATCGGTGGCCACCAGGCTGTAAATGAAGGACCCACCCATGTTGTCCCCGCAGTGAGCAACCAGGTCAATTTCCAGGAAGCCCGGTGGAGGGCGGTTACAATCGGCGATGGTCCGGACGGGGATGTTCCGCCCGCACTCAGATGACGGCGGCGTTTTCGCCGGCTGGCCACCGTGGCGCGCACCGGTTTCAGCAGCCGGTCCAGCGTGGCCGCGCTGGCGGCCAAGAGACGTTTTCTGACTTCGGGGGCCAGATCCAGATGTCTGTGCCGCTCCATGGACTCTATCAGGTGGGGTAGCGCCGCCTTCAGACGCTTTCCGCAGATTCGGTCCAATGTTTCCCACACCAGGATCACCCCATCCCGAACTGCCTCGTTGTAAATGCGCCGGCATTTCACCCCAGGCACGTGTGCCTGGGCCTCTACAAGGTTTTGCAAGAACCACGTCAGGCATTAGGTTATTTCTGGAAGGGTTTCGTGTCTTACCTTACGGGGAAAGAGGGGACGATTGGCTTGGCCTCGATGCAGACTACACTCACAGAAGAGAACCCTTCGAATTAGGTGGGCTTCAAGGACAGGTGCTAGGGGAACCTGTGGAAGGTGAGACTTTTCCCCGCCTCGCGAATAGTAGTTATTATGGTGGCGTCTTTCTGACTGATTCCGGTTCATCTATGCTCAACATGTTGGTGAATCGAGAAGGATTCATTCCGGACCAAGGATTTGAAACCCTAAGAAAACTCCTGAGACGAGGCATTGATTTATCGGTTAGGCTGAGGGCATCAGCTCGATCCCAGACTGAATCTTCATCTGGGCAAGTGAAGGTTAACGGATTAACGCGTCAACCGAACGTCGCCCAAGTGTTGGCAGGCGCAGCAACTGCCCTCGAGTCGGCTAGAGCGCGCTCGGAGAAACTTCAGGGAATCGATAAGGACCTGAATGCTGACTTCAGCGAGGTGTCCGACTCGATAAGAGTTGCTCAAAAGGCAATATCAAGCACTAGTTCGGAGCAACGTAATATTCGGGTAGCAGCAAGTGTTGGCACGCAACTTGCTGCGTTCGTACACGAGATGAACACGTTACTTGGGCAGGCTCGTTCCGTAAACGCTATCGCAGAGCAGCTCGCTAAAATAGAAGCCATCCCCAGAGCGGCTCGGCAAACAGTCAATGAAATGAGAACCGCGACCGGCACGCTCGTCAATCAACTCGAGAGACAGGTGTCGTTCCTCTCGGACGTAATAGGATCCAACGCTCGCCGACGCCGTCAGCGGCTAAGGGTACGAGACCAAATTGATACCGCCCTAAGACTCCTTTCGCCGAGCGCCGAGCGCAGAAATCAATCCATTGGGATAGAAGTGCCGCCGGACTTGCGAACGCCCCCTATGTTTGGTGCTGAGCTGTTAAGCATTTTGATTAACGTCTTAAGCAATGCCGTCAAAGCGGCAGGCAGCGACGGTACCATCCTGATCAGGGCGAAGTCCCTGGATAGTGCTTTGCACCTAGAAACTTCCAACACAGGGCAGGCGATAGACTTGTCAGAGGCCGAGCGATGGTTTCGACCATTTGAGTCTACTACTACTGAGGTAAACGAGGTCCTTGGACAAGGTATGGGTCTAGGGCTTCCTATTGTGCGAAGGATACTAGACGAATACGGCGGGTCCGTGGAGTTTATCCAACCTGAACCACAGTTTGCGACCACCCTATTAGTTAGAATTCCGGAGCGGTGACGGTGGCAATACCCAATATTTTAGTAGTCGATGACCAACCGGAGTCCGCAGATTCTTCAATAAAATTGGCTCTATCACTGGAAGATGCTGTTGTGACGGTACGCCATCCACGTGGCATTACCGTGGACGACCTCCGCACGTGTGCGATTGTTGTAGTCGACCACTATTTAGAAGATTGGGAAGAGCTTTATTCACAGCCCCCCGCTATGAGTCCTCGCGATGGGTTTGCACTTGCAGCCGTTCTTCGATCGCAAGTTCCAGCGGAAACGCCTGGTCCGGCGCTTGCTATTTTGACTGCACATTTGGAAAAACTCGCCGGTGATTTGCCGCTACAAAGCGCTGAACACCTGCTCGCGTGGCAACACGACGTTGAATGGGTATTTTCCAAGTCTGATCCTGCCCTGGGTGCCCGCCTATTGGCTATGGCCGATGGTGTGGGAGCGCTTCGCGAAATGTGGTGTTCCTCTCTTGATCTTGATGTTCTAGCCTCCAACTGGTTAGCCCTTCCGGACGTAGACTGGAAGGGTGTCGCTCTAGACCATATATTTCATGCACGGCCTCCAATTCACGCTGTCGGCGCTGAGACTAACGGTACAAGCTTTCTGCGTTGGTTTTTGCAGAGAATATGGCCATATCCGTCCTTTCTCACAGATATTCACTGGACGGCCACTCGCATTGGAGTTACGGCAAACTGGCTGAAAACGGAGCTGGCTACGGGTAGTGAAATATCCGCCTACTTAGATAGCTGTTCTTATACTGGAGCATTTAGCAAATTTGGAAGCCCAAGGTGGTGGCGTGCTGGTATAGCTGACTTCCTAGCGGAAATTTCGAAAGGCCAGCCGTTCAGTCGAGCGGCGCTAAATGCCGGGTTGTTACAGCTCAGTTCTGGTGAGCCAGAATTTCTCAAAGAGAACGACCCTGTTCTAGTGGTCGAACCCGAGAGTATGGAGGTTACACGGGTGGTTGATGCTGGCACGGCCATTCGAATTTCCCCTGATGGCTGGCCCGTTTACGCAGAAGCTCTGTGGGCTACCATTGAAGATATAGAGAATTACCCCGATCTGAGGGATATCGCCCAAGATCTCTCGCTATTGGAGCTGGAGTCGGAGATTTGACCTCAAAATTACAGTTTTACGTGTTTGATCTTGCGGCAGAAGTTTCTCTCATGGAGAGGCTAGCGTCGAAATTTCTAGAAAAAGAATCCGCTGGTATATTGGCGAGTGTCAGAAGTCAGATTGAAATTCTCAAGTCCGGCAAGCAACAAATTACGATCGGAGTCGATGAGGGTAGACCAATCAGAACGATTGCCTGTAAAGGAGGTTACGAGCGAAATAAGGGCGGCGAGTGCAAGGACTTGTATGGGGAAATCCTGTTCAAATGGGAACTACTCCCGATAGGTAGTCCGATCAAGAAGCAAGGAGGGAATCGACGCGTCGAGGTAGCTGGTATAGCCTCGAGCGTAGCGCGGCTCAATGTTGAACGAGGCGGCTCCAAAGTAACTCTAGCTAGTTGGCGCATGGAATTCGGAGATTCCGTAAGCCCGGGTTCTTTTTTTCACGTCCAAATCCCAGACCCCCTCGCATCAGCGACAGTAGAACAAGACAATTTGCCTCTGGAGAAATGGCCTCATTGGTTGCCCGTTCCCAGAATTCCTATCCCGCCTACCACACCCATGTTGGCATTGGAGTTTACTCTTGGAGAGATCTTCAGAGAGGAATGGCGGGCCCACCTGAAATCTGGAGCCCCAGAGGTTGACGAATGGCGATCGTTCCAGAGAAAGCGCTATTCGCGCTATTTTGAGTGGCAAAGAAAAAACGTGGAAACGTCAGGGATTGGGTCACCTTTGGTTTCCATTATTGACGCGAAGCCCTCTAGTGGGTTCTTCTTGTTCAAGTAATCAAAGTGCTGAACTGCTCTCCGACCGGTCCCTTCCCCGGGGACTCCGCCTCCTCGCACGACGCCTACATCGAATTCTGAAGCTCGCCTGTCGTTTCCCTTTATGGTAATACCACTCTCTATGTTAGCCCTATCAGTTCCGGGACAAGATATGGAGGCTGGATGGTTTTCGGGGCTGGGGTCCTGTAGCCTATGGAGTTATGAGGTCTGATGCGATTGTAAGTCTGCCGGTACTGCTCGGTCAGCACCATCACCTCCAGCAAAGTGTAGAACGCCTCCCGGTCCAGCATTTCATCCCTCAGCTTTCCTTTGAAGCTCTCCACGTACCCGTTCTCCCAAGGCGAACCGGGCTAGATGTACAGGGTCCTGGTGTCCCACTCCTCCCAGCCATTCCCGGACTGCCGTGGCAGTGAATTCCGGGCCGTTGTCCGATGTCAACGCCGACGATGATGAGTCCCTCAGGGCGCACCCTGAGCTGGCCGTCCAGTCATTCCAGGACTTCCGCAACCGCGCCGGCTTAGCTGGGTCGTTCCGACTCTGGCAGAAACTGAAGGGCACGCAGCGGGAATTTCACCGTGTGTCCCTGACTACCTTCCTGCCGTGCTTGAAGCACATGACCTGCATAGGGACAAATCAGAGCCCAGTGGAAGGTACGACGACTCAGAGCATTGCGGAGGAACCCGGAAGCGGAGACCGTAGACAAGAAAGGGCAAAATCGAAACCGGAGGCTTTGGGCCAGTGCCGAGGTAGGCGGCTATATCGGGAAAGAACCGGAACTCCCCAGGGCGCATCAGACCGCCATGGTGGCAAGAGTGAGCTTGGAACTAGCCACTGGTGCAGCATACAAAGAGGGCTGTCATCCCCTGACTAGTCTGCTCCCTGTCGGTGCCGCCTTGGTGAGCTGCTCCGACCGCTCCGCAATCCCTAGGGTATTGAGGATAGCTTGCACCATGTGAAAGACCAGAGTTGGGACGAATACCGGCACACTCTGCGCCGTCCTTGCCTAGGGGAATTCTTCGCCACTTTGGTGAACGTCGGCCTGAATGCCCTGCGCTTGGAAAAGCGGTTCCCTCCGCCATTTCCATCCCACTGCGAGCTAAGACTTGCGCCTTCCGCCCGGAACAGACTATGGCCCCTTGTCTGGCGAATCACTCTGACTGTGAATTCGTCCTAGCAGCCCGCGTAGGGCATGTGCTAAGTAACTATCTCAAAATCCGCCAAAGTCCAAAACCGCCATTCCCGCAAAGGACCCGTCATTCCCGCGAATACGGGAATCCAGTAGTCCAGACCATGTATGTGACCGTTGAGATCAAGGCCAAGACAGTTTTGAGATAGTTACTAAGTCCCAGGTCGGATCAAGATGGTCTGCCAGGGCCGTTGTCGGTGGCCCTACCGTCATCCAAGCGAGAGCCGGGACTCAGGAATGCTCAGGGAACTGCACCATTCTCCAGTAAGAAATCTTGAATTCAGGTCTCCATTGGAAAGACGGAGTGTCGTTTTACGGACTTTGCACAAGTGTTGTAGTCCATCGGACCCATGGAAACGCTTAAAGCGCCCGGTGCAGTAACTCCACGACCTCTTCTTGACTGGCTATGGGGCGAGGATTGGTTGCGACCACCAGATCCTCTAGGGCGTCCTGGGCAATGAGGGCCAAGTCTGCCTCTGAAACACCCCAATCGCTGAGCCGACGGGGAATGCCTAGAGTGTCGATCAGGTTCTCCAGGGCGGAGACCGCAGCGGCGGCGGCCTCGTCGTCGTTGGCGTTACGGGTGTCGACACCCATGGCCTCAGCAATCCGCCGTTGTTGCGGAGCCGTCACCGAGCGGTTGAATTCCATCACCCGGGGCAGGATGATGCAGGAAGTCACTCCGTGGGGGACATCGTTCCTGGCACCGAGCTGATGACCCAAGCCGTGGCTCAGGCCCATCTGGACGTTGGTCAAGGCATAGATGGACATCCAGGCGGCCACCTGGCAGTAACCGGCAGACACCAGGTCGTCGCGGTCGCTGGTGGACCGGGGCAGGTGCTGCTGCAAGAGCCGTAGGGACTCCAAGGCCAGTCCGTCGGAAAAGGGGAAGCTGATCTTGGAGCAGACGGTTTCCATGGCGTGGTCCACCGACCGAATACCGGTCGAGGCCCATAGCCATCCCGGCGTTGCGGTGGTGACGGTGGGGTCCAGAAACGCCGTCGACACCCAAAGTCCCTCGCCGGTATACAGGTCCTTAACCTTGCGTTCCTCGTCGGTGGCTCCGGCAAAGTTGGTGAACTCGCCGGCCGACAGGGTTGTGGAGATCGAGATGTGGGGCAGGCACGGGTTGTTCACCGCCGGTATTTCCACTTTATCCGGATACTGGAACCGGACACGGTAGCGGTCGAGCTGTTTTTCGTCGATGACGTTCTCAGCCAGGCACAGCGCCACCAGCTTGGCGGTGTCGTTGGGAGTGCCCCCGCCGAAGCTGATCAGGAGGTCTGCATCGGCTCTCTGGGCCGCTCGGGTAGCCGCCAACACCGTGTCCCTGGGGACGTGCTGGCGGGTGTCAGCAAAAACTCCAGCGCAGCGGTCGCCAAGCAACTCCTGAATTTGACCCAGGATAGTTCCCTGCTGCATCAGTGACTTTCCGGTGATGATGAACGCCCGGGTGCCGCCCAACTCATCCACCGCCGAGGGAAGAGCGGACAGACAGCCTTCACCGTAGTGGACTCGTTTCACCTGTGGGGAGGTGAATGATCCTGTCGGCAACGGATATTCGGGCATGATTTACCTCCACACCTGCAACCTGTATCGCTTCTGGCTGAGCAAGCCACTCGGAGCGATCAAGCCACGAGTGGACTGGCCCCGGATACCGGCGCCGCTCAATCGACACCCTAGTGTAGCCCAATACCGGTGTCAATTATTATTGGATAACGGTGGATTACGGGCCAGGGCAGGGCGACCGGATTCTCCCAAAAACGAAGGTGACTGTTAAGACTCAAGTGGTGAGCGAGCATGTGGTGGGAAGGATGGTGGTGAGCGATATGCAGGTGGCTCTTAGGCGAACCCTTTTGCAATATAGAAGATCCCAGAGGGCATGCCTGTGGGATTCACCGCCGCTGCCCTGGCCCACGAGCTAGTGGAAGCCAAGGACGAGAGACGGCTTGTTGACCTACAGTTGCAGCCTACCCCTTCGGCCTGCTGATCATCCACGAACTCTGGGCCTCGTCCCACTGTCCTTCACCGTAGCGGAATTCCTCTTAGAGGTCTTCAGCCAGCACTACGAGCGGGGCTCCATCATGGTGACCACCGACCTGATCTTCGACGAGTCCACATAGACCCTAGGGCGGCGTCAATTGTCTGAATGTCCTCAACTGTTGCTGGCAGGAAGCGCCCGGTTTTCGCCACTGGCGAAAATGCTGACAGTTCGCTCTTGTGACCCCCTGGCGAAAAAGGGTAGGATGGGGATATCCCCACCTACGGCTACATCCGCACCAGCCGGGACCAGGAGCCCGGCCATCCCGGCAGCGACCCCCATGTCCAGCGCCGCCAGCTCGTTGAGGCCGGTGTGGACCACGCGAGGATCTACGCCGACGTCGCGACGTCGAGGACCAGGGACTACAACAGCCGCGACCAGTGGCACGCCCTGGACCAGCAACTGGCTCAGGGCGACGTGCTGGTCGTTGCCGCCATCGATCGACTGGGGCGACGCTACCTCGAGACCATGTGGGCGATCTACGACCTGCAGCGCCGCGGCGTCCGGCTGCGGTCCCTGGCCGACAGCGAGGTCCAGTGGACGAAGTACCTGGACGCCGACCCCGACTCGCCCGAGGCCTTCATGGGCAACGTCCTGGCCAGCATGGCGGCCTACGTGGCCAGCCAGGAGCGGCAGAACATCAGCCGGCGGACCCGGCCGGGGCTGGACGCCGCCAGGGCGAAGGGCGTCGAACTGGGCCGGCCGCGGCTGCTCACCAACGACCAGCTCATCGCCATCAGGCAGGACGTGGAGGAGGGGATGCCCGTGGCGGCGGTGGCACGGAAGTACGGGGTGCCCAGGTCCACGCTCCGCAGCACCCTGGGTCGGACGGAGTGAGGTTGGTCAGGGCGTTGCCATATTCAAGAACACCTGCCCTCTCAGAGCTGGGAGTGGTCCGGATGACCCTGATTTTCGACACAGCAGTCCGGTTCTTAGCGTTACATGGTGTAACGATATGAGGAAGATCGCCGCCTGCTGGACCTGCGGCCGCACCTTCTGGGTGTGGCGGCTCAGGGAGCGCAACTTCTGCTCCGGCAAATGCCGCGTGCGCCATCACCGCTCGGCCCTCAGGAAACCCAGTAGGTCGACCCCGGGCAGAACGCCCGCCGGCGCGGGGTAGCTCAGTCGCCGACGCCGGAGCTGGTGAGCATGTCCAGGTCGGCACCGGGGAGCATCTTCAGGTCTCCATTGGAGAGGGCTTGGTACAGGGTCTGCCTGCCGGTGAGCATGTAGGGCAGGAAGACCTCCTCCACGGTGACCATCTCCGTCTCGATCAGCGCCATCTGGGCCAGTATCCATTCCTTGATGATCCGCCAGGCGGTTCGGTTGGCCTGCTGCATCCGCGCCGCGGGGTTGGTCTTCATCACCTGGTCCCGGGTCAGTATCTCGAAGACCGCATCGGTGTTGATGGGGAGTGAGAAGCCCATGGGCCCGTTGGCCGTCTCCATGCGCCATTTCAGGCCGGTGGCCATGCCTGCGGGACCATAGTGGGTGAGGATTTCAGTGGCGCCCTTCCTGACGAGGACGGACATGATCTCGGCGGCGGTCTGCTCGGCCGGGATCTTGGTCGTGTAGTTCAGCAGAGGCACGGTGACGCTGCTCCCCTATAACCGGATGCCCAACATGATAGCACCGGGTAGTTCCTGCTGAAGGCTCCGTCCAACCCCTCAAGGCGTTCCAGAATTTTGGAATATTCCTCTCGGGTGTTGCGTGCTACCATACCGCCAATGCTGAACAGGCTCCTTACCATCCTTGCGGGCGTCGCCTTTCTGTTTGCTGTCCTGGCGTGTGCGCCAGAGGCCACCGAGCCACCTGCGACACTGTCCCCAACCCAGGCCCTGACTCCCGCGCCAACCGCCAACATCGAGGCGACCATAGCCGCCGGGATCCTCCAAACCACCGAGGCAAGGGCCGCGTCAGCTCCTACTCCCATCTCACCTCCCTCTCCCGTTCCCACCGACACGCCTGTGCCAACGGCTACACCACGCCCGACGCCGACGGCCACTCCGTGGCCGACAGCTACGCCTGCACCGACGGCGGCTCCGAGCCCAACGCCGACTTCTACCCCGCAACCGACGGCCACCCCTGTCCCGACGCTGAGTCCCACGCCCGTGCCGACGGCCACACCAATCCCCACGGCTACATCACGCCCGACGCCAGCCCCGGCTCCGACGGCCACCCCAAGCCCGACGCCGGCCCCGACAGCCACTCCTGAGCCGCCCCAGCCGCAGGTGACCATTCCCTGCCCGGAGGCGATACCCGAGCTCTCCAAGTCGATCACCGGCATGGGAGATGGGGCCTCGATGACCATGTCTCCCGGTACTCCCTTCGCCGGAAGCAACGTGGAATTCGTAGTCACGGGTCTGGACTCCTGGGACGTGGTTGAGGTTACTTTCATCGAGCCATCGGGACAGGAGGCGGGTTGGATTGGAGACGACCAGTATTCCCGTTCCTGGAGCACCAACTACTTCCTGTCCGACAAGCGCGGCGGGACGACGTGGACCAGGTACGGGGCGCAGGACCGGGTCGGGGACTGGTCGGTGCGGATTCGCATCGACGACTCCCTGCGGATCATCAACTACTCGTATGCCAAGTTCCAATTGCCGAGGCTGGTGCATGTACAGCTCGGCGTGCCTCTGTTCGGTTGCCGCAGCGACGAGGCCGTCATCTTCTTCTCGGACTCGGTCAATTTCTCCGTAACCGTCGGCATGCACGAGCGCCTCAGGTTCGCAGCGGACCTGCTGGAGGAGAGGCTCGACATCCGGGCCGAAGCGCTGCCCGTCATATACATGCTGGGCAGCCGGTCGGACTTTGACAGCGCGGCCAGGGCCTCGGGGAAGGAACCGGGATGGGAGGCCGGCTTCTTCCGTTCCCACGGCGAGTTGCGTGGAATATTCATGCAGAGCGACAGTCAGCGGACCGAGCTCTACCACACCCTGACCCACGAATACGTCCATTTCCTCATGGACGAGGTGCTGCAGGGAGCGGAGCTGCCCGCCTGGCTAAACGAGGGCCTGGCGGGCTACTACGAGTTCGAGGTCGGACTGAAAGGGGACCTGCCCCACGCCTCCTACACCCGGATGTTGCGCTCTGCCGACCGGGCCCGTGAGGCCGCCGACGAGGACGGGCTGTTTCGCCTGCCGGAACTGGAGAGCCAGCGGGAGTGGAACCGCCGCCCCAGGGATGTGGTATCCCTGCAGTACGCCCAGAGCCACATGGTGGTGCGTTACCTGACCGAACGCTACGGCGACGCCGCTCCCCTCCGGATCGCCCGGCTCATCGCCTCCGGCAACTCGGTGAGCGATGCCGTGGCCTCGGTTACCGGGTCCCCTTACGCCGGCTTCGAATCGGAGTTCATCCAATGGCTCAAGTCGTGGGACGACCCCGCCAGAGCTGCGGCCAGGCCATACCTGCAGGCCCTGGAGGCAATGGACGCCGAGCAGCGAGACCTCCGCGCCTTCCGGGCGGAGGCCATAAGGGAGTGGGGCCGCAGTTTCAATCGGGTGACCGCGGAGGAGAATGCTTCAGCGGTGCACCGCCGGGCTGCGGCCCTGGACAGCCAAATCAGCGCGCTGCAGCCGACCCCGTTTGTCGCCGATCTGCATGAGGTCGCGACGGCCTACTTCGAGGTCCTCGAGGAATGGCTGAAATTCGATTACGAGTTCATGAGCACTGCCCTGGAGTCGAAGCGGCTGTCGGCCAATGCCCTGATTCCGCAGATGAATTACCGCCAGGTGGATTTCAATTCGCACCTATTCGACGCCCTTTTCATCATGAACTTGTACGAGTGATTCGCGTCCTATTCGCACAGCCCCGAGGAGTCTGGTTTCCCCGCCTGCCCTGGCGTCGACAGCAACCAGACAACACCCCCGGCGTTGCCCTTGCCATGACTGATAATTGCACTTAACGCGCATTCCTCCGCCTCCCTCCTGGTGTGCCCCGCTGTATGATATGGAGGACGGGACGGGAGGAGACAAGCGGCATGGCGCTCTGGACGATGACCCCCGACGGCGAGCGTGCACTGGTGGTTCCTGCCCACCGGGCTTACGCCGCCGCGATGGCCGAGGACGATCTCCTCACAACGGAGGAGTCCGCGCGGCTGAAGGCTGCCCTCAGAGAGAAGGATCGCAACATGGGGCACCCCGTACACTACGGCCCTGGCAAGGATCCCATCTGTGGGGAGGAACCCGTGGGTACGTACTGGAGCGACGAGCCTGAGTCGGTTATCGGCTGCAACGACTGCCTGGAGCTGGTAGCCGAGGACTTGGCCGACAACAACGACTACCAGGGCCGTTGTCTCCACTGCCGTCAGGCGATCACCGTAAAGGGTGGCGTCCAGTGGCGCAGGGCGGTCCGGCGTCCGTGCCCACATTGCGGGAAGCCGGGCTGGTGATGCCCTGGCATGCCCAGCCCCAGCAGAATGACAACTCTCTGCCCTACTGTGCCTTCCTCTCCACCGTCCTAACCGACGATGCCGAGCTTGAGGTAGGTTCCTAACTGGCATCAGCCCATTGACAGAGGGGCCCTATGGCCAACCGTGCAGCGCTAGGGCCTTTAACTTGTTCCGTATGGCTATACTGTTGGCTGTCAGGTCAATGGTTGCAAACCTGATCCGGTGTCCCTGGATCGTGACCGCCTCGTCGACCTCCTCCCCCACCGAGGGGTGCAGCAGCAGGCCAGAGGCGGTGAGAGACAGAGGGTCAGCGGGCATTTCCTGGGACCTCAGATAGGCGTAGATCTGATAGATGTAATTGCTGTTCAGGGTGGGCTTTCCGTACTGGCCAGTGCCGATCAAGCTGGTGAACTTGGTATCGATCACCAACCGGGAGCCTGTGGACGCCTCCGATCCGATTGGTCGTTCCAGCGTGATGTCGGTTGTCATTCCCGGGAGCAGAGATTCGATCCCTGCAGTGGGCGATTCGACCTGCCAGTTCAACCTGCTGCCAGTCCTGACCCGCCAGCCCTGGGGTGAGAGCACGGTGTCGTAGAACCCGCCCACCGCCGCCTCGAACAACCTCCTCACCCAGCGCTCATCCCGGTACGGTGCCGGGAGCCGTGCTTGACCGGTGTCCTCGGTAGGAATCCGCAAGCTGAATGCTAACTCCGCCGCCGCCAGCATCCGGCGGTCCTCTGCGTTGGTCCTGCCGAAGGAGGACTTTGACCTGCCGACGTCTCTCTTGGCGGTACGATGACCATCGGTGCCAACTCCCGCCCTCTCCAGTGCTGATGCGTTGACGCGACACCTCCGCTTCAGCTCGGTTCCCCGCACCATCCGGTGCAGGTGGTTCAGTGCGGCCCTGACATACCGGTTCCTTGGTGTGTTGGTGGTCAGTTCGTCGAAGGAGCAGGCTATCCTGCCCTGCTGCAACAGTTGGCGGCGCTCCGTCCGGAGGGAGTCGATGCGTCCACGCACCCGGGTCAGGTCGTCCTGTCGGCGGTCGAACTCGGAACTCAGGTTGCGTCGTAGCCGCCGTTCCACGGCCCGAGTCAGAATTTCCGCGACCAGGTCTGGTAGCTCGTCAGGGTTTTCCTCGGCCGCGAACCTGCGCTCGGTGGGCAGGACCCGGTACAGCCGGGAGGCATAGAGCATCAGCAGCCAGAGGTTCCTGACCGGAATTCTCCCTACTGTTGCAGCGGGTACCATTGTCTCTATCAACTGCTCAGACCCTGAAGCAGCTTGCCCTTCTCCTCGCTGGCTTTGCCGTGCTGGTCGAACCAGTACTCTTCCAGGAGAGGCCCGATTTCGGTTTCCACAACCTGTCTGAACCATGAAACCGGGTCATGAATCTCCTCCTCACTGCTTGGGGTTACCAAACTGTGGCCGACCCTGAACTGAGGCCCCAGCAGGCTGTCTTCAGCAATGGTCTGGTTCAGCGACGTCAGGCGCCGCCCGATGTCATCCAGGAACGCAGTGTCTATCGCGTACCTCTCGCTGATCCAGGTCCGCCACGGTTCCCCCAAGACCGGCTCCAAGTCGATGAAGGCGAACCTCCTGCGGAGGGCGAGGTCCACCAGGGCCAGGGAGCGGTCGGCCACGTTCATGGTCCCAATGACGTATAGGTTGGGCGGTATGTGAACTCGTTCCCCGGAGTGCCGTTGGTAGCTCAGCGCCAGGGCCTCCTGCGAGGTCCGTTTGTCCGCCTCCAGCAGGGTCAGCATCTCGCCAAAGATCTGCGCGGGACTACCGCGGTTTATCTCCTCAATCACAACCACGAAGTCCCGGGACGGTTCCTTCCCAGCGTCCTCGATCGCCGCGAGGAACGGACCGTCCACCAGGGCAAGTCGGCCGTCTCCGCTGGGACGCCAGCCCCTGACAAAGTCCTCGTATGAGAGGTTGGGGTGGAACTGGTAGGGACGGACCCGCTGCTCCGATCTGCTGCCGATGAGTGCGAAAGCCAACCTCTTGGCCAGCCAGGTCTTGCCCGTGCCGGGAGGGCCCTGCAGGATCAGGTTCTTCTTGGTGCTCAGACGTTCCAGGATACTTTCAAGCCTGAGCTTGTCCAAGAAACAGCCGTCATCGATGATGTCGTCTATGGAGTACGGGCTTTCCGGTTCTGATTGGGGGGTCCTTTTCCTCTTGTTCTCTTCCCTCTATCAGGGACAGTGCCTCATCTGACAGTTCCTGCTGGATTTTAGTGATGTTAAACCCTTGCTGACCGCACTTCCTGAACTCATCCGGCAGTCGCTTTTGATCCACAAGGTCCCGTACTTCCTGCCGCTTAAGTGGTGCTGGGAAGTAAGTCGTCTTGCCCAGGGTAAACTCGAAGTGGTCGGAGCTGACACCTTCGACAAGGACTTTGAACGCAAGTGTGCCCCCGTGATCCGGCACATTGCTCGTGCAGTAGATGAAAAGCTCGTCTCCTGTCTTTACCTCGCCGTGATCGCGGTCCCGGGGCTTTTTATCCCACATGTGGTTGTAATAGCGTTGATCCTCGGCGATATTTGCGTATCCTGCATCCCTGCTGACCTGGACAAGGAACCTCTCCATGTAGCATTCCCTCAAATGGTTGAGCTCTAGCCGGCTCAGCTTGATTGCCCAGCATCGAAACTTGAATAGCCATGGAGCTAGGCAGCTCCAGGCCGAGCGATGCACTTAGTTCTATTGTTGCCGTCGGACACCGACCTCTAGGGCTGCCACCTCTCCCCCTTCCGGTTCCTGCCGAACCTTACCGATGAGTTGTCTGGAATTACCTCGTTGCGCTTCCTGAACGCGGCGTCGATCCAGCCGGCCACGACGTTGGGCGACTCGTTCCAATCGCATAGGTTGGCAAAGCCACATTCCACGTTGTAGTAGAGCCGAGAGGGTATGATGTACGGGTCGTAGGTAGTTGGGCCATGGGAAGGGTGGGTCGGAAGAAAAATGCCCAGGAGCCCTGACCTGGGATTGAATTCGGTGTCGCGGATAGTGGCGGCGATTTCCCAGTCGGCGTGCTTCCGCCGCCAGGTGTCCGTCCCTATAAGAACCACTGTGACAGTTGAGTCCCTCAGATGCCTGTCCCGGATCTGCCGGGCCACTTCATCAGTGTTAAGCCCCTTCGGTATATCTCCCAGCCTCACGGACCTGGAGTCCATGATGTCGTAGACCTCGGCGAAAAGTCTTTCGAAGCGGTCCCGGTAGGCTTGGTCGTTTTCGTGGTGATAGCTGACGAAGACCTTATGGCGACGTATCTGTTGCATCTGCTCTCTCTGTCAACAGTTCCGGCACGCCAGCGACCTCAGCGAAGAGGCCGGCGTACTGTTCCAGTTGCTCCCTGACCATATCGAAGTCCTTCAGAAATTGGATCCTGTCCGGCCACTCCTTATCCGGCTTGGCCAGGTTCCCCTGCTCCCACCCCCGCAGCCGCGGGTGCCACTTGGTTAACAGCGGCCGAAGCACCAAGTTCAACATGGAGACGGCGAGGTATCCGAGGGAGAGCTCCCTCCCTCCTTCGGGTCTGGCGACCGATGGACCATAGCTTCGGAGGAGTGCTCTGGTGGTGTCGAACAATGAGTAGATGGAGTTGAGTGATTCCCGCGCTGATCCGTCCGCCGGCGACAATTCACCCAGCGGGGTGCGGGTAACCATTTCCACGTACAACTCCCAGGCGGCACGCACCTCGGACTCGTCCGGTTCCCAGGTTCCCTGGATGCCGCCGATCCCCGGGAGCTTCAGGTCGAGTTTGACGTTGACCAAACGGGGCATCTATCAGTCTCTGCCTACGGGATCGGGATCAAGCTCGAGTGCCCGGTTGACGGTGCCTTGAGAGACTTTCATGATGCGGGCCACCCTGCGGATTGACGGTGTCTCAGCGTACATCCGCCGGCATTCCTCCACCTGCTCTGGTGTGAGAGCCAGCGGGCGCCCGGGCCTCCTACCCTCGGCTCTGGCCCGGTCCAGCCCTGCCTTTATCCTCTCGCTGGTGGACTCCACTTGGTAGGCCCCCTGGGCCAACATCATCCTGCGGAAGAGCTTGGCTGCGGCGCTGTCGTCAGCGGTATTGATGTTCTCCCTGATGGCCACTATTCCGACGTTCTGCTTGGTGAGGTCTGCCTGGATCCTCACGCCCTCGTCAAAGTTGCGGCTGAACCGGTCCAGCCAGGCGACCACGACAGTATCGTTCGGCCGTACCCTGGTCATCAGCTCGTTCCAGGCTGGCCGGGACATTGAACTGCCGCTCATCTCGTCCGCGAAGATGTGCTCCTCCCGGATCCCGAACTCCTGCAGGATGTGGAGCTGGGTCTCAAGGTTCCGGGTGGCGTCGTCGGTCTTGCTGACCCGGGCGTAGCCGTATGTGACAGGAATGATGTTCGTCATATCGGACCTTGTGCGAACCATAGAATTAGCTCGTAAAGCCCCTCGGAGCGGATGGGAAAAAGAAATTACAGTGCTTCTGCTCGATTAAATCTCATCCCTCAGGAAAAGGAAGGTCGGGGTCTGGCTAAAGTCTAGTACCAGATTGCGACCCTGCGACCGGAGACGTCATATTCTTTGACCGCTCTTGGCAGTGCAACCGCCTGTTTCAGGGCGATACGACGGGCGCTCCAAGCCGCCGCAGCTGCATCCAGGACGTCGTCCACACCGGCAGTTCTCACTTCGTCTAATGAGTTGTAAGGAATTACAATGCCGTGATCCTCCAGCAATTTGCGTCTCACATGGTGTCCATTCCACTTGTATTTGGAAAATGCAAGGTGCCGATGACCGGCGAGCTTTGCAAACGACACCTCGGGATGCACTTCGTACACCCGGTTGTTCCCCTCGGCCACAGCTGCGACCTCGATGATCTTTGGCTTAAGAGCAAAGCTTTGCTTGGAAACACCTCTACCGTCGTATAGCCTTATGGACTCCTGGTTCGCAGCTTCCCATATCGGCTGATCTAGCAAGATAGGGGGTAGTGCCGAAAAGACGCTGGATCTGCGCGGCCCAACCATGGCACGCGCATCAGTGTCGGCAGAACGCCGTTCAGCGGGAGGATGCGGGACACCTATCGGAGTATCTACCTTGATTGCTTCCGCGTGGGGATAACCTATCGGAATATCCACTCCAATTGCTTTCGCGTCTGATGAAATTTCGACACCATCGGCGAATTTCTCGTAGAACCGCGCTGACTCGAACTTACCGTCCGCTAGCCGGATGAACACCCATCCGTCTTCACATTGGTCAACGCCTACCACTATCTGCATGTCCCACCATCAGCGAAAACGTATCTCGGACTCAAACCAATCAACTGCCCAACAAACGGGCGTTTTTGTGCAGGGCCCATGTGCCCAGCGGGCCAGCTTTGCACTGGTGCTCAAGAACCCATCGCAACAATACTTCGCGCACAAAAAGGCCGATAAAGGATTTTGGAGCATCTAAAATTGCCTATGCGGACTGGGGAACTGATCCCCTTGGCGGCCGTAAGAACAGCGAGGTTGATTGAAGTCAATCGTCTCTTCCGCCACACCGGCACAGCCTGTCAGCGTTGTTTTCACGAGGTTATTCATTCCGGCTCCACGTTGGCGGCTCCATTGGGGATAGCTAACTCGGGCAGTGCGTGGATCACTCGGCCCTTAGAGCGGTCCCTGACCCTGAACTCTTCCCTGATCAGCATTCTTATTTGCACCGTTGCTTGCAGCTTCCGTAGCTTTGATTCCAGGTCTGGTTCGTCTGGGAAATAGTCCGGATTGGCCTCCAGGAGTTCATATGCTCGTTCTTGTGAAACCGCGTTGACCTCTACGTTGATGTCTTGGTCACCCTCGAATTGCCCACGTACCAAGGTACCCCACGAGCTTGGATCGACAACATATAACCTTCTCTCTCCGTTTCTCGGACCTCTAACAATTGGGTGTCCTTGGTATCGACCTATCCTCCATAACATCTGAGGTTCCTGCAATTGCCTTTGCGGTTGGTAGCCCTCGGGTTGGTGTCTGTTCAGCTCTACTTCTACTTCGAACCATTCCCCCGTCCACACCATTAGCAATTCCTCTGGGTGTCCGAGGGCGGCTATGGCGTCGTCCATTGCTGTCACGACGTTTTCAGGTGTGTCTAGTGCAGCCACGCTCTTTGGGCTCTCGTCCATTTCTCGGCAGAACGACACTGTCATGTCAAACGCAATGTCTCGGCCCCATTGGTCTCCTTCCAGCGGCGTGTAGTAGATGTGCCCGGTGTGAGAGTCTTCGGCAAGAAACGCTTTCGGCTCCAGCCTGTTCCAGCCCCGCTCCTCGGGCAACTGCTCTCCGCCATTTGGCAGGAGGAGGAATGCTCCAGCCTTGCGGAATGATTCTTCGATCGGATTCGAGCCTTGTGGTGTTGCGCGTACTTGGCCGATAAAGGCGGATACCCTCTCCTCGCTAAGTTCGCGCTGAATGATGTCATGCTCCTCAGATATGCCGTCCCGAATTACTGCCAAGCGAATCGCTTCCGTTGCGAATTCATGCCGCTCGTTGACAGTTGGTCCTGCTTGAAGCGTGGGATCCGCTTGGGTCGTGGCCTGTTGTTCCAATGTGGGAGCTTGTTCGGTTCTTACGAATCCTTTTAAACGCTCGCCGTTGGCTGCGAACCAATCGCGTATCCGAGTCGCCCTTCCGTGTAGGTCGAGTGTCGTGCTCGATTCAGACAGCAACTCCATCAGCCGTATGCCGAAAAACGCGAGCGGATACTGCTCTTCATTTACCGAATATGCCTCGCCTGGCACAGCCTTCTCCCTCTCCCACTCTGACCACAGCGACCATCCCGATTGGTCCTCGCGCATGAATGCTTGTGATATGTCTCTCGCCAGCGTGTTGATTGACGTGTATTGCTCTCGTCCTATATCCAGGTAAGCATTCGCGTCATTGAACCTGGCTGAGCTGTAAACCAGCGTGGCTCGGCCAGCTAAGCCCATCAACATGATTCTGTACTCTTGCTCGAGCTGCCCGGCCAAATCTGCCTCGGGCGTTTGTGGCCACCCGTTCGCGTTCCACGTCCATTCCAGGTGTCGGAAAAATGGTTTGAACCTGCTGTGAAGTTGCCTGAAGTCTTCCGGAAGGTTACGGTGCATTGCGTCCGACAGCATTCCCTCTTGGACTTTGGTCATGTGCCTGATATACGGAAACGCCCCTTCAGCTCCCACTCCGTACGTCAGTTCATTTGCTACAACACTAAATTCGTCCCTAAAAATTTCGCGGACCCCTGCAGACTCATGCTGAACAGCGAGGTTGTAATTGACCCTGTATCCTTCGACGCCTGTCGTGAACATTTCGCCGCATTGTCTTCTTATCCCTGTTCTCGCCAGCCAGCGGTCTAGCTTCCGCAACTCCGCTACGTAATCCCGGTTGCCTTGCCTGATAATGTCCTCACGAAAAGAGGACAGGTTGCCTCCCAATTGCCTCATTGGTGGCCATTGTGGGTAGGCTCCTGGGGCTTCCCATTGGTAGTCTATTTTTTCCATCTCATCCATTGCGTACGTTAGCAGTTCCTGGATGGAATGAATGGATCTGCTGAATTCTCCCTGCCGCTCCTCGCGCATGAATCTTCGTGCTTCGTCCAAAAGGTCCCGCACGGCTTCGTCTGCTGAACCTTCGCCTGCGTCCGGCACTACAGTGGATATATCCGGCTCGTCTCTCAGGAGTGATTCTGTCGCTCTGCGCCGTCGTTGCAGGAATATCTGAATTGCTCGACGAACATCTCGCTTGTTGACCGAACTGCGCAGTTCTATCCATTGCGTTGGGGCGGACAATCTGATTGAGTTCTCAAACAGTGCCCCAGCGAAGGTCAAATTTAGCAAGAAACCGCCGAAAGCCACCATGGAGAGATTCGACAATGCCGGCAAGGCGCTTGCGATCGAATCACTTCCGTTCGCAGTTCTGAGAACCAGGAGTATTGCTCCAGTTGTGGCGACTGACAAAAGACTGTTCCGGAAGATTCCCTTCACTTTGGATCGCTTCACATACTCACGGTAAATGCGGTCGTCCGCGTCTTGCCTGTTGCTGATGCCCTGCATGACAAATAGGGTCACAGCGAGCGTGAGTGCTGCGATTGCCGCCTGCGCCCCGAGAAGGCTTCCTAACAGTACAGACGAGCCCATTGCGTCCGGGAGCCATTTCTGTGATGGAACTACGAGCACCAACAGTGCCGAGACCCCACCGATTAACACCATTGCGGCGAACTGAAAATACCAATCCGTGAACTTGGCGACCGGGACCTTGGCTGCCTGAAGTAGCCTCCTCCTTGCCCCTTGGGCCGGAGCGAACATTCTTTGTCGTGCTGTGTCTCTCAAAGTTTGCATTTGAAAAATTCAGGAGATTCAGGAGCAGGAGGGGTTTCACGGCACCGGCTCAAGACGTTTTCTCGTGTTAGCTCCCTCTGGCCACCTCCTCACGCTGTAGTGGATATTTCTCCGCCTGCTTGGCTGGCTATCTGGCTCCGGATAACTTTCGTTGGGCTGCGTGCTGGGCGCGTGAAGCCGCAGGAGGGTGCCGCATGATAAGTGCTGCACGAGCGTGACTTCGTCTATTGAGAACAACTTTAACTCTGTGGCGAAAGCTCTGTAAAACTAGTGATAAGATGACCTTATCACGGGTTTGGCCGAGGCTCTCGAGACTACCTTGGCGGTCCCCGTTCGACGGCTTCCTGACCCCCAAGCCTGTAAGAGCGCGACCCCGAGGCGGTCCAGGGCGCAAGGCCGAGAACCCCCCAGGGCCTACTCCGCCGCTTCACGGTAGCTTTAAACATGGGCCGACGCAGGTGGACACTTGGCATTGCTTGACACCCCTCAGACCGAGGCCCTTTACTCCGCCCCACCCCCGGCATCGCGTCACCTTGATGTGGTCTACGCCGGGCTGAAACGCTCCAAGGCTGACGGCCTCATCGAGAGCGTTGAGCTACAGGCCGTCGGTTTGGGGCGACGGATTCACTAGGCACAGCGGCTGGGTCGGGATGACCAGCCGATGATAGCACCGGTGGTATAAAATATGGGCAGCGCCAATCCACAGGAGCGTCTCATGCAAACTCGCAACGACGCGGCTGATTACCCTCTGTGGCAAGTTGACCAGGCTGAAAAGGCCATCGGTGCCGGGAACCTCGAGGACGCCGGCCTGATGATGTACAACGCCATTGAAACCGCGATGATCGGACTGGCACAGGCCAGGAAGCTGCCCTACGCCGACCACGATGACCTGCTACGCCTGGCAGGTCAGCTCGATGAGGAACGGGGAACTCCACATTCGCATACTGTATCACTGCTGGCAGCTAGGGCTATGTACGACAACGCCCAGCTCCACTTTCTGGATGTCGAGGAGACGCTGATGTCTCCGGACAATGCCAGGCAATTCATACTGGCACTGAGGGAGTTCTACGCGGCCGCATGAGTCCTGCGGAAAGGCTGGCTGAGGCGAGAGGTATGGCCGTCCTGGCAACAGAGCTTCAGAGCAGAGGAATCGTGACCGCCTCAGGCGAGATGCTCTGGGGAGCGGTAAACCACATCATCAACGCTATCGTGGACCATCACGGCCTGGTGGGGAATACCGGCAACCCGCTGGGCAGGCGTCGTGCGATGGAGTACCTACAGAGTGTCAATCCCAGGATCCCTCCTCTGGGAAACAGCCTTGCCGTAGTCGGGGAACTGCACGGTCATTTCTACAACAAGCACATGAGCGATGCCCAACATGCAGCCGCGATGACGGCTACATTCGATCTCGTGGCGTACCTGTTGAACCGCCCAGAGGTCCAGGCCATCCCGTAGGTCCTGAACATATTTCCTTTGCTGTGCGGTAGCTCCGGCCCGAGAGATCTTGCGTCTTTTCTGCCACTTGCGCTTATCCGCGATTTTGGGAAATCAAAGCTGTAGTTGTTGTCTCCCGCTTGCAATGCCTGCCAAGTTGCGTAAGATTGTACGCAGACAAGCAGGAGGGGGCGAAATGGACCGCCACTACCATGTCTGGGTCTATGAGCGAGACGAGGACGGAAGGATCAACGTCCTGCGGCGTAGGGAAGAGACATATCAGAAGCGCCGGCAAGCGATATACGCCCTCCAGAGATTTCGATTCTGGCCTGGGATGGGCACGACCTACACACCAGGCCAGGTGTTGGCGTGTGATGACGGGGCGTTTTGCCAACCGCACATGGAGAGCCTGAGCGGGTACACTCTCGCAGGACCCACCACAATTCCGATCACCCAGGTAATCGACGGCCAAACTAAATCGCTTCGGCCATCGAAAAAAGAGGTTGTGGCCAACGAGGCGATCTCCAGATGGGTAGAGTCCGGTGACGTGACCATCGTCGACGAGATTTGAGGTTCCCCTGGCCGCCTGTCCCGGACTTGCGCTTATGTGCGATTAACGCAAATCCT
Organism: Dehalococcoidia bacterium; assembly: GCA_963667765.2. Lineage (GTDB taxonomy): Bacteria > Chloroflexota > Dehalococcoidia > Lucifugimonadales > UBA3495 > VXOI01. Next base: position 1,012,590 of record CAXXON010000001.1, on the reverse strand, counting down.
CCCCCTCGGAACTGACCCCCTTCAGCCTTGCGGAAAGGGGGTCTTGGCGGGCATACTCCGCCCACAGGTTGCGAAAATCCCCCGTGAGGCGATTGGGTGCCAAGAAAGGTCCAGCAGATCCCCGATTACTTCACGCCGGAAGAGGCGGCCGCCCTGGTGGAGGGCGCGCCCAGCTACCCGATGCGCATGGCCTTCCGGATCATGCTCAAGACCGGCCTCAGGGTGTCCGAGGCCCTGGCGCTGCGGCGCGTGGACCTGCGCCTGGACCAGGACCCGCCGATCATCGTGGTGCGGGCCGACTCGCCGGGCAACAAGGCCCGGAAGGGCCGCGGGGTCCCGGTGCCGGCTGACCTAGTCGAGAGCCTGCACGACCTGGCGTCGTTCCACAACAAGGACCGGCAGCGGCCCATGCTGGACATGTCGAGATGGCGCCTGAGCCAGGTAATGAAAGAGACAGCCCTCGAGGTGGGCATCGACCCGGCCAGGGCCCACCTCCATGCCTTCCGGCACACCTACGGCCGCAACTGCGTGCTCAGGGGCGTGCCGATTCCCGTGCTGCAGAAGTGGCTGGGCCACCAGTCCCTCAAGGACACCCAACGCTATGTGGAGCTGGCCGGGGCGCACCACGAATGGGTAAGCCGGCTGTGAATATTTTTCTTGAGCGAGAGGGCAAGGTCAGGGGGTTGTAAGGTTAGCGCGATTCAGGCTGACTGGTTTGTCCGAATCGGACCCTACGCAGCCGCTTCCTGACGGGGTCTGGCCATATAGCGCCAGGGTATTGCCTTGGGTAGAGTCGGACTCAATCTGGGTCATGGGCACCCTTTTGTCATGAATGGACAGGTCTAGTTAGTGGGACCGGGAGCCATCGGCGAGCATTCCTACGAAGAAACCGCCGAATAGCCCCGTACCCAGTACGCCAGCGACAGCGGTGTAGGTGCCTACGCCCCAGACGCTGTAGGGCCCAGCCAGTGCTTCCATGCTCAGGCCCAAAGCCAAGAACGCTAGTGAAATCAGCAAACCGGCAGACACGAACGGATTCACCATTGCATCCATGATGCGAACCTCCATAGCTGGATTAGAGAATATTCCGGTGACAGAGCTGACAATGGGCACTGGCGTTAGCTTCAGAGGTGGATCTGCCCAAGCTCGTGGTCTAGGGCTCGATAGGGACAACGTCAGCTCCGAGAACTCTTCCACATTCGCTCAAATAGACTCCTGGCCCAACGCCATAGGGCAATTCGACCCCATTTGCGCCCCCAGGAGTTATAGTAATTGCTCCAGCGCTTTTCCTCGCGACGCCGCCCCTCAGCGATCTGCTCGGTACTCCAGCGCCCAGCCCAAATAACTTCTCCGCTGGTGATCAGATAGTGGGATTGGCAGGACTTCTGCCAATTGCCCACCGATGGCCAAAGAGTAGGACCCTTATCTGTCTCCTTTACCGACCATTCTGTTGGGCCTATTGGCGTCCTGATCTTAGAACCGCAGCCGCAGGCGCAAAGATGGGCTGCAGCACCAAACTTTTCGGAGACGTAGAGTACTCCTGGATTCAGTTCATTCGGCATATAGTAGACCCGTTGAAGTTCAACTTTCATCAATCTCAGAGTGTCCCACTACTCGAAGGTCGCCCACTTCCAAGAGGAGATGGTAATTGGGAATTTCCTCAAAGTAGAAGCCGCGTATTTGTTTGAACCTGATAACCGCCAGGCAAGCGTTGAGGGCGTTGAGTTCACTTATTTGGATGTTCGTCCGATATTCATCATCCGGAGCATCCGCCAGTGGGGCCAATCCTTTGTCCCGGATCGTCCCCGCATGCTCAGCAGAGTAGTACGTCGTGCGCAAAAGGCCATTGAGTGGACCTCTCCTGCGGTTCAGGCCCATGCCCACATCGATGAACGGAATAGCCTTCGAGATGAGCAGGTCAAAGATGCCAGATCTTGACTTACCCTTATCGACGCAAACAAAGGCGAAGGTAACACCGTCTAAGTCGTCCAGAGAGGAGGCATCCAGATACGTTGGGCTCGCCTTAATGCCAGTTCGAAAGTTCTCATATCGGCCATCATAAACGTGGGCCTTTGGCTGGCCAAGTTCAGATTCTTCCAAACGCCCCGGAGAACGAAATGCGTTATGGACACAGAATATATCGCCGTCAAATGTCCGGATCTCCCTAACGGGAGTTTTTGCAATGAAGTCCAATACATATGCACCTGTACCACCAAGGCCTATTACGGCGATCACATCATCTTTGAACTTCGAAGAAAGGTCAGTGATCTCGGCCAAGGTGGTCAGAGTGTCGTTGAATTTGAACACTGAGTCGGAAGGTGCGTCCTCCACGACGCGAAACGTGTACGGGTTGGCGCCATATAAATCCATGGCTGGGCCAGAGATTATCGCCAGATAGCTCTCTATCTTCTCGAAGAAATCCGAGAACTTCCCGGTGGAGTTCGGCTTGTTAGAAAACGATCGTTCTACCACTACGTCTTTGCTGCCATCACTCAACGCAAGCTGAGCGGGGCCACCACCCAAATTTGGTATCGGTGCCCCGTCCAAACCGTGCGGAACTGACCCGGCGAAGAAGATCTGGTGATCTGTCTGCTCGACGTGTTCCAAGTCGATGAAGGAGAGCTTTGCAATTATAGCCCCAATCCGCAATTGCCTATGGTTGTCCAAGTATGGAATGTCCCGGACAACCAAGTGATTGCTGTCGAAGGCAACCGCATAACCCCTTTCGACCAGGCGCCGGAGGTCCTCATTATGATTGACCAGTATCTGAAACACTGAAGATCATCCCCTCTCTTACTTTTACGGATGCGCCGGGCGAGAGAACTCCATCAGGTTTGTCCCGAGGCCCTTCCTTGTATTTCACCGCGTACGTGATTTCCGGATGTTGCGCGTAGTCTGGCACTTCAAGGGTGACCACCTGCGCATAGGTGATGTACTCCTCGGGCCACTCGTGAGGGGTACCTTCTACGACGATCGTGACCGTCTTATGGTCCTCTGCGACGACCTCGTCAGGTTTGTGCTGTTCTCCTACCATGATCATTCTCCTTAGCTAAAATCGCGATTGGGTTGAACCGGCAGCTAGCCGATAACCACTATATTTAATAGTTTAGCTAAGAAGCTAAATTATGTCAACCCCATGTCCCGCATGGACTGGTCATCTTGTCCTTCTGCGGGGTACGCAGATTCCCAACGCCCCGTTCAGGATTCGCTGATTGACACACTGAAACCCTCGAGAGGAGAGGGCATCAACGGACGGAACCACGACGGCGCTTAGGCGAAAACTCTCTTCGCAGTCTCTAAAATGCGGGAACGGAGAGCCATCTTGGATAGATGGAGCCCTTCGCAACGTGCGTAATGCGGTCCGAGCCACATTACCTAGCTGGCCATACAGTTACCGGCCTGAGCTTTGGGGGAGGATGGGCACGCAACTAACGGCCAGCCTACAGGTTGCGACTAGAGCAACTGCTGCTTCTTAGCGTTGTACAAATCAATACGGTAGCCGGCAGCCTGAGAGGACACTCGGAAGTGATCAGCGACGATGGCCGGAGACAACTCTCCGTGCTCCTCTTCGAGAGCCAATAGCCCTAAGGCGGGCATAAGAAGTGCGCTAGCGAACGCATTGGCCTGCCACTCGGTATCGAGATAGGTTGCATACCCCACAACTTGCCCACCCCGGTGGAGTGCCGCTTGTTGCGCCTTTGGCATCTGCGCCAGACGTACAAGTTGATCCGTGTGCAGAAGGCAGTGTCCGAGTTCGTGCGCGACGAAGTAGCCGCCACGCGGATAGCCCGTCTCCAACCAATCATACGTCTCAGCTGACGCTAGGATTTCTATGACGTCTCGCTCTTTATCGGACTTAGAAAACCCTTCCGAATCGTTGAGCTCAATCACATTGCCCTGAATAGGGATGACTTGGCCCGTCCTCGCTTGCACCGTAATGCTGAGGCCATCGAACAGCCGCAAGGTGTCTATGGCCTCTGTCGGAGGCCAGTTGAGAGTAGCGCGCGCACGCGCAGCGACTTTTTCGAGTCCAATGTAGCTGCGACCACTGTCCGCACGTACTCCCAAGTGTCCCTGCGACATCGTCGTTACGTCTCTTCGGAATCCTTGAGAATTTCCCTGATTTGCTCGAGTTGATCGTCCGTAACGCCGCCACGGGCTAAGCCGCTGACTAGGTCCCCTACAACAGCCGCCTCGAGTGGTTTGGCACTAGAAATGTCGTACTCGATAACACCCTTTTCGATGTCCGCTGCTGCAATCAGAGGTGCGGGGTCTACATTTAAGAATTTTGCGACTCTGAGGATACGCTCGTTGCCGAATGGCCTGCGGTTGCCGCGCTCCACGTCGGACACATAGACTACAGAGACCTCCAACAACCTCGCAACATCCCCCAGGGTTTTTTCGGCATTTTGCCGAGCCCTTCTGAGGATATCTCCAAATCGCTCCGTCATGACCTGCCCCTATCGGGTGGCTTAGTTGACATCATACCCAAGTTTAGCTCATTAGCTAAAATGATACAATGCATAACTAGTGGCCTCCACTCATGGACTAGCGGACAACCAAATATGCTCGAGTAAACATAAGGGATCTTTGGCGAATCGGAAGGCTCAGATTTTCAGGGTGGCTGCCATGATCGATAAGGGCAGCCGCCTCTGCGACTTTCTCGAACCCTGTCGGGTCAATTCCAGTAGGGGCAGGATCGAACGCTAAAGGGAATGACGGCGATTGAGTGTACGATAGATGGTTGACCTTGAGACTGAGAATACCTTGGCGAGATCGCTGATGGAAGACGTACCCGTGGCATGCATGCGGCAGAGTCCTCACTGCTGTCCGACGGACAGTTAGGGCTGCATGCCGTGCAATTTCTCCCTGGTGCGGCCATCTGGGACGAACCTTGCCAGCCGGTCGAGTTTCGGCACGGCCAGCGTGTCCTCTCCGCGCACGGTGCGAGGGCCAGCACTACCGCATGGCCCGGCCAACCTGCTCACCGCCGTCGTCATCCACTGGAATCCGTCCATCTCGGCGAAGCCGTCAGCCAGTGGAAACTCGCCGGGTTGACAGTCAAGCCAAAGCTCCTAGCCCATATACTGCTCACCTGCGAATACCGGTGGCCAAAGCACCAAAAACAGCCTTAGCGTACGATTCTGCCATCTACCGGAGTCGACCCGAGGCTGGCGGTGGCCATCATCCGGTTGGCGTTTTTCACCAGAACCAGGTCCATTGGCTGCCTCCTGTGAAGGACGTCCGAGGTTTCCCTTATCTCCGCCATGTGTCTCCCGTACGCCAGGGTGATATCCCGGAAGTTGCCAGGGGAGGCTGGTCCATCCAGGTTCCCCCGTACAACTATATCCGGCAAATCCGGCAAACGTCCTCGTTGCCGACCCAGACATGGACGTGCGAAGGTTCAAAGGCGTTTCCCCCCGGTGTTCATCAGGAAGCCAAACCGCCCGTCTGCCGGCACCGTCGGCATACCGCACGGACCCCGCACCCAACGCCGCCGACCAGGCCTTGGTCACGGTGTCCGAGAACGCCCGCCGCAAGTCCCCGCCCTTGTATCTTGGCTTGGAGCTGGATAAACATTCACTTGTAGGGTTTCCAGGGTGCGGCAGACCGACCCGCCCTGGGTCATGGAAGACCGTTTTCTAGCTTGGGTCGCCGCACCCTTTTCGGAACAGAGCCCGAACAGTTGCCGGGGTTATCCAAGCCCGCATATTGCAAGGACGGGCTGGCAGTTCACAGGGAGGTTTTGATGGAACAACATGGTATCTACGTCGGGATCGATGTGGCCAAGGCCCGGGTGGATCTGGCCGTCCGTCCTGGGGGAGACACGTTAGAGGTCTCCAACGACGAGGCCGGGATCGCAGCACTGGTGGCCCAGATGCAGCAACTCAATCCCACAGCCTTGGTGCTGGAGGCCTCGGGCGGTCTGGAGTTGCCCTTGGTGGCAGCCTTGGCAGCTGCCTCCCTGTCCGTGGTGGTGGTCAACCCTCGCCAAGTGCGGGACTTCGCCAAGGCCACTGGGCGGCTGGCCAAGACCGATTCCCTGGATGCGGCGGTTCTGGCTCACTTCGCCGAGGCAGTCCGTCCTCCCCTGCGTCCCCTTCGGGACTCCGATACCCAGCTCCTCAACTCGCTGGTGGCCCGCAGACAACAGGTGATGACCATGCTGGTAGCGGAGAGGAACCGCCTCTCCAGCGCCGCTACGGCCGTCCGGCCCAACATCGAGGCCCACATCGCTTGGCTCAAGCAGGAGATGGGCGATCTGGACCAAGGCCTGCGCCAGACCCTCCGCCAGAGTCCTGTATGGCGGGAGAAGGACGACCTGCTGCGCAGCGTGCCCGGCATCGGAGACCAGATTTCTCTTACCCTTCTGGCATACCTGCCCGAACTGGGCACTCTCAACCGCCGACAGATTTCTGCCCTGGTGGTGGTGGCTCCCTTCAATCGGGACAGCGGCACCCTGCGGGGCAAACGCACCGTCTGGGGTGGACGGGCCAGGGTCCGCACAGCCCTATACATGGGGGCGATGGTAGCCAGCCGTTTCAACCCAGTCATAAGGGACTTCTATCAGCGTCTGTTGTCTGCCGGCAAGCCGAAAAAGCTGGCTCTGACCGCCTGCATGCGCAAGCTGCTGATAATCCTCAACTCCATGCTCAAGTACGGCTCGTCCTGGAACCACCCGGCCACCAACCCCCTCACCCAATCCCATTGACTTTCAAGACAGTTGCTTGACAGCCAGCGCCAGCGCCGGTACCACTGCCCACCCAGACTCCCGAAACCATCCTGCAACCGACACCCCGTCCAACGCCTGAAGAGGACGAAGAGGAGGATGACGACCTAGCAGCCCGTCTGAGGATTATCTGGAGACCAGCAGCGTGGGAGGGTGCGGATTCGTGAATGCCGGGAGGGTCCGTGGGAACTGGCCGACGGCGAGCCGGGGAGACCTGAGGTTACTGCCTCTGCCTGGTGCATTGCCTGGGCGTCCGGCCCCGAACCGGAACAGCTTGAGCAGATTGTGGCCGGCGCAGATCAGCAGCCACTCCCGGTTCACCTTCTCCAAGCCCCGCAACAGGAACTGCCGGAAGCCACGGCCCTGCTTGATCTGACCGAACACCGGCTCCACCGTCTCCATCCGCAGGGCGTAGCGCTCACGGCCTCGTTTGGTTCGCAGCTTGCGTCTCATCCGCTCCCGGGCCGACAGTCCCTTGGGTATCCGTCCCCGGGGCGCGGGCTCCGGCCTCGTGCCGTGGCGGGTCTTCTCCGGCGCGATGTACGCGTCAACTCCCAGGGCCTCCAACTCGGCCACCGCTTGGGCCGAGTAGTAACCGGCGTCGGCGGACAGTTCCCTGGGCGTCTCTCCCGTGTTCAGTATGGTCTCCCGGGTCATGGCCACCGCCTGCCCCTTGTCCGAGACTTGGCCGGTGGCCCGGGCCGCCACGATCACCTGATGCTCATGGTCCACCACCGCCTGACAGTTGTACGACTGCTGGAAGTCCTGCCCTCCAGGACCGGGCATGATGCGTGAGTCGGGGTCGGTGAAGTTGCGCTGCGTCTTGTCATCGGGAACTCCGGGATGCTCCCTGCCCTCAACCTCGGCCTGCTCCGCCGCCGCCTGCGCCTCGGCCTCCAAGGCCGTCTTGGCCTCCCTTATCTTCCGCAGCCTCCCCTCACGGAAGGACAACTCCTCCGGCAGTTCGTCGCCCCGCTTGTCCCGGCCGTACCGGCGGTCCTCCTCCTCATCCACCTCCTGAGCCCGGCGCAGCAACTCGTCCACCTCGGCCTTCAACTGCGCCTCCTTCTCCTTCATACGACCGTAGCTCATGGCCTTGTGCTTCGATGCGTTGGCCCGCACCTTGGTGCTGTCCAAGGCCACATGGCCCAGTTTCACCAGACCAGCCTGCCGACACAGTTCCAGCACCTGGTGGAACAAATCGGCCAACGCCGCCAGATGGTCCTTGCGAAAGTCGGAGATGGTGCGGAAGTCCGGGGTGTTGTTGGCTGCCAGCACCCGGAAGGCGATGTCCTCGTGGAGACGCTGTGCGATGCGCCGCGACGATGCCACGCCGGTGCAGTAGCCGTAGAGCAGCACCTTGACCATCATCCTGGGATGGTAGGGAGGGCCGCCCCGCTCCTCACCCTGGTAGCGGGCGGTGATGGCCGAGAGGTCCAGATGCTCCACCAAGTCGGATATGAAGTAGGCCAGGTGGTCCTCGGGGAGCCACTCCTGGAGGGCCGCCGGCAGCAGCAATTGTTGCTCGGGGTCGTAGGGACGGAAAGTCTTGCTCATCGGCGTATCCCCATGCTGGAGGTTTCTCCCATCATAACCCCAGCACCATAGCATCGGAGTTTCTCGGACGGACTGCTAGACCTGGACATCCCGACGCCCACCGACTCCGACGGCATCAACACTCCATCCCCGGTCACCCCGGAAACGCCTACACCGGAAACGCCTACACCGGAAACGCCTACACCGGAAACGCCTACACCGGAAACGCCTTCAACGCCTGAATCTGGGTCGGATGATGACGACTCCGTCAGCAGCTAGCGATGCCAGCAAATTCTTCCGAAATATCCATCCATCCCACGATGGAGTTCCCGACAGATGAGGATTTGCCTGATTTGCCAAGGCTGTTTGATGGTGGATGGGTCTGGGAAAAGTACTGCTGCGAATTCGGAGAACACGAGCTTGATCCAGATAGAATCGCAATCCAAGGAGTCAGCCACACCCTGGGAAGGGAAGCCGTCGTTACTTACGAGGCCGAATGGCCCGACGATACCTACCTGCCCAACGATAGGTTTACTTTCCATTTGGGGCCGGGCAACCTGCTTCGGATATCCCGTTTTCCTGACGATCACTACCTGCCCGGGCTTGCGGAAGTCTGCGACCCTGAGCCTGCGCTGCGGCTGGTCATCACACACGTGGCAGCGATACCTCCCAAGAGAATGCGAGTCCAGGTGATCCGCTACCGCCCGCGGAGCCACGCAGTGTTGAGGCACCGGATGGGCAGGTCAAGGTTCTACGCCAGGATGGTGCGCCCGTCCACAGTCCCTGCAATTCTCGAATCCGCAGAGCTGATAGGAAAGTCCGACTTTGCCGTGCCCAGACTGGCGGGACTGTGGCATGAGGGGGGTGTGCTCTGGTTCTCGGAGATTCCAGGAAAGGATCTGCGAAGCCAGATACGGAAGGGCGATCAGCCAGCGCCCGGATTGATCCTCGACGGGCTGGAAAGCCTGTGGGCCGTTCCGGAGGGCGATTCTGCCAGCCCGCCGTTCTACCTGCCGGTAGCCTACCAGAAGGCTAAGGAGATTCTTGGCCACTCTTTAGGGAAACATAATGATGGATGGCAAGACTACAGAAAAGCCGTTGAGTCACTTGACCCGTTCATAGACCATTGGCGAGCCACAGGCACCGCCCACAACGATTTCTACGACGACCAGTTGGTGATGCTGCCCCAGGGAAAGAAAGCCTTCGTGGACATTGAGGGAGCGGGCCCCGGCGACCCCATGCTGGACCTGGGGAACTTTCTGGCCCACCTGAAATGGAGCTCTCAGGTGAGCAGGAAGGGGACCACCCTGGGAGAATACCACGACGCATTTCGAGAGGAGGCTCTCCAGCGCTTCCGGTGGCCAGAGTCGGATTTGGGGCTGAGCGAGGCAGTCTGCCTATTCAGGATATGTACCAACCCGGTCCGCCACCCCCGGGAGGACTGGCGGGAAAGGCTGCCTGCTGGTCTGGCCCTCGTGAACGAAGTACTGGACTGATCCAGGGGTTTTCGACGAATATAGGTAAAATTTGGTGTGATGTAGAAGTTGGGTGAGTCAGTCAAGTGCCGGTAGAATGTAAATCCCGTTGGGCTCGGTGGTAAGCAGATGAAAGGGCGGCACTTTAGCGATAGCTTGTGGGTAGAGATTGAATGATCCCTGCCAGGCCAGACTGTTTTGGTGGGCGCAACGGCGAAAGACTATCGCTTGTTTGTGAACGGAGTTCCCAAGATTCTGAGCAGTGGTGCCACATGGAAGGTCTTAGCCGCCGGCTACGGCAACTGGGAAAGCATGCGCGAGAGGCTTACCCGCTGGGCCATGTACGGAATCTGATCGAACGGCCATTCAGCAGACTGAGGCACTGGCGCCGGATCGCCTCCGGATTTGACCGCAAGAGCATCTATTTTCCCGCAACGCTCCAACCGGACTCTTCGGTGATGTGGGACTAAGAAGTGTAGATTCGCCCTATGGGAGGTTGAGCATGTATAGCCTGAGCGGGAAAATTGCCGTCGTAACCGGCGCGGCGGGTCGCCGCGGCATCGGCCGGGCCATCGCCACTCGCCTCGCCTCCGAGGGCGCCCACATTGTGGTGACCGATGTGTCACCCCGGATCGGCACCATCCGCCCTGATGACCAGGCGGTTGGCTGGCAGGGACTCAAGAGCGTTACCGCGGAGATCGAGGAAATGGGACGCGAGACGCTGGCGCTCTTCGGAGACATTTCCGACAGCGCCCAGGTGGACGATATCATCGGCCAGACACTTGCCAAATTCGGGCGCATCGACATCCTGGTGAACAACGCCGCCTTCCGCCCCGGCAAAAGCCGTGTGCCAATAGTTGAATTGGAAGAGGAAGCCTTCGACGAAGTGATGCGCGTCAACGTGCGCGGCACCTTCCTCGTTTCTCGGGCGGTAGCCAGGCACATGACAGCCCGGGGCGGCGGCGGCAAGATCATCAACATGTCCTCGGTCATGGGCAAGCGAGGCGTCGCCCAATATGCCACTTATTCCGCCTCCAAGTTCGCCATCATCGGTTTTACTCAGGCCATGGCCCAGGAAATGGCCCAGCACGGGGTGAATGTCAACGCCATCTGCCCGGGACTCGTGGACACCGAGCGGATAGACTTCGCAGCCTCAGCGCAAGCCCCGGATGATGTCACGACTGAGGAATACCGGGCCATGTTGGTCGCCGACCGCGCCAGCCGGGCGCCCATGGGCCGTATAGCCCAGACCGACGATATCGCCCGCATGGCCGCCTTCCTTGCGTCTTCTGAGTCAGACTACATCACCGGCCTGTCGATCAGCGTCTCCGGCGGCTTGGAGATGAACTAAACTGATGCCAAGGTGAAAACTATATTTGTAGGGATTTACAGGGCTGCCACCGTCATACCGGCGAAAGCAGGTATCCAGGGTTTTCGGCTGTCATTGCGCTGCCTTGAATTTGACAATTCTGGATTTCGGCTTTCGCCGGTATGACGGTCACTCCCAAATGCGCATCCCACCTTGGCTTTGGTTTTGAGTGAATCCACGGTCGGGTGAAACAGGGACAAACAGTAGGAAAAGCAAATCGGAGATAATGGGGTGAATTCCATGGTCGGAGCCGGAGTGCGGATGTACAAAGGTGTGTAATGCTCTACCCCGAATCCGCCGAAGGGATGCGCCTGGCGGTCAGGGCGGATATGAACGCCGAGGGGCTGGGCTGAGGGCACAGATCCTGACGAATGGAGACGATACGTGATCTGACGGCTACTGAGGACAGAGTTATGCTTGCCAAACATACTTGTCGATATTCGTAGTAATCGCGACGGGTCGAGACGCAGACGAAGAACTCGTGCCTTTACGTTACTTAGAGAGTGAGCAGCAACGCTACCTCGACGAACGACGATCTGTTGACGTCGAAAGAGCGAGACAGGAGACGACCACGTATGGAATGCTGGACTTGGCGGGTATCCGAGCCCACGGGAATCATGGAGTACGCGCGGCGGGCCGAGGCGCAGGGCTGGGACGGGATTGGTCTGGGAGACTCTCAGAGCCTGACGGGGGACCCCTATGTCTGCCTTGCGCTTGCGGCCACCGCCACAGACACGCTGGGACTCGCGACATCCGTGACGAACCCCGTAACCCGTCACGTCTCGGTTACCGCGACTTCGGCGTTTGCTGTCCAACGCTTGTCTCGTGGCCGCATGGTGATCGGCATTGGTCGTGGCGACAGCGCCCTCGCGCACCTTGGCCGCGCTCCGGCGCGCCTGAGTTGGTTCGAGAACTATCTTGAGCAGCTACAGGCCTATCTGTCGGGCGGTGAGGTTGCCCTTGAAGGAGCCGGCATCCCGGACGAAGCGGCGCCCCCGGTGGACCGTCTCAGTCTCGCGAAGGCTCCCGAGGCCAGCTCCATCCGCTGGGTTGGCAGCGAAAGAGACGATTCGAAGGTGCCAGTCGAAGTCGCCGCGACGGGGCCCCGCGTGATCGGCATCGCCGCCCGTCACGCCGACCGGGTGATGCTCGCCGTCGGCGCCGATCCCAGACGCATCGCCTGGGGCATCGAGACCGCCCGCGAGGCAGCCCACCAAGTGGGACGGGACCCAGATACGCTCAGTTTCGGCGCCTACGTCAATGTCGTTTGCACCAACGACGCTGCCGAAGGGCGCGAACTCGGTCGTCCCTCGACCGGCCTGTTTGCGCGATTCTCCGCTATGTACGGCGAAGTTGCGGGGCCAACGGACGAGGAGCAGGCAGGAGTCTTTCGCGAGCTTCACAACCGCTATGACATGAACTTGCACGGTCAGGAAGGCGGCCAACAGACTACGGCGCTTACCGACGACTTCATGGACGGTTACGCGATAGTGGGGGTGCCCGGCTACTGCGCCGACAGGCTGACCGAACTCGAGGAACTCGGAGTGACGAAGTTCGGCATAGTGGGTCCAGATTTTGCCACAAGAAACGCTGAGGCCGAGGTGGCCGCGGCACGGTTCACGGACGACGTGTTACCTCTGTTGCGGCGCTAGCAGTTCAACATCGTTGTAATGTTGGGCCGAGGCTTAACAGCCATTGCCATGAAAATAGCCCATTGAAGACCAGTTCCCTCTCTCCGGGAGAGAGCGTTAGGCCCATCTAGATCCCTGAGCTTGTCAAAGGGGTGAGAGCGTCTTTCAGCCTACAGAAGGTGATATATATCGAGTTACTCCCTGAAATCAGGGCCTGCGAAGGATATTTCACACACCCTGTGTAAGACGCGTCCTGGGGAGTGTACCTGCTGATCATCGGAAATTACTTCTGCGTGAATAATTAGGTAAACATTCCGACAACAAATACACGTCATTCCCGCGAAAGCGGGAATCCAGAGAGGTAACTCCGTACAGGGCCGAAAAGTGAACTTTGTCACTGGATTCCGGCTTTCGCGGGAATGACGGTAAGGTTTTGCAATTCATTCACGCATCAGTAAGACGCGATAGCCATGGGTCAGTTCATCCTTGACGTTTGCGCCAGTGGGGTGTTGTGTTATCATATCGCGTCCGGCGCAATTAGCCCCTCGGCTTCATTTTCAATTGCAATTTTCGGGAGAGGACCAGGCCAGCATACGTGTTCGTGGAAGTTGAAATAACCGACAATGCCGCCCAAGCGGAATACCGAGAGCGCTCCGTTGGAGTGATAGAAGCCTACGGCGGCAGGATAATGGCGCGTGGTGATGTCGTTGAGTCCACCGCCGGAGAATCGGAGTCCCGCCGCCGGATGTTGGCCTTGGAATTCCCCACTCTCGAACAGGCCAGGGCTTGGCGTGATCTGAGTCAGGCCTCCGCAGAGCAGTCGGAAGTCCGGTCGATACGCAACAGAATGGGCAATGTCGTCAGTATAAGCATCGTCGAGGGAGAGGCTGACTAACTAGGTCATTATCTCATGATATGTGGGAGCGCTACGTAAGACCATCGGCCATTCTGCCGCGCAGGTTTAACTACGGGCTGCACGACCTGCGAGGTGATCTTCTGGGCGGCCTCACCGCTTCAGGCGTGACATTGCCCGCGGCCATGGGCTACGGAGTATTGTCCGGTCTGGGTCCCGCGGCGGGTCTCTACGGCGCCGTAGCAGTGGGGATTTTCGCCTCCCTGTTCGGAGGGACCAGGGGTTTCGTATACGGCCCCAATACAGCCGTTACCGTCATCATGGGCTTGGTGGTTGCGGAGTACGCTGACAGCCTTGCTGAGGCAGCCACCATAGGTATCCTGGCCGGAATGATACAGCTAGTCTTCGGGCTGCTGGGGCTGGGCCGCTATGCTACCTATGTCCCCACCTCTCTGACCTCAGGGTTCTTTGCAGCCTTCGGGGTCTTGATCATTATCAAGCAGATAATCCCGGCCTTGGGTGGAGCCCCTCCGGAAGGCGGCATTATCAACAGTATAGTGTCGTGGCCGGAGTCAGTGAGGGCTGCGAACTTTGAGGCCCTGGCGTTAACCGTCATCTGTGTCGCGGTGGCCCTGTTGTGGCGAGGAAGGCTATTGCGGTTCTCTCCTGCCCTCTTTGCAGCCCTGGTCGTGGGTACTGTTGCTGGGTGGTTGCTGCTTCAGGATGCTCCCACCGTGGGCAAAATTCCCTCGGGCCTGCCTGATCTTCAATTGTCTGCCATCTCCTTGAGCTTCTTCCTGCATTCACTGCAACCGGCCTTCATCATGGCCCTGCTGGCCTCACTCTCCACTTTCATAATTGCTCTGCGAGTGGACGCGATTACCGGCACCCAGCACCGGCCCAACCGTGAGATGTTTGCCCAAGGCCTGGGCAATATCGCGGCAGGTTTGACCGGAGGGATGCCTGGGTCAATTGCGCCCGGCTGTATGCCGAACACGTTGAGCGGCGGCAGGACGCCTGTAGCCGGGCTTACCGTGGCCGGAATAATTCTCGCCGTAATTCTGTTTATTGGTCCAGTGGCCGAGGTCATCCCCTACGCTGCGTTGGCTGCCATCCTGATGGTCACGGGCTGGAGCATAATCGACTGGCGATTTATTAAACGCATACATCGAGTCTCCCGCAGTTTTGCAGTTGTCATGATTCTGACCTTTGGTCTCGCACTCTTCGCGGACTTTGCCACTGCCATAGTGATTGGGCTGGTGGTTGCCGCACTGACGGGATCCCGCCAACTTGAGAGCGTAGAGACGTCGGCCGTCGTCTCTGTACCACTGCTGGATACGGCCGTTCTGGACAGGAGCGAATGGGGCGAGAACGCCGACCTATTCCAGGCCCGGACCGGATTGGTCGTCTTCCCTGACCGTGTCACAGTGGCCTCGTCAAGAGAGCTCAGCCGTATTCTTCGGATTGACATAGGAGGACACCGATACTCCATATTCGACATGTCCCGCACGGTCTTTATGGACGATTCCGCCGCAGCGATGATGGGCGACTTGGTCGGCGTAGCAATGGCGCGACGGTCCCGAACCATAGTAATCGCAGGCATGAATGAAGCGGTGTCGTCCACGGTGCGCTCAATGGGAGTGCTGGACAGGGTTCCCGCAGGAAACATCGCAGCCGACGTCGAGGAAGCAAAGCAATTGATCCGCCCCCTGCTACTGGCCGACCGGACGGAAAGCGAAGACCTTTAGAAGCCACGGTCTGCACCGCCCAGGGCCAATTGACAGGCAGTTAATCCTGTCGCCGGTATGTAATTCTATGCCACTGGTGGATGGCCCTCAGCTTCATGGAGCCCATTAGCCGCTGCACCGGCTGCGGGCTCCACTCGTATCCCCGATCCAACCAGGCCTCCCCGGCAGACAACGGTGTTGTCGGCCCTGATCCCGTAGGCCTGTTGGAACCCGGCGTGTCCGATCCCCTCTCCCTCGAGGGAGAGGGTTAGGCCTGCCCAGTAATTGATACGGGGGTGGGGGCGAACCGCCAGGTTCCTTTCCCTTCCCTCTCGTCCCCCACGCTAATGGACATGAACGTCGCCACCGGTTCCGGAGTAGCGGTGGGTTCCGGTGTGACCGTGGGCGGACGCTGGATAGTGGGGTCCGGCCTGGGCCTCGCCTTCGTCTCCGGTTCTGGGGTTCGCGGCTGTGCCGGGACCCTTGTGCCAGGGACGGTGATGCTGGCACGGTTGCTACCTGTGCCGTTGTTGCCCGCGCTGCGGGTGCCGTTGTGGCTTATGTCGCTTTGGGCTCGGTGGTGTCTCTGTCTGCGGTGGGGCCGCCGACTTCCTGAAAGTCTTGCTGTGCGGGTTCCGCCACCGGTTCCTCTCCACCGCAGGCCAGCAAAATCAGGAGCAGTGTAAACGGAGCAAGAAAAGGGATTCCCCTGATCATGGGTCTCTCCCGTAGTTAAGGTATCGGCAGGCCTCCAGGTCCAACGTAAGACGGTTGTGTGGTTGTTTCTATGTGGTGTCGGTAATGTGAAAGACTTGTCGCGGTTCTAGGCTGGACTTTGTAAATTTGGTTTGCGCAGGCCCTCTTCGGTTCGATTCCGGTAGGGGGCAGAATCGTACGCCAAGGGGAATGACGCCGGTTGAGTGTGCGATAGACGGTTGGTCTAGAGATGGAGAAGATATCCGCGAGATCGCTGATGGAATACTCGCCCGTGGCATGCATGCGGCAGAGTTCCCGCTGCTGTCTGTCGGACAGTTTGGGCTGCTTGCCGCGCAATTTCCCCTTGGCGCTGGCGATGGCCATGCCTTCACGTGTGCGCATGCGGATGAGATCGGCTTCGAACTCGGGGAAAGTGGCAAGGACATTGAAGAACATCTTTCCCATGGGATCGTCCGGGTCGTAGAGCGTCGGGCCCAGGGCCAGTTTCACGCCTCGTTCCTGAAGCAGGTCGGCGATGGCGCGGGCTTCAGGGACGGACCTTGCCAGCCGGTCGAGTTTCGGCACGGCCAGCGTGTCGCCTTTGAGCACGGTGGCGATGCTCTGATTGAGGCCGGGGCGGGCGCGGGTCGTGCCGGTGAGGCCGTGATCGGTGTAGATGCGATCCTCGGCGACGCCAAGCTCCCGGAGCGCCTGGCGCTGGGCGGCCAGATCCTGCCGGTCGGTGGAACAGCGGGCGTGTCCGATGAGCGTTGCGGCCATGGGGGAAGTGTACGGATAGGGTCCCGCTTCCGCAATTGTTCCCGTACCATTCATATGAGACGCTGCTGGCACCGGTGTGGTGAGGGTCGGAGCGACATACTACGCCGTCCGCTGGACGTTCCCCTTACGGACAGCGCTGCGCAACCGGTGTGAACGGATAACGGGGAGATGGAACATGCCGAGACGAAGCATCTGGAGCGCGCGCCAGCGCGCGGCCCTACTCGACCTGCCCACGGACGAAGCCGCCCTGCTGCGCCATCACACGCTGTCGGACGACATCGAGCATATCCAGGTGCGGAAAGGGGACACAACTAGCCGCGCTTCGTGCCCCATATTGGGCGTCAATGCGAAATTCACGACCGCTCTCCGGCGAGGGCCAGCACTACCGCATGAACGGGCAACCTGCTCGCCGCCATCGCCATTTACCGGATTACCGCCCATATCGGCAAAGCGGTCAGACAGCGGAAATTCGACGGCCTGACTGTCGAGCCCGAGCTCTTAGCCCACATCTCGCCAATTGGGTGGACCCGCATTCTGCCACCGGCAAATACTGCTGGCCATTCATCCCGGGTGGTACAGTTTCACTCCGCCGCAGTGGTCCATGATGTCGCCGCCATTGACAGGAGGCGGTGGCAACCACCAAGACTCTCCGCAGGCACCACTTTTCCTTGGCCGGACGTATCATCCGCAAGGCGTCCGGCCTCAGCTTGCATCTGCCACGGGGCTGGCCTTGGGAAAACCAGTTCAGCAGCGCCCTGGCCCGGTTACGCGCTATACCAATCCGCTCCTGACTCCGCCACGGGTCTCTGACCTGACCGCAAGACAAACGAATCTACCCACTGAATTTGAGTGGCGCATTCCGGTCAGACATAGTTTCCACGCGGGTGCTGACCTCCCGATGCCTCCCGTCGTTGCTGCCCCCTGACCGTCAATTTCCCATCGGAGAGGCTGCGATACCCCGCAACCCGCCAAACCCCACTGGAGCAGAGTCGCACCGCCTATTCATCCCGCCCTTTATCCCCTCTCACCTCGGCATTGCCGCATCCCTTTGACGGATTCGGGCTCATGGAGCGGCTGTCTTGGTCAAGTCCTATTCAATACCCGTTCAACCTAGGCGCACCGTTGGATGTGATCAGATTTCATACTCACTGATCGCTGGTCTCTTAATCTCGGGCCGGTAAATCACATTTCTTGTCTTCTCGCGGAAATTGCACGGTGATTGATACATCAACACCTGTGAATATTACGTGAATATCACATTATGTCCGTACAATAGAGTGCCCTTGTACTGAAAGGAAATGGAAGCGGCGTACTTTCGCAACGGAACCACTGCCAAGTGCCTGGGCGCGATAAGACGCTTAGTCTCCGGAATGATGTGTTGGTCGGTAAGAAACCGTGTTGGTCAGTGTAGCAGCGTGTGTGGGACTGAAGTTGGCTTATTGCCTGGTATCACCATCTCTTAGAACACCATGAAAAGTGAATTGGAAGCTATGCACCCCGCTTCGCTAGGAGCGGGGCGGTTTTGTGTGCAATTCGGGCGACAGAGGTGCGGACCTGGTGGTCAACGCCACCGCACCTCTCAAATAAGCATGCCTCTAAATTGGGAGTTGACTCATAGCAATGGTGAATGAAACCTGCGAGTGTAGGCGGGGCCTCCCTTGATTCGTCTCTGGGGGTCCCAATATCTCTCATTTCCTCTTTTCATTGCTCTGGCAATGGGCTTGGCTTTAGGCATTCTCTTTTCCCCATCCGGTCAGACCCACGCCCAGACAATCAGCACATCCACCATTACCATCACCGCTGACCAGACCAGTGTCTACGAAGGTGCCCCTGCCACCTTCACACTCAGTCGGATCGGTGGGGACCTGAACCAGGAACTCCGTGTACCGGTAAAGACGTGGGAACCGGCCTTCGACCACCCACAGGGCAACCTCACCGAACTGGTGCATGAAGTAACCTTTCCGCGGGCGGCCGCGACGGTCAGCCTGAGGGTGAACGCCTGGACTGACCTGTATGCCGAGTCCGCAGTCCAGACCCTGAACGCTCAGATCCAGGCGGCGACTAACGGCGAGTACACCTTGGGTAGCCCCGACGCCACCACCACCGTCGTCACTGACGTCAACGGGGACCTGCCTGACGTCGCCACAGTCACGATCGACACGACGCAGGCCAGCCCACAGGAAGGTTCGGCCAACAACGTCACCTTCCGGTTCACCCGCAGCGGGGGAGACACAACCCAGCCTCTAACCATCGACATCCGCGTGGAGGACCCCTACGGGGCGCTCCGGGGGGACCACTGGGATACGCCCCCTGACATCCCGACCCAGGTCGAGTTCGCTGCGAACGAAACCACCAAGAACCTTCGTATTCCCCTCCCGGACGACCAGCGGGACCTTACCGACCCGAAGGTGAAGGCCGTCTTGCTGCCCTCCAGCGATGTTATTGGCGGGGAATATGGGCCGAACACCATGGAGGAAGTCACGGTCGGCGACAACGACACGGCCCAGGAGCTGGAGC
Source organism: Dehalococcoidia bacterium (assembly GCA_963667765.2). Classification (GTDB taxonomy): domain Bacteria; phylum Chloroflexota; class Dehalococcoidia; order Lucifugimonadales; family UBA3495; genus VXOI01. Next base: position 993,276 of record CAXXON010000001.1, on the reverse strand, counting down.
TGAACTTTGGCAAGGACGGCACCAACGATGCCGACGCCGACGAGGGCGACACGCTCAAGGTCGTGGTCAAGCGCCTGCAGCAGGACGCCGACAACGGGACAAAGGCGACCTTCACCGTTCGGGTGGAGAGCGACCGCGCCGGTACTGACCATGTGCTGGACGGCTGGAGCTCCCTCCCCGGCAACAACGGGGTTTACAAGGACTTTTCCTTGGAGATTACCGGCTCCGACACGGAAGTGGAGCAGAGTATTGACGTGCCGGAGAACGGCACGGAAGAGGACGACTGGACCTATACGGCATCGATCAGGGCGCTCGTGGACCACGAAGGTGACGAGCTCTCTGCCGACCAGGAGGCGCAGTACTGGACGGTGAAGTCCGGGTTCCGGGAGACCGAGGTCGACGCCACGGACACCGGCGACAGCAGCGGCACGGTCACCTTGACGGCCGACCAATCGAGTGCCTACGAAGGGCAGGAGGCCACTTTCACCCTCACCCGGACCGGGGGGCCGGTGGGGGAACCTGTGACCGTTCAGTTGGAATCATCGGAGCCTAACCGCCTATTCGGCTCCAACGATGACCCGAGCAGCCAATCGCACCAAGTGACCATGGGGCCGTGGCAGACCACCGCCAAACTTGGCGTAATCGCCTACGTGGACAGCGACGACGAGCCCGGCGGCAACCCTCTCCGTGTCAGGATCACGAGCGTAGGGACCGGCTACTCTCAGGGCAGCCCCAATGCACAAACGGTCGAGGTAAACGACCCGCCGAGCGGGGCCGCCATAATCACCCTTTCCGCATCCACGACGACCGTTACAGAGGGAAGTGCGGCCACCTTTACCCTGACTCGCACCGGCGGGGACACCACGGCCGAGTTGACCGTGGACATCGATGTGGACGATCCGTCGGAATTTCTCCGGGGCAACCATTTTGATAAGGCCCCCGACATACCCTCCCAGGTAACCTTCACCGCGGATTCCACGAGCGCGACCGTCACCCTGACCGCCGTGGACGACCAGCGAGAAGTGCCCGACGGGAGCTTCTCCCTCTCAGTCATGCCCTCCAGCGGCTACCACCTGGGCAACACCGGCCTCTCGACGTCGGCCACCGTCGCGGTGACCGACAACGACGACGCCCAGCAGCTGCGGCTCTGGTGGGGCTATCTCGATTCCAGGGATCCATCGTGGGAGCAGGGTGAGTCGTATTGCGAGGGCCCCTACCAATCGTGCGAACCCGGCCCTGCGGAGGGGACCTTCTACTACGAAGATGACCGCGGATTCAGGTTCACTCACGAGCTCGAGGAGCCCTGGCCGGCCCACTTCAGGGTTACCCGGCGAGCCAGGGATGTGGGCAAGACGGTAACATTCGTGGTCCGCGTGGAGCACAACCGGGGCTGGGAAAGCCCGCGCCACGCCGATTGGCCGACAGACCCCGTCACCGGAAATCGTTACCAGGAGTTTCCCCTGACGCTGACCGGAGACCAGAGGCAAGTGGTGGGGCGTATAGAGCTGCTCGACAACGGGCGTCCCGACCCCAGCTTTTGGGAATACACCGCGGAGATCAAGAGGGTGGAGGACGTCTCTGATGGAAGGGTCCTGACCGCAGATCAGGAAGCCCAGTACTGGACGGTGCGGGAACAGGGCGATTGGACACGGAGGAACACGATCAACCCCGATGAGCGGGGATGGCCGTTTTTGAGGCTCAAGACGCCGACGCCGAACCCGGTTGCCGAGGGTGGACAGGTGACATTTGAGGTTGAGCGTAGCTCGGGCACCGTGGAGCCGCTCGAAGTGGAGGTGCGGGACCTGGGAACCGAACCGAATCCAACCGGACGGCGCCAATCCCAGCGAGCAGGTCCACACGATTACATTCCCGGCCATCCCCATCACCGACAGCTTCATAACTAGCCTGCCCCAGACCCAAACGTTCACAGTCACCGCCATGGACGATGCCCATTACGAGACCTCGGATGTCTTGAAAGCCCAATTGCTGACTATCTTCAGAATATCCACTACCCCTATGGTGCGGCGTCAGGTAAGAATCACGGACGATGACTTACCCGCCATCAGCCTGACTTCCAACGCGGCGAGCATCACCGAGGGAGACGAACTCACCTTCACCCTGACCCGTAGCAACAACACCACGGGAGATCTGACCGTGGGAGTTGCCGTGGACGACCCGGGCGGGTTCCTCCAGGGCAACTATCTCTCCGAGGCTCTGGAGGTCCCCTCCAGCGTGGCCTTCGCGCCAGGCGATGTCAGCAAGGTGATCACCCTCACGCCGCCGGACGACTACCGGGACATTCCGGACAGCACAATCACATTCACGGTCACCGAGGGCCCGAACTTTGAGGTCCTGGGCGATAGCGCATTGACCGTAGAGGTCGCGGACAACGACACAGCGCCCCAGGTCCGGATCAGCTTCACGGATGAGAACGGACAGGCGGTGCAGTCAGTGGAGGAGGGTAATGCCCTGCGCCTCCTGATCACCCGCGTGGGTGAGACCACCAATCCGCTGGAGATCCCGTTGGAGGCCGGCCCCAAGGGCAGTGAGACCTCCACCGTGGTTGGCATGGACGAGGGACAGTCCCAGGTATACCTGCAATACGACTCGGCAGACGATGACTACAGGGAGCCGGACAGGGTCTACCGGGCGGAACTGTTCCCCATATCGGAAGAGCTGTGGACCGCAGCAACCACGGGGCCCATAGAGGCAACAATCACGGAGAATGACCCCTACACCGTCAGCGTCGAGACTTTCGTTACCCGCGTGAACGAGGGGCAGCGGATCTACTACCGCGTCTCTCACAACGGGCACACGGGAGTTGTTATTCCCGTGACGGTGGAGCATACGGAAGTGGGGAACGCCGTCACCGACGGCAACCTTGGAAGATGGATTCATGTCATTCAGTCCGGACGCTCCGGAATAACCCGCTCCTTCGAAACAGATGCCGACGACGGCAGCGACGGAGACGCGGAATTCACGGTTACCGCGACGGCCAGCGATAACTACGAAATCGACCCGGATGCATCCACAGCCACAATCATCGTAACTGACAACGACCCGCTTCCGGTGATCAGGATCCCTGAGACCATGGTCACGGTCAGTGAAGACGCTGGCACTGTCCAATACCAGGTCGACCTGGTGAGCATGGTCTCGGTGGCCCGTCCGGTCACCGTTGACTACGCTGTTGTCGATAGGGGGTCGTCGGGTGCCCCTGATGTGGTGGAAGCGAGCGGGACCGTCACCTTCGCCCCGGGCAGTACCGAAGCATTCGTCCCTGTGGAGGTGGTCCAGGACAGCATCGCAGAGGCCTTCGGGAATGGTGGCTCCTTCGAGATCACCCTCACGAACCCGGTGAACGCACTCTTCGAGTTCGGCCTGACATCACTGGAAGGCCGGGGGGCCATCCTGGACGACGAGCCCGTCGTCAGTGTGCAGAGCGCCCCCACCGCTGTTACCGAAGGGGATGACATCGTAGTCACCATCGCTCGCACCGGGCCCACCACCGACTCGCTGACCGCCTGGATCGGGATTGTTGACCTGTCGGACAATGTCACCGTCGATCGCCCTGCGGTCACCTTTGCCGCAGGCAGCGCCACCGCTGATCACGCCATACCGACCGTGGACGATCGTGAGGATCTGGGCAACTACGAGGTGCAAGTGTCGGTCGTTGCGCCATCTGCCGTGGGGGAGGCCAGCACCTATCACGCCACCAGCGGCAGCTCAACCGTGCTCGTCCGCGACGACGAGCTGCCCAGGATTTCCATTGCAGCGACTCAAGGCCGCGGCGACATTGATTCCGGCAGCTATCTTCATGTGCCGGATGTTCCGAGGAACCTTGAAGGGGAGGACTTTAAGTTTGTCGTGCTTCGCACCGTGCCGGGGGCCGCTCTCACCGTAAACTTGGACGTTTCTGGCGCCGCCGCCTTCGTCTCGGGCACGCTGCCCACGAGCGTCACGATTCCCAGCGGCGAGACATCCGCGGTCTTCACGATTTCCACGGAAGACGACGCGACGGCGGAGGACCACGCCACATTGACCGCGACCGTGGTCGACGGGACCGGGTATGTTCCGGGGGATCCTGAGAGCGCCGCCTGGACGGTCTATGACAACGATGCGACGGTGCCGGGACTCCGAATCAGACCTAGCGAGGACCTGGTGGACGAGGGCGACGACGCTGTCTTCACCTTGACCAGGGGCGGCGCAACGACTGACACCCTGGAAGTCAGCCTGCGCCTGTACAAGACCCGCAGGCAAGCAGAGCAAGTGCGTTACCACCAGGAGACAGAGGACATTACCGCAACATTCGCTGTGGGGTCGTCCACGGTTGCCGTTACGAGGGCTACGGTAGATGACAGTATCAACTATGGCAACGCCACTTACACATTGGTGATCCTCCCGGGTCCCTATTTGTTCCTTGACGCTGACGAGGAAGTCAATCCGGCGACTCAACACCTTCCCGACAGGGCGTGGGTCTGGGTCCAGGATGACGACCGGCCCACCGCGACCCTCGGGCCGGCTACTGCCGTATACGAGCAGGGCGATCCCCTAACGGCCACCATCTCCCGGACAGGGGACACCACAGTCCTGTTGTACGTTGACACCATGCGGGAGATCACCCGCAAATACCCTGCGCCCTTCCAGGACAGGACAACACTCTCCGATTGGGTGTTCAGCAGGGTCGACGCGGGAGATTCCAGTACAACAGTGCAATTCGCGAGTTTAAGTAATGTCGAGGCCCTGGGCGCGGCAGGCCGAGTCTGGCTGGTGCCGGACAGCTGTCCTGACGGCTCCGAAGACTGCGGTGTGATCGAAGTTCCGCATGTCTGTATTGACCATGCCGGGCCTGACCCGGCGGACTGCGCTTTCCATCCCCAGTACCACCGCGGCAGCCCCTACGAGCAGACCTTCATCGTTTACAGCAAATACATGGGAGTCCGCATTGAGGCGGACCAAACCTCAGTTGCCGAGGGGGCCGCCGCCACCTTCACACTGCACCGTCACGGGGGTAAGCCGGGCAACCTGGACAAGACCCTGGAGGTGCAGGTCGCCGTGACCCAGGAGGGCGATTACATTGCAGGCTCCGCGCCCACCACCGTCACATTTGCCGCGGGCGAGAGTACCGCCACGCTCAGCGTTTCGACCGCGGACGACGAGGTGGACGAGATGGACGGGGCCATAACCGCGACCCTGCTTCAACCCTACGGATGCACCGATGACCAGCACTGCTATGCCATCGGCCAGTACACGGGAACCCCGTGGGAAATCGTGGAGGCCACCACTGCGGTCACGGACAACGATTACATTCCCCCCAATGTGAGCATAGCCGACGCCAGCGGCAGGGAGGATGACGGCACCATCGAATTCACGGTCTCCCTGGACGCACCCAACAACCAGGATGTCTCCAGCGTCGACTGGGCCACGGAGCAGGACGGAACGGATGCCGCAGCGACCTCCGGCACCGATTTCACCGCCGCCAGCGGGACCGTGAACTTTGCCATCGGCGAGACCGAGGGGGTGATCACGGTTACTTTGACCGACGATGAGATGGACGAAGACCACGAGACTTTCAATGTCACGCTGAGCAACCCGGAAAACGCCGCCATTGTCGACGGGACCGCAACCGGGACCATCATCGATAACGAATTGGCAATAGCAGTAATATGGGTTCCCACCCCGGGGTCGGTGGTTGAGGGTGAGGATGTGGTTTTCCGGGCCAAGCGGATTCCGCCCCGTGAGGCGGGGGCTACGGAGAGCCCCGACGACCCCTGTTACGAAGCCACCACCTGTTTTGACTATGATGGCGCCGCGCCCAACACGGCCCTGACGGTCAAGGTGAGAGTCACACAGGAAGGAGATGTGATCTCCGGCACGGCCCCGGCTACGCTCACCTTCCAGCCCGGCTCCAGCTTCGCACACCTTACGATTACCACGGAGGACGACGCGACCGTCGAGGCCACGGGAATCGTAACGGCCGAGTTACTGAACGGCCCAGGGTATTCCCCTCTGCATGCTGCGCAGGATGAGGCCGCTGCAGACCTCTTCCCCAAGCAAAGTTTGACAGTCCATGACAACGACCTGACTTTCTCCATCAACGACGTTGAGGGCAGCGAAACCGTTGGCACCCTGGACTTCACCGTCAGCCTCAACGCCGCGGCGCCGGAGGAAGTCTCGGTCGAAGTGACCACGGTGGACGGGCTTGCCACTTCCCACTCCAATTTGACCACCACCAGCCTGGGCGAGGACTACGATGCCAAAACCGAGACCATCGCCTTCGCGACTGGCGAGCAGACCAAGACCTTCGCGGTGACCCTGACCGACGACACCATATTTGAGGACCAGGAGAGTTTCGAGGTCCGGCTCAGCAATCAACCAGTGCACTCAACCCTGGCGGACGGTACGGGTGTTGGCACGATCCTGGACAACGAGGAGGAGATGGTTGCCAAGGTCACCCGCAGCTACGACACCGTGCAGGAAAATCACGGCCGCCCCGTGGGGTTCATGGTGCAACTCACCCACGCCACCACAACCAACCATGAACGGGATGTGGCCGTGGCCTGGCAAACGGCCGACGGGACCGCCACGGCGGGAGAGGACTATCGGGCTGCGAGCGGCACGGTCAGGCTCGGGCCGGGAACTCTCATGGGCAGGCTGCGCGTGGACCTGATCGACGACGCGCTTTTCGAGCCGGAGCTGGAGACCTTCACGGTGGAGCTCGACGACCAGGCCACCAGCCTGGCGGCAGTGTCGCCAACCGAAGGCTCCTTCGAGGCAAATATTCGGGACGATGAGACCTTGTCAGTGTCCATCTCTGCCAACAACGAGAATGTGGTCGAGGGCGAGAACGCCACCTTCACCGTACTGCTGAAGGGCGGCTCAACAGTTTCAGACCTGATGGTTTTATTCGAGACCGGGGGAGACGCCACCGGCGGCGAAGACTATTCCATTCCCATCGGCCAGATCAGCTTCCCAGGCGGTGAGGCCAATCCTGAGCGGGGAGTGCTGGTCATCCCGGCCGGCGAGAAATTCGGAACTATCACCTTCCCGATCCTCGAGGACGGCGAAAATGAAGAGGCAGGTGACGGTCAGGACGAGAAACTCGCGGTGAGTATTTTCGCCCCGTCAATGCAGGGCAGGACCACCCTGGGACAAGGCAGGCAGGGCAGGTATCTCTCGATTGACGAGGACGCATCTCAAGCGGAGACCACCATCCTGGATGTCGGCACCGTGGCGGTTTCCATAGAGGGAACTCCCACGGTAACCGAGGGTGAGGCGGCCACCTTTACTGCGACTCTGTCGAGGATTGCCAGCGATCCCGTACTGGTTTCCTGGACAACACGCAAGTCAGGTAATGACCTGGGAGCAGACGAGACAGCGGAGCCGGGCGCCGACTACACGGAGGCCACCGGGACCGTCTCCATTCCCGCCGGCCAACTCTCCGCCACCTTCACGGTCCAGACAACGGACGACACCCTGGTTGAAGGGAGCGAGTCGTTCCGGGTATTCATTGATGAAGCCACCAAGGACTCCGGGCTCCTGCCGGAATTCCTGCCGCTGGGGGTAACCTGGACCATAGGGACCATCACCGACAACGACGATGCACCCACCGGGCTCACCCTGACGGCGACCCCGACCGAGGTGGATGAGGATGGTGGACCGGTCCGGATTTCCGCCACGGTTGGCCTGGATGGGACCACGCAGTTCACGACCGACACCCCGGTTACCATCAAGTTCATCGACCAGCCCGGGGTGCCCCAGAATGCGACTCTGGGCACGGATTACCGCTCCTCACCGGTTCAGGCGGTGATCCGCGCGCGTCAATCGAGCGTCACTGCCAGCATTACCATCAGGCCGACGAACGACAACCTGTCTGAGGGAACGGAGCTCGCACGATTGACCGCGGCGTCGCCAGCGGTCTCTGGTGATGCCGGGCTGGACATCACCATCCAGGACGACGAGAGCAACCAGTTCGAAGTCGCCCTCACCGTATCTCCCGACGAAATCGACGAGGGCGCGTCAGACGCCAGCCTGGAGATAACTGCCACGTTGTCCGGCATCTCAGCTCGCGTGGTGGACACAGTCGTAACCCTGTCGTCCACGGACGGGACCGCCATAGCCGGAACCGACTACGAGGCCGTCACCGGCACCGTAACAATACCCGCGGGAGCGATGAGCGCCACCGATTCCATTCCGCTTGCCCTGGTGGACGACACTCTCGATGAGGACGCAGAGACTTTTGAGGTTGTCGGGTCCATCCCGGACGGAATCAAGGTGGTTGACCCCCTTGAAATTACCATACAGGACAACGACTCTCCCCCCTCGAGCATTGGACTCTCGGCGACTGGGCCGGCAATTACAGAAGGTGGCGGTGAGGTTGACCTTACGGTGCGGGCCACTCTGCTGGGCGGCGGGACTCGGGATGCCGATACCACCGTGGACCTGGACCTGTCCGACCAGTCGGCCACGATGGCGAGCGACTACACCGCATTGCTGGCCACAACCACCCTGACCATTCCGGCGGGCCAGTTCTTCGCAGAGACCACCCTGACGGTGACCCCTGTTCAGGACACCTTCCATGAAGGAGACGAAACACTCCTTGTCACCGGTCAGAACTCCAGCCCTGGTCTCACGGTGAACGCCCTGCGGCTCGTCATCGAGGACGACGACCCAGCCCCAAGCGTCATCAGGCTTTCCGTCGACCCCGGTTCCATCGACGAAGGCGCCAGCTCGGTGTTGGGGAAGGTCACGGCCACACTGGATGGTGCCAGCACCCTTCTCCATGATGTCGAAGTCAGAGTAACGGTGATCAGTTCCGACGCAAACACCCGATCCTCCGGAAGTCTGCTGGGCGCCCTGGTCATTCCGGCCGGTATGTTTGAGGGCGAAGCCACAATCTTCCTGAATAACCTCGACGACGAACTGGACGACCCGAACGAGACCCTTACACTGCGGGGCGCCGCCAGCACACCGGGCATCACGGTTATACCGGCTGAGCTGATCGTCAACAACGACGACAGCGCCGGCTTCTCCGTTTCGCCCGACACCCTGGTGGTGCAGGAAGGTAATCAGCTCTATTACGCGGTCAAGCCGAAATCGCAGCCATCGGATGATGTAACGGTCACCGTCGAGGTGCCCGCAGGAGCGGGCTTCACGGTCAGTCCCGGCACACTGTTGTTCACTTCACAGAACTACGGCGCCAGGTATGTGTATGTATCGGGCGTTGAGGACCAAGACGCCGCCGATGAGGGGCCCGCAACAATCACTCACAGCGTTAGCAGTTCGGACACGAAATACAACGGGGCTGCCGTAGATGGTGTATCCATCACGGTAAGGGATGATGAGACAGCCGGGGTGACCATCTCCGAGAACGCCCTGACGATCGAGGAGGGAAACACCGACACCTACACGGTGGTTCTCGGTGCCCAGCCTGCCGGGGACGTGACCGTGACCATCTCGGGCCACTCTGGCACTGACGTGTCGCTGGACAAGACCACGCTGACCTTCACCGACCAGGACTGGAGCACAGCCCAGACCGTCGCGGTTACCGCTGAGCATGATGATGACACCGAAGACGAGGAAGAAGTCATCCTCACGCACACGGTGGCCAGCGCGGACGACTCTGTCTACGACGGGATCGCCGCCGACAGCGTGACCGTGTCCATCACCGACGACGACATGGCCGGGGCAACTATCTCCAAGTCGGCGTTGGAACTGGAGGAAGGGACTTCGGACACCTACACGGTGGTGCTCGATTCGCCGCCTGCGGGCGATGTGACTGTGACCATCTCGGGCCAAGCCGATACCGACGTGTCGCTGGACAAGACGACGCTGACCTTCACCGACCAGGACTGGAACGTCGAGCAGACGGTAACCGTTACGGCAGAGCACGACGAAGACGACCAGGACGAGGATGATGTCGTCATCACGCACACGGCGGCCAGCACGGACGACACCGACTACGACGGGATCACTGCCGACAGCGTGACCGTGTCGGTGATCGACGATGACAAACCGGGCGTGATCATCAGGCCAACCGCCGTCACCGTTCCGGAGGGACACGCCACCGGGTACACCGTTGTGCTGAATACCCTGCCAGACGAAGAGGTGACCATCACGGTCAACGACCCCACTGACAACACCGATGTGACCGCTGACCCGGCCAGCCTCACATTCACTACTTCCGACTGGCACACGGCCCAGCTCGTTACAGTGAACGCGGCAGCAGACACCGACTCCGTCGAGGACAGCGCCACCATCACTCACACGGTGAGCGGGTATGGGTCCGTAACGGCGGAGGATGTGGCGGTGACCGTGACGGAAGAGTCTCTGGTGGAAGTCTCGGTGAGTTTCGAGCAGGCGGCTTACGAAGTGGCTGAGGGTGCAGACATAGTCGTCAAGGTAATTCTGGACCAGGACCCGGAGCGCACTCTGACCATTCCCCTGACCACAACCGAGGAGGGCGGGGCCACGAGCGCCGACCATTCCGGTATCCTGTCCTATCTGATTTTCAGCTCCGGTGAGACGGAGGTGGAGTTCACCTTTACGGCCGTGGATGACAGCGATGACGACGATGACGAGAAGGTGAAGATAGGCTTCGGCACGCTGCCGGCCGGTGCGACCGCCGGAACGCCTAACGAAACGACAGTGAGTATCACCGACGACGAGCTGACCCAGGTAGTGGTGAGATTCGCTGAGGCTTCCTATACAGTCAATGAGGGAAGACGTCTCCTCAATGTTGGAATCGAGATAGACAAGGAAGCCGGGAGATATCTGTATATCCCCTACGTGTTTACCCATCAGGGTGGTGCGTCGGCTGAAGATTACCCATTCGCACTCTTTGGTGCTCCGATAGCTGAGGGATTCACCAGATCATTTAGCAACTTCAGAACAACCCAGGACAGGATTGACGACGACGGCGAAAGCATCAAGCTGACTTTCGGGACACTGCCCGAGGGAGTGACGGCGGGCACCCCCAGTGAGGCAATCATCACGATCGTGGACGATGACACCGCGGGAGTCACGGTGGAACCCACCACCCTGGGGGTCGACGAGGACGGAAGCGGCGTGTACACGGTTGTGCTCGACTCCGAGCCCGTTTCGACTGTCACCGTGACTGTCAACGATCCAACAGACAATACGGACGCTACGGCCGAGCCAGCCAGCCTCACATTCACACCGGATAACTGGGATACCGGGCAGGCCGTAACGGTATCGGCGGCCGATGACAGCGACAATGTCAGCGAGACCGCCACCGTGACCCACACAGCGACCTCCGCCGATACCCTCTACGAGGGAATCGACATTGACGACGTGACCGTGTCGATCACAGACGACGAGGCGCCGTCGGTGACGGTGGCCTTCGGTTCCGCCACCTACAGCGTGGAGGAGAGCGACGACGCCAGCACCACCGGGACCAAGGAGAATGAGGTGGTGATCACGGTGACCCTGAGCGCCGACCCGGAGCAGACGGTGATCATCCCGATTACCAAGACCGAGCAGGGCGGGGCGTCCAGCGCCGACTACTCGGGAGTGCCGGCCAGCGTAGAGATCAGCAGCGGGCAGACCTCGGCGACCTTCACCTTCACGGCGACGGCGGACACCGTGGACGATGACGGGGAGTCGGTCAAGCTGGGGTTCGGGACCCTGCCGACGAGTGTCAGCGCCGGGACGCCCAACGAGACTACGGTGTCGATCAACGACGACGACGTGCCCAGCGTGTCCGTGAGCTTCGGCGCGACCACCTACAGCGTGGAGGAGACGGACGACACGAATACCACCGAGACCAAGGAGAACGAGGTGGTCGTCACGGTCGCCCTGAGCGCCGACCCGGAGCGGACGGTGACCATCCCGATCACCAAGATCGAGCAGGGCGGTGTGTCCAGCGCCGACTACTCCGGCGTGCCGGCCAGTGTCTCCTTTGCCAGCGGCGAGACGTCCAAGACATTCACCTTCGCGGCGACGGCGGATAGCTTGGACGACGATGGTGAGAATGTGAAGCTGACCTTCGGCACGCTGCCCAGCGGCGTTACCGAGGGTACGCCCCACGAGACGACGGTGTCGATCAACGATGACGACGACCCTCCGGTGACCGTGAGCTTCGGTGCTGCCACCTACAGCGTGGAGGAGAGCGACGATATCAGCACGGCGGAGACCAAGGAGAACGAGGTGGTGGTCACGGTCACGCTGAGCGCCGACCCGGAGCGGACGGTGACCATCCCGATCATCACGGCTAACCAGGGCGGTGCGACCAGCGCCGACTACTCGGGCGTGCCGGCCAGCGTGGAGATCGGCAGCGGGCAGACCTCGGCGACGTTCACGTTCACGGCGACGGCGGACACTATTGACGACGACGGGGAGTCGGTCAAGCTGGCCTTTGGGTCACTGCCGACGGGGGTCTCTGCGAGGACGCCAGACGAGAGCACCATCTCGATCAACGACGATGACAAGCCGACGGCGGTAACGGTGAGTTTCGGCGCTGCGGCGTACACGGCTGCTGAGGGGAGTTCGGTGACCGTCACGGTAACCCTCTCCGATGACCCGGAGCAGACGGTGGCCATTCCGCTGACCACGGCTAACCAGGGCGGGGCGACCAGTGCCGACTACTCGGGCGTACCGGTCAGCGTGGTGTTCAACGCTGGGGAGACGTCCAAGACGATCATGTTCACGGCGGCCTCGGACAGCGTGGACGACGACGGGGAGTCGGTCAAGCTGGGGTTCGGGACGCCGCCGACCACCCCTCTGAACGTGACTGTGGGTAGTCCCAGCGAGACGACGGTAACGATCACGGACGACGACGTGCCGACGGTAACTGTCAGTTTCGGGAGTGCCGCCTACAGCGTGGAGGAGAGCGACGACGCCAGCACGACAACGATTACCGAGAACGAGGTGGTGGTCACGGTCACGCTGAGCGCCGACCCGGAGCGGACGGTGACCATTCCGCTGACGACGGCGGATCAGGGCGGGGCGACCAGCGCTGACTATGAGGGCGTGCCGGCCAGCGTGGAGATCGGCAGCGGGCAGACCTCGGCGACGTTCACGTTCACGGCGACGGCGGACACGGTTGACGACGACGGGGAGTCGGTCAAGCTGGCCTTCGGGTCGTTGCCCACGGGGGTGAGCGTCGGGACGCCCAACGAGGCGACGGTATCGATCAATGACGACGACAAGCCGACGGCGGTGGCGGTGAGTTTCGGTGCTGCGGCGTACACGGCTGCGGAGGGTGGCAGTGCGGCGGTCGTGGTAACTCTCTCCGACAACCCGGAGCATACGGTGACCATCCCGATCACCAAGGCGGAGCAGGGCGGAGCGACCAGCGCTGACTACTCGGGGGTGCCGGCCAGCGTGGTGTTCAACGCCGGGGAGAGCTCCAAGACGATCACGTTTACGGCGGCCTCTGACTCGGTGGACGACGACAGGGAGAGTGTGAAGCTGGGGTTCGGGACGCTGCCGACTACGCCCCTGAGCGTGACTGCGGGTAGTCCCAGTGAGACGACCATCTCCATCACGGACGACGACGTGCCGTCGGTCACTGTAGCTTTCGGCTCGGCTACCTACAGCGTGGAGGAGAGCGACGATATCAGCACGGCGGAGACCGAGGAGAACCAGGTCGCGGTCACGGTCACCCTGAGCGCCGACCCCGAGCGGACGGTGACCATCCCGATCACCACAACGTACCAGGGCGGGGCGACGAGCGCCGATTACAGCGGCGTGCCCGAAAACGTGGAGATCAGCAGCGGGCAGACCTCGGCGACCTTCACGTTCACGGCGACGGCGGACACTATTGACGACAACGGGGAGTCGGTCAAGCTGGCCTTTGGGACGTTGCCTACGGGAGTGAGCGCCGGGACGCGCGACGAGGCGACGGTATCGATCAATGACGACGACAAGCCGACGGCGGTAACGGTGAGTTTCGGCAACGCGACGTACACGGCAGCAGAGGGAGGCAGCGTGGCGGTCGTGGTGACTCTCTCCGACGACCCGGAGCAAACGGTGACCATCCCCATCACCACGGCAGAACAGGGCGGAGCGACCAGCGCCGACTACGGCGGGGTGCCGGCCAACGTGGTGTTAAACGCTGGTGAGACCTCCAAGACGATCACGTTCACGGCGGCCTCTGACAGCGTGGACGACGACGGGGAGTCGGTGAAGCTGGGGTTCGGGACCCTGCCGACCACCCCTCTAAGCGTGACTGTCGGGACGCCGTCGGAGACGACCATCTCCATCACGGACGACGACGTGCCGCCGGTGACTGTGGCTTTCGGCTCGGCCACCTACAGTGTGGAGGAGAGCGACGACGCCAGCACGATGACAATTACCGAGAACGAGGCGGTGGTCACGGTGTCCCTCTCGGCCGACCCCGAGCGGACGGTGACCATCCCCATCACGACGACAAACCAGGGGGGTGCAACGTCCGCCGACTACGAGGGCGTGCCGGCCAGCGTGGAGATCGGCAGTGGGCAGACATCGGCGACGTTCACGTTCACGGCGACGGCGGACAGTGTGGACGACGACGGGGAGTCGGTGGACCTGGGGTTCGGGACGCTGCCGACGGGAGTGACTGCGGGGACGCCGGACGAGACGACGGTATCGATCAATGATGATGACAAGCCCACGTCAGTAAGGGTGAGCTTCGGTGCTGCGGCGTACACGGCAGCGGAGGGAGGCAACGCGGCGGTGGTGGTGACCCTCTCGGACGACCCGGAGCAGACGGTGACCATCCCGATCACCACGACCGGGCAGGGCGGAGCGACCAGCGCCGACTACGGCGGGGTGCCGGCCAGCGTGGTGTTCAACGCTGGTGAGAGTTCCAAGACGATCTCGTTCACGGCGGCCTCTGACAGCGTGGACGACGACGGGGAGTCGGTGAAGCTGGGGTTCGGGACCTTGCCGACCACCCCTCTGAGCGTGGCTGCGGGTACGCCCAATGAGACGACCGTCTCGATCACGGACGACGACGTGCCGACAGTGACCGTGGCGTTCGGTTCCGCGACCTACAGGGTGGAGGAGAGCGACGACGCCAGCACGACAACAATTACCGAGAACGAGGTAGTGGTCACGGTCACGCTGAGCGCGGACCCGGAGCAGACGGTGACCATCCCCATCATCGCGGCGGACCAGGGAGGGGCCACCAGCGCGGACTATTCCAGCGTGCCGGCCAGCGTGGTGTTCAACGCTGGAGAGACCTCCAAGACGTTCACGTTCACGGCGACGTCGGACACTATTGACGACGACGGGGAGTCGGTCAAGCTGGGGTTCGGAACGCTGCCGACGGGGGTCTCTGCGGGGACTCCGGACGAGACGACTGTGACCATCAATGACGATGACAAGCCCACGTCAGTGACGGTGAGTTTCGGTGCTGAGGCGTACACGGCGGCCGAGGGCGGCAGCGCGTCGGTGACGGTGACGCTGTCCGACGACCCGGAGCAAACGGTGACCATCCCCATCACCACGGCAGAACAGGGCGGAGCGACCAGCGCCGACTACGGCGGGGTGCCGGTCAACGTGGTTTTCAACGCCGGAGAGACGTCCAAGACGATCACGTTCACGGCTGCCTCGGACAGCGTGGACGACGACGGGGAGTCGGTGAAGCTGGGGTTCGGGACTCTGCCAACCACTCCGCTCAGCGTGACTGCCGGGATGCCCAGTGAGACGACCATCTCCATCATGGACGACGACGTGCCGACGGTGTCGGTGAGTTTCGGCTCTGCGACCTACAGTGTGGAGGAGAGCGACGACACGGCCACCACCAACGTTACCGAGAACCAGGTCGCGGTCACGGTGTCTCTCTCTGCGGACCCGGAGCGGACGGTGACCATCCCGCTGACGACGGCGAATCAGGGCGGGGCCACCAGCGCCGACTACTCGGGGGTGCCGGCCAGCGTGGTGTTCAACGCTGGAGAGACCTCCAAAACGTTCACGTTCACGGCGGCGGCGGACACTATTGACGACGACGGGGAGTCGGTCAAGCTGGCCTTTGGGACGTTGCCTACGGGAGTAAGCGCCGGGACGCCCGACGAGGCGACGGTATCGATCAATGATGACGACAAGCCGTCGTCGGTAACGGTGAGTTTCGGCGCTGCGGCGTACACGGTGGCCGAGAGCGACGACTCCTCCACCACCGGTGTGATGGAGAACCAGGTCACCGTAACGGTGACCCTCTCCGATGACCCGGAACAGACGGTGACCATCCCGATCACCGAGACCGAGCAGGGCGGTGCGACCAGCGCCGACTACGGCGGGGTGCCGGCCAACGTGGTGTTCAACGCCGGGGAGAGCTCCAAGACGATCACGTTCACGGCCACGGGGGACGACGAGGACGACGACGGGGAGTCGGTGAAGCTGGGGTTCGGGACCCTGCCGACCACCCCCCTGAGCGTGACTGCGGGGACGCCCAACGAGACGACGGTTACGATCGCGGACGACGACGAACCTTCCGACCGCCTGAGACCGCCGTTTACCAGCCCAAAGCGCATCGATACATTCGACCCGGACGTTTTCGACTACATGCTGGGCGTGGATTTCACTGTGACCCAGTTTTCCATCCCGCTCACCCCCTTCAGAGAGGACGACACGATCACATTCAATGGGACCGAGGTCGCCAACGGCAGCACACAAATTGTGGACCTGTCCGTTGGACTCAATACCTTTGTGATAGTGGTTAGCTCCTCCGGCAGCGATGACCCCGCCACCTACACGGTGTACATCGGGAGAGGGACGACCGATTATGGTGGCTGGAAGGCCAGGGACGACCTGGACGGCCTGCGCTTCGCCGGAAACACCAACCCCACCGGGGTCTGGTCCGGCGATACCAACATGTGGATCGCCGACTCGGTCGAGGGGAAGCTGTTCGCCTACGTCTTGGCCGACGGCTCCCGGGATTCAGTCAAGGACATCTCGCTGCACGACGACAACGGCAACCCCGCTGGCATTTGGTCGGATGAGACCACCATCTGGGTAGCCGATGACAGCGACGACAAGCTGTATGCCTACACCCTGGCCGATGGGTCGCGAGACACGAGCAAAGAATTCGCTCTCAGCAGCGGTAATGCCAACGCGTGGGGTCTCTGGTCCGACGGGACCACCATGTGGGTAGCCGATGACAGCGACGACAAGCTCTACGCCCACACCCTGGCCGACGGGTCGCGGGACTCGACCAAGGACTTCGGCCTGGACAGCGATAACGGTTCGCCCCGTGGCATCTGGTCGAACGGCACCAACATGTGGATTGCCGACGCAGATGACAGCAAGCTCTATGCGTATGATCTCTCGGGAACCCGGGTTGCGGGTTACGACATCAGCCTGCATTCAACCCACTCGGGCGCCGCTGGGATATGGGGAGACGATGACACCGTATGGGTGGTCAACGGCGTCTCCGCTGACGGCTCGCCCTTCGACCGGGTCTACACCTACAACAAACTCCCCGTGACCGTGGGCTTCGAGCAGGCCGCCTACAGCGTCGCCGAGGGGAGCAGCGTTGATGTCAAGGTCACCCTGAGCGCCGACCCTCTACGGACCGTCAGCATCCCGCTGACGACGGCTAACCAGGATGGGGCGTCCAGCTCCGACTACTCCGGCGTACCGGCCAGCGTGGTGTTCAGCGCCGGGGAGAATTCCAAAACGATCACCTTTACGGCGACCTCTGACAGCGTGGACGACGACGGGGAGTCGGTGAATCTGGGGTTCGGGACTTTGCCCGCCGGGGTGACCGCCGGGACTCTTGATGAGAGCACCGTGTCCATCACGGACGACGACGTGCCGTCGGTAACGGTGAGTTTCGGTGCTGCGGCGTACAGCGTGGAGGAGAGCGACGATACGACTACGACGGGGACCAAGGAGAACGAGGTGGCCGTCACAGTCTCTCTCTCCGCCGACCCGGAGCGGACGGTGACCATCCCGATCACCACGGCCAACCAGGGTGGTGCATCCCCAGCCGACTACTCGGGCGTGCCGGCCAGCGTGGTGTTCAACGCCGGTGAGAGATCCAAGACGATCACGTTTACGGCGGCCTCTGACAGCGTGGACGACGACGGGGAGTCGGTCAAGCTGGGATTCGGGACCCTGCCGACCACCCCGCTGAGCGTGACGGCGGGTACGCCCAGTGAGACGACGGTAACGATCACGGACGACGACGTGCCGATGGTGACCGTGGCCTTCGGTTCCGCCACCTACAGCGTGGAGGAGAGCGATGACGCGACTACCACGGGGACCAAGGAGAACGAGGTGGTGGTCACGGTCACCCTGAGCGAGGACCCGGAGCGGACGGTGACCATCCCGATCACCACGGCTAACCAGGGCGGAGCGACCAGCGCTGACTACTCGGGGGTGCCGGTAAATGTGGAGATCGCCAGCGGATCGACCTCGGCGACGTTCACGTTCACGGCGTCGGCGGACACGGCGGACGACGACGGGGAGTCGGTGAATCTGGGGTTCGGGACTTTGCCCGCCGGGGTGAGCGCCGGGACGCCCAACGAGGCGACGGTTACGATCAACGACGACGACGAGGCATTAATTCAACCCCAAACATCGGTGGAGGTATCCTACGGATCGGTGGGCTACACCATCGGAGAGGGCCAGTCCATCTCAATCAAGGTGGTGCTGGATAACGACCCGGAACGGACGGTGGAGATCCCCATCAGCAATACAAATAATACTGGCGCTACGGATGATGACTACTCTGGAGTGCCTGCGTCGGTAACCTTCGACTCCGGAGATACTGAGAAGGAATTTACCTTCACCGCCGTCCAGGACAATGAGGATGAAAGTGACGAGACGATCACCCTCGGGTTCGGGACGATGCCCGGTGGAGTGAGCGCCGGTGCGACTTCCGAGGCCACGGTGACAATCACGGATTCAATCCAAGTGTCCTTTGGGGCCTCCACTTATCAAGCCTACGAGGGTGGCAGCGGTGCCCTGGTGACCGTCAACTTGGACCTCGCGCCGGTGGCAGAAACGGTTATACCAATTACGGCGACCGCCATGGACGGAGCCACAGACAACGACTGGACCGGAGTGCCGGCATCACTGACTTTCGGCAGCGGCGAAACGGAAAAGAGCTTCACGGTCATGGCGTACGATGATACCGAGGAGGACAGTGGGGAGTCAGTGGAGCTATCCTTCGGGACCCTGCCAGCGGGGGTCGGCAGGGGCACACCGGACAAGGCTACTGTAGAGCTCATGAACTCCGAAGTGGGGGTGGCTCCGACGTGTGCGGATGCCGTCTGGTGCGCCATGGTCGAGTTTGCTGATGTTTCCGACGACTGGGGCAATATGGCACTGATGCATCACCCCAACCAGGACCCTGGCCCCGAACGGTCTGAAATCTCCGATGACCGTTTTGAGTTCGATGATGAAGAGTTCTTTATATGGGGCGTCCACACTTATCCGGGAGTCTACCCTGACACCCTGGCAGGAGCCCCTGGCCTCGTACCCGAACGATCGGTGCTCTCTCTATCTCTCGGGAGGTGGGACCACACCGAGAGATTCTCGGGAAGGGTCAGCCGCGAACACTACATGGACTGGGTCCTGTGGGTGGACGGGAAGGCGTGCCCCTTCAGTGAGGCCCAACAGGCGACCGGTTTAACTTTCCTTTGGGTGGACGAAAAGTTCCAGTCGCTCTTCGCCAACTGGAGCGAAGGTAACGAATATCAGTTGATGATCGAGTCCAGTCCTTTCGATGAGCGGCCCACACCGGCCCGGACAATGCCGTCTCCCCCCAGGTACCTGAAGGTGATGCATTTCAATGAGTCATTTGTGGCTTCGTGGATCAAGCCGCTGGATGACGGAAATGCTCCCGTGACCCATTACCGGATCGAGTGGAAGCCCGCCTCGGCGAGCTGGAACGATCAGGGCTCCCTCCTCGGGGCACAGGTCTTTCCGAATGGCTCTCACCAGAGCACCAACGGGTACCTGGTAGACGGTCTGACCAACGGTGTCACCTACGACGTTCGCGTGATAGCGGTGAACAGCGAGGGCGACAGCCCGCCATCCAATGAGCATTTTGCCAGGCCTCAGGACGGAGAGCCTGAAATCAAGCGCAACACCGTCGATGGCAAGGTGCTCACCCTCACATACGACCGGGCCCTCGATGAGACCTCGATTCCTGAATCAGGCCGTTTCATTGTGTCTGCAAACAAAGGGCTGCGTTCTCTGGAGAATGTTTCCATTTCCGGGAAAGAGGTCATCATCACGCTCGAGTCTGGCGTGAACTCCGCCGACGTGGTGCAAGTCCGCTATGTTGCCCCGGAGGATGCGGTCGCCCCTGCCATAAAGGACACGAACGGGAGGTATGCTTTCAGCCTCAACTTCGCCTCCGAAATGTCAGCCACGGAAAACCTGACCGATCCTGCATCCCTGGAGGACCTGACCGCGGAATTCGTGGACATACCCGGTAACCACTCGGGTGGGGAGATTCGGTTCAAGATACGGTTCAGTGATCCTGTTCAGGTCATCTTGGGGCCCTATTTCTCATATCTCCTCGAAGTCGAGGGTGGAGAGGTGACCAGCGCCTGGTGGCTGGACAGGGACACCTCCCTGTGGCAGATCGTTCTGCTGCCCGACGACAGCCACGACATCACTGTAACCCTGCCGGCCGGCCGCGCCTGTAACGACGGGAACAGTCGGGGTGCGCCCTGCGCCAGCGGGGACCGGAGGCTGACTTCGTCCCTGGAACACACCATCAACGGCCAGGATGGTCCCAGGGATACCCGGTCGGTCAACCCGAACGACGGTGGCGCTGTGCAGAAGAGCGAGCAGGGAGGCGGCAACGAAAAAGACAGCTCCGAAGATCCCGAACCAAATTCCCCGGCCACCGGAGCGCCGATAATCAATGGTACAGCTCGAGTGGACGAAACCCTTACCGTGGACACCTCCGCCATCGGGGATGCCGACGGCATAGCAAATGCCACATTCTCCTACCAGTGGACGGCGGGCGGCGATGATATATCGGATGCAAACAACTCCAGCTATACCCTGACCGACAGCGAAGAGGGGTCTATCATCCGTGTAAGGGTGAGCTTCACTGATGACGCCGGAAACGCCGAGTCCGTTACCAGCGGAGGCACCGCCGCAGTCGCTCCCCGGTTGCAGCCGCCGCCGGCTCCGGAAGACCTCAGCGCCACAGTGAACGCGGACGGCACCGTCACCCTGGCCTGGGATGCCCCCGACGATGCGTCGGTAACCGGTTACCAGGTCTTGCGGCGTCGGCCTACGGAGGGCGAGACGACTCTGCTGGTCTACGAGCAGGACACCGGCAGCACCGCTACGGCCTTCACCGACCGGAATGTTGAGGCGGGGATACTTCACGTCTACCGGGTGAAAGCGATTAATGCCGCCGGTATCGGCGAGTGGTCCAACTTCGTCCGCGTCGAGCCGTAGCCTGTGGGTTTCGCGGACCGGTTATGGCGCGCTTTACCCGCGCTTTACCGTGGAAGTCGAACGGTCTTGTGTCATTGCCCAACGGAAAGCAGCAGTCTTGGATGTCGAGAATCTATGGATGCCCTGAACAAGGCACGTTGTGCCCCGGCCTGTGTTTGACCGACCAGAAAGGGAGCAAATGACGCTGGTTGCGACTTATCGCCTGGCGCACAGAACCTTACATACCACTTCCCTGTAGCGCCTCAGGGAATGTGGCGCTACCCGAAGGGGGCTCGGGATCTCCTCCGCGGCCACTACCTCTCAGCCGTACCTCAGTCAGCAGACTGCCCAGCCCGAACACCAGCGCCAGCCCCTCCATGGTCTTCGCCGGCCGCCCGGAGAACCTTTCCGAAACCAAACAACCGCTTCTACCTCAGGAAATGATGCCCCACCGTGGCCCTTGCCGATGCCTTGTCCCTATCGGCCAATTCCTCCTCGTTCCCAGATTCTGTAAACGGCCGAGAGTCCGGCTACGACCTAGAAACCCATCTCCTGAAGGCCCTTCACAGAGCAGCTACACCAATCCTTGGTTGGCATTTGTTGCCTGGGTGCCAGCAAACAGCTTGAGTATTGAACCCAATATTGCACAGAATTTAATACACTATTTTCGGTAAATATAACGGTACTAGCACCAATTAGATGTTAAATTAGTCGCCGGACGAGGATTTCGTGCGATGCGGGATTATCAGAACCCTGCTATTGATAGGGCATTCCGCTCAATCGGGCATCCAGGAATCCTATGAATGTCAGTACCAAGCACCAGGTTCTGCGCCGCAACCGGGACACCGACGACCCCGGAGACTTCATCCATTCAAGGCTATTGGAAACAGTCAGATAAACATGGGAGGAAATTAGGGTGATGCGGATACTTGGCCACTGGCGCACAGCTGTGATTGCTCTATCGGTGATCCTGTTGACCTTGTCTATTGCCGCCTGTGGGGGAGGCGAAGAGGAGCGGGACGATGTGCCCACGGCAACTGCCGATGGAGAAACATCTGCAACTGCCTCGCCTACCGTCGAGGCCGATGGTGGTACTCCTGCATCGGCCCCTCCCGCAGCGACGCCGGATGCCGAGCCGCCAAGCACCTCCGACGTGACCCTTGACGATTACATCAGGAATGTGTGCGGTGAGACTGTGGCAGAGGTAGGGTCCTGGGAGGAGAGCGACTCCCTCAGGGAGCTCTCCGAAGGTCTGGGGTTCGTAAGCGAGCAGATGGGTGCCTTGGAGCCCCCAGCGGAAGTGGCCGAATGGCACGATGCCCAGATTTCATTTGCGGAGGCCTTCAAGGAGACCATAGACGACTTCCTGGGGAACCCGGGGGACCGAACGGAGGACGAGTTCCTTGTCTCGATGTTCTTGACCCTCGGGCCTCACTTCGAGCCCGTCGGGCAGGCCATTGCCGGCATGGATGCGGAAACCCGAATTCGGATGGCCGCTGCCGGCTGCATCGACGACGAGGCCGTCGGCGTAATCCCATCGGAAGACACCGGTCCTGCACAGCCAGAAAGTGAGGAGATTAGTGCTGGGTCCAGCGTGGCTGGTTCACTGGACGAGCCTGAAGAGACCAACCATTACCACCTCCAGGTAGATGCGGAAGAAGACTACCTGATCGAGCTCACCTGGCAGGACATGCCCCGCGTAAATTTGTTGCTATTTCAGCGTCCCGGATACAACTGGTCTTTCAGCTCCGAAATCTCGCCGATTTCGAATAGGTGGACGCCTGGCGTTTCCGGAACAGTCAGCATATCGGTTTCTGCTGGGGACGCAACGGGAGCCTATACCCTTTCAATTTCGGTGGACCCCTCTCCCGGCATACCTGCCAATGTAAGGGTCTCCTGGGAGGGTTCGGGCGCAATGTTGACCTGGGACCCAGTCCCGGGAGCCGAATATTACAACGTTTATCACGACGACTTCCATGCCAACTGTTCAATTGATCACGACAGCAACCCCCGCTGGTGCGAGAATCTGGCCTCAAATGTCACTGAAACCAGCTACTTCCACACCTCCCCCAGTTCCGATGATAATAACTACTGGGTTTCAGCCTGCAGTAGTGAAGGATGCTCCGAGGTTGATACCGAAAATCCGGCAACGCTTACGATAGACCAACCCGGCGGGCCGACTTCCGGCGGGCCGTGCCGGAAGGTCCTCGACATGAATCCCGGAGATTCCTGCACCGTCGCCAGCCAGACCGGCCCCAGCATTTTCGAAGTCCGGGACGGTGAGGCCTGTTACGGGGACATCTGCGGAGAGGAGTCAATAGTCCTCGAAGAATTTCTGGCCTACGCCAACTTCGACGGCAGCTGGTTCATAAATCGCCTGCCGGAGGGTGCCCCAGGCGGCGAGACAGCCACGCCCTCACCCGCCCCCACCCGGGAAACGGACCAGTAAGTAACTATCTCAAAATCAGCCAAAATCCAAAACCGCCATTTCCGCAAATGACCGGCCATTCCCGCAAAGAACCCGTCATTCCCGCGAAAGCGGGAATCCAGTGGTCCAGACCGTGCATCTGGTCGTTGAGATCAAGGTCATGACAGTTTTGAGATAGTTACTAAGAGGACTCATTCCAATTCCCGACACCCACTACCGGGCGCGCATCCTGCTGGAAACAAAGGAGGCCTGGAGCGCGGCTCGGATAGCAGCAGCGTTGGACATCTCGGAGCGGACCATATTCCGCGCCAGGACGCGCTACGCCGAGGAGCGGCTGGTGACATGCGGCGGGCATGTCCCCAGCCCCCATGTTCGTTACCTTGTGCACTCCGCTGCCGCTTTGCTCACATCCGTAGAATTCCCTTCCAAATCCGCTAGCATCGCCTCTGTCAATGGTCCCGGCCCGCCCAGTGCCCTCATGACGCACTGCAAAGATATCCGGTCATTCTCTATTACAGTTGTCCTTGGGGCGGCTTTCTCCCACTCATCGTCGTTCAGGCAAGCAATCGTTAAGTACATCGCGACGCGTCGAGACGCGGCGGCCTCCTCATTGTCGCCCTCAATCTCTGCCGTAATCACATCCCTTTGGTTGATGACTTTCAGCACGGCCCGGACGCAGGTCGAGGTTTCCAGGCTGAAAGGTTCCGGGCCGGGCACTACCCCGGCAACAAAGAACCGGGCCATTGTCTCGTCTCCCAGGCATCCCAGGAGTCTGGGGTATTCCTCCGGGGACGCTGTCCCGGACCCATCGAGCAGTCGGGCCTGTTCCTCCGGATCATCACTGATACAGGATAGTTCAGCCTCAGAGAGAGCAGACCGGAACGAATGGGAGTCCACCAAGTGGAGAGGGGCGAGTCTCACATCGGGTGCCAAAGTCTTGCTTGGCTCGGTGGCAGGAGTATTGGCCGGGTTGCTATTTATTTTCGGCTCAAGAGTCGAGGTGCTGGCGGGCATCAGCGTTTGTGCTTGAGCGGAGGTGGGGGTCTCCGTCGGAGTTTTCTTCGGGGTCTCGTTGGTTGCAGGCACGACTGTCGGTGTAGGGGTTGCCGTCGTTCGATGCGTCGATGTTGGTTCAGGCGTCGGGCCGGAACACGCTGCCACGGTCACCATGAGGATAAGAATGATGAGGGTTACCGGGATGAGAGTTTTCAGCATCGAGTGTAGCCTTGTTTCGGCGAAACCGGCTTACCACTGTTATAGCTGGTTGGCCTCGCCTCCGGGAATCGTCCAGGACCAACAGTGGGATTCCATACGGTGAGTTTGCTCAACAGTGGCCCTCTGCTGGGAGATTGCAAAATCCCCAACCAACCCGGTCAAGAGCCAATGTCACGGACCTTCGTCCTTGGCCATCCAGTAACCCACTCGCCGCTTGGTGAAAATGTACATGGGGTTCTCGGCATCGTCGGCCAGCTTTTGGCGCAGCCGTTTCACGATGGCCCGTACCGGACCGGAACTGCGCGGCTTGTCGCTACCCCACACCCGTTCCACCAATAGCTCGTGGGTCATAATCCGCCCTGCGTTCGCCGAAAGCTCAACCAGCACTCTGTACTCGGTGTCCGTCAACTCAATCGGTACACCCGCAAGGGTTACGCTGCGCAGGGAATAGTCGATTCTCAGGTCGTCCATCAGATAGGGAGATCTGGGCACGTCGTACCCGTGAGGAACATCCTGCCGACGCAGCACCGCCTGGATCCGCGCCGCAAGCTCGGTCGGGGAAAAGGGCTTGACCACGTAGTCGGCCGCACCCATCTGGAATGCCCTGGCGATTACCTGGTCCTGACCGTAGGCGGACAGGAATATGACCGGCACGGGGGCCTCGCTCCGGATGTCATTCATCAATTCGATGCCGTCTGTCCCCGGCAGCATCAGGTCCAGCAGCACCAGGTGAAATTCATTTTCCTCCATCAGCCGCGAGACTTCTTGAGGATCGGCGGTCACGCTGGGAGCATAGCCCGCCCTCGTGAGTACATCGCGGACGTACCTGAGTGTCTGTGGGTCGTCGTCAACCACGAGTATCCGCGGTTGCTCGTTCTTGGTTCCGTCACGCCGGGCACGCCCAACGGGCATTCTTGCTCTTCCCGGAATGACGGCAGGTTTGGCCTCCGCTATGGGCAGGGTGAAAGTGAATCTGGCCCCCTTCCCCGGCCCGTCGCTCTCGGCCCAGATACGTCCTCCGTGAGCCTCCACGATCCCCTTGCAGATCGCTAGTCCAAGCCCGGTGTCGCTCCCCTCTTCCTCGGACTGTGAACGCGAGAACTTCCGGAACAGTTGGGGCAGGCGGTCAGCAGGAATGCCTCTGCCATTGTCCGAGACCGATATCGCGACATGAATGCCCTGGAGCGCCACGGAAAGGTGGATTGCGGCCGGGTCCTCCGAATGTCTGGCGGCGTTGGACAGCAGGTTGTTCAGGACCTGAACTATGCGGCGGCGGTCGGACATCACAAGCGGCAGGTCCGGCGGCAGGTCGATGCGAATGTTATCCCTGCCTCCGGTTGCCAGAAAAGTGTTCTTCGCCTCGTCCACCAGCACCGGAAGCTCTGTTGGCGCAGGGGAAACCGACAGGCTGCCGGTCTCGATGCGGGCCACGTCGAGCAGGTCGCTGATCAGTCCTCGCATACGCTCGGACTGCTCGAAAATGATCCGGTGGAACTGGCGCATTTCGGCCGGGTCCAGCGACTCCTCCTCATCAAGCAACGTGTTGGCCGAGCCCCGTATGGAGGTCAGGGGCGTCCGCAGTTCGTGGCTCACCATGCCCAGGAACTCGGCCCGCAGCCTCTCCATCTCCTCCAATGGGGTCAGGTCCTGGACAGTGACCACAAAGGACTCGATCTCCCCGGCGTCGGACCGGATGGGTGTGGCATTGACTATTGCAGAAACACTCCGGCCACCTGGCACGCTGATGACGATCTCCTCGGCGCGCACCGTTTCCCCGGCGCTCAGTGCCGCGGCCACGGGCAATTCCTGGAGCGAAGTCTCCGTGCCGTCGGCCCGCCGGAAGGCGATGACCCCCAGGATCTCCTCCGCTGTGAGCTCCGGCGATACGATCTCGCTAATGAGCCGCATCATCTCCTGATTGACGTATGTTGGGGATCCGGTCCTGGCATCGAACACAACCACGCCCACGGGTGCGGTGTTCACCAGCGCCTCCAGGTCGGCCCGCGCCCGCTGTTCGTCGCGGTGGTACCTGGCGTTGGCAATGACCAGCGCCGCCTGCGCCGCGAACATCACCAGGGTCTCTTCGTCCTGGGGCGTGAACCCTCGGCCGGAATCGGTGTCACCGAGATAAATGATGCCCCTGGGCCTGCCTCGGTAGGTGATCGGTGCGAACAACACCGGCAAGGGGGAATTTACATCGGCCGGAAATTTAAGCTCCGGCAAATTCAGCTCCCGGGCGTAAGCATAGAAGTCTCTGTGCCGGACCGGCTTCGAAAGACCACCGATGTGCTCGAAGAACCGCAGTCCGTCGGAGACGCTCCACAGTTGCCCAGCCTGCTCCAGAGAGAGCCCGGACGCCAGAAAGTCCTGAATCTCGAGAGAATCATCCAGGAGGACCATCACGCCGTAGAGGGCGCCCGTCAGCAAGCGGGCGCTCTCCAGGACTCCCTGCAGGACCCTGTCAAAGTCGAGACTGTCGTTGATCCGGAGACTGGCCTCGCTCAGTCGCGAAAGACGGTCTCGTAGCGCAGCAATTTCCTGATCTCGCTCGCCTATGTTCGTCACCCCGAATCCTCCCAATCAGCCTGCCCCCGGCTCCTTCAGGGACCGTGAAATAAGTCTGTAGGTATTAGACCTTAGCAGTCTAATCATACCCTCAGAATTTATGCCCTTCAAAATATAAATTGCACCGTATGTGACATGTTAATGTCAAGTATTTTCACATTTTTGATACTATTGTCTACTCGTATTGAACATTAACCCCTGCCACCACGGACGATCTCACACGATCGGCTCGGAATGGCTGGTTTAAACAGGATCGACTGGCCGTGACCCTAGAGTAACTGGCAGCAAGACGAGGTTGAAAGGACAAATCTTCTCGGGCACCAAGGGCAAACCACAAAAAGCCAGGCCGACCCACCGGCGCAGGAGCAACCGCCATCCCTCAGCGCCCTGCTGGGCTCCTCACTCACATCTGGTTGGCAGATTTCCGATTACCTCCTGTGAAAGAGCAACCTGGGGACGGAAAACTCCATGGTATATCGCGAAACAATCGCCAGAAATCAGTTCGAGGAGACCAATTCAATGACAACCGAGAGCAACGGTTCCGTGGACGTACCCAGCCCTCCCCCTCCGGATTCCACCTCTCCTCCGGGCGGCGGTCGATGGCGGCCAGGATCCCTGTTCCGCAATCGGTGGGTCCTGGTAGGCGGTGGCGTCGCCGCCGTTGTCGTGATCGCCGTGGTGATCGCGCTGGTGTTCTTTATGCGGGCGGTCGACCGCCCCGGAGAAGCTACGGCGCAGTACATCCCCTCGGACGCCGCACTCTACCTCTCCGTGAACCTTTGTCCCGGAGCCGACCAGATAATGAAGGCCAGGGGGTTCGCCGACCGCATGGAGAAAATAGACTTCGCCGGCGTGCGGGACGAACTGCTGGACGAACTTGAAGAGGAGACCGGCATTGACTTTCCCGATGACCTGATGTCTTGGATCGGGACCGACGCGACCCTCGTGGTTCTCGAGGCGAACCAGGACGACACGGTATGGGTAATGATGGCCCAGGTGGGCGACGCCGACGAGGCCGAGGATTTCGCCGGGACGCTGCGCAGCTATTTTGAGGACCAGCTCTTTGAGGAATTCGAGGAAGATGAAGACGACGGCCTCAGGATGTGGATCCCTGAAGATGAACAGGATGACCTGGAGGAGAGGATCGCAATCGGGTTGTCAGAAGAGTATCTGTTCATTGCCGACACCGAAGACACCATAGAGGACATGATGGACAGCCTGGAGTCTCCTCCCGGCAGCCCCCTCTCCGAGTCTGCGCTGTTCATCGAGGCCCAGCAGTCCCTGCCGCAGGACCGGTTCATCTTCGCCTTTGCCCAGAACGAGGGCTCCGTCACGGCCTCGGCGCAGATTGCGATGGAGGAGCTGTTCAGCCTGTATGGCAGGGACCGGTGGTATGAGTTCGTCGACGACAACAGCCCAGACTATGTGGCGGCCTCCGCATCGTTCATTGATAATGGGCTACGTTTCGACGTCGTTGTCGACAATCCCTTCAGGGGTCTTGCCATTGCCCAGCAGAACGGCCTGACCACGTTGGAGATGCTGCCCGAGGACACGCTCCTGGTGGTCAGCTCCACCGGTGGGCAGGAGTTATGGAAGGAGACCTTCGCCTCCCTGGACGACGCAGACCCTGCCACGGACGAGGAATTGCAGGACCTGTTCGAAGACGTGGAGGAGGTCTTCGACGTCGATTTTGAGAACGACCTGATCGATTCCCTGGCCAGCGAGGTTGCAGTGGCTTTCCTGCCCAGCGATCTCAGACAGGTCAGGGGCGACCTCGCGGGTACGCTGGAGGCTGTGCTCCTGATCGGTCCCGCCGCCCCCGACGACATCGCCGATGCCCTGGAGGACTCGGCGGATATCGCCGAGTATGAGTTCTCCTTCGGCTTTGACCAGGATTTCATAGGCGAGTACGACGCTACATTGATGGACCTGGACGCCTTCGGCTTCAGTCAATGGGAGGGCTACGAGTTCGGTTACCTGGTCTCCGGGGATTGGGTCGCCGTGGGCTCCACCAAGGACAGCCTGGAGTCCTTCCACTCCGTGGCCTTTGAGAATGAACCCAATCTCAGGGATTCCGCCAGCTTCGCCGAGTTCAGCTCCCTGATTCCCGACACCGTCCACATGCTGGCCTACGCGGATTTGCAGGCCATCCTCAATCTGGTCGAAGACGCCCTCGATGAGTACGATCAGGAGGATTGGAAGCCCTGGGTCGAAAGCCTCGACCGTGTCGTGATTGTCGGCTCCGTCACCGAGACAGATATCAGGTTTACCTCCGCCGTTACCGCCATCGACTAGCCCCAGAGCACCATTCATGGTGAGAGCTCCACGGCCCTCCCTGCCCCAGCCCACGCCGGGCCACGGCCCGGAACAACAATCGAACAGGGCATCGCCTGTCTCTGGTGGAGTGGCGGCAACGGCACCCCACCAGTACAGGATGAATGCTGGCGCTCCGTCATCCATTCATACCGGGCCCTGAGGCAGGCCCGCGCCAGACACTCAACCCGATCTCCGCCATATTCAACCAACTGCCGTGCTTGGATTTGTGGTGAAACTCCAGCCTCCGCTCTATGCTCCGGGCTTCATTCGGCAGGAATGCCTCGTACAGAGACGCCTTGCCATTGGTGCTCAGGTTGTCCGAGGCCACCTGGGCCAGCGGCACATTGGGGTAGGCCTCATCCACCAACCACCGCATCTGGTGGGCAAAGTCCACCTTGGTACGCCGCTCCGTCACCGCCACGTGTCTCCATCCTGCCAGGGGCTCGCAGGTGAGGAACAGGTTGCGGGTCCCTCCCCTCAGGTACTCGTAGTCCTCCCGCCTCGGACGTCCCGGGGCTGCCGGCAAAGGTTCTCTGATGTCGGCCAGAAGCTGGGTGGAGGCTCGTCGAAGCAGACCACTGGCCTTTCGAGGTCATAGGGCTCGGCGTAGAGGTCCAGAACATCCTCCATGGCGGCAACATACTCGCTGCTCACCTTGGGAATGCACCACTGTTGCTTCCGCCACGGCTTGAGGGTGCTTTTTTCAGGTGCAGCCGCACCGTCTCGTGGGACAAGGATTCCACCAGCCCCAACTCCACCACCCTGCCCGCCAACGCCCGCAGTGTCCAGTGATCATGACCTTCGGGGGCCGGGCTGGAGGCCAAGGCTATCAGGTGGGCCTCGACCCGGTCGTCCACCTTCTGATAGCGGTTGACCTGATTGCGGTGTCGCAGCACTTCATCCAGTCCCTCCTCGGCGTACCGCCTCTTGGTGCGGAATACGGTCCGCTCCGAGATGTCCAAGGCTGCGGCCACCTGAGCCGCGCTCCAACCCTCGTCCGTCTTCAGCAGGATGCGCGCCCTGGTGATTGCCTGAGCCGAACTCCTGCCACCACGGATCATCCTCCGCAAACGCCCCTCTTCCTGCGGGCTCAACTGGACGCCATACTTCTCCTCAACCATGAATGCCACACCTCACACAACCCGACTTTCCCTCACATTAGCATCCCGGCTTGCCCTAAGTACCTTCTGACCATCCTAGCAGCCCGTCCGAGGAATGCTGACGGGGCTTGATATCAACGGAGATAAAAGACTGATCACGCTGTCCCTATGCTTGAATGTTGCCGCGGCAGAAACGCGGTGGCGGAGGTGTGGGGTTGGCGACCCTTTGCCGTGAGCCGGCCCACCGAAGCGGAACAGCTTCAGCAGGTTGTGCCCGGTGCAGATCAGCGACCACTCGCCCTGCACCTTCTCCAATCCCCGCAGCAGGAACTGCCGAAAGCCACGGCCCTGCTTGATCTGACCGAACACCGGCTCCACCGTCGCCATGCGTAACCCGTAACGCTGCCGGCCTCGCTTGGTCTGCAACTTGCGGCGCATCCGGTCCCTGGGCGAGAGATCCCTGGGGATGCGTCCCCGCGGCGCGGGCGGCGGTTTATGGCCGTGGCGGGTCTTTTCCGGTGCGACGAAGGGGTCCGTGCCCAAGACCTGCAATTGGGCCACGGCCGGGGCCGAGTAGTAACCGGCATCAGCGGACACTTCCTGTGGCACCTTGCCGGTGTTGGCTATAATCTCCTCGATCACCACCACCGCCTGCCCCTTATCCGATGCGACATTGGTGGCGCGAGTTGCCACAATCACTTGATGCTCATGGTCCACCACCGCCTGACAGTTGTAGGCTTACAGGAAGTCCTTGCCGCCAGGGGCGGGCATGATGCGGTACTCGGGGTCGGTGAAGTTGCGCCGGGCCTTGTCATCCGGCACTCCAGGATGCGCCTTGCCCTCCGCCTCAGCTGCCTCCGCCTGGGCCTGGGCCTCGGCTTCCAGCGCCGCCATGGCCTCCCGGATCCTCTTCAGCCGACCCTCCCGGAAGGACAACTCCTCCGGCAACTCGTCCCCACGCTTGTCCTTGCCGTACCTGCGGTCTTCCTCCTCATCCACCTCCTGAGCGTGGCGCAGCAACTCCGCCACCTCCGCCGCCAACTGCCCCTCCCTCTCTTTCATTCTCTTGTAACTCATCGCCTTGTGCTTCGATGCGCTGGCCCTCACCTTGGTGCCGTCCAGCGCCACATGACCCAGCTTCACCAGTCCCGCCTGAGAGCACAGCATCAGCACCTGCAAGAACAGCCCCGACAACGCCGCCAGGTGATCCTTGCGAAAGTCCGAGATGGTGCGGAAGTCAGGGGTGTTGTTGGCCGCCTGCACCCGGAAGGCGATGTCCTCATGGAGACGCTGGGCGATGCGCCGCGACGATGCCTCCCCGATGCAGTAGCCATAGAGCAACACCTTGACCATCATCCGGGGATTGTAGGGCGGCCCGCCCCGCCGCTCCTGCTCGTAGCGGGCCGTGATCTCCGAGAGGTCCAACTGATCCGCGATGTCGGAGATGAAATAGGCCAGGTGATCCTCAGGCAGCCATTCCTGCAAAGCCCGTGGCAGCAACAACTGCTGGCCGGGGTCGTAGGGAAGACAGGTCTTGTTCAACAGTCGGCTCCGTTGCCTGAGTGCTCATCCCATCATACCCAAAACTGCAGACCGACTCTGTTTCTCGGACAGGCTGCTAGTTTGACCGAGTACTAGCCACGGACCGGCCGATAGCCACATGGGCGAGAAAAGACGAGACCTACGGCGACTTCCAAGACAACCGTAATTCAATCACTACCCCCTGCAGTGCCCCGTTGTTGGCCTGCCAGTGGCATCTGGAAAACACTGGACGGGACCAGGGGACAACCGGCGAGGATATCAACGTCGCCGATGTAAGGGCCGGCGACAACTTCAGGAAATGCATAGTTATTGCCGTTGTGGACGACGATGTGGACCCGGCGACGAAGACCTGACGGATAACGTGGACGAGGACATGGGCCAGGACTACCTGGGAGAAGACCTACTGGTCCGCCCCCATGAAACCCACGGCACCCAAGTGACCGGAATCATGGCTGCCCGAGACAACAGTGTTGGGATGCGGAGAGTGGCGCCCCAGGAAATCAGCTATTACCGCAACTTTCTGGCCGAGGGAGCCAGCCAGGAAAACGCGCGGACGCCCGGCCCGGAACATAGACTGCTTTGCGGTATCCCTCAACAACTGGGGGAGACTCTTTCCGTTACGTCACCGCTCCTGCCTCCTACGACCCGGCATTGTAAGCCGGCATTGCCAAGAGATAAGGCGGCCAAGGGCGTTTTCTTTGCCTTTTCGGCGGGTAACGACGCTTCTTGGTGGGCCTACTCCGGTTCTGTTCAGTTGTGAGGTTTTCAGCCTTCCAAGTGATAACCCCATACCCCATAAGTAACTATCTCAAAATCCGCCAAAATCCAAAACCGCCATCCCCGCAAAGGACCCGTCATTCCCGCGAAAACGGGAATCCAGTGGTCCAGACCGTGTATCTGGCCGTTGAGATCAAGGTCATGACAGTTTTGAGATAGCCACTAAGCAGCCGGAACAGGTTTAGCACACATACGAATAATTCAGCACATTATTTTCACGAATTACCGGAGTAATTTCACGATTGTTACACAACACGAAAGTATAGTGATTCGCATGACTTTCGAAAGCATCAACCTGTTACAGGGGTCCCTTGAGGGGACCGTGGACTATTAGTATCGACCGATTATAGAGAAGAGAGCGCAATCATATCCTCTTGAGTAAAAGCGCATTAGTCGGCCAGTGAAATCTCGTCTGGCGGTCAGCGATTTGCCTGTAATCAGCTTTGCGGCTGCAATTTGTAAGCAAATCTGCCCATTTATTGGCTGCCGTATTGCCGCGACATTCGCGCCGATTCAACTCGCCTCTATTGAATTGAACGGAATCACTTCCAACGACATATCCCATAAACACACTGAATGAAGGACTTCGAAAGTGCGACAAGTTACATCGACTATCCGGTCCCTACAACTTGTGACTATTGTGTTGCTCGCGGCGTTGCTCTTCGTGGCTACAATGTACGACAAGGCGGAAGCTGCCGTCATGGTGCCTTCCAAGAGCATAGACCTCGCCGAAGGCCACAATGTACCGGAGGGCATCTGGTCGGACGGCAGCACGATGTGGATCGTAGAGGGCAGGGAGGACAAAATACTCGCCTACAGCATGTCCACTCAGCAACGGCAGTCCGGCAAGGATATCGAACTCGCCAGCTACAATGACGATCCGCAGGGAATATGGTCGGACGGCACCGTTATGTGGGTCGCCGACTGGGACGACACCAAGCTCTACGGCTACAGCCTCAGCAACGGCCAGCGCCTGAGCGGCCGGGATATCGACCTGACGGGCAGAAACGACGGGCCGCGGGGCGTGTGGGGTCATGGCAGCTTCATCTACGTGGTAGACAAGGACGACACCTGGGTGTACGCCTATAACAAGAGCAACCGCAACCGTGCCAGCGGGGAAGAGTTCAACCTCCATTCCCACAACCAACACCCGTGGGGAATCTGGGGCGACGGCACGAACGTCTGGATCAGCGACTTCGATGACGGAATGTTGTACGCCTACACCACCAACACCAGTTCCTACTCCGATGTTACGCGCGACGAATCTCTTGAGGTCCAGCTGACCCCCCTACATAACTCAAATCACACCAGCACCCAGGGAATCTGGTCGGACGGGACAATAATGTGGTTCGCGGACATCGGCGACACCGCGGTCTACGCGATGTACCACGCCAATTTCAGGCAGCCGGATAACGACATTTCGTTTTCCGCCGTCACCACTCCCCGCGGGTTGTGGACCAACGGCGAAACCATGTGGGTTGTGGAGGCTGGGTCATCGGACTCCAAGAAGCTGTATGCATACAACTTGGCTACGGGAAACCGCGAGGCTTCCAATGACGTGCGCCTAGCCTCCAACGTCTTCAACCCCTACTCCATTTGGTCCGACGGGACCACCATCTGGGTGGTCCATGACGGGACCGCGAACGATTTTCTATTTGCTCATGAACTGGACCAGGATGCTGAAGCAACGCAACTGCTGGTGCCAAACAAGTCCATAACTCTGGATTTGGATAATTCCGCCCCCAGGGGTGTCTGGTCGGACGGGGACACTGTCTGGGTCCTCGACGCCGACGACGAAAAGTTGTACGGCTACGACCTGGCACTAAGGACCCGCAAGTCCAGCAAGGATTTTGACCTTCACCCCGCCAACAGCGATCCGATTGCGATTTGGTCCGATGGCGAGACCATGTGGGTCCTGGACAACGACGAGATGTACGTCTACGCCTATGACCTGCCGAGCCTGAGGGTATTCGCAAGGGAATTCTGGCCAGTTTGGGCTAACGAAAACCCCACTGGGATTACCGGGTATCGCGGGAAAGTCTGGATGACCGACTACTCCGACAAGAAGGCCTACGCCTATACCAAGCTCAATGCCCAACCGACATTCAGCGAGTCGTCCGCTTCGCTCAGCTTCCATTACACCCTTGGCGGCGACTCGTACATAGGAACGCTTCCGGAGGCCGTCGACCCCGACGAAGATTCGTTGACCTACTCCCTCGAAGGCGATGACGCCGACAAGTTCACCGTCAACCAGTCCAGAGAGGTGTACACAGCCACCGGCGCCACCTTTTCCGGTGGAGACGAATATACCCTGACCGCCGCCGTCAGCGACGGCAAGACAGGCCTGGATAGCTCGGACGAGAGCATTGACGATTCCATCAACTTGACCATTGAGGTGATTCCCAATTCCGATCCGGTGATTGACCTCTCCGGAGGCAGGGACTTCTATGTCCCGGAAAACCTGCAGTCAAACGCACTCGCTGCCCAGCTGGATGTTTCCGATGCCGACGGTGACTCGCTGTTTGTCCTATTTCGATCCGAACCCGGAAACGCGTTCCGATACTGGGATGAAAAGATATTCCTTCGGGCAGACAAGAGTCTCAACTACGAACAGGCGAAGAGGCACAGATTCTATCTGAGGATAAGGGACAATAAGAACGATTCGGGAGGCACTGACTCTTCATGGGACATAGATGTCACACTGAGAATACATGTAACAAATGTCGAGGAGGAGGGATCGATTACGCTGAGTTCCACCCAACCTGTCGAAGGCGATGAGATCGTTGCTTCGGTGAATGAACCGGACGGAGTCGATCTGTCAGACGATCGGCAAATAAATTGGGTGCTGTCCAGAAACTCGGACCTCAATTCCAACAACTGGACGGAGATATCCAATACTTCCTCGGACTCCAAGGAGTTCACATACACGCCGGTCGAGGCAGATGTGGGTCATTTCCTGCAATTCAAAGCGGTATATCGCGACAAATACGACAATACCCAAGAGAGAAGTGCATATGTAAATGCTGACAATGCGGTTGTCGCTGCGCCCACAAACGGTGCCCCCGTATTTGATGAAGGAACCTCAGCAGCGAGATCCCTTTCGGAGGATGCCGAAAGCCTTGCCAATGTGGGAGACCCGGTTGAGGCCACCGATCCGGACAGCGACACTATCACCTATGGCCTCGACGACACCATGTCCGGTCTCTTCAAGATTTCCAGCACCGGCCAGATCCAGGTGGACAATAACGCAACCCTGGACTTTGAAACCACGAGCGAATACGTTCTCCGTGCTTGGGTCAGCGACTCGAAGGATATTGACGGCAACGACGACGGCGGGGAAATAGACTCGTACATCGACGTCACCGTGACCGTCACCGACGTTGACGAGGATGGGGAGGTCGAACTGAGCTCCGACAGCCCACTGGTGGACACGGCTCTGGTAGCCTCTCTGATTGACCCCGACGGCACGGTCGGCGAACCAACTTGGCAGTGGCAGAAGGCGGACACCTTCGATGCCAACACCTGGACCGACTTGAACGACGCCACCGCCAGCAGCTACACCCCCGTCCCCGACGACGCCGGCAAGTTCCTGCGGGCGCTCGCATCGTATGACGACAACCATGGGGACAGCAAGCAGGCCCACGCCACGGCCAGCAATGCGGTTCTACGAGTCGACAATCAACCCCCGGCCTTCGACGAAGGCGAGACCGCAACTCGCGAATTGGCCGAAAACGCTGGTCCCGACACCAGGGTGGGCTCAGCGGTTTCCGCCACGGACCCAGAGGGCGACACCTTGACCTACTCCCTCTCCTCCGGGTCTGATTCCGGTAAATTCGAGATTGACGCCCTAACGGGGCGAATCACAGTGGCGGAAGGCGCGGTCCTTGATTATGAGGCTGCTTCATCGCTGGAGGTGACTGTAAATGTCGCGGACGGCAAGGATGGCAGCCACGGTCAGGACGATTCCGTGGACGACACCTTGACGCTAACCATCAACCTGGAAAATATCGACGAGCCCGCCCAAGTTACCTTTTCCACAACCACGCCCCTGGTCGATAGCCCAATCGTCGCCACCCTCACTGACGCCGACGGCGGCGAGACCGGTCTCCAGTGGCAATGGCAAAGGTCCAGCGATGGCGTTACCGGATGGACGGTCATTGGCGGCAACACGACGGATACCTACACTCCCACAGCCGATGACCTGGATATGTACCTGAGGGCCCTGGTCGAATATACAGACGCCCAAGGGTCCGGGAAGACCGCTGAAGGCATGTCCGAGAACTCTGTACAAGAGGAAGAACCAGTGGACACGGGCCTGCAGGCCCTGACCTTGAGCGGCGTCTCCCTGACTTTCGACAAGGAAACCCTTCTCTACACTGTCGGCGTCGCCAACAGCGTTGACGCCACAACGGTGACGGCCACCCCCGTAGCGTCGTCGGGAGTTGAAGTGGCCATCAGCCCCTCCGACAGCGACACAGGCGCTACGGGGCATCAGGTGGACCTCGCCGAGGGACTGACGGTGATCACCATCACAGTCAGCGAGACAGGGGGCAGTGCCTCGACCACTTACACCATCCAGGTAACACGCCTCGCTTCCCAGTCAGATCCCCAATCTCAGGAGGAACCCAACAACGAGGAGCAGGTCGAGCCCGAGAGCACCCCCGCTGACGACTGCAGGAGCGACGAGGACAGCGGCCTGATAGCTCACTGCGATGTCTATGACTTCGCCATCATCAGGGTGGAGCACGACGGCAGCTACAACATAGACTGGAGTGAGTGGGATTCAGAAAATACCGAGGTTACCGGATACATGGTCGTCAGGAAGGAGCTGATCTACAAGACTTTCCACAAGGATGGTGCTCGCCTGTCCGATGGCGACCTGGCCAACACTTACGAAAGCTGCCAGTTCGCCGACGGAAAGTGGACCTGCGAAGGCCCGCTGACCAGCAACAATTTCTTTCATTGGGACGGGCAGCCCACGCAGATACTGGAACTGGCAAACGACGAGGACATTACGGAATGGAGTTCGTCCCTCGAGGAACCCGGGCTCCTTGTCAGAGAGGAGACCTTCCATCGATGGAGCGGGGATGAGACCGACCCCAACAATGGGCCTGGCACCGTCACCATGACGACCAAATCATTCGAGATGGACCTCTACTACTTCCAAATATACGCGGGAAGCCGGGCTTTCGGACGGGAGGTGTTGATGGTGAACGGCGCTCACGGATTTGATATGAGGTGAGGAGAGCGAAGTTTGGCGGGCATACATCGATCTCAACGGCCAGTGATTGACCCCATGAGTGTCGCCCTGGGTTCGGCAGATGCGGGTAGATTCCGGCAGGGGGCAGAATCGTACGCTGAGGTGGAGACCGGCGCTTTGGCCACCGGTATTCGCCGGTGAGCAGAATGTGGTGCCACCCAAGGGGTGGGATGTGGGCGAGGAGCTCGGGCTCAACAGTCAAGCCAGCGTGTTTCCGCTGTCTGACCACTTCGCCGAGATGGGCGGCATTTCAGTGCATGCCGATAGCGGCGAGCAGTTGAGCCCGGCCATTTGGTATTGCTGACCCTCGCCGCCGTGCACGAAGGGGACACGTTGGGCGTGCCGAAACTCGACCGGCTGGCTAGGTTCGTCTCAGATGCCCGTGCCAAGGGGAAATTGCGCGGCGAGCAGCCGAAACTCTCCGACAGACAGAAGCGGGAATTCTGCCGCATGCATGTCACTGGCGAGTATTCCATCAGCGTTCTTGCAAAGCCCTTATCCGTCTCAAGACCAACCGTCTATCGCACACTTAACCGGCGTCATTCCCTTTAGCCTACGATTCTACCCTCTACCGGTTCAGCGCCCAGAGGGTGCGGGCCACCAAGAGGCGCAAGCCCGACTAGGAAGACTGGGCCAGCAGCCGCCGGAACCTCGACGGCAACGAGTCCCGCTACTACCGGTCCGATGCACCGGAGGATGCGCCGTTGGAAAGGCTGGCGGGGTGGGCGGTTCCAGGTGGCGCATTGAAACGGAGTTTGAGACCCAAAATAGCGACGCAGGTCTGGACGAAAATGAGACCCGCACCTGGGCGGGCTGACATTATCACGCGGCCCTGTGCCTGCTGGACGGAACCTTCCTGATGAGCCTGCAGCAGGCTTGGAGGGGAAAAGATGCCCCTGAACACCCGTCCGCAGGACTACGGGATGGTGGGGAGAGGCTGCCCCGCGATCGGTTCGGGCCATACGAACTGCTTCGGTTGCTGGAGCAGACGCAGTGTAGCAATGGGCGAGCCAGTCGCTCCCACACCAAGCGCCGGTCCGCGTTGCGCGAATCTCGAGCCATCCCA
Organism: Dehalococcoidia bacterium; assembly: GCA_963667765.2. GTDB lineage: Bacteria > Chloroflexota > Dehalococcoidia > Lucifugimonadales > UBA3495 > VXOI01. The sequence continues at coordinate 953,656 of CAXXON010000001.1, read as the reverse complement.
CCTTGAACTGTCGTTGTAGTATTTGTCGGCCGGCCGGTGCCCGTTCATCTCATTACCAAGTAATTCCAGCCCGGGTAGAGTGTGATGCCACGGAATTCCGTCCTTTGGCTCACGCTCACCACCAGGACGACAGGAGGGTTGGCATTCAGGTCGACGGTACTCAGGGTGTTGAAGCTGGCGAACACCGGGTCGGGGTCATAAAATGCCCACCCCTGCGTGCGAGGGTCCATCCACCACACGCGCTCCAGCGTTCCGTTCTGGACCAGCGGGCGGAGTAACTGGTCGACGCGCTGGACGTTCCTGCCTGGCCGCGGCAACGGCGGTTCCGCCTCGATGAGTACGAAATTCCAGCCCTCGAACAGAGTGTAGCCGCGGAATCGCTGCTGCCGGGTGGAGTTCACCAGCAGGATGGCGGGCGGGTCGGATGCGACATTCACCGTTCTAAGGGTATTGAACCGCAGGAAACTGGGCCGGGGGTCATAGAACAGCCAGCGCTGTCCCAGGGCGAAGAACCGCCAGACGCGCTGCAGAGTCCCGTTGGCCACCAGCGGCTGGAAGATCTGCTGTGCCGTCTGGAAGTCGTTCATCGCCCTCGGCTGGGCGGGGGCCGGCGCGCCACCGCCGAAGCCTCCGATGGCGAACCCACCACCACCGCCGCCACCGGAACCGCTGCTGGAGCCGCCGTTGCCTCCGCCCGTTGTCGTAGTTACCGGTGTGATGGGGTCGACCGGCTGAGGGGAAGGAGGCCTGCGCGTTACAGTTGTCTGACGGGTCCTGTGGGTGAAGCTGTCGGACCAGGCACCCTCTCCGGCCTCGTACACCGCACGGACCTGAACGTCGTACTCCGTGCGTTGCCGGAGTCCGGTGACCGTGGCGGTCGTCGCTGTTGAATCGGTCTCGACAACCGTCCAGTTCCCTTCCTCCGGATCCTGAATGCTGCTGGTTATGTGCCGGAGGTCGAAGGACTCCACATAGTCCTCATAGGCCGTGGGGGTGTTCCACTCCACCGTCAGCGATTGTGTGCCCGCCTCCACCGAGGAGATTGTCGGTGCCGGGCAGAAGGGCAGGCCCACGGCCTCCAAGTCGTTAGTCCCGCCATCACCCAGCGCTGGCAGCGACATCAGTTCACCAGGCACGCAACCGGTCAGCTGGTTATCCGCCAGCAACAGGAGAGTGAGGGAGTCCAGCCCGCCCAGTTGGGCGGGTATGGCGCCGGTCAGCGCGTTACTCTCCAGCCGAAGTTCTTCCAGGCTGCCCAGGTCTCCCAACCTCGACGGTATGGGACCCGAAATCTGGTTGCTGTAGAGGTACAGCCACCGCAGATTGACCAGGTCCCCCAGTTGGCCGGGTATGGACCCACTCAGCGAATTATTTGCCACCGACAGGAATTCCAGATTGCTGAGGACACCCAGCGAGGAGGGAAGCGACCCGGTCAGTTGGTTGCTCTCCAGCCTAAGGATTTCCAGGTTGGTCAGGTTCGATGGCAGGGCGGACATGCTGCCGTCCAGCAGGTTGTCGGAGGCGATCAGCTCTTTCAACCGGGAAAGCCCAGACAGGAATGACAACCCTCCTGTCAACTCGTTTCCCTGCAGGTGCAGCTCCTCCAGGTCCGTCAGGCCAGAAAGCGAGGGAATGCTGCCGTCCAGTTCATTGTCGTTCAGGTGCAGGATTCTCAGGGCCGTCAGGCTGCTCAGTGCCGGTATCTCCCCTTCCAGCCCACTGTCGCTCAGCTTCAGCTCCTCCAGCTTGGTCAACCCGCTGAGCGTCGGTATCTCCCCCGCAAAATCGTTTTCCGATACGTCCAGTTGCTGCAACTCCGTCAGGTTGTTCAGCTCATCGGGCAACTCCTCGGTCAGGTCGTTGCCGGCAATGTTCAGCTTTTGAAGGTTGGCAAGTGATCCGATCTTGGCCGGTACACTGCCGTTCAGGTTGTTGTCCGAAAGAAGCAGCGTTTCCAGTACCCCCAGATCTCCCAGCGCCGTCGGTATCTCCCCGGTAAGGGCGTTGTCCGAAAGGTCCAGGTTGACCAGCGCCGTAAGGCTGGCAAAGGAAGGTATGCCGCCGGACAGGCCGTTCCCGCCCAGATTCAGCGACTCCAGCTTGGTGAGACTGTTCAGTTCCGAGGGAATCTCCCCGGCGAGATCGTTCCCGGAGAGGTCCAGCACCGTCAGTTCTGTGAGGTCCTCCAGCCAAGTGGGAACGCCACCGGTGAGCTGGTTCCCGTTCAGGTGCAACTCGGTCAGCAAGGTCAGGGCCGACAGGTCTGGAATGTCCCTCGTGAGTTCATTGCCGTTCAGTGCCAGTTGTGTCAGGCTCGTCAGACTGCTGAGCTGCGACGGTATGCTGCCGCTGAGCTGGTTGTTGCCCATGGCCAGCCGCGTCAGGGCCGTGGCGTTGCCCAGTTGCGTGGGTATGGTGCCGGTGAGGTTGTTGCCGGAAAGGTGCAGTTCTTCCAGGCTGCTCAGGCTCCCCAGCGACGACGGTACGGACCCGGTGAATGCGTTGCCGTGCAGTGACAGTGTCTTCAGCCCCGAAATCTGGCCCAGCCACGACGGTAGCGAACCGCCAAGTTCGTTGTCGTGCAGCTCGATGACCGTCAGTGAGCTTAGATTGCGCAGGTTGCCCGGAATCTGGCCGGTGAGTCCGTTGCTGTCCAGCCCCAGCGTCTCCAGGTTGGACAGGTCGCCCAGCTCCGGCGGAATCTGACCGCCCAGCATGTTTCCGCCCAGCAGCAGCTCCTGCAGGTTGCTCAGCTCGCCCAGCCGGTGCGGGATGCCTTGGGTCAGTTCATTGTCCGAAAGGTCCAGCGTTGTCAGTCCGCTCAACTGCCTCAGAGACGACGGGATCCTCCCATCAAGACCCAGGGAGGTCAGTTCCACTTTGGTGACCCGTTGCGGCGTCCCCTCGATGGTGATGTATTGCCAGCTGCTCATCGGTAAATTGATGGACCAGTTCACCGTCCCGCTGGCCCTGAGCCTGGCCATCGCCGCCAGCAGCGCCTCGCAGTCTGTGACCAGCCCCGGATTGTCGACCGGGTTCGATATCGGGCCCCCGGCGTCACAGTCCGGAGCGTCCGGCGTCCCTTTCGCCGTCTGCGACCACGCGCTGTACGCTGCGCCGTTGTACGCTCGCACCTGCACGTCGTGCTCCGTGTCGCCCAGCAGGCCAGTGATCGTGGCCTCCAGGGTCCCGTCGCCGGTGGTCCACGCATCCTCGTCCAGGGTCCAGTGGATGTCCGCCTTGTTGCTGGCCGCGCTCTCGATGTACCGCACGTTGTAGGCAATCACCGGGGCGCCGCCGTCGGAGGAGGCTGCTGTCCACGCCACGTCCAGCGATCCAGCGTCGCCCGGGGTGGGCTCAATGGTGTCGCTGATGCTGGGGCGTCCCGGCGCGCTCGCCCGGTCTATGTCGATGATGTAGGTATGGCTCGCCTGTCCGTCTTCGGAAGTGACCTTCACCTTGACTCTGGTTCGTCCGCTCCCTAGTGCAACCTGGAAGCCGGATTCGGTGTCGGCGTCGTCTATGGCATTGTCGCTGTTGTCCAGGAACTCGAAGGTGACTCCAAGCTGGCCCGTGGGGGTGACCGTGGCGGGCGACGGGCCGACAACGGCGGTGTAGCTCGTCGTGTCGGCGTCGAACGCCGGAGACAGCGTTGCGCCTTCGACTGCCAGGGCCGTCAGTTGCACGTCGCAGTGCACCAGGTTGATGTCGCCCAGGTCGTTGGACGACACGCTCCGCAGCCCGCCCGGTATGCAGCCCATTAAGCTGTTGTCGGCCAGGTACAGCTCCGTCAGGCTGGTCGTCAGGTTCACCAGCTGGCTCGGAATTTCACCGTTGAGCCGGTTCTTGTTCAGATGCAGCTTTTCCAGTCTGAACAGATTGCCCAGCTGCGTCGGTATGCTTCCATCCAGCCGGTTTTCCGACAGGTCCAGCGTCTTCAGCAGGGTCAGGCTTCCCAGCTCTGCTGGTATGTTCCCGTCCAGGTTGTTTTCCGACAGGTTCAGGGTCTCCAGCGAGGTCAGGCTTCCCAGCTCCGTCGGTATGTTCCCGGCCAGGCTGTTATCCGACAGGTCCAGCGTCTCCAGCGAGGTCAGGCTTCCCAGTTCCGTCGGAATGTTCCCGTTGAGGTTGTTGTCCGACAGGTCGAGGGTATCGAGCGAGGTCAGGGTTTCCAGCTCTGTCGGTATATTCCCGCCCAGGGAGTTGCCGCCGAGCAGGAGCGACGCCAGGGAGGTGAGGTCTCCGAGCTCCGTCGGAATGTTCCCGCTGAGGCTGTTGTTTTCGAGGTGCAGGTCTTGCAGCGAAGTCAGGTCTCCGAAGTCCGCAGGTATGCTGCCGCTCAGGCTGTTTTCCTGCAGGTGCAGCTTGGCCAGGGAGGTAAGTTCCTTCAGCTCAGTTGGTATGCTTCCCGACAGGCTGTTGTCGTTCAGCAGCAGCTCCGTGAGCCCGGTCAGCGATTCCAATTCCCGGGGTATGCTGCCGGTGAGGCCGTTCACCGAGAGGTCCAGGGTCTCCAGTCCATCCAGATTGGTGAGGTCCTGGGGGAATGTCCCGGCCAGGGATTTCCCGGTCAGCTCAATTCCGGTGACCCGTTGCACCGAGGAGACGAAGCCGGTGCTGACCCCCTCCCACTGGGTGATGCTCGCTGTCGGCGTCCAGTCCAGTGGCACGCCGCTGCCCACGATGGCGTCCCGAATGTCCAGCAGCAAATTGCAGTCTTCCAAGAGTTCCGTATGGTCTCCTCCCACTGTTGTGGAGGTACAGTCCCCTCCGGCTCGCCTTGGTGTGGCTTTTACTGCCTCCGACCACTGGCCGGGCCCCGATGAGTTGCGCGCGCGCACCTGCACCTCGTATTCCACTCGCCCCAGCAGACCCGTTTTCTCCACCGAAAGCTCGCCGTCTCCGGTGTTCCAGGCAAACTCGTCGAGGGTCTCCTCGCCGTATTCATCCTTGAACCTCAGGTCGTAAGCGATGATCTCCGTTCCGCGGGTTTCGGTCGGCGCGCTCCACTCCACCGTCAGCGTCTCTTCTCCCGGCGTCACCGAGTTGGCTGTCGGCGCGAATGGCGTCGCATTACTCCCGTAGAACTTGATGGTCCACGAGTTCAGCGTGCCCTCCTTTTCGTTCTCAACCTCGTCGGTGATCCTGAGAGTCCAGTTGCCGGTGGGGTCCTCCCCGAGGAACTGGGATGCCCCCATGCGGAATGTTCCAATCAGGGGTATCGAAAATCTTCCAAAAATGAACCCGAAGAACGAGACGACGGCTCCCCTTTCGGTGGAGTCCACTAGCTCCGTCGTGGTCCCGCTCGGCGAGACGAGCTCGATCTTGAGGTCCCGGAACGACGGGTGGGTGAAATCCGGCCGGATTTCGACATACTCTATGAACTCCATGTCGGTATCCGAGGGGCTGATGTTGATTGTCGAGGAAATCGCGGGGGAGGGCGCATCCGGGATGGTCCCGTTTGACACGGTAATTTCTTCCTCGTAGCTCTCCAGCGGCGCCAGCGTCACCCAAGTCTTGGCCAGGTCGACGGCCGCCTTGGCATCCACCATGCCGAACCCGTAATTGCGGTTCCAGTTGTAGGTCTCCGTGGTCGAGCCGTACTTGTTGGCCCCCGTCTGCCATCTCGTGCTGTCTGGGTCCACCTTGCTCGCCGTGGCCGCCAGGATCAGCTTGATGTCCCGCCAGGTCAGCTCCGGGTTGGCGTGACGCATCAGCGCCGCCACGCCGGACACCATGGGAGTCGCCGCAGAGGTGCCTCCGAATGTATAGCGGTAGCGGTCGGAGTTCTCCGTGGTCACGATGGCCGGATATCCACCACTCCAGTTGTTGGAGGGTGCGCACACCCACAGGGAGGCGCCATACTCCGAATAGTCGCTTTTGACTCCTGACGAGTTGACCGCGCACACACTGGTGACCGCGTAGAAGTTGGCAAACTCGTCCAGGTTGGCGTTATCGTTCCCGTCTCCGCCGTTCCCGGCGGCGAAGGCGTAGAACACCCCCTTCCCACCATATCCCTCGGTGACTCCTTTCTCCACAGCCCCCTCCCAGGCGGCGGAGGTGTAGCCAAGGCCGGGCCCGTCAAACGGCCCCCAGCTGTTGCTGGATACCGCGGTCACGTCCATGCTCCTGCTCATGGAGTCGGCCTCGGCATAGTCCGACTGTTCGGCCAGGAAGTTGTGGGCGTAGAGGGTGGCTCGGGGGGCCACGCCCCGTATGCCGAAGGTGTTGTCCCGCGCCGCAATCAGCCCCGCCACCGCTGTGCCGTGGTGGTGTGCGGGTTGGTAGATGTTGGAGGTGGTGTAACTGTCGCTCCCGTAATCGTAGTTGAGGCCCCTGTTGACATTGGGACTGAGGTCGTCGTGGTTGATGTCCATGCCATCGTCCACCACCGCCACGTTGATGCCCTGCCCCTTGATGCCGTCGGAAACAGTGGTGCCGTCGGCCAGGGTGGTGTCAGACCAGACTTCCTCCACGTTGATGTCCACGTCATCAGCAGCGTCGTTGGCCTCCCTGCCGGCGGTGCGGTCCTCCAGGTGCCACTGGCAGGCGTACAGGTCGTCCCCGGGCGCCGGGTCCAGGGCGTTGGTATCCGCCGTGCACTCGGTCACGAAATTGGTGTATGCCGTGTCGTGAAGAGCCTGGAGGAGGTACCTTCCCCCGGTTTTCGTCGTGACCTTGATAAAGGGACTCCCAGTGAAGCTGTCCCGGATAATGTGGTCAGTAAAGCCGGGATATTCGTTCACGTCGCTTTGGCCCACCACTTCCACATCGTACCGAAACCCTGTATAGCGGGTCATATAGAGGATCACGTTTGTTTTGTCACCCAGGTCGAGTTGGAAGTAGTCGGCGTCGTCTATATGGCCGGTTTTGACCTGTCCCAGGCTCAGAGTCGGCGCTCCGCTGGTGCTATTGGGCGGGTCCGTAGCGCTCTCAAGGTGCACACCGTATCCGCCCACCCGCGTGTCGTAGGTATTCACCAGGAGGTAGTAAACTCCCGGGTCCAGCCCCACCTGCATGCTGAAGGCGAGCCTTTGGCCCAACAGGCCACTGTCGTCGTCCCAAACTACGAAGTCCCCGTCGCTGTCGTATAGCGTGGCGAAGGTGTCCAGCGATCCGGTGGCGTAAATCCACACCTCTGTCAAGGACGACTGTCCTGACAGGTCTATCTCGTATAGGTCCGCGTCGTGGTGGGGATCTATGCTGGCGGTGATCGTCCCTCCCAGGCTCAATGCGGAGGCTGACTCGGCATAGAGCACATAGGGGCCAATCTCGTCGCTCTCGGTATAGGAATTATAGAATCCTTCTATTTTCAGATAGTAGGTCTCGCCCGCTGCGAAGGTCTCCTTGAGGAGAAAGTTCACATCCCAACCTGAGTCGTCATCCGTGGAAATCTCCGTGGTGCCGTCGCTGGCATATAGGGTCCCCACCGTATCCGTTGGCCCCTCGGTGAAAATGATCAAATCGCTATCGGCGCTAGCCGATGAGAAGTCCAGCTTGAACCAGTCCTCTTCGTTATCGCTGTCAATCACGCCGAACACATAGGGCTCGCCGGGAATGGCCGTGGTCGAGGTTGATCCCGCCGGGTCGTCCCGGGTTTCGACGAAAACCCTGTACGGGCCCGTGCTCCCACTCCAGCCTGTGACAGTCACCGATTGGTTCCCCGACGAGTTGTAGCCCAGCAGGAAATCCCGGTTCCCCGGCGACACAAATCCGTCGTCGTTTTCTATTACTATGCCCGATACCTCTACTTCTCCTATCGTGTCCGTTCTCCCGACGGTGTAAACGAATATGTCCTTCGTCCCGGAAACCGTGAAAGTGAATATGTCCTCATCATCCTCATCCCCCAGGATTCCGATGGCTGTGCCCCTGCCCTCGCTGTCCAGCGTGATTGTCGTGGAAGTGTCCGCCACCGACTCCACGTGCAGCTTGTATGTCCCCACCGAATCGCCACTCCCACCCACTGTGATGTAGTAGGTGTCTGCCTCCAGCGCCCGGCCTATGAAGAAGTCCAGAATTCCTTCCGACAGCTCACTGTCGTCCACCTCTTCAATCTCTCCACCCAGGTCGTCGAGAAGCGCCCCGGTGGAGTCCAGGGCGTCCGTTTCCGTGTAGAAGATGACGTCGGTGTCGCTGCTCAACACGAGCCTGTAGGTGTCCCGGTCGTCCTCCGAGCCGATGACGCCCTCCACCGGTGTACCCAGCGTGAGTGCCGTGGCGCTCTCCGCCTCGCTAATCCGTTCGCTTTGGTCGGTTCCAGTCCTGGTGTGCAGCGTGTACTCCCCCGTACCGGTCCCGACGGCCGAAACCTCAACATAGTAGGTCCCGGCTCCCAGGTTCGCTGCCAGGTAGAAATGCGAGTCCGACTGGCCAAATACGCTGTCGTCGTTTTCGGCAACGACGTTGCTGGAGTCGTCGTACAGCTTTCCGGTCGAGTCGCCCAGCGCATTGCTGGCGGCGGCCTCGGTGTATACCCACACGTCCCTGGGGGCATCGGCCTCGGCAATCACGAAGCGGAAGATGTCCACATCCCCCGACGCCTCGATATTGCCGTCTTCCGCCGTGCCGCCCAGGGTCACCAGCGTTGCGGTGCTGTCGCGCGTATTGACGTGGTCGTCAGTTTGGGCCCCGGCTCGGCCGTCAGCCAACAGGACCGCGGCCACCATCAAGCAAAGGCAGGCAGCCAAGCCGAGCAATCTGCCGGCCGAAACAGTTATCACTGGTATCGCTTGAACGCCGGACACGCCAAGCTTCACTGTAGCCGGAGCGGCGCCGTCACTTGGCCTGCCGCTCTCTCGACCAGTTGGGGCTGGACGAAATTACGCCCATTTTGCCGGCCAGTTCGTTGGCCAAGTTCAGAGAGGGAAAACCGGCCTCCGTATTCACCAGGAAGCCGTTGCTCAGGAACTCCAGTTCCTTCACGTCATCGGCGGAAATGTTGTTCGAGGTGAAAAACTTGTCAACCGCGGCTTCGTCCCACTCGGGGTCCAGCAGCAATATCACGCCACCCGGCAGCGTCATCAGCCCGCCGCCCGATTCCATGCGGAACTCCGGCAGCACCTTGTCGTCCGCGTCTCCCGATCCCTTGCCGGAGTTCTGGACCCCCCTGACTGTTATGCCTCGGTCGCCATCAGTGGCGCGTTCGTCCTGCGGGTTGGTGGCGGCGTTCTGCAGCACCGACCGCATTTCCCGGTCGCCGTCCTGCCATGTGTAGACCGTGCCCTCTCCACTTTCGGTTCCACCGGTGCCCGCACTTCCCTGGCCAGGCGCACCCCTGAGCACAGACGAAGGGGGCGTGGGAGTCGCCTCGACAATTGTGCCGGCGCCGTCCTTGCTTTCGGCTGTGCTCTCCTCTTTGCCCGTAATCTTTTCGTCTATGCGCGAATCGGAAACACCGCCGATGAAAATCGACGGCGACTCTTCCTGCTTCACATACGGCGTTGCCGTTGGCTTCGGAGTGGGATCCTCGGACTGCTGCGGCGCCACTGGAACCGCCGGCCTTTCCGGGGCCTCCAGAGACGGCAGTGCTCCGGCGACGGCCAGCGCCACTCCGCTTGCCAGGACGGCAATTACTGCAAATGCGAAAATGACTGCGAGCTTTTTCAAGGCCAGCCACCCCTATGTCTTCAAGATTAGATGGGATATGGCTAATCCCGATTCCTTGGAAGACTTTAGGCGTCCCACCTTTTTCCAGTCCCCGCCGAGCCTTTTCTCGTCATACCTTTCAACCCTAATTTCCAATCTTGGAACCAACTATGTGAGTCCCGTTCCAGCTCCTCAGCCGTGGCCGCTGTCGTCAAGCCCTCGGCCCTGACCTCACATCTACTGAAGTCGGTGCCACGAATGGATCGGAACTGTCCGGTTCCTCTCAATTGATGACCGGGCAAGGGACGTGTCGATATACCCCTACGACCGGGCATAACAGTCGCATTCTACTAACGGTATGTGCCAATAGCGTGTCCAATCGCCCTCAGCGCGTATGAATTTACGTGCAGTTGGTCCCCAAATTAATGTAACTGCCCTCGATTGAGGTTCTGGCACTGCTTGCAGGCAGTCATCAACACCCCCTCTTGGCACGAGCGCCAGCGACGAAACAGGTGCTGCCGGGATCGTCGACGAGTGGAGGCTGGCACGCGTGTATCATGAATCCCATGACGAGCGACCTGGAGCAGCTGCGCGGCGAGGTCGAGCGGCTGGTCTACGGCTCGGAGGAATCCGGATTCACCATCTGCCGCTTGGTGGTTCCGGGCAAAAGCGACCTGGTGACCGTCGCGGGTAACATGCCGGGAATTCAGCCGGGAGAGCGATTACACCTGCATGGGAGGTGGATCAATCATCCCGTCCATGGCTATCAGTTCCGGGCTGACAGCTACAGCTCCCAGTTGCCCGCCAGCGCCAATGCCGTGCGCCGCTACCTGGCCTCAAGCCTGGTGAAGGGGACCGGAGCGGCATCGTCGAGGCGGCCCACCGGGTCAACCAGGGCCGCCTGCCTTTTCTCGGCTCCAGCGGCTCCCAGGGGGATTTCTACTTCGTGGAAGCCGATGATCCAGAGGCCGCGGCCAATGCCGTCGTCCGCATATGCGCGGAGCGGATCCCGGCGCGGTTCGGACTGCGTCCCATGCGGGACGTGCAGGTGCTGTGTCCCATGAACCGGGGGGCCGTCGGCGTCCATCAGCTCAACGATAGACTCCGGGAGGCCCTCAACCCGGTGGGGACAGAGATCACACGATTCGGACGGACCTTCCGGGAGGGCGACCGTGTGCTCCAGACGGTAACCGACTACGGCAAGGATGTGTTCAACGGCGACTCGGGCTGGGTGACCGAGGTGGACCACGCCGCCGGCCGCATCGCGGTGAGCTTCGAGGAAACCAGCGTGGACTACGATTTCTCGGAACTCGACGAGCTGCAGCCCTCCTTCGCAATGACGGTGCACCGGGCCCAGGGAAGCGAGTTTCCCGCGGTGGTGGTTCCGGTCTTGACGCAACACTACCCGATGCTGCAGCGCAACCTGCTGTACACCACGATCACCAGGGGGAGGAGGCTGGTCGTCGTTGTCGGGAGTAGGCGGGCGTTGGCCATGGCGGTCCGCAACGACCGTCCCGGGGAGCGCAACTCGATGCTGGGGATCCGGCTTTCGAGGACGGAGACAGGAGGCGGGGCGGCACTCCATGTTTAACGCCAGGGTCTCGCCACCTCCGGCATGTTCTTCATCGGCCTGATTAGTACTACAGTTGCAGATGTGATAAGCGCGTTTTGTAGTGGCATTTCTGGGCTCGGGCTTGGTGGCGCCGTCTCCACCATGACCAGTAGAGGATGAAATCGGGCGGTTGGCATTCCGTCCATACCAGGCGGGTGAGCAGCCTCCGCACCTCCGGCGCTGTGATGGGAATCAACTCCCCGTCCAGACCGTAGTGGCCCCTTTTCTCCCTGTTCCAACGCATGATGCCTGATTACACCCAAGTAGGCTTGGGCCAGCATCGCCAGGGTGATGTGGCGGTACCAGCCATCCCACCGCCGCACCTCGTACTGGTCCAGTCCCACCTGACCCTTGGCCTCCTCAAAGCACTCCTCTATGGCCCAGCGGGTCCCGGCCACCCGCACCAGTTCCTCCAGCGTTGCCCCTGCCGGACCGAAGCAAACATGGTAGGCCAACTCGCCAGGCTTGGCGATGCTGCGCCTGGTCAGCAGCCAGTGCCACTTGCCCGGTTCCCTCAGGGGCCGTATGTCCACTGCGGCCCAATCCTAGACCCGATGGCCCTTGACGCCATTACCCGCGCTGCACCGCACCCAGGCGGATTCCTCAACCTCGGACGCCAGCCGGTCCGCCCTCACCTGCAGCAGTCCCCTGTCTGTTAAAGCCCACTGAGGTGGACCCAGGGAACTGGACAGGTAGCTAAGTGGGAATCCTGCTCCTAAACTACGGACAGCGGCTGCTGTCAAGGAGGAGCGGGAAGTGTCCAGAGAGTGTAGAAAGCACAGCCCTGCCTTCAAGGCCAAAGTTGCATTGGAGGCAATGAAGGGCGAGCAGACGGTGGCCGAGTTGGCCGCCCGGTTTGAGGTCCACCCCAACCAGATTCAGACGTGGAAGAAAGCTCTGACCGATGGCGCGGCCGCCATCTTCGACCACGGCAAAGGGACCAATAAGGGCAAGGAGTCGAGGAACAACGACGCTCTGGCGGCCCGGTTGTATCAGCAGATCGGCCAGCTGAAGGTGGAGCGGGATTTCTTGGAGGAAAGGTCCGGTCCATGAGTCCGGCACAGCGGCGTGATCTGGTGGACCGGCGACATCGGCACCTTTCTGTAGTGCGGCAGTGTGCGTTCCTGGGCCTCAGCCGCTCCAGCCTCTACTACCGTGCCAAGGTGACCTCACAACAGGACCTGTCCCTGATGCGGGAGCTGGACCGTCAGTACCTGGAAACCCCCTTCTACGGTTCCCGGCGGATGAGGGCCTCGCTGGAACGGCAGGGCATGCCGGTAAGCCGGAAGCGAGTGCAGCGGCTGATGCGCGCTATGGGGTTGCGGGCCATCTACCGGCAACCTCGCTCCACCCGACCGGCGCCGGAACGCCGGGTCTATCCCTACCTGCTGAGGAACCTGACGATCATCAGGCCCAACCAGGTTTGGGCGGCGGACATCACCTACCTGCCCATGGCCCGGGGATTCCTATACCTGGTGGCAATCATGGACTGGCACAGCCGGTACGTAGTGGCCTGGCGATTGTCCGACACATTGCAGACCGGCTTCTGCGCCGAGGCGCTGGAGGGGGCCTTGACCACGGGACAGCCGGAGGTGTTCAACACTGACCAAGGGAGCCAGTTAAGCAGCCTGGAGTTCACCCAAGTGCTCCAGGAACACGGGGTGAAGATCAGCATGGACGGGAAGGGCCGGTACTCTGACAACATCTTCGTGGAGGGGCTATGGCGGACGGCGAAGTACTAAGAGGTGTACCTGAAGGCCTATGCCAATGGCCTTGAGGCCCACTGGGGTCCGTGGGAATACCTCCGGTTCTACAACGAACGGAGGCCGCATCAGACGCTGGGCTACCGCACGTCGGCGGAGGTCTTCTACGGCCAGCCTTTAGAAGGGGAAGATGAACTGAGGAGAAGGAGGTGCTCGGACCAATCGGTCTTAGTATCATCCGGAGCAGTGCAGGAGTCCCACTTAATTGTGTTCTAATCCTGTCCAACCAATGGGGTCCACCTCAGACTGCTGCCCTTGTAGAAACTCCCAGAAGTGTCAGTGGCGACACATCCCATGCGCCGATAGCCGAGTCATCCTTCTCCGAAGGCCGTCGGCGCTATCTCTTCGAGGTCCCAGGCGCAGATCCGGCGGATGCTGCTCGAGGGCAACCCGGTTATCGTGGCGATGCGCCCCCATGAGAGACCGTCGCGCTGACGCACGCTCTGTATCTCCTCGGCACGCTTCCGGCTGACGCCCTTGCGCCGCCCGATGTGCTTGCCGGTAGCCCTTACCCGCTCCAGCCCCGCCAGCGTACGCTCCCGGGCGAGGTCCCGCTCCATCTCCGCAAAAACAATGGCCAAGTGCAGCATCGCCCGGCCCATAGCGCTGTCCTGATCGATGGACTCCCGGAGGCTAACTACCTCGACCTGGTTCTCTCTCAGCCAACCCAGTAGCTCCAGCACCTCGGTTAGCGACCTCCCCAAGCGGTCCAAAGCAGTCACCTTCACACAGTCGCCCGGCTGGAGGGTGGTCTTCAGGCGGTTCAGCCCAGGCCGGTTCCAAGAGGCTCCGCTCCCCACGTCCTCAAACACTTGCTCGCAGTCATCCAGGAGGCGACGCTGGTTCTCCAAGTTGTTGGCGTCGGCATCGCTGGCCACCGACACGCGGGCGTATCCGAACAGTCATCCGCTCATCTCTCACTGGCCCCCGGTTCTGGCATGGCGGCCTGATGCTGCGGCGGGCGGAGTTCTGGCTATGATCAAATTTGTCCCTTTCCGGCAGAGATGGCCGTGCGGTCATCGAGCATCAGGCCGGTGGTATACGATTCCGCCGTCACAGCGCCCCAATTTCTCGCCGCCATGACATTGCAGCTATCGCAGCGGGTTGTGTATCCGGTGGCAGGCTTCCTGCAGGAAGTGCAGATCCCTGCCTCCTTGCAATGCTGTTGTCTTTCCTGGTCGGCCATGTCCGTTCTCTTCTTCTGCTCTTCAGTTTTGCTCTCGTCGCGTTCCCTTCGCTCATCGGCCTCCTTCCTAGCTCGACAGTGAATCCCTCCGAGAGACGAGCGGCCAGTCAGTCCAGCAGTTGAATCAGTTCTGCATAAGCCCCAGCCGACCCGGCGGGGGCTGATGACCCGTGGCGGGGCGCCGCTTGCACGGACCGGTGAACAGCGCGCCCCATAGGACTCTAACTTCGGGCCTCCTGTGATCCGCGCAAGTACTCAAATCAACTTGGCTAACGGCCTTGAGCCTCCGTTCATTGTTCATTACTGTGGTCACTGCGGCATCCCCGGACATGGTACAGTTCGGAAGATACATGGGCTGTGCTCAGAGCCGTTCGGGAAAATTATACTGAGCGGCAACCCATTACAATGCGTCCGCCGGGGCGCTTCTGCAGGAAGGACATCATGAAATACGACGTGATAGTTGTTGGCGCCGGCTCCTCAGGCTGCGCCCTTGCAACAAGGCTTTCCGACGACCCCAAAAGGTCAGTGCTGCTGCTGGAAGCGGGGCCCGACTTTCCCGATCCAACACACCTGCCCAATGAGCTCCGCGACGGACTCAGCACCGCCGCATCGGCCCAGAACTCCGCCTTCAACTGGGCCTACTCGGGCCAACTGGCGCCCAGCCACTCCCAACGGACACCGATCGCGCGAGGGAAGGTTGTCGGCGGCTCCAGCGCCATCAACGGCCAGTCGTTCATTCGAGGTCTCCCGGAAGACTTCGACGGTTGGGCGTCTTTGGGGAACGACGAGTGGTCCTTCATCAAGGTGTTGCCTTATTTCCGCCAGATCGAAAACGATCTGGACATCCGCGACGACTTCCACGGCTCCAGCGGCCCCATTGAGATCCGCCGCCACAGCCGGGAAGACGAACAACCTGTCCAGCGAGCCTTCTATGCCGCCTGCGTGGCCGCCGGGTTCCCTGAAGCCCCGGACGTAAACCACCCGGACTCCTCCGGCGTGGGGCTCATGCCAAAGAACAATACCGACGGCGTCCGCATGAGCATGACGCTGACCCACCTCAACCCCAACCGCCACCGGCTGAACCTGACCGTCCGACCCAACGCCCAAGCCCTTCGAATTTTGTTCGAAGGTCAACGGGCCACGGGTGTAGAGGTGGAGAGCGGCGGAGAACGGTTCGTAGCACAGGGGGAGGCGATCGTCCTCAGCGACGGCGCCGTGGCCTCTCCCCATTTGCTCATGCTGTCGGGGGTGGGCCCGCCGGACCATCTTCGGGAATTCGGCATATCGGTGGTGCACGGCCTGCCCGGGGTTGGCCAGAATCTGCGGGACCATCCCGGCGTAAGGGTGTCCCTTCGGGTCAAAGACGACGTGGCCCTGGACCTTAACGGCCCCTGGACCAATCTCACCCTCAGATACACCGCCACCGGCTCCCCGACTCGTAACGATATTATGATCAGCCAAGCTTATCCTTCCGGGCCGCCCTACGGCGACGTGTCCGTAAGCGACGACTTCAGGATCACATGCTCCCTGGAGCTTCCCGCGGGAGCAGGAGAGTTGAGGCTGGCCTCGTCCGACCCCCACATATACCCGGTACTGG
Organism: Dehalococcoidia bacterium; assembly: GCA_963667765.2. Lineage (GTDB taxonomy): Bacteria > Chloroflexota > Dehalococcoidia > Lucifugimonadales > UBA3495 > VXOI01. The sequence goes on along the minus strand of CAXXON010000001.1, from coordinate 937,913 downwards.
ACTACCGTTACCTGGAGGATCCCTGGGACCGGGAACGGATGCGGGAGGCCGTTAGATTGTGCGTGCGTCTCCTTGATCACCCGTCATATCAACCGCTGGTCAAGGAGATGATCAACATCCCCCCACATGTCTTGGGCAGCGACGAAGCGCTGGATGCGTGGCTGGTGGAAAACCTGACCACCGCAATCCACATGTCGGGCACCTGCAAAATGGGCCCCGCCTCGGATCCATTGGCGGTGGTTGACCAGTATTGCAGGGTTCACGGCCTGGAAGGGCTGCGGGTAGTGGACACCTCGGTCATGCCCGACGTTGTCCGGGCCAACACCAACGCGACGGCTATCATGATCGGGGAACGGGTTGCCGACTGGTTCAAGTAGGAGAGTCATTGCATGGCCGACGGATTCGTTGCTCGCGTGAACTACCTTACCTTCGACATCTTCGGCACCGTCATGGACCTGAGCGTCAGCCTGACCGGTCCCGCCGGAGAGTTCCTGGCGGCCCACGGCTCCGCTATGACGGATCAGGCGTTTTACGCCGAGTGGCGGGAACGGCAGCGCATTGAGCAGTACCAGGACAATCTGTTGATGCTGGGACACAGTGGCTACCTTACCCACCTCACTGAGCTGCTGCGGGAACGCGAGAGCATCGACCTGAGCCGTCCCACGGTGTGCCGCATCCTGACCAAGGCCGGTATCGGCAGTCCTCGCAGCTGCCGCTCCCAGCAACACCGGTTCCGGCGTCGGCGCATGCCCCAGGAGGGCATTGCTGGTGCAGATCGACGGCAGCAACCATCCCTGGCTGGAGGACCGGGGACCGAAGTTGACGCTGCTCACCGCCGTGGACGACGCCACCGGCACCGTGGCCCAAGCGGTATTCCGCACCGGCGAGGACACCCGCGGCTACCTGATGCTCCTGGAGGGGAGGGCTTGGTCCGGCGGTGGGAAATCCCTCTGGCCCTCTACAGCGACCGCCACGCGGCCTTCAGGTACAACGCCCGTCAGAAGGCCGGTGCCTGTTGAAACCACCCACCAGTTCGCCAGAGTGATGCGGGAGCTGGGCATCCAGCAAATATTCGCACTATCTCCACAAGCCAAGGGACGGGTGGAGCGGATGCTGGAAACCTTCCAGGACCGGCTGGTCACCGAACTGCGCCTGGCCGGCGCCATGGACCAGGCCAAGGAGGTCCTCCAAGAGTTTCTACCCCGGTTCAACGCCCGCTTCGCCGTGGCCGCGGAGCAGTCCGAGACGGCCTACCGGCCGGTGCCGGCCGAACTGTCTCTGACCAAGACCATCCGCATCAAGGACACCCGCAAGGTGGCCCGGGACAACACGGTGAAGTACCACTGGCGGGTCCTGCAACTGCTGCCAGGGGCGGAACGGCCCAGCTACGCCGGAGTCAGGATGGACGTCCTGGAACGGGCCGACGGGGAGCTGATGATCAGGTACCAGGGAGAGGCCGTCGATTATCAGGAGGGTCCGCCGCCCTTCTCAGCGCTGTGGGGCGCAGCCAGCGCCTGCTCTCCCCCGGCCCGGAACAGCAGGAGGGCGCCTATGGGGTGGTCAACAGCCACCTGAACGAGGCTCAACAGGAACGCCTGACCGCCCTTGAATCGTCAGAATCGTCCGATGAGGACGAGGCCAAAGACGAAGACGTAGCCACCAAGGGCAGAGGTGGAAAGACAAAACCGCTTCGCCACCGGTTGCGCCGGACGCCCACGGAGACCCAGCAGGCTCGCTGGGAGGCAGTACAACAGGCACGGTGATTGGAACCAAGCTAACGATGTGTTTCATGGTCACCCGGGCCTCGGTGAGCCCGGAAGTCTAGGTCTAGATGGATGTTTCGGCAAGGGCAAGTCTTCCTTATATTTTTGGTGCTGATATCTTCTGGGGGCTCATTTTGTGGCTTGACTCCGTTTCAATTACTAGCCATAATCGCCGCAATTCGTCAATCATGAATTGGCGCGGGACAATCCTCGCAGTCCGTTCGGATGGGGCGGTGCCCTAAGCTGACTGTAATTTAGCACCAAGCCGGAAATCACCAAATACTACATTCGGGGAGCTAATTCATTGGCTGATTACAGGATCATTTCGTCTGATAACCACGTGATGGAACCCCCTGATCTGTGGGCGAGCCGAATGGATGAAAAGTTCCGAGACAGGGCCCCGCACACCAGGATGGAAGACGACGGTGAATGGTGGTACTGCGACGGCATGAAAATTTCCACCGGGTTTGGATTTGGTGGAGCCCAGACCGGAAGAAGGTTTGAATCGCCGGAGGAGTTGACCAGCGGCGATGTATTAGAAAACGTCCGGCCTGGGGGTTACATCCCTGAAGAGCAGATCAAGGACATGGACTTGGACGGTATTGACGTAAGCATTCTCTATCCTACCCTTGGCCTTCAATTGTTCAAGGTACCGGATAGTGAGCTTCTGACTGCTGTTTTCAAAACTTACAACGATTGGCTGGGCGAGTTCTGCCAAGCCGCGCCAAAGCGCCTCGCCGGGATCGCCATGATCAACGTGGATGACGTGGAGGTCGCGGTGGCTGAGCTGGAGCGGTGTCACAAACTGGGATTCACAGGCGGCATGATCACGGTTTACCCACCGGAAGACCGCAGGTACGACTCGCCGGCCTATGAACCCTTGTGGGCGGCTGCTCAGGACTTGGGGATGCCTTTGGGGCTTCATGCCGCGACTAACCGGTTTGGATCTGGGGAGGGCGACCGCGCCAGTACTAACCGGTTCTCTGTAACGGTGAACTTCGATCACTACGTCCGGATGTCGCTTACCGACATGATTTTCTGTGGGGTGTTCGAGCGTTACCCGCGTCTGCAAATTGGGGCGGTTGAGCACGAAGTGTCGTGGGCTGCCCATTTTCTGGACCGCATGGACTACAACTACACCCAACGGGCCAGAGGGGTGAGCGGCTACCGATTCAAAGACAATATGCTTCCCAGCGACTTCTTTCGCCGGAACATTTTCCTGGGGTTCCAGGAAGACGGATTGGGGATTCAGCTTAGGGAGATCATCGGCGTCGATACTCTGCAATGGGGCTCCGACTACCCCCATCAAGAATCCACCTTTCCGAGAAGCCGGGAAATCCTTGAAGAGATCCTGGCTGAATGCACCCTGGAGGAACGAGCCAAAATAGCCGGTGGGAACGCGGCCAGGGTTTACAACTTAAATTAGGACTGGAAGGCCTTGGTGTCCGCGTCAATGGCAACTGAATGATTCGAGATAGTCTCTCAGCGTGAACGGGCCCTAAATGGGGCATAGTCTTGCCCTCGAAAAGGATATGGCTGACGCAAGTCCAGAGAAGAAGTCGGGCTTCCCCGGTCCTAACCGGCTTAGCCGGGCCGCCAGTCAGTCCCGACGCGCGTCGTAGCGGCGTCAACGCTGGCCGTATTGTAGTACGACTCCACCGGCCGCCACACCAACGGCGTCAACAAGACGACCGGCAGCATCAAAAGTAGGCCTGCACCGGCGTTGATGCCTATGGCCAGTGAGATGCCGAATGCTTGGGCTAGAACCCCGATTTCCGCTCCGCCGACCAGGTGGCCGAGGCCATTGACCAACCCTTGGGACCCCATTATCCGCCCTCGCATTTCAGCCGGTGACGCAAGCAGCAGGATGGTGCTCTGCATCGTGCTGAATCCTGATTGACCAACACCGGCGCTGAAGAGCAACAGGAAGGAAATCAGGAACCAGTGCGACCAGGCCACCGCAGCTACGCACACCGCCATAATCATGGCCCCTATCACGTAGTACCGTCCGTGAAAGGTGTAATTGCGACGAGTAGCTATGAATATCGCCCCCATGAGCGTGCCAACACCTTCCGCCGAGCCTATTACGCCCCCCAGCGCGGGCCCCACTTTCAATAGATCGGTGGCGATGACCGGTATGAAGTATTGCAGTGGCAGCACCATGCCATTCATCACCAACGATATGCAAAGCACCCCCAGAACAAACTTGCTTGAAAAGGAATGCCCGATGCCTGACTTGATTCCCTGCGCGAACACCCTGTCCCTGCCCACCACCAACGCCGCTTTCGGCAGCCGCATCTTGAACATCAGGCAGGCCGCTATCAGGTCCATGGTCACGACTACTATAAAAGCCCCACTGTAACCGTAAAAGGCAATCAACAGCCCGCCGGCCAGCGGGCCCACAATTCTGCCTATGTTGTTGGTGATGGTCTCCAGGGACATGGCGTGGGTGATTCGAGCTTCGCCGGCCAGGTCGAAAAGCGCCGCCCGCCGGGCTGGGTCGTCCAAAACCTTGGCCGTGCCCTGCAAGAGTATTGCTAGAAAAACATACCAGGGATGAATGAGGTCCAGAATCAAGAGCGTCAGCAGCCCCGACGCGACAAGCAAATAGAAGGCGTGGATACCGGCCAGAATCCGCCATCGGTCCAGACGGTCGGCCAGCATTCCTCCTACCAGCGATAAAGGCGGGCGCGGACCGTTGAGGAAAACGGAAACCAGTCCGACTTGAAAGGCCGAGTCGGTCAGTTCGTAAATGAGGTATCCCAGCACCAGCAGTTCCATGCGGCGGGAGATTTCGTGAACCCACCGAGCCGCCCACATCAGGCGGAAGTCGGGGTTTTGCAGAACCACCAGGACAGGAATGTTGGAAAGTGGAGACAAACGGCTTTCTCTCGTTGAATATCGTCCGACAGTACCAACTATATATACTATTTCAGTCGTATCTGCCGTATCGGAGCGCCCACTTCAGCGGCTTGGCTCATGTCGCCAACATAAGCCGCAAGGCTGCTGGAAGTCAACAGAGGGAGGGCGCATGCTTGGAGACCACCGGGGCACATTGGGGCTTAATGTCGCATCCATTTGGTTGCCCGCGTCTTCGAGAGCATCCACAATGGGGGTGATTTGCGCAAAGAACTCCCATAGCGTGGCGGCAATACGGTTGCCGAAGTCGTCAGTCGCAGCTCCGGCTCCCGCACCGACCTTGATTCTCGACTGCTCGGATTGCGGCCCACCTAAATGGACTCAAACCTCTAGTATTACAACGACGGATCAAAAATAGGAGCCTCGAGTACCTCTTCATGTTGCCCGTCCGCGCGCTTGACAGATTTGTGGCTTTGCCCTCCGCGAAGCAATTTCGAGCCAAAAAATGTCCAAATTGAAGAAGCGTCGTTGTAATACTAGGGACCGGAACTCCACTCCCGCCCGGTGCAGGGCCCCAATCACCTGCAACTCGTAGGTCAGCTCCCTAGAGAGACGGTCGATGTGGGCGACCACCAGGGTGTCCCCCCGACAACTAAACCAAAGCCAAGGTGGGATGTGAATTTGCCTGACACCGGGAAGCGGCAACTTGGGCTACCAGACCGTCCGGCCACCCTGTTGGCCGGTCGTTTTTTCCTGTCGCACCGACCATCAAGAGGTTACAATTCCCCCTCCGGGACCCAGGTCCGGGTCGCGAGGTGCGAGGTGCGAGGAGCATCCACGATAAGGAACGGCTCAAGTCCACAATAGGAGGAGTTGATCGTGGCCAGTGACATGAACGGAACTCCGGATCCTGTTTTCGATCCAGACCGTTTGGATGGGGCGATGGAAGCCCGTGGCGTGGACGGTCTGGTGATTACCACGCCCCTGAATGTGACATACCTTTCGGGGCACAACCCCACAGCGCCCAAGGCCGACGAACCACCGGGAGTCGCTGTCGTTATCTCGCGGCATGACTTGCAACACCCCATCCTGATTGGGCCTGACATATTTGTATCCCCCTTCCTGTATGAGCCCATATGGATCGAAGACATTCGTCCCCACCGAAGCGTCCTCCTTCCGGTGGGCGCATCCACCGACCGGTCTGAGTTTTTCCGGTTTATGCCGGCCTCCCGGCAGGACTCCGGCTGGGTAAGGAACGCCGGTAACCGGTTCGCTGGTGGCTTTACCGAGGCGATCCGTGATGCCGTGAAGGACTTGGGGCTCACCCACGGACGCATCGGCTACGATGACCTGAGAGTGGGCGCCAAGGTGGCCGGATCCCTGGCGGACGTTTTCGACGCATTCGACTTGATGATGTTCGTTCGGGAGAGGAAGAGCGCCCAGGAAGTCGAATGGCTGCGGGAAGCCACCCGGGTGAATCAGGTTGCCATAGAACGGACGGTGCAGTCATGGAGTCGAGGTAAGCGTTGGAAAGAGCTCGTGGATACGTATCATGCGGAGGTCACGGCGCTGGGCGGATGGGTCTGCGACCCGGGCGGAGTCTTTTTCGCCAACCCGCTGGACGGCGACCCCGCCGTGCGACTGCGTGTAGACTCCGAGGACTTCGTGGTCCAGCCGGGTACCAACATCATGTTTGACTGCCATGGGACCAAGAACCAGTATTGCTGGGACGGCGGTAAGACCTGGGTCGTGGAGGACTACGGCTCGGACACGGCCCGCCGCATCGGCCGGGCTACCGCCGAAGCGATGAACGAGATTCACGATGCCATGCGCCCCGGAGCCCGCATTGCCGACCTGCAAGAAAAGAGTCGACGAACGTTTCAACGGTTGGGAGTGCCGCAACACGACTCCGTGCTCACCTACTTCCATGGCGTGGGGCTAAGTCATGCCGATGTTCTGGCATTGGTGGAGGACGGCGCCGATCCCAACTGGATGTTGGAAGAGGACATGGTGATAGCCGCTCACCTCCTGTGTCCGGGCGATGAGAGAGAACGCTGCTGGATCGAGGAAGTGTTCTTGGTCAAGGAGGGAGGATCGGAGCCCTTGTTCACCTGGGGCAACGACCCGTTGACCAACGGCTGACGAAGGGGTCCGTCTTCAGTACCCGCGCTGCCCTTACCGAGCGGCTACTTGGCCAGATAGTCCTGCTATCAAGGGCCGAAGTATTCCCGCGAGATCTCACGCCCATTTCCCGGTGTCAGGCAAATGTACATTCCACCTTGGCTTCGGTTTAGGTAAGTGTCGTCAGTAACCACACGTAAAACGACCTGCAAGGACATTGCTCCGACTGTTTATGCCAATGCTTTAGGCCAGTTAAAAATAGGTGAAGGCCCCAAGGCAGCACCTCCAATTGCCCGGAGTTGACCTCCGAGGAATAGGGACAAAACCGGACATCCAGGACACCAAAGCAATTGGCCTTCCGACCTTTCGAATCCTTCTGCCAATGGCGCCGAGAATGTGGGTCAACGGGACGGAGTAATTGTGGCCCACCTGTACTACGTACGGGATCGAATGAGGGGGTGCGCCACGCAGCCCTGAGGCTGGGGCAGTTGGTGCCCCAGAAGACTGCTTGTCATCCGGTTCTTCTGAAACCTTCGAGACTGCGTTCTCCCTGCCGCGCTTGAGGCAGCAGCTCTCTCCGTTGATCCCCAGGATGTGGACGTGGATGGTGAGGCGTTCCTGCAGCGCGTCGGTGAACAGTTCCGAAATGACTCTGGTGAAGACGCTGGCGCAGACCGCCCCTCCGGTTCCTACCATGAGGCGCCGAGGCGATGATACTGCTTCATCCCACACTCCAGCACTTGGAAGGGGAGAACAAGTCCCCGTTAATGATGCTGACTCCAACTGCGGTTTGTGGAAAAATTGGGTGGCGCTTCCTGTCTGCCTTCGCAGCTATCTGTCGCGGGACGGTTGCGGCACTACGTCTCCGGGTTCGAATTCACCTCAGGAATGACCGCGCCAGATAATCTGTCGTTGTAATACTTGTATGTTGACGCCTTTGGATAAAAGGTGGGTCGACAGCCATCGTAATTCCGGTGGCCGCCATAATCCACGAGGTCGTTTGAGTATGCTGAGTGCCCCACAGCCGAGCCCCCGGTTCCAGCCCCTGCCTCCGCGTGGTCAAGACTTTCTCCGGAACGACGGAGAGTAGAGGTTATCATCCGTCAACACAAGAGTGTTAACCTGCGGGGGCATCGGCAGGCTCTTGCCTACGCACACCGGTTCAAGTCCCGTCCGCTCAGGTCAGCGAGAGAATCCCATCACCGGGCCAAATTCCTCCCCTTATAGCAAGGGTGGTCACAAGGCCAGCGTGGCCCAGAACTAAGAGCGGTGTAAGCCATAGCGTTCAGTCGGTCTACTGTAAGCGGTGTTGACGTCCAGCAAAAGGGGCCTCGCTAACAGGCCAGCATAAATGTCACATTCATGTACCAGTGTGATGGTACGTTTCTGGACATAAGTGGCCTTATGCGAATCGGAAGGCCCAGATCCTCAGGGAGGCTGCCATGACCGACAAAGAACGCCCACTCTGCGACTGTCCCGAACCCTGCAGCTGTTACGCCGAGGGCTATGCCTCTGGCAATAACAAGGCCTTCTTCGAGATGGAGATGGCCCTGCAGGACGACACCCGCGCCGCCAATTGCGGTTGCCAGCCGTGCCGCAGCAAGCGAACCGTACTGGAGACGATGCTGGCCAGCAACTCAACGGCGATGGGGTACCATGACAAACGAAACTAAAGGAACCCTCGTCCAGACCGCTTCCCAGGGAAAGGTACCGCTGCATCTGGAGACTACCTAGAAAAAGAAAGCCACGTCGAACGGCGTCGAAGTCCTGGTCGACGCCAGGGCCGAGGTACGCAACTGGCCCACTACCACCAGGCGAGCCTTCGTCGCCAGCTGGCGCACTGAGCATCGATGCGCTGGGCTGCCGGCGGCTCAGACCGGCGTCAGCCTTTACGTCGAGAATCTGAAGGAACCCGAGGGCAGAACAATGGTCACTATCCGGCTGCGCCTAGCCACGTTCGCGGCGGCACACCGCCTGGGCGGACACGGGGATCCGACGCCGCGGCCGCTGGTCAAGGCGACGTTAAACGCCTGGACAGAGAGCACGGGAAACCCCGCAAGCAGGCCAGGGGCCTGACTCAGGAGACCCCTGCCGCGTTCAAAGCCGCGGCGCAGGTCCAACGGGTAGACAAAGGCAAGCGCCGGCGCAAGGAGACCGAGGCCCGGGCCGCTAGGCGCGCCGCCGTGGATCTGGCGCTCCTGGAGATGATGCGGGACGGGCTGCGCGCGGCTCCGAGGCCTCCGCGCTCCAGTGGGGAGAGTAGGAGTTCCGCGCCGATGGCTCGGCCCGGCTCCACGTGCTGAGGTCTAAGACAGATCAGACTGCAGAGGGGACGGCGCTCTACCTGAGCCACGCAGCCGTTGACTCCCTGCTGGCCATCCGGCCCAACGAGGCAGTGATCGATCCGGCCGCCAGCGTCTTCGGACTGTCAGCCCGCCAGATCTCCAGGAGGATCAAGGCGGCGACGAAGATGGCAGGCCTGGGAGACGGGTTCAGCGGGCACTCGCCGAGGGTGGGCATGGCGCAGGACCTGAGCGCCGCAGGGGCGGAGCTGCCGGAGCTGATGACCGCGGACAGGTGGGATAGCCCAACCATACCGGCCAAGTACACCGAGGCCCAGGCGGCTGGCAGGGGTGCGGTGCCCAGGTATCACCGGGGAGACTTAAGAAAATGCTCTCCGGATGGCAAATGTGCTCTTAATCAAAAAGTTCGGCCGTGTGCCGAACTTTTCGAATTCCGGTCTCCGTTTGCTGGGCCAAGAGTGGTCAGTGCCCCTCTTGAACCCTGCTTCCAGGTAACCGGTGGATGCCTACATTGCCCCAAAATGACCACCCTCTCGAGATGCAATGTTGGCAAAATGTTGGCAAAACCGACGCCCAAGGCCATTCCCAGCTACAAAAATAAGGTTTGGTGCCGAAGGTCAGATTCTCTCCAAGGTGGTTTCTAGTGGTTTCAATTGGCTGGTTCAGCTACGGACTAGTCCCTTTATGGCCGTCGGTGGTCGTAGGCGATGTTGGCAAAATGGTAGGCAAACAGCAGATCACCTTCGCTCAAGAGGCCAACTCACTGCTCCGTCTCCATCGCCTCCGCAAATGCCTCTGCTGCCTGTTTCTGCCACCCTGGAAGCACATGAGCATAAATGTCCAGCGTGGTTGAGACCTTGGAATGACCCAGCCGCTTGCTCATGACCACGGGGTTCTCGCCGCCTTGCAGCATCAGGGACGCGTGGAAGTGCCGTAGGCTCCTTACCGTCGTCCCGGGATGGCCAGCCCGTTTTCCGTACCTCTTGACCGTGTCGTAAAAGCGTTTGGGGCTTATGGGGTCCCCGAGCTCGTCGGCAAACACCCAGCCGCGCTCGGTGAACATATCGCCCATTCTCTGCCGCATATCCACCTGGCGTTGCCGGTGATCCTCCAGCACCTCAACCGTGCCGCTGTCCAAGTCGACGGTGCGCCGCCCCGAGTTCGTCTTAGGCGGCTCCTGAATCGTGCCGGTCCTTGCTTGCACCAGCGAGGTTTCAACCCTCAGCGTGCCCACTTTCAGGTCGACATGCTCCCAAAGCAGGCCCATGGCCTCACCCCGGCGCATCCCGGTGTAGGCGAACAGGTGCATGGCTGGGTACAGGACATTCCCGTCGCTACGAGCCAAGTCGAGAACCTTCCGAATCGCTGGTACGTCCGGCGGAGGCACCTCGGGTTGGTTGACCTGGGGAGGGGAGACCATTGGAACTGGGTTCCGAAGGACCAGGTCCATCCTTAGCGCGTACTTGAACGCTCCGGACAGCACGACATGGACCTTATAGACCGTCGGGGGGCTCAGTCCTCTGGAAAGCCGGTTCTCTAGTTCCTGAATGTGGATTGGCCTGATCTTGGCCAATTTCAAGTTGCCGAGGTACGGGACGATGTGGCGGTCGATGACATTCCGATAGGTTTCGTAGGTTCGTTGACGGCGCTTGGGAGGACGGATCTCCTCCGACATCCAGTATTCCAGCCACTCCCGCATGGAAACTTTTGCCGGCACAGGGTTCCGCCCCTGGTCGAGCGCAGTGAGCATCTCCCGGAGCTTGCGCTGGGCCCCGGCCTTGGTCCCACGGACGGTAACAGAATACGTCCGGCGCTTTCCCATGGGGTCCCGGCCGAGATCAAAGGACAACTCCCAAGATCCAGGACTGCGCTGGCGGATGCGGCCTTTCACGAGACTAGCACCTCCTCCCTGTCATTACCCAGTCTACATCTCAGTTGCTTTTGGACGGTGAAGGACACATTGAGGACAGCATAACCAATCATGGCCGGACCGCGGCTGCCGGAAATGGAGGTTTAAGACCCTGAACCGACTCCAACAATAGCTAAACTCTACGGAGCTAGTACCGAGTCAAACTAGTAATGTCAGACAGGTATTTTTGTTAAAGGGTGATGCTATCGTTGGAAGGGAAACTGTGTTGGGTGAGGTGTGGCGGTCATGGTTCAGGAAAAGTATGAGGTTCAGCTATCCTCGCAGGAGAGGGGGCAGTTACGGAGGATGATCCGGTCGGGAAGGAGTTCGGCCCAGGCCATCACCCGGGCCCGCATTCTGCTCAAGATAGACGAGGGCTGGCCCTTCGACAGGCTCAGGAGCCGCCCGGGTAGCCGCCGCTCTGGACGTCTCGGAGCGCACAGTGTTGCGAGCCAAGCGGCGGTATGCCGAGGAAGGATTGGACGAGGTGCTGCGGCGCCGCAACCAGGTCAACCGTTACCGGAAGCTGGATGACCGGGCCGAGGCGCACCTGATAGCCTTGGCCTGCACCCCGGCTCCCGAGGGCCACGACCACTGGACTTTGCGCGCCCTGGCGGGCAAGACGGTTGAACTGGGTCTGGTGGAGTCGTTGTCCCACGAGACGGTGAGGCTGCGGCTGAAAAAAAGGCTCTCAAGCCGTGGCGCAAGAAGCAGTGGTGCATCCCAAAGGTGAGCGCCGACTTCGTGGCCCACATGGAGGATGTGCTGGAACTTTACGCCGAGCCCTATGACCCTCAGAGACCTGTGGTCTGTTTCGATGAGACCTCCACCCAGTTGCTGGCCAACGTAGGTCCATCCATTCCGCCAGCCCCAGGACGTCCCAAGCGGGAGGACTACGAATACCTGAGGAATGGAACCCGCAACCTGTTTCTCACCTGCGAGCCCCTTAGGGGCTGGCGCCATGTAGAGATAACCCAGCGGCGCACCATGCAGGACTTTGCCCACCAGATGCGCTGGCTGGTGGACGAGGCTTATCCCGAGGTCCCCGTGATCCGGGTGGTCTTGGACAATTTGAACACCCACAGAATGGCGTCTCTGTATGAGAGCTACTCACCGGCAGAGGCCAGGCGTATCGCCAAGCGGCTGGAGTTCCATCACACGCCCAAGCACGGGAGTTGGCTGAATATGGCGGAGATCGAGTTCAGCGTGCTGGCCAGGACCTGCCTCAAGGGGCGAAACCCTCACCAGGAGGCGCTGCAGAGGAACATCAGCGTCTACGAGGCGGAGCGCAACGCTGCGGCAGCTACCATCAACTGGCGTTTCACCGCCAAAGACGCCAGATCAAAACTCCGTCGTCTCTATCCTGACACTTCAGCCTTGACTCAGTACTAGGGGGATTGCCCACTTACGGATCAGTCCCTCCAGGAGCCCCAGGTAGCCACGGGTGCCCTCGGTGGTTCGGAAGACGGCCTGGGCCACGGTGCCAGTGGCGTCATCCACGGCGATGAGAAGCATCAGCTTGGGTCCCCGGTCCTGCGGCCAAGGATGATGGCTGCCGCCGAACTGCACCAGCATGCCTTCCTGGGGCATACGCCGGCGCCGGAACCGGTGTTGCTGAGAGCGGCGGCTGCGAGGACTGCCGATGCCGGCCTTGGTCAGGGTGCGGCGCACCGTGGGGCGGCTCAGGTCGATGCCCTCCCGTTCTCGCAGCAACTCGGTGAAGTGGCTGTGGTTTGCTCCGGCGTAGCCGTAGCTGGTCACTTTCACCACAACGGCAGCAGCTGTTTCTGGAACGGCGTTGAGGGGACGGCGGCCCTTGTTCCCGTGAGCCAGTGTGGCGGCAGCGCGATTTTCGGCCCTTCAGTGACGGCTTCAACCGCCACCTGCGGTAACAGGCCCTCTCGGCGTCGGACATGATGACGCCAAACAGGCAATGGTAGTTGACGAGGAACACCTCGTTGAGTCCCAAGGCTGGCCGGCGCGACTTGGAGTGCATCGTCTCCGGCGAATTCAGGTATTTCAGCACTGTGTTGCGGGCCAAGCCCAACTCCCGGGCAATCCCACGTGCTGAATGACCCTGACCCTTCATCTCGTAGATCTCTTTCAAGTCTCCACCTCTCAGCAAGTCTTGCAGGCACCTCCACGATTACTCCGTGGATGATGCTTCTACCATCGAGGTGGCTCAATTCCAACTTATGAATCCTCTGATTAAGGCCGTTTTGCTCTGTGTGGTGTTTGACAGAGCGGAGGAGGCGTTGGGAACTGCGGCCCGGGGCTTGCATGAGGCCACCACTCCCAAGCTGACCATCACCGGCGCCACCGCCAGCCAATGCAACACGGTGAAACAGTCAGCCCAGCATTGACAAGAGCCCGAATAGTCGCTTGGGCCGCAGAGCCCGCGTTTTGCATGTACGGGCCAACCCTTGACCAGGAGAAGTGCAGGAGGCCCTATGACTCAGGAATCCATCTTCGCAGGCAATGATGTGGCCAAGGAACGGTTGAATCGGGCCATCAGGCCCTCGGGCACAGGCAGGACTGTGGCCTACGACCCGGCTGGCATAAGCGACCTGGTATCGAAGTTGCAGTCCCTGAAACCATCGGCAGTGATCCTGGAGTCCACCGGTGGTTTGGAACTGCCCTTGGCAGGTGCTCTGGCAGCAGGGTCCCTGCCGGTGGTCGTGGTCAATCCCCGGCAGGTGCGGGATTTCGCCAAGGCCACTGGCCGCTTGGCCAAGACCGATGCGCTGGACGCCCAGGTCATAGCCCATTTTGCCGGGGCGGTGCGCCCAGACATTCGTCCCCTACCGGACTCCGACACCCCGGAACTCCACTCCCTGAACGCACGGCGCACGCAGGTGGTGGAAATCCCTTCGCCTCGCTCAGGAGGTGGCAGAGAAGAACCGGCTAGTACTGAGTCAAGGCTGAAGTGTCAGGATAGAGACGACGGAGTTTTGATCTGGCGTCTTTGGCGGTGAAACGCCAGTTGATGGTAGCTGCCGCAGCGTTGCGCTCCGCTCCGCCTCGTAGACGCTGATGTTCCTCTGCAGCGCCTCCTCGTGAGGGTTTCGCCCCTTGAGGCAGGTCCTGGCCAGCACGCTGAACTCGATCTCCGCCATATTCAGCCAACTCCCGTGCTTGGGCGTGTGATGGAACTCCAGCCGCTTGGCGATACGCCTGGCCTCTGCCGGTGAGTAGCTCTCATACAGAGACGCCATTCTGTGGGTGTTCAAATTGTCCAAGACCACCCGGATCACGGGGACCTCGGGATAAGCCTCGTCCACCAGCCAGCGCATCTGGTGGGCAAAGTCCTGCATGGTGCGCCGCTGGGTTATCTCTACATGGCGCCAGCCCCTAAGGGGCTCGCAGGTGAGAAACAGGTTGCGGGTTCCATTCCTCAGGTATTCGTAGTCCTCCCGCTTGGGACGTCCTGGGGCTGGCGGAATGGATGGACCTACGTTGGCCAGCAACTGGGTGGAGGTCTCATCGAAACAGACCACAGGTCTCTGAGGGTCATAGGGCTCGGCGTAAAGTTCCAGCACATCCTCCATGTGGGCCACGAAGTCGGCGCTCACCTTTGGGATGCACCACTGCTTCTTGCGCCACGGCTTGAGAGCCTTTTTTTCAGCCGCAGCCTCACCGTCTCGTGGGACAACGACTCCACCAGACCCAGTTCAACCGTCTTGCCCGCCAGGGCGCGCAAAGTCCAGTGGTCGTGGCCCTCGGGAGCCGGGGTGCAGGCCAAGGCTATCAGGTGCGCCTCGGCCCGGTCATCCAGCTTCCGGTAACGGTTGACCTGGTTGCGGCGCCGCAGCACCTCGTTCAATCCTTCCTCGGCATACCGCCGCTTGGCTCGCAACACTGTGCGCTCCGAGACGTCCAGAGCGGCCGCTACCCGGGCGGCTCCTGAGCCTGTCGAAGGGCCAGCCCTCGTCTATCTTGAGCAGAATGCGGGCCCGGGTGATGGCCTGGGCCGAACTCCTTCCCGACCGGATCATCCTCCGTAACTGCCCCCTCTCCTGCGAGGATAGCTGAACCTCATACTTTTCCTGAACCATGACCGCCACACCTCACCCAACACTGTTTCCCTTCCAACGATAGCATCACCCTTTAACAAAAATACCTGTCTGACATTACTAGTTTGACTCGGTACTAGGTGGCGCCCGAGCTGTCCGGGACAACGTCAGGGCAAAGCGGTGCCCAAAGGGTAGAAGGACACGTAGACCAAGATTCCTAGCACGACGAAAGCGATCGTAAAGATTATGGCCAGCAAGACCTTGAGCCCAGTATGATTCGGGTCCATCGCTCTTTCCTTTCCGCTATTCGAAATCGTCCCCGGATCATGGCATCCCCTGCACATCCCACCTTGGGTTTGTTTTAGTAGTCTGGAAACTCAGTAACACTGTTCGTATCCTGTCTGGCTCAGGAGCGGCATGAACAGAAGACTGAACAAACGGCTACTCATGGCGATGGTGGTGGTAATAGCCATGCTCGCTGCAACGTGGTTTTCCGCAACATTGGACACTGGCACCAACGCCGGCGCCGAGCTTGACGACATGGCGACCATTGCTGAGGAAACGGGTATAGCCTTGCAGGAGGCCGTGAACCGGTACGGTTGGCACAATGACTTCGCCCGGATGGTGTCCGAAATTAGGACGGCGAGCCCTGGGGCACTGGCGACGGCGGAGATAACGGGAGATGCTTCGGCCTCGGTGTACTTCGCAGGTGAGACCGCAAGATCGGCACTGGCGCTGGTGGACGCCTTCGAGGACGACTACCCTTCTCTAAGGGTGGCAACACACGCTAACATGGGCTTCACCGAGCAAGAGGTCGAGGCCGCTACCGTGGGCGCGCACTACACGGTGTTCAGGACGGCGGGTGTGCTGGACGCGGCTTCTTCCTTCGACTACAAGGTCATGCGAATCGACATTATCGCCCAGACGGGAGGCGCGCCCTCGGATCCCACGGGGGGACAGTCTGAGGCGCATTGCTGAGGGTGGCGTCAGAGACGCGACTCGTCCGGACCTTCTCGATATGGTGTCCGTGACCGTGACCGTTGTAGGGCATCCCGTCTCAGGAACCTCTCATGATCCGTAGAGGAAACTGTCCTTCTCCGGGGTTGGGTTGAGTGCCAACGGCGTGAGCCTCACACAAGCGACGGAAAATCTAGGTGTGAGGACGGTGACCAAGTACTATTAGAACCACAAGCCACGTCAGACCGCAGGAGGACCCGAGGGGAGCCAGACAGGGCAACTTGAGCGGGCGGGTAGAGGAAAATGTCAACGCCGACGGAGAAATGACCCGGTATCGCCGATAGTGACCTGACCCACCTCCTGCCTGGTTGAGTATCGCCGATTTAGAGTTGACCCACCCTGTCGCTACTGCTCAGCGATTGCGTCAGTGTCTGATTGGCCAGCGACTTTGTCAGTCGGTGTAGTTGTCGTTGCCGTTCTCCGCAGCGACGCCCAGCAGGTGATGCGAGCTGAAGAGTTCGGCGTGGCGTTTCTCCTGTCCAAGTTTTGTACAAAGTCCAGCTTAGACCATAGATTTCAGACAGCGGTAAGGCGGGGTTAAGCCGACGCAATCAAGTCGGCGGCACGTTCCCCTATCATGACAACCGTTGCATGGCTACCACCTGACCTTGTAACCCGCGGCATCACCGACGCATCGACCACCGACAACCCCTTTACTCCCTTGACGCTGCAGTATTGATCAACAACTGCCATTGGGTCTGAATCCGGGCCCATCTTGCATGTTCCGGACACATGCCTGGCTGTTCCAACGGTTTGGCGTATATAGACGTCCAAAGCGTCGTCGTCGGCCAGAATGTCATCCGTTGGGTGGAGCCGGTAATCGGCCACGTCTTTATACGCATCGGATTCAAGGAATCCAATCGCCATTCGCACGCCTTCCCGCACCCGGCGAATGTCGTTTGGATGCTGAAGATAGCGGTAGTTAAAGGTCGGCTGCACTGAGGGATCGGCAGACGCAAGCCTGACGTATCCTGAGCCGTCGGGCAGCCCGAGCGTGCACGAGATTCGCGCCACCCGGTCCGGGGGAACTTCATCATTCAGGAACTTGGTCCGGAGACCGGGGACGCGCTCCGGCCGTTCGTCAACCATTGGGGTGGTCCTCAGCAACATATCATGGGCTTCGCTGGACCCGAGGGAGGTGTAGTGCAAACAAAAGCGCGCCGCATCGGCATCAGCAGCCAGGGTCATTCCGTCTTTGACTTTAAAGGTAATCTGGGCGCTCAGGTGGTTAAACAGGTTCTGTCCCACCCCGGGCAGCTCATGAACGAGAGGTATCCCAAATTGCTGAAGTTGGTCACTGGGGCCGATTCCCGACAGCATCAGCAGGTGGGGCGACTTGATAGCCCCAGCGCTCAACACAACCCGGTCTGCTTCAACGTTGAAAATCTCGCCTCCACTTTCTACTTCCACACCGACGGCCTTTAGATCCTTGATCAATACCTTCCTTACGAAAACCCCTCACCTCACCGTAAGGTTAAGACGGTGGCGCATGGGATTCAGGTGAGTGATGGCAGCACTCATCCTCCAGCCGTCCAGGTTGTTCGAGGGCCACACGCCAACGCCCGAGGGGTTCGGGCCATTGGTATCCTCGACTGTCCCATAACCCGCCTCCAAACAGGCTGCGTGGAACGCCTTTTGGATGTCTGGCAGGGACCCGGATTGACGACGCCTTACTGGCATCGGTCCGTCTGTTCCATGAAAATCATCCCGAATGTCGAGATCATGCTCAGATTTTCTGAAGTAAGGCAGTACCTTGTCATAAGACCATTCATCGTTGCCCATACCGGACCAGGAGTCGAAATCCTCAGGCAACCCCCTTTGCATTGCCTGACCGTTGATGGACGACCCGCCCCCGATTACCTTGCCTTGTGCCACGTGGATCTCCCCTTGCTCCTCGGTGATCGTTCCCCGCAGGGCCCAGTTATGTTCCGAGTCCGGGGATTCTGCAAAACTTGTGTGGCCGAACTTTATCTCGTCCGGAAGATAGGCTGGATCAGGGTAATCTGGCCCGGCTTCCAGCAACAGAACGGAGGTATTCACGTTTTCAGCCAGTCTGCTGGCCAACACCGATCCAGCTGCTCCTCCACCGACGATAACGACGTCATATTTCATGGGCCCTCCTTCAATGCTTGGTCTTCTAACAGAGGAATTCCCAGTTTTAACTGATTCCGCTGAGGATAGGACGTTTTGGGATTTCTCCAATTATAAACCGGCATTCTCCATATCGGCCGACCAACTGGTTCCGAAAAGGGTAGTTGGAGTGTCAATAGCGCCGAGGAATTGGGCCATTGGGGCACCGGAATCGTGTACCACTGTCGTGATTATATCCGGCAGTAAATGAGGCAGAGCGGGGCGTTACAGGAGCAAGAAGAGACGGCGTTGGCAATGCGTGCCTGGGAACCATCAGACCACCGGCCGTGCTCCGTGCAGATGCTGCGATTTTCAGTCAGCCCCTACCCGTCCACCTGCTGGATGCTCCAGCGGCTGACCTCCAGGAGCTTGGCCAGCTCCCGCTGGCTCACTCCTCTTAACCGCTCCTCTCGGATGTACTCCCGTTGCTGCTCGGTCAGGCTGGGCCGTCGGCCGGGGAAACGCCCCTCGGTCCGCGCCTTGGCCTGGCCTGCGACCGAGCGCTCCCTGATCAAGTTCCGTCATCACTCGCTGAAGGCTAGCACCATCTGGAGCTGGAGCTTGCCGTTGGCCGTGGCCGTGTCGAACTCCTCCGCCAGGGACCGGAACTCCACCCTCGCATGGTGCAGGCCCTCGATCACCTGCAGCCCGTAGGTAAGCTCCCGGGAGAGCCGGTCGATGTGGGTGACCACCAGGGTGTCGCCCTCGACCACCAGGTCCCAGCAGTTCCAGGAGGCCATGGCGGCCGTCCTTGGCCCCGATGGCCTCCTCGGCCCGGATGTTGCCCATGGCGCAGCCGGCGCGTACCAACCGCTCCACCTGCAGGTCCAGATTCTTGTCCTCCGGCTGCCTGACCGAGACCCTGGCGTAGCCGTACAACGTCATCCCTCTGCACCCCTGGCTGGAATGCCCGAAGTATAGGATTCTGCCAGAGGTTCTGCAAACGGGTTTTCCAGCCACCCCGACCGCGTGGGGTTGCCGAGGCTGACGTTCCGGATTCGGCAATAATCCTGATAACCTGGGGCTATGAATGATCAGGGGCCTCACGGGCAGAGTTGGAGACTCCCCAGGATTGCAGAATCCCCATACTCCCGATCCAACAAAGACACTTCTACTTTGACCGAGCACCAGTCCTATCAAGCATCGAATGCCTCAGCATTGTGGATTCCCCGCATACCCTACAAGCAACCGGAACGCTTGGCCGCAGTGTGCCCTTTACTACTCAAGCAACGCTCTTCGCTGAGCGGCAGAGCAGAACGTAAAAAGGCAAGCCACTAATCCGGTTACCTAGCAGAACGGCAAGCCGGCTTCGTCAAAGTCGTTTTGCGGGACCCTTCTCAGCCCCTCTGGTATGCAGCCGGTCAGCTCGGTGTCCGCCAAATACAGACGTTCCAGTCTGGAGAGATTACCCAATTCCGCTGGGATGGTCCCAGTGAAGTCGTTCCTGTTCAGGTACAGCTCCTCCAACATTGAAAGGTTGGCCAACTCCGGCGGAACCCGCATGTTCAAACTGCTAAAACTGAGGTCCAAGCTGATGACGCGGCCGCTGTCGTTGGTAACCACATTCTCCCATTGGCTGATGGGAGCATCGCTGAGCCAGTTGGCATAGCCACTCCATGATGGGTCCCGTCTGTTTGCTTGGACGATGGCGACAAGCGCGTTCCGGTCGCCGGAGTGGGTGACTTCCATGTCCCTGCCGTAGAGGCGCTGCCACAGCTCCCGGAACTGGGCCAACTTCTCCGGCGGGGTGTTCGAAAGCAGCACCTCGTAGACTTGGCCGTCTGCCAAAGCATGGTAAACCTCAGCTCTATTCGCCTCGCCTGCCTTGTACAATTCCCCCAAATAGGTCGAGACTATATCCCGGCCCAGGGACAGGTACATGCCCAGCCAAAATGCCTCGCCGATGGTGTATTCGCAATATTCATTCTTTCCTGATGATGACCTGCCCGTGATGGCCTGATCTCTGCTCGTGGTCCTGCTCGACGCGCTGCCGCTTGTTATCCGGCCGTCGGCCGAAGCGCACCCCCTCTTCACTGCGTCGTAGAGGGATCGATTCTGTTCAGCTGACTTGGAGAACGGATTTCTTTCCAAGAAGGTCGCTGTTCCCTCAGCCAGCCATTTTTTAACATGACCACTACTGAAGTAGTGGTGAGCAAACTCATGGGGGATGGGACTGTCAAGTCCCGTACTAGAAATTATGAAATAATGAGTAACGTCGACACGAGCGGTCGGTTCTACCACCAATATGATGAAGTCCCTCGGCCATGGCACGCCAACGGCGGCCTCTATGTGCTCCACGGAGGAGCGCGTAAATTCGATTATGCCGCTGTCGGGGTCCAGCGGAAATCGGCTGATCACGAACAGCTTTAGCTCTCCGGCAAAGGGCAATGCAATTGTCTCCGAGTGCACCACATCGCCGCCCTTGATAAATCCCTGGAAAACCTCTTCCTCATCCAACCGACCGGTCAGTACAGTAATCAGGGCAAGTTCTTCCTCTGTCAGCCCGTCCTGGAACCAAGGTTGCCCGAGCAACTCCTCTAACCGGCCTCTACGGATGAGGGAGCGCACCACCGTCATAGCGGCCGCTTGCAGTGGTTTAACCTCACCGTCGGAGGCGTCAAATAGAGGTGATTCCAAGACCGAGTCTGATAGCTCCAAATCGACCCACCCGACTACCCAAGATAGATATTGCGAAATCAATGTATATTCATGCTCGGTGAAATCATCGGCGAGCCACGGCAAGGCCAGAACCCGCTGTGCCGCGTATTGGTTGTCGGAGGCGTTAGCTCCCACGTCGCGGAGCAGGTTTTGGATCTTGAGCACAAAGGACTTTTCATTGGGGCTAATGCCGTCTGCAATCCATTGAAAACCAGCAATTCGCTCGGCTTGGAAGCTGTATTCCATGTTAATTACGACAATGAGGATTAAGACATCGGCCTCAATTTCGGTCAGTCCGTCGGTAAACCACGGAAATCCCACAAGGCGCTGGAGCAGGGGCGAGTCTTCCTCAGGGATAAATTGAAAATGGGCGAGGACTCCGTCTTCATTGTCGTTCGGGCCGTCCACGACCCATGGGAGGTCCAGAACGGTCCGGGCTGTGGACGGGTGTTCGCGTTCAATATGCAGAAGGCCCTTTGCGACCTGTATCTCGTACCCGTGCAGTCCATCGCGGTACCATGGGAAGGCCGAGATCGAGGATTCCTCTTCTGGGGTACCAGTGGGCCGGGCCGTGGACGCCGGTGTGGCGGTAGGCATGGGCGTCGCCGCATGAACGCCCGCCGGCCTTGGTGCGGCAGTTGGGTCTGGTCTGGGTGCGGGGGTTGGCCTGGCCTGCTCCGCGGCGATGGGAGTGCTTGTCGGAGTTGCCAGGGCGGCAATGCAGGGCGACAGTCCTCCGAAAATGATGCCCTCAAGTCCCCCGGGCACGCACCCGGTCATCTGATTGGAAGCAATGTCCATCATCTGCAGGGACTTGAGATTGGCGAATTCCGGGGGTATGTCCCCGGTTAGCTGATTCCGACCAAGGTCAGCTGCTACCAGACTTGTGAGGTTGCCCAACTCCGGGGGTATGCTGCCGGTCAATCGATTGTCGGCTAGTAACAATTCCTCAAGGTGGGACAAATCCCCCAACTCCGGCGGCAACTCGCCGGTCAGCCTGTTGCTCGCGAGGCTTATGGAGACCACCCTGCCACCACTGGTGGCGACGCCATGCCAAGAATCCATGGGCCAGTCTGTCAGCCAGTTTGTGTTGTTCCCCCAATTGGAGCCTCCGGTGGCGTTGTAAAAGGTGATCAGTACCTCCCTGTCCGCTTCGGGCGAATCTTGCTGCACCCCAGGTGCCTCTGTGGACTGTGGGGTGCTCGTGGGAAGGACCCTTACCCTCGCTGGCGCGTCGGCGGCTGCCCTGGGCGTGGGCGACGGTTCGGCGATGGGCATTGTCGGCTCAGCGCTGGTCTGGCCAGGGGATGTTTCGCCCTCCGGCTCACCGGTGGACTGCTGCGATGGCAGGACTGTGGTTGCGCCGGCCTCTGTCGCCTCCGGCTGGGCGGAGTCGCGTGTTGGCCTCGGAGTAGGGTCGTCGCCACCGCATGCAGCGAAGGCGGACATCAGGAGCAGGAGCGCGAGGAAGAAGACAGGGATTCTCCACAGGGCACTTGCTAGGCCAACTGGGCCGAGGCTGGCGGTTCTGCCGATCATAGCAGTCCTCCTGTATGATCCTTCCGCCGAATATGGTGGACTGGCAGAAGTCTGTTTGAATCATAGAGAGTTTTATATGTAATGCCAATGCAGATATATTTTGCTTTGTCGTGAGGTACTGTTGCACTTTGGAAGGAGCTGCGGGTCGATTCCGGCAGGGGGCAGAATCGTACGCTAAGGGGAATGGCGTCGGTTGAGTGTGCGATTGACGGTTGGTCTTGAGACGGAGAAGAGCTCGGCAAGGTCGCTGATGGAATACTCGCCAGTGGCATGCATGCGGCAGAGTTCCCGCTGCTGACGGTCGGAGAGTTTGGGCTGCTTGCCGCGCCATTTCCCCTTGGCGCTGGCGATGACCATGCCCTCGCGGGTGCGCATGCGGATGAGATTGGCTTCGAACTCGGCGAAGGTGGCGAGGATATAGAGGAACAGCTTTTCCAGGGGATCGTCCAGGTCGTAGAGTGCCCTGTCCAGAGCCAGTCTCGCGCCTTGTTCCTGAAGCAGGTCGGCGATGGCGATGGCGTCCGGGGCAGACCTGGCCAGCCGGTCGAAGTGCGGCACGGCCAGCGCGTCCCCTTCACGCACGGCGGCTTGGGCCAGCACTACCGCATGGCCGGGCCAACCTGCTCGCCGCCATCGTCATGCACTGAAATGCCTCCCATCTCAGCGAAGCGGTCAGGTAGCGGAAACACGCGGGGCTGACAGTCGAGCCCAAGCTCCTGGCCCACTTCTCACCCCTTGGGTGGGCCCACATACTGCTCACAAGCGAATACCGGTGGTCAAAGCGCCGATAGCGACCCTAACGTACGATTTCGCCCCTACCGGAGTCGACCCGAAAGTGGGCCTGTCGGCGGATCTTGCGGCTTTGTTGACGTGCCATCCGTGAGGCAATTTCCGTCGAAAACGGACCAGTGCGAGTAATCGTCGTCGTAATACCATTGGGTTGCTCTGGCAAAATCAGATAAGGCCCAGCGAAGCTGGCGGGGCCGCAGGGGCGGGAGCCCCGCCTCTTCCATTGTCCACCGCCGGCCCCTGTCCGAGCGATTTGTGGAGGCCGATGACCGCTCCTCTCCGGGATACTGGAAGGCCGACCTGATGCTCTTCGGCAACCATCGGCAGGCCCCTCTGGTGCTGCAGGAGCGCCTTCCCCGCCTGCTGGCCACCGTCCGGGTCCCGGGCAAGGCGTCGGAACCAGTCGCCCGGCCCTGGCCAAGCTGCCGGCGCCTTTCCCCGCCGGGTGGCGCCGC
Organism: Dehalococcoidia bacterium; assembly: GCA_963667765.2. GTDB lineage: Bacteria > Chloroflexota > Dehalococcoidia > Lucifugimonadales > UBA3495 > VXOI01. The sequence goes on along the minus strand of CAXXON010000001.1, from coordinate 914,357 downwards.
ACGGTGGCCTTTGACAACGGCACCGAGTTCGCCCGGCATTACCAGATACATCAATTGGCGATCGGAACACTCTTATGCCACGTACGCTCCCGCTGGCAGAAGTGTGGGGTGAGAGACCGCATCGGCCGGCTGCGCCGCTACCTGCCCCGCCGGACGGTCCTGTCAGCCCTGCCGGACGTGCGGCTGGCCCAATCGGCCGAGCCTGACAACGCCACCCCTCGCCAGTGCTGGGGCTGCCTCACTGCATCTAAAATCTATTCCAATCCGGTTCTTTTCACGTCTAGCACGGCGGCAATCCTTCGAGTCCTGTAGTATTCCCAATTCTCTCGTACTCAGCTGGCACGCAGGTAAAGTTGTTGCCCTGAATGAACAGCCTCTGCAGTGTCGGGGCGTTGGCCAGTTCCGCCGGTAGCGGATCGGTCAGCTGGTTGTCGCCGAGATAGATTGAAAACACATTGGGGAGGTTGCCCAGTTCGAGCGGAATCGGCCCCGTCAACAGGTTATCTTGGAGACCGATCTCTGCCACAGCGGCCAGGCTTCCCAATTCGGGCGGAATTACCCCCGAGAGCTGGTTCTCTTCGACCCGCAGCAATTCCAGCTTTATCAGGTTTCCGAGTTCGGGGGGAATTGCCCCACTCAACTGATTTTTCTGCAGCTCCAGATGCTCCAGATTGACGAGGTTTCCCAGTGCCTCAGGAATTGGCCCGGTCAACTGGTTTTTATGGAGGCGTAGTGCTTTCAGGTTCACAAGATTCCCAATCTCCTGCGGGATGGGCCCGGTCAGCTGATTGTTATTCAGCTGCAGCCTCTCCAGACTTGTCAGCTTTCCCAGATCCGGGGAGATCGTCCCCGTAAGCCCTAGACCTGACAGGCCCAGGGAGGTAATGTTGCCGATGCGATCGGTTCCGACATAGGTCCATTGGCGCGCTGGGGTGTCGCTGGCAATGAACTCCTCCCAGCCAGGTACTCCTCCCAAGGAATCGTTCAGAGCTGCCAGAACGGCGCGGCCTTCTCCCCGGGCAATTTCTCCTGGGGCAAGGGAAGTGTCTGAAGCTTCAACGGTGGGCGCCGCTCCGTCGCCGCATGCCGGCAGACCCATGGCCTGGAATACCGTTTGATCCATTAGAGCGACCACACCATCAGGGACGCAGCCGGTGAACTGATTGCCCCCGATACCCCAGCCGCGTAGACTGACCAGGTTACCCAGTTCCGGCGGTATCTGGCCGGTCAACTGATTCTCAAACAGCATCAATTGCTCCAGGTCGATGAGGTTACCGAGTTCGGACGGGATTTCACCGGAGAATTGGTTTCGCCCCAGCGCGAGTTGCTTCAGGTTCATGAGTCGGCCCAACTGAGCAGGAATAGGACCGGACAACTCGTTGCTTCCCAGTATCAACTGCTGCAGACCGGACAGGTTCCCCAGTTCCGGCGGAATCGGACCGGTGAGTTGATTCTCGTTAAGCCAGAGGCTCTCCAGATTGGTCAGCTCGCCCAGTTCTTCTGGAATGGCGCCGGTCAGGTTGTTGGCGGGGAGATGTAGTTCCCGAAGCTCTGCGAAATTCCCCAGTTCGGCCGGTAGGGCGCCGGTCAGCCCATTGTTAGTCAGAAAGATGCCAATCACCCGCCCACTGCGGTCCTCACCCTGCCAGCCTGCTATGGCAGCAAGTTGTTGGGGGACGTGGTTGGAAGTCTGGACCCCTTCCCACAATCCCAGCGGTGCATCGGTCAGCCAGTACCGGTTCCTCGTCCATGAGGGACCTCCCGTGGCCTCGTAGAGAGCGATCAGGGCTGCCCGGTCGCCTGTGGCTTCGGGGGGCTGGTAGCCGACGGGTCGCCCGTGAATCTCCTGGTACAGGTCGCGAAATCGCTGCTCCAGTCCCGGAGGAGTGTTTGACAGGAGCGCCTGGTAGATGACGTCTTCCGTAATCTCGTCTCCCGAGATTGCCAGGCGGTATAAGTCGGCCAAGGCTCCGGATACCATCTCTTGCCCCAACTCGAGGTACAAGGCCAGCAAGAAATGATTCCCGAATGTATATGAGCAAAACTTGGCAGCCCGGATAGATGCAGAAATCCACTCGGTTGCCAGCACATACTGATGGATATTCTCGGCATTGTTACAGGGAATCTGCAATTCCAGTTGATGTAATTCCTGTTGCAGGTCCAAACCGGTGTTGACGTGTTGGGTATAGCGCTCGAGAAAGTCGGCTCCCCCCTCCACCAGCCAATGAGGCCCGAAAGAATAATAGTGAGCCATCTCGTGATGTAGAACATACCTGCCCTCAGCATGTTTTATGCCGATGTATTGAGGCTCGTTGGGCTGAAAAAACCCCTCCGGAATTTCAGAAACATAATGCAATTCGGGTTCGTGATACACGATGACCTCTGGCCAAGCCCAGGGATGGCCCATCATTTCACTGATGGGCGGAATCGCGTCTCGGGCGTTTTGGAACAGTGCATCGGAAATGGACCCCAATGGAGAGCGGCTTACACCAAACACCCGGACGTCGCCGGAAGGGAAGGACAGGGTTGTGGACACCACATGCCCGCTCTCAATGAGCTGGCGGCAAAAACTGGCGAAGTTACACCCGTTTCTCAGAATGGTGACGCGGGCATGGTCCTCGCCGTCCAGCCCGTCCTGGAACCAGGGCTGATTGACGAGCAGATCTGCCGATGTCTCGTCGCTTCCCAGGACATGCCAGACTCTTGAGATTGCCCAGGCTTCACGTCTGGTCACCTCATCCGCCAGCCAGGGCAGTCCCAATAAAGTGCCTGCCAAGGGTAGGTCTCTGCTCGCCAGGCGGTCCAGGTTGGCGAGCACCCTCGCCTCCTGCGCAGTTACTCCATCGGCTAGCCAAGCTAAAGACGCCACCTGTTCAGCCAAGGTCGGATCGCGTTGGGCGAAAAAGTAGAGCAGAGCTTTGGCCAATTCCTCCGGGGTGTTGGATACCTGGAAGGCAGGTCTCGCCAGCAAGCCTCCCCGTGGCCCGGTTTGACTCCGGCTGGTGTCGGAAGATGCCCAGGGATAATCCTTCAGTATGTCAGCAACGGTCGGACTTTCCCTCCGCAGTCGCTCCAGGTAGTAGTCGGCGCTGCCGGTGAAGGCCCCCAATTCGTTTCCACTGATCCCGTCTGCAATCTGTGGGGATTCAGCGATTTCCCGGGCAAGCGCCGGATCCTCTCTTGTTATGTATCCAATTGTGAGGAGGGTGAACTGGGCCTCCAGAGTGACTTCGTCGGACAGGATCGGCGATTCGGCCAAAGCCAAAGCAATGGCGGGATCCTCTTCGGCGATGACGACAAGCAGTTCCAGGGCTATGATTTCCTCACCTTCAACATCGTCGCCGACCCACGGCAGGTCGACAATGGCACGCGACACACCCCTGTCCGAGGCCGCGATTTTTTCGATCGCAGGTACGGCGATTCGCTCTTCCAACGTCACTTCGTCGGCCATCCATGGCAGGTCCGCCAGCCTGACCGCCGTACCCGGTGCCGTTTTGCTGATTTCTTGGAGGGATCCCTGAACCACTTGCTCAATGTCGGTCAGGCCATCCGCCTCCCAAGGTAGTTCGTCAAGTTCGGCCGGCTGCGGAGGACGGCTTGCTACCCCGCGACCGGTGTCCTGACCTGGGGTGGGAGTCTCCACCGGAAGGCTGGGGGTTGTAGTTTCTCTCGAATCTCTCACCGCCTGCTCCGTGGCTCCGGGCTCAGAGAGGTCCGACTCTTCAACTGGGTCGGAGCCCCCAACCAGGAAAAACAGGACCACCGCTATGACGACCAAGATCAGCAGTGCGGCGGCGGCGATGATTGGCAATGGTTTCATCGGCATATTCCTTTGAGGGGCTCATCAGGGGAGCCCCATGCTGCCCAGATTGGAGAGGGTGGAACCGGGTTTGATGATGGTGTCCGGCGATAGCACGGCAATGGCTCACGACACATGGTCCAGTCCCTGGTCAGGGGCGAATCTAGCAGCTTGGGCACTACCTACCTCTCCTGCTACTCCGGGATTTCGTTCAGGTCTTGGGCCTCCCGCGCCACAACCAGCTTGCTGAGATCGTCGGTCATCAGCGGCTTGGCCTTCCCTATGGTGAAGGCTTGGGAGCCCCCCTTTGTCAGGGGAAAAGGCCTGGGCGCGACCTGCTGCCGGATGGGCGACGGCAGTCAGCCAGTGGGGCCGGTGAGATTACCGATTCTCGCTGGCATTTCGCCTTCTAGCTGGTTGAAGTGCAGGCTCAATGTGGTCAGGCCGTCCAAGTTGCCAAGTTGCTGCGGCAGCACGCTGTGCAGCTCGTTCTCGCCGGGGTTCAGGCCGGTGACGCTGCCCTCGCTATTATTAGTGGAGACGCCGATCCAAGCGGCAACGGACGGGTCGGACAGCAGGCCCGGTTCGTAGCTGTCGGCCCAATAGAAGCGGTAGTTCCAGATGGACACGCTGTCCAGTTCGGAGAGGGGGCCCAGCGCCGCCGAGAACTCCGCCTCGAACTGTTTATCGTATAGGTGCAGGGCGGTAAGCGCGCCCAGCGTCGCGGGCAGGGCTCCGCTGAACTGGTTGCTGTTCAGGTACAACTCCTCCAGGTTGGTGAGGCCGCCGATTTCGGCAGGCAGCGTCCCGGTGAGGGAGTTGTTGCTGAGGTTGAGTTCGGCGAGTTCGGTAAGGTATCCGATTTCCTCCGGCAGCTCGCCGCTCAGGCCGATGCTGCGGAGCTCCAGGGCCGTGCCCCAGCCGTCGGCGTCGGCGTCGGCGGTCGCGCCGTACCACTGGCCGAGATCGATCTCATACAGCCAGCCGTCCCGGTTGCCCCAGTCGCCTCCACCGGTGGCATCGAAAAGCGCCATCAGGGCCGCGCCGTCGGACATGGGAAGAAAGGCGACTCGCTCCCCTGGCTCGGGCGTGGGTATGGGTGGGCGCGTGGACACGGGAGCAGAGAGACCTCGTGTGCCCTCCGGATCCGGCGTTGACTGCTCGATAGTGATGGTCTGGCCCTCGCACGCCAGCAGCGTTGTCGCAGCCAGAATCAACACGAGCGCCAGCATGACTGATGCCAGTCTCGGAGTTCGATCCATCATCGTTGCATCTCCTGTGTGCCAGCCCGGAGTTTCGAAATGCATCACGACAACGCCATATGCAATCGATTCAGGATAACAGAAACTATATAAGCAATTTATAACAGTTCTGTTCCTAATATTTATAAGAACTTATCATACCATACAGAGGCGTAGTGATAAGTATATTAGTCATTTAGAAGGTATACAGACCACCTGCCTGACAGCTTCACAGATATGGAAATGGGCTTAATTTACCTCATGGCCTGCTTCCTAGCCAATATCGCCCACATCTCCATCCGCCATCCGTGTCAAAGTGCCATTTCAGCACGCTTACAACCGTACTCCAATCCAGTAATTATATTTATAATGTATATTAATTATTAAAGACACTTATGATAGCCGGATCTTCAGTGGATAATGGGATATGCGGGTTGAATGGAAATCATGTCCCGGATGCTTTACTGCTGGAGGAGATTACTTGCTCCCTCCAGGCCGATAGAAAATTCATCTTGAGGCTGGTTGCCAGCAGCATCGCCGGACTGCGGCCAGCTGAGGATCGTAATTTCGACAGAAGGAGCACGGTGGATTGTCAGCCAGTACTCAGACAAGAGTGATGATCGCAGACAGCCATCCCCTCATGAGGGACGGCATAAGGCAGGCGCTTGACCGGGCTGCTGACTTGGAAGTGGTGGGCGAGGCCGGGGACGGCGAGGCTGCCGTAATTCTCGCAGCAAGTACACAACCTGACATCGTCCTCATTGAGGTTGCGATGCCCGTCAAAGACGGCATCGAAGCCTGCCGGGAGATCAAGGAAATGCTGCCGGACACCCAGGTGCTGGTGCTGACAGCCTCATCGGATGAAGACGCGGTCCTGCTGGCCGTGGCTGCCGGGGCAACCGGCTATCTGCGGAAGTCGGCAACAGGGGAGAAGTTGGTCGACACGCTGCGGGATGTGGTGGATGGAGAATTGCGCGTCCCAGCCAAGGCGTTGGTCCGGCTGGCCGCCAACGCTCGCTCCAAGCCTCAGCAGAGCGACGCGGAGCTGGTGGCCGGCCTGACCGACAAGGAGAAGAAGGTTCTCGGGCTCTTTGCCCAAGGGATGAACTATGCGGAGATAGCCGAGGTGATTGGCTACCGTCCCCTGAGTGTTAGGAACGTCATCTACGGGATCCAGAACAAGCTGAAGGTAAAGTCGAAGCAGGAACTGGCAGTCCGGGCAGTGCGCGGTGGCCTCTTGGATGGGTAGGTAGGACTGTCTCCCACCGGGGCATGCAACGCCGTCACCTCAAGCATGCCGGCGTCATTTGACGAGTAACTCTTCGGCGATCTCTCCTTTCTCCGACTCATCAGGGTCCGCACAGACCACTGGACTGTTCAAATGGCCAATTCCGCCTCGTCAACGTCACTCCCCTCGCGTCAGTAGCCGCGACCCGCCGTCGAGCAAGAACAACCCGGTCCAGATTACGCCATTGAAGTGCACCCCGGGCTGGACGGCACGCGCGATGAACGAATGTCAACTGGCCGGGTTGAGACGAAGCAACTTGGTGTCCGAGACTCCCTAAGTGTGATCACCGAGGATACTCTCTGCCTCGCATAATGCAGCAGAACACAGCTCAGCATACATGGGGGGCCTATAGCGTAGAGCCGCCCGGTTGTTGGGCAGATAGAAAAGGGAGTAAGAACCAATGAGCACTAGCGAAGACCAGTCTGAAGAACCCGGCGCGGTGAGAATCGGGGCTCACGGCACCATGGGAGAAGTGCGAATTGGCGGCAACCGTCACACTGCAGATAATTCGCGCCGACAATATCGAAATCCAGGACACTGAAACTCAAAGAGCCTCCGCCTCAGGAGCGGATATTTTATCTGCTCTAGGAGGCCTTACGTGGTTGTACATGGTGAAAGGGTCGAGATCAAAGTTCCTGTTGAACAGACCAGCTAACCAAGTGATTACATTATACCGGTTGTGCGAACCGCATTTTCAGCGTTCAGCGGCCCTTTCTGGTGTCCGGGTCTATGGTCAGGACCAACTGGGTGCAGGAATTCTTCCCTCTCCGCAATCAAGACAAGAGTCGACGTTGACCACCCCGCGCGCTTGCCCGAAACCCACTGCTTGATTTGTCGTTGTAATATTGGGGTAATGGCCAGAAAAGTGTCGGTCAAATGCGCCATGTCAGGCTGCCACTACCAGCGGAAGATGACTCTCGCCGAACGCGAGGAACTGAGGCGAGTGGGACGGGAGAACAACGCCACGGCGGGCCTCGTCTGCCCGACCCACGTGAAGGCCGCCTTCAACTTCGAATTCGACGATATCGACATCGATGTTCCCCTGGAGGAACTCTTGGTCGAGGCGTCCAAAGGACATTCCCCGTTGGCGCATGATGCTGACCCCGCTGTCGCGGGCAGCGGGTGAGCCGGACAGCCAGTCCACGCCAGGGTGGGGAGACCGGGTTATCTAGTACTACAGTCGCAGATGACTGTCTTTAGGGTCGGAGGGCCTCGAAGACCGTTGAACTTAGCTTCGGTTTATGCGTCTGCGATATGCGATAGATGAAGCCAAGCCGATAGAGAATCCAAAAGTGCCGTCGAAGTGAATGTGCGACTGTAGTACTAGATGATGATAGCCGGGTCGCCAGAGAGCAGCGCCACATCGCCAACCGCATCTTCGGGCGGGTTAGGGACGCGTGCGGCTTTGACGGCGGGTACACCGTCGTCGAGGACTACGTCCATGAGCATCGCCCCCAGACCAAAGAGATGTTCGTGCCGCTATCTCACCCGCCGGGCAATGCCTGGTGTGATTTCGGCGAGACCCTGGAAGTCATCGGCGGGGTACAGCAGAAGGCCCACTGCTTGATCCACGACCGGACCCACAGCAACGGCTGCTTCGTCAAGGCCTATCCGGCCGGGAGCACCGAAGCCTTCCTTGACGGCCACGTTTCGGCCCTCGCCTTCCTGGGCGGAATTCTCCGGAGCATGCTCTACGACAGTACCGTCTGGCGGTGGCCAAGATGCTGGGCGACGGTAAACGCGAGCGCACCTGGGCCTTACACCGAGCTCTAGTCCCACTACCTGTTGTAGAACCGGCTCGGCCGTCCCGGCAAGGGCAATGAGAAAGGTGTGTTCGAAGGACTAGTGGACCAACTGCTTTGAGATGATGGCTGATGATCTATGATGAGCTAGCGCTTAGGCGCGGCGACCGGGAAGTGGGAGGATGTGATGGTGAAGAAGTATCGGGTGAGTTTGACGGGAGAGGAGCAAGAGGAACTGAAGGCACTGGTGTCCAAGGGGCGAGCGGCGGCCTACAAGCAGACTCACGCCCGAATTCTGCTGCTCAGCGACGAGAATCAGGCCGAGGGTCCGATGATGGATCAGGAGATAGCCCGGGCCCTTGGGGTGGGCACGGCCACGGTAGAGCGGGTGCGCCACCGTTGCGTGGTGCAGGGAGTGGAGTCGGCCATTGGACGCAAGAGGCAACTGAACCACCGCGCCAGGAAGCTGGACGGTGAGGGAGAGGCCCACCTGATAGCGATGGCTGTCTCCCAGCCGCCGGAGGGACGGGTTAGTTGGACTCTGCAACTGCTGGCCGAGGGGCTGGTGGAAAGGGAGATAGTGGACAGCATCTGCCCGGAGACGGTGCGGCGGACACTGAAAAAAACTGCGTCAAGCCGTGGCTGAAGGAATGCTGGTGCCTGCCACCGCAAGGCAGCGCCGAGTTTGTCTGCGCCGCCGAGTTTGTCTGCGCCATGGAGGATGTGCTGGAGGTGTATCACCGGAGCTTTGATGACAACGAGGTGCTGGTGTGTTTGGACGAGACCAGCAAGCAGTTGGTGCAGGAGACGCGTCAACCCCGTCCGGCGAGGCCCGGAGCACCCGTGGCCTACGATTACGAATACCAGCGCAACGGGGTGAGCAACCTGTTCATGCTGTACGCGCCCTTGGAGGGATGGCGCCGGGTGGAGGTCAGGGAAAGGCGCACGCGGACCGACTGGGCGGAGGTGGTGCGGAAACTGGTGGATGAAGACTACCCTGACAGGGAGCGTATAGTGCTGGTGATGGACAATCTGAACACGCACCATCCGTCATCCTTGTACGAGGCCTTCGAGCCTGCGGAGGCCAGGCGCATCGCCGAGCGTCTGGAGATCCACTACACTCCGAAGCACGGGAGTTGGCTGAATCCTGTCCTGAGCTTGCCGAAGGGATGGCGGAGATAGAATTGGGAGTGCTGGCCAGGCAGTGCCTGGACCGCCGAATGCCTGACCGGGAGGTCCTGACCCAAGAAAGCGGGACTTGGCAGGAGCGGCGCAACCGGGCTGCAATCCGGGCGGACCGGCGATTTACCACCCAGGACGCCCGGATCAAACTCAAGTCCCTGTACCCATCATTACATTAGAGATGAACTACTAGTGGGCTACGCTACTTCCAATTTTCTGGTGTCCATCCCGTCCCTCGAGACATTTGATGCTCTGAATGCCTATCTGGAGCGGCGTTGCCTTGAGCGGATGGACCCTTTTCCCGGGACAATCCAGGCAAAACGGGCGAGGACGCCCCCAAACCTGGGCAGACAGCGCCTGCGCTGAGAAACTGTTTCGGGCGGACTATGTTCCCGGAATGACCGGCGATGCCGGCACCTGGAGCTTGCACATGCGACTCCCGGCACCCTTGCTTGTTGAGCGGCGGCAATTATTCCTCCGATAGAGAAACGGTGTACAAGCCGGAACTGTTGATCATCGATGCTGCCACTATGTAGTAAGTCCCGGATGACGTCGGACTGATGGAAGCCACCGACGACGGCCCCGCGGAATTAAACGTGCCGCTGGAGACCATCTGGCCCGAGCCGTTGTAGATGTAAACCTTGGGGAATCGTAGTGGATTTGTCCCACTCCGACTTGCTACCTCCGCGCGATAGGTCGTTCCTCCCGTAAGCTCTGCCCTGAACCAGTCGGCGTCTCCTCGGTAATCGATTTTTGCGTCATGCGACTCGTTGACGGCGATGGTGTCATGGGTGCTGGTGTTGTCGGGCTGGCAATCGTCCTCCACCTCCATTACCAGCAGGTCGTAGGAGCCCCAGTCATCCCCGAACCCCCAGGCTGAGATGTAGTACACACCTGCGGATTCGGCATAGTAATGGATGCGAGACTCAACCCGGTTCCCGCTTGGGACCGCCAGGGTTCCGGAGATGTGATTCTCTGAGCCATCGCCGGTGTACAGACCTCCCAGGATCGGCTCGGTCAGGGTCCTGTAATTGCCGGTGGCGCCGCTCTTTATCACGATGCGGTACATCTGCCCCGCTTCCAGGGTGACCTTGATCCAGTCCACATCGCCGGGTTCCCCTATGGCTCCACGGAAGTGATACCTGCCCCGCTTCCCTGAACTCTTGGACGAGGGAAGGACTTCCGCGACTGCTGTGGTCGATGTATCGGCCGTGGCCTCGTCCTCGTAGCTGACGCTCAGGCGGTAGCCGCCGGCGGCGCCGCTTTCGCTCCCGACAACAATGTAGTACCTGGCCTTGGTGGCTTTGGCCTGTCCCTCCGGTTTGGGTTCGTGATACACCTCGGAGGAATTGGTGCCATGTCCCCCAAGAAAGTCGGCAGAATCGCCCACCGGTACTGCGGTCCCATAGACCAGCTTGAACAGTCCCAGCAGCCTGGGGTTCGCGAGGGCGCCGTCCCCGTTGTCCATCCCCTCGAGATCGAACCGGTAGAGCTCGTCGGTCACGAGGTCCACCGCGACAACGCCAAACTCCTCGGGGCTGGCTATGTCGCCTGCCACTGAGCCGCGCACTCGTACTACTTGCGCGGAGTCGGCGTTCACCCGGGAGACAGTCAAGGTGTGTTCCCGGGAGTTGCCGCTGTCGGCCGTGACAGTGATAGTCATGTCGGCGGTCAGGTCGGGGATAGCCAGTTGGTGCCCGTCGGCGACCCCGTCGCTATCGGTGCCGCCGAGGCTTGCCGTGGCCTTGAACTGCGCGGCTGTCGCTGCGACCGTGGCTTGGGTGGCCGTGCTCGCCACGGTGGCATACCAGACTCCGTCCTGGGTCGAACCGGCCGCCTCTGCGCCGTCGGCGACGACCTTGCGCAGGTGGGTGCTGTCCAGGGCCGGCATGTTGTACGAATAGACCTTGCCGGCTACTGAGTCGCTCACCCACATGAAATCGCCATCGGACCAGATGCCACGAGTAGAACCTGTTTCAGCATTGTGGGGGGTCTGGATGTCCTTGCCGGTGTCGGGCTCCCCGGTGAGCACGTTCAGGGCGCGTACCCTGTCGTGGGCGCTGTCCACCACCCACATTGTCACCCCGTCTGACCAGATTCCCCTCACGTCGATGCCATCGACGCCGTCCAGGGCGTCGAAATCCTTGTCCTCGTCGCGCGTCCCCTTGCCGAGGTCGTAGGCAGCCAAGCCGCCGGTCCGTTGCGAGAGCCACATCGTATCCCCGTTTGACCAGACGCCGTAGTGATGGGGGAAAGTGTCCTCGGGCCCGTCAATGTCCTTGCTCTCGTCTCGTTCGCCGGTTTCGGCAACGTAGGCGTACAGCTTTCTGTCATCCACGTCGTATACCTTTATGGTAGTGCCGTCGGACCACATGCCCCCCGGCGAGCCCTGAGCGGAGTTAAGAGTGATGTCCAGATCCGGGGTACGGGCCTCGGTTACTACGTCGTAGGCATACAGCTTCAGGTCAGCTTCATCAGCCACCCACATCGTGGAGCCGTCGGAGGCGAGGCCGCCAGGAGATTCATTGCCAGCCCTGCCCAATGTGTCGAAATCGGCAGCTGCATTCCATTCGAAATCTTCAGAGCTCCCCCGGTTAAAGTTGACTGTATATGTGTCCTGGGCGACGCCGTCCTGGGCCAGCACCGTTATGGTGACCGGGTTGGCGCCAGCATTCAGGTCCACCTGATGCCCGCCCAGGCGGGGAGCAGCGTCTTCGGGGGTGTAGGAAACGGTTGCAAAATGCTGCCGTGGGATTCCCTGCACTATTACCTGGCTGACTTGGTTAGACATGCCCAGGGTGTAGCTGTGATTATCCGGCTCGAAACCGGACATAAACTGGCCGGCAGCGTATATGGAACGCAATTCCACATTGTTGGAGACGGGCATGTTGTAGGAGTAAATCTTGCCATCCTCGCCGTCCGATACCCACATGGTCTCGCCATCCGACCAGATATCGCGCGGGTTCGTATTGCCGGCGGCATTCAGTGTCTGGAAGGTCTTCTGCTGGTTGAAATGGGAAGCCGGGGAGTCGTAGGAGAATACGATGTTCCTGTAGGGGTCCACCACCCACATGGTAACGCCGTCGGACCAAATGCCCGCGTTGTGGCTCTGCCCGGACGGTTCCAGGTATTCGTATCTCAGGTCCCGCTTTTCTTCTCCTGTTCTGAAGTCGAAGGCATCCACCGTGTAGCCGTTCACGTTGGATATCCAGACCGTTTTGCCGTCGGACCAGACGCCGTAATAGTCATCGTCCCCGTCACCAAAGACTCCGAAGTCTCTCGCCGCGTCCCGGTCTCCGGATTCCAGGGTGTAGGCGTACAGCTTCCTGTCCGTGTTGTCCAGGACCCACATTGTCGTACCGTTGGACCAGATGCCCTGCGGGTCCTCGTTGTCGGAGTGCAGGCTGATGTCCCGGTCGGACTCGCGTTCTCCGGTCGCCAGTTCGTAGGCATACAGCTTCAGGTCGTCGCCGCCCGATGCCCAGATGTAAGTCCCATCCGACCAGATCCCGCCGGGGAATTCGCTGCCGGACCCCAGCACGTCCTCCACGTCCGCCGTAACGTTCCAGGCAGTGGTGGCGGTGGACGCTCGGCTGATGGTCAGGGTGTGGTTGGCGGTGGTTGTCCCGTCGTGGGCAACGACCGTTATTGTGATATTGTTGCTGCCGACCATGAGGTCAACCTGGTGGCCCTCCGCGATATCGTCGGCGTCCAGAGCACCGATGGAAACCGTGCCCTTGTAGTGCCTCGGCGCTGCGGCCAGCGTGACCCGGCTTGTGGAATTCCCCACGTGGTGCAGGTATTCGGTGGCGACGGGGACGACGCCGTCAACATCCGATCCGTCCACGGTGATGGAGCGCAGGTCGGTGTTGTCGGACACGCGCAAATTGTAGGAGTAGAGTTTGCCGTCTTCAGTGTCTGACACCCACAGGGTCTCTCCGTTGGACCAGATGGCCCCAGGACCGTGGTTGCCTGCGCCGTCCAGGTGGAGGTAGTTCCGATCGGAGCCAAGGCTAATCTCGCTCTCAGGGGAATCGTATTCCCAGATTACTTCCCTTCCTACCGCGGTGCTCACTGCCAACATGGTCACACCGTTGGACCAGATGCCCGCGACGTGGTCATGCGCCGACGGCTCCAGTTCGGTATATCGGAGCGCCTGAACCTTTTCGCCGGTATCGAAATCGAAGGCCTCAATGACGGGTCCTGTTTTGTCGGAAACCCAGATAGTCTCGCCGTCGGACCAGATGCCATAGTAAACGGCATCATCATCGCCTAGGTCGGTGAAGTCCTTCGTAGAATCCCGCGCCCCGGAGTCCAGATTGTAGGCGTAAAGGCCTCTGTCGGCGGAGTCAACCACCCAGATGGTCTCGCCGTCGGACCAGATACCCTTCGGGTCGGCGTTATCCGAGTGGAGATCTATGTCCCGATCGACCTCGCGATCCCCGGTTGCCAACTGGTAAGCGTAGAGCTTGAGGTCGTCGCCCCCGGACACCCAGATGACGCTCCCATCAGACCAGATGCCGCCGGGGGAGTCGCTTCCGGATCCCAACAGATTTTCCAGGTCTTTCAGCACAGTCCAACCGCTTGCGGCGTTGGATCCGCGGTTGATGTAGAAGGTGTAGTCCTGGGTGGAAACCCCGTCCTGGGCGGTCACAGTGAACTCGATGGTGTTGCGGCCGACAAGCACATCCACTTGATGGCCATCGGCGTTTTCGTCGGCATCGGTGTAGTGGAGGCCCCTGTAGCGGACAGTGGCCTGCGGTTGCTGGGGTTCAGGCTCCAGTGTAACCCTGGAGACTTCGTTTCCCACGCCCAAGGTGAATTCAGTGCTGTCCTGGTCCACCCCGGAAACGGCAATGCCATTAGCGTTGATGGAACTCAAGGAGGCATCCGACGTCGATTGCTGCTGCTGACGAGGAATCTGCCCGTTTCCACCGTTGTCTTTGGTTGTGGTCGACTCCTGCTGCTGTTCGCTTACTTGCTTCGTCCCCGGTGTGGGTTCAGGGGTTGGTTCGGGCGTGGGTTCGGGGGTAGCTACCGGCGCCGCCGGTGTCTCAGCGTTGGCGTAGCTGGAACGCTCGCTGAGGCCCGCAGGGTTCCGGGCCTTCACGCGGTAGACGTACCTGGTTTCGGGCGTCACTGATTGGTCAGTGTATTCGGTGTCCGCCGTGCCGGTGTCGTCCTCTATGGCCACGAACTCCCGCGCGCCCTGTCCGTCGCCATAGGTGTCCCCGTCGCGGGAGCGGCGCAGTACCCGGTAGCCGGAGATGCTGCCGTCCTGGGGGTCGTCCCATGCGATGGTGACCGAGTCATGGCTCGCAGAACTGACCGTCAGTCCGGTTGGCTGATCCGGAGGCCCGAGGGTCTCGGCATTGGCATAGCTTGACCGCTCACTGAGGCCGGCGGAGTTCCGGGCCTTGACCCGGTAGACGTATCTGGTCCAGGACGTCACTGTTGTGTCGGTGTACACAGTGTCCGCGGTCCCGGTATCGTCCTCTATGGCGACGAATTCGGCCGCGCCCTCCCCGTCGCCGTAGGTGTCCCCGTCACGGGAGCGTCTCAGCACCTGGTAGCCGGTGATGCTGTCGTCCTGGGGGTCATCCCATGCAATGGTGACGGACCGGTGTTCCTCTGAAGATACTGTCAGCCCGGTGGGCTGCGCCGGAGCCGCGTCCTGGGCCAGAGCGACATTGGAGCCATTGATACTGACCCAGACCACAAGGGAGATACAGAAAGCCGTCAATATAGCAAGGCTTGGGACGGAGAATTTCGGTAGTAAGACAAACACAGCAACAGCCACTGCCAGAAGAGTCGCTCGCGAGAAGAATCGCGTTCGCTAATGGCAGCGCTGGTCTGTATTTCAAGGATCAACTGGGACAAAGTGCCGCCACGTATTTCACTCTATCTGCCAGTAGTGAAAATCTCGTATAGCTATCACCTGGAATAGTGATAAATCCATACAGAGGTTGTGAAAGACTCCCACATCTGAAACTGCGGGATGTGGTTCTTTTCCGGTAGCGACTGTCTTTAATGTCAATAGGAATGAGCGACTTCTGGCAGTGTCGTATCGCACCACGGGGAGCCGTGTTTGAGCATGGAGTTGAGTATGACCAGCAGTTTGCGCATGCACGCGACGAGCGCCACCTTCTTCGGCTTACCGGCTGCCAGCAGCTTCTGGTAGAAGTCGCGGATGACCGGGTTGTGACGGCTGGCTACCATCGCTCCCGTATACAAAATGGCTCGTACTCGGGCGCGCCCGCCCCAGACGGCCCGTTTGCCCCGCAGGGTGCCGCTGTCCCGGTTGAAAGGGGCCACTCCCACCAGGGCAGCAATCTGCCGGCGATCCAGCGTTCCCAACTCCGGCAGGTAGGCCAGCAGAGTGAGGGAAACCTGTTCTCCCACGCCGGGAACGGTGCGCAGCAGGTCATCCTTCTCTCGCCACACGGGCTCTCGCCACACGGGGCTCCGGCGGAGAGTTTGCCTCAGCCCCTCGTCCAAGTCGTTCAGCTCCTGTTCCAACCAGGCGATGTGGGCCTCGATGCGGGGGTGAACGGCGCTGATAGCGGTCCCCAGCCGGTTCTTCTCCGAGACCAGCATGGTCAGCACCTGATGCCTGCGTACCGCCAGCGAGTTGAGTACCTGCGTCTCGGCGTCTCTGAGAGGACGAACAGCGTCGGCGAAGTGGGCCAGCACTGCCGCATCGAGAGAGTCGGTCTTGGCCAGCGTACCGGTGGCCCTGGCGAAGTCGCGAACCTGGCGCGGGTTGACCACCACCACCGGCAGCGCCGCAGCAGCGAGAGCCGCCACCAACGGCACTTCCAGACCGCCCGTTGCCTCCAGCAACACCATGGCGGGACCTATATCCACGATCTGGGAAACCAGTTCCTCGACGCCGGTCTCGTTGTAAGACGCGGCCCATCTCTGTCCCGTAGGCCGGACGGCAACATCCACCTGCGCCTTCGAGACATCAATGCCTATGTATCTCGGGTTTTCTTCCATCTTTACCTCCTGCGTCAGCGCTGGCCCGTCCTTGCACGATACGGGCTCGATTGGCCCAGGCAACTGTTCGGGCTCTGCTTGTAGGGAGCGCGGCAACCCTCGCTACCGGACGGTCTGTCGTAACCCAGGGGGTACCGGTCTGCCGCGCTCGGCTCCATCGCCAAAGTCAAGATACAAGGGGGCAGAATCGTACGCCGACGTCGCTATCGGCGCTCCGGCCACCGGTATTCTCCCGTGAGTAGGATGTGGGCCCACCCAAGGGGTGCGATGTGGGCGCGGAGCTCGGGTTCTACCGTCAGCCCGGTGTGTTCTCTCTGTCTGACAGCTTCGCCGAGGTGGGCGGAATTCCAGTAAATGGCGGTGGCGTAAAGCAGGTTGAGCCAGGCCATTCGGTAGTGCTGGCCCTTGCTCGAGCGGTACAGGATTTCGCCCTGACGCCCGATGCGGAGGGCGTTTTGGATGGCGTGATGAGCCTCGCCGTTATGTCCCAGGTTCAGGCTGGGTTGCAGGCGAATCGTCCGTCCACCCTGACGCGAATCCTTGAATGGGTTCCGTTTGCTTGTAGCGTATATCCTCCAGAAACATATTCGGTCGCCTCAACCATACGCTATAAGCAAACGGAACCGACGGTGGTATTCCAAGAATGTCGAACTCCCCAGGCAATCATCTGCGACTGCATTGCTAGAGACGATCGTCTTCATTCAGACCCCAATGGCCGAGATATCTGGACTCCGGGACTACCAGCACGTTTCTCCCCTCCAGCCAGAAAACGGCGCTTGAAATGCCGTCGACGACCTCCAAAGTGAAGTTGTCAGCCGTCACGGTCACCAGAGAACTGGAGGATACACTCCTGGCTGGGTCGGGTATCAGCTTGACTGTTACAGCGTCTGACATAGCTTTGTCCGGCATGCTACGGTGAATGTAAAGTTGTTTCCCAATCGAACGGTCCATGGGCCTGCCGTGTAGAGCACGGCCCGCACTCGGCCTCGCCCTCCGGAGGCGGTTCTCCGGCCCCGCTTGATTCCACTGTCCCGGTTCATGGGAGCCACTCCCACCAGGTCCCCCCTCCGGCAGGCTCAGGACTGCGTCCCAGCTTGCCCAGCTCTGGCAGGTCTGCCAGAGCGCCACCGAGAGCTGCGGCCCCACTCCGGGAAACGGAGCGAAGCAGGTCGTCCTGTTCCCGCCACACCGGGCTGCGGCGCAGCATTTCCCGCAGCCCACGGTCCAGGTCTTTCAGCTCCTGCTCCAGCCACTCTATATGAGCCCGGATGCGGGGACGGACGGGCTGCTAGTACCGAGTCAAACTAGTAATGTCAGACAGGTATTTTTGTTAAAGGGTGATGCTATCGTTGGAAGGGAAACAGTGTTGGGTGAGGTGTGGCGGTCATGGTTCAGGAAAAGTATGAGGTTCAGCTATCCTCGCAGGAGAGGGGGCAGTTACGGAGGATGATCCGGTCGGGAAGGAGTTCGGCCCAGGCCATCACCCGGGCCCGCATTCTGCTCAAGATAGACGAGGGCTGGCCCTTCGACAGGCTCAGGAGCCGCCCGGGTAGCCGCCGCTCTGGACGTCTCGGAGCGCACAGTGTTGCGAGCCAAGCGGCGGTATGCCGAGGAAGGATTGAACGAGGTGCTGCGGCGCCGCAACCAGGTCAACCGTTACCGGAAGCTGGATGACCGGGCCGAGGCGCACCTGATAGCCTTGGCCTGCACCCCGGCTCCCGAGGGCCACGACCACTGGACTTTGCGCGCCCTGGCGGGCAAGACGGTTGAACTGGGTCTGGTGGAGTCGTTGTCCCACGAGACGGTGAGGCTGCGGCTGAAAAAAGGCTCTCAAGCCGTGGCGCAAGAAGCAGTGGTGCATCCCAAAGGTGAGCGCCGACTTCGTGGCCCACATGGAGGATGTGCTGGAACTTTACGCCGAGCCCTATGACCCTCAGAGACCAGTGGTCTGTTTCGATGAGACCTCCACCCAGTTGCTGGCCAACGTACGTCCATCCATTCCGCCAGCCCCAGGACGTCCCAAGCGGGAGGACTACGAATACCTGAGGAATGGAACCCGCAACCTGTTTCTCACCTGCGAGCCCCTTAGGGGCTGGCGCCATGTAGAGATAACCCAGCGACGCACCATGCAGGACTTTGCCCACCAGATGCGCTGGCTGGTGGACGAGGCTTATCCCGAGGTCCCCGTGATCCGGGTGGTCTTGGACAATTTGAACACCCACAGAATGGCGTCTCTGTATGAGAGCTACTCACCGGCAGAGGCCAGGCGTATCGCCAAGCGGCTGGAGTTCCATCACACGCCCAAGCACGGGAGTTGGCTGAATATGGCGGAGATCGAGTTCAGCGTGCTGGCCAGGACCTGCCTCAAGGGGCGAAACCCTCACCAGGAGGCGCTGCAGAGGAACATCAGCGTCTACGAGGCGGAGCGGAGCGCAACGCTGCGGCAGCTACCATCAACTGGCGTTTCACCGCCAAAGACGCCAGATCAAAACTCCGTCGTCTCTATCCTGACACTTCAGCCTTGACTCAGTACTAGAGGCATTTCCGTTAATGCTCAGAATCGGTCAAGACGATTATCAAAGAAGGCAACATGCCTGACTGGGACACCATCGTCTGGGGTCCAGTCAGAAAGGTGCTGAGGACGACTCCACTACTTCCCACAGTCTTGATTCCCCCGGCCCTATTGGCCTGCCAAGCGCTGCCGGCATCCAGCCGGGTGCCGACACTCGAGTCGGAGACACCGACGCCCGGGGCCACCCAGACCGGGGCGGCGATGGAACCCACGATAGCACCCACCAAGAAACGTCGACAGCGGCTTCTATCCAGCCACGACAGAATGACTGGGGAGTTCCCAGTCGAACCACCGGTGTGGAGAAATGACTCAGACCAAGTTCAAGTAAGCTGTCCGGGCCTCAGAAAGGACCTGGCCGGGGTCCCGCTGGTATTCAGCCCAGATGTCTGCAGTTAGTTTGGCAGCGCTTCTAAGACCAACGCCAGGGGCGGCAGTGTCCAAAGAGTCGAAGTTGCCCTTCCGCATCCAGATGGACGCCACCGTCCTGCCCATGGCATCAGCGAGAGCAACTGCGGCTGTGTGGCCCGGGGCCAACTGACCGTGGTATTCAACCTTGAGGTACAGGACCGCCAAGTCCTGCTCCCTGGTCCATGGTTGTGGAGACATACCAACCCACTCCCTTCAAGATTTATGGGACCTGAACCAAGGTCCTGGATCCCAGTCGTGACCGGTCATCAGAGGGGGGAACATCAACCGATGCCCAACCGGCCCAGCCAATGATCCAGAACTTGGGCGGCAGACGAAGGTTCATCGTCGAGAACGTCGATCCGCCCGACCAGTTTCTTCGGGAATTCATCGCGGAGGGCCAGATCATAAATCCACCACTGGCCACCTTTGGTAATAACTCCAATCCCACTGCTCATAGTCATGGCTTCCCGGAGAGGTGACCGTCCCGCTGTCAACTGCCTGTTGAACTCTAGAGAACGCGGCGGGTACATTAAACCATACGGAACTCGGAATTCTGAATGAGCTATGGAAATGGTCTCACAATGATGAAGCTGCCCCTGTGGGTAGCCTTGGTGATTCTCGCCGCCCTGCTAGCCTGCGGCGACCAGGCCCCGACCCAGAGAGTGGCTGTGGCAACTGTCCCATCCTCTGCGGAAGGCGCAACGTCGGCGCCCAGAGCCAGACCGCCCGCACCTGAGCCGGCGGAGACCCCACAGGCGGTCCCGACAACGACTCCGGGACTAGGCACCGCCACTGCTCCGTTACCAACCGACTCCCGGAGGCCGGAGGCCACGTCCGAGCCGACACCGGCACCAACGTCTACCACGACTCCTGCGACGACGGTCCCAGTACCGACGCCAGCCCCAGTAGCGACAAACAGCGCTCCGACGCTGGTCCCAACGGCCCCAAAGCCGGTGCCCACATCAGCTCCCACAAAGCAAAGAGAGACTCCAACACCAACGCTGATGCTGACGGCCAGCACACCAACCCCGGAGCCCATGCCGACGCCGGTCCCCACATCCGAGCCAGTAGCATATTACACACAGTCGGTCGACGTGTACGGAATCACCGTAAAGGCGTCCCAGACAGTCGACCCAAAGGCCCTGGAGGCTGGAGCGGATACCGTCAGAGTAATGCTGGCCCACCGGTCGGACATGGCTCAAAGGATGGCGGAAGCGGGCGCGGCCCTGTCCATCGTCCCCAAGGACAAGTACATCACTGAGATTCCGGAACTGGCTTACCTAGAGGGCAGGTTGGACCTGAACGGGAACCCCTACGACTCGTTCACCGTGCGGGGAGCCGGTGGCATACTCCAGCAACCCACCACAGTCACATCGGAGGAAAACCTCCTGGGTCTTGTTGAAGACCGGACCAGGTTCTGGGCAGAGGACATCACCGTCCACGAGTGGGCGCATGCGATCGAGAACCTGGGATTCGATGACGAGACCCGCACCAAGTGGCTGGACCTATTCGAACGCGCCCGCACAGCCGGCCTCTGGCCGGGGACATTCGCCATGGCGGTGGACGGAGGGAGGGAGTTCTTCGCAGAGTTGTCGCAATCATTCTTCGGAGTGAACAACGAGATTGGAGGTCCGGAGGCCCTGTACAGCGAAGGTCAGACCGGCATACGGGCCGAGATATTGGGTGCCCTGGAAGATATCTACGGGCCGCTTGAGGAAAGATAGCAGCCATCAGATACTGACCGCCGGACACGGACGGGTCGATACCGGTAGCGACTGTCTTTAATGTCAATAGGAATGAGCGACTTCTGGCTGTGTCATATCGCACCACGGGGAGCCGTGTTTGAGCATGGAGTTGAGTATGACCAGCAGTTTGCGCATGCACGCGACGAGCGCCACCTTCTTCGGCTTACCGGCTGCCAGCAGCTTCTGGTAGAAGTCGCGGATGACCGGGTTGTGGCGGCTGGCTACCATCGCTCCCATATACAAAATGGCTCGTACTCGGGCGCGCCCGCCCCAGACGGCCGACCCGCTTGCCCCGCAGGGTGCCGCTGTCCCGGTTGAATGGGGCCACTCCCACCAAGGCAGCAATCTGCCGGCGATCCAGCGTTCCCAGCTCCGTCAGGTAGGCCAGCAGAGTGAGGGAAACCTGTTCTCCCACGCCGGGAACGGTGCGCAGCAGGTCATCCTTCTCTCGCCACACGGGGCTCCGGCGGAGAGTTTGCCTCAGCCCCTCGTCCAAGTCGTTCAGGTCCTGTTCCAACCAGGCGATGTGGGCCTCGATGCGTGGGTAAACGGCGCTGATAGCGGTCCCCAGCCGGTTCTTCTCCGAGACCAGCATGGTCAGCACCTGATGCCTGCGTGCCGCCAGCGAGTTGAGTACCTGCGTCTCGGCGTCTCTGAGAGGACGCACGGAGGGACGAACAGCGTCGGCGAAGTGGGCCAGCACTGCCGCATCGAGAGAGTCGGTCTTGGCCAGCGTACCGGTGGCCCTGGCGAAGTCGCGAACCTGGCGCGGGTTGACCACCACCACCGGCAGCGCCGCAGCGAGAGCCGCCACCAACGGCACTTCCAGACCGCCCGTTGCCTCCAGCAACACCATGACGGGACCTATATCCACGATCTGGGAAACCAGTTCCTCGACGCCGGTCTCGTTGTAAGACGCGGCCCATCTCTGTCCCGTAGGCCGGACGGCAACATCCACCTGCGCCTTCGAGACATCAATGCCTATGTATCTCGGGTTTTCTTCCATCTTTACCTCCTGCGTCAGCGCTGGCCCGTCCTTGCACGATACGGGCTCGATTGGCCCAGGCAACTGTTCGGGCTCTGCTTGTAGGGAGCGCGGCGACCCTCGCTACCGGACGGTCTGTCGTAACCCAGGGGGTACCGGTCTGCCGCGCTCGGCTCCATCGCCAAAGTCAAGATACAAGGGGGCAGAATCGTACGCTAAGGGGAACGGAGCCGGTTGAGTGTGCGACAGACGGTTGGTCTTGAGACGGAGAAGAGTTCGGCGAGATCGCTGATGGAGTACTCGCCCGTGGCATGCATGCGGCAGAGTTCCCGCTGCTGTCTGTCGGACAGTTTGGGCTGCTTGCCGCGCAATTTCCCCTTGGCGCTGGCGATGGCCATGCCTTCACGTGTGCGCATGCGGATGAGATCGGCTTCGAACTCGGCGAAAGTGGCAAGGACATTGAAGAACATCTTTCCCATGGGATCGTCCGGGTCGTAAAGTGCCCGGCCGAGGGCTAGTTTCACGCCTCGTTCCCGAAGCTGATCAGCGATGGCACGGGCATCCGGGGCGGACCTTGCCAGGCGGTCGAGTTTGGGCACGACCAGCGTGTCGCCTTCGCGCACGGCGGCGAGGGCCTGGTCGAGGCCGGGGCGGGCACGGGTCTGCCGGTGAGGCCGTGATCGGTGTAGATGCGACCCTCGGCGTCGCCGAGCTCCAGGAGGGCCTGGCGCTGGGCGGCCAGATCCTGCAGGTCGGTGGAACAGCGGGCGTGTCCGATGAGCGTTGCGGCCATGGGGGAAGTGTACGGATAGGGTCCCGCTTCCGCAATTGTTCCCGTACCATTCATATGAGACGCTGCTGGCACCGGTCTGGCGGAGGTTGGAGCGACGGGCTGGGCTGTCCGCTGGACGTTCCCCTTACGGACAGCGCTCGCAGCCGGTATGAACGGATAACGGAGAAATGGAACATGCTGGGACGAAGCATCTGGCGCGCGCGCCAGCGCGCGTCCCTACTCGACCTGCCCACGGACGAAGCCGCCCTGCTGCGCCATCACACGCTGTCGGACGACATCGAGCATATCCAGGTGCGGAAAGGGGACACAACTAGCTGCGCTTCGCGCCCCAGATTGGTCGTCAATGCGAAATTCACGACCGCTCTCCGGCGAGGGCCAGCATTACCGCATGAACGGGCAACCTGCTCGCCGCCATCGCCATTTACTGGATTACCGCCCATCTCGGGGAAGCGGTCAGACTGAGGAAACACGCCGAGCTGATCTTAGATCCCGAGGTTCCGGCCGCATCTCACGCCTTGAGTGGGCCCACATCCCACTCCCCGACGAATACCGGTGGCCGAAGTGCCGATAGCGACCTTAGCGTACGATTCTGCCCCCTACAGAATCGACCCGATGAGGGACGTTCAGGTGCTGTGCCCCATGAAACGGGGGCTTTCGGCGTACATCAGCTCAACGATAGACTCCGGGAGGCTCTCAACCCGGCCGGGCCCGAGATCACACGCTTCGGATGGACCTTCCGGGTGGGCGACCGTGTGCTCCAGACGGTCAACAACTACGACAAGGATGTATTCAACGGCGATCTGGGCTGGGTGGCCGGGGTGGACCACACCGCCGGCCGAGTCGCGGTGAGCTTCGAGGAAACCGGCATGGACTACGATTTCTCGGAACTCGACGAGCTGCAGCCCTCCTTCGCAATGACGGTACACCGGGCCCAGGGCAGCGAGTTTCCCGCGGTGGTGGTGCCGCTTCTGACGCAACACTACCCGATGCTGCAGCGCAACCTGCTGTACACCGCGATCACCAGGGGGAGGACACTGGTCGTGGTCGTCGGAAGCAAGCGGGCATTGGCCATGGCGGTGCGCAACGGCCGGCCCGGAGATCGTAACTCGATGCTCGGGATCCGGCTTTCGAGGACGGTGGCAGAGAGCGTGACGGCGTTTCCTGCAGGCGGCTCCGGGCGACCAGGCCTCATGTAGGACGCTGAAAACCCCAGGCTGGCGATGCTGCCCTGGACATTTCCCGGAGCGGAAGTCGCGCTCGCAGGTGCGCCACACGAGACGGATGTAGCCGGAGGCCCGCAGGCGGCCCAGGTTTATCCGGCGGAGCCGATGCGGTATTTGCCTGTGCCGCACACGGTGCAGACGGCGCGAAGGGCGGGGCGTCCGTTCTTCATTGTCACCTGTTCAACATCTCGTGAGCCGGTCTTGGCCCGGCACTTCAAGCAGTAGATCTCAACGGATTCGGGCGGCGCGGCCATAATCGAAGGCTCCTGTTTCGAGGGCTGCCACAATTATAGCCAAGTGAATCCCTCGCGCCGGATATGGCAGACCGGCCGGGCATTGCACTCTGAACTTGTCAGAATTCTCCCGGCAGCTGCGAGTTGGCGTGGATGGACTAGCAGTCTGTCCGAGAAACAATGTTCTAAACGAAAATCGTCTTTAGCAAAGCCGATTATTCCGATTACTGTTTTAATGGAGCCTAATAGTCACCATAGAGATTAGATGGTGGCGCTTTTCGTCTCCAAAATCTAATCCTCGGACAGGCTGCTAGACAAGCCTGTCTCCCTGCCCTGGCGTGGACTGGCTGTCCGGCTCACCCGCTGCCCCCGGCAGCGGGGTCAATATCACACGCCAACGGGGAGTTTCCTTGGACGCCTCGACCAGGAGTTCCTCCAGAGGAACATCGATGTCGATATCATCGAATTCGAAGTTGAAGGCGGCCTTCACGTGGGCCGGGCAGACGAGGCCCGCCGTGGCGTTGTTCTCCCGTCCCACTCGCCTCAGATCCTCGCGTTCGGCGAGGGTCATCTTCCGCTGGTAGTAGCAGCCGGCGATGGCGCATTTGACCGACACTTTTCTGGCCATTGACCCAATATTATAACGATCTCTTAAAGGGAGGCGGACTTGCGCGCATGCTTGTCAGCCTCATCCACTTCTGCCGGCGAGGTCATACGGCCCAGGCGCAGGATCACCGTTCCAGGAACGCCGCCCGGGTCATACCCACTTGGCCGCCATGGCTGGGAAACCCGATTACAGAATTCCTGGCAGAATCCTGTACATTAGCTATTCCAACCGGGACTGTTGATCGGAGTCATGGCTGACGGCGAACTCAGACACTCCAAGGTGGCGGCCCGGGCTGGGGACCAAGTCGGCGATTTCACGGAACGCAAACAGACAGAGCCGGGTCAGGTGGCGATCTCGGGAGGAAGGGCAACCAACCAGGAGCAACCCAGAAACTCGCCCACGTGCGGGAAATGGGTCAGAGCGGAGAATCGGTCAGTTCCTGCAGTTTCACCCGGACGCCTTTCCAAGGAAGTAACATGGGCAACAATAACAAGACCCGAGCCCTGTCCAATGGCATGTAACATACCCCAAGACCCGAGAAGGTAGCGGAATGGGGCATCGAAGCGCTTGACCGGTGCGTCGAAGGCCTGCGCGCGACCACTGCAATGCATGTCTGCTACAGCTATGCCATGCCCGGGGTGCCCCGTCCCATCAAGCCCAGTTACCCCGTGATTCTTGCAGAATTGGAACGCAGTGCCGTGGACCAGCTGGCCCTCGAATCCGAGGCTCCTGGTCTTGACCCCGAATTGCTGGAACTCTGCCCTTCCAAAACGGCCCTGTTCGGCTGTGTCGACAACGCCAACGACTCCGTGGAATCCCCGGAGCGAGTCGCCGACCGGCTGCTGCAGGCCACTAGACACCATGATCCGGAGAAGCTGCAGGCTGCCCCTGACTGCGGTCTTGTGCCCCTCAGCGCCGGGCTGGCGTGCGCCAAGCTGAACGCTTTGGCCGCCGGGGCCCGCCTCGCCCGCGAGCAGCTCTGACCATAGCCTCCTTGGTGCTCCAATGCCCGCTTCGTTACCGTTCAACGACCGTCAAAGAGGGTAACTTGTTGTTGTTGCTTTTCAGGGAGATGACTGCTGAGTCTCCTCCTCTTTCCCGCGCAAGGCGGGATTTCAGAACACATGCCGCCAGGTCATCCAGGGTTCCCGCATTCGCGGGAGTAACGGTTATTTCCGTAATACGGGAGTGTGGGGCCACTACTCAAACTCCTTGAGATTGCTAGCCTTCTCGAGTCAGTTCACCCGCGTTATACGGTTCTGGGGGCCGGGCGAGACTTCACCGACGCTGCCGAAGTAGGCGACCAAGGCATCGACGTCAATTTCGCCCCCGACCCTGTCCGTCCCCTCCAACAGAACGCTGAACCCGCTGCCGCCGCCCGCCAGGTAGCTGTTCACGGTGACCCGGTACTTGCCGTCGGGTTCGACTGGTACTCCGTGAATGGCAATACTGGACGGTTCCACCTTGGATCCCAACGAAGCGGCTGGGTCCCAGGTGTAACTGAAACCCTCGGACGGCTGCAGCATATTGCCATAGCCGGTGCCCTCTTCGCGGAACTGCTGCTCCAACAGGGCGTCAATCTGGGCCCCGGTCAGGGTCATGGTCACCATGCTGTTGCCGAATGGGTGGACGGAGAATGCCTCTCCGTAGGTCAATTCTCCGTCGGCCTCCGTCCCTGACGAGGCGAACGTGATTTCGTCTCGTATGCCTCCCGGGTTCATAAAGGCCACGACGGCGTTGCCGGTGTCCGGGCTTCTTGTCGCTGCCAGGTGGGCGTCGGCGAGGACATCCCCCAGCGCCGATTCGCCGGCTTCGTTCTGCTCCCGGCTGATGTCAGCGGTGACGGTTCCCACTACGGCGTTGGCCCTGGGTGCCGCCAGGGCCTTGTACTTGTCGATGAGTGCCGTAACGGCTGGTACCGGAGTCACTCCCTCCTGCGAGTTCGCGCGGTTGCTGATGGTCGCTACCGCCAGGTCTCCGGTCTCCCGGTCCAGCGTGGCGTCGATGACGGTAAAGAGGCGGCCTGCATTGTCCGCCATAGTCACCCACTTGCCGTCTATCTCGCAAACGAACTCGTCGTTGGTGTGCCCGGCGATCACAAGGTCCACCGCGTCGTCCAGCCTCCGAGTCACCTCGGCTATAGATCCCTCGAGACCAGACCCGCAGTCGCTGTGCCCACCGTCGGAGAATCAGCCCTGGTGCAGCAGGACTACGATTGCCTCGATTCCCGAGTCTTGCAACTCAGGCACCAAAGCGTTGACGGTTTCCGCCTCGTCCCGGAATGTGAGGCCGGCAACGCTGCTACGGGCCACAATTCCACCTGTGCCTTCCAGCGTCATACCGATGAAAGCGACCCTGATGCCCTGGAAATCCCTGACCAGGTAGGGAGGGAAGACCGTGTCTCCCGTGGCATCGTCGATCACATTTGCCGCAAGGAACTGGAAGTCCGCACCTTCGAACGGGTCGCCGTCCAGATCCCCGCTGACCGGGTGAGGCCCGCCCTCTTGCATACGCAACAGTTCCTCCGGCCCTTCGTCGAACTCGTGATTGCCCACGCCATTGATGTCCAGGCCAATGAGGTTCATTGCCTGGATGGTGGGCTCGTCATGGAACAGTGCCGAAATCAGTGGCGAGGCACCGATGAGGTCTCCCGCCGAAACGAAAATCGAGTTCTCTACCTCGGCCCGCGCCGCGGCAACGTTTGCTGCCAGGTAGTCGGCTCTTCCTACACCGCCGAATGAGTCCGACAAGGTGGCGATGTGTCCATGGAAGTCGTTGATAGCCAGGATACGGAGCTGAACATCGTCGGGCAGTGTCTCCGCCGTGGGCGTGGGCAATGGCGCGATGTCTGTTGGATGCGCTGTTGGCCGTTTGGTGGCCGGCTCCTCAATGGTAGGTACCGGCGTGGACATTGTGGTCGGCTCATCAACCAAGGGCGTCGCCGCCTCCAGCGTCGATTCAGCCGTCGGCCCCCCAACCGCAGGAACAGATGTAGCCTTCTCGGCCGAGCATCCAACGAGCAGCACTGCCGCAGTCAGCAGCAAGAGCACCTGGAGCAATTTGTTCTTACCTATTTCGGGCCCTCCGTCTGCGTATTTCCTGGCAGTGTTTGCGTAGTAACGTCCTGTACATTTTACCCCGGATTCCCCTCTGCCCCTCTTGATCAGTCTGCACGGCTACGGCCTTCACTACCGGTCCCAGGACTCCTTCTTCGGCCTGTCGCCACTGGTCGAGTCTCACGAATTCGCCCTGCTGCTCGCCAACGGCGTCAAGGACAACAGTGGGAGTCGCTTCTGGAACGCCACGGACTTCTGCTGCGGGGATGACGACAGCAGGGTGGACGATTTCGGGTGGCTCGCGGGACTGGCCGAGGAGGCGGGAGACTATGTTGAAGTCGACGGGGTCTTTGCCGCGGGGTTTTCGAATGGGGGATACATGTCCTATCGTCTGGCTTGCGACAGCTTCCCGAGGCTGGCAGCCATCGTCACCCTGGGCGGTTCGTCCTTCTCCGACGCATCCCGCTGCGACAGAGCCCGCCCGCTGTCCGTCCTGCACATACACGGCACAGCGGATGACCGGACCAGGATCGAGGGAGGGACCAACGCCTTCATAGGAGAGGGGAGCTACCCCGGCGCCAGGGAAGTGGTCCGGCGCTGGGCCGAACGCGCCGGCTGCGACCTCTCGAATCCTGAGAGGCTGCCTGAACTCGACCTGGACTCCGGAATTGACGGCGATGAGACCAGTGTGACCCGCTACAGCGCTGGCTGCCGCGAGAATCTGCTGGTGGAGTACTGGGAGATGGAGTCCGCAGGCCACTTTGCCCAACTCGCGCCCGACTTCGGGGAGCGCATCGTCTCCTGGCTGTTGGACCGTTCGCAATAGCGCTGGCCGTCTCGGTCGCAACGAAGCAACCGCAGATGCGGTGTCCCTCCGGGCAAAGTTTGCTTGAGAACGGTAGTGTCAAGTGCATCCGCCCCGGGGCAGCATTTGCTGTGTGACCGTTGGAGCAATCGCCCCCGGGACATGGGGCGTCAGGGGCTTTCCCCGCAGGGACAAAATGGTAATCATAGATCTCTCTTAAGTCGGTCGCCATGGAAGGAGGTCTTGGCAACGAACAAGGGACCGCGATATCAGGCACTGGGAAAGTAACAGTCCGTACCACGGTTCCACACTGGTTCACCTTGCCGTTGCGGCGAATAGCGGAGACCGGTGTGATAGGCGCTGAACAGTTGTGGTTTCCATCCAACTTCGAACGCCCCTGATTTTATACCGGTTGGTACTGAGCACCGCTTTGCTTCGGGCAATCGCCTACCATCTGCTCACTGCTCCGAACGAGGTGAGCGCCCAATCCTCGCCTCAGGCAATGTCCACGGGGCTGACCACGTCGATAACTCATGACAGGGTGGCGATCAGTTGGGACGACCCCGGCGGCGACAGCATGATGGGCTGCCAGGTGCTCCGGCGCCCGGTTGACGGGGACGAGTACGGAGACGGACGGAGCGCTCCGGGGTTTGTCGCCGTAACGGACGACACTGGTTCTGTGTCCACCACCAAATCTGCGACTGTAGTACTAACCAGCGCGGTCCGAACCGAGCGGCCACGCACACTGATCGCGACAGCCACTGGCGGCACCGTGGTCCTCACCTGGGAGTTGCCGCAGGGCTGGGGCTACACCAACTACTACGACATACTGCGCAGCCGCCCCGAACTCGGCGAGGTCATACCCCTCAAGCGCTCCACACGCTTCACCAATGGCCAGACCACCTACACCTACACCTACACCTACACGGACGTCGAACCCGGCGTGCTGTATGTGTACCGGGTGCGGGGTGCCGACTTCTTCGGCACACCGCGCGATGCATCCGAACCCATCGAGATCCGAACTCCGCAAGAGGCGCCTCCACACAACAGCCCCGCCACGGGAGCCCCGCCATCACAGGGACCGTCAAGGTGGAACATACCATCGTCGCGGACACGTCGGAAATAGCCGACGCCGATGGCTGACCGCTGTGGAGTACAGCTACCAGTGGATGTCCTACGACGGAAGTGAGGACACCGGCATCCAGGGCGCCACGGGTTCCACTTACACGCTGGTCCAGGCCGACGAGCACATGGTCTTCAAGGTCAAGGTGTTGTTCACCGACGACGACGGAAACAAGCAATGGCTGACCAGCGAGCCGGCCTACTCGGTCAAGCCATCCAACCTCAGTGCATCGGAATCAGATGACGGAGTGGTCCTGTCCTGGGATGTGCCGATGGGCTGGCCATACTGGCCATTCATTCAGATACTACGCAGCCGACCCGATCTTGGCGAGCCCGAGACGCAGGTGCTTTTCGACCTCACTATCTCGACGGACAACACGTACATCGACACGGACGTGGAGGCAGGTGTGCTGTACCTGTATCGAGTCAAAGGTGTTGACCCGGTACTGCTCGAGGGCGAGGTATCCGAACCCGTTGAGATTAGGACAGGGGAACCGACGCCCGCTGAGAACAGGCTCGCCACCGGCGCCCCAACCATGCATGGCACCGTGCAGGTGGGGGAGACCCTGACGGCAGACGCATCCGACATTGCCGACGCAGACGGCCTGACTGTAGTGACGTTCAGCTACCAGTGGGTTGTTTTCGACGGAAACATCTACACGGACATTCAGGACGCCACGGACACCACCTACACCCCGCGCCATCCGACGAGGAAACGGTCATCCTGGTGCGAGTTTCCTTCACGGACGACGCGGACAACGTGGAGAGCCTTACCAGCACTACGACCGGTGCCGTTGCGAAGCCCCCGCTGACCGTCAGTCTTGAGGGACCCTCCATCACGACGACCGCATACGACGGCTCCATTACCCATACCTTCAACATGCTCTTCAGCGAGGCGTTGTCACTGAGCCACATAACCCTTCGCGACCACGCATTCACGGTGGATAGCGGAAGTGTTGCGCAGGCGCGCCGGACGGACAAACCCAGCAACTTACAGTGGGAAATCACAGTCCAGTCTACCGGGAACAACGATATGACAATCACCCTGCCGGTAACGGAGGACTGCGCCACCGATGGAGCCATGTGCACGGAAGACGGAAGGAAACTGTCCAACGAGTTGGAAATGACGATAAGCGGTTCAAGGTAGCTGGATTGCTTCCTCTCCAAGGAACTCCTGGCCGCAGACCCATTTGGGGGTGTCAGAAATGTCCATCATGACACACGTGCAGAATTGGTTTCAGTTGTTGATGAACCACTTCATTCTGACCTTGGTGTTACTGCTGGCAACAGCTGCCATTCTGTCCGCACCTGGCGACCGAGTTCACGCGCAGACTAACGTCCCCGACGCGCCCACAGGGTTGACGGCCCTGACTGTCGGCCACGACAGAGTCACACTCAGCTGGGATGACCCCGGCGACAGTTCCATCACCGGCTACCAGGTGCTCAGGCGCTCCCGCGACGGCTCGGAGTACGAGGACGGAGAGGGCGCAGCCGAGTTCGTCGCAGTCGTCGAGGATACAGGCTCAGCGAACACCTCCTACATCGACACGACAGTCACGCCAAAAACCAGGTACGTCTATCGAGTGAAGGCGATCAACCCGGAAGGAACGAGTGGCCAGTCAACCTTTCTGAACGTCGAGACCGCCGAGACACCCCCTGTGCCCGAGGCCCCAACGGGATTGACTGCCTCGTCAGTTTCTCACGACGCGGTCACTCTCAGCTGGAGCGACCCCGACGACAGTTCCATTACCGGTTACCAGGTGCTCAGGCGTTCCCGAGACGGTTCGGAGTACGGGGACAGCCTTGGTGCGACGGAGTTCGCCGTAACCGCTGCCGACACCGGTTCACCTGCCACCGTCTATACGGACTCATCCGTAGCTGCCCACACCAGGTACGTCTATCGGATAGCGGCCAGATCTTCCCAGGGACTGAGCGAGAGATTCGGTGATGCTGAAGTCGAGACACTTGAAGCACCAGTTGCACAAGAAGCGAAGACATGTGAGGAAGGGCACGTTCCTCCCACACCGGCTGAGATTGCAGTCACGGCGGTGCCGATCGTGGTCCAGTCCACCACGGCTGACTACTTCGTCCTCTATGCGAGCCATGACGTGGACGGGACGACCGTGGAGTACCCGGTCCAGGTGGTCCCTGGCGAGCACGGCGCAACCACGCTCTCCGAGAACGTGCCGGCATTGTCCATCGACCGCTACCGTGTGGAAAAGTACAGCATCGCAGAACCGGCCGACGTGGACGGAGATTGCACCGACGACATCACCGAACTCAAAGACCTGGGGCGCTTAAACCCGGTCAATCCCGGCGTAGCTATCGAATCCGTCAAGGGCGCCGTGGCGATCCCGGATATGGAGGCCTTCGAGGCACTCGCCTATCGCAACACCAGCGCAGGCAACCTCATCATAAAGTTCGTCATCTCTGATATTGACACCGACAGACCCAGTGTCTACTTCCAGAACATGAGCCGGTACGCTCGCCACGGCGACTTCATCGACGCCATGGGCCTCAGTTTTTTGCGATCTGTAAGGGGCGAGTTGCATTACGACCCGGAGGTGGTTTCTGCCGACGGCCGCCGCGGGCGATATAGCTACTTCATTGCCAGTGGCTGGCAACCCTTCGGCACCTTGGAGCGAGTTCACACACTGCTCGCGGCCAGCCTGCCGCTGGTTGACGACTATCTGGCACTTTGGGTTAAGGGGGCACATCTTTTTGAGATTCAGCCCGAGTTGCCTCAGTATCAGGCATCCCGAATCCACCTCGCCTTCGACCAGGACATCCTCGCCGACACGGACTTTCAGGCCCTGAACCCCGGGGAAGGCTATGGGTTGCTGCGGCACCTGGACCCCGGCGACCGCCCCCACTCACGAGACGTGGTCATCTACGAGGCGTTGCCCAACGAGCTTCCCCGCGTCGCAGGCATAGTCAGCACCGTGCCCCAGACGTCCCTGTCCCACGTCAACCTCAGGGCGATTCAGGACAACGTGCCCAATGCGTTCATCAGAGGTGCTCTCGACGACTTCAGCGACCTCATTGGCAGCCATGTCCACTACGCCGTGACTGATGCCGGCTACGCGATTCGCGCAGCAACTGATGAGGAGGTGGACGAACACTACGCCTCCTCCCGGCCCACAGAGACCCAGACGCCGGAGCGAGACCTCTCCGTTACCGAGATCACCCCTCTCAGCGACGTCGGCTTCAACGACTGGGACTCGTTCGGCGTCAAGGCCGCCAACGTGGCTGTGCTCGGGACGCTGGCGTTCCCGGAGGGCACCGTCCCCGACGGATTCGCCGTGCCGTTCTACTTCTACGACGAGTTCATGAAGCACAACGGCTTATACGACGACATCGAGGAGATGCTGGAGGACACTGACTTCCAGTCAGACTACGACGAGAAGGTTGACCAGCTCAAGAAGCTGCGCAAGAAGATCAAGAAGGCCGAGACGCCGGATTGGATCGAGACCGCGCTGACCACCATGCACGCGACGTTCCCCGAGGGGACCTCTCTTCGTTACCGCTCCAGCACCAACAACGAGGATCTTCCGGGGTTCAACGGAGCGGGCCTGTACGACTCCAAGACCCAGCATCCCGAGGAGACGGAGGAGGACGGGATCTCCAAGTCGCTCAAGCAGGTGTACGCCAGCCTCTGGAACTTCCGCGCCTTCATCGAGCGAGACTTCCACCGCATCGACCACATGGCTGCTGCGATGGGTGTGCTGGTGCATCCCAACTACTCGGATGAGCTGGTCAACGGCGTTGCCGTAAGCACGGATCCCGCCTACGGCACCGAGGGGACATACTACGTGAACTCGCAGGCTGGCGAGGACCTGGTCACCAACCCGGAGGCGCACTCGGTTCCCGAGGAGGCGCTATTGGACTCCGATGGGACATACGGTGTAGTTGCGTTCTCCAACCAGGTGCCTCAGGGACAGCTTCTCATGACGAGCGATCAGGCAGGTCAGCTGCGCCGGCACCTTGCCAAGATCTATGAGAGGTTCGCGGACCTGTACGCCATCGAAGAGGGCGAGCAGTTTGCGATAGAGATCGAGTTCAAGATCACCAGCGGCAACGTCCTGGCGATCAAGCAGGCCAGGCCTTGGGTTTTCACAGTCCCGCCATCGAACGTCCAGGTAGACCACGTCATTGACACATACGCTGCACTGACCGGGGAATTCAAGGAGGCACCCGATAAACATGATGGTAATTCCTTTACTCTAACGCTCCAATTCGGCGAGGACATATCTATGGGGTTCCAGGCTTTCATAGACTACTCACTGAAGGTGACTGGCGGACGCGCAACGAGGGCCAGCCGCGTGAACAACCGCAACGACTTGTGGAGGATCAGTATCACTCCCGATTCCCGCCAAGCGGTAACGGTAAGGGTGCCCCACAACCTCCCCTGTACGATCCCCGGCGCCATCTGCACCTTTGACGGACGGCGGCTGTCGAACCGGCTCGAACACACCGTGGTGGGCGATCGCCCCGGTGTCCCGGAACAGCCCACCGGGAGACCTGTCGGCTCAGACACCATCCACCTGGAGTGGAACGATACAGTTCGTGCCGATTCATACGAGGTCCATCTGCTGCATGACGCCCAGTGGATGGATCTGCCGGCGAACGGCACGGTCATCGCATTTGACGGAACGTCCGCCGTTATCAAAGGACTTCCGTCCAGCGACTTGCATCAATTCCGCGTACGTGCGCTCAACTCACGCGGAGCCTCGGGTTGGTCGGACTCACAGGCCATTCGGATCTGGGTTGATTGGGAAGCTGAGCTCACTGCGGCCCAGAGTACCGATTTAGTCCCGGCGGCGTCAGGGTATTCGGTCCTTGGAGGCCCCGGCGGAGCCCTGTCGCCTGACAGCTTTGTACTTGACGGGACTACCTACAGAATTTCTTTCCTGATGCACGCGAGGGAGAGCCTCTGGCTGGGCGTTCACCCGGAGCTGCCGGCTGACTTTTCCCTGCGAGTTGGCGACCTCACCTATCTCGGGAGTGAGAGTAAGGTTCCCACTGTTACGACTGTAGCGGGCGGTTACTGGTGGCCCTCGGCGTCCCCCGATTGGTCTGTGGACGACCCTGTACAGGTGGAGTTGATCAGCTACCCGAAGGTCGCCTTGGCGGAGCGTGAGAAGGCTCCTGTGACAGGAGATTTTCGCCAACTGCCCGCTGAGCATGACGGGCGTCAGCGTTTCTCATTCCGCATCTATTTCAGCGAAGGAGTCACTTCGACTGCCCACGCGCTGCGCCACCATGTCCTGTCGGTCTCCGGCGGGGCAGTGTCAAGTGTCCAGGCCGTTGGCGGGGAGGGCAGGATATGGGCCGTCTCGGTAACCCCTGAAGGGCACCACACTGTAACGGTCGGGATCGAGGCGGACCTGGACTGCCAATCGTCCGCCTCGATATGCGCGGTTGACGGCAGACGCCTGCATAACCCCATGGAACTGGCGGTGGAGCCCAGGGAGAAGCATCCCGCCACGGGAGCCCCCGCCATCACAGGGACCGTCGAGGCGGGCGAGACCCTCACCGTGGACACCTCGGAAATAGTCGACGCCGATGGGTTGACCGCTGTGGCGTACAGCTACCAGTGGGTGTCCTACGACGGCAACGCCCACACGGACATCCCGGACGCGACAGCCTCCACCCATACGCTGGTTTCCTCCAACGAGGGCAAGGCCTTCATGGTCAAGGTGTCCTTCACCGACGACGCCGGCAACCAACAATCGCTGACCAGCCAACTGGCCACCATGGAGCGGCCCTACGGGCTGTCGGCCTCAGAATCGGACGACGCGGTGGTCCTGACGTGGCAACTGCCGGTCGACTGGCCATACGCGTCCACATACCAGGTGCTGCGCAACCGTCCCGAGCTTGGCGAGACCGAGCCCATTGTGCATGTCAGATTCACCAAGTCGGGGCCCGCCACCTACACCGATACGGACGTGGAGCCAGGTGTGCTGTACGTGTACCGGGTGAAGGGCGTGGACTTCGTAGGCTATGCCCAAGAGGGGTCCGAGCCCGTTGAGATTCGAACCGCGGCCCCCGACTCTCCCCCTGTTGGGAACAGCCCCGCCAGCGGCTGGCCCGTAATCACTGGCACCGTCCAAGTCGGCGAAACTCTCACCGTCGACACCTCCGCCATTACCGATGACGACGGCATGACGAACGCATCCTTCACCTACCAGTGGGGCAAAGACGGACTGGGCATACCGGACGCAACCGGAGCCACGTACACGATCACCGAAGCCGACGAGGACTCCCGGATCCTGGTGCTGGTGGCGTTTACCGACGACGCCGGAAACAGCGAGACGCTGAGCAGCGCCGCCACGGAAGCTGTCGTCGGTACGCCTGAGCCGCAAAACAACCCGGCAACCGGACAGCCAACCATAATCGGCACTCCCCGGGTGGACCAGACCCTCACCGCGCGCACTTCAGCCATTGCCGACGAGGACGGCCTGACCAATGTTTCCTACGCATATCAGTGGATAGCCGCAGGATCAGACATCGACGGAGCCCAGGGTTCCAGCTACATACTCAAGCAACGCCACCAAGGCACGACCATGCAGGTTCGGGTGACATTCACCGACGACCAGGGCAACGCGGAGACCTTGACCAGCGCGGCAACGGCGCCCGTTGCTGCCGCTCCCAACCGCGAAGCCACCGGTCTGCCCACAATCAGCGGAACACCCCAGGTCGGAGAGACCCTCGCCGCGGACACCTTGGCCATCACCGATGCCGACGGGCTGACCAACGTCTCCTACAGTTACCAGTGGACCGCAGATGGCGTCAACATAGCCGGAGCCACCGGCCCCACTCTCACACTGACCGACAGCCAGCAGGGCAAGACCGTCCGGGTCGTCGTGACCTTCAACGACGACCGGGGGAACGCGGAATCGCTGACCAGCGCGGCCACCAGCGCCGTGACCACCGGAACGAACTCCGAACCACCCGGTAAGCCAACCGGCCTGACCGCAACCCTCAATGAAGACGGCTCCATAACCCTCAGCTGGAACGCCCCCAGTGGCGACGTGGACGGCTACCAGATACTCCGGCGCCGGCCCCAGCAGGGCGAGAGCGAGCTGGCAGTCTACGTCGATAACACCGGCACCACGGCCACCACCTGGACGGACACAGACACCTCCCTGGACACTAGGTATGTATACCGGGTCAAGGCCCGTAACGGAGACCTGATAGGCGGCCGATCCAACTACGCCCGGGTTGACAAGTAACCCGCCGCCAGGGTCGTGAAAGTCCCCGGCAATCCAGGAATCCAAAGGGCCCGCTGCTCATGCAACGAGCCCTCCTCGGTTTTTGCTAACTGCAAACGCGTTAACGCGGACCCATCCGAGGAAAATGGCAGAATTTACGTTACAGTCTGCCACCAAGGCAGGTTGCCACTCGTTGGAAGGAGTGTCCTTTCCCCCGATGCAGCCAGCACATCTCTGAAGAATTCTTCATAATCCATAACCAGGGATCGCTGCTGTCCATTCACCTGCATTTGGACGCGAATCTGTTTCCGGTCAAGATCGGGTTCCAGGTAGAATCTCGGCGTACTAAATGCCATCGCCACCTTTGCGCCCTTCAGCATCGCGCTCCGCGACAACACACCCTCCACTTCCCTTTGAGCCACTCGGTCCAATATGGTTTTCAAGGGGCCCTCACTTATTTGAACACCGGTGCCCACAACAGACCCCCCGAGCGTGTAGAGGTTCTGGGTCACGAATATTATGTCCTTAATGTTAGACGACGCTGACAGGTTTTTAATGGCTCCCCAAAGCTTGGTGACCAGATCTTTGACGGTGATAGCCTCGACAATTTTGAGTGTTTCGTCAAGGTACTCTGGGACGCTTATCTTCAAGCCAATTTGGGCTTGGTTCGCGAGGAATCTCTCGTCTGAAATCAGGTCCACGACGTAGTGGTTCTTCACCACGATGTATCTGTTGTGAGCAAGCAGGTCCGCTATTCTGCGGAGTTCGATGTTGGCGACGTCCTGGCCGTCGTAATCGTAGACCGCCACTTTGCCCTGCGAAAGTTGTGAAGGGAAAATCTCCGAGAGTATCCGCAGGTTCATTGAAACCTGCAGCAGCACTTCTTCAATCAGATCCTCTTGTTCGTCGAGGATTTCGGTTGCCACGGGAGCATCGGGTAGTATGGAGTGGTCCTGGGTTAGCGACGCCAGCCCGGCGGCATCGAGCTTTGCCCGCGCTTCGGATGAAAATCGGGTGAGCCTATCCATTTGGGACAAGATCTTTTGCAGGGTTCTCGTTACGGTGCCGTACACCACTTCACTTCCGTCAGCCCTACGTTTGGAGAGCACATAGGGTTTTTCCCACCACTGATTGTCGATGCGTCCATCGACGATATGAACCGCTGCGTATATGTAAGGGGTGTGCTTCGCGTTGAGCATAATGTGTACCCTGTTATGTCTCTCGGTGTTCATGGTCTGCCCCCTCGTATATGATGCGCGACCCGTGGTGCGGCACACGAGTAAACCGTTTGGGTGGCGCGCCACGATCTTATCAGTTGTGCACTGCGTCGAATGTCCGACCATCACTCTTCAGCGCGCCGATCAGTCAACATAAACCGGCCATTCTCGTTATACTCCCTGTCATTCCGACGCCTTCGCAACAGATCCAGTGACACAAGAACCCGATCACCCAGGCTGAAGCCGCCCAGGTGTAGCAGGATCAAGGGGCGGTGGAAGCATGTGCTCGGCCGGTATCTGACGAAATGGGTCTGGTCGAACTCGGGCTGTTCCGCAGGACACGTCTGGCAGTGGACGGGAGCGCAGCGGGTCAAAGGCCACTGCGTCGGCAAGGAACGTGTTGCCCAGCAGCGAGGTCAGACAGAGGAGGTGGACCGGCAAAACTAATCGACGCGAAATGGGCAAATGAGGTTGACGCGGGACAACCCGTACAGATGGCATTCCTTTCGTCTTTGCTTTCCTCCGGGCGCGGATCGGTCAAATCCTGACACCGGCCTTGTTTGCGCCCACCTCACTGCTGAAATACATCTCCCCAAACAAGGCTTTCCGGCCAGATTTTTAGTATTACAACGACGGGTTAGGGCGGAACGCCGGTGGCGATGCGACCGAGGGCGGCGCGGCGTTTCTGGTGGGAGCGTCGGGCCCGTTCGTTACGCCGTTGACTATCCTGCAGCCACTCCAGCAGTTCCCTCGGTCCGAACTGCGCTTTGGGCAATAGCTCACGCACCACCCGATACACCTGTGGCCGGGTGATCAGAGGCATCTTTTTCCCCCCAACCCTGCTGCAGGGTCAGCAGAAAGGCCCCGGCCAGCAGGCACATGGTGATGTGATGGTGCCAACCCGCCCAAGTGCGGGTCTCGTACTCGTCCAATCCCACGTCGCTCTTCTCCGTCTCGAACTCGGTCTCGAACTCGGTTTCGATGCGCCACCTGGAGCCACCCACATAGGCCAGGGTTTCCAGCGGCGTCTCCTCAGGAGCGTTGGATAGATAGTAGCGGGGTTCGCTTCCGTCCAGGTTTTGCCGATAGATTGCCCAGAGG
Source organism: Dehalococcoidia bacterium (assembly GCA_963667765.2). GTDB lineage: Bacteria > Chloroflexota > Dehalococcoidia > Lucifugimonadales > UBA3495 > VXOI01. The sequence goes on along the minus strand of CAXXON010000001.1, from coordinate 875,025 downwards.
ATTTCGCCAGGACTGCGCCTGGCGGTGGGCCGCACCCGCTGGCCGCTGAAACGGTAGGTGCGCGGCCCCTGGCTGCCCTCGGCTACCGTGATCTCCCGCCAGCCGTCTGCAGGGATTGCGGCGCCCCGCTCCTGCATGGTCTGTCGTTGCCCGCCGCGCAGCCTGGGTTTGCGGGGACGACCGTTTCCCTGATAGGGCGGATCGGTCCAGGCCGGTTCCAACGGCCAGACCGTCATATCCGGCCGCACGTCCAGGACGTAGCGCATTCCCGCCGCCGCCAAGCCGTCCCGAAACGTGGGGGACATCCCAAATGCGGAGTCGCCAGCCACCCACTGGGCCTCCAAGTGTCTCCTGGCTTGGGCTCGCTCCAGCATCTCCAGGGCCAACCCCGTCTTGCTTTGGTACTCCCGCCGGTCCTCCGGCACTCCCGCCGCCTGGCAGCGCTCCACATCCCCAGTCCATTCCTCGGGCAGGTACAGCCTGGTTCGACAAGCTCACCACACCAGCGCCCGTCCCTTGGGTCCCACGTGCGCCAGAAACACCCCAGCCTGGCAGTTGGCGATCTTGCCCAACGCCCCGCAGTACTGCCGGGCTACTCCTGCCGATTTCATACCCTGCTTGGGAAAGTCGCTGCCGTCCAACACCCACACCCCCTGAGGATCGTCCAGCCTCGGCCCCAGATACTCCTGTAGCCAGCTAATCAACGACAGACTCCGGGAGGCCCTCAACCCGGCGGGGACCGAGGTATCACGCTTCGGACGGACTTTCCGGGTGGGAGACCGTGTGCTCCAGAGGGTCAACAACTAAGACAAGGATGTGTTCAACGGCGATCTGGGCTGGGTCACCGGGGTGGACCACGCCGCCGGCCGCATCGCGGTGAGCTTCGAGGGGGCCGGCGTGGACTACGATTTCTCGGAACTGGACGAGCTGCAGCCCTCCTTCGCGATGACCGTACACCGGGCCCAGGGCAGCGAGTCTCCTGCGGTGGTGGTGCCGCTTTTAACGCAACACTATCCGATGCTGCAGCGCAACCTGCTGTACACCGCGATCACTAGGGGTAGGAGGTTGGTCGCGGTTGTCGGGAGCCGGCGGGCGTTGGCCATGGCAGTGCGTAACGACCGTCCCGGGGAGCGCAACTCTATGCTGCGGAAAAGGCTTTCAGGGACGGGGACAGGATGCGGGACGGCAACGCCCGAAGGCGGCTTCGTGCGACTCGGTCTCCTGTAGGCCGCTGAAAGCTCTGGGCCGCTAATGCCGCCCGGGACATTTCCCAGAGCAGGCGTTGCGCTCACTGGCGGGCCCCACGAGAAGGCTGCAGCCGGAGGCCCGCCAGGCGGTCCAGGTTTCAGCCGGCAGAGCCGATGCGGGACTTGGCCATGCCACACACGGTGCACACGGCGCGCAGGGCGGGACGTCCGTTCTTCAGAGTCACCTGTTCAACGTCCCGTGAGCCGGTCTTGGCCCGGCACTTCAGACAGTAGATCTCAACGGATTCGGGCGGCGTGACCATAATCCAAGGCTCCTGTTCCGGAAGCTGCCAGCATTATAGTCAAAGCAATCCCTTGCGCCGAATATGGCTAGACCGTCAGCCGAAGGACAGCCGCATCAGCAGCAAACTTTGCCCGGAGGGACACCGCATCTGCGGTTGCTTCGTTGCGACCGAGTTGGCCAGCGCTATTGCGAACGGTCCAACAGCCAGGAGACGATGCGCTCCGCGAAGTCGGGCGCGAGATGGGCAAAGTGGCCCGCAGACTCCATCTCCCAGTACTCGACCCGCAGATTCTCGCGGCAGCCAGTACCGTAGCGGGTCACACTAGTCTCATCGCCGTCAATTCCGGTGTCCAGGTCGAGGTCAGGCAGGCTCTCAGGATTCGAGAGGTCGCAACCGGCGCGTTCGGCCCAGCGCCGGACCACTTCCCTGGCGCCGGGGTAGCTCCCCTCTCCTATAAAGGCGTTGGTCCCACCCTCGATCCTGGTCCGGTCATCCGCTGTGCCATGTATGTGCAGGACGGACAGCGGGCGGGCTCTGTCGCAGCGGGATGCGTCGGAGAAGGACGAACCGCCCAGGGTGACGATGGCTGCCAGCCCCGGGAAGCTGTCGCAAGCCAGACGATAAGACATGTATCCCCCGTTCGAAAACCCCGCGGCAAAGACCCTGTCGACTTCAACATAGTCTCCCGCCTCCTCGGCCAGTCCCGCGAGCCACCCGAAATCGTCCACCCTGCTGTCGTCATCCCCGCAGCAGAAGTCCGTGGCGTTCCAGAAACGGCTCCCGCTGTTGTCCTTGACGCCGTTGGCGAGCAGCAGGGCGAAGTCGTGAGACTCGACCAGTGGCGACAGGCCGAAGAAGGAGTCTTGGGACCGGTAGTGAAGGCCGTAGCCGTGCAGACTGATCACGAGGGGCAGAGAGGAATCCGGGCCATGCCCGGACGGCAGGATCAGCAGGGCAGGACGCTCGCCGCCGATGGTGTGGACCGTCAATCCCCCGTCGTTGAGCTCCCTGATGGTCTCCTCCAAACTGGGTTCCGCCCTCACTACAACCACCACTACGGCGGCGGTAACGGCGGCGACGACCGCGCCGGCGTTCAACGCCAGTGCCGTCAGCGGCATCCTGGTACGCGAACCCGCCCGCCTGGCCCGCAGTAGGGCAAACCCGGACAGGACCGCGCCCACTGCGATGAACAAGACAGCGCCAATCAGGCCCTGCCATGCCTGGACCGGGCCCATGACGTGCAGGAGGATTCCCATGGCCATTGACACGGCCAGGGCCAGGACTCCAAGTATCGCACCGGAAACTGACATACCATTCCCCCCAGACGGCAAAGGCTCTAAACCAAAGCCAAAGTCGGATGTGCAGTTCTCTGGTTCTGGGAATCGGCCCGGAAGTCTCGCCGCAGAGCTTCTGACTTTGACTGTCGCACCGTCCAGCAGCGGCCCCTTACCTCGTCCTTGCGGCTGCCCAACCCAGCGAGGAAGCTACTGATCTTCTCCTGCACCGCCGCCCTGATCCCCAGGCACACGTTGCTCATCGCCTGCTCTCTCGCCTAGCCCCATACCGCCTCATTGGCGTTGAAGTCCGGGCTGTAGCCCGGCAGGTTCACCAGCCTCAACTCCAGACCAAGAGTCCACTTCGGCTAGCTCAGGACAGGCGCAGGCATTCCCGCATGGCCTCTCCACTCCTGAGCTTGCCGAAGGGGGCCGGCGCGTTGTCCCAGATCACGTTTAAGGGCCCCGGGGTATCCCTGCCGCAACTGATTTTAGAAAGCCACTGAGCTTTCAGTGTTTCTGTTGCCCTCCTGCTGTGCCTGCCGAAGCATTCATCCATGACTTTGGTTTAGTTCTCAACCTATCTCCAGATTTGCAAGCTTAGCCACGGTCACTGTACTTGCGCGATGGGACAAGGCTAAATTAAAGTCATGGACTTCGTCCGTAGAGCCAGGCTTTGATGCCCGGTGTGTGGAAGGTGAATCTTTTGGCCCACATGGGCATGGAGAAAACCACCCTACGTGGCGCAGGGCTTGTAATTCGGTGAGGTCAAAGCGGAAATTACCTCCCCCAGCCCGCAGATTAAGCCCTTCGGCTCCTTCATATCAGCTACGCTCCTTCCGGAAAGGCTAATTGTTCTCAATACATCACTGGTTGCGTAACAGCCGGACCAGTATCCGGGGCCTGCAATGCCGGGAGTTCACGCTGGTCAGCTGGCCCCTCAACCTGCCTGCACCCTGCGATTGGTGGAGTCTAACGAAACTCCGGAGCGTCAACCGCCTTGTTCTGCGTCATCCAGAAGTCCGTTTCGCACGGCCCAGAGGACCAGGCCTTGCATCGACTCGATATGCAGCTTGTCCTGGATGGCGTAGACGGCGTTCCGTACAGTCACCGGTTTGACTCCACGCACCTCCGCAATCCGGGCATAGGACATGCCAGAGGCGAAGGAGACGAGTATCTCCTGCTGTCTCTGAGTGAGTCCGGCCTTTTCAGCGGCATTTTCCATCTTGGCACTACCGCGTATACCCGCGAACACCCTGGTAACCACCTCCGCGGGCACGCGGAGTTCACCCCCGGCGACATCCCGCACGGCCGCAAGCAGCCGGTCCAGCCCCGACTCCTTCTGGAGGTATCCGGTCGCTCCGGCGGCCACCGCCTCCACCACCGCGTCCTCTTCCGCAGACGCAGTCAACATGACAACGCGAGTACCCGGGGCGAACTCCATGATCTCCCGGCAGGCCTGCACCCCGTCCTTTTTCGGCATCATCACGTCCATCACGACCACATCCGGCAGCACTTTGGCAGCCAAGCGGACCGCCTCCTCACCGTCCCCCGCCTGTCCCACCACCTCGAACTCCCCGGTCTGCTCCAGGACCTGCTTCAGCCCCACCCTGAGGACCGAATGGTCGTCAACGATCATCACCCTGGCGCGTTGGCACAATGCCATTTCCATTCTCCTCTCACGCTGGCTGTCCCGGCGGCACCATGCAGGTCACCGACGCGCCGCCCAGTCGTCCTCTCTTTTCCACCACCAGAGTTCCGCCCAGGCGCCCGGCGTCGCGGGCCATATTGGCAAAACCGTGCCCCCGCTCCTCGTAATCGTCGGGCAACCCGGTACCGTCATCGGACACGGACAGCCGGATACCCTCCCCTAGCAGTCTGTCCGAGAAACAATGTTCTAAACTATATTCGTCTTTGACTAAGCAAAATACTCCGAATACTGTATAATTAGAGCCCATTAATCCCCTATCAGATTAGACAGTGGCGCTTTTCGTCTCCAAAATCTAATCTTCGGACAGGCTGCTAGGTAGTCCAGCTCAATGGACACCCGGCCTGCCCGGGCATGACGGTAGGCGTTGGTCAGGGCGTTGTGCGCGATTGAGAAGAGCAGGCTCTTGGCCTCGATGGAGAGCGGCGGCTCCACCCCCGCCTGCGTCATCTCAGCGGGCACGGAGGAGACGTTGGTGAAGCTGGTGGCGTGGGACCCCAGCACCCGGCTCAACTCCCGGCCCTGATATATGCCGCCCATGTTTATGGGGTGGCGCAGGTCCCAGATCATGGACCGGGTCAGCTCTGCCGTCGCCTCCATGTCATTGCTCTACGATAACGTCCGCGTAAATTGCTCAGGGAAAATGTCCATCTATGAAGGATGTGACATTGAACCAACGAGAGCAGGCAAGACTCCATGTGCTCAACAGCGTGATGGAATATCAACTGCCCAAGATCCAGGCAGCCGAACTTCTGTGGATCAGTGAACGCCAGCTCCGGCGAGTCCTGGCGGCCTACCGGAGGGATGGGGCCGCCGCGCTGGCCCACGGCAACCGCGGCCGCAAGCCCCGCAACGCGGTCCCCCAGGATGTCGCTGGCGCCGCGGTGGTCCTGGCCAGCGGGAAGTACGCCGGCTTCAATCACAGCCACCTGACCGAGGTCCTGGCGGAACGGGAGGGAATTCACCTGAGCCGGCAGACAGTAAGCCGTCTCCTCAACCGCCACGGCCTGACCAGCACCAGGCATCATCGTCCCCCCAAGCATCGGGTGCGCCGTGAAAGGATGCCCCAGGAGGGCATGCTGCTGCAGATCGACGGCAGCCACCACCCTTGGCTGGAGCACAGAGGGCCCAGATTCGTGTTGCTGCTGGCCGTGGACGACGCCACCGGCACGGTGGCCAACGCCCTCTTCCGGCCCGAGGAGGACACCAGGGGCTACTTCCTGCTGATGGAGGGCATCGTCCGCAGCTATGGCATCCCCCTCGCCATCTACGGCGATCGCCACGGGGTCTTCAAGTTCAATGGCAAGCCCAGGCACATAATCCAGCCCGTGGGCCCAACCCAGTTCACCCGGGCCATGGGGGAATTGGGCATTGAACAGATCTTTGCCCGTTCGCCACAGGCGAAGGGACGGGTGGAACGCATGGCCGGCACCTTCCAGGACCGGCTGGTCAGCGAACTCAGGCTGGCGGACGCTGCCACCATCGACCAAGCCAACGCCGTGCTGCGGGACTTCCTCCCCAGCTTCAACAACCAGTTCCGCGTGCCTGCGCAGCAGTCCCAGCACGCCTATCGTTCCTTGGACACCTCCCTGAATCTGGAACGTGTCCTCTGCTTCAAGCACCTGCGTCAGGTGGCCAGGGACAACACCGTCAAGTACCAGTTGCGCACCCTGCAACTGCTTCCGGCACAGGAGCGGCCCAGCTACGCCGGCGTCAAGGTGGAGGTGCTGGAGCGGAGCGACGGACAGCTCATGGTCCAGCATCAGGGGAAAGTGATTGCCCACCAGGAAGCTCCGCCCAAGGCCGGAGCGCTGCGGGTCGCCCAGGGGGCTCTGGCTCCGACTCCCGAAATGGCCCAGGTGGTCAGGAACCTGAGCCAGCACGGTCTCACACGGCCGCAGCTACAGCGCCTGGCAGCTTTGGGAGCGCCTGCCGACCAGCCTGTGGATGACGAGAACGGTCCAACCTCCTACCCTCCGCCGCCCAGACAGGCAACGCCGCGCAAGCAGGCCCTGTGGAAAGCGGTCCACCACGCTAAGCTGCAGGGCGTTTCACTCAGAGGCATTGCCAAGCAACTGGGTATTTCCAGAAATACAGTCAGGAAGTACGTCGACCTGCCGACTCCCCCCATCAATCCCACTCGTCGACGGGCCGCTCACTTAGCCACTCAGGACAAGATCCGCGGACATTTTCCCTGAGCACTTAACCGAGACGATTGCGAAATCAAAAATTCAGCATGCGTCACGCGTCCTTGGCGGATTCCGACTCCTCGATGCCGTGTTGCGCAGTCTGGCGCCAGTTGCCCCGTGGGGCATTAATTGCGGCAGCAATGGCGTATTCGATAGTGGAATCGGATTTTGGAGTCTATGGCACGCAGGTGGGTGGTCGAGTCCAAAGACGAGCGCGCAGGGATCGGTTGGTATCCGGCCGACGAGCTGAAGCCCAGGTTCGGGAAGCATTGGCCCGGGTGGAGCCGATTCCGGTCAATCTGCCGCTGATGGCGTAGACTACGGTCTGATAACCGCCTTCTTCAAAGGTACCGAAATCGCTTACTGCGACTCCCAGTAGGCATCGTGCAGTAACACGCCTTTTTCATGAGGAACCAGGTTGTGCGGTTCATTTAGGTCAAAGAAGCTGGCTCGTATTAACGTACGTCCATTGGCGTCAACCAGGGTGAGGCCCCTCAGCGTGCGGCCTTGGTCATAGGAGGCTGTCATCAGCGCGCCGGGGAACGGGTCTTCTATTTTCCAGATGTATCCGTCTTGAACCAGTTCCATGCTAGTGGCCGGTGGAACCGCGAATGCGAGAGCCATGAGGGGCACCGAGAAGATGTCTTCCAGTGGTCCCCTCTTCCTGCCAGAGTTTTCGGGGATGAAATACCACCTGTCTCCACTGAGGTCCTTCAGGTATATGTCGAAGCTGTTGAGGGTCACGACTTCGATGGATCTCTCAACAGGCTCGGTCAGTTCTATTCGTGCGAACATCTGGCTTTCGCCGTTGCCCATCATCCATCCGCTGGCGTTGGCCGTAACTGGGCCGTCGCTCTCGGTGAACTGGTCGGGCAATTCCAGAGAAACCTCATAAGAGATGCTCTTGAAGTCCTCAATGAATGATTCGGCCCTCTCGTTCTCTTCTGGTGAAAGGGGGACAGGAATTGGCATGGCTGTAGGATCGGAAGTAGCTGAGGATGTCGGCTGTGGCCTGGGGGTGGCGGCAACAGTGGGAGTTGGCAGAAGAATGATTGGAACGGCGGTGGGGCTTGGGGCCGCTACGGGAGCGGCCGTTGGAGTGGGTGTCCTGGACCATGTGGCGGGCGTGCTATCTTCCATGGCCGGTGTGGCTATGGAGGGCTTGGGCTGCGTCTGGTGCGGCGGTGGTCCGGAGTCCGGTGTCACGCATGCTGTTGTTCCTATGGCTAAAATCAGGAGGATATAGAGGACGCGGCTCATCGGTTAATTCCTCGTGGCCGGTTAGGCCGAAGGTGTTGAGGTTGTCTGTTCTGCCTTAGTCAGGCGTTACATAGTGTAGATGTTTTCACGAGTTGTCTAAGTGCATCAATATCTGGGTGTGTCAAGCCGATATTACCAGGCCGATGATGTGTTCCTGCATCCTTCTCCGGTGGAGTTCCGGTTCCCTTCTGAGCGTAGAGCCGACGGAGGCCTCTCTCCGGCTCCAATTAGAGTACCCGTGCCGCAGGCGGCGTCCATCAGGTTCAGCTTGGCGATCTCTTCCGCTTCCATTTATTGGAATCTGGAGACTGACAGGATTGCAAGCAGTTCTTCAAATTCTGACCTAGAGCTCTGGCCGCTCTTCGCGGTCCCCGAGTATCTGGTCCTATGCTGCCAGCCCGCCGTGCTGTGGACAGAGACAGCATACCGTGCAGGACAGTGCTTCAGTAGATTCCGAGGTCGGCCCCGCTCGCAGCACCCGGATGTACATGTGCCTCATTCGCCGGTAGTCGTCAGTCTTGAGACGCGCGAGCGCTGTCATCAGCCACGCCAGCATGGATACATTGACATGTAGCCTGATTTTCCCCATCTTCAGCAACTGGTGCTTGTCCAGTAGCCGCGAGCGCTTGCCACTACTGAACCACCGCTCTATCTCGGTGCGCTTCTTGTAGATCTTCCGCCACAGCCCGGTGAACCGCGGCACTATGCCGATGATCCGCAGCACCTTACCTTCAGGCTGTTCCGAGTGGACGGAGTTGCAGTAGCGGGACCAATCGATCTTCTCCTTCAGCCAACAATCCTCACTGGAGCAACGGAAGTGGTGGTTTCCCTTTGGATCCGTGCCCAAGTGTTCCATGGGCTGGCGACCTATGCATAACGGTCGGCCATCCTCGTCGTAGGTGCTGTCGAACAGGCGATGCCCGGTTTTCGTGTCCTTCTGGGGCCGGCGCACTGCGATGATGGGGATTATGCCCTGCTTGACCGTGTGCTGGAAATTGGGCAGGGAGTCGTAGCCCTTGTCAGCCAGCACGAATTTGGGCTTGAGCCACGGGTGACGTTCCAGCGTATCATCCAGGTCTTGGGCGAAGTGGCTGGTCTCATTCTCGTTGGCCGGGCGGAGGGCGATGTGGAGGGGTATTCCGTAGATGGCGTCGGCAATCACGTGAGCTTTGTAGCCAAAGAACAGTTCCTTGCGGTCCTCGCCGTCATTCGCCGTACTGGTCCCTGACCTTCCCTTCGGTGTGCGGTAGCCCCACATGGCACTGGGGTCAGCAATGGGCTTGGTACTGTGCGTGCTGCACTTTGTCCGGTCTGAATTGTCACAGTGTCTTCTGTGCTTCTCCGTACAGTTCTCCTTGTCCGGAGCATTGCAGTGTGGCGAGCGGTACTTTGCCCACGCTGAAATGTCCGTGGCGTCAATAGCCAGGTATTGGCCCAGGCGCGGGGCTTTCTTGGGAATGACTCCAGCCCTTTTCAAACGCCTGATTTCTCGAGCGAGGTCCCTCAGTGTGAGGTTGTAGATCTCATCCAGCATTACGGAATACGCCACGAGCTTTTTCTTGAAGCGGCAATAAGCGTATTCGCTGGGGACTTCTTTGATTTGGCACATTGCCAAGATTTTCGGGCTGGCGCTGAGGCGGTTCAAGAGGTGGTTGTTGTGACGCTCATTCAGGAGGCACTGCAGTAGGAATATGCAAAGCTGGTCCCGTACCGAGTAGCCATGGCGTCCGCTTGTTTTGTGGCTCTTCTCCAACTCCTGGACAAGTTCGTCCGAGTGACTCAAGAACAGATTTTTGACAAGTTGAATGAACCCGTAGCCGTTCTTGGAAATTGTAGAGTTGGGATTTGTTGTATTACTATTCTGTCTTGCCACGAGGGAGTCCAATTCCCCTGTGGTATCGGAAGCCGTTGGAGGTGCGAACTCCGGCGGCTTCTCTATTAACAGAACAAGTGTACCGTTCCGACGCCTTAATTGACACTGTAAAGTGTCATCAATATCCGCCTCGGACAGGTTTTGCAGTTGGGATTTAAGTTGTTCTGGAAGCTCGTAATTGGGCTCAGGGAGTGGTAACTGGGTCATCTGCTTCGGTGGAGGAATGGGGTCTTACCGAAGTGGGTACCGAGGGGGGTTGGCCGGGGATGGTCTTGCCGGAGAGGTCCTGAGCCAGGGGGTTACCGGAAGCAGTTTGTCGGGCGTGTCGCGCTACGATCTGGTGCAGAGCCGGGCTTACGCTGGTTCCTAATGCCTTTTCGGTCTTGGCCTTGTTCGGTCTAACCTTGCCGGTGCTGGTTCCTCTGGTAGATTTTCATTATAACCATGTTTCGCAGATGATATCCAACTGACAATATTTGCATTTCGTAAATTGGCCTTTGGGGTCATTGAGGCTGGCACCAGCGAGGTTGGCAGATCATCTGCGGACATTCGGGCCCAATTACGGAATTCGGAATCCAGGTGTGGACGGTTTTGCCCCTTTTCGACTCCTCAGGCGGAACTAAGGCAGGTCTATTTGGGCCCCATAGTTAATTTCGCAATCGTCTCGAGCCGTGAAGAGGTGTCCATCAAGCTTACTGTGGACTCCGAGGTTTAGGATTGCTGCTGGGGCAGTGGGACTGGCTGCGGCTGAGAGGACTGTGATCCAGTGAGCAGAGAGGCTGTTTGCGGGACCGGCATTCTGTATCCGAAATCGGACCCTCGCGGGGCGAAAGATGCCGGTCCTAGCCTTACCGGGTAGGGGCGAAGTTTCCTTGAGCTACCGGTTGCAGGTCTTATCGAAACCCGAATGCCATGCGGCGTTGCAGGAGCCGAGGGTAAGGCGAGGAGCCATAGCCCTCGGCCGGGTGTCCAGCTACGGGATAGATCCAAAACTCATAATTTCAGGAGGTTTCAGATGGATACGCCACATGGGCGGGAGCGCCCTGAGAAGAGGGATCACGGAGGGGATGGAGGCCGAGCGCGTGTTGAAGCGAGCATCTCGGCCCCACGACGCAGCCGGAGCGGATCCGACCCGGTCCTTTCCCATTCTACCAAAATCGCGGACTCCACCGTGAGCGGCGACCTTGCCGGTAACTCGGAATGTTCTTCAGAGGCCGAGTGTTGCGCGGTCGCCATTGCGACGTCCCGGGACGGGTCTCGCGTCATTTGGAGACTACAGTCTTCGGGGGAACGGCGGCCACCGGCAGTTGTGGAGGCAATCGGGCGGGACGACGGCGGAGAGAGGAAGCGTTTCTTCGAACGGCTCCTTCTCGATGACGACGGCTTTGCAGGTGTCAGGGAGCTGGCGGTGAAGCCGGTTCTGGGCGGCGGAGGCGGTGTTGCCCTTCGACCTGAAGAGGAGGGTGAGGCTGTGCTGGTCTAGCAGCCCGTCCGAGAAACAAGGGTGGTGAGCCTGTGGGGGTATGGTAGTGCGGAGCATCAGACGAGAGGAGCGGTCACTGAGCAACACCTACCTTCCCTACGATCCTGACCAGCAGTTGCTGCTGTCGGCGGCCCTGCGGGAGTGGCTGCCGCTGGACCACCTGGCCTATTTCATCTCCGACGTGGTCGACCAGTTGGACCTCTCGGCCGTGACCACCCGCTACGAGGAGGAAAGGCGGGGCGGCCCGCCCTACCATCCCAGGATGATGGTCTATGTGCTGCTCTACGGCTACTGCACCGGCATGGCATCGTCCCGCCGCATCGCCCAGCGGCTCCACGAGGACATCGCCTTCCGGGTGCTGGCGGCGTACAACACCACCGACTTCCGCACCGTCTCCGACTTCCGAAAGGACCACTTGGAGGCGCTGGCGGACCTGTTCCTGCAGGTGCTGGAGCTTTGCCGGCAGGCAGGACAGGTGAAGCTGAGGCACGTGGCGCTGGACAGCACCAAGGTGAGGGCCAATGCCTCCAAGCACAAGGGGATGAGCTACGGGTGGATGAAAGAGAAAGAGAAAGAGAACCGGTTGCAGGCCGAGGTGGACGAGTTGCTCCGCAAGGCGCAGGAGGTGGACGAGGAGGAGGACCGCCGCTACGGGGAGGACAGGCGTGGGAGTGAGTTGCCGGAGGAACTGGCCTTCCGGGAAGGACGGTTGCGGAAGATGAGGGAGGCCAAGGCGGGGCTGGAGGCCGAGGCACGGGCGGGGGCGGAGCAGGCCGAGTCCGAGGGCCGCAGTCATCCCGGAGAGCCTGACGATAAGGCGCTGCGGAACTTCACCGACCCGGACTCCCGGATCATACCTGGCCCGGGAGGGAGCGACTTCCAGCAGTCCTACAACTGTCAGGCAGTGGTGGACAGCGAGCTTCAGGTGATCGTGGCGGGCCATGCCACCGAACAGCCCTCGGACAAGGGTCAGGCCGTGAGCATGATTGAGGAGGCCATCCTGAACGTGGGTGCGGTGCCGAAAGAGGTATCCGCCGACGCCGAATACTACTCGGCCAAGGCGGTGGATGAACTCTACGCCCTGGGAGTGGACCCGTTCGTCGCACCGGAGAAAACCCGCCACGGCTGGGTGCCGCCACTGGCGCCCGCGGCCGCATACCCAAGGGACTGTCCGCCAGGGACCGGATGCGCCGCAAGCTGCGGACGAAACGGGGACGTGAACGCTACGCTCTCTGGAAGGAGACTGTGGAACCGGTATTCGGGCAGTTCAAGCAGGGCCAGGGCTTCCGGCAGTTCCTGCTGCGGGGTCTGGCGAAGGTGAACCGGGTATGGCTGCTCATCTGCGCCGGGCACAACCTGCTGAAGCTGTTCAGCTTCGGGGCCGGGATGCCGGTGAGGGGCAAAGGAGCCACCGGGAACAACAGGGCCACGTGCCGGACCATGGGCCGTGGGAATTTCAAGCGACAATCCGCATGTACCTACCCGCAGCACGCCAGAACTGTTGCCGCAGGATAATCCCGGCTAACCAATGGAGCCAGTTGGTCAATCCTCAGACGGGCTGCTGGGGTTTCTCGAGGGTATTGCGCCAATGGCGCGGCGTCCTTATCTGCCAAACGGCGGACCGAATCATCAAACTAAAAGGAGGACCTATGAAAGTTTGAACCAATGGCCCCTTTAGAGAGGGGGATGGAGAATCCGCTGAGCACGGAGGAGCGGCACGGCGCCATGTTGACTCCGGGCCGGGACCGCAAGGTGCCTGTAGAGGCCCTGTGGGAGGAAGTCAGGGGCGGTGCTGAATCGGACAGCCCGGATTTGGGCAAACTTCGGGCGGCGGCACGTGGTGAAATTCAGGCTGTGTTCGTTTTTGAGCACAGCCGCCTGAGCCGGAACCCTGTTGAGCTTTTCCGCATCCTGGATGAGTTGCCGGAAGCAGGTGTTGATGTTCGGTTTTGGGGGACATTAGCCGGCTGATCCCGCCTAGGAGTTACTTGTGGGAGTGGTTCTGGTTCTTGATGTTGGCGCTGTGCCCTCTTCTCACATTTGGCAGTCTGAATCACGAGATCAATGGAGGATTTATGAATGCGGGAGTCTACTCGAGGGTAAGCACCCCGGGCCAAGAGGATGGAACGTCTTTGGAACTGCAGGAAGAAGCGTCTGTGGCGATGGCCCTGAGCCAGCACTACGAGGTGCCGCAGGAGTTCCTGTGGCGGGAGGTGTGGAGCGGGGCCGACTTATACCGGCCGGTCTTTGACGAAGTGCGGGCCGCCGCTGCGCGCGGTGATATAGATGCTCTGTTTCTTTACCATCCCAACCGGCTGGGCCGGGATCCTCTCCACAATTCCTTGGCCTACGCGGAGTTGCGGGCAACGGGCGTTGACGTGCAGTTCGTCGAGGGGAATATTGAGGATACCCCCGAGGGACGGTTGCTCCTTTATGTGCAGGGCTATGCCAGTCAGCAGGAACGTCGGCTACTTGCCCAGCGGTCCATGGACAACAAGACGGCCATTGCCAAGTCAGGGCGTCTCCCAGTGGGCAGCGGGGCGGGACTCTATGGTTACGGCTACCTGCGCGAGACCAAGGAGCGGGTCGTCAACGAGGCGGAATCTGCGGTGGTGGGGATTGCTTTCGCTATTGGCCCTGGGCGGGATCAATGACTTTCAGATAGCACAGAAGCTGAATGAGATGGGATTTCGGACAAAGCGAGGTGCGAAGTGGGAGCACCGGACGGTGAGCAGGATGCTTGCCAACGAGTCCTACGTAGGTGTGGACTACTACGGGCGGTATCGCTGGCGTCGGTTGGAGGGGAATCGCCGTGAGGTAACCCCCAGGCCGGAGGAGGAGGTTATACGGATTGAGGGTTTCACCCCGCCGATAATCAGCCGGGCTGTGTTTGACAGTGTCCAAGAGCGGAAATGCGAGCCTCGCCCAAGGGCTACGACTTCCAAGAAAGCGTACCTTCTGACTAGTTTCAGCCGATGCATGGCGTGCGGGTCACCGATTGTGGGGGCCTGCCTGAACCGGAGATGGCGGTATAATCGTTGCCGGGCGACGGTGCCGACGGCATCTCGACCCGCCACCTGCAAGGAACGGTACATCCCGGCTGACGAGTATGAGGAAGCGGTGTGGGGTCTTGTGAGTGAAGTTGTCCGGGACCCTTCGGTCATCGTGTCGGAACTCCAGAGCCGCTTCGAGAGTGGGAGCGGCAATACTGCTGCTGAGAAGGCCAGGTTGAAACGTGAGATTCAGGAGTTGGGACGGGAGCAGGCAAGGTTACTTGGGCTGCGTCAGAAGGACGAAGAGGATCTGATCGACGAGGAGATCCTGCTGAGTCAACTTGCTCCTGTGAAGGTGCTTTCCAACGAGAAGCGACGGGCTTTGGCTGTGCTGGAGGAGCAAGAGCGGGGGAGGGATGATGCGGCGTTGATTGAACGCCGCATCGTTGAGGTATGTGAGAAAGTGTCCTCCAAATTGGCGACGCTTGACTTTGATGGCAAGCGTGAACTCCTGGGGGCCTTCCGGGTAAAGGTCCACGCGACCCGTGACGAGTTCCGTGTCGTACTGGAGGTGAGCCCAAAAGTTACTACCATTGCACAAACATCGGCATGACGACATGGACGTAGTCGTCGCTGTCGGTGGGCTTGAAGACGCCGGGGCTCGACGAGGTGGTGGTCTCGATTGCCACGCGCCCCCGTTCAAGTACCGATAGCACATCGAGGAGATAGCGGCTGTTGAACGCGATCTTGCCTTCCTCGCCTTCCAGCTCCGCTACATCGACTACGTCCTCGTTTTCGCCCACCTCCTCGGAACGGGCCGAGATCACCATCCTGCCGCCAGCTTCGCCTCCCTCGGCTCCTTCCTCATTGGGCATGACATGCATTCGAACGATGTTGGAGCCGTCGCGGGCGAAAATGGCCGCGGTGCGCGCAGCACGGAGGGTCTGCTGCAGGTCAAGAATGGCCCGTGTGGTGTAGTTCTGCGGAATCAGCTGGTCATAGTTGGGGAAGGTACCCTGCAAGAGCTGGGAGACGAGTTCCACGGTGTCGCCACCCTGGAGGCGGAACATCACCTGTCCCTTCTGGGGGGTAAGCATGATGTCCACAGGCTCGGAGTTGTCGCCCAGCAGCCGTTGCAGTTCAGTCATGGTGCGGGCGGGAATGATGACGCTCATCTCCTCAGGAACCGGCTGCGCCAGTTCGCCGTGATGGACCGCAAGCCTGAATCCGTCAGCCGCCGCCATGGTGAATGAGCTTTCCTTGAGCTTTACCTCCACGCCTGTAAGAACCGGCCGGGACTCCTCCGTCGCGGCAGCGAAGGCAACTCTCGCAATGGCCGTGCGAAGGGCCGACGGCTGCGCCTGGGCTACCACCGCATCATCGACCGTGGGAATGGGAGGGAACTCGGAAGCGTCCGTTCCGTTGATGTTTGCCTGGGACCGGCCCGACTTGATCTCGAGCTGGCGCGAGCCCTGCTCCATTTCCAGGTCGATCCGGTCGCTTCCCAGGGAATTGACGAACTCGGTCAGGAGCCGGGCCGGGACGGTCACGGATCCTTCCTCTTCCACCATGGCCCCAATCCAGGTGGTCATGGCTATCTCCAGGTTGGTTGCCGAGAGCCGCAGCATGCCGCGTTCAGCACTGAGCAGCACGTTCTGCGTGACCGGCAGCGTGGCTCTGCTGGCCACTGCCCGTCCCACCACAGAAAGGCCCCTGCTCAAATTCTCCTGCAAACACGAAATCTTCATCATCCGCCCCTGATTGATTCCCAGTGCGGCTCTCCACCCCTTGTAGCCGAAGTGTCGCCGTCACTTGGCCTGCAATTATATGACATACCGAAATATGTATGGTAGTCCGCCCTGGCGCGTTGTCCCGAAAAATGGCTAGTCGGCCTATTGCGTCTGATATAATACCGGCGTCCTCGGAGCGTAATGAATGACCGAACTGCTGTTTCACGACCACAGCTATCTCCAGGAGTTTGAGGCCACCGTCACCGCCGTTGCGGATGCTGGCGTCGAACTCGACCGCACGGCTTTCTACATCGGCGGCGGCGGGCAGCCCAGCGACCTCGGAGTCCTGACTCTCGACGGCCGCGAATATGTCGTGACTGGCATCAAGCGCGATGGCGGGATGCTTCTTCACCTTATGGAAGGCGACCATCCCGGATTGGGGAGCAGAGTCTCTGGACGCATCGACTGGGAGCGACGCTATCAGCTGATGCGCACCCACACTGCCCTGCACATCCTGTGCGGTGTCGTGTGGCGCGATTATGGCGCACTGGTCACCGGCGGCAACATGCAGCCTGGCGAGGCCAGGATGGACTTCGAACTGGAACGGATGTCGACCGACTTCGCCGAGGAAGTCGAGGCCAAGATCAACGAAGAGGTCGCTGCTTCCCGCAAGGTGCTGGCGACTAATCTGCCGCGAGAGGAGGCGGAGCAGATTCCTGACCTCATCCGCACCAAGATCAACCTGCTGCCTGCCAACATCCGCGAGGTGCGCACCATCGATATCCAGGGGCTGGACGTCCAGGCAGACGGCGGCACCCATGTGAACAACACCACCGAGGTCGGCCGCATCCGTGTGGTCGGTCACGAGAGCAAGGGCCGCATAAACAAGCGCCTGCGCATTTCCCTGGACGAATAGAGAGGCCCCCGTACATGCCCCATACCGTGGTTGGAATCGATGTTGGCGGAACATTTACCGATATAGCTGTATTGCAGGACGGCCGCTTGGCTGTTCACAAGCTCCCCTCCACACCTCGCAACCCCACAGAAGGCATCGTTCAGGGTGTCGGCGAGGCTGGCGTTGAAATCGAATCCGCCGACTTCGTCCACGGCTCCACTGTGGCCACCAACGCGCTGCTGGAAGGCAAAGGGGCCCGCACAGCCCTGGTCACCACCATGGGTTTCGAGGATGTCCTTGAGATCGGCCGCCAGAGCCGCGCCGAGCTCTACGACCTGGAGCAGGACCGGACGCCCACCCTGGCGCCATGGGAATTGAGATTCGGTCTCCAGGAGCGGGTGGACTACACGGGCGCGATCCTCGACGACCTGCAACCCGATTCCATCGAGGAGCTGATGGCCCTGATCGCCGAGTCCGGGGCCGAGGCGGTGGCCGTCTCGTTCTTATTCTCCTTCCTCAACCCGGCTCACGAGGAAATGGTCAACGAGGCCCTGCATCGGATGGACCCGGCGCCGTTCATATCCCTGTCCTCCCGGGTCCTACCGGAGTTCCGCGAATACGAACGCACCAGCACCGTGGTGGTCAACGCCTATGTGGGCCAGGTGATGAGCCGCTACCTGGTCGAGCTCGAGCAGTCCCTCGGCGAGGGCCTGCGCATCATGCAGTCTTCCGGAGGGAGCATCACCGCCCGTCTCGCCTCAGAACAGCCGGTTCGAACCATCCTCAGCGGACCCGCAGGGGGCGTCGTGGGCGCCTTCCATGTATCGGCGCAGGCTGGCCACCCGAATATCATCACGCTGGACATGGGTGGCACCTCCACGGATGTATCACTGTGCCCCGGACGCATAAAGGAGACCAGCAGCTCGAATGTGGGCGGGCATCCCATCAGCGTCCCGATGATCGAAATTCACACCGTGGGCGCGGGTGGCGGCTCCATCGCCCGTGTCGACACCGGCGGTGCCCTGACCGTAGGCCCACAGTCGGCGGGGGCCGATCCCGGACCCGCTTGCTACGGGCACGGGGACCAGTTGACTGTCTCCGACGCCAACCTGCTGCTGGGACGCCTGCGTCCCGACCACTTCCTCGGTGGCCGGCTCACTCTCGACCTGCCAAGGGCGCAGGGCTTGATGTCCTCACTGGCGGGTAGCCTCGGCCTTGGAGAGCAGCAAGCCGCCCTGGGGATCCTGCGCGTGGTCAATGCCAACATGGAGCGGGCCATTCGGGCCATCTCGCTGGAACGAGGCTATGACCCCCGGGAGTTCACTCTCGTCCCGTTCGGTGGCGCTGGCCCGGTGCATGGCTGCGAGCTTGCCCAGGAGCTCGGCATACCCCGAGTGCTGATTCCCGCCAGGCCCGGTATCCTGTCCGCCCTCGGCGTGGCCATCGCCGATGTGGTCAAGGACTATTCTCGGACCGTCATGCTCCGGGGCGCCGACCTCGACCGCTCCCGGCTGGAGGAAGAGTTCCACGGCATGGAAGGCCTGGCCCGGAATGAGCTGGTACAGGAGGGCCTTCCCGCAGAGCAGATGACGTCCCGGCGCTTCCTTGATGTTCGTTATGTCGGCCAGTCCTTCGAGCTTACCGTCGATTACCCGGCCTCACGGGCCGCTCGCACAACGGAGGGGCTGGCCCGGGCAATCTCCGACAGCTTCTACCGCTCCCACCTGCAACGGTTCGGCTATGCCGACCGGGGGGAGCCGGTGGAGATAGTTAACCTGCGCCTTAAGCTGGACCTGGCGGTGGAAAAGCCCGAGCTGCCCCCGATGCAGACAGGAGGAATCGACGCCTCCGCAGCCCGGATCTCCAGTGTCCCCGTTGTCTTCCGGGACGGGGAACTGGAATCGCCGCTCTACCAGCGCGAACTGCTTCTCACCGGGAACCGAATCGACGGCCCGGCCCTCGTAGTCCAGCTGGACACCACCACAGTTGTACCTCCCGGCTGGCGGGGCGAGGTCGACCCCTACGGCAACCTGCTCCTAACAACGGCTTAGGGGGCCAAATCATGGACCTCAATTATTACGCCAAGACGGACTCCCTTTACATCAGTGTCGCCAAGGGTGTCAGCGCCAATTGCGTGGAGATTTTCGACGGAGTCATGCTGGACTTTGACTCCACCGGTAAGCTCGTGGGCATCGATATTGATCGCGTTGGTTCCCTGCCACTGGAACTGGAGATTCCGGACCAGATCCCACGAAAGTACTAGAAGCGAGCGAGTGCATCAAGTTGACCGCCAATGAAAGGCAAGGAAGCCCTGCGCCTTCTAAATCACTCTCCGTACTGGCCGTATTTGCCCACCCCGACGACGAGGGGTTCGGCTGCGGCGGAACCCTGGCAGCCCTGGTAGCCGGAGGACACCGTGTCACCCTCATCTGCGCCACCAATGGTGATGTAGGCGAGATCAGCGACCCCGCTCTGGCCACTCCACAGACCTTGCCTTCGGTACGACAGGGCGAGCTCCGGGCAGCAATGGACCTGACCGGCATCCAGGATGTGAGGTTCCTCAACTACCGGGACTCCGGTATGGTGGGCTGGGATGACAACGACCATCCCCGCAGCCTGTACCAGGCACCCGAAGAGACGGTTGTGGAACATGTCGCCTCCGTTATCAGGGAAGTGCGCCCGGACATCGTCATCACGCACGACCCCACCGGAGGCTACGGGCATCCGGACCATGTGACCATCTGCAAGCATACCGAGACTGCCGTCGAACGCTGCCGGGGCGAAAGCGGACCGTTGCTGTACTATGTCTGCTTCCCACGCAGTCTATTCCAGAGCATGTGGAACAAGATGGTGGAACTGGACCTCAGGCCGCCATTCTCGGCCGACGACACGGAGGCCCTCGGCACCCCCGACGAAGAAGCGACCACCGTACTCGATGTGGGGAAGTTCGTAGCGATCAAGAAAGAGTCCCTGGAACGCCACCGCACCCAGATTGAGCGGGATGGCCCGTTCACCAAGCTGCCAGAGGACTACATGAACGAGGTCATGTCCAGCGAGTTCTTCCAGCTTGCCCCGTCTCAAAACGGCGAGAGCCGCGATATCCTGGCCGAAGCGCTGGCAAGCTGAGCATAGCCAGCCCACAACACGAGGTACGAAAATGCCCGTAGACCCGGTCAGCCTGGAAGTCTTCAAGAACATGTTCGAGTCGGTGGCCGAGGAGATGGGCGTCGCTCTCCAGCGCACTTCCTATTCCCCAAACATCAAGGAACGCCGCGATTTCTCCTGCGCCGTATTCGACCCCGAAGGCAACATGATCGCCCAGGCGGCCCATGTGCCGGTCCACCTTGGGGCCATGCCTGCCTCGGTGAGGGCGGCCCTCGAGGTGTTCCCGAACGAACTGCGTCCCGGCGACATCGTAATCCTGAACGACCCCTACCTCGGCGGCACGCACCTGCCTGACATCACCATGGTCGCCCCGGTGTACGCTGGGGAGAAGGGCAACCAGAAACTGGCTGCCTTCGTCTCCGCCCGCGGTCACCACGCCGATGTCGGCGGCATGACTCCGGGCTCGTTGCCCCTGTCCACCGAGCTGTACCAGGAAGGCACCATCATTCCGCCCATCAAGCTGGCCCGCGGCGGCAGGTTGAACCACGATGTGATCCAGCTGATTTGCCGCAACTCGCGCACACCCGACGAGCGCAAGGGCGACCTGGCAGCGCAGACAGCCTCCATTCGCGTCGGCGAGCAGCGTATGCGCGAGTTGTTCGAACGCTACGGGACCGGAGAGACCGCCGAGCACATGGCGGCGCTGCTGGACTACTCGGAGCGTGTGACCCGTCAGACCATCCAGGACATCCCCGACGGCACCTACAGCGTCCTTGATTACATGGACGATGACGGCCTGACCCAGGAGCCGGTGCCCATCGCCGTAACCATCACAGTATCCGGCGACGAGATGGATATCGACTTCACCGGCACCTCGCCACAGCGGCCCGGCTGCATCAACGCCCCGGAGGCTGTCACCGTTTCGGCCTGCCTGTATGTCGTCCGCTGCCTGCTCCACGAGCAGGCCCCCGCCAACCAGGGATGCCTGCGTCCCCTGCACATCAACGCCCCGGTGGGAACGCTGGTCAATCCCCTCCCACAGCGGGGGGTAGCAGGCGGCAATGTGGAGACTTCCCAGCGCATCACCGACGTGTTGTTCGGCGCGCTGGCCCAGGCCCTGCCGCAAGTGATCCCGGCGGCCAGCCAGGGCACCATGAACAACATGATTATCGGCGGCCACGACCCGGTCCGCGAAAAGCCCTACGTCTACTATGAGACCATCGCCGGCGGCATGGGCGCCCGCCCCGACAAGGACGGCATCTCGGGCATCCAGACCCACATGACCAACACCATGAACACCCCCATCGAGGCCATGGAGTTCGCCTTCCCGCTGCGTCTGCGGCGTTACGCCCTGCGCCGCGGCTCCGGCGGCGACGGCCAGTACCGCGGCGGCGACGGCGTGGTCCGCGAGGTCGAGTTCCTGGCCCCGGCAAGGGTTACGCTCATGTCGGAGCGCAGGCGGCGTCCACCCCCCGGATACCACGGCGGCCACCACGGTGAAACGGGGGAGAACGTACTCCTGCGAGGCGGCGTAGAAGAGGTACAACTCGCCGGCAAAGAGCTCATCGACGTCGAAGCAGGCGATGTTCTCAGCGTGCGCACCCCCGGGGCCGGCGGCTGGGGCCCGCCCGAACACCGGCACGGCCACCAGCATTGACCACTTCCCGAAGGACGGTCCTAGCATTCGCGCTGTCTTTGCTCTTTGTCCTGCTGGTCCTCGGTTGTGGCGGCGAAATATCCGGAGAACCCCGGGACCTACTTCTGGCCCCGGATGACTTTCCCGAGAGTGGCGTTGCCGTAGTTTCGCTGTCCGAGGAGCAGTCCCTTGACGGCCCCTCCGCCCAGGTCGAGCTGCAGGGCCCTGGCTTCCGGGTGGTACAGAGCCTGATTCTGTACGAGTCCCGGGAACTGTCCCTCGCAGCCCTCGACGGCATCCGCGCCGACCTCGTGGCCCAGGGTCAGGCCGCCCCTGGAGAGATCGAGACCAGCGGCGTCTTTGAACACCGCCTGGGAACGGAAGATGCCGTCAGCCTGTTCTTCATCGAGGGTAGGGGCCTCGTCAGGCTCACCGTAACCGGCCTTGGAAGAGAAGAGCGTCTCAGCACCCTCAGCGACCTTGCCCGAGAAAAGCTGGCGGGGGGATGACCCGCCCCTGCCAGCCGCCGAACTATCAAGTGAGTCTGCCAACGCCGCCCGTCCTCGGAACCAGTCAACCTGCCCTTACCCGGACTTGGGTACTCCCGTCAGCCAGCCTCCCGGTGCAAAGTTCGCGCCGCATCCTCACCACACACGCTCGGGTTCTGACTTGAGCCCGGGATTGTGGGATAGAGACACTTTCAGCCCTTGCCCATCCGCCCACTTAGGATCGGCCTCCAGCAGCCACGCATAGTTGGTCTCTTCAGAGGAATATTGTGCATACGGCAGCGGA
This sequence comes from Dehalococcoidia bacterium, assembly GCA_963667765.2. Classification (GTDB taxonomy): domain Bacteria; phylum Chloroflexota; class Dehalococcoidia; order Lucifugimonadales; family UBA3495; genus VXOI01. The sequence goes on along the minus strand of CAXXON010000001.1, from coordinate 852,595 downwards.
AAGTCCATTCCCCCGACATGCAGCACCATTCCGATGGGCAGCCTGTTGTCCAGGTCGAGAATGAACTCGAATGGACCGTCGCTGCCCTCCCGGTAAGACAAGCCGTCTACGACGAAGTCCCTCCTCCAGTAGGTGAACGCGGCATCGTCCATCTCGCCGACGGGAGGCTCGATCGAATCGTCATAGCCAATAGTGGTGCCCTCTCCATCGCTATGTTGGCCGACCGTCATACTCGAAGACCAGACCAGTTGCTCGCACGCTGGATATGCACCAGTTGGGAGTTTGTCGCCGGGTAGGACAACGCTATTTGCCCATGGGCCCACCTCATCTGCGTACACGCAATCGGCCGCTTCTTCGTCAGAACTTGAATGCAGTTTCTCGGACAGCTGAATCGCGGGCAATCCCTGGCTCTCGGCCATCAACACGTTGGCATCCAGTCTTGGAGTTCCGAACAATAGGGCAATTACCACCAATCCGAAAGCCAGTACCACCGGAGTGATGACCATAATCCATAGGACGCCACCATCCTGCTGAAACGATTTGTGATCGGGAATATGACACTCTTCTCCGGAATTGCTCATGGTCTGCACTCCTTCTCCGATTATTCGAACAGGGACTCAGCTTCGTTCGCCCCAGCGCCTGATTTCCGGGCTCCCGGAAATGTGCAGCGTATCTCTCCGAGATCAGGAAAATTCGGCGCGCAAGGGACTCATGGCACACTGAAGGGGAAAACTCGGGCGGAGCGTGCGAGGTATGCTGCATACTCGAGGCCCGCTCCACGAGTGCACCTTCTGCGGGAAGGGCGTTGTCAGGCTCGATGATCTGGGGAGTTCAGCAGTCTATGACCGCGCCGCGAACCACACTTCGTAAGGGCCAGCGGGAATCACGGACCGGTTGGGCCAATAGGGGCTGGGCCCAGCGACGGCTACATAGAAGGTGCCGTCCGACGCTGGAGTGAAGTTCAGCAAGGACCTCTGTTGGCCGTCAACGGCAGCTTGAGTACCATCCACCAGAGCACCAGACTCGTCGTAGACACCCGCAAGTAATGGCTCGCGGAGGTACTCCGCTCCTCCCCTCCCCTGGACCTCGATCACATACCTAACTCCTCCTTCCAGATCCACGGCGAACCAGTCCTCGTCCCCCGGCACTTCCAGCATTCCAGGCGAAGGGCGCTCTGCGGAAATCGAACCTGCATTGCTCAGGCCGGCGGAGTAGTCATCTTCGGATACATCGGTCAGGGTGATCTTGAACGTCCCGGTGGCAGTCGGGTTGGGAGACCCGGATACCACGATCAAGTACTCCGAGGCAGGGAAATTGACGAGAAATAGCCTGGCGTTGAACCCTTCACCAGCGTCGTCGTTGGCGCCCATCGGGGGTCGAAGCACGATCTCGCCGTCGTCGTTGGTGTACTGGATATACATCCGGCCGTACTGATCGAGTTGCGCCGTGTCTCCCGAAGGCAGCCTCAGCTCGGTCTGGGTCCTCCCCAACTCGTCGTACCACACCGGTTGCAGCTCGACCCCCCTGTCGGTGAAAAACGCCCCCTTGATTCCCGAGATCCATGGATCAGAAAGCGTACCGTCCCCCGTAGCCGCTCCTTTCATATCAACCCTGTACTTGCTCCCAGGTTCTACAACCAGCTTGTAACTCTTGAACTTGGACGACGACTCAATCTCTCCGGTCAGGGTCTCCCCGGGAGAAACCGTGCCGTGGGTTGCGGACCCGTCCGGCAACGCTACCGGATCCGGTCCAACCAGGAGCACTTGCTCATTAGTCTGCAATTCAACAGGCTGGAGCAGGCCAACCTCGATCGTCTGCCCCTCGGCCCATCCCAGGCTTGAGTTCAGCCGCCAAGCGTGAATGTTCCGGTCTAAGCCCAGCGCGTTGGAATCCGAAACGGCAAACCGGTCGGTTCCCGCCGCGAACACGAGTTGGTCGGGCAGGCGCTGTCCCATGTTCAGCACCAGCTGTTGAACGCTGCCGGTCTGCTGAAAGAAAAGGTTGACGACCGTGTAGGTGATTCCATCGAATTCGAACTCCGTGTCATCCAGTTCGCCAACCTGGGGTTCCAACTCAGAGATGTATCCTGTGTATGTAGTGTCGGAGTCGGACTCGCTCCCGACGGTCAGCCAAGCCGACCACACTTCCTCGGAATAGCAAATTGCCATGTCTTCCAAGGAACCGTATCCTTCTCCTTGGGGAAGCTCGGCCGTCAGCAGTCTTCCAGTTTCCGGGTTCCCTGCCCCTGCCGCTTGCGGGCGAATGGGTGCGGCATCCACAGTGGGTTGGTTGAAGGCTAATACCGCCACAAGAACCAACAGGGCTACGCCGGCCAAGGTGAAAAATGCCATGCTGGCACCACGATACTTATCAGGAACATATTGCCCATTTCTCAAAGAAATCAATGAAACCAACATCTCTCACCACCCACCTGATTAATCTAGTTTGCCCTGCTGATTCCAATTCCACATCCGCAGAGAATATCTTGTATATAAATATATAATATTCGGTACAGCATGCCCATACAATCGCTTTTTGTTAGAGAGTTGTGAAAATCCCGACTCATTAATCGGGGATTGGGTAGATGGTGAGTGCATCAGGAAAATGATAGGAAAGGTATCACTCGGGCCGCGTCCCGGCCAAAAAGAAAATCGGGGAACTCCGCCTCACAATGAGGTTGAGTTCCCCGATTCCGGGGGCAGGTTCCCTTGGATTTTCTCTGTTTGCTAGCTGCCGTCGTCGAAGCTTACGATCACCACCGCGTTCGCAATCACCAGTGCGTCATCCCCGCTTTCGTTGGGGACCTCGAGGCCTCCTGCCACGGCCTCGCAGTGGCCAGTCCCGTGGGGCAGCACGGAGAGCACCGCATCCTTGTCGATGGCGCCAGGGTTGGGGACGCCGATGGTGACATCCACCCGCATGTCGTCAGCCGTTTTGCCGAGCATCCTCTGGAAGCCCAGGCTGCTGTGATGGATCGCGTCAAAGACGGCACGCTGGGCGGCAGTGGTGTAGTCCCGTCCGTGAACGTCTACACCCATTCCCATTTCGGTAACGCAGCGCACTAGCGCCATGTCAAACCTCCGCAGGCAATTTCCTGCCGCCATTACAACCCAGCCAACTGCCGCCGTCAAGACACCTCTGCGGAGGCCCGTGGTGGGCACTCATCTGTACAAACGAACCGCTCCCGGTTAGATTGTAGCCCGTCGCCGTGTCTCCCAGTATGAGCGGCGCCTCTGCCGATGACTTTCAGACTATGTCCGGTCTCCTCAAGCAAATTCTCCTGCAAACTCTGTTGCCTGCCGCCCTTGTGGCCCTGTTTTGCCTGCCATCAGGATGCAGCAATGGCGAGAGCAGGACGGCCATCACCGTGTTCGCCGCTGCTTCCCTCACGGACGCATTTACGGATATCGCCAGGGACTTTGAGTCTCACAACCCGGGTGTCGCCGTGAGATTGAACTTTGCCGGTAGCCAGCGTCTGAGGTCGCAACTCGAGCTCGGAGCCCAGGCCGACATCTTTGCCTCGGCCGATGAGCACCAGATGACTCTGGCCAGGGAGGCCGGTCTGATTGACGGAGCGAGCGAGACTTTTGCCACTGCCAACATGGCTGTGATCGTATCGGAGCGATCGGGCATTAGCGGGCTGGCAGAGCTGGCCAATCCTGGCGTGAAACTGATTCTGGCTCACGAAAACGTCCCCGCCGGACAGTATTCCAGGCAACTCCTGGCAGTGCTGTCAGCCTCCGAATCAGCACTGGGCTACGACTTTGCCGGTCGAGTCCTGCGCAATGTTGTTTCGGAGGAGACCAGCGTCAAGTCCGTCGAGCAGAAAGTCGCCCTGGGACAGGCCGATGCAGGAATCGTCTACCGGCCCGGAGCGCTGTCCGCATTGAGCACTGGCGAGGTGCTGGAAGTCCCGCTTCCTCCGTCTGGTCACAAAGTCGTAGCTCTATATCCAATAGCGGTTGTTGAAAACTCCGGCAACCGCCAACTCTCGGATATGTTCGTCCAGTTCGTACTGTCCGACAGCGGCCAGACAACGCTCGCGGGCTACGGGTTCGGACCGCCGTGAAACACCTCTACTGCCGGTCCACGCGGTGCTAGCGTCCTGGCTGAACCGAAGTAAGCCAGGGTCCCAGGGAACCCTTCTTGGGGGCGCTGCCGGACTGCTTTACGTGCTGTTCATCGGCCTGCCGGTGATCGCCCTTCTGGTGCGTGCCGCCCAGCAGGAAGACCTCTGGGGTGCAGTCACGGGCGACTTCGCACTTACCGCGCTGCGGCTTTCCATATTTACCAGCGTAATCAGCATAGTCGTGGTCGTAATTGGTGGGACGCCCTTCGCCTACCTGCTGGCACGCAGCAACCACTGGGCAGCCCGGCTGATCGACGGACTGGTGGAGCTTCCGATAGTGCTTCCCCCCGTTGTGGCTGGCGTTGCGATGTTGATGGCCTTCGGACGCGGCGGCCTGATAGGCGGATGGCTGGAGAGTTCCGGAGTGGACATCTCGTTCACCACAACCGCAGTGGTGTTTGCCCAGATCTTCGTTGCTGCGCCCTTTTACATACGCTCGGCCCGGCTGGGGTTCCAGTCCGTAGCCCGAGACTACGAGGACGTTTCCCAAACTCTCGGCATATCCCCTCTTCAAACCTTCTGGCGCATCACTGTCCCCTTGGCCTCGCCCGCCATCATCACCGGTCTCGGTCTTTCGTGGGCCAGGGCACTTTCGGAATTCGGTGCGACCATGATGTTCGCCGGCAACCTGATGGGCGAGACACAGACCATGCCGTTGGCAATCATGACTGCCATGGAAACCAGCCGCGGCCTTGACAGCGCACTCGCGCTCTCCGCGATGCTCCTGGTAGTGTCCGTCATTGCACTGGCAGCACTGGCCCTGGCATCAAGGCGTCGCTGGAGCGGTCGACTGTGACGCCGCAACCCGGTTCCAGCGGATGGCTCCACTGCCGCCTCGGGGACTTCGAGCTGCGGCTGGAATGGGACATGGAGCCAGGCCGCACTCTGGTGCTCTTCGGGCCATCCGGCTCCGGAAAGACCACTGCCCTCAGGGCCATGGCCGGACTCCTGCGACCCCTCGCGGGCAGGGTCGACATCGAAGGCAGAACGGTCTACGACAGCGCCACCGGGGTGTGGGTTCCGGCCCATCGCAGGCTCGTGGGCTACCTGACCCAGGAATACCACTTGTTCCCTCACCTGACCCTGTCAAAGAACATAGCCTATGGCCTTGATGCCCGAAATCGAGGCGGTGCAAATGAGCGGGCGGCCGAGCTCTTGGACTCCTTCCAGTTGAGTGGCCTCGAGAACCGGTACCCCTGGGAACTGTCCGGAGGTCAGCAGCAGCGGGTGGCCCTGGCGAGGGCGCTGGCCACCGAGCCCAGGCTGCTATTGCTCGATGAGCCATTCGCGGCCCTGGATGCGGGCCTTCGGCGGACCTTGCGTCACGAGCTGCGCACAACCCTCGCCCGCAACCCGATTCCTGTCATCCTGGTGACCCACGACCGCGAGGAGGCGCTGGCTCTTGGGGACGATGTGCAGGTCATCGATAACGGGCGCTCCATTGCGAAGGGCGCTCCGCTGGAAGTGCTGGGGCAGCCGGGACAGGCCGCTGTGGCCAACCTTGTCGGTGTGGAAAACCTGTTCCGCATGAGGGTGGACTCGCGACACCCCAGGGACGGGACCATGCGGCTTTCGGGCATCGGGACCCAGGCAGGCTTTTCCCTCGAAACTCCGATAGATGAAGGCCACTCATCTGCGACCGGGAGCTACGATGTAACCGTTGGCATTCGTGCCTCCGACATCATTCTCGCATCCCAGGAGCCGGTCGGCTCCTCTGCCCGCAATCGAATACACGGAACAGTGGCGCGCATCGAAACCAGGCCACCCGGCTTTACGGTGGAGTTGGACTGCGGCGTCCCGCTCTTCTGCCATGTGACCGGGGCTTCCCTCGATGAAATGTCCATAAGCGAGGGTCAGCAACTGTGGGCCGTCTTCAAGGCCTCGTCTTGCTTCCTCGTCGAAGACACCAACGAACCTGCGCCACCTGAGGCTGAGGAACACCCGTAGGGCACTATCTCAAGACTCGAACCTGCACCCGCTCCGTCATTCCTGAGAATTCAGAATTCTAGTGCACCACTTCGAAGTCCAGCGGATTCCAGGCCACCCGTTGTGTTTTGAGATAGCTTCCAAATGTCTACGGCCGGAGTCACGCCGAATTCGGACCCAGACTCGTCCGGTGAGTCGCATCCGCGGAGAAGCGATTTTCATTGGAAAAATGAATATTCATTGTTTCGACCCTATTTGCCAATAAAATTACGAATTGCGGCAAAATTCTCCCAGATTACCAATTTTGGTTGCATATTATCTCTCTATAGCTATAATGTTGTGATAGGCACATATAAGGTAATCCGGGGCAGGTATTCCAGCGTAAACCGGCCAGGTTATCGGTTCTACATAGGGTGGCTGGCCTGCTGAGCCGCGAACTCCACCGGCCCTGTACCCGAACGTGCTCAAGGAGGTCACCAGTGGCATTGTCGGACAAGACCCTGGTTTGCGTGGAGTGTGGCAGCGAGTTCATCTTCACCGTCGGGGAACAGGAATTCTTCCAGGCTCGTGGGTTTGGCAATGAGCCCAAACGCTGCCGCAGTTGCCGGGCAGTGCGCCGGACTGAACAGCGTGGTGGCGGTGGTGGTGGCGGAGGCGGCGGGATGTACCAAGACGGCCCGCGGGAAATGTACCCCATCATTTGCGCTGAGTGCGGCAACGACGCCATGGTGCCCTTCCGCCCGCGCGGTGACCGGCCGGTCTACTGTAGTGACTGTTTTAGCCGGATGCGCGCTGAATCATCCTCTGGCTTCTAGTCCTTCGTAAAAGCATCGGGGGCCCCATATTTGGAGCCCCCGCATCTCCCTTTTCTGCAGCACCTCCGGTGTGAGTTGAAATCGTCTGCGCCCCTTACCAGGTGTGAATCATTCTCGAGCCCACCTTTTCTCACTTCCTCTCACAGGCCCCTCGGTCCTGCTTCAATTGAACCGCCCCTGTATTCCGGCTAGAATTGCAGTGCTTTCAATCGGGCGAATGCCTGAGCACCCGTATTGCTGCTGTTCTCATCGCCATACTCCCCTGAAGGGTCGGTTCGTCCGCCTCATGAAATTTCGAGACCTCCGAGAATTCATCTCCTTTCTGGAAGAAAGAGGCGAGTTGCGTCGCATTTCGACGCCCGTAGACCCCCACCTTGAAATCACCGAAATCACCGACCGTGTGATCAAGTCGGGTGGCCCGGCTCTACTGTTCGAGAACCCCCACGGCTTCGACATCCCCGTCGCCATAAATCTGTTCGGATCAACTCAGAGGATGGCATGGGCCTTGGGCGTGGAGGAGATGGACGAAGTTGTCGATCGCGTGCAGGGCGTTCTCAACCTGGTACAGGGCCCTCCCGAGGGTATCGCCAACAAGCTAAGGACCCTCGGCCAGCTGGTGAATATCGCATCGTACCGTCCCCGAACCGTCTCGAATCCTCCCTGTCAGGATGTGATCCTCCAGGGCGACGACGTTGACCTGTTCAAATTTCCCATCCTTCACTGCTGGCCAATGGATGGGGGGCAGTACATCACCCTGCCGTTGGTGATAACCCGCGATCCCGAGACCGGTGTGCAGAACTACGGCATCTACAGGATGCAGGTCTACGACCGCTGCACCACCGGGATGCACTGGCAGACCCACAAGGTTGGTGCCCACCACGAGCGCATCGGGCGCCAGCTGGGCCTCGATCGTATGGACGTCGCCGTTGCCTTGGGAGGCGATCCAGCCACCATCTGGACCGGGTCGGCGCCCCTGCCTCCGGACCTGGACGAGATGGTGGTCGCCGGGTTTCTCCGCGAAGAGGGCGTTCCTCTCGCCAAGGCGCGCACCAGCGACCTGATGGTGCCGGCTGAGGCGGAGATCGTGCTGGAGGGTTATGTCCTACTAAATGAGCAGCGATCTGAAGGACCCTTCGGCGACCATACCGGGTATTACTCGATGCCCGATCCCTATCCGGTCTTTCATGTGACCTGCATCACCCACCGCAACCGACCCATCTACCCTGCAGCCATCGTAGGTCGTCCTCCTACTGAGGACTACTGGATGGGAAAGGTCACCGAGCGTATGTTCCTGCCGATGATCAAGGCCATCCTGCCTGAGGTTGTGGACATGAACATGCCTGCAGAGGGAATATTCCACAACCTCGTCATCGTGTCCATGAAGAAGGAATATCCCGGACAGGCCCGCAAGGTAATGCACGGCCTTTGGGGATTGGGACTGATGAGCCTGGTCAAGGGCATCATAGTGGTCGACCATTTCGTCGATGTGCAGAACACCTCAGAGGTGGCCTGGCGCGTCACCGCCAACATGGACCCGGCCCAGGACTTCGTATTCACAACCGGCCCCATAGATGACCTCGATGTGGCATCGCCCACGCCGAAATTCGGCAGCAAGGTGGGCATCGACGCCACCATCAAACTCCAGGAAGAGGGAGGCCGAACCCGGGAGTGGCCGCCCGATGTGGTGATGAGCCCCGAGGTCAAAAGCCTGGTCGACCGCAGGTGGAGCAGCTACGGGATATCCTGATGGCCTTGTGGGGAACGAAATAAAAATGCAGGGCGACAGCGCAATTCGCGCCCCTATTGTCAGGCTGCCCTACTACCTCAGCGTCGTGCGGATCTGGGAATCCCTCTACGCGCTCCCCTTCTGCTACATGGGCATGATCCTGGCCTCGGTGGATACAGGCGGCAGCGGTTGGCCCGGCTGGAGCGATTTCATCTGGATCACTGTCGCGCTCACCGGCGTCCGTACACTCGGCATGTCGGCGAACCGGTTCATCCACCGCAAGGAAGACGCCGACAATCCGCGCACCCGGAACCGCCACATACCCCGCGGCCTGGTCAAACCAGCCGAGGTCGTGGCTCTGGCTGTTGTCGGCACGGGAGTGTTCATCTACGCAGCTTCGCAGCTGAACACACTGACCTTGATCCTTGCGCCCGTGGCCGCGCTGTATGTCATCTTCTATTCCTTCACGAAGTACTTCACCTGGGCCTGCCACTTCTTCCTGGGCGGCGCGCTGGCCATCTCCCCATCCGCCGCCTGGATAGCCGTCACCGGAAGGCTTGACCCGGAGCCCATGCTGCTCACAGTTGCCGTGATCATGTGGGCCGGCGGATTCGATGTCGTTTATGGATGCGCCGACTACGACTTCGACCGGCAGTACCGCACCAATTCCCTGGCCAAGAGGTTCGGAATCGCAGCCGCCCTCTGGACGACGCGCACGATGCATCTCATCGCCGCCGCCGCCCTGCTGGTCCTCGGAATCTGGATGGAGCTCGGGTTCTACTATTTCATAGGATGGGCGATAGCCGTCGTCTTGCTTGCTCTTGAAAACAGCCTGGTCAAGGCAGATGACCTGTCGAAGTTGCGCTCGCCCCTCTTCCAGTACAACAGCGTAATCTCCGTGTCTCTCTTGGTGTTCACCATCCTGGCGGTGACGCTGTAATGAGCGGACCTGTTATCGTCGGCATAACCGGGGCAAGCGGGTCGCTTATGGCCCGGGCCATGGTGGACGAACTGTTGCGCCGGGACATGCCCATCGCTGTGGTCTGTTCCAACGCAGCCCGCATGGTGTGGCAGGAGGAGCTTGGCTACTCCTTCAACGAGACCCTGGTGGAATGGCAGGAGCACCCCGCCTTCGTTCACTACCAGGTCAACGACCTCAGGGCACCCATCGCCAGCGGCTCCTACCCGGCAGCAGGCATGGCAATCGTGCCGGCCAGCATGAACAGCATCGCCTCCCTCGCCAATGGCATCTCCAACAACCTGCTGCTTCGCGCCGCCGATGTCTGCCTCAAGGAGCGCCGCCCTCTGGCCCTGGTGCCCCGAGAGACCCCCCTGCACAGCATTCATCTCGAGAACATGCTCACCCTCAGCCGTATGGGAGCCGTCATCCTGCCCCCCGACCCAGCCTTCTACCTGAAGCCCCGGACCGTCGAGGAAGTTGTAGGATATGTGGTAAGCAAGGTACTGGTGTCCTTGGGGATCGATGGGGAACTACCCGTCGAAATGCAGTACGGCGGTGAAAGCGTCTGATGGGAATTACATTCATAGAAGGTCGGGTTCTGGGACCCCGTGGCCAGGAAGAGACTGTCAATTTCCTGGTGGACAGCGGAGCAGGCTACACACTGTTGCCATACGCCGTCTGGCAATCGCTGGGCTTGGAGCCCACCAGGGAAGAGACTTTCCGCTTGGCCGATGGGACTACCGTTACTCGCGATCTTTCCAGGTGCTACATCATCCTGCCGGAAGGCGAGGAATATACGCCCGTCATCCTCGGCGAGGAAACCGACGACCAGGCCCTTCTGGGAGTAGTAACCCTGGAAAACATGGGCCTCATGCTGAATCCCTTCAGCCGCACCCTCCATCACATGCGACTTCTGTGGCGAAGCTGACCGGGCAAGACCGGCAACGATACGTCGCCGACCTCTTCGCCCGCATCTCGCGCCGCTACGACCTCATGAACGATGTCATGACCTTCGGCATGCATCGCGTATGGAAGTGCCGCACAACCACTCTTGCAACCGCCGCGATGCCTGGACCGGCCCTCGATGTATCCACCGGCACAGGAGACCTGGCATTGCGCCTGTCACGCCACGGGTCCGTCGAAAACGTCATTGCCCTGGACTTGCTTCCTGAGATGATCAGCATCGCCCGAAGCCGGGCCGCGAGGCAAGCCGACAAAAGAGTTTCTCTTATCGTCGGAGACGCGTTATCTCTTCCCTTTCCCGACGCTTCGTTTTCCTGCGCCACTGCGGGGTTCAGCCTACGGAACATGCCCGACGTGCCACAGGCGATCAGCGAGATGACGCGGGTAATCCGCCCCGGCGGAAGGGTGGCGCTCCTCGAACTCTCACCGATGAAACCTGGGCTGAGGTCCACACTTTTCCGCCCTTACTTTCATGGCATCGTACCCGTGATCGGAAAGCTGATCGCCGGCGACGAGGCCGCCTACACATATCTGCCGCAATCCGTAGACCGGTTTTACGAGGCCGAAGATCTGGCGTCCGTTCTGAGAGATTCCGGCCTTGAGCAGGTCTCTTACCAGCGCCTTGGATTTGGAACGGTCTGCATTCACTGGGGCGACAAGCCGGCAGACTGACCGCGCCGAGGTCAAGATACAAGGCCCTCCTGTGGAATTTGCAACCAGGGCAACCGCATTCTAACCTGATACACGGTGCGGCCTCCCGTCATTCCCGCGAAAGCGGCAATCCAGAGGGTTCGGCGCCGATACAATCAGATTCGGGCAGGGAGAGGCGGATTCCCACTTTCGCGGAAATGACGATTTAGTGACTATCTCAAAATCCGCCAAAGTCCAAAACCGCCATTCCCGCAAAGGACCCGTCATTCCCGCGAAAGCGGGAATCCAGTGGTCCAGACCGTGTATCTGGCCGTTGAGATCAAGGGCATGACAGTTTTGAGATAGTTACTTACTGGGCTCCATAAAATTGGATTGCGTTTGCCCTGAATCTGCAACACTGTATATCTCCAAGGGATTGAGTTAGAATTATGTTTAGAAATATAATTCAGCTACAAGAATCATCAATCAGGCCCCGCCAGGGGTATTGATTTTTCGCTTGGTAGGGTTGGCGATGACCTCGATGATAGAGAAACTGGAACCCATAATTCACCGCTTTGAAGACATCGAAACCTCCATGGCCGACCCCGATGTGGCTTCCAACTTCGACAGAATCCAGGAGCTTGCGAAGGAACGCGCCTCCCTGGAAGACCTCGTCAAAATTGGCCGCAAGTTCCAGCAACTGAACGAGGAGATCGCTGATCTCGAGGCCTTGATTCAGGAAGGCGCCGAATCTGACCTCGAACAGATGGCCCGGGATGAACTGGAGGAGAATAAAGTCCGGCTGGAAGAACTCTCGTTATCTCTTCGAACTGCCCTTCTCCCAAAGAATCCCAACGACCAGCGCGATGTGATCATCGAGATTCGGGCCGGCACAGGCGGCGACGAGGCAGGTCTTTTTGCCCGGGACCTCTATCGCGCCTACAGCCGCTACGCCCAGAACCGGGGCTGGGAAGTTGACCTAATGGACGCCAACGGCAGTGAAGTGGGCGGCTTCAACAAGGTCGTTTTCGAAGTGCAGGGACAGGGGGCCTACAGCCGTTTCAAGTACGAAAGCGGTGTCCATCGCGTACAGCGGGTGCCGGAGACCGAAGCGCAGGGGCGCATCCACACTTCGACTGCCACTGTAGCCGTTCTTCCGGAGGCTGACGAAGTCGAGGTCAAAATCGGCGAAAACGATCTGCGCATCGATATCTTCCACGCAGGCGGCCACGGCGGACAGAACGTCAACAAGGTTGCCACGGCCGTTCGGATCGTGCACGAACCCTCGGGCCTGACAGTTGTATGCCAGGACGAACGCTCCCAGTACAAGAACAAGCAGCGGGCCATGGCCATGCTTCGGGCCCGGCTGTTCGAGGCCGAGCAGGAACGGCATGATGCGGAGATCAGCCAGGCCCGCCGCTCCCAGGTCGGCGGTGCCGAGCGCGCCGAGAAAATCCGTACCTACAACTACCCTCAGGACCGCGTCACCGACCATCGCGCCAACTCGACCTTCCATGGCATTCCCAAGCTCATGGACGGCTATTGGGACGATATCATCAACCGGCTGGTGTCCTGGGAAGAGGAGCGGCTCCTGGCAGAAGCCGGCGTCTAGCATCCGGAGCTCCGGGCTCTCCGATTGCTTCTGAATCCAGGCTGTTTCCGCCCTCCATACGGCTCCAACAGTGACTGAGTCCCGGACCGATATCCCGGTCTGCAGGTCTTGTGGATTCACCAACCTGTCCGAGGCCCAATTCTGTGGCGGCTGCGGACGGTGGCTCAATCCCATCGATTGCCCCCATTGTGGTACAGCCAACCCGAGGCTCCACAGGGCTTGCCACCAGTGTGGCGAACCTTTACTCAACCCCGATAGTGCTACGCCCGGATACGAGGGTTCCGAAAACTCTTCCACGGCCCTCATCGCCAATGCAGGTACTCCAGGCCTGGGTATAGGTACACTCCAGCGACCCCTGGCGTCCCTTTTTGCCTCAATCCCCCTTGCCGGTGTCACGGCAAAGCTGGCGGATCACGCCTTCGCCTTCCTTGCCACTGGGGCAGCCGTCGTTATCTTGGCTCAGCTCGGCCTCCTATTTTCCCTGGAGGTCAACGTCAAAGCTCCGCCAGGGTATCTGCTCCTCCTTGCCCTCGGAGTGGGGATCTTCGCCCTGGGATCTCTCGGACTGTATGCCAGGCAATCAGTAACTTCGAATCCCCGTTTGGGCTCGAACGAGCCCGAGGCAACGAGAACGAGCCCCGTCCCCTCCACCTTCATCGGAGTCTTAGGCCTCATCTTGGGAGTCTTGGCTTTCGGGTCCCTTCTCATCCCGTTGGCCGCGGGTTCCGACTCCGGCTACCTGCTGATTCCCTGGTTTGTCGGCCTCGCTGTATTCGCCGCTCTCTTCCTTCCGCGCCCGGATTACCCGGGCTCGATAACGAAAACCCGAATGGTGGAGGACCTGCAACGCCATTTCCCCGATGCCTTGGTTGTCCTGGGCCTCATGACCCTCATCCTGGGAATCGTCGCCTCGGACCTGAAGGACTGGTACTACTCTGCTATCGGCGACGAGTTCCTCTTCTACGAGCACGCCAAGCGAATCGTGGAAGAGGGAATCACGCGCCCCTTCAGCCAGGAGGGTGTCTATAACAAGTACCCCGTCTTGAGCTCGGTCTTTCAGGCCGTGTCTATGCGGGTCTTCGGTGTCGACTATTTCGGCTGGACCTTCAGCGAAGCCCTGCATGCTGCAATCACTATCCCGGGAATCTACCTGCTTGGCTACATACTTGCCGGACGTAAGGCCGCTGTTCTGTCGGCCACCCTTTTCGCCGTAAGCCACTACATCATCGCCCTCTCCCACGTTGGGTACAGCAATCTGTCCCCGCTCCCGGTCGCCGTGTGGTCTATCGCCCTGTTCGCATGGGGATGGCGCAGCAACAACCCCCTGCTCTTCTACCTCGCGGGAGTTATAGCCGGCTTCGGGTTCTACACTCACTACTCCGGAAGGGCCGTTCTGCCAGTCATATTCCTCTTCACACTGACCGTCGGCAGCCCTCGCCGTGTCCTTGACGTATGGCCCCTCGCCTTCGGGTTCGCGCTGGCCGTGGCCCCGACCTTCCTCGTAGAAAAGGAGCAGGTATTCACCCGCATGTTCAGCGAGGTCGTAGGCGGCTATTCGGAGGTGGTGACCGGCTCGCCAGTGCAACGCATCCTCGAGAACATCGAGCTGAATTTGCCGGCCTTCAACTACAGCTCGACCGTCCACACCTATGTGTACGGGGCGCTGCTCGACCCGGCCACTGCGGTGCTCGCCGTGCTTGGAATCGCGTTCGCCGTCGGGCATCTCAAGCTGCCGCAGTTCCGGCTCCTCCTCGTCTGGTTCGGAATCGCGATAATCGCGACTGGTGTCCTGTCACCCTACCCGCATGTGGCAGTCACCCGGCTGAGCTTGGCGTTTCCGCCGCTCGTATTGCTGGCGGGGACTTTTGTGGCTCACATCACGGACGCTGTGCGCATTCCCTGGAACAGGGTGAACCGGCTTGCGGCGGTGGCAGCCGGGGCTGCCGTCTCTGTGATACTGCTCAGCGGGGTGCTGGCGCTGAACCTGTGGCAGTTCTGGAGCGTCACACCGACGGTATACCAGCACGCACCTGAGGCCGTTGCCCTCGGCGCATTCCGGTCGCCACCCTGCGGCGGCGACCTGTCCGGAACGATCTTTGTGGGCCGGGCCGTTGGTGAGGGCAGCCTGATGAAACAGGTGCTGGACTCCTTTCACCCTAACGGGCCATCCCCAAGCCTCCTCAACCACGAAGAAATTCAGCCCAACGGACTGCTCGCGCGCCAGCCAGTGCGCTGCGTCGTCTTCCTGGAACCGGATGCACCGGAAATCAGACCGTTGCAGGAAGAGCTCGCCCGCCGGTATCCTGATGGGCGAATGCAATCCTTTACCAACCCCTCGGGGTCGACCACGGTAGAAGTATTCGGCCTCAGGCATTAGTGACTATCTCAAAAGCCGCCAAAGTCCAAAACCGCCATTCCCGCAAAGGACCTGTCATTCCCGAACCCCCCGTCATTCCCGCGAAAGCGGGAATCCAGTGGTCCAGACCGTGTAACTGGCCGTTGAGATCAAGGGCATGACAGTTTTGAGATAGATACTTAGTGGCTAAAATTCCCACCCGACTGGCAAATACCATTGGCCCACGCGGCCCAGGGTTTAGAAAAAGATGGCAGTGATTCGCGAGACCATCAGGCAGACCCACCAGACCCTCGAAGCAGCAGGCATACCGGACGCCCGCCTGGAAGCCGAGGTGATGGTGATGACCGTGATGCGCATGACCCGGCAGAACATCTTCGCCGAGCAGGAGACCGAGGTTCCGCCCAATGTGGCCGAAGAGCTGGCCGCGATCGTTTCCCAAAGGCTTGACCGCGTGCCGCTTGCCTACATCCTTGGCTACCGTGAGTTCTACGGCATCAACGTGGTGGTTACGCCCAACGTGCTAATTCCCCGCCCCGAAACGGAGGGCATGGTGGAGCACACCCTGTTCATGGCGCTGATGGGAATGGAGACCCGTGAGCTCACCATAGCCGATATCGGTACCGGCAGCGGCGCCATTGCCGTCAACCTCGCCATTCACCTACCCGCCGCCCGCATCTACGCCGTGGACATCTCGGAGCCGGCGCTGGACGTGGCAGCGTGGAACATCCGGGCCCACGCGGTCGCCGACCGCGTCAGGCTGGGACACGGCGATCTGCTGGAGCCTCTGCCGGAACCCGTGAACCTAATTGTCGCCAACCTGCCCTACATTCCCACCCAGCGGATTCCCACTCTCCAGCCAGAAGTGCAGCAGGAACCGGGCATGGCGCTGGACGGCGGCCCCGACGGTCTGGACCTCGTCCGTCGATTGCTGGCGCAGGCCCCGGCAAAGCTGACCAGCCCAGGCATGATCCTGCTGGAGCTTGACCCCGAGCAGTTCCCCGCCGCGGAAGCCGAGGCCCTCCGGTACTTCCCGGACGCCGAAATAACCGCCGAGCAGGACCTCGCCCACAACAACCGGATCATGGTCATCAACTGTCCGTAGCTATTACGGAAGAAGCCGCACGCCCACTCCGTGCATACACGAACTCCCCTCCCTTTCAGGGGTAGGGCTAGCGTGGGAGTGAACCGCTGGTACGCGTAAACTCGGCCCTAATTCGCGCTGATGGGATAGGCCCTCAGGGCGTTGTCCCACAGTATTTTCCGCTTGCTCTCCATAGATACATCTGGGAGATCCGGTATGTCCTGCTTGGCCCTGAAGTACTTGCGGTCTTACAGCCCGGTCAGTTCGACCGTTGCAACCTCGCCGGCGTCCATGTCGGCCACGCGAATGGCATGGTTGTTGGTGTCGGCGATGTACATCTTGCCGTTGGCTATGCTGAGGCCGCATGGCTCCGCGAACCGGGCCTTGGCGAAGGGACCGTCCGCATAGCCCGGAGACCCAGTGCCGGCCACGGTGAACGCCGAACGGGTCTTCGGCAACACCCGCTTGATCTTGTGGTTGTAGGTATCGGCCACATACAGCACGCCGTCGTGGTGCGTGATGCCGATGGGATGCTGCATACGCACCCGGAAGTCGTCGCCGTCGACATCACCGAACTCGAACAGGCCCAGCCCAATCAGGGTACGGACCGACCCCTTGGGGTCAAGGTCGCAGTTGCGGATGGAGCTGGTCTCGCTGTCGGCGAAGAACAGACGGTCGCCGCCGCTCCCATCGCTTCCGACGGTGATGCCGCTGGGCTGCGCCAGGGCGGAGCTTGGCAGCGGCCCGTCCGTGATGGCCTCACGCCCGCTTCCGGCGTAGGGGCCGACAATACTCGTCTGCAAGTCCAGAGACCACAGCTGGTGAATGCCCGCCATGGCGATGTATATCACGCCGTCGTGCAGCACGACATCCCACGGCGAGCTCAGGCTGGTCTGCGGTCCCTGGGTACCTCCGGTGCGGTCGTAGCCCTGCTCGCCGGTTCCCGCCAGCGTCTTCACCTGTCCTGATGCCAGGTCGACCCTTCGGATCGCGTGGTTCTCGGTGTCCGCCACATACAGGATCTCGCCGTCGATCGCCATTCCCTGGGGGTGATTGAAGGCCGCGTGTTCCAGCGGACCGTCGGTCATCGCTTCCTCTCCGGTGCCGATGACCTGTCTCACCTCTCCGTCGAAGGACGACACGATGATGCGGTTGTGGTTGGTGTCGGCGATAAACAGCCTGCCGCCCGCCTCGTCTGCCAACACTTTGCCAGGGAAGCTGAGCGCGCCTTTCGGGCCCTGAGGCGCCGTAGTCGGCAGCGGCGAACGCTGCATGATTCCGAGCTCATCGAACTCGGCCACCATACCGCCGATCAGCGTGTCGAACTGCTCGAAGGTCAACTCACCCTCGTGCTTGCCGATCACATTCCCGCGCGGGTCGATGAACATCAGGGTCGGCCAGGCGCGGCATGAGTACTGCTGCCACACCTGGAACTCCCCGTCGTTGATCACCGGGTGTTCCAGCTCGCATCGCCTCACAGCGGCCACGAGGCTGTCCGTTTCCTTCTCGGTGGGGAATTTGGCCGAGTGCACCCCGACCACCACCAACTCACTGGCGTACTTGCGCTCCAGTTTCCGCAACTGCGGAAAGATGTGCATGCAGTTGACTCAACAGTAAGTCCAGAAGTCTAGAATGACGATCTTACCTTTCAACTCCTCCATGGTCAGCGCCCTGTCGGTGTTGACCCACTCGAGGCCCGCGGGAAATTCGGGTGCCGCCGTTGTCCCGGCGTATGAACGGCTGGTAGTCATCAGGACCTCCGGTAAATCGTTGTATCGAAAATGGTTGAAGTCCAGGATTTTCCGGCTTGCGACCTTGGGTCTGTCTCATGGTTTTTGGCGCGCCTTAAACCGTCATTCCCGCGAAAGCGGGAATCCAGTGCCCCAACGTGTTATTCGGAAACTCCTGAGGGACACTATCGACTTTACAGTTTCCCTGCCGTTGGCGACTGCCTCGCGCTAACTCACGGGCGCCGGCTGCAACTGTTCCGCGAGGAACTCCCGCGTCCGAGCCCATGCCATCTCCGCCGAAGTGCGGTGATAGCGCGCGGGCATGTAGCGATTCATGAATGCGTGGTCGGCGCTGGGATAGGAATAGAACCGGTGCTCCTTTCCGAGGCGCGTCAGCTCATCGTCCAGTGTCCGCATGTCGTCTTGGGAGGGATTGGCGTCGATCTCCCCGAAGTGAAACAGCATCGGGCAGTTGATATTCTCCGCCAGGTCGAACGGCGGCGCTGTGCCTGCGCCCCACGGCACCAGGATGTTACCGCCATAGAACGGCACCACGGCCTTGAAGTTGGGGTTCGTGCATGCTGCCAGCCACACCACCCGTCCGCCCATGCAGAAGCCGGTGATGCCCAGGCGCTCCCGGTCAACGGCCGGATGAGACCGCAGGAAGTCCACAGTGGCGTTCACATCCGCGACGATATCCGGGTCGCTGAGCTGGTCGCGCTTGCTCCGTCCGGTCTGCTCTACCATCTCGTCGGTGATCCTATGGAAGAGATCGGGGGCAGCAGCAACATAGCCCTCACTTGCAAGGTTGTCGGCAATCTCGCGAACGAACTGGTCAACCCCCGGGGCGTGGTGAATGACCACCATCGCCGGGAAGGGGCCGTCCCCTTCCGGCCTGCTCAGGTAGGCCGACATCTCGTCGCCGCCCACCGTGAGCGTCTGCAATGATGCGGGCATGACTTCCTCCGGTAGTTGAAGACTATCCCAAAGCTCGCAACAGCCCCAGAAACGTCATCCCTGCGAAATCGGGAATCCACAGGGTTCCGCGCCGATACAATCAGCTTCGGGCAGGGAAGCCCGGATTCCGGCTTTCGCGGGAATGACGAATTATTGGGCTCCATAGAATTGGAATGCGTTTGCCCTGGCCGACCCATCCCGTCAGCATACTGGGAAGCTGTCCCTGAGTTTACGCTGTCTGCTTTACTCTACCGCCAAGGTGGCGTAGCGGATGAAAATGGTACCCACCGGCTCGGCCAGCGGAGCATTGCCCACCAGCACTGCAATCACATGCTCCGTGCCGGGCACCGCGCTTTCCTCCACGAGTATGCGCTTCGGCGTGTTGTTTCCTGTGATCACCCACAGGTTGCGGTCGATGTGGCCGTCCACATAGACCTCGCCGTAGTTGTCCACATTCGTCTCGAATCACACGCGACGTCCGGCCACTTCTTCGCCCTTCACGGTGGCAGGAATAGTCACCCGGAGCCGGTACCACGCGAAGGTGAAACCCACTGAGCGCCGCTCCTGGATGTCCGCGTTCTGCTCCCACCAGGAATCGTCGTAGTCGGGCAGCCGCGCCGGGGTTTCCCGCATTTCCGCCACCAGTCCCTGGTTGGGTTCCCCGGGAACCACCCCCATCGCCACACGCCATCCGTCCGATTTCAGCACGGCCAGGTCTGCAGATTGTTCAAGGTCCAATGACACGCGAGGCATCAGCTTCTCCTTCGGGAAAGACCCCTTCCTGCAGCAGGAAGGGGCCACTTTCCGTTTCTGGCTTTAGGCGGTTACCTTGGCAGCTTTCAGATGCTTGTCGAAGAACTCGATCGTCCGGGGCCATGCAGCCGCCGCTGCTTCCGGGTGGTGCCGATCGGGGTTGTTGAAGTCCATGAAGGCGTGGTTGGCGCCCTCGTAAGTATGAAACTCGAAGGTCTTGCCCAGCCGGTTCAGCTCGGCCTCCAGCTTGTCGCGGTCTTCCAGCGACGGGTTAACATCGATAGAGCCGAAGTGGAAAAGCATGGGGCAGTTGATGCTGGAGGTCATGTCGAATGGGGTCTTCTCGCCGTTGCCCCAGATGCCCATGATGTTGCCACCATAGAAAGGTACCGTGGCCTTGAAGATCGGGTTCGACGCCGCCATCATCCACGCGATACGCCCGCCCATGCAGAAGCCCGTTACGCCGATGCGGTCGCTGTCAACATGCGCGTTGTTTACCAGGAAGTCCGTCGCCGCGTTCATGTCGGCGATGATGTCCAGGTCGTTCAGGTAGTTCAGCCGCTCCAGCCTGGGGCCGTTCAGCTGCTCCTCGGTGTAGCGGTGGAACAGGTCAGGCACCACGGCGACATAGCCCGCCTCGGCCAGACGGTCGGCCATAACCTTGTCGAACTCGTCCAGCCCGCCCACATGGAAGGCGATCACCACCGCAGGGTATGGCGCCTCACCGCCGCTGGGAACGGCCGCGTACATATCCATCTCGGAACCGTTGACCGTTAGCTTGTCTGTAAACGAAGGCATCTTCAATGCTCCTTCTCGTTGCTGAGTTATGCGCACTTTGGCGCCGTTCGGATTCTAGCAGACGCCGTTGGAGAGGGATGCTCAGATCAGCCCCTCGGCCCGCACTGCCACCATTGTGTCGGAAAAGGCCTCGATGGTTTGGTCTATGTCGGTCTCGCCGTGGACACCGGAAACCAGGATGGTCTCACGGCCCATTATGTCCACTCCACGGTTCTGAAGGCCGCGCTTCATCGCCGTTGTTGCCGGGGAGGCTGCAGCCGCCGAGATTTCCCGGTGCGACATGGTGCAAATCTCACGGCCGCAGTCGCAGTCGGCAAGCACCACGTGGAGCATCGAGGCAATGCCGTGTACGTGGCCAGGGATTTCCAGCCGGCCCAGGACCTCGTTGAACCCGGCCTTCAGGCGCGCCGCCATGGCGTCTGCGTTCTCGTTGATCGGCTGGCTCGCCAGCATTTCCAGGGCAACGGCCCCGGCGGCAGCCGATAGGGGATTGGCGTTGAATGTCCCGGGGTGGTAGACGCGCCGGGAGTTGTCCCATTCCGGGTCTCCACGGTGGGCGATCATGTCGATAATATCGGCCTTGCCGCCGACCGCTCCGCCCGGCAGTCCGCCGGCCACGATCTTGGCCATGGTGGTCAGGTCCGGCGAGATTCCGTAGCGTACCTGCACTCCTCCCGGGGAGGCGCGGAAGCCGGTTACCACTTCATCGAAAATCAGCACGACCTCGTGCTTGGCAGTCAGTTCCCGGAGCCCCTTCAGGTAGACCGGGGTATCGAAGGTCATCTGACCCATGTGGGCGCCCGTCGGCTCCAGGATCAGGGCGGCGATATCGTCGTCCCGGTTCAGTGCGTCCTCGACCGCCCCCAGGTCGCCGGGCGGGACTATCACCATCGTTCCCATGCTCGACTCGGGAATGCCCGGCGCCGAGCGGTCGGACCCCGCCATGGCGTAGTCGTGCCAGCCGTGAAAGTGGTCCTGCAGCTTGATCACCTTGTTCTTGCCCGTGTAGGCGCGCGCCAGCCGCATCGCCATCAGCGTCGCCTCGGTGCCGGAGCTGTTGAAGCGCACTTTCTCCACGGCAGGCATGAGCGCCTTGATGGCCTTAGCCCAGCGAAGCTCCTCGTCTGTGGATGCACCCAGGTGTGTGCCTCGGGTAATCTGGTGAGAGACTGCCGCGGCAATGGCGGGATGCGAGTGTCCCAGCAACAGCGCTCCGTGGCCCGACACATAGTCCACATACTCGTTGCCGTCCACATCCCATTTCCGTGGCCCTTCGCCGTGGGTCATGAAAAGCGGGAATGGCATGGCGTATCGCGAATCGTGGGTTACCCCGCCGGGGAAGATGGTGACGCTCTCTTCGTATCGTCGAGCTGAGCCCGCATGTTTCGCGATGTATTCTTCGAGAATAGTCGGCATGATGTCTCCTGCGGCGATGAGGTAAAAGGCCCTCCGGCCAGTCCAAATCTGAGGCCATTGTATCGCGGGAGGCCCTCCTTCGCCACGCTGGAGGTCAACCATGTGGCCCTCGGTTATCAGTTCCGAGTGACTGCATTGCGCCATGGCGGTAAAATGGAAACCGGGACTTCAGTACTTAGTAACTATCTCAAAATCCGCCGACATCCAAAACCGCCATTCCCGCAAAGAACCCGTCATTCCCGCGAAAGCGGGAATCCAGTGGTCCAGACCGTGTATCTGGCCGTTGAGATCAAGGTCATGACAGTTTTGAGATAGTTACTTACTCGCGAACCGTAGACTTCAAAGCGGGACTCCAAAACGCCACGGCAGCCGATATCAAATGGCTCACATCATCCACGCCGATCTTGACGCCTTTTACGCCACCGTCGAGCAGCTGGACAACCCTGAGCTCCGCGGCAAACCGGTGCTGGTCGGCGGACGGCCCGAAAACCGCGGCGTGGTCGCGACTGCCTCCTACGAGGCCCGTCCATTCGGCGTGCACTCCGCCATGCCCATGCGCACTGCCGTCCGCCTTTGTCCCCAGGGCATCATCGTCCGTCCCCGCTTCAACCGTTACCGGGAGATGTCTCGCCAAGTGATGGACATCTTTCGCGATTTCACCGAATTGGTTGAACCACTGTCCCTGGACGAAGCCTACCTCGACATCAGCGGCGCCGTGAATGAGGCAGAGGGCAGGTGGCCGTTGGGGGTCGCCCTTGAACTGAAGCGCCGGGTGAAGCAAGAGACGGGCCTTACGGTCTCCGTGGGCGTGAGCGCCAGCAAGTATGTATCGAAGATCGCCTCCGACCTGCAGAAGCCCGACGGGCTGGTGGTCGTGCGGGGCGGCGATGAGGCCGGGTTCCTGGCGCCGCTGGCCGTGGGCAAGCTTTGGGGCATCGGCCCCAAGACGGCGGAGCGCCTGAACGCCGAAGGGGTCGATAACATCGGCGATCTTGCCGACCAGCCGCCCGAGTGGTTCACCCGAGTGTTCGGTCAGCGCGCCGAGAGTGTCAGGCTCCGGTCTGTTGGTCAGGACAATGAGCCGGTCCACACGGAGCGTGTCACCAAGTCCGTCTCCTCAGAGACCACCTTCCCGGACGACATTGGAGACACCGACGAGCTGCATCGTGTGTTGGACGAACTCGCCGAGGGCGTGGCTGGCAGCCTGGAACGCAAGGGTCTCCAAGGTCGCACCGTTACCGTGAAGATGCGCCTCGCGGACTTCACCACTTTCAGCCGCCAGTCGACCCTCCCGCAGCCGTCCAACGACGGCGAGCCCATTCGGGAACTCGCCTGGCGTCTGCTCTCGGCGGAACTCACCACCGGGCGCACTTTCCGCCTGCTGGGAGTCGGCGTCAGCAACTTCGCCGACGCGGAGGAAGAGCGTCAGCTTCCCCTGACCCTGGAGGGGGACTTCAGCGCCGTCAAACGGGAATGGTGGCAAACCGAAACCGCCCCGTCGACCTGAACCGTCCTCAGTTGCCTACGGGGCTACCCCAAGACCGGTAGCAGCACCCGGTCCGTCATTCCTGCGAAAGCAGGAATCCAGAGCCCTTCACCGTCAATCCGGTTGATGCCATAAAGGCACTATTGCCATGAGATGGCTTCTTCAACACACGGGAGTTCTACAACAGCAACCCTGCGCGATAGAAGACCAAGTCAGCAAACCCTCCTAAATGTCAGGGCACTGGATTCATGCTTTCGCAGGAATGACGGAAGTCCGGGGGATTAACGAAGTTTACAGGCCCGCATTCCATCTGCTCTCATCGCCACATCGGCCGGTCGGATTCCTTCCCGAACTCGTCGCGCCCTACCGGAACAGGTCCCTCTCACCCGTTCGCAGCAAGCGATTTATGCTCGCGTCTTCAACGGTGTCGAAGGGGTAATTCCGGATGATGGTTACCGGGATTCCCAGGGACTTGCCGGTAACTAGCTCCGCCGCCGCGGCCAACTCGTCCGCTACCGCGATCTGCGTCGTGTGCAACACATTTCCGTGCGCATCCAGGGCGCCCACATAGTCCAGCAGTGGGTCCATGCCAGCCACGCCTATTGCGATATTCGCGGCACCGTTACGCCACGGTCGGCCGAAGGTGTCCGACACGATGACGGCCACTTCGATCCCAAGCCTTTCCTTCACCGCAGCGCGGATCCCCTGGGATGAAACATCCGAGTCGTCGGGCAGAAGGGCAATGGTGTTGTTGCCGGGTATGTTGGAGGCGTCGATTCCCGCGTTTGCGCAGTAGAAGCCGTGCTTGGTCTCGGCGATGATCACGCCCCGGTCCATCCGCACGATTCGCACCGATTCCCTGAGGATCATCTCGGTGTGGCGCGGGTCCCGGCGGTGGCCTTCGGTGATGGTGATGGCCAGCTGTGAGGCTTCCACTCCCTCGATGCTCATCACCTTGCCCTCAACCTTCGACACGACCTTCTGGGTCACCACGAGGATGTCGCCTTCCTCGATAGGAGTACCCTGGGCCGTTGCGGCATCAATCATCAGCCCCGTCAAGTCGTCCCCAGGGCCCAGCTCGGGCATGCCTTCAACGCCGATTATGCGAACTTCGGGCGGCATAACAAATCACCTCTGCGTCGACGGAGCCGGCCAGGCTCTGTCCAAATCTACGATGTCGGGCGGCAAGTTTAGTGGCAATTCCACGATAACACAATCAGCGCCCCAGGCATCACGCATTCGTTCCAGGCAATCGATCTGTGGCAGGGAATGACCGGGGCCCTGTGCTAAAATCGTTGGGTGCCCAGGGGGCGCATCGACTCTTCCAGAAAGGGTGACGCCAGTGTCAACTTCGACTTCCGGGGATTACCGAAAGCGGGTCTACACCAAGTTCGGGGACAAAGGAGAGACCAGCCTGCTCTACGGCGGCCGCATCTCCAAAAACAGCCCACACACCGAGGCCTACGGCATCACCGACGAGGCGGTCTCAGCCATGGGCTTGGCGCGCGCCATGTCCAGCGACGACAGGGTGAAGGAACTCCTTCGTAACCTCCAGAGCGAGCTGTTCACGGTCGCAGCCGAGCTGGCCACTGACCCCGACAAGTACGAACTTTTCCAGCAGCACTTCTCCCCGGTCACCCCTGAGATGGTGGAAAGCCTCGAGAATGCCATCGACTCCCTGGAGCAGGACATGACCATGCCGACGGTATTCATCCTGCCCGGCGGCTCCCCTGCCTCGGCGGCCATGGACCTGGCCCGTTGCATCATACGCACGGCCGAGCGCCGCGTGGTCGCCATGGGCGAGGCCGGCCTGCTCACCAACGAGCTGCTGGTGTCCTACCTGAATCGCCTTGGCGATCTGCTCTTCGTCGTCGCCCGCTACGAGGACCGCGAACTGCCCATCGAGCGCGCCACCGGGCAGCGTACCTAGAGGTTCCCTCCGTGAAGCTGGTAGTCGTCGATTACGAGTCCGGAAATCTGCGCAGTGTTTCCCGGGCCCTCGAAACCTGTGGTATTTCGCCCCTGGTGACCGGGGACCCTGCCGACCTGGATGACGCCGACGCCGTCGTCCTGCCCGGTGTTGGCGCCGGCCCGGCCGCCATGGCCGCCCTCAACCAGCGCGGGCTCTCCGGGCCTCTGCGTGAGTTCGCAGAGAGCGGCCGCCCCTTCCTCGGCATCTGCCTGGGACTCCAGTTGCTGCTCGACTGGACCGACGAGGAACCCGGAGCCGATTGCCTCGGCATAGTACCGGGAAGCGTCAGGCGCCTGCCCGATCACGAAAACGGGACCTCCCTCAAGATCCCCCACATGGGCTGGAACAGCGTGGCCCTGACCGTGGACCACCCTGCTCTGCTCGGCATTGACACGGACAGTTACTTCTACTTCGTGCACAGCTTCTACGCCCAACCAGCCCGCCCCGACGGGGTGGTTGGGCAGACCGAGTACGGCCTGCCGTTCTGCAGTGTCTATGCAAAAGGCAACTTGGTCGCCACTCAGTTTCACCCGGAGAAAAGTGGCCCCGTAGGTTTGCGCATCTACCGTAACTTCGTGGCCCTGGCCTCAGCCGGCGCGAAGATCGGCTGAGCAACTCCGCCTGTGGAAGTGATCCCCGCCATAGACCTGCGCGGAGGCCGTTGCGTCAGGCTCCACCAGGGAGACTTTGCCCAGGAGACCATATTCTCTGACGATCCGGTCGCCATGGCCCGCCAGTGGCAGGAGCAGGGGGGCGCCCGACTGCACCTGGTAGACCTGGACGGCGCCGCTACCGGAGAGCCAGCCCATCTCGCGATCATTACCGCAATAGTCTCCGCACTGGACATCCCCGTTCAGGTTGGCGGAGGAATACGCACCGCCGGCACCGCCCGCGCCTGGCTGAAAGCCGGAGTGGACCGGGTGGTCATCGGCACAGCCGCCGTCCGGAACCCCGACATGGTGCGCGATGTTTGCGGTGAGCATGGCAGCGACCGGGTGGTCGTCGCCGTCGACGCCCGCGACGGTATGGTGGCCGTTCAGGGTTGGCAGGAAGCCAGCGAAGTCAGCGCCCTCGAACTGGCCCACCGCATGGCTGACCTGGGCGTTTCAAGGCTGCTCTACACCGACATCGCTCGGGACGGGACCCTCTCCGGCCCCGATCTGGACACCAACGCCCGGCTCGTGCGAGAAACAGGCATGGCGGTGCTGGCGTCCGGAGGGGTGTCAGCCGTTGAGGACATACATCGGCTGGTTCCGACGGGTGTCGAAGGGGTCATCGTGGGCCGTGCGCTCTACACCGGCGCGGTCGCACTCGCTGAGGCAATCGAGGCAGCGACCGGAGGCTAGTCCGGTCCCGACTGCGGAAAAACGGAGCGGCGACGCGGCGGGGGGTCTTCTTCGGCGGAATCAATCGCGTCAGGCAGGCCGCTTTCGGATGTAGCAACCCCGTTCCCTTCCGGGACCCGGTCCATTCCCCGGAAACGCGCCGCCAGCCGCTCCTCCCCGGTCTCCAGCCAGTCCTCGCGCCGAACTTCCATCAGGATGAAGTCTTGCGACATCCTCCGCACGGTCCGCACAGGCCTGAACCCTGACTTCTCGAAGCACCGCTGGGCTCGTTCGTTCCAGTCCAGGGTGTGCAGGTACACCCGCTTCAGCTGCAGGTCCG
The DNA here is from genome assembly GCA_963667765.2 of Dehalococcoidia bacterium. Lineage (GTDB taxonomy): Bacteria > Chloroflexota > Dehalococcoidia > Lucifugimonadales > UBA3495 > VXOI01. The sequence goes on along the minus strand of CAXXON010000001.1, from coordinate 825,619 downwards.
TGAACATGTGGTTCAGGAGAGTCGTGACCGCGTCATACCCGTATGCATTGCTCCAGTAGTCGCGGTCGCCGATTACGATACCCAGTTCAGCCTCGAGGTGGATGCTGTCCAGGTCGTAGTACATGCAGTTGCCAATGTAGGTGCCGTCAGTGGCGTCGGTGCCGAAGTGATGGGAACCAGGCGTGGGGTAACGCAGTTGGTCTTCAAAGAGCCGGAGATAACGCTCGTAGGACATGCTCAGGGGGAAGGCTGCGTCAAGGCGGGCAATTTCCGGGTCGCTCCTCCAGCGGTAGTCCTTCTCCGCGTCCTCGATCCGCTTTTCGCGAAGAATGATCTTCGCGCCCAGGAGTTCAACCATCTTGGCCTTAACCTTGTCTTGACTTTATGAGATCCAGGGCCCGGCGCAATACGCTTGCTTCGTTGCCGTAGGCCATCGAGTTCAGGGCTTCGTCCACATCGAACCATTGCACTACATCAAACTCGGGATCGTGCTGGTCGATGTGTCCGCCCACGGGCGACATCAGATAGAAATGAACGGTCTTGTGATATCGGACATCGTTTTCCCGGTCGGCAAACCAGTAGTCGATGCTGCCCAGCGAGGTATCAAGCTCCACTTCAAGGCCTGTCTCTTCCCTCACCTCGCGCAGCGCAGTCTCCTCGGGAGTTTCCCCCGGATCGGGTGTCCCCTTGGCCAAGCTCCACCGCACCGGTTCGGAACGCCCGCAAAGGACCGTCTCAAGGCGGCCTTCATTCCGGCGGAACACCACACCGCCACATGAAACCAGTGTTTCTACTCGGGTAGTCTGTCTATCTGCCATCACCGCCCATGCTTCGCTCTAGGAATGAATGCGCCCGGCGTGTTCGCGGGCGCATTACATACTGTCCGTCATTTCGTAAGTTATTTTAAGCGGCCCACTTTGGGCCAGTCAAACGGGCATTATGACAAATGGAGCCTGCTTTGGGGGCACGAAAATCGGAGAAATCCGCCCAGCGCTCATTGGGTAGTGTCCAGCACAGTCGACCTGCACTAGTACTGAGTCAAGGCTGAAGTGTCAGGATAGAGACGACGGAGTTTTGATCTGGCGTCTTTGGCGGTGAAACGCCAGTTGATGGTAGCTGCCGCAGCGTTGCGCTCCGCCTCGTAGACGCTGATGTTCCTCTGCAGCGCCTCCTGGTGAGGGTTTCGCCCCTTGAGGCAGGTCCTGGCCAGCACGCTGAACTCGATCTCCGCCATATTCAGCCAACTCCCGTGCTTGGGCGTGTGATGGAACTCCAGCCGCTTGGCGATACGCCTGGCCTCTGCCGGTGAGTAGCTCTCATACAGAGACGCCATTCTGTGGGTGTTCAAATTGTCCAAGACCACCCGGATCACGGGGACCTCGGGATAAGCCTCGTCCACCAGCCAGCGCATCTGGTGGGCAAAGTCCTGCATGGTGCGCCGCTGGGTTATCTCTACATGGCGCCAGCCCCTAAGGGGCTCGCAGGTGAGAAACAGGTTGCGGGTTCCATTCCTCAGGTATTCGTAGTCCTCCCGCTTGGGACGTCCTGGGGCTGGCGGAATGGATGGACCTACGTTGGCCAGCAACTGGGTGGAGGTCTCATCGAAACAGACCACTGGTCTCTGAGGGTCATAGGGCTCGGCGTAAAGTTCCAGCACATCCTCCATGTGGGCCACGAAGTCGGCGCTCACCTTTGGGATGCACCACTGCTTCTTGCGCCACGGCTTGAGAGCCTTTTTTTCAGCCGCAGCCTCACCGTCTCGTGGGACAACGACTCCACCAGACCCAGTTCAACCGTCTTGCCCGCCAGGGCGCGCAAAGTCCAGTGGTCGTGGCCCTCGGGAGCCGGGGTGCAGGCCAAGGCTATCAGGTGCGCCTCGGCCCGGTCATCCAGCTTCCGGTAACGGTTGACCTGGTTGCGGCGCCGCAGCACCTCGTTCAATCCTTCCTCGGCATACCGCCGCTTGGCTCGCAACACTGTGCGCTCCGAGACGTCCAGAGCGGCCGCTACCCGGGCGGCTCCTGAGCCTGTCGAAGGGCCAGCCCTCGTCTATCTTGAGCAGAATGCGGGCCCGGGTGATGGCCTGGGCCGAACTCCTTCCCGACCGGATCATCCTCCGTAACTGCCCCCTCTCCTGCGAGGATAGCTGAACCTCATACTTTTCCTGAACCATGACCGCCACACCTCACCCAACACAGTTTCCCTTCCAACGATAGCATCACCCTTTAACAAAAATACCTGTCTGACATTACTAGTTTGACTCGGTACTAGCCACCACCGATTGCGGGCACGAAATGCACTTCGCTGCTCTCGTTCACTCGCTCCAGCATACCCATGCGAGCCACATCTCCGTCGATGGCCACCGCCAGGTTGGAGCGGATCTCGCCGTCCTCTACCAGCCGGTCCTTTATCCCTGGGTACATGGATTCGAGGCCGTCGATGATCTGCCTTACATTGCGGCCCTGGCAATCAACCTGCTTAACCCCGCCGGTGATTTTTTGCAGCATGGTCGGTATGAAAACAGTTGCCACGGCCACCCTCCTTGCCGGACAGTCACACACTACCTTCACTTGGTTCTCCGGGCTTGTCCATGCCTGTCGGTGTGCTGTCCTGTCTTAATTTCAGATTACCCTCACCCGCCGGGCGATTCAACCCTGGCGTTCCCCGTACGAACAAAAGACGCTGCCTCCCCGGCATGGGAAGGCAGCGTCGATTCGCGGGGCCGGAAGCAGATTCGCTGGCCGGGACTAGCTGCCGTTCTGCTCCCACTGTTCTTCAAGGATCTTCCCGGGAGACATCGGCAGGCTGCGCATCCGGAGGCCCGTGGCCCCGTGAATGCCGTTGGAGACCGCCGCCATGGGAGGCACGATGGGCACCTCGCCAACGCCGCGCACTCCGTAGGGATGCCCAGGGTTGGCCACCTCAACGATCACCGTGTCGATCATCGGCAGGTCCAGCGAGGTGGGCATCCGGTAGTCCAGGAAGGTCGGGTTCGACATCCGGCCGTTGTCGTCGAAGAAATACTCCTCGTTCAGCGCCCAACCGATGCCCTGGACCACGCCGCCCTGTATCTGGCCCTCCACATAGCTGGGGTGGACGGCCTTGCCCACATCCTGGATTGCCGTGTACCGGGTTACCTCTGTCTTTCCCGTGTCCGGGTCAACCTCCACATCGGCGATGTGGACGGCATAGGAGTTGCCCTCGCCGGGCGGGTCCACATTGGCTTGCCCTGCAACGGTCCCGCCAGTGGTGGCAAGCTGCCTCGCCAGGTCCTTGAAGCCCAGCCGCAACTCCGGATCGGACTTGTGGCGCACCTCGCCGTCGACATACTCCACATCATCCTCGGAGGTGTCCCAGATCTTGGCGGCGCGGGCGACGAGCTGGGCCTTCACGGACTCGGCCGCCTCGATGGCGGCGATGCCCGTGGCGAAGGAGGTCCTGCTCCCGCCGGTCACCATCGTGAAGCCGATGGAATCGGTGTCCACAACCGTCGGCTTCACATCCTCGTATGCAATGCCCAAGGTCTCGGCGGTCTGCTGGGCGATGGACGCCCGGGTGCCGCCGATGTCCACCGACCCCATGATCAGGCTGACGGTACCGTCGAAGTTGACGGTGATGACGCAGCTCGATTGGAAGCCCCGGTTCATCCAGAAGCCCGCAGCGATTCCCCGCCCCCGGTTCTCGCCTTCCACCGGCGCCTTGTAGTGGTCGTGGTTGCGGGCCGCCTCCAGGCACTCCACCAAGCCGACCTTGCGAGCCACCGGACCCTCTATTCGGCGGGTGCCTTCCTTGGCGGCATTGAGCAATCGGAACTCGATGGGGTCGATTCCCAACTGCTGGCAGAGTTCGTCCATCGCGGTCTCGACGCCGAACGCAGCCTGCGGCGAGCCGGGAGCGCGGTACGCGGCGGTCTTCGGCTTGTTCACCACCACATCGTAGCCGTCCACCTTGCCGTTCTCCACATCGTAGCAGGCGAAAGCGCAGGAAATGGCCTGCATCACCGGCGACCCGGGATAGGCGCCGGCGTCCATCGCCACCTCGAGCTCCACGGCGGTCAGGCGTCCGTCGTTCTTCGCCCCCACCTTGGCCCTCATCCAGGAACCAGGCGCGGGTCCCGACGCTTCAAACACCTCTGATCTTGTCATCCACTGCTTGACCGGCGCTCCAGCCTTCTGGGAGAGCAACGCGGTGATGGCGTCGAGGTAGGCCGTGATCTTACCGCCGAACCCGCCGCCGATCTCCATCGGAGTTACCTTCACCCTCGACACCGGAAGACGCAGCACGTCCGCCACCGCCGCGCGGACAGCGAAAGAGCCCTGGGTGCTGGTCCATACATTCAACTGCCCGCCGGTGTTCCAGAAGGCGGTGGAGTTGTGCGTCTCGATGTAGCCCTGGTGCACCGAAGCTGTGTTGTACTCCCGCTCCACGACCACGTCGGCCTCGCTGAAACCCTGTGCCACATCGCCCTTCTCGTAACTGAGGTGAGCCGCGACGTTGCTGGGCTTATCGGCGATCTCGCCCATGGAAGAAGTCCGCAGGTCTTCGTGGAGCAGCGGAGCGCCATCTTTCATGGCCTCTCGCACATCGACCACTGCGTCCAGTACCTCGTAGTCCACTTCGATCAGCGCAAGCGCGGACTCGGCCACATGCGAATTGACCGCAGCGACGGCCGCCACCGCGTGGCCCTTGAACAGCGCCTTGTCGCTGGCCAGCATGTGGTCCGACGCGAACTTGAGCCGTCCGTAGTCGCCGCCCAACTCTTCCCTGCTCAGCGAAGCAAAGGGCAGGTCCTTGGCGGTGATCACCGCCTTGACGCCCGGCACGGCCTCGGCCCTGCTTGTATCTATCGACCGAATGCGTGCGTGGGGATGCGGGCTTCGCAGCACCTTGCCGTACAGCAGCCCGGTCAGCTTCACGTCGGCCCCGTATTCGGCCCGTCCCGTTACCTTGTCAACCCCGTCGGGCCGTATGGGCCGCTTGCCGACGATATTGTACTCAACTTCCGATAGCACCTGGTTTGAAGAAGTCACTCTCATCCACCTCTACTCATTCTTTTCTTTCTTGAAAACAATCTCGAGGCACTTTACAGGACGGAATCCGTCATTCCTGCGAAAGCAGGAATCCAGTGAATTTAATCCCTACATGGACGCGTTCAGCAGAGCATCAACGCTTCGAGATAGTTTCTGATATTCGTAGGGGCGGGTTTAAAACCCGCCCCTTTTTTTCGCCATTGCCAAGTAAGACCAGATTATTTGTCGGAAGTCGTGCTCACCTGCAGGACTGCCCGGACGATCTTGTCGTACCCGGTGCAGCGGCACAGGTTTCCGGCCAGCCAGTGACGGATGCGCCCCTCGTCTGCGTCCGGCTCGGCCTCCAGCAGCGAGCGGGATGCCACCAGGAAGCCGGGGGTGCAGATCCCGCACTGCAGCGCGGCGTTTTCGAGGAAGGACTGCTGCAACGGGTGCAGCCCGCCCGGCGAAGCCATCCCCTCGATGGTCTGGATGTCCCGCCCTGCGACTTCGACACCCAATACGAGGCAGGAGTCAACGATGCGGCCGTCCAGCACCACCGTGCAGGCGCCGCAGTTGCCGTCGTTGCATCCTTCCTTGGTGCCGGTCATGCCGAGTACATCCCTCAGCACTTCCAGCAGGCTCTGGCGAGGCTCACACAGGAAGTTGGTGTCCTCGCCGTTTATCTTTGCCTGAACGTGTACAACTCCGGGCATCCTCTAGCCTCCCCTGGCCCGCTCTACGGCGATATTGAGAGTTCGGCGCGTCAGTACGCCGATCAGGTGAATCCTCTGGCGGATGGTGCCACGCATGTCGGTGATCGGCTTGGCGTCGGCCATCGCCAATTCCGAAGCCGCCCGAATGGTCTCGTCGTTGACCGGCTTGCCGGCCAGGCTGTCTCCCGCGGCCCGTGAAAACACCGGCGTGGGAGCGACCGAAGCCAAGGCCACCCGGCCTGAGACGAAGTTCTGGCCCGAGCCATCGAGGACCACGGAACTGCCTACGCCCGCGACCGCAATGTCCATCTCGTTGCGGGGGATAAACCGCTGGTAGTTGGCTCCGGAATTTGCTGGCGGGGCTGGGAAGTCCACAGACACCAGCATCTCACCACGCTGCAACGCGTTCTGGCCCGGCGCCGTGCAGAAGTCTTCCGCCGCCATCTGCCGCGTCCCGTTGGGCCCGGCGATGTTGCAGACACCGCCGAGGGCGATGACCGCAGGAATCGAATCTCCGCTGGGGGCGGCGTTGCACAGGTTGCCGCCTATGCTGGCCCGGCCCTGGATCTGGATGCCGCCTATCAGCGACGCCGAGTCAATCAGCCCAGGGTATGCCGCTGAAATGGCCGCGTCCTGATACATCTGGTAGCAGGGTACCGCGGCGCCAAGGTTCAGGCCGCCTCCGGCCGAATAGTTCATACTATTGAGTTCCGGGATTCCCTTGACGTCAATGACCACATCGGCCAAGCGTCGACCGGCTCGCATCATGACCAGGATGTCCGTGCCGCCGGCGATGATTCTGGCCCTGTCGCCATGCTCATTCAGTATCGAAACGGCCTCATCGATACTCTTCGCAGCTACGAAATCAAATGCTTCCAAATTGCCCACCTCCTGCGGCCTGAATTATAGCATTCCTCGACATTGGGTCAAGCTGTGAGTTACAGTCAGGCCCGATAGCGGACACCCTCTCGTCGGAGCACTTTTCGATATGGCAGGCCAACCTCAGACCGCTGCGCAGGCGACCCCGTCTGCCCTCGAGCAGGTCCTCAAGAAGGACCGGCTGGTAGTCATAGCGGCCATCCTCGTCATAGCTGCCATCTCCTGGGCCTACACCGTTTACCTCTCCGAGTCCGGCATGGGCATGGGCAGCATGCAGATGGGCTCGGACTCGGGAATGGGAATGGCCATGGCCGATATGCGGTCGTGGAGCTCCGCCGACTTCGGCCTGATGTATGTGATGTGGGCTGTGATGATGGTCGCCATGATGGCCCCGTCGGCAACCCCCATGCTCCTGATGTTCGCCGCCCTCAACCGCAGGCGCCGCGAGCGGGAGGCGCCCTATGTGCCAACGGGCGTGTTCCTGGCCGGCTACCTGATCGTGTGGGCAGTCTTCTCCCTCGCTGCCACCGCTGGCAACTGGGGCCTGCACCAAGCCTCGCTGCTCACTTCGATGATGGGCGCCTCAACCAGCGGCTATCTCGGCGGAGCGCTCCTCCTCCTGGCAGCGGTCTTCCAGTGGAGCCCCCTCAAGTATGCCTGCCTGAAGCAGTGCCGAACGCCTATGGGATTCCTGATGACCTCGTGGCGTGAAGGCCATGGAGGCGCCCTGCGCATGGGGCTGGAGCACGGCGCCTACTGCCTCGGCTGCTGCTGGGCCCTCATGCTCCTGCTCTTCGTGCTGGGAATCATGAACCTGGTCTGGATCGCCGCCCTGGCCGCCTTTGTCCTCGCCGAAAAGGTCGCCCCCTGGCCCGAGTGGGTCAGCCGAGGCACCGGCGTCCTGATGGCCGGCTGGGGCATCTGGGCCATCGCCACCGCCGCAATGTAGCGACTTGGAACCTAGAAGTCTGGCCGGAAAGTGGCGGCGGCCGGGCTGGCGGGTATAGTGGGGTCAACAGGAGTAGCGAGGGCTGAGATTGCTGGGAGAGCGTTCGGACCAGAGGGGTCTGTGGGAAGCAGACCGGTTGTATTTGGACCATGTGGGGCGGGACACCTTCTACGGTCTGCTGGCCTCGTTGCGGGGCCGACTGTTCCGAGACGCGGATTTCGCCGAGTTCTACTGCGCCGACAACGGCCGGGACAGCGTGCCGCCCAGCCTGCTGGCCACGGCACTGCTGCTCCAGACCCACGACAAGGTCAGCGACGCCGAGGCCAAGGCCCGGGCCGACTTCGACATCCGCTGGAAGGTGGCGTTGGGGATTGAGGTGGAGGACAGGCCCTTCGCCAAGAGCACACTGCAGGTGTTTCGCGCCCAGCTGATCCTGCACGACAAGGTGCGGGAGGTATTCGAGTCCAGCCTGCGCCTCGCCCGTGAGTCGGGGTACCTGAAAAGACGGAGCATGAAGGTGGCGCTGGACACCACCAACATCCTGGGCCGGGGCGCGGTGAAGGACACCTTCAACCTGCTGGCCGACGGGATCGTCAATCTGCTGCGGGCGCTGGCGCAGGTTGAGGGAATCAGCGTCGGGAAATGGGCCAAGGCCCGGGGATACGGGCGGTACCTCGCCTCCAGCATCAAGGGGGAGGCGACCATCGACTGGTCGGACAAGCGGGCGCGGCAGGCCCTGCTGGCCGGGATTGTGGCAGACGCGGACCGGCTCCTGGAGTTGTCGCGGCTGGCGCAGGAGGAATCGGCGGAGGACAGCGTCCAGCGTCAGCGGATACTGGCTGGGGCGGAGTTGCTGGGACAGTTGCTGCTCCAGGACATTGAGCGCAAGAGCGGCGACGGCGATGACGGCGTGAGCCTCAAGGTTGGGGTGAGCAAGGACCGGATGGTGTCGGTGCATGACCCGGAGATGCGCCACGGGCACAAGAGCAGCAGGAGGCGCTTCGACGGACACAAGGCGGCCATCGTCGTGGACACCGACACCCAGCTGATCACCGCCGTGGAGGTGTTGCCGGGCAACGCTGCGGACAACTTGGGGGCACTGGAATTGGTGGAGGAGAGCGAGGTAAACACCGGTGTGCCGGTGCAGGAGGCCATGGGCGACGCCGCCTATGGGGACGGCGTAACCCGCCAGGCCTTCGCCGATGCCGGCCGCAAGCTGGTAGCCCGGGTGCCGGGCCGCCCCGACCGGCAACGCTTTCCCAAGGATGACTTTGTCATCGACCTGGCGGCGGGCAGTTGCACCTGTCCGGCGGGGCAGGTCACCCACAAGATCGTGCCGGCGGGACGGCGTACGGATGCCGCGGGTCGGGTCCACCGCCTGCGGGCCTTCCAGTTCGACGGGTCTGAATGTATGACCTGTCCACTGCGGTCCCAGTGCATCCCGGCCAAAGGCAGGAAGGGACGGTGGGTGCTGATCCATCCCCAGGAAGCCCTGTTACAGGAGGCCCGGGCCTTGCAACAGAGCGCTGCCTACGACGAATATCGGGTGCGCCGGGTGGTGGTGGAACACAGGTTGGCCCGGCTGGTCCATTTGGGCATCCGCCAGTCCCGCTATTTCGGACGTGCCAAGACGAGATTCCAGCTGTACCTGGCGGCCACGGTGGCCAACCTGACCCTGGTGGCGGCCAAGGCCGGCCTGCCAGGCGGCACCGGCGGCGGTTGCAGTGGCGGCAGCTCCCTGCGCACCAAGGCCATCCGTTCCGCCCTTGACTTCGTCCCTGCGCGGCTCGCTCAAGTTATGCCCCTGGCCTTGCTTGCGTGGGCCTCACTGCCGACATTCATCCCAATCATCTCTCCAGACAAGGCTTTCCGGCCAGATTTCTAGTCTAAAAACACGCCTCGAGCCCTAACCCATCATCCCCGCGAAAACTATCTCGAATCACGTTTCGAGCCCCAATCCGTCATTCCCGCGAAAGCGGGAATCCAGTGGTTCGACCCTGTCATTTCCGTCAAGCCAACGAGCGGCCGCTGGTTTTTAGGTGGTTCCTAGAACCTCCAACCCAGACAATCTGTTTTCCGCAGGACTACTCCATACGTAGGGACACACAGCCGTGCGCCCCTCGCTAGTCACCCCAGTTCCGCCATCACCGCATCCACAGTCCCGCCCAGCGGTCCACTCCGAAAGCCGCCGCTCTCTACGCCGCCGATTCCTTCCAGCAAGGGGCAGGTCCCCTCGGACACGGACCCACCTAGACTCTTAAGCGCGACACCCCAGGTCTGCGCGTCGTCCAGCTCCCCGTCGTAGTCTCCCTTCGGCAACTCGATGCAGTGGACCGCATCCGTACCCGAAGACAGCCGCGCTATGGCGAGAACGGGCACGCGGTCCTGCCGCAGGCCCAGCTCATCCAGAAACGCCGCCTGCGTCGTCGAAACCCCGTGCTGTCCGAAGATCACCAAGTTGTGAAACCCGCCACCCAGTTCCTCAAACGCCGACCTGTAGCGCCGGAATATGTCGTGGGAAGCGCGGTGCTCCGGCCCTACCAGGAAGATGGCGCAGAACGGCAATCCGGTCTCGCCCCTCTCGCCTGAGCTCGCCAGATCGGCCTTCCACCGCGCCAGCTTGTCCAGGTCATGCCGGTCGGCGTGGCTCAGTTCCTGCTGTCCATCTTCTGCCATCAGCGCGTCTCCTTGAGGAATAGACCGGACGAATAGACCGCCCTCAACGGCACGATTAGCCGTGGTCGTCGAACTGCACCAGTATCCCGTCCGGGTCGTAGACGAAGATGCTGCTGACCCGTCCGTCCGGCGCGGTGAACCCCTCCAGCGGAGCGGCCAGCTCCACGCCCTTGCTGACCAGCTCGTCGGCCAGCGCCTTCACATCCGGCACCGTGAAGGAGATGTGGCTGATTCCCACCTGGTCCAGCTTGATCGCCTCCCCGTCCGGGTCTTCCCCGGGATGGCAGGTCAGCACCAGAGACGGTGCAGTATTCCCTGGCCCGTACCGCACATGGGTCGTGCGCCGCGTGTTCCGCGAGTGCTTGTAGATGCTGGGGAGCCCGCCCGAAGTCGTATCCTGGACTTGGTCGAAATCCACCGTCATTCCCAGGATGTCCCGGTAGAACCCCAGAGACTTATCAACATCCCGCACGCAAATGGCAATATGAGAAACCATGCTCGCTTCCATAACGCTGCTTCCTCCGCAACAATTCCCTCTCACCCCGGAGAGGCTTGGAGCCTGTTCTGAACCAGTCGAAGGAGTGAGGATGCACCCCTGATCCTTCCATGCCAGATCATGCTAGACCGGCAGAAGTGCAGTGTCAAAGACGCCCGATTACCGATACTGCAATCAAATGAGCGCCCACGCGCAGGGTCCCGCTGCACCTTGGGCCGGGTCCCGCTGCACCTTGGATTGAAGAATTATCCTGCCCCTCCCTCCAGCGGCTTCAGCATCGCGTAGATCACTTCATTTATCGGCGTTGGCACTCCAGCGGCCCGGCCCGCCCGCACCACGGCGCCGGCAAAAGTCTCCAGTTCCAGCGGCCTGCCTGCCATCACATCGGTGTGCAGCGACGCCTGCAGGTCCTCGAGGTTATCTTCGATGTATGCCAGCGTGGTCTCGTGAATGTCGGGCGGGAAGTTCACGCCGTTGGCCCTTCCCGCCGCCTCGATCTCCTTCAGGCATCCCACCACCACCTCCCGCCATTCCGGGCGCGGCATCAACTCCGCCAGCCTCTCCCGCGCCATGGCTGTGGTACCCGCCATCGTGCTGATGAACAGGAACTTCGACCAGAGCCCCGTCCGTACATCCTCAGTAAACTCCGCCGGAATCCCGCTCTCCCGGAACGCCGCCTCGATGGCGGAGCCCCTATTCGACCGAAAGTCGTATGGTTCGCCAAACACCACGCGCACCACATCCCCAGCCTGCCGGACCACCCCCGGACCTTCCCTCCCGGCCTCGATGTAGACGGCCCCCGCCATCACCCTGTCCTCGCCGAAGGCATCCGCCGCGACCAGGTAGCTGTCGATACCGTTCTGGAGGCACAGCACCGTCGTGCCCGGACCGACCATCGAAGCCATCGCCGGCACGGCCGCTCCGTTCTGGTAGGTCTTGGTGGTCAGCAGAGCCAGGTCCACCGGGCCCACATCCGCCGGATCATCCGCCGCGGTGCAGGACACGGTGAACTCCTCGTGGTCCCGCACCACCCTCAGCCCCCGCTCCCTGATGGCGGCCAGGTGCTCCCCACGCACGATCAGGGACACATCGTGCCCGCCCCGCGCCAGCATTCCGCCCAGGTATCCGCCCACGCTCCCTGCACCCATCACCGCGATCCGCATGGCCACCCTCCCTTCGTTCGTAGCTTTTCGCGAACATACCGCAGCCCCTATCACAGCGCAAGCCAGGTGATTTGCTTGAAAAGCGTATAGTTGGCGCATCCAGGCGAGCTTAACCGCAGGGTTTGAAAGGCCCGGAAGAGCCGATGCGCTATCTCTACGCAATACTCATGACCGCTGCCCTGGGCGTTACCGTCGCCTGCAGCGGGGCATTGACCGTGGAAGAGTACGCCGCCGCCTGTGGCGAGTACACCGGGCAGCTTGCTGAGAGCCAGGGAACGGCCAGGGCCCACGGCGACTGGTTTGCCTCGATGGAAGAGCTCATCCCTCCCCAGGAGCTTGATGCCCTTCACCAGCTGATGATCAGCCCGGGGTGGAGCACTGTGGAGACCGAACGGGAGATCATCACGGCCTTCGAGGACGCGGTCGGCGTCAAAGTCTATTCGGAAAATATCCCCTTTGGAGAAATGATTGCCGGCCTTGAGGCGCAGGCCCAAAGGCAGTGGGGAGATGACGCGGGCGCAATGCTTCAGGAACGACTCGACCTGGATGCGATTCTACAAAGCACTCTCGACTCCCAGCAGAGAATGGAGGGGGATGCGGCCAAAATCCTTCGGACACTGGAGGACCTCCCTCCGGACACTCGCGGCGTACTCGTGGCGGAGGGGTGCATCCCCGCAGCCGTCGAGGATGCGCTGTAATCTTCGAGTGCCGCAATTCAATCTGGAACTTGTTAAATGGGAAGCAGCTTAAATGGGAAGCAGCCCCGGCTCATCGGGAGAAGGAAACAAAGGCAGATCGGCTCCAATTGTCCGGCCAATGATCCGTTCCTTGACTGCCACGGCACTCCTGCGTATTCTTTTTGCGGTTAATGAGATAGGAAAGCAGCATATCCCCATCGGTCGCATTGAGAGGTCAATATGACCCAGCAACAGGCTCCACCGCCAATTCCGGCGCCCACTCCACAGCCCGAATCGGACTTCTATTTCGAAAAATGCAAGGAGGGGGAGCTCTGGCTGCGGCACTGCAACGCCTGCGACACCGCTTACTTCTACCCCCGCGACATCTGCCCCAAATGCTTCTCCCGCGACACTGACTGGGTCCAGAGCAGCGGGCGCGGCACCATCCACACCTTCGCCATCGTGCACCGCGGACCGACGCCGCCCTTCCGTGACCGCTCTCCCTATGTCCCGGTCATCGTCGAACTCGAAGAGGGCCCGCGTATGCCTTCCAACCTTGTCGAGTGCGAGCCGGACCCTGAGGGTATCAAGGTCGGCATGGCTGTGGAGGTCGTCTTCCAGGCCCTGAATGACGACATCACCATCCCCTACTTCCGACCGGCCGCCTGATAAAGAATTCCCTCTCTCCCAAGAAGAGGGTTAGGGTGAGGGCGCATACATGACCCTGAAAGGCAAAGTAGCCATCGTAACCGGAGGCAGCCGCGGCATCGGACGCCAGATATGTCTGGCCTACGGAGAGGCAGGGGCGCAGGTCGTAGTCGCCTCCCGCACCACCTCCGATGTTTCCGCCCAGTCCGAGTGGCCGAAGTACGCCGCCGGCGACATCCGGGAGACGGCCCACGCCATCGCCGAGGCCGGCGGCGAGTCCCTGCCGGTGCAATGCGATGTGACCTCAGCCGAAGACTTGCAGAACCTCGTCTCGGAGACCCTGAAGCACTTCGGACGCATCGATATCGTAGTCTCCAACGCGGGCATAGACTGCGAGTCCCCTGTGACCGAGTTGGACGAGGACCTGCTGGACCGCGCGCTTGCCACCAACGTCCGCGCGCCGCTCCTGCTCTGCAAGTACGCCCTCCCGGCCATGATCGAGCAGAAGAGTGGAGGTTCCATCTACTGCATCACCTCAGGGGCATCTACGGGCTACCGCCCAGGCCGGGTCGGCTACTCCATGACCAAGGCCGCCCTCGACCGCGCCTACACCAGCCTGGCCGAGGAGGTCCGCGAGCACGACATCGCGGTCAATGTACTCAGCCCCGGCAAGGTCGACACCTGGATGAACCGCCGCGGTCACTGGCCCGGCACCGAGCACATCCCCATGGACCAGCCGGACACCATCCGCGACGCTGCCCTCTGGCTCGCCGGAATCAAGGCCACAGACTTCAGCGGTCACCGGGTCGAACGCGCCGAGTTCGGCAAGACCTGGGGTCCGGGCATCTCCTCCTGACCGCCTTCGAGAAGAGACTAAGAATAGGGGCGCACAACAGTGCGCCCTTTCTGTTAATCTGCATCAAACCAAACTTGAATCATCCAGGAGTAAAGCCATGACCACCGCACGCAGCATCATCGCCGAAGTCTCCCCCAAGCTGGCCGAACTGAGCGCCGATGTCCTGTTCGGCGACGTCTGGGAGCGCCCGGGGCTGTCCAAGCGCGACCGCAGCCTCATCACCGTCGCCAGCCTCATCGCCCTCTACCGCACCGACCAGCTCCGGGGCCACATCGGCCGCGCCCTCGACAACGGCGTCACCCGTGATGAGATCTCCGAAGTCATCTGCCACATGGCCTTCTACGGCGGCTGGCCCGTATCCGCCAACGCTGCCCGCGTCGCCAAGGAAGTCTTTGACGAACGCGGCATCTAACCCCGGGCCCGTCCATCTATCCCCTCAGCCTGGTTATCCCCTCCCCCTGAAGAGGACGCTGATTTTCCCCTCCCCCTCAGGGGGAGGGTTAGGGTGGGGGTGAAAAGGTAGAGCAGAGTCCACTCCAACTGCACCAGAGAAGCGCACAGCTAATTCACAGATTCCCGGAAAGGAGGACAACCATGACCACAGCAAGAAGCGTAACCGCCGAGATCTCCCCCAAGCTGGGAGAACTGAGTGCCAACGTCCTGTTCGGCGATGTCTGGGAGCGCCCCGGACTCTCCAAGCGCGACCGCAGCATGATCACCGTCGCCAGCCTGATCGCCCTCTACCGCACCGACCAGCTCCAGGGACACCTGGGCCGCGCCCTCGACAATGGCGTTACCAAGGACGAAATCTCCGAGATCATCTGCCACATGGCCTTCTACGGCGGCTGGCCCACCGCCGCCAACGCCGCCCGCGTCGCCAAGGAGGTCTTCGAAGAACGCGGCATCTGACCTTCGTCCTGGTGGTAAACTGGTTTTCTAGGCGGCCAGTTTGAAATCGGCCTCATTAGTTAGAAGGGTTAGAATGTCAGTGACAATCGCAGGGCACCCACCCCGTCATTCCTGCGAAAGCCCCGTCATTCCTGCGAAAGCAGGAATCCAGTGCCTCCAACTGCGCGGGGCTGGGTAGAAACAGCGCAGAGTTCCTAATTGTCACACATTCTCTTCCAGAATTGGAGAACCTCGTGGGCGCCATTTTCATCGAGGTCGGAGTGGGCCATCCCTCCGGCGGGGACTTCACCACGATACCGGATGTCCTGGTTGACACCGGGGCATCCCATACCATGCTGCCCGAATCCTTGCTAGCCCGCCTACATATAGAACCCCGAACGTTCGACCGGTGGACATTTGCCGACGGCGGGACCAGGGAAATGGGGTACGGGATGGCCCGAATCAAGATAGACGACATGGACTGGCACTGTCCGATTATCTTCGGCCCCGAAGAGCAGTATCTTGTCGGAGCGACCACTCTGGAAATCTTCGGCCTCATGGTTGATCCGGCCGGCCAGGAACTCATTCGGCGGACCTATCGGGCGCGATACATCTAGCCCAACCCACTCATCTCTGGATATTTGACCCGGCCCGCTTACGGCCGGGTCTTTTTGTGTGCCGCCGTGGGCTTGGGTATAATCCCGGCACATTTTCCCCTTGCCCACAGTGCAGGGGACAGCTAGGGAGAGAAACCTATGCCGCGAATGACCGGCGCTAAGTTCATGGCCGACACCCTCAAGGCCTACGGCGTGACCCATGTGTTCCTGGTACCCGCCATCCTCCGCCGCGCCCTCGCCGAGATGGACCTCATCGGCATCAAGCGCGTCATCACCCATGGCGAGAAGGCCGCCGCCTACATGGCCGACGGCTACGCCCGAGCCTCCGGCAAGCCCGGCGTCTGCATGGCCCAGTCCGTCGGCGCGGCCAACCTCGCCGCCGGCTTGCAGGACGCCTACCTCGGCCTCTCGCCGGTCATCGCTCTCACCGGCCACAAGCGCAGCGACGAGCAGTACAGGAACGCCTACCAGGAGATCGAGCACTCCAAGCCCTTCGCCTCCGTAACCAAGTTCAGCGCCGTCGTCGACAACGCCGAGCAGCTTCCCCACCTGCTGCGTCAGGCCTTCCGCGAAGCCACCACCGGCGCCCCGGCACCCGTGCACCTCGACATACAGGGAATGAGCGGCGATTACGCCACCGAGGCCGAGGCCGATCTCGAGGTACTGTTCGAGGCTAACTTCGCCCAGCGACCCGCATTCCGCCCCGAGGCCGACCCGGAGAGCGTCCGCGCTGCGGCCCGTGCCCTCACCTCGGCCCAGCGGCCCGTAATTGTGGCCGGCGGCGGCGTAACCTCCTCTGGCGCCCAGCAGGAGGTCGTGGAGCTGGCCGAAATGCTACAGATCCCGGTGGCCACATCCCTGAACGCCAAGGGCACCATCACCGACAACCACCCGCTGTCCGTCGGCGTCGTCGGCTCCTACTCCCGCTGGTGCGCCAACCGAGTGGTCAGCGAGGCCGACCTGGTCTTCTACATTGGCAGCCACACCGGCAGTCAGGTCACCAACGAGTGGCGCGTCCCCTCGCCGGGAACTCCGGTCATCCAGCTCGACATCGACCCGCGGGAGCTTGGCCGCACCTACCCGGCCCAGGTCGCGATGAACGGCGACGCCAAGGCCACCCTCCGCCGCATGATCGAGGCCCTCGAGCCCATCGGAGGCCGCGCCGAATGGACCGGACGCGCCCAGCAGCTGGTCCAGGAGTGGCGCGACGATGTGGCTCCCCGCGTAAACTCAGAGGCCATCCCGATCATCCCAGAGCGCCTCTGCAACGAGATCACCCAGTTCCTGCCCTCCGACGCCATGCTGGTAGCCGACACCGGCCACGCCGGCATCTGGACTGGGAGCATGATCGACTTCAACCATCCTGACCAGGAATTCATCCGCTGCGCCGGCTCCCTCGGCTGGGGACTCTCGGCAGCCATGGGCGCCAAGTGCGCCCTACCCGACCGCCCGGTGCTGTGCTTCAGCGGCGACGGCGGCTTCTGGTACCACATCGCCGAGCTGGAGACAGCCGTCCGCAACAACATCAACCTGGTTACCGTAATCAACAACAACAGTGCCCTCAGCCAGGACCAGCGCGGCGACCATCGGGCCTACGCCGGCATGGAGGGCGGCCACCCCGAGGAACTCTGGAGCTTCACCGACACCAACTTCGCCGCAGTGGCCGAGTCCATCGGCTGCTTCGGCATCCGCGTCGAGCGCCCCGCCGACATCCAGGGCGCCCTCGAGCAGGCCTTCGCCTCCAACCGTCCCGCCGTAGTCGACGTGGTCACCGACCCCCACGACAGCCTCGCCCCCGTCCCCTGGAGCCCGTGATACACAAGAGTTGGCCCGCCACATTAACAGCAAAGTCCTAAGTAACTATCTCAAAATCTGCCAAAATCCAAAACCGCCATTCCCGCAAAGGACCCGTCATTCCCGCGAAAGCGGGAATCCAGGGGTCCAGACCGTGTATCCGGCCGTTGAGATCGAGGGCATGACAGTTTTGAGATAGTTACTAAGCGCCTTGACCGTCATTGCCATAAAAATGGGCCATTTTCGTGGCAATGACGGAATAGTTTATACATTCCTCCAGCAGATCCTTTAACGCGGAGAGTGCGGTAGTGTCCTTTCCGTTCTGGAATCTAGACAAGGCCAAGTCATCGCAAATGCTGGCAGCAGCAGGTGCGGGGATAGTTTCCTTGTTGGTGCTGGCGGCGATATTGGCCCCTACGATAACTCCGCACGATCCCCTAACAGCCCGCGCTGGCAGTATTCTCACTCCGCCATTCTGGCAGGAAAAGGGGACACTGTCTCACCCTTTAGGCACTGACCATATAGGCCGGGATGTCTGGAGCAGGCTGGTTTATGGTGCCAGAACTTCGCTCATTGTTGGCTTGGGCGCCTTGGCTATTGGCGGAGGGTTAGGGACAACCTTGGGCTTTATATCCGGTCATTGGCGCGGCCCCAGGGACAGGATATTTGACATTACCCTCCCCCGTCTGATAGGCCCGGTGGCTTGGTTGCTGTGCTGTCTGTGGGTCGCCATAGTCTTGCTTGCTTCCAGCGGGGCGGGCTTGATCAATCTGATTATCATCACGGGGTTGGTAACTTGGCCTCGGTACATCATGGCAATTCGTCGCAGGGTGATGCTCCTTGAGACCCCTGGACTCGATTACACGGCGCATGGAGGAAATGCGCCATCGGACTTCCGAAGTAACGCCCGGTTGTTGTTTCCACGAGTAGCTGCTGCGCTACCAGCCCTGTTTATATCGCAGATGGGCTTCCTGACAATCCTGGAATCCATCCTCAACTTTCTCGGCGTCGGAGTGCCTCCCCCAACGCCATCCTGGGGCAATATGATCGCGGGTACGCGCGATCAACTGACCAATTGGTGGGTTTGGGTGCCGCCGCTCTTATCCATCCTGTTGGTGGTGGCAGGCTTCTATATGCTCGGAAACTGGCTACGCACCCGCCCCAAGAACTCCCGCGCCGCGTCGTAGTCTCGCGCGCCTCCCCGGCGGATCGGCGGCATCAGGTACACATCGTGCAGCCCCGCCTCCCGGAAACTGGCGTACAGCTCCACGGCAATGTCCACGCCCGAACGGCCCGCCTCCAGGTCTGCTCTCACGCCCTCCGGTACTGAGCTGAACAGCACACCCCCCGGCTCAAGGATCTGCAACCCCCAGAACACCGGCAGCGTCAACGCCTGGCCGCTCTGCCACTCGAAGATCTCGCGGAACCGGCGGGCGTCGTCTGGGTCGAAGATCGGCTGCGACACCAGAAAGTCAGCCCCTGCCTCCACCTTCCGCAGCGCCAGCGCAGCCTCCTCTTCCAGCTCCCGGCCCAGGTCAATGGTCGCGCCGATGCAGAAGCTGGTGGGTTCCCGGAGGTTGGAGCCGCGAAAGTCCACACCCTCGTTCATGGAGCGTATGGCCGCAAGGAGTTCGGTCGGGCGGTAGCCGTTCACCGCCAGCAGCGCGCGGTCCCTGTCGTTGAACTGGTCCCCCTGTACCACCACCAGGTTCTCCAGCCCCAGCATCTGGGCGCCCAGCAGCAGCGACTGCAACGCCAGCCGGTTCATGTCCCGCGTCGCGATGGTGAAGACCGTCTCTTTGCCCGTCTCGCGGCGGATGGCGGCGGCCAGCATGGCCGAGTTGGCCCGCACGGCCCGGCCCGGGTTGTAGGCTACGGAGATGAAGTCGGCGGGAATGTCGGCCCGCCGGGCCTCCGCAACGTTTCCGGAACGCGGCGGCGAGAAGTCGCAGATGAAACCGGGGCTCCCCGTGGCTTCGTATGTGCAATCAACAATCCTGGCCACGGCTCAGCCTCCGGTGAGGGTTGGTTTTCCTGGCGTGCTAGGAGGCAACCACCTGGTCGCGATAGCCGCGAAAGAGGTCGATCGACTTTTGCTCGGACAGCCCCACGAAATACCGGTATCCGATGATGTATTCCATCACATCCCGGGCCAGCATGAGAAGGTTCTCCCGTGGGTCGGAGAGATGGAACAGACTGTCCACGCCCTCCTCCAGTCCCACATACAGCGTGTCCTCCAGCACCATGGCGTCGCGGTGCTCCATGTCGTCCCGCCGCATCCAGCGCGCGAACACGAACGGCAGCTCCGTGAACCGGTTCCATTCCTCCCCGAGATCGTAACGGTGCCCGTAGCCGCGCATTCCCCGACGGCGGCGGAGCGCGGCATCTCCCGAGATGACCAGCGCATCGTGCTCGTCGGCAGTCTGCACCAGTTCCGGGGACCCCAGCTTGTGCTTTTCCGCCAGAAGCACCTGCAACAATTGCACCGTGGTGGGGTCTACTTCGGAGAGAGCGATCCGTCCGCCGTCGAGTTCCTCTATCGGTACGCGGGAGTACAACAGGTTGCTTCCCGAGCGTCCCGCAGCGGCCAGGCAGAATCCGGCTACCGGGCTGGCGTGGCCCTCCAAACCGAAACTGTCCGTGAGGGGCACCGGGCCGCCGTCAATTTCACCTTCCCTTATCGCGTCAGCCACCCGGTTCAGGCCGACGTCCACCAGTTCCAATCCCCGCCGCTCCATGTCGATATAAAACGGCTCGAAACTGAGTTGCAATACCCGGCCAACTCTTACTGCCATCTGCCCGCACCAACTTGATTTCTGAGAAGAATGAAGGTAAACCCAGACTCTTTCAAAGGAGTCCTTCGCACCTCAATTCAGCTACGATTTCCAACAATCGATTGTAGGCAACCCCCAAATGCCAGTCAAGTTGACCAAAGGGTCCTGCAGGGCCTTTCGATTATTCCCTCCTCCCAAGGGGGAGGGTCAGGGTGGGGGTGAAATCCTTGCCGTTTCGGCCATCACGCTCGGACTTATCGCCCAAAGCCGGATTGTAGTAAACTCAAATCGAGGGACAACCATGCCAAGCCGACTGCGCTACATCGCCATCCCGCTGGTCCTCGCCCTGCTGGCCTTGACTGCCTCTTCGCTCGCTTTTGCCGACGAGGGAGACATCCAGGTCGTGCAGGCCACTGCCGTCAGCCAGTTCCCCGACGGCATCCTGTTCACCGTGGAGGCCGAGAGCCAGGGCATAGTCGACGAGGTGCGGGTCTTCATCAAGAAGGCCGACCAGTCCGGCCGCAGCTCCTACCGCAGCATCGAGGTTGAGCCCGGCGAGGTGGTCAGCGGTGAGACCCTGCTCCCCGTGACCGGGGGTGGTGGCGACTATTTCCCTCCTGGCACCAAGATTTCCTACCACTTCGAGGTTCGCGACAAGGCTGGCGGCCTGGTCCGTACGGATAGCACCGACTTCGTATACGAGGACAGTCGCTTCGAGTGGCTGACCGTGGGCGACGACCTGATCACCGTCTACTACTACGGCGAATTCGTCGAGGAACGGGCCAGAATCATCCTCGAGGCAGCCCGTGAGACCATGGACAACATGGTGAAGGTCCTGGGCATCGCGCCCACCGACCCCCTGCGCATCGTCTCCTACAACAACTACCGCCACATGGTGGTCGCCCTTCCCTTCCGCTCATCCGCCGTGTCCCAGGACCTCCGGGCCCAGGGCATGGCCTTCAGCGACGAGAGGGTGCTGCTGATCCACGCCTTCGACCCCACTGTCACCGGCACCGTCTCCCATGAGTTCACCCACCTGCTGGTCGCGGAGGCCGCCGGTGGCTCCTCCGCCCTCGTCCCCTCGTGGCTGAACGAGGGCCTGGCCGAGTACGGCAACATCGACAAGACCGACGAATACGACGCCGCCCTGCGCTACGGCATCTACACCCGCCGCATCCGACCCCTCTGGTTCCAGCAGACCTTCAGCGGGGAGCCGGAGGACATCCTCATAGCCTACGGACAAGGCAAGTCCGTCGTTGAGTTCATGGTACGCCGATGGGGCGAAGAAAAAATCAAGACCCTATTCGAGGCTCTGCGACATAGCAGGGACATTGATACCGCCCTCGTGCGAGTCTACGGCGTAGACCAGCACGGCATGGACAGCGCTTGGCGTCGTTCCCTCGGTTTGGACCCACTCCCTCCTCCCGAGGAATTCAGGAGCAGGGAAGAGGCCGCGGAGAGCGAGTCGACCCCCGTTGTCGAAGAGACCACCAGCGACAGCACATCGCCCGTAGCCGCAGAAGAACAACAGCCCCAGGCGGAGGCTACCCAAGCCCCTGCTGCCGCTGAATCTGAGGCGGAAGAGGCGGAAGACACAGAGGCCCAGCCCCAAGCAACGGTCGCGCCTCAGGATGATGAACCATCGGGCTCCTCGTCTCCCTGCTCCGCTCCGCCTCCGGGTGCCTCAACCATAGGGCTGGGGATGCTAGGCCTCCTGGCTGCCCCCTTCACCCTCGCCGGAATCCCCTTCCTGCGGCGAATGAGGGGAGAGCGCCGAAAAGACTAGCCGAGCGAGCGACCGCACGACCGCACCTTGAAGCCGCCCCAAAAGTCCCCTCCCCCTGAGGGGGAGGGTTAGGGTGGGGGTGAAATCGCCATTAAGTAACTATCTCAAAATCCGCCAAAATCCAAAATCGCCATTCCCGCAAAGGACCCGTCATTCCCGCGAAAGCGGGAATCCAGTGGTCCAGACCGTGTTTCTGGCTGTTGAGATCAAGGGCATGACAGTTTTGAGATAGTTGCTAAGAGAGCCGCCCCCAGAAATCCCCTCTCCCTCAGGGGGCGATCCGCACAAGTCCCCTCTCCCTTAGAGGGAGGGCCAGGGTGGGAGTGAAACCCTCTCTGGAGAGGCGGCCGGGAAATCGATCGCCGGTTACGAGACAGATGGCTCCCCTACCGCGTTCGCGGATTGAACGCGTCGTTCACCGCATCGCCCAGCAGGCTGAAGGTGAACAGCAGGATGGCCAGGGTGGCTATCGGGAACATCAGCAGGTGCGGAGTCGTCCGGAGCACCGACAGGCTGCCGTTCTCGTAAATCATCAGCCCCAGGCTCGGAACCGGCGGCTGGATCCCGATTCCCAGGAAGCTGAGGAACACCTCGGCACCGGCCACCGCGCCCAGTCCCGCCGAGACCAGCACAATGATCGGCCCCGACACATTCGGCAGTATGTGCCTGAAGAGCAACCGGGGCGTGCGGCATCCGACCGCCCGGGCTGCGTCCACATACTGCTCCTCACGCGCCTGCAGCACCTGTCCGCGCACCAGCCGCGCCATACCGAACCACGAGAACAGCGCCAGCCCCAGAGACAGCGCGAAATAGTCGGCAATCCCCAGGTGGATGAAGTCCACCCCCAGCGTGTTCTCCACACCCCTCATCCACTCCACCATCGGCGGGCGCACAGTCAACACGATGATGAGCACCAGGAAGATGTCGGGGAACGAGGTTGTGATCTCCCCAACGCGCATGATTATCGTGTCGGTCATCCTGCCGAAGTAGCCCGCCACCAGTCCCAACGTGATTCCCAGCGCCAGTGTGCCGGTCGTCAGGGTAACGATGGTGAGGATGACCGTCGTCCGCAGCCCGTAGATCACCCGCGTCAGGATGTCCCGCCCCAGCCGGTCCGTTCCGAAGGGATGAGCAAGGCTCGGGGATTGCTTGGCTGACAGCAGGTTCTGCTCGTTGTAGCCGTATGGCGTGACAACCGGCGCGAGTAGCCCGCCGCCGTACATGAGGATGATTATGGTAAGAGATATAACGCCGACCCGGTTGGACAGAAGGCGGCGCAGCGAGATGGTCAGGTAGTTGCGCCCCGGCCGCCGCTCCAGTTCATCCAGCCCGGCTCCTGCCTCGCTACGCAACATTGCCCTGTCCCAGCCTGATCCTCGGGTCCAGCAGCGGGTAGACCAGATCGACTGCCAGGTTGACCAGGACAAACATCGTGGTCCCGATCAATAGCACCCCGTCGATGATGGGGTAATCCCTTGCAAATATCGACTCAATGAGCAGGTTGCCCACGCCAGGTATCCCGAAGAAGCGCTCCACGATGAAAGAGGTGAACGCGATCCCGGCCAGCGACAACCCAAGTGATGTCACCACAGGGATCATCGCGTTCCGCAGGATGTGCCGCCGCCTCACCGCCATCTCCGGCAGACCTTTTGCCCGGGCCGTCCGCACATAGTCGAGGCTTACAACCTCCAGCGTGCTGGCCCGGGTCAGTCGGGTGACTATCGCCACGCCCGGTACACCCATGGCCACAGCAGGCAGGATGATGCTGGTCGAGAAGAAGCCGTCCCACCCGTGGGTAGGCAGCAGGTCCAGCTTCCACGCGAACACCCAGAGCAGCCCCGGCGCGGTCAGGAACACCGGCACCGACTGCCACGACAGTGTCATCATCACCGCTGCCGTATCCCACAGCGATCCCTGCCGCAGCGCCGCGAACAGGCCGATGGGAATGCCCAGCCCGATGGAGAGGATCATCGCCGCGATGTTCAGCTGCGCCGAGACCCACATTTTTACCCAGAGCAGCTCCGAGACAGTGCGCCCCCGGTACTTGAAGCTCTCGCCGAAGTCGCCCCGGGCAACATTGCCTATGTAACGCCCGTACTGAACGAAGATGTTGTCGTTCAGTCCCCGCTGCTCCCGGATACGCTCGACTACCGCCGGGTTGGAGTGCTGCCCCATCAGCACCTGCACCGGGTCGCCCGGCCCGTACCTCCCCAGCACGAAGGTAACGAACGACACCGAAAACAGGATCACTGGCAGCCACAGCAGTCGGCGCAGCAGATAACCGGTCAATAGCCCCTCGTTACTTCGATGACTCTCTCAAAGGGTGTGCAACAAATCCCCTCTCCCTCTCGGAGAAGGTCAGGCCCGCCTTGAGCCTTCAGATTATTCTCTCTCCCATTATTCCCTCTCCCTCCGGGAGAGGGTTAGGGTGAGGGCGCCCCCCCGTACTCAGAAACTATCTCAAGACCCCCCACGGTCCAGTCTCGCCACACCCCAAGTCCCCTACAGCCCATGTCCCTCACAGGCCGATCCTTCCAGCCCAGGTCGCCCCACAGACTAAGTAACTATCTCAAAACTGTCATGCCTTTGATCTCAACGGCCCGATACCCGGTCTGGACCACTGGATTCCCGCTTTCGCGGGAATGACGGGTCCTTTACGGGAATGGCGGTTTTTGACTTTGGCGGATCTTGAGATAGTCACTAAGTCCCGTCACAACCCAAGTCCCGCCACTCCCCAAGTCCCGCCACTCCCCATGTCCCGTCATTCCCCATGTCCCGCCACTCCCCATGTCCCGCCATGCCCCATGTCCCGCCATGCCCCATGTCCCGCCACTCCCCATGTCCCGTCATGCCCCAAGTCCCGTCATGCCCCAAGTCCCGCCATTCCCCAAGTCCCGTCATTCCCGCGAAAGCGGGAATCCAGTGCCCCCATCAAAATACATCGCAACGAAAACCCAGACGGAAATTAACTACAAACACTCCCCGTCAGAAGAATCTATTCCTCCGTCAGGTAGATGAAGCGGTAGCGCGGAATGATCAGCGGGGGCAGCAGGTAGTCGTGCACATTCGGCTTTACCAGCAGCTTGCTCTCTCCATCGAACCACAGCGGCACCCAGGGAGCATCGTCAATTATCTTCTGTTCGGCTTGGTTGTACAGGCCGTAGCGCACCTGTTCATCGGTTTCCACCCGCGCCTTCGCGAGCAGCTCGTCGACCTCCGGGTTGCTGTAGTGGGTATGGTTGTTGCTGCTCTCGCTGTGGAACAGGATGTCGAGGAAATTCTCCGGGTCCGGATAGTCCGCGATCCACCCGATGTCGAACATCTGGAACCGGCCCTTGTGCAGGTCCTTCAGGAAGGTGGCGAACTCAGTCTGCTGGAACTCCGCGGTGATCCCCAGGTTCCGCTCCCACATCTGCAGGATCACTTCCATGTCCAGGCTCACATTGGCCCCGAAGCTCCCCGGTGTGGTGATCGTGATGGGCGGAATGTTCTCCAGGTCGTCGCCGTACTTGGACTCCTCCAGCAGCTGCTTCGCCTTCAACGGGTCGTATTCGTAGCCCTGCACCGCCTCGTCGTACCCCGGGAAGTTGGGCGGCAGGATGCCGTCGGCCGGCTTGACCAGGTCACCCAGCACGATGCTCGCGATCTCCTGCTTGTCGATGGCAAAGTTCAGGGCCTGGCGCACCTTCACATCATCCAGCGGCGGCTCGTTAACATTGAGTCCGATGTAGTTGACGCTGAACGACGCCGGTGCGGTCTTCAGTTGCGGGTACAGCTCGTTGCTGGGATCGTCCAGCCGGTCCAGGTCAGCCAGCCCCACACCAGCAACATGAATCTCGTCGTTTTCATACATCAGCATCGAGGTGCCGCCGCTCAGGATGAACTCCACCTCCTCCAGCTTGGGCGGCCCCAGGTGGAAGTGCTCGTTGCGACCGAGCACCAGGGTCTCGCCCACCCGGTATTCCTGCAGCCGGAACGGCCCCGTGCCGTTGGGCTCCCGGAACCAGTTGCGAGGGTTCGCCTCCACGTTTTCCTGGTCCAGCACGAACCCCGTGGGATAGGTCAGCTTGGCCAGGAAGTATGACTTTGCCTGGTCGATCTTGATCTCGATGGTGTGTTCGTCGATCACCTTCACGCCGGAGATCGTGGTGGCGTCGCCCGCCAGCTTTTCCTTCACGCCCACGATGTCCCCGAGGTACTGGTCCACTACGGGCGATTCCGTCAGCGGGTTCGTGGCCCGCTCGAGCGACCACTGCACATCCCGCGCCGTTACGGGCTTTCCATCGTGGAATTTCGCGTCCGGGCGCAGGTGGAAGGTGTACACGGTACCGTCGCCGCTCACCTCCCAGGTCTCCGCCAGGTCAGGCACGATGTCCAGGCTGGGATCAATGGTAACCAGCCCTCCGAACACTTCCACGATGATCCGAGCAGAGGTCGCGTCCGTCGTCACATGCGGATCGATGGTCGGCGGGTCGACGAACAGCTGCACCAGCCTCGTGGTGCTCTTCACCCCGCTCTCACCGTCGTCCGACGGCTGCGTTTCCTCCTGCTGCGCGGCTGCCGGCGCAGGCGCCTCCGTCGGTGCCGCCGTGGCCTCCGGCGCGCTCGTCGCGGCCCCCGAATCTCCGCCGCATGCCATCAGCACAAGTAACACCGCCATTGCAGCGAGAATGCCAATCCACCTGTTGGCTACTATTTCTTTCATCCCGTATGTCCTCAGGCGCCCATCGTGACGGACGCGGTGGTATCTTCACGGCAATTTGCCGGTATTGTAGAGGCCTCTTTCACTGGGTTTCAATGCGCCAGGCCAAAACTGCAACGCGCTTCGTTGATTCCCTCCCCCATTGGGGGAGCTAGGGCGGGGGAGAAATCTTGCCTCTCCCTCAATGGTAGCTTCAGGGTGGGGGCGAAATAATAGCAATGGGCAACCAAACCATCTCAAGGACAACTCCCACAGGACTACCCCCGGAAAGACGAATCCGACAATACAAAAAGCCTCAATCTGAGGAGATTGTCTGTTTCACGGTGAATGATAGTCTAATCAAGGTCAGGCCCCCATCAACGAAATCCCAAAATCAAACGAATCACAGTTCAGACAACCACTTCGAGGGACCCTTCACCACGACCCAAACTGCTTGTAACCCAACCTGCCTTTTGATAGCATGGATTTGCGTGGCGAGCGTAGCCGAGTGGTCAAGGCGCCTGTCTGTGGCACAGGAGATCACGGGTTCGAACCCCGTCGCTCGCCCCAACCTTTCCACCAATCCTGCCGCGCGCCAGCGCCTGTAGCTCAATGGATAGAGCACTGGGCTTCGGACCCAGGGGTTGCGGGTTCGAGTCCTGCCAGGCGCGCCACCTCCCTCCACTTCTGCTTTCCCTTCAGCCATGCCCCTAATACGGCGGCGCAACCGGCACGGATTCCTACCGAACGCGGGAATCTGTCCTCAAGGCCCGGCGGTTCACCTCCAATTGCCAATGCCCCTATAATGTTCGGAATATACCTTTTCCGGACTAATCAGGAGGCAGGCATGGCGACCCGGATGCACATTGACGCGGATGCCCGAGACTATGTATTGCAGACGGCCGAGGACGCCGATGTAAAATTCGTCCGTCTCTGGTTCCCCGACATCCTCGGCAACCTGAAGGGCTTTGCCATCAACGCCGCCGACCTGCGCGACGCCATCGAGGAGGGCGTCGGCTTCGACGGCTCCGCCATTGAGAGCTACGCCCGCTCCGACGAAAGCGACATGCGCGCCTTCCCCGACCCCAACACCTTCGCTCTCCTGCCCTGGCGCCCCCAGCAGAACGCCGTTGGCCGCATGTTCTGCGACATCCAGCGCCCCGGGGGCGACTCCTTCGACGGCGATTCCCGCGCCATCCTGAAGCGCAACCTCGAGCGCCTCGCCCGCATGGGCTACACCTACTATGTTGGCACCGAGCTCGAGTACTTCTACCTCAAGAGCCCCGACGACCCGGCGCCCCTGGACCACGGCGGCTACTTCGACCAGCTGTCCAGCCAGCCCTCCAGCGACCTTCGCCGCGACACGGTCCTGAACCTCGCCGAGATGGACGTCCCGGTCAAGTACTCTCACCACGAGGCCGCCCCCAGCCAGCACGAAATCGATCTGCAATACACCGACGCCCTGGCCATGGCCGACAGCGTGATGACCGCCCGTCTGGCGATCAAGGAGCTGGCCCAGCAGCGAGGAGTCTACGCCACCTTCATGCCCAAGCCCATCCCTGGCGTCAACGGCTCCGGGATGCACATCCACCAGTCCCTCTTCCGCGGCGAGCACAACGCCTTCTTCGACCAGGACGACGAGCACTACCTCTCGGAGGTCGGCCACAAGTTCATCGCCGGCCTGCTCCGCCACGCCCCCGAGATCACCCTCGTCACCAACCAGTGGGTGAACTCCTACAAGCGCCTCGTCCCCGGCTACGAGGCCCCGGTCTATGTGTCCTGGTCCCATGTGAACCGCGCCGACCTCGTCCGCGTCCCCGCCTACAAGCCCGGCTACGAGAGTTCCATGCGCATCGAGTATCGGGCCCCCGACCCGGCCTGCAATCCCTACCTGGCCTACAGCGTGATGCTGGCCGCCGGCATGAAGGGCATTGAGGAGGACTACCCGGCCCCGCCTCCGATGTCAGCCAACGCCTCCGCCATGAGCGAGGAGCAGCGCCAGGCCCTCGGCGTTCGTTCCCTGCCCAGCAGCCTCGGCCACGCCATCGCCCTCGCTGAGGACAGCGAAGTGCTCCGCGAGGCCCTCGGACCCCACATCTTCCCCAGCTTCATCCAGAACAAGCGCAAGGAGTGGGACGAATACTGCTCTCAGGTAACCAACTACGAAGTCGCCCGCTATCTGCCTCAGCTCTAGCTGGGCCAGGACACAAATAGCTATCTCAAATCATTCCAAGAGCTCAAGAATCGCCAGAGGCCAACATCCGTCATCAAGACCCAAGAACCGTCATTCCCGCGAAAGCGGGAATCCAGTTG
Source organism: Dehalococcoidia bacterium (assembly GCA_963667765.2). Taxonomy (GTDB): domain Bacteria; phylum Chloroflexota; class Dehalococcoidia; order Lucifugimonadales; family UBA3495; genus VXOI01. The sequence continues at coordinate 796,697 of CAXXON010000001.1, read as the reverse complement.
ACGCCATCAGGGAGCGATATCTCCCAACCCGCTTGTTAACCAAAAAACAAGGCCTCCCGAATCGGGAGGCCTCTCTCTTAATCCTGAATACCCTGTGTAAGATGCCGATCTACAGCGAGCTGCCGTAGTCGCACCCCACGCCATCGTACTTAGGCGCGGCATTCCCGCTGTCAGCGGCCACCGGAATAACGGCAGCAATCGTCAGCAACGCTACGAAAACCAAGGGAATAATAATTCGACGCATCTCTCCGTCCTCCCGGTGAATGTCTGGCCCAACTCTACCAGCCCACCACCTCAAAATCAACACCAGCCTGCTAGCGCACCAGGACAATCGCAAGGTCGTTGTCTGAACTGTGATTCGTTTGATTCTGGGATTTCGCTGATGGGATCCCAGTCCTGTGCATCCTTGAATTCTGTATGTCCTGATAGGACTTACGCAGTTGAAAGCTATCCCCTCTCCCTCTGGGAGAGGGTTAGGGTGAGGGCGTCCCCCTGAACCGCGTAACTCCTACCTGATTCAGACAAGTCAAACAGCAAACGAGCCTTGCTATCGTCCTGCTAGCCCAGCCACTCCCTACCATCCCCCTCCCCCTCAGGGGGAGGGCTGGGGTGGGGGTGAACCCTCAAGACTCGCAATCGCCGCCTTGAACCCCAATCCCCCAATCCTGTACCATCCTCCGGCCAGTCTGAAGCGCCAGGAGCCGACATGCCCGAAGTCCAGCCCATCCCCGACGGCTACACCGCCATCACGCCCTACATCATTGTCGAAAACGCCGCCGGATTCATCGACTTCCTAGCCAACGCCTTCGGAGCCGTCGAGCGCCTGCGCGTCCCCATGCCCGAGGGAGGCATCGGCCACGCCGAGGTCGAGATCGACGGCGCCGCCCTGATGCTCGCCGACGCCATGCCGCCCGCGTTCCCGCCCAACGCCAGCCTGATCCACCTCTATGTCGCCGACATCGACGCCGTCTACGCCCGGGCCCTCGCCGCCGGCGCCACCTCCGACGACGAGCCCTCCGACATGTTCTACGGCGACCGCCTAGCCCGCATCACCGACCCCTACGGCAACCACTGGTCCCTAGCCACCCACATCGAAGACGTAACAGCAGAGGAGCTGGCGCAGCGCCTCGCCGCGATGGGGGAGGGGTAGGACGGCGATGCTTGGGGCCAGTGCCAACTGTCGATCACGTTAGAGTTGGTTTTCCTCAGTCTGGCTCCAGAATTTGCGCAATACTACGAATTTCCGATACCGGAAGCGCATATTGGTATGGTTCTCCTGGTGAAAGGTCGGCCATTGTAGGACAAATACACGAAAGTCCAGGAGGCCTAACAAATACGAAATTTTCGCTAGTATGAATTAGCCTAAATCTTCTGATCGATCTGTCCTCATCTGATTTGTCCTCATCACCATTAAGGTCATCAAATAAACTGGAAGAGGTTACCTCGACAACAACAAGAGGGGCATCACGCAATTGCAAGCTCGCGTCCATCCTGCCAACGATCGTGGCTTGGAGGAAGGGCATTACCAACAAAAGTGCCGCTGCGACTACCCCTACAGACACCAGAGCACTTAGGCCAACCATCCTTAAACCATATTGAAGCATACTATGATTAAACAAAGTCGATTGATTCCTTTTGTCTGACCTCCGGGCCCTTCTGGGCCTTTTGTTGCCACTAGGAGTACTTGTTAGCCATGAACCTAGAGTGGAAAGAATAAGAGCTGTACCGAGTGTCCAACCTGTAGTGATAAGCAACCACCAAATCCCTAGTACACCTATTCCGGATTCCGGAATATCCTGGTTGAAAAAATCCTTTATCACAGAAATTGAAGATGAGACTAGTAACACGAGCCCTGCACAGAAGATAAACGTCCTATAATTTGGATTGATTCTCAGCCTAAAAGAAATAACAATTGCAATTGAGAATAAGGCGACTCCAACACCAGCTATCGCCACGTCCGGAGAAATTACAGAGTATGAAATAGCATTCAGCCGAAATTCTGACTCGGGGATTTCGAGAGCATTTGCGTACGTTCGGAAGTAAATTCGCCCTAGCAAAGTCGAGAAAGCCGCAAAAATCGCAAACCCTTGTATAAGAAGAATGCCAATTTGGCCAACATTGATTCCTTGGATCAAAATCGCAGATTCGGCATTTGAGGCTTGCGCTGACCCATCGGTAGGTGAGTTTGCCATTCATGAAACTCCTGACGTTTACAACGAACTATGTAAGAACATCTTAAGTTCGAATCATACTGCCCTCTGACTTCTCAAAGGCTTCCACAGGAGATAAGAATACTTAGCTTGTGAATTCAATCAATCTCACACTGTCGATAAGCCGATTGACACCACTCACTCCCTTGTGTAATCCACTACGCGTATATAGCACAAATATCCAATGTTCAATCGAGACTACACTCTACCCTTTTTCTCATACCCCACCACTCAGGTCGTATTGGCTCTGCAGCCCCATCCAGAACCCCGCCGAGTTGCCGAAGAACCACGAGAACAGCAGCGCCGTCTCCGCCGAGATGCCCCGCTCCCCATTGACGATCGCGTGGACCCGCCGCGCATCCACCCCGATGGCCTTTGCCAGGCGGTACCGCGTGACATTCATGGGCCGCAGGAACTCTCCCTCCAGTATCTCCCCCGGATGGACGGGAGGCAGCCTTGCGGAGTCTCCCGGAGTCTCAAATGTCATGGCTTCCTCCGTCAACTCAACCGCACGGTCAGTGGTCGTCCACTTCCCCCTTGGGAGGCAGGACGATTGCAAAGTCGTCGTCTGACCCTTCGCCCTGCTCAGGAGCGATTCGTTTGATATCGAAAAGTCTCTGACTGGACCCCAATCCTGAACATCCTTGAATCCTGTAAATCCTGATTCAGACAAATTCGACTTCCGCATTCCGCCTACGATTCCCATCAGCGAAATCTAGTAATCATACGAATCACAGTTCAGACAACTCCCCTGCAATCGTCCACCCGCAGCAACATCGATCCCTTGACAACCACCCGGCCACGGACTAATCTGGACTCAGTGTTCAGCACATACATTCTAGCTACTAACAGGAGCTCAGACCACCCGTCACCTGATCTTAATCGCGGCTTATGCCACACCAATTCAATAGGTTTTGCAAGAATATGAGAGACACTGCTCGGAAAATCCAATTTCCCCCGGAATTTCGGACGGGCCCGGCCACAGCAGCCCTTCCAACCACCAGGCACCCGACACCTCAGCTACGAAACTACCTGAAATTCTCCCAAATGACCGGGTTTTTGAAATTCTCCCGACTCTCTCAGACACCTTGCCGCCTACCCCGCTCGACTACCCTCACAACCCCAAAACCCATCGCTCACAGCAGCCCTCGCCTTCCCTTGGCCCAGACCAACACCACCTCCAATGTCAGATAATGTCATGTAATATCGTGCCCACGGGAACAATCCGGGCCGCCAACCCCCAGCGCTTTGACACCGACCGCACTCCGGGTCCGCCTCCAGGGCAACCCCACCCCCGTCCCGCGGCCTGTATAATCGCCTCCATCCCGCTGCCGCCGCTTCGTCGGCGCAGCCCCGACTCGGAGGCATGACATGGCCGGAAAGATCCGTCTCGGCATCATCGGCGCCAGCCCCACCGTCGGCTGGGCCCACCGCTCCCACCTACCCGCCATCGCCGCCAGCCCGGAGTACGAGCTCACCGGCGTCTGTACCACCCGCATGGAGACCGCCGAGGAGTCCCAGCGCCAGTACGGCGCCGTGATGGCCTTCGACAGCTATGAGGAAATGCTGGCCCATCCCGACATCGACGCCGTCGCCGTCGTGCTGCGCGTTCCCGCCCACTACCAGATCACCAAGGACGCCCTGAACGCCGGCAAGCACGTCTTCACCGAGTGGCCCCTGGGCCGCACCACCGAAGAGGCCGAGGAGCTGGCCGGCCTGGCCCGCACCAAAGGAGTCAAGGCCGTCGTCGGACTCCAGGCCCGCGCCGCCCCCGCCGTCCTGCAGATGAAGCAGCTCGTCGAGCAGGGCTATGTCGGCGAGATCATGGCCTGCTCAATGACCCTCATCCGCGGCGGCGTGCTGGCCCGCCCCTCCGGCCGCACCTGGCAGCGCGATGTGGAGCTGGGCGCCAACACCCTCACCATCGCGACCGGCCACTCCGTCGACGCCATGCGCTTCGTCGTCGGCGACTTCGCCGAGGTCTCCGCCGTCGTATCCACCCAGGCCGAACTGTGGTACGAGACCGACACCGACCAGTATCTCGATGTCACCTCGCCGGACAACATCCTGATCAACGGCCGCCTCGCCGACGGCGCCGTCGTCTCCGCCCATGTTGCCAGCATCCCCTGGGCCGGCAGCGGCTACCGCCTGGAGGTCTACGGACGCGAGGGCACCCTCATCGCCGACTCCGAGGACAGCCCGCAACTCGGCCCGGTCCGCCTCCAGGGCGCCCAAGGCAGCGACGAACTCGAAGAGCTGAATATCTCAGGCCAGCACCACTTTGTCCTCGAGGGCATGCCCCAGGGCGCGCCCTACAATGTGGGCCAGCTCTACTACATGTTCGGCGAGTCCATCCGCGGCCAGGGCGAGCGCATGCCCGACTTCGACACCGCCGTCGAGCTCCACCACCTGGTCGACGCCATCCGCCAATCGTCAGAGACAAGGCAAACCGTAACCCTGTAAGGAGCAGCAACAAATCCCCTCCCCCCCAAGAGAAGGTGAAGCAGAGATAGAAATCCCCTCTCCCTCCGGGAGAGGGTTAGGGTGAGGGCGTCCCCCTTTGACTGCACGTTGCAACCAGGGGGCGCCACAAGTCATCCGAGCCGGGACAATCCTACGCTGACGAACCCTGTCCCCTCCCCCTGAGAGGGAAGGCTAGGCCTGTCCTGAGCTTGCCGAAGGGGAGGGGGTGCCCCCTCAACCACTCGGACTCTAACCCGGCCCAAACGAGGTCACGGGGCTCGCGCCACGAGCAACACCTGCACCCTGACCTCGTCCGCCAGGTAGACCACCGACCGCGCCGTCGGCTTGGCCAGACCCAGCTGCTCCCAGGTGAAGGTCGTCTTCCCGAGGATGTTAATCACATCCCCGTCCCTGCGTGCCGAGACATCGAACACCAACGGAGTGACGGTCTCCCCGATCTGCAGCGACCCGTCCAGCTGACCGGTGGTCTCCTCTCCATCGAGGAAGCTCTGCGGCAGCTCCGGCAGCCGCTCCACCGTCACCAGGGCCTCGGGCGTGTCTGGGAACAACCGGGTCTGAATGTACCGGTCCCGGAACTGCTGGTCGCTCATCAGCGAGTGCAGGTCCAGCGTTACCACCGATGGCTCACCGTTGAGGTTGGCCACTCCGGTCAATCCCGTGCTCAAGATGACCGCGTCGAAACGCACCGGAGCCCGGCCCAGCTCCTCCTCGACGGTGAAGGTAATCTCCGACCCTTCACCAATGACGAACTGCTCGACTGACGACGGAGAGGGCTCCGGAGTTGCCGCATCGGTCGGCTCAGGCGCCTGCGTCGGTGTCCTGCCTGCCGCCACCGAGGTCGCCGTCGGGGGCACCGGGGTCGCCGTCGGCACCGCCGTCGCAGCCGCGGCCGTCGGCGGCGGGGGAAGCGACAGCTCGCCGCTCTCGGCGTCCCCCTGGGTTACCAGGGCGAATCCCAGCACCAGCGCCACGACCACCGGCAACACCGGCGTCCAGCCCTTCCACCCCAGGTCGGGCCGATTGAAGTACGAGGAAAGGAGCGGCGTCAGCGCAATGCACACCACGAAGGCTATGGCGGCCAGCGGCAGAACGAACGAGGCAAACCTGTCAAGGAAGCTGTTTCCTACGAAACCAACGATGAGTACCAGTACGAACAAGACCACCAGTACCCCGTTGACCATCAGGGGTCTTTCTCCCAACCGGTTCCAGAGGACCCCGGCTATCGCTCCCAGCACCAGGCACGCGACAGCCACCGTGGCGCTGTTGAACGCGCTGTCCACCGGCGAATGCAACGGCAGCGACACCAGCACCGCGATGATCGCGGCAATCGATCCGGCGGCCAGTCCTGCGCGCATGTCTAAGTCCTTCCTTGCCCCTGCAAGTTCCGCGTTCCAAGGTTCCAGGCCCTTACAGATCCCCTCGATCAAGGGGCCCCTTGCGATTATAGTCAACTTCTTGAATCGACTACGAATGCCGCAGAACCGACATTTTCGCGAAAGTGATAAAGAAATTGGGCGGATCTGGAGACCCGCCCAAGTCATTCAGCACAGCTTCTTGCACTGCCCGCCAGAGGCGGGGCCGGCCAACCTAAAGACCCATGGCGTAGCATGCCCGGCGCGGATCGGCCCCGGTGCTCAGGTAGCCCGTCTGGGGATCGCGCACCGACACCGTGGCTCCCATGCCGCAGTCCACTGCCCGCGCGATCCTGTGCCCGCGAGCCCTGAGTTCCTCCGCGGTGGTCTCGGCGATGCCATGCTCCAGGTCGAGCCGACCAGGGTGGTAAACATGCGGGTAGAAGGAGTTCACATTGCTCTGGGTGGCGAAGCGAGGGGCCTCCACGGCCTGCTGCGGGTCCATCCCGAACAGGATGACATTCAGCATCAGCTGCACATTCGCCTGCGCCTGGTTGTCTCCACCCGGACAACCGACGGTCATCACCGGCTGGCCGTCCTTGCAGATGATGTAGTTCACCAGCGTGGTGCGCGGGCGTTTCCCCGGCTCCACCACATTGGGGTGCCCATCTTCACAGTTGAACATCTCGATCCGGGTGCTCAGCGCGCAGCCCAACTCCGGGAAGAACACCGACTTGGCGAAAGCGCCGCCGCTGATGGTGCCGCAGACCATGTTGCCGTACTGGTCCATTGCCGACACATGCGTGGTGCCCTCGCGGGCCGAGGCGTCCGCCGTCTCCGGGTCCGACGCCTCCGGCAGGCCGCTACCGCGCGCGCCGTTGCCGCCCCGCGACTTGCTGGAGTACCGCCAGGGGTCTCCAGCCTCAGGCTGGGCCGGATAGGCAGTTTCAAGGTCAATCAGCCGGGCTCGTTCGGAGGCGTACTCCTTAGACAGCAGCCCATCTATCGGAATGGTCGAGTAGTCCGGGTCGCCGTAGTGTGCCTCCCGGTCGCCGAAGGATAGCTTGATCGCCTCGGTAACGGTATGGATGTAAGCAGGACTGTTGTGGCCCATCGACTGCAGGTCGAAATTCTCCAGCATGTTCAGGGTTTGCATCAGGACAGGGCCCTGGGTCCAGGTGTTCTGGCCGTATATTTCGTATCCGTGGAAGGTGGTCTTGACCGGCGCGTCGAACTGCGACTTGTACGCGGCCAGGTCGTCCGTCGACATGATGCCGCCCACACGCGCCACCGAGTCGGCGATCTGCTGGGCAACCGGGCCGCGATAGAACACATCCCGGGCCTTCTGCAGTCCCTCAACCCTGGACAGCGAATGGCCGTTGCCCGAACCCGGCAGCATGGCCTGCAGCGTGTTGGCCAGACCGGTCTGACGCAACAGCGTTCCGGCGGCGGGCAGCTGCCGGTTGTGGTAGAACACATCCCACCCGCCAGGGCTGTACAGGTCAAACTGCTGCGCCGTCGCCGCCGAGTCCAGCCTGTCGATCATGTACTCGTAGTTGGGAATGCCGTCGGTCGCATACGCGATAGCGGGGGCCAGTATCTCTTCAATGCTCTTGGTCCCGTAGCGCTCCACAAGGGAGATGAACGCGTCCACCACCCCGGGCAGAGTGAAGGACAGGTGCGACTGTTGGTGCCCCGGACCCGTGGCGATGCGTTCCAGTCCCTGCGACCTGTAGAACTCAGCCGTCGCTTTCCCCGGCGCCGTCCCCTGGCCGCTGAGCGACAACAGTTCCCCGCTTCCCGCATCGTAGAGCATGAAAACGCCTTCGGCGGCAAGGGAATACGATGCGATCGGCTCAACGACCGCAGCGGCAAAACCTGCCGCTACCAGAGCGTCGAAGGCGTTGCCGCCGGTCAGCAGCATCCGCATTCCAGCCATGGAGGTCAGGTAGTGGCCGCTGGAGATTACTCCCTGCGTTGACCTGATGACGGGCCGCCCCGTGGACTGCTGGGTTATATTCCCCTGTTCCGTATTGACCGCACTCTGCTGGTTGACCATCTCGGCTCCTGCAATTGTGGAAGATTCGAAGGGATAGATTTCTGCCTCACCCTCCCCCTCTCCCGCCGGGAGAGGAAATATCACGGGAAAGCATTCTCTTGCAAGCTATTGTATGTCCACCACGGCGTCTCGTCCCGGATACTCCCAGACCCCCTCCCCGTCAACCAGGTGCGGCGGCATGAAATACTCGCGGGTATCGGGCCCGCCGAACCCGGGGATGAACGACTGCACCACTCCGTCTGATTCCAGTGCAGCTCGAACGATCTGCTTGTTGAAGTTACTGATGTCCTCGCGCTCCAGGAACTCGTCCACCGGCAACCAGAGGCATTCCTGGATCTCGTCGGCCTGCATCGTAATTTCCCGGCTCAATGGACGAAGGCGTCCGACAAAGTAGATGTCGGACTTCCCGTACCGGTAGCCGTGCCAGTGCCGGAAGCATGCGATTGTCTGGAACTCAGCCTGCACTCCCGTCTCCTCCAGCACCTCCCGCTCGACCGCCTCGGCCAGGTTTTCTCCGGGGTGCAGGGCTCCGCCCGGCAGCTTGAGCGTGGGCGCGCGACCGGCAACCCCGTATATCTCCCTCACCACCAACAGGTCGCGCTCAGGAGTCAGCACCACGCCGCCGATGCCGATGAAATGGGTGGCGAAGTGAGGAACCCATGCGCCTTCCTGCAGTATGGAGGTCAGCATCAGGTAATCTTCGCTGCTGTGGTGGAAAGTGAATCCCTGGTTGACCGCTTCCGGGATCAGAGCGGACATCCCGATGGGCACCTCTAGCCACGCGGCCTTGATGCCGTCCGCGGTCCATTGCTTCAGTGATACTTCGAGCCTCTGTGCGAATTCACTCGCGTCAGAGGGCAGTTCGCCAGGCACGATAACCATGCCGCCGAAGGGATTCGCCCTGGCATCCAGCAACTGCTCACTGGACAATTGAGTCATTGGGGCCTCGCATACTATGAGGATTTTTGGCCGCCTCAAGCCTGCCGTCGCCAATGCTACGGCGCATAGCCGATGGCGTCAAATCTGGTGACACTTCCGCCTTGCGCCCGCTGAGACATACGGGGACAATACGGGCAACGATTCCGGGGGATGCCCCGACCCCAGCCCTCGCCCAGAGGGAGAGGGAGTATATCCGAGTGTCCACGGCTCACTTTCATCCCATTGTCCGCGAGTGGTTCCAGGACCGCTTCCAGCAACCCACGGGGGCGCAAGCCGAGGGCTGGGCCGCCATTGGCGAAGGTCGCCACACCCTGATCGCCGCACCCACTGGCTCGGGAAAAACACTCGCGGCGTTCCTCACCTGCATCGACGGCTTGGTTCGCCAGGGTCTGGAGGGAGAGCTTCCGGAGACCACCCAGGTCGTCTACGTTTCCCCATTGAAAGCCCTCTCGAATGACATTCAGAAAAACCTGGCGGTGCCCCTGCAGGAAATCGCCGAATTGGGGCGGACCCATGCATCCTTTGCGGGTCTTGGTGATAGCGGAATTAACTGGCCTGAGATTCGTATCGGCCTCCGCACGGGCGACACTCCGCAGTCTGAACGCCAGAAGATGGCGAAGACCCCCCCGCACATCCTCATCACCACTCCAGAGTCGCTGTACATTCTGCTCACCTCCGCCAGCGGCAGGCGAGGACTGAAAGGCGTCAAGACACTTATCCTGGACGAGATTCACGCCGTAGCCGACGACAAGCGCGGGTCCCACCTCTCGCTGTCCGTCGAGCGCCTCTGTGCTCTGTCCGAAGATCCGGTGGTGCGCATCGGCCTGTCAGCCACCCAGCGTCCCATAGAAGAGGTGGCCCGTTATCTCGTCGGGAACAACTCAATCGGCCCCGATGGCGTTCCCGACTGCGCCATCGTGGACACCGGCCACGCCCGCAAGATAGATCTGGCCCTGCAGTTGCCCGAACAGGAACTGGGCCCGATAGCGTCCCACGAGCTCTGGGGCGAGACGCTGGACTCCATCTCTGAGCTGGTAAAAGCACACGATACCACGCTGGTATTCGTCAACACGCGCCGCCTAGTTGAACGGGTCTCCCACCAATTGAGCGCGCGCCTTGGCGAAGAGGTGGTAGTAGCCCACCACGGCAGCCTCTCCCGAGAAATCAGGCTGGATGCCGAGCAGAAGCTGAAGTCCGGGCAAGTAAAGGTGTGCGTCGCCACGGCGTCCCTGGAACTGGGAATCGACATCGGCGATGTGGACCTCGCCTGCCAAATCGGCTCCCCTCGTTCCATCGGCATCCTGCTGCAACGCGTTGGACGCTCCGGCCACTCGGTCGGCGGCACACCCAAGGGTCGGCTGTTCCCTTTGACCCGGGATGAACTGGCCGAGTGCGTGGCGCTGGCCAGGGCGATTCGCCACGGCAACCTGGACACCCTCTCCATTCCCTCGTGGCCGGTCGACGTCCTTGCCCAGCAGATTGTGGCAGCCTGTGCGCAGGAGGAATGGGCGGAAGACGACCTCTATACCCTCGTCCTCCGCGCCTACCCATACAGGGAGCTGCCTCGAGAAAAGTTCGACCAGGCCGTTGAAATGCTCTCTGAAGGTTTCGCTCGACGACTTGGAAGAGGAGCCGCGTACCTCCACAGGGACAGGGTCAACGGCACGGTCAAGGGACGGCGCGGAGCTCCCCTTGCTGCCATGACCAGCGGGGGAGCGATACCGGAGAATGCCGACTACGATGTCATCGCAGACCCGGAGGACACCTTCGTCGGGACCGTTAACGAGGACTTCGCCATCGAGAGCCTCAAGGGCGATGTATTCCTGCTTGGCAATACGGCCTGGAAGATTCGACGCGTCGAAAGCGGTCGTGTACGGGTGGAAGACGCCCATGGGCAACCACCCACCATCCCGTTCTGGCTGGGTGAGGCTCCGGGTCGAACCACCGAGCTGTCAGACGAGGTTACGGAAATCCGGGAAGGCATAGACGAACTCCTTCCAGACTCCGCCGCCGCCCGTGAGTGGGTAGTATCCCAGTCAGGCGTCGACCTCGAAGCATCCAGTCAGCTGGTCGCCTACATCGAAGAAGGCAAGCGAGTCCTGGGGTTGACCCCTTCCAAGAACCGGGTAATTGCCGAGCGTTTCTTCGACGAGAGCGGAGGGATGCAGTTGGTGATCCACGCACCCTTCGGCGCCCGGATCAACCGTGCATGGGGCATGGCGCTGCGGAAAAAGATCTGCCGCTCCTTCGATTTCGAGCTTCAGGCAGTGGCCACCGACGATGGGCTAAATTTCTCCCTGGGTCCCGGCCTATCCATGCCAGTCGGTGAAGTTTTCACCTACCTGAAGTCCGGCACAATCGAGGAAGTCCTCACTCAGGCGATACTGCAGGCACCCATTTTCGGTACCCGATGGCGCTGGAACTCGACTCGCGCCCTCGCCATCCTGCGGCACACTGGCGGCAAAAAGGTACCGCCACCCCTGCAGCGAATGCGCTCCGACGACCTGCTGGCCGCCGTTTTCCCTGCCCAGGTGGCCTGCCAGGACAACGCCCCTCCCGGGGACATCGAAATTCCCGATCACCCGCTGGTGTTCGAGACCATGCGGGATTGCCTGACCGAGGCCTCCGACCTGGAGGGTTGCCGTGATCTGCTGGGCGGTATCGAGTCAGGGGAGATAGAGGTCTACGGCCGCGACACCGTACAACCCTCGGTCTTTTCTCACCAGATTCTCAACGCCATGCCTTACGCCTTCCTCGACGACGCTCCCCTGGAGGAACGCCGCGCCCGGGCAGTGTCGCTCAGACGCGCCCTACCCGAGGACTCGCGGGACCTTGCCAGCCTTGACCCGGAAGCCATTCGCCTGGAGTCGGAGAACGCCTGGCCGCGTATCAGGGACAAAGACGAACTCCATGACGCACTCTTAACGCTCGGCATACTCCCCGAAGGCGCCGAGGGTATTGGTCGTCCCTCAATGGAGAACCTGCCCCTCACGAATTGGCTCACTGAATTGAGCAACGCCGGCCGCGCCCACCGAGTCGCTGCGAAGTCTGGTGAAGAACCTGCGTTCATGTTGCACGGATGGGTGGCCGCCGAGCGCCTGGACCTTGTTCGCACCGCATACGGCAATATTTCGGCTTCCCCGGAGCCCAGGGCTGCCCTGTCCCTTTTTGCCGGCCATGGCTTCGAAGGGAGCAGGGAAGAAGCCATTCTCGCCCTTGTGCGCGGCTGGGTAGACTCCATCGGCCCTTTTACAGCCGCCGAGCTGTCGTCGACCCTCGCGTTGCCCCCGGACGATGTACTCTATGCGTTGGGCCAACTGGAAAACGAAGGCATTGTGCTGCGCGGCAGCTACCGCCATGGTGCTGAGGTGGACGAATTCTGCGACCGGCGAATACTGGCCCGCATTCATCGCTCCACCATAGATTCGCTACGCAGCCAGGTGGAGCCCGTTTCCCCAGCCACCTTTATTCGGTTCCTGTTGGACTGGCAGCACGTATTGCCGGAGGCGAAAGTCCACGGGGAAGGCGGTCTGTTCGCCGTCATCGAAAAACTGCAGGGCTTCGAAACTGCTGCCGGGGTCGTCGAAGAGGAAGTTCTGGGCAACCGGGTCGCCGAATACAGTGGCCTGATGATGGACCGGCTGTGCATGAGCGGAGAGGTCGTCTGGGGTCGCTTCTCCCCTCGAGTCCCTTCGCATCAGGCGTTCGGCTACAACGGGACTTCCAGTGGCAGGGCGGCTTTCTCGCGCTCCACGCCAGTTGCCCTGGGCCTCCGGGAATCCCTGGATTGGCTTCTGCCCGAACAATCAGGTGTCGCAGACGGGCTGATCGGCGCGGCGCAGGAGACCCTGGAGTACCTTCGCGACCGGGGGGCGTCCTTCCTCACCGACATCACGGCAGCTACAAAGCGCCTCCCCAGCGACATTGAAGAGGCACTGTGGACCCTGGTCGCCTCCGGCATCGCTACTACCGACGGTCTGGAGGCGATGCGACAAAGGCTCAGGGGCACGAAACGCCCTCGTCGGTCCGGTGCGACTAAAGCCGTAAGACAACGCCGCAGCTTCAGCCGCTGGTCATTGCTTGAAGCGCCGGACCCGGTCGAAGACCGCACCGAGGCCGTGGCCCGGCAGCTGCTCCTCCGCTACGGGATACTCTTCCCCGAACTGCTGGCGCGGGACTCCCTCGCAGTCCGCTGGCGCGACATGGCCCGGGTTCTGAGGCGCCTCGAAGCCCGCGGGGAAATACGGGGTGGCAGGTTTGTGACTGGCTTCATCGGCGAGCAATTCGCCCTGCCAGAGGCTGCGGACGCTCTCAGGCGATGGCGCAACCGGGAACCCGACGACCGTCTGGTCGTCGTTTCGGCCTGTGATCCCTTGAACCTGGCTGGCATCCTCACACCGGGCCCGCGAGTGCCGTCCGTACCCGGAAATCGCGTCGCTTATCGGAACGGCGTGCCGGTCTCAGCCATGGAGGGCGGAGAGTTCGTGGTTCTCGCTCCGGTCTCACGGGACATACCGCCACCCGGTGTTCTTGAAAAGGCTAAGACTCTGCTCTCCGTTCCAATTGCGCACGCCAATTTCCAAATCCAGAACGAGGCTATGGCAACCGCTTAGACCCTTCCTTCTCTTTCGGAGTGGAAATGACGGCAAGGTCTGGATTTAACACCCAGATTGAAAGTCAGCTACCTCTATGCTAACTTGATTGTCCCAATCACACTTCAATCAGAGTTGATGACCACCAGCAGGTGGCCCCTTCGGCAGGCTCAGGACAGGCGGATTGAGCAGCATACGTTTCTCTCCGAACCTCAATCAGGCGCATCGAATCGAATGGCTGCCCTGGGCTCGTTCTACTTTTGACCGGGCACAGTCCGAAGACAAGCCGGTTCTTCTTTCCATCACCGCTTCCTGGTGCTACTGGTGCCATGTGATGGACGAGACCACTTACTCCGACCCGGATGTGCAGTCCCTTCTGGCTAACAACTTCATTGCCGTCCGCATCGACAACGATCACCGGCCGGACATCAACGCCCGCTACAACGTGGGCGGCTGGCCCACCACCGCATTCCTGACCCCCCACGGCGGACTGATCGGCGGAGCCACATACCTGCCTCCCGACCAGTTCCTCGCCATGATGATGGAACTGCAGGACGCCTATCGCGCCGACAAGCCCCGGCTCTACGAACAGTCCCGCGACCTCCTGCACCAGAGACGCGAGCATGCGAGGAGAGTTGCGGCCGGCCCGGAAATCGAAGGTTCACTAACCGACCGTGTGTCACGGATCGTTGCCGGATCCTACGACTCTGCCCATGGAGGCTTTGGTAGCGACCCCAAGTTCACCAACCCGCCCATACTCCGTTTCCTGCTTCATCTCTATCGCACCACCGGCGAAGAGTTCTACGCCGCCATGATCTGCAAGTCACTCGACACCATGGCCGGCTCCCCGATGTTGGATGACATTGACGGGGGATTCTTCAGGTACAGCGCGACGGGGGACTGGTCCGAGCCTCAGCGAGAGAAGTTGCTGGAAGACAACATCCAGCTGGCCAGGACATTTCTGGACGCATCCATACTCATTGGTACTGGTGACAGTGGGGAAAGCTCCAGGTATCGCGAAGTTGCCGAATCAACCTTTTCCTTTGTGCTGGACCATCTGTACGATCCTGAGCTACGCGGCTTTCACGGCAGTGTGGGCGCCCACTCGGAGTTCTTTACCCTGGGTCCGGAGCAACGCGCTTCCGCATCGCCGCCTGCTCGCGACCTCTCCTGCTACACGAGCCTCGACTCCCTGGCTGCGACTATAGCCCTCGACGCATCCTGGAAACTCGGCGGAAGCCTTGGCGACCGCTTGGGCAGGATCGCCCGCGAAGTGCTGGACAGCCTTGTCGCCCAAGCCACCGGGGATTCTTTATCGAGGGTCAGGTCCAGTGGGGCAGCCGACAGCACGCCCGCCCTGATGACGGACTGGGCCCACCTATTGGCTGGCTTGATGCAGGCCCACGCCACCACTTCCGAGGCGCGCTACCTTGACGCCGCAGTGGGCGTCGCCGCAACGCTGGTGGACCGTTTCTTTGACGAAGCTGGCGGCGGCTTTTTCGACATAGAAGCTGATGAAGACGCCATGGGGCACATGCAGGTCAGGGAAAAGCAACTGCCGGAAAACATGACGGCAGTGCAGGGTCTGCTGCGTCTATACCAAGCTACTCGCAACGACGACTACCGTCAGATTTGCGAGGCAACGCTCAGTGCTTTTGCCGGGGTATTTCGTGAGTATGGAGAGTACTCAGCCGAATTCGGACTTGCCGTCGACCTCTTCTCCAACCCGATGGTGGAAGTGACCATCGAGGGAAGTCCAGAAGACGCCGGATGCGGCGACCTTATCGCAGCCGCCGTCAGGCTCGAGAGCCCCAACCTGGAGATCAAGACAGTGGCTGCTGGCGCCCCCGCGCTGGCCCATGTGTGTCTTGACACTTTGTGCCTGCCGCCCGTCAGCACCCCCGAAGCCCTCAGGGAAACGGTGGCTGGTGTCAATGACCAGCCTTCCAGCCCCTTCCAGGACATCCTGCGGATCTTCCCCGGCGACTAGTCCATCCTGCGCTGGCCAGGAAACTGAACTTGGAGGCCCTGCGTGCTCCGTAGCGCCAATTGCGGCGACCTGCGTCTGACCGACGCCGATTCCGAAGTAACCCTGGCCGGCTGGGTAGGCCGGCGCCGCGACCACGGCGGCATCATCTTCCTCGATTTGCGCGACCGCTCGGGCGTGGTCCAGGTCGTTTTCAATCCCGATCCTTCGACCGGCTCAGGGTTGTCCACCGAAGCCGCTCATACCGCGGAGGAACTCCGCCAGGAATGGGTGGTGCAGGTCAAGGGGCATATCCGGCAGCGCCCGGAAGGCAGCGAGAACCCGGTGATGGATACGGGAGACATCGAAGTGATGGCCTCAGCCGTAACCGTTCTGAACCGGTCCCTCACTCCGCCTTTCTACATCGCCGACGATGCCGGTGCCGACGAAAGCCTGCGCTTGCGCTACCGCTATCTCGATCTCCGGCGTCCCGCCATGCAACAGAATCTCATCCTTCGCCACCGCGTGGTCAAGTACATACGGGACTTTCTGGATTCGCAGGGGTTCCTGGAGATCGAGACTCCAATCCTGATCAAGAGCACGCCTGAGGGTGCCCGGGATTTTCTCGTTCCCAGCCGCCTGCAGCCGGGAAGCTTCTACGCCCTGCCCCAGTCCCCGCAGCAGTTGAAGCAGCTGCTGATGGTTTCCGGCGTCGAGCGTTACTTCCAGATCGCCCGTTGCTTCCGCGACGAAGACATGAGGGCCGACAGGCAACCGGAGTTCACGCAGCTGGACCTCGAAATGAGCTTCGTAGACCAGGAAGATATCCTGTCCCTCACGGAAGAACTTTACACCGGCATGATCGAGGCGGTGGCCCCGCACAAGAAACTGCGCAAGCCATTCCCTCGCCTCACCCACGCCGAAGCAATGGAGCGCTTCGCCTCGGACAAACCCGATCTACGGTTTGGCCTCGAAACGAAGGATGCATCAGACCTCGCCGGAGAGACTTCCTTTCGCGTGTTCCTCTCGACCGTTGAGTCCGGGGGCATCATCAAGGGGTTCGCGGCACCCGGCCTGGCCAAGTACACCACATCCCAGGTGCGTGAACTCGAAGCCGTTGCCAAGGAGGCCGGCGCTGCCGGGTTGGCTCATATTCGCTATCGCGGCGAAGGCCCTGTTGCCGCCCAGAGCGAAGAAGAAATCCTGCAGTCTGCAGGGTTGCGCATGCCCGCCGAGTGGCACGGCAGGATGGCGGCCCGGATGGGGGCAGGCCCAGGCGACATGGTGTTGCTCATGGCCGGCCCTCCCGCCCGTGTCAACGTCTGGCTGAACGCCATGCGAAATCATGTTGCCGAATTGCTCCAGCTGGCCGATCCTGATGAGTTGGCCTTCGCCTTTGTGACGGACTTTCCTCTCTTCGAGTGGAACGAGGATGCAGCCCGTTGGGACTCGTCGCACCATCCATTCACATCTCCGGCTGACGGTGAGGAAGGGATGCTGGACGGTGACGATCTGGGGGCTATTCGATCCAAGGCGTACGATCTGGTCTGCAACGGCTCCGAATTGGCCAGCGGCAGCATCAGGATTCACCAGCGGGAACTCCAGGAGAAAATCTTTGCCATCCTGGGGTACGGCAAGGAAGATGTGCGCGATCGCTTCCGTCAAATTCTGGAGGCCTTCGATTACGGTGCCCCCCCGCACGGTGGGATCGCCCCCGGCATTGACCGCCTGTGTGCGATCCTCGCGGGAACCAATTCAATCCGCGACGTCATTGCCTTCCCCAAAACCCAGAGCGGCACGGACCTGCTCTTTGATTCACCAGCTCCGGTCGCGCCTTCCCAGCTGCGGGAACTGTCCATAAGGGTAGCTGAATAAGGCCATCCATGACCGGGACAATAAACGACCGGGACAAAAACCGAAGCGCCGGAACCATCCATAAGGTTCCGGCGCTCTGTTTGTCCTTCTGATTGAGGGAGGATATTAGTCGTCGTCGGCAGCTCCGGCTTTCTCCGGAATGGCGCTGGATTCCTTGCCGTTCCGGTAACCGAAGCGGTCCACCAGGTTGCCGATGCTGGTCCGGAATCCGGAGTACTCCAACTCCCCGTAAGGCAGCATGGCAGCTCCGGACCATCCCTGTGAGCGCATGGCGATGCCCTTCTCCTGCGCCAGGTTTCGGACATAGTCCCAAGCGGGATTGTCGAAGAAGTCAGCGACCGAGTCCGCGAACTTGCCATCCTTGTTCAGCGAGAAGCCGACACACGAGAGCAGCGGCAGGCAGTAAATACCTGTAACAGCCGTGTTGATCGCTACTGGCATCAGCGGCATGACATGCGACCCGCGGGCATCACCCCCGACATAATGCGCCTTGGCGTAGGGAGAAATAAGCTCTTCCGGAGCCGGGAAAATCCCCTGGTTGCGTACCAGGGCCACTGGGTCATCCTTCCCTGTATATGTTCCAGCGATGTTGTGCATCCTGGTCGCCGAGATCGCCGCGGCAACCTGGCCGGTATGCCGCGAAACGATGCTCTCTATCGCGAAACGCTCGTTGTCCCGCAGCAGTACCGTGATCTTGTAGTAGTCTTCCGGTGCGTTCAGGGAGATGATGCTGTCGCCATCGGTATTGTCCATGTCTATTATGTTGAAAGTGAAGCCTTCACCTATGCGCGGAAGCATCAGTCCGGCACAATACATCGGGTCGGCGAAACCCAGGAACATTGGAAGGTTGTATGCGCCCGGGCCGCACTTGTCGGCGGCGAGCACCATGAAGGACTCCGCAGGCCGGACCGGGTTGGTCTTCACGGGGTCGTGGTCAAACTCGATTTCCGCCACCGCCGGGCCTGCTCCACGAATGTTCCCCGACGGCGCGTCCACCAGCAGGTCCTGTCCTGCGCCGTACAATCCGTATTCCGATGCGATCGCGGTTGCCTTCAGGAATGCGTTCCAGGCGAACTGGTGCACATCGGTGTCATTCTCCCCTCGTGTATGGGATGCCACGATGCAGATGTCGTCGCCGGTATGGCCTACGAAGGCATCAATGAGCAGACCGCTTGCAATCGCGGCGGCCACATCGGAGCGCACCGAATCCATCATGCGATCAGAGGGCTTCGTGTGGCCTCCGATCGACCCCACGTCGGCCTTGAGAATAGAAAGAGTAATTTTCATAGTCCTCCTCTGCGGCAGCGCCTATGGCCGGACCGTACGCTGCGCGTCTCACCGTTTTGGTTCCCGCCATTATATCGGATTTGGTTGGCCGGGCAATGCTTTGGCTGATAATGAAGATTGCGCTCGCCGGGCGCGACATCGGCTCTCACCCTCAGGTCTCGGGCTCATCGGCCATCGCGATCTTGCCACAACTTTCCAATTCAGGGGGTTGTATCCCGTTCGGCTGGCTTTGAAACCCGGCTCTACCTCCGCTGGGAAAGTGCCAGGCTCTTTTAATTCTCCCTCTCCCTTGAGGGAGAGGCCCTTCGACAAGCCCAGGAGGGGTGAGGGTGAAATCGCAGGCATCAGCAACTTAGCCTTCCGCAAGGAAACGCCCCCACCCTAGCCCTCCCCTGGAGGGAGAGGGAACTATTAAAAGACCCTGGGAAAGTGCTGCCACACTTGATCACGCAATTCCGAACTCGGTCCAATGTTGCCCCGGCGTTGCCCCGGCAGTTGTTTTTTAGTATATTCAAAGGTGACAAGTTCTCCGAATGAGCAACGAATTCACCCTATCCACCCAACCCAGGCCGATTCCGAAACTTTCGGTTGGTACAACACGGTACTAGGGAGGCAAGGCTTATCTTCGGACTAGAAACAACCGAGCTTCTCCTCGTCTTTCTGGTTCCTTTTGTTGCTTTCTGGACTGCCCGTCTGGCAGTGGCACGGGGTCGTAATCCATGGATTTGGGGTGGAGCGGCTCTCGTTCTCGGGATTCCGTGGCCCAGTTTTGGGTTGCCTATTCTGGGTGTAGTACCCGTTCTCTTCTTGATGTTTTTTGTCAAGCCTACCACCCTGAACACCCGCCCCAGGCCCGATAGTTGCACTCGTTGCGCTAGCCCACATACTCCGGGCCAGAATTTCTGCACGAAGTGCGGGTGGGACCTTTCCACCGATTACTCCACGGAAAACGCCGACACTGTCTTGGCTTCCGAGATGCACCAAGGTCAGGGCCAGTCCACGGCAACTGCGGAGCGGCCTGTTGAGCACCCGCAGCATGATGCACCAGCTGAATCGCCAACCCAGGCGCACGAACCGCAGGAGTCGTTGTCCGTTGACGAAGGCGCCGTAGATGCCGACTTCGTAGATGCCGACCCGGTAGCTGCTCCCCAATCCGAACAACCCGTTGCCGAACCGGCATTTGCCCAGGAAGACAACGGGCCTGAACCAGCGCCCGAACCAGCTGAAGAAGCGCCGGTGAGGCCCTGGGGATTCCCGCAGCCTGGCCCGGCCCCGACAGCCGAGGGCATGACCGCCAGGGGGGCCGTCCTGCTCAGCGAAGGCAAACTTCAGGAGGCCATCGACCAGTTCACCAAGGCTATAGCGCTGGACCCCAGGCATAAGGAGGCCTTCGAGCGCCGCGCTGAGGCTTACACCAGGCAAGGAAGGGGCGAGCGAGCCGAAGAGGACTACCGCGCCGTCCAGGCGTTGAGCGCCGGCTCCTGAACCATCAGCGCCCTGCTGGTCCAGTAAACGCGAATGGGGCAGGACTGGTTCCTGCCCCATTTTCATGGTCCAGCATTTTCTCGGTGTCTCCGAAGGCCTACACCGCCATAATGTGATAGCCGGCATCAACCGGGATGACGGCTCCGGTGATGCCGCTGGCCAGTCCGCTACACAGGAACAGGGCTGTCTGGGCCACTTCTTCAACGGTGATGTTCCTTTGCAGAGGGGCCTTTTCCGCGTGCGCATGTCGCATATCCCGGAATCCGCTGATCCCACGCGCCGCCAGGGTCTCCAACGGTCCCGCGGATATGGCATTAACGCGGATGTTTGACGGGCCCATTTCGGCAGCCAACTGTCTGACAGCGTGTTCCAGCGCGGCCTTGGCCGAGCCCATCACGTTGTAACCGGGGTAGACCCGCTGTGAGGCATCGAAAGTCATGGCCACCACGCTTCCGCCGCCGGTCATCAGCGGAGCCGCATGCCGTACCATGGGGAGCAGCGAATAGGCGCTCACTTCCATGGCGATGCGGAATCCATCACGCCCCGTATCCACAAATCGACCAACAAGATCCTCGCGGTTCGCGAAAGCAATGCTGTGAATCAGGAAGGATATATCTCCGAACTCTTCACCCAGGGCCTCAAAGACCTGCTCGATCTGACCGTCATCCGTGGCGTCGCAGGGCAGCAGGACAGGGTTATCTAAGGAAGCGGCCAGGCGCTCCACCCGCTCCTTCAGGCGGTCCCCCTGGTACGTCAACGCCAGCCGTGCGCCAGCATTCGACAGGGCCTGGGTAATGGCCCACGCTATGCTGCGTTCATTGGCGACGCCCAAGACTATTCCGTTCTTCCCTGAAAGGTCGATAGGGACCAATGCTAACTTCCTTTTCCGCTACTTGTCACGCTGCTCTTCGGAGCTGGCAGGCCTTCCACTGGAACAGCCGAAGAATCAGGGAGTGTGTGGCAATCTCTTGGCGGAATGCAAACGCGCTACAGAGATTTCTGGATTTCCCTGGCGACTCGGGCACTCAATGGCAATGCCGCCGGATTCCCGCCTTCCCAGGAAAGACGGTCTCGTTTCCGAGTGGCATCTTCGCACGCATTCCCGGACCGAATTGACCAACAGTACTATGCGAACTGGGGCGCGATCCGCTCGAGAAATGTGTCGAGCTGCCTCTCAGGATCAAAGCTCGCCAGTCGAACGATGACAGTGTCAGCCCCGGCATCCACGTACTCTGCCATGCGGTCAGCTACATTCTGGACACCGCCGAACGGACCCCACCTGGTGCCCCAGATGTTCGCTCCGTAGTACCGCATGAGCCAGTCTTCGGCATCTTCCTTCGCCGCCGGTTCGTCCTCGTTCAGGTTCACGGTCAGGTAGAACACGTTCTCGCGGTTGCTGCTGTCCCGCCCGTACTCCTCCGCCTTTGCGTCCACCTGGGCGATGACTTCAGCGAATTCGGCCGGTGTGTCGGAAATCGCTATGATACCGTCCCCAACACGAGCGGCCCGCTCTATCTGCGCCTGCTGCCTCGCCCGATGATGCGTTGCCAGCAACCACGGAATACCTTCGGATTGAGTTGCCGCAGGGATCATCGTGACGGAGTCCAGCGAGAAGTGCCTCCCCTCGTGGCTGTGCGGTTCCCCGGTTCCCAGACCCTTGGCGACTTCCACGATTTCCTCGAACCGGCGCGCCCGCCGCTTTGGGTCCACCCCGGCAGCGGCCCACTCTCCTCGCTGTTCGTCGTTGAACGCGCCCCCAACACCGGCCCCAATTACCAGACGACCGCCGGATATCAGGTCGACCGTGGCCATGGTCTGGGCCATAAGCACAGGGTGCCGCAGGGCCGGCAGGAGGACGGCTGTGCCGAGGCGTACCCTGCTGGTTCGCGCCGCCAGGGCTCCCAGGGTGGCCAGAGGCTCCAGCCTGGGCTTGGCCACGAGGCTGTCACCGACCCATACTGAGTCTAGCCCGGCTTCTTCGGCCTTTTGCGCCATCCTGAACACCCGGTCGGCATTCGATGGCTGCTCGCCTCTCAGGAGAATCCCCCTGGTGGGCAGGAGTAGGCCGATTTTGGGACTGTTCTCGCTCATTTCTTCACCGTCAAGATTACTGTGGACGAGGGAAGGATTGGCCGCTGGCCTGCATCAGGCGGTCGATCAAGCCCGGCTCCATGTGCTGGTAAGACTCGAGATCGTCGTCTATGTCCAGGTCGAAGCCCAACCCAGGGCTATAGGCAATCGCGACCGAGGTCTCCGACCGAGCCGCCTGCGACAAGTGCTTGCTGAAGCTGCGCCTTCCCAACTCCGGTTTGAACCTGACGCCATTGGGAATCAACATGGCATTTGTGCCGTTGTCGCGGCGGGCTGGAGCAAGGGTCACATTGCCTGCGCCCCGGGACGCCTGAACGAATGAGTGAATATCCGCGGGCTTCACGAAGGGGAGGTCTCCGGCAATGTATAGAGCCGACTTGCCTCTACGGAATACCTGCTCGATTGCCTTGTCCAGCGTATCGTTCAGATCGCGTCCCATCTCCTCAAACCACAACCCTCCATTGTTGCGGGCAAGGTTCTTTACTCGTTCATCCCCTCCCACGACCCAGATCGGGTCAATGGAAGCCCCGCCCAGTGCCGTCAGGACACGGCGAAGCATACCAATGCTTATGTTGGCCCGTTCTTCCGGGGAAAGCGCTTTTGCTAACCGGCTCTTCCCCTGCGCCAGGGGTTTCATCGGCACAATCGCTATGATCTCGTATTCCTGATTTGGCATCACGATTCAGCGAAAGTATTTAGCCCGTCTACCCGGAACTCCGCGAAGATTCCTCTACATCCAGGGAGAGGACGACCCGCGCAAGGTCGATCCGGTCCTGGAGCGATTCCATGACGGTGTCCGCAACCACAGGACGCACCCCGGTCGCCTCAACAGCGGGAGCGATCCCCTCGTCCTGTCTGTCGATGACCAGTACATCGCAGAACTCAGCGTAGGACCTTGCGACTCCTACCACCGATACTTCTTGTCCGAGGCTGGCCATGATCCGCCCGGCAGGCCCACGAACCGCATCGTTGCCGACGATGGGGCTGACCGCGACCCGCAAACCTGGAAAACTGCTCAGTCTTTCCTTCATACCCGAAATTTGCACGATCGGCTGGACGCTCAGGGCCGGGTTTGAAGGGCAGATGACCATCATATCGCTGTTCGAGAACGCTGCCACCAAGGGAGCGGATGCTGTCGCATCATCCGCGCCGGTATAGCTGACTGCGGTGACTTCTGGCTGGGCACGCTCCCGCACGAAATACTCCTGCATCGACAGGCGCCCTTTGCTGGTCTCCAGGACGGTGCGCACAGGATGGTCGCTCATTGGAACAATCGAATGCTTGATATTCAGGGCTGAACAGAGCCGCTCAGTCACTTCCGACAGTGTGAGCCCCTGGGAGAGAAGTTGTGTCCTGCGAATATGCGTTGCCAGATCGCGGTCTCCCAGGTTGAACCAGATGTCGACGCCGTACCGTTGCAGCATTTCCAGCGCTGTGAAGGTGTCTCCTTCCAGACCCCAGCCTGTTTCCGGGTTGGACAGCCCGGCAAGAGTGTACATCATCGTATCGAGGTCAGGGGATACATGCAGCCCATGGAAGTCCTCGTCATCGCCGGTGTTCACGGCGACGACAAGACCCTCAGGAGGAAGACAATGAGAAAGACCCAACGCCAGCTTCGCCCCACCAACACCGCCCGCTAAAGCCAGGACACGCGCAATAGTCACGAGTTAATCCACGGCGTCAGGGACGCACGACTCTGAGGAAAACGACGGAGACTCAACTGCGGAAGCCGCTTCAGCCGTGTTCAAGGGCAACTAGCTCAGGCTCCGACCTTTTCAGCGTGCCTGGGGTGCTCGAAACGATAGGTGTCCAGCTTTACCAACTTGTTGTATGAGCCGAAAATCTCTTCCACGTTGTCCCCGACCAGGTCAAGCGGGTCCAACTCCTCGTCGGTTTCGCTGAATACCCGATGCAGACCGTAGGTCGTAAACCTCTCCGCTGGCACCCGTCCGGCGGATCGGATCATGCCGCGGAACTCCGAAGGGCGCATCAACTGCCCGTGCTGCGCGCCCGCGGCGGTCGAGATGCTTTCATTAATCAGGGTACCGCCAAGGTCGTTCACTCCGGCTGTCAGCAGCAACTGGGACATCCGCGAGCCTTCCTTGACCCACGATGCCTGCACATTCGGAATCCAGTTGTTCAACATGATGCGGGCAATGGCGTGCATCTTGACAACATCCATACCCGTCGGCCCCGGACGAACATCCTGGACAAGGTTCTTCAGAAACATCGGGGCTTCGGTGTGCACGAAGCTCAACGGCACAAACTCGGTGATTCCACCTGTCTCCTGCTGAAGGCTGCGCAGCAATGCCATGTGATTGGAAAGCTGAGCCGGAGTCTCCCGGTGCCCGAACATTACGGTAGAAGTGGTCGGTATTCCGAGCTGGTGGGCGTTGGAAATTACCTCGATCCACTGGTCCACGGTAATCCGGCCTGGAGAAATCCGGTCCCGGAGTTCCTGGTCAAGCACTTCCGCGGAAGTCCCGGGCAGGCTCCCAACGCCTGCCGCCTTCAGGCCCTCAAGGTACTCCCGGATAGAACAGCGTGATCGTACGGAGCCGTAAAGTACCTCTTCAGGCGAAAACCCGTGTATGTGCATGTCCGGCAGCGCTTCCTTGATCGCAGCACAGAGCCTGATGTACAGGTCACCTTCCATCTGCGGAGGCAATCCAGCCTGGATGCAGACCTCGGTCGCTCCGTAGTCCCAGGCTTCCTTGGCTCGGCGCACAATTTCTTCGATCGGAAGGAAGTACCCCTCTTCTTCACGGAAGTCCCGGCTGAAGGCACAGAAACCGCACCGCTTTATGCAGACGTTGGTGAAGTTGATGTTTCGATTCACCACATAGGTGACAACATCGCCAACCGTGCGGCGGCGGAGTTCATCCGCCACGAGAACCGTCGCGTTGTACTCCGGGCCCGTCGTTCCGAAGAGGAGCGTTCCCTCTTCGGCGGTGATATCCTCACCGGCCAGCGCCCGGTCGAGCACCGACGCCACTTGCGGCTGCAGCATTCCCGCCAACTCGTTCAGGCTGGCGGCGGCAGGCTGTTCAGTCATTCCCGACATATCGTTGGATTCCCCCTCGTACATATCCGTCATTGTCAGCTTGGGCGAGAACCCTTTCTCGCAGCCCCTCCGACAAGTAATCGCCGGTGTTCAGGAAATATTCGGGATATACCGGCAGCCTGGGCTTTAGATGGAAGCCTGCGGCCTCGGTCTGCGCCTTGAGCTGGGTCAGCGCCGGCCAAGGGGCTTCCGGGTTTACGAAGTCAATGGTCAGGGGAGAGACCCCACCCCAGTCGTTGATCCCGGCGTCGAGATAGATGCGATAGTTGTCTGCACTCAGATTGGGTGGTACCTGGACATTGGCGTCCGGTCCCAGGATCAACCTGGCCGCCGCCACCGACCACATGAATTCCAGCGTGTCGGCATCCAGTTCTTCCGCCATTGCCGTGCCGGGTTTGGCCTTGAAGTTCTGAACGATCACTTCCTGCACATGGCCGAACCGGCGGTGCAGGTTGCGAATCGCCAGCAGCGACTCTATACGATCCTCTCTGGTGTCGCCAATTCCAACGAGAATACCAGTAGTAAATGGCAGGCGCAACTCACCCGCAAGCTCTATGGTACGCAGCCTGACACGCGGCCTCTTGCTGGGTGCAAACTCGTGGGCCCCGCCTGGTGCATGAAGTGCGGGAGAGGTGCTTTCCAGCATCAGGCCCATGGACGGGTTGTATGGCAGGAGGGCTGCCATTTCATGCCGGCTCATGGTTCCCGGATTGTCGTGAGGGAAGAGCGTGGTCTCTTCCAGCACCAGCCGGTTCACATGGCCCAGGTACTCCAGCGTAGAGCCGAATCCCCGTTCGGCCAGCCACTCCTTCGCTTCCGTGTATCGCAGCTCCGGCCTTTCCCCAAGCGTGAAAAGCGCCTCGGTACATCCCAGCCCCTGGCCTGACTTCGCGACCTCCAGCACCTGATCCGGAGTCATGTACGGGGTGTCGCCAGCCTGCTCGGGTGTTTTTCGGAAAATGCAGTACCCGCAGAAGTCCCTGCACATGTGGGTTAGCGGAATAAACACCTTGGGAGAGAACGACACCGTGCGTCCCTTCCCGAGATCCCGCATTGTTCCCGCCGCCTCGCACATCGAGATCAGGACTTCATTGTCTGCATCTATTAGCGCCCAAGCTTCGTCGTCATCCAGCGGACGGCCCAAAATGGCATTGGACAACCCTCTGGAAAGCCGGGAAATTGACGCCGCGGGAACGGTCAAATCAGCTCCGTAGCCGGGGGGAATTCGAAATCATCGCCCCTGACCATTGTAGACTCTGGCCGTGCCCCTATCAACAAAGCAGTTGGACCGCCATCCGGTCTCCTTCTGCACTTCGGACCAGGCCGCTAGAAGCCGTCCAGCTTGGGCTGGTCGGTGAAACCGGGCGAAAAGTATGGGCGGCCCAGGTGCTCGTGGGCCAGCCGCGTCGCTATCCTGCCTCTAGGCGTCCTGTCAAGAAAGCCGAGTTGCAGCAGGAAAGGCTCCCATACGTCCATGATGGTGTCGGAGTCTTCGTTCAGGGCAGCCGCCAATGTCTCGAGGCCCACCGGGCCACCATCAAACTTGTCAATAATGCTGCTGAGGAGACGGTGGTCAGACTGGTCCAGGCCAAGCGGGTCCACGTTCAGTTGCTCCAGGGCAGCGCGGGCTACGGGCCCGGTGATCTTGTTGTCAGCCTTGACCAACGCAAAGTCCCGCGTTCGTCTCAGCAACCTGTTGGCCACCCGCGGTGTTCCCCTTGAGCGCCGTGCGATTTCCGAAACGCCGTCCGGGTCGTGCTCCGTCTCGAGAATCCGGGCAGACCTCTCGACGATGATGTTCATCTCGTCGACATCGTAGTATTCCAGCCTCCACACCGAGCCGAAGCGGTCCCTCAGGGGCGCACTGACCATGGAGAAACGAGTGGTAGCCCCCACCAGGGTGAACGGGTTGATGCGCAGGTTGACGCTGCGAGCGGCGAGACCCTTTCCCACCATCCATGAAAGGAAGAAGTCCTCCATGGCCGAGTAGAGAACTTCTTCCACCACCCGATTCAGCCGGTGGACTTCATCGATGAAGAGCACTTCTTGGGGCTGGAGGCTGGTGAGAATCGCTGCCATGTCCCCCGCCCTCTCTATGGCTGGCCCCGAAGTAACCCTGATCGGCGCTCCCATTTCCTGGGCGATGATGTGGGCCAGCGTGGTCTTTCCCAGGCCGGGAGGGCCGTAGATTATCGCGTGGTCCAGGGCCTCTTCCCGGATTTTTGCGGCGTCGATTGCTATTTGCAGAGTATCCTTGGTCGCGGACTGTCCGACAAAATCGTCGATGCGCCGGGGGCGCAGGGTTACATCCGCATCTTCCTGTAGTTCTGCGCCAGACACCAGCCGCTCGGTCATGTCCTCTTCCTGCAACCCTTCCCGGCCGTTGGCAACCAATTATTCCTCGAACTTCCGGAACACGAGGCAGGCGTTCTGTCCGCCGAAGCCGAAAGCATTGGAAAGCACCATCCTGGCATCGAGTTCGCGGGCGTAATTGGGAACATAGTCAAGATCGCAGCTGGGATCCGGAGTGGTGTAGTTGATCGTGGGATGGACTTTCCCTTCGGTAATCGTCTTGATGCACGCTGCGGCCTCCAGCGCCCCAGCCGCTCCCAGGGAATGGCCGATCATCGACTTTGTTGAGCTGATCGGGATGTTGGAGGCCCGGTCCCCGAAAAGCCGCTTGATGGCCACGGTCTCCAGCGTATCGTTGAGCGGAGTGGATGTGCCGTGGGCGTTTATGTAGTCCACCGAGTCGGTGGTCTCCCCGGCATCTGCAATCGCGAAACTCATCGCCTGTGCTGCGCTCGCTCCCGACTCCTCAGGCTGCACCGGGTGGCCAGCGTCACTTGTGCTCCCGAAGCCCGCAACCTCGGCGAGGATGTTCGCCCCCCTGTCCTGCGCGTGTTCCAGACGCTCCATCACCAGGATTACCGCCCCTTCCGACGGGACAAATCCGTCGCGGTCGGCATCAAAAGGCCTGCTGGCCTCTTCCGGAACATCGTTCCGGGTCGTCAATGCGCGCATCACGGCGAACCCCGACAGTCCCAGCAAACTAATCCCAGCCTCCGCTCCGCCGGCGAACACCACGTCGGCGGTGCCCCGGCGAATCACATCCATCGCCTCTCCAATCGCCTGGTTTGACGCGGCACAGGCAGTGGTGGCTGTTGAGTTGTAGCCTTGAGCCCCCAGGTAGCGGCTCACAGCCGCCGCTGCCATGTTGGGCAGAATCATCGGGAAGAAAAACGGCGACATTCGCATCCCGCCGCGTTCTGCCAGGATACGGCAGTTCTCCTCGAGCGTGGGAAAGCCTCCGTTGCCGTTGCCCAGAATCACCCCCACGCGATAGGGGTCTTCCTTGGATACATCCAGGCCTGCGGCCTCCACCGCCTGAAGGCCGGCTGCCACCGCCAGCTGCGTGAAGCGGGCCATTCTTCGGGCTTCACGTCCCGGAATGTACTGCTGCGGGTCGAAGCCCGAAACCTCCCCCGATATGCGGCAAGGGTATCCCTCGGGATCGCAGAGGGTCATTGGCCCCACACCGGACTTGCCATCTGCTAGGTTCCTCCAGAAGTCATCCGGCGATTCGCCCAGCGGAGTCATGGCGCCCATTCCGGTGACCACCACCCTGACCGTCTGCCCTTTCCCTGTCCCGTTTTGCGCCATAGCCACGACCCGTTCTCCAGCCTTCCCTATGGGGCTACTTACGAATCAGGTTTGGATATATCTCAGGTTCGATCCCCAGGGCCGCCTCTCGCACTTCGGCTGCCAGGAACAGCGACCCGGTGGCCAGGACGATGCCCTGACTTCCCGCTGCCTTCCTTCCCTGCTCCAGCGCCTCGGCCGGTGTTGGTGACGAAACGGTCTGTGCTCCCTTCTCCTGCAGCATCTCCGCCAGTTCTTCCTTCTGCATCGCTCGCGGATGGCGGGCTTGGGTGGCAATGACAAGGTCGGCTGCCGGCGCCAGGGAACTGACCATTGCCTCCACATTCTTGTCGCGAGAGAAACCGGCGACCACGACCAATTTGTCGTATCGAAAGTAGTGCGGCAGCGACTCCAGCAAGCGGTCAACCGAATAGTCGTTGTGGGCCCCATCCGCAACCACCAGCGGCTCCCTCTCCAGCAACTCCATGCGGCAGGGCCAGGAGACTCTACGGAATCCAGCCGCAATGGCCTCCGGAGAGATAGCAAATCCCTGGGCCTTGGAGATGGCCTCGATGGCGGCCACTGCTGTCGCCGCGTTTTCCATCTGGAAGTCACCAGGGAGTGGAATGTCCAGATCGTAGCTGCCCAGCTGCCCGTAGACCATCAGCCTTTGCCCACCCAAGTACGAGCCCTTGGGTTCCCAGGCGAGGTCCCGGCCGATCAGCACAGGCGTCACTTCCTGCCGGTTGCAGGCATCCAGAATGGAAGACAAAGCCTCCGCTCGTTGCGGCGCTATCACCGGCGTGCACCCTGGCTTGATGATGCCTGCCTTGTCCGCCGCAATCTCGCCGATGGTATCCCCGAGAATTTTGGCGTGGTCCATGCTAACCGAAGTGATTACCGCCACCTGAGCGTCCACCACGTTCGTGGCATCCAGACGGCCCCCGAGGCCAACTTCAATGGTCTGGACATCCGCCCCGGCCTGGTCATAGCAATGGAAAGCCATCCCGGTCAGGAATTCGAACAGCGTAACGGTGTCATTGTCGTCGGCAGTCCGAACCGGCCAGAGATCCCCGACAAGTACCGCAAACTCTTCCTCGGAAACCGGCTCGCAGTCCCGCCTCACACGCTCACGGAAGGTGTGCAGATGCGGCGAGGAATAGAATCCGGTTTTCAAGCCTGCAGCGTGGAACGCAGCGTCGCAGAGGGCTGCAGTGCTGCCCTTGCCCTTGGTCCCGGCAATATGTACCGTGGGCACCCGCCGTTCAGGGTTTCCGAGCCGTTCCAGGAAACCCTGCATACGACGAAGGTCATAAATGGCCTTCTGTCGCGGACCATCAACCCTGGTCCGTTCCGAATCGAAGAGTGAGAGCAACTTGCCGATCGCTTCAAAGTACTGCAACGCGCACCCGCCGGCTTCTCCGCCGCACCCCTGTGTGCCAGCTAGTGGTTCTGATTCGACCGTCTACCGGCGGCGCGGCATGGACAATCCAAGGGACATTCTAAGCGCGTCGCCGAAACTGACCGAGTTAACATAGTCAATGTTACCCCGCAAAGCTTTGGGGGTAAACCCGAATGACCGCTCCATATCGCGGCCTTCAGCGACATTGCGGATTCCCAGCATCCTTAACTGCCCGGTAGTCACCGGCGGACGCGGCGTCATGAACTGCATCGTTGAGATCGCTGGCCACGCAAACGGAGTGGGTATATGGACCAGCCGCAACTTCCTCCCCATGGCCAAGGCCACCTCGGCCAGCAGGTCGTTGTAGCTGAGGCGGTCGGGGCCTCCCAGGCTTATTGTTTTTCCTTTTACCAGTGAGTTGCCAACTGAGGCAGCCACGCACCTCGCTACATCTTCGACCGCCACCGGTTGCATCCTGTTCCTGCCACTGCCGACCACAGGGACAACCGGGCCCAGCCGAACCAGGCCAGCCAGTGCTGTCAGGAACTCATCTCCCCTGCCGAAGATGACAGACGGGCGGAGGATGGTGTAGGAGAGGCCAGAGCCAACGACACGCAACTCCCCCTGGTACTTCGAATACAGGTAAGAATATCCAGGATCGCCGGTAGCGCCCAATGCGCTGACGTGGATGATCTCGCGAACGCCGCTGTCCCTGGCGGCTTCCACGACATTTGCCGTGCCCTGCCGGTGCAACAGGTCGAAGCTCGCACCCCGGGCCGGCCGGATGATGCCAACAAGGTGCACCACCGCCTGAACGCCGTGCATTGCCTGGCTCAGCGACTCAGGGTTGAGGATGCTGCCGTAATGCACATCCACATCCTCCTTGCCGAACACTCGCTCCTTTCCAGGAGAGTGGACCAGGCAGCGCACCTCGTGCCTACGGGCCAGCAATTCCGGAACTACCTGGCGTCCCAAAAATCCGGTCGCTCCTGTGACCAAAACCAGCAAGGCCTCGCCCCCCTGCCTCTCAAATACTGTCTGCCTATGCAGCAATTTGCAATATCGTTAATTTCAGATTCCGATATAGTCTGTCAATTGTCAAGGCAAAAATTCTAACTGAGTCCTTGTCATTCGAGAGACACCCCCGCGTTGTCAGCCCGCAGGAAATCACATCCGGAGTAATACAATCGGTCATATCCGATTCCGTAGGAATACTGTGGCCAGGAATGCGAGTCAGTTGGAAGCTCGGAAGCCCTGGATTCCCGTTTCTACGCTAATGACCGCGCCCAGACAGCCAGCTGCGAAGGATCCTGCGTTCACCTGTATCCGTGATTGGAACACCCGCGATACTGGGTTAAGATGAAAGCGCCCCTTTGGGCGCTACACTGCAGGATGGAATTGATATTGTCTGAAGAGCTTCACTTCGGTGCGAACCTGACCCTCGAGATCGAGGAAACAGCGAAGCAGGCTCGCTGGATGGAGGACCTGGGGTACGAGTATTTTTCGGCCGGTGAGCACTTCATGCGCGGCGACCCCCCCGGACCGTCCCACGCTTCATTGCCTGTGTTGGGAGTTGCGGCAGGGGCAACGCAGAAAATCCGGCTCTTGTCCTCCATCGTGCTGGCTCCCTTCTACCATCCGTTGTTCCTAGCCCGCTCTGCAGCGACTCTCGACGCCGCCTCCAACGGCAGGCTGACGCTTGGTGTGGGCATCGGCGGGGAGTACCCCGCGGAGTTTGAAGCTGCGGGCCTCAAGGTGACCCAGAGAGGCCGCCGGACCGACGAATGCCTGGAAATTGTGCGCCGCTTGTGGAGCGGTGAGCGGGTTACTTTCTCCGGACGGCATTTCCGGTTGAACGAGGCCATGTTGAACCCCGCGCCGAGACAGCGCCCGAGTCCACCGATCTGGGTCTCTGGACGGAGGGACGCCGCCATGCGCCGCGCCGCCCGCTTCGGCGACGGCTGGGTCCCATACTTCTTCGACCCCGCACGTTACGGTGATAGCGTGGAAAAGATACACGGGTTCGCCAGCGAGGAAGGCCGCAGCCTGGAAGACTTCCAGTGGGGATTCTTCCCATACATATCCATCTACCCCACCGAGCAGGAAGCCGCCGAGGTCGCGGCCCAGCAACTGGGCAGCCAGTACCTCTACGGCGGGGAGTTCATGAACATCGTCCGTCGCTACTGTTTGCTGGGCACACCGGAACAGTGCGCGGAGCGTCTTGGCGAATATGTGGAAGCTGGCGCACGCCGCATTGTCTTCAGCATTACCTGCCCTCCCGAGGACCGGGAGAGACACCTCGAAGAAATCGCTTCAAAGTTGATTCCCATGATGCGCTGAAATTCCTGACTAGCGTTTATGACATCCTGTTATAATGATCTCTGGGATGTATGCTAGGATAGGGGATTTTTAGTACTCTAGCGGTGAATTGATTTTGAATTTTCAATTGCCGCTCCGGCATACAAGTTTAGATTCGCGGTGCCCGACTCGCCAGATTGCGGGGAAGCGAACGGTATAGGGAGGCAAACATGTCTCGAATCAAGCGCGTAATGCTCCTCCAGCCGGCCTCAGCCGGTGGCAACTTTGAGTATGTCGCCATTCCCCGGCAGGGAATGCTTTATCTTTCCGCTGCGCTCGCCCAGTGGGAAAGCCCCTTCATTTACGATAGGGAAATCTGGTTTGAAGACCGCTCGGGTCTAATGGACCCTGAAAAAGATCTGGAAGGCGTCGACATCCTGATGCTGACCGCCCTCATCAACGAGGCCCCCAGGGCTTACCAGATCGCCCGCCAGGCCAAGGAATACCATCCCGAACTCATCACCATCGGCGGCGGACCCCAGATGAGCCCGCTGCCCGAGGAAGCCTTCGACTACGGCCACTTCGATGTGATCGTTCAGCGCGAGGGCGAGGACATCATCGGTCAGCTCTGCGATGTCCTTCTCGAGCATCGGGGCCCTGACCGCAACCAGTACCTGAACAAGGTGCCCGGCATCAGCTACCAAGAAGAGGGCAACGTGGTCTACACCAAGCGGGTGGGACTCGTGAAACCCGACTTCGTCGAGCTGCCCGATTTCAGGTCCATCCGCGACCTGACTCCTGACAATCCCATGGCCGGCGCCGTTATGGAAACAATCCGCGGCTGCACCGAGAAGTGCACCTACTGCCAGGTAATCCAACAATTCCTCGGCTACCGCCTGGTTTCCCGCGAGGTGGAGTTCAAGCGACTGGAGCAACTGCACCAGCTGGCCGCAGACGGGCTCATACATACATCCCGCAATGGCTCCTTCCAGGTGTTCGTGTCCGACGACCTTCACACACCGCCCCTGCGCGCAGTGAAATTCCGCAACGAGCGCCTCGACCGCCTCAAGGGCTGGAAGGGCCATACCGACGACATGAACCTGATCATCCAGGCCCGGGCAGAGATAGGCCAGGACCCGGAGCTTGCCGAGGCCCTTCAGGAAGCCAATGTCAAGATGCTCTACCTCGGCGTGGAGTCCGACAACGCGGAAAACCTGAAAGCAGTTAACAAGCGCCAGGAACCGGGGCAGATGCATCGCGACCTCGCGTACATCAACGAACTCGGCTTCACCGTCGTAGCCATGACCATCATTGGGCTGCCTTACGACACCGAAGAAAGCATCATGTCGCTGGCAGATTGGGTTACGACTGTGAGCCGCTACCAGACTGCCAATTTCCTCACGCCGCTGCCCGCTACCTCCAATTGGAACGGTCTCAAGCCTCTCAACGAGCACGGGGAGCTGCTGCAGGAAGGCGAGATGCGGCCCTACCAGCTCTACACCGGAAGGCAGTTCGTACATTACGACGAGCGCTGGTCGATGCAGGAGAGCCGCGAGATATTCGACAAGTACACCTCCCGACTGCAGGAGGTGGACGATGTGTACCGCCGGGTGTTCCGCATCCTGCGCACTTACAAATTGCGGCTGGCGGCAACCAGCAAGGGCCTGAGCGACAGCATCTCGGCACGCATTGGCGAAGCCACAGACAACCTTCGGGAACTGTCGGACCCGGATTCCCTGTCCGGACGCGACTTCGATGAAAACATTTCCGGCCGGGTCGGCGAACTGGTGGAGACCCTGAAGGCCGTTTCCCAGCCACTGTCCAACGTCCGGCGGGAGGCTGCCGACGGCATCGGATCGAAGCTGACCGAGTTGACCGAATCACTCAAGACCCTGGCCGACCCAAGAGTGACCAGCGGAAAGGATATGGCGGCCAATGTCTCCCGGCGCATCACGGAGATATCCGACGCCATAGACGCGGCCCTCTCGGACCAGCACGACAGCAGGAAAAACGCGCCCGGACAGGGCTGATTCGTTCGATTCGCTTTGGGCACCTCTATGTGTCTGACTGGCCGCCTGGCTTCGGCGGCCAGTTCACTGGAACCCGTTGACACTTTCTTCAAGTGTGGGACCAGCCCATACAGCAGGGATTGGGGATGGGATGACAGGCCTTCACCGAGTCTATATCACCGGTATCGGGGTAATCAGCCCCCTCGGGCTCGACCTGGAAACCACTTGGGCAGGAATCTCAGGGGGGCAATCAGGAGTCGATTACCTGACCTCTTTCGACACAGAGGGGTTCGACACCCGGTTCGGCGCTGAGGTCAAGGGTTTCGATCCCGAAGACTACCTGGACCGCAAGGACGCCCGCCGGATGGACCGGTTCGCTCAATTCGCTGCGGTGGCCGCGCAGCAGGCTTGCCGCCAGGCGGGCTTGGAACCTCATAGGGAAGACCCCTATCGCGTGGCCGTGGTTATCGGCAGCGGCATCGGCGGAATCTCCACCCTCTCCCAGCAGTTCGGGGTGCTTAGCGAACGAGGCCCGAGGCGGGTCAGTCCCTTCCTCATTCCCATGATGCTCGGAGACATGGCTTCCGCCCAAGTTTCCATGGTTACCGGAGCCATGGGCGCAAACTACTGCTTGGTGTCTTCCTGTTCCAGCGGGGCCGACGCAATGGGCCAGGCTTGGCAGATGGTGCGGCAGGGCCGCGAGGATATCGTGCTAGCCGGAGGCACCGAGGCCCCATTGGTGCCGGTGTCCGTGGCCGGTTTCAACGCGCTTCGAGCCCTGTCCAGGCGCAACGACAGCCCGACCCAGGCCAGCAGGCCCTTCGATATTTCCCGCGACGGTTTCGTCATGGGCGAAGGGTCCGCCGTCTTTGTCTTGGAAAGCGAAGCAAGCGCCTCCCGGAGGGGCGCCCAGCCTTTGGCAGAGCTCCGGGGATATGCCGCCACCTCCGACGCACACCACCTCACCGAACCCTCCGTCACCGGGGAGAGCGCCGCCAATGCCATGAGCATGGCGCTGTACGAAGCGGGAATCGACGCCGCCGAGGTTGGCTATATCAACGCTCACGGTACCTCGACGCCGCTGAACGACAAGCACGAGACCAAAGCCATTAAGATGGCCCTCGGGGAAGACGCCTTCCGCGTTCCCATCAGCTCCAGCAAGTCGATGACCGGTCACCTGCTGGGAGCCGGGGGCGCCCTGGAAGCCGCAATCTGCATTATGGCCATGCGCGACGGGCTGGTCCCCCCGACTATCAATCTGGACGAGTCGGACCCGGAGTGCGATCTGGACTACACGCCCAATGTGGGTCTGAAGCGGCAGGTTGATGTCGCCATGAGCAACTCCTTCGGGTTTGGGGGGCACAACTCGGTCCTGGTATTCGGCAAGCCCGGCTCCGCTTCCTAGTGGTGGCCGGCACAGGCCCAGCGACCCGCTGGCTCCTCCCTTCTGACCAAGACCTCTCTGGTCTGCCTCGGGACATGCCTGCTCTCGTAGCTCGCGTGCTTGTCTCCAGAGGTATTGATTCGGCGTCCGGACTCAGCCGCTTCCTCAATCCCTCCCACCTTCCCTATGACCCCGGCATGATGCCCGGCATGGATGCGGCGGTGGCCAGGCTCCGCCGTTCCGTAGAGGAAAACGAACGAGTGGGCGTGTTCGGCGACTTTGATGTTGACGGAATCTCCGGAACGGCCATCATGGCGGAAGGCTTGGGATCCCTGGGGGCGGATCCTGTTCCCTATCTGCCCCTCCGGGGCGCCGAGGGCCACGGTCTGTCCAGGGGAGCCATTGACTACCTCGTTGACGGCGGCGTCACCTTGATTGTCACTGTCGACTGCGGCATTACCGACGCTGATGAAGTCGCCTACGCCGCCAGCAGGGGTGTGGAGGTCATCATCACCGACCACCACCTGCCTCCCGACGGCCTGCCTTCGGCTGTAGCTTGCGTCAACGCAAGGTTGCCGGAAGGCGATTACCCCTTCCTCGAGCTTTGTGGCGCTGGCCTTGCCTTGAAGGTGATTGACGGCCTGCACCGGTCCTGGGGCGTACCGTATGACCCCTCTCTGCTTGAGCTCGCGGCGCTAGGAAGTATCGCTGACCTTGTACCTCTCGTTGACGAGAACCGTTACCTCGTTACAGAAGGCGTAGCACTGCTCAAGAACACCCGGCGGCCGGGACTTATCGCCCTCTACGATGTCGCCCGTCTCTCCCCGGACGACATCGACTCGGAAAGGGTGGCCTTCCAAATCGCCCCTCGCCTGAACGCCGCAGGGCGCATGGGGGACGCGGCGGACAGCTTCCGCCTGCTCACATCCCGTTCTGACGACGAGGCCTGGGAACTGGCGGAGAAGCTGGACGAAATGAATCGCCAGCGCCGTGCCGCCACCGAAGAAGCAACTGCTATTGCCATCCAACATGTGGAAGCAATGTCCAGTCTTCCGGCAATGCTGGTCGTTGCCGACGAATCGATCGCCCAGGGCGTTGCCGGCCTCGCGGCGTCCCGGCTGGCGGAGCGCTACCGTCGTCCTTCCGCGGTCCTCTCCGTAGATGGAGACTTGGCGGTCGCTTCGGCTCGCAGCATCCCCGAGTTCAACATCGTGGATGCGATCGCCTCATCGTCGCCTCTGCTCGTGCGTTTCGGGGGGCACGCCCAGGCCGCAGGCTTCACGGTGTCCACCCGTTCCATAGGCGAGGTCGCAAGGCAACTGGACGAATACGCTGCGGAACGGTTGGGGTCTCTGGATCTCTCCCCCAGGCTGGAGATCGACGCGGTTGCCTCGCTGGACGAGTTGTCCTTTGAAGTATACGACTG
This sequence comes from Dehalococcoidia bacterium, assembly GCA_963667765.2. Taxonomy (GTDB): domain Bacteria; phylum Chloroflexota; class Dehalococcoidia; order Lucifugimonadales; family UBA3495; genus VXOI01. The sequence continues at coordinate 759,132 of CAXXON010000001.1, read as the reverse complement.
GCTCGCGGCATTGGAGCCATACGGCAAGGGCAACAGGCGTCCCCTGTTCGCTTCGTTGAACGTGTCGGTCCTGGAAGCACGCAAAATAGGCCACTCCCAGCAGCACCTGAGGTTGCGGGTGAATCAGAACGGCCAAGAAATCACCGCGCTGGCCTTCAATCATGCGCAACAGTGGGCTGCCCTCGGAATTACGCCGGGAGAAACCCGCTTGGACCTGGCCTACACCCTGATGCTGGACAACTGGCAGGGCCAGTCGAATCTGGTCCTACGGGTGTCCGAATTCCGCCTTTCCGAGGCAGGCAAGCGGCCGGTCTAACACCCCTCTACGCCCCCTGGGTTCTTCGCCGCCTGTCGGCGCGGGTCCCGCCGGTCGGACTAACCAACTGCGCCTTCCATATCAGGAGGGGCACGGTGATCAAGATCACGATCAGCGCCACGACTTGTGCTTCATTCAGCCCGCCGAAGTAAGTGTTGTACTCCTCTCTCAGGAAGCTGATGAAGAACCTCCCGATCGAGTAGGTCGCTGCATAAAGCGCGAAGAACATCCCGTTCGGTCGCAGCCGCTTGCGCAGGGGCCATAGTGCGGCGAGCAGCACCACATCGAACAGCAGCTCGTAGGCCACCGCAGGGTGTGTCGACGGCCGGCCAAACCCGGGGCTATCGGGGTGGGTGTACACGACGCCCCACGGCAGATCGGTTATCTTGGCAAAGTGCTCACCATTGATGATGTCTCCGATTCGACCTATGGCCATCGCCACCAGGAGCGCAGGCGCGGTGACATCGGCGAGATGGCCGATTTTCGGCAGATCGGCCCGGTTGGGCTGCCCGAATACCGGAGAAAAGGGCCGCCAGAGTGCTAGGAACCAGTTGGAGTTGCGAATGAGAAGGTAGAGGGAACCCCCGACGAACCCGCCAGATATTGCACCGAAAATGGCGATGCCGCCCTGCCAGACCTGAAATATGCTGACAAAATCGTGCTGGTACACCTCGTCCCAGAAGTCTATGACATGCAGCACCCTGGCCCCGATCACACCGCCGATGATGGCCCACATGGAGGCGGAATACAGCACGTCGGCCACCATCCCCTCCCGGGTGCCCCAACGCACAACCAGGTACACCGCGACTGCCACCGCGATGAATGTGAACACCCCGTGCCACGAGAGGATGAAGGCTCCGGTGTTTACCAGGTTTGGGTTTATTCCAATTCCGATGCTGGCCAGCAACTCAACGCCCATCTATTTGTCCTGGTACGATATGACTACTGCGAGAGGTCGGTTCTTCCGACCGTCGTAACAAGGTATACCCCGGCGCCCATGGGCTGCAAGGCATCGGCCACTGCGCGGTGCTCGGTTTCGCCCGAAGGTATGGCGAACATGGCCGGACCTGCCCCGCAGAGATACAGCTGCGGGCCTCCGTGTTCCTGGACGGCCCGCTGCATTTCCCCCAGCGTCGGGAACTCCCATTCGGCTATGTCTTGGAATACGTTGTAGACGCATCCGCGGATCGATTCAGCCACGAAATGCCCGGACATGAGCAGCTGCAACAGCAGCCTCGTAACGCCGCCGTCACTGTAGTTGGCCGGTGTAAGCCTCGAGTACATGCGCCGGGTCTTGTCGCTTATTGCAAGGTCGGGGAAGACCAGGGTCAGGTTGAAGGGCGGCAAGGGCGGCAAGGGGGACACGACCTCTCCTCTTCCCTCTGCCAGCGCCGTTCCACCCCCAAGGAAGAATGAGACATCGGAACCTATCTGCGCCGCAATTTCCGCCAACTCCTCGGTCGACGCCGATAGCCCCCACAACTCGTTCAGGGCGCGAAGCGCTGCGGCGGCGTCGCTGCTCCCTCCTCCCAGGCCCATAGCGATGGGTATTCGCTTCTGGATGTCGATGCGCGCTCGAGGCTGGATCCCACGGCTACGCGCCAGCTCGTACGCGGCCTTCCAGACCAGGTTCGATTCCCCCGACAGCTCGGGGCTGTCGCAGTCCACTCGCAGCGACGGCCAGTGCCCAACAGTGAGCAGATCGGAAAGCCCGACGGTCTGCATTACCGTCTTCACTTCGTGGTAGCCGTCGGCTCGCTTCCCCAGTACCTCGAAGGCCAGATTCAGCTTGGCAGGGGCTTCAATCTGCACGAGTCCCAGCCTCCGATTGAATCTCCTGCCATACGAATGAGAGTGCGGCCCATTCCTCCAGGCTGAGGGTAGCCGGTCGCCGCCGGCCGTCGATCCCAGCCTTTTCCAGCGCCGACTGGCATACTCCTGGCTGAGCAGACAGGCCGTGGGTAAGCGAATTGTGAATCTGTTTCCGTGGTGCCGAAAACCCTGCCCGGACGACATGAAAAAATATGTCGCGGCTGCCGGCTTCCACCACCGGCGATTCCAAAAGGTCCAGCCGGACCACGGCCGACCGCACTTTCGGTGCCGGGCGGAATGCTTTTGGAGGCACCTGGCAAACCTGACTTGCCTTCGCGTAGCACTGGGTAGCGACCGAAAGCATGCCCATCTTCCCTGGCATGGCCGTCATGCTATTGGCAACTTCCTTCTGCACCATGAACAATGCAAGGGAGGGAGGAGAGTCCGACTCCAGTACTCGACGTACGATCGGGTTGGCTGCATAGTATGGAAGATTGCCAATGACCTTGTAGCTCCCAGCTGGCTCGCACGAGGCAATCCGGGCCAGTTCAGCTATATCGGCCTCGCGGGCGTCAGCGTAGACACATTGCAGGTTTGAGGCGAACCCAAGGCGCTCTGGTAGTTCCTCGCACAGCTGCTGGTCCAGTTCGACCGCAACGACCCTGCCCGCCATTTGCACCAGCCGCCTCGTGAGAGCGCCGCGCCCTGGACCGATTTCCACCACGGTATCGCACGGAGTCAACTGGGCAGCATCGACAATCCGGCTGACAATACGCTGGTCTACCAGGAAGTGCTGTCCCAGCGACTTGCGTGCGCCTCGCCTGCGGACGGAAGAAGTCACTTGTTTGCAGCAACCCGGCGGTAAGGAAGAAGAGTAGGCATTGAAAGAGACCGCGCACCTCCGGTCGACGCTGACAACTGGACATGTCGCGGCGGCTGACTCAGACCAGGCGCTCCCACGGCGCACACAGGATCCTGTTTACCGTTGCTTCCTCTCGGACCTGGCGGGGTTCACAAGTCTGCGTCGCGTGGGACCCGGTCCTCAACGACCTCCGATCGCGATATAGGCCCAACGGACAGGCCTCTGGGAGGAATTCAATCCCGCTGTAGCGGATTGCGGGTGCAGGGCACCGCTAGCTCCCCATCTAGTGCGGCCTCCTTTTCATAGTAGGTTCGCCCGTTCCCGGTGTCAATTAAGCGATGGGATTCCCCCAGGGCAACCGCATTCTAAACTTGATACGCGGCGCAGCCCCCCGTCATTCCCGCGAAAGCGGGAATCCAGAGGGTTCCGCGCCGATACAATCGGCTTCGGGCAGGGAGGCGTGGATTCCCGCTTTCGAGGGAATGACGATTTATCGGGCTTCATGAAATTAGAATGCGTTTGCCCTGTGGGATTCCCCTGGTTCGGCTGCTACTTCTCGTTGTTGACTGTGACGAGCGGTGCTAGACTTATCGGGTCGTTGGTCTTGGTGATTGATTATGCCCGTAAGAAAAGCAGTTATCCCTGCAGCCGGACTTGGCACCCGTTTCCTTCCGGTGACCAAGTCGGTGCCCAAGGAACTCCTCCCAATCCTCGACCGCCCTATGCTCCAGTATGTGGTGGAAGAGGCTGCCGAAGGGGGAGTCGAGGAAGTCATCATAGTCACGGCCCCAGGCAAGGAAGGCATCGCTTCCTACTTTCAGCCTTCCCCCGCCTTGGAGCGGCGGCTGTCCGAAAGTGGAACGCAGGACCTTCTCGACAAAGTTCTGCAGGCCTCTCGCCTGGCCAAGGTTTCCTTCGTCATCCAGGAGGAGGCCCTGGGCCTGGGGCATGCGGTGCTGACGGCGAAGGACGCTGTGGGTGATGAGCCATTCGTCGTCATCCTTCCCGACGACATCATTCATCCTTCGACAGGCTCAGGTGAGACAGGCGCAGAGCGAACCGTACGGGGGGTAGTGGCACAGATGGCGGCCATATATGACCGCACGCAATGCGGCGTTGTGGCAGTGGAGCCTATGCCGTGGGAGACGGTGCACAACTACGGCGTGGTTGACGCTACTCGCGTTGACCATCCGGAACTTTCCGAAGCGGACCGTTTGCACCAAGTGCGAGGACTGGTGGAAAAGCCCTCCCGGGAAGAAGCGCCGTCCAACCTTTCCATAGTCGGCCGCTACATATTGCCGCCGGAGATTTTCGATTGCCTGGAGCGCACTACGCCCGGGGCCAAGGGCGAAATCCAGCTCACCGACGGGATGCTGCTCTTGCTGGAAAGCGCCGAACTGTACGCTTACGAGTTCCAGGGCACGCGATACGACGGCGGCACTCCGCTGGGCCTGCTCAGGGCCTCTCTCGAGTTTGCACTGCGCCGGGATGACACCAAGGACGCGGTCCGCCAATTGCTGCGAGGCATCGAAATAGAGTAATTCTGTCTCCCTCCGAGTCCGGGAGGCCGATAAGGTAAGGGCGAAACCTTGAGCACCATCCAGAGCCACCACGACAACCTCGACTCCCTGCGCAGCTCCCTCCTGGAACTCCTTGACGGCATGAATTACTGTCTCGACTGGAAGCCCAGCGACTCGGACTGGTCGGCGCGGGAGATCGTGTACCACATCATCGACACCCCGCCCGGCGGAACACCGTCGGTGGTGAGGGGAATTGTGGCTGGGGAGGTGGCAGAGTACGAAATCTGGTCGGACCGGACCAATGTCACTGAAGCACGGTCAACTCTCGACATGGACGAGGTTGTCGGGGACATCGAAACATTCTTCAGCGACTTCGAAATCGCATTGTCATCCGCCAGCGACGGAAACCTGCAGGAAATCAAGGTACTCATGCACCAGAGGACCCGTGAGGAAGATGTGGGACGGACCTTGGAAGCAGTGCTAGCCGGTTTCGATCGCCACTGGCGGGGACACCTGGATCAGCTGGGGGGGCTCAGAGCGGCGCTGGGGTTTTAGCACACCATCTCATAGCCATCATGCCCTGATGGCATCAACAGGAGTCACTCCTCAGAGCGACTGGACCCCGGTCCAAATCAGGTCCGGGATGACTTTATAGAGTCAGGTAGCAGATGTTGGAGTAGCTTCAGGAGTCTCAACCACCAGGGCCCAGTAGACTCGAAGCGCAGTCCCAAAAGGGAAAGCCGGGCGTCAGCTCTCCCCACCAACTTCGAGCAAGGTTAGGAAGGCTTCCTGGGGGATCTCGACCTGGCCGACCATCTTGAGGCGCTTCTTGCCTTCCTTCTGGCGTTCGAGGAGCTTGCGCTTGCGGGTGATGTCGCCTCCGTAGCACTTGGCGAGGACATCCTTGCGCATGGCTCGCACCGTTTCGCGGGCGATGATGCGGCTGCCGATCGCAGCCTGAATGGGCACTTCAAACAGCTGCCTTGGAATGGTGGTGCGTAGTTTCTCAACCACTCGCCGGCCCTGGCCCACCGCCTGGTCCCGGTGCAGGATCATCGACAGCGCCTCCACCGGCATGTGATTGACCAGCACGTCCACCTTGACCAGCGGTGCCTTGCTGTAACCAACAAAGGTGTAGTCCAGAGACGCGTAGCCCTGGGTCCGCGACTTCAGTTGGTTGTAGAAGTCGGCCAGCATCTCTACCAGCGGCATGGTGTATTCCATCATCACCCGGGAGTTGTCTTTGGAGGCAACCCCCTCGCTCTGGATGTACTCCATCCGTTTGAATTCGGACCGGCGAGAGTGCATCAGCTCCATCAAGGTACCAACGTACCGGCTGGGGGAAACAATGGTGAGATCCAGAACCGGCTCCTCGATATCGGTGTACTCGTTCGGAGACGGCAGCTTGGCGGGGCTGTCAATCTTTATGACTTCACCGCTGGTCAGAGTGACCTGGTACGCGACGCTGGGAGCGGTCACGATCAGGTCAAGGTCGTATTCGCGCTCCAGCCGTTCTTGGACGATCTCCAGGTGCATGAGTCCGAGGAAGCCACAGCGGAAGCCGAATCCGAGTGCTGCACTGCTCTCAGGCTCGATGGTCAGTGATGCGTCGTTGAGTTGCAGTTTTTCGAGTGCCGAGCGCAGGTTGCCGTACTGTTCCCCATCGGACGGGTACAGACCAGCAAACACCATCGATTTAAGAGGCACGTAGCCTGGAAGCGGTTCGGTGGCAGGGGCCCGGTCGATGGTCAGCGTGTCGCCCACCGTGCATTCCCGTACATCCTTGAACCCTGTTGCCACATACCCCACCTGTCCGGTTTCCAGCCGGTCGGTGGGGGTGGGAGCGGGAGAGAAGACACCGACTTCCACGATCTCAGCGGTCCGGCCCGACGACATCACGCGAATCCGGTCCAGGCGGGAGATCTCACCATCTTCGACCCGGATATGAGCAATGATTCCCTTGTACTGGTTATAGACAGAGTCGAAAACCAGTGCACGGCACGATTCTTTGGGATTCCCCTTGGGAGGCGGTATGCGTTCGACCACCGCGTCCAGTATCTCGGAGGCCCCGGTTCCCTCTTTGGCCGAAACGATCAGTATCTCGTCCCGCCTGAATCCAAAGACCTGCTCAATTTCGCTAGATACGCGCTCCGGTTCGGCCTGCGGCAGGTCCACCTTGTTCAGCACCGGAATCAGGTCCAGGTCGTATCCCATTGCGAGGAGCGTGTTGGCAATGGTCTGGGCTTCGATACCCTGGCTGGCGTCCACAACCAGCAAGGCCCCCTCGCAGGCGGCCAATGCCCTCGACACCTCGTAGCTGAAGTCCACATGGCCGGGGGTATCTATGAGGTTGAGCTGGTAGGTTTCGCCATCAGGGGTCTGGTGGTACATCGTCACGGCTTTGCCCTTGATGGTGATGCCGCGTTCCCTTTCCAGGTCCATCTGGTCCAGGAACTGGGCCTTCATCTCTTGGGGCCGGACTGTGCCGGTGATCTCAAGGAAGCGGTCAGCCAGCGTCGACTTGCCGTGGTCGATGTGGGCGATGATGCAGAAGTTTCTGATGTGTGAAGGGTCCATACGTCCCAATGGTATCACGCCGGTAGCTGAATTAGGAATGCTGAACTCGCTCTACCCGGTCTTGTTACAGTCCGGTTACAACGGTAACCGGAGACCGGCCATCCCCAGGCGTTTGCGTCGCTCTTTCGCGTCCGGCATCGCTTTCGTTACCACATCCCAGAATGCCTTCGAGTGATTCATCACTTCCAGATGGGCAAGCTCGTGCACGACTACAGACTCAATCAGCTCGGGTTCCAGCATGGCCAGCCTCCAGCTGAATCGAAGTGTGCCGTCCACGCTGCAGCTTCCCCAACGGGACCGCTGTTCTCGCACCAGCACCCTGGGCATCTCGGAAAGTCCCATGACCGGCAACCAGCGTGCCACTGCGTCTTCCAGAAACTCCGCGGCACATACCCTGTATAGAGCGACCAGGGCCGCTCGAGTCGCTTCTCTTCTTTCGTCCTCGGGCAGTTGACTACCAATGGTAACCGCAAGGTGCTCACCAGAAATCCGGGCATTCGGCCTTTGCGGCCCCGCTTCCTCCACCACCAGGGTAGTTTGCTCACCGAAGAAAGGAAGGGACTCGCCCGAGACAAGTTTCAGTGGGCCAGGTTCGTTGGCGTCGGCCTCCAGCTTTCCAAGAATCCAGCCCGACCTGTTCTTGATTATCGTCTGAATCTCGCGGTTGGGAGTGTGCATCGGCGCAGCGACAAACACCTGTCCGTACTGGATGCTTACTTGCACCGTCTTCTTGCGGCGGCGACTTCGATTAATCGTATATTCGATGTCTCCATCCGCAACGCGCACTCTGTGCTTGGAAGTCATGGCGAGAAAACCGCATAGTTTATGTGAAGTAAAAGACCCTACAAATATAACCTTTTTCAGCCCCTAACAAACAGGTCATTCCCCGCAATATACTCCGTCATCCACGGGCTCCCAATCCGGGGACGCATCCGTGCCGGAACTTGCCGCAGTCAGGTTTGAGTATTCGTCTCCATCGAAGTACATGGTAGCGACATCGAAATTGCCGTTCCTGTTGGAGTGGATGACCATGTATTCTCCCAACGGATCCCAACTGGGTTCAGCATCAGTCAGGCCCCCCAGGTTGCCGGTTGCCTGGGCTAGTTCTGTTCCGTCATCGTACATGGTAAAGACCTCCCAGTCGCCATCCCTGTCCGAAGTGAATGCGACTATCTCGTTGGGATCATAGTAGATCAGGTCGGGCCACCGGTCGTCGTGCCCTTCCCTGTCGTCTGTTGCGCTATCTGTCAGGTTGGACAAGTTCGAGCCGTCGGCATCACCGAGAAAGATGTCCCAGTCTCCATCGCGGTCACTGGCGAAGGCGAGGCGAGCTCCGTCGGAGGACCATGCCGGGTCCATGTCGTTCGAAGTGTTGTTGGTGATCCTGGCAAGCGAGTTGCTGGAAATCACCATCACATAAATTTCAGGGTTTCCGTCCCTGTGGGATACGAAGGCCACCTTGGAACCGTCAGGGGACAAGGCCGGCATTTCGTCTTTAGCTGCGTTGGTAGTCAGCCGGGATACGCCCCAAGGATCAAGGGTAAGCAGGAATATGTCGAAGCCTCCAGCCGAGTTACGGTCTGAACTGAAAGCGAGCCTGCCGTTGCTTGCCCAGGAAGGGTCCCTGTCATCGCCTGAATGATTGGTCAAATTGACAGGATTCGACCCGTCGCAACCCATCACGAATATCTCGCCATTGCCGTCTCGATTGCTCTTGAAAGCAATCCTGCCGCCACTAGCAGCCCGTCCGAGGAATGCTGACGGGGCTTGATACCAACGTGGATAAAAGACTGATCACGCTGTCCCTCTGCTTGAATGTTGCCGCGGCAAAAACACGGTGGCGGGGGTGTGGGGTTGGCGACCCTTTGCCGTGAGCCAGCCCACCGAAGCGGAACAGCTTCAGCAGGTTGTGCCCGGTGCAGATCAGCGACCACTCGCCCTGCACCTTCTCCAATCCCCGCAGCAGGAACTGCCGGAACCCCCGGCCCTGCTTGATCTGCCCGAAGACCGGCTCCACCGTCTCCATGCGCAACGCGTAACGTTGCCGACCCCGCTTGGTCTGCAACTTGCGGCGCATCCGGTCTCTGGGCGAGAGAGCCTTGGGGATGCGTCCCCGGGGCGCGGGCGGCGGTTGGTAGCCGTGGCGGGTCTTTTCCGGCGCGACGTACGGGTCGGTGCCCAAGGCCTGTAAATCGGCCACGGCCGGGGCAGAGTAGTAACCGGCGTCGGCGGACACTTCCTTTGGCACCCTGCCGGTGTTGGCAATGGCCTCCTCGATCATCACCACCGCCTGCCCCTTGTCCGATGCGACATTGGTGGCGCGGGTTGCCACAATCACCTGATGCTCATGGTCCACCACCGCCTGACAGTTGTAGGCTTGCAAGAAGTCCTTGCCGCCCGGCCCGGGCATGATGCGGGACTCCGGGTCGGTGAAGTTGCGCTGGGCCTTGTCCCCAGGCACTCCAGGATGCGCCTTGCCCGCTGCCTCGGCTGCTTCCGCCTGAGCCTGGGCCTCGGCTTCCAGCGCCGCCATGGCCTCCCGGATCTTCTCCAACCGGCCCTCCCGGAAGGACAACTCCTCCGGCAACTCATCACCGCGCTTGTCCTTGCCATACCTGCGGTCCTCTTCCTCATCCACCTCCTGGGCTTGGCGCAGCAACTCCGCCACCTCCGCCGACAGTTGCCCTTCCCTCTCTTTCATCCTCTTGTAACTCATCGCCTTGTGCTTCGATGCGTTGGCCCTGACCTTGGTGCCGTCCAGCGCCACATGGCCCAGCTTCACCAGCCCCGCCTGAGAGCACAGCATCAGCACCTGCAAGAACAGCCCCGACAACGCCGCCAGGTGATCCTTGCGAAAGTCCGAGATGGTGCGGAAGTCCGGCGTGTTGTTGGCCGCCAGCACCCGGAAGGCGATGTCTTCATGGAGCCTGGTGGCTATGCGGCGCGACGACGCCACCCCGATGCAATAGCCATAGAGCAGCACCTTCACCATCATCCGGGGATTGTAGGGCGGCCCGCCCCGCCGCTCCTGCTCGTAGCGGGCCGTGATCTCCGAGATGTCCAACTGATCCACGATGTCGGAGATGAAATAGGCCAGGTGATCCTCAGGCAGCCATTCCTGCAGAGCCTGTGGCAGCAGCAACTGCTGGCCGGGATCGTAGGGAAGATAGGTCTTGCTCATCAGTCGGCTCCGTTGGCTGAGTGCTCATCCCATCATACCCAAAACTGCAGGCCGCCTCTGTTTCTCGGACAGGCTGCTAGGGTAGTCCGGTAGCTCCACGGGCTGTGGTTCCAGCTCGGGCGTCGGGGTTGGCGTCGCCGTGGGCGTGTGCGTGGGCGTCGGGGTTGGCGTTGGCGTGGCCGTCGGTGTGGGAGTTGGCGTCGCCGTGGGCGTGTGCGTGGGCGTCGGGGTTGGCGTTGGCGTGGCCGTCGGTGTGGGAGTTGGCGTCGCCGTGGGGGTCGGCGTGGCCGTCGGTGTGGGAGTGGGAGTTGGCGTCGGCGTGGGTGTAGGCGTGGCCGTGGCCGTCGGTGTCGGCGTCGCCGTGGCCGTCGGTGTGGGAGTTGGCGTGGCCGTGGGTGTCGCCGTCACTGTGGGCGTGGGCGTCGCCGTCGGCGTCGGTGTGGGTGTGGCTGTCGCCGTGGGTGTCGCCGTCGGCGTGGGCGTTGGAGTCGGTGTGGCCGTCGCAGTTGGCGTAGGTGTCGGCGTCGCCGTGGGCGTGGGCGTGGGTGTCGCCGTCGGCGTGGGAGTTGGCGTGGCCGTGGGAGTGGCTGTCGGCGTGGGCCTCGTCAGGTGCAGCGGATGGCACTCCGCTGAGGGCGGCAAGGGCTGCCAATCAGGAAAAGTGTCATTACTGGCTCTGCCTGAGGTGATGTTTTTCTGCAAGTCGGCAAAGGGACTATCCGCCACAAAAATCTGGGAGACACCGTCCCGGTTTGAGTGAAATACAAACATGCCTTCTGACTGTCCCCAACTGGGAGAAGAATCGCCGGCCAAATTGTTGGTTGCGGCCACCAAATCAGAGCCGTCTGTGTACATTGAATAGATTTGCCAGTAGCCCTCCCGATTCGACGCAAAGACAACTCTTTCCTTCCCCTCATAGATGGCTATGTCGGGCCAGCGTTCGTCGAGTCCTTCCTCGTCGTCGGACTCACCGTCAGTAATGTTGACCACGTTGGAGCCGTCTGCGTCGCCCAAATAAATGTCCCAGTCTCCATCTCTGTCGCTGGCAAAAGTGATGCGACATCCGTCCTCTGACCACGCCGGGTCTAGATCTCCGGCAGAATTTTTCGAAATGTTTACTCCGGTACCGCTTGGGACCCCGCCGTTGGCAAGTTTCAAGACATAAATCTCTGGGTTGCCATCCCGATACGAGACGAAGGCCACCTTGTCTCCTCCGGGGGCCAAGGCCGGAAAGTTGTCTTCCGCCACATGAGAGGTCAATCTGACGAACTGTGAGTCAGGCCTGCGCAAGTAAATGTCGAAGGCCTCAGCAACGATTCCGTCAGTTGCGTCCCGGTTTGAAGAAAAGGCGACACTGCCATCGCTTGCTACCGAAGGATGTTGATCTAGCTCCGTGCTCTGCGTAAGGTTCACCTGAGCGGAGCCGTCCACGTGCATCGAGTAGATCTCCAAATTGCCATCCTGGTCACTTTGGAAAGCAATTCGTCCCCCAGATGGCGTTGGGGTAGGGGTGGCAGTTGGCGTCGCTGTGGGTGTGGGACTGGGTGTGGGGGTTGGAGTCGAGGTTTTCGTGGGCGTTGGCGAAGGTGTGAAAGTAGGGACTGAGGGTGGGATGGAAATTGGTGTAGCAGTGTTGGTCGGTGTAGCAGTTGGTGTAGGAGTGTTGGTCGGTGTGGCAGTAGGAGTATATGTAGGTGTCGGAAGGGATTCGGTGCCCAATCCGCTATCGGCATTTTGACTTCCCTGCGACCGGATTCCTCCAAGGTTGGGAAATATGTAGACCCACACATGGCGGTCCCTGTCCATCAGTACACGGCCTCTTAGATTGGTCACATCGTCCGCGCCTGTGATCAGAAGATCCCCAGCCAGAGGAGACAGCTCCACGAGAAAGCTGACCCACATTCCCTGTCCGTAGAGACCATCTTCACCGGGAAGACTGTGGATGGTTACGGTTCCCAGGGGAACGAGAAATTTGGAGTCGGTCGAGAGGACCTGCCTCCCATTCATAAACAACAGATGCCTTCTACTACTTTGATCGTTGGAGGCAGTTGTTGGGGCCAATGAAGAAGTCTGCGAAGGAGTGGGCGTCGGTGTCCGCGCAGCGGCGGAAGTTTGCAACTGCAATTCTGCGGTCAGTGGAATTCTATCTGGGTCCATCCCACTTTCCACCAGGGATGGCGGGGTTGGAGTCGGTGTGGGCGTGGGCGTGGGTGTAGGGGTCGGCTTGACCGGTGGGGGAACGGGCGAGGGCGACGGTCTGGGCAATTGGCGGGGAAATGCCACCGGAGTGATAGATTCAGGCGGCGGTAGACTCTGTGCCCGTCCAGCCAGCGAGTCCTGTTCAGGTGTTTTGGAGTCGGTAGCAGGCGTCAAGGATGGGTCAGAGTGCCGGCCGTTACTGGGCATGTCATATCTTGCCACCGCGAAGGTACCCAGTGTCTTCGATGTGGCCTCAACTCTAAGCCATGGATTGTCGATTGAGAACGGAACGATTTCCCATGCTAATAGAGACTCGTCGTAGCGTAGCGGAACAAATTCTTGTAGACCGGCGTCTCCGAGGGGGTGGTTGTGCTTGTCGATCCTGATTGCCAGGGTAACGGGAAGAGACGATCCGAGCGCTGTTTCCAAGCCATCGGAAGCTCGAATCTCAACACTGAACATACGAACCGGAGCAGAGAACCCATATGGCAAATGGGTGACGTTCGCCGGGTCAAGCGAGCGAAAGGCAATGTTGACGGCTTTCGACTGAGTCTCGCCTCCAATTGTCAAAAGCACGGTTCCGTCTGCAAATTGCCAAATCGCCTCACCATTTGTATCCAAGAGGCTCATAGGGGTAGAGAGCGAGGGGGAATCGTCTGGTGTAGCCGCCATCAGCGGAAGGTTGGAGTCTGATTCCCTTTCGGAATTGCAGGCTGTGACGCCAAGAGCAAACGCAACGAAGAAGACCGAGAGAGCGCAATGCAGTAACGGGCCTCGACGAAAGAGATCCGACTTGCTGCCGCTTCGGCCCATAGGAGATCACACAAGAGGCTTTCGTTACCGTAAACCAAACCCTCACAGCAGCTGGGCTCGCACCCTCGCACACCATGCAGGGACCCGATTGCGAAATGGGTTCTGGGGTCTTGAGGTATCAAGGTCCCGAGAAAGTTAACCCAAATCAAAGCCAATTCCTGTGCTTTTACCGATTTCCACAGATGTTATTCGTTGTGTGCATAGCACATTTATGATTGCCACTGGATTGAAAATGTGCAAATCAGATGCACAGATGAATCAGACCCGGTGTCTTGTCCCAGGCCGATTCATAAGCGGGTGTTATCGCCGCAGAAATATCAAGGTAGAGCGGGAAGCGTGTCGGCTGCCTAATCGCCAGCCTTACGGTGGGCCATAGCGACTTGGGAACTGTGGGGTTTCCACAATCGGAACTTGTTCGATCGAAGCCAAATCGGCAACCCTGGAGGGCTCTTGCGAACTGGGGACAATCCGCCCAAATACGGAATCCATCGCCGGAGCGAAATTGCCCGACTCTGCATTGCAAATGACAGTCTTTTAATCCATAATCCAGTAACTTTTAGACTAGGCGCGTTGGATTAGCTAACTTCGCGTCGCTTAACAGTTGCAGGCGGGTTCCGTTTGCGGACGAGAGGAGGTCTTTTGGCCACTCTGCTTGAAGTCAAGGACTTGCAGACGCATTTCTTCACAATGGACGGCGTTGTAAGGGCCGTCAACGGCGTGTCTTATGATCTCGAAGAGGGCGAGACACTGGGGTTGGTTGGCGAGAGCGGCTGCGGAAAGAGCGTCAGCGCCCTTTCCCTGATGCGCCTGATCCCCGACCCGCCGGGAAAGATAGTAAATGGCGAGGTGTACCTCGACGGGGAAGACATCCTGAAAATCGACATGGACGACATGCGCAACATACGGGGCGCGAAGATGTCGATGGTCTTTCAGGAGCCGATGACTTCGTTGAACCCGGTACTTACCGTAGAACGACAGCTGACTGAGACACTTCAACTGCACAAGGGTATGGGAAAAGCGGAGTCTCGCCGGGAAGGCGTCAACCTGCTGGCCCGCGTGGGAATTCCCGACCCCGAGCAACGCATCAAGCAGTACCCTCACCAGTTCAGCGGCGGAATGCGGCAGCGCGTGATGATTGCCATGGCCCTGAGTTGCAACCCCCGCCTCATCATCGCGGACGAGCCCACCACGGCCTTGGACGTTACCATTCAAGCCCAGATCCTGGAGCTGATGAAGTCCCTGACCACTGAATTCGGAGTGGCGCTGATTGTCATCACCCATAACCTGGGAGTGGTGGCCAGGTACGCAGACCGGGTGAACATCATGTACGCCGGCAAAATTATCGAGCGGGGCACAGCCCTTGAAATCTATTCGAATCCACGGCATCCATATACCGTTGGACTCCTGCGCTCCGTACCACGACTGGACTTGCCGAGACGGGCAAAGCTGGACCCCATCGAAGGACAGCCTCCCGATCTCGTGCGCCTCCCCCAAGGCTGCGCCTTCAGGGCCCGCTGCCGTTGGGCCATCGACAAATGCGCAACTGACACACCCGTCCTGGAAGAAACCAGCCTTAACCACTGGTCAGCCTGCTGGCGGGCCGAGGAACTGGGGCCCGGGGCAGTAGACTTCCTGGGCGGTTCCGAGTTCGCTGAAGCCGAAACCCCTGCTGGAGACTAGCAATAATGACGACGACGATGCAGGATACCGTCCCGGAAGCCGGGGCAATGGCCCAGGATGATGACGTCCTGTTGGAAATCAACAATCTCAAAATGTATTTCCCCGTCACCTCTGGAATGCTCTTCCAGAGGACCGTTGCCTACGTAAAAGCAGTCGACGACGTATCTTTCTCAGTTCGACGAGGGGAAACCCTTGGCCTGGTGGGCGAGAGCGGTTGCGGCAAGACCACTACGGGCCGTTGCATACTTCAGCTTTACAAGCCCACAGACGGCCAGGTGATCTTCGAAGGCCAGGACCTGACGAAACTGGGCGGCAAGCAAATGCGGGCCATGCGACGGGAGATGCAGGTGATCTTCCAGGATCCCTACAGCTCGCTCAATCCTCGTATGACCGCCGGGAACATTATTGGTGAGCCTCTCATAGTTCATGGCCTGGTGAATGGCCGGGCAGAATACCGGGAGAAGGTGGCAGACCTTCTTCAGAACGTGGGGCTGAATCCCTACATGGCCGACCGATTTCCGCATGAGTTCAGCGGCGGACAACGCCAGCGCATCGGCGTGGCCCGGGCGCTGTCTGTCAGTCCCAAATTCATCGTCGCCGACGAGCCCGTTTCAGCGCTGGACGTCTCGATCCAGGCTCAGATAATCAACCTCTTGGAAGAGCTCCAGGAGCAATTCAATCTGACATATTTGTTTATCGCTCATGACCTTTCCGTCGTACGACACATCAGCAATCGTGTGGGCGTGATGTACCTCGGGCACATGGTGGAGATCGCAGAGCGCAACGAGATCTATCGAAACCCGGTACACCCGTACACCAGAGCCCTGCTCTCCGCGGTACCGATTCCTGATCCGGTGCTGGACGCTCAGCGAGAACGGGTACTGCTCAGCGGCGAAGTGCCTAGCCCTTTGAACCCACCGTCCGGATGCGTTTTTCACCCTCGCTGCCCCATTGCGGACGATACATGTTCGCGGGTTACGCCAGAACTAAGGGAAACCAGCCACGACCATTGGTCGGCCTGCCTGAAAGTGGAGGGCTACGGTTCCCCGTAGGCCTGCAAGCCATTGCCAAAGTCGCAAGTCAAGAGCCCCCGCAGATTCGCGGGGGCTCTTCTTATTCCAGCCATCCAGTATTCGTCCTGCGGCGCCAGCGGATTAATCGGCCAAATCGGCAGCCATTCTCCGCGCCTCTTCGCGGATCTCGTCCATCAGCGCCACCAGTTCCAGAATCTCGTGGCTATCAACCATGCCCAAGAACTGTCCAGTGTTTCTATCCATTACCGGGATAATGGTCAACGAGCTGGCTGCCATTCGTTCCAGGGCGTCTTCAATCGGCTCGTCGGGATTTGAGTGGGGCGGACCTCTCCTCATCAAGTCCCTGAGCGGAGTGTCGCCAAACGACCCCCTGCGCCAGAAAAACAGTCTGCGCCTCGAATTGACGCGATTGATCGAAACGGTCCCCACCGGAACTCCCCTTTCGATAATCAGGTAGTCCGTCTGATTGGGCACCAGCCAATCGCTCAGGAATGTGCTTGCGGTAACATCTGGATCGGGATAAGACCTGGTGCGGTCCATGACTGAGCTTACCATCACGCCCGCCAGCGCATGGCGGGCGAACGCGGGCACCATGGTCTGCGGTTGCGAAGGCGCCACCGGCACCTTGGCCCTGCTGACCGCGATGGAAATTACCGGCGGCATCAGTACGATGTACCCAAACATGATTATTACGAGGAGTGAAAAGACATCGTTACCGATTACTTGGGTCTCCAGAAGTACCAGGAGCAAGGCTATCTCGGCAACTCCTTTCCCCATGAGGCCGGCTGACAGGACAATTGGCGTGTCCAGCCGGGCAATATATGTTCCCACGAAAGACGCGACGATCTTCCCTATCATCGGGATGAACAACAGCGCAAGGATGGTCTCCGGAGGCAACTCGAGGAAAGAAAAGTCCAGGTACAAGCCGGCAGATGCGAAAAACAGGGGAACGAACAGTCCCTCCGCAGTGCTTCGCATTCCGGGCATGATGTCTTCGCGCATTCTATGAGGCAAGCCGGAGAGGGCTGCCCCAAACAGCAGGGCCCCCAGGGATCCGTGCAAACCGATACTTTCCGCACCCACTACAACGAGGAAGAGGCCTCCAATCAATATACCGTAGGAGAGCTCCGGCACGTTGAGGAACCGCTGGAGGATTGCCATCACACGCGGCAGGACCTTTGCAGACACAATCCATATTACGACTGTGAATCCCGCGATCTGCCCCAGCAACTTCAGAATGCCCAGAACGCTGACTGACTCGGACTCGCCCCCTATGGTCAGACCGACGATCAGAAGAGCTATCACCTCGGCGATGATCACTGCGGTGAAGATTCTCAGGCCAATCAACTCTTTGAGCAGTCCCTTGTCCGCCAGTACTTTGGCAACCAGGCCCAAGCTGGACAAGGACAGGATTCCGGCAAGAGAGAGCGCTTGGTTGAACTCCAAGTTAAGCGAGAAGTCCAGCCCCAGTAAGTCGGAGGTAACAACGAGCGAGACGATGATCGATATCAATACCGACATGGTCGCCGCGAGAAAGTAACGACCTCGAATCGTTGACATGAAACCAGGAATGTCAATTTCGTCCAACCCGATCAGGAAGAAAAAGATAAACACGCCAATGTCGAGGAACAGCTTGATGTGGTCGGTAATTTCGACGAAGCCCGTGACTGGGCCCAGCAGCACACCGGCCGCCGTGAATGCGACAATGGAGTTCAGCCCGATGCGGCTCATGACGCCCTCGGCCAACTTGGCCACAACGATCAGTGCCCCAATGAACAGGAGGGCGTTCAGATGGCCGTGGGCGTCTTCTCCGGCAAAAGGGAAGCCTGTCGGCAGACTGACTAGAACCAAGGCGTCAGGAAGCAATCCAGTTGGTCTCCATCATAGATTGGCCGGCGCTTATTCTAGTGCATTGGGATGGTGTTGTGGTAATAAATTCACGGAAAGGGTAAGTACAATTCCCGATTTCGTGCTTTCTGGCCAAAATTGCCACCCTGTGAAGCCTCGTGGTGCGCTTGAGCGCTGGGGGGATCGCAGAATTCTATGGCATTGGCAAGGGCAGTTGTTCTTGAACTAAGCCCCTCTAATGTGTTATGTGAACGTTATGTGAAGAACCTGCGGTTTTCAGAACTGTCGCATGATAACTCTACCCGAAGGAGACTCGAATTCGTTCCTAACCTCGGGACAGCTTTACTCAGATTCACGTTAAACTCAAATGAGCGAGACCCCGACTTCGAGCCCTCACCCCAGCTACGGACCCCCAATAGACGGAGCGTTTGCCTTATGCCAAAGTCCATATACCTAGCCAATCCCTACGGGTTTTCCGCCCAGCAAAGGGAACTGCTTCTTCCTCCGCTGGTCGAGGTCCTGGAATCGCTTGGCCTCGAAGTGTGGGAGCCATTTTCACGGAACAACCAGGATGACTTTTCACACGCTGGCTGGGCATACCGGATAGGTCAGAAGGACTACGATGACGTGAGAGAGTCGGATGCAACCTTCGCAGTGGTGAACGGCGTTCCGCCGGACGAGGGTGTGATGGTGGAGTTGGGAATGGCCATCGCGCTGAGCAAGCCCACCTTCCTGTTCAGAGACGATTTCCGACGCGCCACCGACAGCGAGGAATATCCCTTGAACCTGATGCTCTTCACCGGAATGCCGCAGACCGGATGGCAGAACTACTACTACACGGCGGTGGAAGAGATAAGCTCTCCGGATAAGGCCCTGGCTAAGTGGGCAAGAGAGGTCTAGCCCCTGTCTTACGGGAAGACCCGTCTAGGGAGTACCTTAAACATGGACCTGGCAGCCCTGGCAGCCCTGGCAGCCCTGGCAGCCCTGGCAGCCCTGGCAGCAAGGTTGAAGGCCTAACTGCGTGTCGCGAGATTACCAACGGCCTTGACTCGCACCAGGGTGGCACTGCTGGGAACATAAGCCAGAGGTACTTCGTCCACCTCGACGATTTCAATGGTCCCTGGGTCCGCTCCTGCCGCGATCGCTCTCTCCGCAGCGGCGGAAGAGCAGTCCTGAATCGCCTGTTCGCGTCCCGTCTGTTCGAGGGCATAGACTCTTTCGACCTGACCTCCCACCTGGGCTATGGCTGCTCCGATAGCATTGGCCACACCAGCATGATCGGGGCGCAGCACCTGGGAGGCACCACTCAATTCGTTCTCCAACAGGACACTCCCACCCCCTACGAGCACTACCGGGACATCCTCGTGCCTCAGTTTAACCCGATCGACAGCGGTTTCGACGCGCCGTTGAATTTCGGACATCGCAACTGCGACGAAGGACCTGTCCAGGCTCTCCACATATCTAGGATCGCCCACCTCGGCCCGGCCATCCGCCACAGCCAGGTCGGTGGCAGTCAGGCTGCCTCCCCCGAATACCAGACCTTCTTCAGGAAGCCTGTAACCGACGCTCTCCGGTCCAATGCGCATCGATTCAGGCTCTACGATGGTGCCTCCTCCGAGGGGAATGGACACCATATCCGGCATGCGGAAGTTTGTCCGTACTCCTGCCAGTTGCACCGCGACAGCCGCCTCCCTGGGGAACCCGTTGATCAGTGCTCCAACGTCTGTTGAGGTGCCTCCCACATCCACGACTATCCCGTCCGTCACCCCAGAGAGCCAGGCAGCGCCTCGCATACTGTTCGTGGGTCCCGAGGATATGGTCAGAACGGGAAAACGGCCCGCAAATTCCGCATCCATCAGTGTGCCGTCGTTCTGGCTCAGGTAGAGGGGCGCTGCAATCCCCAACGATGCCAACGCCTCTTCAATCGAACGCAGCGTGCGAGTTGCCATTTCCCCCAGGCATGCGTTCAGAGTAGCCGCGTTTTCCCGTTCCAGCAGTCCCATCCGGCCGTTTTCATGAGACAGGCAAACGCGAATTTCAGGAGCCTCGTCCAGGACGATGGCGGCCGCTTCAAGTTCGTGCGAACTGTTTACCGGGGAAAATACCCCTGACAGTGCTACGGCACGTACTCCCTGTTGGCGCAGGTCCCTTACGGTATCTCTGATGGCATCTCGATCGAGGGAGGAAATCTCGCGGCCATCAAACTCGTGGCCTCCTCGCACCATGCGCGCCTGTCCACCAATGGACTGCCTCAATTCTCCTGGCCAGTCCACCAGCGGAGGCAGGAGCTGAGTGGCAGGAAGCGCCAAACGGATGATCGCAGTCGGGGCCAGGTTGCGCCGCTCGAGGAGGGCATTGGTGAAGTGCGTCGTCCCCACCATCACAGCGTCAACCTGCCCATGTCCGGGGAGATGCTTGAGCAGTTCAGCCAGCGAGGCGATGATGCCTGAAGTTACATCAGCAGTCGTGGGCAACTTGACTGCAGCTACCAGAACCCCTCCGTCCATCAGGACGGCGTCCGTGTTCGTTCCTCCGACATCTACACCGACAAACACCGGCGCCGTCGTCAGAGCACCAGCGGGGTGTAGTCGGTTTCGTATCCAAATGCGCCTGGACCAGCTACGGCAAGACCTTCAGGGGTGGTCCAGAGTTCCGGGGCGGGAAAACCCAGGATGGTAACCCGGAGCCCATAGCGCATCAGTTCAGTGGTAACCGGCTCGCCCAAGTCCGTGGCTACGGCGCAGATCAGGTCGGGGACCGTGCAGACAATAGCGCCGTCCCGGCGCGCGATGAGATTCTCGTTTTGAAACTCTATGGTCATTCTCTCGCCGGCGTAGGACTCCAGACCCTCGATGGTCAGGGTTCCCCGAGCGAATCCGGCGGTGGTCCGTCGTTCCAGGTCAACTACCTTTCCGCCGAACAGCACCTTGCCAGGGCAGGTGTCCAATATGGCCGCGAGCGGTTCTTTACCCTGCGAGCCTGCCTGCTTGACGGCGTCGCCCAGCTGCCTCGCCAAGGAGAGAGTAAGCGGCACGGCAGTATCTCGAACCTGGGCCGCACTCATGGGTGCGACGGCGTAGCAGGCAACGCATCCCATCTGAACGGTCAACGAGCGTGCCAGGCGTTCGGCCCAGCGTGGGTCGATGGTCTCCCTTATCACAACGGAGTTCCCTTTTTCGTCGGCGATTGCCATCGGGCACCAAGGGACGCCGTAAACGAAAAAGGTCTTCATCTGGAACTCGGGGAAGGCCCGGCCCATGCCGTCAGCGTCGACCACCGGCAGCCCGGTCATGGCCGCAGGGATAAGGGGCTCAACGGAGTTGCTGCCGCCGATCTCATTGGAGATCAGCGCAGTGGCCTTCTCACCCGTGAAGTCTTCAATAGCCCGGAGAGCATGATAGGACTGGAGATCGCGAACCTTCTCGATGCCCACGGTCGGGGCACCGATTCCTCCGACGCACACGACTCTGGCATCTTCCGGTAACTCGTCAGGGCTGAGAACCGTCACCGGCCCCCACTGCCTGATAGCCTGTTTCGCCCTTAACTGACCGATGTAGGGATTACCCCCTCCACCGGTACCCAATATGCCAGCCCCGATGGCTATTGATTCGAGGACATCTTCGGTTGCTTGCCACAAATCGTTTTCAGCCAGGAACGGATACGGACTGCATTGGATGCTGGCGGGCTCCAAATTGCGTTGACGACCAGCTGCGGATCAAGTGAGTGGTGGGGAAGGGGAGACTCGAACTCCCACGCTTTGCAGCACATGATCCTAAGTCATGCTCGTCTACCAATTTCGACACTTCCCCACGAGACAGAAATGCAAGGACTACTACGGGCAACGGAAGCGGCCAGCCCCATGACTTTCAAATCATAACATGGGACTGGCCGCTGCGAGCATTGTGAAAACCCGGTCAGATATCCCGCATACGGGACCCGACCGGCCGGAACAACTTAGCCGGTCTGGAGCTCCCAGATCCATCTGCCGATGGCGACCAGCAGCGCGAGCAACGCGATCACCAAGGCGATTATGGCAATCAGGAAGTTACCGGAACTGCCGGGCGGGCCGGCCGGACCCTGGACCCCGGTGGCTCCAGGTGGGCCCGCGACACCCTGCGGCCCCGTCTGTCCCAAATGACCCTGAGCGCCGGTATCGCCACGCGGCCCTTCAGATCCCTGGGAACCAGTCTCTCCCGGCGGGCCGACCGGCCCCTGATCGCCCTTGGGCCCCTGAGGACCGGCCCGGCCAGCAATCCCATCCGCACCTGCTTCTCCAGCGAGTCCCGGCTCGCCCTGGGGACCTGCGGGGCCTACGGGGCCAGCGGGGCCTGCAGGGCCTCGAGGACCCGTGCTAGTGGTCGTACGAGGCCGGGTGGTCGGGCGCGGGGTCGGCGTGTTGGTGGATTGTGAGCTGCCCCCGGGCCCAGCAACGTTCAGGTCAAAGCCTGTATCGTCTCCTGCGGACTGCCAAGTCTTTGTTTCGGCGGCTGTGCCACCGCTAACTTTAAAGGTGATCGTCTTGCCGGTGAAATTCTGTGTACCCCTTGGAACGACTAATAGAAAGTAGGTCCCCTGCGCATCTATTGCATCGTCTGCCACTTTGGCATCGTCAATGAAGGCCTCCACTGTGGCACCTGCCGGAGCCACTCTGCCATTGACGTAGACCTTGCCGGTGATCGTATGCGGAATAACCTGGGCCGAAACAATGGCCGGAATGCTAACAAGCAGGGCGGTTACCGCAATGAAGAGGAGTATCCTAGTACGCGTCAGCTTCATGGGCAAAACTCTCCACTACCTCAATGTGGCTCTCTCCGTTTTTGCCGACCCAACGGCTGGCATGAGTACGGCTGAGGGCCCCGGTTGGGTTTGTGGAAGAGTCCGCACTGCCGACGGCCGCCGTGGCGAAATGCCGCTTCCCACACCCCACACTCTTGACATAGAAGTTTAATCGCGGCGCCGTGAATGTTCCAGCGTTCACCCGCCGAATATGACCAAATCCTTTACTCTCATGGAAATTAAATTCACAGGCCTTTGGCGTGGGGGTATGCTTTGGGAATCATCTCGGGACTGCCGCGGTCTGATGCCAATGAACGCATTACGACCAGCGCCTCTGCATTCCTGTATTCACGGGACCGACGGTTGGAAAGTCATAGCGAGTCTTGAGATAATTTCCTGGTGAATACGGGAAAGGCCAACCACCCCCAGCAGCATACCGTCTAACAAGGGAGCCGAATATGAACCGGTCAGACACACCTGCCACTCCGGAGGAGTACATCGCGTCCCTTCCGGAGGACCGGGCGAAGCAGATCGCGCAGATGCGGGAGTTGATCCTCCAGCACCTTCCTGATGGCTACGAGGAGCAGATGGATTTTGGGATGATCTCTTATGTCATCCCCCTGGAGACCTACCCCGAAACTTACAACGGCCACCCGCTTATGTATGCCGCGCTGGCATCCCAGAAGCGGCACATGTCCCTGTATCTCATGAACTTATACGGGAGCGAAGAATCCCAGAGATGGTTCGAGGAGGGGTTCGCCGAGGCGGGAAAGAAACTGGACATGGGGAAGGCCTGCGTTCGCTTCAAGAGCGTGGCCGACCTTCCACTGGACCTGATCGGGGAGGCAGTTGCCCTGACACCAGCCAGCGATTACATCGCGTTCTACGAGACTTCAAGGGCCGAAATGGCCTCGAACCGCAAGTCAAGACGCAGCGCACGGGAGAAGAAATAGGGCCGGGGTGACGGTTTCAAGCTCCCGGCGTCTTCCTGAGTTCAATCGTCGTTGAGGACCGCTCCTAACGATGCCAACCCAGGCCCTCGAAGTAGCCCCGCAGATATGCGACCTGTCCCCCGTGAACGATGTTGTCCCAGACCAGGATGCCAAGGGCTTCGCCGACCGACATGGTCGTGCCGCCGGGCGCGGGCACCTGTCGCTCCAGGCCGGCGGCGTCCAGTCCGGAGATATAGTCCCTGGCGGCATCGTTGACGGCATCGTAGTAGCCCATCAGAACCTCACGCGACGGGGCGGGCCAGTCCGCCACCTTCTGGGCGCTCCACCCCATGCCGAATTCCTCGGCATCGGCGTCCATGCCGAACTTCTCGTGCCAGCCTCCCGCGATCCAGACCTGCCCGGTATCCTGGAAGCGGCTGTTGATAAACCGGTCTGCGACGCGGGTCATGTGCCAGACCAGCCAGTTCATGGGGTTGGACTGGTCGTTGGGCATACTCGCCAGCGTGGAATCGTCGACCCCGTCGACAGCGCTGGACACCATGTCCCAGTTGCGTTGCAGGGCCAGAATGGTCGTATCCGTAGCGGCCATTGCCTTACTCCTCTATTCTCGAATCGAATCAGCCCGCTGATGCCTGGCAGCGAGGATGTCAGGCTAATGTAGACCCCCGCGCAGGCCTTCACAAGCCCCATAGCCGTGCAACAGAAAAGCCCTTCCATCCTGGAAGGGCTCAAATTCGGGTACTTTTGGTGACCCGCCTCGGGGTCGAACCGAGAACCTACGGATTAAGAGTCCGTTGCTCTGCCAGTTGAGCTAGCGGGCCACTGCACTCAAATCTATCAACTGTCGTGCGGCGATGTCAAATTCACTGTCCAGCCTATGAGAGCAAACGCATTTTAATTTGATGGAGCCCAATAAATCGTCATTCCCGCTTGCCCGGGAATACAAGCCTGCCTGTCCGAAGCTGATTGTATCGGCGCGGAACCCTCTGGATTCCCGCTTTCGCGAGAATGACGAGGGGCTGCACCGCGTATCAAGTTAGAATGCGGTTGCCCCGTCTAGCTTACACGCCATGGTCCAAGCGATCTATCAGGTATTCGGGCAAGCCAGCGCGGCGCATCTTCTTCTGGGTGACGGGTATATCGTATTCGACTCGGTAGTGTTCCACCGTTCGTGTCCCGCTGTCGAAGATTGCATAGCTGGAGTGGGTATTCCGGTCTCTGGGCTGGCCAACGCTTCCGGGGTTCACGATGCATCTCCCGGCGTCCAGGGGGACGGAACCGCCCTCAAGCAAGGGAAGGAACAAGGGCAACCCGCCGTTCTCGTGGCAGATGAACGGATAGTGGGAGTGACCGACGGCGCAAAAGTCAGTCGTCAGGAGTTCGAATGTGGCGGCGGCCTGGGTCGGGTGCAGGAGGTACTCGACAATAGGGGCACGCAGGCTTCCATGGACCAGGGTGAAGGGCGGCACGAGATGGATGGTCGGCAGGCCCGACAGAAACTGCTTTTCCTCAGGGCTCAACCGCTGTGCGGTCCACCGGATTGCGGTGAACGCCGCGCCGTTGAAGTCGGCTGCGTCGATCAGGCCCGACGCCGCATAGTCGTGGTTACCAGCGACGGCCGCGAGGTCGAACTCGCGCAGGCGGCTGATACAGGCTGACGGGTCAGGGCCGTAACCCACCATGTCGCCAAGGCACCAGACGCTTTCGAATCCACCTCGCAGTCCGGCATCGGCAAACACCGCTTCCAAGGCTTCCAAGTTGGAGTGAATGTCGGACACCAGAAGCGACCGCAATTGTTCCTCGTGCCAAGGCTCAGGATTGACGACCTGCAAGACCTGGGTATCCGGGGTATTATATCAACCGTTCCGCGGCTCCCATTCCGCGGATAGCGACAAAAGCCTATGCACAGGAGGCGGCTTCCCATGACCGCAGCCAAGCCCCAGGTACATGTAATCGGCACCGGCGGCAGCATTGCCGGAATCGGCCCTGACCGGCTGGACTACATCCTGTATCCGGAGATCGGCGACCACCTCACTATCGCACAGTCGCTGGAGCGCGTCCCCGAGATCAATGACCTGGCGTCTATAACCTCGGAAGACCTGGTCAGCGTGGGGAGCACGGCCATCGGTCCGGCAGACTGGATCGCGCTGACCACCAGGATCAACAGCATGCTCCGGGACAACACGGACCTCACCGGCATAGCCGTGACCCACGGCACGGCCACCCTGGAGGAAACGTCCTACTTCCTGCACCTGGCGGTCAAAACGGACAAGCCGGTGGTGATTACCGGTGCGATGCGGCCGCCAACCTCCATCGGCACGGACGCCGACGCCAACCTGATGGACGCAGTGCGCATCGCGGCGACACCCCACGCTGGCGGCATGGGCGTGCTGACCGTGCTGAACAACGAGATCCACTCCGGGCGTGATGTCACAAAATCCAACACCTTCCGAGTCGAGACATTCCGGCCCAACGAACTGGGATTCCTGGGATACTCTGATTCCGACGGGCAGGTCGTCTTCTACCGGGCCCCGGTGCGGAAGCACACTACCGCCACACCGTTCAATGTGGAAGGCCGGGACAGCATGCCTCGTGTGGAGATCGTGTACTCGTACGCTGGCGCTGACGGTGCGATCATCGACGCGGTGCGCCAGATGCGGCCCGACGGACTGGTGATCGCCGGTTTCGGGGGCGGAACATTCCCTCCGGCCTTCATCGCGGCCGCTGCCAAGGCAGTGGAGGACGGCATTCCAGTGGTGCTGGCCTCCCGTTCGACCGCAGGGCGGGTGGTGATGACGCCGCGCAAAGAGGAGCAAGGCTTCATCGTGTCCGACAACCTGCCGCCGCAAAAGGCCCGGATATTGCTCATGCTGGCCCTGGCCGAGGGCACCGAAAGGGAGTGGCTGCAGCGGGCATTCTACGAATACTGATTCCGTGTATAATTCGCAAATTCGAATACTGAATGCCTTTTCCGGGCAGCCAGCGCGGCTGCAGGGAACTAGTGGACCAACTGCTTTGAGATGATGGCTGATGATCTATGATGAGCTAGCGCTTAGGCGCGGCGACCGGGAAGTGGGAGGATGTGATGGTGAAGAAGTATCGGGTGAGTTTGACGGGAGAGGAGCAAGAGGAACTGAAGGCACTGGTGTCCAAGGGGCGAGCGGCGGCCTACAAGCAGACTCACGCCCGAATTCTGCTGCTCAGCGACGAGAATCAGGCCGAGGGTCCGATGATGGATCAGGAGATAGCCCGGGCCCTTGGGGTGGGCACGGCCACGGTAGAGCGGGTGCGCCACCGTTGCGTGGTGCAGGGAGTGGAGTCGGCCATTGGACGCAAGAGGCAACTGAACCACCGCGCCAGGAAGCTGGACGGTGAGGGAGAGGCCCACCTGATAGCGATGGCTGTCTCCCAGCCGCCGGAGGGACGGGTTAGTTGGACTCTGCAACTGCTGGCCGAGGGGCTGGTGGAAAGGGAGATAGTGGACAGCATCTGCCCGGAGACGGTGCGGCGGACACTGAAAAAAACTGCGTCAAGCCGTGGCTGAAGGAATGCTGGTGCCTGCCACCGCAAGGCAGCGCCGAGTTTGTCTGCGCCGCCGAGTTTGTCTGCGCCATGGAGGATGTGCTGGAGGTGTATCACCGGAGCTTTGATGACAACGAGGTGCTGGTGTGTTTGGACGAGACCAGCAAGCAGTTGGTGCAGGAGACGCGTCAACCCCGTCCGGCGAGGCCCGGAGCACCCGTGGCCTACGATTACGAATACCAGCGCAACGGGGTGAGCAACCTGTTCATGCTGTACGCGCCCTTGGAGGGATGGCGCCGGGTGGAGGTCAGGGAAAGGCGCACGCGGACCGACTGGGCGGAGGTGGTGCGGAAACTGGTGGATGAAGACTACCCTGACAGGGAGCGTATAGTGCTGGTGATGGACAATCTGAACACGCACCATCCGTCATCCTTGTACGAGGCCTTCGAGCCTGCGGAGGCCAGGCGCATCGCCGAGCGTCTGGAGATCCACTACACTCCGAAGCACGGGAGTTGGCTGAATCCTGTCCTGAGCTTGCCGAAGGGATGGCGGAGATAGAATTGGGAGTGCTGGCCAGGCAGTGCCTGGACCGCCGAATGCCTGACCGGGAGGTCCTGACCCAAGAAAGCGGGACTTGGCAGGAGCGGCGCAACCGGGCTGCAATCCGGGCGGACCGGCGATTTACCACCCAGGACGCCCGGATCAAACTCAAGTCCCTGTACCCATCATTACATTAGAGATGAACTACTAGCGGCTAACAGAAGGTAACAGCCCTTGGCACAAGTAGCAGCAGGTCAGCAGTCCCCAACCGAGTACGGGCCTCGCCGAACCAAGGACCCCATCATGGCGACGACCGTGATCGGCGCTCACACGCTGGAGCACATGTACGGTCGTGGGTTCCTGGTGCTGATCACGGCCATCTATGTGAGCCTGGGGCTGAACCCGATCCAGGCTGGCCTGTTGGACGGCGTCAGGCAGCTCGCCGGCGGAGCCACCAGCATGACTGGCGGCTTTTTCGTGGATGTGTTCCAGCACCGGCGGGCACAGGTCCTCACCGCCAGCCTGGCGCTGATCGGGGTCGGGTACTTCCTCGTTTCCATCTCGCCAGCGTACTGGCAGGTGCTGGTGGCACTGGGAATCGCCTCGGCCGGGACGGCGATGTGGCATCCGCCCGCGCTGGGGCTGCTTGCACAGCGCTTTCCGGACCGGCGGGGACTGTTCATCTCCATGCACCGCTCGACCGGCAATGTGGGCGACTGGATCGGTCCACTGATCGTGAGCGGGCTGCTCGCCGTGATTGGCTGGCGCTGGATCGTGGGCGGCGGCGCCCCCATCATGCTGATCCTGGCGACGGCGATTTTCCTGCTGCTGCGCAATGTGGACGGGCCTGCTCTGCCCGGAGTGGACTACCGGCAGAAGATCAAGACCCAGCTGCGCGAGATGGCCAACTCATTCCGCGGGACCGGGATGTGGAGCATATTCACGGTCTCGGCGGTCCGGGGAATGGGAGACCGGTCGCTTCTATGGGTCATCCCCCTCTATCTGTCGAGAGACCTGGGCTTCAGCGACTTTTGGGTGGGGTTCCATGTGGCGCTGTTCGCGGTGCCGGGGATCATCACCGGGCCGCTGTTCGGAGCGCTCTCCGACCGGATCGGCCGCAAGCCGATTACGATGCTGGTGATGGCCGCCACCTGTGTCATCACCCTCGCCATCGTGATGCTGGGCGACGGCTGGGGCATGACCGTCATGGTCTTCCTGTTCGGCGTGTTCATCTTCACGGTGAACTCGCTGACCCAGGCAGCCGCCATTGATGTGGCAGAGGGCAAGGGACTGGAAGGTTCGTTCATCGGGCTGATGTGGGGCAGCAATGCCTTCTTCGGGGCAATGGCCTCCATAGCGGCAGGAGTTCTGGCGGACTATGCCGGCTGGTCCTCGGCTTTCTACCTGGCAGCCGGGCTCTACTTCTTAGGGTTCCTGGTGTCGATGCTAATGCCCGGAGGCAGGCGGCTCGTTTAAGGCTGCCCGACCCGGTTTGGGCTACGCCCCTTTGCTCGTCTCCAAGGCGGCGCGGTACTCTTCGGGGGTGTTGAGGTCGAGCAGAATATCCGGGTTATCCAGCGGAAATCGCCTGACTGAGTCTGGTCTGCTTCGAATGACGGCCTTGATGCCCTGGGTCTCCTCGTTTATCTGAAGCAGTTCGGGGAGGAGCGAGGCGGAGAGGGCGATGGGGTGCCCGCCCTTGCCCCTGTATTCCGGAACTGTGACGGCGCTGCCATGAGCGCGGTGTGTGTCCAGGACTGCGGCAACATCGGCGGAAGAGCGGGGTTGGTCGACGTTGAGCAGCAGTATGTCATCGACCTCAGCTTCGTCCAGTGCGGCAAGACCGGTCCTGATCGAGGTTGTCTTCCCCTGGAGATAGTCGGGGTTCAGGACCCAGGCAACGCCCTGCTTGTTTTCCAGCAAGGGGCGCAACTCGTCTGCACGGTGCCCAAGGACGACGACCACCCTCTCCGCGCCGCCCCCGGTCAGGGCGTCGACCTGGTGTTCCAGCAGGGTCTTGCCCCGCCAAGGCAGGAGGGCCTTCAACTGGCCCATGCGGCTGGACTCGCCAGCGGCCAACAGGATGGCCCAGGCGCCGGGCATGGCGGGGCCGCTAAACCTCGACCGTGCGCTCGACTATGCTGGCAGCGCGGTCAATGTACCAGTCACCCATGGTCATCTGTCCGCCATCGCCACCGCGGCGCACCATGATGATCTCGGACATGATGCTCACGGCGATCTCCTCAGGTGTGAGGGCGCCTATATTCAACCCCACCGGCGCGTAAACTTCCTTGATCCGGTCCTTGGTGATGCCCTGCTCCATCAGGCGACGGTAGATCATCAGCGTCTTGCGGCGGCTGCCGAGGAGGCCGATGTAGCGGGCACGAGTCTTCATTGCCGACTCGAGGGCCATGTCGTCGTAGCGGTGTCCTCGAGTGGCAACGACTACGTAGCTGTTGACATTGATAGTGAGGTGATCAGACCACTGGTCGTAGGGAGTGACTACGGTCTGTTCGGCGTAAGGGAACCGCTCCTCGTTGCAGAACTCGGGGCGGTCGTCGACCAGGTAGACGCGATAGCCCAGGTTAGTGGCCAGATCGGCGGTGGCCTTGCCCACGTGGCCGCCCCCGACCATCACCAGCGTCGGGGGGGTCGTGAACCCCTCAACAAAGATCTCGGTGCCGTCTTCGGTGGAAATAGACTCGTTGTTGCCAATCTGGGCGATGCGATGGGCAGCTTCCAAGGCCGGCTCGTCCAGTTCCGCCACCCCGAGGCTGCCGGACACCGTACTGTCGGCCCGCAGAAGCAGCTTGGCGCCGAGGAGTTCCGGACGGCGCGGGCTGTTCACCACGGTGGCGAGCCCCACCGGTTCGCCGCCATCATACGCTTCCAGGATCTCGTCTCCGAGGGGAAGGAAATCGTTCAGTTGACGCAGCGGCTCCAGGTAGAAGTACATCGTGCCGCCACAGACCAGGCCATCCCGGGCGGCGATGTCTTCGTTGAGGTAGTAGTCCTTGAATTCAGGGCCCCCACCTTCGCGAAGCATTTCTTTTGCCGCGAACCAGATGTCGCCCTCGACACACCCACCACCCAGTGTCCCCAAGCCGCTTCCGTCGTCCCGGACCAGAAGCATGGCGCCGGCCTTCTGCGGCGTAGATCCCTTGGTCCGCACCACGGTAGCCAGCACGCAAGGCCGACCTTCCCGCAGCGTCTCGACTGCACCCTGGATGACTTCTTTCATGGCTATTCCGGCCTTGCAGATTCCTTCATGGTTGGCAACGCTAGCTTAACAAAACTGCGGGCGCCCCCGCAAACGGGATTATTGTGGAGGAAAAGGGTTTGCAGGCCCGCGGGCCGGCGAGCGGACTCCCACCATGATGCTCAAATGCAGCCAAAATGAGGCGAATCGCTACAGCGAGCACTCCCAAATTTTCCCTAAATCAATTATACTATTATGTCGTATGGCAATAGTCGCAATTACGTCCGTCAGCGAGCGAAATTCGCGCCGTTACGTTGACGCGATGGAGGACGCGGGTTCGAAAACACGCGTCCTGCTTCCGAAAACGCACAACGGTGTTTCCCCCGCCGAGATGTTGCAGGGAGTGGGTGGACTGCTGCTCTCTGGTGGCCCGGATGTCCATCCCGGCAGGTACGGCCAGGAGCCTGATCCCAACGCCAGGCTCAAGCTGATGCCCGACCTGGACGACCTGGAATTCAGGGTACTGGAATACGCTCTTTCCGTCGATATGCCGGTGCTGGCCATCTGCCGCGGAATGCAGGTATTGAATGTGGCTTTCGGAGGCAG
Source organism: Dehalococcoidia bacterium (assembly GCA_963667765.2). Classification (GTDB taxonomy): domain Bacteria; phylum Chloroflexota; class Dehalococcoidia; order Lucifugimonadales; family UBA3495; genus VXOI01. The sequence goes on along the minus strand of CAXXON010000001.1, from coordinate 727,694 downwards.
GTTGATCCAGGACCTGCCCGGCCACCGGAATGAAGACGACTCGGACGACAGCGAGCACGTCTCCCACCAGATCTATGTGGCCCCGGGAGCGAAGACGGCTGCCATCGTGGGCTCGGCGGGATTCTTCAGAGTCAACAGCTACCACCACCAGGGGCTGATGGAAGCGCACAGAGCCCTCCGCTTGATGAGTACGGCATACAGCGTGGAGGACGGGCTGGTTGAGGGGTTGGAGAGCCCTGAACACAGTTGGGTAGTAGGACTGCAATGCCATCCGGAGAGGAAGGACGAAGTGCCTAGGCACTTCGCCAACCTTTTTGCCGGGCTGCACGATCGAGCGGAACGCTTTGTCGAAACGGAAGTCGCGTAACAGCAGTTGCGGCCTTCAGATCTCCGGCCGAAGCCCCGGCGGGCTCATGTGCGCGCTCCCAGGGCGTTGGGGCCTGTCGGAAGCTCCCTGTCGGAATTTCTGGGATACCACATGATTGCAAACCCTGGTCCTAGGAGAAGCGACCTATGGTAACTACCGCCCCGGTACCACCTGGAGAGCAGCCGATTCGCATCGCCGATGAGATGCGGACTTCGTACCTGACCTACGCCATGAGCGTGATTGTGGCGCGTGCGCTCCCTGATGTCCGGGACGGACTGAAACCGGTGCAGCGGCGGATACTGTACGCCATGCACGACATGGGCATCCGGCCCGGCTCTCAGCATCGCAAAAGCGCACGCATCGCCGGTGAGGTGCTGGGCAAGTTCCACCCACATGGCGAAGGATCGGTATACGACGCTCTGGTGAGGATGGCGCAGGACTTCTCCATGCGCTACCCCCTGATCGCCGGACAAGGCAACTTCGGGAGCGTCGACGGCGATCCCCCTGCGGCGATGCGCTACACCGAGGCACGGCTGGCGCCCATTGCAGATGAACTGCTAGCTGACATCGACCAGAACACCGTAGATTTCGCGCCCAACTTCGACGATTCGCTGACCGAGCCCACGGTGCTGCCGGCCAGGCTGCCGAACATGCTGGTAAACGGGGCGTCGGGCATCGCGGTGGGCATGGCCACCAACATCCCTCCGCACAACTTGGGAGAGGTGTGCGACGCGCTGGTCCATTTGATCGATCATCCGGAAGCCACCACGGAGCGCCTGATGCGCCATGTGGTGGGCCCGGACTTCCCGACTGGCGCCCGGATTCGCGGCCGGAAGGGGATCGTAGACACCTACACCACGGGTCGCGGCCGCATCGTGATGGAGGCTGAGGCGGAGTTCGAGGAGACGCGCAATAACAGGGAGCAGATTATCGTAACCTCCCTCCCTTACCAGGTGAACAAGGCTACCCTGATAGAGCGCATTGCGGCGCTTGCCCGCGAGCGGAAAATCGACGGTATATCAGACATTCGCGACGAGTCGGACCGCCGGGGCATGCGCATCGTCATTGAGCTGCGCCGGGACGCTCAGCCGCGGGTCGTCCTGAACAACCTGCTCCGCCAGACGGCGATGCGGTCGTCGTTCAACTCCATCATGCTGGCCCTGGTGGACGGCCAGCCGCAGGTGCTGCCTCTGAGGAGGTGCCTGGAGCTATTCATCAGGCACCGTGAGGAGGTCATCCGCCGCCGCTCGGAATACCAGCTGCAGCGAGCGCGGGACCGCGACCACATCGTGCAGGGGCTGCTCCTGGCCCTGGACCGGATTGACGAGGTGATCGAAATCATCCGCAATTCGGCGGATGTAGAGGAATCCCGAAACAACCTGATACAGGAGCTGGACCTTTCCGAAGTCCAGGCCCAGGCGATCCTGGACATGCAGTTGCGGCGCCTGGCAGCGCTCGAGCGGGAGCGGCTGCAGAACGAGCACGAGGAACTCTTGCAGAAAATCGCCGAGCTCGAGGCGTTGCTGGCCGATCCTGAAAAGATCCTGGCCGAGATCAAGCAGGAGACACGAGAGCTCAAGTCGACTTTCAACCGAAACAACCCGCGCCGGACCACCATCGAAGTGGAAGAGGTTGGAGAAGAAACCCCGGAATCGCTGATTCCGCAGGAAGACGTGATCATCACCCTGAGCCAGCGCGGTTACATCAAGCGCGTGCCGCCGAACACCTTCCGCCAGCAGAACCGCGGAGGCAAGGGCGTGCGGGGCATGACCACCCGTGAGGGGGACGCCATACTGGACCTGCTGGTGGTGGATACCCACAGCACGGTGTTCTTCTTCACCAATCGCGGGCGGGTGTACCCGCTTCGCGCGTACCAGATCCCCGGGGACGCCTCGCGGACTTCGAGGGGGGTACTGTTGTCGAATCTCCTGCCCCTGCAGAGGAACGAGCAGGTACAGGCGATGTTGCTTATCGATAACCCCAAAGACGAATACCCCCTGCTGCTGGCCACAAGACAGGGACAGATCAAGTCTCTCAAGACCGGCGAATTGACCAACATTCGCCCCTCAGGTCTGATCGTCATGAACCTGGCTCAGGACGACGAACTGGTCTCCGTGGTCCAGATAGGCGAGGCCAAGGACGCGATGCTCGTAACCCAGAAAGGGCAGGCAATACGATTCGCCATCGACGACCTGACCCCACGCAGCAGGACCGCGGGCGGCGTCAGGGGGATCAGGCTAATTGGCGACGACCTGGTGGTCGCAATGGGCGTGGTCACACCGAACAGCCACCTGCTGGTGGTTAGCCAGGGCGGGTACGGAAAGATGACATCAACGTCAAGCTACTCCCGGAAGGGGCGGGGCGGCCAAGGAGTGCGTACATTCCAGCTAACCGACAAGGCCGGGCCGCTCGCTGCAGCGAGGGTAGTCACCGATCCTGAAAACCAGGAAATGCTGATCATTTCGTCCAAGGCTCAGGTCGTGCGCATCAGCATCGACGATGTGAGGGAAACCGGTCGAATCGCCCAGGGCGTCATCCTCTGGAAGGAGCGGGAAGAAGACGATTTTGTCGCCTCCATAGCCGTGTTCCAGGAGACCGACCGGAACGGCATCGGCACGAACTCCAATGGACATAGAAATACCAACGGCCGCAGCCGGAACAGCCAGTCGAACGGGCATAGCCCGGAAATTGACGAAGACGAAAATGGAGACGGCGGAGATCCCGAGTAGTACAGACAACTGCCAATAAAGTGTGGACAAACCTGGGGGCGGGCGAAAACCCGCCCTTATTCATTTGACAATTACGAATATGCGAAATATGGGCTAACGATGGACTGTTTTCGAATTCCAGTCAAGCAAATGACGCTTCGCGTAGAACTGCTTGTAAATTATTATCGTCTTGTGTACAATGCACGACGGCATTGATACTGTTGGCAACATACTATTATCAGATAAGATTGGGAGAGACGGCAAATTGGCGATGAAACTAGTCTTCCTGCATGGCGCAGGTTGCTCGAGCCTATCCTTCTACTACCAACTGCGGCATTTCCGGAGCGCCAAGGCGATCGACCTGCCGGGCCATCCTGACGGCAAGCCGTGCGAAAGCGTTGACGGGTATGTCGAATGGGTACGGGGCTTTATCCGGGCGCGCCGCTACAAGAACGTTATCCTCTGCGGGCATTCGATGGGCGGAGCCATTGCGATGAGCTATGCCCTCAAATATCCGGAGGAACTGAAAGGACTCGTCCTGATTGGGACTGGCGCCCGGTTGAAAGTGCACCCTTATTATCTTGAGCGCTGCCGTGAGCCAGGCGAAGATAACCTGCCGTGGCTGAAGGGGCATCTGGAATACTACAGCGATGTGAGCCCTGAGGTTTTCCCGGTAGTCAAGCAGCGGGCTCTTGAAGTCGGGCCAGAAGTGGAACTAAACGACCTCACTGCTTGCGACAAGTTCGATGTGCTCAACCAGGTAGGCGAGATAAGGCTGCCCACACATGTAATCTGTGGCAGCGACGACGTGATGACGCCCGTGAAATATTCCGATTTCCTGACCAACAACATTGAGGGCGCATGCGAGGCGATCATCCCAGGAGGGAGCCATTTCGTCCACATGGAGAAATACCAGAAGGTCAACGAGGAAATTGAGGGATTCCTCACCACATTCAAGTCTGGCAGCAAGCGCTCAGGCTAGACCTAACGTCAAGGTGAGAAACGGAAGGAGCGCAGGCATTCAAGCCTGCGCTCCTTCTTCGTTTCCTGCCAGTAGGTGCGAATCAACTGCGTTGGGGGTGATACCACCGGCTCCTGTAGAACATGAGCGGGTTTTCGTACTCGTTGCGCCTGATCTCCTTGACTTCGCCCATGTACACAGTGTGGTCGCCATATACATGCGAACCGATTACATCGCAGTCAAGAAAGATTGCCGACCCATCGAGAACCGGAACTCCGTTTTCCGATTCGGAAAAACTGTAGTCTACGCCACCCGTCCGGTCCTGGGGCTTCTTGGCAAAATACGCGCCCACATCTTCCTGATTCTCGCAGAGGAAGTTAACGCCGAAACGCTGCCTTTCTTCCAGGAATCCGTAGGTATGAGTCCCGTGAGCAACGCAAACCAGAACAATGGGAGGCTCGAGGCATACGGAGGTGAAGGAATTGGCGGTCATGGTGTGCGGTTCGCCTTCATCGTCCAACGTGGTGATCACCGTAACACCGGTAGCGAACTCGGAAAGCGCCGAACGGAATTCGTTTTTGTCGAACGAAGCCATATACACCCCAAGATTGGACATTCGAGGAAGCTACAACGCCCGTGGAGCAGCCTCCCGCGAGAAGCCGATAATGACGCCGGTCTGCCGACCGTCAATTCTCGGCCATTATAATACGCAATCAATCGGTTGCGCTACTATCCCAATTGCTTGGGCAGGGCAATCGCGTCTTAATGCTAGACCTGGCTGGTCATTAGAAATTGGGTTATGAATGGGATGTGGTGAGGAGTGATGGAGAAGGGGCGGAGTGCGTCGGTGATGGATCACTTTCAGGATTTGGAGGACCCCCGGATAGAGCGCAGCAAGCGGCACGGATTGCTGGACATACTTACCATCGCCATTTGTGCCGTCATCTGCGGAGCTGACTCTTGGGTCCACGTGGAGATGTTCGGCAAGAGCAAGGAGGAATGGTTTCGCAGCTTCCTGGACCTGCCCAACGGCATTCCGTCCCACGACACCCTTCGGCAGGCTCAGGGCGAGGTGTTCTCCAGGCTGGACCCGGACCGGTTCCAAGAATGCTTTATGGAATGGAGCCGGGCGGTGGCGGGTCTGTTGCCCGGAGAGGTGGTGGCCATTGATGGCAAGACAGTGCGGCGCTCCCACGACAAAATGGCGGGAAAGCAGGCCATCCATCTGGTCAGTGCCTGGGCCTCGGCGAACACCCTGACCCTGGGGCAGGTGAAGACGGATCAGAAATCCAACGAAATCACCGCCATACCCCGCTTGCTGGAACTGCTTGAGTTGAATGGGTGCATCGTGACCATCGACGCCATGGGCTGTCAGAAGGAGATTGCCCAAGGAATACTGGACCGGGGCGCGGACTACCTGCTGGCGGTCAAGGAGAACCAGGGGCGGCTGTACCAGGATGTCCGGGACCTGTTCGAACGGGCGGAGGAACTGGGCTGGGAGGGCGTGCCTTACGACTACGCCACCACGCTGAACCCACCACGCTGAACAAGGGACACGGGCGGATTGAACGGCGGGAATGCTGGGCCATCAGCGACCCGTCCTGTCTGGGATACCTGAGCACCGGTGGCGACTGGCCCGGACTGCGTTCGGTGGTGCAGGTGCTGGGCCGCCGGGACACGGACACGGGCATCACAGTGCAACCGAGATACTACATAAGCAGTCTCGATGTCTCAGCGGAGCGGTTGCTGGAGGTGGTACGGGCCCACTGGAGCATAGAGAACTCGTTGCACTGGAGCCTGGACGTAACATTCCGGGAGGACCAGAGCCGGGTGCGCAAAGACCATAGCCCCCAGAACATGGCCACGCTGAGACAGATATCCCACAACCAGTTGAAGCGGGAAACCAGCCTGAAGGTGGGAATCCAGGGCAAACGGCTGCAAGCAGGATGGCGAGAGGACTACCTGCTGAAGGTGCTCCTCGCTTAAGACGCGATTGCCCTGATTGCTTGGGTTCGGCGTCCCAGTTTCAGGGAAACGGGTGAAAGCATTCGGCGATTCGCTCAGCAGGAGCGTTGGAGGCAGCTTTCTGGTCCAGCTTGACTACCGCGCCCGGCGGAATCCTGCCAGAAAAGCGGTCCGGGTGAGTCAGTTGAGCCAGTATCTCGACCCCGTCGACCACCCTGGGGCCGGGGCAACTGAAATAGGTGTGGTCAATCAGGTAGACCTCGCCTGAGATCACAGCAGGAAGGTCCCGCCAGCCCTCCTGGGCAGCGAGCCACGGCACCTCCCGCAAATGGCGGCCCACATCCGAAGAGCAAAGGTCAACGAAGAGCTTGTCGGGGGCAGCTTCCACGACTTCCTGCCATTCGAGGCGGCGTGCGTTGCAACCTGCCTCCAGGCCCGGTACGGTGCCACCCGCCATCTGAAGCAGGTCAGGAATCCAGTGGCCTCCTACCACCAGGGGGTTGACACCTTCCAGGGAGAAAACGGAGGGACGAGAAGCAGTTGATTCCACCGTTGCGATGACGGAATCTGCTCGCTCCCGTAGGGATTCAACGAGCTTCCTTGCCCTCTCTGGAACTCCGCAAACTTCCCCTACTTCGACTATCGAGTCCATGATGTCATCGAAAGTGCGAGGCTGAAGCACGACGATTCTTGGCTGAATCGACATTCCTTTGACAGCGATGTTCACCTCGCCGGCATCGATTTCACAGACGTGGCAGAGGTCTTGGGTGAAGATGATGTCCGGCAGTTCCCTTGCCAGCCACTCATAGTCTAGCTCGTAGGGACTTTCACCTCGACTGAGCAGGTCGACAAGTGCGGCTTCCACCTCTTCGCTGCTCATCACAGAAGGGTCCACCTTGCTTCGGCTCACCACGGGCTTCGATTTGAGGACTTCCGGGGGGTAATCGCAGAGGTCGCTCACGCCTACGACGTTTTCCGCCAGGCCCAGAGCCCACAGAATTTCAGCGCCGCTGGGCAGGAGACAACATATCCTCATTCAGTCAACTCGCGCAGGGAAGTCTTGAATAGCCGCGTACGCCATTGTTGTATCATAGGGTTGTAGCAAATGACATAAGCACAGCGTTCCGGTACCAATTCTAGGCCCCGGTATTTCTTCCCATACCCTCTTCCGTTTTTGCGTTTCTATGTATCGTAGCCCAAATCGGCCCACTCCATAGATGTCCCGCACTCCGGCCGACGCCAGCTGGAGCAGTCTGGCGCTGATCCGTCTGAACGCCTTCAGCTTCGGCCTGACAGGCTTCATCTTGGCGATGGATACGGCTGTGCTGCCGGTCATCGTCCTGACGTTGGCGCCAGAGAGCTTGAAGAACTCCTATCTGGCAGCGCTGGGCATGGGCGGACTGCTGGTTGCGGCGCTGGTGCAGCCGGCAGTCGGATGGCTGAGCGACCGTACACGCTCTCCCTTCGGTCGAAGGGTCCCGTACATTGTGGGAGGGACTGCAGTGGTTTGTGCCAGCCTCGTTCTTACGCTGCTGGCTCCCAGCTTCGTGGCCCTCTTTGCCACCTGGATGTTCATACAGGCCAACCTGAACATCGCCTACGGACCTGGCATGGCGCTGATCCGCGACCTCGTGCCGCGGGCGCAGATCGGAGCGGCCTCATCTCTCAAGATACTCCTCGACGCGATCGGAGGGTTGGCACTCATCACTGCCAGCGCGGCCTTGATTGGCCAGGCGGCCGAGGCAGACATTGGTCCGGTTCATGTATATGTAAATTGGGAATGGGCGATCCTGGCGCTGCTGGTGACGTCGCTGCTGGTGACGGTTGGCATCACATGCTCAACTGTGCTTTCACGAGACCCGCGCCGGCGAGCCAGACTGACAAGGAGGAGTGAAAGCGCGTACACACGGGTCCTGAACCCGCAGATGGTCCTCTTCCTGGCATCCAGACTGCTCATGATGACGGCGATTTATTCGTTCCCCACCTACGGTCTGTTTTTCCTTCGAGATGTGTTTGAGGCCGAAAACCCGGCCCAGACGCTGAGCCAGATGATCCCAACGATAGGCGGGTCGCTGGCGGTGGCTGTGTATGTTGCAGGGAGGGTTTCCGACCGGGTCGGTCGCAAGCCGGTGGTGATCGCCGGCGCCGTGGCGGGTGCGGTCAGCACAGCCTGGCTGTTGACTACGGACACCACTGGCGGCCTGCTCATTACCGCCAGCATCATCGGCGCCTCTTCAGGGGCCATGCTGAGCGCCAGCTGGGCGCTGGCCAACGAAATGGGGGATGAGCAGCACGCCGGAACTCACATAGGAATTGTGAACCTGTCGACCATCGGCGGAGCGGCGATTCCCAGGCTGTTTGGCCCGGGAATCGACCTGCTAAACCACACTGCTGATGACCTTGGCTACAAGGCCCTGATCGGCGGGTGCGCCGCCCTGTTCGTGGCGGGGGCGCTCGCTTTGCTGCCAGTACGACTTCCCCGCGCCACTGAAGTTTCCAGCCTGGAAGAAACCCATGAACCCACCGCCATCCCTCCGGCGGAGTCCTGAGGCAAGGGGCGGCATGGGTGCCGCCCCTATCGCGCCTAGACCGTTCTAGGCCGAAGCCTTCTGGAGGAACTCGCTGGCGCCGCGAACTACCCAGGCGTTCCATGAGGTCATCATGAACTTAACGCCCATCGCCTTGAACTTTTCGATGTTGGCGTCACTGGCGAGGGTCCCGGGGGTGCGGCCAGCGTCTACTATCTTGCCGATGGCAGTCTCGATGGCGGACTGCACATCGGGGTGTTCGACGTTGCCGATGTGTCCCATGGTCTGAGCCAAGTCGGAGGGTGCCACGAAAAACACATCGATGTTGTCGACCTTCAGGATCTCGTCGATGTTGGCCAGGGCTTTCTCCTCTTCCAGGAGCACCACTACCATAGTCTGGTCATTGGCCGTGTGGAAATAGTCGGAGACCCCAAAGGACTGGCGCCCGCCGAACATTCCGCGATAGCCAATGGGAGCATACTTGGCCGACAGGGCGGCCTGCTCCGCGGCCTCGGCTGTGCTGACATGGGGCACCACGATTCCCATGCTTCCCCGGTCGAGGGTCCGTGTGATCAGCCCGGGATCGTTGGCGTTCACCCTGGTGATGGAGGTCATTCCCCACAGGTCGCAGGCACGGGTCATATCTCCCAGAGCATCCCAGTCGACTGGGCCGTGCTCGCATTCGATCCACGCGGCGTCGAATCCCAAGGGCCCTAGGAAGTCGATGACATCACTGTCCTGTAGGCCGGAAATAGTGGTGACCACCTCACCCCGCTGCAGCTTTTCCTTCGCCCGGTTAGCACGAATTGGCGGCATGATTCGCTCCTGGTGTTCATAGATTTAAGGTTTCAGTTCCTCCAAGGAACTGGCCGATATTTTGCCATCAGGGTACTCCCATGACAAACCGAGCGATATTGCAGTAGCGGAAGATGCCATTGCAGGAAGGCAACACTATTCGGGTTGACAATACTGTCGGGCACTTGGACAATCAAATCGGCCCCGCACCCTGTCCACCCTTCACCGAATGCGAGGCCCTATGAAGGAGAGACCAAATGACGACCACGGCAACCTGGACAGAAGAGACGCTGGCGGTGGCGGGCGCGGAAATGCAGGTCCTGAAGGGCGGGAGTGGCGACCCACTGCTGGTCCTCCACGACGAGATGGGACAGCCGGGATGGACGCAGGTCCACGAGGAACTGGCCAAGAATTACACGGTCTTTGCTCCATCGCTTCCCGGGTTCGGCGTGACCGACCGTCTGGACTGGGTGATGAACGTGCGGGACATTTCGACCTGGACCCTCTGGGCGCTCGAGGACATGGGACTGTCCAACCTGAATGTGGTCGGCTTCTCGCTGGGAGGCTGGATCGCGGCCGAAATGGCCACGCAAAACCCGCAAATGTTCAGGAAGATGGCTCTGGCCGCACCCGCCGGGGTACTGCCACCCACCGGCGAGATTCTCGACATGTTCCTGATCGTGTCCAAGGAATTCATCACGGCTGGAGTCCACGATACTTCGGCGGCCGAATTCCAGAGGGTGTGTCCCGATGAGCCTGCGCCGGAGCAGGTGGAAGCATGGGAGACAGCCAGGGAAGAAGCATGCCGCCTTACCTGGCGCCCATACATGCATGATCGCAGCCTGCCTCACAGGCTGGGCCGGCTGAAGAACCTGCCGTCTCTGATCGTCTGGGGCCGCAACGACGAGATTGTCCCTCCCAGCGCGGGGGAGGTCTATAACGCATCCATCGCCGGTTCACGACTGGTCACGATCGAGAACTGCGGGCACCGCTCCGACGTGGACAGGCCCGCCGAGCTGGTAGGCCACCTTCGGGACTTTTTCGGCTAAACTTCCACCCACCTCTCACGGTACGACTTTCCGGCCCGCACCAAGGAAGTGCGGGCCTATTTTTTGAGGCTGGGCATCACCTGACTGGCGAAGGTCTCCATGGCCCGGCGCTGGGCGTCAGTGTCGACGGCCCGGAAGTTGCAGACGACCGCTGCAATGTCCATCTGCGTATATGCCGACAGGTCTTCGGCTACCTCCGTGGGTGAGCCCCGGCCGATGCGGCGCTCCCCTGGGTTGACGACACCCTCTTCGAAGGCAACGGACTGGTGGATCGTGGTTGCAGGCGGTATAGGCCTGCCTACCTCAGACGAGAGTTCATTCAAGCGCGATATTCGCTCCACCAGGGCATCGAGGGGCATCTGGGTTGGGTGCCAGGCTTGGCCCGTGCGTGCGGCCCGTCGCAGTGCGGCGTCGCTCCAGCCGCCAACCCAGATGGGCGGATGCGGGTCCTGGACCGGCTTCGGGGCGAAGTGGACACCTTCGAAGCTGACATATCGCCCGTAATAGCTGCTGGGGTCGGTGGTCCAGAGTTCGACCATCGCCGCCAGGTATTCGTCGGTACGGGCGCCGCGCTGGGACTCAGGGATTCCAAGGGCCTCAAACTCGTCCGGGGCGCCACCCGTTCCGACGCCCAGGACCACCCGGCCACCTGAGAGCACATCAAGGGTGGAGATGATCTTCGCGGCGACCACCGGGTTGCGATAGGGAGTCACCATGACGGTCGTTCCCAGCTTGACCCGCTGCGTAAGGGCCGAAACGTGGGACAGCACAACGAAGGCATCGAGAAATATGGGACCAAGGCTGGCCTGCAGGTGTTGCGGAGTGACGATGTGGTCGCTTGCCCAGACCGAGTCGAAGCCGAGGGCTTCTGCGTCCTCAGCAACGGCCCGAAGGTCATCGAAAGTAACCTGACGGCCGTATTGGGGAAGGCAGACGCCAAACTCCATCTTGCTCAATGCCCCTCTTTTAAACGAAATCGGGAGCAGCCTCGCTACGCGGGGCTTACCAGGCTTGGCGGAGAACGGTCATAACGGGGCCGGCATCCGAAACGGGCTTGGGGTTGGTAGCGAGGGCGCGGTCGTGGAGAGTGGCGGACGCAATCAGCTCCAGGCCCTCTTCGGGTACGCCAACATCGCGCAGCCGGTTGGGTAGTCCCAGGGAGCGTCGGAGATCTTCGACGGCATCGGCAGCCGCCATCGCGGCCTCATCATCGTTCATTACCGAGGTGTCGATGCCCATCGCGTCGGCGACGAGGGCAAGACGGTCAGGACAGGCCTCCGCGTTGTAACGCATGGTATGCGGCAGCAGAATGGCGTTGGCCTCACCATGGGGCACATCGAAGATGCCGCCTACATGATGGGCGGTGGCTGTGTTCAGTCCCAGCCCGCCAACTCCCGCCAGAGACGCCATGCAGGCGGCGGTCTTGATCAGCAGCAAACGCTCGACTTCCAACTCATGGCAGTGGGGCAGGTTTTCTGCAAGGAGGCGGATGGCGTGAAGTGCCATACCGTCGGAGATGGGATTGTGCTTTGTGGAATAAACTGTCTCGATAGCGATTCGCAACTGGCCCATGGCCGTCGCAGTGAGGATACTGACCGGTGTGGTGGCAAGTGCCTTACCATCGATGACGATATAGCCCGGGATGGTGTTGGGGTCTGCCACCAGAATCTTGCGGCCAAGGTCGCGGTCGGCGAAGCCGGCTCCTCGGCTGAGTTCCGCCGCGCCCATGGTGGTAGTAACCGTGATGATTGGCAGGCGATCGGTGGAAAGCTCCGGGTAGGTGATCCTGTCGGGCGGTTCGAAATGCGCCTCGTAGTCGTGAATCCTGCCTCCCTCGGCCAGCAGAGTGGCGACTCCCTTGGTGGTGTCGTGGGTGCTGCCGCCGCCCACGCTGACCAACGCGTCGGCGCCGGTCTCACGGGCCAGGGCTACTGCGGCGTCCAGGGTGGCAACGGGCGAGTGGGGGGCAACGCCCGAGTACAGGCCTGCGAACTGTTCGCCCAAGGCTTCCTGCACCCTTGGCACGACATCGCTGTGCGACAGGATGGACGGCCCGCACAGCACCATGGCGCGGGAGGCTCCGGCACGGCCCAGGACTGCGGGCAGGCCGGAGATTGCGTCGACATCGCAGGCGATCTCGTGCCGCACGCTATTGAATACATAGCTGATAGGGCTGGTCGCATCCATTGCATCTAGCTCCTGCGCCGCAAAAGCGGATTTAGAATTAATCGTACAAACTGTCCAGAATCTCCCCTGGCAGCTCCGCTTCCTCAAGGGGCATTAGATTCACCGGCATTCCCTTGGTCTGAGCGCCGGCGATTTCGACCAGCACTCCCTTGCTGTCCTCCCAGCCGGGGAGTTGCAAAACAAGGAGCTCGTCGCATCGGGCCAGCATCTGGAGGTCGAAGGCGTACCAACCTTGGGGCGGATGGATGCCCCTGTAGGCCAGTTCCCCAAGGTATACAAGGGGCGACATTACGATCTTCCCTTCATTGACCATCCTGCCGCAGACATGGCGCACGGCCTCCAGCCGGGCCTCCCTCACTTCAGCGGACGGGTGGGCGTAAGGTGAGGCGATATAGACCAATGTCGGGTCCATATCGGCCAAGTAATCCAGCGAGAGGAATTCCGGAACATCCCGTGAAACCATAGGTGTCTCTCTGGCGATCATATCCGGTTGCGTATGTAGGGGCGCACGCCCTTCGTATAACTCAGGAGTGCGCCCCTACGATTTCGGATTGAGCCCTGGACCGGGAATCAGCTAGTCGCCGTTCTTCTCCCACAGCGCTTCAAGGACAGCGCCGGGTGACATCGGCAACCGGTCCATCCGGACTCCGATGGCGTCGTGGATGGCGTTGGCGATGGCGGCCATGGGAGGAACGATGGGGACCTCACCGACCCCGCGCACTCCGTAGGGATGGCCGGGGTTGGCTACCTCAACGACCACCGTGTCGATCATGGGCAGATCGAGGCTGGTGGGCATGCGGTAGTCCAGGAAAGTGGGGTTGAGCATGCCGCCATTGTCATCAAAGACATATTCTTCGTTCAGCGCCCAGCCGATGCCCTGAACGGCGCCGCCCTGGATCTGGCCTTCGACATAGCTGGGATGGATGGCCTTGCCGGCATCCTGCAGCGCCGTAAAGCGGATTACGTCCACCTTACCCGTATCGGGGTCAACCTCAACATCTGCGATGTGAACGGCAAAGGCTCCGCCCACGCCAGTGGGAGCCACGTTGCCACGCCCGACCACCGGTCCGCCGGTGCCGTTCTGGCGGGCGGCCAGTTCACTGAACGAAAGTCTCAGCTCTGGATCGGAAGTGTGGGATGCGCCTCCGTCCTTGTATTCAACCAGGCTGGGGTCGACGTCCCAGATGCGGGCGGCCCTTTCGACCAACTGGTTGCGGATATCCAGCGCGGCCTCGTAGCAGGCCCAACCGGTCTTGAAGGCCACGCCGCTGCCGCCGGTCATGGAGGTATAGCCAACTGAATCGGTGTCGCCCACCGCAGGGCGGACATCCTCGGCAGCGATGCCCAGGACCTCGGCAAGCTGCATTGACACAGCAGCACGGGAGCCGCCGATGTCTGGCGACCCTTCGACCAGGCTGACGGTGCCGTCGGGGTTGACGCTGGCGATGGCGCTGGAGGGGCCACTGGCGTTGAACCAGTACCCGGCGGCAACGCCACGGCCGCGGAAGGTTCCCCTGCCGGTGTCCTTCTCCAGTGGCGCGCTCCAGTGGTCGTGGTCCTTGGAGGCCTGCAGAGTCTCGATGTTGCCGATCTTGCCGAACACGGGGCCGGTGAGGCGGCGAGTGCCCTCCTTGGAGCCGTTGAGCAGTCGGAACTCCAGCGCGTCCATACCGATTTTCTCGCAAATCTCGTCGAGCACGGTCTCGATCGCAAAAGCGGCGGCGGGAGCACCGGGAGCGCGATAGGCAGCGGTCTTGGGCTTGTTGTTCACCACATCGAAGCCTTCCAGCCGCCCGTTGGCGATGTCGTAGGGACCAGTCATGCACTGCACGCCGGGGTTGATGGGCGAGCCGGGATAGGCGCCGGCCTCGTAGGCCATGGAGGCGTCGACAGCCGTGATGCGCCCGTCGTTGGTGGCGCCGACCTTGCAGCGCATCCACGAGCCGGCGGTGGGCCCAGAGCCCTGGAATACTTCGGAGCGGTTCATGCTCAGCTTAACGGGGTGACCAGTCTTGCGGGACAGGATGGCCGCCACCGGCTCCAGATACACCAGAGTCTTGCCGCCGAAGCCCCCGCCGATCTCCATTGGGATAGCCTTGATCCGGGAAATGGGCACGCCGCAGACGAGGGCAACCTGGTCGCGGACGTTGAAGTGTCCCTGGCTACTGCTCCACACGGTGATGTCGCCGTCGGGACCCCAGTTGACAGTGGCGGTGTGAGGCTCGATGTAGCCCTGGTGCACCGACTGGGTGCGGAACTCCCGCTCTACGACTACATCGGCGTCCTTGAATCCCTTCTCGATGTCGCCCATTTCGAACAGGAAGTGGTTGGCGATGTTGGTGCTGGCCTCGGAGTTTTCGTCATCGCGAAGGCCTCCGGTCCGCATGGCCGGATTGGACATGGTGGCCAGGCGTTCGTGCAGCACCGGGGCGTCCGGTTGCATGGCCGCTAAGACATCGGTCACAGAGCCTAGAACCTCGTACTCGATCTCAATGAGCTCCAGGGCCTTCTCTGCGACATGAGCGCTGGTGGCAACGACGCCGGCGACAGCGTGGCCCTTATACAGCACCTTGTCGGCAGCCAGGCAGTTGTTGCTGAGGAACTTGGGGTTGACCATGGAAGCTTCCGTCTGGTCGCTGATGCGCCCTTGCGGCTGGGGCAGGTCAGCAGACGTGACAACGCCGCGCACACCCTCCATCGCCTCGGCCTTGCTGGTGTCGATGGACTTGATGCGTGCGTGGGCGTGGGGGCTCCGCAGCACCCGGGCGTGCAGCAGGCCCGGCAGGTTGATATCTGCGCCGTAGCGGGCCCGGCCAGTGACCTTCTCCGGGCCGTCCTGCCGGATGGGCCTGGTACCGACAACATTGAATTCTTCGTTGGAGAGCACGACGTTTGAGCCGGTTATGGTGGCCATGCCTGTTTCCTCCTTTCTTTAGTTAGCCTTAGTTCAGTTGTTACCCAGACCGTTACCGGGAGCGGCGAATGGATCCAGAACATCCAATAGTTCAGCTACATTGTCCAGACTCAGCTCTATGGCTGTGCCGCTCAAAAAACGCTTGCGGGTATAGAAATTCTGATGTAGTTCGTAGGCTACGGCACGGAACACCCTCAATCGATCGTCGCCCGTCGCATCGCCGACGTTCTGGAGAATCACGCCAAATTGCGCATGTTGTCTATATTCCCAGCCCTGGTTCGCTGCGACTGCTTTGGCCATCCACGCCGCAGCGCCCCAGCCCTTCTCGGAAGCCTGATGGAGGTCGTCTTCGGCCAAGTACTCACGGGCCTTTCCGAGAAATGCTCGAGCCTGCTGGCGATAGTCCTCTACAGCCGCAGGATCGAATGGTTCGGAGACGTTGGGCTGTGTCAATGGAATGTTTCCTTGTGAAGCAAATCCGCGCCTTGGGCATGACCCGATTCTAGCTCAAGCAGCGTCCGGTATGCCAACCTTCAGCGCTCGGCCTACGAGTCTTCAGAGACCTCTGGCCAGCCGTTCCATCTCGACGGCGAACCAGAGGGCCATGCCGCCGCTGCGGTCGTCGAAACCGTAGATCGCAGGGCGGTCCAGGTAGTCGCGCACATTCTGCTGGACGCCGGTGCTGGCGCAGGCGTCGACCACGTTCCCGACATCGTCAATGCGCTCAGAAACGCCCTGCCAGGCCAGGTCGAGGGCGGGCCGATATTCATCATCGAGCCATCCCCGCCGGAGTCCCCGCGCTATGGAGTAGCCCAACATGCAAGTGGCGGTGAACTCGTCATAAGAGCCAGGGAAATCGAGCACCTGGGGCAGCATACCGGACTGGCGTTGGGGTTCGATCAGCGCATCCAGCAGGTCCAGGTACATGTCCATTATTTCGGGGCGGTCGGGGTGTTCATCGCCGAGATAGGTAAGCGTTTCGGTGAGACCCAGCGCGGCGAAGCCGTTGCCTCTTCCCCAGTAGAATGGGGCCGAGCGGCAATGCCAGAACAGGCCGCTATCCTGCTGGATGTTTCCGTCCAGCAGGAACCTGGTGAGCAGGTCAACATACCCGTTATCGCCGGTCTGGCTGTGTGCGCGCCCCAGCAGCGCGCCCGCCATGAACATGTCCTCGGTGCGAAAGTCGGGATCGCATGGAGAGGGAGCCTCCCCGTCGGCCCGCGGCCCGAAGCGGTCTGCGGCTTCGACGATCAACGCGGAGTACCGGGGGTCGCCGGTTGCCTGGCTGAGCTCCTGGCCCCAGACCACGGAGGCCAGGGCGGACGGGACAAGACCGTCGGGCAGGCCACCGTCAACGAAGTGTTCGAGCAGTTCGGCGATTCCTGGGGCCGGATCTCCGCCCTCGGGATCCAACTGGCTGATTTGGAGGCGGCCGCTGATGGGGACACCCTGGGTGTAGACGACAGGGTCGAAGGAGTGCCCGTAGGCGGCGGCAAGGATCCAGGCGGTCTCAAGCGGGCTGCGCTGGCGGCGGCGGTCAAGTGCCTGCCGGGCGGCGGATTTGCCGCACATTCCTGGCTGCTGCAATATCCCAAACAGGCGGCTGATCTCGCGAGGCAACTGCTCTTCAGACGCGGTCAGGCGCAGGGCGGGGATAACACCGAGGCCCTCCGGATAGCCCTCCCCAAGGGCACCAAGCAGCGTACCACTTTCCAGGTCGCGGGCGGCAAGGCCGGGGGCGAACCGCCGGGCGGCAGTATTGCATTCCCATTGGACGGAGCCTGTCCCCGAACGCACCGCGAGCACTAGGTCGGGGGCCTGGAAGCAGATCCAGCGCCAGAGATAACGCTTTTCCGGGTCCTGTTCATCGTGGTAGAAGTTACCTACAGGCGGGTAACCTTGAAATGGCTTGCCTCCCGCGCCGTTCTCCGGCCCCCTGCCCAAGCGAAGGCCGTCGGGATTGCCGCAAGGGACAGCGCTGAGACCAATGCGGAGGGCGAGTCCATCACCGCCACCTGCGTAGAGTTCGAGTGCATGCAGAGCCATGTCAACATCGGCGGGACGGCCCGACAGGCCACCGACCAGGAGGACCCTGATACGGCCGGTCTCAGCCGAGTGGGCGTTACGGTCCAGCAGAGCCGGTATTGGCGTCAGCGAGCGAGTTACGCCACAGGCGGTGCGTGTCCAGAAACCGGGACGGGCCTGCGCCAGCGTGTCCAGCGCCTGGCGGATATCTCGCTCGCTGCTGCCGTTGACCATACGACCTAGGACTCCCGGGGCTTCTGGACCATGTCGATGTTGACGGTGCGGGCCGCGCTCACGGTGAAGGTCAGCGATGTCGTCCCACCGCCCTCGGTGCTGTTCATTACCTCGATGTTCGCCGGGCCGTGGAGGTAGGCGATCTCATCACCCTCAACGCGGAAGGGGCGGTCGTGGCCGGGATAGAAGACGCTGGAGGAAGCGACCATCTTCTCGACGCTGGCGTGGGCGTCCTCCGTATCCCAGAAGATGTTGTAGGGTATGCCCCGAGCCACTGTCCCGCTCTCTGGCAAGGCGTCTCCGGCGATCAACACCTTCTCGCCGTCTACCTCGGCCAGCACGCTCATGTGGCCCTTGGTGTGGCCCGGCGTTTCCAGGACGGTAACGCCGTCGACGATGGTGTCGCCCTCGGAAACCACGTCGACCTTCATGTTTCGCATCATATCGGCCATGCCTGCTGCCACGGCGAGGTCCCAGCTGTTGGGGTTGCGGGCATAGTCGATCTCGACGGGGTTGACCAGCACCCGGGCGTTGCGGAACAGGTCGGTGTTCTGGCAGTGGTCCCAGTGCATGTGGGTCAGTATGACAATGTCGATGTCGTCGGTGGTCAGCCCTATGTTGGTGAGCGCCCGGTAGAGGAAGGGGCGGCGAGAGGAAGGCCCGGTATCGATCAGGATGTTGTGTCCGCCCGTACGGAGCAGGGAGTTGGTCGAGTAGCCGAACGACCCCTGGTCGGTGTTGAGGGCAAAGCCATAGGTCAGAACATCCAGTGTTGCCATTGAGAGAGCTCCTTACCGGAAGTTGGGCATCACTTTTTCCGAGAACAGGTGCAGGGAGCTGGAAACCTCGTCGTAGGACAGGCCGCCAGCGTCGAGGTAGCTGATGAAGTGAGTCACATGGTTTTGCTCCAGTTCCTTGATGGCGGCGGTGACCTTCTCCGGGCTGCCGATGGCGGCCATACCTTCCTTGCCGCGCTCCGCCACCAGGTCCGGCTCGATGAACGGGTCCTCCACGTAGTGCTCGTATCCCCGAACACCGGATGCCCGCACGATGTCGGACAAAGGGCGACGCAGGAAGTCGCTCATGTCCCCAGCCCACTGCAGACGGGGCGTCAGGAGATCGATGGCCTCTTCATCAGTGGGCGACACATAGACATTGCGAACGGCGGCTACTTCAATGTCGTCGGGGGCGACCCCTTCCTCCAGCATCCGGCGCCGGTACAGGTTTATCAGGTTCTGGTCGGAGTCTGGTGAGGCCGGGAAGAAGCTGCTTCCCACCGTGAACAGACCCCAGCGGTTCCGCACGGCGATCTCCACCGACTCGGGACTGTGGGTGACCGCCATGTAAACGGGTGGATATGGCTGCTGCACTGGCTTGGGGATTACCCGCACCTCGGGAAACTGGAAATACTGACCATCGTAGGCGAAGGTGTCCTCAGTCCAGGAGCGTACGGCGATTTCCATGCCCTCGACAAACCGGCCCCGGGACTCGGCGATATCCATGCCGTAAATGTCGAATTCACGCTTCTGGTAGCCGCGCCCGGCGCCGACGATGAGACGGCCCTGGCTGATTATGTCCAGTGTGGCAAGGTCCTGGGCCAGCCGCAGCGGCGGGTGCCACGGAACGATGGTGCAGGCGACGCCCACTTTGACGCGCCTGGTCTTCGCCGCGATGGCGGCCAGCAGGCTGTGGGGCGAACTGATGATGCTGTGCTCGCTAAAGGCGTGTTCTGCTATCCAAACCGAGTCGAATCCCAACTCCTCGGCCAGCTCGGCACCGCGCAGGATGTCTTCGTATACCTGCACATCAGTGCGGCTAACCGGGTTGGGATTGACCTTGGCCTCGTCGGCGTACTGCTCGTGGATCAGTGGCCGCTGCCCAACGAAGAATGCTCCGAACTGCATGGCGGTTAGCTCTCCGCTTCGATTTCGGCGTACACCTCGCGCATGGAAGCGCCGGAGTCGTCCTCCACCTCGGTAAACCACTTGATCAGGGAGCGGGTCAACTGGTCGACGGACTCGTCCTGACCGGCCTCTTCGTAGCGCATGCGAACGGTGGGAAGGGTCATTCGGGTCTGGAACTCCCGCATCTGGACGATCTTTTCCTTGTCGGTCATGTCCGACTCGGCGACTCGCAGGCGCTCGTGGAACATGGCGTCGTCCCTGTCCTCGGGAGTGCCGCCCAGCTCGCGGATGCGGCGGTCGAAGATATCGCCGTGGCTGGTTTCCCTCTCGGCAACCAGGGAGAGACATCCCTTCAGCCCCGGGTTATCGGTCTTGTCGGCCCAGGCCTTTAGGAAGATCCCGGCGCGGTACTCCTGCAGGCGGATGTCGTTGAGCAGATCGATGTATTCTGGCTTGTCGGCCATTGTTGTACCTCACGAAATTGGGCGATTTGGAGCGAGTCTAGTGCGCGGCAGATAGGGTGTCAAACCTGAAGGGTAGTCTGAACTGTGATTTATATGATTGTGGGATTTACATGATTTCCTAGGGGAGCGTAGTCAAGACAATTCTGCGAACCGTGGTTCCCGTGATGCTTGACCGTAATCATGGAAATTAAACAAATCACAGTTCAGAGAATCCCCGGAAATCGGCCCGTGCTAGAATTGCGACACCCCAACGAGTAGCAACGAGGAGCGATTTTGCCTCCACTTACTGAAGCGCAACGGGGCATGGTCTCCACCATCCGGGAGTTCGTCCGGCGGGAAGTGCAACCCGTGGCGCAGGACATGGAGCACGCCGACGAGTATCCGTTCGAACTTGTAGAACGGATGAAGGCACTGGGCCTTTTCGGCGCGGTTATTCCCGAAGAATACGGCGGGCTGGAGATGGATGTCGCCTCCTATGCCCTGGTCATCGAAGAGATTTGCCGGGGGTGGATGAGTCTCAGCGGAATCCTGAACTCGCATCTCATCATGGCCTACATGGTTGCAACTCACGGCACAGAGGAGCAAAAAGAGCGCTTCCTGCCTCTGATGGCCACGGGGGAGAAGCGGGGAGGCATTTGCATCACCGAACCCAACGCTGGCAGCGATGTGCAGGCCATAGAGACACGTGCCGTGCGGGACGGCGACGAATACCTGGTCAACGGCTCCAAGAGCCTGATCACCAACGGGCGCCACGGCAATACCTTCGCCCTGGTGACCAAGACCGACACTGCTGCGGACCCTCCCCGGCGTGGCATCAGCATCTTTATCGCCGAGAAGGGGCCGGGATTCAATGTGGTTCGGGACATTCCCAAGCTGGGCTACAAGGGCGTGGACACCTCCGAACTGTCCTTCGACGACTATCGCGTCTCTGGCGGCAACCTGGTCGGCGGCGAGGAGGGCAAGGGCTTCTACCAGATCATGAGCGGGCTGGAGCTGGGCCGCATCAATGTCGCCGCCCGTTGCCTGGGCGTGGCCCGGGCGGCGCTCGAGGAGTCAACCCGCTACGCCAAGCAGCGCGAGACCTTCGGCAAGCCCATCGGCGAGCACCAGAGCGTCCAGATCATGCTGGCAAACATGGCGACCAACATCCAGGCGGCCCACCTGATGGTGCTTCACGCAGCGGAAAAGAAGGACCGGGGAGAGCGTGCCGACATGGAGGCGGGCATGGCCAAGCTGTTCGCCAGCGAGATGTGCATGCAGGTGGCCACCGACGCAATGCGCATCCACGGCGGCTACGGCTACACCCAGGACCTGTCCGTTGAGCGCCACTTCCGGGACGCACCGCTGATGATGATCGGCGAGGGCACCAACGAAATCCAGCGCCTGGTCATAGCCCGCCACCTGCTCAACAACTACCCCACCGGAGACTTTCTCTACGAGTCGGGGTTATAGCGCCCGTCTGCGATATAATTCCTGCGATCAACTCATCACATCCCGACCTGTGAATCGGAACGACACCAGGAGGCTGCCACAATGGTCCAGACAAATAACGAGACCGGCATCACGCGCGCGCTGGGCAACTTCGCTCGCGAGCTCGAGTACGAAGACCTGTCGCCGGAGGTGATCGACTGGGCCAAGTACCTGTGCCTGGACTTTGCCGCCGTCACGCTGAACGGGTCGACCACGGACTCGGCACAGTCCGTGGTGGACGCGCTGCAGCGACTGGAACGTCCGGGCCCTTCGGCCATCGTTGGCACGCCGCACCGCGTGCTGCCGGAATACGCCTCCATGGCCAACGGCGTTGCCTTCCACAGCATCGAAATGGATGATGTGAACAACGAGGCGTCCCTGCATCCTGGCGTGGTGGCCTTCCCGACGGCCCTGTCCATGGCAGATCTGGCCAATGTTTCAGGCAAGGACTTTATCGCCGCCGTTGTCGCAGGCTACGACGTGATCGTGCGGCTGGGCCGCGCGCTGCAACCAGCCGAGCATTACGGCCGGGGCTTCCACCCCACCGGCACCTGCGGAGCCTTCGGCGCCGCAGTGGTGGCCGGGCGTCTGCTGGGACTGCAGGGCGACGACTTCATCCATGCGTTGGGCATCGCGGGGAGCCAGACGGCGGGCAGTATGGAGTACCTGGCACAGGGGGCATGGACCAAGCGGCTGCACCCGGGCTGGGCCTCCCACAGCGGCTCGTGGGCGGCGCTGCTGGCACGGTCAGGGTACACCGGACCGACCACAATACTCGAGGGCCGGGACGGGTTCCTGCAGGCATACTCAGGTAATCCCGACTACTCGCTGGTGCTGCAGGACCTGGGCGACGACTACCTGATCACCAGAACCGGCATCAAGCCCCACGCCTGCTGCCGGTACAAGCAGGGTCCCATCGACTGCTTGATCGACATCAAGAACACTCACGGTCTCGAAGCAGGGGACGTGGAAGAAGTGGCCGTCGGAGTTCTGAGCGGCGGGTTCAAGCTGGTTGCCTCCCCCGAGGAAGACAAGGCCAACCCGAAGACCGTGGTGGACATGCAGTTCTCCATGCCCTTCGGCGCGGCGGTTGCGCTGGCCTACGGGCGGGCATCGCTGCAGGAGTACGCCGAGGGAGTGCCCGACCGGCCGGAGGTCCGGCGCATCATGCAGCAGGTCAAGTGCGTGACCGATCCGGAGCTGGACGCCCACTTCCCCAAGGAGTTCCGAGCTTGGGCCGAAGTAGCTACCACCGACGGGCGCCAACTTCGCAGCGACATCCGGTACCCCAAGGGAGATCCGGAAAACGCCCTGTCATGGGACGAGATGAAGGAAAAGTTCCTCGTCCTGACCGCCCCGGTCATCAGTGCCGAGCGCCAGCAGGAAATCATCGATGCCATCGATTCGCTGGACGAGATGGAAGATGTGCGGCAGCTGGCGGCCCTGCTCTCCACGGAGTAGGCAAGGGCACCCGCTGACAGTCGAACGAGAGGTATGACTCCGCCGCTGCAGGGCGTCCGCATCCTCGAGATGTCGCAGGCCATTGCCGGGCCGGTGGCAGCAAGGACTCTGGGCGACCTCGGGGCGGAGATCATCAAGATCGAGCAGCCCGAGGTCGGCGACATGTCGCGGCGCATCGGGCCGCACTTCCTGAGCGGTGAGAGCGCTTACTACCTCAACTTCAACCGCAACAAGAAGAGCGTGACCATCGATCTGCGGGTGCCGCAGGGCCGTGAGGTGCTGCACCGGCTTGTTGCTGTGTCCGATGTGGTTTTCGACGCCTTTCGTCCCTCCGTGCTGGACCGGCTGGGGCTGGGCTACGAGACCCTGAAGGCCATCAACCCCTCCGTAATCACCTGCTCGCTGTCAGCCTTCGGTCAGGAGGGGCCATATAGGGAGCGGCCCGGTTTCGACGGTATCGTGCAGGCCATGGGCGGGGGGATGAGCGTGACCGGCAACCCGGGACAGCCGCCGGTGTTCATGGGATTCCCGGTGGGCGATATGGTCGGCGGCTACATGGCAGCTCTCAGCATCGCGTCTGCACTTTACGGGCGGCGGGTAACCGGCGAGGGCCGTCGGCTGGACATCTCGCTGCTGGATGTGCAGATTGCGCTGCAGGCGCACCTGGGGCAGTTCTACCTCGTGTCCGGGGAGGTGCCGCAGCCCATTGGTTCCGGACATCCATCCAACCTGCCTGTCGGAGCCTACCGGTGCGCCGATGGGAAGTACCTGCAGGTCCACTGCGCCAGCCAGGAATTCGCCATGAAGACCCTGCGGATGATGTCAGGCGAGGTGGAGTCACTGCGAGGCATGGCAGACGACCCCAGATTCACCACTGCTCCTGCCCGCATTGAGAACCGTGAGGCGTTGGAGGAAGCGCTGACCGCCGGCTTCGGGACCATGCCGCGCCAGGAATGGGAGGCACGACTAGCGAAGTGGGATGTCCCCGGCGGCCCGGTAAACGACATCGGGGAGGCGCTGTCCGATCCACAGGTATTGCTGCGAGACATGGTAGTGGAGATCGACCACCCCGTCGCCGGGCCGTACCGCACGGCCGGCAATCCGATCAAGAGCGGCAGCCCCGACACATTCGCGCCTCCTCCCACGCTGGGCCAAGACACCGACGACGTTCTGACGGGCCTGCTTGGGTACAGCGACTCGGAGGTGGCAGGATTGAGGGAACGGGGATCAGTGTAACCTGTGGCCTCCCCTGTGAATCCGCTACCGGGAAAACGCATAATAATCATCGCCGGGCCAAACGGAGCAGGCAAAACCACTCTCGCCAGAGAGCTTCTGCCCAACGAGGCCAACACTCCCAGATTCATCAACGCCGACCTGATTGCCGGGGGGATTGACCCGTTCCAACCCGAGCGAGCGGCGTTCCGGGCTGGCCGGATGATGCTGGAAATGATCGACGCCTGCGTCGCCAGGGGAGAGAATTTCGCCTTCGAGACCACGCTCAGTGGCCGGGGCTACGCCCGGATGATTCCTCGCTGGAGAGATCAGGGGTATTGGGTAAAACTGTATTACCTGCCATTGCCAACGCCGGAAACAGCTATTGAACGGGTGCGACAGCGAGTCGCGATGGGCGGGCATCACGTGCCGGATGATATAATTCGCCGACGCTTTCATGCCAGTTGGCAAAACTTCCAGCACCTCTATCGCGACCTCGTGGACGATTGGGAGCTTAGGCAGAATCAGGAGGAGCTCCAGTGAGCACTGGGAAGAAGATTGACACCGATGAACAACTGTCGCCTAACGCAGAAAGCGAGGGGTGGGTGTGGCGCAGCAGCACCGGTAAGGTTGACCCGGGCACTGAAGCGGCCATGCGTCGCGCCACCATGAAGGCTCGGCGTCGGGCAATTGCCCTGACCGGACGTGTGGTTACAATCCGAAATGGCAAGGTTGAGTACGACACCGAACCATAGGGGAAAAGGGGTCCGCAGATGGCAACCGACACGAAGTTAGGCATCCTGGTTCCCGGCGGGTTCGGCGGTGCACCGCCGACTATCAGGGAATTCTCGTCATTTTTTCAGAGGGCGGAGGAGCTTGGATACGATTCTCTGTGGGTGATTGACCGGGTTTTTCACCCGAACAGCATCATCGACCCGATGGCGCTGCTGACCGTTGCGGCCACGGTCACCGATCGGGTCAGGCTTGGGACGGCGGTACTGCTGTTCGTGCTGCGCAACCCTATCCTGGCGGCCAAGACCACCTCCACGCTGGACTACCTGTCCGACGGGAGGCTGACGCTGGGCATCTCGCTGGGAGGACGCGACAACGAGTTCAGTCCCCTGGGCGTGGACGTGCGTCGGCGCGTGAGCCGCTTCAACGAGGGTCTGGAGGTGATGCGCCGGCTGTGGAGCGAGCGGGATGTGACCCACCACGGGCGCTATTTCTCCATGGACAACGTGAACATCGACCCCAAACCGGTGCAGCAGCCGTCAATCCCCGTCATCATCGGCGGGTCAGCGGATACTGCGCTTCAGCGAGCCGCCGAGCAGACCGACGGCTGGGTAGCCGGGGGCGCGGCCAGCCCTGAGGTGTTTGCCGCAGCGTGGGGGAAGGTGCGGGACTACGCCGCCGTTGCCGGGAAGGACCCCGACTCGATGCAATCGGCCAAGCTGATCTACACCTACGTTGACACTGACCGCGATCGGGCCAAGCGGGCGCTCGAGGAATTCACCCACGCCTACTATGGCCCGCAGTACGACGTGGAGAACGCCTGCGCCTTCGGGCGTCCCGAGGACTGTGCTGCCAAGCTACAAGCCTACATCGACGCCGGGGCGCAGACGGTTATGGTCGGCCCCACCTGGCCGGACCCGGTGCAGATCGAGCGCATCAGCGCGGAGGTCGCGCCGCTGTTGCGGTAAGACGTACAGCTGGCAGCGATATTGTCCGAGCGGGCATGTCAGCGCAAAATGTAGATGAAATATGGACCTGACTCTGCTGTCGGTCCCTCCCCGCCCCATGAACCGTTGCAGCACTCGTCCGCAAAATGTTCTATGAGGTCTCTTTCCATACGTCCCACGCGATCGGCAGAGGTGGTCTTATAGAGCACAACCATCTCATTCCATTTGGGATCGCGCGATCTTGCCCTCATCTTCGGGTTGTTTGTCTTACCAATGTAGAATTCTCGACGATACTTGGTCAATCGCCTAATTGACTGCTTGATGCGGGCCCGCACCACCGAATATCTATGACCCGTTTTCACCAGATGGCAATTTACTTCCATTACTCAATTAAGCTCAAATCCTAAGAGTCGCCAGAGAAACCAAATTGGTGGGCGGGACCATAGCCCGCCCACCTAAATTTTACCGCCCGGCGCAGGTGCTTATCCTACACCGACGTCTGCGTTATCACACGCGGGGAGACGCGGCGGGAGAGCCAGCGGCCGTCGGCGCTGTCGCCGAGGAGCTGGCCGTCGCGGACTATGGTCTTGCCGCGCAGGATGGTCATGATGGGGTAGCCCTCGCACTCGAAGCCGTCCCAGATGGAGTAGTCGGACTCGGCGTGGAGCTCGTCCACCGTGATCGTCTTCTTGAGGTTGGGGTCGAAGATGACGATGTCGGCGTCGCTGCCCACGGCGATTGCGCCCTTCTGCGGGTACATGCCCAGGATCTTGGCAGCGTTGGTGGAGGTGATGGCCGCGAACCGCTCAAGGCCGATGCGGCCCGGCGCCACCAGCTTGGTGTAGGTGACGGGCATCCGTGTCTCTATGCCGTTATGGCCTCCGCACAAGGTTCGGATGGTGTCGCCGGCCAGCTTTACGTTCTTGTAGGTGGTCCACTCGTCGGTGGCGGTGGTGCAGATTGGGCCGTCGACGAGGCCCTGTTGCAGGGCGTCGCGGTCGTCGGAGAACTTGATGGCCGGGTAGGTGTGGATGGCCAGGCCGTCGGGCTTCAGGTAGTCGTCAGAGGTGAACTCAAGGTAGTTGTGCAGGGCCTCGCCGTAGACCGGCAGCTGCTTGGCCCGGGCCTCGGCGATGGCGTTCACGCCCTCCTTGGCCGTCGTGTGAACGAAGTAGATTCCCGTCTCGGTGCTCTCGGCCAGCCTGGTCACCTTGCGGAAGGAGATGTCTTCGGAGATGTTGTTGTGGGCCAGGTGGAGGTTGGAGCCGTGGTCGCGTCCCTCGCGCTCCAGCTTGTCCTCCATGTAGGTGACGATGTCGTCTTCCTCGGCGTGGACGGCCATGATGCCGCCGTGCTTGCCGACTTCCTGGAAGATCTCCCACAGGTGGCCCATGGGGACACGAGCGTGGAAGGTGGTGAAAATCTTGAAGCTGGCGACGCCGGACTGTATCGCCTCGCCAATCTCGCCGAGCGTGACTGGCGGTATGGCCCCAGCGAGGATGTAGTGGAAGGTGTAGTCGATGAAGGAGTGGCCGCGGAAGATGTCGCGGCGCACCTCGACCTGGCCCGCTATCGGGTCCGAGGGCGGTTCGGCGCCGGGAGTCAGCGGCAGGGCGCCGGCGAAGTCCACGTAGGTGGTGACACCACCGAAGGCGGCGGCGCGGCTGGCGGCTTCGGGCGGCTGGGTGTAGATGCCGGTGTCGCCGCCAGCCCAGTAGTCGGGAACCGGCACGTTGATGTGGGCGTGCGGCTCGATGCCGCCGGGCAGGACGATCATGCCGGTCGCGTCGATGGTCTCACCAGCGCCTATGTCGTCCAGCGCGCCGGGAGAAGCCACCGCCGCGATCTGCTCTCCCTGGATGCCAACGTCCATCAGTCCAGCCCCTGCGGGCGTAACCACGGTGCCGCCTTTTATGATCAAGTCCAGCATAGTTGCCTCCTGACCCAGGTTATGAGCAGATTTTGTTGCGCGTCAGTTTATTGGCCGCCTCTCCAGATTTCCAGATCCGACAATTACAGGACGACAGGAATCTCTATTTCCTCTGCAAGGGTGGCTGGAATCCACGCCGAGAGGAGGGTTTCCAGTTCTTCCCTGCATTCTTCCAGGCGGTGCTCGGCTCCCTCGAACAGCACCACTTCCTTCGGTTCCTTGGCCCACTCGTAAATCTGGAGAGCGCAGGAGAATGGCAGCCGCGTGTCAGCCCTTCCGTGAGCCACCAGCAGCTTGCGAGGCGCGAGTTGGCCAGCCATACCAGCGCCGTAGGTCTGCGGCGACAACGACACGACCCCCTTGATGTGGTCGCTGGTGGCACCCGCGGCGATGACCACCGCTCCACCGAAGGAGTGGCCCACTACAATCACAGGCCCGAAGCCGTTTTCCTTGAGATACCCCACCCCTACCAGCAGGTCGAGGACGCACTCCATCAGGTCGTTGGGAAAACGGTAATCAAGCCGGAGCGATGTGATGCCCTGTCCGGTCAGTTGCTCGGACAGGCGGGCGTAGGTGCCGGGGCCAGGCCCTCCAAAGCCGCCCCGGGCGCCACACACCCAGATCACCGCCTGGCTGCTGTTCTCGACCTTGTGGATTATGCCCTTGAGCTCGCCGCGGTTTGTGAGGAACTTGATGCCCTCACCGGTGTCGCCATCGGGGCGTGGGATTTCGCTTATCCTCAGCACATTGATCAGGTCGGTGATCGATTCGGGCCCCTGTCCAGTGGCCATGATTCCCCTCTATCCCAGGAAGTCTGCGAGGGCTGCATTGAAACCCTCGGGATTGTCCTCAAACACCATGTGGGCGGCGTTATCGACATGGACCAGCCGGCCATCAGGCAGCGCGTCAACCATCCGATTTGCCACATCCAGGCTGACGGTGTCGGTCTCGGTACCCCGCACCAGGAGTGTGGGGCAGGTGATGTTGGCCAGTGGCGCCCACAGGTCGGGCGGGGGAGCTCCAGTTCCGTCGCGCCGCTGGGCACGGATCTCCGGATCGTAGCGCCAGCCTATCTTGCCGTTGGCGAGTTCCCTGGAAGCATACTTCAGCCTGCGCCGCAGCACGGGTTCGGAGGCGAACCGGTTTTGCTGGTTCATGTATTCGAACTGGGCGTCTGAGGACTCGAACTCCTGCGGCACTTCAACCAGTTCGCGAGTAATCCTAGCAGAGCCTTCGGGCTGGATGTCCGGGCCGATGTCGACTATAACCAGCTTCTCCAGCATCCCGGGGTTTCGCCCGGCGAAGGCCATACTGTTTCGCCCGCCCATGGAGTGGCCCACGAGGGTGAAGCGCTCGATTCCCAAGGTGTAGCAGAATTCTTCGATATCCGCCACGAAGGCATCGGTGGAGTAGTCACCACGGGGCGCCCAGTCGGTCTCTCCACGGCCCCTCTGGTCCAGGGCCAGCACGTGATAATCGCGACAGAACCGGGACGCCACATCGTCCCAGGAGTGGCAGTGGCCGCGAAGACCGTGGAGCAGCAGCAACACAGGAGCTCCGTCGTTGCCCCAATCAAGATAGTGGAAATTCATGCCGTTGCAAGTGACCATCACGTCGGCGGGTTGTACTGTCGTGGTCATGGTTTAATCTCCTGCGGGTATAGGGTTGGGAGTCCTGGTCTCCACTGAGAGGTCACCGTTGATGTCCAGCACCCTCTCATCGTCGCCCCATCGGGACATGAACACCTCTACTTTTGACAGATCGGTGAACTTGCTGGCGTCCATAATTTCGAAAGCTGTAATCCGGTCATCCTGGTCGAAGTCGACTATTACTCCGGGAAGCACTTCTGCGGAAACTTTCACCCGCTTGTGCTCGAATACTATGGTCAATATGTCCACGTCTTCGTGGTAGGCAATTCTCATTTCGGCCACCCTCCCTGCAAGTTGACTACGGCTGGAACCGGCAATCAATAAACGCGGTGACGATGGTTTCGCCGTCAGTTTCCACGACAACCCTGACAAAATGCCGGTGCGCATCCAAATACGCCCAATATCTAATCCGCCCGTCCACTTGCACTTGAGTTCGGATCGGATTATTTATCACCCAAATTGCATGGTCAAGTGTGATTTGACGATCGTTCCAATGCTCATTGTTATAGTGATCAGTGAACCTCACAGAAATCCAGCGCAGCGTTTGCTACCGCTTAATGATGAGCAGGGAGAAGTAGTCCAGGTCTTCCGGGGTAAGCTTGCTGATATCGTGAATCACCCGCTCGCTGGCGGTGCTGGCCTGACGGACATAGATGGCGTGGCCGGCGAGGCCCAGGCTCTCCAGGTTGGCCAGGGCCTGGATCAGGCTGCGGTCGATTTCCATCAGAACGATGGTGTCGTAATTGGTTATCGCCTCCCGGAGATCGTCTATGCCGTACACAGCGGGCAGTATGGCGAGACGTTGGCCCTGGTTGACCAGCGGCACTCCCGAACTGGCTGCGGCCGCTGTAACCGACGGCACTCCGGGAACGACCTCAACGGCCAGCCCCTCCGGATGTTTGTCCTGCACATGCTCAATGAGGTGCGGAAATTCGCTGTAGAGCATCGGGTCGCCCTCGGTGATGAAGGCAACATCGAAACCTTCCTTCAGCCTGGCACCAATGCGTTCCGCCGCTTCATGCCAGGTGTCGTGGCTGACCGGAGAATCATCGGAAGGAATGGTGATTGGCAGCATTTCAGCATCTGCCAATACCAGTTCCTTTACCACTCCCAGGGCGTAACTTGGCGCCCCGTTGTCCAGCTGGGTGAAGCAGATGACACCCACTTCTCCAAGCAACCGCTGGGCCCTGACCGTCAGGAGTTCCGGGTCGCCGGGACCCACACCCACCCCGTAGAATCGTCCGACTTGCGACACTTTCCTTCCTACTGCACCACTACGTTCACCAGACGGCCAGGGACATAGACCGTCTTGTTCACCGACTTCCCGTCGAGGAAGCCCTGCACCCGCGGGCTGGCCAACGCCAACTCCTGGGCCTCGGCTTCGGGGATGCCTACCGGCACCTCCAGTTTGTCCCGCACCTTGCCGTTGACCTGCACCACAAGGGTGAATACCTCGTCGGCAGCCAGTTCCTCATCCCAGCCCGGGAATTCCTGCTGGTGAATACTGTAGTCGTGGCCGGTGCGCTCCCACAGTTCCTCGGTCATGTGCGGAGCCATGGGCGCCAGCATGAGCAGCAGCTTCTCGACGCACTCGCGCCAGGTGTCAGCGTCCACGCTGCTCTCGGCCCATACCCGGTTGAGGTGATTGGTAAGTTCCATCATCGAGGCGATTGCCGTGTTGAACTTGAAGCGGTCCAGATCGCCGTAGCATTTGCGGACAGTCTGGTGGAGCAATCGGCGAGTACCCCTGGATGCCGACTCGTCTGAGTCAACCAGTGCCCTGGGGTCCCGGCTCGCGATGTCCCAGACGCGGTTGAGCCAGCGGGCGACGCCGTTGATGCCTTCGGCGCTCCAGGGGCCGCCGTGGTCCCAGGGCCCGATGAACATGAGGAAGCAACGAACAGCGTCCGCTCCCAGCACGCCCACCACGTCGTCCGGGTTGACTACGTTGCCGCGGCTCTTGCTCATCTTCTCGTGATCCTGGCCCAGGATCACTCCCTGGTTGAACAGGCGGAGGAAGGGCTCCTCGAAGTCGACCATGCCCATGTCGTGCAGGGCCTTGATGAAGAAGCGGGAGTAGAGCAGGTGCATCACCGCGTGCTCGGCTCCTCCGGTGTACTGGTCGACAGGCAGCCAGGACTTCGCGAGCACCGGGTCTACCGGTGCATCGGAGTAGTGAGGGCTGAGGTAGCGCATCATGTACCAGGACGAGTCCATGAAAGTATCCATGGTATCCGTCTCGCGCCTGGCCGGCCCGCCGCACAGATGGCAGGTGGTGTTGACGAACTGGGCGCTGGCGACCAGAGGCGATTCGCCGCTGGGCTTGAACTCCGCATCCTGAGGAAGCAGCACGGGAAGGTCTTCCTCACGCACCGGCAGAACGCCGCAACTGTCGCAATAGATCATGGGTATGGGGGTGCCCCAGTACCGCTGCCGGGAAATGAGCCAGTCGCGTATCCTGAAGGACACTGCGCGCTTGCCCCAGCCGCTCTTCTCCACATCATCGGAGATGGCCTCGACGCCCTCTTCGTTGGTCATCCCGTCATACGCGCCTGAGGAAGTCATAAAGCCGTCGCCCAGGTAGGCTTCCTTCAGGTCGCTGCCGTCCCAGCTGATCGGAGCGATCACCTGCCGTATTGGCAGGCGATACTTGCGGGCGAACTCGAAGTCGCGGGCGTCGTGAGCAGGAACGCCCATCACGGCTCCAGTCCCGTAGGTCATCAGCACATAATCACTGATGAAAATGGGGATTCGTTCCCAGTTGAGTCTGTTGAAGGCGTATGCCCCCGTGAATACGCCCGTCTTCTCCTTGTCGGCAGAGAGACGGTCGATTTCGGAGGTACGGCGGGCCTGGGAGACATATTCTTCAACTTCTTGGCGATGCTGCTGGGTAGTTATCTTCTCCACCAGCGGATGCTCAGGTGCCAGTACGAGGAAGGTGACCCCGAAAATGGTGTCTATCCTGGTGGTGAAGGTACGGATTTCCCGCTCCTCGATCCCCAGGGAGCCGATGTCGAAACTGATCTCTACTCCGGTGCTCTTGCCGATCCAGTTATTCTGCATGGTCAGAATTTTGTCTGGCCACTCCTCGAGGCCACTGAAGTCCAGGAGGCGGTCTGCATAGTCGGTGATGCGGAAGAACCACTGCTCCAGGTCCCTGCGGGTTATCGTGGTATCGCAGCGTTCGCATGCACCGTTGAGCACCTGCTCGTTGGCAAGCACGGTTACGCAGGAAGGACACCAGACCACTGGGGCGTTGGCCCGGTATGCCAGGCCCTGCTCATAGAGCCTTATGAAGAACCACTGGTTCCACCTGTAATATTCGGGGTCGCAGCAGACGACTTCGCGTTCCCAGTCGTAGATGGCACCGATGGACCGGAGCTGCCTTCGCATGTTCTCGATGTTGTCCATGGTCCATTCGTAGGGGTGAATCCCCCGGCTGATGGCGGCGTTTTCGGCCGGCAGCCCAAAGGCGTCAAAGCCGATGGGGTGAAGGACGTTGTAGCCCTGCATGCGGCGAAAGCGTGCGTGCGCATCGGAGGGGGCCATTGCATACCAGTGGCCGATGTGCAGGTCGCCGGAGGGGTACGGGTACATGGTCATCTCGAACCACTTGGGCCTGGAGTCGTAGTCCGGCACCCTGTGGAGTTCGTCTCGTTCCCAGCGTTCCTGCCACTTCCTGTCTATCTCTACCGGGTCATAACCCAATTCCACCTGTCTGGGACTGGTCGTCATTGAACTGTCACCTCGAAACGGCTGCGCCCGTAGATTATATCAGTAAGCCACTATTCCAAAACCGGAAGAAAGGGCACAATGGAGACCATGCGGCGAGAACGGCGACCTTTCGCGATTGACACTGTCAATAGCCAATCCTAGAATTTTTGAGACCACTTCAACTTACCTCCGGTACCGTCGTCCTCAGTGAAGAGAGATGGGCCCGGATCCTCAACTTGCCTCCGCAAGTCGGCGCGCCACAAACACCCCAGTCAGAACTGATAGACATCTATCGGGACGGCTCAGACTCCGATATTGGAGCACAATGAATTGACACCCAACCGGAGGCTGCGACCGATTGACGCGATCATCCGGCTTCCTCGTCGCAGGGATGTACCGTCGACGGTCAGGCTGATCGAGACGCTGCGCCGCCCTCGCCGCCTGGTCGGAGTGACCAGCGTGTTGATGGCTGCTTTCGTGCTGTTGATGTCAGCGGGTGCGGGCCTCCTGATGCTCCCGTTTGCCGCATCTTCAGGGGAGTCCGCTCCATTGGAAGTAGCCTACTTCACCGCAATCTCGGCGGTCACGGTAACGGGCCATACGGTTGTGAGCACGCCGGACTATTGGGCACCATTCGGCCATGTGGTGATTTTCCTGCTGATGCTGGTTGGTGGGCTCGGGTTCATGGTCATCAGCACCTTCCTTCTGCTGATTATGGGCAACCGCACCACCATTCAGCAGAGGGCGCTGACCCGCGGCCTGATGAGCGACGCAGCGGGCGTCAAGCAGATGCGCGCCATCCGCTCTTTCGGCAACCGGGTCATCATAATAGTCCTCCTGATCTACCTGCTGGGTTCACTCATTTACTTCACGCAGATAAATGGTCTCGACGGCATTGGGGGAGGGAAGGCCTACTGGTATTCACTGTTCCTTTCGGTGTCCTCCTTCAACAATGCCGGGTTCAACATCATCCCCGAGGCCGTTCAGGGCAACGCTGCCAGGTTCGTCTCCAACCAGACTGTGCTGATCACCATGACCGTCATGATTGCGCTGGGCGGCGTCGGATGGGTAACTATGGTGGACGTCTGGCGACAGCGCCGGTTTTCCCGTTTTTCGCTGGATACCAAATTGGTGGTCGTCACCAGTGTGGGACTATGGGCCCTGGGCATCGGCATCCTGGGTATGACTGAATTCGTGAATCCGGACACCCTGGGGAACCTGAGCTGGCTGGACAAGGGGATCAACTCCGTATTCATATCCGTAAGCGGAAGGACCGCTGGATTCAGCACTATCGACTTCAGCCAGGTGGCGGACGT
Organism: Dehalococcoidia bacterium; assembly: GCA_963667765.2. Classification (GTDB taxonomy): domain Bacteria; phylum Chloroflexota; class Dehalococcoidia; order Lucifugimonadales; family UBA3495; genus VXOI01. The sequence goes on along the minus strand of CAXXON010000001.1, from coordinate 693,162 downwards.
CACCAAAATGACCTATACCTCCTTCATGTTCATCGGAGGCGCCCCAGGCTCTGTGGCCGGGGGGATTAAGGCAGTGACTTTCGCCCTGATTGTTTCCGCCGTAATTTCATCCCTGCGCAGTCGTTCACACGCAGAGGCGTTCGGGCGCGAGATCCCGCCGCCCCAGCTTCACCGGGCGCTGGCTGTGGCTGTCCTGGGGCTTGCGGTGATCTTCGTCATAATCATGGCCCTGATCGAGATCGAGCGCGAGGCCCCGTTCCTGCACCTGCTATTCGACGTGGTTGCCGCGCTGGGCACGGTGGGTGCTACCACTGGAATCGTCCCCTCCCTCGGTCTTGCGGCCCAGTCGATATTCATGGCCGCCATGTTCATCGGCAGGCTGGGGCCTCTAGTTCTGGCGCTAGCCCTGGCCCCCCGTGAAGACGAGGTGGAAGTATATCGCTACGCTCAGGAACCCGTTAGAATAGGCTGAGACGCCAGTGGAGACGGCATGTGAAGAAGCAGGTATGCGTCGTCGGGATGGGTCGCTTTGGTTCGATCGTGGCGAACGAGTTGTACCAGAGCGGGCACGACGTCTTGGCGATTGACAACGACGAGGCCAAAATCCAGGAGCAGCTCGGCCGTGTGACCTATGCGGTCCGAGCCGACGCCACCAACGAGACGGTTTTGAGGGAGCTGGACATCCCTGACTACGACGTGGTCATCGTAGCCCTGGGCAGCGACAACATCCAGGCCAGCGTCGGCATGACGGTGCTGCTGAAGAGCATGGGTGTACCCATGATCATCGCCCGTGCCGCCAGCGACCTCCACGGCGAGACCCTAGAACGTATCGGCGCGGATCGAATTCTGTTTCCCGAGGCGGAAAACGCCCGCCGGGTTGCCCGGCTGGAGTTTACGCGAGAGCTCCTTGACTATATGCCGATCCTTGCGGACTACGGAATCAGCAAGATCAGGCCACCTGAAGGCATGTTGAACCACACCCTTGAAGAAGCGGAATTGTCCGGCGCCGGAGACCGGCACGGCATTGCGGTGCTGGCAATAAGGCGTGGCAGGACTTCCCTTCTGCACCCGGCAAGGGACGAGGTGATGCAGCCGGGGGATGTTCTGATCCTCGCAGCCAACAGCGAGCAGATCAGCCGCCTCCCCGATATTGCTCGCCGCCTGGCCGATGCCGACGAAGCAGCGCGGAGACAACGCGGTGCAGCTGCCGCAGGCAGTCTCCAGGGCAGTAGGGCTTAGTAGCCTGCGTTGTACAGAGTGCGCATGGCTCCGATTCTGCACTTGTCTGCGGTTGCCACATGTCACCGATTCCCTATATCAGAGCCCACTATTGTGTGTAGCCGTAATAGCGCCGTAATAACCTGGATGGAAAATAGGGTTACCCACTCTGGCTATGGCAATTTTCAGCCCGTATAATTACGCCCGCACAAGCGGATTTTTATCAGTTCTAGATTTTTGAAATCCGCCGGAGACAGTCTGAAATGTCCCTCGACGCGAAACGGATCCTCATCCCGATCAATGACTCGACCCACAGCCAACGCGCTTTCAGGTGGGCCTGCCACATGGCCCAGGACGCCAAGGCAACTCTGCATGCCGTCAATGTGATTGAAGTGCCTCTGTCGCTGTCTCTGGAAGACGAAGTCGCAGAGGACATTGACCGGGCCGAGAAACTCCTCGCAGAATACGAGGCGATCGCAAAGGAAGAAGGGTTACGTAACCTCCAGGCCCGCTGTCTCCGCTCCAGGCAGGCAGGTGCGGCAGTAGTCAGAGAATCTGAGATCGAACAATCGGACCTGATTATCGTCGGCATCTCGTACCACCGTAGCCTGGGCCAATCGGATCTGGGGAATACCGGTTCATATATATTTCAGCACGCCTCTTGCCAGGTGCTCCTATGGCGGGAACCTGTACCAGTCTCCACTCTGTCGGGCACCTGATAGAGGATGCGCGTCCTGGTCTACGGCTGCGGCGAACTTGCCTCGGGGGCTGTCCGGGAACTAGCCGGAGATGGCAGGTCTCAAGTTACCGTGCTGGGCGATGAACGAAACCAGCTGGAGAGATTGAGCAACATCGAGGGCGTGAACGCAGTGCTCGTCGCTGAGCCGGTGATGCACGACTACTTCATGCAGGCAGGAATCAGCCAGATGGACGTCTTTCTCGCCCTGTCTACCGACGACCACGAAAACCTTCTGGCAGCCCAGATTGCGGAAACAATGTTCCGAATTCCCAAGGTCGTCTGCCACGTTGAGAACCCCCAGCTTCAGGTTCTCTACGCATCCCAAGGCCTGAACGTGTTAAGCTACTCCGTGGGAATCCTCCAGGACATTCGATTCGCGATGGAGTCACAATAGCTGCTGTCCGGCCGTGATACTGGCGGTCCGGGCCAGCACACGAGGTTATGTACTTCGTAATCGTCGGATGCAGCGAAGTCGGCTTCTATCTCTCCAGGGCCCTGTCTGCCAGCGGCCACGAAGTGGCCGTAATCGAACGGGAGCCTGAGCGTTACCAGGTGCTCACAGAGCACCTGGGCATAATCGCGCTGCTGGGAGACGGATCGGACGTCGAGGTGCTGCGCCGGGCGGGCGTGGCCCGGGCCGACGCCGTGGTCGCTCTCACGGGGGTGGACGCTACCAATCTGGTCATCTGCCAGATCGTTCAGTATTCCTTCAAAACGCCCAGAACCGTAACGATAGTCAAGGACCCAAAGAACGAGCCCATTTTCGAGGAATTGGGCGTCGATGTGGTCGTAAACTGGATTCACCTGGCGCTGGGCGCGCTGGAGGCCGGCGTCCCCGGCCAACCTCTCCGGCACCTTATGGCTCTTCGTCAGCCGGGCCGGGAATTGGTGTGCGTGTCTGTTCCTCCAGGCGCGGACATAGTGGGAAGGCGAATCGATGAAGTACAGCTGCCTCCCGAAAGTTTCATCACGCTGATAGTCAAGAGAGGGCAGGCCAGTCTCCCCACCGGGCAGGTCCTGGTCGAAGCCGAAGACGAGCTGATAGCCGTCACTTCGGCGGGCGACGAACAGCTACTCTACGATATCCTGACGGGGGTCTGAACTTGGCCCGTACGCTGGCGTTCCTGGGGCCGTCTGGCACTTACACCGAAGAGGCCGCACTCCTCTACGACCCTGAAGCGGAGTTGCGTCCCTATCCCAATATCACTGCCGTGGGCATGGCAGTGGCCTCGGGAGAGACCGGCCAGGGGGTCGCCCCAATCGAGAACAGCATCGAGGGTTCAGTAAACTTTACTCTCGACCTGCTGGTAAGCGAGACCTCGATCTACATCCGCAACGAGATCGTGATTCCCATCGAGCACTTCCTGATGGGAAAGCCAGGTACGAGGGTGGATGAGGTCCAGGTCGTGTACTCCCATCCGCAGGCGTTGGCCCAATGCCGCGAATACCTGGAAATGAATTTTGCAAATGCGGTCCGATCCGCCTCCTTGAGCACCGCCCAGGCCGTGGAGGAGGCCATGGCAGGTAACGTGCCTTCAGCGGCCATTGCACCCAGGCGTTCCGCGGAACTGTACGGAGCGGAAATTCTGGCTTCCGGCATCCAGGATGTGGTTGCGAACGCCACGCGTTTTGTTGTGTTGGCGAAGTCTGACCATCCGGCCACTGGAAACGACAAGACCTCGCTATTTTTCACCTTCGATCAGGACGCACCCGGCCAACTATACGGGGTGATGGGCGAGTTCGCCCGGCGCAATATCAACCTCGGCAAGATAGAGTCGCGCCCGACCAAGCGGTCCCTCGGCCAGTATGTATTTTTTGCTGACTGCGACGGACACCGGGAGGACCATCTGCTGGGCGAAGCGATCGAGGCCATCAGCAACCAGGTGAGCCAGTTGCGAGTGATGGGTTCTTACCCCAAGTGGATGGAGCAGGGTTAGACCGGGGATTGGAGCCGACCGGCGGCCTATCGGCCCACCTGTCGTCGGCCCCGTTGAGGGAATCAAAAATCGGCCCTCCTCTTGCAGTTCCCGCGCGCCCGAAACGCCACACAACCCCAAAGGCCGGAACACTCAAGGAGGGCCGATAGGCCGGATTCCGTGTCCAGCCGCCGATGGAACGCTCCCACCGGCGGAAGCAGATGCCCTGGGCACTGAAACCCCCGACCGTCGTACATAGACTGCCCCGTAATATGAGACAGTAAGATTGTTAATCTTCGTTCAGAATTTTAGATTAGTATAAGACTTATGTCAATACCCCTCTTTATGGAAAATAGAAACGAAAAATTGCGGTTTTTTCGTTCGCATACACCTTGCTGAGTAGGCCGGCCTCGGCCATCTCATCGAACTTGGCCAGCCCCCTCTCGCTGTAGTTCAAGCGCTCCAGGTCCCCCACCACCACGAAGCTCACCTCGTAACGCTCCATTAGATCCAGCGCCAGATTGACATCGGTAGTCTCATAGGCCTGGCGAATATGGTCGGCACGGACCCCAATCTGGTCGCGATACCCGTGCCGTTGCTGTATCTGGTGCCAGGGCCATCCCAATACAGTCGGTAGCCCGGTGTAGTTGGCGATCCTTCCTCCCCACCGGTACTGCTCCATGTGAGCCTCCAGAACCACTGGGGAGCCCTCCGCATTGTCCTGTAGCCAATGTATGGCCTGTAGGTCCCACTTGAGCGGGAAGTAGTCACCTCGCTCCCAGTGTTGGGCACTGGACATGTATGCGGTACCGTCCAGCGACGCCGGAAGATCGAGGAAACGGTCATCAACCCTGTCCCGTGTCCCCAGGAAGGTATAAATGAGCGAGGATCCCATCAGCAGGATCAGTACGGCCAGCCATACCGTAGCTATCCCCGGCCGCTTCAGAGCCTCGAGGACGAGGCCGACCGGGAACAGGCGCCACAGCGCGTAAGCCGCGGCAATGGCCAGGAACACCCACACTTCGAGGTAGTACTTGAACAGGGTGTTCATTCTTCCAATGTCGCCCTCGACCGTCACGAAGTCGACTCCAATCACGATCAGCGCCGCCATTGCCAGCATGACCATGACCAGCCCTTCGTACGGCCGGGAGGGTTCCGGTATCCGCAGGACCCGCCACCCCCCCACGACCACCAGCACCAGGAACCCAGTTACCAGCACCGCGTTCCAGTAACCCGTGACCGCTAAAAACAATCCAGCCAGGACGAGCAGGACGACGACCAACCTCAGCCATCCCATCCCGGCCGGAACTTCCTCGCTGGACCAGGAAGTCCGCACCAGAACTTTCAGGTCGCCCCAGGTACTCGCGATTAGATAAGTGGCGATTATGAAAAGAAACAGTCCATGAATCCCCAGAAAGCGGTCGACCGGCGTGCGCCACCTGGACGGGTCCAGCCCATTGTTGAAAGTTTCGTAGTATTGATGGAACGGCCAGAACACCAATACGCTCAGGACCAGGATGCCAGCACCCATAACAGCGAACGTCCAGAACTTTCGTCCCAGGGAGGCACGCATGAAGAACGCGGCCATGCCCAGCAGCCCCAGCATGAGAACGACATATGCGGGATAATCCCAGCTGTTGATTGCCCAGAGCGCACCCAGCGCAAGCGCGAGGGCAGCCCCGGTTCCCACCGTCCACGGCCAGCTTCCACTACGGAGGCCCGCCACCAAGGCCAGCCCGAGACTTAGGGCCAGCAATGTGAACGGAATCACCATCATGTGAGCGTGCAGGTCGGCAAAGAGGAAGGTGAAGAAGGGAAACTCCGTAATGTGCCATGACGCCCCGGCGTCACCGGCGATGCGGTCCGGCACCCAGAAGGCCAGGGGGGAAGGATCGAAGGACTCAAGCGGCGGGATCATCCGGCTGCTGCGCCAGAAATCGAAACCGGGCCACAGCCCATCCTGCGCCAGAACGGTCCAGGTACCCTGGAGAATCTGCACGATGCCATCGAGGTTCCCAATGACAGCTGTGAATACGGCGGCAGCAATCCCGCAGGCAATGGGAGGCGCCAGCCTACCTCCGTTTGATGAGAGGAATCCACCGACGACTTCGGAGCTGTGAAGTCGACGCCTTCCGGAGCGCATCACCCCTGCCGCCAGGTTGTATCCCAGCGAGAAGGCACCTGTGATGGTCAAGGCAAAGAAAAGGGGCACTGCCAGGTTGAAGGCCGTGGTTGGAAGGATGGCAGCCACGCGGTTCACGCAAGCGACGACGAAATAGCCCCAGTAGTAGTAGTTCAGGTAACCACCGGCGAACCATGGGTCGAAGGGCGGCATAGTTGTCGACCGGAATACCGCCGTGAAGTAGGCGAGCTCCATCGGCTTCTCGCCACCGCGGTACGGATGCCAGAGGTCCGGGTTGAGGTACCGGATGGCAACAAAGGCGAGAAATGCAAAAAGAAACAGTCCCTCACAGAAGAGCAGGAACCGCCAACGCTGCCGGACGAAGTCCCAGATTTCTCTGTACTTGGTCCATAGCACCACTCCGGACAGGACTGTGACGATCCCCATCCCCAGGTAGACTGCTCCCCGAGAGAAGTCGAGCCAGCCCAGGGAGACGGCCATCCAGGCCACCCAGCAAACTGCAAGCAGCCCGAAGACTCGTGCCAGCAGAAATCCCCTGTCGGAAAGCGGGCGAAATACAAAGAATGCGAGAGGCAGCGTGAGCAGGAAAATCAGTTCCACCACCAGCAACCAGGCCAGCACGGGTACCGCGTTGGTCCAGCCCTCGCGATCAACGATGCCAGAGAACGTGCCGCCGGACCGTTGTTTCTCCAGCGCCTCTGGTGTCAGCATCAGGGCGTCTTCGTCGTCCGTCGCGCCAGGCCTGACCGTTGGCGCCAGCATTGATCGTAGGGTCTGCTCGTTGAGCCGCTCGGCGTTGCGAAACACGAGGACTCTGGGGTGATCGTAGCCCGATACATTGTCGTCTGCGTACCCAAAGTCGAGCGTGAAATTGGCGTCTTCAGGATTCACTTCAGGTGTCGGGCTGTGCAGTCCTGACTGCCGCAGGGCCTCATCGCGAAAGACCACACCTCCGAGCGAGGGGTAATTGGTGAACTCCCGATGAAGCTTGTAGCCGAGTTCACCCGCGAAAAGCAGGTGGTAGTAGTTGTTGCTGTACGGGAATCTCTCGGGATCCCTGGCGGCGCTGGCGTAAGGGCGGGCGCTGTAGAAAAGGAGGTAGTCGGAGCGCGCTAGGTTTCTCGCCAGGTCTCTCATCTTGCTTTGGGAGTCACGCTCGTACAGCGGGAACTGCCACGAACTGTAGCCGTAAAGCCCCGGGAGAAATTCGTCCCAATGGTTGTCAAACACCAAGCGGGAAGTCTTCGGTACTTCCTGGAGTATCCAGCGGGACGCCTGGGTAGCGGGATGCTCATTGGCATAGACTCGTTGAAAGGCCAGGGAGTAGAAGGCCGTGCTTCCGACTACGAATACCGGCAGGCCAATTATCAGCGACAGTAACAGCACGGTATTCGCAGCAGGCAGAAGCAACCGGCGCTTCCTGATTCCTGAAAGGGTCTCTTGGGCGGACTCTTTGAGTCGACGCACGGGGTCGCCGGCTCGCTCCAGGTTCCACAGCATCATCCTCGACGCCAGCAGGATCATTACCGGCATCAGCGGGAACAGGTAGCGCAGGAACCGAACCTCAAAGCTCTCCAGGAACAGCAGGCTGGGCACAACCCAGATGAGCAGAATCAGGTCCGCCCGCAGGTGCCGCCTGTCGATGACAGCCACGATCATGGTGAATGGAATAGCCAACCATGCCACCACGCCAAGGGGCACCCCCAAACCCCACACGATCGTCTGCCGCATCTGGTACAAGAATGCAGGGGTGTCCACGTACTGCACTGTAAATGGGAAGAGGCCTGCGTTGCGAGCCATCCTGGTCTGCAGCATCACATCGCTTACAAAGGCCCCGATGTCAATGAAGGCGTAGGGCGTGGTGACGAAGAAGACCGCGATGGCCACAACCCCGGCCAGGATGGCGTGAACAGCGACCCTCTGAAGCATCTCGGGCGTGATTTCGTCCCATCGCCCCTCGGCCTCATCCAGGATGCGATACCCGTAACCCAGCGCCAGTGGCGCCAGAAGCGGCAGCACGTTCACCTTGGGAGCAAGGGCCAGACCTACGATCACACCCAGCAGCACGGAGTCCCGCAGCCGCCGCTTCTCCACCATGCGCAGGGTGGCCCAGATGCTGGCTAGGGTCAGCAGGACGGTGAAGGTTTCGGGCCGGTAGAAGTGGCTGTGCTGTACATGCACCACCGCCAGCGCCGTGAGACCGGCGGCAAGCAGTCCGACGTTCCGGCCGTACATCCTGCGGCCCAGCAGGAAGACCATCAGCACGGATCCAATGTCGGCCAGGGCGGAAAGGGTGCGACCGGCGAACCGCATGTCGAGCCCACCGATGTCGGTGAACAGCTCCACCACCGAACGGACGAGGACCATCAGGTAGATCAGGATGCTGCCCAGCGGGAACCAGTGGGGGTTCAGCGGGCTGCGTTCAGCGCTGAAGAAGTACCGGAGGCCGCTCAAGCCCGACTCGGCCTGGGGGTTGTCGGCGACATAGCCGCAGGTGGAAGCATGGGGCGAGTCGGTGAGCAGTTGGTACATGCAGTCGGACCGCATGTAGATATCGCGCTCGTCGGGATGGTAGGCAAAACCGCCGTCCCAGTCGATGCCGTGGATTCGCAGCGCCAGTGCAACGGCCAGGATTGCCGCCAACACGAAGAACGGCCAGGAAACCCGGCCGTTCAAAGTGAGGTAGCTGCGAAGGTCTGCCAGGGGACGCAAAGAGGTCATTCAGAAAGTCTCTGCTTTACCTCCAGACTCCTTTACATACGTCTGCTGTGGTTGGCCTAGATGCCTTTCTCGCTGATCATGGCAGCAAGATCGGCAGTGCGGCAGGAGTAGCCCCATTCGTTGTCGTACCAGCCCATGATCTTCACCATCCGGTCCTGCATGACAATGGTGGACAGGGCATCGAAAATGCAGCTGTGGGGGTTGCCACGGAAGTCGGAGCTGACCAGCGGCTCGTCGCAGTACTCCAAGACTCCCTGGAGCTCGTTCTCCGCGGCCTTCTGGAAGGCGGCGTTGACATCGGCAACGGACACGTCGTGCGAAACCTGCGCGGTGAAGTCGGTGATTGAGCCGGTGGCGGTGGGCACCCGGAAGGCCATGCCGTGCAGCTTGCCGTTGAGTTCCGGCAGGACCAGCCCGACTGCGCGCGCAGCGCCGGTGCTGGTGGGGATGATGTTCATCGCAGCGGCGCGGGCCCGGCGCAGGTCGCTGTGCCTCTGGTCCAGGATGGCCTGGTCGTTGGTGTAGGAGTGGATGGTGGACATCAGCCCGTGCTCCACGACGAACTGGTCGTGCAGCACTTTGACCATCGGCGCAAAGCAGTTGGTGGTGCAGGAGGCGTTGGACACAATTGTGTGCTTCTCAGAGTCGTACAGGTGGTCGTTGACACCCATGACCAAGGTCAGGTCCTCGCCGCGGGCAGGAGCGGAAATGATCACCTTTTTGGCTCCGCCGGTCAGGTGGCCTGCGGCCTTCTCAGCGTCGGTGAAGATGCCGGTGGACTCGACAACCAGGTCGACGCCCATTTCGCCCCACGGGATTGCCGACGGATCCCGCTCTGAAAACACCTTGATGGCGCGGCCGTCGACTACCAGGTCTCCGTTGTGGGCCTCGACTTTGCCTGGGTAGCCGCCGTAGCTGGTATCCCACTTCAGCAGGTGGGCGTTGGTCTCTGCATCGGTCAGGTCATTGACCGCTGCGACTTCCACTTTTCCTTCATTTCGCTCCTGGTTGGCCCGGAGCACCAGCCTTCCTATCCGCCCAAAGCCATTGATCCCAATCCGCGTTACCATATTCAACCTCGTGCGTTCCAAACTTAAAGCATTTTACACTATGAAATGACCGTAATTTCCGATGGTACAACCGAAGTGAAAGCTTGAAATTCCGCCCCTAATGGAAGCCGGTCACAGTGCCCGCCCCAGGTATTCGAATGCCGACGCCCCTGCGTAGACAGCGTCTTCTCCCATCTCGGCCTCGATGCGCAGCAGGCGGTTGTACTTGGCTACCCGCTCGGAGCGCGCGGGGGCGCCGGTCTTGATCTGGCGCACATCCCAACCAACTGCGAGGTCGGCGATGGTGGTGTCTTCGGTCTCGCCGGAGCGGTGGCTCATCACCGCGCCCCAACCGGCATCGCGCGCCGTGTCCAGGGCCTGGCGAGTCTCGGTCAGCGTGCCAATCTGGTTGGGCTTGAGCAGCACGGCGTTGCTGGCCTTTTCCTCTATGCCACGATTGATGCGGGCGATGTTCGTCACCAGCAGGTCGTCGCCCACCAGTTGCACGGTGGAGCCCAGCCGGTCCCGCATGGCGGTCCAGCCCTTCCAGTCGTCTTCGGACAGCCCGTCCTCGATGCTGAGGATGGGGTACTGGGATACCCAGCTGTCGTACAGGTCGATCAGCTCGCGGGAGTCCAGGGTGACGCCCTCCCGGGTGAGCGCGTACTTTTCCACCGACGGGTCATACAACTCGGTTGCCGCGACGTCCAGGCCGAGGAACACCTCGCGCCCTGGTGTGTATCCGGCGTTCTCTACCGCCATCAGCACAAGCTCAAGCGCATCCTTGTTGGAAGAAAGAGAGGGCGCGAATCCGCCCTCGTCGCCCACATTCAAACTGTGGCCGCCGGCCCGCAGCAGGAACCTCAGCGACTGGTAAATTTCAACGCCGGCACGAAGAGCATCGGAGAATGTTTCGACACCCACCGGCAGCACCATGAATTCCTGGATGTCTGCCGAATCGGAAGCGTGTCGACCGCCGTTGAGAATGTTGAACATCGGGACTGGGAGGCTCACCGGACCGTCGTTGGCGGCGTACCGCCAGAGACTCACCTCCCTGGAAGCGGCCGCCGCATGCGCCACTGCCAGCGATACCGCCAGGATGGCGTTGGCCCCCAGCTCACCCTTGTTGTCGGTGTGATCGAGCCCCACCATGAACTGGTCCAGGGACTCCTGGAAAAACGGCGAACGCCGGGCAAGATACCCGCCAAGCACGGTGTTGATGTTGGAGACTGCCTGCAGCACCCCGTTGCCGTTGTAGCGGGAAGCGTCCCTGTCCCGCAGTTCAACCGCCTCGTGGCTGCCGGTGCTCGCCCCGGATGGCACCAATGCCCGACCGGAGATGCCGTTGGAGAGCCGCACCTCGGCCTCCACCGTGGGGTTGCCGCGGGAGTCCAGCACTTCCCTTCCGAGAACGGACTCGATAACAATTCCGCTGGTATCGCTGCTCATGCCGCTGCCCTTATCTCGAATTCCAGGAACTTGGGAAGCAATCCGGGCTATCGGTTTCCTCAGCCGCGAGACTGCACCGCGGCTATGGCCTTCTCCACCGCGTCGACGGGGTTGTCTGCGGGGATGATGCGGTCGTGGATGGGGGTGCCCTCGCCGGTGGCGGTCAGAGGCCAGGTCTTCAGCCCCACTACGGGGATGCGAGCGTCCAGCGCGTACGCGATCTCGCACAGGGTGCCGAATGCCCCGCCAACGGCGATGCAGGCTGCTCCCGTATGCACCACGATGATATTCCTCGAGTAACCCATGGTCGTTACGATGGGGATGTCCACATACTCGTTGGCGTCCGTTGGCACCCGGCCCGGCAGGATTCCGATTGTCTGGCCACCCTCGGACTTGGCACCCCGGCAGACCGCTTCCATCACCCCGCTCAGACCGCCGCAGACGACCGTCACTCCCCTCTTGGCCAGTTCTTTGCCCACCCCTTCACCCAGCTCGATGAGCTCCTGGTTCGGAGGATTGCTGCTACCGATTACGGCAATGATCATGGCAAATCCTCGATTAGCCCAGGATGGCTCTGCTGGCTGCGTCTATGGTATCCAGCAGCGGAGATGGATAGATCCCGATCCAGAACACGGCCACCAAGCCCGCGCCAAGCACCGCAAGTATGGTTATGGACGGCCGTCGGCCCAGCGCCGGGTATGTCTCGATCATCGCGGCTCCGTACCGGCGAGCGGGCTGCTGATGCTCGTCCTCGTCATGTTCTTCATCGTCGTGGGCAGCGTCAATGTGCTCGTAGCCGTAGCCATGCCCGAAGGCCGGTTCGCCCTCAGCGGGTTGAATGTACATCTGCCTGATAACCTGCAGGTAGTAGTACAGGGACACCAGGCTGAAGAACACCGCCAGGCCGGCTAGCCAGAGGAAACCCTCGTCGGCCACCGCCGTGAACAGGTAGAACTTGATAGCGAAGCCGGCAAAGATCGGCAGGCCAGCCAGCGAGAACATCCCGATGGCAATGGAGGCCGCCAGGAACGGCTGGGTTCCGCCGAGACCGGCCAGATCGCTCATCATCTCCTTGCCGGTCATATTGAAGAAGGAGATAAGACCACCGAACACCACGAAATTGGTAACAGAGTACCCCACGAGATAAAGCATCACGCCGTTGGACGGGAGATTGGAGTCAAGGGACAACGCGGCCACTCCGGCAAGGATGAATCCGCTGTGGCCAATGCTGGAATAGGCCATAAGCCTTTTCAGGTTGCGCTGTGCCAGCGCCACCAGGTTGCCGACCAACATCGACAGCGCCGCCAGCACCGCCAAGATCAGTTGCCACTGCTCCCACCGGTCGCCGACGGGCACGAATCCCTCAGCCGCCAGACGCAAAACCAGCGCGAAGGCTGCGGCCTTGGACCCAATGGAGAGGTAGGCGGTGATTGGATAGGGCGCCCCTTCGTAGACGTCCGGTGCCCACATGTGGAAGGGAACAGCTGCCACCTTGAAGCCCAATCCGACCAGGATGAAGGCGACTCCAACCCACAGCGACGGGCTGACCTCCGAAGCCGTCGCGAGCCCCGCGGCGATGGCTTCGAATTTGGTCACTCCCAGCACTGCGTACACCATGCTCACGCCGTAGAGCAGGATGGCCGAACTGAACGCGCCGATGATGATGTACTTCAGCCCGCCCTCATTGGACTTGGCGCTATCCCGGGCGTAGGCAGCGAGCACGTAGAGGCTGAAGCTGAGCAGTTCCAGCGCGATGTAGGCAGTCAGCAACTCCCGCGACTGGGCCATGATGTTCATGCCCAGAATCGAGAAGAGCACGATTCCGTAGAACTCGCCCTTGTGCTCCAGGTTCTCCGTTACAAAGTCCATGGAACTCAGGATGATGAACACCCCGATGCCCATGAACAGCACCTTGAACCACAGTGAGAAGTCGTCGACGGCCAACAGACCGTTGTATAGAGTCTCTTCCACTCCCCAGAGCATGATCACCGAAACGGCGATCAACGCCAGCAACCCGGCAATGGAGAACCAGCCAAGCAGGTTCTTCCTACCTTCCGGCAGCACCAGGTCGGCCGCAAAGACCAGGAAGGCGAGGCCCGCCAGGGCGAACTCTGGCGTCAGAAGATCGAGGTTTGAGGTTAGAGACACGGCTGCCTAGACTCCCGGGATGGTCGGGACGCTGACATTGATAACCCGCAACACGGGCTCAGGCCAGATCCCCACAAAAAGAATTACCAGTACGAAGGCTCCAGCAACCGACTTTTCCATCACTCCGGCGTCGGATAACCCGGACCAGCGGACGTCGGGCTCGCCGAAGAAGGTACGCGCCAGCAGGCGCAGTATATATACCGCAGTGAGGGCAGCGCCGATCACAGCCAGGACCGCCGCCCAGAGGTGGGTTCGGAATGCGCCGGTAAACACCATGAATTCGGCGATGAAGCCGCTCATCCCCGGCAAGCCCAGCGAACACAGTCCGGCGATGGCGAAGAAGAAGCAGGTGACTCCCATCCGTCCGAACAGCCCGTTAAGAACTGTGATGTCACGGATGTGGGTCCGATCGTAAATAGCACCAACTAACGTGAACATGAGGGCCGTCATGATCCCGTGAGAGAACATCTGCAGGACCGCCCCGCCCATTCCGATCCGGTCAAGGGTCGCGATGCCCATGAGAACATAGCCCATGTGGCTGACGCTGGAGTAGCCGATGATGTATTTGAGGTCCTGCTGCGACATCGCCGACATCGCGCCGTAGAGAACATTGACGGTACCCAGTGCGATCAGCACCGGCATCCACCAGTCCGCACCCTCGGGCAGCAGGAAGATACCCACGCGGATGATGCCGTAGGCGCCCAGCTTCATCAGCACCCCGGCGTGAAGCATGGACACGGCTGTTGGCGCCGCAACATGCCCGTCGGGCGACCAGGTGTGGAAGGGCCAGAGGCCGGCAAGCGAGCCGAAGCCAATCATGAAAAGCGGGAATACCATCTTCTGGAAGTTGCTATCGAACTGACCGGAGGCCGCCATGTCGGACAGTCGCTGCAACGAGAATGTCCCGTCCCCCTGTCCTGAGGCTTCCACATAGACTGCCAGAATCCCGACCCATATCAGGATGCTTCCCGCCACCAGGAACAGGATGAGCTTCATCGCTCCGTATTCCTTGGTCCGGAGGAAGTCGCTGAACCTGGTGCTGCTGCCCCAGACCCCGATCAGCAGGTACATGGGCAGCACTGCCAATTCGTAGAAGAAGAACAGGAAGAACAGGTCCCGGACCACAAACACGCCGTATACGCCCGCAGCCAGGGCCAGGAGAAGGACGAAGAACTCCCGGGTCCGGTAGGTAATGTTCTGGGAGATCATCACCCCGCCCATCAGAACGATCCCGTTCAGCACAATAAGCGGTGCAGAGATGCCGTCTATGCCCAACGACAGGCTGATGTCCATCGGGCCCGGAAGCCACTCGTAGACCCGCGTGAACTGGAAACCGCCGCCCTCGTAGTCGTAGCGGGCGAAAATGACCAGCGAAATGACCAGCGAAATCGCCCCGACAAACATTGCGAAATACCAGCTGTCCTTGGGGCGGTCCCCGGGCATGAACATGGTCAACCCGGCCCCCGCCAAGGGGACCAGTATCAACAGAAGCAGCGCAACCTGGTCGAAGTTGGCCATCAGTTATGCACCACTGCGCTGCCAGTCATAGCGTCATTGAGGAAATATGCAATCACGAGGTGTACAGCCACCAGAAGATTCCCAGCCCGACCGTGCCCAGTACCATGGCGAGGGCATAACTGTAGAGATGTCCGGTCACATGCAGGCGCAGTTTGATTCCGGCCCAGCGAACCACATCTGCCGGGCCGTTGATGCCCACGTCGTTTATAATCGCCCGGTCGAAGAACCCGACGAAATTGGCGACGACCAGGACTACCCGGTCGATGGTCCACTGGTAGATTTCGTCGAAGTAGTACTTGTTCTCCACCACTCGAAGAATCGCGGCAAATCGCCGCCGGGTGGATTCCAGCGAAATGCTGCCTTTTTCGTATATCAGGTAGGTCAGCACGAATGCACCCACCGCCATTACCGCCGACAGGATTCCGATCCACCAGGTGAACTCGAACCCGTGCGGCTTGTGGTTGAACACGAAGTATCCGAACCCGCCAAATGCTCCCGGCCAGTTCCAACTGATGAGACCGAAACCGATCGCCAGGATTGCCAGCAGCATCAGCGGCACGGTCATAACGGGAGGGGACTCGTGGGTATGCTCAAGCTCGTGAGGCAGGCGCCCGAAGAAGGTCGCGAACAGCGCCCGGCCCATGTACAGCGCGCTCAGCAGCGCCGTTATCAGAGCGAACACGATGAAGACGGGATTGCGTCCGTGGCTGACCGCCTGCAGTATCTCGTCCTTGCTCCAGAAGCCGGCCAGGATCGGAATTCCGCCCAGGGACGCCGCCCCAATGGCGAACACGATGGTGGTGATTGGCATCACCCGTCGCAGGCCGCCGAGCTCCGAGATCTCCTGTTTCTCCGTACTGTGAATCACGCTGCCCGACCCCAGGAATAACAGCGCCTTCGCGAAGCCGTGGGCCAGCAAATGGAATATTGCAGCGGTATAGCCGAATGCCCCCAGCGACAGCATCATCAGCCCCAGGTGGCTGACTGTGGAGTAGGCCAGAATGCGCTTGATGTCCGTGGCCACAAGCGCGATGGTGGCCGTTACCAGCGCGGTCACCAGTCCCACGATCGCCACGACCAACAGCGGAACGGCGTTGTAGGCTTCGAACAGCGGGTACGCCCGAGCCACCAGGAACACGCCGGCCACCACCATCGTAGCGGCGTGAATTAACGCGCTGACCGGGGTCGGGCCCTCCATCGCGTCGGGCAGCCAGACGTGGAAGGGAATCTGTGCCGACTTGCCCATGGCGCCCAAGAACAACAGCAAGGAGGCAGCGATGGTCACGCCCTCGCTCAGGGTGCCATTCTGCACCGCCTGGAATGCGTCGGTAATGCCGAAGCTGCCGACATGGTGCCACAACAGCAGGATTCCTATCAGCAGGCCAACGTCGCCGATGCGGGTGACGATGAAGGCTTTCTTGGCCGCCTCACGCGCCGCCGGCCGCTCATGCCAGAACCCAATCAGCAGGTAGGAGCAGACGCCCACCAGCTCCCACGCGACATACAGCAGGAGGAAGCTGTCGGACAGGATGATGGTCAACATCGATGCGGCGAACAGCGCGTGTACGGCAAAATACCAGTTGATGCGCGGGTCGCCGTGCATGTAGCCGAGGGAGTAGATCTGCACCATCAGTGCAACGAAGGTCACCAAGCCCAGCATGGCGATGGTTACGGGATCAATGAAAAAGCCCCAGGTAAGTTGCACGCTGCCCGGCAGGCCGGGTAGCCCTGCGTTGAACCATACCCGATCGTAGTTGCAGGTCAGGGCCTCGGTCCCGATGGCGATGTAGCAGTGCTCCGTCCCGTCCGACGCTCCCATCCACCCGAAGAGGGCAATCCAGAAGAAGACAAATCCGGCGGCAATGGCCGCGATGGAAAGAACCGCACCCTTGCCGGGCAGCCGGTCGCCGATGAGGACGATGATCGGAGCCGCCGCAAAACTGAACACTGGAATGAGCCAGGCCCACTGCATCAGCGAGGCGCCCCCATAAGTCCCCTCTCCCTCAGGGGGAGGGTGGGGGTGGGGGTGAAACGCGCGGAATTTCGCAAGGGCTTTTCTACCATTTCATCAGGTTGATTTCGTCCACGTTGACGGTGGATCGGCTGCGGTACATGCGGAGCACTATTGCCAGCGCGAGGCCCACCTCGGCGGCGGCGACGGTGATGATGAAGATCGCGATCAGTTGACCGTCGAAGTTGGCGAACGGGTTCGTCCCTTCCATGTGGGACGCAGCGGCAATCAGGTTGATGTTGACGGCGTTCAGCATCAACTCGATGGACATCAGGATGAGCACGGCGCTCCGGCGGGCCAGCACGCCGTACAGACCGATAACGAACAGAGCTGCGCTCAGGAGCTGGAACCAGACGAGATCTACCACTGTCTAGTTCTCTCCCGGCCCGGAGCGGGCGATGATGATGGCTCCTATCAGGGCCACCAGCAGCACCAGCGAGGCGACCTCAAATGGGACTGCCCAGGTCGTGAACAGGGACATGCCAATATCAGTGAATGCGGCGTTGCTCGGTGTGGTTCCGCGCACGGCGTTAATCAGGAAAGCCGGGACCAGAACCCCCAGGAGGCCCAGTGCCGCCAGCGCTGCCAGCGGCCACTGGCGATTGTCGGAGGTCCGCGGGTATTCGGCGTTGCGGGTCAGCATGATGGCAAAAATCAGCACGATCACAATGGCCCCGCCGTAGATCAGCACCTGCACCAGCGCGAGAAACTCGGCATAGAGGACCAGGTATATACCAGCCACGGCAATCAGGGACACCAGCAGCGCCAGCGCCGCCTGCACCACATTGCGGGTTGCCACCACGGCGAGACCTCCGCCAAGGGTGAAGACCGCCAGCACAATAAAAAGTGCCCAGGACATCTAGCGAGCCACTGTTCCCTTGACAGGGGAAATACAAGCATCGCCAGCTCGCGACACGAGGAATCCTGCTTGAGAAGGGAATACCGAGGGGGCGATCAAGGTCGGCTAGCTCCCGCTCGCCGTCGAGGCGGCCTCTGGCTTGGCTCGTTTCGTGGGAGGAATCCAGTCGGTCTCCTTCTGGTGCTTGTAGCCAATTTCCAAAAGGGACGGAAGATCGACTCGGTCGCCATTCCTGACGTAGGTGCTCATTTCGTGCTCGTGCGACATCACAATAGCGTCGAAGTTACACCACTCAACGCAGATCCCGCAGAGTATACAACGGTTCAGGTTAATCTCGAAGCTCTCGACGATCTTGCGGCGGGAACTCTTGCCCTCAGCCCCCTCTTCCAATTGGAACCGGGGGTTGTCCTGCATCGTGGCCGACATGCACTGGGTCGGGCAGTGGCGGATACACACCATGCAACTGGTGCAATACGGCTCGTCGATTTCCTCGTCCCAAGTGAGGGCCGGGAAGCCCATGAACCGGTCCTGCACCGGGGTCGGCGTGTCTTCACGCTTCAGCAGGTTGCCGGTAGAGGGGTACTGCCGCGTCACCGGCTCTTTCAGCCCCTTGGCCGAAGAAATGAGGGTCAGGAACATGCCCTTGATGCTATTAAGCATGGCTCTTAGCTCCTCCTCCCTTGGACTGCCCCTTCCCTGGCTGCCGCAGAGCCGCGCCTCCGGGAAGCCATCAGCGCCTCCTGGCGTGCCTTGACCTGCGCCACGCGGCTCGCCGGGCCGGCCATTCTGCGGTAGATCGCGTATCCCACCCAGATCAGTCCGGCCAGCGACATCAGCGTCAGGGACCAGGCCGGCCAGCCGTAGAACTGGTAGATGGCTGTCATCACCACGGTCAGGAATGACAGCGGCACCACCACCTTCCAGGCAAACGCCATCAGCTGGTCGATGCGCAGGCGCGGGAAGGTGCCGCGTATCCAGAATATCACCAGGATGACCAGGTACACCTTGAACAGGAACCAGATGACCGACCACCATCCCGACAGGCCAGGTCCCAGCCAGCCGCCGAAGAACAGGATCACCGTCAAGGCAGCTATGGCAAAGGTGTTGATGTACTCGGCGAGGAAGAACAGCGACCAGTGGGCTCCGCTGTATTCAACGAACGGCCCGCCCACGATCTCGGACTCTGCGAAGTAGATGTCGAAGGGAGTCCTGCCCACCTCGGCCAGTCCGGCTATGAAGAAGACCACCAGCCCCAACGGCTGCACCAGCACGAAGGGGTAGCTGCTCTGCTGTTGGACGATTACCCGCAGATCCAGAGACTGCGCCAACATGGCCACGGAGACCGCCACCATGATGATCGGGATCTCGTAGCTAAGCAGTTGCGCCGCCGCCCGCAGGCCTCCCAGGGTACCGTACTTGTTGGCCGAACCCCATCCGGCCAGGACCAACCCAAGGATGCCCACAACTGAAAAGGCGATTATGTAGAAGAGCCCAAGCTCCAGATTCTTGATAACAGCGTCATTGGCGCCGGGGATGGTCACCCAGATCATGAACGCTGAGAGAGTGACGATGATCGGGGCGCCCCAGAAGATGGCTTTCTCCGACGAAGTCGGAACAATGTCTTCCTTGATTATCAGCTTGATAGCATCCGCAATCGGCTGCATCAGGCCCATCGGGCCGCTGCGGGTGGGTCCCAGCCGCCTCTGCAGCCGTCCCAGGGCCTTACGCTCCAGCCAGGTCAGGGACAGCACGATGATGGACAGCGCGTTGAAGAGCAGAAACAGCCCCAGCGCTATCCAGGCGAAGTCGACCCACGAGATGAAAAGCAGGGACGGCCCCCCGATTCCGTTCAGAGCGGGCATCAGCGGTCGACCTCGCCCATCACAATGTCCAGCGACCCCAGGATTACCACCGAGTCGGCCACCCAGGTGTTGATAAGCATGTGCCTGATGGCGGAGAGGTTGCAGAAGGACGGAGGCCGCACCTTGAGGCGGTAGGGCCGGTCGCTGCCGTCGCTGACCAGGTAGACTCCGATCTCCCCCCTCGGGTTCTCGGCGCGCACATACACTTCGCCCGCGGGCGGACGCAGCAGCCTGCGGCTGCCCCCCGGTGCGGAGTTAATTTCAGTCAATGGGACGGCGCTGTTGTCAGGCCACCTTTCTCTCCACTGCTCCAAGGCCTGCTCCACAATTGCCAGCGATTCGTAGCACTCCTGAACTCGCAGGTAGTAGCGGTCCCAACAGTCCCCGTCCAGTCCTATGGGAACAACGAAGTCGAAGCGGTCGTAGATCGAATAAGGTGCAGATCTCCGAACATCGTAGTCGACTCCCGACGCTCGCAGGCAGGGTCCGGTCAGGCCGAAGTCAACCGCGTCTTCCGCGGTTACCGGCGAGATGTCCTTCAGGCGGGCCAGGAAAATCTCGTTGAAGCTCAGCAGCCTGTCCGACTCCCGCAGGTCCTCGCGAATGAGCGGCAGGAGTTCACGGATGCGGGGCAGGAAGTCCTCAGGGACGTCCTCCTTGAGGCCTCCCACCCGGAGGTAGTTGTGCATCATGCGGGCGCCGGATACATGCTCGAACAGTGCCTGGATTCGCTCTCGCCCCCGGAAGCAGAACATGGAGGGGGTCATCGCTCCGGCATCCAGCCCCATGGTTGCTATGAAAAGCATGTGGCTGGCTATGCGATTCAACTCGCAGAGGATGATCCGGGTATATTCCGCCCGTTCCGGGACATCCAGACCCATCAGCTTCTCAACGGCACGGACATAGACATGCTCGTTGTTGAAGTTGGCGATGTAGTCCAGCCGGTCGAACAGCGTGATGACCTGGTGGTACTGTTCGCCCTCGCTAAGCTTCTCGGAGCCACGGTGCAGATAGCCGATGTGCGGGACCACATCCACTATCTTCTCGCCGTCGACCCACAGGACCATACGGAACACGCCATGCGTCGACGGATGCTGCGGCCCCATGTTCAGCAGCATCTCGAGCTGTTCCGCCCCGGCCCGAGCGGGTGCCGGCGAATTGGTCACTATGTTGCTTGCAGCTTCTACCATTCTTCAATCTTCGTCTAGGGGGCCGGGGAACATTGGGGCATATCAGTCTGATGGGCAACCTTAGTTTTGATCTGCAACCTTACAGGATTACTATGTCGGGTCCTTCCACAGGCTTGACGGCACTGCTGATCCAGACTTCAGTTTCGGGTTCGTAGTAGAATCCCGCCTCGATCAGGGCCTCATCCAGCGCGCCAAGATTATCGCAGTCTTCAAGATATTCGGCTACCTGTTGCCTCAGGGCGTCCCTCGCCTCTCCGGCAGTATCGCCGAAAGCGGTTATCAGCAGTTCCGGGCAGAGCGCCTGGTATGCGTTCCCTGCCCTCGATTCTTCAATCTGGTAGACGACCCTGTCGATAGAGGGCCCTTCCGGTTCTCCGTCTTGGATTTCCACTTCGGGATTGTCAGGCATCCTCGTTACTTTCATCAACGGAAAAATCGGCCTGAAACTCCGCAAACTCCAGTTCCAGTTCCGTGTCGTCTCCTATTTCCGGAAAGCCGGCTTCCGAAAGCGTGGTGGCCATGCTGTCGGAACAGTCCCGGCTGGAGATCCAGGACAGCATCACCTGTACCAGGTCCTCCCTCGCCACTTCAGGCGAGTCCCCTTCGCCGACTACATCGATACCCTCGATCCGGGCCACAAAGCGCGCATTGTCCCATTCAACCTGCGCAGTAAGAGTAAGCCGTTCCACTTGGTCCACCGTCTGGTATCGGATTTCCCGCTAGAACTCGCGATACTCGTAGAAAGGAAAGTCCTTGCGCCCCGGATAGCCCTCGAAGTCGTCATACAGCAAGAGAGGCGACATATCAGGGTGTCCGTCGAAGGACACGCCGTACATGTCGTGGGCTTCCCGCTCGTACCAGTCCGCCGCCCGCCAGACCGAGGCAACCGAAGGAACTACCGGGTCATCGTACGGGGCATCCGTCTTGAGGACCAGCGTGCGTTCCGGCTCCAGGGACTGGAGGAAGTAGACCACCTGCAGCCTGCCAACGGGTTCCGGTTCGTCCTCGTGGTCCTCTTCTTCAGCGTCACGGGCGGCCGGTCGCCTCCCATGGCCGGAAGCGCCGAAGGAAGGTATGTAGTCCACGGCCGCCAGGCATAGGAGCATCTTTGCCCCAATGCGCTCGTCGTCTTTCAAGACGCGACACACTTCGAGCAGGTACTGACGATCAACAGTGAGTTGCGGGAGATCGCTCAGGGTCCCGGGTTGCGGATCGAATTGAGAGAGGGCCAACATAGCGGAATACAGGGACTCGCGGGCATCTGGGCTGAGTGAACTCAGGTCCGGCCCTTCCGGTTCCTGCTCCTCAGCAAGTTCCTCGGCCACAACCTCGCCCTCGACTCTCGGTTGGGAATTTGGGGATTCCGCCACTACCTGACCTGTTCCGGCGCTGCGCTGCTGCGGCCGGCGTCCTGCATGATTTTTTCCTGCAGCTTCAGGATGCCGTACAGGAGAGCCTCGGGCCGCGGCGGGCATCCAGGTACATAGACGTCAACCGGGATGATGTGGTCTACACCCATCACCACAGAGTAGGAGCGATAGTACGGCCCCCCGTTGGTGGCGCAACTGCCCATCGCGATCACCCACTTGGGCTCCGGCATCTGCTCGTACAGCAGGCGGATGGGCTCCGCCATCTTTTTGACCACGGTACCTGCTACGATCATGACGTCCGACTGCCTCGGGGACGGCCAGGTGACCACCCCGAACCGGTCGAAGTCGTGATGGGCCATGTAGGTGGAAATCATCTCGATGGCGCAGCAGGCAAGGCCGAAGCTCAGAGTCCACAGCGATGACTTACGGGCCATTGCAAACAGTTGGTCGGTGGTTGTGGTGATGACGCTTGGCGTCACCCCTCCAAGCTTTTCGTTCAGGAGGTTCTGACCCGGACGGTTACCCGCACCAAGTTCGATCTGCACCGGCACTATTTCTGCCATTCGAGCACCCCTTTACGCCACGCATAAACGATGGCGAATCCCAGCACGGCAAGGAACAGCATCATCGCGTAGAAGGGAAGCGAAGTTACCTGGTCCTGCAGGAAAATCACCGCCCAGGGAAAGAGGAAAACCGCTTCCACATCGAATATCAGGAACAGGATAGCGAACACATAGAAGCGGACGTTGATGTTGGACCAGATGTAGGGGGTCGCCGGTATCCCGCACTCGTAGGTGGTCAGCTTGGTTTCGGAGGCCCGCCGTGCAGACAGTAGCTGCGAGGCGGTGAACATGCCGATGATAGCGACGCCGGCGATCAATGCTGATACGGCCACCGCGGTCCAGTTTTCGGTGAAAATCTCCGGGTTGAATACCTGAAGCAGCATAACTGTAATCGCTTCCAAGTCCTCGAACCGCCCCCGAATGAAGGGCGCGCTAATACCCAATCCACAGATTACCGGCGCACGGGACTATAGCACCAGCCCGTTTGGAGTGTCAATTTGAAACGGCATCGCAAGCGACTGTATTCAGGACTCCTTCCGCAGCTCAGTCGACGAGATATCCCGGCGGAAATCACCCTCGGTCAGGCCGGCGAACATCGGGGTGAAGCCCTCGGGTACGGCCACATCCGCCAGGGTACGGAAGGCGTCTCCCTCCGCTCTTCCTGCGACCAGGAAACGGGTTCCTCCGGCCATCATCTCAGCCAGGGCACGCAACATGTCGGAGTCACCGCCGTAGTAGCGTGGCGCCACCAGCCTGATTGCAGTGTCCCATCCCAGCACGAATGTCCTGCCGCTGAACAGTTTGGCTTTCTTGAAAAACGTTTCTGCCCGAGTCAGCACCACGGTGTCGTCCCGTCCGAATTGCGACAGTCGTCCGAGTATCTCCTCTCTTTCCAGTGCCGGCTTGTCAACGTTCGTAATCGATAACTCGTAGGCGCCGGACAGGGCCTCAGGCTGCGTGGCGGCCGCCATCATCTCCCGGTGCCCCTCGTGGAGGGGATTGAAAGAGCCGGGCAGGACCACCGGCGGCACCTCCCCCTCAACCACCATCCCGCCACCAGGCCGGCAGACGACCCAGCCGGCTTCTCCGGCCAGCAATTGCCCCAGGGCGTCAGGCCTGGAAACGCGCTCGACCTCCAGAGAATCCCCAGCCGTCAGTCCCAGCTCGATTTCAGGATTCAGGCCAGAGAACTCCGTCAGCGCTTGCACGATGAGTCGGCTGACCACGTCTTCCTCGCCTGCCCGGCCACGCAACCCCTTGTGGAAAGTGAGCGACCATGTGGCCGAGGAGGAGTCGTCCCACGCCGATACGAAAGCGCGGTGGTCGCCGCGCTTGGGGCGATCGGTGGCGATGGTGGCGGCGCAGGCCAGCCCAACGGCGGGGGAGTCGTCTTCGAGTTGCCTCTTCGCCTTGTTCCACGCCTGCCTCGCCATCTGCCGGGCGGTCTCTGCCGCCGCTGACTGCGTTGGCTCGAACCCCAGGAACTCCTGCATGGACAGACGCCCGTAGGGCACCACCACCTCGAGGATCGTCCGCGACGCCCCACTCACACCCAGCAACCACGCCACCGCCTGCGTTCCAGCGCCGGACACAGCCAGCACCGTCTTGTGGGGAGTGTCGTGGAGTCGCTCGATTTGAGGCCGGATAGTTTCCAGCATTTGCGTGGCACCCTTCCTGAGAATCTGCTACCTGACGGGCTGCCTCTTCGGACCGGCCCAGGGAGCGAGGTCGATCTCACCCATGTGGGCCCGGGAATAGGCGACCTCGCCGGACTGCTTATCAATGTAGGCCCTCATCCACTCCTCGGGAATCCGCTGCCTTGCATCCCGCCACCAGAGCGGCTGGCCGGGGCCGATGGTTCGACCCTCCACCACCTCCGCAAGGAAGCAGGTCATGTCGCCCCCATCCATTGCATTCACCACCCGGCAGTCCAGCCACCCCCAGCAATCCGAAAACAAGGGACTGCCCGTCTCACCGCGAGTGAATTCAACGCTTTCGAGCTTGTCGCTGTCCCGCCTTGAAACAAGCCCGAAGTCGCGGACCCATTCCAATTGACCTGCCCGGGGAAAGTTCAGGGCGAAGGCGCCGCTGGCCGAAATCATCTCGTGGCTGTGATTCGTCTTGTAGATCTGCACAACAACGCGGGGCTTTTCCGCCACAATGGATGCCCCGCCTATCGAGACACATAGCTGGGCATTGTCCTGCCCATCCCAGTGGCTGGAAACGGCTGCTATGGGGGACCAGAGCTGCCCTAGCATCGGGGCTATTTCGCTGTATTCCATTGCGTTTACCGTTCCAGTGTTGGCTTTTCCCAGCGCTTACCGACCATCGGCGTCAACTGGGCCGTCGTGGGGAGTCTAGCACCGGGCACGCGGGAGTGGCTACCAGTCGGGGGAGTAGTCCCTTGCGTCGTTGTGGGTGAGACGCTGCTGGTTGCTGCCATCTTCGTCCATGACCAGTATCTCCGTCTCTCCAAACAGGTCGCTGACGAAGGCGATCCGGTCTCCGTCGGGCGACCATACCGGCTCTGTGTCCGATGCTTCGTTGATGGTGAGTCGCAGCGGCGGGTCCTCCTCATCGTACTCGGCGATGTAGACCTCGGCGTTGCCGTCCCTGGTTGTGACGAAAGCCAGGGTGTCTCCGTCGGACGCCCAGGACGGTGAGTGTTCTTCTTCGGGCGAGTTGAGCCAGCGCTCCACCACCATCTTGCCGCGCCAGTCTTCTCCATCCTCTGGTGACACCGCATAGATGTCGCTATTGCCCAGATCGTCCCGAACGAAGGCGATTACATCCCCATCCGGCGACCAGACCGGGTCGGTATCCGCGCCCTCGGTGAGCCGCAGCAGGTTAACTCCCGCAGGGTTGCGCAGCCACAGGCCCTCCACATCGTCGGATCCCTGCCTCGAAAACACCAGCCACTGCCCGTCCGGCGACCAGTCTCCCAGCAGCTCGCTCCCCTCTCCGGAGGTGATACGAGTCTGGACTTCTCCATCCGAAGAAGATACATAGACATCGGTCTCGCCAGCCTGCTCGGAGACATAGGCCACCAAATCGCCTTCGCTGTTCCATTGGGGAGAACCTTCGTTGGATTCGCGGCCAGTCCCTTCTGGAGACAGCATCACCGAGCCTCCCTGCCCGTCTGCGGCCACGACAACCACATCCCGTCCGTTGCCACCGTCAACCACAATGGCAATCATCTCGCCATCCGGTGCCCATCTTGGGCTTGTCTCTACCGACGAACCGCCCTCAACCACCGAGGACTCGCCAGAGTCGGGGTCGACGGTGTAAACATCGGGGTTGCCCTCTTCTTCTGACACAAAGACGATCGGCTGATCCGAGCCTCCAATGCCTATGCAGGACACCAGGGCCGAACCCAGAGCCAGCATAAGCACCAACACGACTGCCACCCTCGTTGCTCTTACCGCCATCTTCCCCTCCAGCCCACTGTACCGTAGCTGAGATTATAGCTACGGCATTCGCCAGATGCAGTTGCCACGAGTGCGCGCAATGGCGTCTTCGTTTCGCCTTGACAGCCCGCGCCGCCCCTGCCTAGCATTGAGCCGACGGTATCAATGCAGCAACCCAATTCCCCATTGCGGAGGCATGGTCATGAAAGCGTTAGTCGGCGCCACTCTGATCGACGGCACCGGGAGTCCGGCCCAGCAGGATTCGGTGGTGCTGGTTGAGGCCGACCGCATAGGGGCTGTTGGGGCCCTGGGCGCCGTCGACATCCCACCCAACGCAGAGGTCGTGGACCTGTCCGGCCTGACCCTGCTGCCTGGCCTGATCGACACCCACGACCACTTGGCCGACAAGAACTACAGCCTGCTCTCGCGCTGGGAGATCGAGGAACCCGCCTCTCTCGCCCACCTCAAGACCGCCAGGGCTATCGAGGACTCTCTTGCCGCAGGCTACACCACCATCCGTGACGCCGGAGGTCTCGACGCCGGGTTCAAGCAAGCCGTGGCAGAAGGGCTTATCCAGGGCCCCCGCCTGGTCTGCGCCGTTTCCATCATCTCGCCGACCGGCGGCATCGGCGACCGGGTGGCTCCGTCGGGGCACCGCACCGCATACGCCACCGACCCCATGAGGCCCGTCGGGGTGGCAAACGGCCCTGAGGCAGTCCGCTCCATGGTTCGCGAGATGGTTCGGGTGGGCGCCGATGTCATCAAGTTCGCCACCACCGGAGGCGCCAGCTCACGCCAGGGCCACGGCCCCAAGGACATTGCCTTCGGACCGGACGAGGTCAAGGCGCTGGTCGACGAGGCCACCGCCCTCGGCAAGCTCACCATGTGCCACGCCCTCGGTGGCCCGGGCCTGCGCATGTGCATCGAGGCCGGGGTTGGGTCCGTAGAGCACGGCTGCTACCTGTCGGAGGATCCTGACCTCCTCAAGATGATGGCCGACAACAACACCTTCTTCACGCCGACCTTCGAAGTCTACGAGTTCCACTCAACCATCAGCGCCCCACACATCAAGGCCCGCGCCGAAGAGCTGATGCACATCCACCAGGAAAGCCTGCACCGCGCAGTTGAGTCCGGAGCCAAGATCACTGCTGGCACCGACGCCGGCGGCTTCGTCCACGGCGACAACGCCCGTGAGATCGAGCTGATGGTCGAGCGCGGACTGACGCCCATGCAGGCCATCCAGACCGCCACGGGCTGGGCGGCCGAGTGCATAGGCCTCGGTAGCGAGATCGGGACCATCGAGAAGGGCAAGCAAGCCGACCTACTTGTCGTCGACGGCGACCCCCTACGGGGCATAGGAGTGCTTCGCAACAGGGAAGCC
The DNA here is from genome assembly GCA_963667765.2 of Dehalococcoidia bacterium. Lineage (GTDB taxonomy): Bacteria > Chloroflexota > Dehalococcoidia > Lucifugimonadales > UBA3495 > VXOI01. Next base: position 665,618 of record CAXXON010000001.1, on the reverse strand, counting down.
ATCAAGATGGTGATGCGCGCCGGCGTCGCCTATATCGACAAAGTCCCGGCCGCGGTGGCCGTAGCGGCCGACTAGCGCCAGCGTCGCGCGGGCTCGATGCGGTTTCATGTCCTGACCCTGTTCCCGGAGGCATTCGCCCAGCCCCTGCAGTTCAGCATTGTCTCCAGGGCAGTGGAGCGAAGCCAGATCTCGATCGAGGTCACGGACATCCGGGACCACACCCATGACGCCCACGGCACTGCCGACGACTACCAGTTCGGAGGCGGCCACGGCATGGTGATGAAGCCGGAACCGGTCTTTGAGGCTGCCGAGGGCGCCCTTTTCGAATACGGAGACGAGGAACGGTCTCAGATACCGGTCATACTGACCACCCCCCAGGGGGAACTCCTAACCCAGCAACTGGTTGAAGAACTGGCTGGGGCACCAGCAATCGCGATTATCTGCGGCCACTACGCCGGCGTTGACGAGCGCATCGCCGAGGGCCTCGCCACTCGCCATGTCAGCATCGGCGACTACATCCTCACCGGCGGGGAGCTCCCAGCGATGATCATCATCGACGCCGTCACCAGGCTGCTACCCAGCGTCGTGGGATCACCGGAAAGCGTCGCGGGCGACTCCATAACCACCGGACTGCTTCAGCACCCCTTATACACCCGCCCCGCTGAGTTCCGAGGTATGGCGGCTCCTGAGGTCCTGCTATCCGGGCACCACGCCGAGATCGACCGCTGGCGTCGCCGCAAATCCCTGGAACGCACTCTGGCCCTGCGTCCCGACCTTCTGAGGACTGCTGCACTTACCCAGGAAGACCTGAAATACCTGGCCACCTTGGGCTACCAGCAGGAAGAATAGGCGTCATGCCCAAGTCCGACTTCAAATTCAAGACCGGCTTTCGTGTCCGTTGGATGGAGTGCGACGCCCAGGGCATCGTGTTCAACGGCGCCTACCTCGGGTACCTCGAGCTGTCCACAGCCGAATACTGGCGCAACCTCGGCATTGGCATCTACCACCTGCCCCGGTCGGGATATTTCGACTTGGCCGTGGTCAAGACCACCATCGAGTTCCGTTCCCCCGCGCTGGTCGACGAAATCGTGGAGGCCTGCGTGCGGGTCTCCCGCATCGGAAACTCCAGCATGGACATGCAGATGGAGTTGTATCGCCCCGAACCGGAGACACTGCTCACCACCATCGACGCCGTCTATGTTGGCTACGACGCCGCCACCAGGACCTCCCGCCGCGTTCCGGACACTTTCCGGGAACTGGTCGGCCACTATGAGGAGACTGGCGAGGTGCTTCCTCTATCCCGCTTCCCGGAACTGGAGGACGCCATGAGGAATGCGATCCCTTCCTGACGACCCATAACACCAGCGCGCACGCCAAGTTGACGGAAATCGTCGCACGCCATAGACTGGTGCCAATCCGCCGGAGAGGTGCAATCGGTTCATGGCTCGTCTTTTTGACCTGCACATACACACCACCAAGGGCAGCAGTGACAGTAGCCTGACCCCCGAGGACATGGTACTAGAGGCCGACCGGCTGGGGCTGCGCGGGCTCTGCATAACCGAACACGCCGGGCCATGGGACCGCCACGAATTTCAAAAGTTCGCCGCCCTCCACAGCGTCGTCCTCATACGCGCCATGGAGGTCGAGACGGACATGGGCCACATGCTGGCCTTTGGTCTGGACAAGTACCAGTCCGGCTTCAACAAGGCCGCCGAACTGCGAAAGGCCGCCACAGCCGCCGGTGGCTTCGTTATTACCGCCCATCCCTTCCGGGGAGTCTTGAGCGGCAACGGCAACCGCTCGCGAGCCCTGATCTACCAGTCGGTGCCCGACGAGTTGCCGGAGACCCCGGAAGACGCTCTCGACCACCCGGTCTTCAAGCTGGCCGATGCCGTCGAGGTCGCCAACGGCGGTACCGTCGACCGTGAGAACGACTTCGCCGTCAAGGTCGCTGAACTTCTCCACATGCCGGTCACCGGCGGAAGCGACGCGCACTCTCTCCACGGCTTGGGCAAGTTCGTAACCGAGTTCCATGACGAAATAACCACTGAAGCCGAGTTCCTCAAGGCACTGCACTCCGGCCAGTACCACCCCGTCGTCGGCCTCCGCAACGGTGCTCTCAGACGCTATTCCATCTGAGCAGCCATTCACATTTGGTGACATTTGGGCGTCGAATCCGGGCCAGCCCCGTGCTAAACTTTATTTCGCATCGCCCCAGCACAGGGCAGTAACCGGAGTGTGATGGCCTCGATTCACCAGCTGATTTCCCCTCTCGAGCAAGTCTATGTCTCCCTTGACCTGGAGACTACCGGCCTCGATGCCGAACGCGACACGATCCTTGAGATTGGCGCAGTCCGCTTCCGCGGCGACGAGGTCCTTGACACCTTCGAGACCTTCGTAAACCCCGGCCGTTCCATTCCTGACCACATTCAGCGGCTGACCGGCATCCAGCCCCGCCAGGTCGAGCGGGCCCCCTCCTTCCCCAGCGTCTCAGCAGACCTCGCCGAATTCCTCGGCAACCACCCGGTGGTGGGACACAATGTCCAATTCGACCTGCGTTTCCTGGCAACCCACGGCCTGGCCCTGGCCAGCCCTGCCTACGACACAATGGACCTCGCTACCGTCTTCCTTCCCAAGTCCCGTCGCTACTCCCTGAAGCACCTGGCTGATCACTTCGGCGTGGAGCTAAGGAACCACCGCGCGCTTGACGACGCGATCGGCGGAAAGGAGCTGTTCATTCGCCTGTTGCGCCTCGCCTCTGAACAGGACGGCGGCCTGCTGGCCTACATGTCCGATCTGGCCCGGCGGAGCAACTGGGCGCTGTACCCGGCCCTCTCCGGGCTGGCCGCGGCACGGTCCACGGGTCCATCCTCGGTGGGCCCGTCGGGACTGAACATGGGGCTCCTGTCCCAGAGGATCGAACCTCCTGAGAAACGCCGGCCGTCCGAGGAGCTTGAGCACGTCGGCCCCGAGCAGATTCACGGAATGCTGGGACCGGATGGCCCGTTCGCCCGGGCTTTCGGAGGTTTCGAGCATCGCCCCCAGCAAGAGGAAATGCTGGACGAGGTGGCTGCTGCCATCTACAACCAGCGTCACCTCGTCATCGAGGGCGGAACCGGCGTCGGCAAGTCGCTGGCCTATCTGCTGCCGGCCGCTCTTTTCGCAGTGTCCCAGGGCCAACGGGTGGTGGTCTCCACCAACACCATCAACCTCCAGGAACAGATCATTGGGAAGGACATTCCTGCGCTTCAGAGCGTTCTCGAGTCCTCGGGAATGCTGGAAGCCGGGGACCTCAGAGTCGCCCTTCTGAAGGGACGGGCCAACTACCTGTGCCTGCGCCGATGGCAGCAACTCTCACGCAGCGACGCGCTGACCATCGACGATGCCAAGCTCCTGGCCAAGACCTCCCTCTGGCTACAGGAAACCCCGTCGGGAGACCGGGGGGAGATCAATCTCCTGGGCCGCGACGCCGTAAACTGGAACCACATATCGGCAGGCGAGAGAGGCTTCTGCCTGGACATGCGCGACGGCTCTCCCTGCTTCCTGCGGGCCGCACGACAGCGGGCCGAACAGGCCCACATCATCGTCGTCAACCACGCACTCCTGATGACCGACCTGGCCATGGGCGGCGGACTGATCCCTGAGTACCAGCACGTCATAATCGACGAGGCCCATCACCTGGAGGAGGCTGCCACCAACCATTTCGGTTTCGAGTTGTCCCACTCAGACCTGGAACGGGCGATGGAACCTGCCGGGCGCCTGACCGGCGCCGTGAGGCAGGCCCTGACAGCGGATGCCCCCGACACCGCGTCTCTCGACACGGGCATGAGCGTGATCGCCGCCCTGGAGACTGAGGCACCACGGCTCAGGGAGGGATGGGAGAGGCTGTTCGCCGGGATCGAACTGCTCCACTCGGGGCAGCGGCGGGGCCGCAACCAACAACAGGGCGACCAGAACCAACAGCTGATAACTCCGCAAGTGCGGGCCACTTCTGCCTGGGGTGAGCTCCACCTGGCATGGGAAAACCTGAACGCGCGATTCGACCAGTCCGGCCTGGCGCTGAAGAACCTTCGCAGTTTCATTGACGCCACACCTCTACCCGCGGCTCCAGACCAGCAGGCCCTCGTGGTGGAGACCGCGTCGTTGGCGGACAACCTCTCAGAGCTCGCCGGCAAGCTGGAGTCCATCCTCAACCGCGAGGACGAAGACGTCATCAACTGGGTGAACGTCAACCCGCAGCAGGCCAGCGTCTCACTGCACTCCGCCCCTCTCGACGTCAGCTCCATCCTCGCCGAGAAGCTGTTCGAGCAGAAGGACTGCGTGGTGCTGACCAGCGCGACCCTCAGCACCAGCGGCAGCTTTGAGTATCTGCGGCGCCGCGTCGGTGTCGGCGACGAGGCCGAAGAACTCCTGGTGGGCTCGCCATTCAACTACCAGAGGGCCGCACTGGCGCTCATCCCCGAGGACATGCCCCCGCCCAATGCCAACGGCTATGTGCCAGCCACCGCAGAGGTCCTGGCCCAGCTCGGCCGGCGGCTGGAGGGGAGGACAATGGCACTGTTCACCTCCCATTCCTCTCTGCGCGCCGTCGCCCAGCGACTGCGGCCCTTGCTGGAGCCCCACGGCATCCCTGTGCTGGCCCAGGGCATCGATGGGTCGGCTCCCTACCTGATGTCGGCCTACGCCGAGGAACCCAACAGCGTGCTCCTGGGAACGGCAAGTTTCTGGGAGGGGGTCGACATGCCCTCGGGGCTGCTTAAAGCCCTGGTCATCGCTCGACTGCCCTTCCAGGTACCCAGCGATCCCATAGTGCAGTCGCGCTCCGGCCTGTACGACGACCCGTTCAACCAGTACCAGATACCGAACGCCGTATTGCGCTTCAGGCAGGGGATCGGCCGACTGATTCGTAACAAGGAAGATCGGGGCACCATAGTCGTGCTGGATTCAAGGATTGCTACGCACGGTTACGGGCAGGCATTTCGCAACTCCATGCCGCCGTGCACGATGACGCCCTGCCTGACTGCGAATGTGGGAATGCTGGCAGAACAGTGGCTGGAAAGAGGACGCCGTGGAACTCGTCGTTAACGAGCCCCTGGATCTGGAGGCCAGCCTTCTGGGAGGGCAGGCCCACCGCTGGAAGCGCGAGGGAGAGTGGTACAGTGGCGTTCTCCGGGGCAACCTCGTCCTGCTGCGCCAGCAGGGCAGCAAAGTCGATCTGAAGAGCGCACCGGAATCCCCACAAGTGCTGGAACCCGCCATCCGCAGCTATCTGCGGCTGGACGACCGCCTGGAGGACATCTACGCCGACATCACCGGCGACCCCAACGTAGCTGCGCAGGTGGAGCGTTACCCAGGACTCCGCGTGTTGCGCCAGGAACCCTGGGAGTGCCTCGTCGCCTACATCTGCTCCGCCAACTCCAACATCGAGACCATCCACCTCAACATGGAGCGACTCTCGAATGCCTTCGGCAGTCGGGTGAGCCTGAACGGATACGGCCGCAGCACTTTCCCGACACCCCTCGACCTTGCGGAAGCGGGCGAGATGGAGTTGCGCCAGCTCAAGCTCGGATTCCGGGCTCCCTATGTACACAGGGCCTCAATTGCCGTAGCCGAAGGCAGCCTCGACCTTGACCATCTGGTCGAAGCCCCCTACGACGAAGCCAAGGCCGAGCTCATGGCGCTCCGCGGTATCGGCGACAAGATCGCCGACTGCATCGCCCTGATGTCCCTCGAAAAGATGCAGGCATTCCCCATCGATGTGTGGGTGCGCCGCGCCCTTGCCGACTGGTACTTCCCCGGTCAGAAAACGCCCTCCAACCGGGTGCTGTTGGATTGGGCACAGGGTTACTTTGGCCGTTACGCCGGTTACGCCAACCAGTACCTGTTCCACGGTCGTCGCCTGCGAGACCGGAAGTCAAAAGAACCCGACGATAACTAGGCGAACTCTCCACAGCATCGCTATTGCCAGAACGGCAGCAGCAATCACCGCGACCAATGCCACCCATTTCAGGCAGCCGCTCCCCTTTGTCCGTTCCCTTTGCGCTCTCCGGTGCTCCCACGGCGCAACCTGCCTGGCTGAAGCCCATAGCCCGCGCCGTCTGCGCCGTGCCTCTCCTTCCGCCTGCTCCAGACCCAACCCATGCCCGCCGAACTGCCGGTACCACCAGGCCAGCCCTTGTTCCACCATGAGCCGGTTGATCGAACGCCGACGGCCCACGGCCCGGTAATACAGAACACCGACCAGCCTTCCGTACTGGTCGGTGTCCAATGGCTCCAGCTGTAGATCATCGCGGTTTCGGACCAGGCGCCGCAGGTATTCGCGCGCCTCTCGCCCGAATGGCTGGTCGAGTTCCGGGGCGTCTATGGCGTAGAGCCTGACCCTCGGTTCCTCAGCATTCCTTGAACTGCCCAACCGTACAATGAGGGAATCCCCGTCCTGTACTGAGACCACCCTGACATCCACTGCCCTTCCGGGGCGCAGCCCTCGCGGAAGACGCCGGTCACCGGAGCGGCGGGGCCCAATCAGCCACCGAAACAACCACCCGATCAACCTCCACTGCCTCTCCGCCGTGTGTTCAGTTCTGGGTCAAAAGGAGTTTGCCGAAGAAGCTGGTGGCCTCCATCGCCTGGTGTGCCGCTGCGGCATCGGAGAGTGGAAATTCACGGTCCACTACCGGACGAACTGCACCCCGGTTCAGCATCTCCACGATCTGCCGCATGTCCTCCTTGGTGCCCATGTATACGCCGTAGACCTCTTTTTGCTGGCTGAACAACAGGCCCAGGTGCAACTCGGCGCGCAGGCCCGTGGTAGCGCCGCAAATTCCGTACCTGCCTCCCGGTCGGAGCGAAGCGAATGCCGCCGTGAAGAAATCGGCTCCCACATGGTCAACCACGCAGTCGACTCCGGCCCCGCCGGTGATTTCCCGCACTCGCTGGCGGATGTCCTCCTCCGTGTAGTTGATCACCTCGTCGGCACCCAGTTCCCTGGCCTTCGCCGCCTTCTCAGCGGTACTGGTCGTTGCGATTACCCGCGCGCCGATCACGTCCTTGGCCATCTGAATGGCCGCGGTCCCGACCCCCGCGGATGCCGACAGCACCAGCACCGTCTGCCAGGGCTTCAACTGGAGGCGGCGCACCAGCATGTTCCACACCGGCAGGTAGGTGGTGGGAATTGCCGCGCCCTGCTCGAAGCTGACCCCGTCCGCCATGACATGGGTGTTTGCCGCCGGCACGGTGAGATACTCTGCGTAGCTGCCGTCCAGTGCGCTGCCAAGAAACTGGGACCGGCGGCAGAGGTCGTCCTGCCCCGAAAGGCACGAGGAGCACTGCTGACACGAGAGCCGGGGATTGATCACCACCCGGTCGCCTTCCTTGAGCCCGGCAACTCCTGAACCCACTGCTGCAATCTCTCCGGCGCAGTCTCCGCCGAGTATCAGGGGCGGAGGGAACTGGCGTTCCAGACCACGGTCTCCCGCCCTCGTGTAAAGGTCCAGGCGATTCAGGGCGGTCGCCCGCACCCGCACTTTCACCTGCCCGGAACCGGCCTCCGGCTCCGGCCGTTCGCCGAGGGTCAGGACCTCCGGCCCCCCATGGGCCTCGATGTACACCGCTTGCATCAGTGGTAGCCTCCTAATTTCTTCCTACCGTTGGTTCCGAGTTTCCACTTGCCTTTCAACCGTTCAGGGTCTTCGCCCGTAAAAGCAGTCATCGCAGAGAAACACAATCGCCAGCGCATCTTCGTGGCTCCCGATGCGCCCGCACTGTGGTGTCGCGGAGTCCTGAGTCCAGGGTTGATGAAACTTGCCGCCGCACATTTGGCAGGAAGTCTCGTTGAAGCCGTCCAGGGCCTCACCGCAAATGACGCAGGATTCCAGTTCTCCCTCTTCAATAGGTGTCTCGGCCATCATCCCTGCCTCGCAACGCAGCCTGGCACTCGCTCACCAACGAAAGCGCCAGGGCTCGTTCCTCTTCCTCGCCGTTTACCAGACCGTCCAGCCTCGCCTCGCGAATCCGCCCGAGGATTGTCCCAACCGCCGGCCCTTCGGGCACTCCCATTGCCAGCAATTCCCGTCCTGAGAGCGCGGTTTTGGCGCAGCGCAGTTTCTCCGGGAATTGCCCCAGCACAGCAGCTACTCGAGGGTTTTCAGTCAACATGGCCCATGTGGACACCGCCTCTGGTCGCACCCCGGACAGCATCCGCACCAGTTCGGATGCACTGTCGGTGTCCGAAATGGCCCCTTCGGAGTCCCTCAGCAAAATAGTATCACGGGCAATGTCTGCTCGACTGCCGGGGAGTCGAAATTTTTCTATCACCCCTTCACCCTCGGCTTCGCTGAGAGAAGCGAAAAGGCTGGCCAGCCAATGGTGGGGCCCCACAGATTCCGGAGGTTGGGTCGCCAGCCGCCTCAGTCCATCACCCTTACTCAGGGCCGGGTGAATGCCCTCCAGCAGCCCGAGTTCCATGGCGCGCAGGAGAGGAGGTCCCGGGCGTCCTTCCTCCAGAATCCGCTCGAGTTCATGTCGCCACCGGTCGCCGCTCACGGACTCCATGAGCCCGGCGTCCCGGACGGCCGCAAGGGAAATCATGGTGCCCGAATCTATGCGAAAGCCGAATCGCTGCTCATATCGAACGGCACGCAACATCCGTGTGGGATCATCCACGAAGCTGCGCCCGTGAAGGATCTTGATTACCCCCCGTTGAAGGTCGTCCAGACCTCCCGAGGAGTCAAGCACACCCGTTCCTTCCGGGGAGACGGGAAGAGCCATCGCGTTGATGGTGAAGTCCCGCCGGACAAGGTCATCGCCAATGCTGCCCGGTTTCACAATGGGCAGCGCTCCGGGATTCCTGTAGGTCTCGCTGCGGGCCGTAACGAGGTCAACGCGCACCCCCTGGGAATTTACCGTTGCGGTACTGAACTGTGGGTGCACCGTCAGGCGGCCAGCCAGTCGGTCGCGCAGGCGACTGGCAAAGGCAGTGGCGTCACCCACGACCGAGAAGTCCAGGTCCAGCACCGGCATCCCCAGCAGCGCGTCCCGCACGGGTCCACCTACGAGGAAGACCGGCACTCCTTCTTCTTCAGCCAGATGTCGTACCGCCTCCAACGCGCTTCGCCGCCCGGCATCGAGGCCAGCGGCTATGGAGTCCAGCGACAGGTTGCTGCGAACTTTCAAACGAGTGGAAATTCCCTAATTTCTGGTGTCGAGCGAAGCCTTTGGGATCAAGTGAAATGGGCACGAAATTATAGCATGCGGTCAACCTGCTCCTTTCGCAGAGTGCCCGCTCACCAAGGCAATCGCCCCCGGGTCTGGTTTTGACAATCTGAGAGGGCGTAGCTACAATTCCTTCAGGATTATCGGCCGGAAACCTCCGGCCACGGAACACAAAAACCAGCGGGAGGCATGAGATGGCCGAGGCTGAGTTCACCTCTTATTACGATTTTCGTTGACCCTTCGTCTACAATGCCAACATGTGGTTGGCAAAGGTCCGGGAACAGACCGGGCAGCCCATTGAGGTTGACTGGCAACCCTTCTCCCTGTCCCAGGTAAACAACAAGGACGGCGACAGCGTCTGGGAGAGGCCCGAGGTCATGAGCGGTCAGGACCCCGTTCTCTTGGCCCACAGGGCTGGCTTGGCCGTGAAGCGGCAGGGTAAGGAGGCTTTCGAGGCCTACTTTATGGCCCTGCTCAAGGCCCGGCACGAGGACAAGGCAGACCTCAACGACCAGGCTGTCATCGACGCCGCAGGAGACGCTGCCGGCATCGATATGGCCCGCTTCAGCGAGGACATCGCCGACCCCGACCTGCTTCGCGAGCTGGCGGAAAGCCACACCAAGGCCGTGGACGAATACGGCGCCTTCGGCGTGCCTACCTTCGTCTTCGACAATGGCAACTTCGCCTTCCTCAAGATGTTCATCCCGCCCGATGAACAGTCCGTCGAGATTTACGACAACCTGATGAAGTCGATGAGCGAATTCGTTCATGTCGGCGAATTCAAGCGCCCGCAGCCCCCGTGGCCTCACGGTGTCATCTAGGCCACGCCTGGACCGGTCGATGGGCGACCGTAGCAACAGTACCGATTCGCTGCTGGGGTCCCAATTCAGGGACCCCAGTCTTTTTCGGCTGGCCATTACTCACCGCTCATTCTGTAATGAGCACGAGCTTGACGCCACCCAGTCTTACGAGCGTCTCGAGTTCCTTGGCGACGCCGTACTTGAGCTGGCCATTTCCGACAGACTGTATGGCCTGTTTCCGCACGACGACGAGGGCGAGCTCACAAAGAGTCGCTCATCCCTGGTGCGGGACGAGGTACTGGCGCGGGTGGCGCGAAGGCTTGGACTCGGCGACTTGATTCGGGTCGGTCGGGGTTTTGAGGACTCAGGAGGCCGGGAACAGGCTTCTGTTCTGGCGGCCGTCCTGGAAGCAACCATCGCCGCCATCTATCTGGACAAGGGTATGGAAGCCGCACGCGAATTCATCGACACGCACATGGCATCCGAGCTCGCAGGGATAATCCAGGGCGGCCCCTTGCCGGAGAACCCCAAGTCCCGGCTCCAGGAATTCCTTCAAGGTCAGGGACAGACTGCACCCCAGTACCGCCAAGTTCATCGCGAAGGGCCCGACCACAGCCCCATCTTCACTATGGAGGCCGTAGTTGATGGCGAGGTTGTTGGCACGGGCCGAGGCGGCAGCAAGTCTGAGGCCGAACGAGACGCTGCCGCTGCTGCACTGCAATCACTCGAAGGGGTCTGATTCCACACTTCCGGAGGACCATGCTTAGACTGTTTCGACGTAATCGCCAGGAAGACATCAAGGCCACCGAACAGGCGGTCAAACCCAGTCGGGAACGCTGGTTTGGCCGTATCGTAGGGCTTCTGCGGTCCCCAAGGCTGGACGATTCCGTCTGGGAAGAGATTGAGGAAATCCTCATTTCCTCCGATGTTGGGGTGGAGACATCGCTTCGGATCATTGACTCACTCAAAGAGCAGGTGAAATCGGGAGCACTGGATTCGCCGGACGCGGTGACAACCGCCCTCAAGCAGGCGCTCACGCAAGATCTTTCCTCTGACCGGAATGATTTGCTGGCCGGCGAGGAAACTGAATCCTCTTCCCCGTATGTAATACTCATGGTTGGCGTGAACGGAGTGGGGAAGACCACCAGCATCGCTAAGCTGGCCCACCACTTCACACAGTCCGGGCGTAAAGTGGTGATCGGCGCCGCCGATACCTTCCGGGCTGCAGCAGCGGAACAGCTGGAAATCCTGGGGGAACGGGTTGGAGTGGACGTCATCCGTCACACCGCCGGCGCGGACCCGGGAGCCGTCGCCTTTGACTCATTTCAGGCCAGCAGGGCTCGCGGCGCAGATGTCTTGATCATCGATACCGCCGGCCGGCTGCACACGAAGACGAACCTCATGGAAGAGCTCCGCAAAATTCACAGGGTCATCAAGCGCCTGGACCCATCCGCTCCGCACGAAGTGATACTCACACTGGACGCCACCACCGGCCACAATGGGCTGGCACAGGCCAAGTCCTTCCGGGAGGCGGTCGACTGCACGGGAATATTTCTGGCCAAGCTGGACGGCACAGCCCGTGGCGGAATAGTCCTGGCCATCAAGCAGGAACTCGAGATGCCCATCCTGTTCATCGGCACAGGTGAGGGACTGTCCGATATGGCCCCTTTCGATGCTGATGACTTCGTTGACGCACTGCTTGCTCCTGTCCCCTAGTCCCTCAATGGGCACACTCTGACCGCGCCCTATGACAGACGCCGTAGTCTGGTTCCTAACCATTGAAGTGCTGGGTGTGGCAGCGCTGCCCTGGGTCTACCATATCTTCAGATTCCTGCCCGACAGGGGCATCACCCTGGCAAAACCCGCAATTCTCCTGTCGGTCTGTTATCTGTTGTGGGTTTCCGGCCTTGTCCGCCTTCTCCCGAACACGCCATTGACACTGTGGGCCATTTCCCTTTGCATTGGTGCCGCGTCGGTGTGGCTGGCGTCCCGGAAGTGGGACGAGTTCAGGGAATTTCTGGGGAACAACTGGCGTGTCCTCCTGGTTTCAGAGCTAGTCTTCCTGTTCATGTTCGCGGCCTGGGCGCTTGTGGTCTCTGGTTCGCCCGGCATTACTCACACAGAGAAACCGATGGACTTCATGCTGCTTAACGCGGCTCATCAGGCCCGATCCTTCCCTGCGGAAGACGCCTGGCTCTCCGGCCATTCCATCAGCTACTACTACTTCGGCCATATCATCATGGCCTCCCTGTCCAAAATGAGTGGCGTGGCCACATCCGTCGGCTACAATCTCGCCGTCGCAACGGTTCCAGCATTGGCTGGCGCAGTCTGCTTCGGGCTGGTATACAACCTCGTCCGGCTCTCTGGAGGCGCAGCGCGCTGGGCACTTGGCGTGGGGGTGGCGGCCCCGGCGCTGATACTGCTTGCAGGCAATCTGGTGGGAGGACTCGAGTTCGTCCGGCTGCGTGGCTGGGGCGGTGAGGGATTCTGGAATTGGGTTTCCATCGACGGACTGAACGCGGCAACAGGCAGGGCAGGCGCGTTTCCGGAAGACTTCTGGTGGTGGTTCCGCAGTACCCGGGTAATCGGCTCAGTCCAGGATGGAACAACTCTCGACTACACCATTACGGAATTCCCGGCCTTCAGCTTCCTGCTGGGAGACCTTCACGCCCATGTACTGGCAATTCCCTTCCTGTTGCTTGGCATAGCTGCAATTCTGAACGTCTACAACTCCCCCGGCCGATTGCAGCTTTCGTGCGTATTGCGCCACCCGTTCCCGATAGCGGCGGTCGCGTTATCAGGAGGTGCACTGGCCTTCATCAACTTCTGGGATTTCCCGACCTTCCTGGCGCTCCTCGCTGCGGCCCTGATTCTCAAGGGCTGCAGGGACTATCCCGATTCACTGCTGCAGGCTTCGACCGCAGCTGCGGCTGTGTTCCTGGCTATTTTCATTCTGTCCGTGGCGTTCTTCGCCCCAGTTTACGGGACATTCAGCGGCCAAACTTCGGGAGCACTGCCGCTCCGGGAGATCGCCACAAGTCCCTTCCACTTGTTCCTTGTCCTGGGCCCGTTCCTGCTGCTTTCTCTTGCGCTGCTGGCAAAGCTGCTGACCAGGGTGCGGATGCCCGCAGCAGAAGAAGCTCCCCTGGCAGTGGTGGCCCTGCTGCTGGGGCTTGTCCCGTTGGGCGTCTGGATGGCGACCGCGTTCCTGCTCACCATCGTCACCGACGGCGCGGGCGCGGCCCTGGCCGACCTGGGACGGCGCATGACCCTGGCCGCCCCGGCAGGCATCGTGGTGTCGTCGGCCGCATACGGCGCCGCATATCTGGCGCGGCGCGGCGGCGACACGGCCTATCCTTTCGTCCTTCTAATCATGGCAATGGGTTTCTTTCTCGTAATGACCTCCGAGCTGTTCCACATAGTGGACTCCTTCGGCGGGGCCTGGAGGAGGATGAATACCGTCTTCAAGACTTACTATCAGGCTTGGCTCCTGCTCGGTATCGCCGCCTCCTACGCAACTTATGCCCTGTGGTCGTCCCAGCCCGTCCTGAGGCGAATTACCTCAGGTATCGCAGTCCTGCGCATTGCCGGCTGGTTCGGGGGTGCTGCCATCCTGGCCTCTTTGCTCGTTGTTTCTTTCTACTACAGCCTCGGCGCAACGATGGAACGGGGTGGGGTCTACGGGTCGGCCCCAGAAGGTCGTACGCTGGACGGGATAGCTTTCCTGAAGTCTCAGGAGCCGGGCGAGTACGAGGCCATAGTGTGGCTGCGGGATGAAGCCGAGCCGGGCCGTATCGTGGAAGCGGTGGGCGACGATTACTCCCGTTTCGGCTATATTTCAGCCAGTACAGGACTGCCCACGGTATTGGGCTGGAAGGGACACGAGGTCCAGTGGCGTGGCTCTTCAGAGCCCTTCGCCGGACGCGAAGAGGACATTGAAATCATCTACTCTGGACGAGACCCCGTTGAGGCACACCGATTGCTGAATCAATACGGAGTGCGTTACGTTTACCTGGGCAGCCGCGAGAAGGAGCGATACGGAGTCTCGGCCCTTCCTGAATACAGCGATTTCCTGAAAACCGTTTTCCACCAAGATGGCGTATTGGTCTACGAAGTTTGGGATGACCCCGACCTATGACCCTTTCTACATCAGAACACCCCAAAGTCCTCGAACCGACTGAAGAGTCCATGGACTCTCAATCGATCGGCTCTTCCGGCGACCCCTCGCCTCAGCTTCAATCCGAATCCAGAAGATGGGGGTGGCTGGAAGGCGCTTTTGTCGTTGTAATGGTGGCCGCCCTGGGGCTGCGGCTGTTCGAGCTCAGCGGGCGCCCCATGCACTACGACGAGGCCATCCACCTGCATTACGGGTGGAAGCTGGCCAACAGCGGCGGCGCCCTGCTGGGGTGGCCCTGGATTTTCGGCACCGACTACATCCACTCCGCGTGGATGCACGGTCCGTTCCAGATTGAAATGACGGCCGTCATCTTCACGATCTTCGGCGACACTGATTTCACCTCACGCCTCGGCTATGCCCTGTTTGGCACGGCATTGGTTGGGCTGCCCTATTTCCTGCGGGACCAGATCGGCGGGCGCGGGGCCCTGATCGCCGCAGTAATGCTGGCACTGTCCCCGGCGTTGCTGTACTTCAGTCGCTTCGGACGCAACGACATCATCATGATGTTCTGGGCCGTCTCCCTGTTCACGCTGATGTGGAGGTACCTGGACGGAGGACGCCGCGTCAACCTGTACCTGGCCTCTGCAATTCTGGCCCTGATGTTTGCCACCAAGGAAACGGCTTACCTGCTGGTCGGAATCTTCGGCCTCATCGTCTTCCTTGCAGCGCTGCCCGCGTTGCTGGCCTGGGCCCGCGGGCAGCAAGAGTTGGAGCGGGAGGGAAGCCCCACGGCACTCCTCCTGTTGCTGATCACAATGACCCTTCCTCAGTGGTCGGCAATCATAGGGCTGTTTCAGGGACTGCTGGGCCTAACTCTGGCCAATCCGGACGCCCTTACCGGCAACAACGTCGCCAACGCCGATGGCTCCTCAGGTTTGACTGGAGCTCCGGCTTGGGAAGGCAGTATGCTTCTGCTTCCGGTTTTCGACGCGCCGTGGGTGTTCCATGTAGCCGCCGTAGTGCTGGCCGCTTCGATATTTATTTGGATGATTAGCCGGGGTCCCCTGAACCCGGAGCGGGTAGCCGGCTTGATCGGCGCGCCGCTGATGTTCGCATTCGCTTGCGCCTGGATCCTCTTTCGTCCGTACTCCGGATTTGATCCGGCGAGCAGCATTTTCCGGGCTGCTGACTGGACCATATTCCTCGGAGCGCTGGCAATTGCCGTCGGTCTCCTTTTCTGGAGCCGCTACCCGGCGGGAAGGGCCTTCCTGCTTGCTGTGTTCCCGGGTTCCGTTACCATCATTTACTGCCTTCTGTTCACTCCCGTGCTGAACATGCAGGGCATCGTCGACGCCGTGCTTCCCGGCAGCATGTCCATCGGGTCGGTGGGAGAGGGCATACCCGTCAACTACATCGTTGCCGGGGTGATGCTGCTGGGTACTTTCGTAATTTCCGCAGCCCTGGGCATCTGGTGGCTGGGGCGTGCGTGGGTCGTCTGCGCCGCAGTCTTCTACCTGATCTGGGCCGCCCTCTACACCACGCTGTTCACCAACCTGGCCGGCATTTTCACCGGCTCCTGGCAGGGAATGGGTTACTGGATCGCCCAGCAGGACGTGGCAAGAGGCAACCAACCCTGGTACTACTACTTCGTCGGCCTGTCGGTATACGAGATCCTGCCACTCGTGTTCGGAATAGCCGGGATCATCTACTTCTTCAAGCGACAGGATGTGGTCGGCCTGGCATTGGCTCTCTGGGCCGTCCTTTCCCTCGCTGCCTACACGGTCGCCACCGAAAAGATGCCCTGGTTGCTGGTAAACATCACAACCCCCTTCATCCTGGTCGCTGCGAAATACCTTGGGGAAATCTCCGACAGGATCGACTGGAAAGACATCTGGGAGCGCGGCGGCGGAATCATGGCCGGTTCGCTGCTGGGATTGACCCCGATCGTCGCGATCGCCGCCGTGTACCTGTTCCTGCAGTTCATCGACCCCGGCCGCCACTTCACCCTGGAACACTGGCTGCTGCTGGCTTCCACGGTTGCTGCCGCCTTTGTCGCTGCGTTCATCTTCCGGCTGTCCGGATCGCACCGTGCCGCTCCGGTCGCCGGACTTGGCCTCGCCATCCTGCTGCTTGCTTTCGGCACCTGGGGAGCGTTCCGGGCAGCTTACACCTACGACGACTCGAACGTGGAAGTAATGGTTTACGCCCAGGGTTCTGCGGACATAAGAGACACCTACAGGACTCTTGAGGAGGGCGTTTACCCGATCTCAGAGGGGGTTGGGCCCGTCAAGGTGGACTATGACGTTTGGTATCCTCTCCAGTGGTATGTTCGCAATGATGTGGGCGAGGGTCTCCTCAATTTCCACTGCTTTGAGGCTTCCAAAGAGGAGGACTCCGCCTGCATTGTTCTGAAGAACAGCCTGCAGGAAGACGGCACCTACCGTTTCGGCAATGTTGGCGGTCTGCTGGTCAAAGACTCCCATGTGGGCGACGACCGGGATGTGCTCGAGTCCTTTCGGAAGGAGGGCCCCTTCAAGGAGTTGCTGTGGTTCCCGGAGTCCTACCGCCGACCTGACGAAAACAGGGAGGACGAGGCGATGCACACGCAGCTGTTGCAGGACTTTGGCTTCTTCCGTGATTCGGTCTCCAGCCGACAGTCGTGGGCTGAGGTGCTGGACTACGTGATCTATCGCGAACTGGACGACGAGTGGTACCGGTCGGAATATTACGCTTATCTGCCTTGAGGCCCTTCTGGTCAGAGACTATACTTGAAGCCCGTCGAATCGAGTCTCTCCAGTAACGAATCTCGAAGCAAGGACACGAGGTAGCAAGAAAGTTGTTGGCCGGAAGGTGGCATCTGTGGCTTGGGATAGCGGTGAGCGTGGCTCTGCTGCTGTTTCTGGTGTGGCAGGTGTACCGCATCGACAACCCTTCCGGCCTGATCGACGAGCTGGCCTCCGCCAACTACCTGTACCTGATTCCGGCGGTGGCGGTCTATTTCGTCGGGGTCTGGTTTCGTGCCATGCGCTGGCAGTTCCTGCTGAGTCCCCTGCGAGACTTCCCCGTCAGACGGCTGTACCCCGTGGTCGTCATCGGATACGCCGCCAACAACCTGCTGCCGATGCGCCTCGGAGAACTTGTCCGCTCCTATTACCTCGCCCGGAAGGAGAATTTCAGCGCCAGTTCGGCCCTCGGAAGCGTGGCTGTGGAGCGAGTGTTCGACGGGCTGACGCTCATTGCACTCGTTGCCCTGACGGTCCCGTGGCTGCTGCTCCTGGGACAGTTCGACTGGACGGCCGGCGTGTCGCAGGAGACTGCCACGATCCTGGCCGCTGCCGTGCTGCTGGTATTCGGTGGATTCCTGTTCCTGTTTACGCTGCTGGCTGCATGGCAGGGGTTCTCCGATCTGGTCCAGCGGTTGTTGTCGCTGTTGCCCGGAAAGCTGGCGATTTTGGCCCTCCGCTTCTACATCTCCTTCGCTGCGGCATTGAGCATCCTGGACTCGCCGCGCAAGCACCTCGCACTGATCGCCTTGTCCATACCCGTCTGGTTCTGCGAGTTCGTGGTCTACTTCCTGGTCTCCTACTGTTTCGACCTCGGCTCCCATTTCGATTCGTTCGGCGTGTATGTCCTGGCGGTCGCGCTCCTCACCGCCACATCCAACCTGGCCACCGGCATTCCCAGCGCCATCGGAGGCATCGGCCCATTCGAGGTAGTCGCCCAGCAGACCCTGGTGGCCCTCGGCGTGGGTGTCGGATTAGCAGTCGATTACGCCCTGGTCGTACACCTCGTCGCCCTCTGGCTGCCGGTCAATATCGTGGGCCTCGCCATCCTCTGGAGGCAGAACCTCAACCTGCGCCAACTGGCCCGCAATCCCGACGACCCAGCGGAGGCGGAGGGACGCCCTCACCCTCTCCCGGAAGCAGAAGGGAGTTTGGGGGGCACACCTTGAGAGTCGGGATCATCGGCGGAGGCGTCGCAGGTCTCGCCGCGGCCTACGACCTGACCGCCCGTGGACACCACGCCGAGGTGTTCGAAGTCGCGCCATTCCTGGGCGGGCAGGCCTCCACATTTCCGGTCGGCGGCGGACAGCTTGAGCGCGGATACCACCACCTTTTCGTCAGCGACACCGCCATCACGGAGCTCATCCACGAGCTGGGTCTCGGCGACAAGCTGGCCTGGCTCGAGTCCAAGGTGGGCCTGTTCCACGACGGCAGAATCTGGGACTTCTCCACGCCGATGGACCTGCTCCGGTTCAAGCCGCTGTCCCTGTGGGACCGCTTCCGAGTCGGCCTGTGGACCCTTCGCCTGCAACGTACCGCCGACTACAGCCGCTTCGAGGACATCACAGCCAAGGACTGGCTGTCGCAGCACATGGGACGCAAGGCCTACGAGGTGCTGTTCGAGCCGCTGCTGCGCGGCAAGTTCGGCGACCACTATGACCAAGTCAGCATGACCTGGCTCTGGGGCAAAGTCCGGCTTCGCGTCGCATCTCGCGGCAAAACTCTCCAGAAGGAGCGACTTGGCTACCCAATGGGCAGCTTCGGCGAAGTCATCGACACCCTCGCAGATCGCATCCGCGACCAGGGCGGCGACATCCACACCTCTGCGTTCGTCAGCCAGGTCCTGATGGAAAACAACCACGCCACTGGACTCAGGGTGCAGTTCAGCCGCGAAGGCGACGCGGAGCAGCGCGACTACGACGCAGTGATTGCCACCACTCCGTCCTATGTCTTCACCCGCCTCGTGCCGCCCATGCCCGATGAATACCAGGAGATGCTGACCGGCGTCAGGTATCTGTCCGCTGTACTCCTGATCTTGGAACTGGACCGGCCCCTCACCGCGAAGTACTGGATCAACATAGCGCCGGATCCCGACACCGACGGCGAGATGCCTTTTGTCGGCATCATTGAGCACACCAACATGATCGACAGGTCGCTGTACGGCGGGAAGCATATCGTCTACATCAGCAACTACCCCGACCGGGAGAGCGAGCTCTACAAGATGGAGCCGGAGGACTTGCTCGACCTGTTTGTTCCCCACCTGCGCAAGATCAACCCAGACTTCGATCGCTCGTGGGTACAGAACTATCACCACCATCGCGTCGACGGCGCCCAGCCCATCATCGGCCGAAACTACAGCCG
Source organism: Dehalococcoidia bacterium (assembly GCA_963667765.2). Taxonomy (GTDB): domain Bacteria; phylum Chloroflexota; class Dehalococcoidia; order Lucifugimonadales; family UBA3495; genus VXOI01. The sequence goes on along the minus strand of CAXXON010000001.1, from coordinate 646,347 downwards.
ACGCATCCCTCCACACCGCACGCCCGTCGACGGCCTCTACCTGGCCAACACCACCCAGATTTTCCCCGAGGATCGCGGCACCAACTACTCGATCCGTATGGGCCGACAGGTAGCAAGCATGTTGATGGAGGATTTGGGACAAGGCGCCTTGTAGCCGTGTTGCATTTGTCGGCTCGTCGGGTACAATCTACGGTAGTTTGAATCCAAGGCCCCATGAGGGCGGGAGCGAAGTGTGGCGTCCGAACTGAATCCATCGGAACAAAACAGCAAGAAGCCCGGCGAGTCCCGCCGCAGCTTCCTGGCCAAGCTGGGCATCGGAGCGGCGGCGCTGGCCGTAGTGGCCGGCTCGCTTTCGGCGGCACGGGGAGGAGGCTCGGACAGCAGCGCATCCGCCAAGGATGTGGAGTTCCCCGGGGAAGACTCAATTTTCCACCCGGCAGTCGACCCCCGGCAGGACCCGCGGCGCACCAATACCGGCTGAGCAGTCTCCGAGCAGAGACCCGTATCAATGGCCCAGCCTGACGGCGGGCCATTGTCTTTAACAGTCAGTTTCAGGAGGACTCACCATGCCCGAAGCCAGGCTCACCGTTGGCAATGTGGAAATCCTCTCCCTGAACGACAACGAGGCGACGCTGCCCCTCAGCGATGTCTTCCCGGAAGTGCCGGCTGATGCCTGGGCGCCGTACCAGGAGCGATACCCCTCCGGGTTCAGCGGCGACCACCTTCTGGCCCACTTCGAGTGCTACCTGATCCGCTCCGAAGGGCAGACAATCCTGGTGGACACCGGGCTGGGCGGCGCCGCAACAAACCCAAACTCCATTGAAGCCATGGTTGGCGGCGCCGAGGGCCGGCTCCTCCAGGAACTCGAGTCTGCAGGCGTCAGCCCAGGAGAGATCGACACGGTCTTCTTCAGCCACCTGCACTTCGACCATGTTGGCTGGAACATCACCCACGAGCCAGGAGCGGCCCCTCGAGCCACATTCCCCAACGCCCGTTATGTCGCGCACCGGGCCGACTGGGAGGTGTTCCAGCGGCCAGAGGTCCTGGAACTGTTCCCGCCTCACTGGGACCTGGCCCTCGGCCCGTTGCAGGACCTGGGAGTTCTCGACCTGGTGGACGGCGAACGCGCCCTCACCAGCGAGATCACTGCCATCCATACGCCTGGGCACACGCCCGGATCGATGAGCCTGTCGGTCGTCTCCGGCGGGGAACGCGCCTACATCATGGGCGATGTCTTCCATGGCCCCACGCAGGTGACCGAGACGGACTGGAAGTTCAGCTTCGACATGGATGGCGACCAGGGCATTGCCACCCGCAGTGCCATGATCGAGCGCGCCGAGTCAGAGGACGCGATCATCGCCATCTGCCATCACGGCGGCTTCGGGCGAATCGTGCGTGCCGAGGGCCGACGCTACTGGCAGCTGGTGTCCTAGCGTCGTCCGAACTCCCGCTCCACATGGTAGGAGCTGAAGTGCACCATGGTGGGCCGGCCGTGAGGGCAGGTATGAGGGTTGGGCGTGGCTTCCAGTTGCTCCAGCAGCGCCCGCATCTCGTCCGCGGTCATCGCCCGGCCCGCGCGAATCGCCGCGTGGCAGGCGATGGAGGCGGCCATGATGTCCTCCTTCTGTCGCGTGAGGCCTTCCAGCGTGGCGAGGTCAAGAATGTCAATCAGAGCCTTGCCCGGTTCCTCTGCAGTAAGTACTGAGGGCACCGCCCGGAGCAGGTAGGTACGCTCACCGAAGGTTTCCAACTGGAATCCGTAGGCAGTTATGGCCTCAAGGTTATCCTCAAGGGTTGTTGCGTGGGACGGCGTGAGTTCAACGCTGACAGGCACCAGGAGAGGCTGAGAGACAGTCCCCTGCTCACCCCGCCTCTGGCGGATCCGGTCGAAAAGGACCCGCTCATGCGCCGCGTGCTGGTCGACCAGGTACATACCCTCCGGTCCCTCGGCCACGACATAGGTCTGTTGTAGTTGACCGACCACTTTCAGCGGAACGGCTGGCCTCCCCAGCAGCGACAGCGCCTCTCCGGGGGCATACTCGGGGGATTGCTGAGGTTCAGGCGAAGCTGACCCCTCGCTGTATCTCGACCCTGCGGCCCCTGGGTATCGGCCGCCAGCGGGACGACTGCGCCCGAAAGCAGTGAAGCCCGTCTGTCCGCCTGATGTCTGGTCGAACACGGGGACAGGTGCCTCAGCCACCAGGGCACTCCTAACCGCCCTCTGGACCAGAGAGAACACCCGGCTCTCCTGGTGAAAGCGCACCTCGCGCTTGGCCGGGTGGGAGTTCACATCGACTTCCCCGTAAGGGAGCACGATGTTGATCGCTGCCACCGGGTAGCGCTTCACCTGTAGCAGCCCGGCGTAGGCTTCCTCCACTGCAAAGGACAGCATGCGGCTCTGGATGAGTCGCCGGTTTACGAAGAAGGTCAGGTAGGTGCGGTTGGCGCGGCTGACGCTGGGCGCAGCGGAGAACCCCTCAACTGCGTATCCTGTCTCAGGGTCTTCGGCGTACACCTCCAGCATGTTCGCTGCCACCTGGGAGCCGTAGACGGCCAGCAAAGCCTCCCGCGGCTGCCCGTTTCCGGGGGTGTTCAGGGAGACCCGGCCATCGTTGACCAGCCGGAACCGAATCTCGGGGAAGGCAAGGGCGTAGCGGCTGACCAGTTCCTGGATTCGGGCTGTCTCGGCCTGCGGGGAACGAAGGAACTTGCGGCGGGCGGGCTGGTTGCCGAAGAGTTCTGCCACCTCGATCAAGGTGCCGGGCGCACATCCCTGGCTGCCCGAGTCTGCGGGCTTGCCCCACTGGAGCGTCAGGCGATGGCCGGCGGTCTCGTTGTGGGTGCGGCTCTGTACCGCGACGCGGGAAACGGCCGCAATGCTGGGCAGCGCCTCGCCGCGGAATCCCATGGTCGCAACCGAGTCCAGTTGATCTGAGGAGGTGAGCTTGCTGGTGGCATGGCGATAGAACGCCGCCGGCAGGTCGTCCGGAGGGATGCCTTCACCATCGTCGATGACCCGGATAAGCTGGACGCCGCCGCCCTGGACCTCGACCGTTATCTGTGTAGCGCCGGCGTCAATGGAGTTCTCCACCAACTCCTTGACGACTGAAACAGGACGCTCCACCACCTCGCCTGCCGCGATGAGGGCGGCCAGCTCAGCCGACAGCACCTTAATCGGCATCGGCTACCGTCAGAAGAGGGGAACTATCGTCCCTTTCGCACGATATTGCTTGTCCTCTGATGTGCCGGTGGCTGCGAAGTCCTGCGCTATCCGGTAGACCCGCTCCATCTCCCGGTCGGGGGAACGCTTGAAGAAGTAGGGTGGAACCCATACGCCGCCAAACGCCGCCACCACCTCGGGATAATCGTCGATTACAAACTCCGGCTCGAAGGGCACGCCCAATTCCTCCAGCCGCTCGTGAAAGTGATGCGTGGGCTTCTCGTAGACCCCGCTCACATAGGGCTCCAGCTGGTGCTTCTCGATGACCTCCCACCGTTCTCCCATCCCGGACCAGATGTAGATTTGATGGTTCTCGTCCAATAGAGCCTGGAATGTCTCCTTGGTCTGTGGGCGCAGGCTGTTGTCCAGCCCAAGGATAGTGTAGTCAACATCGAAAAAGATCTTCATCGGCAGTCTTCGGCCCTTCCCATTGCTGCTCTCCCCGACTGGCGACAAAAAAGAAGACCGCCGAGCTGGGGGCCTGTCCAAGTATATAACATAGGTGCAACCATTCTTGCCACGCAGTTCTCCTCAAAACGGCGAGGCCAGGTGCCTGGAGAATTCCGTCCTAGGAGGCGGCAGTGACCACGGAGTCGAGAACTGCTGCGCCTCCGCCGACGAAAATCTGGTCGCCAACGCGCATCATCGGCCTTCTGACCAGTTTGGGTTCCTGGAGCATCAGGCGGACCATCTCATCCTCCGAGAGGTCCTGGCCTGCCAGGCCCATCTGCTTGAGGCTGGGGCTGCGGCGGGCAAAGATCTGGTCTATGCCTGCCAGGGAGGCCATCTCACAAACCTCATCCTCGGTGAGCGGTTCCTTGAAATAGTCCCTTTCCTGGATGACCAGTTCATTCTGCAAGAGCAACTCTCTCGCCTTGCGACAGGTGGATCAACGGGGCCACCAATAAAATTGCACCGGCTGGCTCATGACGACCTCAATGGCGATAAAGGGTGGGGCGCAAACCTCAGGGATCAGCCACCATTCTATAGCCATGCGGCTGTGAGGCAAAGATAGATCGAGGGCGAAATCAATGCCAATCAGGGAGGCGAATTGGCCTGTTCCTGCAACTCGTAGAGCTTGTTAAGCGCCTCCAGCGGAGTCATGTTCGGAACATCCAGGGCGCGCAGGGCGTCGGCCAGGTCGGAGCCGGTATCAAACAGGGCCAGTTGCTGCGAAGGGGACGCGCCGGTCTGCCGCCGATTGCCGCGGTCGCTGTGAGACTCCAGATCGGTCAGTACCTCCCAGGCCCGGTTGATCACACCCTGTGGCAGTCCAGCGAGCCTGGCCACATGCACGCCGTAGCTCTTGTCAGCACCGCCGGGAACGATGCGATGCAGGAATACAACCTCATTCCCTTCTTCGGTCACCGCCACGCTGAAGTTCCGGACTCCCGGCAGAGAGGCCGCCAGCTGCGTGAGCTCGTGGTAGTGGGTGGCGAAGAGAGTCTTGCACCCCAGCCTGGGGTCGTTGTGCAAGTGCTCGATCACCGACCGGGCGATGGAGAGCCCGTCGTAGGTGCTGGTGCCACGGCCTATCTCGTCAAGGATCACCAGCGAGCGGGGCGTGGCCTGGTTGAGGATCGCCGCGGTCTCCACCATTTCAACCATGAAGGTGGACTGCCCCGTGGCGAGGTCGTCCTGCAGGCCGACGCGGGTAAAGATGCGGTCAACCAGGCCGATGCGGGCCTCGGCTGCCGGGACGAAGCTACCCACCTGGGCCAGCAGAGTTATCAGGGCCACCTGCCGTATGTAGGTTGACTTGCCCGCCATGTTGGGGCCGGTCAGCACCACCACCCTGGCTTCCCGGGACAATTCCACATCGTTGGGAACATACTCCCCGTAATTCAGTACCCGCTCGACGACAGGATGCCTCCCGTCCCGGATGCGTATGACCGTGCCCTCGTCGACCGTTGGCCTCACATATCCGTTGTCGACCGCCGCCTGGGCCTGACCGCAAAATACATCCACCTGGGCTACAGCAGCGCCTGAGCGGCCAATTAGCGCAGCCGATTCAGCAATCTGGGAGCAGACCCGCCGGTAGACGGCCTCTTCTTCGCTGGCCATCTGCTCGCGGGCATTCAGCACCCTGGACTCGTACTCCTTGAGCTCAGGCACAATGTACCGCTCGGCGTTGGTGAGAGTCTGGCGCCGGATGTAGTCGTCCGGCAGCCCATCCGCCTGGGACTTGGACACTTCGATGTAGTAGCCGAAAACCTGGTTGTACCCCACCTTCAGCGAGCGAATCCCGGTCCGCTCCCGCTCCTTCAACTCCAGCCCCGCAATGTACCGGCGGGCATCAACACTCGCGTCCTTGAGCTCGTCGATCGTCTCGGAGAAGCCACGGCGGATGACGTTGCCCTCGCCGACACCGCCGGAGGGCTCAGGATCTATCGCTGCCTCTATGAGAGCCACAGCCTCCGGAGCAGGGACAAGTTCCCGGTGCAGCCAGTGCATCGCCGTTCCCAGACCTGAGACCTGGTCCTTCAGTTCAGGCAGGGCTTCCAGTCCAACCTTCAAGGCCAGCAATTCTCGGGGCGAGGCAGACCCGGCGACCACACGCCCCATGATGCGTTCCATATCCGGGACACCAGCGAGGGCCGAGGCCACTGCTCCACGCGTCAGCCCGTCGCCAAAGAAACAGTCCACGGCGTCCAGGCGCTGTTGTAGGGCTGCCAGGTCCAGGAGCGGCTGCCCCAGCCAGCGCCGCAACAGCCGGGAACCCATTACCGTGCGGGTCCGATCAATGGCCGCCAACACCGACAGCTCACGCTGTTCCCCTCGCCCACCCTCGAACAACTCCAGGTTGCGGCGCGTCCGCGAGTCCAGCGCCATGTATTGCTGCGCGGAATAGACCGCCAGGTTGTTCAACTGCACCCTGGTGCCCTTCCTGGTCCGGTCCAGGTAGCCGACGATGGCACCCGCCGCGGCGACGGCAAGGGGGAGTCCTTCGCATCCGAATGACTCGAGAGTATGGATGCCGAACCAAGTCAGAAGCGCAGATTCAGCACGCCGGTGCTCAAAGGCAGCGTCTTCCAGGGGCGTAGCCGTCCATGCTGAATCTCCGGTGTTGACGATGTCTGCGGAATCACCGGCGACCAGCACCTCGGCCGGACCCACGCGCCCCAGCTCCAATGGAAGCTGTTCAAGGGGAAACTGGGTGGCGGCGAATTCGCCGGTGGTGATGTCGGCATAGGCGAGGCCCGCGTGTTCACCGTCCACTGCCACCGCGGCCAGGTAGTTGTTGGAGCGCTGGTCCAGGAGCGAGTCCTCGAAGACCGTGCCGGGAGTGACCACCCGCACCACGTCCCGGTCAACCAGGCCCTTCGAAGTAGCGGGGTCGCTCAGCTGCTCACAAACGGCGACCTGGTGGCCCTTCTTCACGAGCCGGGCCAGGTAGGAATCGACGGAATGCGCCGGGACTCCGGCCATCGGCACCCTCAGGTTCTTGCCGAGGTTGCGGCTGGTCAGCGTGATTTCAAGCTCACGAGCGACAAGTTGAGCGTCGTCGTCGAAAGTTTCATAGAAGTCGCCCATGCGAAACAGGACGATAGAATCGCGATATGCGTCCTTGATCTTCAGGTACTGGCGGCGGATCGGTGTCACTGGCATTCCTGCTCGCCCTGGCGGCTGAGACCATTCTATAACAGGACGGACGATTAATTGACTGTGGAAAGCAAAACCCCCTCCCGCTGGGGGAGAGGGTGCACGAAAACAGGAGCCACGACAGCCCCTATTCCTTCCAGAAACGCTCTTCTTTGAAGCGCCAGCCCTGGGCGGGCAACTTGGCTTTCATATCTTCGATCATGCCCGGATGACCGCAGGCATAGACCAGGGTGTCCTCTTTGGGAAGATCGAACTTCTCAAGGTACTCCTCGGCGATGGCGTTGACCCTTCCGGCGGCACCCTTCCAGTCCCTGTTCCGGTCGTCATTGGGGCGACTCACTGTTGGGACGAACTTCACTACATCGGGGTGCTTCTCCGCCAACTCCCTGAACTCCTCGTCGTAGGTGAGTTCATCCTGGTAGCTCGCTCCCAGCAGGACGTAAAAGACCTGTCCTTCACCCCCTTCGACCGGCTCAGGACAATTGTGCAGGTAGTCGCGCACCATGCTCACCGAGGGGGAAACCCCGGTAACAGTGGAGAGCATGAAGTGGTGGTGGGCCTTCTGGTCCATGGTGAAGATGCCCTTGGCCCGGGGTCGGATGGACATGGCATCTCCCGGCTGGAGTTTCCACATCAACGGCGTCAGTTCACCGTCGGGCACCAGTTCCACGAACACCTCGATCGTCTTCTCGTGAGGGGCCGAAGCGATTGAATAGGCTCGTTCAATCGGGCCAAGGCCCAGCGTACAGTATTGGCCGGGCTTGAAGTTGAAAGCTCCCCCCTCGTCCGGCTCCAGCCTCATGACCATCAGTTCATCGGTAATGTCGATGCGCTCCACAAGGCGCGCCTTGGGGAAGGCAGGATTCGGAGTCAGGTCGACTTCCTGTGCTCTGTCCGTGGCTGCTGACTCTACCATAGCCTCTCCTCCCTCCTTCCAGCAATTAATTCCACTACCTTTCAGTTTAACGGGATCCGCGAATAGGGCCCCAGCTGGAGCTATTCCTGTTTCGTTCTAACCAGCCGGGCTGGGCGCACATCCAAGCCATCGAGCATCGACGCCGGGTCGAATTCCTCGCTGGCCTGCATGTCGATGGCCAGCTGCCCGAACAGGCCGGTTGAGCCAACGAGCCCCCTGGGAATCCGCGGGTCGATGCGGGCTACACCGGGCACCCGCACGGTCTCTGTCTCGATCCTGATGCTGTCGCCTTCCGTCAGACCCAAATCTGAGGCGTCTTGCGGATTGAGCTCGATCCATTCTTCTCGTTTGATGCGGTTACGTTTCCCTTTGACCACTTCCATCTCACGGTGCTGTTGCAAAAGGACTCGCCCCGGAGCGAACCACAGAGGGAATTCAGGCGCCGGGGCCGGCGGGTCCGCGAAGAACGACGGCGAATAGGGTATCGCCTTCCTCTCGCCAAATCCCTCCGAATACAGGGTCGGAGTTCCGGGGTGGTCGGCGGCAGGGCAGGGCCACTGCAACCCCCGATGCTGCCGGCTGGCATACAGCACCTGCGTCGGCTGCGGGCTTTCCAGCTGGGTACGCAGCACCAGTGATCCTTCCTTCTCCAGCCGACGGTGGGAGATCCCGCCGTAGATCGGGGCGATCTGCGCGATCTCGTCCATGACCTCCGCGGGCGTCATCGCCGGGAACTCGTCGGGCTTCAGCCGGAGGCCCAGTTGGCTGAACACCCAGTTCTCTGGCTGAGCGCCGTCGTCTTTGTCCAGCGCCGGCCTGATGCGCTGCACACGCCGTTCGAGGTTTGTGTATGTACCGTCCTTCTCCACGAAAGTCACCCGCGGCAACACCACATCCGCCCGCTGCGCCAGTGGGGTCAGGAAGGTGTCCTGCACCACCAGCATATCAAGGCCAGCCAAAGCCTCAACCGCATCGCCAAGTTTGCCGTTGGAGAAGTTTGGACTGTTCCCTACCACGATGGCGGCCTTGAGAGTCCCATCGCGGGCCGAGTCGATCATACCCGACAAACCCAACCCGGGCTCCTGTGGAATTTCGACTCCCCAGACTCCTTCAACACTCTCCCTGTCTGCGGCATCGTCAATCCGCCGATATCCCGGAAGGCGGTCGGGCAGGCAACCCACATCCCAGGCCCCCTGCTCGTTTGCACCACGGCGCATGGGATAAAGCCCTGTCCCCGGTCTGCCCAGGTTGCCCGTCAGCAGCACAAGGTTGGCCAGAGACAGTACGCAATCCCTCTCAAGGGCAGCAGGAATGTTGTCCAGTCCGTAAACGACCGCGCCCTCGGATGCTTGGGCGAAGAGGCGCGCCGCCTCTGCGATGTCCTCTTCGGAGACTTCCGTGATGTCGGCAATCTCCTGCATTTCGCGGGATCGGAGAGAATAGCGCAGCGTGGCGGGGCTCTCGCAGTTCTCTTCCAGCCACTCCTCGCGCTCCAGGCCCTGATCTACGATGCTCCGCAACACGCCGGCCAGTAGTGTCAGTTCGGTACCGGGCAGAGGCCGAAGCCACAGGTGGGCGTAGCGGGTGAGCTCGACTTCGCGCGAGTCGATTACTACCAGCTTGGTGTTCTTCCGGGCCGCCCGCTTGACGGGGACCGCTACGACGTTGTGCTCCTCAGTGGGGTTGGCGTTGAAGGCCAGGATACATCCCGCCTGTTCCAGGTCCCAGATCGAGTTGGTGCCGGCCGGAACGCCCAGGGAAGACTCCAGCCCGAGAACAAGCTCAGGACTGGTGTTGGAAGACTGGTCGATATTGTTCGACCCCATCACCGCACGGGCAAACTTCTGGGCAAGGTAGTGCTCCTCGTTGGTGCTGGTGGGCGAGGTAATCAGGCCAAACTCGGAGCCGCTTACCTGGCCAAGCCGTGCGGCGACATAGTCCAGCGCCTCGTCCCAACTCGCCTCTTGCAGCATCCCGTCCCGTCGGATGAGGGGCGCTGTCAGTCTGCTTGACTCGTTAACGAACTCGAGGCCAAACTTGCCCCTGAAGCAGGCCTGCCCCTGGTTCGCCGGTGAATTGAGTTCCGGCACGGCGCGGATGAGTTCATCCTTTCCATTGAACTCCAGGTTCAACTGGCATCCGACCGGGCAGTGGGGACAGATTGAACGCTCGACGCGCCGGGCCTTTTCCCACTTGTGATCACGCTCAACAAGAGCGCCCACCGGGCACACATCGATGCAGGCACCGCAGAACTCGCAGCCCGACTCAAGCAGCGAGGTACCGAACGAGGTCCCAACGAGGGCCAGTCCGCCGCGCTCGGTAAAGCCGATGGCGTCGTCGCCCCGGAGCTCGTCGCAGGCACGCACGCACCGGCCGCACACGATGCACAGGTTGTAGTCCCGGTCGTAGAACGGGTCGGACACTTCCAGGGGGATGTTACGGTACTTGTAACCCAGCGGCGACTCAAGATTCATTCCCAGGTAGCGCACGGTGTCCTTGAGCTCGCACCGTTCGTTCTTGGGGCAGGTGACGCAGCGGTCGTTGACCGACACATGCCTGAGGCAGACGTCGTTGGGCCCGCAGATGTCGATACGGTGGCAGGTGAGGCAGCCGTTTGGATGCTCGGCTATCAGCATCTCCATCACGGATCGCCTCAGCTGGTCAACCGCCTGTACCTGGTTGTGCACCACCATGCCGTCGGTAACGGGTAGAGTGCAGGCCGCGGGGTATCCCCGCTGCCCCTCGACTTCGATAACGCACATCCGGCAGGCGGCGAAGGGCTTCATGCCGGGGTGATAGCAAAGGTAGGGGACATAGATGCCGGCGTCGATGGCCGCCTCCAGCACCATCTTTCCGGGCTGGGTCGTTACTTCGACACCGTCTATGCTGATTGTTATGTCGTCGGGCATTTCCTTCGATTGCTCCCCATGCTTGCCATCATCCCTGTCTGCGAGACCTTACGGGCGAGAATCTCGGGCGTTGGCACACCCCTGTGGGGCACTGGTGCTCCAGGATGTGCGCCTCAAATTCTCCCGGGAAATACCTCAGGGCCGAAGACACAGGATTGAACCCCAGCTGCCCGTGGCCACACAACGAGCCTGCCTGCATGTTCTCGCCGGTGCTGCGCATCAGGTCCAGGTCTTCCGGCTCACCCTTGAGGTCACAAATACGCTCCAGGACTTCGAGCAGATGGCTCATCCCCATCCGGCAGGGGAAGCACTTGCCGCACGACTCGTACTGGCAAAAGGCCACCAGCGACCGGGTCAGGTCCACGACGCAGGTATCCTCATCGGCCGCGATGACCCCACCGGACCCAAGGATCGCCCCGGCGTTGCGAAGCACCTCGAAGTCCAGCACGATGTCGACGTTATCGGCCCCGAGCACACCGCCCAATGGGCCACCGGTCTGGAGCAGCTTTAGTCTCTTTCCGTCCCGTATGCCGCCGGCAGCTTCGTTCAGCACATCCTTGAGGTTGATCCCGAGGGGGACTTCCATCATTCCAGTGTAGTTCAGAGGCCCCGACAGGCAGAGGATGGCGGTGCCGGTACTGCGCTCGTGCCCAATGCTGGCGAACCATTCGCCTCCCTTCGACATGATCTCCGGGACATACGACAGTGTCTTCACATTGTTGATGTTGGTGGGCCTGCCGAAGAGGCCAACCTGCGCCGGAAACGGAGGCCGGAAACGGGGCATGGCCCTCTTTCCTTCGATGGCCTCCATCAGCGCACTCTCTTCACCGGCCACATACGAGTCCCCGGTCAGGGCGACTTCGATTTCGAAACTGAAGTCGGAGCCCAGGATGTTCTCTCCCAGCAGACCAAGCTCCTGCGCCTGCTGCACCGCGGCGCGGCACCGGTCGATGGGCCCATCGTGCCCGTGGCGAATGAAGATGTAGCCCTTCCGGGCCCCGGTCGCATAGCCGCACAGGATGACGCCTTCGACCAGCGTGTGAGGGTCGCTCTCAAGAATGGCCTTGTCGTTGAAAGCGCCCGGGTCGCCCTCTTCGCAGTTGCAGAGAACATACTTGTCTCGCGAGGGATTGCCTGCCAGGAAGCGCCACTTGGTGGCGGTGGGGAAAGCCGCTCCCCCCCGTCCGCGCAACCCCGAATCGTTGACCTGCTGCAGGGCGTCGTCGGGCGTCATCTCCAGGAGCGCACGGTTCAGCGCCCGGTAGCCGCCGGTGGCGATGTACTGGTAGATGTCAAAGGGGTCGATGTTGCCGGCATTCCGAAGGGCAATCCGGTTCTCCCATACCCGCATGGGGTGCAGTGCCAAGTCTCTGAGGCCTGCCGGCGGCTCGAAATCGTCTCCCGCCCCATCCGGCGCCAGGTACCCAAGAGCCAGTTCCACCACCGGCTGCCCGCCCGCCAAATGAGACCTTACGACCTCTGCGGCGTTATCGGGGTCGAAGTTTCCGTAAAAAATACGCGGCCCGCCCGGCATCTGAATATCCAGCAGAGGTTCAGCGTAGCAGAGCCCGAAACACCCGACCTCGGAGACCCGGGCGTCAACACCCTGGTCCTCGAGCGCCTCCCGAAGCGAAGCAACGACCGCATCCGCTCCCGCGGCCTGGCCGCACAGGGCCGTGCCGACGCGGAGCCACGGACGCTCGGCATCCGCGTTCCGGCGGCTGAGCGCCTCTGCTTCCAATTGTTCGTAGTTAGCGAGCATGTACCTCGGCAGCTTCATGGTTCAGAAGATTGGTCACGCGAAGGGCCGCTGACTCTCCGGTCACCCGGCCTTCCAGGTGGTGGTCAATGGACATGACCGGTGCTTGGGAGCAAGCCCCCAGGCAGGTATTCAGCCGAACGGACAGGCTCCCATCAGGCCGTTCTCCCTCTTCTTCCAGTCCCGCCGCTTCCAGGACAGACTCGACGACAGCCATGGCCCCCATCAGGTGGCACGAAGCCCCCCAGCAGACTTCCACCTGCCGAGTCGCCGGTGGCTGGAACCGGAAGTTGGGATAAAACGAAGCGACGGCCCAAACATCGTTGACCGTCGCGCTGGTGAATTCCGCGACTCTTTCCACCGCTTCACGGGGTATATAGTGGAGCTCGTCCTCGACTGCTAGGAGTGAAGAGAGGATGGTGACTGTTGGTTGAGTCTGACTACGGACGGCCCGGTTTATCCGCTGTTCCAGACCATCCATCAAACGGACTCCTGAGCAGAAATTATGGCAAGTGAGGCGTGGTTCCCTGGACGGACTGCCATCTACGCCAGCATGTTCGTGAAAGAATTTACAAACACTCCGATACTAGCATAGACGCATGTTCAGATTCAATCTGTCGGAAGAGGAAGCAGGACGATTGCAGAGTCATCGCCTCCCATTTCATGGTGAGCTTGTCGAACCATCGGCGGCCTGGAGAGGGCATCCTTCGACAAGCTCAGGATGAGAGGAATCGACAAGCTCAGGATGAGAGGAATCCTGCGCTTGGAGTTACTTTGCAATCGTTACTCGAAGACTCTTCCGGTGAATAGACCTACCCCATAGCCATGCACCAACGAAAAGAGGCGGGCATTAAACCCGCCTCTCTGCGACCGATTTCGACCCGTTGGTGCCTGCGGATTACTCCACCCTGGCCACGCTGCCAAGCAGGATCCGCTCCACATCTGGCAGGAGCGCTTCGGCCCGCGCACGGCACTCGTCGTCCGTCAGGCTGGACAGCGGGTGCGGCGCGACGGCGTACTCGTACTCCGGCACACCCATCATGCGGGTCATGGCCTTGGCCGTGTTGTTGAATACATGGGTGATTATGGAGGCGGTGGGCAGGCCCAGACGCTCCATTTCGATCCCGTCGTGCACACTGCACGAACTGCAGGACCCTCAATCCCCCACCCCGGTGATCAGCACATCCACGCCGTTCAGCATGTCCTCGACCACGTCCGGCTTCGTGGGCAGAGAAGCCGAATGCTTGTTAAACATACGGACTTCCTTGAGCCCGTACTTTTCCTGGAGCATACGGCCCAGTTCGTTGAGCACCTTATCGGAGTTAGCCTTGGAGTTCTCAAGCAGACCGAGTGTCTTGCCTTCGAGCGTGTTTGGCCTGTCGTTCAGGCGGAAGTCCCCGGCGGGCAATTCCAGCCCTGCGGGGTTCACCAACCTGACATTTCTGACCATGACTGTGTCCGCCATAACAACCTCCTCTCGGGAGCGTCCTATTCTGGTAGCCAGTGAACAACAAGCGGCAGGAATTTTCAAGTCCCCGTGTCTACGAACCGGTTGCTCTCGGAATATGCCCGCCACTCCCGCAGAAGCGGGGATCCAGTGGTGAGCGGCGGTTGCGGAGTCCCAAGAAATGCGCTGGATAGGCGTCCTGGCCCTGCTTTCGCAGGAGTGACGGGTCGGTGTACTCAAAAAGCGATTGGTCTTCTAGTGTCCTGCCACTTCTATTTTCCTGGTCCTGATCTGGTAGTTGGTGGTGTCGATGATGGCGCTGTTCCGGCCGCCGGTGCCTCCGCCCATCACGATGATAATATCGTCGGGCTCCCGGGAGCAGCGGCGCAGGATCTGGTCGTCGCCCTCCCGCTCGGGGCCCTGGGCCACGCCCAGGCGGATCAGCTCGGACTGGGGCCGGGCCGCGTGCTCCATCAGGTATTCCTGGATGCCCCGGCGCGTCCACCCGTCGTTGCCCAGGGTGATGGCGTGCTCCGGCCCGAACACCAGCACCCACTGCGCCGGGAACCGCCAGGCCAGGCAAGCACTCCTGAGGGTGTCCGCCACCGACGCCAGGATTGTCTCGCCGGTGTGCCCGTACGCGTTGTTGACGGTGATGGGGTTGTACGCCACGGCGATGGTGACCGTGCTGTCCTCCGGCTGGAATCCGCGGCTGACATGCAGAGGCTCCCAAGGCGAGTCCTCCTCGTTCTCGGCGAATGTCAGGGTGTACTTGCTGGGATTGCCGAGCGTGCCCCGGTCCAGGATTCCCGGGCGGGCCTCGAAGCCGTTCATGAAGCACAGCCGTACCGCACGGCCCAGGCAGGCGTTGGCCCGGTTGCCGGGTCCAAAGATCCCATCGCGAGAGTTCATCTCCAGCGTGTGCCGGATGGGTCCGTTGACGAGCATCAGGACAGCCGGGGAGCTGGTTGAGGAGGCGGCCATGTTGACATAGTTTTTCTCTTCGTCAAGCGTGCGCAGGGCGGTGGTCAGGACCGGGAAGTACTCTGGCAGGCAGCCGGCCATCACGGCGTTGGCGGCCGCATTCTCGGCGGTCAGCACGCGGCGGCGCATTTCGAAGGTGATGATCTCCTCTTCCCCGGTCATGCCGGACAGCTCCAGCATCTCCCGCACCTTGTATTCCACCGGAGGCACGACAGGCAGGCCGTCGCTCCAGCCCAGCCGGTAGCACTCCTCGATGATCTCCACGGTGTCGCTGAATTCCAACATATCGGAACTGGTCATTACGCCTTCCATTTCGATGCGCGCCCCGGATTTGCGGGGCGGAATTTTCGATTGACGCTAAACGTTCAGCCTCAGCTGCACGCCCGCCTTCTCTTCCTGGATCTTGGCCACGGCGTCGGAGTCCTCGGGGCCGAAGCCCCGGAACATGGCCTCCACATGGCGCTGGTCAACAAGGTTTGAGAGGTCCATGGGGATGCCGTACTCTCGGCCAAGATCGGTGGCCAGCCGCACGTCCTTGGCGGCAAGGGCGGTGGCGAATCCCGGCTCGAAGTTGTCCTGGAACAGGAACCGGGAGAACTTTTCGGTGAGACGCCGGGAACTGCCGGAACTGTGGGCGATCACATCGGCCAGGGTGGCCAGGTCAACTCCGGCCTTGACCCCCAAGGTCAGGGCCTCGGACAGCAGGACCCCGATACCCATGCTCATGAGGTTGTTGCAGATCTTGCAGACTGAGCCGGCACCGATGTCTCCGCAATAGACCACATGGGTGCCGATGGCCCCGAGGGTCGACTCGAAGCGGTCGAAGGTGGCCTTGTCGCCGCCGACCATGACCGCCAGGGTCCCCGCAGCCGCGCCGTATGTGCCGCCGCTGACCGGTGAGTCGAGGAGCGTGACGCCCTTCGAGGCGCAGACCTGGTGCAAATTCCGGACCACCGTGGGGGAGTTGGTCGAAAGGTCAAAGATTACCGAACCGCTACCTGCGCCCTCCAGGACCCCGTCCTCGCCCGCTATTACCGCCTCGACGTCCCTGGGGACGGGCAGACTGGTTAGGACCGCGTCGTTGCCCGGGACGGCCCCCCTGGGACTGTCCGCCCACTCGGCGCCCATCTCCAGCAGGTTGGTTGCGGCCTCTCGACGCAGGTCGTGAACGGTTAGCTGGTGGCCGGCCTTGATCAGATTGGCGGCCATCGGATTGCCCATATTGCCGGTTCCGATGAACCCTAGTTTCATCCCCTTCTCTCCTGTCTCGTTGTGGCCGGTCGCTGGGTCCCGGGCCCCGTTGTCCCCGGTCGTACGCAGGCCGTTGTGGCCGTTCGCCGGGTCCCGGGCCTCGTTCCCCCCGGTCGTATGCGGGCCGTCGGACCCGGTCATCCTCTTCTGATTGCTCCCTGAGACGGACCCTGGGCTCCTCATCGTCTGACAGGTCGTCCGGGCCATAGTCTCCAATATTTTCCCTGCGGTAGGGAGGCGCATACCCGCTGGGAGTATCCCGAGGAGCGCGCTCAGGACGCGCTTCCGCGCCCTGCACTTCCGCCTGCTCGTCGAAGGTCTCCTTGGCGATACGGAATGCGTTCACCGCTGCGGGCATTCCGCCATAGAAGACCATCTGGGCGATGATCTCGGAGATCTCTTCTTCCGTCACTCCGATGTGCAGCGCGCCGGTTATATGGCGCTTGATCATCTGCGGGCTGTGCCCCAGCACCACCAGTGCGGCGATGGTGCAGAGGCTGCGGGTCCGGAGGTCGACCGCGGGGCGGTTGTATATCTCGCCGTAGACCACGGCATCAACCAGCCGCATCACATCCGGCGCCAGCTCCGCCATCGCCGCCGGCGGTTGCGGGTTGTTTTCCGGCCCGTAGTAGCGCATGCGGAATTCCGCCGCGGCCTCGTCCAGGTCGGCTACAAGGTCTTCGTCCTCGTCCTCGTCATCCTCCTCCAACTCCTCCTCAAGCTCGGGCTGGTAGGGACGCAGGTACGGGTCATCATCTTGGTAGTTTTCGGTGGTCACGGAATTCACCTTGTAGGCGTCTCACCCCCACCCTGACCATCCCCCTCAGGGGGATGGGATACATGGGCATGGGCGGTTACAGTATCTGCCAGTAGCGGCGGCCTTCCTTCCTGACTACCCGGCCAATGTGGTCATCCGGGTGGAAATGGCCCGCAGCGATGACTATGTTCTCGTTCTCCGCCCGTTCGAGAACGCGCTCGCGGTTGCGATGGCTCGCTTCCTTGTCCGTGTCGACGCCGGCGGTCCACTCGGGGCGCTCCACCTGCACCTTGCTGTGCAACAGGTCTCCCACAACCATGGCGCGTTCACCGTTGGAGGTGATATCGATGACCATGTGCCCCGGCGTGTGGCCCGAGGCGGTCAGCATCTTGACCTCTCCGGTAATGGTGTGCTCATCGTCGACCAGGTCCATCGCCCCCATGCCCTCAAGGGGCACCACGCTGTTGGTAACCTGCGGAGCGCTGCCGATCACATCGGGCTTGGTAAAGTAGTCCCAGTCCAACCGGGGCACCAGGTACCGTGCCTTCGGGAAGGTCGGAGCTGGTTTCTCCCCCGTGTAGTCGACGTTCCAGCCCACATGGTCGCCGTGCAGGTGGGTGTGAGCTACGACGTCGATGTCGTCCGGGTTGACGCCCTTCAGCTTGAGCTGGTTCACGAGGTCGCCGGTGCGGTTGCCCCGGTCCGGGTGCGGGCCGGGCCCCATGCCAGTGTCGACCATGATGGTCTTGCCCTCGGACCTGAGGAAGAAATGCAGGTAGTAGAGCTGCAACTGCCCGCACTCCAGCGCGTGCTGTTGGTCCGCCCAGTCAGGCTCGGCGGTGGTCGGAAACATCATCCACGGGTCCCGGGGCGGCGGCACCATGTCCAGCACGGCGACGATATCAACATTGCCTATCGTGATCTGTCCTGCCATTTCGATCCTCCTGCAATGCTCCAACTGGATTGGGCAGCTGTCAGCGGTATGTTGAACCCAGCTATCTTAACAAGGGCCAGGGCGACGACTTCACTTGGCCCGGTTTCCATCAGAAAATGTGGAAGACCCGGCTCAGTACTGGACCAGGGACACTACATCCCGGCCTTCCAAGCGGCGGCGTCCGTTAAGGAATTCCAGTTCCACAACCACCGCAAGCTTTGCAACCACTCCACCACAAGACTCAACGAGGTGACAAGCTGCGGAAAGGGTCCCGCCAATGGCCAGCAGATCGTCGATAATCAGGGCACGCTGCCCCGGCCTTACGCCGTCTGCGTGAATTTCCAGCACATTGGACCCGTATTCCAAGTCGTATTCGACAGAATGAGTGTCGGCCGGCAGCTTGCCGGCCTTTCGCACCGGGACCAGTGGCTTTCCCATCTCCCGTGCCATTGGGGCCCCAAAAATGAACCCCCGGGACTCAACCGCGACCACGGTATCGAAGTCGGTGCCGCCGCAATTTTCAATCAGTTGCTGGATGGTGTGATCGAAGGCTTCTGGCGACGCAAGCAAAGGTGTTATGTCGCGAAAAAGAATTCCTGGCTCCGGGAAATCCGGAATGTCTCGGATGTAATCCTTGAGGTCCATACGAACTGTAACACCTGGTCGGGCCGCTTACCATGCGATGTCAATGCAGGAAAACGGCTCCGGCTATTCGCAATTGCTGGCGCGGGCAGTGTATGTTACGCCCCAAGGGCAGTCAACCCGAACGCAATGCGGGCAAGGGCAGCCACACGGGCAGCCAAATCTCGCGAATTGCGTCAACGGTTGTTTGACTTGATTCCAAGTAGCAAATATAATGGAGGCTGTTTTCCGGCTGGGCCTTTCAGAGTTGCCGGCAAGCGAATAGCCCCGCTGATGTGGGGCTATTTTCTAGTGTCTTGCCCGGAGTTCTTCGCCCCTGCCGGTTACGGGGGTCGGTTCCAAACGGGTTCGTGAAGCCCCTGTGGCGCAATGGAAGCGCAGTCGATTTGTAATCGACAGGTTAGGGGTTCGAATCCCCTCTGGGGCTCCAAATGCTCATCACAGGCCTATGGCCCCGTGACGCGGCGGATTGCGCCGCCAGCGGCTGATGTGCGAATATGGATGGACCCTCATCGCATGGAGGGGTGGGTGAGTGGTTAAAGCCACCAGACTGTAAATCTGGCGTCCGGAAGGGCTTCGCAGGTTCGAATCCTGCCCCCTCCACCATCCAGTCCGGAATCGTGAGCAGGGAACGCAAGGAAAAGAGGGTCCCGCTCGCATCTCGGGATTCACAATCCAAAGAACAAGCCCAGATAGCTCAGCGGTAGAGCACGTTCTTGGTAAGAACGGGGTCGGCGGTTCAATCCCGCCTCTGGGCTCCAGAAAATCGTCCGCACTTGTTGTAGGGGATTTAAGGAGGACACGGCACAACATGGCCAGACAGCAGTTCGACCGGTCGAAGGATCACGTGAACGTCGGTACCATCGGGCATGTGGACCACGGGAAGACCACCCTGACCTCCGCCATTACCAAGGTCCTGGCGGGCCGGGGCCAGGCCCGGTACCTCGACATGGATTCTATCGACAACGCCCCTGAAGAAAAGGCCCGAGGCGTGACCATCGCAATCGCCCACGTGGAGTACGAGACGGAAGAGCGCCACTACGCTCACGTGGACTGCCCCGGACACGCCGACTACATCAAGAACATGATCACCGGCGCTGCCCAGATGGACGGAGCAGTGCTGGTGGTGAGCGCCCCAGACGGCCCGATGCCACAGACCCGTGAGCACATCCTCCTGGCCCGTCAGGTGGAAGTCCCTCGCATCCTGGTCGCCCTCAACAAGGTCGACATGATGGATGACGAGGAGCTCCTGGAGCTGGTGGAGCTCGAAATTCGCGATCTGCTCAATCGCTACGATTTCCCCGGCGACGACACTCCCATCGTCCGTGTCAGCGGCCTGAAAGCCCTCGAGGGAGAGGCCGAGTACGAGCAGAGCATCGTCGACCTCGTCACCGCCATGGACGACTGGATTCCGATACCCCCGCGGGCTACCGACCTTCCCTTCCTGATGCCCATCGAAGACGTGTTCGGCATCAAGGGACGCGGCACCGTGGTTACCGGCCGCGTCGAGCGTGGGACCATCAAGGTCGGCGAACCTGTGGAAATCATCCGGTTCGGCGACACCAGGGCGACCGTGGCCACCGGTCTTGAAATGTTCCACAAGTCCCTCGACGTCTCGCAGGCCGGCGACGCCGTGGGCGTCCTGCTCCGCGGCGTGGACCGGGACGAGGTGGAGCGTGGACAGGTGCTGGTGAAGCCCGGCTCCATGAGGCCCTACACCAAGGCCAAGGCCGAGGTGTATGTACTCAGTCGCGAGGAGGGCGGGCGCCATACCCCGTTCTTCACCGGGTACAAACCGCAGTTCTACATCCGCACCAGCGACATCACCGGCTCCATCGGCCTTCCTGAAGGCGTGGAGATGGTGATGCCCGGGGACAACGTGCAGATGGATATCGAATTGATCTCCCCGGTACCCCTGGAAAGCGGTATGCGTTTCGCCATCCGCGAAGGCGGCCGCACCGTGGGCTCGGGTGTGATCACCGAGGTGGTGGACTAAAATGGCCCGTAAGACCGCAGACATCCGGCAGATCATCACACTGCAGTGTGGTGACTGCCGGGAGCGCAACTACACGTCGATGAAAAACCGGCGTAACGACCCCCAGCGGCTGGAGCTCAAGAAGTACTGCTCCCGCTGCCGCAGCCACCGCGTTCATCGCGAAGTGAGATAGTCAAATGGCAAGGGCCGGATCGCGCGCTCAAAGAATCCTCGCTCCCACCGGGGGCGGGCGCATCACCCCCGTACAATTCCTTCGGGAAACGTACGAGGAACTGCGAAAGTGCGTTTGGCCCAGCCGGGAAGAGACCGCACGGCTGACCATGGTGGTCATCGTCCTGGCAGTGGCGGCGGGCTTCTTCCTTGGTGGCTTGGACCGGGTATTTGCCGAACTGTTCAACCGGGTGATCTTCGCCGGAATCTAGGCAAACCGGTCCCGTCCTAATACAGAAGCGACTCAACCCGCCCCCGGCCTGCCACAAGGGCTGGGGGCGGGATTCATCAGTCGGGAAGGTTCGCATGACGAACGCCAACGACATATCCGATCCAGAAGTGCAGGCAGAAGACCTGCGCTGGTACATCGTGCATACATACTCCGGCCAAGAAGACCTGGTCGAGAAGAACCTGAATCTGCGGATCAACAGCCTCGACATGGAAGACCGTATCAAGCAGGTGCTGGTTCCGACCGAGGAAGAGGTCGTCTTTAAGGACGGCAAGCGCCGCTCGGAGCGCAAGAAGCTGTTTCCCGGATACATCCTCGTACGCATGTCCATGGACGACGAGAGTTGGTACGCCGTGCGCAACACGCCCGGTGTAACCGGATTCGTCTCCACCGAGGACGAACGGGACAGCCGGCCGAAACCCGTACCACTGGAAGACAAGCAGATCGAAGATATCCTGCGCCAGGTGGAATCCGACTCGACTCGGGTCAAGATCGCTCTGGAACGCGGGGAAACAGTCAGGATTACCGAGGGCCCGTTCGTTGACTTCATCGGAGCCATCAGCGACGTCGATGAAAGCAAGGGCAAGGTGCGTGTCCTCGTGTCCTTCTTCGGACGGGAAACGCCCGTGGAACTGGATTTCCTACAGGTAGAAAGAATCTAACCGATAGCCAGAGACCCGCCGACCCTTTTCGGTTGCGGCGGTTGACACCTTCAGGAGTCCCAAGTGGCGAAGAAAATCCGCGCAATCATCAAGTTGCAACTCGAGGCCGGAAAGGCAACTCCCGCGCCTCCCGTAGGGCCGGCCCTCGGTCAGCACGGCGTCAATATCATGGGCTTCGTCAAGGAATACAACGCCCGAACTGCGAACGATGCAGGCACCATCGTCCCTGTCCACTTGACGGTATACGAAGACCGTTCGTTTTCCTTCGTTACCCGGACACCGCCGGCCTCCGAGCTGCTTCGAAAGGCTGCTGGGGTGGATAAGGGATCGCCGGACATCAGGCAGGGCCAGATCGGCAGCATCAGCAGGGACGCGCTAAGGGAAATTGCCCAAACGAAGCTGTCGGACCTGAACGCTGGCAGCGTCGAAGAAGCAATGCTAATCATTGAAGGCACCGCCCGCAGTATGGGCATCCAGGTGTCGGGAGAGTAGATTATGTCCAGCCGCAGTCGCCGGTACAGCACTGTGGCGGAGCGTGTCGAGCCGGACAGGCTCTACAGCCCCGCCGATGCCATCGACCTGCTGAAAGATATCTCCACCGCCAAGTTCGACGAGACGGTGGAACTCCACCTGAGAACCAACGTTGACCCCCGCCACGCAGACCAGATGGTCCGCGGCGTCGTTGGCCTGCCGCATGGAATCGGCAAGACCGTCCGGGTGCTGGTGTTCACCGGTCCCGACGGGAGCGAGATCGCTCGCCAGGCCGGCGCCGACTATGTGGGGGAGGACGACCTCATCGAGCGAATCGAGGGCGGATGGGTCGATTTTGACATCGGGCTGGCAACCCCTCAGGTCATGCCCAAAATCGGCAAACTGGGCCGCGTTTTGGGCCGGCGCGGCCTGATGCCCAACCCCCGCTCGGGTACCATGGTGCAGCCCCAGGACCTGCCGCGAGCCATCCAGGAAGCCAAGGGTGGCCGCACCGAGTATCGCACCGACCGCACGGCGATCATCCATTGTGCCATTGGCAAGATTAGTTTCGAGACCGAGATGCTCCTGGGCAATCTCGCCGCTTTGACCGATGCCATCGGCCGCGATCGCCCCGCAGCGCTGAAGGGCCAGTACTACCGCTCAGCCTACCTGACCTCCAGCATGGGCCCCAGCGTGTCTGTCGACCTGGTTGCCCTGCAGGCGTTGCGTCCTGAAGACTAGACTGGTAACCTAGACTAACAATCAAATAGCCCACGCCATAGACAGCGGGTCCTTTCGGGGATAATGGTTCGACCACCCGCCGAGGCGCGACGAACTTCAACCAGGGTAATGTAGCCCTGCGCCGCGTCTTTTGGCCAGCGCAGGGCTTTTGTTTTGCAGATTCGCACTGGAGGTGAATTTTGCCCACACCGGAAAAAATCGACCGGGTCGCGGAACTGAAGGAGCAGCTGGAACGCTGCACCATTACCTTCGGCGCCGATTACACCCGGACTTCGGTGAATCAGATGACCGAACTGCGGCGCGCTATGCGGGCCGGCGGCATCGACTTCACCGTGGTGAAGAATACCCTCATGTACCTGGCTGCCGAGGAAGCGGGCAGGCCGCAGGTCAAGGAGATCGTACAGGGCCCCACCGCTGTGGCATTCGGCTACGACGACCCGGCCGCCGCTGCCAAGACCCTGGCTGACTACGCCCGCACCAACGCCAACACCTTCTCCATCCGCGGCGCCGTCATGGGCGACGGAGCAGCGCTGGGGCCGGAAGGAGTGGCGCGACTGGCCACACTGCCGCCCAAGCCTCAGATGCTGGCCATCCTGCTGGCACAGATGCAGGCCCCCATGTCCCGCCTCGTTGGCGCCCTGAACGGGCCCATTCAGAACCTGGACAACGTGCTGCGGGCCCGAATGAGCCAACTGGAAGAAGCCTAAATACATCACCTGGAAAATTCTGACTGCGAGGAAAAACAATGGCACTAACGAAGGAAGAACTCATCAGCGCCATCAAGGAAATGAACGTGGTCGACCTGGCTGACTTGGTCAAGTCGCTGGAGGACGAGTTCGGTGTGACCGCCGCCGCGCCGGTGGCCGTGGCCGCCGCCCCCGCCGGTGGCGATGCCCCTGCGGCCGCCGAGGAAGAAAAGACCGAGTTCGAAGTCCACATCAACGAGATTGGCCCCAACAAGATCAACGTCATTAAGGCAGTCCGTGAGGTCACTTCTCTTGGCCTGCGTGAGGCGAAGGAGCTGGTGGAGTCCGCCCCGGCCGCCGTCAAGGAGGCAGTGCCGCGCGACGAGGCTGACTCCGTCAAGGCCAAGCTGGAAGAGGCAGGGGCCGTCGTAGAGGTCAAATAGCCTTACCCGCCCCGCTTGGAGGCATTTCAATGGGCCGCAAAGACCGGGAACGATTCTTGAGGCTCAAGGAAGCAAACCCGGACTACGAGGGATACCGGGGCACAGCGACCGTTGAGGCCGCTGCCCCTCCTCCGCCTCCGGCAACCGAGTCGGTGACCTGCTCCGTGTGCAACCGGCGGCGGAACGTGAACGTCGACAGCATTCCCGAGGACCGAAGCTCGTACGTTTGCCTTCGCTGCCTGGAGGAACCTCAGGCGGCCTGACCTTGGCACGCCCCACGGCAACCGACAGAGACTCTTGACGCAACAAAGGCCCGGCCGCCGATTCCGGCGATCCGGGCCTTTTCTTTGTTGCTAGTCAACGGACCGTGGAAAAGTCCTTCACTCTACCAGCCGCTGACCGCAAAGACAGTTTTCTCGGTTAGGGCGCTACAGTCTGCCCAACTGCACGCCGCACCGGCTATCGGAACGGGGGCAGCTGGCCGTCCAGGAACTCGTAGGCGGCATTGAACTGGCGTTCCCCTCCCATGCCTGTGGGAACCTCTCCATATTCCACCGGGACGTCCGGTTGGACCGCCCCTTCTCCAAGCCACGCTTCCTTGGGCGTATACCACCGGGAGGTCGGGATGTACAGTGCTGAACCGTCGCTGAGTTCGACAAAACTGTAGCCCGAACCCTCGCCAAATGTGGGAGCTCCCACAATGGTGGCCCGGCCAGCCTCCTGTAGGGCGGCCGCCACGGCTTCCGCCTCTCCGATGGTCTGCCCATCAACCATTACCGCTATCAATAGTTCGTCGATAGAGAGGCGGGCGTCGTCTTCAGGAAAACGATGCTCCGTGCGCTCCCCCAGCCGGGTCTCAACTTTGCGGAAGACATCTCCCGGAGGCAGGAAGTGGCCTGCCACTTCGGCGGCTGCTTCGGCGGACCCGCCGGAGTTACGACGGAGGTCCAGGATCAAAGCCAGCATGTCGACCTGGTTCAGACGTTCCAGGGCGTCGAACACCTGCTGGCCCGTGTTGTCCCGGAACCGGTAGACCCGGAGGTATCCAATGCCGCCCTGCAACAGTTGGGTGCCGATCGTCGGTAATTCCACATTGCCGCGAAATACCTCCAGCTCCACCGGTTCCGCCTCGGTTGCCCGCGCCAGCTTCAGCAGGACCTTCGTGCCCTCTTCTCCCCTGACCCGCTCACCGACCTCCGAAGGGGTAGCGTCACCGACGGGCACTCCCTCCACTTCCAGCAGTGCATCACCGGGTTCTATGCCAGCCTTCTGAGCGGGAGAGTCATCGAACGGGAAAAGCAGAATCCGGTCGCTCTCTGCCACCACTCTTGCCCCAATTCCCAGGTACGAACCCTCGACACTTCGCTCCAGGGTCTCGCGTGCTTCCGGAAGCTGTTCCGCCGTCAGGTAGGAGGCGCCGGATTCCGGCAGGCCGTTCATCATTCCGCGCAGGAGCACCTGGGAGAGTTCATCCGATTCGACTTCCGGATTGTCCTGCCTGTAAATCTGCGTTGCTCTCCACAGGTCGACCAGGCCGGGAGGAACAACATCCGGCACCTGCCCTCTCATCCGGCCCAGGTTCGTCAGGAAAGGATATGGCTCAAGGTCTCCCAGGTCCATCAGGCGTTCGATGGCGCCACCGGCCACACTGGCTTCGTCTAACTCCTGAGGGGCCACATAGCCTTCCTGGAGTGCGTCCCACGCTTCCCAGACCAGGGAGAGTTCATCAGCGCTGTGGGTTGGCTCCGGCTGATCAATCTCGCCGCACGAAATTGCCACCGCCAGGATCAGGATTGCCAAGGCCCCCGGCAGGAGCCGGTATATCAACCGTGAAAGGCGTCCGGAAAGCAAATCGAAGTCCTTCATCAACTAAGTCCCAGGCACGGGCCATTGTAGCAAATAGCCGGTTGAGGATTGGCCCAGCGGTGTGAAAAATCGAGACTCCCCCATACGCGTTGCCACGAGGAAAGTGGGCCATGTACACTGGCCTTACGAGGGATGTCGCCGATCGAGGCAACAATTCGGCCCATCGGCTGCCTTCGGGACCTACCAACCGGCAAGGAGAGGAACCCAAAATGATCAAGGTAACTGTTCTCTACCCCAATGACGAAGGCAAGCAGTTCAATTTCGACTACTGGTCCGGAACCCACATGGGGATCGTACATCGTCTCCTCGATCCGATGGGCCTGAGCCGCAGCGAATTGGAAAAGGGAGTATCTGCGGCTGACCCCAATGCCCCCGCTCCCTTTGTTGCCATGGCCAACCTGTACTTCAACACCGCGGACGAGGTACACGAAGGGTTCAAGACCCACGGCAGGGAAATCCTGGGCGACATCAAGAACTACACGGACATCTCGCCGCAGTTCCAGATCAGTGAAGTTCTCTAGCAAACCCCTGACCATGTTTTCCGACTGGCGGGCAACAGGGGCGGCTTCAGCTCGGGCCGCCCTTTCCGGTTCTTATCCAGCCAACAGAGTGCCACGGGCTGACTCAAATACGAATTCCCTACACTTATGGATTCCAGGAAGGGTCGCAGATGACGCAGCAGGGCACAGCACACGGCTCCACCGCTTCTTCAATATTGGAGGCACTTTCAGAGCGGCTGATCAAGGAACACTGGGACTTCTACCCAACGGCAGGTTCCCGCATAGGCCGCCACGAATACGACGGCAGGCTTCCCGATCTCTCCCCCTCCATGCTGAGCAGGCGCACAACGGAAATTCGCCGGGGCCTGTCGGATCTGGCTCCGGTGGATGTCGCATCGCTCGATGCCAACGAACGGCTGTCCTTCCGGATGCTGGAACTGTTCCTGCAACGAGAGCTGTTCACCTTCGAGGAAATGCGTCCTCTGGAAAACAACCCCATGCGTCAGGCCGGCTTTCTGAACATGGGAGGATACATACGCCGGGACTACGCGCCCCTGGAAGACAGGCTGCGATCCGCCACTGCTGCCCTTCGTCAGGTGCCGGAATTTCTGCATACGGTGGACGCTGCCCTCCGGGATGACCTGTCGCCTCACATGGTGGACATGAGCGTAGAAAGCTACAGCGGCATGGCCCATTTCTACCGCACCGACTTGGCCGCATTCGCCACCGAGGTCAATGACGCGACCATCGCGAGGGAATTCACTTCCGCAATCGAGGCGGCCGCGGGTGCAATCGAGGAATTTGTCGGCAGGTTGAAGGGCCGCGCTTCCGCCGACGACCAGGCCTTCGCTATCGGTAGCCGCCTCTACTCCCGTATGCTTGAAACCGGGGAAGCCCTCGACCTGCCATTGGAACGGATCGCGGCGGTAGGCCAGGCAAACCTGGAGGCGAATCTGGAGCGCCTCAACGATGTAGCGGCCAGGATAGCGCCCGACAGGTCGGTGCAGTCCATTGTCGCGGACATCAGCCGTGATCACCCGACCGCCGGCCGCCTGATCCCTGACACCCGTGAGTTGCTGGAGGACATCCGGCAGTCGCTGGTCGACCACAGCATCATCACCCTGCCGTCAGAAGACCGGTGCCAGGTTACGGAAACGCCTGCATACATGCGGTACGCCTTCGCGGCCATGGACAGCGCGGGGGCCATGGAAACGAAGGCGACCGAGTCCTTCTACTATGTGACGCCGGTTGAGGAGCATTGGACGCCGGAGCAGGCCGAAGAGTGGCTGTCCAAGTTTGACTACAACACCCTGAGGATAATTTCGATACACGAAGTGTACCCGGGCCACTTCGTCCACAACCTCCACAACCGGTACGGCAGGCAATTGCCACTGGTCAACCGGGCGGCGACTTCCTATGCCTTCAGCGAAGGCTGGGCCCACTACACGGAACAGATGATGCTGGAGACGGAATACGGCGAAGACAAGCCCGAACTGCTCCTGACGCAGCTACTTGAGGCCCTGGTCAGGAACTGTCGCTACATGTGCTCAATCGCCATGCACACTGGGGATATGGCCGTCGAAGACGCCACGCGCTTCTTCATGGACAATTCCTTCATGGCAGAGCTCCCCTCCAGAAGGGAAGCCCTAAGAGGCACCTTCGACCCTGGCTATCTCAACTACACCCTCGGCAAGCTCATGATCCTGAAGCTGAGAGAAGACTACCGGCAGGAACACAACGGCTCCTATTCGCTAAAAGGCTTCCACGACAGCTTGCTATCCTTCGGGGCGCCCCAGCTTCCGCTCTTACGCGAGGTCATGGTCACGCCCGGAGGCTCGCCGCTCTAGCAATCAGACGAGTTCCCTCTCCCTCCGGGAGAGGGTTAGGGTGAGGGCGTTCCCCTGTTTTCATGCCAACAAGTGGCCCCCAAAGGGCCATGGGTAATTCCTGCGAAAGCAGGAATCCAGTGGCTCGAGTCGCGTTGCGCAGACTCTCCTCACATTCTCCGTTTTCATACACCTAAGTCCTGAAATTGATCCTGCGGAACGCCTCTCCGTAGTCTGCACCGCTGTCACCGGCGCCCTCTTCGCCCTGTTGGCGGATGAAAGAGACCACTTCTTCTTCGGAGCGGTCATACAACCGGGATTTACCCGCCTTAACTGCCCGGATTTTCGATTCCACCGAATCGGATATGGCTACGAAGGTATTGGGAGTCTCGGTTCCCCAGAACAGCACCGTTCCGGTCTTGTGCGGCTCCAGTCCCTCGTCCCTCCACAGTTCTTCAAAATGAAGATGGTCCCGTGCGCACGGGAACACCGCGTCCAGGGCGACCTGTCCGGCTATACGGCTGTCCCGGTGCCACGCCAGGTTCTTCCGGTATGGTTCCGGGCAGACGACCACATCCGGACGCGACTGGCGGATCTGCCGCACCAGCTCCCGGCGAAAGTCGTCCGTGTCTTCCAGCCCGCCGTCAGCGCGGCCCAGCGACACCAGTTCCTGCACACCCAACTCGCGGGCCGCCTCCGCCTGCTCGCCATTCCGGATCTCTGCCAGGTCAGCGGCAGCGACATCGGGATCCACCGTTCCCTTGTCCCCATCGGTGCAGACTACATAGCGAACCGTGGCTCCCTCCCCGATCCATCGGGCAATGCTGCCTCCGCACCAGAACTCGGCGTCGTTTGGGTGCGGGATTATCACCAGAACACGCTGCGGGGTTTCATCCATGTGCTGAGTTCTCCTTTAGCTGTACGTGTCGACAAGTTTCCTTCCACCAGGAAGTCTAGATGCGATTCTATGGTACGGATTATTGAATGGAGCCCTATCCACACCTTGGGATATTTCCCGGAAAAATGCTCCCGTTTTTCACACCACCACAGGGCTCAACTGACTGAACGGACGGATGACGCTTTCATCGGCCCCTCTGCATCCGACATGGCGCCCGATCTCTATTCGTTGGCCTCTTCTCTGGAACGTGCCTCAAATCCTGAACGACTGAAAATTTTTTCAGAGAGTATTCCGCCCGAAACAATCACGCTCAAGGCTTCGTCTACCGTCATTTCCAGATGTGTGACTTGGCTCGACGGCACAATCACGAGGAACCCGGAAGACGGGATGGGTGTTGTGGGCACATACACCGAAAGCACTTCCTGCCCTTCGGCATCGTACATCTGGGAAGTGATCAAGCCAATGGAACGAATTCCTGGCCGGGGAAACTCCACGAGGACCACCCCGCTGTACCGGTCTGCCTCACTGGCTCCGTTATCCTTCCTGGTGGTCGACAGCAGACTCACCGCGGTCCGGGTCGTGCTGTAAATGCCCTTGACGACCGGAATTACCTCCATCGCCCGGTGGGCAAAGCCAATAATGCGGCGGCCTATTACAAATGCGGCAACCAAGCCCACGACGTAAATGAGCAGGAGCAGCGCCACCAGCCCAGTTCCGTGGACATCAGGACCGGGGAGAAGGTCCGTGACAGGCTGCAAAATCGGTGTCAGGAGGTCAAAAACGAACTTCAGGACCAGCGCAGTTATGCCGATCGGGAGCATGACCAGTATTCCGGCGGCCAGCGTGCGCTGGAAATGACCCAACACCCGTCTAGCAACCCGGCGCAGCAGCGACGGACGCGACGGACGCGGGGGACCCGTTCCATTGGACCCGGGTTGCGCCGGGTGCGCGTTGAGCAGAGTCAAACCTTTGCCACAGCCAGTTTGGTGATGCCTCTATTGAAGGAGCTGCGGTTCCGGGAAACCACTCCTCAACTGGTGCCGCTCGTGCCGTTTCCGGTTCCCGTGAGTGGGGAACAGCGGCTGCGCTATGCCAGGCAGGTAGGAGTCAGTTCTCACGGCCAGCGAGTGCTCGATACTCTTCCGAGATCATGCCGGCAACGTTGGCCCAGCCCATGAGCTCCGCCCTGCGCCGGGCTGCAACTCCCATGCTTTCCTGCAGGCCTGAGCTTGAGAATATCATCTCTACCGAGTTTGCGAAGGCCTCGGGACATCGCCACGACTTCAGGTACCCCGTGTGCCCGTGATGCACGATGGTGGGCAATCCGCCCACCCGCGTTGCCACCACCGGGGTGCCACAGGCCATCGATTCAAGGGCCACGAGGCCGAAGCTCTCGTAGTACGATGGGACCACGCACACATCGGCCGCGTTGTAGTACAGCGGCAGTTCATCGTGGTCGACTCGCCCGACGAAATCTATCAGGCCATCAACTTGGCGCTCCTCCGCGAGGCGCCGCACCCGGTCCGTTTCCGGCTCACCGGGGCCGCCACCGCCGACCACCATCATGCGGACATTATCGTCCCCTGCCTCCATCTGGGCAGCGGTTTCGACCAGCAGGTCCAGCCCCTTCAGCGGTTCCACCCGGCCCACATAGAGCAGCACCTTCTCGCCATTGAGACCCAGACGCCTCCTGGCTTCCTTCTGGTCCAGCGGCCTGAACTTCGTCAGGTCGACGCCACACGGAGCAAGCATC
Source organism: Dehalococcoidia bacterium (assembly GCA_963667765.2). Lineage (GTDB taxonomy): Bacteria > Chloroflexota > Dehalococcoidia > Lucifugimonadales > UBA3495 > VXOI01. The sequence goes on along the minus strand of CAXXON010000001.1, from coordinate 615,644 downwards.
ACCTTCGACGGATCGGCGCCGTAGAGCCGTGCCATTGCATCCCGCTCATGCCCACTGAAGGCTATGATTCGGTCCGCGGTGAGCATGGCATCCCGCTCCACCGTCTCGCGTTCCTTCGGCTCCGATTCCCCTGCTCGCGACTGCATCTTGATAAGCGCCAGCGTATGAAAGGTCACTAAGTGGGGTATACCCAAACCCTGGGACAATCGTTGCCCGATCCAGGCAGACAGCCAGTAGTGAGAGTGGACAACGTCGTAGTCGATTCCTTCGGCCTCACGAAACGACCGGACGCCTTCGAGGAACCCGGGGAGGTGGCCGTAGAGTTCGCCGACCCCTGCCTCCAGGGGCCCGCCCGGGAGGTGAATGACTCGAACATTCGGGGCGATCCACTCCACCGAGTCGCCAGCCCCGTCGTGCTGCCTGGTGAAGATGTCCACCGGAATGCCGGACTCACCCATCGCCCGCGACAGCTCCCGGACGTACACATTCATACCCCCTGACTTGCCCTGTCCGGGCGCGGCCAGGGGGCAGGCATGGAACGCGATGAAAGCGGCTCGCTCGAGGCTCAAGTTCTTTTCACCACCATCGTGTAGAGGCTTTTCTGTCGTCCGCCGAGATGCGCTTTGTAAGGTTCAGGGCCGCGGAGGAAGTCGAAGTACCCGATGCCCTGTTCAATGGCGTCTTTCACGCACATTGCATGGAGCAACAGCCCGACGCTGTAGTAGGAAAGGGCGGGGTTGTACCCGCTATTGTACAGCAGGCGTGATTCCCCGTAGTCGAAGCAAAGGCTGGCCGCTGCTTTCTCCCCGTCGATTTCCATGAAGAAAAGCCTGATCTGGTCAAGCTCGGCCATTCGCCCGGCCATGGCCCGAAAGAACCCTTCCCTCTCCGGGGTCATGTACTCTTCTTTATCCGACCGGCTCATCCGCATCAAAGAGAGGAACTCATCAAAGGCTCCCAGCACTTCGGCTGGCGAAGTCAGGCAATACCAGCGCCAGTCGGCTTGAGAGTCCAGGCGGCGAAGCTTTCTTCGGAGTTCATGCCGGTCCTTTTTTGAGAGCAAACTGAGGTATTCATCCCAGTCTGCGGGCAGGGCAACACCCGAGGTAACATCCTCGTATTCCACCTCTACGCCGTAGCCACGCTCGCGGGCCAGGTCCGGCAGGCGGGACAGGGTGGGGGAGTGCTCAATCAAGGACTCAAGACGCACCTCAGTCCAGTCCCAGTCCCCCAGAACATCCAGCAACTTGGGATAAAAGGCATCCTCAAATCCGGGACGCACCAGAAAGTCGTTATAGTCAAATGTGTCTGGGCCCCCCAGGAATCCGATGGCACTGCCCGCTCTGGACAGGGAAGCCAGTGCCTCCAGTCCACCGTTGTCCGAGGGCACCGTGAAACCGGCCATCTCCCGTCCGCTGCCGAAGCTTTCCCACCAGACTTCCTGCCACTGCGGAGAAAGAAAAATGCTGGCGACCGGGGAGTCGCTTAAAACGGAATCCCATTCCGCCTGCGAATCCCTGAAGGAAATGATCGGGTCGACGGGCATGGCTACTTGCTGCGCATGAGGTTCAATAATGTTTCCCTGTTTTCCTTTGATGTTGAGTTCCCTCTCTCGGCGCTGGTAATCATCCGGGCTCCCGGCTTCCGGATACCACGCATGGACATGCAAAGGTGCTCGGCTTCCAGCTCTACAATCACTATTTCCGGTTGCAGGGCCTTCAGGACGGCGTCGGCCACATCGGCCGTAAGTCTCTCCTGCACCTGCGGGCGCGCTGCGGCAACTTCCAGGGCCCGGCCCAGCTTGCTCACCCCGGCGATCCGGTTTCCCGGGACATACCCGATGCTGGCTTCGCCGAAGAAGGGCATCAGGTGGTGTTCGCAGACGGAGTAAAACGGCAACCTGTTCAGCACAACCGGATCGTTGCCGCCGACCTCAAAAACCGCGTCAATGGCGTCTTCGGCCCGCAGGCCCACTCCAGAGAACAGAGACTCGTACATCCTGGCAACCCGGATGGGAGTCCGCTCCAGGCCGTCCCTTCGCGGGTCCTCTCCGATAGCTTCCAGAATGTCTGTTACAGCCTCTTGTATCCGGTTCAGTTCGACCGTGATTCCCCCTGCAACCCTGCAGTTTCAGGCCTGCTACTATGTCAGCGCAACCGCTTCAACTGCCTCTAGGGTCGGCTCTACCACGATTGTCTGCGGAGCAACGCTGGTGACCGCCAGGTCCGGGTCCTTCAGGCCGGTACCCGTAAAAATGCACACCACTCGACGGTCGGACAGGTCCAGCCCCTGCTTGTGGAGCTTTACCAGTCCGGCGAAGGATGCGGCTGACGCAGGCTCACAGAAAATCCCCTCTTGCGAGGCCAGCAACCGGTATCCCTCCAGAATCTCGTCATCAGAGACCATGTCAATCGTCCCGCCCGACTGGTCCCTGGCATCCAGCGCTCCCTTCCAGCTTGCCGGGTTGCCGATGCGTATGGCGGAGGCAATGGTCTGCGGATTCGCCACTGGTTCGCCACGCACTATGGGCGCGGCTCCCTCCGCCTGGAATCCCATCATCTTCGGAAGAGTTCGGCTGCGTCCGAGTTCGTGATATTCCCGAAACCCCCGCCAGTATGCCGTGATGTTTCCTGCGTTCCCCACCGGGATAAACAAGTAGTCCGGGGCATCCCCAAGGGAGTCGACGATCTCGAAAGCTGCGGTCTTCTGTCCCTCCAGCCGGTAGGGGTTCACCGAGTTGACCAGGGTCACTTCGTGCTTGGAGGTAAAGGTGCGTACCAATTCCAGTGCCGTGTCGAAGTTGCCATTGACCATGATGATCTTCGCGCCGTAAGCCATGGTCTGGGCCAGCTTCCCCATGGCCACCTCGCCGCGTGGGATCATGACGAGGGCGGGCAGCCCGCTGTAGGCGCCAAACGCAGCAGCGGAGGCACTGGTGTTGCCGGTGGAGGCGCACATGATGGCCCGGCTTCCTTCTTCCAGGGCCTTGGCAATTGCCATCACCATCCCCCGGTCCTTGAACGAACCAGTGGGATTGCATCCTTCCAGCTTGAAGTACAGCTCGGGACAACCAAGCTCCGCCGCCATCCGATTGGACTTTACCAACGGCGTATCGCCCTCGCCCAGCGTGATCATGGGCGTGGCATCAGTGACCGGAAGCAGGTCCCTATAGGTTTTCAGAACCCCGACGCCCATCTTTCTCCGGCGGCCGCGCTAAACTCATGGGCCAAATGATTTTTCACCAGACCTACCCTATTCCTCGATCCGGAGCATATTGCCCACTCGACGCACGGGGTCAAGTTTCCCGATCGTCAGCAGCGCCTGCTGAACCGAGGATTCCAGCGCTGGGTGGGTCATGATCACGATTTCCGCGCTCTGCGTTTCCGCATCAGAATCCTTCTGCAGGACCGATGCGATGCTGATATCTTCGTCGCCCAGCGCCCTGGCAATCTGTGCGAGCACCCCCGCCTGGTCGGCGACTATCAGCCTGATGTAGTATCGCGTTCGCAGGGCATCGATTGGCCGCACGCCCAGGCGCCTGGAAAGTTCCCCAGGCCCTCCCGGGACGGCGCCGTCCCGAACCAGCCGCGCCGTTTCCACCAGGTCTCCCAGCACCGCGCTGGTCGTCGGACCACGGCCGGCACCCATTCCGTGGAAAAGCACCTGCCCACAGAGGTTCCCGTGAACCTCGACTGCATTGTACACGCCATTGACGTTTGCGAGCATGTTGTCGAACGGGACCAGGGCAGGGTAGACCCGCAACTGCACTTCCTCACCGTTCTGGTCGGCTATGGCGAGGGACTTGATCGCGTATCCGAATTCCTCCGCATAACGGAAGTCCTGCGGCTCAAGTGCCGAAATGCCCTGGCGGAAGACGTCATCCGGACTGAAACGGCAGCCATAGGCCAGGGTCGCCAGAACGGTCAGCTTGTACGCCGCGTCGATTCCTTCCACATCGTTGGTTGGGTCGGCCTCGGCATAGCCCAGCCCCTGCGCTTCGGACAGGGCGTCAGCAAACGCTGTGCGCTGATGGGCCATCCTGGTAAGAATGTAATTGGTAGTGCCGTTGATGATCGTCCGGATGGAATGGACATCATTGGCGGCCAGCTCGTTCATCAGGCAACCGACGATGGGAATACCACCGCCGACGCTCGCTTCAAAGAGCAGGCTGACCTGGTTGGCCCGGGCTAAGGCCATCAAGTCGGCGCCCTCCTTGGCCATCACTTCCTTATTGGCGGACACGACATGCTTTCCCGAAGTAAGCGCACGCCTGAAATAGCCAGCCGCCGGATCGGAGCCTCCCATAACCTCGACCAGGATATCGATTTCAGGATCGTCGAGGATATCTTCCGCGTTTGCCGTCAGAATCCCCGGCGGCAGATCGACATCGCGCGGGCGGTTCCGGTCGCGGACCAGCACCCTCCGCAAATTGACTGGGACCCCGACACGGGCAGTTACCTGCGAGGGGTCCTGCAGCAACGCTGAAGCAACGCCTCCACCCACTACACCCAAACCCATCAGGCCTACATTTATGCCGGTCGTTCCGCTCATAGACAGTCGCTTACCGTGCAGGCTGCTGGCCGGTGGCTTGGACCCGAGGCGCTGTGACCACCACCTGGTCCGCTACCCATGCATACAGCTCGCTGTTGAATTGCATCTTGACCGTCCCGTTGGCGGTCCCTTCCTGGAGAGCTTCGTCCTTCCAGGCCTGTGTCAGTTCCTGGGCCAGTTTGAAGCGCATGTGTTCCTGAATATCCCTCTCTTCCGGGCCGGCCAACATCTGCACGATAAATATACCGTCCCGGGCATAGAAGGGGCTGCTGGTCTCACCAGGCTTCAAGGCGACTGTTCCCCGTTCCTCGTCGCCAAAGAGCAACGGGTCCAGGTTGGGGAAAGCGCCGATGGGCACCCATCCGACGTTTCCGGATGCATCGGAATAACCTGCCGGCCGGGAGACTTCCCGTGCCACCACATCAAATGGTTCTACTTCCAGCCTCTGCGCAACCTGATCAGGCTGCAAGTCGCTCGCTCCCGCTTCGTTGGGGTCGACGGGAAGCCGTATCCAGCGCACCTCGACGTGCTGCTGCGAAGCTTCAATCTCCTGTCCAAGCTTCAGGAACAGGCCGAACTCCGTCAGGTCTTCCTCCATGATCACCCTGTATTCAGAATCAGTGAGGCCCGTGGCGGTGAGAAAGGTCTGGTAGTTGTTGCGGAACTCGCGGTCCAATTGTCCAGGATCGACTTCCTGGCCTTCCGGTGCGGTGGGCTGAAACTGGCGGCGCAACGCCTCCTCAATGGCCTCTTCACTGGGCTGGACACCCAGGGAGGGCGCCTGCTGGCGCAGAATTTCCACGTTCACCAGTTCCTGCAAATACTCAAAAGGCACCCTGCTGAGGTCCACTTGCCCGCCCTGGTAACGGTTCACTCCCTGCAGCACACGAATCCGCTGGACAAGGTCCCCCATGGTGAATTCAACACTGTTGACGTTGCCGGCCCATACGCGGGGAGGCCGGAAGAATTCCCAGAAATACCCGTAGACCACCACCCCGAATACCACCAGCAGCAGGGAGACTCCGATACCTACCGAAAGGTAACGACGCCGACGTTCCCCTCTCTCTGTAGGGCTCGGAGCTTCCGCGTCTGGATCGCTTCCGCCGCCGCTGCGGGCCTGGCGCCGTCGGCTAGCTCTGTCCTGTTGGCCGCCGAAACGGCCGGTGAGCCGGGCTAGTGCCATTGACGCATCCCGGAACTTCTTACGAGGGTAATTGCGGCCCTTCCAGAACCCATCCTAAAGCAGCAACGCGACGGGATGTCAGCGGCGGACGCTGGGGAAGGAGTGATGCGCTACGAACGGGATCAGGGCGATGTGCCTGGCGCGCTGTATGGCGATGCGCAACGCACGCTGGTGCTTTGCACAGACCCCCGTGCGGCGTCGCGGTTCGATCTTCGCGCGATCCGACACGAAGCGCCGGATCTTGTCGGTGTCCTTGTAATCGATGATCTTGATGTGCTCGACGCAGAAGGTGCAGACCCTCCGCCGGGGAACGAAACGCCCGCGGGGCCTGCCCCCGGGCCTTCCACCCGGTCTGCCGCCTCCCGGGCCCCCTGGTGGCCGTCCACCCGGACCCCCCGGAGGACGTCCGCCTTGGGGTCCATCAGACGGCCTGTTCGTTGCTTCTGTAGTCATTGAAAATCCAGTCTCTCAGATTTGTCGAACCAATTGCACCAGGATATTTCTTCTAGAAGGGCAAATCGTCGGTTTCATCATAGGGCGGCGGACTGCCTGCGTCGGCCATCCCGCGACCGCCCCCGGATCCCTCTCCATATCCTCCACCGCCACCTCCGCTGTACTCACCCTCGCCCCGTCGACCCAGCATCTGCATTTCAGTGGCGGTAACCTCTAGGGAATAGCGGGGCTGACCATCTCTGTCAGTATAGCTTCTGCCTCTCAGGCGCCCCTCAATGTATACCTGTTGGCCCCGAGTCAGATACTGATTGCAGATTTCGGAAAGCCGACCGAATGCGCTGACGTTAAACCACTCGGTCTCTTCCCGCTGCTCACCATCGCTTGTTCTATAGCGACGACTGGAAGCCACGCTGAAGGAGGTCACCGCCTGGCCGCTGGGGGTGTAGCGCATCTCTGGATCGCGCCCCAAATTGCCGATGACAATGATCTTGTTCACGGCGGACTCCGCTACTCGGCTGGCTGTTCGGGTTCGGGTGCAGGTTCCGGAGCAGGCGCAGGTTCCGGTGTTGGCTCTGCGGCAACCGGAGGCTCCACGGCAACCGGAGGCTCTGCGGCCGGAACAGCAGCAGGCTCCTCAGCGGCTGGCTGAGGGGCATCGGCAACTGCTGCAGGGGCGGCAGTGCCCTCCGCCGGTGCCGGGGCTGCTCCACCCTCCGCCGGTGCCGGCGCAGGGACTGCTCCACTCTCCGCCGGTGCTTGCGCAGGGGCCTGGCCCGCTCCCGGAGGGGCACCCTGGGGAGCTACGCCTGCCGGCGGCCTCGGCGGCCGGGGGGCGCGTGTCTGCGCCGCGTGGGCAGCCAACTCCTCCTCGGAGACTGTGACGGTGACAAGCGACCTCAGGACATTGTCGTCCAGCTTCAGATAGGTCTCCAGCTCGCGGTTGAAGGACTGGTCCGTGGTGAACCGCGTGAGGTGGTAGTTTCCTTCAAGGAACTGGTACTGGCCCTTCTTGACGGGATATGCCAAGCGCCTGGTTCCCCAACGTTCTTCGTGTACGATTTCGGCTTCGCGATTGGTGATATAGCCCTTGATTCGCTCCCATGCCTGCCCTGCTTCGTCAGGGCTGATCATCGGGCTGAGAACGACAACTAGTTCGTAGTGACGCAAAGGTTCCCCTTCAGGTTGAAATAGTTTTGCGATTATAGCATCAGGCCCTTGGGGTCTCAACTAGTCGTCGATGCCGGGCACCGGGAATCCGCCAGCGAGTTCACGCACTTCGTCGGCTACCTGGCGGTGCATCTGTTTGTCGTCAATGTTCGTCAGCACCCGGGCAACCATCGAAGCCACTTGGCCCGACTCCGCCGTACCCATGCCCCGGCTGGTGATTGCCGGTGTCCCCAAACGCAGCCCGCTGGTCACCCTGGGAGGGCGCTGGTCGAAAGGTATGGCGTTCTTGTTGGCGATGATGCCCACCGCCTCAAGGGCCTGCTCCGCCTGCCTGCCGGTGATGCCGAGGGGTGTGACATCCACTAAGAGCAGGTGGTTGTCCGTTCCACCGGAAACCAGGCGCATCCCTGCCTCGGACAGCCCGGTCGCCAGCACCTGGCAGTTCTCCACCACTTGGCGGGCGTACCGCGAGAATTCCGGCTTGATGGCCTGGCCGAAACACACCGCCTTCCCCGCGATGGTGTGCATCATCGGCCCGCCTTGCATGACCGGAAATACGGCGAAGTCGATGTCCTTCGCCAGGTCCTCCGTGCACATGATGAAACCGCCGCGCGGTCCCCGAAGGCTCTTCTGGGTAGTGGAGGTCACTATCTGCGCGTGGGGGAATGGAGACGGATGCGCTCCTCCGGCGATCAACCCCGATATGTGCGCCATATCCACCATCAGGTACGCCCCCACGCTGTCCGCGATGGCCCGGAAACGGGGAAAGTCTATGGTCCTGGGATACGCGCTGTATCCGGCAACTATTATCTTGGGCTTGTGCTCCTGTGCCAGTTTCTCCGCGGCATCGAAGTCGATAGTCTCGGATTCGCGGTCTACGCCGTATGAAACGAAGTTGTACAACTTGCCGGAAAAGTTTACCTTCGCACCGTGGGTGAGATGGCCGCCGTGGTCCAGCTGCATCCCCATGACCGTGTCGCCCGGTTCCAGCAGCGCGAAGTAGACCGCCATGTTGGCCTGCGCGCCACTGTGCGGCTGTACATTGGCGTGCTCCGCCCCAAAGAGTTCCTTGGCCCTCTCTATAGCGAGGCTTTCAATAACATCTACATGCTCGCATCCGCCGTAATAGCGGCGTCCCGGGTAACCCTCGGCGTACTTGTTGCTGATTACGCTTGAACCCGACGCCAATACGGCCTTGCTGGCGTAATTCTCCGAGGCGATGAGTACTATCGACTCGCGTTGCCGTCGATCTTCTCCCTCGAGGGCTGCGGCTACTTCCGGGTCCAGTTCAGCTAACAAAGGCATGTTTTTCTCCAAGGCTCCAACAATTTGCAGGACTGGCAGAACTGACTGGCAGAACTGAAGGCTACGAAAACTCGGTTCGAATTGGAATCACTCCCCTTAATTCAGTCTACGGTTGCCCCATATCGCTGTCAACGAAAAGCGCAACACCCTCGGGGAAACCGCTTTCTAAACTAGATACGCGGTGCAGCCCCTCGTTTTCTAAACTGGATACGCAGTGCAGTCCCCCGTCATTCCCGCGAAAGCGGGAATCCACGCCTCCCTGCCCGAAGCTGATTGTATCGGCGCGAGACCCTCCGGATTCCCGCTTTCGCGGGAACGACGATCTATCGGGCTCCATAACATTAGAGAATGCATTTGCCCTGGCAACACCCTCGGGGCAACTGCTCTTTAAATCACATACGCGGTGTAGCCCCCCGTCATTCCCGCGAAAGCGGGAATCCACGCCTCCCTGCCCGAAGCAGATTGTATCGGCGCGAGACCCTCCGGATCCCCTCGTACGCGGGAACGACGATCTATCGGGCTCCATAACATTAGAACGCGAGAACGCGTTTGCCCTGGCAACACCCTGGCTTTCACCATGCAGTAGGCCCGTAGCATCTTTGAAGAATGAACAGGTCCACCGTTCAGCAAGTAGAGTCGCGCTTTCTACTCAAACCCGAGGGCCAGCTTGGGTTGGGAATTACCATCGCGATTTCTTACTACGAAAGCAGCGCGATACTTGACGACAACATTCACTCTGATAAAATCCTGCCCACTACTCGCAATATCACTTATAGTCAGTGGCCCGGGCAGCTTTGCCATGTAGCCACTGTATGAATTCGACATGTCTTGTCGGATTTCAGGTCTGGAGACGGACAAAGTCCATGAACGGTACTTGGGAACTGCCCAAAGCGCGGGCGGTATTGGAAGTCTCCATGGACGACGGCGCTGTGATCTATGTCCGTCGGCATGGCAATCCACATGGCCCCAGGATCCTCCTTAGCCACGGTTGCGGCCTCTCCATAGACACTTATTATCCTTACTGGTCTCTACTTCTGGACAAGTACGACCTGTTTCTCTTCGATCTGCGCAGCCACGGCTGGAATCCCCCGGGACCTCGCAAAGCACAGAACATTCCTACCTTCGTTAAGGACTGTGAGCTTATTCTGCGGGCCATTGGCCAGAACTTCGACGAGCGGCCTGTGACCGGGGTTTTCCACTCGCTCTCGGCACTGGTCTCCCTGTTGCACGAAGAACAATGGAAGGGTTTCTCCAGCTTGGTGCTGTTCGACCCTCCCATACGGCCTCCGGGAGGTAAGCCAGAGGATCTGGCGGAAATGGGCGAAGAGATGAGCTCCATCGCCCGCCGTCGGCGTGAGAGGTTCGAGACGCGCGAAGATTTTGCGACACGCCTCTCCCAGTCCCGCAACCACCGCAGGCTCCTTCCGGGGGTTCCCGAACTCATGGCCGAGACCACCCTCCGCCCCGTCGAAGAGGGATCAGGGTATGAGCTGTGCTGCCCGAGAGAATACGAGGCCCAGATCTATGAATACCTTTTTGGCTGGGCGATGCGGGTGGACCTGCAGAAAATCTCCTGCCCCGTAAAGGCGATAGGCACCGACCCCACCGAACCCTACTCGTTCATGCCCAGCATGGACCTCCGGGAACTCATCGGGCTGGACTACGACTTCCTGCCGGAGACGACCCATTTTCTGCAACTGGAAAAACCTGCTGAATGTGCAGCTATTACAGTCGACTTCCTGGAAGGCCTCGAAACCACCTAGGTCTGCGGGGGAGGTCTCGGCTCCCTTCAAGTGTATAATGGCGGGCAATCGGAAAATGGGGCGTTTTGAATGGCTGGAGAGTACGACGTTGCAATAATCGGCGGCGGTCTGGCTGGCATGACCGCTGGACTGTACACCGCTCGCTACGGATTGCGCACTGCAATTATCGAACGAATGATGGGCGGCGCATCCATTATCAACGTCGAGAAGGTGGAGAACTTTCCCGGTTTCCCGGAAGGCGTAATGGGCGCCGACCTGGCCGCCATGACCCAGGAACAGACCATGAACGCCGGTGCAGAATTCCTCATGGGCGAGGTGTCCGGCATCACTGGGCAGGGCGACTTCCGCGTAATCAACTCGGACGCCGGGGACATTCAGGCCAAGGCCGTGATTGTCGCCGCCGGTTCCACGCTTCGGCTGCTGGGAATCCCCGGAGAAGAGGAGTTCACGGGCCGGGGAGTTTCCCAGTGCGCCACCTGCGACGGCCCCCTCTACAGTGGTGAGGTGGTTGGTGTCGTAGGGGGCGGCGACTCGGCCGCGGACGAGGCACTTGTGCTGGCGCAGTACGCCGACAGGGTACTGCTCTTCCACCGGCGCGATGAATTGCGGGCCCAACAGGACCTGGTGAACCGGGTCATGGCCGAACCCAAGGTCGAGGTCCTCTGGAACACGGTCGTTGACGAAGTCCTGGGCGAGAACACTGTCTCCGGAGTTCGCACCACCAACCTGGCAACAGAAGCGGAGGAAGCTCTCGAGCTTTCCGGTCTGTTTGTCTATGTGGGCCTTGAACCCAACTCCGGCATAGTTGGCGGCCTTCTGGAAACCGACGGTGGCGGCCACATCCCGGTCAACATCTCGATGGAAACCGCGTTGCCCGGCGTTTACGCCGTCGGCGATATCCGCCAACACTCGTCTTCGCAGCTGGTTTCAGCCGCTGGCGACGGCGCGACGGCAGCCATCGCCGCGTACCGGTACATCAGAAGCAAATCCTGGGACTGATCTATTCCACCATACAATGCTGGGCCACAGTCCGTCGGTTCATGCCTCGGACCAGCGGCAGCCAGGTTAAGGAGCCGGATCATGGCGAGTGAATATGTCGACCTCGTAGACGAGCAACTCAAGAACAGCAAGACCATCGCGGTCGTGGGACTTTCCAACAACCCGGACAGGGACAGCCACCGCGTGGCCAGCTACCTGCAGAGCCAAGGCTACCGCATCATCCCGGTGAACCCGGTTATCGAGGAGGCCCTGGGGGAGAAAAGCTACCCCGACCTGAAGTCCGTTCCGGAATCCATCGACATGGTTGATGTCTTCCGCCGCTCCGACCAGGTCATGCCCGTGGTGGACGAAGCGATCGAAGTGGGCGCCAGGTACATCTGGATGCAGGACGGCGTCATTAACGAGGATGCCAAGGCGAAGGCCGAAGCCGCTGGCATACCGGTCGTCATGAACGACTGCGCCCTTCGCCAGCACCGGCGTCGCTTCGGTAGGGCCTGAAGTTGCCCTCCGTTCCAGGGGAAAACATCAATGGGCGGGCTGGAACCCCGCCCATTTTGCTTCTTCGTATCTGTTCAGGACTTCGTCATCTCTGTTCAAAGTCTGTTCAAAGAAGGATGTCGTCCCTTTTCCGTTTGAAATTGGGAGAAGATAGACAATTCAAACTTGGAATCATTATAATCCGCCTCAGACAAGGCCCGTGCGCCGGGTACGCCAACGTGTCCGGTTGCACCCCTTACCCCAGGAGCTACACCGGCCAGACTACAAGGCAGGAGAGGCATCCATGGCCAACCAAGATATTGAGCTTATGGCTCATCTCATGCGCCGCGCCGGATTTGGCGCCACCTACGAGGAAGTCGAACGCCGGGCGGCCGCAGGCTACGAGGCCACCGTCGAAGAGCTCCTCTCTCCCCTGGAACAGCCCGACCTCGACAAGCCCCTGCTGGAGCGCTATTTCGTCGACTGGAAGGAGATGAACGCCCTGGAAGTGAACCAGGCGTATCTGACCTACCGGATGATCAACACCCAGCGCCCGCTGCAGGAAAAGGTCACCCTGCTCTGGCACGGCATATTCTGCACTGGCAACTCCAAGTGCGAGCATGGTCGCCAGATCCAGGACCAGCTGGACATGTTCCGGGCACTGGGCATGGGCAGCATGCACGACCTGCTGCTTGAGTTGTCCCGCGACCCGGCAATGGTCTTCTACTTGGACAACTGCATGAGCCACAAGGACGCCATCAACGAGAACTGGGGGCGGGAGCTTCTGGAACTCTTCTCCATGGGCGTCGGGATGGACGGCCACGCCAACTACTCCGAGGATGACGTCAAGGAAGCGGCCCGCGCCTTCACCGGCTGGACCATCACCAACGCCATCCCCCGCTACCCCTACGGCAGGTACTCCTCTCAGTTCGTCTTCAACCCCGCCGACCACGACGAAGACGAGAAGACCTTCCTCGGCGAGACCGGCAACTTGAACGGCGAAGAGATCATCGACATCATCGCCCGGCAGCCGGCCACCGCCCGGTTCGTCGCCCGCCACCTCTACAACTTCTTCGTCGCCGACGAGCCGCAGGTCCCTGCCTGGCAGGAGACCCCGCCGCGCGACCCCGAAGCAATCAAGATGCTGGAAGACGTCTATTTCGAGTCCAACTACAGCATCACCGCCATGTTGCGCACGCTGTTCAACTCGGACTTCTTCAAGAATGCCCGCTTCGCCAAGGTCAAGAGCCCTGCGGAGACCGTCGCTGGAACCATGCGGCTGGTGAAGGACTTCACTCACCCGAAGCCCGGCCTGCATCCCATCGCCATGGAAATCCGCTACATGGGCCAGGACCTGCTGAACCCGCCCACGGTCGAGGGCTGGCACACCGGCGCCGAGTGGATCGACAGCGGCACCCTGGTCGAGCGCATCAACTTCGCTGCCGACCAGGTTGGCAACACCGACCTGCCCGGCATTCGCGCCATCATCGAGCGCCTGTCTTCCGAGGGCATCACCGAGCCGAACGCCTTCGTGGACCGCTGCCTTGACATGGTGGGCTCCTACCAGTTGCCCGACGATACCCGCGACTACCTTGTTAACCACATCGAGAAGGGCGGGGCCCTGCAGACCGGCACAGAGGACTATGCCCGCCGTGTCGGCCAGACCCTCCAGCTCATCGTGGCCACCCAGGAGTTCCAGTTCGCATAGGCGGCATCCGTCTGAATCAGGATGGGACTTGCGCAGTTGAAAGCTATTCCCTCCCCCAGAGAGGGAGGGTTAGGGTGGGGGTGAAATCCCCAAGCGCGTAACTCCTGCGATCCCGGTGCGATCCCGGAAATCCTGATTCAGACAAAATGAACAAACTCAACGGAAAGGACGGACATGGGCAGACTGGACGGCAAGGTGGTACTGATCAGCGGCGGCGCCAGGGGCCAGGGAGCTGTTGAAGCTCGAATGATGGCCCAGGAAGGCGCAAGGGTTGTCATCGGCGACATCCTCGACGACCTGGGAAAGCAGGTGGAGGCCGAGCTGGCCGAGGCCGGGCTGGATGTTACCTATGTCCACCTGGATGTAACCAGCGAGGATGACTGGGGCTCAGCGGTGTCCACCGCCGTCTCCGCCTATGGGCACCTGGACACCTTGGTCAACAACGCCGGCATCCTCATCCGCAAGAGCATCGAGGATACGACGGTGGAGGACTGGGACCGGATCATGGACATCAACGCCAAGGGAGTTTTCCTTGGCACGAAGGCCGCCATCCCTGCCATGCAGCAGGCCGGCGGCGGGTCCATCGTCAATATCTCGTCCACCGCCGGGCTCGTGGGAAGCCCAGAGGGCTCCTCCAGCTACACCGCCACCAAGGGCGCTGTTCGCCTGCTCACCAAGTCCACCGCCATCCAGTACGCTGGCGATAACATCCGTTGCAACTCGGTGCATCCCGGTCCCATCGACACCGATATGATCCGGGACACCTTCACCGACCCCGACCGCTGGGAGGCCCGCATGCGCCGCTTGCCCCTCAAGCGGGTGGGCACCCCGGAGGACATTGCCTACGGAGTGATCTATCTGGCGTCCAACGAATCGTCCTTCGTGACCGGCTCAGAGCTGGTCATAGACGGCGGCACCACCGCCGAGTAGACAACAAAACTACTCACCCAATCCCCTGGGGGAGAGGGTTTCTCCCCAATCCCTAGAGGGTTAGGGTGAGGGCGAAAGCCACGGACAAAAACAACAAAGCACGGCTACAAGAGACCTGACTAAGGAGTGGCCAGACAATGACTTCAACCAAGAAAGACCCCGTCCTGGTGGTCCTGCAGCTATCCGGCGGCAACGACGCCGTCAACACCCTGATCCCCTACGGCGACCCGCTCTACGCCGACAACCGCCCCACCGTGCGCGTGTCCGAAGAGCAGGTCCTCCGGCTGAACGACTATGTCGGCTTCAACCCCGCCATGGGCCCCCTGAAAGACCTTTACGACAAGGGCAAGGTCGCGGTCATCCAGGGTGTTGGCTACCCCAACCCCAACCGCTCCCACTTCCGCTCGATGGACATCTGGCACACCTGTGAGCCGGACAAGGTCGGAACTGAGGGCTGGATTGGCCGCGCCATCCGCGACATCGACCCCAAGTCCGAGAATGTGCTGACCGGCGTCAACTTCGGCCGCGGCCTCCCCCGTTCCATGGCTGCCCCGCAGGTCCCCGTTGCCTCCGTAGGCAACCTCGAGACCTACGGCGTGCTGACCGGCATTGAGGAAGAGGAGCGCGACGAGGCCCTCGACCTGTTCTCCCGGATGTACTCTCCCGCGGTGGGCCGTGGCTCCGTGGTCGACTACCTGTCCCACACCGGCATGGACGCCCTCAAGGGCGCCGATATCCTGGCCACCGCCCCAGAGATGTACTCCAACAATGTGGAGTACGGCAACGACACGGTCGCGCAGTACATGCGCAACATCGCCATGGTGCACCTTGCCAACCTGGGCACCCGCTTCCTGTACACCACTGCGCCCTACAACAGCTTCGATACCCACGCTGGCGAGCTCAGCGCCCACGCCAAGCTGTGGACCGACACCTCCCGCGCCGTCTCCAACTTCTACCAGGACATCAGCGAGAAAGCGGCAAGCGACAACGTGGTCCTGCTGGTATTCACCGAGTTCGGGCGCCGCGTTCACGACAACGGCTCCGGCACCGACCACGGTTCCGGCGGCGTCGCCTTCATCGTCGGCGACCATGTCAAGGGCGGCCTCTATGGCGAGTACCCCTCGATGGCTCCCGAGAAGTTGCTGGAAGGCGACCTGCACTTCAACAACGACTTCCGCGGCCTCTACTCCACGCTTCTGGAACAGTGGATGGGCCTCGATGCCAAGCCGATTGTCGGCGGGACCTTCGAGCAGATGGACTTCATCACCGCCTGATACCCCTTACATCGTTATGAAAATAGCCCATCAAAGACCAGTTCCCTCTCTCTCCGGGAGAGGGTTGAGGTGAGGGCGCACCCCGAACTCTCATTCCCTCCCCCTCAGGGGGAGGGCCAGGGTGGGGGTGAAACGCAAGGAAGGGATATCAGGCGACAATTGAATCGAGCGAGGTAACGATGGCTACACAAACTATCGGAATAACCTTCCAGTACAGCCACACCATCGGGCGCGGCGAGTTCTCCGGCCCGGGCTTCCGTAACCCCGTTGCGATGGCCCGAGGCGAGGACGACACGATCTATATCGTCAACCGTTCCTACGAGTACCGCCCCGACGGCAAGCGCATCACCATCTGCACCATTGACGAGGACTATGTGGGCGAATTCGCCCGCGGCGTTCATACCGCCGGCGAGACCGAGGAAAACGAAAACGACGGCTCTCTGATCTGGCCCACCTCCGTTGCCATCGACAGCAAGGGCAACGTCTATGTCGCCGACGAGTGGGTGAACCGCATCTCCATGTTCGATCGCGACGGCGAGTGGTTGGGCAAATGGGGCACCAAGGGCAGCGCTGACGGCGAGATCGACGGGCCCTCCGGCATGGCCTTCGACGCCGATGACAACCTGTTCATCGTCGACAGCAAGAACCACCGCGTGCAGAAGTTCACTCCCGACGGCCAGTTCCTGGCCAAGTTCGGAAGCGAAGGCACCGGCGAAGGCGAGTTGGGCCTGCCGTGGGGCATCTCCATCGACAAGGCCGACAACGTCTTCATCGCCGACTGGCGCAACGATCGCATTCAGAAGTTCAGCGCCGACGGCCAGTTCCTGCAGTCCTACGGAGAGGGCGACCTGAGCCGGCCCACCAGCGTCGACACTGACAGCCAGGGCCTGGTCTATGTCGCCGACTGGGGCAACGAGAAGGTCCGGATCTACAGCCCGGAAGGCGAACTGGTTTCTACCCTCTCCGGCGACGCCACCATCTCCAAGTGGGGCAAGGACAAGCTGGACGCCAACTCCGAGATGTGGGAAGAGCGCGAGATCGCCCAGGGAATCGAGCGCGAGAAGGACTTCTGGGGCGTCTGCTATGTCGAGGTCGACGACCAGGACCGCCTGTTCGCTGTGGAGTCCTGCCGCAACAGGATCCAGATCTACCGCAAGCAGCAGCCCATGTTCTTCGGCGGTCGCCTCTAGGCCGCTCCCTTCGAGATCAAGGGCATGACAGTAAGGACCGTCATTCCCACAAAGGACCCGTCGTTCCCGCGAAAGCGGGAATCCACTGGTCCGGATCATGTATCATGCTGTTTAGACCAAGGGCATGACAGTCCTTAGATAGTGACATCATGGGAAGGGAGAAGTGGTCCCCCTTCCCATTTCCTTTAATTTGAAATCCGCCTGGAACCGGGAGGCCCGGGTTGGCGGCGGTAGAGATGTTTTGACAACACCAGAACAGCTGGCTACAAAGCTCAAAGCCCTCGGAATTCGACAAACACCCCAGCGCCTCGCCATTGCGGAAGTAGTGGTCAACTCAGGAGACCACCCATCGGTCAAGGAAATCTACCAGCGGGTCAAGGAATTCTTCCCCTATGTCACGCTGGCCACCGTCTACTCCACCCTGGAAACGCTGGAACAGGCGGGTGTGGTGCGGGCACTCCCCTTCCAGAAACAGTCCCGCTACGACGCCAATCTCTCTCCCCACGCCAACCTTGTCTGCGTGGGCTGCGGCAACGTCGTGGACTCCAGCGAAGGCAGGGATATCGTTTCGGAAATGAAATCCCTCCTCGAAACCACCAGCGACTTCGAGTTCACCGGACAGCGCATCGACTTCTACGGCTGGTGCCGCAGCTGCGCCGACCGCCGCGACCACAAGGCGCGGATGGCAGCGAACTAGCCAACCGGCATCCCCGAACGATCTGCAACAACCGTCGAACACCCAGCCCGCCATTGTTATGAAAACAGCCCATCGAAGACCAGCCCCCTCTCCCTCCGGGAGAGGGTTAGGGTGAGGGCGTTCCTCTGTCTCCACACACATGCGCAGCACCCAGCCCGTCATTCCCACAAAAGACCCGTCATTCCTGCGAAAGCAGGAATCCACTGCTTCCAGCTGAGTGGCGCAGCATAGAAACAGTGAATACAACCCAACTGTTACTCCCCTTTTTCATTCAGACGGTCAGGTTCGCAATCTCCACCGGCTCCACAGGGTCCGCAAGCTCAAAGCCGAACACGCGCGAATAGAAGTACAGCTCCGCCTCCAGGGCCCGCTCGATGTTCTCCGACCGCCGGAAGCCGTGCTGCTCCCCTTCGAACGGTATGTAGGCTGTCGGCAGACCCTTGGCCTTCACCGCCTCGAACATCATCTCCGCCTGGTTCGGCGGCACAATCTCGTCTTCGAGCCCCTGCAACAGAAGGAGAGAGCAAGACAGAAGGTGCGTGTGGTTGATCGGCGACCTTTCTGCATATAGGTCCCGCCGCTCCGGATACGGCCCCACCAGGCTGTCCAGGTACCGAGATTCGAACTTGTGCGTCTCCTTGGCCAGAGCCTCCAGATCGCTGACCCCATAGAGGCTTGCGCCCGCCCTGAACACATCGTGAAAGGTCAGAGCAGCCAGCGTCGTGTAGCCACCGGCGCTTGCGCCGTCGATGGCCAGCCGCTCCCCGTCCACATCGCCCCTCTCCGCCAGAAAGCGCGCCGCATTCACGCAGTCCTCGACATCCGTGATGCCCCAGGTCCCGTTCAGCCGACGACGGTACTCAGTGCCGTATCCAGTGCTGCCGCCATAGTTCACATCGACCACCCCGAAGCCCCGGCTGGTCCAGAACTGGATCCCCAGGTCCAGCGCGGTCTGGGCGGCAGCCGTGGGTCCGCCGTGGCTCTTGACCAGCAGGGGAGGCTTCTCGCCCTCGGGGGCAGCGAAGTCCGGATTTCTCGGCGGATAATAGAAGGCGTGAGCCGTCTTCCCACCCGCCGTTTCAAACTCCACCGCCTCGGGTGCGGAGAGGTACGCCGGATCGACATCCAGTTCATGTGCCTGCTGCAGAGTTTCCACATCCCCGCTTGCCACATCCAGCGACATCACGGCCATCGCCCTGTCCGAGGCTCCTGCGGAGAAGACTACCCGGTTTCCGGACGCCCGCAACTCGCCCCGTCCCATCTCGGTATACGGCAGATCAAGGCGGGTCAATTGCCCGGACCCGGGATCGATGACACCGATGTTCCACACTCCCCGCTCAACATAGCTGCAAGCAATGCGCCCGTCGCCAAGAAAACCGTAAGCCGCCGCATCGAACACCCACTGGGGACGGGCAAACTCCGCCTGCATTTCCAGCACCGGCGCAACCGCCCCGTTGCTCCATCGGTACAGGTTCCACCACCCATTGCGGTCAGACACGAAATGCAGTTCGCCTTCCGGCGACCAGAGCGGCAGCAGCACCGATTCCTCGGCGCCCCCCGCTACTATTTGTGATTCACCCAGGCTTCCGTCAGCCGATACCTCTGCCAGCATCAGCCGCGTCCCGTCCCAGGGCATGTTCGGGTGGTCCCAGGCCAACCAAGCCAGCCTCGTTCCGTCAGGGCTCACTCGCGGCGCAGCGCAGAAATCCGACCCGGAAAACAGGACCCTTTGCGGCTCTCTTCCCTCCGAATCCACTCCAACGATAGTATTGACCGGCTCCCCGTCTCCGCTGTGGTCTTCCCGAACGCAGACTATCCGGCCCCGCCGTTCGTCGAAAACTCCGTCGGCATAGCGCAGGGGCGCATCCGGCGTGATGGCCCGAGGCTCCCCGCCCTGGTCCTGACGGTACAGCCTCTGGTCAGAAAAGTTGGAGAAATACACAACGCCATTGTTGACGAGATATGCGCTCCCCCCATACTCGTGTACCCGCGTCCGCACGCTGTAGGATTCGGGCGTCAAGTCCGAGGTCGAACCGCCCGGGCTCCGTCGCACGATCACCATGCGACCTCCCTCCGAAGGCCTCATCTCCACCCAGTAGACATCGTCGCCTTCCAGGGCAATCTTGCCCAATCCGACTGCTCCGGACACGATCAAGGCGGTCGTAATTGGCGACTTCCACGAACCATAGGGGGCGACTGCAGGCATGTTAGATTCTCCACATTCCGAATAGATTTCGTTCCGACAAAAATCTTACAACCGTATTCAAAGGTTTGCCAGCAGGACCAGTATCGCCGACCTGGTCTTGGAGCAAATGTGGTTGACCGCGTATCTGCAGAGCCGTATGCTGAAACTCACCCAGGATCTCGTAACCACCCGGAGGCGGCCCATGCCGGATGATACTCACGCGGGCCTTGCACAGCACGCCGACGAATTGCCACCTCCGACCGTGGAAGAGGTCAGCCCCGGCGTGTACGCATACATCCAGCTGGACGGGACCTGGGGCCTCAACAACACCGGATTCATCACCGGCAGCGACGCTGTCTCGGTCATCGACACCTGCTTCACAGAGGCCCGCACCCGGGCGTTCCTGCGCACCATTCGCAAAGTCACCGACCTTCCAGTCAGCACGCTGGTAAACACCCACCACCACGGCGACCACACCCACGGAAACTACCTGCTGCACGGCGCCTCCATCGTGGGGCATGAACTCTGCCGACAGGCCGTGATTGACACAGGCCTCCACACCCTGCACCCGCTGTTTCCCGGCGTGGTCTGGGGAGACCTGGAACTCGCCCCTCCATTCATCACCTTCCAGGACCGGCTCGACCTGTTCGTGGACGACCTCAAGCTGGAGCTCCACTACATGGGGCCGGCCCACACCACCAATGACGCCGTGGTGTGGCTACCCGAGAGAAAATTGCTCTTCACCGGCGACCTGCTGTTCAACGGCGGCACCCCCTTCGTCGCCATGGGTTCCATCGCCGGATCGCTGGTCGCCCTCGACCGTCTGCGGGGCTTCGGTGCCGAGACCATCGTGCCGGGCCACGGCCCTGTCTGCGGATCGGATGTCATAGACAACATGGAAGCCTATCTCCGATTCGTCCAGGAAATCGCGAAGAACACCTTCGACGCCGGGCTCGCACCACTGGAGGCAGCCCAACAGACCGACCTGGGACGCTTCTCCGGATGGGGCGATTCGGAACGTATCGCCGGCAACCTGCATCGCGCCTACTCCGAGTTGCGCGGCGAGCCCAACGGGACAGCCCTTGACCTGGGCCCGATAGCCGCAGACATGGTCGCCTACAACGGCGGTCAGCCCGTCCGCTGCCTGGCCTGAGCGCCACAGAAATCCGGACGACGACCCAGCCGCGTATTTACTGACAACGGATTGAACCTGAAATGAGGAACTGGACGAAAGTAGTGCGCAATACCAGGTGGTTCCTTCTCCCCTTGGCCGCAGCATTTGCGGCCCTTACCCTTGCCGCATGCGGTGGAGAGCAGGCCGGTCCCACTCAGCAAGGCGAGACGCCGCCGACGGCCACTCAGGCTGCGGCGCCCGCTACAGCAACGCCGCAACCCGCGGCCACTGCGCCGCCACAGCCGACCGAAACCCCTCGGGAGGCGCCCGCCACGGAACAGCCAGCCCCGACCAGCACTCCCGAGCCGCCTGTTGCCGCAACGGAGGCAGTCGAGCCGACCATCGAGCCCACGGTCACACCCGAGCCCACCGTGGAGCCGACTCCGAGCGAAGTGCCGCCAACGCCC
Organism: Dehalococcoidia bacterium; assembly: GCA_963667765.2. Lineage (GTDB taxonomy): Bacteria > Chloroflexota > Dehalococcoidia > Lucifugimonadales > UBA3495 > VXOI01. The sequence goes on along the minus strand of CAXXON010000001.1, from coordinate 594,181 downwards.
GAGCCTCCGCCAACCGAACCGGCCGCGGATACTCCCGAGCCGCCGCCTACCGTTGCGGCCACGGCCACACCCGAGCCTACTTCCACCCCCACACCCACTCCGGAGCCGACCTCGACTTCTACGCCTACTCTTACGCAGGAACCGGCTCCCACTGAAGAGCCGGCACCGCCGGAGAATGCGGCCGCACTGTTTACCCTGCCCAACGCCGCAGACGGAGAGCAGATCAGCCTGCAGTCCTATCGCGGGGACAAGAACGTCGTGCTGGTGTTCTACCGGGGATTCTGGTGACCCTATTGCGTTCGGCAGCTCGGGCAGCTGCAAAGTGAATACGACAAATTCACCGATTTGAACGCTGAGGTACTGACCATCGCCGTCGACGATTTCTCGAGTGCATCCTTGATGGCAAGGGCCCAAGGCTATCCGTTCCCCGTCCTGTACAACGATGAAGGAGACATCGCCAGAGCCTACGATGTCTACAACCGGGCCGGTTATGCTAACCCCGCCGTCTTCGTGGTGGACGCCAACGGCTCCATCGTCTGGGAAAGCAAGGGATCAGTCTCCCACCGGACGCCCAACAGTGCCATACTCGCCGAATTGGAAAAACTGAGCTGACGGCTCCAAGCCCATCATGGAAGTTGCAGTTATGAGTTTTCTGGCAAGTTCAAGACTCTTTGGTCCCTTCAGCCGCCTGTCCACGGCTGCCATGCTGGCACTGGCAATAGTCGCCCTGGCCGCCTGCGGAGGCGCAGCGGCGCCGACGACATCTGCACCCGCTGCCGGCGAGGGAGAGCAGGGGGCGATTGTCGACGAGCACATGACGGGCACGGAAGACTCCGTGCCCGCGGCAATGATGGCACCCACCTTCGAGCTCCCCAACGCGGCGGGCGAAACAATCAGCCTTGCATCCTACTCAGGAGAAAAGAACGTGGTTCTGGTCTTCTACCGGGGGTTCTGGTGAACCTACTGCCGCAGTCAGCTCGTGAAGCTGCAGGAAGACTACGAAACCATCTCCGGACTGGACGCAGAGATACTTGCCGTCAGCATCGACACCCTCAGGGGAGCCCAGCGGGCCATCGAGTCCATCGGGCTGGAGTTCCAGGTGCTATCAGACCCGGACCACGAGGTGGTCGATGCCTACGGCGTCTGGAACCTGTTCCAGAACGAGTTGCCCGCGCCTTCGACTTTCATCATCGACAAAGAAGGCAATATCCGGTGGGAGCACATCGCCAGCAACTCCACCACCCACCGGGCCGACATCGACGAGATCATCGCCCAGCTCGAGCAGTTGGGTTAGTGGCTCAGCTCATCAATATTGACGGCTGCCTCTCCCGTTCGCCCTGAGCTTGTCGAAAGCCCTCCCGTTCATGGTTCAACAAGCTCACCACAAACTAAGAATCTATCTCAAAACACGACTGGTGGCCTGGAATCCTCTCGACTTGGAAACTGTCTCAAAACTCGTTGGGGCCCAAGACCGTCATTCCTGCCAAAACCCCCATTCCCGCAAAGGACCCGCCATTCCCGCAAAGGACCCGTCATTCCCGCGAAAGCGGGAATCCAGTGGTCCAGACCGTGTATCCGGCCGTTGAGATCAAGGGCATGACAGCTTTGAGATAGTTTCTAACTCCCGGTCTACCCATCAGACCAAAGCTGGCTGACTACTACGCGAACTGGGTCTCGACCCAGCCCTTGCCATCGAAGGGCGTCCAGAAGTGGGAGGTCAGCGTGAGGTTCTGGAACTTCCACTCACCGTTGACGCGGACGTATTCCTCGTCATAGCGCGCTGAGCCCCACACGGCCTTCCCGCTCTCGGCGTAGGTGCATGGCTGGAACAGGTACCAGACTCCCGTGGCCCGGTCTCCGTCCACTTCGATAATCGGGTTCAGCACCATGTGAATCGCGAAGGGCAGGCGGTTGGGGGCGTTCTGGAAGAAGGCCCTGATCGCCTCCCGGCCCTCGTTCCGGCCCCGTTCCTTACCGTCCCACACTGCGTCCTCGACGAATAGATCGGCCAGGGCGTCGGCGTCATAGTGATCGTCGCAGTAGCCGCAGTAGCTGTGCTTCAGCTTCTTTATTGCTTCAATGTCCTCCAGGACCTGCAGCCTTTTTTCCAGATCTTCAGACGGCATTCACTGCCTCCTGTCTTTGTGAATTTTCTTGGAGGGCGTGTGACAATCTTTCGAGCAACCGAAACCGTCATTCCTTCGAACGAAACCGTCATTCCTGCAAAAGCAGGAATCCACCACCCACAGCTTCAAGGTCCCTGTTGGACGAGTCAAACCCGACTCCCTTTGCACCCATTCCGACAGTGTCACATACCCTCTTAGTAACTATCTCAAAATCCGCCAAAGTCCAAAACCGCCATTCCCGCAAAGGACCCGTCATTCCCGCGAAAGCGGGAATCCAGTGGTCCAGACCGTGTGCCTGACTGTTGATTCAAGGGCATGACGGTTTTGAGATACCCTCTTAGAGCGCAGTCCAGCCACCGTCTACCAGCAGCAGGTGTCCGGTCGTTGCGCCCGCCGACGGGCTGGCCAGGAAGAGCGCGGCGCCCACGAGCTCTTCGGGCTGCATCCGGCGCCCCAGCGGCATCTTTTCGGCATATTCGGCCTGCAACTCTTCCGGTGTGCGGTTGTAAGCTGCCAGTACGCCCGGCGTTTCCGTAGGCCCCGGCCCGATCGCGTTCACCGTAACTCCGTATGGCGTCCACTCGGCAGCCAGGGCGCGGGTGAGCCCAGCCACCCCGTGCTTGCTGGCAATGTAGGGAGCCCTCCCGGCCGACCCCACTGCGGAGAACTGGGAGCCAATGTTGACGATCCGTCCCGACCCCTGCGCGATCATGGGACGCGCCGCAGCCTGGGCGCAGAAGAACAGACCCTTGAGATTGGTGTCAACCGTTGCGTCCCAGTCTTCCTCGGTAACCTCCAGTGCCGGTTTGGGTATACGGATACCGGCATTGTTTATCAGGATGTCCAGCCTGCCGAAGTCATCCAGCACCCCCTGTATCACGCCGGGAATGCTGCCTATATCCAGCACATCCAGCTCGTAGGTGCCGCTCCGCACGCCGAGTGCTTCCACCTGCGCCTGGGTATCCCGGGCCAGCTCGAGCCGTGACGGCATGTCGGAAACGGCCACATCCGCGCCCGCCTCCGCGAGTCCCACGGCCAGCGCGGCGCCGATGCCGCGGGCAGACCCGGTAACCAGCGCAACCTTACCTTCCAGGTTGAACCCCGAATAGGCCATCATTCCCTCCTTGGCCACGCCCTCCCGTTCGGGCGATGCCGTAGCATAGCACAAGGCCAGCCAGTGTCCTCCTCAAACGATTTCAAAGTGGCTGCGAATGCATTGGTCGATAAACAAACCCACCGCAGCCGGACTGGCTGCAACCCTAGAGAAGTTTTAACCCGATGACACTTGCTCCTTGCTACAAGGCGCAGAACATGTGTACGATAGAGGCATTCCGTCCCTTGCGCCCATCGTCGACGGGTCCAGGTGCCTGCTTGAGCTCTGAACTCATGGAGGAAAGACCAGCAGCCTCCGGTCCACAACGGCACTGGCTCCCTTAACGAATTTCATCGCAAATGTCGTGTAATGTCAGAGAATGTCGCGTTTTTCCGAAAAAATCCCCACCCTCTCAGGATGATAGCGAATCCTCAAGAATGCCAAGTCCTTTAGCAGGGCCTCTTAGTAACTATCTCAAAATCCGCCAAAATCCAAAACCGCCATTCCCGCAAAGGACCCGTCATTCCCGCGAAAGCGGGAATCCAGTGGTCCAGACGGTGTATCTGGCCGTTGAGATCAAGGTCATGACAGTTTTGAGATAGTTACTTAATAGTTCCCTCTCCCTCCGGGAGAGGGTTAGGCCTGTCCTGAGCTTGCCGAAGGGGTGGGGGCGTTTCCTTGCGTAACGCAAAGTTGCTGATGCCTGCGATTTCACCCTCACCCCTCCTGAGCTTGTCGAAGGGCCTCTCCCTCAAGGGAGAGGGAGAATTAAAAGTCCCTGCTCCATCATCGCTTCAATCTTGCGCCATCGCTCTGGCGGGAATAGAATCTGCCGGTATGTCTCCCCTATTGGGAAGGCGACTGGCACATCAATTTCTCGGCAGGCAGCGATGGCGCAGGCGGTCCAGGCATCCGGCGGGCACCGGCAGAACCGGGGTTTCATCCTCGGCTCTCTCAGCTTCGGCCACGGCGTGGCCCACCTGTATGACCTGGGCATTCCTGTCTTCCTGGTGGCCATCAAGAGTTCACTGGGCCTCAGCACCTTCCAGGCCGGCCTACTGTTGGGCATTCGTACCAGCGGTTCCGGTTTCGTGAGCATGGGTTCAGGCGTGCTGGTGGACCGTTACAGGGACCAATGGGGCGTGATGCTCACCGCCTGCATGGTTCTGAACGTCATCGCTTTCGTCGTCATCGGTCTGTCGCCCAGCTTAGCCATTCTCGTGATTGGCGTGGCCCTGATTTCCATACCAGGCTCGCTGTGGCACCTTCCAGCAATCGCATCCCTCTCGCGAAGGTTCACCGATCGTAGAGCCTTCGCAATCTCCATCCACAGCTTCGGCTCGACCGTCGGCAATGCGCTGGGGCCAGCAATAGCCGGTCTGCTGCTTTCGTACCTCCTGTGGAGGAACGTGCTGTTTCTCTACGCCATTCCGGCGGCGGTGGTGGCCTTGTTCGTCTGGTGGTCGCTACGGGACCTGGGCCGGGAAGTAGGCGAACCAAATGCGGCGGAACCTCGCACCCTCCGTTCGCTGGGAGCCGCCGGTCTGCGGTTCTTCACCCGGCCCGCCATGCTGGCGCTGCTGGTGGCGGCATCCGTACGCGGCGTGGCCAACAACATCATGTTCGACTGGACGCCCTTTTACCTGGAGAACTCTTCCGAAGAAGGCGGGTTGGGTTTTTCCTACGCAGTGACCGGGTTCCTGATGGCGCTGCTCACCGGAATGGGAGCAATCTCCTCCCCGTTCCTGGGACAGATGGCCGACAAGCTGGGACGCAAGCAGATCCTGGTGCCCGGGTTGGCCGCCGCGGCCGTTATGCCCTTCCTGATAGTACCTGCAGGCGACAGTATATGGCGGATAATCCTCGTGATGGGCGGGCTTGGGTTGTTCAGCTTCGCGCTGCACCAGGTGCTGCTGGCAGCGATGCTGGACGGGGTCGAGCGCGGCAGCGAGGCGACGGTGGGCGGCTTGGTATTCGGGATAAATGGAGCGGTCGGTCTGGGTTCCCACCTGTTCACCCCAACCATCATTGACGATTTCGGCGGCTACGGATCGGTGTATATTTTCGTCGGCGCGCTCACTGCACTGGCCGGAGTCATCGTGGTGCTGACGCCATTCCCCAGGTACTACCAGGGATCTGGGTGACCGGCCAAAGCGGAATCTGGATCCCTTGGGAAAGCCCATGAACGACACTATTACCTCAGTCCCCGGCATTGAGGCTGGACACCATACCGACCTCGAAAATGCCACCGGCTGCACCGTGGTAATCTGCCGCAAGGGAGCGGTCGGAGGAGTCGATGTGCGCGGCGGGTCGCCCGGAACGCGGGAGACGAACCTGCTGGAGCCGACCCGCCGCGTCGACCAGCTCTTCGCTGTGGCCCTCAGCGGGGGCAGCGCGTTCGGACTGGACGCCGCGTCTGGTGTGATGGCGTGGCTGGAGGAACTGGGCATCGGCTTCCGGGTATCTCCCGAAGTGATCGTTCCCATCGTGTCCTCCGCCATTATCTACGACCTCGGGCTGGTTAACTCCAGGGTTCGCCCCGGCCCCGGCGACGGGCGGGCGGCCTGTGCCGCCGCGTCCACCGAGCCCCTCGCCGAAGGCACTGTCGGAGCCGGCACCGGCGCGACCGTCGCCAAGACGGGAGGCACCCCTCGGGCGGTCAAGGGGGGGCTGGGCTCGGCAGTGATCAGGTTCCCTGGCGGAACTACCGTTGCGGCCGTGGTTGCAGTCAACTCAATCGGAGGGATCTGGGACTACACAGACGGACGGCTCCTGGCAGGACCTCGCCGGGACGATGGGACATTCGACGACCCCGTTGGCATCCTGCTGGACGGTACTCCCGCCGCGTCCCCCACCGGCCCCGTCAACACAACCATCGGCGTCGTTGCCACCGATGCGAAACTGAGCCGCGAGGAATCCAACTACCTGGCCCGGGTCAGCCACGATGGACTGGCGATATCCATCCGGCCCTGCCACACCATCCGCGACGGAGATACCATGTTCGCAATGGCCACTGGAGAGTCAGCTGCCCAGGTCGACCTGACTTCCCTGGGCGCCGCTGCAGTGGAGGCCACGGCCCAGGCCGTGCTCCGCGCCGTCCGCAGGGCCACCGGACTGGGCGGCATTCCCTCCGTGTCGGAACTCGACGCAGCAGCAGCCCGGAAGTGCTAGAGCGGATGAAAGTCATCAATCCCAAGGAAGAAATGAGGCAGTACTGCCGTGCCTCGGACCGCCCTCTCGGGCTCGTCCCGACGATGGGTGCCCTACACGACGGTCACCTCTCCCTGGTCGACCAGGCCCGCAGGGATTGCAATAGCGTCGCGGTCAGCATCTTCGTGAACCCCACCCAATTTGGTGAGGGCGAGGACTTTGCGGAATATCCCCGGGACCTGAATGCCGACCTGGAGATGCTGCGCCGCCGGGGAGTTGACCTGGTTTTTGTCCCGGAAGTCAGCGAAGTCTACCCCCCGGGATTCGACACCTGGGTGGATGTCGGGCCAATCGCCGACCGGCTGGAGGGCGCGGCCCGCCCCGGCCACTTCAGAGGAGTGGCCACCGTCGTCGCCAAGCTCTTCGGCATCGTGCAACCCGACCGCGCCTACTTCGGCCAGAAGGACGGGCAACAGACGGTTGTCGTGCGAAAGCTGGCCCACGACCTGGACATGGGCGTCGAGGTCGTGGTCATGCCCACGGTCCGCGAACCGGATGGCTTGGCCATGAGCAGCCGCAACGTGCGCCTGGGCCCCGAACAACGACAGGCTGCGTCGGCGGTGTACCGTGCCCTGTCAGCCGGCCAAACAGCCTGGGAGCAGGGGGAGATGGACGCAGAGGCCATCCGCGACGCTGTACGCCGTGTCCTGGCTTCAGAGCCGCTGCTGGGTGATGTCGATTATGTCAGCCTGGCATCCACCGACACCCTGGAGGAACTGGAACACGCTTCCCCGGACGCGATGCTGTCCACCGCCGTTCACCTGGGCCCAATCAGGATCATAGACAACCTGATATTGAAATAGAGACGCACTAAGGTGCGTCTCTATTCTTCAGATATGCCGCAGGAATCCCGCCTCTAGCGGGCCAGCGTCCTAACTGTCTACCAGTTCCCGAACCGCCTCGGTCAGAGCTGGAATCACCGTCTCCCAGTCTCCTACGACTCCGTATCGGGCTTCCTTGAAGATATTGGCGTCAGCGTCCTTGTTGATGGCGACGATGCACTTGGCGCCTGAGCAGCCTGCCATGTGCTGGCTCGCACCGGAGATCGCGACCGTGATGTAGAGGTCCGGCGTGATGGCCTTGCCAGTCAGTCCCACCTGATATGACGCCGGAACCCATCCGGAGTCCACGGCGGCACGGGAGGCGCCTACGGCCCCGCCCAGCAGCTTGGCCAGGTCCTCCAGACCAGCAAACGGATCCGGGCCTCCCAGGCCACGGCCTCCCGACACGACGACGCGAGCTTCTTCCAGCTTTACGCCTTCGGACTCTTCCCTCACCGTCTCAACAACACGGGTTTTGGCCAGCGAAGCGTCCAGCTCGACTGGAAACGAAATGACCTGCCCCTGACGAGACGAGTCAGCCTCGGTGGGCTCGTAGGCCTTCGGACGGACGGCCGCGATCTGTGGTGTGCGCTCACAGCTCACCACTGCAATGGCGTTGCCGCCGTACACCGGGCGGTTGGCCAGGAGAGTCTTGCTGGATTCGTCCACCGATACTTCCAGGCAGTCCTGGGCCAGCCCGACACCCAACCGGAAGGCAAGCCGTGGGGCCAACTCGCGCCCCTCCGCAGTCCTAGCCACAAGCACAACCCGGGGATTGGCGTCCCTGCACAGGGCGTCCAGGGCAGCCAGGTACAGGTCAGCGTGATAGTCGGCCAGCAGCGGACTGGTAACCGCGAAAACCCGGTCTGCGCCGTGGGCAATGGCCTGCTGCCCCGCTGTGTCAATCGAGTCGCTTAGGAGGGCTATGGACAACTCCTCCCCCAGTCCGCCGGCAACGGATCGACCGGCGGCCAGCAGTTCGGCGGCGGTGGAATCAAGAGCGTCTCCGGACATTTGCCCGACTACCAGAACACCGGTGGCGTCAGCCATTGCGGCCTCCCGAAACTATTCGAAAAAGAGAGTTGTCATCAAAATGCTTCGCCATCCTCAACAAGGAACGGCGAAGTATCAGGGACTTCAGATGATCTTGGCTTCACGCAGCTTGAGCGCGAGAAGGCGCCCCGACTCGGCGGCGTCATCGCCTTCTACGATCTCGCATTCCTGGTCGCTCACGGGGATGAAGAGTTGGCGGAGGGAGATGCGCGACTCGGATTGCGACTCGTCCATATCAAGGTCGGACTTGCTCCAGACCGTGGGCCGCTTCCTCGTCGCTGCCATGATTCCCCGCAGCGTGGGATAGCGCGGCTGTCCCAGCTCGTTGCTGACGGTTACCAGCGCCGGGAGTTCGGCTTCAACGACCTGGTAGCCGTCGGGCACGATGCGCTCAACGACGGCCTTGCCATCTGCGACGTCCACCTTCTTGCCCAGTGAAATGCAAGACACCCCCAGAATCTCCGCCACTCCCAGCGGCACCTGGGCATTGTCCCAGTCCGACGCCTGCCGACCGCAGATGATGAGGTCGAAGCCTTCCAGCTTGCGGATAGCGGCCGCGAGAAGTTGGGCTGTGACAAAGCTGTCAATGGTGTTGTCGAACGAGTCGTCTTGCAATAGGACCAACTCGTCGGCGCCCATGGACAGCGGCTTCTTCATGACATCGAGGGCGAATTCGGACCCGGTTGAAATTACCGTAACCGTGGCTTCCTGCTTGTCCTTGATCCGCAGTGCGGCCTCCACCGCGTTTTCGTCAAACCCGTTGACCACCGGCGGGATGTTGGCCGGAGGCACCACGCGTCTGGCGTCTCCGTCAATGCGAAACGCCGCCATCGGCATTTCAGGATCAAGGACCTGCTTGGCTAAAACAGCGATTTTCAGAGCCATCAAAAAACCCCGTGCGAATGGGTCGCCGGACTATGTGAAAGATATCACGATCGGCGAGAGAGTGTCAATTTAAGGCTGTCAGTGGCAGGGCAAGCGCATTCTAATTTTATGGAGCCCAATAAATCGTCATTCCCGAGAAAGCGGTGAATCCGAGCTTCCCTTCCAGAGGCTGATTGTATCGGCGCAGAACCCTCTCGATTCCCGCTTTCGCAGGAATGACGGGGGACCGCACCGCGTATCCAGTTTAGATTGCGATTGCCCCGTGTCAGTGGAAGCGCATCAACCGTGCCACCGGGCTCAGGGAGACTGGTCCAGGTACCAGTCGTCGCCCGCTGGCGGCCATGGATTGTCGCCCGAAAATACCTGCGACAACTGGGTGAAGGCACCCATGAACCCTGCAGGATGCAGCCAGATGCTGTTGAATCCCAAGTTCGTGTAGTTTGCCGTCTGCCGCGATGAGGTGAAGCGCGCTCCCTGCTTCTCCAAGTGGGCGTCCGTTGCGAGGGAGTCGGCGATTTCGTAGATGGTCAGGTAAAGGCCCTCGCCGTAGCAGTCCAGGAACCGATGCGAGGGGGCGTCGGGTCCCTTGGGCTGGGCAAGCTCGATAAAAGTGTCGCGACCCGCCAACGGCAGCACTGCTATCTCCAGATCGGTGAAGCTGACTTGAAACCGCTTCGTTGCCTTGATATCAAACAGCTCGCTCCAGCGTTCAATCGCGCTGTCCAGGTCTTGCACCAAGACAGCGATCTGCCGCAGCCGCAGGGTGCCGGGCTCTGCAGATGATTCCCAGCCAGCACCGGCTAGGGGCCACATGTTGCCTTCGCCGGACACTTCAACAATCCTGACCCGCGTGCCATTCAGTGATGCCTGGTCAAGGGCCACGCTGCGCCACCCGTCCATCTGGGCAACGCTCGATGTTCGCGCCCCGTGGGCAGAGAGGCGAGACACTGCCGCATTCAGGTCTGCAGTCTCGAAGATCAGCTCATAGGGCCCCTGCCCTCGGCTCTCGCGGAACACCGACGACTCAGCATCGGCCAGGTCCGGTTGCCACAGCCCTACGAAAGTCCCGTCCCCGGCATGTAGAACCGCGTGCTGACCATCCATTACGCGGTGGCTGTGAACGACCTTCATTCCCAGGTAGCGGTCGTACAGACCGGTCGCATAGTCGAGGTCGTTGACTACGAAGTTGACCTGCCGAAGGCGATGAAGCATGGCTTCAACCCTGCCCTGCCCGAATCATGATTGCGGAAGAATACGGGCTTCCGGGAGATACGCTATTCGCGACTTGGCAGCGAAACCAATGCTCTGCCGCCCACATGTCGCTCCCCTTTGCTGCCCAGCATAAGGATGTCGCACTCGGCAAGGTTCTGGCCATCTTCCTGGCGCAGGTCGGTGATGGTAGCCTCGAGAGTGAGGGGGGAATTGTGGGGCACCGGCTGGCGGAACACGACGTCCAAGTCCCGGACGGCATCGGGGCCGGCCCAGTCTGTCAGCAGCTGCGCCATCATCGCCATTGCCATAATGCCCGGGACAATGGTCCCTTCCATTCCGGACGCTTTCGCCGTTTCGATGTCCGTGAAACGATTGGGCGTTGGCGGTGACCAGACATCACAGAAGTTGGCCACACCCTCGTCTGTTGCTACGGTCTCGACGGGCCCTATCTGTTCCCCTAGTTCCACATCTTCAAAGTAAGGCAATTCTTTTCTCGCGGGTGTTTTTCAGTCAGTTTGTACAGTGCGACCAGGGGAGAGGATTTCACTCCCGCCGGGCGAAGGATTCCTGCACCTCGGCCACCACTTCGTCGTCCTGGTTGCGGAAGGTCGTCTCCCAAACGACGAAGACCATGGTGCCGGAACGGCCTGTCTTTGCGTAGACTTCCTTCAGGTGGGAAGACGCGGAAATCAAGTCGCCAGCGTAGATGGGTGCGATGGGCTGCACCCGCTGCCCTGCGTGCATTTGGACCCGGCCAAAATCCAGGCCGATGTCGGGGAGCTGCACTTCACGGACGAAGATCGAGCACAGCGTTGGCGGAGCGATCATGCCCCTGAAGCCTTCTCCTTTTGCCCCTTCATCGGAGTTGAAGGCTGCACCCTTTTCGCTCAGGCTCACATTCACCGACCGGATCATCTCCGGGGTTATCTCGAAGGGGCCGGCCCGGTGCTCCTTCTCGTGGAGCGAGCGGTCGTAGTTCAACTGCATCGTCATCGGAGTAAACTCCCTCGCCCTCTCCCAAGGGGGAGAAGGAATAGACTGTCAAAGGATGCGGACGCTGGTAGGGTGGTCAGGCTGAGGCGACTTTGGCCGTTTCTTCCAATCGCACCGGCTGAAACTGCTTGCTGAGAAGCGCGTCAACCAGCTGGCCCTCGTTGGTGATGGTGGCACGGAAGTCGGTCATGCACGCCGCGAGGTGGCTGGTCAGGTGGGCGTCGCTACCGCCGATTCCCAAGTAGCCGAACTGCAGTGACAGTTCTTCGGCCCGCTCGTTCTCCCCGGCACGGCCGCCGCCGTTGAGCAGCTCTACCACATCCACATCCGGGAACGACTCCCCCTGCTGGATGTACTCGGTAAGGCCGATGCCGAACCTGCCCGGGTGGGCTGGGATGGCAACCGCTTCGTGCTGCCGGGCGGCCTTCATCAGCTCACGGGCGTCCATCCTGACATCGCCGAAGTCTATGTCCCGGGTGAGCCCTTCGCTGACTCCGTATACCAAGAAGTGGCCGAAGCGGGTGTCCAGCTCCGAACCCTTCAGTATCAGCAGGCCATTCTGTTCCGCCAACTCGGAATAGTCCTTGTCGAAGTCAAACTTGCGATGCTCCGTCAAGACGATTCCGTCGACTGTATAGCCGCGCTTTCGAAGAACCTGCACCCATTTCACATATTGATCGACCGTGGCGCGGGAGTCATCGGAAGATACTGAATGGCAATGCAGGTCCAGAAACACGTCAGCAGAACTCCTTACTCAAGGCCGCAGGAATGATAGGCGGCCACGGGCACTATCATAAACAACGATAACAATTCCGGCAACCGCAAACGGCATTCATTGCGCCGACGGAAGGGAAATAGTGAAGCGGGAGGCCCAGCGGACCTGTAAGCCGGGTTCTGTATCCCTCTTGTCCTTCGACAAGCTCAGGACGAGCTGGACGGTGACCATCTATCTAGCCTCCCGACATGCGTCGGGACCCGCCCTTCGACGAGCTCGGGACGGGACGGCGTTGCCGCCGTGGTCAAGCAGCCAACCCGGGGACGAGCCGGGCGCTCATAGTCCCTCTATTCGGCCTTGCTCCAGGTGGGGTTTGACCGCCGCTGCGTCACCGCAGTCGGCCGGGCGCTCTTACCGCCCGATTTCACCCTTACCCCAGACCATACAGGTCAACGAGGCGGTATGTTTCTGTGCCACTTTCCGTCTGCCGCGCCGGACTGATCCCTTGCGACAGCCTGGGCGTTACCCAGCACCCTGCCCGGAGGAGCCCGGACTTTCCTCCCCGGAAACCCGTTTGGGCACACAGGGCGGTCACCCGGTCCGCATGGCCCTCCTCCGCCAATCTAGCATAGCCCCATTTGCCGGTCAATCTGACAGTGCAGGCCGTGAGGTCCGCCAACCAAAGCTGGAGTTTCATCCCAAGCAACCGTAACCGCCCATCGAAAAAGGCGCTGCACTGGCAGCGCCCCTGAGGTTTCCCTGACTCTCTGTGCCGGCTATTCTACAAAAAGCATGCGTCCGCAACTGCTGCAGTTGACCGCTTGGCGGCCGCTCTTGACCCGCTGCCGCAGCTGGGTTGGAAGCGACATCCGGCAACCTTGGCACAGGTCCCGCTCCACCTTGGCGACAGCCCGTCCCCCCTTGGACTTCCGCAGGGTTTCGTACCTCTGCAAAGTGGCCGGGTCAAACCTGGAGGCCAGCATCGTCCGCTGCTCTTCGTACTCGCTCTGCTCTGCCCGGAGCGCAGTAGCCCGGCCATTGAGCTCGCTCTGCTGGGCTTCCCAGCGGGTCTTGATTTCAGTGAGCTCGAGGGTCAGGTTCGCGCATTTCGATTGAGCCTCTTCAATCTGAATCGAGAGTTCCAGCGAGAGTGCCTCATCCTGCTCCAGCAGGTGGCGGACACTGGCGGCCTCTTGCTGCAGCGCCTCCAGGTCCCGGGCGTTGGTCAAAGAGCCGTCGTAGAGCTGGGTTTCCAGAACTCCCGACCGTTCGCGTCTCGCTTCGGACTCCATCTGGTTGTCCCTCTGCTGCAGTTCTGCCTCCTGCAAACGCTCCTGCTCGTCCTGTAGTGCCGTCTCAAGGTTGTCGATGGATACCCCGATCCTCAACTCTTCTTCAACCAGTTCCAGGGCCCGATAGACCCTGTCCAGGTCCAGGTCCACTTCCTGCAATGCGTATAGCTGTTTAACGGTCGTCATCCGCTGTCGGCCTGCCCAATTTTCAATAACAAAGCTCTTCGATTCTAGGAACGGTGTCAGCCGTTGTCAATCGCGATGTGAGATGACAAGCCGAGGGCAGGCCGCTAGAATCATCAAATGTTCCCGGTTTCCACCTGCTGAGTACGGGATACATGAAGCAACCTGCGTGGAGAGGAGGCCACTGAATGGTTCTTTCCAAGTTGGATAACGAGAGGCTGACTCGTGTGGGCGAGGGCACTCCGATGGGCGACACGATGCGCCGCTACTGGCTGCCTGCGCTGCTTTGCGACGAGCTGCCTGAACCCGATGGCGCCCCGGTGAGAGTCAGGCTGCTGGGCGAAGACCTCGTTGCCTTCCGCGACACCTCCGGGCAGGTCGGGCTGATCGAAGAATTCTGTCCCCACCGCCGCACTTCGCTGTTCCTTGGACGCAACGAGGAGGGCGGCATTCGCTGCGTTTACCACGGCTGGAAGTTCGATCTGGCAGGCAACTGCCTGCACATGATGAACGAGCCGGCAGACAGCGACTACCACGAAAAGGTCAAGGCAATCGCCTACCCCGCCGTGGAGATGGGCGATGTCGTTTGGGCCTACATGGGCCCGGCAGACCGGCAGCCGCCGCTGCCCCGGTTCGAGTGGACGCAGGTGCCGGACAGCCACCGGCTGATCTCCAAGAACCGCCAGGAATGCAACTGGCTGCAGGCACTGGAGGGCGGCATTGACACTGCACACGCCCCCATCCTGCACCGCCGCATTACGACGAACACAACCCGGCCTGGCATCGGATTCGACACTCCATTTGTGCAGGGCAAGGCGCCCAAGGTTGAGGTCGAACGCACGGACTACGGCTACCGGTACGCGGGCATACGGGAGCTCGAGGGCCAAGACAAGAACTTCATCCGGGCCTACCAATACGTGCTCCCCTTCCACCAGATGCGCCCCCAGCAGTTCGGACTGTCGGGGGGAACCACCCGCACCATGATCGCGGGCCACTGTTGGGTTCCGACCGACGATGAGAACTGCATGGTCTTCAACTGGCTGTACAGCTACGGCGACGAGCCTCTCTCCGAAGCCGACCGCGACATCGAGCGTCAGCTGGGGCGCGGCCCCGAAGACCTGGACGCCAACTACCGGGCCAAGCGCAACCGCGACAACGACTGGATGATCGACCGTAAGGTCCAGAAGTACGAGACCTTCACAGGCATTGAGGGCATCAACACCCAGGACCAGGCGGTCCAGGAGAGCATGGGGGCCGTCGTCGACCGGAGCACCGAGAACCTGGCCGCCAGCGACATGGCCATCGTGGTGGCCCGCCGGATGCTGCTCGGGGCGACCGACACCGTCGCGGACGGCGGAGACCCGCCCGGCCTCTCGGATTCCTACTACCGGCTCAGGGCCATAGACTGCATTCTGCCGACGGAGTCCGTCTGGCACGAAGCCCTGGCCGACCAGATGTATCCGGCGGAATAATCGGGAGCGAAAACCGGCATGAAGAGGGGAGGCGCCGTCAACCGGTGCCTCCCCTTCATATTGCTCTACCCTTGGTCGGTTGTTGGCAAGAGCAAGTGCGCGATTCCGTCAGGCCACAGCTGCCGGCCGCCTGGTATGCCAATCGGTGGCCCGCTCGTATGCGTTGCCTATGCGGAACAGGGTCTCCTCCGAGAAGGGCTTCCCACCAATCTGCAGGCCGACGGGCATTCCGCGGTCATCAAAGCCGCAGGGCACCGACATGGCCGGGCAGCTTGCCAGGTTGAAGAGCCGAGTGAACAGGAAGGGCAGCCTTGAGGTGGTCTCCTTGCTGGTTACGGGAGGATCGTCCTCAACCGGTTGGGCTCCCCGGCCGGCGGTGGGGAAAACCAGCGCATCGTACCCACTGAGTGCATCAAGCACCTGCCGCCGGATCAACTCCCTGATTTTCTGTGCCTTGTGGTAGTAGTTGGCCGGAATGACGCTGCCCGTCAGGAGAAGAATGCGGTCGTCATGGCCGTAATCGTCGATTCTTTCGTGCACCCAGTTGGAATGGTTGCCGGCTGGCTCCACGGCCAGGAGTGCTCCCGTAACCGGTCCTGCCACAGTCGAAAGAGGGAGAGATATCTCATCTACGCTGGCGCCCAGTTCACCCAGTACGGTGATGGCGCGTTCCACCACTGTACGAACATCGGCATCCACAAGGTCCGACTCCATCTGCTCAGTGACTACGCCGATTCGCAGGCCCTCGATGCCCTGGCCCAGCGCGGCGCGGTAATCCGGCACAGGCGAGGCGCTGGTATGTGGGTCCTTGGGATCGTATCCAGCGATCGCCCCCAGGGTGATCGCTGCGTCCTCCACGGTCCGCGAGATGGGACCGACGGTATCCATGGACCAGACGCCGCGCATCACTCCGTACCTGCTTACCAGACCCCAGGTGGGCCGCAGTCCCACCAACCCGCACCAGGTGGCAGGGAATCGGATGGACCCGCCTGTGTCCTCTCCCAGTGAGGTGGCGCAGAGGCTGGCCCCGGTGGCGGCGCCTGAGCCGCTGCTGGAGCCGCCGGCATAGGTATTCAGATCCCAGGGATTTCTGGGCGTGCTGTACCGGTGTGAAAAACCTGTGATGGCGAACTCGGTCAGGTTGGTCTTACCCAGCAGAACCGCACCGGCCTGCTTCAGGTTCGCAATGACCGTTGCATCCTCGTCCGGGACATAGTCGCCCAGGATGCGGGACCCCCCGGTGGAGCGGACCCCGGCACTGAGGAACTGGTCCTTCACGGCAACCGGCACCCCGTGCATCGGGCCGCGGTGGTTGCCTGCAGCGATTTCCCGCTCGGCCTCCTGTGCGGCGGCCAAGGCCATATCTCGAGTGACGGTGAGGTAGGCGTTGAACTTGAAATCGAGGGAATCAATGCGGTCCAGATAGGCCTCGGTTGCCTCGACCGGGGAAACCTCCCGGGAAGCAATGAGGCCGGAGAGCGCAGAGGCCGAAAGGAAAGGAATCTCGGACTTGTCCATGAGACCCTCCGAGTTTTCAGTGGGGGTGGTCAGCGGTCTGCGTGCCTATGCCGGCGGCAGGATTATGGGGAGCGGCTCAACCTCGTCCAGTCCGGGCGGGTTGATGGCGTCCAAGGACTCCAGCAAGGCGTTCAGGCTGTACATGACCTCGGTGAGTTCCGGTTCCTGAATGTCCAAACCAACGGCGCGGCCCAAGGCCTGGATGTCCTCTTTCGACAGGTCGGCCATGACGTCCTCCGATGAATTCTCCGTTTGTCCGGCCCCATACTGCGGGATAACGGCCCTCGCGTCAAGAAGCCGAAACGGCCTTCGGAATTCCTGGTTTCGCTGGGACTCCCGGTGGGCAGAATGCCCATAATCGTATGGAGGATTTGGGGTATACTGGCCTCGGATCGGCCTAAACCTCTCTGCCGATCCCTTCAATACATCAGGATGGGGCGTGTATGGTCGATTACAAGGAAATCAAAGTCGACATTGGCGCGGAAACTTCGTTCACCAAGCTGCCGGCACAGGTGGACATCGGGGAATGGTCATACTTCCTGGCAAAGAGCAAGAAGGGCGCCTACCAGCTGTTGTCGAATGTGTGCCCGCACGCAATGGGCGAGGTGGTGGACTGGGGCAACACGTTCATGTGCCCGGACCACGGTTGGCTCTTCGAGAAGACCGAGGGGATCTGCATCAACGGCCCCAACTCACGGATGACCGCATTCCCCGTTGCTGTACAGGGCGGCCGACTCATCGCCTCCGTTCCGGATGATTAGCCGCTGCCGGAAAACGCCCTCACCTTAGCCCTCCCACAGCGGGACGGGTAACGCTCAATTGACCTTCTCCTCTGGAGGAGAGGGGAGCCTTGCAGCACGGAGTAGGCAATGGACAGCAGCGAGATTCCATTCCTCAGCGCGTCGGAACTTGCCCGGCTTATAGAGTCGAGGGAAGTCTCGCCGGTGCAGGCCACTGAGGCTTATTTACAGCGCCTCTCCGAAGTTGACGGCAGGCTGAACTCGTACATCACCGTCACGCGGGAGCAAGCGCTTGAGGCGGCGCGGCAAGCCGAAGCGGAAATTGCCGCCGGCAACTACCGCGGCCCGCTCCACGGGTTGCCACTGGCGGTCAAGGATCAGTTCAACACCGCCGGCATTCGCACCACTGGCGGCTCCTCCATCCTCAACGAGTTCGTTCCGGACGAGGACGCCACGGTAATGGCGAAGTTGAAGGAAGCGGGGGCGGTGCTGCTGGGCAAGCTCAACATGAGCGAGTTCGCCATGGCGGACATCTACAACCACCCCCACGGCACGCCGCGCAACCCGTGGGACACCACACGAAACCCCGGCACCTCCAGCAGCGGTTCCGGAGCGGCAACCGCCGCATTCCTGTGCGCCACGTCCTTGGGCGAGGACACCGGAGGGTCCATTCGCAGTCCAGCCAACTTCAGCGGCCTGGTGGGCCTGCGCCCCACCTACGGGAGGGTCAGCCGCAACGGCGTAATGGGCGGCTCCTGGTCTATGGACACGGTCGGCCCCATTTCCCGCACGGTGGAGGATGCGGCCATCACATTCCAGGCCATTGCTGGCCACGACCCCAAGGACCCCTACACCCCTGATGTTCCGGTCCCAGACTACCGTGCGGCCCTGACCGGAGACATCAGCGGCCTGCGGGTGGGGGTGGTTGCGGAGCGTTTGAACGCCACCAACCTTGACCCGGAGATGCGGAACGCTGTCAGTGCCGCCATCGATAAGCTGCGCGAATTGGGAGCGGATGTGCGGGAGGTATCCATTCCGCTGGCACCCGCTGCCGGTGCTCTCAGCATGACCATCATAGGCGTTGAATGGTCCAACCTGCACCGCCGGATGTTCGAGGCCAACTTCGAACAGTTGGACCGCAACAACCAGATCCGATTCCTGACGGGCCTAGTTATACCAGCCCAAGCGTACAACAAGGCCCAGAAACTCCGGGCGATGTTGCGAGAGCAGGTATTGTCGGCCCTGGACGAAGCGGATGTTCTGGCCCTGCCCTCCGGGGTTGGCCCAGCGCCGCCGGTGGAGAGCGTTCCCGGCGTGCCCAGCAAGGAGATGGCACTTGCCGGTCTGAACGCGCGCATCAGCTTCACCGGGCCCTTCAACCTTGCCAATGTCCCGGCGATATCGGTGCCCTGTGGCTTCACTGAGTCCAGTCTGCCTCTCGGACTACAAATCGTCGGCAAGCCCTTCGCGGAGGAAACACTGTTCCGCGCCGCCCACGCCTACGAGCAGGCCACCACCTGGCACACCCGGCGTCCGCCCGTTTAATCCTACTCCCCTCTCCCTCTAGGAGAGGGTTAAGGTGAGGGCGCACTCCATCCTTCCCAGACGAACTCACGCGGAGGTTCACTGTGGCCGAAGACATTAGCCTGATCGAAGCCATCTACAGCCAGAGGCAAATTACGCGTTACCGGCGGGATCCGGTCTCGCGCGAGGATATCGAGAAGATCATCGACGCCGCCATCCGGGCTCCCAGTGGCGGGAACACCCAGCCGTGGCACTTCATCGCCATCACAGACCCGCCACTGATCGAAAAGATCGGCGGTCTCTACCGCGATATCTGGCTGGGAGCGCAGGGAGCGGAACCACGGCCCGACGAGCCACCGGCGTACCGGCAGGCCCGGCAGCTGGCCCACACGATGCCAGAGGTACCGGCGATGATCCTGGTCTGCGCCGACCACTCAAGGGGACATGCCGGCTACACGCCCGGAGAACCAATCGAGCGAGGACGCTACGCCTCCTCGATCTGGCTGGCAATACAGAACCTGTTCCTCGCGGCCCGCGCCCTGGGATTGGGAACTCGCATCACGACGGTGCACATCCGGGGTGAAGAGCAGATTAAGGAGTGGCTGGGCATCCCGGAGCACGTCGAAACCGTATGCCTGACACCGCTGGGGTATCCCAGAGGAAGCTTCGGCCCGACGCAGCGCCAGCCGGCCGAGGAAGTCAGTTCGTTCAATAAATTCGGGAGCAGGTGAAGAGCCCGGTACCCTCCGGTGCGGCCCATGTACAATTGGATCCTTACACCATCTGCAAGCTCGGGGAGCCTGAGGTCATGACTACCGCCAAACCGCCAGCAATCCCTCGGGAATTGACGCTACCCTACAGGCTGGTCCTGAATGTTCGCGCCCTTGAAATTACCGAGGACCAGCTTGCCCAATTGAGCTCCGACAACGGAGAACTACGCTTGGAGCTTTCGGCGGAGAGAGAGTTGATCATCATGCCCCCTGCATTCTCCGAAACTGGCTGGCAGGAGCTGGAATTGGCCCTCCAGGTGGGTATCTGGGCCAAAGAAAACGGAACTGGACGTGTCTTCGGTCCTACTGCTGGATTTACCCTTCCCAATGGCGCAATTCGAGCACCTGATGTTTCATGGATACCCTTTTCTCGGTGGGAATCTCTGGGTGCGGATGGGAGACACGGGTTCGCCAAAATCTGCCCAGACTTCGTGATAGAGCTACGCTCGGCGTCGAACAGCTTGGCGGAAGTCCGGGGCAAAATGGAAGAGTATATGGCCAACGGGGCGCGTCTGAGCCTGCTGGTTGACCCGCAAAACCGTCGGGTTCACGTATACCGCGCCGGCCAGCCCGTCGAGATTCTGGAAGAACCGACCGCCGTTTCCGGCGACCCGGTGCTCCCAGGCTTCGTGCTGGACCTGTCGGTGATCTGGCAGGCTCCATGACTACGCAGAGGCCCACATCCCGCACCCCTGCGCCAAGCTGAATATGGAAAGGCCCCCGGCATCAACCGGGGGCCTTTTGGTGTCATGACTGGGTACCCGGGCTACGCGTTGGTGTTGATGGGCATCTTCCGGATGGAGCGGAATGTGATACTGGGTTCGTAGTCCATCTCTTCCTGGCCCAGTTCCATGTCCGGATAGCGCTCGGCCAGTTCGCGGAAGACTTCCTGGCCTTCCACTCGGGCGATGGTGGCGCCGAGGCAGTGGTGGATGCCGGCGCCGAAGGCCACGTGCGGGTTGGGCCAGCGGGTGATGTCCATCTCGTCGGGCCGCTCGAACTTGTTGGGGTCGCGGTTGGCGGAACTGATGAACCAGCGGATGCGGTCGTCCTTCTTGATCAGCTTGCCGCGCATCTCCACATCCTGCGCAGCCAGGCGCTGGATCGACTTCACGGGCGCGTCGTACCGCAGGGCTTCCTCGTTGGCCCGGACCATCATGCCTTGGGGGTCCGCCTTCAGGAGGTCCCACTGGTCGCGGTTCTGCATGAACGACAGGGTGCCGTTGCAGATCAGGTTGATTGTGGTCTCGTGGCCAGCCAGCAACAGGAGCGAGGTGTTGACCAGCGACTGCTCGCGGGTGAAGACGCCGGCCTTTTCGCCCTGCGCCAGGATGGAAATGAAGTCGTCACCGGGGTTGACGATGCGCTCTTCCATCATGGGGTTGACGTACTCGAGCATGTCCTCCATGCCTTCCACCAGCCTGGGCAGGCGGTCGGCCTCACCGCGGGCGATGTTGAGGAGCTTCTCGGCGATGGCGCGGATTTGGGGGCGGTCCTGCTTCGGCACGCCCATCATTTCGGCGATGACCAGCACCGGCAGAGGCGTGGCCAGGTCGCGCATCAAGTCAAAGTCGTCCTTCTGCTCGGCCTCGTCCAGGAGTTCGTTAATGGCGTTCTGGACCAGCGGTCGCCACTCCTCCATGGACTTGGGGGTGAAGTAGGTGTGAACGACCTTCCGCATCTCCAGATGGTCGGGACGGTCGTACTGAATGAACTGCTTACCCTGATAGTTGCGGACAAACTCGTACAGCTCGTTGTCGGACTCGTTTATGGCGGGGTAGGGCCCGCGGGGGTCATTCAGCCAGACCGAGTTGGAGAATATTTCGTGGTTGCGGGTCAGCCAGACCAGGTCGTCGTGCCGCGTGATTACCCAGAGCTCGTACAACTCGTTCCAGTGCACCGGGTCCTCGTCCCTCAGGCCACCGTAATAAGTGTACGGGTCATGGATGATTTCAGGCGCGAACATGTTCTCGTTGAACGTCGTTACCATAGCCTCACCAATCTTTCTTGGGTTCCGGAAACTCTAAAGGGAAGCCGAATAACTTGTCAAGTTGAGGGCGAGGAATTATGACGGTTTGTGGTGGATGGCAGTGATCGAAAGATGCAACAGACAGGGTCAAAGTTGGGGTTCAAGCCTGCCCGAACGGAGCTTCAAACTTCATTGCAGCCAACACGGACCTGTGCCATTGCCAGAAGCCATATATGTGTAAATGCGGCCCGGGACTTTGTCAAACGAGGCCTCGTAATTCATAATGAGCCAACTGCCCGGTGTGCAGCCGGGACCTGAGGGAGAATGCAATGCGCATCTTGCTTGTCGCCACCAACAGGCACGACCGGCTGAACAGCCGGATGAATGCCCAGCCCATGCCCATCGGCCTGGCCTACATTGCGGGCCACCTGGACCACGACCGGCACCAGGTCAAAGTCGTGGACCTGATGTTCGCCGACGACTACCTGGCCGAAATCGAAGGCGTCGTAAAGAAATTCCAACCTCACATAGTCGGTGTTTCGCTGCGTAACCTGAGCAACCACAGCTACCTCAACACGCAGTGGGCGCTGCCCATCACAAGGGACGTGATCGACCGCATCCGGGAGCACAGCAACGCGACCATCATCGTGGGAGGGCCGGCATTCAGCCTGTTGCCCAAGCAGTGTTACGAGTTCGTGAAGCCGGATCTGGGCGTGGCCGGAGACGCCGGCGAGACTTTCGCCGAGATTTGCGACCGCATCGAGATCGGCGAGCGTTCGGTCTACGACTTGCCAGGGGTCGTACATGCCAAGGACGGCGAAGTGGTGCTGAACGAGGGGTTGTGTGTTTCCGCTTTCGCCAGCCGTCCCCGCCTCGAAGACCTGGAAATGGACAAGTACCGAAACGCCGGGTTCGGCATCGGAGTTTTGACCAAGCTGGGCAGCTTCTCCTACCCCACTCCTGCGTCCACCGCTGGAATGTCGGAAGCCGACTACCGCGTGATTCGTCCCATCGATGAGGTGGTGTCCGAGGTCAGGGAGCTATGGGAGAAGTACCAACTACGAAAGATCTTCTTCGTCGACAACGGGTTCAACTGCCCATTGGACCACGCCAAGTCACTGTGTAGCGCCATATCCGAGGCAGACTTGGGAATTCGCTGGAACACGCCCCTAGCGGCCTTCAACTGTGACGCCGAGCTAGTGCGGATGATGCGAGAGGCGGGCTGCGCGCTGGTGCTGATGGGCAACCGCACCGGTGACCCGCACGGCGGCACTGGGTCCATGGAAGAGCAGATGGAGGCACAGCTGGAGGTGCCACGGCTGTGCGAGGAAGGCGGTTTGCACTACACGATTGCGCGCACCTTCGGCGAGCCGGGAGAGACCCGGGAGACCGTGGAACACAAGCTGGACTTCCTGCGCCGCATCAACCCGGCCTTGGCCAACCTACGGGTCGGCGTCAGCGTCATGCCTGGCACCGAAGTTGCAACCCTGGCCCTGGAGGAGGGGCTGATTTCGGACGAGAGTGAGCTGATCGAGCCAACCTTCTATATAGCTGAAGAAGTTCGTGACTGGATCGTCCCCTACCTTGAGGAGCAGGCTGCGGGCAACCCGCGCTGGAACCTCTGGTAAGCGAATAGCCCCACGGGCAAGGCAAAAGAAACGCCGGGTTGGTCGGGCGACCGCCCCGGCGTTTCACTTTTTGTATGGAGGAGGTCCTAGGCGGGCGCGACCGCTGAAGCGTCGGCTGCCACGGCGGTTTCCATAGCCCTGATGGCGACCTCTATCTGCGCATCGTCCGGCTCCCGGGTGGTTAGTCGCTGTAGCCAGAGCCCGGGGGCGGCGAGTATCTTGCCGATCACTGCTGCCTGGTGTCGGCCGCTGAAGCGGATGATCTCGTAGCTTGCGGCCGCGATAACCGGGAGCAGCAGTATTCGGGATGCAATGCGCCACCACCACGATGACTCCAGCAGCGCGAAGGCTATGAAGACTGCAACGGACACCAGCACAACCGTGAGCAGGAATGCCGTGCCGCAGCGCGGATGGGGCGTCCCGAAGCGGCGGACATTGTCGACATTAAGAGGTAGGCCGGCCTCGTAGGCGTGGACCGTCATGTGCTCGGCGCCGTGGTAGGCATACACCCTGCGAATCTCACGCATGCTGCCGATGGCCGTGATGTAGCCAACGAGGATGGCCAGCCGCAGCACCCCTTCGACCGCCTCGCTTACGAGGCCGCTGCCAATCGCCGGTTCCAGGAGCCTCACGACCCCCAGTGGCAGCAGGAAAAACAGGCCTATCCCGAAGATAAGCGAGAATGCCAGGGTCGAGGCCATCATCCAGCCGGGTATGCCCTTGCTGCCTTCTCCCTGCTGGCTGGGGACTGCGGAGGCGATATTGGCGGATATTTGCAGGGCCTTGATGCCGAGTATAAGGGTCTCGATGAGGGCAAGAACACCGCGAACAAGGGGCCAGCGGCGCATCCTGCCGTTGTACATTGGATTGAGCCGTTCCTGCAGGTCCTCAATTCCGCCATCCTCGCGGCGTACGGCGAGGCTGAAATAGTCGCGACCGCGAATCATTACGCCTTCAATGACGGCCTGACCGCCATACAGATGGGCAGGATGGTTCGCCAAGGAACTGCCTCTCAAATCAGACGCTTACACCGGAACGGTGCCGCAAGGGAGAAGGATGCGCAGAAGCCTAATTGCAGAAATTAAAAATCGAGGGCCTGGAGCCCTCGATTTCACTGAGATCACTATCTGCGGTTGAATCGCCTGTTGAATCTCTCAATGCGGCCCTGGGTGTCGACTATGCGTTGCTCACCCGTATAGAAGGGGTGGCACTGGCTGCAGATCTCCACACGCAACTGGGGCCTCGTGGCGCCGGTCTGGAAGGTATGGCCGCACGAGCATGTCACCGTGGCGTTGTAAAAGCGGGGATGTATGTCGGTCTTCATAGCCGGTCTTCCTAGCCTGGACTCAGATATCTGTTACTGGGCAAGGGGGTAAACGCTGACGCGGCGGCGGCCCTTGGCAGCCCACTCGTACTTGACTTCGCCGTCAGTCATGGCGAAGAGGGTAAAGTCGCGGCCGAGCCCCACATTGCTGCCGGCCCGTATGCGAGTGCCCTTCTGCCTGACCAGGATGGAGCCGCTGGTGACTCGCTGCCCACCGTAGCATTTTACGCCAAGCCGCTTTGAATTGCTGTCTCGGCCGTTGTTGGTGCTTCCACCCGCTTTCTTGTGTGCCATCAGACCCGCCTTGCATCAACCAGCCTGGTACATACCCGGTCCTAGCTGGTGAGAATGTCCTGGATAACCACCCTGGTGTACGACTGCCTGTGTCCCTTCTTGCGACGGTACCTGGTCTTGGCCTTGTATTTATAGACCATCAGCTTCCGGTCTTTGTAGTGCGACCTCACCTGGGCCCGGACCCTGGCACCTGGGACTCTGGGAGTCCCCACGGTCAGAGAGCCGTCTTGGGAAACTGCCAGAACCTCGTCGAACTCCGCGAGGGAGTCGACTTCGTTTGGCAGCAACTCGACATCAAGGGTATCACCGGGCTTCACCCGGTACTGCTTTCCACCTGTTTTGAAAACCGCGTAATCCATAAGAACCTCGGCCTTGTATGTTATGGGACAGTGGTGCCAGTGTCAACCAGAAATGGCGCCTCGGCAAGGCAATCGCATTGGGACCGCAAGGCAGATGGCGAAACGAAATCTGCCCATCATTCCAGTCCGATCCGTCATTCCTGATTTCGCCAGAATCCAGTGGCCAAATTTAAGACTGTGGGTTGCCGGATGATGCACAATCCCCTCTGACAGCCAATTGGCGTAAATTGAGGAGGATGAGAGCCCTGTATTCCTGCTTTCGCAGGAATGACAAACGACAAGTGGGGAGCCCACCCAAATGGGAGCCCCTTCTGGCACCATGAAATCCTTCCGGAAGGGACGCTTGAAGGGCTTCTCATCGACCTGGAGACAACCTGGCGGGATGAGGATTGGAGGGAAAGACTCGTTTTAAGGATATTGCGGAGTTTTCTCATGGCCGCTCGCTTCTGCCCTCGGCACATCCCGGAAAGTGAAGGTAGCCTTCACAGCCGGTAGTCGAAGATAGCAGCATGGAAATGGTAATATAGCGGCAGCTTTCTCCATACCGCCAGAGAGTGTCGCGGAGGTGCTGGCTTGACGTTACAGGCGGCAGACCGGATTACAGGAGAGGAGCTTCGCCACGCCTTTCGAACCGCGTTTGATCGGCTGGAAGAATATCGGGACACGGTCAATGCGCTGAACGTTTTCCCAGTCCCCGACGGCGACACCGGTACGAACATGTCGCTGACCCTGCGGTCCGGCGTCGACCGTTGTCGGGATGACGACGGGGTGCAGGCAGGTCAGGTGGCGGGGGAGTTGGCACAGGGCACCTTCTTCGGCGCCCGCGGAAATAGCGGCGTAATCCTCTCACAGTTCTTCAAGGGATTCAGCGACGCCCTGCAGGGCAACGACACCTGCTCCGCCAGCGACCTGGCCCAGGCACTGGACATGGCCAGGGTGGCGGCTTACGGCGCCGTGGGGAGTCCACGCGAAGGGACCATGCTGACCGTGATCCGACGCGCCGCGGAGGCTGTGCTGGATACGGAGGGCACCGACTTCGCCTCCGTACTCGCCACTGCCTACGAAGCTTCCTGCGTGGCACTCAAGAACACGCCGGAGCAGCTGCCGGTTCTGAAGGAGGCGGGGGTCGTCGACTCCGGCGGGCTGGGCGTGGTTGTGATTCTGGGCGGAGCTCTGGAGGCCCTGGCACCCGAGCGGTCGAGAGCCGTTGCCGCAGAGACGGGGCTGGACTCGATCATCAATAGCAGCATGGCCTCGCTGGACGGGTCCGGGCAGGCGCAGGACCAAGGCTTCGTACACTCGTCGCTGGAAGAGGACTGGGGCTATTGTACCGAGTTCATCATCAGCGGACAGGAACTGAGTACCGTGGACGTGCGGCGGTACTGCGAAGAAATGGGCCGCTCCACCGTGGTGGTTGGCGATTCACAGAACGTGCGAGTCCATGTGCATATGGAAGACCCAGGCGCCGCCATCAGCTATGGCGTGGCCTTGGGGGTAGTGTCGAATGTCAAGATCGAGAACATGGACCAGCAGAACTTGGAGTGGGCGGCCGGGCACAGCGCCGCACCAGCCCCCAGCGTGGGCGCACCGCTTACGGTGGTGGCGGTGGCGGCGGGACCAGGCTTGGCCGGCCTGTTCTCTGAATCGGGTTGCGGAGTGGTCATCGAGGGCGGCCAGACTATGAACCCCAGCGTGCAGCAGATTATGCAGGGCGTGGAGCGCGCGGGCGCCGAGCAGACCATCTTTCTGCCCAACAACAAGAACATTGTCCTGACCGCGCAGCAGGTTGCGGCCAACGACCCTAAGGTGCATGTAGTGCCAACCCGCAGCGTCCCCCAGGGGGTGGCGGCAATGCTGGCCTACAACCCGATGTCGACCCTGGAGGAAAACCTGGCGGCGATGGAGGATGTGTTGCCTACGGTGACCACCATCGAGATCACCCAGGCGGTGCGAGATACGAGCGTAGACGGCGTGCCGGTCGCTCTAGGAGACTACATCGCCCTGCTCGACGACCAGTTGATCCTGACGGCCCAGTCGGCAGAAGACGCTCTCGAGCAGGCGGTAGCGCAGGCCGGTGTGGACACCAGCGCCATCCTGACCATCTATCGCGGCACAGACACCGGCGCCGATGCAGCGGATGCATGCGTACAGGCCTTGGA
Source organism: Dehalococcoidia bacterium (assembly GCA_963667765.2). Lineage (GTDB taxonomy): Bacteria > Chloroflexota > Dehalococcoidia > Lucifugimonadales > UBA3495 > VXOI01. The sequence continues at coordinate 566,841 of CAXXON010000001.1, read as the reverse complement.
GCAGCGCACACCCGGGCTGCAGGTGGACCAACTTTACGGAGGCCAGCCCCATTACCACTACCTGGCATCAATCGAGTGATTGGGAAACTACCTTGATACCCGCTGGCACCCCCGTCGTAGATCCTGCGAAAGCAGAAAGTCAGAGGCTCTTGCCGGTAGCCCTTCCAAGGGACCTCCGGAACCAGACCGGGATGGTTTTGAGGTAGTTTCGAATACCGATTGCGGGAAATTGACAGTCCCAAGGCACTGAGGATGGAGGACCCATGGCGATTCGGATAGTGACAGACAGCGTGGCGGACCTTGCTCCGGCGCTCGCTAGCGCCAATGACATCACGGTCGTGCCCTGTTATGTCATCATCGGCAGCGAGACTTACAAGGACGGGATCGAGATTACTGCGGACCGGTTCTATTCACGCCTCGAAGGGCTCTCCCGCCTGCCTACTACCTCACAGCCGACCATCGCAGACTTCCAGGATGTGTACCGGAGGCTGCTGGACCAGGGCCATCAGATCGTGTCGATTCACGTCAGTTCCAAGCTCAGTGGGACTGTGAACTCGGCGACCCAGGCCAAGGCTGCGATCGGAGACTCTTCGCCAATCGAAATCGTTGACTCCCAATTGGCCTCCGCGCCAATGGCCCTGGCGGTACTGACCGGGGCGCAGCTGGCCCGCGCCCTGGCGGACTACCGGGAAGTTGCCCGGCAGGTACGGCAGTCCCTGGTGAGAAACCACGGTTTCGTGCTGGTCGACACCCTCGAGTTCCTGCAGAAGGGCGGGCGAATCGGGAAGGCCCAGGCCTTCGTCGGGGGTATGCTGAAAGTGAAGCCGATCCTGACTATCCGCGACGGCGAGGTGCATCCGGTGGAACGCCCTCGCAGCATGGAGCGGGCCAAGAACCGGATCATCGAGATTGCGCGGGAACTGGCGCCGGTCCGGCAGATCAATGTCAGCTACAGCACCGAACGGGTCCAGGCACTGGCTCTTCGCGCAGAACTGGCCGAACTGGTGGACCCGGAGCACCTCATCGAATCGCGTTTCGGCCCAGTGCTGGGCACATACCTGGGGCCCAACGCTCTGGGAGTCGCTGTGACCCAAGGCAGCTCAGACTAAGGGTAGACCCCCAGTTGTCGGCTTGGCAGCCTTCCTTGTCCATCAACATCGGCCCACAATTTCGCGGCACGATCCTTCAACAATGACCCCGCCGAGAGCAGGACAGCCTGACTGGGCTGACCCATTCCGTAAAATCGCCGAGTTGGAGGCCAGTAACGGCTTCAACAACCGTGCTGTGATCGGTGGCCTCGACCGGTTCAGGGAACAGTGGCAGGCAGAGATGGCCGCCAAGGCGAGCAGCGATGCGGATGCTTCCTTTCTGCTGCGGCACGATTACGCCCAGATGCAGAAGGAATCTCGCGAGTCTTGGTTCGCCGCATGGATCAGGCTTCTTGACTCGGATGCGGATGCGTCGGCCGTCCGAGAAGGCGAAGTTATTCCGAAAGAAGTCCCCGATGCCCCTAACGATTCTTTCCATATTCCCCAAACGTCCCCGAAACCAAGTACTCAGGTCGACACATCCCGCCAGGAGGTCAAAGGCCCCGACAGTTTCCGTGCGCCGCCTCCGGGGCAGAGCGTCGACGTCCCAGTCAGCCGAATCAAGGGCATCAGCGGCAGGACGGCCGAACACCTCAAGCGGCTGGGAGTCGAAACGGTCAGGGACCTGCTTTACCTGTTCCCCCGGCGACACGAGGATTTCTCGAGAGTGGTGTCGGTCGATGAGGCGGAACCTGGGCAGGAGTGCACTCTACTGCTCACCGTGTGGGAATCCAGAGTGATCATGCAGGGCCCCAGAGGCCGCCGTCAGGACACGGAAGCGATCCTGGGTGACGAGACCGGCACCGTTCGTGCGATCTGGTTCGGGCAGCGGTACCTGGCGCGAACGCTGCAGCCCGGAAGCCGTGTGGCAATCAGCGGCAAGGCTGGAGTCTTCCGGGGGCAGATTTCATTCGAGTCGCCAGCCGTGGAACCTGCAGACCTGGACCAGCCGGGAATCCACACCGGCCGGCTGGTACCGGTTTATCCACTCACCCAGGGCATCGCAGGCCGGGCCATGCGGGGCTTCACCTGGGATGCCTTGCACAATTGGCTGGGCGGGGTGGAGGAGACCCTGCCCGCAGAGATGGCCGGTGCCGACGAGATGGCGGGCAGAATGCCGCTGCGAGAGGCAATCTACCAAGCGCATTACCCGGACAGCCAGGAGACCTGGCAGGCGGCGCGCTCCCGACTGGCTTTTGATGAGTTGCTCACTCTGCAGCTGGCGGTACTATCCCGACGGCATGAGGCGCAGGCCGATGTCCGAGGCGTGCCCATCAACCCGACGACGGGTGTGGTCGAGAATTTCCTTGAGTCACTTCCCTTTGAATTGACAGAGGCCCAGGGCCGCTGCATCTCAGAGATTGCGCGGGACATGAAGCGGGGAGCTCCGCCCATGAACCGGCTGCTGCAGGGGGAAGTAGGCAGCGGCAAGACGGTGGTCGCGCTGGCTGCATTGCTCTCTACAGCGGCGGCCGGGTTCCAGGGCGCGCTGATGGCTCCCACCGAGGTGCTGGCCGAGCAACACTTCCGCTCCACATCCCGGCTCCTGGAAGGACTGCACCGTCCGGTTGAGGAGGAGAACCTTTTCTCAGTGCACCTGGAAAGACTTGGACGGCCGGTAAGTGTGGGGCTGCTCACGGGGAGCGTGCGGGCTCCGGTGAAGCGAATGCTGACGGCTATGGCTGCCGACGGTACCCTGGACCTGGTCATCGGCACTCAGGCGCTGATACAGGATGGGGTCTCAATGCCCACGCTGGCACTGGCGGTTGCGGACGAACAGCACCGGTTCGGCGTTATGCAGCGGTCGGCCCTGCGACAGCGGGGTGGCGAGAACCCCCACGCGCTGCTGATGTCGGCCACCCCCATACCTCGCACTCTGTCACTGACCCTTTACGGCGACCTGGACATCTCGACCCTCGACGAGTTGCCAGCTGGGCGGCAGGAGGTTCGGACTCGCCTGGTATCTCAGGAACACAGGGCCGACGCCTACGAGTTCGTGAGAGGGCAGGTTAGGGAAGGCAGGCAGGCGTTTGTGGTCTGTCCGCTCATCGACGAGTCAACGACCCTGGAGGTCAAGGCGGCCACAGACGAGTACGAGCGGCTTTCCGCGCAGGTTTTCCCGGATCTGAAGGTGGGACTGCTGCACGGACGCATGAGTTCCAGGGACAAGGACCGGGTGCTGCGCAGCTTCAGCGACGGACTGCTTGATGTTCTGGTAACCACCGCCGTGGTGGAGGTGGGGATCGATGTGCCCAACGCGACGATAATGCTTATCGAGGGTGCGGAACGCTTCGGGCTGGCCCAGCTGCACCAGTTTCGTGGCAGGGTGGGCCGTGGTGAACACAGGAGCTATTGCTTCCTGCTATCGTCCGAAACGCAGACGCATACGGCTCGGGAGCGGCTGCACGCCCTGACCACGACGCACGACGGCTTCAAGCTGGCTGAGATTGACCTGCAACTTCGGGGTCCGGGGGACTTCTTCGGCACCCGCCAGAGCGGCCTCCCTGCACTACGGATGGCACAGTTCTCGGACCGGGGCCTGCTGGAATCAGCGAGGGACCTCGCGATGCGGATATCGGACAGAGATCCGGAGTTGAAAGCACCCGAGCACTCAGCCCTCGCGGCGCAGGTCGCCCGGTTCATCGACCGGACTGCGGAAGTTTCCGACTAGACGGCCGCCGGGGACCGTCCTGCCGGGGTCAGCCGGGCGCCTTGAACCGGTAGCCGACGTTCCAAATGGTCTCTACGAAGGAGCGGCCTGGTGATTCCACCTTCGAGCGCAGACGCCGGACATGAACGTCAACGGTCCGTGTGCCGCCCAGGTAGTCGTAACCCCACACCTGGCTCAGTAAGGCTTCCCGCGTGTAGACGCGTCCGGGGTTTGACGCCAAGAGCGCCAGCAACTGGAATTCCTTGTAGGTGAGGGTGACCCGGCGTCCTGCTACGGAGACTTCATAGCGTTCGAGGTCGATGCTGAGATCGCCGATGGAAAGGGTGTTGGAGCCGGACGGGCCATTGACCCTGAAGACAGCCAGTTGCATACGCAGGGAGAACTCGTCCTCGGAAACCGGGCAAATGACCAACTCGTCAGGATTCAGGGCAGGATCGTATGCTGAAAGATCTTCTCTGGAGAGCGCCGCGACCACGGGCAGCTTTCGCTCCCGGCACCTGGTCACCGCCCGCTTGGCCTCGGAAAGTTCCAGGGAGGCCATGTCCAGGACCACCGCGTCGGGCTTGTCCGAATCTGCGGCATCCCAGAGAAGACCTGCGCTGTCTTCCACCCGGCAACTCATCCCAGCACGCCAGACAACATCAGCCAGGCCGTGGCCTCCGCCGTGATCTGCCAGGACTAAAACGTTGTACAACTGTGAAGTCCTACTCTCGGCGTCGGTAGGCCTGCGCTCCGGGTCGCCGGATTCTCGCCGTTCTCGCGTCACGCCGGGTCAGGACGGCGGATTTCAAGGGAGAGTATAACAAACGACACTGCCTCTACAGGGAATAACGACAGTGGGTGAGGCATCGAATTTGACGCTGCAATTGCCGCAATCTATGATGGACTAAAACCCGTGCGCCTAACTCCAGGCACTGCAACCCATACTCTCGACATCACGACGGAGGGACAGGAATGAGCACCCAGGTCATTGCATCCGCCGCCGAAGAAGCGCGACACCGCATCCGCTCGAACCAGTGGAGGGGCGTAACTTCTGGCGTGGCCCCAGGCCATGTGCAGGCCAACCTGGCCATCCTCCCCAGGGACCTGGCGTTTGATTTCCTGCTGTTCTGCCAGCGGAACCCCAAGCCGTGTCCTTTGCTGGAAGTCATTGAACCCGGCAGCGTGGAGCCCGCGCTGACGGCTCCGGGCGCCGATATTCGCACGGACGCCGCGGGTTATCGCGTCTACCGCAATGGCGAGTTAACCGCCGAAGTCGACACCCTGGAAGGCTACTGGCAGGACGACCTGGTCAGCTTCCTGCTAGGCTGCAGCTTTTCCTTCGAGCAGGCAATGGTTGATGCCGGCATTCCCCTGCGCCACCAGGAACAGGGCAAGAACGTGGCAATGTACATCACCAACATGGACACCGCCCCGGCCGGGGTATTCTCAGGGCCGATGGTGGTGAGCATGCGTCCCGTGAAGCGGGAACAGGTGGTGCGCGCGGTGCAGGTGACCTCCAGGTTCCCGGCCACCCACGGCGCACCTGTGCACATCGGCAGCCCGAGCGACATCGGGATCAGTAACATCGACCAGCCTGACTTCGGCGAACCGGTGGAGATCAAGGCAGACGAGGAGCCAGTGTTCTGGGCCTGCGGGGTGACGCCTCAGGCGGTGGCCCTCAACTGCAAGCCACCGCTGATGATCACCCATGCGCCGGGCAAGATGTTCATCACAGACCATCGCGATGCCGACTACGCCGTCCTGTAAGGCAGCTTCCTCCCGGAGTTGAAATGGCCGAGACCATCGAAGACATCATTCTGGACTTCGACAAGCGGGGGATGCTTGCCCTGCGGCCTCACATGCCTGCCGACTTCTGCCGCCAGGCTGCCAAGTATGTATTTGACCATCCTGGACACACGATCATAACCACCGGGTTCTATGTACTGATGTCGGACAAGCCGGAGACCGACGGGCCCCCGGGGGCCATCGCAATCGGCAGTGCGCTGCGGGACCTCGGACGGAAAGTCACCTATGTCACCGACGAATGCACTGCGCCGGTATTGCGGCAGTGGGCGGACGATTCGGAAGTCGTAGAGTTTCCCATAGCCAGCGTCGAGGAAAGCAGGCGGCATGCCGCCCGGATGCTGGAAGACCTCCAGCCGTCGCTCCTGATCTCAATCGAGCGGTGCGGACGCAACCGCAACGACGAGTACCTGAACATGCGAGCGCGGGACATCACTCCGAATACGGCCAGGCTCGATTACCTGTTCGATGGCGGGGTCCCCTCGGTGGGTATCGGCGATGGTGGCAACGAAATCGGCATGGGGAACCTGATCGACGTCATTCCTGGCGTAGAAAGCCTCCCCGACGACCCTGCGGTGAGCCGTGTCGACCGGCTGATCATCGCGAGCGTGTCCAACTGGGGCGGCTACGGCCTGGCCGCAGCGCTGTCGCAGATCGCCGGTAGAAATCTGCTGCCAAGCGCTGATGATGAGACGCGCATGGTCCAAGGCATGGTAGACGCTGGTGCGGTGGACGGTACCACCGGCGACGCGGTGCCGACAGTGGATAACTTCAGCATGGAAGAGAACGGAGCTCTGCTGGCGCGGCTTCACCGGCTCGTCGAATCCGGCTAGTTGACGTGCTGGATGCCCGCCTCTTTGCGTCATGCCCATAGTTCGATGACGCCCTCTATCGCCCATGAGACGGGGAACAGCAGTCGCTTGGGAACTCCCCTTCGTGAGGCGGCCTTCCGGTTTTTGTGCCTTTTACTGGTCTTGGCCATTGCCCTTGTGTCGCTGGGGCCGCTTATCGACCACCATTTCGCCGAACGCCATCCGGGCCATCAACACTTCTACCTGGGATCTGCGGACCTCTTTCACCCCCACAGTTACGAGAATTCACACCCGCACCGGGACTCATGGGTGTACGGTACCCTCGGTTCCGCGGCAGGTGGCATTGAGACGAACAACGTCGTTTTCCTGATGCCCATTGACGGCATTGGGCTCGCAGCCGCCGACATCGCCGTACCCATGACGATGCAATCGGTACGTTTCGGGGGCACCGAAGGGAATGGGCCTCCCGGTCCACACGCTGAAGCTGAAATAGCCCTCAGCGGCGCCCCTATTGCGCCACCTGCACCACCTCCACGAGCGTAGCTCCTTTCACACCCGTTTAAGGCGAAGCAGCCACGGCCTCCCAGGGCTGCGGTCCGCGTCAGCCTTACCCGGGCCCCATAGCGGACAAAGTCCCAAGGCAATGAAAGGAGAATCTATGCTGCCGCATGTGCGAAAATCTGCGTGGCTCATTTTGGCCTCTCTGGCTCTGTTGGGCCTCACTGTCGGGGTCGCCCTTGCCCACGAGGGCCGTCCCGTCGGCGACTACAGGCTCATCGTCGGCTGGCTGCACGAACCCACCTACGAGGGCTCACAGAACGCAGTTTCTATTCGCGTAAACAAGATCATCGAAGGAGGCTCTCAGGATCCAAGCGAGGATGAGCACGACCACGACGGACACGACCATGACCCCACGGCCACGCCTGAACCCACTACGATGGCCGACAGCCACGACCACGACGGACACGACCACGACCCCACGGCCACACCTGAACCTACTTCCATGGCTGACAGCCACGACCACGACGGACACGACCACGACCCCACGGCCACACCTGAACCTACTTCCATGGCTGACAGCCACGACCACGACGGACACGACTACGAGACCGTCGCAGCCAACTCAGCGATGTCGGTGGAGGTCGAGGTGTCAGTGGACTCCATTGCCGGCGTGAATGCGCAGGTAATCCCGGCGGGGTTCACATTCGCCGCCAGCAGCGTCAACGCTGAACACGTAGACGGGGAAGGCCACGCGCATGTATATGTCGACGGCGTAAAGATCAGCCGGGTCTACACCCCCTGGGTATATCTCGGCGAAGTAGAGCCCGGGGAACACGAGATCCGGGTTACCATAAACGCCAACCACCACCCCGAATACACCTGGGACGGCCGGGTAGTCGAAGCAACAACGCGAATCACGGTGCCAGAGCCCCATGGGCACATGCACGGCCCGGAAACGGTGGAAGCGGACAGCCGCATGGCCGTGAGCCTCACGGTGGAGGAGGACGCGCTTGCCGGCGGCAACCTGTTCGTCGAGACGGAAGCTTTCACCTTCGCGCCTCAGAGCGCGGGCGGAGACCATGTCTCGGGAGAGGGACACGCCCACGTCTATGTCAATGGCGTGAAGATTGGACGACTGTACGGCCGCGCAATGCAGCTTGGAAAGCTGGCTGCCGGCAGGAACAAGGTGCGCGTCACGCTCAACGCCAACGACCATTCCGACTACACCTGGAACGGCCAGGCAGTTGAGGCAACCGTCGCTGTCGACATCCCGGAGGGCTTGGGCGGCCCGGGATACGGCGATTCCCCTTCCGAAGACTACAAGGGTGGAGACAAGCCAGAAACGGATATCGACAACCCCGAAGGAGGGCAGCATGACGGCGATCCCCCAGACGGAAACGGCATGGTAGAGAAGGACGGACAGTCCTTTGTCGTTCCTGCACCAGGGACTGGAAAACCGCTGGGCAGCATAGCTGGGCAGCACGAGGGAGTGGCGATGCCTGTGGAGGGTTTGGAGGGCAGGGTGCAGGTTGAGGTTACTCATGTCTCCAGCGGTGTCTCTCGGGTATTTGACTTGGAGGCGGTCTGGAATGATCCTGGCCACTATTCCGCCGGCCTGATTCCCACTGCATCGGGCGTTTATGAGTTCAGGTTCTTCGGAACTATCGAGGAAACGCCCTTCGATGAGACCTTCATCTCCCAGGGAGGAGGTGGGGACTTTGACGATGTGCAGAGCTCGACCGAGCTGCAGTTCCCGGTGCAGCTACCGGAACTCCGGGAGATCGAGAGCGGCGCGCGCGGGGCACTAAACACGGCGCAGGCCGCCCAGGACGCCGCCATCGCTGCACAGGAAGCCGCGATGGCGGCGCAGGACGGTGGCGGAAACGCGCTGGCGGTGGTGGCGCTGATCATTGCCATCGCAGGCGCTGCCCTTGGCGGCGGTGGGCTCTTCATCGCCCTCCGCGGGAGACAGTCCTAGTGGCATCCCACGGCTGACCCGATAGCCATGCAGTTGACCTCTCCTGTACCCACACCGGCCAGGGCAGGCCGGGGCAAGCGGTTTCCGCCGACTCTGGCCCTCCTGACCCTTCTAGGGTTTTTGCTTGCAGCGCTCTGGTGGGCCGTGCCGCAGGAGGTATCGGCCCACGCCAACCTGGCGTCATCCGACCCGGCTCCAAACACGGAGCTGGACGAGGCGCCGGCGCAGATCATCATCTGGTTCACCGAGCCAATCGAGCCGACCCTCAGCAGCATTCGCGTACTGGACGCCTCCGGGCAACAGGTCGACGAGGGCAACAGCGTCGTCGATGATCTGAACCCGCTGGTGATGTCCGTCGGCCTCGGCGAAGTCCCGGATGGCACCTACACGGTTGCCTGGAAAAATGTATCCACGGTCGACGGACACCGGGTCCGGGGTTCCTTTGTATTCGCGGTCGGCCAGCCGCTCTCAGGCGCGCCCGTGGAGGTGGAAGAGCAGCCGCTGCTCCAGTCGCCATTCTCGCCATTCCTGCGATGGCTGGTGCTGCTGGGAGCGCTGGCCATGGTGGGCGGTCTGGTACTTGAGGTTCTTGTGACCAGACCGGTATTGCTCGCCGGTGGCGCGTCGGACCTAGTCAGGTCCGCGGGCGGCTCGCTGGTGGCCCGTTCCTATCGCCTGATCGGGGCAGCCCTTGCCATCTTCCTGGTGGCGTCGGTGGGTCAGTTGCTCCTCCTGACCACAATCACCCATGAAGTTCCCCTGTGGGACATTCTGGGTGGGCCATTGTGGGACACAGTGACCGGGACCGAGTGGGGCCAGGTGTGGGTGTGGCGAGTAGCGGCGACGATTGGCTTCGGCCTCGTGCTGTTGGGCCTCCGCTGGGCGTCAGAAATGTGGCAGCCGGCGGTCCGCCTCTTGGCCTTGGCCTTGGGTGGAGCTGTCCTGTGGACACTGACTCTCACCAGTCACGGCGCCGCAACCGTTGAGATACGGAGCCTGGCCATCGCCGCCGACTTCCTGCACCTGGCGGCATCGGCGTTCTGGGTTGGCGCCGTGTTCCATTTTGCCCTGGGCATTCCCCTGCTACGGTCGTTGCCGGACACCGAACGGCGGGAGTGTCTGGCCGACATGGTGCCTCGCTTCTCTGTGGTCGCAGCCATGAGCGTGGCTGTGATCGTGGTCACTGGGGTCTTCAGCGGTTGGGCGCAGGTCACGGTAGCCGAGGCGCTGGGTACTGCCTACGGGGCCACTCTGATCGCCAAGGTCGCACTGGTGTTGCCTCTGCTGCTGCTGGGAGGTCTGAACCTGGTGTGGGTACGCCCACGGCTTCGCCGGGAGTCATCGTCCGGCGAATGGCTCAAACGCTTTTTGATCGGTGAAGCGGTCATAGGCATCCTGATCCTGGCGGCAGTGGGGCTGCTCACCAGCCTCGAGCCGGCCCGGCAGGTGGCTTCGCGAGATCTGGCAGAACAGCGCCAGTCGATTTCGTTCGTCGACACCGTCGCAGGAGACACCATCGCCCTGGAAGTCACCCCGGGGAGGATCGGATCAAACGACCTGCGGGTGACCTTGACCGACCGGCTCGGCCGCCGCATCTCCGACGCCGATGAGGTGCTGGTGCGGCTGGTGTTCCTGGAGTCGGACCTCGGAGACGACACGCTCGCGGCAGCATCGCAGGGCGACGGAACATACCTCCGCAAGGACGCACAGTTCAGCATCGCAGGGGTGTGGCAGGCCGAGCTGGTGGTCAGGCGTCCGGACGCCTTCGACGCGCGCACCGCCTTCCGGTTCGATGTCCTCGCCTCGGGCGCCACAGGCAGCGCCGCCATATCGCCCTCGCCTGACACGGCGTACCTATTGCTGGGCGTGGGGCTACTGGTACTGGGCCTGCTGTTTCTCGGCGCCGGCTTGCCGCTTGGAGGCTGGTTCTCGCGCTCCGGTGCAAGCGTGATGACCCCGGGCGTTGCCGGAGTGGCGGCGGGGCTGATGCTGCTTTTCAACGCCCAGCTGGGCCTTGGAGGCACTGAGGTGCTTCGCAACCCGTTCCCGCCGACGCCGGAGTCGCTGGAGTCAGGCTCAACCACCTATGTCGCGGTCTGCGAGACCTGCCACGGGGTGGGTGGGCGTGGGGATGGCCCGGCCGGAGTGAACCTGGAACCGCCACCGGCGGACCTCATCATTCACGTGCCGCTGCACAGTGAATCTGACCTGTTCCGCTTTATCAGGGACGGAATCCCCAACACTGCCATGGTTTCCCAAAGTGGCCGCCTGACAGATGAGCAGATCTGGCACACGGTCAACTACATCCGAACACTGGAGGAATAGCCGGAGCTAATCACCCACCGGTGCCAGGGTTTTTTCCTCCAAGGCCAGCAACCGGCGCAGTTCGTAAATCTCGTCGCGGAACTGGGCTGCCTTCTCGAACTGTAGACCCTTGGCAGCGTCCTTCATCTGCACTTCTAGGTCCTTGACCACCTTGAACATATCGGCGCGGTTCATTTCCTTGCGTACCGTATTGTAGCGGGCCCGGTTCTCAGCAATGGCCTTGATGCCCTCGGTGATGTCGTGAACTTCCTTCTGGATGCTCTGAGGCTCGATGCCATGGCGCTGGTTGTGTTCAGTCTGCAGTTGCCGGCGGCGGGAGGTCTCGTCGATGGCGCGCTTCATGGAGTCGGTGATGCGGTCGGCATACATCACCACGTGGCCGTTGGAGTGGCGGGCGGCACGACCGATGGTCTGGATCATCGAGGTGTCGGAACGGAGGTAGCCCTCCTTGTCGGCGTCCAGAATGGCGACAAGGCTGACCTCGGGGAGGTCCAGCCCCTCACGAAGCAGGTTGATGCCAACGATGACATCGAAGACGCCCAACCGCAGGTCACGCAGGATCTCGATGCGGTCCAGCGTCTCGATGTCCGAGTGCAGGTAGGTGTTGCGGATGCCCATCTCCGACAGGTAGTCGGCCAGCTCTTCGGCCATGCGCTTGGTCAGCGTGGTTACCAGCACCCGCTCTGACCGCCCCACTCTTTCCTTGATGCGCCACAGCAGGTCGTCGATCTGCCCTCTGGTGGGCAGCACTTCGACCGTGGGGTCCAACAGGCCGGTGGGTCGGATGACCTGCTCCACCACCTGGCGGCTGTTCTGCAGCTCGAAGGGCCCCGGAGTGGCCGAGACATAGACCACCTGGTTGATGCGGTCTTCGTATTCGTCGAAGTTGAGCGGGCGGTTGTCCAAGGCGGAAGGCAATCGAAAGCCAAATTCAACCAGCGTCTTCTTGCGGGAGACGTCGCCGTGATACATGCCGCGCACCTGCGGCAGGGTCATGTGCGACTCATCCACGAAGAGCAGGTAGTCGTCCGGGAAGTAGTCGAGCAGTGTCCATGGGGCGCTCCCCTCCGGCCGCTGGGAGAGGTGCCTGGCGTAGTTCTCGACTCCGGAGCAGAAGCCGGTCTCCTGCAGCATCTCCAGATCGTAGTTGGTGCGGCTCTCCAACCGCGCTGCTTCCAGGATCTTCCCGGAGTCGCGCAGTTCCCGGAGCCTCCACTCAAGCTCCTCGCGGATGCCGACGACGGCAAGCTCCAGCTTGTCCTTCGTAGTCACGAAGTGGTTGGCTGGGTAAATGGCCGTCTGGGGCAGGTCGGCCAGCACCTCCCCGGTAAGGGGGTCCACTTGGACGATTCTTTCGACCTCGTCGCCGAAAAACTGGATGCGTACCGCCGCTTCCTCGTAGGCGGGTACCAGCTCCAGGACATCTCCGCGCACGCGGAACTTGGCACGGGACAGGTCCAGGTCGTTGCGCTCATATTGCATGTCGACCAGCTGCCGGACCAACTGGTTGCGGTTGCGAATCTCCCCGACCTTGACCTGCGCCACGAGGTTAAAGTAGTCGTTGGGATCGCCCAGGCCATAAATGCACGACACCGAAGCAACTATAAGCACATCCCGGCGGGTCAGCAGGGAGGTGGTCGCCGACAGGCGCAGCTTGTCCAGCTCCTCGTTGACGCTGGAGTCTTTCTCGATGTAGGTGTCGGACTGGGGGACGTAGGCCTCTGGCTGGTAGTAATCGTAGTAGGAGACGAAGTACTCGACGGCGTTGTTGGGGAAGAACTCCTTGAACTCGGAGGCCAGCTGGGCGGCAAGGGTCTTGTTGTGCGCCATCACGAGGGTGGGACGCTGCACCTGCTGCACGATGTTCGCCATGGTGAAAGTCTTGCCGCTCCCAGTGACCCCCATGAGGCTCTGGCGAGATATTCCGCTCTCGACTCCCTCAGACAGGCGTCCGACCGCCCCGGGCTGGTCACCGGTCATCCCAAATTCCGCAGTCAACTGGAAGAGACGGTTTTCAGGCTCTGCGTTACGCCGCTCGTTGACCTCTTTTCCGGCCTCGGCCCACTTCTTCCCTCGAGCGTAGACTGTCATGGCTGCTCCCAATCTTCATCGTGTGGTAACAACTTGCGTATTATAGCGCCAGCCCGGTCCTGGGAGATTCGAGGTCTTGGGAGATTACGGGTTCAGCGGCGACCGAACTGCTGGAGCGCCAGACGTATGCGCTCTTCCACGGTCAGATCGTCCACATCGGGGATGGCGTCCACTGCCGCCCTGGACTCCGAAGCCGAGTAGCCCAGTGCGGCCAGGGCATCCAGAACTTCGCCATTTGCCGAGGAGCCGAGGGTCGAAGCCTGCCCTTCGATCTCGTCGACCTTGCCGCGCAGCTCCAGGATTATTCTGTTCGCGGTCCGCCTGCCCACCCCGGGTGCGGCGGCCAGCGCCGCTGCATCTCCGGATGCCACCGCCAGCTGCAACGACGCCGGATCAAGGGCTGACAGCAACGCCAAGGCCAGCCGGGGCCCGACACCCGAAACCCCATTGAGAAGTGTGAACAATTGCGACGAAGCTTCGTCTGGAAACCCGTAGAGCAACGGCTGTTCGTCGCGGATACGCAGGAGGGTGTGCAGGGATACGGTCGCTCCGATCGTTCCAAGCGAAGCGATCGCGTTGGCAGGGACCCAGACCTGCAGCGTCACCCCACCCACAACGACATGCACCCAGTCGGGGCCGACGGCGGCGAGAGTTCCCCGCAGCCCAACAATCATGATTCAGCCGGCAAACCGGACGCCCACCCGCACGACAGGGTCATCGCTCATGGCCTGGCGGAATTTCATTCAGCATGACCCCGATGGCCTGCCGTTGCGAAAAGTGGCAGAGGCCCACGGCCAGGGCGTCGGCGGCATCGATTTCCAGTTTCTCCGAAATTCCCAAGGTGGCCGCCACGATCCCCCGGATCTGCTCCTTCGTTGCTGCTCCGTAGTCGGCAACGGCGCGCTTGATCTGGGCCGGAGCGTACTTGAATATCTCCACACCCTGCCCCGCTGCCCCAATCAGCACCGCGGCCTGGGCCTGCCCAATGGCCAGGGATGAGCCAGGGAAGCTGCGCTCTCCTCGGCCTACGAAAGGGTCTTCGATTGCCAATGCCTCCGGTCTGAAAATGGCAATCATGTTCAGGATGTGTGAGTGCATCTGGAACAGACGGCTCTCGATGGCCATTGAAGGCGGCAGGGATACCACCCCAAAGTCCACCGCCTCGATACCGACCCCTTCCCTCATGACACCGTAACCCATTCGCAGGGTGCCAGGGTCAATCGCCAGTACGGTCATGCTCGGCTCCCTGCCACATCAAAGGGGTATACCAAAAAATGGAACCGGGAAGATTCAGGCGCCATCAACAGAATCTAATCGGGTATCCAGCCGGACGATTTCGGCCTGGGTAATCGGCACAAAAGCCTGCAACGCTTGTATGATTTCGTCCTGGCGATCCAGTGCTGCCGCTACTTCACGCATTGCCTGGTCCGATCTTTCCTGGGCTTCTCTGACCCGCAGCATTGCTTGGTCCGACCTTTCCTGGGCTTCTCTGACCCGCAGCATTGCCTCGTCTGTTCGTTCCTGGGCCGCCGTTAGCAACAGCATAACTTCGTCGCGCCTCGCCGCTGCCTCGTAGTACCTCCGCATCGCCTCATTAAAGCCGCGTTGAGCGGCTATCACAGTCTGCGAGACTTCTTCCAGTGTGGTAATGCGCTGTTCCATGGACATTTTCTGTCCTTCCTCAAGCCCCGCAGCGCCAGCACGCCGAAAGCCTAGGCGGCCTGGTAGCGCTCTAGCACCTCTGGTGGGAAGTCCGCATTGGTGAAGGCCTTCTGGATGTCGTCAAGGTCTTCCAGCGCGTCCAGCAGGCGGAGGGTCTGCTCGGCTTCCTTGTCGCCGAGGGCTATGGTTGTCTTGGGAACCATGGACATCTCAGCTGATCGTACCGGTACGCTTTCGGCCTGAATCGACCTCTGCACCTCCTGAAGCTGCTCGACGGGCGCATAGATTTCCAGAACCCCGGTGTCGATCTGGATGTCTTCGGCTCCAGCATCGATGGCGATCAGACCGAGTTCTTCCGCCGTCTCTTCGTCTTCAATGTCGATGGTGACCACGCCCCGCAGGTCGAAGTTCCAGGCAACGCAGCCGCTCTCACCGAGGTTTCCGCCGCCCCGGTTAAAGGTGGAGCGGACATCCGCCGCGGTCCGGTTGCGGTTCGTCGTCACGGCCTGCAGCAGAATGGCACCGCCGCCCGGGCCATATCCCTCGTAGGTGATCTGCTCCAGCACCTCGCCGTCGCTGCCCTCGCCACTGCCCCGCTTGACGGCGCGGTTGATGCTGTCCTGAGGCATGTTGTTGCCCTTGGCGCGGTCCAAGGCCAGACGAAGCTTGAAGTTCATGTCCGGGTCGACTCCGCCTCCTTCGCGCACCGCCAGGGCGATGTCGCGGCTCAGCTTGGTGAACAGGACGCCGCGCTTGGCGTCGGCGGCCCCCTTCTGGTGCTTGATGGTTGACCATTTCGAATGACCAGACATCTCGCTACCTCCCCGTTCCACAGTTAATTGTGGGCGATTTTAGCATCGGCCAAAATCATGGGTCAAAATGAATCGTTCAGCGCAGCCCGTCAGGGAGGTGCACCGTCATCGACCCACCGGCCACGTCCACGTCGAGCACTACCTGGACCGTCGCTGGTATCAGGAGCTCCCCGCCAGCATCCCTGACGATATACACATCGTTGCTGCCGGTTTCGAGTATTTCCTTCAGCTCGCCCAGGTCTTCGCCTTCGTCGGTGCGGACCCGCATTCCAATGAGCTGGTAATGGAAATACTCTCCCTCATCAAGGGTGACTGCGTCAGTTGGCAATGCAGCGAGGTACTTGCCGGCAAAGGGAGCGGCCTGGCTGCGACTGGAGACACCTTCAAGCCAGACGAGTGCTGTGTCGGGCCCCGTCTGCCGGGAGGCAGTGATGCGGTGAGGTCGCTGGTCGACCTGAAGTTGACTACCTGAGTCGAACCGCCCTGGAACATCGCTGAGGAGCTGGATATTCAGGGCGCCATCTCGTCCATGAGCGCCGATAATTCGGGCTACAACGATGGTGTCGTCGGGTCCTTGCTGGGAGCTGGCCAAGTCTGACGACGAAATGAGGGGGACTACTCGATTTCCAGGACGGCCTGGGAGCCGTCCTTAACGGCGGCGACGCGAAGGAGCACTCGCATCGCCTGGGCAACCCGGCCCTGGCGGCCGATCACCTTGCCCTTGTCCTCCGGCGCCACCTGGAGACGAAAAACCGTGCGTCCGCCTTCCACCGATTCGATCACCTGAACCTCTTCCGGTTTGCTGGCAAGTGAGGTGGCTATGTATTCGATGAGTTCTTTCATTCTTCAGATTCCTCGGCCGGTTCGTCGGCAGAGGCAATCTCGGCTTCAGCGGCGGGGGCGCCAACAAGCGCCAGAACTCCATTCTTTTCCAGGATCCGCTGCACCGGGTCCGAAGCCTGGGCACCCTGGTTAAGCCAGTGCAGAGCCCGTTCCTGCTTGAGTGTGATAGCCGGCGGATCTTGCATAGGATCGTAGGTGCCGATCCACTCCAGATATGCGCCGTCCCGTGGGGACTTGGCCTCCGCGACCACAATCCTGTAGGCGGGCTTGCCCTTCTTGCCAACCCTGCTGAGCCGAATCCTTAGCATTCAATCTCCGGTGCGTCCTAATGATGCGGGTGGTTACCACCTTGTCCTTGAGGGCCAATTGTACGAATTCCGTCTTGGGGCGTCAATTGCCCTTGTACGCCAAAGGTCCTTGAATTGGGAAAAAGAAATCGGGCCCGGCCAACTCTGGCTTTGTTTCGCCCGAAAAAACCATTCAGGATCCTAGGGGCGATGGTAGACATTGGCCTGGGCCCGACGTTCGGGTTCTCTAATTTCGTGGCAAATTGCTACGAAACGATCACCTCGTCGCGTCCAGACTGATGCCTACCATCGCCCCTGCGTGTTAAACTATCTTCCATCTATATCACCTCCTTAACGAGATTCCGCCAAGCGGTTATCGCATTCTACCCCGCACTTTTCGCCGGTGTCAACCACTGTTTTCCGATATTTTCAACAGTTATCCAGCCTCTTTGACAACAGGTCGACTTGACTAGAGCAATTTTCATGGGAACTCCGGCTTCGGCGGTCCCTGTCCTGCGTCGCCTGCATGCTATGCCAGATGTCGAGTTGGTAGCCGCCGTCACTCCTCCCGACAGGCCCCGGGGACGCGGGCGCCAGCCGGAATCGCCACCCGTAAAGGTCGCCGCTTGCCAGCTTGACATCCCGGCCCTCCAGTTCCCGAACTTGCGGGGAGACACCGTCCAATCTCAACTTGCTGAACTGGTCCCGGATGTCATAGTAGTGGCAGCATTCGGTATATTCCTTCCGAAAGCTGTGCTCGAACTGCCTCCCCATGGCTGCCTGAACATCCACCCCTCCCTGCTGCCCCGTCACCGGGGGCCGTCTCCAGTGGCAACTGCGATACTCGAAGGGGACCGTGTTACCGGCGTTTCGCTCATGCTGCTGGACGAAGGGATGGACACCGGACCTGTGGTCGCCCGCACTGAGGTGTCCCTGGATGACGCCGAGACCGCCGGTGAACTGACCGACATGCTCTTCGATCTCGGGGGGCTGTTGCTGGAGACTCACCTCGGGAAGTGGATATCCGGAGGCCTGAAAGCCGAGCCGCAGGACGACCACCTTGCCACCGTTACTCGCAAACTGGAACGGGCCAACGGCCTCATTGACTGGAATCTGCCTGCGGAACAGCTGGCGCGCCGATGCCGGGCCTTCGACCCGTGGCCAGGCCTTTACACCGTTTGGCAGGGGAAGACCCTCAAGGTGCTCGAAGCGTCTCCCGTTGCTGACTTCAAACCCACCGACGCCTCACCTGGACGAGTCATTGCGTCCCCGTCCCCTGAGGGATTGAGCATTATTACAGGTGACGGGCTCTTGTCCCTCCAGAGGGTGCAGCTGGAGGGAAGACGCCCTGCAACTGCCGATGAGTTTCTTAGGGGCTATCCGGAAATAATGGGGGCTACCCTCGGTTCCCAAAGAGAAGACTGACTGAGCAGGAGAATGGCGACATGACGAGAGCAATTCCCGACGAAACGCAGGTGATGGAGTGGCTGGAGTCGCTAAAGAACTGGGGCCGCTGGGGCCCTGACGACCAGTTGGGCTGCCTCAACCTGATCGGTCCGGAGCAAAGAAGACGGGCTGTCAGCCTGGTAACCGACGGTGTTCCCGTGAGTTGCGCACGCCCCATCACCACTGAGATGACGCCGGATGTCACCTACCAGGTGCAAAGGTTCATGGTGGACAGCGGGGAGGGGCGCGATACCGACTCTCCCGAGCGACGCTACACCCGTCGCGGAGCCGGGGAATTTATCGGGATGGTTTTCCACGGGCAGACCATCACCCACATTGACGCAATGTCCCATTACTCGTGGAACGGTCTGATGTACAACGGCGTTCCCTCCAGCGTTATCACCTCACGGGAAGGGGCCCAGTCGCACAATATCGAGGCAGCCTACGAGGGCATAGTGACCCGCGGTGTCCTCCTGGACCTGCCCAGGCTGCGCGGCGTGGACTGGCTCGACCCCACGGAGCCGGTGATGCCGGAAGACCTTGAGGCGGCCGAGCAGTCGCAGGGAGTGCGTTTGGAGGAAGGAGACATCCTCCTCACCAGGACCGGCAACTACCGCATGCGCCTCGAGCGGGGCCCCTCGGCGCAGGATCCGATGACCGCCCACCAAGCAGCTTGCGCTCCGTGGTTCAAGGAGCGGGGCATCGCCATGATGGGGACCGATACCTCCAACGACGCCCGGCCCAACCCGTACAAGACCATCGGGAACCCCCTGCACACCATCTGCCTGGTTAGCCTCGGCCTCTGGTTCATCGACAACGCGAACCTCGAGGAGCTGGCCGCGGCCTGCGCCGAAAGGGGCCGCTACGAGTTCATGCTGACCCTGGCCCCTCTGCGGCTGAGGAATGCCACCGGTTCACCCGTCAATCCAATCGCGTTGTTCTGAGGGGACATCGAACGAAGAGCCCTCCCGTTGGCGAGAGGGCTCTTCGTTCGCGTCAGTCAGTTTTCTGGTCTTCGGCCGTTCCTTCTTCAATCCTTCAGTCGCCGCGACTCGGCAGGAACTTCCTCAGCAGCGCCCACAGTATCTCCGCAAAGAACGATGCCGCCAGCAGTACGCCGCCAATAACCATCACGGTAACCGCAGACGGGATGAAACCGGCCGTGGCCTGTTGCGCGAACGACTCCGCCAGGTCGCCGGCAAGACGAATGGCCGAGACGGGCACATCGTGCGAATACGAACTGACGTCCGCGATTGCTTCCCCGATCTGCCCCGGTACAGCAGAGTTCACCACTGATCCGACTGCCAGACAGACTCCTCCGCCCAAAAGGAGGCTCAGGCCTGGCCATCGGAGAATTTCGGCGGGCTTGGGGTAGTGCACCGCTGCCATCAGCAGGCTTCCCACGATGATCATCACCAGCGAGATGATCCTCCCCGTACCATTGGCGGCGCTGACAACATCGCGGAGCGCCTCGGCCTGCTCTTCGATGTCATCCCTCGTCAGGTCCTCTGACTCCCCGGCCAGCCAGCCCAGGACATCGAACCGGTCATTTCGTTGTAGTTCCCGGCGTATGTCAGCCACCGAATCCTCGATCGAGGATGTGAGCAGCGGTAGGGATACCGCCTTCAGAAATTCCCTGGTGTCTCCCGAAACAAATGGACTGCGAATTTCCTGCCTGCTGGCATCCAAGAGTAGCGACGCCTGCGAGTTCATCGCCGGGTCGTCGAGCAGAAGATCAAACCAGCGGTCAAACTCCCGTCGGCGACATTCCCCGGTCAGCACCTCAAGAGAAGGCGTCGATGAGGGGAACTTGCCGTCAGAAAACCACGCCGCCGGCTCCGCCAGCGCAGCCGCCAGCTTGCTCATGGCTTCCGGTGAACATCCGGAAGAGGCCGGTTCCTGGATTTCGACCGCATCGACAATCTCGTTGGCCTTCTTCAGGACCACGGGCTCAACTCGTTCCAGGGGTTCCTTCAGATCGACCGAGATTTCCAGGTCTTCCAGGTCATGCCTCAAAAAACCTGTGAAGCGATCAATGTTGTCTTCGGTCTGCTCCTGAAGATACGCGGGGGACATCACGCCCTTCAGAATCTCAACCGCTTCGGTTCCCTCATGGAACTCCAGGTCGCCCAGCAGGTTTCCGGTCTGGTCCTTCAGCGCTGAGTCCACCAGCACTTCATCATAGATCCGGTTGTAGGCATCGGTGTCGCTGATCGCGACATTGTAGACTTCAGGGTCTTCAAGTCGTTGGGAAAAGTTAACCACAACAAGGAAGTAGATGAGGCCCGCAAATACCACCATTCCCAAGACCAAACCGGCCAGCGCACGCAATAGCGTCATGACAAAAACCGCTGCTCCTCACTTCCGCCCTTTGGCTTCGGGACCGGCCTTCTAGCCTGGGAACTCCTCGCTCCCCGGGTGCATTCGCGAGGTTAGAACCTTGGGGTAATCTGCATGGAAGTCAGCCGCCGGACCCGCTCCTCGGTCGGCGGGTGGGTGGAGAAAAGGTTGCTGAGCCCGGCACCCTTGAGCGGATGCACGATGAACAGGTGGGACGCACCTTCGGCCACCCGCATCGGGCGGACTTCGGACCCGCGCTCCAGCTTCTGGAGGGCGCTGGCCAGCGCCAGGGGGTTGCCGCAATTGTGGGCGCCCGTCGCGTCCGCCTGGAACTCCCGCGTTCGCGAAACCGCAGCACGAACCAGGGCCGCGGCGATAGGCATGACTATGGCCACGATCAGCAGGCCGACTATGTTGTCCCGCCCTTCACGACCTCCGAACATGCCGCCGAAGATGGCCGAGAACTGGGCCAGCATCGCCAGCATGGAGATGGCGCCCGCGATGGTGGCGACAACGGCCATGATCAGGGTGTCCCGGTTGCCGACATGGGCCATCTCATGGGCCAGCACCGCCGACAGTTCATCCCGGTTGAGAATTCGGCGAATGCCGGTGGTGACCGCCACCGCGGCGTTCTTCGGGCTGCGCCCAGTGGCGAAAGCGTTGGGCGATTCGGTGTCTATCTCATACACCTTGGGCATGGGGAGCCCTGCAAGCCTCGCCTGCTCCCGTACTATGCCGTACAGCTCCGGATCATCCCGCTCGGTCATGGGGTGAGACTTGGTAATGCCGAGGGCAATCTTGTCGCTGAACCAATAGGCGCCTATGTTCATGACCAGGGCGAAAATCAGCGCGATCACGATGCCCGCCTGCCCGCCGACGATTCCGCCGATCAGCACAAGCATCATCGACAGCACCATCATGAGAATGAACGTCTTGAGTGTATTCAACTATCCTTCCTCAGGCTGTCCCTGCTGTCGATATTCACGAAATTCGAGGTTGGTAAACCAATAAAGCGCCGTGTAAAAATTATAACATCCGCACTTCGTCGAAACTTGAAGATCGTTCAAATTCCAGCGGCCGGGGATTTCGGCCTCCGTACTTCCTTCGTTGAATTGACTCTATCTGCAGCGCTGCTTTCTTTACACAGATTTCACAGGAGTCTTATCATAGTCTGTGCGCCTTGGCAGTCTATGTGGGAATTTCGACCAGTTCCGGCCTCTTCCACCGACCGGGCCGAACCCTTGACCCAATATCGTCAGCATAACTGGTCCGGAAGGCTATCATTGTTATGGAAATTGCCCATATAAGACCAGTTCCCTCTCCCTCCGGGAGAGGGTGAGGGCGTTCCTCTGTTCTCATGCACATGCGTGGCACAGAGGGCCATGAGTAATTCTTGGGATGACTATGCCGATTCGAACCAAGGCTGTTGAAGGGGACCCGATTGTCTTCACCTGTCCATTACGCAAATAGTCCATGCCTTCCGGTAGGTACCCGGAAGTCCTTCACCGCGATTCCCGTGTTGATGGCGGTCGTAGCGGCATCCATCTTTTTTCTGTTCACCGTGGCTTGCGGTGGCGATACCGCGACGCAGCCTCCGGTAGCGACTGATTCTCCGCCTCCCACCGCCGCATCGGCGACCACAGGCCCCACACCCACGGCGCCACCTGCAGCGGAGGCCACCGCCACGCCCGAACCGACGCAGCCGTCCGCTGATCCGTCTCAGGCGGCCCTGACGGTGGTCACCACCAGCAACATCCTCGCCGATTGGGTAAAGGCTGTCGGCCAGGACCGGGTGAGTGTCTTCTCCCTGATCCCGGCTTACGCCGACCCGCACACCTACAGCCCGGGCGCCCAGGACATCGCCCGCGTATCGGGGGCCGACCTGGTCGTGGTAATTGGGCTTTCGGTGGAAGAGGCGTCTCTCGAAAAGCTGATGGGAAGGGCGATCAGGAATCCTGACAGCATTGTCGCTTTGGGGCAGTTCGTTGACCCCCTTGAATCCGGGGATACCGGCGCCGATCATAGCCACGCAGGTGGAGGAGAATCCCACGATCATGGACCGGAGGCACACGAACACGGTCCCCTTGATCCTCACTTCTGGATGGACCCGGTCCGCGTCAAGCTGGCCGTAGACGTGATTGCCGAAAACCTGTCAAGGGCCGACCCCGACGGCAGTGGCTTCTACTCGGCAAACGCCGCAGCCTACAACCAGGAACTCGATGACCTCCACGCCTGGATTTCGGAAGAGGTGCAAGCAGTTCCGGATGGGCGGCGACTGCTTGTTACCGCACACTCAAGCTTCCAGTACTTTGCAGTCCGGTATGGGTTCGAAGTCGTGGGTACGGTTTTCCCGTTGTCCACCGAGCGAGAGCCCTCGGCACAGGAAATTGTCGAACTGATAGAGGCCATAGAACATGCAGGGGCCCCTGCCGTTTTCACCGAGGCGGCCATCCCCGCGCGCCTGTCCGAACGGGTGGCCGACGAGACGGGAGTAACTCTCGTGGGAGGGCTTCATACGGGTTCCCTTACGGAAGGCGGCAATTCCGACACCTACCTGGATATGATGCGGGTGAACACCGAAGTGATAGTTGGGGGCCTGCAGTAGCATGGCGCACAGCCATCCCGTCGCCCCTTTGGATGTAGCCGAAGTCTCGGTGGAGCGCGGGTCGCTCCAGATCCTGGACAATGTCTGCTTCACTGCCGCACCCGGCTGCATTACGGGCGTGGTGGGCCCTAACGGCGCGGGCAAGAGCACGCTGTTCAATGTCATCACCGGGTTGCTCCCGCCGACCTCCGGTCGGGTCCTGATTCATGGAGAGGAGATCGACCGGGTTCGCGGCAAGGTCGCCTATGTGGTCCAGCACGAGCAGGTCAACTGGCGCCTGCCCATGCGGGTGTGGGATGTGGCAATGCTGGGCCGGGTGAAGAGCATCGGATGGTTGCGCCGTCCCAAGCGCGAAGACAGGGAAGCCGTGGAGGACTCTCTCGAAAAGGTGGGCATGTGGGACAGGAGGCGCTCGCTCATCAACGAGCTCTCAGGCGGTCAGCGTCAGCGCGTCTCCGTTGCCCGCGCCCTGGCCCAAGAGGCGACCGTGCTCCTCCTTGACGAGCCCTTCCGGGGTGTGGATGTGGCGTCTCAGGCTGCGCTGGTCTCGGTGCTGATGAGGCTGCGAGACGAGGGCAGCACGATCATGGTCTCGTCCCACAACCTCAACCTGGTCTCCAACTACTGCGACGAATGCCTCTGCATCAACTGTCGAGTTTATGCCTACGGGCCGCCCCAGGAAGTCCTGACCCAAGAGTCGCTCACGGTGCTTTACGGTCCCTCCGGGGCCATTCCGACCCAGGATCACGATATGTTGGATCGGCGCATTGGACATCATCACTGAAACCCTGGCCGGTCCCTTTCAGTACGCCTTCATGTTGCGGGCGCTGATCGTTTCGGTTCTCGTTGGCATCATGTGTCCAGTCCTCGGTGTCTTTGTTGTAACCAGAGGGCTGGGGTTCATGGGCGACGCCATCTCCCACTCCATGCTGCCGGGCATGGTGGCAGCCTACCTGCTGGGGGCCAGCCCTTTCTCGGGGGCCATCCCGATGGCCATCGTGGTTGCCCTCGGCAGCGGCTATCTGATCAAGAGGGCCGGCATTGGCGAGGACACATCGGTGGGCATCGTGTTCGCCGGCCTCTTCGCACTGGGCTTGGTAATGCTCACTGCTTCCCGGGGAATCCCGGTCAGCCTGGAAGACATCCTGCTGGGCCAGGTGCTGGGGGCGTCCAATTCCGACCTATATGTCACCGCTGGCCTTGCCCTGGCGGTCATGGCGATTATCTTCGGGTTGGGCAAGGAATTGGTGTATGCCAGCTTCGACCCAACCGGCTGCTCCGTTATCGGCCTGCCCACTGAGAAACTGGAATACCTGCTGCTGGGCATGTTGGCAGTGGTGGTGGTCCTGACTCTCTATGCCGTGGGCATTGTCCTGGTAATTTCCATGCTCATCACTCCGGCGGCCACCGCCCTGTTGCTGGTGCGAAATTTCGGCGGGGCAGCCGTGGTGGGCGCCGTCATTGGAATGGCATCGGCCATTGCCGGCATCTACATTTCCTATTACTACAACATGCCGCCCAGTCCTATAATGGCGCTGGTTGCTTCCTTCATCTTCATCCTGGCTCTTGGCTGGAAGCAGGGAGTGGCCGGAATCATTCAGCACCGGAGAGCGCGACATGTATGACCTGAACGGAAAAAACGCGATTGTTACGGGCGCGGGCGGACGCCACGGCATCGGCCGGTCCATCGCCACCCGCCTGGCCTCAGAGGGAGCCAACGTGGTTGTCACCGATGTCCCGGCGAGCCTGGACGCCATCCGCGCCGAGGACCGTCAGCAGGGCTGGGAGGGCTTGAACTGCGTGGCCGCCGAGATCGAGGCCATGGGCCGCGAGTCCCTGGCAATCTTCTCTGATGTATCCGACTCCGATCAGGTCGACGATATGATCGGTCAAACCCTGGCCAAGTTCGGACGCATCGATATCCTCGTCAACAACGCCGGTTCCCGGCCCGGCAAAGACCGTGTGCTGGTGGTGGAGCTTGAGGAGGAGGCCTTCGACGAGGTCATGCGTGTCAACGTGCGGGGCACCTACCTGGTCTCCCGTGCCGTGGCCCGGCACATGCAGGCCCGGGGAGGCGGCGGCAAGATCATCAACATTTCCTCGGGCGCGGGCAAGCGGGGAATCGCCCGCTACGCCGCCTACTGTGCCTCCAAGTTCGCCGTAATCGGCTTCACCCAGGCCCTGGCCCAGGAGATGGCCCAGCACCGAGTCAACGTTAACGCCATCTGCCCTGGCCTCGTCGACACTGAGCGCGTCGACTTCATCGCTGCAGCCCTGGCGCCTGAAGGTGAGTCCAGTGAAGAGTACCGAGCCGGCATGGTCGCCGACCGCGCCGTCCGGGTGCCCATGGGTCGTATCGCCCAGGGCGACGACATCGCCCGCATGGCCGCCTTCCTATCCTCAGCCGAGTCCGACTATGTAACCGGCCTGTCCATCAGCGTCTCCGGTGGCTCAGAAATGAACTGAACAGCGCATCCCGACTGACATTCCCTCCCACCTCTGGGAGGGGGTTAAAGCATTCCCTCCCCCTGAGGGGGAGGGTTAGGGTGGGGGTCCCCCGTGAAGCCGCCTGCGATTACCGAGATGAATCGCAGGCGATTTTCTTTGCATTCCTAAACCGAAGGAACGATTCGGAAACTGGACGCATATTATCAATCAAAGGCCCCTGCGCAATCTGGAGCATGAGGGCGGCAAATGACTGACAACGAAGTCATCACGCGTTGCCAGGACGGGGACCGCGAGGCCTTCCGGCAACTGGTCGAGCGTTACAGGGATGTGCTGTTCGGCACTGCGGTCCTGATGACCGGCAACCGGGCAGTCGCCGAGGAACAGGTGCAGGAAGCCCTGCTCTCCGCCTGGCGCGGCATCGGGGGATTTCGCTTGGGCAGTCCGTTCAAGCCGTGGCTGCTGCGGATCCTGGTAAACGCCGTGCTCGCCCAGCATCGGCGACGCACACTGTCCACGGTGAATCTGGACAGCAGCATGCCGGACGAATCGGCCGACTCCGGATTCGATCCCGAGTCCACTCTCGACGCACTCGAAAGCCGACTTGAGCTCAGGCGAGCCATTGCCGGACTGAGCGCCGACCACCGGCAGGTAGTCGCCCTCCGCTATTTCGCCGACCTGACCGTTCCCGAGGTTGCCCGTGCCCTCGGAGTGCGTGAAGGCACCATCAAGTCGCGCCTGCACCGGGCGCTGGCCGTCCTCCGGGGGCGGCTAAGCGGATCCGGCCTCGAAACACCGGGCCTGTCTGGCCGCTCTTCGACAGGCTCAGAGGGAGGTTAAGTCATGGCCCGTAACGAATCGTCGGACAGCGAATTTGACCCGGAAATGGAACGCTTACTCCGTAATCACTTCAGCGCCGATACCCCGGACCTGCAGGCCCCCAATGACCCGTGGCCGTGGCTGGAAAGCCGCATGGAGGAACCAGTCCCACCATCATTTTTTTCACGTCTACTGGGATTCCTGAATCCTATGCGGGAGGGGCGTCTCTCCCCCGCCTTCGCCGTCGGCAGCGTGGCCGTAGCCGCCATCGCCATCGCCGCGGTAGTCTGGGCGACCAGCGGAAGCGGCGGACCGGAATCCCCGGGCGGATTGGCGATGGCCCCCGCCACGGATGCGCCTGCCAGCACTTCGATACCCACCGCCGTAGCAATGGCAGAGGCTACTGGGGCTCCATCCTCCCTGGCGCGAACCGGCAGTGGACCTTCTGGAGCACAGCGTCCTGCTGGCCCTGCGGCCGCGGGCGGTACCGATGGTACTGAGGGACCCGCTGACCCACAGGCGGCGGCCGAGACTTCATCACCGAGGACCGCCACCCCTGCACCGGCGGCAACCGTCGCGATGGAACAGCGGGAGGTGGAAGTAACCAAGGAAATGGCAGCGACCAGAATCGTGGAAGCGATGATGGGCGAAGCTGAAGATTCTCCGGGAGCCATGACGATGGCGACTCCGGCCCCACAAGCTGCTGCTGCTCCTGTGCAGGACTCGAGTCAGAAATTCCAGGCAGGAACAGCAGGTCCGCAGGGTGCGGCGCGTTCCCGTGGCCCCCAGCAGCCACGGCCTACCTCGGCCGCCGGGGGAGTGCCGCCCGACACCGCCTTCCGCGACTACCAGCGTCAGCCCTTCGTAGCAGCGTCGGAGGACAATGTGTCCACCTTCAGCCTGGACACCGACCGGACATCGTTGCAGCTGGCACTCAACTGGGCGAGGGCAGGCTACGAAGTCAACCCGGATTCCGTGCGCGCCGAGGAGTGGCTCAACGCATTCAACTACGAATACGACCCGCCGTCGGGCAGCGACCAGTTCGCCATCAGGGGCGACCTGTACCCGCACCCGCTGGACGAAGGCAAGCGGCTGGCCCGCATCGCCTTCCAGGCCCCGGAGCTGGTGGAGGACCGGCCCCTCAATGTGACCCTAGTGCTCGATGCATCCGGCTCCATGGCCGACGGCAATCGGGTGGATATCGCCCGTCAGGCCGCTGAGAGCATCCGCCGAAGCCTGCGCGAGGAAGACCGCATCGCCGTCGTCCACTTCACCGAGGATGTGATCGACCGCTACACCGTCGAGCATAGCTCACCGGACGACCATCGTGTCAGCGATAGCATCAGCTGGCTCCAGCCCCACGGCAGCACCAACGTGCAGGCTGGGCTTAACCTGGGCGTGAGGCTGGCCGACGAAGCCCGTGAATTGCAGCCCAACGCCTACAACTATGTAATCCTGATGTCCGACGGCGTGGCCAACGTTGACGCCACAGACCCATTCGCCATCCTGGAAACGGCCTATGATCCGAACACACTCAACCCTCTGCGCCTGATTACCATCGGAGTAGGCATCAACAACTACAACGATCCCCTGCTGGAGCAGTTGGCCCAGCACGGCAACGGCTGGTACCGCTACCTGGACAGCACCGAACAGGCCCGGGCCACCTTCACCCGCGACAACTGGCTGGCATTGTCCATCCCATTCGCCGACCAGACCCGCGCCCAGGTCACTTGGAACACAGGCACGGTGGAGCGGTGGCGCATCATCGGCTACGAGAACCGCGTGACTGCGGACGAGAACTTCACCCAGGACCGAAAGGAGTTTGCGGAGCTTTACTCCGGCGCAACCACCACCGTCCTGTACGAGCTCGAGCTGACCCGCGACGCCGAATCGCTGTCCAGCGTACCGCTGGGTCGGGTGGAGTTGCGCTGGGTGGACCCGGACACAGGCGATTCTCTCAACCAGGCCGCCTCGCTCTCCGGCAACCCCGGGGCAGGCTTCGGCGGATATGTTGGCTCACTGGCCCACTTCGGTGCCGTCGTGGCCCTCGCTGCCGACCTTTACGGCGGGCTGCCCAACTACCCAGAGGGGACATACGCCGCAGTTCACGCCGGCCTATCCGCCCTTCAATCGCAACTGGAGGGGCTTAGCGGGGACCTCGGAACGCTGGACTCCTACAACGATTTCGCATTCCTGCTCGATCACATCACGGGCGGCATGGAAGGGAGGCTCCCACCATCCACTCCATCGGGATACAGCCGCTAGAGAGAGTGGTTGGGAAAAGTGGTGTGCCCCCTCCGTTCCTCTCTTTGTGTCATTTGAGGGCAGCAAGAACCCTAGTACTGAGTCAAGGCTGAAGTGTCAGGATAGAGACGACGGAGTTTTGATCTGGCGTCTTTGGCGGTGAAACGCCAGTTGATGGTAGCTGCCGCAGCGTTGCGCTCCGCCTCGTAGACGCTGATGTTCCTCTGCAGCGCCTCCTCGCGAGGGTTTCGCCCCTTGAGGCAGGTCCTGGCCAGCACGCTGAACTCGATCTCCGCCATATTCAGCCAACTCCCGTGCTTGGGCGTGTGATGGAACTCCAGCCGCTTGGCAATACGCCTGGCCTCTGCCGGCGGGTAGCTCTCATACAGAGACGCCATCCTGTGGGTGTTCAAATTGTCCAAGACCACCCGGATCACGGGGACCTCGGGATAAGCCTCGTCCACCAGCCAGCGCATCTGGTGGGCAAAGTCCTGCATGGTGCGCCGCTGGGTTATCTCTACATGGCGCCAGCCCCTAAGGGGCTCGCAGGTGAGAAACAGGTTGCGGGTTCCATTCCTCAGGTATTCGTAGTCCTCCCGCTTGGGACGTCCTGGGGCTGGCGGAATGGATGGACCTACGTTGGCCAGCAACTGGGTGGAGGTCTCATCGAAACAGACCACTGGTCTCTGAGGGTCATAGGGCTCGGCGTAAAGTTCCAGCACATCCTCCATGTGGGCCACGAAGTCGGCGCTCACCTTTGGGATGCACCACTGCTTCTTGCGCCACGGCTTGAGAGCCTTTTTTTCAGCCGCAGCCTCACCGTCTCGTGGGACAACGACTCCACCAGACCCAGTTCAACCGTCTTGCCCGCCAGGGCGCGCAAAGTCCAGTGGTCGTGGCCCTCGGGAGCCGGGGTGCAGGCCAAGGCTATCAGGTGCGCCTCGGCCCGGTCATCCAGCTTCCGGTAACGGTTGACCTGGTTGCGGCGCCGCAGCACCTCGTTCAATCCTTCCTCGGCATACCGCCGCTTGGCTCGCAACACTGTGCGCTCCGAGACGTCCAGAGCGGCCGCTACCCGGGCGGCTCCTGAGCCTGTCGAAGGGCCAGCCCTCGTCTATCTTGAGCAGAATGCGGGCCCGGGTGATGGCCTGGGCCGAACTCCTTCCCGACCGGATCATCCTCCGTAACTGCCCCCTCTCCTGCGAGGATAGCTGAACCTCATACTTTTCCTGAACCATGACCGCCACACCTCACCCAACACAGTTTCCCTTCCAACGATAGCATCACCCTTTAACAAAAATACCTGTCTGACATTACTAGTTTGACTCGGTACTAGTCCGCAGCTGCCCTCTCCGTCAGTCTGGCCCTCACAGGCGCGCGGGCGAAGTAAAGCAGTACTGCTGAGGTGAGGTACGCCGCCACCATCACGAAGTACAACATCGTGTAGCTTCCGTACACCCCCCGGATCAGCGAACCAAGCGACGGCCCCAGGCCCAGCGCTGCCGTTTGGAACGGGGAGAACAGTCCCAGCAAGGAGCCATACGAGTCCCGGCCGTAGTACTGGGCCAGCATCATGTTCTCCATGCTTCCCACCGCGCCGGAGAATATGCCCCAGACCAGTGCGAAGACCAGGGCCTCCGCCAGAGAGTCCACCATCGTCAGGTATGCCAGAAGCGCCCCGGAGCCCACCATCGTGACCATGAGGCAGCGACGGGGCGTGAACCGGTCGGACAGCACTCCCCATCCCACGTTCGCGATGGACAGCACCGTGCCGAAGCTGAGCACCCCCACCGCCGCCCCCACGCTGAGTCCCGACCCCTCCACCAAGTACGGCACCATGCTGAACCCGACGCTGCTCGAAGCCAGTGTCCCCACGCACGCGGTCGCCACGATCAGCCAGTAGGTCCGGGTCCTCGCCGCTTCCTTCACTGGCCAGCTGGTCTCGGATGGAGGCGTCGGAGCGGCCGAACTCCCTCTCCCTTCCGTGGAGGGTTGAGGTGAGGGCGGAACCTCTCCCCCGTCCGGCGCCAGCCCAATGTCCTCAGGGCGCCGACGCATCAGCAGGATTACGGGGATTACCATTGCGAGGCTGAATATCCCCAGGTAACGAAACCCCTCGCGCCAGCTCTGGCTAAGGGCGATCAGCGCGAAAAGCTGAATGTTGATTGCGCCCGCAATGGGCCGGAAGGTGGACACCATGGCCAGCGCAATATTCCTGCGTCGCCGAAAGAAGTTGACCGCCGCAGTTCTCGGCACCAGCCCGATCAACACCGGATTCGACACCGCCCGCGCGACCACGTAGGCTGCATAGAACTGCCAGACGGAGTTGACCCCGGACAGCAAGAGGAAGCACACCCCGGCGATCAGAAGTCCGGTGGACATCAGCCAGCGCGGGCCATAGCGGTCTGCCAGCCGCCCGATCACCGGGGCTATCAGCCCGGACAGCCAAGTGCCTGCCGTGGCTGCATAAGAAAGCGTGCTTTTGTCCCAGCCGGTGTCGTCGGTGATGTATACCTGTATGCCGCCCAGTACCACCTGCGAAACGCCGCTGGCGGCAAAGGTCGCCATGGACGACATGCCGAGTATCAGCCAGCCGTAGTAGAAGGGCGTCCGTAGCCGCCAGTTGAGGAGGGAGTCCAGCATTCCTGTCGCGCGATGCCCGGTGGCAGGGCCTTTTGGTCCTCCCCCTCCCTAAAGGGAGAGGGTTGGGCCTGTCCTGAGCTTGTCGAAGGGGTGAGGGCGAAATCGAGGGTAACAGCAACCTTGACTATATCGCGGAGTATGCCGCGGGGACGCCGCCGCCCCTGCTCACCGCGGAAACCATTGCGGAAATCATACATCAACCGCGCACTTTTCGTACGCGCCCTGATGCGCTACATTGTTGGCAGCTTTCGTATCGAGGCCTAGCCATGCCCCTTGACCGCGCACAGGTGCGGCACATTGCCTCCCTGGCCCGCATCGGTATCTCGGAGGACGAGATCGAAATTTATGTCGATCAGCTGTCCGATATTATCGACCAGTTTGAGGTCCTGAATCAGCTGGATACTGTCGGCGTCGAACCCACTGGACACGCCGGCGACCTGCGGGCCGTAATGCGCGACGACGAACCGGCGGGCTCCCTCACTCCCGAAGAGACCCTCAAGAATGCACCACGGCGCGAGGGAGAATTCTTCCGGGTCAAGGCTGTGCTGGACGAGTAGAGTAGTTGTCCGACCTTAACTGGCTGACCATACAGCAAGCGCGAGACCTGCTCGCGACACGCGAAGTCAGCTCCGTCGAGTTGACCCGCTCCTGCCTGGAACGCATCGACTCCGTTGAGGACCGGGTGCGGTCGTTCATCACTCTGACACCAGAAGCCGCCCTTCAGCAGGCGGAGGCTGCTGACCGGATGCTCGCGGACGGCACCGCCTCGCCACTGACTGGCATTCCCGTGCAAATCAAGGATGTAATGTGCACCGAAGGCGTGCGTACGACCTGCGCCTCCCGGATGCTCGAGGACTACATTCCGGTTTACAACGCGACCGCCGTCGACCGGCTCTTCCGGCAGGGAGCCGTCATGCTCGGGAAAGGGAACATGGACGAGTTCGCGATGGGCTCCTCATGCGAGAACTCCGCCTTTCACCCCACCTTCAACCCTTGGGACACCGGCCGTGTGCCGGGTGGAAGCAGCGGCGGAGCCGCCGCATCGGTAGCGGCCGGAGAGGCCGTCTACGCCCTCGGCTCGGACACCGGCGGCAGCGTGCGCCAGCCTGCGTCCCTGTGTGGGGTGGTGGGTCTGAAGCCCTCCTACGGTCTGGTCAGCCGTTACGGCCTGGTCGCCTACGCGTCCTCCCTGGACCAGATAGGCCCCATCGGCCGCAGCGTCGCCGACTGCGCGCTGGCCCTGTCGGCCGTCGCCGGCCACGACCCGCGCGACGCCACCTCCCTGCCCGGCACCCCGCCGGACTTCCTGGCCGGACTGGAAGACAACGGCGACCTGACTGGTCTGCGCTTGGGGGTTCCCGTCGAGTATTTCGCTGAAGGTATAGAAGACGGCGTCCGCCAGGCTGTCGTGCAGTCCATTACCACCCTCGAGCAGCTCGGTGCTTCTGTACGGGAAGTATCGCTGCCGTCCACAAAATACGCTCTTGCCTGCTACTACATCATCGCCCCATCGGAATGCTCCGCGAACCTCGCACGATACGACGGGGTGAAGTACGGGTTCTCGGAACAACAAGCTGAGGACGTGTGGGGAGCGATGGAGCAGACGCGGCAGAAGGGGTTCGGTCCGGAAGTTACCCGCCGCATCATGCTGGGCACCTTTGCGCTGTCGTCGGGTTACTACGATGCCTACTACCTGAAGGCCCAGCAGGCGCGAACCCTGATCCGCCGCGACTTCGACGCAGTCTTCGAGACCGTCGACGCCCTGGTAACTCCCACATCCCCGGTCGTCGCCTTTCCCGTTGGGGAGAAGACCGGCGACCCGGTGCAAATGTATCTCATCGACGTCTCCACCCTTCCCGTGAACATCGCCGGCCTTCCGGGCCTGTCGGTCCCCTGTGGCTTTTCGGAGGGCCTGCCGGTCGGCATGCAACTGATCGGCCCTCACCTGTCGGAGCCAACGCTGCTTCGCGTCGGCCACGCCTACGAGCAGGCCACCGACTGGCACTCGCACCGGCCTGGACTGTAGGACAAAAAGAAGTCCGGCCTCTCGACCGGACTCCGTTGCCAAACAGCGCCGGGACCCTCGCTAGAGCACCAGGGTCCTGCGGTACAGCGAGTTCCTGTCGTCCGCGAGCTCTGCCCGCATGCGGTCCCTGCTGGTCATAGGGGGTCCCGACAGCCAGGCATACAGCGAAACGGGGGAGGTGACCAGCCGGCGTGCCATCCGGCTGGCGGCCCACTTCTGGGCCGACTTTGCAGGACCGGGCTGCGACGCGGGTACGGTCCTGGGTTTGTCTTCCTTTGTTAACGATTCCATGTGGGTCTCCTTAGTGGTGGTTTGGCCGATGTTCTGGCCGTGCAGACCGGGACTGGCCCCTGTCTTCAATCCAGCCTCCGGAGCGGAAGAAGCCTCCGCCCCGGAAGCGCTTGGTCAAAGCGCCAGTTTCCGCCAGACTCCCCTTTCCATCTGGTATTCGGCATAGCCGTCGCCCAGCTTCGATACTTGGGCCAGCAGCCTGGCGATGGTACCTCCGTGGGGCCTGGGGTTGGCCTCCTGGGCGGATTCCTTGGTAACCTTGTCGGGTGTCATCGTGGCCATGTCAACCTCCTCTGCGGTCAATTGACCATTTTATGTTTGATACTTACCTTTAAGCTTGACAAGCAGTTTATTCAGTAACTAATAATAAGTTAGTCGCAAAAGTTTCCCTTGTCAAGGGGTTGATAGTGGCTAATCTTTAATTAGTGTGCTAGTATCCCCAAAATTCTTCTGTAACGGAGACAGGACTGCAATGAAGATCCATGAGCCCTGCCCGCGTTACGACCGCGCTATCCAGATCCTGGGCAAGAAGTGGAACTGCCTTATCATTCGTAGCATGCTGGCGGCGCCCCGCCGGTTCAGCGACATTTCCAATTTCGTCGAAGGCCTTAGCGACCGCCTCCTCTCCCAGCGCCTCCAGGAACTGGAAGAGTCCGGCATCGTGGAGCGCCGGGTCTACGACACCAAGCCCGTTCTGGTGGAATACGCACTGACAGAAAAGGGGTCCGGCTTCCGGCACGTGGTTGAGGCCATCCAGCACTGGGCCGACCAGTGGGAAGCCCACTCCCTGGAAGAAAGTACGGCGTAGGGCTGAACCGCTTCCCGGAACGAGGAATCACCGGACGCGTGAACCAGTCGGAGCGATGTAGCAGGCTACGCCGGACGCGCTCGGTTCCGACGGCCCATCAGCACCCCATAGAGGTGTCCAATGGAACGCACCACCATCAAGAACATACTGTCCCAGGACGACCCCTCCGGTGAGGTGCTGGTGCAGGGATGGGTGAAGACCCGCCGCTCGTCCAAGTCGGTGACCTTCGTCCAGGTGAACGACGGCACGACCCTGCGGGACCTCCAGGTCGTGGTCGCCGAGGACAGCCCCGATTACGCCACCGCCGGCTCGCTGACCACCGGCTGCAGCGTCAGCGTGGTCGGCGATGTGGTGGAGTCCCAGGGCCGGGGTCAGAGCTACGAAATCCAGGCCAGGGAAGTGCGGCTACTCGGCGGCGCCGACCCGGAGACCTACCCTCTTCAGAAGAAACGGCACACCCCGGAGTTCCTGCGGGAGATCGCCCACCTGCGTCCCCGAACCAACACCTTCGGCGCCATGGCCAGGGTGCGAAACGCCGTCGCATACGCCATCCACTCCTTCTTCCAAGAACGGGGCTTTCAGTACATTCAGACACCGATAATCACCGCCAGCGACGCCGAGGGGGCCGGCTCCATGTTCCGGGTCACCACCCTGGACCTGGACAATCCTCCGAGGCGCGAGGGGTCGATAGACATCGGGGAAGACTTCTTCGGGAAGCCCACATACCTGACGGTCAGCGGTCAACTGGAGGCCGAGGTCTTCGCCATGGCCCTCTCCAACGTGTACACATTCGGCCCCACCTTCCGGGCTGAGAACTCCAACACATCCCGCCACCTGGCCGAGTTCTGGATGGTTGAGCCGGAGGTCGCATTCTGCGAGATTGAGGGCCTCGCCGACCTGGCCGAGGATTTCCTCAAATACATCTTCCGACATGTCCTCGAAAATTGCGGCGAGGACATGGAATTCTTCAACCGCTGGTACAACGAGGAGATCATCAGTACCCTTGAAGGCATCGTGAATTCCAGCTTCGAGCGCATCACCTACACCGAGGCCGTGGACATGCTGCTCCAGTCCGGGGAGACTTTCGAATTCCCTGTCTCCTGGGGCGTCGACCTGCAGTCCGAGCACGAGCGCTACCTCACCGAGAAGCGCATCGGCCGGCCCGTCATCGTCACCGACTACCCCAGGGAGATCAAGTCCTTTTACATGCGCCTGAACGACGACGGCAAGACCGTTCGGGCCATGGACGTGCTGGCCCCGGGCATCGGCGAGATTATCGGCGGGAGCCAGCGCGAGGAGCGTGGCGATGTCCTGCGGGACAGAATGAAAGAGACCGGGCTGAACGAGGAGGACTACTACTGGTACCTGGACCTACGCAGCTACGGCACCGTCCCCCACGCCGGTTTCGGGCTGGGTTTCGAACGCACCGTACAGTTCATCACCGGCGTGTCGAACATCCGAGATGTCATTCCCTTCCCCCGTACCCCCAAGAACGCCGAGTTTTAGGCAGTCCTCGTGACGACTACTCCTGACCCCCGCTCCCTGGCTGCGGCACTGGGCCCCGAAAGCCCCGCCGTAAGCCGGGCGATTGAGCGGCTGGAATCGATTTTCGAGGACTCGGTCACCTTGGCCCCGGTGGACAACAGCTACCGTGCTTGGTCGATCTGCCAGCCACTGTTCGCTGACGACAGCGCGGCTGCCTTCATTCGCCAGACCTGCCTGTCGCTGCTTTGCCGTTTCATCGCCTACCGCTACCTTGACCCCCGCCCCTCGGAACGGCAACTCTGGGAAGTGATCAGCGGCGACTACTTCGTCGGCGCAGGACTCGGCAACTTCCTGGGAGAAGACTTTTTCTCCTGGCCTTTTTTCCGTCTTTCCATGGGCATCGGAGACGATGGGGAGTCCATGGAAGCGGCACGCACGCTCATGTCCTCGCTGGAGTCTCTGGCCGTGGACCATCCCTCAATTCCCTTGATTTCAAGCCTGTACAGGGAGTTCGAGGGAGGGTCTGACGAGCATAAATCGAGCGAGGCTCCAGGCAGACTGGAGGTAGACTCCAGGCTCCCCTGTCTAGCGCCCCACTGCGGCGATGGGAGCCACATGGCACAGGCAGTGCACACCGCCGTTAATGGGCAGCTGGCTGACGGGGATTTCCCGCCGGAGGTGCTGTTGAACATTTCCGGGCAATTCCTCGGAATGACCTCGGACCCGATATGTGCCGACATGGCCAGCCTCTCCTTCGTCCTTGCGCTGGGGGAGGAAATGCTGGAACCCCATCCCCCGATCCTGGTGCCGGTGTACCTCGCCAACGCTGGCGTTGTGCCGACAGAAACGCAGGACGAGAACGGCAACAGGAACTATGTCATCGAGGCGGCCGGCGGGATTGAACTGCCCGAGCGGGTTGCCACCGACCCGCTGTACCTAGACTGGCTATTCGGTCGTCTGCCCAACTACCAGCGCGGCGCGGCGCTGCGACTGCGGGCCCAGGACGAGGATGTTGCCCTCCAGGAGGTA
The DNA here is from genome assembly GCA_963667765.2 of Dehalococcoidia bacterium. Classification (GTDB taxonomy): domain Bacteria; phylum Chloroflexota; class Dehalococcoidia; order Lucifugimonadales; family UBA3495; genus VXOI01. The sequence goes on along the minus strand of CAXXON010000001.1, from coordinate 529,805 downwards.
CTGATCGCCTGGTACAACTACCTGACATCGCCCAAGGCCCGGACACCGATTCCCGAGCCGCTCACACCAGCGGAAGCGGACGTGATGGTCGAGGCGGCCAGAACATTGATCCTCGGCTATGTGCGGGGCTCCGGACCCGGGCCGCTCCACCTGGTGCGCAATGCCCCCGCGCCCCTGTTCGCCGCCCGCCGGCAGTTCGACATCACCATTTAGAAACTATCCCCCCAAATTCCCTCCCCCTGAGGGGTAGGGCTAGGGCTAGAGTGGGGGTGAACTCCTCCGCATACTTGACTCCCAAAGGTGCAGTGGAGAGGCAGCGTCGCCCGCCCCAGGTACCGGCTACGCCGTCACAATTGACGGCATTTCAAGCCGGTGAATATAATGAGCCCCTCTCGCCGTTCCCTGTTGGTAGCGATATTTGACCTTGCGGCAGGGCCCTGGCAAGCTCAGGATAAGGAGCCGGAATGACTACTTACGAGGTCGTACTCCATCCCACCTCGGTCGTTGAGGAACTCAAGAAGAACAACATCTCGCACGTGGTCTGGCTTCCCGACAGCGAGACCAACTTCATGTACCAGCTGCTCACCAACGAGCCTACCCTGGACTTGGTGCCTGTCTGCCGTGAGGGCGAGACCATGGCCATCGCCGCCGGCCTGTGGGTGGGCGGCAAACGTCCCATCGTCTTGATTCAGAACACTGGCATCTTTGAGTCCGGCGACTCCATCCGAGGCTTGGGACTGGACATCAACCAGCCTCTGGTCATGCTGGTGGGGTACCGGGGCTGGACCCGTCGCGGCGTCACCAACGATTCAGCGGCGGTGTTCATCGAGCACATTCTCCACACCTGGGGCATCAACTACTACCTGATCGAGACCGACGAGGATGCCGATCGCATCAGCATCGCCATCGAGGAAGCCGACCGCACCCAGAAGCCCGTTGCCGTGCTGGTGGGCACCGAGTTCGGCGCCTAGCAAGCGCCGCAGTCCCTATATCCCAACTCCTCCCCGGAACACCGGGGAACGCGAGGACGCAGTCTTATGATTGACAACCAGGAAGCAGTCAGGGTGATCGACGCCAACCGGGGCGACGGCGTGATCATCGCCACCATGAATGCCAACAACGTCCACTTCGGCCTGCCCACCGTGACGACCAAGGAGCAGCTGGACATGCCGGTCTCCGGCGCCATGGGCAAGGCGTCCAATGTCGGGCTCGGCCTGGCTCTGGCGCAGCCCGACCGCAAGGTCATCGTCCTTGACGGCGACGGCAGCCTCCTGATGAACCTGGGCGCCATGGTGACCCTGGCCAACAAGACGCCGAAGAACCTCTGCCACATGGTGTTCGACAACGGCGTCTACGCTGTTACCGGAGGCCAGCCGGTCCCCGGGTCCGGCAAGGCCGACTGGGAAGGCATGGCCAAGGCCGCCGGCTACGCCGCCACTTTCTCTTTCGACAACCTTGAAGACCTGTCCACCGGAATCGGCGACGTGATGGCTGCCGAAGGACCGGTTTTCGTGCATCTTCGCGTCAAGCCGGAGATTGAAAACACCCCGGTGCTGTTCCGGCAACGAGCCTCCCGCACCATCCATGTGGCCCTCCGGGATATGCCGGGCATCCTGGCCAGCGACTAGCCATCCCAATCGACACGACCCCTCATTCCCGAACACGCGGGGCAGGTTGAGAACCTGCCCCAATCGGTTTAGGCGCCAATGGAGATTCGGTAGCTACCAACCCCCTCTGCTACAAGGACGATTCGAGGCTTAACCGGTTGCTTGCTGGACTTGGAAAAGAATTTATCGCGAAACTAGGCCGGGGCCTGGTGCTTCGGCTGTTGGCCTATTCCCTCTTCCTGCTCGGGTTCTGGCTTCTCTTCCAAGCCTTCGAGCGTTCCAACGTCCTCCTTGGAGTGGGAGGAGGTGCTGTCGTCCTGGTGGCCATGTGGGCCATGGTCGGTTTTCGCCGGACCCCGTCCTTCAAACCCGGCGCGCAAAACGATAGCGAGAGGCGACCGCCAGGCGACGGATACGACAGATGAGTTCTCATTCCCATTACAGTGACCCGTCTCCCGGAATCCCTTACGCCGAAGCCGCCCGCGCCGTAAACTACCACCGCGGCGATGCCCTGGTAGTCTCCACCTCCGCCGCCCTGCGGGAGTGGAGCAGCGTCTCCGAACGTCGCGACCTCGACCTCGATCTCATGGACTGCATGGACCGAGCCCCTGCGGTCGGTCTCGGCCTGGCGCTTGCCCAGCCCTCGGGCAAGGTGCTGGTGCTTGACTGCGATGCCACCCTGCGCACCAACCTGGGCGGGCTGGCCACCATCGGCGAGTCCAACCCCGGCAACCTGGTCCACTTCGTCTTTGACGACGCTTCCCGTTCCTCCACCGGCGGGCTGCCCATCAAGGGGTTGGACCACCTCGACCTGATCAGGATGGCGGAAAGCTCAGGTTACGCACACACCTACCATTTCGACAGGCTTGAAGAGATGCTGATCGGTCTGGAGGAAGTGATGACCCGGAAAGGCCCGGTCTTCGTGCTGGTCAGCGTCTTCAACGAGAGCGAAGATGCCTCGTTTCCCGACCGCTCAATGTCCGAGGGATGGGCGGAGGTACGGGAGAACCTGGCATCACGCAAGCGATAGTCCCACTCCGGAGAGGGAGTGGGACTATCTGAGAGCCCGCGCAGAATTCCGAACTTTAGCGCGCCGTGGTCGAGTTATGCCACCCTGTCCACGGGTCTGACTACGATCTGGTGGGCCACGTTGTACCCCATCGACACCGGGCCATGCTGCGTTGCCAGTTCCATCACCCCCAGGAAGGGAGTCGCGTCCGCCACCGTAATCTCCTGGTCCGGGACTATCTGCGAGTCCGCCAGGAACTTCAGCAGTTGCGGGTCTTCCTCCGGCACCCGGTCCACCACGTATGTGCGCCCGGTCGCCGCAGCGTCAAGAGTCAACGAATTGGGGGGAATCCTCGGCTCTCCCGTCCCTGGTATTGGCCGCCCGTAGGGAGAGCGCCTCGGATTGTCCAGGCGCTCCACCAGCTTCTCCATGAGCTGGGCCGACATCCCGTGCTCCAGCCGGTGCGCTTCGTTGTGGGCTTGGTGCAGTTCCATGCCCAGCAGGCGCACCACCATCCATTCCGCCAGCCGGTGCCGTCTTGCGATATCCTCGCCGCCCTCCATCCCGATCTTGGTGAGGCGAATACGCTTGTCGGACCCGACGTCCACCAGTTGCTGGCGCGCCATCCTGCGGATCATGCCCGCCACCGATGGGACCGAGGTACCGAGGCCCTCCGTGGGAGGCAGGCGGCGCAGGGCATCAGTCAGCTGGGTGATGGTGGGAGCCTCGTCGTCTTCCCACAGGCGGTACAGGCAAAGCAGGTAGTTCTCTGTCCCCGGAGAAAGGCGGTCCGCTTGTCCTTCGCCATTGGAGGCATCGGCTTGCGCAGCCGAGGTCCTTCGGGGTCGTGGCATTCTATCCCTCATCTCTGTCTTTAAGTCTGCCGCACCCGGCAACGCAAAATTATAGCAGAGCGGGGACGAACGACATCAGCAGGAGAGGGGACTGTCAGGGAAACGCATTCTAAACTTGATACGCGGTGCAGCCCCGTCATTCCAACTGACGGGAGAATCGACCTGATCGGGCACTCCGGACTGCTAATTTCGCAGGAGCGACGGCTAGGCGAAGTTGCAAACCTAGCTGGGACCGAGAACGCTACCCGCGCGCCTGCCGTCTACGAAGAGACGGGCCTCGTGACCAGGCCTCATCCGCACGGATACCCTCTCGCCGACAGCGAAGTCTTCGATATGCGAAAGAAGGCAACGGACTTCCCTACCCGACTGAAGCCGCAGACGATACTGGTAGAATGCCCCCTGGAACTCGCGCCCCACGATAACTGCCTGCCCCTCTTCATCCGGATGGCATTCAATGCAGTCCGGGCGAATCATCAGTTCCAGCGACCTGCCCTCGAGACCGGCAGCCTCTTGGCAGAATTGCGAGAGCGCTCCATTCGAGCACTGGGCGCGGTGGTCGATATGGCCGCTTCCGGCAACCGCTTCCAGTTCGCTGGTCAGCTGTCCTTCTTCCATCCTCGCGGGTATGAAGTCAACTTCCCCTATGAACTGGGCTACGAACCTGGAATCGGGCGCGTGGTACAAAGCGGCGGGAGAGCCTGTCTGCTCGAGCCTTCCCTCGTTCATCACCGCAACCTCGTCCCCAACGCTGAGCGCCGCCTGCTGGTCGTGGGTGACGAACACGGCGGTAACCCCGCTGGCGTGGAGGATGTCCACCACATCCCTCTGCAACTGCTCCCGTAACTTGGCATCCAGGTTGGAAAACGGTTCGTCCATCAGGAGTATGTCGGGGTTCGGAGCCAGAGCGCGGGCCAGAGCAACTCTCTGCTGTTGCCCTCCCGACAGCTCATGGGGCAGCCGTCGCCGCATCTCGGAGAGCCCCACAAGGTCCAGAGCTTCGTCAATGCGGGAGTGTCGCTCTGGGTCCTTTCTGAGGCCGTACCCCACATTCTGCTCTACCGTCAGATGAGGAAACAGCGCCCCTTCCTGGAAAACCATTCCGATGCGCCGTTTTTCCGGCGGGAGCCAGGAGTGCTGCGAACTGACCACTCGACCGCCAATGGATATCCGGCCGGAATCAGGCCGCTCAAAGCCGGCGATAAGACGCAGCGTCGTCGTTTTTCCACACCCGCTGGGGCCCAGCAGGGATAGAATGCTTCCCCGTTCAACGGCGAGGTTGAGACCGGAAACGGCTTCCACTTCGCCGAAGCGCTTCACAACATCGGCGCACTCGAGCGCAGCGTCGCTGCCGGGCGTTGCAGTTGCGAGACCTGTGGAGTCCAGTGCCGGTGCCTTTACCATTAGTTCCAACTGACCCAGATAGTTCCAACTGACCCAGAATCTGGTAAAGCGGAGTACGACTCGGAAATAGTGCCAACAGATATTATATCTGTCAATAGGGGCGAACGCCGGGTAGTGTAGACATCTCGCCACCAGGTGTCAATCGGGAGAGCAAGCCCCGAAATCATGTGCCATATACTTACCCGACCTGCACTATCCAGGGCTATGGAATTCGGAATTCAACAATCCGTCATTCCTGCGAAAACGGGAATCTAGTGGTCTGCATCGCAGGTAGCTGCCACCGGTTGGGTGTGGACTGAGGTTGACGGTAAAGGCCAGCCGAGCTCCAAAAGCTCCGAATTCCAGCTTTCGCGGGGATGCCTGGACTCGGCGAGCCGAGGCCGATAGCCTTGCTGCGATATCGGCACCCGCAGCCCTTGGGAGCAGGGTTTGTGTATACTTATTTCATAACTGTGGCATAGCAATTGTGCGATCGCAACCTCACCGATTTTCGCTGGCTGATCTGTTGTTGAATCCCATAGAAGCCGCTGCACGTTTTAGTTCAGCCGCTCTCAGAGCCCCTCCGGTTTTTCTGGTACCGGCTCTCCTTGTTGGGGCCGCGCTGCTGCTTCCGCCCGTGTATCTCGTCGTGCGTTCGTTGGGTGGCGGAAGTGAGCTCTGGGAACTGCTCTTCCGCGACAGGGTTGCCGCAATCCTGGGGCGCACGCTGCTCCTCGTTGTCACGGTCGCCGCCGGTTCCGTGGTAATCGCCCTCCCGTTGGCCTGGCTGACTGCCCGCACAGACCTTCCGTTGCGCCGGACCTGGGCGGTCCTGACTTCCTTGCCCCTGGTCATTCCCAGCTACGTTGCCGGTTTCGTGGTGGTGGTGGCCCTGGGGCCACGCGGGATGCTCCAGGGAGCCTTGGAAGGACCATTCGGCGTCGAGCGTCTGCCCAGCATTTATGGATTCGCCGGAGCAATGCTGACACTGACACTGCTCAGCTATCCGTATGTCTTCCTGACTATTCGTGCGGCCCTTGAGCGCATGGACCCAGCGCTGGAAGAGTCTGCGCGAGGGCTGGGCTTGGGGCCTGTCGCCACTTTCTTCCGTGTGGTCACTCCCCTGCTTCGACCCGCCATCGGCACCGGAGCGCTCCTCGTAGGGTTGTACACCCTGAGCGATTTCGGTGCGGTGTCGCTGCTTCGGTATGAGACCTTCACCTGGGCCATATTCAGCCAGTATGAATCGTCACTCGACCGGACCCTCGGCGCCGCACTGTCGCTGGTCCTGGTGGCACTGGCCCTCGCGCTCGTGGCAACTGAATTCCTCAGCCGGGGCCGGAGTAGGTACTACTCAACCTCGACTGGGACGGTACGCCCGGCCCCGACAATGGCCCTCGGTCGGTGGCGCTGGCCTGCTGCTGGCGTGTGCGCAAGCCTGACCGCCGTGGCCTTGGGGCTGCCCGTGGGAATCCTCGTATACTGGGTTGTCCGGGGCGTGCTGGCCGGCGAGCCCCTTGACCCGCTGTGGATTGCGGCGCGCAACTCGGTCTACATCTCTGCCCTTGCCGCCATCGCGGCTACCTTGGCAGCGCTTCCTGTGGGGCTCCTGTCCGTCCGCCATCCCGGAGCGCTGAGCAACTTCCTGGAGCGGCTGGGTTATGTCAGCTTCGCCCTGCCCGGAATCGCGATAGCGCTGGCTCTCGTATTCTTCGGCGCGAATTATGCGCCGGCGATATACCAGAGTATCTGGCTCCTGCTGATGGCGTATGTGGTCCTGTTCCTCTCGCCGGCCTTGGGCGCGGTCAGGGCAACATTGCTGCAGGTGAATCCGAGGGTCGAGGAGGCTGCCCGCGTCCTGGGCCGTTCTCCCCTGGGAGCTTTCACCTCGGTCACCCTGCCCGCTGTCCGACCGGGAATCGCCGCCGGGGCGTCCCTTGTTTTTCTGCTGACCATGAAGGAGCTGCCGGCCACGCTCATTCTCAGCCCCACCGGGTTCGACACACTGGCAACGCAGGTCTGGTCCTTCACCTCCGAGGCCTTCTTTGCCCGCGCCGCCATGCCGTCGCTGCTCCTGATCGTCCTTTCCGGGGTGCCGTTGGCGCTCCTCACCCTCAGGGAGCGCCACTAGCAGTCTGTCCGAGAAACAATGTTCTAAACTATATTCGTCTTTGACTAAGCAAAATACTCCGAATACTGTATAATTAGAGCCCATTAATCCCCTATCAGATTAGACAGTGGCGCTTTTCGTCTCCAAAATCTAATCTCCGGACAGGCTGCTAGCCACCGAAGGCCATTCCGCGACTGAAGATCGGTGTTTCTGACCGGCTTTTCCATGGGCGATCATCATCGGCACCCGATATGCCTGCTATAATCCATACCCACGAGAATTGGCCCTGAAGTGGCAGGAGAAGCGGAAATTGAGCGAAACCGGCAGTACGATAACGGTTCTCTTGCCAGGCAAACTGATCGACGGCGTGAATGATGCTCCACAGGAGGGCATGGCCGTGGGATTCAGTGTCGGCAGGATCCTCTGGGTCGGACCAAGAGGAGATGTGGAAGCCTCCCAGAGCGACGCACCCAGGGAGGTGCTCGAATTTCCTGAGGCCACGCTCCTGCCGGGCCTGTTCGACTGCCACACCCACACCAACATGCCAGGCGACGGACGTACCGGGGAAGAGGTCGATCGCGACGACAATGACGACATTCGCCTTCTTCGGTCGGCGCGAAATATCGGAGACCATCTGGCCAGCGGGGTAACCACCCTCTGCGACTGCGGTTCCTGGAACAACACCGCCTTCTCCTTGAAGGGCGGATTGGCACAGGGCCTGGTTGAGGGTCCCCGAACCCTGGCGTCAGGCCCTCCCCTGACCATCACCGGCGGCCACCTGTGGTTCATGGGCGGCGAGGTGGACGGCGTCGATGGAATACGCGCCGCCGTCCGGGATCGGGTCAAGGATGGCGCCGACTTCATCAAGGTCGCCGCCTCCGGGGGAAGCACCCTGACCAGCGATCCCTACCGGGCGTCCTTCTCGCTGGACGAACTGAAGGTCCTCGTAGACGAAGCCCACAACCGCAACCGTCCGGTGCTGGCCCACTGTCGCTGCACCGAGTCCATAAACTTCGCTCTCGACGCTGGGGTGGACGCGATCCTCCATTGCTTCTTCACCGACTCTGACGGCTCCTACCGCTACGACGAGCCGACCGCCGACCGTCTCGCCGAGTCCCAGGTCTACCTGAACCCCACGATGCACCTTGGCCGGGTGTCCAGAGCCTATCTCGAAAGAGTACGCCAGCAGCGCGCCTTCACCCCCGCCGAGCAGGAGCGATGGGAACGCTCCAACCGGGCGGGCGGAACGACCATGGAACAGTTCGGCAGGCTGATTTCCGCGGGCGTCAGGCTGGCGGGTGGGTCGGACTGCGGATGGGGCAGCTACCCCTTCGGAGACTTCCAGGGGGAGATCATCGCCATGCACGATGCCGGCCTAAACTCCATGCAGGCCATCCAGGCTGGGACGCGAAACCCCGCCGCGGCACTGGGTGTGCTGTCGGAGACCGGCACCATCGAGCCCGGTAAGGCCGCCGATCTCTTGCTAGTCGACGGAGACCCTGCTGCCGACATAGAGGCCCTCAGACGCGTCAAGGCCGTGTTCAAGCAGGGAGCTCGTGTGAAGTCTGCCCGCCCTGCGGTGAACGCTGGCTGACGCAGGAGCGTCTGCGGGGCACTCAACCATGCACCATTGGGAAGTTGGCGGCAACATCCACATCGGCTGGCCCGACTACAATGTGCCGGAGCGGGCTTACACGATCGTTGAGCTTGATTTCTACGGTCCAGTGTTCCGCGCCAGGGTGTCCGACCCCACGTCTGACGACCGTCAGGGCGGATTCCTGGTGGTCTTTGGTTGCCCCGACGTGGTCCTCGACATGCTGGCAGAACAGGCGACCAAGAAGCTCGGCTTCAACGTGGTGGTCTCCGACCTCCGCTGCAGCATCGAAGGCAACATCCTCCACAGCTTCGACTACGAGTGGTATCCGACGCCCGAATTCGCCGACCGTCCCGGCAACCTCGCCCGGACCATCGCCGAGTCCCTCGAGGAAATGCGTGGAAGCGGATAGTGCGTCGTCCCGCTGGACTACTACTGAGGGCGACGGTATGATTACCGCTGGCGTAGAATGCCAATAATCCGCTAAACAGAAAGGCAATCACCAGCGCATTTCAGGAGAGTAGACGATGAAGAAAGTGACCATGGGCGACGTTCCCCGGACTCCGGCCGACATGGCCCCAATTGGCAGCGGCGGCCTCATGACCGGCTCCCAGGTCTGGCGGCAGGCCATACTCAACCCCGGCGATTCCAGCAACTTCAACTTCGCCATCGTGGCCTTCGACGCCGGTTCCCGCAACAAGTTCCACATACACTCCGGCGATCAGATCCTGGTCATCACCGAGGGCAAGGGCAAGGTTGCCACCGACGACGAGGTTCTAGAGGTCGTTGAAGGCGACGTCGTTGTCATCCCTGCCGGCGAGAATCACTGGCATGGAGCTCCCGACGCCACCGCGATGGCCCACATCACCATCACCGTCAAGGGCAGCCAGACCGAGCAGACCGAAGCCTAGCCAACCTTCCTCGGACGCCTCCCTTTGAGACAGCAACAGCCCCGGCGCAACTGCCGGGGCTGTTGGTTTGGTTGGCATTGGCCGATATATCTGACAGCCGTTGGCTATTGTCGGCGGATCGTCAGTCGCCTTCGGTCTTGACCGGCTCTGCAGACGGTCCGATGCCCGTCTCCGCAGGAGCCGCCGCCGGTGCCACAACATCCTCCCGGCGCCTCACCGCCAGCAGCCTGGAGCGGATGTTGGAGTAGGCCATCACCAACGCGAACACCGCCGCCTCCACCAGCACGATTGTCGCGCCCGACGACACGTCCACGAAGTAGCTCAGGTAAATCCCGAAGAAACCGCAAAACGCCCCGATCCCTGCTGACAACAGCAGCATCCGTGGGAAGCTATCGGTCAGCATCCGCGCCGAGACCGGCGGTATGACCGTTGCCCCCGCGATCAGCAGCACCCCCAGCACCTGCAGCGAGACCACGATCGTCCCCGCCAGCACCAGCGAGAATGCAGCCTCGACCCATCCCGTCGGTACCCCGTAGAACTGCGCCACATCGCCGTCGAAGGTGGTGAACAGGAAGTGCTTGTAAGCCACGAACAGCACCAGAGCCGTGGCTACCGTGACCGCCGCCAGAGCCACCAGGTCGCCGGGAGCCACGGCGGCTATGTTCCCGAACAGGGCGGTCTCGAAGTCGCGGGTGAAGCTCTTGTAACGGCTGATCAGCACGATTCCGATGGCGAAGCTGGCGGTCGTGATCACTCCGATGGCGGCGTCGTAGGCAATCTTCCGTTTCTTGGTCGTCAGGGTGATGAGCTGGGCGCAGAGAAATCCCCAGACGGTCGACCCGATCAGGAAGTTGAACGACATCACGAACGACACCACCGCGCCGCCCAGTACAGCGTGGGCAAGACCGTGGCCGATGTACGCCATGCGCTTCAGCACCACGTAGACGCCGATTCCGCCACATAGCGCCCCTGCCAGGATCGCCGCGATCATCCCGCGGATTATGAACGGGTAACCGAAGGGTTCGAAAATTACATCAAACATGGGCGTGGGTGTGCCCAGGTGTTGCTCCGTCGCCATTGGCGCCGCCGTTGCGGCCATAGCGGTGGGGGCTCTCGGCTACTATGGGCATTCCTTCGTAGTGGATTACCGGCATTTCCGCGCCGTAAGTCTGGCGCAGCACATCAGTGGTGATGACCTCGTACGGTGTTCCCTCCGCCAGCACCCGGCCCGACAGGCAGACCAGGCGGGGCAGGTGCACGGCCACCGCGTTGATCTCGTGGGTGGTGATCACGATGGTCACACCCTCGTGGTTCAGGTCATGGAGCAGGTGCATCACGTCGTCCCTCGTCTTCACATCGACGCCGGAGGTGGGCTCGTCCAGCAGCAGCAGCGAGGGGCTGCTCACCAGCGCCCGGGCCAGGAACGCCCGCTGCTGTTGCCCGCCCGAGAGTTCCCTTATGTGGCGCCCCGCCAAGTGCAGGATCCCCAACTGCCCCATCATCCGGTCGGCCAGTTCCTTCTCCTCTTTGCGGAACCACGGGAAGAAGCGGTTCTCCATGGTCCGCCCCATCATCACCACTTCCCGAACCGTTACGGGGAAGTTCCAGTCGATGGTCTCCAACTGCGGCACATACCCGATGCGTGGGCGCCCTTCCGACGCTCTCACTCCGGCCACCAGCACCTCTCCTTCGTACACGTCGACCGCGCCCAGCAAGGCTCGCAGCAGCGTCGTCTTGCCCGACCCGCTCGGCCCCAGCAGCCCGACAAAGTCCCCCCGCATGATCTGCAGGTTGACGCCCTGGAGTACCCGTTGTTTCTCATATCCGCAGGACAGCCGGTTTATCTCCACCAGCGGCGTTCCGGCGTGGTGTTCGTGGGGCATAGGATGCAGCATTGTTCAGTTTCGCCTTCGCCTTCAGTGTGTCCGTTTAGCCAATTCCGCTGGAAACTATCTCAAAACCCGTCACATGGCATAACCCGTCATTCCTGCGAAAGCAGGAATCCGGTCGCCCAATTCGCAGTCGCGAGTTCCTTGCCCTCCTGTTGGGTTTTGAGCTAGTTTCTTTGTATGTCCAGTTCCTGATCTCGACAGAATTCCGCCACGACGCTGGATAACTCCGGTGCCATACTCCGCTAGTGATGGTGGTGCTGACCACCATGCGCCGCGGTCCACTCGGGAGGCAACGGCGCCTCGTGCGCGTCGTGGTGTCCGTCCCCTTCGTGCTCTGCCTCGTGGCCGTTGGTGACCCCCACCAGTTGCGCCGACACAAGCGACGCGTACAGGCCGTTTTGCTCCAGCAGTTCCTGATGGCTCCCCTGCTCCACCGCTTCGCCGCCATCCAGCACCACGATCCGGTCGGCGTTGCGAATGGTCGACAGTCGGTGCGCTATGACCAGCGTCGTGCGGCCCTCCATCAGGTTCTCCAGGGCGTGCCGAAGCTGCCCCTCGCTGACGGCGTCCAGGTGGGAGGTCGCCTCGTCCAGGATCAGCACCGGCGCGTTCTTCAGCAGTGCCCGCGCGATTGAGACGCGCTGCCTCTGCCCGCCCGAGAGCTGCATTCCCCGCTCGCCCACGATCGTGTCGTACCCGTCGGGGAAGGCAACGATGAAGTCGTGGCAGTTGGCCTGTCGCGCAGCTTCCTCCAGCTCAGCCTGGGTTGCTTCCGGGCGACCCAGCAGAATGTTGTCCCGGATGCTGGCGTTGAACAGGTAGGTATCCTGGGAGACCAGGGCGATCTGCTGCCTAAGGTCCTCCAGCTTGAACTCCCTTATGTTGTGCCCGTCCAGCTGCACCGACCCGTGCCCCGGGTCCCAGAACCGCATCGCCAGGTTGGCGCAGGTGGTCTTGCCCGCGCCCGACCGGCCCACCAGAGCTACCGTGTTGCCCGGCTCGACCTTGAAGGTAACATCGTTCAGGGCCTGCGGCTCCCCCGGGCCGTAATCGAATCCCACGCGCTCGAACAAGACCGAAGGCGCAGGGCGGCGGTCGTCATGTTCGTGCCTGTCCCGGTGTACACCCTCGGACCCATGTTCCCGGACACCCGGCCCGTCGGTCACCGGCACCGGCTCGTCGTGGATGGCAAACAGCCGGCGCGACGCAGCCAGCGTCTCCATCAGCTGCTTCATCGTCCTCGCCAGGTCCGACACCGGAGCGAAGGCCGCCACCGACAGCACCACCGCCAGGATCAGCTCCGGCCGCGAGATGACGCCGCTGGTCAGCAGCCACACGCCCACCGTCAGCACTACCAGGCCACCCAGGGCAGTCATGGCCTCGATGAAGCCGATCTGGAACGACCGCTCCTTGAGGAATCGCAACTGGATGTCGGCGAACCGCCAGCTGTTTCTCACCATCTCGCCCGTACGTGAACGCCCCTGCCCAAAGGCGACGATCTCCCGCATACCCTGGATACTGTCCACCATGTGGGCGTGAACATCTCCCAGCTGGCTCCGCAACTCCTCGCCCAGTCTCTCCGACCGCCTCTGCGCGAAGAAGGGACTGAGGGCAACCGCCACCAAGAACGGCGCCACCGCGAGCGCCATCGGCCATGCGATTACCGCCAGCACCGCGACGACCACGCCGGGCACGACCACGGCCGTGAATGCCGGGGTGATGGTGTGCGCGAAGAAAAACTCCACGGTCTCCACATCGCCGCCCACCACGCTGACCAGGTCTCCAGACCGCCGCCGGGTCATGTAGGCCGGGGCCAGCGGGTCCAGCTTCCGGTATACATCGACCCGCATTTCCGCCAGCAGCCGGTAGGCCAGGTCGTGGGCCACCCACGACTCGGTCCAGATGAAGAAGGCCGCCACCGGCGTCAGCACGCCCAGCAGGATCAGCAGCAGCGTCAGGTCTCCGCCGGTGATCACCTGGCCCACCAGTAACGCGCTCACGACCCCGACACCGATGGCTGTCCCATGATGCGCCACGCCCAGCAGGAAGGTCAGGATCAGCTCGTTCCGCCACGGCTTGACCAGCCCCAGCAGTCGCGCCCACACCGTGATGATCCCCAGCGGCCGCAGGGCCACTTCGCCCGCATCTGAATGCTGCGCTGCCGGGGCAGCGTGATGATGGCCGTGTCCGCCGTGCGCTGGTTCCGGCATGAATACCGAGGCATCCGGCTGCGGGCCGTGGCTTCCGCCATCATCATGCGCATGAGCGGCATGTCGGTGTTCGTCGTGGTGGCTGTCATGTCCCGAACGCTCATCGGCATGACGGTCGTTTCCGTGTCCGTGGGCTCCATCGTGCGCATGAACGGTCTGCCGGTGCTCGGTGTGATGGTCCCGCCGGTGCGCCTGCGCCTCGGCAGGCCGGTGATGCCCATGCCCCTGTTGCCCATCGGAATGGTCATTGGAAGAATGATGGTGCTCGTCCTCGTGTTCGTCGCGGTGTGCCCCCGGCGCCTCGTGGTGGTGTCCGTGTCCGCCGTGCGCCGGGCTCGGTATGAAGGCGCTGACATCCACCTGCGGTGCCGGTGCATGACCGGTCTCTTCTGTCGGCTGCACCACGAAGTCCAGCCGCTCCTGCTGCTGGGCCATCAGGTTGGCGTACAGCCCGCCCGCCGCCACCAGTTCGGTGTGACTGCCCGTTTCAACCAAGCGGCCTTCGTCCAGCACCAGGATGCGGTTTGCGCTGACCACGCTGGAGAGGCGGTGCGCTATCCGCAGCGTGGTGCGACCCTCGATCAGCCGGTCCAGCGCCTGCACGATCAGCGCTTCGTTTTCCGCATCGACGCTGGACAGGGCCTCGTCCAGGATCAGGATCGGCGCGTCCTTGAGCAACGCCCGCGCAATGGCAATGCGCTGCTTCTGGCCGCCGGACAGCCGGACGGCCCGCTCGCCAACCACCGTATCGTAACCTCGCGGCAGGTGGCTGATGAACTCGTGGGCATTTGCCGCCCGCGCCGCATCCTCCAGGTCTGCCTGCGTTGCATCGGGATTCCCGAACCGCAGGTTGTCGGCCACTGTGCCGTGGAACAGGTATGTGTCCTGGGTTACCACGGAAATCTGCTTGCGAAGGTCTTCAAGAGGCAAGTCACGCAGGTCCCGACCGCCCAAGCGAATCGTTCCGTGCTGGGGATCGAAGAACCTCAGGGTCAGCCATACGATCGTGGACTTGCCCGCGCCGCTTGGCCCCACCAGCCCCAGGGTCTCGCCCTCGCGCAGTGTGAACGACAGGTCATGCAACGCTGGGCGCCGGCCCTCGCTGTAGGCGTGGCTGACATTCTCAAAAGTGATTTCCGGCTTGAGGTCGCCGGCCGGCTCTGCCACCGCCTCCCTCCCTTGCCCTGAACCTGTCGAAGGGTCCCGGACCGCCGCCGGCGAATCCATGATGGCGAAGATGCCCTCAGCCGAGGACATCGCCATCACTCCGTCGTGGTAAAGCTGTACCAGCTCCCGCAGGGGCCGGAAGACCTCCACCCCCAGCATCAGGACGATGAGCAGTGCCCGCAGCTCCAGGTCTCCGTCGGCCACCCGAACCGCGCCCCAGCCCAGCGCCACGGCGGCCCCGCCCGTGATTCCGAGGATGGTCAGCGCCCCGGTCGCCGCGTTGGCCGCCAGGACGCCCATGGTCGTGCGGAACAGCTCCCGCGCCCTCTCGGCCAGCAACTCACCGCGGTTACGGCTCTGTCCGAACGCCTTCAAGGTAGCCAGGCCCTGCACCGCGTCCAGGAAGTCCGCCCCCAGGGCGCCATAAGCATCCCGGCGCGCCATGCTTCGCTCCCGGTTCCAGCGATGGAACATGTTGGGGATGACCAGCGTAAGCAGCGCGAAGGCCAGGAAAATCAGGCCAGTCCGGAAGTCGATCAGGGCCATGAATACGAAGATGACAATCGGAGCTATAGCCGCCACGATCATCTGCGGCAGGTAGCGGCCGAAGAAGGCCTCCAGCCGTTCCACGCCCTCCGCCAGCGACATCAGGGCGTCGCCGGTTCGGGACGAGTCGAAGTGCCCCGGCCCCAAAGCCAGCGAGTGCTCGTACAGCCGCTCCCGCAGCCTCACCTTCACCAGGCTGGCCGTGTGGTGACTCATCACCTCCTGCAGGTACTGCAGGTATGCCCGGACAGCGATCAGCGCCGCCATGCCAACCAGCGGCCAGGTCAGCGACTCGAAGGTTGCGTTTCCGCGCACCACCTCCACGATGATCAGGGCAGCAACAGCCAAGCGGGCCGCGCCGGCAGTAACCGCCAGCATTCCCACGATTGCCGAGATGATGATGCGCCATCGCACATCGACGGCCAGCGACAGCAGCCTCGGATGCAGATACATTGCTTCATCCCCTCCTAGACGGGGCGATTCATCCTAACGTCCTCTCCCTTGAAAAAGAAGAATGGGGTGAGGGTGGAATCCTGCAATTTCAATCGTCTCGAAATGCCCTGCTTACTGCGGGTAGACCGCACCGCTCTCCCCCTCGAACACGTCACTCACATCCACTTCGTCCAAAGCGTCCGCATTGCCACCCAGCGCGGGAATCATGATTCGCATATTGCTGCGCATCAGGCCCAGGTAGGAGTGGTCCGGGTCCCCCGGCTCCCCTGGTAGATCGTCGTCGGCCAGCTGATCGATGTAGGTCGTGTTGCCCTCAGCGGCAATGGTCTCCAGCACCCTGCTTGGGAACTCTTCGGCGCCGAAGATCGCCGGCAGTCCCAGCTCCCTGATCTGGTCGATCAGTTCCGCCATCTCCCGCGCCGACGGCTCGGCGAAGTCGGACGGCTGCACTGCCCCTATCACCGCCAAGTCATAGGACAGGGCAAAGTAGGCCCACGAATCGTGGTAGGTGATCAGGCGCCGGTTCTGGGGAGGAATGGTGGCAACCGCCTCTCGAATGGCGGCGTCCATCGCCTCGATCCTTAACCGAAACGCCTCAAGGTTCGTGCGGTAGTACTCCGCGTTGTCCGGATCGAGGGATGACAGCTGCTCCTCCGCCAACTCGGCGTATTTCAACCCCAGCTTGGGGTCCGGCCAGAGATGCGGATTGGGATGGCCGGCCTGCTTGGGGAAGCTGAAGTCGAACTGCCACTTTTCCGGGGTGATCGCCCGGTCTCCCAGCAGCAGGATCGGCGTGTCTTCCTTCTTGTTGGCCTCGGCCAGCTCAAGGGTGGGCTCTTCCAGGAACAGCCCGTTGGCGATTATCAGGTCAGCGTCCGACAGCAGCCTCGCCAGCGAGGGTTGCGGCTCGAAGATGTGCGAGTTGACTCCCTCAGGCACCACGCCCTCCAACTGGATTCGGTCGCCCGCTATGTTTTCGACGATGCTGGTGATCGGCGACACTGTTGTCACAACTTTGAGTTTTCCGCCCTCTTCGGCACGCTGGCCGCATCCTGTCAGCATGAAGGCAATTGCCAGGAACAACGCGACCGCTACTGGTAAGAGGAACTTGCTGCACTTTCCGGGTAAACGCTGGGTCAAAATGGTACTTTGTTCTCCTGGCTCTGGAAGTGCTAACCCTCACCCGATTCCTGGCAACCGGCGCAGACGCCGCTGATGGAGAAGTGCTCCAGGTCCGGCACGAAGCCGAACTCCTGCACCAGCGTCTCCCGGAACTCCGAAAGGTAATGAGGGCTGAGGTTGTAGGCGCCGCTGCACACGCGGCAGACCATGTGGTGGTGAACATCGCCGGGCATCGCCAACTCGTAGTGCAGGCGGTCGCCGATTTCGACTTCCGTGACCACCCCGGCGTCCCTGAACATGCGCAGCGTCCGGTACACGGTCGCGATGTCCATGTACTGGTACACTTCCCGCGCCCGCCTGAACACCTCGTCCACGCCCATGTGCTCTCCGCCGTCAGCTACGACGGACAGCACAAGCACCCGCTGGGGCGTCATCCTGTGCCCCCGCAGGCGAAGCGTCTCCAGCGCCTGTTCGTGATGCAACTCGCAATCCAAAGTTATTGCAATTAATTGCTAGAAACAATGGTAGCGCGAAAGCAGGGAAAGTCAATGATCCGGGCAGCCAAACAGGACGATTGCAAAGTTGTTGTCTGAACTGTGATTCGTTTGATTATGGGATTTCGCTGATGGGGCTCCAATCCTGAGAATCCTTTAATCCCGTGAATCCTGATTCAGACAAAATTAAGAGCGAACCAAATTTGCAATCGCCCTGCATCCAAACACAGGGCAAATGCAGAGCAAATCCAGGTGCGGGCCAACGCTCATCCTGAGCTTGTCGAAGGATGCCCGTCCAAGCTCCCAAGGTTCGACAGGCTCACCATGAACAGGTTGTAAGAGGCGAACAGATCGGAAAAGACTCTCCAATAGCCCCTGAACAGCCAAGCCTCGGAAAGCCGCCGGATCAGACGGCTATGCGGATGATCGAGTACATGTGCCAGAACAGCCGCCCGGCCTCCGCCAGCAGATCGCCAAACCCGCCGCCGCTCGGACGCACGTGCTCGAACGCCAGCACCTCGGTGTACCTCACATCGCCCCGTTCCTCCGTCGCCGCCAGCAGCCGCCGCGACTCCGCCGCCGGCACCAGCCGGTCGTGCCGGTCGTGCATGACCAGCAGCTTGGCCTGGATATCCGGGACGTATGTGGAGGGCGAAACGGTGGCCAGATCGTCCCGGAATCCGGGGGGCAGGTTCGAATACAGGACCTCGGCCACTTCCGGGCTTGTCCCGTCCAGCAGCGTCCTCACTGTGCGGCCCTCAGGTGTCAGCGCATCGATTTCTTCTGCTGTTATTGCCTGCCCGTTGAGGTACTTCCGGCTGAGGATATCCACGTCCCCGGGATCCTCCAGCGTCTCGATCAGCTCGTTGGCCAGCACCTTCAGGGTCAGCCTGTCGGGCTCCCACGGCGTACGCTCCCCGTCGTAAATCACAGACCGCGATGCTGCCTGCCGCAACAGTTCCCCCGCGTCGTAGTACGGCCCGAAGGCGTTGACGAAATGCACCCGGTCTCTGATCCTCGGGTCCGCCGCCGCCACCAGTGCGAACGAAGCCCCCACGCAGAACCCGCCAAGGCCCACCCGGTCCTCGGCAACATACTCGCGTTCCGACAGGTACTGGTAAGCCCAAACCAGGTTGTTCAGCTCAGCAATGTCGATGTTCGCCCGCAGCGCCATCGTCGGCGACCAGTGGAACATGGTCACATAACCGGCGCTTGCCAGCGCGTTCCCCAGGTTGACCACATCCGGGTCATCCCGGCCCGCCGCGTTCGCCCCCAGGAACAGCACCACCGCCGCACGCTCCCTGCCGTCGGGCACTCGGTACACGTCCGCCACCGTCGTGCCGTCGGAAGACTGGTAGTGCACCTCGTGCCGCACCGGCTCCTTCGCGAACCAGGCCTGCGGCTTGACCCCGATATCCAGCACCTGCGAAACAAACATGACGGTGTGAAACCCGGCCTTCCCCTGCGGTGTGACCGCGATGAACAGCGTCAGCAGCGCCCCCGCAACCACGAGGAACTGGAACAGCCACGAGGCCCCTTTCCGGAGAATTCGAAGAACTAGCACTCTCGCACCGTAGTCCCAGGGCTCGGCCTCAGGGATGATCCCCGGGTTGGCCGCACCATCAGACTATACCCGCACAACCCTCATCATGAAAACTGATATGACCCGCGTCGCCGCCATCGCCAGGAACACGATGGGCCAGGGACTGCCCGTCATGTCCAGCACCACCCCGAACACGATTGCCTGCGCCCCGGCGTAGAGGTATCCGTGGGCGTCCAGCACCCCCGACGCCGTCCCCGCCATCCGCCGCCCGCCCATATCCACCGACACCGTCGACATCGGCGACATGCCCATCGCGATCCCGCCGGTCAAAAGCAGCGCCGCCCCCAGTATCTCGTTGGAAGGCGGCACCAGCGCAATAGCCGCGATGATCCCCGCGCTCGCCAGGCACGACGTTATCACCAGCGGCCTACGCTGGCTGTGCAGAAAGTGGTCGGATATGAACCCCGCCAGCGGCGGCGCGATCAGGTACCCAACAGGCAGCAGTATCGTTACGAACACCGTGGACTCGATGGACAGCCCGCCAACCTCGGAGTAGTAGATGGCGACCCAGGTGGTCAGCCCGTACCGCACCACGTTCTCCAGCCCCTTCACATGGCACGCCAGCACGAACTTGGCATCGGTCATCAGCACCTTGTAGGGACCCAGCCCCTTCAGGCGCTGCGGGTCGATGGACTCCGGCGTCGCCGACACCTCGTCCTCTTCTATGTACTCAGGCATCCCCAGGTCCGCTGGCCGGTCCCGGACCAGCAGGTAGAACACGATTCCCATCACTCCGCTGATAATCGGCAGGTACCGGAACGCCGCGCGCCAGCCCCATTCGGCGCCCACCCAGCCCGCCAGCGTCCACATCACCAGCATCGCGCCACCCGCCGAGGTGCCCACGATGCCCAGCGCCACGCCGCGGCGGCCCCGTGGCCACCACTGCGAGATCATGCTCATCGCAGGGGCCCAGCAGGCGGCGTTCACAAACCCCGCCATGCCCAGGGGAATAGCCATCCCGACCGACGATGTAGCAAAGCTGGTGACCCAGTTGAATACGGCTGTCAGCACCGCACCCAGCATCACCCACAGGCGCAGGCCAAACGCCTCCGCCATCCGCCCGTGCACCACGTCTCCCAGCGCGAAGCCCCAGAACAGCATCGCCCAGATGATCGCGATCTCCACATTGCTGAGGGCCAGCCCCTCCTTTACCAGCGGCGCCAGCGGGTAGAGGCTGAACCGCCCCAGGTAGGCAAACAGGTAGAAGGCCGCAAACGCCAGCAGCACCCGCCACTTGAATATGTGGTAGGCCCGAGGAAGATCCGCGTAACTTACAGTGCCAACGCCGGCCATGGCCTCTCGCGGTGTTTCCGGGCTCGGAAACTATCTCATAAAGTCCCCTCCCCCTAGAGAGGGAGGGCTAGGGGGGTGAAATGGTCAGGCCCAGGCCACCGCGCGCTGCGTCGTGGACCCGGGCCTCTCCCTGAGCTAGTCGAAGGGCTTTCGCTGAAGATCCAGTCGGCTCTAGCTGGACGGGATCGCCGCCTGCGCGATGCCGATCAGCTCCTCGTTGGAAGCTTCCAGGTCTATCAGGTCGCCGTGCGGCTGCGGGACCGGATATCCGGTCTTGCAGTACAGCTCGATCCGGTTGCCTTCCGGGTCAAAGAAATACATGCCGAAGGCGTTGCCGTGGCTGACAATGCGGTCAATCTCCACGCCCTCAGCCTTGATCTTCTGGTGGTATTCCTTCAACTCGTCCAGCCCAGGCACTATGAAGGAAATCTGCTGGATGACCTTGGCGTCGCCGGAGGTGACTCGGCCCTTCATCAGCACAAACTCATGGTGCTCGCGTTCAGGGTCGGAGCTGAGGAAGGACATTCCCCGTCCGTCCAGGTCCTCGTCCGCGATCTGCAGGCCCAGGACCCGCGTGTAAAAGTCCCGCTGCTTCATGATGTCTTCGGCGTAAATGCCGACGTGTCCCAGACCTTCTATCTTCGACATGATTCACCCTCGCCACAGTGTCGATGTAACGCCATACGGCCCAAGTTTCCGCGATTATACACCATCCCTTACGGCGCCCTAGGTTCGCCCCCCGCCGCTACTTCTGGCCGTTGGCAAGGTTCACTGCCAGCTGTGCCAGCGTGCGTGCCGGCGCACCGGTCGCCCCTTTCACCAAGTACCCCGATGCCCTCTCTGAGGTTGAGGTCCCTGCGATGTCCAGGTGAGCCCACGCCGCCCCGTCAACGAACTCCTTGAGCAGGAAGGCCGCGCTGATTGACCCGGCCTGCCGCCCGCCACTGTTCTTCATATCGGCCACATCGCTGCGGATCAGCTCCTTGTACTCGTCGAACATGGGCAGCTGCCAGAACTTCTCGCCCGTCTGCTTGCCTGCGCTGATAACATCCCCGATCAGTCCGTCGTCGTTGCCCATCACGCCCGTGCAGGCCTTCCCCAGCGTCGTGACCATCGCGCCCGTGAGCGTCGCGATATCCACCAGCCGGGTGATTCCCCGCTCCCGGGCCAGGCACAGCGTGTCGGCCAGCACCAGACGGCCCTCCGCATCAGTGTTGATCACCTCGATGGTCTTCCCGTTCATCGCCGTTACCACATCGCCCGGTCTCTGCGCCGACCCGCCCGGCATGTTCTCCGTCGCCGCCACCATCCCCGTTACGTTTATCCGCGGCTTGAGCCGGGCAATGATCTGCATTGCCGCGATGACCGAGGCACCGCCCGCCATGTCGCCCTTCATCGACTCCATACCCCCGGCAGGCTTCAGGGAGATTCCCCCGGTGTCAAAGGTGATGCCCTTGCCGATCAGCCCCAGGTTATTCCCCGGATTGTCCGGGTCCCCTTCGTAGGTCATGACGATCAGCCTCGCCGGCTCATCCGAGCCCTGCGCCACCCCAATGAAGGCGCCCATGCCCCTGGCCTTCATATCGGCGTTATCCATCGTCTCGAAGCCCAGGCCGTTCTCCTCGGCCACCTGTCGTGCCGTCTCCGCCATCGCCGTGGGCGTCATCACGTTCGCGGGTTCGTTCACCAGGTTACGCGCGATCATGGTGGCTTCGGCTATCGCCTGTCCCTCCACAACCCCGACGCGCATGTCTGCCGCGCGGCCGGCGTCCAGCTCCGCGATCGTCAGCTCTTTGAACTCAGAGTCCTCGCCGTTGCCGTTGGTATGGTACCGGCTGAAGCGGTACAGCCCCAGCACCGACCCCTCGGCGATGGCGCGGCCAGCGTCCTCGGGCGACAGCCCCCCGATGCCTGCGCCGTGGGCGATGGTAACCGCCTCTCCGATGCCTCGGCGCCGCAGGAATCGCAGCGCCTCCGAAGAGACGCCCCTGACCACCTCGGCATCAAAGTCAGCCTGCGCTCCCAGCCCGGCGACCACCACCCTGGCGGGACCGATCCTCCCCATGGTGTGCACCAGGGTCATCTCGCCCTTCTTGCCCGTGATCTCCCCGTCCTCGATCAGCTGGCTGATGGCGCCGTCCAGGGCCCGGTCAACCGCGCCCGTCGCGCCCCCCGGCATGGTCACGCCTTTGAACAGGTTCACCACCAGCGCGGGTGTCTCGACCCCATTTATGTCGGCTATATCGACAGTGATGTTCATATCTTCGGCCCTTCTGTTGGGTGATTTAATTCCAGTGAGATTACTCGATTCAAACCTCGCGATCCAGAGGCAGCGGCAAGTCTGAAACCGTCAGGACCGTGCCCACTCTATAACCTGCTGCAGCGCGGGCGTCGTGTCCCTGGAGGTATCGACGAGGAAATGGGGGCGCTTCGGCAAAGCCCACGCCGTCGCCATCCTTTCGTATACCGCCCACCCTGCGTCCGACCAGGTTTCAGGGTCCAGCCCTACCTCCCGGTCTCGGAGGCGCTCCCTGATTACATCATCCGGTGCCGTGACCGCTGCGATGGCCAGCGGGACGCCAAGCTTCCTGGCAATGGCGTACAGGGGACGCCGGTTTCGCTCCGTCAGGTTGGTGGCGTCGAACAGCACAGGGTAACCTGTCGCCAGGAATTCATGGATCAGCTGATGGCAGGCCCGGAACACGCGGCTGTGCTCATCAGGCGTGTAGACGGGCTCGCCCACCAACATTTTCCGAATCCTGTCGGATTCCAGCACGAGAAAGGGTACGAGAGAGGTCACCCGCGACGCAAAACTGGACTTTCCGGCGCCAGGCAGGCCCGCGAGCATCAGAAGTTTGGGATCGCCTGGACGGACATCGTGGGCGTAGCAATCGGCAAGCAGAAGAGACCGCAGCAGTTCCAAGTCGGAAGAGAGTCGCGAACGCCGGGGTTGTGATTTCAAGTCGGCCCGGCAGCTACTGCGGCTAGGTGGTATCAGAGGACCAGTTGACCGAGTCCTCGCCCTGCGCAGCCATGCTGAGCCTTTGCCGCCTGTTAGCTTGAGCCTCCAAGACCGCTGGCGACAACAGGAACGCCACAGAGGCCAGGATCATCAGGCCCATCGCCACAAAGCCCAGGTCCACCGGCAGAGACAGGGCGGTGATCACAATGAGTATGGAGGTGATCAGTGCCAACAGTCCGATCCTCAGCAGCCGCGGCCCCACCTTCAGAAAGACTGCCGTGGTGACCGCCAATGCCAGGAAGATGCAAGCCCGCGCTGTATCGGTCTGCTGCATCCGCTCGGCGTGCTGGCTCCACAGTCCTCCCGACCAGTTGAGGAACAGTACCCACGAGGTGAGGAACGGGAATGGCAGGGCCGTCAGCGACACCAGCAGCCAGTCCCGTCTGGCGACCTTCGACACCACGTTGAACACGATCCACATGGAGAAAGGCACATAGCCAACAAGCAGGAAGAACAACGCGATGTTGAAGGGCAACTCCCCTTTCGTCACTAGCGTCCAACCCCCGTAGGCCAACGTGATCAGGGAGAGCAGCCACGATATTGCCGGAGCCGCCAGCGTGTATCCAAGCCAGCTGTAGGACCACTGGCTGGGCTTGCCGGCCCGCCAGTTGCGCCAGGTTACGAAGGCAATGCACACCAGCACGACAGAGACGAGAAAATAATGGCTCCAGAGGTGGAGTGCGAACAGCGCGGCGAGAAGGAAATGGGGAACCATTGCCAAGACCACATCACGCCATACCCTGGTGGTGCTGTGCACCGCGTACATGCCGTTGGCGACCGTCCGCGGAGCGCCCATCTCTTCGACGGCCAAGGAAAGGGCGGTCTCGCGATCGACCCCTTCGGCCTCAAATTCCGCGGCCTTGTCTTCGATGTGGCCCTGAAGCTCTTCTATGATCTCCTGTTCCCGATTCGGGTCCAGGTGAAGTCTCCGGGCCAGGGAGTTAAGGTAATTGTTGATTGCGCCCGGCATTACAGCAACGCCTTGAGGGTTGGCTATTGTGTCTCAGGCAACATCACGGAATCCATGGCGCGGCTGAACCGTTGCCACTCCCGCATTCTGTCGCTGAGTTCCTGGCGTCCACGCTCGGTGATGAAGTAGTATCGCCGCCTGACGCTGGTGGGCGTGTCCACCCAGCGGCCCTCGATCAGCATGGCCCGCTCCATCCGGTGCAGGGCGGGGTAAAGCGTGCCTTCCTTGAAGGCAAAATAGCCGCTGCTGCGCTGGTTGACCTCCTTCACAATTTGGTAGCCGTACATCGGCTCCGCCTGAAGGAGCGCCAGAAGCAGGGTGTCGGTGTTTCCCTTTAGCAGTTCTTGCTGTTGCATTGGTCCAACCGGACGTGTGGTTCTTGGCTCAGTTTATGCCGCCCTGCCACCTCGGTCAACCTCAGACCAAGCTGGCCAGAACCCTCTGGATCAGTATCAGGACGATTATCACCACCATCGGACTGAAGTCGAGGCCCCCAAAGCTCGGCAACAACCGCCTGACGGGCGCCAGCACCGGCTCCGTCACCTGGCCAATAAACCGGTCTACAGATACCAGCCACGAGGGATATGGCGGCTTCGCAAAATACGCAACGAAAGACAGGATCACCTTGGCGAATATCGCCAGCGTGAACAGCCAGATCGCGGTGTTGATGATGCCGACTATGAACTGCAAAACGGTCCTGCCAAATCGCCCTTCGCCCTATCCCTGTCCAAGCTGGACCGACTTCTTGTAGGCAGCGTCCACTGCCGCCACAATGGCCGCAGGCATTCCCTGTTCCTCCAGAACCCGGAGCGCCTCCGCCGTCGTACCCCCTGGAGAGACCACCATGTCTTTGAGTTCGGCTGGGTGCCTTCCCGTCTCCATCACCAGCTTCGTGCTGCCGAACACCGTTTGCAAGGCCAGCGTGCGGGCCATATCTCTTGGCATCCCCACATACACGCCGGCGTCGATGAGCGCTTCGATGAACAGGAACACGTAGGCCGGCCCGCTGGCGCTGAGGGCCGTCGCCATGTCCATGTATTTCTCGTCGGAAACGTAGATCTCCTCGCCCACGCTGGAAAGCACGGCCCTTGTCATTTCCCGCTGGGAGTCAGCCACACCCGGCGAGCAGGTCCAGAGCGTCATCCCGCTGCCAACCTGTGCCGGCGTGTTGGGCATTACCCGCACGACAGCGCCGTGGTTCAGTCCCGTAGACAGCGTGTCCATACGAGCCCCGGCAACGATCGACAACGCAGCCTGGTCCGGACCAAGCGAACCCTTAAGTTCACCCAGCACCGAACCCAGGTCCTGCGGCTTGACTGCCAGCACCACCAGGTCCGCGCCGGAAGTTGCCTCCCGGTTGTCTGACACCGGCGACACTCCGAACTCCGCGGTCAGAAAATCCCGCCGTTCGGCAACCGGTTCCCCTATAGAGATGTCGGCGGGAGCGGCCAGCTTCCCTGCCAGCACCCCATGGACGATGGACTCGGCCATCTTCCCGCCACCGATAAACGATAGCTTCATATCCAGACGCCTCCACCGCCGCCGGTCATGGGATCTCTTTTCTCGCGGCGGGCAGTGTAAATTGCGAAACTCCGGGACCCTCTGCAGCCCGTACCCTTCCCCGGAACTCCTAGCGGATCACCGCTCTATCAGGAAACCACCCTGCAATATTTCCACCGGAAGTCTGCCATCCGGCCAGCCCCTAGAAGTCCGCCAGGCCATCGCCTTTCGCCAGCGCCACCGCCAGCCTTATCGACTCGAGCATGCTGGTGTGGGTGGCGATACCTTTCCCCGCGATGTCGAAGGCAGTCCCGTGGTCCACCGAGGTTCGCACAAACGGCAGGCCAAGGTTGGCCGTGATGCTCTCCTCGAACCCGTATACCTTCACCGGGATATGTCCCTGGTCATGGTACATGGCCAGTACTGCGTCGTACCGGTCTTCCGCAGCGTGATGAAACACGATGTCCGCCGGGACCGGCCCGAAGGCGTTGATTCCCTCCGCCTTCGCCGCCTCGACCGCCGGCGAGATTTCCTCCGCCTCCTCATTCCCCAGCAACCCGCCGTCGCTGCCGTGCGGGTTCAGCGCCGCGGCCGCGATGCGCGGCTCACGGAAACCATACTTCACGAACGCCTCTTGAGTCAGCCGCAAATAGTCCAGGATGCGGTCCTTCTTTACATAGTCGCAGGCCAAGCGCAGCGAGCGGTGCGTGGTCAGGTGAACCACCCGCAGGTTCCGCGCCATCAGCATGGTCGCAACTGTCCGCGACCCGGAGAGCTCCTGCAGCAACTCCATGTGGCCGATAGACTTGTAGCCCGCCAGGCTCGCCGCCTCCTTGTTCAGAGGCGCCGTCGCCAGGCCGTCCACCACCCCCGCCATCGCCAGTTTACCGGCGCGGGTCACCCACTCCATCGCGGCCCTGCCGCAGGTCGGGTTGATCTCCCCGACGGTGATGTCCTCCGGGTTCAGGTTCCCGATATCCAGCACATCCACCACGCCGCTGTCCTGCCCTGCAGCGGCCGGATCCTCCGGCTGGCCCACCCGCAGCGGCACCCCCGCCAGCGCCACCGCCTGCTCCATAGCGTAGCTGCTGCCCACCACCAGCGGCCTGCAGGATGCGTACACTCGGGGGTCTGCAAGCGCCTTGGCGACCACCTCCGGACCGATCCCGCAGGGATCCCCCATCGTAATCGCGATCCCCGGTTTGCGGTCGCTGCTCATCAACATTTCCTTTCCCCGTAGAGTCGCCGAATTATACCACGGGCACTCTCGTCCTCACGGGGTGCGAGGAACGAAAGCGGGGGCGGATCAAGCAGACCCGCCCCTCCCTTGCTCAAATCAATCGAACGTGGAACGACCCTGCTACTCGCACTTGTTCCAGCCACACGATATGCACATCAGGCAACCCTCTTGATACACCACCGGCGTGTTGCAGTCCGGGCACCGCCTGCCTGTCAACTGCACACTGCCGGTCGCCTGTCCGTTCCCGTTGCCCTGGACGTGGCCGTTGCCGTTTCCATTGCCATTCCCGTTGTGGACCACCTCCGGCGCGAAAGCCATCTGCACCGCCTCACCGTGGTGGACGGCCCGGCTGTCGCTGCCATAGGTCTGGCGTTCCAGCGCCAGGGCCACCGCGTCCGGTCCCGAGCGCACCAGCGTCCCATCGTCCCATGCCGGACAGCAGGTGATCCCCCGCAGTTGCTCCAGCACGGCACTGGGGTCAATCCCCGAGCGCAGGGCCAGCGACACCAGGCGGGAAATGGCCTCAAGCTGAGCCGAGTCGCACCCGCCGGCCTTCCCCAAGTTTCCGAACACCTCGAACGGCCTCTGGTTTTCGTCGAAGTTGATGGTCACATACATGTTGCCGTGACCGGTCCGCACGCGCTCGGTAACACCCTGGATCGCTTGGGGGCGGCTCCGTGGCGTCGCTTGCACCATCGAGGCAGCGTCTTCCTGCTTTCCCTGCCCTGAGTCTCCGGTGCTCAGCACCTGGCCATCCTTGCTGCCATCCCGGTAGACCGTGATGCCCTTGCACCCCAGCTCGTAGGCCAGCATGTAGGCCTTCGCGACATCTTCCACCGTGGCCATGTGCGGGAAATTGATCGTCTTCGACACCGCGTTGTCGGTATGTGCCTGCGCCGCACCCTGCATCCTCACATGCCATTCCGGCGAAATGTCATGGGAGGTCCGGAAGACTTCCTTGACCCACTGGGGCACGTTGAGATTCTCGAGAGTGCCGGTCTGTGCAATTTCCTCGATCAGCTCCTCGGAGTAGAAGCCTTCGTACCGCGCCACCGCCTCGAAGAACGGGTTGCTTTCCACCAGCCGCGTGTTGTCCATCACGTTGCGCACATACCCCAGTGCGAACAGCGGCTCGATCCCGCTGGACGCTCCGGCGATGATGCTGATGGTACCCGTCGGCGCGATGGTCGTCGGGGCCGAGTTTCGCATCAACCGGACCTCACCGTCGCCGCCGTTGTAGACGCTCCCCTCCCACGCCGGGAAGGGTCCTCGCTCCTGTGCCATCGCCGTCGAGGCCTGGTGCGTCCGCTCCCGGATGAAGCGCATCACTTGCTCCGCGATCTCCAGCGCCTCTGGCGAGTCGTACGGCACCGCCATCTGCACTAGGAAGTCGGCGAATCCCATGACCCCCAGGCCGATGCGCCGGGTCTTCTTGCTCATCTCCGCGATTTCCGGGATGGGGTACTGGTTCATGTCGATGACGTTGTCCAGCATGTGGACCGCCACCTGCACGGTCTCACCCAGCCGCTCCCAGTCGACCGCGACGTCGCCCTCCACGAAGCGCACCATCCGCGCCAGGTTGATGGAAGCCAAGTTGCACGACTCGTGGGGCAGCAGCGGCTGCTCGCCACACGGGTTGGTGCTCTCGATTTTCCCCAGCTGCGGGTTGGGGTTGTCCCGGTTGATCACATCCAGGAAGACCAGCCCCGGATCGCCCGTCTTCCAAGCCATTTCCGCCAGCAGGTCGAACACTTCGCGGGCGTTCTGCCGTCCGGTCACCTGGCCTGTGCGCGGGTTCACCAGGTCGTAGGACTCGCCCCGCTTCACCTTCTCCATGAAGTCCGCATTGACGCCCACGGAAATGTTGAAGTTGACCAGGGTCTGCCCATCTTCCTTGGAGCGGATGAACCGGATGATGTCCGGATGGGTCACATCCAGGATGCCCATGTTGGCCCCACGGCGGGTGCCGCCCTGCTTCACCACATCCGTGGCGGTGTCGAAGGCGCGGATGAAGCTCACCGGGCCGCTGGCCACCCCGCCGGTCGAACCCACGACATCGCCCTCGGGCCGCAGCCGACTGAAGGCGAAACCCGTGCCGCCGCCGCTCTTGTGAATCAGCGCCGTCTGCTTAACCTTGTTGAAAATCTCGTCCAGCGAGTCCTCGACCGGAAGCACGAAGCACGCCGAGAGCTGCTGCAACTCCCGCCCTGCGTTCATCAGCGTGGGCGAGTTGGGCAGCAGCTCCAGCCTCCGCATTGCCCTGTAGAAGCTGTCTTCGGTCGCCTGCCTCTGGTCCTCTTCGGCCCCGTACAGCAGGTCCGCTTGGGAGAGGTTCCGCGCCACCCGGCGGAACATGCCGTCCGGATCCTCCAGCACATTACCGTCCCGGTCCTTGGCCAAGTAACGGCGCCGCAGCACCACCTCGGCATTCTGGCTCAGGTCCCCGGCCCGCCGGTTCACCTGCCAAGCAACCCCGGCAGCGTCCAGCGCGGCAGTAATGCGCTGGCGGCTCTCGGGATTGGGGTTTATTAGACCGGATTCTTCAGAAGTTTCTCTGATTGCAGTCATAACGCCTTCCCAATGTATGAACAGAAATCAGGGCCGGAAGTACCGCCGCCTCATCTCGTCATCATCTAATAGAGCACACCCCGTACGGCATTGTCTGTACCCCAACTGTCATCAAATCGATATGAGGACGAGCACAAGTGGGTACAACATCTTGTGCGTATGGGGAATGAGAACACCGGATAGAGTAGCTGATTCTATGCACGGAGGGGCCGCTTTGTCAACGGCTTATGTAAACGGGAATCGGGGAAAATTCGTAGCAGGTTCCGAGACCGCTCACCCGTCGAAGTAGTACTCTTCTCCGGCGTCATCCAGCTCGTAACCCTCGTTCAGCCAGCAGGTCGCCAGGCTGGCACGGTGGCACCGGTCGATACCATCCTGCAGTTCGGCGATGCGTAGAGACGCCAAGGGCTGGCTCAGCAGGTCCCTTCGCATCTCGTGGATTTCCGTATTGAGGGTGAGCAGTCTGGCCAATGGGGGGATTTGCAGGTCGCCATCCATCGCGGATTACTCCTTCTCGCCTCCCATCACCCCCACAGCCTCACTCAGATTTTCAGTTGCCGGCTCTTCAATAGCCGCAGTGCCCGTTTCCGCAGCGTCTTCAGGCGCGCCGCTACTCGATCGCGCGGTCGCCCTCCCTGCACCCCTGCGTCTTCCCCTCGGTTTGGGGAGCGTCGGCGGCATGTCCAAGAGAGCCAGTTGCTGAGTCCCGTCCCGAAGGTCCTTCACGGCCTTCTCGAAACTCTCCATCTCTTGAAAGTCACGATGCACCGAGGCGAAGCGGATGTAGGCCACCCTGTCCAACTCCGCCAGCCGGTCCATGATGGCCGTACCCAGCGAGTCCGACGACACTTCCCCACTGCCGTTCTGTTGGAATTCAGACTCGATTTCATCCACCATCCGCTCGATCGAGCGTACATTAACCGGTCGCTTGGCGCAGGCCAGCCGCAAACCGGAGATCATCTTGTCCCTGTTGAATTCTTCGCGGCGCCCGTCCCGCTTCGACACCATCAACGGTGAGGTCTGCACCCTCTCGTAGGTGGTAAAGCGCCGTTGGCATTCCAGGCACTCCCTCCGGCGCCTGATGGCCGCTTCCGTCTCTCTCGAGTCCGTTACTCTCGAGTCTTTGTGAGAGCAATAAGGGCAGTGCATCAATTGCTCCCTGTGCGGTTGGCTACCCAGGATCCATCGCGGTCAAATACATTATTTTGTAGTTATTGTCAACTAATGATACCGCAAATGGTAGCGGGATTTTATGGGATGATACCCGGGCCGTCAACTAGCCGCCCTTTCACAACATGGCCCCTCAGGTTTGGTGCGAGTCCAAGGGCTCCCTTCAGAACGGAGCCCGGCAAAACGGAGCCCAGTGTCAGCAACAAGAAAAGGCCGCCCCTAGTTGGGACGGCCTGCAGCGATTCCCGGCGACCAATTTGTTTACCGTTGAATATGTTGGATAAGTGCTTCAGGCTGCCGAGAACATTACTCTGGAATAAGGCCGGGCAGGCCCCAAACGAGGCCCGCCCGGAGATGCGAGTGGTTAGCGGAAATTGTTCCGGGAACGGCCGGAGTTGCGCCGCAGGAAGCTGGGCACGTCCAGGTCGTCCTCGGACAGCGGCGATACGTCGGACAGCAGGCGCTCCAGCTCCTGCTCGCGCAGCTGACGGGTCTCGGCCAGCACCGGGAAGGCCGCGGCCACCATCGTTATCTTGACCTCGTCTTCCAAGCGCGGGTCCCGGCAGGTGCCGAATATGATGTTGGCGTCGGGGTCCGACATGTCCTGGATCACCTGCGCGGCGTCCTGAACTTCCTGCAGGGTCAGGCTGGCTCCGCCGGTGATTACAAACAGGATGCGACGGGCGCCGTCCATGGTGATGTCCAGCAGAGGGCTCTTGGTGGCCATGCGGGCCGCGTCGATCGCCCGGTTCTCGCCCCTGCCCTTGCCGATGGCCAGCCACGCCGGACCGGCATTGCTCAGGATCGTCCGGACATCCGCGAAGTCAACGTTGATCTCTCCGGGAACCGTGATTACCTCGGCAATGGCCTGTATGCCCTGCTGCAGTACCGAGTCAGCGATCTTCAGGGCGTCTTCCCAGGTGTAGTTGTCGTCTTCGGTGTCCTGCATGTGCAGCAGCCGGTCGTTCGGAATCACGATGAGGGTGTCAACGTGGTCCTTAAGCTTGGCGATACCCTCTTCGGCGTTCTTTCGCCGGGTGTTGGCCTCAAACTGGAACGGACGGCTGACGACGCCGACGGTGAGTGCTCCGGATTCCTTGGCGATCTGGGCCACCACAGGGGAAGCCCCGGTTCCGGTGCCGCCACCCATGCCTACGGCTACGAACACCAGGTCGGCGCCCTCAACGGCATGAGCAATCTCGTTGCGGCTTTCTTCCGCAGCCTGACGGCCCAGGTCAGGGTTGGCGCCCGCGCCCAGTCCGCGGGTCAGGTTGCTTCCGATGGCGATGCGGTTCGGAACATCGCAGCGGAAAAGGTGCTGAGCGTCCGTGTTGATGCTCCAGTACTCCACGACCGGGAGCTTGTCCTTGTACATGCGGCTGACCGCGTTCGATCCGCCACCGCCCACGCCGAACACCTTGATCGAAGGTGCTCCCGCGTTGACTTCCTGTACCAGCTCAAAGGTGTTTTCCGGTTCGTCCAGGGATTCCCATGCCGCCGAATTGCCAGTAGTCATTGTGATTCCTCCCCACCTGTGCTTAGTTTTGTTCGGCCCTTCCGGCCTGTGTGTGATTTCCGGTGCGGGTCTTCCCGCGTGTGGGCTGTCTAGCCAGCCCCTGCACCCGCCCTTCGGCGACTGGGTGCCCTTAGCCGCCACCGCCTTGACCTGGTCTCGTTGCCGTTCTCGTGCTTCAGCTCCTGTGCGTTCCCCTGGTGCTTGATGCCCCACAGCAGCAGCCCCACAGCTGACGAGAAAGTCGGCTTTCGCAGCTGGGCTGGGAGCCCGAAGATCCCGTAGGGATAGCCGATTCGCACCGGGCCTCCCATCATCTCCGTCACCAGCTCCTGCAGGCCTTCCACCTGCGAGCCGCCGCCGGTGATCACCGTTCCGCCGATCGGCCAGTCTCGAAGTCCGGCCTGCTTTATGCTGGCCACCACCATCTTCAGCATTTCAGCCATGCGGGCGTTCAGGGGCTCGGCCAGCGCCCGTCGCGGTATCGGACGCTGCCAGTGCTTCTGCATGCCCGGGATCTCGACCGTCTCGTCAGCCGGCACCATCTCCGGATGAACACTGCCCGACTTGACCTTGATCTCGTCAGCAATGTGCAGGGGTACCTGGAGTGCCGCAGCCAGGTCGCGGGTAAGCGAGTGGGCCCCGACCGGAAGCACCGAGGAATACCACGGATTGCCCTGCCGGTAGATGACCAGGTCGGTTGTGCCGGCCCCTATGTCCAGCAGCACCACGCCCATCTCCCGCTCATCGCCGGTCAGCGTAGCCTCGGCCGAAGCTATTCCCTGCAGCACCAGGCTCTTGACGAAGACATCCTTCGACTCCACCGCTTTCAGGGTGTTCTGCAGGACCACGGATTCGCCCATCACAACATGGGCATCGACCTCCACCGTCTTGCCGGCCATCCCGATGGGATTGCGCACCCCGGAGAGACCGTCGACCGTGTAGCCAATGGGGATTACATGGAGCACCTGCTGCCCGTGCTCTACCTGCGGAAAGGCATTCTGAAGCATGGTGTCCAGCATCTTGGCTGAGATGTCCTCGCCAGCCCCCTGATTGTCCAGGGTTTCCCTGCGATTGACGCTTGAGATGTGGGACCCGCTGACGCTGACATATACGCCCGTCGGTTCCGTTTCACCCATATAGCGCTGGGCTTCCCGGAGCGCTGCCTCGACCGATCCCCTGACATCATCTATATTCTCGACACGCCCCTTCTGGATCCCCTCGGAGGGAACGACGCCGGTGCCAAAAACCTTCAGGTCGCCTTCAGTTCCCACCCGCGAAACCAGTACAGTTACTTTCGACGTGCCTATATCTATAGCCGTATAAAACGTGTCTCTCATTGTGTCCTCACCTTCCCAGAACGTAGGTCATTCCTGTTCATTACGCGCCTGGATTCGCCGGGCCAGACGCAGCCGGGCGCTCCGGCTGCGAGGGTTGAATGCAACTTCTTCTCCAGAAGGCCGGATAATGCGGCGGTTGACTATTGCAAGGGTCGGTTCCTGCCCGCAGACGCATTCCGGCAGACCGGGCGGGCAGACGCAGACCGCTGATTGGTGCCCCATAAAGTTCTTCACTATCCGGTCTTCCAGGCTGTGATAGCTGATTACTGCCAGCCGACCCCCGGGTCGAAGCAGCGCGACGGCGGCTTCCAGCCCTGCCCTGAGATTCTCCAGCTCCTTATTGACGGCAATCCGCAGGGCCTGGAAAACCCGGGTCGCCGGATGAAGCCGGTGCCCCCTTCTTCTCCCATGGACCCGCTCCACCAGCGCTGCCAGGTCCGAAGTGGAACCGATGGGCCGGCCGTCCCTCTCTCTGACGATCGCCAGAGCTACGGCCCTTGCCCGTGGCTCCTCTCCGTAGCGCCGGAAGATATCCGTGAGCTCATCGGCGTTGGCCGAATTGACCAGTTCCGCGGCGCTAGTCCGCTGCCCCGCGTCATATCGCATGTCCAGCGGCTCGTCCGCCATGAAGCTGAGCCCGTAGCCCGCCCGGTCGATCTGCCTTGATGAAAACCCCAAGTCCAGCAGCACTCCGTCAACCTGGGCGACATCAAGCTGTCCGGCAAGAGAGTCCATATCGGCGTAGTTTCCTCGTATCGGGAGGAACCGTGGCCCGAACTCAACCAGGCGCTGTGTGGCCACTGAGACGGAACGCTCGTCAAGGTCTATCCCAATAACCAGGCCGACGCCTTCGGCCCCGCCGGTACCGCGTTCATTTCCCGGTGCGGGAGCAGCGTCGTCCGCCGGCGCCGCTTCCAGGATGGCAAGTGAGTGTCCACCTTCGCCCAGGGTTCCGTCGACATAGACTCCACCTTGGAGCACCGACAGGCCGCGCACCACTTCCTCTACCATCACTGGCAGGTGGTATGCTGGCGGGACCATACTGAAGTCGCCTTCGGCCGGGCTCACAGTGTCCCTCCGCAGGCTTCCCCGCACTCTGGATGTCTTAATGTTTGCTGGCAGGACCACTTCCCCACCGATCCTCCGCCGCACCAGGCAGAGCCGCCTCGAATTTCAGGCCCAGGGCGCCACTATTGGCGCTCTCCAAGCAAAGCATGATTGAAATTAACAAGTTTCCAATGCAAATGTCAATTAAATTTTAATATTTTTTTGAATTAAAAATCGACTTTTATAAAACGCCACCCTTGCGATTCGTCTGGGCAGCGTGGGCGTCGCAATTTCGTCCTCTCCTTTCCATGGGCAATTGAATTGATAGGAAGCAGGTCAAACTGCCTTCATCGTTTGGAATTCGACCAACCAGGTTTCAGGCTGCCGGTTTCTGGCTCCACAGGCCGCGGGTCGAAAATTCTGGCCGCTGCTCCGGAGACCCTCATCAAGTCCACCACCCGGATTGCGTCAAACGGGGAAATTACTTTTGTGTCCAACACCTCTGTGCTATACTTTCAGCATCCCCGAGCGACTTGGGGGATGGTGTGCGTCGGGGTTAGAACGACAACAGACCAGTAAGCAGATGTAGAGGGTAATCGGTGGAAGTAACGCGGGAAGCAGACAGTTCAACTGAGATCACTCTCAACATCGCAATGGATTCCGCGGACGAAGAGCCGTTCCTGACCCGCTCGTACCGTCGCCTGGCTGGAAGGGTCAGAATCCCGGGGTTCCGCCCGGGCAAGGCTCCTCGCTCCGTCGTGGAAAGCCACCTCGGCCGCCTCACCCTGGTGCAGGAAGCCCTCGAGTTCATGATCCCCGAGTCTCTGGACCAGGTACTCCGTGATCACGAAATCAGAGCCTTCGCCGAACCTCAGCTGGAGGTTCTGGACTTGGAGCCTGTTTCGTTCAAGGCAGTCGTCCCCCTGGAACCGGAGGTTGACCTTGGAGAGTTCCGGTCCATCCGCCTATCCCAGGTACCTGTCGAAATAGGACAGGAAGACATTGACCGGGTGCTGGAAAGCCTGCAGTTCGAAAGCGCTCCCTGGGAGCCGGTGGAGCGCCCCGTCGCCTTCGGCGATCTGGTAACGATTAACGTTAAGGGTTCCATAGCTGGCGAGGATGCAATCGACGACGAAGGGGTCGACTTCATACCACAGATGGACAACGAGCTTCCATTGCCAGGTTTCTCTGTGTACCTCGAAGGAATGACCGAAGGGCAGGACAAGGAATTCACCCTTCCCGTTCCGGACGACTATCCCCAGGAGTCATACGCGGGCAAGGAGTGTCGCTTCCAAGTTGAAGTGGTGTCGGTCAAGGAAAAGCTGCTGCCGGAACTTGACGACGAGTTCGCCAAGGGGGTGCGCGACGGCTTCGAAAGCATGGAAGCCCTGACTGAACACATCCGTCAGCGTCTGCAGGAAGAAGGTGAAACCACAGCCCAGCGAGAACTCGAGCGCAACGCCTTGGAAGAGGTCAAGAAGCTGACCAGTATCCAGGCGTCCGAACTCATTTACCAGCGCGAGATGGACTCCATCCGCGAAGACCACGAACGGACCCTTCGCAACCAGCGGCTGGATATGGAAACTTACCTTCGCTTCGTTGGCCAAACTGCGGATGAATTCCAGGAACAGCTACGGCCCCAGGCAGAAGACCGCCTGACCACCGCCCTTGTAATGCGCAAGCTGGCCGAGCAGGAAAGCCTCGAAGTCGAAGCCTCGGAAATCGACGCTGAGATAGATCGCCTGATGGAAAATTCTTCCGCGGAGTCGGCCTCCAGCCTGAGGAGAATGCTCAATTCGGAAGACTCCCGCGAGTCGATCCGCTCATCGCTGATGAATCGCAAGGTATTGGCCAAACTCGTGGAAATCGCCAGCGGCGAAGACAGCTCCGAAGTGGCGGGAGAAGTAGCTTCCGACGAGACATCAGAGCAGGAAAGTACCGCCGACCCCGACGGTGCAACCGATGAGGGCGATGCTCCTACTGATGGAGAGCAGTCAGATGATTAACCAGTCCCCTCGGAGCGATCTGTTCGTTCCCCAAGCCATCATCCCAACGGTCATCGAGTCCAGTCCCCGAGGCGATCGAGCCTTCGACATCTATTCCCTCCTTTTAAGGGAAAGAATCGTATTCCTGAACACCCCCATCAACGACCGTGTCGCAAACACGATCATAGCCCAACTCCTCTTCCTTGAACGCGAGGACGGTGACCGGGACATCAACCTGTACATCACCAGTCCGGGCGGAGTGATCCGCTCCGGTCTTGCGATCTACGACACAATGCAGTTGATCAACCCGGATGTCTCGACCATCTGCCTGGGGATGGCTGCCAGCATGGCATCCTTCCTGCTGGCTGGCGGCGCCAAGGGCAAACGCTACGCCCTTCCCAATTCGACTATTCATACTCACCAGGCCATGGGCGGCGCCCAGGGTCAGGCGTCTGACATCGAGATAGCTGCCAGGGAGATCATCAGGCTCGAACGCCAGTTGAATACCATCCTGTCCGAAAACACGGGACAGCCGTACGAAAAGGTGGCCCAGGACTCCAGCCGCGACTTCTATCTGACCGCCGAGGACGCCTTGGAATACGGCTGGATTGACGAGATTCTGAGCGCCAAGAAGAAAGAAGACTAAACCCTCCGGGATCGGCCGGAATCACTTGGCCGGACCGCTGCAGGAACCAAGAAAGGAGACTGTCACAATGCCAGACACCCCGAACGACAACGGACTTTTCGTCCCGCAAAGCATTATCCCCATGGTCATCGAGACCAGCCCCCGGGGTGAGAGGGCTTTTGACATCTATTCGCTGCTGCTCAAGGAGCGAATCGTTTTTCTTAACACTCCAATAAATGACCAGGTCGCCAACATTATCATTGCCCAGCTCCTCTTCCTGGAGCGCGAAGACCCGGACCGCGACATAAACCTGTACATCAGCAGTCCCGGCGGCGTTGTCAGCGCTGGCTTTGCCATCTACGACACGATGCAGCTGATCTCACCCGATGTATCCACCATTTGCCTCGGCATGGCTGCCAGCATGGCAACCCTGCTGTTGTCCGGCGGTGCCAAGGGCAAGCGCTATGCCCTGCCCAACTCAACAATTCACATGCACCAGCCGCTTGGAGGGGCTCAGGGTCAGGCCTCCGACATCGAAATCGCAGCCCGCGAGATTATCCGCCTGCAGGAAAAACTGCGCACGATGCTTGCGGAGCACACCGGGCAATCTTACGAGAAGATCGCTGTCGATACCGACCGCGACTACTACCTGACCGCAGACCAGGCCGCCGAATACGGCCTGATCGACGAAATCCTCGGCGCCAAGAAGGCTGAGGAAGCGGAACAGAAGGAAGGCGACTAGTCTCAGGGAAACGGTATTCTGGTAGTGAGAGCAACGGGGTTGCTCAGATGCGTGTGGGGGAGATGACCGTTGACTACTGGCCGTAACAATCCGCGCCTGTCCCAGTGCTCTTTTTGCGATAAGCCGCATTCAAGGTCGGAGATATTGCTGTCCAGCTTCGGGCAGGCTGCAGTATGCTTCGATTGCGTTCGGTCCCTGTCGGAAGTGGTGGCAGAGGAAGATGGCATCGCCCCTCCTCCGCCTCCTCCGATCAGGTCG
The DNA here is from genome assembly GCA_963667765.2 of Dehalococcoidia bacterium. Taxonomy (GTDB): domain Bacteria; phylum Chloroflexota; class Dehalococcoidia; order Lucifugimonadales; family UBA3495; genus VXOI01. The sequence goes on along the minus strand of CAXXON010000001.1, from coordinate 491,580 downwards.
ATGACACCCAGGGAGATATACGGCAACTTGGACGCCTACGTGGTGGGCCAGGAGCGTGCCAAGAAAATACTGAGTGTCGCCGTTTACAACCATTACAAGAGAATCCGCAACGGCTTTCACTCCTCCGCCGTGGAGATCCAGAAAGCGAACATCCTCCTCATCGGACCCACCGGCTGCGGCAAGACCCTCCTAGCTGAAACCCTAGCAAGGACTCTCGACATCCCCTTCGCTGTTTGCGACGCCACTTCCCTCACCGAGTCCGGTTATGTTGGCGAGGACGTCGAAAACATACTGCTCCGGCTGATTCAGGCTGCGGACTGGGACATACACAGGGCAGAACGCGGCATCATCTACATCGATGAGATTGACAAGATCGCCCGCAAGGAGGGTGTTAACCGCTCGATCACACGCGATGTCTCTGGCGAAGGCGTCCAGCAGGAACTGCTCAAGATCATCGAGGGTTGCGTGGCCAACGTACCGCCACAGGGAGGCCGCAAGCATCCCCACCAGGAATTCCTGCAAATCGACACCAGCAACATCCTGTTCATTTGCGGAGGGGCTTTCGATGGCCTGGAGCAGGTCGTTGAAAAGCGGAGCGGTACTGGGACTTCCAGGCTGGGCTTCCTTGCCGGCGGGCGTTCCGAACAGGAAGCCGGTGGGAACGTCATGGCAAATGTTACCCCGGACGACCTCTTGGAATTCGGCTTCATCCCGGAGATGGTTGGGAGACTACCGGTTGCCGTCTCCCTGGACTCGTTGGATCGCGACTCCCTGGTCAGGGTGCTCGTGGAACCCAAGAACGCCATCGTCAAGCAGTATCAGCACCTGTTCCGCATGGATGGCGTGGAGTTGGAGTTCACCACCGGCGCGCTGGAGGCCGCAGCCGACCGTGCCCTGGAACACAGGACCGGCGCAAGGTGCCTGCGCTATGTCATCGAGGACACACTAATGGACGTGATGTATGACCTGCCGTCCCTTGCCGGCGCGGCCCGGTGCGTTGTGGACCGGGGCAACATCGAGGGACTGTCTACTCCCCTGCTCCTCGGTCCTACTGGGGACGAGGTATCGCTGGCTACCGAGCCGATCAGGAAGTCTGCCTAGAGAAGCCCGTCTTTCGCCATCGCTCTCTCAACTTCCCGGTTTAGGCAGAGTCCTCCGTAAGAGTCACCGTCTCTCCTGGACAAATCGTTGACTGTGACCTCTTCGCCTGTCCTGCCGACATTCAGGGCCACCTCACCGTCGCTCAGTGCCCTGAGCGTTTCCAACAGCAGGTACGGTTCCCGCATATATTGCGCCTCACGTATCTTTCGAAACAGCTCGTAGTCCTCGCCAAGTTCGCCCCGGACATTCGCAACCTGCCTCTTCCCAAGGCCTTCCCACAACGGCTGCAGTTCCAGGGTGTCGAGCGGCACCGTGACATACGACACCAAGGGACCTCGGTCGACTTCCTCTGTTGCCAGGTGCATCATCGCGCCTGTCCGGGCCGCCCTCTGATCTATAAGTTGCCAGACCACTTCCTGCCATGTCCCAATGGGCCCGTCGGGCAACGCTGGATGCAGGTTCAGCAGCGGGAAGGCACGGCACAGGCGGGAGCTGGCTATCAGCATGTACCCCGCCAGGACGCAGATGTCTGGACTTCGTCCCGACATCGCTGCCAGGACTTCCGCATCATACTCCTCGCGCTGGTCTGCAATCCGCCCTCCTTTGCGCCGCCGGAAATCCGCGGACGAGAGGGTAATCAACGGAAGGGCATAATCCTGGACCAGTCGGAAATATTCGTCTGATCCTTCGGCTTCTCCGGGAGCCCGGTTGCTGAACACGAACTCGATACGCGCGTCGATGCCCTCGGTTGACAGGTGCTCATGAACGAAGCGGAGCAGGCCCCGCGACCCCTCTCCCCGCCCGGTGGAAAACCATCCGATCTTCAGCATCCTCAGCCCAGCAGCTTCCTTACTTTGGCGAATCCTGGAGCCATCATCAGCAGTGGATTTGGGCGCCGTCCCACGCACGACCCGGACCCAATGGCACGCAACAGGCCTTCGGGTGTCCCGTCCAAATGATCGCCCGGAACTTCAGTATATGTGCGCCCTAGCTCAAAGGCGGAATGTGAATCGCTGCACGCCACCACCGGCAACGAATGCTCTACCGCGAAATCAACGCCTTTCTTATTGTCCCTCGAAAGGACCGTGTGAGCGTTGAAGCCTTCCAGGAAGTCCACCCAGGGCAGGATCTCCAAAAGCGCCTGTCTCTTCATCGCAGTCGGCCGAATCCTGTCGAAGGGGTGCGGCACACCAACCAGCCCGCCTTGGTCCTTCACCCGCTTCGCCGTCTCCAGTGCCGAAAGCCGGGGCGGCACTGCATCCTCGAGGAACAGTCCGATTATGTCGCCATGGGCCGACTTGATTTCCTCTCCCACTATTACCGGAAATCCCGCCGCCCTCTCCCTGGCCTCCAGTCCTCCCCGGATATTGTCATGGTCCGTGATCGCTACCAGGCCCAGACCTCTATCCTGGCACCTATGCAAGACCGACTCGACGGGCGCAGCCGAATCATGGGAGTGCCTTGTGTGCACATGCAGGTCAATCCTGACAGGACTGGCCATTCCATCTGCCACCGTGCCTCCATTCAGGGGACACCTTCCTCCGAGGCCATTCGGAAACTATCTCGAATCAATCGTGTTCTCGTGGCATCGATCGGACCCTCGGCTTTAACCGCTGAGTTCTAGCTTCCAGAGGAATGACGGGATAAATTGACGACACCCTCTAGAAGGGGAGCTCCTCTTCTTCTCCTTCAATGTCTTCATAGGGGGCACTGTCAATGAATGGCGGCTCCGCTGCGTTCCGGGACGAATCCTCAGCCGAAGGGCGTTGGTAATTTTCCCGCAGCGTGGTGATCTCCAGCTCCGCCGTGTCCAGCAGGCGGTTGCAATGCTGAACCAGCTTCATCCCCTGCTCGTAACGGCCAGTGGCTTCCGCCAGGGTGAGCCCCCCGGCCTCCAGGGTTTCTGCAATTTCAGCGAGTTGACGAAAGGCTTCTTCAAACCCCAGTTCGTCCGAAACGGCATCAGAATCTATGGCGACCATAATCGATGTCTCCGGGAATTAGAGATCCCAATTGTTGTGTTCCTAGTCCGCTGGAAGTGAGGCGGCCGGATAAACTACAGCAGCAGCGCCGACGCAGGAGGCTGCTCAGCCTTCGGCTTGCGCTTCTTCCTGACCGGAGCCTCCGCCTTCTCCGCCGGTACCGCACCCGCCGGCTTCGAAACGACGGTCTCGCGCGGACCGCCAGCAATCGCCGGGACTTCGCCATCGGAGACTGTGATTCTCAGTTCGTATCCCGTGGACGCCTGGGCAACGCTGGTGAGGGCCTTACTCTCGGCGACGAGTTCCACTACCGAGAACCCGCGTCGCAAGGTGGCCCTGGGGTCGAGGCCGCGCAATCTCTGGTTCAACCCGTCAACTTCCAGCCTTCTCTGCTTCGCCAGGGAAGACACAACAGATCCCGCGATGCGCGACATATCATCGATTCTGCGGCGCATAGTGGGGATGTCCGGGAGTCCCGTCTCCATCTGCCGTCTTAGTCTCTCAACAGCCTGGCGTTCCTGCAACACCTGGCCGTTGAGGCTGCGGTCCATCCGTTGCAGGAAATGGGAAACGGTCGCCCGAAGGTCCCGGACATCCGGCGCAATCACCTCTGCGGCCGCCGACGGCGTGGGTGCTCGTACATCCGCCACATAGTCTGCGATCGTTTCATCGGTCTCGTGGCCGACTCCGCTCACGACCGGCGTCCCGCAGGCATAAATGGCGCGGGCCACCACCTCTTCGTTGAACGGCCACAGGTCCTCCAGGGAACCCCCACCCCGCGCCACAATGATCACATCGCATCCGCCGTCCCGGTCAAGCAATTCCAGGGCAGAAACGATGCCGGCCGCTGCTCCATCGCCCTGAACCTGTGTAGGCGAAAGCACGAGGGTTGCCAATGGGTAACGACGGGCCAAGACATTCTGGATGTCGTGAAAGACAGCTCCGGAAGGAGAGGTAACCACCCCCACCACCCTGGGAAAGGCTGGCAGAGTTCGCTTGCGGCCGGGATCGAACAGGCCTTCAGACGCCAGCTTCTGCTTCAGGCGTTCCAGTTCCAGGGCCAGTTCTCCCAGACCTTGCGGAGCCACCACGTCAACCATAACGTTGAGAGTGCCCCGGGGTTCGTAAAAGGAGACTCGGCCGTGGGCGGTTACTGACCCGCCGTTGGAGAGCAGGTGTATGCCCCGTTGGCTACGAAACATGACCGCCTGCAATACTGCCTGGCGGTCCTTGAGGTTGAAGTAAGCGTGGCCAGAAGAAGCGACGCTGAGGTTGGATACCTCGCCCTCGATCCACAGGTCGGCCAGGTGCGGGTCTGCCTCCAGCTCACTCCGTATGTAGCTGGCAACCTGGCTGACCGTGTAGGTTGGCACTACCTCAGCTCACCCGCTCGCTGTAGGCCCCGGTGCGAGTATCGACTTTCACTATCGTACCGGGAGTAATGAACATTGGAACGTTGATGCGCAGCCCGGTCTCCAGTGTGGCCGGCTTGTTGCCACCCTGGGCGGTATCGCCGCGGAACGAGGGTGGAGTTTCGGTGACTTCCAACTCGACGTGGGTCGGCAGGTTGACGGTAATCGGCGATCCCTTGTAGAACACCAATTCCGCGTTGGCATTTTCTTTCAGGTAGCCCAGAGTCTCACCCAAGATCTCCGTGGTCAGTTCGTACTGATCGAAGGTTTCCTGGTCTAGGAAGTAGTAGAACTCACCATCGGTGTATAGGTATTGCGTTGGGCGGTTGTCGATGTCAGCGACCGTGAAGCCCGTGTCGTAGCGCTGGAAGGTGCGCTCGACCACTGCTCCGCTCAGCAGGTTCTTCATCTTGATCCGGGTGACAGGCGCCCTTTGCTGCATCTTGTGACGCTCGTAGTCCATCACCATCCACGGCGCCCCATCAAGTTCTATTACCAAGCCACGATTCAGATCGCTGAAGTTGATGCTCATTCAGATCGCCTGCCATTCCGCTTCTTTTGGCGCCGGGTTGCGAGACAGCCTACTTCGATGCCTTGCTCAATGGTGTCGCCCCATTGTCTCCCAGGATCACGATGTCTTCTATGCGCACGCCGCCCCATCCTGAGAGGTAGATGCCAGGTTCGACGGTGAATACGGAGTTCACATCCAGGGGATCGGAGGAGCGCGGGCTCACTCTGGGAATCTCGTGTACGGCGAGGCCCACACCATGCCCCAAGCTATGGCCGAAGTTGTCCCCATAACCAGCCTCAGCAATGACGTCCCGGGCCAGCTTGTCGGCTTCCTCCCCGTTCATGCCGGTCCTGACATCCCTGATGGCGGTGAGCTGCGCGTCGAGAACGATGTTGTAGATCTTGTGGAACATTTCATCCGGCTCCCCGACGAAAACCGTGCGGGTGATGTCGGAGCAGTAGCCGCCAACCTTGGCGCCCATGTCGATGACGATGGGGTCTCCTCGTTTGATAACCGTGTCCGTCGGCATGTGGTGGGCCATGGCCCCGTTGGGTCCAGCTGCGACGATGGTGTCAAAGCTGATACTGTCTGCGCCGGCGTCCCGCATGGCCATTTCCATACGCCATGCCACTTCCCGCTCGGTCATGCCCTCAGAAATCGTGGGGCACACCCGCTCCATGGCGATGTCGGACGCGTCGATAGCCTTTTGTAGCAGCACTATCTCGTCTGAGTCCTTGAAGCTCCGCTGGTCGTCCGTCAGGTCGCCAAATGGCACGAGTTCGATACCGGAAAGGCCTGAGTCTTCCTCGATAGCCTTGTTCAGGCTGTTGTAGGTCGACACGGTCATCGCCTGGCTCTCGAACCCAACCCGCCTCGCGCCGGACTCCTTGATCTGGGTGAGAAGCCAGTCCCAGCCGACTCTTACCTGCTCTACATCGAAATGCGCAGCTTGGGCCGTGGCCTGCTCTGTGTACCTGAAGTCGGTCGCAAGGTGTGCCCGTTCATCCGTGATAAACAGGTAGCCCGCCGAGCCGGAAAAACCTGACAGGTAGCGCCGATTTTCGGCCCCCGAAATCAGGATTGCGTCAACTTCTCGTTCGGGCAGCTTTGCAACGAAAGTCGTCAGTCGGGATTGCATCATTGGGACTCTTCCTCCACCAGAGCGGCGAGTATCTCCAAGGCCGCAGTATAGCTTCTCCACCCGAAGCCTGCAATTTGACCGCGAGCTATGTCGGACAGCACAGAATGGCGCCGCCAGGAGTCGCGGGCCAGCGGGTTGCTCAGGTGGACTTCGACAAACGGGAGCCGACAGTCAATGAGGGCATCCTTGAGCGTCAGTCCGTAATGGGTGAGGGCACCCCCATTGACGATCAGACCGTCAATCTTCCCCCAGTTCTGCTGTATGCAGTCAACCAGCGCACCCTCGTGGTTGGACTGGAAGAACTCCACCTCAACTCCCAGCCTGTCGGCCACCACGCTGATTTCCCCGTTTACCTCATCGAGCGTCTTGACGCCGTAATAACCGGCGTCACGACGGCCCAACATGTTGATATTAGGCCCGTTCAAAACAAGAAATCGCGCCACGGAGGTCTTATTCCTCCTCGTCGGAATCCACCGGGGCGGGCACTCGGCCAGTCGACGGTTCATCGGCCCGAGGGTGGTGGGATAGGTATGCCTCCAGCGCCTCGGCCTTCGTTATGTGGGTGTAAATCTGGGTGGTCTGGGGGCTGGAGTGGCCCAGTAGCTCCTGGATCACGCGAAGGTCCGCCCCGCCTTCCAGCATGTGCGTGGCGAAGGTGTGGCGCAGCGTGTGGGGATGTACCGGATCCCTCGTTGCTGCCTGGGCCCCATACTTCTTGACCAGGTTCTCGATACTCCTTCGAGAAAGGCGCTGCCCGTACCGATTCAGGAATACCGCGTCGGTCTTCTCTCCCGTCCCAGCTTCCTCCGCCAACTCGGGGCGGGCCTCGTTAAGGTAGTGCATCAGCGCTTCTTCGGCAGGCTGACCGTACAGGGTCTCCCGCTCCTTGTTTCCCTTCCCCCTTACCAGGATCGAACGCTGCCCGAAGCTGATGTCGGACAGATTCATCCCATGGACTTCAGCCAAGCGCACGCCGCATCCATACAACAATTCCAGCAGCGCCTTGTCCCGGATACCCATCGTCGTCGACTCGTCCGGGGCATCAAGCAGCCGATCGGCCTCGCGGTGCCCCAGGAAAGTGGGCAAGGTCTTGCTCACCTTCAGCCGGAAGCTCCGCCCGGAAGGTACTGGAGTTGACTGGAACATCCCCTCTTGCACCAGGAAGAGGTAGAACGAACGCAGCACGGTCAGCTTGCGCGACACGCTCACCCGCTCGAATCCCCTTCCACCATCGCGGGCCGGCGTTGCCAGCCAGGCCAGGTAGGCGCGCAGGGTTGTCCTGTCCATGTCCCTCAGCGTCAGGTTCTCCCTAGCGAGATACTCGCGAAACGCCTGGAGATCGGCCATGTATACCCGCTCCGTATTCTCGGAGAGGCCACGCTGGCCGCGGATGAACAACGGGAACCGCTCCCGGTAGGCGTCAAACTCCGCCAGGTTCTCCGGCAGCCGTCCTTCGACAGGCTCAGGATGAACCGTGGGAGGCTCAGGATGAGCTGTGGGATCAACTGTTGGGCTAGTCGCCAACGTTCACCAGCTCCCCGGTTTCCGAGCCCTCCGCCGACTCACCCGACTGGGGCGGCATCACCGCTTCCTGCCAGCTGCACGAGGTGCAGGCGACCGTGCTGCGGTTCTGCTGCAACATCAGCTTGCCGCATTCGGGACAGGGGTTGGGGACCGGCTTCTGGTTCGCTATGAACTCACAGGCAGGATAGCGAGCGCACCCCCAGAAGGGACGGCCGCGTCCCCGGGCGCGCCGCTCCACGAGGTCGCCACCGCAGTCCGGACAAGCCACGCCGATCTTGTTCAGGATCGGCTTGGTCCCTTTGCAGTCCGGGTATCCGGTGCAGGATATGAAACGCCCGAAGCGCCCGATCTTGATGACCATCGACTTGCCACAGTCATCGCAGACCTCGTCCGTTTCCTCCTCCAGTCTTACCCGGGGCATGGACTCCGTCGCGTTGTCCAGTGCTTCCCTGAATGGTCCGTAGAACTCCCCCAGCATCGGCACCCAGCCGCGCTCGCCTCGCGATACCGCGTCCAGGTCCTCTTCCATACCTGCAGTGAAATCCAGGTTCATCACATCTGGGAAATACTCGGTCAGCAGATCGGCGAGGGTTATTCCCAAAGTGGTGGGGAAGAGGCGCGACTGCTTTCGCTCCACATAGTATCGCCCCATCAGGGTCCCTATGGTGGGAGCGTAAGTGCTTGGGCGGCCTATACCTCGCTCTTCCATCGCCTTGATCAGCGTAGCCTCGGTGAAGCGGGGCGGCGGCTCTGTGAAGTGCTGGTTGGCCTTCAAACCTTCGCATGCCAGCGGGTCCCCGGCGTCCAGCGAAGGGAGGGTCTTGGCGTTATCGCCGTCCGTACCTTCGTCCCGTCCCTCGAGGTACACCGTACGGAACCCCGCGAATTTCAGGACCGATCCCGAGGCGCGGAAGTTGTACACATTCCCCGATTCCCGGCAGGCTGCGTCGATGTCCACCGTGGTGGCTTCCGACACGGCGTCCGACATCTGGCTGGCCAGCATCCGCTCCCAGACCAGCGTATAGAGCCGCAATTGCTCCGAGCTCAGGTATGGCTTCAGCGAAGCCGGATCGCGCTGTATAGATGTGGGCCTGATGGCCTCGTGCGCTTCCTGCGCCGCCTTCGACCGCCTGGAGTAGACCCGGGGCTTCTCGGGACGGAATTCCTTGCCATACCGGCCGGCAATGTACTCTCGTGCCTCCGACATGGCCGAGGCAGCAACCTGTGTCGAGTCGGTCCTCATGTATGTAATCAGCCCGACGGGTCCACCGCTCCCCACGTCCAGCCCCTCGTACAGCTGCTGGGCCACTGACATCGTGCGCTGCGCTGTGAAACGAAGCTTCCGGCCAGCCTCCTGCTGCATCGTGCTGGTCGTAAACGGCGCCGCCGGCCGCTGCCGAACATCCCGTTTCCTGACCTCGGAGACCGCGTACGCGGCCCCGTCGAGTTCAGACTCGTAGCGACGGGCTTCCTCTTCACGGGAGATATTCACGCGTCCGCGCTTTCCCTTCACGGAATGCAGTTGGGCCGCAAACTCGGTCTTGTCTCCTTCCTTTCGCAGCCGTGCATCTATGGTCCAGGATTCCACCGGGACAAATGCCGTGATTTCCCTCTCCCGGTCTACCACCATCCTGAGAGCCACCGACTGCACCCTTCCCGCCGACACGCCCCGCTGGACCCGCTTCCGAAGGAGCGGACTGATCTGGTAGCCAACCACGCGGTCCAGGATCCGCCGCGCCTGCTGGGCGTTGACCAGTTGCATGTCGATTTCACGGGGATGGCTGAAGGCCTCCTCCACCGCGTCTTTGGTGATCTCGTGGAATACCACCCGCTTGGGAGGCGCGGTACGGCCTTCCCACGCCGCCGCTTCCTGGAGGTGCCACGAAATCGCCTCGCCTTCGCGGTCGGGGTCAGTCGCAAGGTATATGTCGTTGGCCGAGTCTCCAGCCGCCTTCAACTGGGTGACCAGGTCCTTCTTGTCCTTCACAACCTCGTAGGAAGGTTCGAAGTCCTGCTCGATATTGACACCGAACCGCCACTGGGGCAGGTCCCTGACATGGCCCTGCGATGCAGTAACCACGTATTTATCCCCAAGAATCTGACCTACCGTGCGCGCTTTGGCCGGGGACTCGACTATTACCAGGTCCTTGCCCTTGGCCCGGATAGGCGCGACCTTGGTCGCAGTCCTGCTCCCCTTGCCCGTGGCGCGACTGGCAGAACTTCCCCGCTTGGATGCCGCCCCTTTACCGGCAGTTGCTTTGCTCGTAGCAGCCTTGCTCGTGGCTGTCTTGCTCGTGGCAGCCTTGCTGGTAGCGGCCTTGGTTTTGGTTGCGCTTCTCTTCGCAGCGGAGCTTTTCGCTGCGGGCTCTTCGCCATCGGCTTTTGTTAACCGTTTGGAGCCGGCGGATTTTTCTTTGGCTGAACTGGTTTTAGCTGCCATGCGTCACCCCCACGGCTGACGCCCGGACATAGTGCATAGTCCCTACCTGCGTAACCTTTCCTTTGAGTTCCAATAAAGTCATCATACTCATAATCGTTGCTATGGGTAGTCCGGAGACCCGGCAGAGGTCGTCCACATGGACCGGTTCGCCTGACAATTGTCCCAGCAGGGCAACCTCCCCTTCTTCAAGGTCAGCCGTTTCATCTTCCATTTCATCTTGCGTGGATTCGGAGAGTTCCAGCGAGCCTTGCAGTTCGCTGCTCTTCACAGGGCACTCACTTATATCCGGGCTTATATCCGGCAAGTTCAATTCTTCCAGAATGTCCGAGTAGTCGGCAACAAGTTTGGCCCCCTCTTTGATCATTCGGTTGGTATATTTGCTGGCCGGAGAGAATATGCTTCCCGGCACGCAAAAGACTTCCCGGTCCTGGTCAAGGGCCTGCTGTAGCGTCCACCGGGCCCCACTTCCCTCCGCGGCTTCCACCACCACAGTCCCCAGCGTCATGCCGCTGATCAACCTGTTGCGGCGTGGGAAGTTCCTGGCATCCGGCCTCACACCCAGCCGGTGCTCGCTGACAACCGCCCCATGGCCTTGAATTTCCCGGAACAGCCCCGTGTGCTCCTTGGGATAAACGCTGTCCAGCCCACCAGCGACGACCGCAATAGTGCGGCCCCCGCCTTCCATAGCGGCGCGGTGGGCCACCCCGTCGATACCGAGGGCCAACCCGCTTACCACAGTGATTCCGGCCGAAGCCAGGTCCCGGCTCAGAACACCGGCTGCCTCCCGCCCGTATGCGGTCGGGTTCCGGGTACCTACCATGGCAACCGCCCACTCGTCCTCCAGCCTGATCTCACCAAGGTAATAGAGAACAGGAGGAGGGTCGAAAATCTCCTTGAGGCGTGGTGGGTAGTCGTCGCTATTCCAGTTAGCCACCCTGACTCCAGACCTGGTAACCAATGCCATTTCGTCGTCGGGGTCGGCGTGTTGCCTCGCCGCTATCAGCTCTTCAGATGTCCTGGAATCCAGACCGGCCTCTCTCAACTGCGAAAGACCCGCCCGCCATGCGTATTCCAGATTTCCGAAGTAGGCCTCCAGTCTGCGAAGTCGAGCCGCGCCCAGTTGCGGAACCGAACTGAGCGCCACCCAGTATTTCAGATCGTCCATGCGGGCGATTCTAGCATAGTGCCGAAAAGCCCAACAATGCGAACTGCCACGTCCATATGGGTTTCTACTCAGCGAAGACCTCTGGATTCCCGCTTTTGCGGGAATGACGGGGGCGCGGGAATGGCGGGGCGCGCGGGAATGACGGGGGGCTGCACCGCGTTTCGATTAGAATGCGGTTGCTCTGCAGAGGCGGCCGATTTCGTTGACAAGAAAAAAGGCGCGGTGTATAGTCTTTTGACTTAGACCTCCGCAGTGAAATCGGTGGAGACTTGGGCCGTGCAAGCCGCAACGCGGGGGGCGGCCTGACCTCTTTGGGGAAGCAATCCGATAGCTGTCATGACCGCCTCAGTTGAACATCCCGATGGTCGCCGGGATTCCCCCCTTTTCTCCTCCGGAAGTAGTGTTTCTTTTTCCTTTGAACCCCGTTTCTTCTACTTGCGGTTGTCTGCCAATCTTGTCCGCTCCTCGCAGTGAGCCGGGAGGACTCCCTCTATGGAGATGAGAGATTTCGTCGTCCGCTTTGCCGGTGAAGGCGGACAGGGTGTTGTAACATCCGCCGAGGGCTTGGCTCAGTCGTCTACGCAAGTCGGCTACCATGCCCTTACTTTTGCCACTTTCCCGTCCCAGATCCTGGGAGGGCCTACCTGGACCCAGGCCCGAATTGCCGTCGACCCCGTCTTGGCCCCTGGCGACGATGTTGACGTTCTCGTTGCTTTCAATCAGGAAGCTTATGACAGCCACGCAGCAGAAGTACGGGAAGACGGCGTGGTTATCTTCAACTCCACCGAGTTTGAGTTGGAGGGCGACTCCCGGGCCTTTGGCCTCCCCATCGAAGAACTAGCCCGCTCTACCGGGAATAACCGTGCGGGCAACATGGTCATCATGGGAGCTCTGGCTCACCTCGTGAACATGCCTCACGAATACCTGGAAGAATTCGTCGAACAACGCTTCAGCCGGGGCCGCGAAGGCGACGACGAAATAATCCGCTCCAACTTGCAGGCCCTACGCCTCGGTCGTGAGCACATAGCCATTAGCGGGCTCAGCTTGGGCGATCTCGCACCTGCCCAGATGCCGGATTACAAGCAGCTGATGATCAAGGGTAACGAGGCGCTTTCTCTTGGTGCCATCGCCGGAGGCCTGGACTTCTATGTCGGGTACCCGATTTCTCCCGCGACGCCCATCCTTCTGTACATGGAACGCAATCTGATCGGCAAGGACAAGTTCGCCTATCAGGTCAGCTCGGAGATCGAATCAATCACCGCCCTCATAGGGGCGGGCTATGCCGGGAAGCGCGCCATGACAGCGACGGCGGGCCCTGGGGTCTCCCTCATGAGCGAGGGCCTAGGCCTGAGTTGGATCGCGGAGATTCCCCTGGTCGTGGTGAACGTGCAGCGCGGAGGCCCAGCGACCGGGCTCCCCACGAAGACCGAACAGTCCGACTTGATGAGTTGCATGTTCCCCGCCCATGGCGATGTGCGAATGCCTGTAATCGCAGTGGGCACCGTGGAGGAATGCTTCTACGGAGCCGTGAAGGCCATCGAGTGGGCGGAAAAGTACCAGGGTCCCGTCATACTGATGTCAGAGATGGCCCTTGCCGAACGAGCCCAGAACATCGCCAAGCCCGACCTTGCCAAGGTCGAGCAAGCCAAGCGTTGGGTCTATGAGGGCAACAACGGTTACAAGCGGTACGCCGGTTTCGAGCTCTCGCCGATGCCGATCCCCGGCAATCCCGGCGCCTACGTCGCCAACGGCAGTGAGCACGACGATATCGGCGATACCACCCACTTGCCGGAACGGCACATCCAGATGACCCAGCGGAGATTCAGCAAGATCAAGCTGCTGGAAGAGGAAGACTACGAGCGCGAAGGAGCAGAACACTCCGTCGCGGTACTGCCTTGGGGTGGCAGCAAGGGCCCGACGCGGGAGGCTTACGACATCCTGAAGCGTCAGGGTGCCCCGGTCGGCTGGTACTACACCATCTTCCTGAATCCACTCCCGCCGAAACTCCTAGAAGAATTGAGAGAGAAGGACCTTGTAATCGTCCCTGAGTTGAACTACCAGGGTCAGTTCTCCCAGATTCTCAGAGGCCATGGTATCAAGGCAGAGTCCATCACGCAGTACACCGGCCTGCCCTTCAAGGCACGAACGCTGGTGGAGCGAATATCCGAAATGACCAACTTCCGTTTGACGGAGGCCATGCCAGTATGAGCAAGAAGAATCCAGAATACGATTTCAAGTGGTGCCCAGGATGCGGCGACTTCGGTGTACGCCGAGCGCTGGAATTGGCCATGATCAACCGGCTTGAAGAGACCGGCCTCCCCATGGAAAACAACGTGGTTGTGGCCGGCATCGGGTGCTCGGGAAACTTGGTTCACCTGCTCGAAGGCGACCAGCCTTACGGTATGCACGGTATCCACGGCCGGTCCCTGCCCATCGCCATGGGCGTGAAGATGGCCCGTCCGGAACTTAATGTGGTGGTTGTCGCCGGCGATGGCGACTTCCTCAGCATCGGCGGCGAGCACATCGGTCCCCAGGCGTCCCGCAATGTCAACATCACTGCCGTTATTATGGACAACGGCGTCTACGGCCTGACCAAGGGGCAGAGCTCCCCCACCACAAAGCTGGGCGTCATCACCAGTTCCACTCCCTACGGCAAGATCGAGAGTCAGATCAATCCTTTGGAGCTTTATCTGACCTTGGGTGTTTCTTTCGTGGCTTCCGGCTTCTCAGGTCAGCCCCGGCCGCTGTCCCAGTTGATCAAGCAAGGGATGGAGCACCAAGGCTTTTCCATCGTCCATGTACAGTCTCCCTGCACGACCTACAACGACACCTTCGAGGAACTGAAGGGAAATCCCAAGAAGGGAATTGAGCCCACCCTCTGGGATGTGCCTGAAGACCACGATCCGGGAAGCAAGGGTGCGGCCTACGACCTGCTGCAGCGCGGCGGGTTGCCGGTCGGTGTGGTCTACAACGACGAAAACCGGCCATCCCTCGGACACCGCGTGGAGCAGATGTGGGATACCGCCCGCTCTCGAACCGCCGAAGAGTTGATGACGGCGTTCGAGTTTTAGCACAAGCCCACGAATACTGGCCAACGAAAAGAATCCCCGCCGCATGGCGGGGATTCTGATTGTGTCTCGCCTTGGTCGGACAGGCGGCTGCTCCGGACAGCAATCAGGTCGTCGAGTATTCCGGTTGCTCCTCAAACTGCTCTTCAAGATCCTGATACTTGGAGGGACACTTCACCAGGATCTCGCTGGTCCGGAAGACTCCGTCCGCAGAGTAGCTCCCCTCCAGTATGATCTCAGAGTGGGGGTTGAAGAAGAGGTCTGGCAGCACACCATCGTAGGAGGCCAGCAACAGGGCGGAACCTGAGGCCGTTCCTTCCGTATCGGTAATCTGGAAATGAGACATGGTGGATTTCTCACCCCGGTTGAAGGTACCCTCAACCAACTTGCCGGAAACCCGCACCATCTGGCCATCGTGAATCTCAGCTTTGTTGTTGAACTCGCTTACCGTCAGAAAGTACCGGGTGTTCTCACCGAATGCCGCCCAAATCATGAAGGTCAGCGCCAACACCACCACGACCGCAACGATGATGAAGCGAGTCCGGTTGGAACGGGGTTCAGCGACCCCCGATTCCGTTAATTCTGTCCGTTGAGCTTCCAATCTATTCTCCGCAACTCGGGACCCTTCGCGACGACATTGTGATAATAATAACAAATAGCCTCATAACTGCCAACGCGGAACACTCCCCTTGAAGACATCTCGAACATGTCCAGCCATCGCGGTAGAGGGTCTGGAGAAGAGCTACCGGGACTGGCCGGTACTCTGGGACCTTGACCTGACCGTCCCTTGGGGCGAGACCCTCTCCCTCTTCGGTGCCAACGGTGCAGGTAAGACCACCTTCCTTCGAATCCTGTCCACCGGCGTTCGAGCTGACTCGGGGACGGTGAGCATCTCTGGCTGGGATCTTCGACGGCAGACCTCTCAGGTACGCAGACGAATCGGCGTCGTGGGCCATCGCACCTTCCTGTACGATGACCTCACTGCGCGAGAAAACCTCCACTACTACGCGCGATTGTACGGGCTTAGGGACAGAGAAGCCCGGGTGAATGCCGTCCTGGAACGCGTTGGACTCGCCCGGCGTGCTGACCATAGGGTCCGCACCCTGTCCAACGGAATGCAAAAACGAGCTTCCATTGCCCGCGCCACCCTGCATCAGCCTGATGTGCTGCTGTTGGACGAGCCGGAGGCGGGCCTGGACCGCGAGTCCCGCCTCATGCTGGGGGAACTGCTGGCCGAATGGACATCCGAAGGGCGCTCCGCAGTCCTGACAACTCACGACATCGACCTGGGCTGCGACTGGGGCCACAGGGTCGCAGTGCTCACCGGCGGAAAGTTGACTTTCCCGGGAGGCAGCGCCCACGAGGTTCAGCGCGCACTTTCCCAATTGCCAGCGCCAGGGGGCTCAGGGTGAACCGCCTGCTGGGCCCGATAGTCACGATGCTGTGGAAGGATATCGTGCTTGAGTTGCGCTCCCGCGAACTCATTGTGTCCGTAATTGTCTTCGGGCTCCTCCTCGTGGTGGTGTTCAGCTTCGCCCTCGATCCCGAGCCCGGTCAGGCCACGAAGCTTGCACCCGGCATCCTGTGGGTCGCTTTCGCTTTCGCAGCCACCCTCGCCATGAACCGCGCCTTCGTCAGGGAGCAGGAGGCAGGTGTCCTGGAGGGAATCCTGGTTTCACCGGTCAGCCGCGATGCCATCTTCCTCGCCAAGGCAGCCAGCAGCTTCATTTTCATGTTGCTGATAGAGGCGGTCCTGCTGCCGGCCTATGCGGTTATGCTGGGTTTCTCCGCCCTCTCGTGGACCCTGGGCGTGACCATCCTGCTGGCCACGCTGGGTTTCGCCTTGATCGGGACGCTGTTTTCGGCACTGGCCGCCCAGACTCGTTCCCGCGAAATCATGCTGCCGGTCCTGTTCTTCCCGATTGTCCTGCCAGTTATCCTTGCCGCCGTGGAGGCGTCGACCAGGGCCGTGGGTGGCGAAACGTTTATTGGCTTGGGCAGGTGGTTGCCGCTGATCGGAATTTTCGATGTGGTGTTTCTGTTAATATGTCCATGGGTATTTTCATATATCGTAGAGGATTAAAGTAATTTGGAAGATACCGAAACCACCGTGCGACAGGCGGCCCCCGAGGCAGCCACGAAGTCGGCGTGGAAGCTCACCCCGAGATCTGTGCTTGGATTCGCAGCAGGCATTCTTCTGCTGATCGACCTGTACCTGATTTTTGCTGTTGCCCCCACTGACGCCAACCTGGGCAATGTGCAGCGCGCCCTCTACATCCATGTCCCCATTGCCATTATTTCCCTTCTTGCATTCATAGTCGTCTTCGTTGGCAGCGTTCTCTACCTGCGAGGGCGCAACGGCCTTTGGGACAACCTGGGCGTCGCCGCTGGCGAAGTGGGCTTTGTTTATGTCTCTCTCGCCCTCCTGACCGGCGTTCTTTGGGCCAAGCCCGTATGGAATGTATGGTGGACATGGGAGCCGCGCTTGACCCTCACCCTGGTCCTGTGGTTCATCTACGCTGGCTATCTGATGGTGCGGGCCTTCACCCCGGACCGGTCCAAGGCCGCGGTCTTTTCCGCCATCGTCGGGATCATTGGCTCGGTGGACGCCTTCATCGTGTACTTCGCCGTCCAGTGGTGGCGCTCGATACACCCCCCGCAGGTCGTAGGGCCTCTGGCCGAGAGCGGCTCCCTCAGTGGGACGATGAACATGGTGCTGATGTTCTCCTTCATCGCTTTCCTGGTCTTCACCGTGTGGCTCATCTGGGAGCGCATGGTAACCCTGGGGACTGAGGATCGACTGGGGCGCCTCAGGTTTGAATTGAGGCGACAGGGCCGCTCCGCCGAAGTCTAGGCCCTGGTCTGGAAACACCTGTCAAATGCCAAGTTCGACAAGTCGGAAATAGAAATGATCCAGCTGTTACAGACCGGGATGCCTCCGTCCAACCTGTCCTTTCTCATTGCCGCGTTCGTAGTTACGGGAGTGGCATTCATGGCATACGTGTTCTTCGTTTTCCGGCGGCGGCAGGAAGCCCGAGCCGAGATTGAACAGCTGACGCGCACAACTGCCACTGAAGACGCCCGGACTGAGACCCAGTGAACTGCCAATGCCCCTTAAATAAGGACTGGCCTCGTCTCTCGACAAGGCCAGTCTGCGTTCCGAACTATCTTGCCTCTGGCTGAACCCAGGCCTCCGGCCCAGCAGGCTACCGCCCAGAGGGGTGGTCCTGGAACCTGTCTCGCAGTACCTTCTTGTCGAACTTCCCGACGCTGGTCTTCGGGATTTCATCGATAAAGACCACATCGTCGGGAATCCACCAAGAGGCGAATCGCGGCCGGATAAAGTCAAGCACCTCGCTCTTTTCCAACGATTCACGGTATTCGGCGTTGGGGACGACGCAGGCTATCGGGCGCTCCTGCCAGGTTGGGTGCGGCACTGCAATCACCGCCGCCTCCAGGACGCCGGGATGCGCGATGATGGCGGTTTCAAGGTCCACGGACGAAATCCACTCCCCGCCGCTCTTGACCATGTCCTTGACCCGGTCTCCAATCTGGATATTGCCCCAGGGATCCAACGACGCGATGTCTCCGCTGTGGTACCAACCATCGATGAAGGTCTCATCGCTGCGCGGGTCGTTGAGGTACTCAGCGGCGATCCATGGGCCCCGGAATAGCAGTTCGCCACGCTGTTCGCCGTCCCAGTCCAGGTCCTCGCCGTTCTCGTCCACCAGCCGCATCTCGACGCCGTAGACCGGGGTGCCCTGCTTGCCCTGCTCCGTCAGCCTTTCCTCGTCGCCCAGGCCGTCCAGGTGGCTACCCAGGCGGTTGAAGGATACCAGCGGCGTGGCCTCGGTCATCCCGTAGGCCTGTACCAGTTCGATGTCCAACCGCTCCTTGAATGCCTGGATCATGCTTCTCGGCACCGCCGATCCGCCGCTCACCACCATCCGCAGGCAGGAGAGGTCGAACTCCTCGTCGGTGCGGGCCAGGTAGTCCAGCATCCCGACCCAGATGGTCGGAACGCCAAGGCTGATGGAGACCCGCTGGTCGTTAATCAGCCGGCAGATCGAGGCCGGGTCAGGCCGCGCGCCAGTCAGCACCTGGGTCGCCCCGGTCATAGTCGCCGAGTACGGCACGCCCCAGCTGTTGGCGTGGAACATCGGCACCACCGCCATCACCACATCCCGTTCCCGCACCCCGGCCGAGTCGGCCGAGCACTCCATCATGGCGTGCAGAATCTGCGCCCGGTGCGTGTATGTCACGCCCTTCGGCCGCCCCGTGGTGGCGGAGGTGTAGCACAGCCCCGCCGGGTCGTTCTCGTCCAGCAGGGGCCTTTCAAAGTCGTCCGGCTGCCCTTCCAGCAACTCCTCGTAGATGTGGGCCGACGGCAGCGAAGTCTTGAAACCAGGGTCCCCCGTCATGATCACGAAATGCTCGACGGTCTCCAGGCTTGGCGCCAGCGGCTCCAATATGGGAACCAGATCAGGGTCCACCAGCATCACCTTGTCCCCGGCGTGGTTCACGATATAGGTCAGATCGTCGGCCGACAGGCGGATGTTGGTCGTATGCGTCACTGCCCCCATGGTTGGCGGCGCGAAGTAAGCCTCAAGGTGCCGGTATGTGTTCCACCCGAAGGTTCCCACCCGGTCTCCTTTCTCCACGCCGAGGCCCGCCAGGGCGTTGCACAGCTGATTCACCCTGCGCTTCAGGTCGCGATAGGTGTAACGATGTACACCGTCTCCCTCTCGGGTGATGATCTCCTTGTGCGGGAAATAGATGTCGGCCCGGTCAAGCAGTCCCGGGACCAGCAGCTGATAGTTCATCATGGCTCGTTGCCTCCGTTGGTGGGGATACTGTGGCTAGAGATCATCTTCATGGCGACATTATGCTCACCCCGCCGTCCACCGCCCAAGTCTGGCCCGTAATATACGACGCAGCGGGCGAGGCGAGGAATACACACAGGTAACCCGGTTCCTTCAAATCACCAACACGGCCGAGAGGCACCTGGCCCCTGGCCTGTTCCTGTCGGCCTTGGTAGGCATCTGCGGACATCTGCGCGGGGTCCGGGAAATACCCCGGAGCTACGCAGTTGACGCGCACGCCGTAAGGCGCCCACTCCTGTGCCAGGCTCTCGGTGAACCTCATCAGCCCGGCCTTCGCCGCGTCGTACGCTGCAGAACCCGCACGACCCCGGAACGACGCGAATCCGGAGATGTTGATGACGTTTCCGCTACCTCGTTCCAGCAGGTGAGGACCCAGGGCCCTGCACCCGGTGAAAGCCTCGGTCAGGTTTACATCAACCACGAAATGCCACTCTGCCTCGCTCATGCCCTCCGATCCGTCTGGGAGGCGGGAGACAGGCTTCCGTATTGCATCCCCCACGCAGTTGACCAGCGTATCGATGCGTCCGAACTCCCTCAGGGTATCGGCGGCAATCCGCTCCATATCCGCCACCTTCGTGGCGTCTCCGGTCAACGGCAGCGCCGACTGTCCCAGGGCCCGGATTTCCTCCGCCACCTGACCCACCGTGCCGGGGGAAAGGCTGGTGATGGCCACATACGCCCCCGCTTCGGCGAACGCCAGCGCGATCCCCTTGCCGATGCCGCGCCCGGCGCCGACCACCAGCACCTTCTGGCCGGTGATATCAAACTCAGACAGGCTCATTGATCAGCTCCCTCCAGCCATCCCAGAGACTGTACGAGACTTCAATCTTCCCTACTCCGTCCCATGGCGCTCTCCGGGAAGCGCAACTCGAAACAGGACACCGGGAGCATTCGGGTGTACGGGTACAACATATCTGACCGTGCAGCCGGAGAATTTCGTGAATGTCCACCATTTTTATTTGTAGCTCAGCGAACTCCTGTGAGTGCATAAGATAGACGCATTTGAGCCATTCGCGCAACGGCGCTGGCGATGGACGACGACTTCCACTCTTGCTCTCGCCGAATACACGCTCCAATACCCGGACGCAGTTCGCGTCCAGGGGCAGCGCGTCATCTCCCCATCCGTAGGCCAACACGCACTCTGCTATCTTTTCCCCCACGCCTTTGATTCGAAGCAACTTCTCTCGTTCTCGAGAGACGCCCCCGGCAATGGCCGCGGCCACCGAGACTACAATCGGGACCTGACCCAGGCGCACTATGTCGCCGGCGCCTTGTCCGGCAGCCGCACCGGCATCGGCCAGGGCTGCCTCATCCGGATACCGGCGGAAAAACCTGTCGCACATCTCCACCAGCAGCGCGTCCCGCGTGCGCGCGCTGAGGCCGAACAGCACCAGGGTGCGGAAGGGACTCCGGCGATGACCGCAACCGGACCACAGCTCCGATTCCCAGGTGAAGCCCTCATAGGCCGCCTTCAGCTCGGTCAGGAGCCCAACTGCCGACTTCGCCGGCGGCAGTGAGCGGGCGCTGGCTTTGACGCTTTTTTCAGTCGTGAGTATCATTTCGAAAGATCACGAGCCATTTTACTATTTTCGCGATTCAAGACCGCAATTGACTGCGGCCTGAACCAAGGAGGCAACCCCATGAAGGCAATCTTCATCAACGAACACGGCGGCACCGACAAGCTGGTCTACGGCGACCGCCCGGACCCGGAGGTCGGCCCGGGAGAGATCATGTTGCGAGTCCGCGGCAGCGCACTGAATCACCTGGACCTCAACCTGCGAGAGGGCCGCACCTACAATGGGCCGCTCCCCCGCATCATGGGCTGCGACATCGCCGGTGAAGTCGCCGCCATCAGTCCCGCGGCCCATACCTCACTGCAGATTGGCGACCGGGTAATCCTGAACAACCGCGTAACCTGCGCCAACTGCGAGAACTGCCGCATGGGCAATGACCAGCTGTGCGCCAATCAGAAGCGGCTCGGGGTTGACCTAGACGGCGGCCACGCAGAGTACATCACTGCCCCGGCGGTCAATGCTCATGTCATCCCCGACGACATGGACTTCACGGAAGCAGCTGCCCTCCCCATAGCCGCTCACACGGCATGGCACTGCCTCGTAACCCAGGCCCAGATCAAGCCCTGGGACGATGTGCTCGTGCAGGCTGCCGGTAGCGGCGTGGGCAGCATGGCCATCCAGATCGCGAAGATGATGGGCGCCCGCGTGATAACCACCGCAGGCAGTGAGTGGAAGCTGGAAACAGCACAGGAATGGGGTGCCGACGAGGTCATAAACTACCGCGACACCCCCCGGTTCAGCGAGCGCGTAAGGGAGCTGACCGACGGGCAGGGCGTGGACCTGGTGTTCGACTGCGTGGGCGCCGACGTATGGGAGCAGAACCTGCTATCCCTGAAGACCGGGGGACGCCTCGTAATCACCGGCGTCACCTCAGGAGCCACCGCCAGCCTCAACCTGTCCCTGCTGCAGGGCAAGCCCCTGCACCTCATGGGCAGCGGGGGACGAAGCAACCGCACCTTCGCCGACTTCATGAAGGTCGTCCGCAACGGTTCCCTGCGCGGCATCCCCGGCCGCGTCTTCCCGCTGGAGGATGTCGGTTCCGCCCACCAGGCAATGCACGACCGCGACTTCTACGGCAAGATCGTAATCGAGAGCTGACCGGGACCTCGGCTGACCCAGGGGGCTAGGACCGGGGGCGTTTCCTCAGGGCAACCGCATTCTAATTTGAGACCCGGTGCAGCCCCCGTCATTCCCGCTTTCGGGGGAATGGCGATTTATTGGGCTCCTTAAAATTAGAATGCGTTTGCCCTGCACCTTTCCTTGGCTTGGTAGCCAACCATGACGGCACGCGTTAGAATCATTTGGCGAAAATGATGCCGGGCCCTCCGCCTCGGCTCCCTCAATTCTGCACAGTCTAGCCAGGAGACTCGAATGAAAATTGCCCGCTACGAAGCACACGGAGCCATTCACTACGGAGTCGTCGACGGCGACAATGTAACCGCCATCGATGGCGATCTGTTTGGGGAACACTCGCTGACCGACCATGTCCACAAGCTGTCCGATGTCAAGCTACTGGCCCCTGTGGTTCCGGGGAAGATCCTCGCCATGGGCCTGAACTACACCAGCCATATTGGCGACCGGCCGGCACCCGAGTACCCCATGATCTTCCACAAGACCCCCACCAGCGTGATTGGTCCCGAGGACACCATCATCCGCCCGAAGGAAGTCAACCGCTTCGACGCCGAGGGCGAAATGGTCGTGGTCATCAAAGACACCTGCCGGTATGTCAGCAAGGAAGATGCCCTGAACCATGTCCTGGGCTACACCTGCGGAAACGATGTGAGCGCCCGCGACTGGCAGCGCAAGGACCGCAACGAGAACAACTCAGACTGGTGGCGCGCCAAGTCAGCCGACACCTTCTCGCCCATGGGCCCGTGGATCGAGACCGACGCCAACCCCGCCGAACAGTGGCTTCAGACGCGGGTCAATGGCAGCGTGGAGCAGGACCAGAGCACCAAGGACCTGATCTTCGATGTGCCCACCATGATCGAGTTCATCACCAAGTATGTAACACTTCACGCCGGCGACTGCATCTTCACCGGCACCCCCGGAACCACCCAGGACATGGCCGCCGGCGCAGTCTGCGAAATCGACATCAGCGGCATCGGCGTTCTCCGCAACTCCGTGAAGCTGGAGAGCTGAACCCCGTTTCCTTCGACCTTTCCGAAAGAGAGATCGAACCCGCAGGGCCTGCCATTAGAGAAGGGGGCGAATTCGCCCCCTTTCGCTTTTGCCCCGATCCCTGAAACCTCAGACGGACAACCGGGCTACAACTTGACCACCCGCAGCGTGTAGGCATCGCCAGCCATGATATCGGGAATCTTAGGGGCCAGGTTGCGAAAGTCGTCAGCGGCCGCCGAGATGATTCTCCCCGTCAGCGACCCGCTGTCCTCCGATGCCAGCCACACTGCCAGTTCCGCACAGTCGTCGATTGGCGCGCCGTCCCCTGAGAGCACCCGGGTTCCCAACTCGTGAATGAAGTCCGCACCGGCGTCGGCGGCCTGCTCGGTCATCTTTTCCCACATGCTGGTGTGAACGGACCCGGGTCCGAGTGCGTTGACGGTGATCCCCTTGCCCTCCAGCTCCTGGGCCAGCACCTCGGTCATGCGCACCACCGCCGCCTTGCTGGAGCAGTAGGCCGACATATTGCTCCACGCATTGGCCACCCCAGCGCCGGACAGGTTGATAATCTTGCCGCTTCCATGCTCCAACATCACCGGGACGACAGCCCGGCAGACCAGGAATGTTCCTGTCAGGTTTACGTTGATGGTGTCCACCCACTCGGCGATATCGTTGTCCTGCAGCGAGCCGACCGGTCCCGAAATGCCAGCGTTGTTGACCAGGACGTCGATGCGCCCGAACCGCTCCACTGCTCGCCGGGCCAGTCGCTCAGTGCCCATCTGGCTGGTAACATCGGTGCGCACCGCGATGGCCTCCGCTCCGGCTTCGGTCGCCTCCGCCACCGACTCCTCCAGCTCAGGCTCGCTCCGTGCCGCCAATACCAGCCTCGCCCCTTCCCGGGCGTAGGCCATCGCGATGGCCCGCCCGATCCCTCTTCCAGCGCCGGTGATGACAGCCACCCGCCCGTCCAGTTTCATAACTCTCTTCCTTCGAGTGAAAAATCATCGCCACGGATACGAAAGATTGTCCGTCCGGTATTCTGGAGGCCAGACGATCTCCTTTCGTCCCTTCTGCCACTGTACCAGGAGCCCTGGCTTTCCGACCGGCCGTCCCGTGTTGGAGTCAACGCAGAACCTGCCGTAGAATGTCGTGAAATCAAGCGCCGCCGCAGCCCTGCGAAGCTCGATTCCATCCAGGCTCCCGCACTCGGTGATGCACCACTGCATCACTACGCCGACAGCGTAGGCCTGGGCCATCGGATAGTCAATCACCGTATGGCCTGCCCGCTTCAAGGACTCCTGGACCTCGTTCAGGGTTGGGCCGTAGTCCACAGTCAGCGCTGCATGGGGCTCCCACTGGCTGGGCCCGATGAAGTCCTCGGCCTGTTCGCCTAGTCGTTCCCGGAAGGCGTCCACTCCTGCGCCAACAACGGCTACCGCACCAATGGAAGGTTGGGCAACTGCCAGTTGCTCCGCAAAATTCAGATCGTTTTGGAAGCGGCCCACAACGACCAGGACATCGGGCGACACGCAGCAAACTTCGCCGACAATCTCGCCAAAGTCCTGCGCTGCTGCATCGAAAGTCGACGACGCAACGCGAAACCCCAGCATGGCTGCTGACTTCTCTACCCCCGAAACCACATCGCGTGGGAATGCCCCAGTCGATGCCCTGACTATCCCGACGGTGGCGGCCCAGGGACATGCCTCGCGAACCGCTGGCAGCAGCCCGGCCAGGTACTCGTCGGCAGGGGTCAGGACCCCCACGACCCACGGGTTCCCACTCTGGTACACCAGCGGAGAGGCGCCACCCTGATTCCAGAGGAGCTTTTCGTGCCGCCGGGCCACCTCGGCGGCGGCGTTCGTCAACACCGCGGAGTACGGGCCAACCAGGAGGTCCACCTGGTCATCGCAAATCAGCCGCTCGGTAACATCCCGGACCGTATCCCGGCTGCTGCCATCGTCCCGCCAGACCATCTCCACCGGGTAGGTCCTGCCGCCCACACTGAGCCCACCTGCGCCCTCTACATCGTCGGCCCACGCCCTGAGCCCGGCCAGCGTCTGGGTTCCCTGGAGGCTGAATTGGCCGGTGAGAGATACAGGAATCCCAACCTTGACGGTCAATTGCTTCCTCTCGTAGGCATGAAAGGCGTGGGAATGAAAGTGAAAGCCCGCTCGTTCTCAAGTTGTCGAGGGACGGGCGGGCTTGCTGACCCCTTGGGGGATGGCTCTACTCCCTGGACCGGAAGAGCCCGAAGGAGCTGGTGTAGCCGTGCAGGAAAGTCGTGCCGCCCACCGGGCCGATCTCGCCGTTGCAGAAGAACCCGCCCAGAGGCACCTGTCCCAGCATTTCGCGGAAGATGTCGGTGTCGTGGTTCGGCCGCCCATAGAGGTATTCTCCCCGGCCGAGACACGAGAAGAGCAGCGCTCCGGGTACCTCGTTCTCCCGGTTGTCCGCCGCGTAACGCTCGAGAACGATGGTGAGGTCCTGGGCCGAGGTCTCCGCGTCGCGGAGGTGGAACTGCACCAGTTGGCCTTCCTTCAACATCTCGCCTATGGCCAGGCTGCCAGTCCGCTGGTCCATGCCGACCACGTTGCGGATCAGGAAATCGCCCTGTACCGGGGAGTCCAGGAACTCGTCCATCACTACGCCGAGGAACAGTGAATGACCCATCAGCTGCCGGTCCCGCTCGGGCAGGCTCCGGAACAGGTCCTGCAACACGGACATGGGAGGATTACCGTCCAGCTCCGCGAGCACATTGCGGTGGCTGGAGGTGATACGCATCGGCTGGCCAATCGGACGGCACCCCTGTGCCACCACGGTATCGACCGTTATGTTGCCATGCAGTGCCAGGCCGATCGCCCCGGAGCCGTGGACTTGACCGTCCAGGAACAGCGCGTTATCGCCGGGCCGCTGCGCCCCGCTGGCCAGCCCCCCGATCTTCGCCGCCTGCGGAAAGGCGAAATCCAGACCCATAATCAGGTTCTGGACAGGGAAAGAGAACGGGTCGGCCAGAAGCACGAACTGCGGGTCCTGTCCCTCGGGGACTCCCACCATTTCGCGCCACTTGTCCGGACCGGCGTCGAGGTCGGGCAGCTTCTCTCCCTCCAAGTGGAAGGCCTCAATGTTGACACCCGGCAGTGTGGCCGCAGTCACCGATAGGGCGGGACGCTGCTCCACTTCCAGTCCGGCGCCGATTATGCCTCCCCCGGAGCAGCCGAAGGAGTGCTCAGTGCCGAGCACCTCGGTCAACATCGGTCCCACACGCCCGTAGTCGGGCTGATAGTGCGGCGAAACGAAGGCGACTGCAAGCTGAGGCGCCTCACCCAGTTGTTCTCGTATGGAGGCGGCGCACTCGCCGAGGGCACCTTCCAGTTCGGGTCGTTCAGATATGGCCGACGCCCATTTCATGATGTACCCTCCTGCATTCACCGGAATCTTCGGGTCAGTATAGCATTCAAGAAGCACGCCAAAAGCGTTGACTAAGGGCTCCCACCAAATCTACGATTGCGAAACACAATCGTCGCTCCAACGCACCCCGGATCCGCCACTCAGGCAAATGATGGAGAGGTCAATGGCAGAACGTCAACTTTCCGATGAAGAGAGGGTGAGGGAACTGGCCCGCCTTTCCGGCATACGCATCCCGGAAGAGGAGGTGGCCGAAGTGGCCAACCGGTTCGGCAGCCTCATGCTGGAGCTGGACAGGCTGAGCGATCTCGACCTCTCGGACATACATCCGGTCAGCGTCTTTCCAGACGAGGGATAGTACCGCATCATTCATCCAACTTCCTGAGGAAAAATGCAGAGCAACGAAATCGCATTCCTTTCCGCGGCTGCGACCGCACGAGCCGTAAGAGCCGGCGAGCTATCCCCGGTGGATGCGGTGCAGGCGTACCTTGACCGGATAGACCGGCTCGACTCCCGCCTTGCCGCCTACATCACTGTGACCCGTGAGGAGGCAATGGACGCCGCCGAGCAGGTCCAGTGGCGGGTGTCGTCCCAGGGATATGCGGGCGCCCTCGCCGGTGTGCCAATGGCCATCAAGGACCAGTTCTGGACCGACGGCATTCTCACCAGCAACGGCTCTCGCGTGTACCGCGACTTCGTCCCGAATGAGGACGCGACCATCGTCCGGCGGCTGAAGAATGCGGGAGCCACCCTGCTGGGCAAGCTTAACCTGAGTGAACTGGCCATGGGCGGTACCCAGGAACCGCCATGGGGTATCCCGGCCAATCCATGGGACCTTGACCGCACCCCGGGAGAGTCCAGCAGCGGTTCGGGAGTGGCGCTCTCGGCCCATCTCTGCGCCGCCTCCATCGGGGAGGACACAGGCGGGTCGGGACGCGGCCCCGCAGCCTACTGCGGCGTGGTGGGTCTGCGCCCTACATTCACCCGCGTCAGCCGGTATGGCATGACCCACATGTGCTGGTTCATGGACGCCGCGGCACCCATGACCAAGACGGTTGAAGACTGCGCCATCGTACTGGGCGTTATCGCCGGCCGTGACGAGCGGGACCTCTACACCAGTAACCGCCCCGTTCCCGACTACACCGCCACGCTGAGAAACGGGATCCAGGGCCTCAGGGTGGGACTGATCCGGGAGCTTCACGAGAGCCCCGACATGCACCCTGAAGTCCGTGCCTCCATGGAGTTCGGAATAGACGTGTTTCGAAGCCTTGGCGCGGAGATTAAAGAGGTGTCAATTCCGCTGGTGGAGCTGGCCGGGGCCATCTTCGTCGGCGTGGCCGATACCGAGGGCGCCGGCGCCAGGGACGAGATCCTGAGGACTCGTGCCGACGAGCTGGACCAGGCCAGCCGGACCCGCCTCCTCTCGGCGTCGCTGGTGCCGTTCAAGGTCTACAACCGCGCTGCCAAGGCGAGGGTACTGCTGCGCCAGCAGTTTATGTCAGCACTTAACGAAGTGGACGTCCTGGTCTCCGCTACATCGCCCTACCCTGCCCCTCTGCACACCTCGCTCACCGCACGATTCGAGAGCGCCGAAGACGTCAGGTCCCGGTTCTTCTTCCGGCGAGCGTACACCGGCTGCTACTCGCTGACCGCTCTGCCGGCCCTGTCCATCCCCGGTGGGTTCACCAGCGATGGCCTGCCCATCGGCCTGCAGCTGGGGGCCAGGCCCTTCGCTGAGGAAACACTGTTCCGAGCGGGCCATGCTTACGAGCAGGTCACTCCCTGGCACACGCGAATAGCCCCTGCAGCCCAAGCCTGATTCCCTGGAGTTGAAGCAATGTCCGACAAGATACGCGTGGGTATCATCGGTGCCAATGCCAATTACGGCTGGAGCAAGCGTGCCCATCTTCCCGCTCTACTTGGAATGTCCGATTTCGAGCTGACGGCCGTTTGCACTTCCCGGCCCGAGACCGCCGAGGAATCGAAGGCGTTCTATGGTGCCAGGCTGGCCTTCCACGACTACACCGAGATGGCCAACCATCCTGAAGTCGACCTCGTTGTGGTATCCGTCAGCGTGCCGGCCCACCACGGGATGGTAACCGCTGGACTGCAGGCCGGAAAGCATGTGTTCTGCGAGTGGCCTTTGGGCGCCAATACCGAAGAGGCCGTGGAACTCACAAAGCTGGCCCACGAAAAGGGAGTCCGGAGCCTCATCGGCCTGCAGGCCCGGGGGGGACCTGCCCTGCTTCGCCTCAAGGAACTGGCAGAAGAGGGGTATGTGGGCGAGATGCTGGCCTGCAACATGACCATGTTCCTTCCAGGCTTGTTGCAGCGAGGCGGCGACCGTGCCTGGATGGCCGACCGGGCCAATGGAGCCAACAGCCTGAGCATTGCCTCCGGCCACGCCCTCGACATCTTCTGCCACTGCGTGGGGGAATTCCGGGAGTTGAACGCACAGGTCAGCGTGCAGCTGGACCAGTGGAAGACCAGCGGGGGAGCCCCGGTACCGGTAGACGCCCCGGACAATGTGGTCGTGAGCGGAGTGCTGGCAAACGGCGCGGCGGCGTCGGCCCACATAGCCACCATCCCGTGGAACGGCAGCGGCTGGCGCATGGAAGTCTATGGCACCGAGGGCACCTTGTCCGCCTCGTCCATCGAGATGGTGCAGTATGGAAACGTCCAGCTTCTCGGAGCCAGGGGCGCCGGCAAGTCCCTGGAACCGCTGGAGGTACCGTCTCGACTGTTCAAAGCCCCGGATGCCGTTCCACAGGGCGAGCCGTACAACGTTGCCCAGCTGTACCACATCATAGGCGAGGCCATTCGCAACGGAGACGTCCCCCAGCCTGACTTCGAGACGGCCGTGTCGCGCCACCGCTTCCTGGACCTCCTGCAACAGTCTTCCGATGAAGGCAGAAAAGTCTCGGTGTCCTGACGGCGGCAACTGGCCTCGCCGCATTTGCAGCGCCCCGGTTCCTACCGAGGATTCCACCGTGAGCCGCGAGCTTTGTAGCGCAGGGCATTCGGCTCTCGCCTTCTAAATCCGAGGGCAAACGCATACCGATTATATGGAGTCCAATGAATCGTCATTCCCGCGAAAGCGGGAATGACGGGACAGGCTTCGCGGGAATGACGGGGGCTGCACCTTGTATCGGGTTAGAATGCGGTTGCCCTGTTACCAAGCCGGTGAGCCCGTCCTTGCGTGGGCTGAGGTGGTATAATTTCACCCGATTGAAGCTCGTTCCAGACCCCGTCCCGCGTGCCAGATTCCGGCCTGTTTTGAATAAGCCTCGCACTCCCCTCGAGAACTCCCGGCTGAACCGCTCCCTGCTGTTGTTGCTGGCTCCAGGGCTGGCGGTCAAGCGTTGGTTGCTGGTAGGTGGGCTTGGCCTTCTGATAATCGCTATCGGCGCGATGCTGGCCCTCAGCGTTTCTGCCGGTCCGGCCATAGGCCCCCTGTTCGACCGCATTCTCCTGGGCGGCGAGCCTCCCATTGTTCGGGGTGCAGTGTTCCTCGGATTGGGTGCCTTTGGGGCTTTGGTGGCTGTGCTGGGACTGACTTTCACTCTCAGTCGGCTGTCCCGCCGCCCCGGGCGACGCAGTTTTCTCCAGTCACTCTACCTGGAGCGCATCCTCGGTTCCGGGCCGAGGATCACCGTGATTGGTGGCGGCAGTGGCCTGCCCAGCCTCATCCGCGGCATAAAGCACTACTCCCACAACATCACGGCGATCGTCACCATGGCCGACGACGGCGGCAGTTCCGGGCGCCTTCGCAACGAGCTGGGAATCCAGCCGCCTGGAGACATTCGCAACTGCCTGGTTGCCCTCGCCGACTCCGAGGCGGTGATGCAGCAACTGATGGACCACCGGTTCTCCTCCGACGGCCAACTGGACGGCCATAGCTTCGGCAACATACTCATCGCGGCCCTTACCGAGATTGGCGGAGACTTTTACCGCGCCGTGGAAATCGCCGGCGAACTGCTGGCCATTCGAGGCAGGGTAACTCCATCCACCGTTGCGGATGTGACGCTGATCGCCACAACCGAAGCGGGAGAGACGCTCGTCGGCGAGAGCAATGTTGCCACGGCTTCCGGCAGACTGCAGTCACTGTCCCTCTCTCCGCCCTGTCCACCGGCTCACCCGGAGGCGCTGGAAGCCCTGCAGGAAGCTGACCTCATCATCATCGGGCCGGGCAGCCTGTACACCAGCATAGTCCCCAACCTCCTGATCCCCGGCATCGCCAGGGCTGTGGTCGAATCCAAGGCCCTCAAGGTGTACATCTGCAATGTGGCCGAGGAACCCCGCCAGACGGAGGGCTTTTCCGTGCAGGAGCACCTTGACGAGGTGCGGCACTACCTGGGTGAGGATGCAGTCCACGCCGTCATCGCCAACAGCAGCATCCCCGATGGGCCAACCCCCGCTGGGCTGGACTTCATCCGGGCCCGACACCCATGGGAGGACCGGGCCCTTCTCATCGAAGCGGATGTAATCGATGAGACGGCCACGGCCAGGCACGACTCTTCGAAGCTAGCCAACACGGTAGCTGCCACCTACCGCCGACATCGAGGAAAACGCCGCCGGTTGCCGTGGCGCAGCCTCACTCCGTCAGTTCCACGCTCGCAGCCTGCCCCAATACCCGCAGAAGAGGCTCCCGCCAGGCAGTAGCGTCTAAACTAGAGCGGGCTGCCCGGTTTTTCTGCAGAAACCCCCACACTTGTGGCCCCGGATGATGATGTGGCCACCTGCGAATGCAATAATATACTTGTAGACATGCTGGCCGGGAGACAAGTCAGAAATGGCCGAAATGACGCCCGCAGTCCGCGCCGCCGAATTGAGGCGCGAGCTCAATTACCACAGCTACCGGTACTACACGCTGGACGCCCCGGAAATCAGCGACGGACAGTACGACGCCCTATTCAGGGAACTCCAGACCATCGAGGCCGAACACCCTGACCTGCTGACCACCGATTCTCCCACTCAGCGCGTCGGCGGCGACCCGTCTCCGGCCTTTACCGAAGTGCAACATGCGCGCCCCATGCTCAGCCTGGGCAACGCCTTCGACTTCGACGAACTGGCCGCATGGCACCGGCGGGTAACCGGACTCCTGGACGGCGCGCCTTTCGACATGGTGTGCGAGCTCAAGATAGACGGGCTGGCCGTCAGCCTCACCTACGAAGACGGCGTCCTGGTCCAGGGAGCAACTAGAGGCAACGGCACCACCGGGGAGGAGGTGACTCGCAACCTGCGGACGATTCGCACGATTCCGCTGACCCTGGAAGGGTTCGTTCCCCCACTCCTAGAAGTGCGCGGCGAGATATATCTACCTGTCGAGGAGTTCCAGCGCCTGAACCGGGAGCGGGAAGAGCGCGGCGAACCGCTCTACGCCAACCCCCGCAACACCGGAGCGGGCACCATCCGCCAGCTCGACCCAAAGGTCACAGCCTCCCGCAATATGCAAATCTGGGTCTATTCCCTGAACAGCACGGAAGGAACGGAGTTTCTGCAAGGGCACTGGGAAGCCCTGGAATGGCTGGGAAACGTGGGCTTCCGCATCAACCCTGAAAACCGGCTGTGCCATTCCATCGAAGAAGTTCACGCCTACTACCAGTCCTGGCTCGAACGCCGCCACGACCTGCCCTACGAGGCGGACGGCGTGGTCGTCAAGGTGTCTTCGCTGGCCATGCAGGAGCAGTTGGGAGTGGTGGGCCGCGAGCCCCGCTGGGCCGTCGCCTACAAGTTCCCAGCGGAGCAGGCCACCACCAGGCTTCTGGAAATCGGCATCAACGTCGGCCGCACCGGCAGTCTAAACCCCTTCGCAGTTCTGGAGCCGGTCGTGGTCAGCGGCGCCACCGTGCAGCACGCCTCCCTGCACAACGAGGAGGACATACACCGGAAGGACATCCGCATCGGCGACACTGTCATCGTCGAGCGGGCCGGGGACGTCATCCCGCAGGTGGTGGCCCCCGTTCTGGCTCAACGCACGGGGAGCGAACTGGTCTTCCAGATGCCAGAGCTCTGCCCTGAATGCAGCACCCCTGTGGAGAAGAACGACGACGACGCCATGCACCGGTGCCCCAATTCTTCCTGTCCGGCCCAGTTCTTCGAGCTCCTGAAGCATTTCGTCAGCAAGGGAGCCGCCGATATCGACGGGCTGGGCGAGCGATGGTGCGGCATTCTGATAGAACAGGGGATGGTCTCCGACCTGGCCGACCTCTACAAGCTGGAAAAGGACAGGCTGTTGGGTCTGGAGCGCATGGGCGATAAGCTCGCTACTCGCATCATGGCCAACATCGAAGCCAGCAAAAGCCGACCTCTCCCCAGGATGCTCTTCGCCCTGGGCATCACCCATGTGGGCGCCGAGGTGGCGGAGCTACTTTCCGGCCAATACGCCACCATCGACGAGCTGGCCGACGCTACCGAGGAAGACCTGACCGAGATCGACGGCATCGGTCCCAAGATCGCAGAAAGTATCGTCGCGTGGTTCCAGGCACCCGCCAATCGATCGGTGATTGGCAAGCTGAAGGCAGCAGGGGTGCGACTGGAGCATGACTCTTTGCCCGGATTGGCGGAGGGCTCTACTGAACCTTCTCCATTCGTCGGACTGACCTTCGTGGTTACCGGGACTTTGTCCGCCTTTTCCCGCAGCGAAGCGGAAGGAAGGATCAAAAGCCTCGGCGGGAAGGTCACCTCCTCGGTGACCAAGAAGACCAGCTATGTCGTTGTGGGGGATTCGCCGGGCTCGAAAGCTGCCAAGGCGCAACAGCTGGGCATCACGGTGCTCGATGAAGAGGCGTATCTTCGTCTATTGGAATCACCTGAGTCCGCGATGGCGGCGGGACAACAGGGGAGCCTTGTCTGATACCAGCATCATCGTGGGGCTCGGTAATCCCGGCCCCCGCTTCGCCGATACCCGGCACAACATCGGCTGGCGGGTGCTGGATCTCGCTGCCCATCATTTGCAGATCCGGGTATCCGAGCGTCGGCCGAAGGCGGTCCTCGGCACTGGTTACTTCGGCGGCAAGCAGGTGGTCCTAGCCAAGCCTCGCACATTCATGAACAACAGCGGGGAGGCTGTCGAGTACCTGCTGGCGCGGTTCGGCGGCAACGGCTCAAACCTGCTGATCATCTATGACGAAATGGCCCTTCCCGTTGGCCGCATCCGCATCAGGGCTGCTGGCAGCGACGCTGGACACAACGGCATACGGTCCATCATCAGCGCCGTCGGCGGCGTGAATTTCCCGAGACTTCGAGTCGGGATCGGTGCGCCTCCACAGGGCATGGAGGCTCGAGACTATGTCCTGGGGAAGTTCACTGATGAGGAATCAAACGGCATCCTGGCCGCCGTCGATCGCTCCGCAGCGGCAATACGCTGCCTGCTGGAAGAGAATATCGACGCAGCCATGAACTATTTCAACCAGGACCCGGCAAAGCAGGACGAGGCTCCGGCCTCATAGAGTCGCAGCCACTCCCGCCAACAACGCCAGTGACACGGCTAACACCATGAGGAAGGGCAAGCAGCCGAATCTCTTGCCGCTGCCCCTTCCCCCACGGCGGCTGCTCCGCCTCCGGGTGCACTCGACGCAGGTGCAGGCGGGGGGGTGAGTCCCCCGCAGACGGTTCAAGTCATAGGACATACCTCTGCCTCCCTGCGTCCGGATCGACCCCTCTACCGCAGTACCTTCTACCATCATTATGATGCCAGAGCCGCACAGGCTTGTCTCGCCTTAAACGCAGGGGAACATGAGAATCGCATCGCCGGACAAATACTCTGTAGCCATCGCGCTGATCGTGATGTCAATCGCACTGGCAGTCGGTGGGGCGGCCGCTTGTGCCGATCCACAGAGCCTCGTACCGGAGGCTTCGGTGAGTCCTTCGGCGCCAACCGCACCACCCTCTACGGAATCAGCACCCACCATTCCCACGCTGACAGTCTCACCGGCAACCGCGTCCCAGGGAACGAGTACCAGTCGCCTCGAGACGCCCGGCCCGCCGCAACCTGCCGGCCTGATCCCTGCGGACAGCTTCCCGGTGCCACCGGACAGGGACTTCTTCAGGCTGGCCCGGGAGCTCCTTCCTGATGTGGGCGATGTCAGCCCCGTGGTCCGGCACGATTACGTCCCTCTGGAGGTGGGCCATAGAGAAACACTCAAGTTGGTGGACCTCGAAGCGCCTTTGCTGTATGAAAGCGAGTTCGAACTACGCCTGGTGACTCCCAACGCCTACTGGCTGGTCGAAGACGGGCTGGAAGTGGACCAGAAGGACCTCGAGAGATCGGCTGCTGAGTTCGAGGAAACGATTTATCCCCTTGTTACCGGAGCTTTCGGCACCGAATGGAAACCGGGGATTGACGGAGACCCCCACCTGTACATCATCAACGCCAGCCTCAGTGGCGTCGGCGGATACTACAGCGCGGCGGACGAATATCCCAGGGTGCTGCGACCGGTGAGCAACGAGCGCGAGTCCATATACATCAACTCCAAGTACCTGCCCATCGGCTCGGATGTCTATGCCCAGGTGCTGGCCCACGAGCTCCAGCACGCCATCCACTGGAACGCCGACAGATCGGAAGACACCTGGGTCAACGAGGGACTGTCAGAGTTGGCGGTGACCATTGCTGGACGCCTGGACCCCACTGCCATGGTCTTTCGACGCGCCGGGCCGACCTCCCTGACAATCTGGCCTGCCGGCGACGTGGGTGGAGCTGAGAACTACGGCGCAGCGTCGCTCTTCATGCACTACCTGACCGAGCACTACGGCGGCCGCCAAGACTTGCAGCCGCTACTCTCCCAACTTGGCGACGGAATCGAGGGCATTAACTCGTTCCTCGAGGACAAGGGATACGATACGCGTTTTGATGAAGTCTTTCTCGATTGGGCCATTGCGAATCTCCTGGATGAGGACGAAGGGCCCTATGGCTACTCCGGCCTGCCTGCATCGTTTCCCGTTTACGGGCGCCTGAAGATCGGAGAGGAGAGGGAGTTCACGATCCCGCAATACGCCGTCGAATACATCCGTCTCGGCAGTGCCTCCGAACCAGCCATCTTGAGATTCAGTGGCGATACCGCGACTTCATTGCTGCCAATCGAAGTCGGGGAAGGATGCTGGTGGAGCAACAGGGGGGACGTCATTGACTCTACCCTGACGGCCAGGATTGACCTGCGTGAGATTGGATCCGCCACCCTGGATTACCAGGTCTGGTTCTCCATAGAGGAAGACTGGGACTTCGCTTACCTGGAGGTTTCCGAAGACCAAGGGGAAACTTGGGTGATACTGGATACGCCACTGACGAGCAGCGAGGACCCGCTTGATGTGTCCTTCGGCCCCGGCTACACCGGCGACAGCGGTGGGTGGCAGGACGAGTCGGTGTCCCTGGACAGGTGGGCCGGGCAGCAGGTCATGGTCCGCTTCCAGTACATCACCGACGCGGCCATCAACGACCACGGCCTTTGCCTCAGGCACCTGCAAGTATCGGGGCCCAGCGGCGAATTGGAGGCCGCAACCGAATGGACCCCGCACGGCTTCTCCTGGACAAACAATCTGGTCCGCCAGGACTTCTCGCTCCAGGTTGTGTATGAAGGAGACGAGGGCGCTCCAAGTCGCGTCCTGCAGGTCCCACTCGACGAGTTCAATCGGGCCGATTTCCTGTTGGAGCCCGATGCCGAGGCATGGCGCATTGTCGCTGTAATCCAGTCAATGGCCCCTTCCACGCGCGTGGGCGCTTCTTACACCGTCCGGCTGGATGGGGCAGAATAGGGAGTGCACATCCCCAACTCCCGGAGGATCACATGAAACTGGGCCTCTGCGTCATCGGCTGTGGCTCCTTCTCCAGGACCTTCGCAAGGGCAATCCAGGACGAACTCGACGACATCGACCTGTACTTCGCCAGCCGGGACGCTGCTCGGGCGGCCTCTTTCTCCGACGAGTTCAGGGGCTCCGGCAGCTTCGGCTCATACGAGAGCGCGGTTGCCGACCCGCGAGTTGAGGCAGTGTACATCTGTACCCCCCACCACCTGCACCTGGACCATGCCCGGCTCGCCGCCGATTCCGGCAAGCACATTCTGCTGGAGAAGCCCCTGGCGCGCACCGTCGACGAAGCCCGCGCCATTGTCGATGTAGCGGCCGATGGTGGCGCAACCCTGATGGTCGCTGAGAACTACCGGTTCATGCCACCGGTGCAGGCTGCGAAAGAGGTGGTGGACCGTGGCGATCTCGGCACCTTGCGCCTGGTACAGCTGCAGGAGGACTTCCCGTTCGAGCCCGTCGAATGGCGAAACGACGCTGAATTGAACGGTGGCGGCGTGATGATAGATGGCGGCATCCACAAGGCGAGCCTGCTGGCCTATCTCGCGGGGGATCCCTCCGAAGTCTACGCAGCCGAGGTCCCGTCGGCCCAGCCAGGCCTCGCCGCAGAGGACGGCGTGGTGGCGATGCTCAGGTACGCCAGCGGCCTGGTGGGAGTGATCAACCACACCTGGAGCGCTGGTCCTCACAACGCCCGCCCCTGGGTTTCGATATCGGGCTCGACAGCCAGCATTGCCTTCGAGTTGGGTGGCGATTGGATAGACACAATTGATGGAACGGGACGCACACGAAAGGCACTGGCGGGCGACCGGGGCGGCTTGGCCGGGATGGTCCGCGAATTCCGGAGCAGCATCCGCGAAGGCCGCTCTCCGTCCATGACGGGCGAAGAGGGAACGAGAGATGTCGCGCTGGTGCAAGCCTGCTACGAGTCTATGCGCACTGGGAGCATCAGCAGGCTCTCATGATGTCCTGGGGGCTCAAGCAACAGGATCCCAAAAAGAAGCGCCACATCAGTTGATGCGGCGCTTCAAAGTCTCTCCAAAGTCGGCTCAATCAGTCCATAACCGATCTTGGCCGACCGTGCAGTCTGCGGGACTGGTTACTAGGCGGTGGCTGCCGCCCCGACAGTTTCGATGATCAGCCTGGTCACGGTGTAGGGGTCGCAGTTGGCGTTGGGCCGGCGGTCTTCAATGTAGCCCTTCTGGTCGCGGGCCACCTGCCAGGGAATCCGAACCGAGGCGCCTCGGTCAGATACGCCATATCGGAATTCCCTGTAGGAGCAGGTCTCATGCAGTCCGGTCAGCCGCTCCTCTATCCGGTGCCCGTAGTTGGCGATGTGCAGGTCGTGACGACCCTGCAGGGCCTCCGCCGCGGCGACACAGGCGTCGAAGTCTTCCCGCATCGCGTTGGTGGAGAAATTGGTGTGCGCCCCCGCGCCGTTCCAGTCGCCCTTGACGGGCTTGGGATCGAGGGTGGCGCTGATGCCCTTGCGACCGTCAACGGTCTCGACATCCTCACCGATGCGATAGAGCAGCCATCGGGCCAGCCACAGGTGGTCGCCGACAGTCGGCGCGCCGATTGGGCCGATCTGGAATTCCCACTGTGCCGGCATAACCTCGCCGTTGATGCCAGCAATTGCGAGGCCAGCATGAAGACAGGCGTCCATGTGCTTTTCCACCACCGGCCGGCCGAAGACCTCGTCGGAACCGACGCCGCAGTAGTACCCGCCCTGGGGAGCTGGGAAGCCGTTGTCTGGCCAACCCAACGGCTTGATGCCGTCAAAGAAGGTGTACTCCTGCTCGATTCCGAACCACCAGTCCATGTTGCCGTACTTCTCCGCCGCAGCGGCGCAACCGGCTCGGGTGTTGGACGGATGCGGCGACATATCGGTGAGCAGCACTTCGCACATCACCAGCTTGTTGTCTCCGCCGCGAACCGGGTCCGGGACCATCAGGACTGGATTGAGTACGCAGTCCGAGTTTTCGCCGGGAGCCTGGTTAGTGCTGGAACCGTCAAAACCCCAGACAGGGGGGTATTCCCCATCCGGAACGATTTTGCCTTTGGACCGCAGCTTGGCCGTCGGCTGTTGGCCGTCGATCCAGATGTACTCTGCCTTGTAGCTCATATATCACCCCTCGCCTTGGAGATTTTCCTACAGATTATAACTGAACTCGTCCGCCGATTTGCACTGATATGCCGGGAACCTACACTCGCTATGCGACCAATCTTGCTCCGCTCTTCGTAGTGTTTCCGGCCCCTTGCTCCTCTTTTCCCATCGTGTCTTAATTGGCTTTCAGGGACCCTTGCCCTGAAAATGATACGCCCCGCGCATTCAATCGGCGCGGAGCGAACTGTTCACTGACTGCGATGCCCGCGCTATCTCGGGCTAGGTTGACAACCTACTTGCGGAGAAGCTTCTTGGGGAGAACCACCCAGAGGGCGAAGAGTCCAACGAATGCTCCGGCTGCGGCGATGGCTATCATGCTGGGGAGTCCTCCGAAATCGTTATGAGCCTAGTATCCACCCAGGTTGTTACACCTCTTTTACGCGGATGTTAAATGTTTGTTACAGGCGGAATCCGGGAAAAGCAACCGCTCCACGTCGGATGCGATGTGGAGCGGGAACAGTGCAATTGGTTGCTGGGGCTGATGGCCCTTTTCGATTTACTTGCGGAGAAGCTTCTTGGGGAGAACCACCCAGAGGGCGAAGAGTCCAACAAATGCTCCGGCTGCTGCGATGGCGATCATGCTGGGGAGTCCTCCGAAATCGTTATTACCCTAGTATCGACCCAGGTTGTTACACGCCTTTTACGCGGATGTTAAATGTTTGTTACAGGCGGAATCCCGGAAAAGCAACTGCTCCACGCCGGGTGTGGCGTGGAGCAGTATGAAAGCGGTTGTGGTTGGCTCCAGCAGAGCCGATCGATCTACTTGCGAAGGAGCTTCTTCGGGAGAACCACCCAGAGGGCGAACAGTCCGACAAATGCTCCGGCGGCGGCAATGGCGATCATTCTGGGGATTCCTCCGAAATCGTTATGTGCTAAGTATCTACCCAGGTTGTTACGTCCTCTTTACACGAATGTTAAATGATTGTTACATGAGCCAGGCTGCGTCCGTCCTCGGCCTGCTGTCCCTCCCCAAAGATTGCCACCCAAAGAAAAACCCCGCGCCGGTCTCAGCGCGGAGTCAAGTTGCTGGAAAATTTGTGGCCCGCTCGACCCGGCGGGCCGCCTCTGGCGAAGTTTACTTGTTCTTCAGGAACTTGCGCGGCAGAACGACCCAAGCAACAAACAGCAAAACAAAGGCACCCGCGGCGGCAATTGCGATCATCCTGCCATTTCCTCCTCAATCGCTGTACAGCCTAATTTGGACTCCGGTTGTTACGGGAGATTTGCGTACATGTTAACAAAATGTTACGCCACTCGCGTAGTCAGATGCTCCGGGCGCGGCAGCATCGACGACAGCAAACCAGCCACCACCGAACCGGTCAGGCCCAGCGCCAGATCCCCAAGGGTGTCAGTATAGGCCGTGTCCAACTCCGGCGACCTCCGGATGAAAGCGTAGTACTCCGCCACTTCCCAGAGGATGGCCGTGGAGGCCCCGAATCCAACAACGAAAGCCAGGGTGGACCACCGCCCCACGCCGTTTCGCCGGGCCAGCACCCCGACAGCTCCCGAAAGCAGCGCCCAGTTCACCAGGTGGTTGGCGTCATCCCACCATTCCACGGTGTCGTAAAGGTCCAGTGCGTTGCCGGCTGTGTCTATTAAGAAGGGCAGCGTCAGCAGGATGTCGCTGGCATAGGGATAGGCCGTTGTTCGGTAGCGGACCGTCCAGACGACGGGGATCACCAGGGTGGCAACGGGGTAGGTCATGAGGCGCCAGAAGAAGGCCTTGCCTTCAAACTGCTGAAGTCCGGAAAACGCGCCAAAGGCCAGCAACGCAACAAGGGCAGCCTTCACAGCCAGGTTCAACCAGAAGGCCAGAGGTCTACCACCCATCCCTATCCTCGTGATACCTGCCCTCGTACTGCCGAACCGATTATAGTCCTGGCTCTACCAGGGTTGTTCATCTTCCCGGGTACAATACTCCCAGATTTCCCAGTCAAAGATCATCAGTGGAAACGAGCAATAAAGAATCGCCCCGAGCCGGGAGCGTCAAACCGGCACGGGGCGGCGAAGAGTAGAGTCGGTCGTAGCCCGCCGGGCGAGACGGGCTGAAGGATGCGTTACCTACTTGTTGCGAAGTAGTTTTCTAGGCACCACCACCCACAAGGTGAACAGTCCCAGGAACGCACCGGCAGCAGCTAGAGCAATCATCAGTCATGTCTCCCGAACTCAGGAATTAATCTACTGTAGCCAGTATCGGAGAAAGTTGTTACACGACTTTTTCGACTAGGTAAATTGTTTGTAACATGGCCTGAATCGCCCGAAAAAAAGTGAAAGGGCCGGGGGTAACCCGGCCCTTTGAGTGGCACCAACCTGCGGGAAGAATGCTGCCTAGTAGTCGTACGCGGGCAGGTTGTGCTCGGCCAGGTCCATGCCCTGCTCCTCTTCTTGCCGCGAAGCTCGAACGCCCATCGTGTACTTCAGCAGCAGGAACATGGCGAAGCCGGTTACCAGGGCCCAGCCCAGGACCACACCCATACTGATCAGCTGCGACACTATCTGGAGCCCCTCGCCGGCAACGAGACCTTCGACTCCGTTGTTGCCGTTTGCGAAGATACCCACCGCGAGGATACCCCATAGACCACAGGTCCCGTGCACGGAAATGGCTCCCACCGGATCATCGATTTTCAGCACGTTCTC
This sequence comes from Dehalococcoidia bacterium, assembly GCA_963667765.2. GTDB lineage: Bacteria > Chloroflexota > Dehalococcoidia > Lucifugimonadales > UBA3495 > VXOI01. The sequence continues at coordinate 450,651 of CAXXON010000001.1, read as the reverse complement.
GATGAACCACACGGACCCCATCATGATGGGCGCGGCTATCGCGCCGATGACCACCGCCGACCACGGTTCGACGAACGCGACCGGAGCGGTCACGCCCACCAGCCCGGCAAGGGCACCGTTACAGGCCATCAGGACGTCGGTCTGTCCAGTGCGTACCAGTTGGATGTAGAGAGCCACCACTGCGCCAGTGGCGCCTGCCAGCAGCGTGTTGACGGCGTTCAGGCCGATGGAATCCCCGGTGTTGATGTTGAACCCGAACCATCCAAAGAAGAGGATGAAGGTACCGATGATCACATAGGGAACATTGTGACCCGGAATATGGTTGGGCGAACCGTCGGAATTGAACTTCCCGGTCCTGGCGCCGACCACTGCGGCACCCGCCAGCGCGATGAATCCGCCAACCGCGTGGACCACGCCAGATCCAGCATAGTCGGCAGCGGCGGGGAGGCCGATGGCGTCCAGCGAGCCCAGCCAGCCACCGCCCCACACCCAGTGACCGTAGAGCGGGTAGATGATCGCACCAATGATGAAGCTGTAGGCCAAGTATGCCTGGGTCTTTGTGCGCTCGGCCACCGCGCCAGCTACGATTGTCGCGGCAGTACCGGCAAACACCATCTGGAATACCCAGTCGACATAGGTCTGCCCATCGGCGGCATCAGTCAGGAAGAAGTTTGTTGTTCCCGCAATACCCGCCGCGGAAGTGCCCCACATCAGCGCGAAACCAAAAGCCCAGAAAGATATGGACGCCATTGCGAAGTCCATAAAGCTCTTGGTCATGTAGTTGGTGGTACTCTTCGAACGAATTTGACCTGCGCCCAGGAATGCGAAACCGGCCTGCATGAAGAAGACCAGGAACGCACCCAACATCCAGATTACGTTGGATCCCTGGTCAAGCTTGTCGGTGTCGGAGGTGATGTCCTGTGCGAAAGCCAGGTTGTAGCCTGCCAACAACGCCGCAGCAAAAAGCCCCGCGACTGCGAAGGGCAGAAATCGCCGCAACAATGCTGCGTTCCTGGAATAGGGAGCCGTCTCAGCCAGCATCTCCTCTCTCCTTTTCGCCCGATACTGGGCGCATGGGATTATTCCGGGATAGAATGTAAGCCTCGCGTGTTACAGGGACATTTCTGGGTTGTTACGCAAATATTTCGAACATGTTAACAATTCGTTAACCTCCTGGGGATTATTCGTTAAGGCAACATTCTATATCGCGGTTTCAGAATAAACCTTTCTCCAGACACGCAATTTTCAACAAAAAAGGAGCGGACCCGATGTCCGCTCCAGCGAAATTGCTCTACTTTTCAACCTCTGGATAGGATTGTCTATTTCTCGATGGGTGCTCCGACTATGCTGCCCCACTCGGTCCAGGACCCATCGTAGTTCCTCACGTTCTCCATACCCAGAAGCTGGGTCAGGACAAACCATGTGTGGGAGGAACGCTCTCCGATCCGGCAGTACGCGATCGTTTCCCCGCTGCCGTCGATCCCATTGCCGCCGTAGAGTGCCCGCAGGTCGTCGGCCGACTTGAAAGACCCGTCTTCAGCGACGGCCTGGCCCCAGGGAATGTTGGCCGCTCCGGGAATGTGGCCACCTCTCTGCGACCCTTCCTGAGGCAGATTGGCCGGAGCCAACAGTTCCCCGCTGAATTCGGCCGGCGACCGTACGTCCACCAGTGCCACGCCACCGCCGTTTATCAGCGCAAGAACCTGGTCCCTGTACGCCCGGATGCTCTGGTCTCCCGCAGAAGCGGCGTAGGAAGCGGCAGGGTACGAGGGGACATCAGTGGTCAGTGGCCGGCCTTCCGCCTCCCACTTGGCGCGGCCCCCGTTCATGATTCGAACATCGGAATGGCCGTAATACTTGAGCTGCCAGAATGCCCATGCTGCAAACCAGTTGTTGTTGTCCCCATAGAGGATGACCGTAGTGTCGTTTCCGATGCCGGAACCGCCCAGAAGCTGCTCGATTTCCTCCTTCGAGGCCAGGTCCCGGCGTACCGGCTGCTGCAGTTGCGACTGCCAGTTCCAGCCAACCGCCCCTGCTATGTGCCCCTGCTCGTAGGCCGAAGTGTCCACATCAACTTCAACCAGCCTGACGCTCGCGTCGCTGCCGTGCTCTGCCACCCAGTCTGTGCTAACGAGGGATTCCGGATGCGCGTAATCCGCCATTTTCCCACTCCTGTATTTTGAAATGTTTCACCTGATATCAAATTCGATCCAGCAACAATGGAATTGTATCGCAACCGCGCGGTATGTCGCAGAAAAGCAGCTGGTGAAAGACACCTTCACCCCCTAGATAATCAAACTCCTGCCGCTTTTGCATTTTGGGTAGGGCTTGGCTTAATATGAGAGGTTAGAAGAAATGCTCGTAAGCGGCAGGCGTTATGTCGGCCGGCGGGGTGACTCTATGGGCAACAACCGATGGCTCCGCAATAGCTTCGTTTACCTGATGATCATCATAGGCGTGATCGTCATTTTCTACACGCTATTGCCCAGCTTCGGCAGCAGCGACGAAAAACCGGTCAGCCAAGTCATTTCCATGGCCAAGAACAACCATCTTGACCGGATCGAGGTGAACGGCGATAACCTAACCGTTTATCCGTCCGGTGGCGAGCCGTTCAAGAGCAAGCTTGAGAAGGGCGACAGCATCACCTCCCTGCTGCTGGAAAGCGGCGTGGAGGTGGGCGACCCCGGCGTCGAAATTTATCCCAAGGGGTCAAGCGGCCTCTCCAGTTTCTTTGGGCTTCTCCTGAACTTCCTGCCGCTGATCTTCTTCGGTGGTCTGATCTTGTTCATGATGCGCCAGGCCCAGGGCAGCAACAACCAGACCCTGAGCTTCGGGCGCAGCCGTGCTCGCATGATGCCTTTCAACCGACCGACCGTCACTTTCGCGGACGTGGCCGGCGTTGAAGAGGCCAAGACCGAATTGCAGGAAATCGTTGAGTTCCTCAAGTTTCCCGAGCGATTCCTGTCCCTGGGGGCCAGGATCCCCAAGGGTGTGCTGCTGGTGGGCCCACCGGGCACCGGCAAGACGCTGCTCGCCCGAGCCGTTGCCGGTGAAGCAGGCGTGCCCTTCTTCCACATCAGCGGTTCAGAATTCGTCGAAATGTTCGTAGGAGTGGGTGCCGCCCGCGTCCGCGACCTGTTCGAGCAGGCCAAGCGAAACGCCCCCTGCATCGTCTTCGTCGACGAGATAGACGCCGTCGGTCGCCACCGGGGGGCTGGCCTCGGCGGTGGGCACGACGAACGGGAGCAGACCCTCAACCAGATCCTGGTGGAGATGGACGGCTTTGAGACCAACACCAACATCATCGTGGTCGCCGCCACCAACCGCCCGGACATCCTGGACCCGGCGCTCCTCCGTCCGGGGCGCTTCGACCGGCGTGTTACGCTGGACCTGCCCGACCTGGAAGGTCGCAGGGCCATCCTGCGGGTCCACGCCTCGGGCAAGCCGCTGGCTCCCGAAGTAACTTTGGACACTGTCGCCAAGGAAACGCCCGGCTTCAGCGGGGCCGATCTTTCCAACCTGGTCAATGAGGCGGCGATCCTGGCGGCCCGGGGAAATAAGAAGTCCATCTTCATGGAAGAATTCGAGGAGGCCGTCGACCGCATAATCGCCGGCCCCGAGCGCAAGAGCCGCCTCATCAGCCGCCGCGAAAAGGAAATGACGGCGTACCACGAAGCTGGCCATGCCCTGGTTGCCTGGGCTCTGCCCCATGCCGACCGGGTACACAAGATCTCCATCGTTTCCAGGGGCGCCATGGGCGGCCATACCTCGTTGCTACCGGAGGAAGACCGCTACCTCTGGACCAAGAACCAGTTCAGCGACATGATGGCAGTCACCATGGGTGGGAGAGTCGCCGAAGAGCAGATCTTCGATGAAGTAACCACCGGCGCCAGCAATGACATCGAGCGTGCGACCAAGATCGCCCTTGGTATGATCAAACGCTATGGCATGAGCAGCGCCCTCGGCCCTCGCACCTTCGGAAAACGCGAAGAAATGATCTTCCTGGGAAGGGAGATCAGCGAGGAACGCGACTACGGCGACAAGGTTGCCGAAGAAATCGACGACGAAGTCAAGCTGCTCATCAGCGGCGCCTATGGGCGGGCAAACCAGCTGCTGGTAACCCATAAGCCGAAACTGGTGCGGCTGGCCGAATACCTCATCGAGCACGAGACCGTCTCGGGCGAGGCGCTGAACCATCTCTTTAATGACGAGAACCCCGGAGCGGAGCCCGAGGGAGTCCCCGCCGTTCCGCCGGACGCACCGCCTTACAGCGCGCCGCGTCCTCAGCCGACGATCCAGCCTCGGCCCGCGCCCACGTTGTCGTCCAGCAGCGATCCGGAGGGTTAGCCCCTGGACGGGGCATCAAGTTCACCCTTCAGCAGACGCGAAAATGAGCAGGGGCGGGAATCGATTCCCGCCCCTGCTCTTTGATCTCCTGCATTCACTCGCCTGACGCCTCACTTTCGGGAGGCGCAGGGAGTTGCCGGTAATACAGTCCCCATTGTTTCATCAGGTCCTCGACAGCCGGGTTCTTCAGCGCAACCAACTCTCGGAAGAATCCGGCCAGCGCATGCGCCGGCATGGATTCCGGAGTGCAGACCCAGCTTCGCTCCGCCGGCACAACGTATAGCAGTCCTCTCTGGTGCTCGCACACCGCCTGAATGCGCGTCATGTCTTCGCTGGGCTTGAATTCAAGGCCGACGAGCGTGGTCATTCTCGATCTCTCCTTCTTCAGGCCGAAGCCCTGCTTTCGTGCAGTATATAAACGGTATTGGGCAATTCGAGCGCCATTATAACTCCGAATCCGTTCAACCGTTGTGGTGGTATGGTTTAGGCGGTGTTATTATCTAAGGCAGGCCGTGCGCCGGGCGAACCGGCGCGACGAGGAATTGTCGAGCATGTACCAACCCGGAGGACAACCCCCCCGGCAACCCGAGATGAACTTTGACCAGCTTTTGCAGGGTTTCCGAGACACGCTGGGCCGAATATCCAACCGGCTGGGTGGCGGAGGCGTAGGGCTCGCCGTAGTCCTGATCGCCGGTCTGATCATCATTATCTGGGCCGCTACTGGAATCTACACAATCAGCCCTGGTGAACAGGCGTCACTTCGCCTGTTCGGCGCCGCTGAAGACAGCACCGTTACTGAGACCGGTCTGCACTGGTGGTGGCCATCGCCGGTGGGAAGACGCGATGTGGTCCAGACCGAAGAGATTCGTCGGCTGGAACTGGGATTCCGCGGCGGCGAGGGCGGCACCATAGCCCCCATTCCCGTCGAAGCCCAGATGATCAGCGGAGACCTGAACATCATCGATGTGCAACTGGTGGTCCAGTACAACATCAAGAACCTGAACGACTTCCTCTTCCGCGTCGACGACCCCGGCGAGGACGCGGGACCTGACCGGAATATCCAGCCCGGTCGTCCCGACGGGCGCACACTGAAGGACGCCACCGAAGCGGCACTCCGCCTTGTGGTCGGACAGCGCTCCATCGCAGAGGTACTGGCCGAACAGCGCGTCGACCTGCAGAACTCCACCAGGGACAAGCTGCAGGAGATAATCGACAGCTACGAGACCGGCATAAATGTCGTCTCGGTGGAGCTCCAGAAGGTTGAGGCGCCAGAGGATGTTCGCGCGGCCTTTAACGATGTGCTCCAGGCCCGTCAGGACAAGGTCACTGCCACCAACCTGGCCCAGGCCTACGAAAACCAGGTGATCCCCGAGGCTCGCGGTCGAGCCGAGCAGATCATCCAGCCGGCCCAGGCCTTCAAAGAGGCCCGTATCGAGAGGGCCCAAGGTGAAGCCGACCAGTTCCTCTCCATTCTCAATCAGTACTCGGACAGGTCGGTGAGGCTGACCAACACCCTCCAGGACACCGACGACTCGGACGGTGACGGCAACCCCGCCACCGGCATCGGCATCGAGGACGTTACCTTCATTGACCCGATCGACCGGGAAGGCGATGGACCCGACCTGCAGATTGCCAACCTGTTGACCCTGGGTGCTCCCGCCTGCGCCTTCACCGCTAACCAGGTCGAGACTACAGACGCGACCCAGCTCTGCGGTTTCACCGTGTCGGTCGACGGGCAGCACGCGCCCCCTGAAGTCGGAACCGAATTCCAGGTGGCATACCTGGCCAATGAGGACCTGTTCGTACCTCCATTCGCCACCTCAGGGTCTCTCAGCGTACGCTTGAGAAACTTCGCCCTCGACGCCGACAATAGCGACGGCGACGATGACATCACCACAGGCATCACTTCAGCCGATTTCCAGGTCGTTGATAGCCCGGACGGTGGAAACACTCTTGGCGTGGATCTTTCGGTCCGGGACTTCAATCCCCTGACAAACATACTGACTTTGCAGATTCAGCGCGGGGAAACACTGGTTCCCGGCGCGTCATTTACGGTCCAGTATCTCAACCGGGAGTCCTTCACGGTACCCGCAACAAGCCAGGTAACCCAGCAGCGTCTCTACCTGGAAGCTATGGAGGATATCCTGCCGTCTGTAAACAAGATTATCGTTTCGCCGGAAGCTGAGTCCGTACTGATTCTGGGCGGACAGGAAGGCTTGGTGCCGGTGCCCGTCGGCCCCAGCCCCAGTCCATAGCAACACCGGCAACTGGTTCCCGAAAGCCCTTTGACCGACAGCATTCATTTGACGGAAGCACATTAAGGGGTCCCGATGACAAAACTGGTAATTGCGGGCGTCGCAATACTGATAATCGTGATAGCGCTCTTCACCGCGCTGTATGTGGTTGACGAGACCGAGCAGGTGGTAGTCACCCGGTTCGGTGATGTTCGGGCCATTCAGACCAGTCCCGGCCTGTACATCAAGGCTCCTTTCGGCGTCGACCGGGTTGTTTCCTTCGACCGCCGCGTTCTACGAATCGACGCTCCTCCCGACCGCTTCCTTGACAAGGACATCAACATCCTGGAAATCGATGTGTACGCCCGGTACCGCATCACCGACCCGCGGAACTTCCTGATCACCCTGCGGACCCAGGAAAACAGCAGCCAAGTCCTCGGTCAGCGGATCAATGCCGCACTCCGTGCCGAGGTGGCCGAACGAAGCCGCGAGGAAATTATCGGCGGCGATGTCGAGTTGGATGCCGACGGCAACCCCATCACTGACGTCGAGGGCAACTCGCTAGTCAGGCCGACCAACACCCGTACCGAAATCCTCGAACAGGTTCTCGCTTCGGTTAAGGAAGACCTGGCCAAGGAGGATCCAGGCTTCGGCGTGGAAATGATCGACGTCCGCATCAAGCGGGCAGACTTCCCCGGCGAGGTGGCAGGCCGCATCTTCGAGCGCATGCGCTCCGACCGTGAGAAGATCGCTCGCCGGTTGCGCGCCGAAGGTGAAGAGGAAGCCCGCAGCCGCCGCGCAGCCGCTGACCGCGAAGTGGAAATTATCATTGCCGGAGCCGAACGCGACTCCAACCGTCTCCGTGGTGAAGGCGAGGCTGAGGCCATCGCCATCCTGGCAGACGCACTCAACCGGGACCCCGACTTCTTCACTTTCCGGCGTAGCCTGGATGCCTACCGGCAGTTCCTGAGCACCCAGTCCACCATGATCCTGTCGTCTGATTCGGACCTGTTCCGCTTCCTCCAAAGCTCGGGAGACGTCCAGCTTCCTGCCGGAAACTAGCACCGACGGCTGTAGCTGCACAGAGGCACCAAATGAGTTGGGGCAGGCTTGAAGCCTGCCCCAACTCATTTTCGATTGCTTGACTTCCAGCCTATAGTCGCTAGCGACCCGCGAGCCTCCGGCCCTCTTCCAGTCCGTGAGTAGTCTTCTCCGGGGAGGTGATTATGATGCTGAATCCCTGCTCCAGCCGCATTGGCACCTCCGCAGCTGTCGCGCCGGTGGCGCAGGCCACGCCAGCTTCCTTGCAGGTTTCCAGTATCCGCAGCAGGTTGGCCTGGACATCCGGGTGCCCCGCGTTGCCCTTGTGGCCCATGGACACCGACATGTCTCCGGGCCCGGCCCAGACGGCGCCTATGCCCTTGACCTCCCGCAGTATGTCCTTCAGGTTCTCCACTCCGTGCGGCTCCTCAACGATGCCGATCAGCAGCATGTTGCCGTCCGGGTCCAGCGGCCACAGGTCCGCAGCATCGTAGTAATCAGCCGGCGTCAGGCCCCAGTATCGCGGCGCGATCCTGTACCACCAGCCGCGCTCTCCCTCCGGCTCGAAGTCCGCCGACCCAGGCACCTGCGGGTAACGGGCCGCCACCACCGCCGCCTGCGCGTCCTCCACGGTGTTGAGATGGGGCAGAACCAGTCCGTAGACGCCGGTATCCAGAGCCTGCTTCAGCACCCACTGGTTGCGCTCTCGGAAGTTCGGCGGCACCCGGACGAATGGGGCGGGATCCGCCTGCAGCGAACCCCCTTCCGCAATCTTTTTGCGTGACATCAGGAACTGCAGGGACATCCGGAGCTTGTCGAAGCTGAAGTCCTGGTGCTCCATCTCGATGATGGTCATGTCGTAGTCTGAATCGGCGACAAATGCAATATCATCCAGGTTCCCGTTCCACACCAGGCCCGAGCAGAACACGGGCTTTCCCTGCTCCAGTAGTTCGATCACCTTGTTGTATCGGACCATACTCCCTCCTGCGCCGAGGTGAACGGCGATATCCACATTGGGATGCGTCGGGATTATGCTTTGGCTCCAGTTACTTGTCCACCTGCATCATTTCCCGGGCTCAACCTGCAGACAGGGACCGAGGCGCCCTACCTATCGCCTTCGGGCATGAGAAAACAGTGGCAGGCAAGGCTATCGCATTTGGTGGCGTACAACCGGCCGTGTGGCAAAGCGAACGGTCATTCCTGCTTCGGCGGGAATCCAGTACATTGATTGATCGGCTGAGTCTGAAGGGCAAGGGCGGTGGGCCATTGGGTTAACCCCAAGCAACGTAGCAAACGCATACTGGATTCCTGCTTTCGCAGGAATGACGGGCCGGGTGGCCCCGAATGCGATTTCGGTGCAGTGCCAGGCACCCGTCGTTGACTGGCAATGAAAAATCGCCTACATTCTTAAAGTCCAACGAAATCAGTGGTGGCCTTCCGGCTTCCGAACTCGAAGACCGGTCCGCCAGGATCCTGAATGAAGATTCACGAATATCAGGCCAAGGAGATATTCGCCCAGTACGGCATTGCCGTACCGAATGGGACCGTAGCTGACACCGCTTCGGAGGCGAAGAATGCCACCGAAGCCTTCGGCGGCAAGGCGGTGGTAAAGGCCCAGGTCCACGCCGGAGGTCGCGGCAAATCCGGCGGCGTCAAGGTGGCCCAGTCCCCGGATGACGCCGAATCCGCGGCCCAGGCGATGCTCTCAGCCAACCTGGTCACCAATCAGACAGGGCCGGAGGGTGTGCCGGTAAACCGGGTGTTGGTGGAGGAACTCGCCGACATCGCAAAGGAACTGTACATCGCCATCACGGTGGACCGGGTGGAGCGCCGGCCGGTGATGTTGGTTTGCGCGTCGGGCGGCATGGACATCGAGGAAGTGGCCGCGACCGACCCGGACAGCATTCACACGGAACCCATCGATCCTGTGCTGGGTCTCATGCCTTTCCAGTCGCGCCGCATAGCCCGGGCGCTGGGCCTGGAGGCCACGGCTGCTTCGGCGGCGCCTGGAGTGCTGAACTCCCTCTACCAGGTGTTCGTGGACAACGACTGCACCCTGGTCGAAGTCAATCCCCTGATCGTTACCGGAGCGGGCGGACTCTTGGCCCTGGACGCCAAGATGACCGTTGACGACGACTCGCTGTTCCGCCGTTCGTCTCTGCGGGACCTCCGGGATGTCTCACAGGAAGACGAACTGGAAGCCCAAGCGGCCGACCTGGACATTGCCTATGTGAACCTCGACGGCGATGTGGGCTGCCTGGTCAACGGGGCGGGCCTCGCCATGGCTACGCTGGATGTAACTTCGGCCGCAGGCGCTGAACCGGCCAACTTCTTGGATGTGGGCGGCGGCGCCAGCGTCGAGAAAGTGGCCAGCGCCGTCGGGATAATCCTGTCCGACAGCAAGGTGCGGCGGGTGCTGGTGAACATCTTTGGCGGCATCCTCCGTTGCGACATCGCTGCTGAAGGTATCGTGCTGGCCTACCGCAACACCGGCTCGAACCTCCCAATCGTGGTCCGCATGCTAGGCACCAACGTGGACGACGGCAAGCGCATCCTCGGTGAGTCCGGCCTGCCGGTGGTCTTCGCCGAAACCCTCTCCGAAGCCGCCGACGCCATCAAGCGCGCGGGGTAGGAATGATGAACCAATCTATTCTTCCAGACTCCGACATGTGGGTTGTTCGGGCTGAGCGGGGTGGTATCTTCGCTGACTATTTCCTAAGCAATGGAGTGGCGACCATTGGATGGGGTGAAGTCGGGCCGATCCATGACTCGGATTCGAATGAAGACATCGTCCAACGCTGTGTCGCGGCCTATCCAGGGGATAGCAACGGTGGACATCGAGTTAGGCGATTCGTACGCGACATGGCGGTCGGGGATGCCGTTGTAACTTATAACAACGACAACCGCATTTATAGTGTCGGATTGATCAAGTCTCAGGCCGAGCACGGGGCACTGGTACACGGTGGACAACATTCCGGATATACCCGCAAGGTTGAATGGAAGTACGAGGTTTCCAGAGATCTGCTTTCTCCGGACGCTCGGAACAGGTTGGGGAGCCTCCTTACCCTCTTCAGGGTTCGCGACACAACAAGCCAGGAATTGAGGCTGCTCTGTACAGGTAGCGAAAATGCTGGCACCCCAGCAGACGAACCAACCATGAGCAAGTCTGACTCTTACGGGGACGAAGTCTTAGACAACAACGATCTATTCAATGATTACATCGCCAAATCAGATCAATTTGTAGAAGACGCTATTGCCAAGTTAGGCCCCTTTCAACTTCAGGACTTGATGGCAGGAATACTTCGCGCAATGGGTTACCGCACAACAGTTTCCAAACCTGGCCCGGACCGTGGCGTAGACATTTTTGCTTCCCCGGATGGATTGGGGCTGGAAGAACCTCGTATTTTTGTGGAAGTAAAGCATCGCGCTGGCGCTATGGGTCCTCAGGACATACGCACCTTTACTGGCGGAAGGAACAGCGGCGATCGTTGTTTGTACCTTAGTACGGGTGGCTTTACCAAGGAAGCACGGTATGAAGCGGAACGTTCTCGTATGCCACTTACCTTAATCGCGATGCCGGATCTCCGGGAACTACTAGTGAGTATTTATGAGGGCCTCGACCCTGCAACTCGGGCATTGGTGCCAATGAGGAAAGTTTACTGGCCGGTAGCCGATATAGCTTAAATTGACCTTCTAGACTAGCGTTTGGAGCAACCCTGAATGGGCATCCTGGTTGACGAAAATACTCGGGTAATGGTGCAGGGCATCACTGGACGGGAGGGCAGTTTCCATGCCCGGAACTGCATGTCCTACGGCGCAAATGTCGTGTCGGGGGTAACTCCGGGCCGGGGCGGCACCGTATTTGAGGACAAGGTCCCGGTCTTCAACTCCGTAGAAGAGGCCGTGGCCGACACCGGTGCCAACATGGCCCTCATCTTCGTGCCGCCCCCCTTTGCTGCCGACGCTATTGTCGAGTCGGCTGACGCCGGGATTCCGCTGATCGCCTGCATCACCGAGGGTGTTCCCGCTCTGGACATGGTGCGCGTGGCCCGCTACCTGGAGCAGAGTCCCGTCAGGCTGATCGGCCCCAACTGCCCCGGCCTGATCAACCCTGGCGCCAAGTGCAAGGTTGGAATCATGCCCGGGGCCATCCATCTACCTGGACGGGTGGGCATCGTGTCCCGCAGCGGCACCCTGACCTACGAGGCAGTGGGGCAGCTGACCGGCCTCGGCATCGGGCAGTCGACCTGCGTCGGAATCGGCGGAGACCCCATCATCGGGACCAGCTTCGTCGAGGTCCTGCGGCTCTTCCAGGAAGACGACGACTCCGATGCGGTGGTGTTGATCGGCGAGATCGGCGGGAGCATGGAGCAGGACGCTGCCGCCTACATCGGCAAGGAGTTCACCAAGCCCATATCCGCCCTCGTAGTCGGAGCCTCAGCGCCACCGGGCAAGCGAATGGGCCACGCCGGCGCAATCATCACCGGAGAGAGTGCAACCGCCGAGGCCAAAGTCCGCGCCTTCCGGGAGGCGGGCGCCACCATCATTCCAACCCCGGCAGACATAGGATCGACAACAGAGACGATGCTGCGCTCCAGCGGAATTTCTGTCTGAGAACCCCCATACGTCGGAATCCCGCCGGTTAATTCAGAATCAGGAGGACGGGGAAGTCTCGCGGTAATGGCCCTCAGGGGCCGCAAAAATAAGGAGGCGGTATGCCCTACGCAGACATCAACGGGATCAATATCCGCTACGAAGTCCGCGGGTCTGGCGCCCCCTTGCTGATGATGGCTCCCGGTGGATTCGACTCAACCATCGAGAAATGGACAACATCCGGTATCTGGGCCGACCTCCGGCCCCTGGAAACCCTTACCAGCCGCTACACCTGCATCACTTATGACCGCCGCGAAGCCGGCATGTCAGGCGGCAGGGTGGAGAGAGTGTCGTGGGCCACCTATGCGCACGAAGCGAAGGGGCTGCTTGATGTGTTGGGCATTCCGAAAACCTTCGTGATGGGCGGGTGCATGGGTTGCTCCACTGCCACCGCCTTCGCGGTCGCCTATCCCGAAGCGACCCTCGGGCTGGTACTCCACTGGCCGGTGGGCGGTGTCCACTGGCGCCGGAGCGGGCTCGATCGCTTTCAGGCCCACTTGGACTTCGTGAAGGCGAATGGGCTTGAAGCCGTCGTCGCCCTGGCCAGGAATAGAGGAAGCTTCTGGGCTGAACCAGAGGCCGGGCCCTGGGCATCTACCATCTGCGCGGACGAAGGATTCGCCGAGCGCTTCGTCAATCAAGGCATGGACCGGTACCTGGCAATGGTAGCTCTAATGGGCCAGTCGTTGTTCGACCGCGACACGGCCACCGGCCCCGACCCAATGGAACTGCTGGCTCTGCGTATGCCGTCCGTAATTATCCCCGGCGCCGACGCCTCCCACGCCACCAGTGCCGCCAGATATCTCCAGGAGTGCCTGGAAGGATCCGTGTATCACGATGTCCCACTCGAGGGTCAGACTCCTGACGCCGTAAAGCGGTGGATCATCGAATTCCTTGAGTCCTACAGTCCAGTGGTGGCCGTCTGACGCGGGAAAGAAAAGAATTGAGCCTGGGATGGGAATGGAATACGAAACAGTAATCGGTCTGGAAGTCCATGTGCAGCTCCAGACGCAGAGCAAGATGTTCTGCTCTTGCCGCGCCGACTATCAGGACGCTCCGGTCAACAGCCGGGTGTGCCCGGTGTGTCTCGGGCTTCCCGGCGCCCTTCCGGTGATCAACCGGCGGGCGGTCGAATACACCATCATGACCGGCCTGGCACTCAACTGCGACATTCCTCACCTCACCAAGTTCGACCGGAAGAACTACCCCTACCCAGACTTGATGAAGGGGTATCAGATCTCGCAGTACGATCTTCCGATAGCAGTTTCTGGACACCTGCAGATTGATTCGGAAGGTGAATCGAAAGCCATCGGAGTTACCCGAGTCCACCTAGAGGAAGATGTCGCCAAGATGCAGCACCATCCCGGGGATGATGGCGGCTACAGCCTTGTCGATGTGAACCGCTCCGGCGTGCCCCTGATGGAGGTGGTCAGCGAACCCGACCTCCGGTCTCCCGAGGAAGCCCGCTCCTACCTGACGACCCTGCACTCGCTACTCCAATATCTTGGCGTGTCCACAGGCAACTTGCAGGACGGCAGCTTCCGTTGCGACGCCAACATCAGCATCCGCCCAATGGGAAGCGAGGAGTTCGGCACCCGCACCGAGATCAAGAACATGAACAGCTTCCGGTCGGTCTACCAGGCCTTGGCTCACGAGGTCCAACGGCAGCAGCGCGTGGTGGAATCGGGCGAGCGCGTGGAGCAGGAAACCCGAGGCTGGATCGAGGAACGGGCGGTTACCGTGTCGCAGCGCAGCAAGGAAGAAGCCCACGACTACCGCTACTTCCCGGAACCAGACCTGCCTCCCCTGGACATCGCCCCCGAGTGGGTTGACCAGCTTCGGGAACGCCTCCCGGAACTGGCGCCAGAGCGGTGCGACCGCTTCCGGCAGGAATACGGCCTTTCCGAATATGACGCGCGATTACTCACAACCACCAAGGCCATGGCCGATTTTTTCGAGACCGCCACACGAATCCCCTCGTTGGATGAAGACACGCAAGCCTCCCACGCAAAGCAGGTCAGCAACTGGATGCTGGGAGACTTGTCTGGGCTGCTGAACCAGGAAAACCGGGACATCGTTGACTCCCCCGTGTCCCCGGAACATCTGGTAGAGTTGATAGGACTGGTTGGCGAGGGAACCATCAGCGTAACGATGGCCAAGACCGTGCTGGAGGAGGCCTACAACTCAGGCGCCTCTCCCAGGCTAATCGTGGAAGAACATGGCTACACCCAGATCAGCGACACATCAGCCGTCGGCCCACTGGTGCTCGAGGCGCTGGAGGCCAACCCCCGCGCCGTTGCCGACTACCTGGGCGGCAAGGAATCAGCGGCCAAGTTCCTCGTCGGCCAGGTAATGAAGCTCGCAAAGGGCCAGGCCAAGCCGGACTTGGTCAACCAATTGGTGGCCGCCGCACTGGAAAAAGAAAAGGAAGAGTCCGCCTAGCTTCATTGCCCTCCGGTACAAAGTCAGGGTTATGATGGCGTTCCTGTAATACAAAGCCCCCTGTCCCTCCGGGAGAGGGTTGGGGTGAGGGCATACCACCCTCCCAAAAGGAATCTTTAGATGGATACGGTAATTCTGATAGTCCAGCTGCTGGTGTCGTTGATACTGGTGCTGATCATCCTCTCCCAGGTAAAAGAGGGAAGCGGCGGCCTGTTCGGCGCTGCCCAGTCCACCGTCCGCACCAGGCGCGGGGCTGAGAAGACCCTCTTCCAGCTGACCATCGTCCTGTCGGCCGTCTTTCTCGTTATATCGATTATCGTGGTGCGGCTGTAATGCCGGACCGGTCGCAATTTGACATTGGCTAGATGACCTCGCCGCTGCTGGTCTTCACTACAGATTTCGGCCTGTCCGATTCCTATGCTGGAGTGATGAAGGGCGTTGCCCTGGGCATCAATCCCAGCCTGCGCTTCATTGACCTGACACACCAGGTCGCTCCGCAGGACATCCAGCAGGGTGCCTTCGTCCTGGGCGTGAGCTACAGGTACTTTCCAGCCGATGCCATCCATGTCGCCGTCGTCGACCCCGGAGTAGGCACCAACCGCCGCCCCATCCTGCTTCAGACGCCCCACGGCTCATTCGTCGCTCCCGACAATGGCCTCCTGAGCCGCGTCCTCGCGGAATACCTGTCGGATGCCCCAACTTCTGAAGACGATGATAAGGTCGCGCTGCCTGATGCACTCCGCGTCTTCCACCTCACCAACCCGGACTACTGGGTGCACCCGGTCAGCAGCACATTCCACGGCCGCGACATTTTCACTCCGGTCGCCGCCCACCTCTCGCTGGGCACCCCTCCTGAGTCAATGGGAGAACCGACGGATGAACTGACTTGGCTGCCCCTCCCGCAACCCCGCCTGACACCGGAAGGTGTGAGTGGGGAGATAATGTACTGCGACACCTATGGCAACCTGATCAGCAACATACCAGCCGTCATGCTCGAAGGCAGGCAATTGGCCGAGGTACGCATTCGTGGCCGCAGCATTCAACGCCTGAGCCGCACCTTCCAGGACGGCGGTGCCCCCGGCGCGCTCGTCGCCCTTTTCGGAAGCCACGGCTACCTCGAGGTCGCCCAGGCCTCGGGAAACGCCGCCGAGGCGCTTGATGCTGAGATCGGCGAGCCCCTGGCCGTCACCTTCGCGACGGGCTAGCGGCGGGGCTATCGCACATGACTCGCCGATCCTCTGGATTCCCGCTTTCGCGGGAATGACGGATAAAGGCCCTGGGCCAGCGGCGCTTTCTATTGACATCAATAGCCCTCATGCTAGTATTGGGGCAATTTCGGCCCTTTTATGTAAAAGATCGAATCCCTTATCAAAAACCTCTTATCCGGGGGGAATATGGACCTCAACCGCGACACTCTGTTGAAACTCTACCGCACCATGAAGACTATCCGCGACTTCGAAGAGCGCGGAATCCCGGAGACCGGCCAGCGCGGAATGTCCGCCTCGGTGCACTCCTCCGCCGGACAGGAAGCGGTGCCCACCGGCGTCTGCGCCAACCTCAGTGACGACGACTACATCGGCAGCACCCACCGGGGCCACGGCCACTGCATCGCCAAGGGCGTCGACCCCAAGGGAATGATGGCCGAGCTCTTCGGCCGCTCCACAGGCCCCAACAAGGGCAAGGGCGGCTCGATGCATATCGCGGACATGAGCAAAGGCATGCTGGGTACCAACGGCATCGTGGCCGGCAGCGTTCCCCTCGCCGTCGGCGCCGCCCTCACCTCCAAGCTCCAGTACGGCAACCAGCGCGTTGCCGTGGCCTTCTTCGGCGACGGAGGGGCTAACCAAGGCGTGCTGCACGAGTGCATGAACCTAGCCTCCGTCTGGAAGCTGCCGGTCATCTTCTGCTGCGAGAACAACGGATACGCCGAGTCCACTCCCGTCGAGTACGCCCTGTCCACCAGCCGCGTCTCCGACCGCGCTGCCGGTTACGACATGCCCGGCATCCATGTGGACGGCATGGACGTGTTCGCAGTCTTCGACTCGGCCCGCGAGGCCGTGGCGCGTGCCCGGGCCGGCGAGGGTCCGTCGCTTCTGGAGTGCCGCACCTATCGTTACTACGGCCACACCGTCTTCGACAACCCCCTGTCGTATCGGACCCAGGAGGAAGAGGACCACTGGCGGGGCCGCGATCCGCTCAAGCTCTTCCGCGAGACGGTCATCCCTCAGGGCGAAATTTCCGCCGAGGAGTTGGACGCCATCGACACTGAAGTCGGGGCTCTGATGGAGGAGGCGGTGGCATTCGCCGATGCCTCTCCGCTGCCCGAGCCGCACGAGCTGTACGAAGATGTTTATGTCGACTACCCCTTGGACATGATGCGCCGCGGCGCCAACATGCCCGCGTAGGCCAGAACTTACCAGAGAGTCCCTTCCCCCTGAGGGGAGGGCTAGGGTGGGGGTGATTCCCTATCCGCTAACCACAAGATAGGAGCGAGCGATGACGACAGCCACCGCCACCCGGGAATTGCAGGTCCGCGAGGCCATCAACGAGGCCATCCGCCAGGAGATGGAACGCGACGAGACCGTCATCATCATGGGCGAGGAGATCGCCGGCGGCGCCGGCCGCGAGCATCTGGGCATAGTCGACGCCTGGGGCGGCCCCTTCCGTACCACTGTCGGCCTGATACAGCAGTTCGGCAACCAGCGTGTGCTCGACACCCCGCTGTCCGAGGCCGCCTTTGTCGGTACCGCCATCGGCGCGGCGTCCACCGGAACGCGAGCCATCTGCGAGCTCATGTTCGTCGACTTCATCGGCGTCTGCATGGACCAGATGCTCAACAACGCCGCCAAGATGCGCTACATGTTCGGCGGCCAGGTCAAGGTCCCCTTCACGATGCTCACCCGCATCGGCGCGGGATTCGGCAGCGCCGCCCAGCACTCCGAGTCCTACTACTCCATCTTCAGCCACATACCGGGCCTGAAGGGAGTGGCTCCCTCCGATCCCTACACCGCCAAGGGCCTTCTAACTGCGGCCATCCGCGATGACGACCCGGTGGTGTTCTTCGAGCACAAGGGCCTCTACACCAACCGTGGCCCAGTGCCGGAAGAGCCCTACACCTTCCCCATCGGCAAGGCCCGCACGGTGCGCGAGGGCAGCGATGTCACCTTGGTCGGCATATCCAAGATGACTTGGACCGCCAACAACGCCGCAGAAGAGTTGGCCAAGGAAGGCATCAACGCCGAGGTCGTCGATCTTCTCAGCATCTCCCCCATCGACTACGACCATGTGCTCGAGTCCGTCCGCAAGACCCACCGGCTCGTGGTGGTGGACGAGGACACGCCGGTCTGCAGCCTCGCCTCGGAGATCTGCGCTCGCGTGGCCGAGGAGGGCTTCGACTACCTCGACGCTCCACCGTCCCGCGTTACCGCCCCGCACACTCCGGTGCCCTACAGCCGTGCCCTTGAGAACATCTACCTCCCCAACGAGGAGCGCGTCATCAAAACCGTGAAGGGCCTGTTCTGATAGACCATCCGAAGCCGCATTTGTATTGCTTAGCTCACGAGGGCAGGTCCAGTACCTGCCCTTTTGAATAACCGTCTACTAACATCATCTCAATGCCAGCTAAAAGCCAACACCGTCATTCCCGCGAAAGCGGGAATCCAGTCGGTTAAGCCGCGGATCCTTTTGGTGCCATCTGGGCGTGATTGTCTTGTGCTGGTTTCTCAGGAGCTACCCTTCGACCTCGCGAATTGCTACCCGACGACCTTGGCTGACCGCCTATGAGACGACCGGACTACAGCTGGCTGATACTCGCCGCAGGGTTCTCCATCCTGTTCTTCAGCGGCGGCTCGCGCTTCGCCTTCGGGCTGATGCTGAAGACCATGTCCGAGGACCTGGATGTCAGCCGCTCCACTCTGTCCTTGGCTGTCACCATGTTCATGGTGGTCTCGGCCCTCGCCATGCCCTTCGTCGGCCGGCTCGTGGACCGATGGAGCCTGCGAGGCACCGTTGCCATCGGTGCCGCGATTGGCGCTGCCGGCCTCGCCCTCATGGGACAGGTCCACTATGCCTGGCAGGTCTTCCTCGTATACGGCGTGGTCTATGCGCTGGGCAATTCGGGCACCTCCATCGCCCCTGTGGTCGTGATGGTGAGTCAGTGGTTCGTCGAGCGCCGTGGCGTAGCCACCAGCGTGGCCGTCTCCGGCAACGCCATCGGGCAATTGGTGATCGTGGGAGCCTTGGCATCGGCTCTGGTGGCCCTGGGGTGGCGAACGTCCTACTCCATGCTGGCGATAGCAAACGTGGCCATATTATTACCGCTGGCCCTGCTGATCGTCCGGCCCGGCCCTCCGCCTGACGAGGACGCCTTGCAGGGCGCTCCCGGCAATGACCCGGCGCCTCAGCCGCTGTCCCTTCGGCAAGCGCTGGCCTCCCGTCCGTTCCTCCTGCTGGTGGGCATCTACACCATCTGCGGCTTTCAGGACTTCTTCGTAGCCACTCACATAGTGGCCTTCGCCCAGGACCAGGGCGTGGGCGACGTGCTGGCAGGCAACCTCCTGGCGTGGATGGGCGTGATGGGACTGCTCGGTGTTCTGGTTGCCGGAGTCATGGCAGACGCCCTCGGCGCTTCCCGCCCCACCTTGCTGTGCTTCGCCATGCGGATTGGAATCTTCGCCCTCATATTGGTGGCGCAGGACACCCCGGCCATCATTGCCTTCGGGCTGCTCTACGGCTTCACCTTTCTCATAACCGCGCCGTTGACCGTGGTATTCCTGGGCAACATCTACGGCCCCCATCGTCTGGGCACTCTTACCGGCACGGTCTCGATGATCCACCAGATAATGGGTGGCCTCGGCGCCTTCGCCGGCGGGTGGATCTTCGACCTCACCGGCAGCTACAACGCGGCGTTCATCCTGATGCTCGCCCTGTCCCTCGCAGCCACTGCCCTTACGCTGGTTGTGCGCGAACCGCTCCGCAGGCACCGCATACCGCTCGGGGCAGCGGTGTGCTGAAGCGCAGCCGCCTGACAGCTCGTGATTAATGGCAGCGGATTAAGCTTGTAGGATGAGAGATATGAGCGAGAACGCTGATATAGACAGCCTGCCATTCGCCGAATATGCCGCGCTAATGGCAGAAATAGGCGCAAAGGAGCACGGGAACCCTGAAACACCCAAGTTGTCCTTTGAAGAGCTTGTGTCAAGCGACATGACGTTTCGTGAGATCGAGGCAGAGTACGGAGAAGAGACCGCGATAAACGCCGGTATCGCCAGAGACCCGGATACCAGAGAGCTTACGAAGGAAGACTTTGCGCGAATGCGGCCTGCAATCGAGGTAGTTCCAGACTTGGTCGCGGGCTCTCTCAGGAGAAAGTGCAAAGAGAGCCCTTCAGAAAAGATCTACGTCAATTTCGCCTTGGATAACGACCTCCTCATCCACTTACTCGACGAGGCCGGCCCCGACTGGCACAAGCGCCTCAACGACACCCTTCACAAGGCGGTGTTCGGCCCCGAAGACGGCTAGTGGAACAGCAGCCCGCCGTTGACGTTGTAAGCTTGCCCGGTCACGAACGACGCATCTTCCCCTGCCAGGAACGCGACCACATTGGCGACGTCCTGCGGCTCGGCGATTCGCCCCAGCGGGCTGGCCTGCGCTCCGGCCTGCACGATCTGGCCACGGAACTCCTCCTGCGAAATACCCCGCTCCGCAGCCTGGTCCCGCTCCCAGTAGCTCATCCGGTCCGTGTTGATCGGCCCCGGACAGACGGCGTTGACGGTGATGCCGTAGGGCGCCAGGTCCAGCGCCGAAGCCTGAGTCAGCCCAACCACAGCGAACTTCGATGCACTGTACGCTGCGCCAGTAGCACTCGCCTGCTTTGAAGCATTCGACGCGATGTTTATGATCCGGCCACCGTTGCCGGCCTCGATCATCCGCCTTCCCACCTCTTTCGTCAGCAGGTACGGGGCGGTGGTGTTGATGCGGAGGAAGTGCTCCCAAACTTCCTGCTCCAGCTCCGTCACGGGTACCTTGTCCCTTCCGATGATGGCGCGGGCGTTATTGACCAGGATGTCGATGCGGCCGTAGTGGTCCATTACCTGGTCCACCATCCTCTCGATTTGCGCGCTGTCCCCCAGGTCGCAGTAGGCAGGGAACGCTTGAACTCCAGCGGCCTCGGCCTCTTCCTTGACTGCGTCGATGCCCCGCCAGCTGTTGCGCACTTCGGCGGGCGGCAGGTCCTCCGTCTCCCGGTGCACGTCGCTCAGGGCGATGTCAGCGCCCAGCCCAGCCAGCTTCAACACGGTGGCCCGTCCCACGCCTCGCATTCCCCCTGCTCCTGTTACAAGCGCCACCTTTCCTTCCAGTCCCGCCATATCTACCCTCCAGAAACTCAACAATACCTCGAATGATTGGCCGCATTATAGAACACCATCCGCCTTGACAGCGGCACAGTCGGCCCTATGATAGGCCCAATCATCCCGGCTGGAGGAAGGCATGGCGACATCGCTTATCCGGGGAAGATACATCATTTGCGAGGCAGGAACCGGCCCTTCTGCCAGCCGCGTCATCACCGACGGGGCCGTGCTGCAGCGGGACGGGGTCATCGAGGCCGTCGGTACCTACGACGAACTGAAGGACCGCCCGGTGGACGAGGTTATCGGCGGCCCGCGCTTCCTGGTCATGCCGGGAATGACCAACGCGCACCACCACGGCCGGGGCGTCTCCACCTTCCAGATGGGTACCGTGGACGGCTGCCTCGAGACCTGGATCGTGGAGGGATGGGGCCGCCGCACCGTCGACTGGCGGCTGATCACCCTCTACACCGCCATCCAGATGATCAAGTCCGGCACCACCACCGTGATGTACAACCACCCCCGCACTCCCACATCGGGGATGGTCGAAGAGTGCGACGAGGTCCTCCGGGGGTTCGGAGGCGCCGGGATGCGCACCGCATTCTCCGTCTACTACCGTGGCCAGAACCGGGTCGTCTACCACGACGACGACGCATTCCTGTCCGGCCTGCCCGCCGACCTGGCCGGCGCGGTCCGGCAGTATGTGGCCGCAACGGACTTGTCGGAGGACGACTACTTCTCCTTCTTCGAGTCCTTCCGCGAGGGCCACGGCCCCGAAGCTACCGGGGGCCTGGTATCGGTGCTCCTCAGCCCCAGCAATGTCCAGTGGGCCTCCGACGCATTCTTCTTCCGGACCAAGGAGCTGGCCTCCCAGTACAATGCGGCGGTACACATGCACCTTGTGGAGAGCTGGTACCAGAAGGAGTTCGGCGTCCGCACCTGGGGCAAGACCCCCGTCGCCCATCTGGCCGACCTCGGCTTCCTGGGCCCCGAACTCTCCTGCGCCCACTCCGTCTGGCTGACCGACAGTGACATCGAGCTATTGGCAGATGCGGGCACCACCGTCTGCCACAACCCCAGCTCCAACCTGCGGCTGAAGAACGGCATCGCCCCCGTCAACGCGATGCTGGCCGGCGGCGTCAATGTCGCGATGGGCACCGACAGCACCGCCATCAACGATGACGATGACATGCTCCAGGAAATGCGCCTCGCCTCGAAGCTGCACCGCCAGCCCGGCCTGGAGCGTCCCGCCCTCGACTCTCACCAGGCACTGCGCCTGACCACCGCCAACGCCGCCCGCCCCACGGGCTTCGACGGCCGCATCGGCGTGCTGGAGCCCGGCCGCTACGCCGACATGGTCCTGCTGGACTGGGAGGCGATGACGGCCCCCTACTTCGAAGGCACCGGCGACTCCGCCGCCGACGCAGTCAACGCCGTCGTTTACCGCGGCAAATCCGCTCATGTGGACACCGTCATCATCAACGGTCAGGTGGTGCTGCGGGAAGGCAGATCTGCCATCGCTGACGAAGAGGCGATCACCGCCGAGCTTCGCGAACAACTGGCCCGTCCCATTGAACCCGAGACCGTGGCCACCCGGCAGATGGGCGCGCGGCTGCTGCCGTACATCGAACGATTCTACGACGACTGGGCCATACCTGCCGACGGTCCCCACTACATCTACAACGGCCGGTCCTAGCGGCCTCCGCGCCGTCCGGCACCCCCCGCCAAGGTGGTATGATAGCGGTGTTTCTCAGATGATTCGCACCATCGAAGACAGGAGGCAGTTGCTTTGGCTACTGTAGGAAGCGGCAAGTACACCTATGAGGTAATCGAGGACTGGGCAAGGTTGCCCAACGACATCACTTTCAGCAACGTCAGCGCCGTGGCAACCGACTCCCAGGACCGCGTTTACGCCTTCCACCGCGCCGATCCGCCGGTGGTCGTATTCGACCGCGACGGCAATTACCTGAGCTCCTGGGGGACTGGGCGGTACGAGAACCCCCACGGCATCTACATCGCCGACGACATCGTCTACCTGACCGATCGCGAGGGGAGCATCGCCGAGAAGTGCACCCTCGATGGCACCCCCCTGCTCACCATCGGCACCAAGGGCGAGTACTCAGACACCGGCTGCGAGGTCGCAGGAGAGGTCTGCCCCCGAGCCGCCGGGCCCTTCAATTACCTGACCGAGCTGGTACCGTCACCCAGCGGCGACCTGTATGTCTCCGACGGGTACCGCAACGCCCGCGTCCACCGCTTCAGCGCTGCCGGCGACCTGATCTCGTCGTGGGGCGAGCCGGGCAAGGGCGGCCCCAACCAGTTCCATCTACCGCACAGCCTGATCGTCGGCCAGGATGGCCGCATCTACCTCTGCGACCGCGAGAACAGTCGCGTGCAGGTCTTCTCTCCCGATGGCGAGTACATCACCATGTGGACCGACATGCAGCGCCCCCTAGACATTTCCCAAGACAGCGAAGGCATCTTCTACACCAGCGAGCGCCCCGAGGACGGCAAGCCTCCACAGATCAGCGTCCTCGACGGCGAAGGCAAGGTTCTCGAGCGCTTCCCCGGACGCTCCGCCCACGGCTCCTGGGTCGACGGCCACGGCGACCTCTACCTCGCACTGACCTCCGAAAAAAGCGTCGACAAGTACGTCCGCGTCGGCTAACGGTACCCATTACCCTACTTCACTGTTCCCTCCCCCGTGCGCAATCCCCTCTCCCTCCGGGAGAGGGTTAGGGTGAGGGCGTTCCCCAAAGCAAAACATCTCCCCACAGGCACCCGAATCCAAACCAAACCCGAGGCAGCCAAATGACCACCGGCTCCAACCCCGGACAGCCCGAATACCGGACCCTCTCCGGCCTTGAGGTCAAGCCCGTCTACGGCCCCGAATCCGGTGCCGCCATGGACTACGACCGCGACCTCGGCCGTCCCGGCGAGTTTCCCTTCACTCGCGGCCCCTACCCCGACATGTACCGCGGCCGCCTGTGGACCCGGCGTCAGATTGCCGGATTCGGTACCCCGCAGGCCACCAACGAGCGCTACCGGTTCCTGCTGGAGCATGGCCAGACCGGCATCAGCACCGACTTCGACCACCCGACACTCACCGGCTACGACTCCGACCACGAGTTGGCCGAGGGCGAAGTCGGGCGCCTTGGCGTCGCAATCGACACCGTCCGGGACATGAACGACCTGTTCCACGAGATTCCGCTGGACCAGGTCAGCGTATCCCTCACCATCAACCACCCGTCCATCGTGCTCCTCAGCATGTTCCTCGCTGTGGCGCAAGGCCGGGGCGTCGACTGGTCGGCCTTGCGTGGCACTGTGCAGAACGACTCCCTCAAGGAATTCCACGGCCAGAAGACCTTCGCCTTGGGTCCCGCGCCTTCCCTCAAGCTCACCACCGACATCGTCGAGTTCTGCACTGCCCAAGTCCCCAACTGGTACACCATCTCCATCTCCGGCTATCACACCCGCGAAAGCGGTTCCGACGCGGTGCAGGAACTGGCCTTCACCATCGCCCAGGGCATGGCTTATGTCGAGTCGGCCCTCGCCCGCAACATGCCCGTAGACAGCTTTGCCCCTCGCCTGTCCTTCTTCTTCGGCGTCCACAACGACCTGTTTGAGGAGATCGGCAAGTTTCGTGCCGCCCGCCGCATGTGGGCGCGCTTGATGAAAGAGCGCTACGGTGCCACTCGCGCCGAGTCCATGCGTATGCGCTTCCACACCCAGACCCTAGGCTCGACCCTGATGCGGCAGGACGCCCAGAATAACATTGCCCGCGGAACGCTGCAGGCCCTCGCTGCAGTGCTGGGGGGCACCCAGTCCCTGCATGTCAGCGGCTACGACGAGGCCTACGACATCCCCTCAGAAGACGCGATGCGGATGTCCCTGGCCACCCAACTGATCATCGCCCACGAGTCCGGCGCCGCCGCCACCGCCGATCCGCTGGGCGGCTCGCTGTTCGTCGAGTCTCTGACCAACGACATCGAAAGCACTGCGATGGAGTACATCGAACGCATCGACGAAATGGGCAACGGCTCCATGCGCGACGGTATGCTGCAGGCCATAAGCGGCGGCTATATCGAACGAGAAATCGCCCGCTCGGCCTACGAGTACCAGCAGCGCATCGAGTCCGGCCAGCAGGTCATCGTCGGTCTCAACCAGTACCAGTCCGAGACCCAGCAGAAGCTGGAGCTGTTCCAGTTCGACCCCGAAGAGGAGGAGTGGCAAAAAGCCCGCCTCGCCGAAGCCCGCAGCGCCCGCAGCTCCGCAGATGTCCGGACTGCCCTCTCTGCCCTGAAGCAGGCCGCGAAGGACGACGCCAACCTCATGCCCGCCACCCTCGAGGCCGTTCAGGCAATGGCCACCGAGGGCGAGATCCTCGACACCTTGCGCGAAGTCTACGGCGAATACGTCGACCCCGGCGTCTTCTAGCCGGGCAGAATTCGGGCAGGGATTCAGAGACTTGATGGGAACTTTCAGCGTCCAGATTGAAATTGCCAACCGGCACGACGGGGAGTTCATTGCGCTGGAAGCCATGGTTGATACCGGTGCCAGCTACCTGATGGTCCCCGCCGATATCCTGCAGCAACTGGGAGTGCGGCAAACAGAGCGGCGTGTCTTCCAACT
Source organism: Dehalococcoidia bacterium (assembly GCA_963667765.2). Lineage (GTDB taxonomy): Bacteria > Chloroflexota > Dehalococcoidia > Lucifugimonadales > UBA3495 > VXOI01. The sequence goes on along the minus strand of CAXXON010000001.1, from coordinate 424,955 downwards.
GGCGGACCACAGGACGGTAGAATACGATATGGGAGTACTTGAGCTTAAGTTGGATGGTCGCCAGATTCCTGTTCCCGTGGTATTTGCGCCGGTAGGAACCAGTCCACTACTTGGAGCTGTAGCATTGGAAATTTTCGGCTTGGGCGTAGACCCTTTGGGGCAAACGCTTATGTCGGTCGTTTCCCTTAGCTAGGCTCAGGAACTCGCTTTGACAAGCCAAGAAGCTCCCACACCCCCCAGGGCCCTCCTGGCCAAACTCGGCCTCGACGGCCACGACCGCGGCGTCAAGGTCATTGCCCGGGCAATGCGCGACGCCGGCATCGAGGTCGTCTACATGGGCATGCGCGTGACTGCAGACCAAGTGGCCCAGACCGCCCTGCAGGAAGACGCCGACGTCGTTGGCGTCAGCATTCTCTCCGGCGCCCACATGCGCCTGATGCCCCGTCTCGCGAAGGCCCTCGACGACCGCGGCCTGACGGGCGATGTCCTGCTCCTCGTCGGGGGCACCATCCCCGAGGACGACGTCGAACCCCTTCAGGCAATGGGCGTCCACGGAGTGTTTCCCGTCGGTAGCTTCACCTCGGAAATGATCGACTTCATTTTCAAGAACGTTCCCGGTAACCGTTAGGCCTGGAATCCGGAAATGACCGAACCCAAGTGGCCTCCCGATTATCCGCCCACTTATGTACCGCCTGACGACCAGGAGCACTGGTCTCCCGAGCTGGAGACTATGTCGCCGGAACAGCGCGATCAGGTGATCGTGGGCAAGCTGCGCGAGCAGGTGCGATACGTCTACCGTAACTCGGGTTTCTACCGCGAGTTCTACGCCGACGCACCGGTGGACCCGGAAAACCTCGCCAGTCTCGAAGAGTTCGCCCAGTTGCCCATCCTGACCAAGGAAGAGATCCGCCGCGAGCAGGAGGAACACCCTCCCTACGGCCGCTTCCTGTGTATCCCGCCGTCCGAAGTCTTCCGCGTCCACGGCACGTCAGGAACCACCGGGCGCCCGACGGTGTTCGGCATCGGCCGCGACGACTGGGACCGCATCGCAGAGGCTCACGCCCGCATCCTGTGGGGCGCCGGCCTCCGCCCCGACGATATGGTGATGGTCGCCGCCGTCTTCAGCCTCTATGTCGGCAGTTGGGGCGCGCTCGTCGGGGCCGAACGGCTCGGCGCCACCTGCTTTCCCTTCGGCAGCGGCGCCCCCGGCCAGACCGAAAGGGCAGCCGAGTGGTGCGCAATGGTCAAGCCATCCGCCCTCTACGGCACTCCCTCCTACGCCCTCTACCTCGCCGAGACCGCTCGCCAGATGGGCCTCGACCCGCTTGAAGACTTCGGCTTCCGGTTCATGTTCTTCTCCGGCGAGCCGGGAGCCAGCGTGCCGGCCACCCGGAAGCTGATCGAGGACACCTTCGGATGCTATGTCGTTGACCAGGGCAGCATGGCCGAGATGACGCCCTGGATGAGCAACTCCGGTTGTCGCCATCTGCCCGGCGGCATGCACCTCTGGCAGGATATCGTCTACACCGAGCTTGTCGACCCGGAAACGCACCGGAACCTGCCCATGGGTGCCGAGGGCGTGCCGGTCTATTCCCACACCGAACGCACCTCCCAGCCGATGATCCGTTACTGGTCCGGCGACATCGCCCAGTGGGAGTTGATCGACTGTCCCTGCGGCCGCACCTACCCAACCCTCACCAAGGGAATCTACGGCCGCGCCGACGACATGATCATCGTCCGCGGACAGAATGTCTTCCCATCTCGAATAGAGGACATTCTCCGCAGCATGGACATATTCGGTGGCGAGTTTCGTCTCCTACTGGAACGGGAGAGAGGCGAGATGGACCGCCTCACCGTGCAGACCGAAGTTCTGAGCGAAGTATTCGCCAAGCGCGAGACCGATCCGTCTGCCCTCGATCCGGTGCAGGAGGAAATCACGGCCGCCCTCCGCCGGGCCCTCGGTGTGGGCGTGGCCGTTGAACTGAAACCGGCAGGCGAGTTCGAGCGTACACAGTTCAAGGCCCGCCGCATCATCGACCGGCGGACTATCTGAAGCAGTCTCCCATTCATCCAGGAAAAGCTGGGGTGAGGGCGCATCGTGATAGTAGTCCCCTCTCCCACCGGGAGAGGGTTAGGGTGAGGGCGCAACCCCATCTCGGAAGAATAAAGGACCATTTATGACCTCACGGCGCGCAACATGGGCCACCCTGAACCACGATCTCGGCGAGACCGTCGACATCGTGCGCGATACCGTGCGCCAGTTCACCGCTGCCGAGATCGGCCCCCGCGCTGATGCGATCGACCAGACCAACGAGTTCCCGCGCGACCTTTGGCCCCGCCTGGGCGAATTGGGCCTGCTAGGGATAACCGTCTCGGAAGATTACGGCGGTGCAGACCTGGGCTACCTCGCCCATACCATCATCATGGAGGAAGTCTCCCGCGGCTCGGCCAGCGTCGGCTTGTCCTATGGCGCGCATTCCAACCTCTGCGTCAACCAGATCTCCCGAAACGGCAACGACGAACAGAAACGCCGCTACCTGCCGCCACTAATCTCCGGCGAGCATGTGGGCGCACTGGCCATGAGCGAGCCTGATGCCGGCTCCGATGTCGTCAGCCTGAAACTTCGCGCCGAGAAGCGCGGCGATCGCTACATCCTCAACGGCAGCAAGATGTGGATCACAAACGGCCCGGAAGCCGATACCCTCGTCGTCTACGCCAAGACCGACCCTGACGCCGGCTCTCGGGGCATCACCGCCTTCCTCATAGAGCGTGGCTTCCCCGGGTTCGACCCGTCTCCCAAGCTGGACAAGCTGGGCATGCGCGGCTCCAGCACCAGCGAGCTTGTCTTCAACGACTGCGAGGTGCCGGAGGAGAATGTGCTGGGCGAAGAGGGGCGCGGCGTCGCCGTACTGATGAGCGGCCTCGACTTCGAACGCCTCGTGCTCACCGGAGGACCGCTGGGCATCATGCAGGCCTGCCTTGACTCTGTTCTACCTTATGTCCACCAGCGCGAGCAGTTCGGCCAGCCCATCGGCGAGTTCCAGCTCATCCAGGCCAAGCTGGCAGACATGTACACCGCTCTCTCTGCCTGTCAGTCCTACACTTACGCAGTGGCCCGGGCCGCCGACCAGGGGCTTATCTCCCGAAAGGACGCTGCGGGGTGCCTCCTGTTCTCCGCCGAGCGAGCCACCCAGATGACCCTTCAGGCCATCCAGACTCTTGGCGGCAATGGCTACACCAGCGAGTTCCCAGTGGGCCGCCTGCTGAGGGACGCCAAGCTCTACGAGATTGGCGCAGGCACCAGCGAAATCCGGCGCATGCTCATAGGCCGCGAGCTTTTTCGGGAGACGCAGTGAAACACTACTTCCCTTGGGCCGCTCTGATCCTGGCAGGCCTGATCGCCGCGTCGGTATCGGCCTGCGGCTCCGAGCCGGCACCGACCCTCCCCTTCATCATCAACCCAGCTCCAACTGCCACGCCCGACCCCACTGTGGACACCGCGACAACGCAACCAACGGAGACCGCGGCCGCCGACTCGGCGACTGAGACGCCTGGGGCCCCAACCGAGACTCCGGGCTTCCCTGCACCGGCCACGCCGCTTAACGCCGACGACCTGGCACACCTGCCAGACGATCCTACCGAGTTGATGTTCGCCACTTTCGACCACTCCCTGGCTGAAGTGGGCCGCAAGATGGCCTATTCCCACAACTCCGCATTCATCCCGGTGATTCTTGAGTTCCTGCGATTCCAGTCCAACCAGGAGGCACAACTCACCCTGGTGTCCTTCATGGTCCGCATTCGCGACAGGCTCCCCGAGGAAAGTTTTTCAATCGTCCCTCCGGGCGAGGATGATTGGACCTACTGGGTCGAGTGGCTGGCGGAGAATCCGGATGTAAAGGCGCCGGACGGTTTCGACGGGTGGAAGGGGCAGCTCTTCAGCATCATCGATGAGCCCATGGGCGCCTTCATGTACCCGGGCGTTCCGACGACCATCCGCCTGGAGGAGGTCGTCTGGGGTGGAGTCCGGCGGGACGGCATCCCAGACCTGCAATTCCCGCCCCACATCACGCCGGAAGAAGCGACTTACTTGGAAACGGGCGACCGTGTCTTCGGTGTGTCCATCAACGGCGAGCACCGCGCATACCCGCTTCGGGTACTGAACCCTCACGAAATGGCAAACGACATCGTGGGAGGGGTGCAATTCGCCCTGGCCTATTGAACCCTCTGCGGTTCTGGAATCGTGTATTCCACCGAGATCAACGGGGTATCAACAGAGTTCGGGACATCGGGAATGCTCTACCGCAGCAACAAGCTGATGTACGACCGGTCAACCGAAACCCTGTGGAACCAGTTTATCGGGGTGCCTGTGGTCGGGCCGCTGGCCGGAAGCGGAATCCGCCTGGAGGTGCTGCCCAACGTCCTCACCACCTGGGGAGAGTGGCTGGAGGAGCACCCCGACACAACCGTCATCAGCAACGACACCGGCGTTTACCCGCCAGAGAGCTACAGCCCTGAATGGGACATGAGCTCCATCTACTTCTCCTACCGAGCCGACCCAGGCACCATGTTTCCGGTGGCGGGCATCGACGAAAGCCTGCCCATCAAGGAGCAGGTGTTCGGCCTCGTGTTCGGAGGCACCGCACGGGCCTATGCCCGGCCCTCCTTGATGCAGACCGGCGTCCTCAATGACAAGGTTGGCGACCAGGATGTGATCATCGTCGCCGTGCAGGGCGGCGGCATCCGGGCCTACGACCGCCAGGGCCTGCAATTCGAGGCGGCGCCAGACGGCCGGCTGCGCGACGGAAACGGGCAGCTCTGGCAGGTTGGCGAGGATGCGCTGGTGAGTGAAGGAGACGCCAGCAGGGTTCTCCCACGACTGCCCTCGCGGGACGCCTACTGGTTCGGCTGGCAGTCCTTCTACCCTCAAACGGAGCTCTGGAAGCCCTAGTCGGTGCAAAACGGGTGCGCGACATGTACTGTCTCCTTCCGGGTGGTTAGAATGAGGGCGCCCCTCGGTCGGTGAATTCCCACCAGGAAGCACGCCTCTGCCTTCGTCTCTCCTTCATTTGCCCTTAGGGGTGCGTGACTATCGACAGGCACCCAACCCGTCATCACTGCGAAAGCAGGGATCCAGTGCCACCGCGGCCACCGCCCCACCACTTTGGGCACCACTACCCAATTGGGGACGGCCCTGCAAAGTCCCTTTTATTCCTATCGGCCCGTTTCTGGCCTACAATACGGGCGGCCAAATCCCGGCAATGAAATCGGAGGTTTAACATGCCCAGAAACACGCCCACCCTGACTCTGGCAGAGGCGGAGGCCATCCTTGCGGGTGCCAAGGCCAAGGTGCTGGAAATGGGAGTCAACATGAGCATCTCGGTGGTTGACCCGCGCGGCGACTTGATCACCATGATGCGCACCGACGGCGCTTCATGGCGCACTCCGCCCATCTCTCGGGCCAAGGCGGTTGCGGCTTCCTGCTTCGGACGCGCCAGCGGCGAACTGACCGAGAACGCGCTTGCCCCTGTCTTCCGCGGCCTCATGGCAATGGAGGGCGGCCACATGATTCCTGGCCAGGGCGCCCTACCCGTGTTCAGGGACGGAGTGCTGGTGGGAGCTGTCGGCGGCAGCGGCGGCACTGCACAGGAAGATGAAGACGCCTCCCTCGCCGGCATTGAAGGCGCCGGCTTCACTGCAACCCCGTAGCCAACTGGACGAAATCCCGGCAAACAGCAGGGGCGCACGGCTGTGCGCCCCTACGATTTCGTCAAAGTTCCCTCTCTCTTGGGAGAGGGTTAGGGTGAGGGCTACCCCTCTACCTCTTCTGGTAAACCTGAACACGGTGCCTGTTGGTTTCCACCACATACAGCCGCCCCTCGCGGTCCAGCGACACGGCCACGGGCCCCCAGAAATACGGCTCCGTCTGCGATGAAATGTGGTAAGGAGTATTCAGGTGCGGCGGCAGCTTGGGCTTCAGGTCTGAGCGGTCCCGCTCTGCCTTCTCCTCCGGGTTGGCTGCGAAATACTCCATGGCCCACTTCGATTCCGTGGCCTCGCCGCGCAGCAGCACCCGGAAGCCGCCGTCGGCATCCAGTACCTGCACCCGCTCGTTGCCCCAGTCCGCCACATAGATGAAGCCCTCAGCGTCCACTGCAACACTGGTTGGCCGCTGGAACTGCCCTTCTCCCGACCCTGACGAACCGAAGCAGGCAAGGAACTGCCCATCCGCCGAAAACTTCTGGATGCGGTCATTCCGCCAGTCCGCGACATACACGTTGCCGGACGAATCCGCAGCGGCCCCCCAGGGCAGGTTGAACTGGCCGGCCCCGTCGCCGTGCGAACCCCACTTGCCCAGGAACACGCCTTCTGAAGTGAACTTCTGCACCCGGGCATTGTGCTGCTCGACTACATACACCGAGTCGTCCGGCCCCACGGCGATACCCGCGGGCCCGTTGAACTCCCCGTCGCCGCTGCCCTGGCTTCCCCACTTGCGGAGGAAATTGCCCTCGGCGTCGAAAACGGTAACCCGATGGTGAACCTCATCGGTGATATACAGATTGTCCTGACTGTCGAACGCCAAGCAAACCGGCCAGCGGAACTGCGTATCGCCGTTGCCCGCGCCATCACCGAACTCGTACAGATAGTCCTCGTCCAGGCTCAAGACCCCCACGCGTATAGCGGAAGCCCGGGCCGGGTCGCAACGGTTCAGCACGAAGATGCGCCCGTCCCGGCTGACGGCCAGGTCATAGGGATTGGCAAACCCCCGGCCGTTCAGCCCGTTGTTCACGATTCCAATGGTCTTGACATAGTCCAGCGTGATGCTGGGCGACTGAGTCTCAGTGGTCACTTACCTTCACCAATGCCTTCCCCCAAGCTTGGGGGAGGGTTACTAACTTCAGATTCGTTAGGCCAACTGGAATTCGCGGGTCGCCGCGATCAGGCGCAGCATGTTGCCCACACGCTGCTCCGACTCATCCCCGGGCTGCCGCTCTCGCAGGTCCAGGTCACCCTGGCGCGCTGCGTAGTCCACCAGCACCTCCCGCGTACCCTCGCCCACCGCGATGGGACCCAGGAGGTCCACACAGCCGTCGGCGAATTCAGCGGGTGAGAGCACCCCGTCGCCCGTGGCTGCCAGCCGGTCGATGATCGCTCGCACGCCGGGGCTGCTCACATCGGAGAGCTCCTTGCCGGCGAAGTTCACGCGCTCCACCAGCGAGCCGCTGTCGATCCACTCCAAGCCCTCATGCCAGCCCTCCACCGTGGGAGGCTGCAGGAGACCCTGGCCCATGTACAGCATGTTGTTGGACACCCGCTCGATTCCCAGCTCCGGGGTCTGGTGGCTGCCCGCCATGCGGATGGCGCCCACCACCATCTCAACCGGCCCCTTCACCCGGGCGAAGCGGGCGTCGTTGGACTTGAAGTAGTCCGAGTTGAACAGGGTCCTCAGCACTGCCTTGATCTCGTAACCCGACTCGAAGTAGGTCTCCTTCATCGCCGCAATGCACCGAGCTCCTTCCTCGTCAACCTCATCCGCGGCGAAGAACTGGAACAGCCGTGTGCAGATGAACTCGGCCGTGGCGTCCTGCTTGGCGATGATCCCTATGATGTCCTCGCCGTTGAAGTTCCCGGTCTCGCCCAGGAAGGTCTTCTCGCCTTTATCGTGGTCTTCTTCGCGATAGTCGAAGTGCCACGCGATCCGGCCGTAAGGCCAGATGGAGTCCTTGTAGGCCCGGACGGACATGTATTCCGCGTTCCCCAGGGTCCAGCCCGTGAAGGCCCGGGCGCACTCCTTGATGTCGTCCTCGGTGTAGTTGCCGATACCCATGGAGAAGAGCTCCAGCAACTCACGCCCGTAGTTCTCGTTGATGGCGTCGCCATGATTGTCCTGGTTGTCCAGCCACACCAGCATTGCGGGATCTTTGGAAATCTCCAGCAGCATCTCGTCGAACGCTCCGAGCCCGCTCCGGCGGAACATCTCCACTTGATTGAGCTGCGACCGGGCCTGGTTCAGCTTGGCGTAGCCCGTCGCGAACAGGCCGTGCCAGAACAGGGCCATCTTCTCTTCCAGCGGGCTCTCGGTGGAAATCATCTTGTACATCCAGTAGGCCGCCGAACCCGCGAGATCGCGAAGCTCCGACTGCTCCACATGGTACCGGCGGATCAGGTCATCGGGCATGCTGTTGGCGTTGGAGGCTTCCAGCAGCTCCTCGACGGTGGCTTCGTAGCCCTGCTCCACGAAGCGTTCCAGCTCGTCGCGATTGGCGCCGAAACCGGCACGCCGCATCAGGTGGGCCATCAGGGCAATGTTGCTGTCGCTCATTTCAGACCTCGTGCTCAAGGATTTTTCACTCGTTTGTGACATGGGGCTGCACGTTATTTTAGGAATGGGTTGCTTGCCCGTTTTCCGTTGCCGAAGGTGGCGGCTCGGTAAACGGCTGACCAGCGGCTTCTGCATCCAGCCTCCGCTGGTTCCAAGCCACCCATCGTGCCCGTTCCTGGGCCACAGCTCTTTCGGTCCGTTTCCTTCGGTAATCTTCGTAAAGAAGCGTCAGTATCATAACAATGTCCACTATCACGACGCTGTCAGCCGCGACGACTCCGATGCCCGGCGCTGCGTCTTTTCCTATGGCGAATATAGTTTCCGGCCATGTATTTCCCGCAACGACGAATGTCTCGTACCAGATGGCAAGGCCGATCAGTGCCGCAGTCTGGAGGGAGAAGATGGCGAAAAACAGCTTTCGCCATCTCTCCGGCACGCTCCATATTGATACCCGCCGCTCCGGGTCGGGCGTGGACATCACCTCTCGGTTTCGTTAGCTGCGGAACAGGTCGAACTGCTCGAACTGGCCGTTCACTATTGGATCGGGGTCCAGTCCCATCCACTTGTCCAGGATCGCGGAGTAGGTCGAGCGGAAGTCGTTGTTGGGCCGGAGGTCGCCGTTGAGCTGCTCGGCCTCGTGCAACGACGGGTACTGTCCGTACAGTCCGCCGTTCACCGATCCGCCTATCAGGAACGCCACGCCGCCGGAGCCGTGGTCGCTGCCGGTCCCGTTGTCCTTGATGCGGCGCCCGAACTCGGAGAAGATCAACACCGCCGCGTCGTCCTCGCGGCCGTGCTCCTTGAGGTCGTCCATCAGGCTGCCCACCGAGCCGGCCACATCGTCCCACAACTGCGCGTGAGTGGGCAGCTCGCCGGAGTGCGTGTCGAAGCTGCCGTGCTGCGTGTAGTAGACCTTGGTACCCAGGTTGGCCAGGAACACCTGCGCGATGCTCTTCACATTCTTCGACAGTGAGTCGCTCCGGTACTCGACGCTGGAGGAATACTGCTCCGGGGCGGTGCGCAGGATGTCGGCACCCACATAGGCGTCCTGTCCTGTCTTGCTCAGCAGCGACATCACCGGGTCGCGCCCGGCCACGTTGCCGTACATCCGTGAGAAGGCTTCCAGCGTGAACATCCGCAGCTCTTCATCCTCGATGTCGGAGAAGAGACCATAGGTCTCCAGGTCGCCCACCGAGGCCACCGAGACGCCCGGGCATCCCAGCGCACGCGGCAGCCCGCGCCCGAAGTTCACCGCCGTCAGCACATTCTCGCCCTGCGGGTCCATCTCCCGGACGGCCCGGCCAAGCCAGCCCTCCGTTCCGATGGCGTAGGGCTCGGCCGTGTGCCAGATATCCATGGAGCGGAAGTGGGAGCGGTTCGGGTTCTCGTAGCCGATCCCCTGGATGACCGCCACTTTCCCTTCATCCCACAGCGCCTTCATCGGCCCCATACTCGGGTTGAACCCGATCTCGTCGTTCAGCGGCAGCACCCTGTCCTGCGGGATATGCACCGTGGAGCGGGAGTCGTAATACTCGCCGCTGCCATAGGGCACCACTGTATTCAGCCCGTCATTCCCGCCGGAAAGCTGGATAACGATCAGTCCCTTTTCGCGCTTGTTGCTTGTCATTTAATGAATCCTCGCGAACCTTGCTGGATTGCCCTAAATTTACTATGCGCGGCCCGTTTCGGGCAAGTTGACCGCCCGTCGTGACAGTGCCCTTTAATTCTCCCTCTCCATCAGGGGGAGGGTTGGAGTGGGGGCGTCTCCAGGGGACAGGCAAAATCGCTGTTGGCTGCGCCTCACATCCCCAGGTTGAACACCCTGTTCCCCTCACTACGCAGCTCGGAATGAAAATCGGGATGGGCGATGGCAATCAACTCCTGTGCCCGCTCCCGCAGCGATTTGCCCCGCAGGTGGGCGATACCATACTCCGTGACCACATAGTCAACCATCGTGCGGGGAATCGTCACCGCCGCTCCTCCCGGCAGGGTCGGCACGATGCGGGACACCCGCTCCCCATCTACCAGGCTGGTCGACGGCAGGACCGAGATGGAACGCCCCCCTTTGGAGTAGTTGGCGGCGATGGCAAAGGCCGTCTGGCCCCCAACTCCGCTCCAGATCATGCTTCCTATGGTCTCCGCCGCCACCTGCCCCGTAAGGTCGATCTGGAGCGCGTTGTTGATGGCGACCAGGTTGTCCTGCTGCAAGAGGTATCGCACGTCGTCGATGTACCCGAACTCGTACAGCTCGAACGCCGGGTTGCCGTCGATGATGGCCAGCTCCTCCTCGGGTACCAGCGCGATGCTGGCCACCACCTTGCCCTGGTGTCGCGTCTTGTACTTGCCGGTCACGACCCCGTCCCGCACCAGCTGGGCTATCCCGCCGGTGATGATTTCGGTCTGAATGCCAAGGTCTTGTTTCTCTCCGAGGAATGCCCCCATGGCCGAGGCGATGGTGCCAATGCCGATCTGGACTGTGTCCCGGTCCTTGACCAACTCCGCTGAAACCAAGGTCCCGATCACCTCGGTGACCAGGTTCTCTTCGTCCGACCTTGGCGCCACGGGAAGCGCGCCGGAGGGCGCCGCCGCCTCGCAGAGCCGATCCAGCTGTGACACATGGACATAGTTGTCCCCGCCGGTCCGGATGAAGCTCTCATGCACTTCCGCGATCACCGTCCCGGCGCTCCGGCAGAAGGACGGAGAGAAAAAAACACCCGGCCCGAAACTGCAATACCCGTGCCTGTCAGGAGGCGAGACTGGCAGCATGTAAACATCCGGGCTCGCCGCGAACCCGTCGGGCGGAAGGTCAGCCCTCCAGCGGGCCACCGGGTGGTACTCCAATTCCCCGGAGTTGGCCGCCGCCCTGTCAGCCGGCGTGGCATAGAGGTCATGCAGCGCGAAGGGACCCTCGTCTCCCGGCTGCACCCATGGAAATAGGGGGGCCGGGTGGTCCACCCGGACATTGCTGAGTTCGGCCCGCCTGTCATATAGTGCCTGGCATAGCGTGTAGGGTGTGCAGTTGATGGCCGCAATCGCCACCGTATCTCCCGACTTCACCGCCCGCACTGCGTCAGCCGGGCTCATCAGCTTGTCCGATACCATCTCCCGCCAGTTCATCTCTTCCCCTCCTTGCCTTGTCGATCCAGGGATCGCCTGCTGGAAAAGATGGCCCCAATGGGCCCACTACTGGTTTACAATATCGCCTGAATTCAGCTACCATGATAAACAAAATCCCCAGACTTGGGGGGTAACTTTATGGTGACTTTGCCCGAAGCGTCCCACGTTGTCCACTCGGAATACGATGTTGTCTTTCTGCACGATCAGGAAGTCCAAAAAGAGGACATGCGACGCCTCTACGAGAACGCCAAGCGCGACCAGTGGAACGCCTCCACCTACATTGCGTGGGACAAGCCCGTCGACCTGGAGCAGGGCTTCGTCGCCGACGAGCTCATAGACATTTACGATTCCCCCTACTGGCACAAGATGAACGCCAAGGAGAAGGCCGAGATGAACAGGCTGTTCTCCGCTTGGCGCCTCAGCCAGCTCTTCCACGGTGAGCACGCCGCGGTACTGGTCTGCTCACAGTTGGCCAATGTGCTCCCGGACTCCGACACCAAGTTTTTCATGACCACCCAGGTCATGGACGAGGCCCGCCACACGGAGTTCTTCCAGCGCTACCTGCACGGCCGGGTGGGACAGGTATACGCCCAGTCCGAGGTCGGCCGCGAGCTCTTTGACTACATCCTCGGCGACCCCCGCTGGTACATCAAGGTGATCGGCCTGCAGCTTGTCGGCGAGACCTTCGCCGTGGCCCTGTTCAAGATGCTGGCCGAGACCGCCAAGGACGAATTGCTCAGGGAGGGATGCAAGCTCATCCTGCGCGATGAGTCCCGCCACATGGGCTTCGGGATGCTCAGCCTGCCCGAGCAGGTGCAGCAGCTCTCCCCCAAAGAGCGCGAGGAAATGGAAGACTTCACCATCCACTTCCTCCGCAACACCCTCACCGGCGGCTTTCCCAAGGAAGTCTACCTCGACATGGGTTTCAACAACCACGAGATCGACGACATTCGCAAGATGCGCCGGGACAAGGCCCAGAGCAGCGACTTCGTGGTCTTCCGCCAACTCTTCAAACGCGAGATGCACAACACCCTCGTCAACAACCTGTTCAAGTGCGGCGTCCTCAGCGAGAGCGTCCGCGGACGCCTCGAGGACGAGCTCCGCGTCGATGTGGCCGGCAACCTCCCTGGCGACGAGTAGACCACCCCGCATCCCCAAGTTCTACCAGCTCGATTAGCTCCCACTCTTTAAGGACGGTCAGCCATGCATGTAGGCATGTCCACGGTTTTCCAGAACCCCGGCAAGTCCCTGTCCGACTACGAGGTCTACCGCAAGGAGCTGCACCTGGCTGACCTCGCCGAGCCCCTGGGTTTTGAGTCCATCTGGGGCGTGGAGCACCACTTCACCGACTACACCATGTGCCCCGACGTGCTCCAGTTCCTTTCCTACATGGCCGGCCGCACCGAACGGGCAAAGCTTGGCTCCATGGTGGTGGTCTTGCCTTGGCATGACCCCGTCCGCGTGGCCGAAGAGTTCGTCATGCTGGACAACCTCAGCGACGGGCGAGTCGTGGTGGGAGTGGGTCGCGGTCTGGCTCGCGTGGAGTACGCTGGCTTCGGTCTGGACATGAACGAGTCCCGCCAGCGCTTCAACGAATCTGCGGAAATGCTCGTCCAGGCCCTGGAGGAAGGATACGCCGAGTTCGACGGCGAAGTGGTCCACCAGCCCCGAGTGGAGATCCGACCCAACCCATTCCGCTCCTTCCAAGGCCGTAGTTATGCCGCCGCCATCTCCCCCGAGTCCAGCATTATCTTGGCCAAGCTCGGACTCGGTGTCCTGATCATTCCCCAAAAGCCTTGGAACGAAGTCCAGAACGAGCTTGCCTCCTACCGCGCCACCTACCAGGAGGTCAATGAGGGAGAGCCGCCCGCTCCAGTGGTGGTCACCTTCGCCTACTGCGACAAAGACGAGGAAAAGGCCGCGGAGATGTCCCGCAAGTACGGGGGCGGATACTGGGAATCCGTGATGAAGCACTACGAGTTCCGCAGCGACCACCTGAAGAACACCCGCGGCTACGAGTACTACGGCGGCTTCGCCGACAAGATCAATATCTACGGCGACAACAACGTCGTCGACTTTTTCGTCAGCCTACAAGTGTCCGGCACTCCGGAGCAGTGCTACCAGAAGGCCATGGACATCTACGGCTACACTGGCACCGACTCCCTTGTGGTCGCCTTCAGCTATGGCGGCATGCCCTACGACGCAGCGGAAGCCAGCATGCGCCTCTTCGCCTCCGAGGTCGTGCCAGAACTCAAGAAATTCGAGCCGACCCCGCCCTGGGGCTGATCCAGTTCAGGCACTCGAAATACAACAACGAGAATGCGAAAGGGCCGACGCCATGTCGGCCCTTGAATCGTCCAGCGCAAGTCCGGGACTTTACTCCCCGTGAAAACGGGTCAGCTCCTTGGTGACCTCGCCGCGCGGCCTCCAGGCGAACCTGTCGGCGTACCTGTTCGGCTTTCCCTCCACCACATCCGCAGTTACTTTGCCCAGCATGGGCGTGAACTTGAAGGCGTGCCCACTCCCTCCGGTGGAAATGATCAGACCCTCGGTCTCGGGGTGCGGCGTGATGTAGAAGTCCCCGTCCCATGTATCGTTGTAGAAACAGGCGCGGCTACCAGCCAGCGGCACCTCCGCCAGCTCCGGCACCGAGTGGGACAGGAATCGTCGGCTGTACTCCACCACTCCGGGATCAGCGTCTCGGGGATCGTCGGCGTCGGCCAGCCGGCCCGGCCCGTGGTTCGCCAGCTTGACCACTCCCTCCGAGTTGGTGGGGAATCCGTACCACCCCGTACGGGGAATGTCGGCGCCCCACGGAGGGAAGTGCGGCGGTCTGAACCTGTCGGGAATGCTTGGACGCAGGTACACCAGCGTCTGCGCCACCGGTGACATCATGTCCGCCATTTCCGGCACCAGGCGGGGGGTCCAAACACCGGAGGCGACTACTACAGCGTCCGCGCGCACCTCCTCCCCATCTGCGGAGCGGAGTCCGACGGCCCGGCCGGATTCCACCACCACCGACTTTGCTTGGAACCCAGAGCAAATCTCGACGCCAACCTCGGCTGCTTCCGCCGCCATGAACGACACCGTCTCTCCGGCCTCGGCCCAGCCCCCACGAGGATTGAAGTAGCCGTCGATATAGTGCTCCGAGTTCCACAGGGGGAATCGCTCTGCCACCGCCTTCGAGTCGATGCGTTCCAGCGGCCACCCGGCGGCGGTCAGCAGGTCATACGACTGTCTCTCAACGGCCCCAGGTTCCAGCGGTTTGCTGGTCAAGACCAGGAACCCGTCCTCGTGGTAAAGCAGGCGCCCCGCACGCTCGTTCCAGACATGCCACTCAGCGATGGCTTCGGCGCCAAGGTCGCTGTAGAGCTGGTCGTCGGCATAGTCCATCCGCACCATGCGGCTAACATCGTTCGACGCCGCCAGCGGGTGCGGAACGGGGCCGGGATCAACCACCGTTACGGCGTAACCCCGGGCGCGAAGTTCCAGCGCGGTGGAGAGTCCGAAGGCCCCCGCACCGGCAACGACAACACTGGTTCTTGTAGTCATACAGCAGCCGCAGTGGACCTACTGGCCCACAGCCTCAATGATTGTCTTCAGTTCTTCAACGCTCAGGTCGCCAAACTTGCGCCACCCGCCTATCAGATAGGTCGGTGTCCCTCCGATTCCGCTGGCCCGCGCGGTCTCGTTCGACTCCACCACCTCATCGCGGTACTGCCCGGACTCCAGGCGCGGCCCAAGCTCAGACCAGTCCAGCCTGGCCTTTTCCGCCAGCTCCTTGATCACCTCGAGGTTCCCCAGGTCGGCGCTCTCCTCCCAGTATGCAGCCGCCGCCACATGGTGGAAGCCGTCGTCCAGCCCCTGCTCCTTCGCATACAGCGTCGCCTCATGCACATACAGCGTGTTCGGAGACCACTGTGGCCGGCGCATGACCAGCCCGGCGCCCCGGGCCCGCTCCTGCATCGCCGGGTTCAGCTCGGTCTCAGTCTCGCCGTCGAACAACCGGCGAGGCTGCCCTTCCGGCGGACAGTCAGGCCGCAACAGGAAGGGCCTGCGGTCGATTTTGATGTCCAGTTCCTTTGCCACGATATCGAGCCTGCCCAGGCCCACATAGCAGAAGGGTCAAGTGTAGTCCTGCCAGACTGTTACCTCGATAGGATTGGTAGTAGCCATCAGCGTTCCTCCGGGTTGGGTTTCGAAATATCGGGTTTGGAGACTTGCTTTTGTTTCGTTGCGCTGAGCCTGTCGAAGGGCAACTTTACCGCCCATCCTTCGACAAGCTCAGGATGAGCGGTCCGCGCTCAGGATGAGTGGCTCGCGCTCAGGATGAGCGGTCCGCGCTGAGGATGAGCGGCCCGCGCTGAGAGTGATGGGTCTGACTGCCAAGCCAATGGATGCCTCTGAGCCTAGTCGTCCGCCGGAGCTGGAACGCCGGCCTCGGCGAATGCGGCCCGCAGGGCGGCCGTCGCTTCATCCATCACCTGCCCGCTCTTGTCCATGATCCCAACCATCCCGAAGAAACCGTGGATCATCCCGTCGTACCGGCTGATGGTGGTGGCGACCCCGGCCTCCTGCAAGCGACGACCGTAGGCTTCGCCCTCATCCCGCAGCGGGTCGAACTCGGCGGTGATCACCAGCGCCGACGGCTGCCCGGCCAAGCTTCCCGCCTGCATCGGCGCGGCGTAGGGGTTCGAGGCGTCGGCTTCGCTGGCCAGGTAGGCGTCCCAGTACCAGATCATTGCATCCCGCGCCAGCAGGAAACCCTCCGCGTTCTGTGAGTAGGAGGGAGTCTGGTAATTTCGCTCAGTTACCGGGTAAACCAGCAGCTGGTGCACGATGGAAGGCCCGCCCCTGTCGGCAGCCATCAACGAAATCGCCGCCGCCAGGTTGCCCCCAGCGCTATCGCCGCCAACCGCCAGCCGCGACGCATCGGCGTTCAGGCTGGCCGCGTTGTTTGCCGCCCACACGGTGGCGGAGTAGCAGTCCTCGGCAGGGCCGGGGAACTTGGTTTCAGGGGCCAGCCGGTAATCAACGGACACCACCACGCAGCCCGCGCCCTTGCACAGGTGCCGCGCCGTGGGATCGGCCGACTCCAGGTCGCCGATCACCCACCCGCCGCCGTGGTACCAAGCAAGGATCGGGAACGGTCCATCGCCCTCAGGCGTGTAGATGCGCACCGGCACATCTCCGTCGGGACCGGGAATGCTCCGGTCCTCCACCGCCGCCACTTCCGGTCCCACGGGCCGGGGTCGGGCAGCCGCGTTGATCCGGGCCTGTGCCGGCGTCACTTCCCAGACTGCCGGAAGTCCCAGGGCGTTCACCGTGTCGATAACTGCTTGAGCTTGCGGGTCCAGCGGCATGATAAACCTCCAATTAACGATCTTCTCTCTCCCATTGGAAGAGGGTGAGGGTGAGTTTTTAGTTGGGAGTCCAGGCCAGCCCCCGCACCTCGCTGAACTCGCGGGGCAGCTTGACCCACCAGTCTCCGCCGTCGGCCGTGGCGTAGATCTGTCCGTAGTGGCTGCAGCAGAGGATGAAGTCGGCGTCCGAGGCATGAGTGGCGAAGGCCCACATTGGCGTATTCGGTTCTTGCGGCAGCGTCAGCCTCTCCCAGCTCCTGCCCCGGTCGGTGGAGCGCTGAATGGCACCGGTGACACCGAAGGGCGAGTCCCCCGTGGCCACCAGCACCGTGTCCGGATCGTCCTGCTTCACGGTAATTCCCCGACAGTACCGCATGGGGAACGAGGCACCGACTCCCAAGCCTTCCCAGCTCTCGCCAGTATCTGTGCTGGCGAAAACCTCGCCGGGAGTGCTTGTGAACACAGTGACGTCCGACCCGGCGCTCACCGTCATCCCGTGGATGTCCGGGTCGTTGATGCCGCCGTTGATTCGCGTCCAGGTCTCCCCGCCGTCCAGGCTGCGACGCACTCCGTCCACCTCGACACCTGCCCACACCACGTTGCTATTGCTGGGGTCAACTTCAAGCGCCGTCACTCGCGGCACCCGTACATTGGGGCACTCCTCGGCCATATCGACCGTCAGCTGTTCCCAGCTTGTCCCTGCGTCCGTCGACCGGAACAGTGCCGAGGGGCTGGTGCCAGCGAAGACAATGGAAGGATCGGACTGGCTGACCGCGATGTTCCAGACATGCATCGAGTTCAACTGAGAATCCAGCCGCTCAAACGACTTTCCCCGGTCGTTGCTGCGGAAGATTCCCTCGTCGGTTCCTGCATAAACCACCGCCGGGTCCGACGGGTCAACCTTGAGTCCGAAGACCTTCATGTCTCCCCAGATGCCACCGGCACGAGCCCAGCTACGCCCCCCGTCCGGGCTCGTCCAGAGCCCCGCCCCAATGGTCCCAATCAGAATCGAAACATCCTTCGGCATATCTCTCCTTCCTGCAGATGGGATTCCTGTCCTCTCATTGGATCGAAGGCTATGGTGCTAAACCTTGAATGTAGCGAACACCTTGTTTGAAGTGAACACCCGCGTCTCAACGAACTCGATGCTGTCGGGCTTGGCCCCCAGCTCCGACATCGCCCCCAGCATGCAGGCCCAGTTGAGCAACTCGTGCTGCCCCGAGGCCTCCATCTCTTCGGTCGTGCGAGAACGCCAAGCGTCGTAATTGCCGGTCTTGAGTTCCTCGTACAGGGCCCTGTCCGCGGGCACATCGGGCCACAGGTAGTTGTTCTTCGCAGTCAGGAATGCATGAGACCAGCTCGACGACGCCACTAGCGCCACCCGGTAGGGGCTATCGCGGAGCACTCGGGCGAGGCTGGCGCCAACCTCCATGCAACGCTTCGGCGTCGGGCCCGGCGGGTCCGGCTCCAGCGTCTGACCATCTACCTTGTGCGGCAGTATGCCGCCCCGGTTGCTGATGACCCCCCGGCCGTAGCAGTTCACCGCGAAGGGAACGACTGGGAAGTCGAATCCTTCGCGGTCATAGTCCAGGTACAGCAATGTATTTATGAAAGCATGGGCCAGTCCGGGCTCATGCAACGGACGGTAGGCGTAGGCCATATCTATGCCCGAGTCGAGCAGACCGGAGGCCATGTACCGTGCAGCCTCAGGGTGTCCCCGGTAGCCGAAAACCTTGTCCGCCGGCTCCTCCCACACGTTGCGGCGGGGAGTGCCGTGCCGCATGAACGGGGTGCACTGGAAACCTTCATAGGCCAGTATGCAGAACGGAGGGATGATGTCTTCCCGGAAGTTCTCGTACTGGTCGTCCCCGAAGACGATCACGAAGTCCGGGTTGAAGTCGAGAATTTCCTTCCGGACCCTCCTGAACCCCTCCACCAGCCGCGCCCGGTGCATCGCCGCCGACGCCATCCCCTGGTCGTCGCCGTACTCCTGCTGCATCGGCTCCGGCCAGTTCAGAGGGTTCTTCAGCTCCTCAGGCAGGCGCTCGTCCCGGTTCAGCGTCACATTGATCGGAAAGCCGCGGTCCTCGTCCGGAGTAATCAGCGCAGGATAATGCGTGCAGCCAACCCCGATAATTTCCGCCATCACCAACCTCCGAGGCGCATGGTAAGAGGCCAATCCTGAAGTTGGCTAATCATAGCAGACAGACAGGCGGCCCATAAGTAGCGATCAAGCCTCGGTCAGCGCGCCAATCGATGTCCCAAAGTTCTCAGTACTGTTGAATACGTTGGGGCGGGATTAAAACCCGCCCCTGCAAAAAACCAGTCCCTGGGATTTTCGAATCGAAACACCATTCCCCCGGCCGTCGGGACGCTCTGCAACTATCCCCAAAACCCGTAATCCGCCATTGCGGAGGAACATGTACCTGACTCGATCAGGGAACTGGAACCCAGTGGCTCTAGCTGCGAATCCTCTTGATGCTGGCCGTCGCGAAATAACCTTTTGCTGTTCCTGGCGAGCCTAGTCAGCATCCAGGATGATCTTCCCGAAGTTGGCGTTGCTTTCCATGTACCGGTGCGCCTCGCTGGCTTCGGCCAGCGGGAATACCTTGTCCACCACGGGCTTTATCGACCCCGCGGCGATCAGAGGAAGCACATGCCGCTTGATCTGGTTGGTGACAGCGATCTTCTCTTCTATCGGGCGGGAGCGCAGCACCGTGCCGTGCACCCGGAGGCGCTTGAACATCATCGGGCGCAGGTCTGCGTCAACACCGCCACCGCTCATGGTCCCCACCAGCACCATCCGGCCACGCACTGCCAATGATGCCAGGTTCCGGTCCCAGTAATCCGCCCCGATCACATCCAGCAGCACATCGACTCCAGCGCCTGAGGTACGCTCGCGGACGACCTCGCTGAAGTCCTGTTCGCGGTAGTTGATGCCCACATCCATGCCCAGATTGGCGGCCCCCTGTAGCTTGTCGTCGCTTCCCGCCGTCCCGAACACATACGCCCCAGCGTTGTGCGCCAACTGCACTGCAGCCGTGCCCACGCCGCTGCCAGCCGCGTGGATCAACACCGACTCCCCCATCGACAACTCGCAGTGATTGAACAGCGCATCATACGCCGTGAAGAAGACCTCGGGCACAGCGGCCGCCTGCACGAAATCCAGGTTGTCAGGAATCCGCATAGTCATGCGCGAGTGCGTAACCACCCGAGACGCATAGCCGCCGCCGCCCAGCAGGCCGAACACCCGGTCGCCCGTCGACAGGTCCGACACATTCTCCCCGGCCTTCGCCACAACCCCGGAGAACTCCAACCCGAGAATGTCGTCAGGACTCCCGGGAGGCGCCGGATACCCGCCCTGCCGCTGCAGCGTATCGGCGCGATTCAGCGCAGAGGCCTTGATATCAACCAGCACATCATCAGGTCCCGGAACAGGGTCCGGCACCTCCTGTAACTTCAGCACATCCGGCCCGCCCGGCTCAGTGATTACAACAGCCCGCATAGGAACTTTCACCCCGAAAAGAATTGGCACCAGCCAGTCTACCACCGTCAAATGAAAACGGCCCCGGAGCATCTCCAAGGCCGCGAGTGTCTGAATCCGTGTCGGTCTAATGTCCGTTTGACGACCGGCTGGCCACGTATTCCTCGGCGAGCCTGCGGCCCGTCTCCCGCATCAGCTTCTCGTCCTCTTCGGGAGTAGAGGCTGCCGGGGCATAGACCACCGTGTCGTTGCAGTATGTTGGGAAATGCTCGCCTTCCAGTTGTGCGTGCGAGCCGCCAATGTCTTCGCCGTTCTGCACCGCGCGAATTCCCCGGCGCACCTGCCGCCGGAACATGGTGATGCCCCGGTCGGTCGCCCCCAGGTGCTCCATGCCGTGGACGGCGATGGGCCGCTGCGTCACCTGCGCCTCGTAGTCGCCGGGCTGGAGCTGCTGTTCCCGGGGATCATCCGATATGGGTAACTGGGCGGGCAACATCTGGTTGCGGTCCAGCCACCAGGCCGGCTCCTTCTCTTCGGCGTTTGAAATGTGCCGAAGTTCCAGCAGCATCGTGCTATCGTTGTCCCTCGGCACGATCCAGCGGGTCATCATCGGGCCGTCGAACCCGTGGACATCCCGACCATCCTCCCAGATGGGCGCAACCTGCTGCAGGTTGGGCAGCACGTTTTCCACCGAGCGTACCCAGATGTTGTCGCCGACCCTCCGGGTTGCGATGTAGATGATCCCGGCAGGCGTCTCCATGAAGTCCAGGTTGGGCACCACTCCGAACTCGTCGGTGAACTGCGACCCGCTCACGATGGTGTGCAGGAACGAGGTGTGCACCGGGTCCATCGCATTCTCAAGAATCTGCAGGTAGTTGCAGGGGTAGTCGTAGCGCTGGCCTGGGATCAGCCGATATCCGTCCCTGTCGAAGCTGTCGGGGATGGGGAAGGGAGGCATCTGTTCCGGCGGCCCCATGTATGCAAAGATCGTCCCGCAGAACTCATGCACCGGGTAGGCCCCGTGGCACAGCCGGTCCTTGAAGGTCGAACCCGCCGGCTCCCCCGGCGTTTCGAGGATCGTCCCGTCCACATCGAACAGCCAGCCGTGGTAGCAGCAGCGGATGCCCCGCTCCGACACCAGTCCGAACTCCAGCGAAGTGCCCCGGTGCGGGCAGTGGGCTTCCACCAGACCGACCCGGCCGCTGAAGTCGCGGAATGCCACCAGCTCTTCGCCCAGTATCTTGAGACCGACGGGCGTGTCGCCAAGCTCGTCGGCGTAGCACACCGGCTGCCAGAAGCGGCGCAGGTACTCGCCGGCGGGTGTCCCCGGCCCTACATGGGTCAGCTCGTCGTCCTCTTTAGGTACCTGCGAGTGATAGTAGCCGCCATACTTGGTGGAAAGAAATGGTGCGCGGGTGCTGGCCATGATTCTCCTCCAGTCCCTGTCTCGTTGCCCGAATTAGATGAGGTTAGGCATGCCTTTATGCTTGTGCGGGATTATATGTATCACTACAAACTCGGTCAACAGAGCTCTCGGTCAACAGAGCTACGCGCCCGCCGCCGCCCGCTGCGCCTCCTCGATCCGCTGCATCATCTCGATCACGAGCGGCATGGCCGGACCGTAGCGGTCGGCGTCGTCGATCGCATAGCCCTTGTGGTAGTTGGACCTGAACGAAGACAGCGGACTCCCGGCTCCGGTCAGAGCCGACTTCCCTTCCTCTTCCTCCTCATCCCAGTGCCCGCCGTGGATCAGCGACGACATGGCATCAGAGTCCCGGAACACATTCATCGGGTCGCCCCCGTCTTCGACGATGCGCACCTGCTCCTCGAATTGCCTCCTCATGAACACGATCGGCAGGTCGGTCCGGCCCAGGTGTTCCTGCGTCCGGTCGGTGATCGGCCCCTGCGAGATCCACGCATGCGCATCCTGCGCCAGCACGCAGTCCAGGATAGGCCGCCCCTCGTCGTCGAACAGCGGCACATCGTAGTACGGGATTCTCTCCTGCACCGGTGCCGGCACTTCCTCCGGCGCCATGTAGCACCCGTAGTTGATGTGGTAGGTGTTGGTGTCGTCCACTGGCACCCGGATCTGGAATTCCTGACGCACCATCCCAGGCCCGCCCGTCTGCGTGTAGAATGGGAAGATCACCGTCGCGTGCCTCGATGTATGGTCCTTCTCCGCCCCCAGTACCTTGGAGTACTTGATGCCCTTTTCCATCCCAAAGCGAGTCCCGTGAACATAGAGAGACTCGATCCCCTTCCCCATATTCATGCGCGAGAAGAGTGTATGCATCTGCCCGTCGGCCGCGCGTTCATCCAGCTTCCCCTGCTTCCGCAGCACATACTCGAACAGGTTCCCGTGCAGGTAAACGCTGTGGGTCGGGTCGCCGGTGTTCTCGTGGCACTGCAGCCAGTTGCAGGCAAGGTTCATGATGCCGATCTGCCGCAGCGAGTTTGGCATAACGAACAGGTCCCACGGCGGCAGCAGCGGCGCAGGTTGAGGGCCCATGTAGGCCCACACCAGGCCCCCCATCTCCTGCACCGGGTACCCCTTGATGCGTATCCGGTCCTTGAACGGGTCGTGCTCCGCCTCCAGCGGCGTCTCGATACACTGCCCCGACGGCGCGAACATCCAGCCGTGATAGCAGCAGCGCAGGCCGCCCTCGTCCGGGATCCCGTACCGCATCTCCGTCATCCGGTGAGGGCACCGGTCGCCGACCAGCCCAATCTGCCCGTCAGACGACCGGAACAGCACCAGGTCCTCCCCGAGGATCCGAACGGCCATCACTTCCTCTTCCAGCAACTGCACCGTCGGGCGGACGGGGATCCAGTATCGGCGCATCAGCTCCCCCATCGGCGTCCCCGGCCCCACCCGGGTCAATCGTGCATTCTGTTCGGCGGTCAGCATCGAATCCATTCCTCCAGGAGGTTGGCTATCGTTTCGGTCCGTGAAAAAACAGGCCCGGTAATTTCAAGCGGGGAATCTGCACTTGATTTGGGAATAATTAACCCCGACGGCGCAACTCTTCCTCCAGTTCCAGCACTCGCCGTTGCGCTTCTTGCAGTTCGGCCTGTGCGTCCTTCAGACCTAGCAGCCACTCTTTCGCAACTGGATCGTAGTAGTGGAGCCGAATGTCCCCCGCGTAAATGTCCAGGTCCAAAGTGGGGCTGTGCCCCCACGCGCGGCCGTCGTCGGAGGTATGGATTTCGAACCGCCGGTACTCACCGGCCTGCAGGTACTCACCCACCAGCGGCTCCCCGTAGTACCGTCCCCCCGACACGTCGAAGCGCCAGTACTCGCCGATACCGATGCTCGCATATATTTCCCGCTTGATCGTCAGGTCCACACGGGCAGTCGAAGGCGAGGCAATCTCCAGCACCCAGTCGGGCGGCTTGCCGACCTCCCAGACCTTATACCCGTTCTCCTGCAGGATCGCGTCGCGATCCACTCCGAACGCAATGAAGCCGTCGGGAGAGCGATGCACCCTCGGGTTCCCCTGCTGGTAGTAGATGGCGTTGTCGCCGCTGACCAGGACATCCGGCCGTTCCTCGTACCTCCACAGCAGGATGTCCATGGTGTGGACCATCTTGGGGAACTGGTACATGGCGTCCGGAAATTCGTCCGGATGCTCCGGGTAATATATGCCGGAGTTGTCCGATCGATATGGAAGATAGGAATGCTTTGTCTTCGAGGTCATGCGCTGCCTCGGCGGGTGCGTGTTGCTCTCATAGTATATCGCACCATCCCGCCATCATTTCCCGATTGGACTATACTTGGGCCATCCCACTCTGCAGGCGTATCGGATACCGCGCCGGAGGTTGCCAATGAGCAGCGAAACGCTCAGGTTGCAGGTGAAGGCGACGACAGTGAATGGCAGGGTTAACGTGCACGAATACGAGCTCCCTGCCTCCGCATCGCACCACCGTGATGTGTTCGAACAAGAGGTGAGCCGGATCCTTCATGAGACTCTCACCAGCGTGCGCGAGGCGAAGCCAATCTTCACTCTCAACAACCCGCCGGCGGCGTACAACGTCAATCATGTCGTGAAAGTTGAATGGGACATCGTTGGCCCTCAGGACGAGATGATGGAGGCTCGCCGTAGAATCGCCGGGCTGAACATTTCCCGCTGACGATATAAACATATAGCGCAGACAGGAAAACCCAAAAAGCCTTGGACCAACAGGCATAACCAGGGAATTTCAACCACCGGAGTATGACCGCCATGACCACCAGCAGGCCACCGCTCATCGACACCCTCGACGCCTTCTGCACCGACACGGAAGCCTACCTTGGGGGCGCACCCAGTGGGCCCCTGGCCGGCCTCGCCTTCGCCGCCAAGGACATCTTTGATGTCGCCGGACATGTAACCGGCGGCGGTAACCCCGACTGGAAGGCCACCCACGCCCCCGCCGAAAGGACCGCCTGGATCATCCGGACCCTCGTCGACGCAGGCGCCACGATGGTTGGCAAGACCCACACCGACGAGCTAACTCGCGGGATCCTCGGCGAGAACGCCCACTACGGCACCCCCGTAAACTCGAAGGCCCCCGACCGCGTCCCTGGCGGCTCCTCCAGCGGCTCCGCATCGGCCGTGGCCGGCGGGCTGGTTGACTTCGCCCTCGGCTCCGATACCGGCGGTTCCGTGCGCATCCCCGCCAGCTTCTGCGGCCTCTACGGGCTGCGCCCTACCCACGGCCGCATCCCACTCGACGGCATTCTCATGCAGGCGCCGAGCTACGACACCATCGGCTGGTTCGCCCGCGACGCTTCCACTTTTGCCCGTGTGGCAGAAGCAGTTTTCGGTAACTCGATTGCGGCGGCGGCGCCCTCCCGGCTGGTTATTGCGGAGGACCTGTTCGAAGAGTGTGACCCTGCACTCGCGGCGGCCTTGCGCCCAGTAGCCGACAGGGTTGCCTCCTTGTCGTCCGCATCGGAAACGGTACAGTTGGCTCCCGACGGAGTGGACGGATGGGCCTGGCAACAGAACACACTACAGTCCATCCAAGCCTGGGAGTCCGTGAAGGACTGGATAGACGCCGTTAACCCCCGCTTCAGTTACATGGTGACCGAACGGTACGCCCTGGGAACTTCCTTCACTCAGCCCCAGGTCGAGGCAGCCCGGGCAACACGGGACGCTGTACGGAGGAGACTCAGCGAGGCCCTGTCAGCTGGAGGCTTTCTCTGCTTCCCCACTTCGCCAGTGGTCGCGCCCTTGAGAGATCAGCCCCTCTCCGGAAAGCGTGCCTCCCAGGGCCGCATCATCCGCCTGACCTGCATGGGCGGCACCACCGGTCGCCCCCAGCTATCCATGCCTTTGGGAGAGGCGGACGGCCTCCCCGTCGGCTTGTCCATCATGGGCAACCGAGGCGACGACGAGGCCCTCATCGCCTTCGCTCTCCTGATCGAACAGTCGCTTGCCAACTGATTGGCACTGTCAGCCCCGTATGGACAAAGACGGATGCTGAATTTACTATTCCAAACGGAAATTGCAATTGATACTGGTCACTTACACACGACGAGGGAAACACAATGGCCCATCAGGTCCAGGCAGTAATAGCTGAATCAAGGGGTGCCCCGGTTAAGCTAACTACCATCAGCGTCCCCGATCCCGGGCCCGGAGAGGCCGTCGTGCGGGTGCAGGCCTGCGGCGTCTGCCACACCGACCTGCACTACCGGGAAGGTGCGATCAACGACGACTTCCCCTTCCTGCTGGGCCACGAGGCTGCCGGAGTGGTCGAGAGCGTCGGGCCCGAGGTGGACAACATAGCCCCAGGCGACTTCGTCATCCTTGCTTGGCGCGCCCCCTGCGGCACCTGCCGCTCCTGCGTTCGAGGCCGTCCCTGGTACTGCTTCGATAGTCGCAACGCCGCCCAACCCATGACACTGCCCGACGGCAAGCCGCTGTCCCCCGCCCTCGGTATTGGTGCCTTTGCCGAGCTCACCCTTGTTGCCGCCGGACAGGCTGTCAAGGTGCCGGCAGAGGCCAGCCCGGCCGCCGCAGGTCTCATCGGCTGCGGCATCATGGCCGGCTTGGGGGCCGCTGTGAACACCGGCGGCGTGGGTCGCGGCGACTCCGTAGCCGTGTTCGGCTGCGGCGGAGTCGGCGACGCTGCCATCGCCGGGTCGAAGCTGGCCGGGGCCCACACCATCATCGGCATCGACATCGACGACCGCAAGCTGGAATGGGCCCGTGCGTTCGGCGCCACCCACACCATCAACGCGCGAAACACCGACCCGGTCGAAGCTGTCCGCAACCTCACCGGCGGCAACGGCGTCAACATCGCCATCGAGGCCGTCGGCAACCCCGTTACCTTCGAGCAGGCTTTTTACTCCCGCGACCACGCCGGTACTGTGGTCCTCGTCGGCGTTCCCAGCCCCGACATGAAGATCGAGCTTCCCTTGATCGAGATCTTCGGCCGCGGAGGTTCCGTCAAGTCGTCCTGGTACGGCGACTGCCTGCCCACCCGCGACTTTCCCATGTTTATCGAGCTCTACATGCAGGGCCGCCTCGACCTGGACCGCTTCGTCTCCGAGACGATCGGCATTGGCGAAGTTGAGGAAGCCTTCCACAAAATGGAGCGCGGCGAGGTACTCAGGTCCGTGGTGGTCTTTTAGTGGCCTACAGCGAGGACCTTGCCGACCGAGTCCGCGCGCTCCTGGCCGGACGCCCCGGCATCCGTGAACAGAAGATGTTCGGCGGATTGTGCTTCATGTTGAACGGCAACATGGCCTGCGGCATCCTGGGAAGCGAGCTGGTGGTGCGGGTCGGCAGGGAAAATCTGGAAGACTCGCTGTCGCAACCCCATTCGCGGCCCTTCGATATGACAGGTCGGCCCATCCGCAGTTTCGTCTATGTAGCGGCCGAAGGCGTCGCCACTGACGATGGACTGGCAACCTGGGCCGGGCGCGGCATGGCCTATGCGGAAGCCCTGCGCCCTAAATAGACACTTTCATACCTTAAACAAGCAACAAAGACAGTTACGAGGAGACAACCATGGATATTGGCGCAATGATGTTCGTTACCGACTACTCCATGCGGCCCGACGAGCTTGCCCGGTCGCTGGAGGAGCGTGGATTCGAGTCCATGTGGGTGCCGGAGCACACCCACATCCCCACCAGCCGCATCTCACCCTGGCCCGGCGGTCCCGATCTGCCGCAGATGTACTGGCACACCTACGACCCCTTCGTCGCCCTCACCGCAGCGGCGGCGGTCACCACCAACCTCAAGCTGGGCACCGGCATCTGCCTGATGATCGAGCGCGACCCTATCACCACCGCCAAGGAGGTCGCCAGCCTCGACCTCATCTCCAACGGCCGCTTCATCTTTGGTATCGGCGGCGGTTGGAACGCGGAGGAGATGGAAGACCACGGAACCAACTACAGGCGCCGCTGGCGTATCCTCCGCGAAAACATCCTCGCCATGAAGGCAATCTGGACGGAGGAAGAGCCCGAATTCCACGGTCGCTATGTTAACTTCGACAAGATGTGGGCTTGGCCTAAGCCCGCTCAGAAGCCGCATCCCCCGATCCTCATGGGCGGCGACGGCCCCACCACCTTCGACCGGGTCCTCGAGTACTGCGACGGCTGGATGCCCATCAGTGGCCGAGCTGCCGAGGGTCCCAGCCTGCCGGAGAAGATTCAGGTCCTGAAGAACCGCGCTGAAGACATCGGCCGGGACCCCAACTCCATCAACATCACTGTCTTCGGCGCTCGCCCCGACCCCGACAACCTCGCGCGCATGGAGGAAGCTGGCGTCGACCGCGTTCTATTCGGTCTTCCCTCAGAAGGCTCGGACACTGTGACGCCCATCCTCGACGACTGCGCCAAGCTGCTCTAGCCGTTCGAGCATCCCGTTCGAGCATACAAGGAACCAACAGGGGCGCACCTAGGGTGCGTCCCTTTCTATCTCGAAACAATCGTTTTCTGATACCACAGAGCAGCTATAAGAGAGGTGCCTTGGATTCCCGCGTCGGATCAAATCGGGAATGACATTCTTTCACGTGTATAACGGTAGAGATTCTCATCAAGCTCTGAGATCGTTTCTTACTGCTCCCCGACATGTCCGAGCCGAGTCTCGATCCGGGCCAGAATGTCCCGAATCTCCACCAGCACTGCATCCGAGGAAATGGCCGCTGGACTGGGCGCTGCCTCAGCGGGCGCAGCGCGGCCGGACTCAGCATCTATCACCACTTGCCTCTGTGCCAGGACCGCGTTCCTGAAACTCTCGGCGTCTATGACACCGACCAGGTTGCCCTCCGAGCTGGAGTTTTGCCCGGACCCTCCGGCAGTCTCCAGCTTCAGGCCTCGTATTCCGTAATGACGCATCACCGGATCATCGTGGAGCCGCACATCGGTGATCCGGTTCAGCGGGATCGTAGATTCCTTCCTCAAGAACACCCCTGTCGTGATTTCAACCGCATTTGCCGTCAGCTTCGCTGACACGCGCGCCATGTATTCTGAGCCGTACCAGAAGCTGAACACCAACCAGAATGGTATCAGCGGAATCCCAACAACCGTAATGAAAAGAATCCCGCTGACCATGACCCTTATCCAAGAAACAACCTTCCGGTCAAACTGCGCCTCGGCAATGGTCTCTCCCGTTATCCCAACCATTTCAGCCTCTCCTTCCAACTATTGCAGACCCCCCATTCTCGCATACGGAACAGCCATCCTTTAGGCGAACCGGCCCCCTAGCAATAAGCGCCCTAAAATCGGACCCTAATATCAGAATGGAAGCGCCCTCACGGGAGGGAAAGCGATTATCAGTCGATTCCTTACGATGTTTACCATCTCGGGTCTTCCTAAAGAAATGGGCCGCTCGTGTCCTGAGCGGCCCCGCGATATCGGAATGGCCCGATTCTTTCGAAGGTGTAAGTAGTCTTGCCTCCGGACTCAAGCCTTCGCGAGCCGGTATCCCACTCCAGGTTCGGTAAAGATGTAGGACGGGCTTCCGGCATCGTCCCCAAGCTTGCGACGCAGGCTCTTGACGAACGCCCTCAACAACCTCGTGTCGCCCTCATATGATATTCCCCAAACCCGCCGCAGGAGTTGGTCGTGGGTCAGCACGCGTCCACCACTGATTGAGAATTCGAAGAGCAACTTGTATTCGGTGGCGGTCAGCTGAACAGACCGTCCCCCAACCGACACACTGCGTTCCCCGTAGTTGATGGTCACTTCTCCGAGATTGAACACCTCGGAAGGCTTCGGCTGGCTGTGCAGTTCCCTCTTTCGTATCGCCGCCCTTATCCTGGCGATCAATTCTGACGCGAGAAAGGGCTTCACTATGTAGTCATCCCCACCCTTCTCAAACGCCCTTTCCACATCGTGTTCCCTCCCCCGATCTGAGAGAAAGATTACGGGAACATCAACAACCTTGGGTATGCGCTCTATGACCTCCGTGCCTTCCATGCCTGGGATCATGAGGTCCAGAAGAATGGCCTGTGGCCTTTCATCCTCCAGTAAACGGTATGCCTCGTCGGGACTTCCGGCCACCAGGGCAGAGAATCCAGCCGCAATTAGCACAGCGCGTGTGTACACCAAGGTCTGAGGGTCGTTGTCCAATACGAGAACTTGCGGCAGGTCGCACACAGCCTCAACTGGTCCCTCGCTTCCTGTCTGGTCTCCATTCTCGCTGGTCTCTTCTACCACAGGCAGGGTGAAGGTAAACTTGCCTCCCTGTCCTCTGCCTACGGAATCGAACCAGATTCGCCCGCCATGTGCTTCCACTATTCCCTTACAAACACTGAGATCCAGATCATGGGTTTCAGGCACCCTTTCCTCTTCTGATACCGACCTCGTGTTCCTTTCAAACAACGAGGACAAGTCCTCGGAAGGGAACCCCTTGCCATCGTATTCAATCGCAACTTCCAGGACCTCGCCGTGTTGCCGAACACCCAGCCTTATCGGAGAAGAGCCCGACGAAAACTTGCTGGCATAAGACAGGGTACTGTTCAGAATCTGCAATACCCTCTGCTTGTCCGCCGCCACCTGCGGAAGTCCCGGACCGGAATGAATCTCCAGGGATCCCGATTGAGCTACTCCCTCGAATGTGTTTCTGGCCAGATTGAGGATCTCCAACACCTCGCAGGGAATCATGGAGATGGATAGCGTGCCGTCCTCGATTCTCGCAAGGTCATGCAGGTTCCTGATCAGACTCCTCAGGTGGTTGGCCTGCTGGTCGATAATCCTGAAGAACTGCCGCATTTCCGCGGCGTCCAGCGGAGATGATGAACCCAGGGCGGTCGCAGCTGATCCTTTTATCGTCGTGAGCGGTGTTCTCAACTCGTGGCTGACCAACCCCAGGAGGTCTGATCGTAGCCTTTCCGTGCCTGATATCCTTGTGACATCCTGGAAAGTTACGACGACGGAAACCACCTCGCCATCGTCCAACATGATCGGGGTTACATTCATAAGGACGCTGACGGACAGTCCTCCCGAACTCTTTACCAGGACCTGCTCTGATCGCACGGTCTCACTTGGCCCCGATGCTTGACCCATGGGTACTTCTGAAAGGGGCATCTCCCTACCGTCGGAGCGACGGAGCGTTGCCTCTCGAAGTATCTGCTCCAATGGACGCCCGTCGTTGAAGAAAGCTCCGAACATTCTCCTGGATTCCTGGTTTACTGCCAGCGGGGCCGCCTGAGTGAACATCGAACACCACAACGCCAATGGGAAAGGCGTCTACCAATGCTTCAAGCTCGGCTCTAGTCCTTCGGTCAGCCCAGTACCGGACCGCGTTTGAGATGGCCAGGGTGGCGTGAGGGGCGATTATCTGCAGGGCCTGCTCATCCTCCGAAGTGAATTCTCCACTCCCTTCCTTGTTATATATTCGAACCGCGCCGATGGATTCGCGCCCCAGCATCAAGGGCACCTCGAGCATAGCCGTAGAAGACCCTCCCGCAGTAGAAGAGTCTGATCCCTTTCCCAACACTGAACTGGCGCTGGAAGCCTGGTAATCGTGCCGCAGGGCTGGGGAATCAAAAAGTTCTACTGTCCCAGACCGGCCGCCGGTGATCGCACACGCTCCGTCTACCACTACCTGCAGAATTTCTTTCAGGTCCGACTTGGACGTGATATAGAAGCAAGCTTCGCTAAGCTTGGCCAGCCAGTCCCTGCTTCTACTGTCTCGCTCCGACATTTCTCTGGTCTCAGTCATATCCCCACCCGTTTTCAGATGGAATCCCCACCAATGGTGTCGGACCTGCGTGTCCTTGCCTTTGCATCTGGAATTGGCGCGTGACGCAAGGAAGACTTCCCTAGCCTGCCAAAATTCTCAGCAACCCTTGATGTCCAGCTGGCACCACGCGGGCGAAGTACCTCAAATACCTCCAGGAAGTTAGCCCGGTGTTTCCCAAAGAATCCCCCATGGGTTAGGGGTATACCGACCTCACGGAAACACATACCATCCCTACACCTGCCTCCCTCCCTTTGCCTCCGGTTGCCTCGATATTAGTAATCGTTACTCTACAAATACTGCAGCATGGTAAGCATTTATTATATCAAACAATTCTGGCTGGATTTAGCCCAAATCGGGACACTGGTCACCTTTTACAAAAAATCACACAGGAAAGTGATTAAATCCAAAATAAATCTGAGTCCTCAAATTTGAATGAATCCATATCGCGCCCTCTCCCCCAATGTTGGCCATCGGCCGCCGGGAGATGTCCCGTCCGGATTCGTCTACCCCCAAATCTTATGAATTGTATTATTCTCTTTTAGGTTACCGGCTACCTTTGCCTTTGTCAGTGCATTGATGATTTTGCACAATCGTAGCTTAGATTGTGCAGTAAACTTATCAAGAGTCCCGATAGTGCAGATATATTCCCAACATGTGCAGGACCGCTGAGAATTCACTACTACTTCGGCAGCCTGCAAAGCTCGGACCCTGACGCCCCGGCTAGAGGATGTCATCAAATTATCCTGTCATTGCTGCGGAAGCTGGAATCAACGCGTTTCCGTAGCCAAAGCGCTCTTAAGCAGCAAGGAATTCTGGATTCCCGCTCTCGCGGGAATCACGGAAGCCAGGCGGTTTAATACCAAGCAACTCAATTTGACGACACTCCCTAAGGCGCTGGAGAGGGATCTGACCTTGGATCCGTCACTCCGAGGAAGGCCTGCGGGTCAATGGCAGGATGGCGAAGACAATTGCCGCGAGAGCAAACAAAGCGGCTATGTAGTACATCGTCTCCGTGAACCCCATCGTCTCGTAGATTGCCCCCGCCACCAGCGCTGAGGCGGCTGACATCAGGAAAGCGATACAGGCCACCACCCCCAACCCGGTGGACGCAACCTCCCTGCCGACCACATCGAATACTGCCGCAGTCAGAATCGGCTGGTCCGGATACAGGAAGAGGCCCAGCAGCGCAATCGTTATCGTCAGGGCGATTCCGTCGTTGAACGGAATCAACGCCAGAGTTACCAGGCACGACCAGACCAGTCCGGGCACCAGCACCTGCTTTCGTCCCCACTTGTCGGATAGATACCCGGCCGCCGACTTGGCCACCAGGCCAACCACGATCAAGAGCGATATGTGCACACCCCGCCACGCCGGATTCATGTCCAGTTCGTTGCCCAGGTACAACGGCAGCACCGTAACCAGGGAAATCAGGCTCATGCTTCGAAGCCCACGAACGAAGGTCAATCCCCATAGGACCGGACTGCTCAGCAGGCGCTTGGTCATTTCCATGCGCCGTTCCATCGTCGGCGTTTCGGCAGCTCCTCCTGATTCCGAGTCCACCCTGCCAATGTTCCGGAACGACCAAACAATCATGAAAAAGAAGAAAAACGGTGCAATCGCGTAGATGCTTAGCAGGCCGCGCCAGCTCAGGAGGGCCAACAACACCCCGGTGGCCAGGGGTCCGACCACGTCCCCCACGCTTCCACCGACGCCGTGAAAGGCAAGCGCCATTCCCCTGCGCTCCGAGAAATGATGCGACAGAGAGGCCGAAGCCGGGAGGTGCCAGACCGAATGTGAAATGGCCACCACACCAATTCCGATCAGCAACAGGGGGTAAACAGGCGACACCCCCATGACCAGCGACCCCAGCGCCGCCACAGCAAGGCATCCGGCCAGCAGCAGCCCCCAGTAACGCCGCAGGATGTCTACGACCACTCCACCGGGAAGGGCGATAAGCCCGGCAGCGAGATCCCTGGCCGACATTATTCCCGCCGCACCCACACTGTTCAGTCCAAAAGCTGCCTGGATCTCCGGAAGGGCAACGGCAAAACTCTGGAGAATCCAGTGAAAGGTCGCGTGGCCGGCAGCCATCCCCGACAGCATGTAACGGGCTCCGGGTACGGTCCAACGGTCCTTGCCTTCAGCTATTTCCGGATTCTGCATCGCCAACCTGCCTTCTTGCCCTAGAAACTCCGTGGCCGGGCTCTAGGGAGTGTCGTCAAATTGAGTTGCCTGTTATTAAACCGCCTCGCTTCCGTCATTCCCGCGAAAGCGGGAATCCAGAATCCCTTGCTGCTCAAGAGCGTTTTGGTAACGGAAACACATGGATTCCTGCTTCCGCAGGAATGACGGGATAATTTTAGGAATGACAGGATAAATTGACGACACACTCTAAGTTCCAATGCGTATCGGACTCATCACATCCCGCACCGACCTGATGATGGACAGAGCGGTGAGCCTACCGGTCTTGGGGTTCTCTGAGGGGATGTTTTCGATGTGAATCTGTAGCAGCCCAAACTCACCCTCCACGTTAATATCGTGGCAATTCCGGTCCAGTGCCGGGTCGGCAACTATGCGGACCATGGTTTCGTCAGGGCCGATGCCGGCCAGACTCACAGCAGCCGACACATTAAGATTCGAAGGAAAGCCGAGGCATGCTTCTCGGGCCGTTCCGGAAAAGACCTCCTCGGGTTCCTGCAGGTCCGCGATGGGGATTTCGTTCTCCAGCAGGAACGGAGCTCCCTCCAGGGCCGCCAATGGCTTTCGGGAGATCATTTCGACACGGTCTACTCGCCCCTGGCAGGCAGACTTTATCCCATCCAGACCGGCAATGGCACCGGACGGGGCGTAGAGGCGGCAACCCGAGGCCCGCGCTTCCTCCATCACTTCGGGGTGCTCCAGCAGGGCTCCGATACTGATGACCATCAGGTCCTTACCTGCTCCGAAAGCCGCCTTCGCCAGCGACGGGACCACATGCCCCCCAGCTGTCTCAACAATTAGAGACGACCGCTCCACCAGTTCCGCTAGTTCCAGGTACGGAGGCGGAGATGCCAGCGTCCCCAGGTACTCTTCGGCCCGCTCGCGGGAGCGGCTGGACACCCCGGCGACATTCACATCGAGCTCACCTGCATCCGCGGCTCGCAGCAAAGCCCGCCCGATCGATCCGCAACCAACGATACCCACTGCCTGGCTCATGCCTTAACCTCCGTCGGGGCTCCATCTGGAAAAGAAAAGAGCCACTCCATTCGGAGCGGCTCTTGCTTATGAACCTCGGGATTTCTAGCGACGGATGGTGCTGAAGCAGTCGCTGCAGTACACCGGCCGGTCCCCACGGGGAACGAAGGGCACCATTGTGTCCACGCCACACTGGTCGCAGACCACCGGGTGCATCTCCCGGGTGCCGCCTCCACCCATGCCGCCGCCACCAACGCGCTGCTGGCTCTTGCGAGCGCTGCGGCAGGGCGAGCACCGCTTCGGGTCGTTGGTATAGCCGCGGGAAGCAAAAAATTCCTGTTCGCCTACTGTGAAGATGAAGGGGCCCCCACACTCCACGCAGGTCAATTCTTTGTCTGCCAATGCCATTCGGATAACCTCCAATTATTCGGGTCGGTCAGGGCTCAGTCCAGGTCATCCGAGGCAGCGGTAACGGAATCTGTAACCAACAGCAGGACACCTTAACTTGCACCTGATCTATTATACCATCTGGCGGGCTGCAGAAGACGGATTGCGAAACAGAATTTGTTACTAGCTTCAATTTCCCGATTATTCACCCGGCTTCCCGACTACTCATCCGGCGGCAGAAACGCGTTTGGGACTATTGCGCTACCCGACCCCACGCCAGTCATATCGCCCTTCTGGTTCTGCGCTTCGATCTTCACATTCACCTTGAGGCCGTTGGCTTCACGAGATGTGTCGGTCACCTCGCCAGTGAAGGTTATGGTGTCGCCGGGTCGAACCGGCCTGATGAATCTAAGATCGACCATGCCGGTTTTATTGAAGACGTCGGCGCCGAAGTGCCGTCTCATCAACTCCAGGGCGAAGCTGATCGACATCCGCCCGGACGCCACGGTCCCACTTGTCCCCAGCGTTTCCCTGGCTGCCTCTTCATCGGTGAACTGGGAGGCTTCGGAGTGACCTGCACTGCCTTCAAACAGGTTGATTGCTTCCTGCGTGATCTCCTTGACCAGTGGCCCTACTGGATCTCCCTCCGCGTAGGTTCGCTCTACCCGTCCCATTTCTTTCCTACCTCCCACGGCTGCTTCAACTCGTGGGTGATGACGCGGTCAATCAGTCGCCCGTCCTCGTCGACCGAAATAGCCTCGGTAACGATGTAATTCTTGCCCCGGCGCAGGTACTTGTCAGCGACCCAGGCGGTGACTGTCAGCGTCTTGCCGGGAACGGGCGAGTTGTAGCAGTGGAAGGCACAGCGGGCGTTGACCGACCCATTATCCGAATACCTCGCGTTGAACTGTCGCACATCGACCTTGTGGGAGATCGTGGGGAACGCAGCTTCGGTATCCATCACCCCGCGGCGATACTCGTCGATCATCTCCTGGGTCAGTACATATTCGAATTTCTCGAAGGTTTCCCCCACCTCGAGGGCGTCCCAGTCGAGGGGTATGCGATTGTCGGCTTCTACCATTCTCTGAATTCTCCGTCCTCTGATCTCGTTCCCGGCAGGTGCGATGCAACCACCGCTGCAGAAGCATTCAGTTGTTCCACGGCTATCTTCCCTTCCACACCGGCGGTCGCTTTTCGGCAAACGCCCGTGGGCCCTCGGCGAAGTCCTCGGTGCGTGTCAGCGTGGAAAAGAGTATGTTCTCAAACCGCAGGGCGTCCTCCAGCGCGCGCCCCAAGCTGCGGATCATCGACTCCTTCGCCGACCGCACCCCCAGCGGGCCGTTGGCCTCGATGGCCGTTGCATACCGCTCGGCGGCCGGGATAAGCCCATCGAGGGGGACTACTTCGCTGACCAGGCCAATTCTCAGCGCTCTTCTGCTCCAATGTGCTCGCCGGTCAACTGCATCCTCAACGCGTTCCCCAAGCCCACGATCAGGGGAAGCCGTACCGTACCCCCGTCGCAGTGGTGGAACCCTCGTTGAACTTCGGAGCACCCAAAAACAGCATTCTCGGAAGCGACACGAATATCGCAGGCGAGGGCCAACTCGAGCCCTCCAGCCAGTGCGTATCCGTTGACGGCTGCAATGATCGGCTTCCAGATATTCAGTCCCCGCGTAATGCCCCCGAACCCGATCCGGTCGGCATCCTGCCTAAGGTCGTAGATATCCCGTACGCCCAGCACCGGAGTATAGGTCTTCAGGTCGGCGCCGGCGCAGAAAGCACGATCCCCCTCACCGGTTATTATGGCAACCCAGGCTTCGGGGTCGTCGCGGAACCTCTCCCAGACTCCGATGATTTCGGTCTGCTGTTCCGGGCCCAGCGCGTTCATCGCCTGGGGGCGCCGGATCGTAATGTGGGCGGTGTGCCCGTGTAATTCGTAGTCGATGTCACGCATCTGCTTCGCCTTGCGAGAAAGACACTGTCCAGAGCCACCTGAGCTTAAATTCTGTCTGGCCCTGCTGGACGCGGATTATGGATAACTTACCCGCCAAACCTGCCAGGCGCAAGTGAGTCGTTGATTAGTCGCTATGGTTGCCCGGCATTGGCTGACATGCGACACTACTCGCACCGTCCCCACAGAACAGGAGGTCCGCTGATGAAACTTGCGCTTTTCGACGATTTCCGGCTAGGCGTGATAGATGGAGACCAGATCACCGACGCTATGTCCGCCGTTGAAGGAATGAACTTCCGCCGTCCTCAGGACCTCATCGAGGAGGTAATCATCAACTGGTCCGACATGCGCCCCAGAATCGAGGCTGCCGTGGCCGCAGGGAACAGCGTCCCGCTGGGAAGTGTCCGCCTACGCCCCCCGGTGCCCCGGCCGCCCAAGCTGATCTGCGCCGCAGTCAATTACCTTGAGTTCGGCATGCGCGAACCGGCGGTCCTCGACGGCTTCCTCAAGGCGTCGAACGCGGTGATCGGCAGCGGCGATACCTGCGAGTTGCCCCCAGCTCCGGCGTCTGTCTTCCACCACGAACCGGAACTGGCCTTCGTCATCGGACGCACCGCCCGCAAGGTGGAGCAGGAAGATGCGCTCTCTTATGTGTTCGGCTACACCAACTTTCTCGACATGTCGGCCCGGGGACTACAGGGCGCCGTCGGCAACAGCTTCTTCCTTGGCAAGTGTTGGGACACCTTCGCTCCCATGGGCCCGGCCTTAGTAACTGCTGACGAGATCGCCGACCCCCAGGACCTCCAGGTGCGACTGTGGAACAACGACGAGCCGCGCCACGACTTCCCGACCAGCGATATGGCCCACAAGATCACAGAGCTGATCTCAGAAATGTCCAAGATCACCACCCTGGAACCCGGAGATGTCATTGCAACCGGCGTCAACCACCAGCACATCGGGGCCGTCCAGAACGGGGACGTCCTGAGGATGGAGATCGAGGGCCTCGGCCCGCCCCTGATCATCAACATCTCGGACCCATCGGGACGCGAATGGCCCCGGGGCATCGACAAGGCGTTCGCGGACATGATCGTAGCAGGCGCCCCGGCCCAGCGGCGATAAACGGATTTTCCGCCATTCTGAATGACCTTCCATGGGGCCGGAATTCTTTCCGGCTCCACTTTTTCAATGTGACCGCAGCGTTTGCACGCCTACCATCGCGGGCGTATCATTCGCCTGACGACGAGGCCAATCCGGGGTTGGAGGCGAGCCATGACTCAAGCAGCCACGCTCAACGATACCCTGCAGTTCGGGCTGTTCGACTGGATCGAGTGGGACAAGTCAGCCCCCAATGAGATCTTCGAGAACCGGCTCAAGATGCTGGAGTATGGCGACCGGAGCGGGTTCCACAGCTACCACCTGGCAGAGCACCACCTTACGCCGCTCAGCGTATCGCCGTCTCCAACGGTGTTCCTGGCGGCCGCGGCGCAGCGCACCTCGAAGCTTCGGCTGGGCCCCCTGGTCTATCTGCTCCCCTTCTACAACCCCATCCGCCTCTATCATGAAATCTGCATGCTCGACAATCTCAGCAACGGACGTCTGGACCTCGGCGTGGGCCGGGGCGTATCCCCGGTAGAAGCAGAAAAGTTCGATATCGACCTCGAGGTCAGTTGGGAAGTTTTCAACGAGCAGATGGATTTGTTCACTGCCGGCTTTTCGACGGGCCTGTTCAACTACAAGGGCAAGCACTACGACTACGAAGACCTGGAGCTGTGGATCAAGCCCTACCAGAAGCCGTACCCACCGCTCTGGTACGCCAGCAACAACATTGAGACCGTTCCCTGGATGGCTCAGCATGGCTTCAATACCTGCCATGTCTTCGCCGACAACGCCGCAACCAGGGATCACTACGACCTCTACAAGCGGGTCTGGAACGCCGAACGGATGTCGGACGGACTGAACAGCCATGTCGGCGTTCCCAAGCTGGGGCTCGTCCGGCACTTGTACATTGCCCCGACCGACGAGCAGGCGCGTGCAGAGGCCAAACCGGCTTTCGGGACCTGGTTCCACAATATCAACTTCCTGTGGGAAAAGGCCGGCTACGACTTCCTGAACTTCATTCGGGACTTTGATGACCTGTCATCCCGGGAAATCGTCATAGCCGGTTCGCCTGCCACTGTCAGAGAACAAGTGCAGCGGGCAGTTGACGAGACGGGTATCAACTACTTCTGCCCCATTTTCGCCTGGGGCGATCTCACCCCTGAGCAGGTCATGAACTCCATGGGGCTGTTCGTCGACGAGGTGATGCCCAACCTGAGGCCCGGCGCGCAGGCCTGACCGGCCCATTTGCCACCGACACCAAGAATCCCTGGAGTTATCGAAATGTCCACTGGCACCCCGAACGCCACGGCCACTGCCGAATCTATCCAGAGGACCATCGAAGGTTTGGCATCACGAAACGTTGAAGCGTTTCTTATCGACAGCCGTGAGGCGGCCCTTGAAAAACTGAAGGAGCTGGTGCCGGAGGGTTCCGAAGTCTTCGTCAACACCTCAGAAACGCTGGCCACCATAGGCTACACCGACTACATGCACGGCAATGACCGCTATGTGAACCTCCACGACCAGATGATGTCCCAGCCCGATCCCGCGGCACAGCGTGAGTTCCGTCGCAAGACGACCATCGCCGACTACTTCGTCGGCAGTGTGCAGGCCGTCGCAGAAACAGGGGAGATCGTCGTCGCCAGCGGTTCCGGCAGCCAGATCGGAGCCTACTCTTACGGCGCCCGCCGGCTGATTCTTGTTGTGGGCACCCAGAAGATTTGCTCCACCCTCGCCGAGGCAGAAGCCCGCACCCGGGGCTTCACCCTGGAACGCCACGACCAATGGCTCGTGGGCCGGGGCGGCGCCCCCACGCCCATCGGCAAGTACATGATCATGGAACACGAGCCTATGGCGGGCCGAATTACCATGCTCCTCATTCCGGAGAGCCTTGGCTGGTAGCCTGCATCAGAGCTGGCAAAGAAGCGATATGCCGGGAATGAACAGGGGCGCCCAGAAGTGCGCCCCTTTGGTTATTCCGCGACCTGAAGAGCATTAGTCGAAATATATGGGCTGACCGTTAAGCGTCGACTTATCTTCGAACGGAGTGGGATTGGCAACGGCAGACCTCACCCAGCAGCCGTTGCGGGCGTTTCGCAGCACTGCTGCCACCTTGTCCCGGTCATCGGGAGATTCGATCTCGTAGCTGGTCTCCACCTTTGGTGCACTGGCCTGGATGGTGCCTGCAAGCACTGAACCTTCAATTCCGAAGTGCACTGCCACATGAGCTTTGACGCCGCTGATTTCGACTTTCATCAATTGAGAGTACCTCTCAATCTGCGTCATCTCTCAAAACAGTATGGAGGCGGCGAAGTAGTGCAATGGAGCGGGTGCCGTCCCATTGCCTCCGATCTCCGCAGGTTCATCGCAGTAGATTGTGAATTTACCGTGCGATGTGGTGAAAGCCCGGCGAAGCATATTCCCCATATCTTCAACATCAATCTCAACAGTCATTGACCTGCTTGATTGCCCGGGCGGAAAGGGATCGTAATTTGGCTGGGGTCTCCCTGAATCCTCTGCCATTATTCCTCCTCGGTCAAAAGTGAACGAAAGCCTAACACAGGGTGATATTCGTAGCAATGTCGCCTGGCCGACACTCCAGGATACGGAATATAGAGTATGCCGACACTTCGGCGCCCGCATCCTCTCCAGACTCCGACGCTATCAAGGCCACTGCCACCACGACTGCATGCCGCTGGCAACCCAGGTTCCCAGCGGGTCAGGGAACCGCTGGGCCTGGACCGCCACATCGCCCTACAGTGCCGGAGCTGGGCGGTGAACTTTCTCAGCGGCGAACTTGGCCAGCCTCTGACCAACCGGCAGTCCGTCGCTGAAAAAACATCGCCAACGGCACATCGGACTGGAGGGTCATTCCTCAGAGCAACCACATTCTAACTTGATACGCAGTGCAGCCACCCGTCATTCCCGCGAAAGCGGGAATCCAGAGGGTTCCGCACCGATACAATCAGCTTCGGGCAGGGAGGGGTGGATTCCCGCTTTCGCGGGAATGACGAACTATTGGGATCCATAAAATTAGAATGCGTTTACCCAAGGTCATCCCTGGCAAAGCGCGCCCAGCTCCATGGCCTTCCATACAATTGCTTCGTCGATGTTCGGCACGGCCACTCTTACTGAGGCTGGCTGAGGCTGGCCTTTCCCTTCTCGGCCTTGGGCGTCGAGCCGCCCATTTCCTCAGGACCGCACCGTTGCATTTGCTGCTTTCTTTTTTGGCGGCGTGATGGACGCCTGACCTACCTGAAGATATGCTTGGTCCACGGCGGTGGCTATACCTGCTACGGCGCCGGGCGCATGGACCAGGGCTGGAAGGTCCGCCCAGACGCGAGGGTGAAGATCCTGCAGCCGCCCGGTACATGCCTCAACCGGTTCTGTGATGACTGCCCCACCCACAGCGAGCCGGCCCTGCGCTACCGCATCAATGCCGTGGGTGTCGACAGCGTGGCCCCGGCACTGACTGGCCCGCTGACATGATGATCGACAGGCCCGTTGGCTGGATGCTGGGCCTGTAGACTGGACTTGGCAGTAATGATTCGATATCCAATCCTTTAACCCAGGAGCCACCCAGCAAGATGCGAACCGTAGATATTCACGCCCACATCAGCCCCGAAGGCATGGTCAAGGCCATGGCCGAAGGGAACGACTGGCACGGCATCTCCTCCGCGGAGATGCTCCCCATCCACGAGTACACACCCCGCACCATGTGGACCCCGGACGAACGACTTAAAGAGATGGACGAATTGGGCGTGGATGTCCATGTCCTCTCCACCAATTCCTTCTTCTACTTCTATGAGCGGGATGCGTCCGTGGTAACCGCCATGGCCCGCGAATGCAACGACTATGTGTCCCAGCTGACCAAGGACTATCCAACCCGCTTCTCCGGCTTCGCCACCCTGCCCATGCAGGACCTGAGCGCCTCTGTAGCCGAGCTCGAGCGCGGCATGGGCCAGCTTGGCCTCAAGGGCGTCATGATCGGCGATCATGTAAACGGAGCCACCTTCGACGACCCGAAGTTCCTCCCTCTCTGGAGAGCCGCCGAGGCCTCCGGTGCCGTCATTTTCATTCACCAGTCTGGAGACACCATTGTCAGCCCCCGTAGCAACAGCTACCACCTGCCGAACACCATCGGGAACCTCGCGGATCGCACCGTGACCTTCGCTTCCTTCGTTTTCGGCGGCGTCATGGACGCATGCCCGGACCTGAAGGTCTGCCTGGCCCACGGCGGAGGCTACACCTGCTTCGGTGCCGGCCGCATGGACCGGGGCTGGCAGGTACGCCCCGAGGCACGCGTCAATATCCAGCAGCCGCCCAGCCGTTACCTGGACCGGTTCTGGTACGACTGCCTCACCCACGACGAAAACGCCCTCCGAATGCTGATCGATATGGTGGGCATCGACCGGGTTATTTTCGGCACCGACTGGCCTTTCGACATGGCCAT
This sequence comes from Dehalococcoidia bacterium, assembly GCA_963667765.2. Lineage (GTDB taxonomy): Bacteria > Chloroflexota > Dehalococcoidia > Lucifugimonadales > UBA3495 > VXOI01. The sequence goes on along the minus strand of CAXXON010000001.1, from coordinate 382,434 downwards.
CGATGAGCCCGTCTCCTGGGTCCGCAACATGACAAAGCTCACCGACGCCGAGAAGGACGCCATCCTGGGCGGCAACATCGAGAGACTGCTGGACCTCTGAGTCTTAGAGGGTGTGTGACAATATCCGAAGGGGGCGCATAGAGCGTCGGGTTTGCCTCGTCCAACAGGAACCTTGAAGCTGTGGGTACTGGATTCCTGCTTTCGCAGGAATGACGGTTTCGGTTGCTCGAAAGATGGTCACACACCCTCTTAGAAAGGCAATGGGCCAGCACCCCGCTGCGTCCGACAGTGAACAGGCACCAGGAAAATCTTCAGGGAGAACGTCGTGGAGGGGCTAGGGCTAGGGATTCTAGCGAAAACGCAGGTATCTCAGCCAACTGACATGGCACTGTCCACGGGAAGTCCCGTAAGCTCTCGCAGGAAGCAGGTTGCGTAAGAACCGTTGGGCAAGGTGAACTCCACAATGTAACCTTGCTCACAGTCCCGGATGCTGACATCCCCTGGCAGTACTCGACTGATCCGCCAGGCGCCGCGAGTTAGACGTCTGAAGTCGCTGCGCCGGAGCCCGAACTGCCCGAGCGTTCTCTCTTCCACCGCCGCGGCCTCGTCCAGCCCGCCGGATACCTTGCGTCCGTACAAAGGGAGGACTGCGCTTATCTCAAGCCTTTGCGACCTGGCCGATTCGGCCTCCGCGTCTCCTACGACAAACATCCCACCTGTATCGTGCCGCCTGGCCCTGTCACCCCTCAAGACCCGATCGTACACTCCGGATTCAATCCGCCTCTTGAGATTCCAGTTGAACAGGTGGGCCTGAAGGGCGGAAATGAAGAAATCGTTGAGCCGACGCCCGCCCGGTACCTTCTCTCCCCGCATGAGTCGCACTGCATCGATAGCGTTGCTGTTGAATCGTCCGAATCGCTGGGGGCCAAAATAGTTGGGCAACCCCGCCATGCCCAGCCGCTCAGCTATGCGTTCGGCCCGTTCCTTCCAGCCGTCCTCCGGATCACGAACGCGGACTTCGAACCGATTGCCGCTCAAGAACCCTCGCCGCAGCCGCCGGTCGTCGCGGGAAGTCTGCAGTACGCTGACCCCGTCCATATCGTCCAGCGCGTCGAAGCACCCGGCATGAGCCGCCGGGACGCTGAGCCATTGGCGCGTTATCGCGTACTTGTCCTTGAGACCCGCAACGCCGACCTGGTCGTATGGGACCCCATGCTCTCGCAGCGTAGCCACTAGGTCATGGGTGTTGAGTCCCCGCTTCTCGACATAGGCGTAGGCGAACTCCCCTTCACCGGACGGGGAAAATCGCGACAATTCCGACACCACAAAGTCGTCAAGGCATCGTCGGATTGCGCCGCCGGTCCCGGGAAGGGACTCGGTGATTGCAGGCAAGACCGCCCAGTCAAACCGGAACTCGTCCAGTGACCTGGACGAGTTGGAAAGAGCCGACTGGGCGGCCGGGACTTCACCGGTCATCGGATGTCCGTGTGGAGAACCCCTCCGCGCCTAGCCCAACCCCCGGGCGCGAAAGATCTCGTTCGCGGCGTCGATGGCGGCCCGGGTGAAGGGGATGCCGCCGTAGAAGCAGGCGTGGACGAAGACTTCCACAATCTCTTCCGGAGTGAGGCCGATATGCAGGGCCCCGTTGATGTGGCTGCGCAGGGGTCCCTCCCGGCCAAGCACACTCAGGCAAGCCAGGGTACAGATGGAGCGGTCGGCGAGCTCAAGCCCGGGACGGTTCCACACCGACCCCCAGTAGTACTCTGTGCTGATGCGGTTGAAGTCACGCTCAGCCTGGGTAACCGGTCCCGGACGGTCGCCCAATGGCGGCCCCATGAGCTCTTCCCGGCGGGCAGATCCCCGTTGGTACAGGTCATCGGGAGTCTCTTCCGGGTCGAATACCAGTTCCGGTTCGAACTCTATCCCGAGGCCGTCGAACACCCCCTTCGCCACACCCATGGCGTTGAAGGCCGTGGGGACTCCGCCGTACCAAGAGGCATGGATCATCACTTCGATGACTTGCTGCGGCGTCAGTCCCAGGTTCAGTGCGTTGGCCACATGCCGGTTCAGCTGATTCTCACGCTGGAGCACGGTCAATACCGATAGCGTAACCATTTCGCGACGGTGCATTGGGAGGACGGGGCGCTGCCAGATGGTCCCAAACAGCGCCTCCATTGCAATCCGGTGCAGGTCCGGCGCAACATCTTGAGACGCCGGGACCGAACCGCTCCCTATCGGCCCCCCGCCGACAAACTTTGACCTCGTTTCCATACCTTTCTGGAAACGTTCATTAAGTGTCGTCATTTCATTCTCCGGAAATCCGGTCAGACCGCGAAGGGCTAGGTGAGATGAGTCACCTTTGGCGCCACCTGTTCCATCAACAATTGCTGGGAGCGCTGGACCAGGTTGTGGTCATCGGGGTCCTGGGTAATGCCCAGCAGACAACCGAAGCCGCCGGTCTCTTCGTAGGACTGCTCTATTTTGTCGACCACTTCGAACGGGTCCCCTACAATCCAGATGTTCTCCATCATGTAGTCGACCGTGACGTCCTCATCGGCCATGCCGGGGTCGTTCTTCAGCTGGTTGAGAATGCCTCCGGCCTGGCGGTTCTTCCACTGGTGGTCCTCGAAGGGCTTCCCGAGCACGATCCGAGCTTCCTCCCGTGCTGACTCCGGCGTCTCGCCGACATAGATATCCCGTCCCAGTCGCAGTTCGCTGCGGTCGGCCACCCGGCCAGCGCTGATGGCGCCCTGCTCACAGGAATGCCAGAGGTCGGGGACGAACTTGTTGGGCAGGTTGGTCATGGGGATCCAGCCCCGCTCACCGGCCATGCGGATGGTCTCGGTGTTGGGCGACGACGCAGCCACACCGATGGGCGGGTGCGGCTTCTGGTAGGGCTCGAAATACAGGCGCCGACCCAACTCGGCCATTTCCTCGGGAGCGTGCACCTGGAAGTGCTTGCCCTCGTAGCCGAACTTGCCGCTTTCCGCGTTCTCCCACAAGCCAAGGACGATCTCCAGCGCCTCCCGGCCACGCTCCCGGACGTCGTCCATGCTGTCATATTCCACGCCGTAGAGCTGGAGGTCAGTGGGCAGGGAGCGAAGGCCGATGCCCCAGTAGAACCGGCCCCGGGCCATGTGGTCCAGCATGGCTATGCGGTGCGCCGTGTCCACCGGGTGGTGCAGGGGCATCATGGTAACGCCGGTGGCCAGGATGATGTTCTCAGTAAGCGCGAGGGCCTGTGCGATGATCAGCTCCGGCACCGGAGCATTCTCCCAAGTCTCGGTGATGTGTTCACCGATCCACGCCTCCCGCACGCCCAGCTTGTCTGCCTGGACGATCAGCTCGATATCCCGGTCGTACGAATCCGATGGCGTCCGCCGCGGGGGATGCAGCGGCATCATGAACAGTCCGAATTCCATCTAGGCTCCTCCAGATTCTCCGCGTTGGGCTGATATGGTATCGTCGGCCGTCATCAAACCAGGCCACCTACGGCTTGGGCGACGGCACTGGGATGCCGGGGATATTCACCTGCACGGACCAGAGCTTGTCCCAGCTGGTGAAGAAAAGCGTCTTCCAGTCGCCGCCGCCAAAGCACATGTTGGTGTGGATTGGCGACCCGGTCTCGATGGTGCCGAGATGCTTGCCCGAGGGATCAATCACCCAGATGCCACCGGAACCACCCACGTACACATTGCCCTCGGTGTCGACCTTCATCCCGTCTGGAATACCCGGGCGGTCACCAAGGTTGTGGCTGAAGATGCGGCTGGTCGACAGGGCCAGCGTACCGTTGGGCTGCATGTCAAAGGCCCGCAGGTGACCTCGTCTCGAGTCGATCAAATACAGGACGCTCTCGTCGGGCGAAAAGGCCAATCCATTGGGGCCGATGAAGTCCCGTACCAGCAGGGTAATCGTCCCCAGATCGGGGGAGACGCGATAGATGCCCGGAAAATTCAGGTCGGACTGAGTCTGAACTGGCATCCCAGCGTTGGGGTCGGTGAAGTATATGGCGCCGTCAGACTTCACAACCACATCGTTCGGCCGGTTCAACGGCCGTCCCTGGAAGCTGTTCGCGACGACCGTGATGCTCCCGTCCGGCTCCACGCGAGACACTCTGCGTCCGTCGTGCTCGCAGGCGACCAATCGGCCCTGGGGGTCGCGGGTAAGACCGTTGGCGCGATTGGTGGGCTCGGTGAACACCGACACGCCATCGCTCTCCGTCCATTTCATGCGACGATTGTTGTGGATGTCGCTGAACAGCAGGTAGTTGCCCTCCTGCCACCAGACCGGGCCTTCCGCTGGGCCCTGTTCACCGCCGAATCCACCGGCCAGTTCATTGATGGTCTGCGATGTGGAGATGATCCGTTCCAGCGAGGAATCAAGTGCCACTATGGGCATGGCTGCCTCCGCTTGTCCAAAGAGTCGGGCCGACCTCGCACCCTGCCATACGGGAGAGTGCGGTCCTGTTAGTCAGCGAGTGGGATCGTAGCGGTAACGCGCGGCTTGTCCCCAACGGCCCGGGTGGTATGGCCCTTTCCGGTCAGGTCTTCGGCCAGTGTCACGTGGCCAGCACCGTAGCGGTGCAGCGAGCCATCCTCGAGACCAATCTCCACCTCGCCCTCCAGGGTGATGACGTACTGGCGGCGGGGTGCGGTGTGCCAGTCGACGAAATAGCCCGGCTCCACTGTGCGGAACACGATTCCAGTGGCGGACCGCATATTGGTCAAATCAGGGTGCGATTCCGGGCTCATATCCTCGATATGGGACTTGCCGTCATCGCCGGTATACAGTCTGGCGAAGCTCATTTGTACTGCCCTCGCAAGGTTATTGTGCGTCTGGCTGCAAGTGTAGCCCTGCCGACGCTGGGCGTCAAAACAGGCAACCGGGCAAGCGAAATCCGAGCCATTCCTCCTTAGAAAACATAGGAACCCGGTGTTCCTTGTCGCAGGAAGGTGGGCCCGGCGCAGAAAAAAGCAGGCGGCCACGGTCCCCGCTTGACCGTGGCCGCCTTGCCTAAAGGGCAGTCAAATTACTGAGATGCCCGCAGCACTTCCTCGACGGTGCCCGAGAGGCGGGCGTCGCCGCCAAAGGCAGCTCCGGTCGCGCCTTTCTGGAACTTGGCCAAAGCCAGCCCGTAAACGGTGTCGGGGAACGGGATGTACCCGGTCTCGCTGATGAAGGTGCGGTTGGCCGCGTCCAGGTAGTACTCAACGAAAGCCTTTACGTGGGGCTCGTTGATTGCGGCCGACGAGACGTAGATGAACAGCGGCCGCGACAGAGGCGCGTAGGTGCCGTTGTTGATGGTCTCGTCGTTGGGTGTTATGCAACCACTTCCGCCGTCGATGGCAACCAGCTTAAGGCGGTCAGCGTTCTCGGCGTAGTAGGCGTAGCCGAAGTACCCAAGGGAGCCCCTGTCTCCGGCAATGCCGGTCACCAGGACGTTGTCGTCCTCGCTGGGCAGGAAGTCGCCGCGAGAGGCCTGCGACTCGCCATTCACGGTTTCCGTGAAGTAGTCGAAGGTGCCGGAGTCGACGCCGGGGGCATAGAGATTGAACCCTTCGTCCGGCCAGCCTGCCCGCACCTGGCTCCACTTGGTAACAACCTCTTCCGCTTCGGGGGCCCACATGGTGTGAAGCTCGTCTACGGTCATGCACTCGACGAAGTCGTTGGCCGGATTGACCATAACGCTGAGACCGTCTATGGCAACGGGCAGCTCAATATACTCGATGCCACTTTCAGCGCAAAGGTCAACCTCACTCTGCTTGATGGGGCGCGAGGCGTCGGAGATGACGGTCTCTCCTGCACAGAACTTCTTGAACCCACCACCGGTGCCGGACACCCCGACAGTGATCTTCACGTTGCCGCCGGTGGCGTTGCCGAATTCCTCAGCCATCGCTTCGGTTATGGGGAACACAGTGCTGGAGCCGTCGATGGAAATGTCGCCTTTCAGGCTGGACAGATCCGTCGCCATCGCCATGGAGGACTCTTCCATCAGCCCCATGGAAATCTTCAGCACCTCTTCGACCGTACCGTGCAACCTGGAGTCGCCGCCGAAGGCCGCGCCGGTCATACCGCCCGAGAACTTGGCCTGGGCCAGCGCATAGATGCTGTCCGGGAAGGGAATGTACCCGGTCTCGCTGATCAGGTTGCGGTTGTCCGGGTTCAGGAAGAACTCCACGAAGGCCCTAATGTGTTCCTGGTCCAGAGCATCCGCCGCCACGTAGATGAACAGCGGGCGGGACAGGGGCGCGTAGGTGCCGTTGTTGATGGTCTCGTCGGTGGGCAGAATGCAGCCGTTGCCGCCGTCGATGGCCACCAGCTTCAGGCGATCGGCGTTCTCGGCGTAGTAGGCGTAGCCGAAGTACCCAAGGGCGCCCCTATCTCCGGCAATGCCGGTCACCAGGACGTTGTCGTCCTCGCTGGGCAGGAAGTCACCGCGGGAAGCCTGGGATTCGCCGTTCACGGTCTCGGTGAAATAATCGAAGGTGCCGGAGTCGACGCCGGGCGCGTACAGCCGGAGGTCTTCATCCGGCCAGCCATCCCGCACCTGGCTCCATTTCGTTACCGCATCCTCGGCTTCCGGAGCCCAGATAGTGTGCAGTTCCTCAACGGTCATGCATTCGACGAAATCGTTGCTGGGGTTTACCATGACGCTGAGACCGTCTATGGCAACGGGCAGCTCAATATACTCGATGCCACTTTCAGCGCAAAGGTCAACCTCACTCTGCTTGATGGGGCGCGACGCGTCGGAGATGACGGTCTCACCGGCACAGAACTTCTTGAATCCGCCACCGGTGCCGGACACTCCGACAGTGATCTTCACGTTGCCGTCGGTGGCGATCCCGAATTCCTCAGCCATTGCTTCCGTAATCGGGAATACTGTGCTGGACCCGTCGATGGGTATGTCGCCCTCCAACGCGCTCACCCTCTCGGGGGAGGTCGTCGGAGCAGGGGTGTTTGCAGCCCCGGAGGGCCGGGACGCCGCTTCCGTCGCCTGGCCTGAGGGGGCGGTCGTCGGAGCAGGGGTGCCGGCAGCCGACGGCGCTTCCGTCGCCTGGTCTGAGGGAGCCGCCGTGGGCGCGACGGCCGGGGGTTCCGTTGCTCCATCCCCACCGCACGCCACAATGGCGAGGGCGAACATGCTGGCTATCAACACGAAGGTGAAAGCCGCCAGGTTAAAGGAAACCTTGTTCAGGTTGAGGCGCATCGATTTTTCGTCCTCCGATGAAATTATGTGTGTCTTTGGACCCGATCCAGTGAGGCAATCGACCGGTTCCTCTGATCCCGGGAACCGACGCCGTCCACCTTGCCAGCCCGATTGGGCTAGCCGATGACGTCTTTTTCGAATAGCGGGGCCTCCCTGGGGGCAATTCCTTGATTTATCGCGGCAATTGCTTTGGGCCCTCAATGATCCGCGCCGCCCTTCCCTCCCCCCACCCTCAATTTCCAACAATAAGAAAAAAGCCCCGAATAAATCGGGGCTGAAATGCTGAATTTGGAAGGGAGAGGAATTGGAGAAAACAACGACTTCAGAAAAAGAAAGCCTCTAACAATTAGAGGCTTATATCTTTGTAATCGAATCATTGGCGTTACTGTCTAGTACAGGTGGCAACTGACCAGGTGCCCGCTACCCACATCCTTTTGGACGGGCTCATCGACTGAGCAACGGTCCATTGCGAAGGGGCATCTCGGGTGGAACCTGCACCCCGCCGGCGGATTGATAGGCGACGGCACCTCACCCTGCAGCACTATTTCCTCGCGCTCGTCGTCCGGGTGCGAAGGAAGCGCCGCCGAGAATAGCGCCTTTGTGTAGGGATGCAGCGGGTTCTGGTACAAGTCTTCGGTGGGGCTGTACTCGACAATCTGGCCGAGGTACATCACTGCGGTGGTGTGGGCCATGTAACGCACGGTGGCCAGGTTGTGAGCCACCAGCAGGTAGGCCACACCTGTCTCCTGCTGCAGGTCGACCAGGAGGTTCATCACCTGGGCCCGAATGGAGACATCGAGAGCCGATACGGGCTCGTCGAGAATGATCAGCTTGGGATAGGAAGCGAGTGCGCTGGCAACCGCCACACGCTGGCGCTGCCCGCCGCTGAACTCGTGGGGGTAGAGGTCTGCCTGGGCCTTCTGGAGGCCGACCTGGTTCATCACCTCTTCCACCCGGTCGTCCCGTTCCTTGTTGGTGACATCCCGATTTACCACAAGGGCTTCGGACACGATGTCGCGGACTCGCATCCTGGGACTGAGGGAGGACCAAGGGTCCTGAAAGACGGCCTGGACCTGGGTGCGGTAGTCCTTGAGCTCGGGGCCGCGGAAGTCCTTGATGTCCCTACCGTCCAAGTAGATGCTGCCGCCGGTGGGTTCCTCGAGACGGAGCACCAGCTTGGAAGTGGTGGTCTTGCCGCAACCGGACTCGCCGACTAGACCCAGCGTTTCGCCTTCGTTGATAGAGAAGTTGATTCCGTCAACCGCCTGCACATGGCCGACGGTTTTCATCATTATCAACCCCTTCGTTACGGGGAAGTATTTGGTGAGATTATCTGCCCGCAGCAGTTCCGTGGGCATGGAGTTTCTCCCTTGACCTCACCCTGGGAAACCCGCTCGCCTCCGCGCTGCTACTCGCCTGGATGAGCCGGAGCACCGGGTAGGGACGCGAGGTTCGCCATCTAGTAAACACGGGCTTATTGTGCCTGTCAAGCACCAATTCCCGCCCACGGGAAAATCCTTGATGACAAGAGGAAGAGGGAAATCTATAATGCGAACAGATACAGTTAATTCGTAAAGCGCAACCACCGAATCGCAACCACCGAATGAGGAGGCCAAGCATGGCTACCCAGACCAAATTCGAGCAGGTGACCAAGCCCCTGGTCAACATCACCGAGATGGACCACATCGTATTGCGGACTCGGGACGTGGAAGAGTCGCTGCGTTTCTACACCGAGGTTCTGGGTCTGAAGGCGGAACGAGTGGAGCAGTGGCGGGCCGGCGAGGTGCGTTTCCCCTCGGCAAGGCTGAACGCCGACACCATCATCGACTTCTTCGCCTCCGAGAACATGCCGGAGGACAAGGAAGGGCCCCGCAACCAGGACCACTTCTGCATGGTCATCGACCATACGGATATGGAAGAGCTGAAGGCCCACTTCGAAGGCATCGGCGTGGAGATCCAGGCCGGGCCCGGCAAGCGCTGGGGCTCCCACGGCGACGGCATTTCGCTCTACATCTACGATCCGGACGACAACGTCGTGGAACTGCGCCACTACTAGGCCACAGGCAGAAGTCTCAGGAGAATCAACAGGGGCGGGTTTAAAACCCGCCCCTACAGTTTTCCTTGGGCAAGGGAACTAAGGAACTATCTCAAATCGCAGATGCATTTGAGAAAGAGACCGGCCAACGACCAAAACCACTGGACTCCTGCTTTCGCAGGAATGACGGTTTGGGCGCGGTCCAAGTCTTGAGATAGTTCCTATGCGGTTACTTGGTCTGCTGAATGATCCAGTCGGCCACGCGCTCACCGATCATGATGGTGGTCAGGTTGGTGTTGGCCCGAATGACATCGGGCATCACGGAGGCGTCGGCGACTCGCAGGTTCTCGATTCCGTGAACGCGACCGTATTGGTCGACGACCGCGTTGGGGTCGCTGGACGGGCCCATCTTGCAGGTACCCGAGAGGTGCTGGCCAATGTCGACGGTTTCCAGCATCCAGGCGTCGAGGGTGTCGTCCGACTTAATCTCCTCGGCGGTGGGAGAGATGGCCTCCTCGACAATGTCGCTGAAGGACTCGTGCTCCATAAACTGGAAGGACAGGCGGATGGCCTCCCGCATTCGCTGGCGGTCCACTTCCTCTTCGAGGTGGCGGCAGTTGATATCCGGATTGTCCCCAGGAGTGGTCGAGCGCAGCTTGATCTCGCCCGAGCTCTTGGCCAGCTCCAGGATGCAGGTGAAGCGAATACCCTCTTCGGCGAAGGGGTCGCCTCCTAGCGGAGTCGAGAAGGAGGAAGGCAGGATCTGCATGTCGTTGCGCAGGTCTGAGCCGGAGGCCGTATAGCGAAGGACCGTCTGGATGCGTGGGGCTTCGGCGTCAAGAGGGAAGTTGGGCTTGGTCTTCACCCGCACGGCGCAGAGGGGATGGTCGCGAAGGTTCTGACCCACGCCGGGCAGGTCCTTTACCACCGGCACGCCCATCTCCTGGAGGTGTCCAGCCGGACCAACGCCAGACAGCATTAGGATCTGGGGAGAAGCCACCGCCCCGGCGCTGAGGACGACCTGGTCGGCATCAACGGTGAAGGTCTCTCCGCCGCTCTCGACCTCCACACCGCAGGCCCGTGGTGAGCCCGCCGAACCACCGTCGAACAGGATGCGGCGCACCAGCACGTTGGCCCGAATGGTGAAGTTCAGCCGGTGCCGGTTGTCGGCGATGTAAGTCAGCGCCGTACTCATCCGCACACCGTTCGGATTGTTCATTGGAAGCGGCCCGACCCCTGTCGAATCCGGGTGGTTGTGGTCATAGACTTCGGTATAGCCATCGGCAGTGGCGGAGACATGGAACGCCTCCTGCAATGGCAGCCAGGCCTCGCGCTTATGGCGGCGGACGGGGACCGGGCCGCTGTTGCCGTGGAAGTCGTCCACAATGTCGGTGTCGGTCTCCAGCTTGCGGAAGTAAGGTAAGCACTTCACGAACGACCACTCGTCGTTGCCCCATTCGGCCCAACTGTCGTAGTCCTCGGGCACTCCGCGAAGGAAAACCTGGCCGTTGATGGCGCTAGTTCCTCCCACGACTCTGCCGCGGGGGACAACGACGTCCTCGGAGCGAACGGCGCTGCCCTTGCCTGTAAACGACCAGTTGTGGGGCGCCCCCATCTCGGAAGCTCTCGGAGCGTAGCCGAACTTGAGGTCGTCGGGGGTCTGCTCGAGATCGGTGTAATCCGGCCCCGCCTCCAGCAGCAGCACCGACCGGTTCGGGTCCTCGGCCAGGCGAGCGGCCAGTGCGCCGCCTCCGGAACCTGCGCCTATGACGATCACATCGTACTTCATGCTATGTTGCCTCCGTTGCTTGATAACTCTTTGTATCGGGGAAGTGCACCCTCACCCTGACCCTCTCCCGGAGGGAGAGGGGATGCTAGTCGGCGACGGGTTGGGTCTCGGCGAGGGCGATGGCCATGGCAGCGTAGTGTTCGGATGCCTGGTCGGTCAGCCCTTGCAAGTCCTCTTCCAGCAAGTAGCCGCTTGAAACGAGCTCCCTAGCGGCGGCTTCGATCTGTTCGAGGAAGGACTGTCTTGTGGAGTATCGTTCCTCTATGGAAGGGCGCGGGTCGCCCAAGGACTCGCGTTCGGCGCGGGTGGCGGCGAAGGGGATGGAGGAACCGCGCAGCGTGCCTCCGGACGCGCCGCCTGTGGACAGCGTCTGCCCTTCACCTCCGATATCGGCGTGGCGCCGGTTCCAGCCCAGGTGAGTGGCGAGGGGTACGGACACCAGGGGTAGCCGAATCCCGGCGACCTCATTGCCGTCGGCGTCCACCTGCGATACGAGGCATGGGTAGTCCCGACCCACGGTTGCCGGGACAACCGAGGGAACTCCGGCGTCTGGCCCGAAGTCCAGCCGGGTGAATTTCCGTACCGGGACGGGAAGCTTCCCGTCCGGTACCGCCTCCAGTCCGGAGGCTGCCGAAGCAGGAGGTACGGCCGTCCCATCGCCCAGTCGTGGATACTGGCTGGGCGGCGCTGCTTCTACGCCGGAGACCCAACGGTCCAGATTCACAAGATCTGCCCGCAGGAACGCCCGGTAGTCCAGGCAGTTGAAGGTATGGGCTCCCCGGTAGCCATCGACTGGGTCGATCTCGGTGAGCGGAAGGCCACCAAGGGCATGCTGGGTGCCCGCAAAGGCGTACACGCGAACGGCCTCTGGTGGCTCCACATCCCTCTGGCCCTCGACATCGGTGTGGACCAGCGCACCGTGTCCCGCCCAGTACTCTGACGAAGTGTAGGTGTACATTACCTTGGGCAGCTCGCCCTTGGAGGCCAGGCGGGTCAGCAGCCCGTCCGTCAGCCCGGTGTCGGGGTCGGTCTGCGCCAAGTCAGCGAACGGGAACAAGCTGTTGACGCTGCGGGTCGCCTGGCTGGATGGCTGAGCGAACCGTTGGTTGAACTCTCCGCGCTTGCCGCCCGCCACATGAGGAATAAAGCCGTCGAACACGGCCCGCCCAGACTCATCATAGTTCACCCCGTGGTAGAGGAAGGAGCGCAGGAACCGGCCACTCTGGGAAACGCCAAAAGCGTAGGCATGTTCGAGAGCGCCCTCTGCTTCGAAGCGCAGGTGGGAGGCGATGTCTCGGGTGGCCAGGAGCCCCAGCCCGGCGACGGGCGCGCCGGTGGTCGTGTAGATGACCTGGTACACCTTGCCTGGCTGGAATCCGCCCTCCAAATGGACATGGCAGGGGTCGGGAACCAAGCGGCCGTCTTCCAGTCTCGCGAACCACCACTGCTTCCGGGGAATTACATGCTCCCGCGCGTCCTCGTCGTCCTGGACGGTCATCACCGACTCCCAGTCCTCCAGCTTGTTGGCCGGATAGGCACGATGCAACCGGTCGGACAGGTACTGGACATCGGTCGGCGAGTTGGGCTGGAAAGTCACCACGATCCTTCCGGAGACCGGCTTGCCGTCCTCCATTGCTTCGGGTACCTGGATCCGTAGCAGTCCAGGAGCGTCCGGGACATCGTGCTGCCAGCCGCACCAGGCGAGAGTGTATCCCTGGCGCATCAGGAACCCGTTGCCTGGGTCAAGGGGCGCGTCGGGAGCCACATCCGGCGCGCTGTTGATGTTGCGGAGGGCCAGCGCCTTGCCCCGGTTGAGTACATCCAGAAGCAGGCGACCGTTGCCTTTCGAAGGGACATCGGGGCGCAGGATGCGGAAGTCGGCTGAGAACTCAACGAGCCCCTGCTCGTTACGAGGGGCCAGCGTGATGTCGGCGATGGTCTCGTTGGCAGGATGAACCGGGTCCACGGCGAAATAGGCCGTCCCGTCTACCTGGGTGTATAGACCGACTGTGCCGAAGGACTGCCCTTCGGCAAACGGTTTCTGCGAAGTGACTTCAAGCCTGGTTACCGGCATGGTTCACCTCTCCAGTGTTTGTTTGCCGTTATCGTTCGAGCCCGGAGGAGGCTCGCTGAAGGACTCTCCGTTCCGCTCGGCGTCAATACGCCGTTGGTTCCAAGCAGCCCAGAGGCGACGCTCCTCCTCGCGGCCTTCCTCGCGGCCTTCCTCGCGGCCTTCCTCGCGGCCTTCCTCGCGGCCTTCCTCGCGGCCTTTCTCTAGGCCTTCCTCGCGGCCCTTCTCTAGGCCTTCCTCCCGTAGCTTTTCGTGAAGGGGCTTCAGGAATTTGTCACTTAAGTATCTGTACGTTACCACTGTTGCACCTCCCGCAGCGTCCAGTCCGGTAATCATCAGCAATGCGTATATTGGAATCAAGGGAGCAGCTGATGCGGCGCCCTGCACGACGGCGTTAGCAATATCCGGGAATCCGGAATGTTCTCCACCGCTGACAACGTGCCAGGCGGCGAAGGCCGTCCAGCCAATAGTCAGAGCAAAGATTACTCCAAGGTACCAAGGCAGCCACTTTCGCCCGATGCTCCAGATGGACTCCCGCTCAGGTTGTTGCTGGTTCATTTAAGAGGGTTCAATCCAAGGTGGCTACCTGGCTTCAAGTATACATTCAGGCCAACTGGCTAGCGGTACTGGCGGAAGAACTCGCGCACCTCGTTGGCCAAAAGCTGCGGCTCCTCGAAGGCGGCGAAGTGGCCGCCGCGCGGCATCTCCTGCCAGCGGCCGACGTTGTAGGACCGCTCGGCCCACTCGCGTGGCGGGCGGGCTATTTCCTGGGGGAACATGGCCATGCCCGCCGGGGCCGGAACCTTTTCATCCTTGGCCAATTCCCACACATGCGTCTGGTTTTCCCGGTACATGCGCACGGAGGAGCCTATGGTCTGCGAGACCCAATAGATCGTTACGGTAGTGAGGAGCTCGTCCTTTGTGTAGATGCTTTCCACATCCCCGTTGCAGTCGCTCCAGGTACGCCACTTCTCAACGATCCAGGCACAGACGCCGGCCGGAGAATCGTTCAGGCCGTAGGACAGGGTCTGCGGCTTGGTGCCCTGGATGTGGTTGTATCCGCCCTCGTCCGCGAACCAGCGTTCCCGCTGGGCGCTGTGGGCTACCTCTGCTTCCGTAAGTGGTCGCGAGTCCGGCCCCAGGTATGGTGTTGGCCGGGTTACGGAGGTGAGGTGGACGCCGTGCAGCTTGTCAGCGTGGGAGTAGGCGAGGCGGGAGGTGACGCCGGCGCCGATGTCCCCGCCGACAGCGACGAACTTCCCGTAGCCAAGGTTTTCGGTCATCAGCTTGGCCCAGAGGTCGGCCACCCTCCCGATCTCCATGCCTCGTTCGCTGGACGCCTGAGAGAAGCCGAAACCCGGCAGTGACGGAGCGACGACATCGAAGGCGTCCACCGGGTCCCCACCATGGGCTGCGGGGTCGGCCAGCAGGGGGATGATCTTGCTCATCTCGAAGAAGGTACTGGGCCAGCCGTGGGTAATCACCAGCGGAATCGGGTTTGGTCCCTTGCCCTTTTCGTGAATGAAGTGGATGTCGAGACCGTCGACCACCGATTTGCAATTGTTGAAGGCGTTCAGCTTCTTTTCCTGCGCGCGCCAGTCGAAGCCGGTACGCCAGTATTCGCATAGCTCCTTGATGTAGGCCAGGTTGCTGCCGTAGTCCCAATCGGAACCGGGGATTTCATCCGGCCAACGGGTATCGGCGAGACGCTGGCGAAGGTCTTCCAGCGTAGCGTCATCTACGGCAATCTCAAAGGGTCTGACTTCAGGCATATTGTTCGCTCCTTGTCGGTTGAAGATGGCGAGGAGTTCACCCTCACCAATCCCCACCCCTGAGGGCGAGGGGATTGGCGAGAGGTCACTTGAATCTCTCGGGTCAGTCCAGGCGATAAACGCGGGCGGCGGTGTCGTGGAACATGTCGGCCCGCTCGGACGGCGAATAGCCCGCGGACACTCGCTTGAAGGCATTGAACAGCACCGGGTAGGAGAAGGACACCTTGTCTACCGGGAAGTTGCTTTCGAACATGCAGCGTGCCGGGCTGAACTGCTCTATCAGGTAGTGCATGATCGGGGCGATTGAGTCGGCTATCTCTTCCGAGCCCACGGGCGTCTGCCGTTCGTGCCAGTCGAAGCCGATCCGGGGCATGCCGATTCCACCCAGTTTCATCACCATGTTGGGACAGGCGGCCACTGATGCAATGCCCCTGCGCCACTCGGCCATTACTTCCTCATCGCGATTGGCGTACGGACCGATACGGCAGAAGCCACCCAGGTGGTTCAGAACGATGGTAACTTCAGGCACGGCGTTTGCGAATGAGGCCAGGTCGTCCAGTTGCGGAAAGTAGAGCGAGTTTTCCAGCACATGCCCCATCTCGGCCAGCACGCGGGCCCCGGCACGGTAGTCGTCGCGGAGCAGGCAGCCCTCGACCTCCCGGTTGTCCAGTTCGGGGCTGGGGTCCCAGCCGACCGAGTGGCGTATCCCCCGGAAGCGGTTGGGGCTGGCTTCCTGCAGGGCTTCGAGAACCGGCCGCACCGCGTCGCCCAGCTTCAGGTCGGCACGGCCTACGATGCCGTGGGCGGGCTTGCCGGGACCGTACCGTCCCGTTGCACCCTCGTCGGCGATGGCCTGAACGAACTCCACCTCGCCCACGGAGCGCATTTCCTCAGGTCCGTCGGTTCGGTAGCTGGAACGGGCCTCCACGAACACCGTGGAACGCACATTGTGGCCGCTGTTAATGTCGGCGGCCAGGTGTTCCAGCAGGTATTGCTGGTAGTCAAGCGGCTCCGGCCGCTGCACCCAGAAATGATGGTGCGGGTCGCAGATGGGAATCTCCGGTTCAAGGATTTCCTCGCTGGTCAATGCCAGCCATTCATTGCCGATGGGTGCCATTTGTCACCTCTCCCGTCGCAAGAATCAGGATAGACGGCGGTTCGGCGAATCATAGCACAAGGGAATGCCGGGATTTTCACCGGATGTTCCCAGTACAACCCGGTACAACCAGGGCTGTTCTCGTGATGTAGAATCAGATTGAATCCGGGAGAAAGAGGGGATTTGACCTGAATCTAAGACTGAGCATTCTCGACCAGAGCCCAGTGCACGGGTCCGAGGGGCCCGTCGACGCGCTGCGACGCACCATCGAGCTGGCCCGGAAGGCCGAAGAGTGGGGCTTCCACCGGTTCTGGGTGGCGGAGCACCACGGCTCCAACCGGGTGATGGGGTCATCTCCCGAGATACTGGTATCCCACCTGCTGGCCCACACCTCGCGCATTCGCGTTGGGTCCGGCGGCGTGATGCTGCAGCATTACAGTCCCTACAAGGTCGCCGAGAACTTCAACGTCCTCGCCTCCCTCGCCCCGGGCCGCGTCGACCTCGGCATCGGCCGCGGGCCGGGGGGCCTGCCCCGCTCCACGGCGGCGCTGCGCCGCGGCGTCCTTCGACAGGCTAAGGACGAGCGGAAGGTGGCTCAGGATGAGAGTAATAGGGAAGCTCTGGGCGAGCCGGATATGACGCTGGCGGAGAAGCTGGATGAGCTGAAGCGCTTTTTGTCAGACGAACTGGAAGCCGACCATCCATTGTCCGGTTTGCAAGCGAGCCCGCTCCCGCCGCAGCCACCGGAACTATTTCTGCTGGGGACAACCCGGTCAAGCGGCGACATGGCGGCGGAACTGGCCATGCCCTATGTGTTCGCCCTTTTCCTCAATAACGACGAGGAAGAGATGGCCGAGGCCGTGCGCCGCTACCAGTCCGGTTTCTGCCACAGCGACGGCGCGGCTCCCTGCACGATGCTGGCCCTGCCCATAATCGTCGCCGACACCGACGAGGAAGCTGCCGAACACGCCTCGAAGATACAGGTCGTGCGCATCACCCTTGAAAGCGGCCGTACCCTGACAGTTGGAAGCGTCGAGGCCGGGGAGGAGTTCGGGAGGCAGTCCGGGGAAGCCTACGAGATCACGGTACGGCAGGCAGGAGTCGTTCACGGCAACCGCGATTCGGTCAGGCGGCAACTTTTGGATGTCCGGCAGAAATACAACGCGAACGAGATAATCGCGGTGACCGCCGTAGATAACTTCGCGAAACGCCTCCGCTCCTTCGAATTGTTGGGCGGGTTGATAGAATGAGGGACTCCCTCACCCCAGCCCCCTCCCAGAGGGAGAGGGAGAGGTATTGGAATTATGGCTGAACGGCGGAAGATGCGCATAGGGGTATTCCTGGCTGGAACCGGCTCCAACATGGCGTCCTGGCGGCACCCAACCGCCGTCCTCGACGCCGCCATCAACCTGAAATACTACCGCGACCTCACCCGAAGGGCCGAAGAGGCCAAGCTGGACTTTGCCTTCTTCGGCGACGGTCTGTACATCAGCGAAAAGTCGCACCCCAACTTCCTGAACCGGTTCGAGCCGTTGACGCTCCTGGCCGCCCTCGCCATGGACACCACCCACATCGGGCTGGCCGCCACGCTGTCCACGACCTACAGCGACCCCTTCACCGTGGCCCGGCAGTTCATGTCCATCGACCATATTTCCGGCGGGCGAGCCGGCTGGAATATCGTTACCTCTCCCCTCGAAGGCTCGGCCCTGAACTTCGGCAAGTCAGCGGACGGGGAGGCGAGAGCCTTGAACTTGGAACACCCGGCCCACGACCTGCGCTACCGGATGGCTGCCGAGTACATTGAGGTCGCCAAGGGCCTTTGGGATTCGTGGGAGGATGATGCCTTCATCCGGGACCAGGCCAGCGGCGAGTTTATAGACCCGGACAAGATGCACCGGCTGGACCATACTGGCGAGTTCTTCTCGGTGCAGGGGCCGCTGAACATCTCCCGCTCTCCCCAGGGCCGGCCGGTGCTCATTCAGGCCGGCTCTTCGGAGGCGGGCCGGGGCTTCGCCGCAACCGTGGCCGACGCGGTTTTCACCGGTCAGGCCACGCGCGCCGACGCCGAGGCTTTCAGCAAGGATGTAAAGTCCAGGGCTGCTGCGGCGGGCCGGGACCCCGACGAGGTCCTGATTCTCCCCGGCTGCTCCCCGATCGTGGGCCGCACCCCTGAGGAAGCGGAGGAGAAGTACCTCGAAATTGCCGGGCTCGTCGACATAAACCAGGCCCTGAACTACCTGGGGCGATACTTCAACGACCTGGATTTCACGCAGTATGAACTGGACGCCCCCTTCCCGGAACTGGGGGATTTCGGCCGCAACGGATGGGAAAGCTCCACTGACAGCATCAAGAAGACCGCCCGCGAGAAGGAGCTTACCCTACGAGAAATGGCGCTTCAGGTAACTACGGGGCGTCACCAGTTCATCGGAACACCGATTCAGGTGGCCGACACGATGCAGGAGTGGTTCGAGTCGGGGGCCTGCGATGGGTACATGCTCAGCGGCTCCGTCCTGCCCCAGGGCTTCAACGATTTCGTCGAGCTGGTGCTGCCCATTCTCAAGGAGCGGGGCTTGTTCCGGACCGAATACGAGGCGGACACCCTACGCGGCAACCTCGGGCTGCCGAACCCGGAAAACTGCTACACCGCCGCCCGCAAAGCAGGGATTTCCCGATAAGTCCCCTCTCCCTTAGGGAGAGGGTTAGGGTGAGGGAGTTCCCCGCACCTTTGAGGAATCAAGGAGCAGACCATGCCCTCGACCCTCCTTGCCATTCACGGCACAGTGACCCGGCCCGGACGGCTGTACCAGGCCATCCAAGCGGCGCTGTCCGGCTTGGAGGGACAGGCCTCGCCCGAAGTCGATGTGCTTCACCTGGGGGACCACCGCATTTCCTTCGCCGACGGACGGCCCCTGGCCGACTACGGCGACGACACCGAGGCGGTGGTCAACCGGGTGGTGTCGGCGGACATGTACCTGATAGCCACACCGGTGTTCCGCGCCTCGTACACCGGGGCGCTCAAGAACCTGCTGGACCATGTGCCGGTTGAGGGGCTGCAGGGCAAGGCCTGCGGTCTGATCGTCATGGGGGCCACCGACCATCACTACCTGAGTGTCGACACGCAGCTGCGGCCGGTGCTGGCTTGGTTTGGCGCCCATGTGGTCCCCGGAATTGTCTACCTGCAGTCCCGCCACTTCCAGGATGGCCAGTTGAACGACGCGCAGGCCGTCGTCGACCTGCAATCACTGGCCCGGTCCGTCGTGGCGCTCCACGAAGCCGCCGGTCCCGGCGACCTGTCCGGCCCCTCTCCCCTGGCCGCGCGCTAGCCGGCCTTCGATACTTCCTTATCCCTCGATTCCACCCTGGATCCCTCGATTCCACCCTGGGCCACTCTGTGGTCAGTCCGTCCCCCTCAGTTTACCGTGAGAGGGATTTTACGAAATGCTCTCATTGCTAGACGATTTTCAACTGTTCGTTACTTATTTCACAATTTACTACTACTAAATCAGGGTTGCAGAGGAAAATCTAGTTTGCTATATTGCCGCGCAATCGGCGGAAGCGCAGATTATCGCCGCTGGTTGGGGAAAATCGTCAGGAGGGTCAATATGCTGAGAAACCTGTCTTTTGCAACGATTCTGGCCTTGTTGCTGGTGGTGATCGTGTCCTGCGGAAGTGCAGCAGAGCCGACTGAGGTACCGGCCCCGACGGAGGCCCCCACGGCAACATCTGCTCCGGCAGCGACCGAAGCGCCCACGGAGGCAATGCAGGAAGAAGCCACCGAGGCGCCGGCGATGACTGGCGGGGACTCAGACCTAGAGACCGCCGCGGCCCAACTGGCGGGCGGACCGGGCGCAATATATGTCGGCGACCTTAACCAGCTTGTGGGTCCGGTTCCTGAACCCATTGCCGACGACATCGGCGAATTCGATGGCGTCGTCTATGAGCACCTGGAAGACTACCTTTACGTCTTCGAGTCCGACTATTACCAGGAGATGATCGAGCAGGCCAACCTCACCAATCCCACTCAGCCCACCAGCACCGGGCTGGAATTGACCTACCAGTTTGCCTGCATCAACCGCGCTCTTACCCACTGCAAGATCTCGGAGTGGTTCGCGGAAAGGGTAGAGGAACGCACCAACGGCCAGTTGAAGATAGAAATCATCGGCTACCCTGAACTTGGCATAGCTGGCCCGGACGTTCTGGAACTGTTGGCCAACGGCACGCTGTCCTTCGCCGAGTTGCCCGCGGCCTACACCGCCGGGGACTTGCCGGCCATGGATATGAAGTACCTGTGGGGCATGTACCCGGACAACGAGACTTTCTACAAGGCCACGACGGCCTCCATCCCCGACCTGGACCGCCTGATCGAGGAGCGCACAGGTGGCGGTGTTACCATCTACCAGCTCTGGCGTGTGCCAGAGAACGAGATTTTCTTCTTCAGCAAGGAGCCGATAGAAAACCTGGAAGACTTCGATGGGCTGAAGGTTCGCAGCTTCGGCGGTGCGCTGTCCGACATGATCGACGGCATGGGCTCGGAGGCCCAGTGGGTGGCCTTCACCGAGGTCTACACCGCTCTGGAAAGGGGCATTCTGGATGGCGGAGTGACCGGAGCCAACGCCGCCTACGGCCAACGCTGGTACGAGGTAGCCGACTACATGGCCGGCCCGTTGCCTCTCTTCACGGTCGAGAACGCCACTTTCAATTACGACGTATGGGAGGAAATACCCGAGGACTTCCAGCAGATCCTGATCGAGGAAGGGGCTATATACGAGCTTGAGTTCTTCAGGGTCACCCCCATCCTGTCTTCGCTGGGCATCCCCAAGCTGCTTGATGAGGGGATGATCTACACACCGTTCAACGAAGAGATCAAGAAGCACCTGTTCGAAGAGGTTGCCCTGAATTACGTCATCCCACAGTGGGTGAATCGAGTGGGCGGTTACGACACCGAAGCGGTGCAGCTCTTCAACAAGAACGTGGGTCCGGTAGCCGGGATCGTAATCAACCCCGACGGCAGCGCATCCCTGACCGGCAACTAGAGACACCCAAAGACATCTCTGCTCAGGGGCTCTGAATATTCAGGGCCCCTTTATTTTGCGATTCTCAATCTTATGATTATCTGTTTCGATCAGACTCTGGAATAGCTTCTAACAATATTCGTAGAATTTTGAATACTTTTCGTCGGCTAATGCCTAAAATTTCCGTGACCGCTCCGTATTGTGTATTGCGTGCAAATATCGGTTTTGGTATATTCCGCCGAATCATGCGACATATCCTGCCCGGCTGAAGGACAAATAGAGCAGGAGCCAAGGCCAGTTGCGTGATCAGGAGAATTTACCTAGGAGAGTGAATTCATGGCGAAACCGATCCTGATAGGCGCATCATTGATCCTGCTGATGGTGTTTTTCGTTGCCTGCGGTGGTGCCGCAGAGCCAACGGCGGTCCCGGCAACCGCGACCACGGTGCCGCCGACCGAGGCACCCGCTCCCACCGAAGCGATGATGGAGGAAGAGGAAGAAGGCCAGATGATGGACGCGGACGCGGCCCTCGTGGCAATTGCCGACGAGCTGGCCGGCGGTCCGGGGTCCATATACATCGGCGACGGCGATTTCAACCGCCTGGTAGGGCCGGCGCCCGGCGTAGTTGAGAGGCAAGACGAGGATACGGGCGAGACCTATCTCGACGATCCCCTGGGGGACGGCAACGGAATGGTCCCTCTGGAGTTTGTGGAGAAGAATCGCCACATCTTCGAGACCGACTACTACCGCTCGCTTCTGGACAAGGCCAAGCTGACCGAACCCACTCCGTTAACCTCAAGCGGAGAGGAAATCAATATCCAGTACGCCTGCATCAACCGGGCCCTATTGCCTTGCGTGCTGCAAACGGTCTACTTCGCCGAAAATGTCAAAGCACGTACCAACGGGCAGGTGAACTTCGCGGTTTCCAGCTACCCAGAGCTGGGACTCGCCGGTTCCGACATGATGGAACTGGTGGAGCAGGGGACCATCGAATTCGCCCAGATTCAGCCTGCCTATGTGGGCGGAACATGGCCTACGATTGACATCATTTATGTCTGGGGCCTCTGGAAAGACTTCAAGTCCGAGCACGAAGCCAACACCCGACTGCTCGAAGCTCTCGACCAGGGAATCTATGACAACACCGGTGGCGGAGAGCTGATCTATCACATCTGGTACGGTGGCAACGACCAGTATTTCTTCTCGACCCGTGGCGCTGAAAGGGAGGACTTCGAAGGCCTGAAGACCCGGAGCCATGGCACCACCATGACCGACGCCATCAACGGCCTCGGCGGCGAGGGGCAGTTCATGGCCTTTGCCGAGGTGTACACGGCCCTGGAGCGCGGCATCCTCGACGCCGGCGTAACCGGCGCCCACGCCGGCCACGGTCAGAGGTGGTATGAGGTGACCGACAATCTCATCGGTCCGTTCATTTCCATGCCGATGGGATTCGAGACCATGAACGTGGATACCTGGGAACGCATTCCTGACGACCTGCAGGCCATAATAAAAGAGGAGGGCGCCAAGATGGAGCTGGAAAATCTCCGTCTGGCCGCAGTCTGGAATGAGACCGGCGTAAAGGTCAACGTGGACCAAGGGATGACCTTCATGCCCTGGTCCGACGAAATGAAGGAATTCGTCTACGAAGAGGTGGCACTGGGCCGCGTACTTCCCAACTGGATCAAGCGCGTCGGTCCCGAGGAAGTCGCCCTGTGGAATGACATCGTCTCCCCGTGGGCAAAGGTTTGGATCGAAGAGGATGGTTCAATAACGCTGTTGGACGAGTAACCGCACTTCAACAGCATCCTCGCTCCCGCGCCTCTCGTGGCTTGGACAGCAACAATCGCGAACCAGGGGCCCCGGGACTCTCCGGGGCCTCTTCATTTGTGGCCAAAGTCAATTGAGGGGTCAAGTTAGTTCGGAATAATGTCTGTCTGAATCATATTCTCAATATCGAGAAGGGGTGCCGACATTCGTAAGTACGATGTCGCAATCGTTCTTGCGCCCCTGTAATTCATTTGCTATATTCCGCCGGATACTTTACCGGGCCACGAAACTCATTCCCACACTAAAGCCGCAGAAAGGGAATCAGGCGCGGTGAAGAAACAGAAATCCCCCATGTGGTTCAGGAGTGTTCGTTTAATGACTAAGGTATTCCTGCTTGCTGGTTCGTTGATTCTGCTGATGGCCTTGATAATGGCCTGTGGAAGCGAACCTACACCAACCCCTACGCCAGAGCCCACCGCAACGCCGGAGCCAACCGGTAAGACTCTTGAACAAGCGGCCGAAGAGCGCGCCGGCGGTCCCGGAGCGTTTTACCTGGGCGACGGCGACTTCAGCCTGATGGTCGGCCCGGCCCCCGCGGAGGGCTTGGGCGACGCCGACGACCAGGTCAACCTCGCTGGTCTGGAGCGCGAGAGCTACCTCTTCGATTCCGACTACTACAAAAACCTGGTGGAACAGGCCAACTTCACCGACCCCACGGAAATGACCTACGACGGCGAACCCATCGAGATCCAGTTCGCCTGCATCAACCGCACGGTCGCGCCCTGCGAGCTGTGGGCCAACTTCTTCAAGCCTCAGATCGAAGCCCGCACCAACGGGAAGGTGCTGGTCCCGATCACATCCTTCCCCGAGCTGGGCATCGCCGGACCGGACTCCCTGGAGCAGGTCACCAACGGCACCCTGTCCTGGGCCGAAATCACCAGCGGCTATGTCTCCGGCCACATGCCTGAGGCCGAGCTGGCCATCATGTACGGCGTATACCCAGACCACGAAGTTGAGTTCAAGGTGACCCAGGCCATCGGCCCGACGCTCGATGGGCTGTTCGAGGAGAATACTGACGGCGGTAAGGTCATCTCTCACATGTGGGTATCCGGCGGCGACCAGTTCTTCTTCTGCCAGGAAGGTATCACGGCGTTGGCGGACTTTGAGGGACGCAAGGTACGCAGTCACGGCTCGGCCCTCTCCGACTGGATCGAAGGGTTCGGAGCCGACGCCCAGTTCGTAGCCTTCGCCGAGGTCTACACCGCCCTGGAGCGCGGCATCCTGGACTGCGGTGTGACCGTGGCCTTCGCCGCTCACGCCCAGCGCTGGTACGAGGTCACTGACTACATGGTCGGTCCCCTGTCCAGCCAGCTGCTGAACACCGTGATCGTCAACCGCGAGGTATGGGAGGGACTGCCCTCCGACATCCGGCAGATAATCCTCGAGGAAGGCGCCCGCCACGAGTTGGAGGCCATCCGTGTGACCCCGGCGTGGAACGAGGTCTGGATCCAGCGCAACATAGATGAAGGCCTGGAATACCAAGAGTTCTCGCCCGCGCTGATGGACCACATGAGGAATGTGGTGGCCACCGATCACGTGGTGCCTGGGTTCATCTCCCGGCAGGACGAAGACAACCGGGACAATATCATCGCCCTGTTCAACGAGAAAATAGCTCCCATCGTGGGCCTGAAGGTACTCCCTGACGGCACCACCGAGAGAGTGCCCATAACCCAGTAAGCTATTTCACTCCCATTTAGGCGCATAATAAAGAGCCCCGGCAACAGTCGCCGGGGCTCTTTATTAGCCCGCAAAAGCAGGAATCCTGAGTCCTGCATCGCATGTAAATGCCGTAGGTTGTGCACGGTCTGAGCCTGGGGGTCCGGGTCAGCCGGAATCTCGATATCCCCGCCAATTAGTACAAGCGATATTCCATTTTAGTTCTGTATGTGTCCACTTTATTGATTGCAATTGCGCGATCTGCAGGTAATTGGCGCAACCTTCTGAAGTTATTTCGGGATGAATGTGTAGAACGGAGGAATATCTGACAGAGCCAGCAATTGACCGCATACTCCGGCAAATATCGGATTAAGAAGCCCTTTTGATTCCGATTGATTCTGCCGCTTGGAGCTCAAAGGAGCCGGAACACCATCATCAACTGGGCGAGTGTGGGAGGATCTGCCTTAGGGAGTGTCGTCCAATTGGGTTGCCTGGAATTAAACCGACTCGCCTCAGTCATTTCCGCGAAAGAGGGAATCCAGAATTCCTGGCAGCCGAAGAGCGTTTTGGTTGCGGAAACGCATGGATTCCTGCCGACGCAGCAACGACAGGAAAAACTGACGACACCCTCCAGGACACCCACCATACCCTCCTCCAAGCGGGGCGAGCATGATCTTTTACGCCAAGCGAGTGGCCACAGCAGAGCTTTCTGAGGCCTTGATACATCCTCCGAAAACTGGACAGATCGCCCCTTGGTAACTACCTCAAAACGAGAATGCTCTGCGCGTATCACCCGCCTCCCAGCTTTGGACCACTGGATTCCTGCTTTCGCAGGTATGACGGTTTTGGGCCCCCAACGAGTTTTGAGATAGTTTCCTAGTCGCCGCCGGCGGCCGGGGCCGGGCCTCCCAGCGGCTGGGGTCGCTTCCCTCCAATGGAAAGTACGAGCAGCGCGGAGGCGACCAGCAGCGCAATGTTGGACCAGATGGCCCAGTCGTAGGTGCCGCGAACGTCGAACAGTATGCCGCCGAAGAGTGAACCCAGGCCCGAACCAATTGGCATTACGGCGAACATGGTGCCGTATATCTTCCCCATGTGGGCGGTGCCGAATGCGTCGGCGGTGTAGGCGGCGGTAATTCCGACCACGGCGTTCCACGACAGCCCCACGAGCAGCACACCCGCTATCAGGGCCACTATGCCCAGCGACGGTACTCCCAGGAAGGAGATGCCCATGGACAGCAATACAACTACGAATCCCAGGGCCCGGAGCTGGTAGGAGATGGCCAGCCATCCGCGGCGGCCGTATTTGTCAGAAAAATGTCCCAGCCAGAGCGCGCCAACGATGGAAGTGGCTCCAATGATGGCGAACATCAGGGCTGCCGTCCTGGGGGCATAACCGAGGTCCTGCACATAGGTTACGAAGTGAGCATTCACGAAGCTCATCGAGTACCCTCAAACGAAGTACCCGAATGCCAGCTTCTGGAACATCGAGCTCTTGATAGCCTCGGTGAAGGAGAAGTTCACGTCTCCTCCCCGGCGTCGTCCAGCTCCCGCAGACAAGTTGTCGCCAGAGCCGTAGGGGCTCAGGCCCTTGTCTTCGGGACGGTTGCGAATGAGTATGATTCCAACTGGCAGGATCACCAGCAGGAGCAGGATCCCAAGAAAGTAGTAGGCTTCCCGCCACGAAAACAACTCGAGGATTTCTGTCGTTGCCGGCACCAGGATCATGGCGCCGAAAGAGCCCGCTCCCGCCACCAACCCAAGGGTGAGACCGCGTTTAACCACAAACCACTGGCTGACTATCTTGGTTAGGATCGGACCGGTACCCAGCGTCACGCCAAAGCTCATGATGGCGAACAGGACATACATCTGCCAGAGCGAATCAACCCCGGGAATGAGAGCCAGCATCCAACCCATGATCAGGACACCCGACAGGGCAACCCACTTCGCGCTGTAGCGATCTGCCAGGTAGCCCGCCAAGGGGCGCAGCAGTCCCGAAATCACATAGGTAACAGCGAAGACTGCCGAAAGGGTGCCGCGGCTCCACTCGAATTCCTGGGTTACGGGCTTCAGGAATACTCCAAAGGAGAACTGCCCACCGGCAACGCCGAATACAACGAGAGCGCAGCCGATGGTCACCCACCATCCGTAGAAGATGGCATCTCCCCGAAGCCTCATAATGGTCTCCCTCGCACCGAGTCCGCGTTGAATTCGTCTACGCAGGATAAGCGCATACTAATCCCGCCCTGTGGCTTTGTCCACGAACGGAGGAGGATTGACTCGCCTGTTTTCAGTCGGGGGAACAACCCGGCGGGAGCCCCATGCGCCAAAGATTGGGGCAGTGTAAAATCAGGGCTACGCTAACGGAGGTCCGCCGGATGTTTGACGAGGTTCGCGGCAGGGTCCAGGAAGAGTTGGAGCGTCTCGACATTGACGCGTGCCTGGTTACAACACCCGCCAACATCTTCTACACGACCGGGTTTTTCAGCCCCGTGGTCAACCTGTCGTTCCGCCTGATGGGGACTGATATGGCGCTGATTCCCGCCGACCCCTCCCTGTCTCCGGCGCTCATGACCAGCGACTTCGCGGCTCCCGCCGCAGCGTCGGCATCTTCGATAGAAGACATCTGCACCTACCGGATGTGGGTGGAAAACCGCGACCTGGACATGATCACAGGCCCTGCAGGCGCGGAGGCCAAGATCGCGCGTCCGCCCCAATGGAGCCCCGACGAGCTGAACGAGACCGTGACCGCGATGCTGGAGGAGCGAGGACTCTCTGCGGGAACCATCGGCATCGATCTGCGTTATGTGTACGCAGACACGCTGTTCAGGCTCCAGCAGAACAACCCGGAATGCCAGTTCGTCGACATCACCGGAATGCTGTACGGGCTGAGGGCCATCAAGCATCCCCAAGAGATCGCCATGCACCGCAGCGCCGCCAAGCTGTTCGAGGCAGGTCTGAGGCGCGCAATCGCCGACGCGAAAGAGGGACAGAGCGCCCAGGCGATAAAGTACAACTACCAGGCAGGAGCCCTTGAGGCCGCCATGTTGGACCCAGCGCTGGGGGAGTTCCAGTCGGCGTATGGGTTCATCAGTGCGGGAACAGGCAGCAGTTTCGGCGACCGAAGCGGGCTGCACTCCGGTGACCTGATCAAGTTCGACTGCGGGGTCGCGGTGGGCGGCTTCTACAGCGACTGCGGCCGCACATTCGCTTTCGGCCGTGCCACAGCCGCGCAGCGCCGGGTGCACGATGCGCTGGCGGAGGCCCACGCCGCCGCCCGAGAAGTGATGCGGCCGGGAACGCCCATCTCCGCCGTCTACCGCGCCGCCGACGAAGTGATGCAGGCGCGCGGGTTCCCGGGTTACAGCCGGGGCCATTACGGCCACTCCATCGGCCTCGACACATTCGTGGAGGAGCCCCCA
Source organism: Dehalococcoidia bacterium (assembly GCA_963667765.2). Classification (GTDB taxonomy): domain Bacteria; phylum Chloroflexota; class Dehalococcoidia; order Lucifugimonadales; family UBA3495; genus VXOI01. The sequence goes on along the minus strand of CAXXON010000001.1, from coordinate 354,550 downwards.
TTCATCAGCGCCAACGAGCACAGCGAATTGCAGCCTGGGATGCTCCTGTGCCTCGAAGCTCCCTACTACTCGGCAAGCACCGGCTCCTATCAGATCGAGGACATGATCCTCATCACCGAGAACGGCAACGAGAATTTCAACACCCTGTCCTACGAGCTGGTCGAGCTGTAGTCATACGCAGCTGCGGCCCGGTTAGTCAGCAATGAGGAAGCTACTATGAAGGCATCCTACCTGGGAGCCATGGGCTACGCTCTGCGGCGGGATTTTCCGGCCACCTGGCCCACGCCGCCGGCCTACAACGATCCCGAGCTGTCGGTGCAGAGCTACCAGGACGGCATGGAGGAGTGCGAGTTCGCCGAGGAAATGGGCTTCGAGTGGATAAGCTTCTCGGAGCACCACTACTCGGGACGCATCGCGACGGGCACGCCGTCGGTCATGGCGGCCGCGGTAGCGGAGCGATGCAAGAAGGCCAAGATCGCCATGCTGGGGCACCTGCTTCCGCTGAACAACCCCGTGAGGATCGCCGAGGAGCTGGCGCTGCTCGACAACCTGACCAACGGTCGGCTGGTCATGGGCTTCCTGCGGGGCACTCCCAACGAGGACCAAACCTACAACGTCAACCCCGCCGAGGGCCGGGGCCGGATGCTGGAAAGCATGGACCTCATCCTGCGGGCCTTGACCGAACCACATCCCTTCGGCTGGGAAGGCCGCTATTACCAGTACCGAACGATATCCGTCTGGCCCCGTCCGGTGCAGCAGCCCCTGCCGCCCGCCATCGTTGCCACCCGCAGCGACGACGCCGTCCACTTCGCTGCCACACACCAGCTGGGACTCGGGGTGTCGTTCCTGCCGGTAGAGGATGTGGGCAAAATCACCGACAAGTATTACAGGTGGTGCGAAGAGTCGGGGTGGACTCCTCATAGCGATGAAGTGGTATTCCGCGGCAGCATGTATCTCGCCGAAACCGACGAGAAGGCCTGGGAGTGGTTCCATAGACAGGAGGACCAAGGACGCGCCCGAGGCATGGCAATGCGTTCGTCCGTGGCCCAGGTGATCCAGGCGCAGAGGACGGGTCAGGACATCGACTACAGCCATGTGTTTGCCGGCAACGCGTCGGGCGACATCGTGGGCAGCGCGCCTGCCCTGACTTTTGTCGGCGGGCCGGACTCCATCACCGAACAGATCAAGGCGTACCATGACCGCAGCGGCGTTGGAGTGATCGACCTGTTCTTCCAGCAGCCCAGCTTGACTCACAGCGACATCATGGCGGAAATCGAGCTGTTCGGGCGGGAAGTCCTCCCGCGCCTCAAAGAGTTGTAGCCGATGGCTCCAGCAAGAGACAGCCATCCAGAAGCAAAAGACAGTCACCCTGAGTCCAAAAACAGTCATCCTGAGCCTGTCGAAGGACTGCGATGCACCGAAGCGGGCCAGGGTGAACCGGTCCTGCTGCTGGACTGGACCCCGTGGGAGTCTTCAGTTCTCCTCGATGGCCTGGCGGAAGATCACCGGGTAATCAGCGTCGACCCTCCCGACGGCCCCGCAGCGCTAGCCTCACCGAGGGAGGCTGCAGTAGCCGTAGCCGCGATTGCAAAGAGATTGGGGCTGACTTCATACGCGGTCGTTGGCGCTTCGCTGGGTGCGGACGCCGCGTTCCAACTGGCGCTGCAAAATCCAGGGTCCGTCGCTGCGCTGCTCCTCGTTTCACCAACGGTTGCAGGTTCGGCAGGAAATCATCAATGGGGCACTCCCGAATCGGCTACCAGGATGATGCTGGCTCATCCCGAAGCTGACGACCTCGAAGCGCCTGGCCCGGAGCGGACTGCTGCGCTCGCCTCCATGGCGCGGGAGTGGGCCGCAACGGAGACGGAATCTGCGAATCCACATCCGGGCATTTCCTGCGCAACCTTGATGGTCTACGGTCAAGAGGACCGGCTGGTCTTACGAACCGCCGGCCACGCCTGGAAGGAAAAGATCCCCAACTGTAGCGTCAGCTATGTATACGACGCGGGGCACGCCATCGCCCTCGACCGGCCCAATGCGCTGCTCAACGTGGTGCTGGACTTCATAACGCGCCGCGAGACCTTCATAGTCGAGAGCCGAAGCCGCCTCATCAACCCTTAGAGCCATCCAGGCCAAAGGCGCCGATTGTGTTCAGTCCAGCCCTGTGGTAGTTTCGGATTCATCGAGTACCAAATCGAATTTCGGAGTGTATGCAATGGCAACCAAGAGGAACGGCGAAAAGTATCTCGGGCATGAGCTTCACATCCCGCTGTCGCAGGATGGACAGGTCATGGCCTATGTCTGGCCGGTGCGCGCCCTGAACGTGCGGGGCTCGTGGTGCGGTGGTCCCACCATCGGCATCGATGTGGGGAACGAGGAGATCATCCGCTTCGACTGCCACGACCGCCCCGGCCACTGGCACGGCGGCGGCTACGACAAGTCCGGCTCGCCCGGCGCCTCCCACCGCGACTTCCCCACCGACATCGTGGCCGTGGCAGACCAGGTCGACTGGTCTCTGCAACAGGTGAGCGAGCGCACCGCCGAGCTGCTGGCAGAGGCCGACCACGGTGAAGCCGCCAAGTCCGTCGACGCCGGAATGCTGCAGGACGCGATCGCTCAGATCCGAAGCCACCTGGAGCAGCAGGGCGACCTGCGGGGCCAAGCCATCAGCTCGGGCATCATCGACGCGTAAGCTCCATCGCCCCGGCGTACCAAACGGAGGTTGTACAGAGACAGTGGGAACTTTTTCCGTCTCTATCGGTCTGGCCGGACTCGGACGAAACAACTGGATTACTCTGGATGCGTTGGTTGATACTGGCGCATCCACAACGTCTTTGCCCTCCTCTCTGCTGAGGGGACTGGGTATCGAACCAATAATGCAACAGAGTTTTCGCTTCGCTCAGGGTGAAGTTAGGGTTCTGGATATTGGGCAGGCTTTCATCCGGATTGAAGGTCAGGAATTCATAACCCAAGTGGTGTTCAACGAAGAAGGAACTTCGCCCTTGCTGGGTGCCTTGTCCCTGGAAGCGGCCTACATGGCAGTTAACCCCGTTGACCAGAAGTTGGTGCCGGTCGAAGGGCTGCTGATGCAGGCAACCAGTCAGGTGAAAAGCGCCGTTGGTGGCTACGACTAACGGCGGAGGCGAGAGGCCAACAGCAAATGGGAACTTTCTTCGTTGAAATAGAGATCGGCAATCCGGAAGGGCAAAGATGGATACCTGTAGAGGCCTTAGTGGACGCCGGAGCTTCTACTTGCTCGCTCCCTTCGTCTCTGTTGGCAAATTTGGGCGTGGCACCCAGTAGGCAGAAAAGATACCGATTTGCCCAGGGAGAAACTCGCACAATGGGCGTAGGCCAGACATACATCAGACTGATGGGCGAAGAGCTCATTACAGATTTCATTTTCAACGAGGAAGGCACAACTCCTCTACTGGGAGCGCTAACCCTGGAAAGCGCCCACCTTGCAGTAGACCCTCATGGCAACAGGCTTGTTCCCGAGGATGGCATCCTCTTCTGAGTATGCGGGATGTCTTGGCCATCTTCGGCCATGACCATTTCCCCTTCTGAACCCTCTACTGTCCTCCCCTTCGCCTCTGCTCTTCCTGCAGGTCGTCGATGCTCTCCCGGGACCGTCCGTAGATGTGCGGCACGTCCCAGCCCTCCAGTCCCGCGTAGGTGTCGATCTGGCTCCGGTGATGCACCTCGTGCTCGAACAGCATCATCATTAGCCGCCAACCGCTCAGCATACCGTCGGTATCGATCATCTTGACGCGCCGCTGCAGCCACTCGGGCGGGCTTTCGTCGAGGCGGCGGTGAAACTCCTCGAAGGACGCTTCAATAGCGGGGAGCCAGCCGGACTGCCGTTCAGTGCTCGGTACCGGCCAGTCGTACAGCCAGCCACGGCCGCAGTAGGCGCTGGCGAAGTACAGGCGCGACTCCGCGATGTGATGCACGATCTCCGCGATGCTCCACGCCTTTTCGCCCTCGCCCCGGGGCGGTCGCCAGAACTCGGCGGCGGACGGCAGAGCTTCGATATCCCGCACGGTGCGCTGGTGGAAGCGGTCGAAGTAGCGAAGCAGGGTCGGCAGGTCGGTAATCATTTCAAACTCTCCCGGCGGGACTCGTTCCGAGCTCAATTCTATCCTATAGGACTCAACACAGGTTTGTCCCATTCAGGTTTGTCCCCTTAATAGTGTGTGCACCCACCCGCGCAACGGTGAGTCTGGCCCGCGACTTTGTCAGGGTGTAGAATCGCCGCGACATTGCAAAGCAGCGAGGAAGGGCAATGAAGTACGACGTCATAGTGGTTGGTGGCGGATCCGCAGGTTCAGTTGTTGCAAGCCGGCTCTCGGAAGACCCGCAGCGCTCGGTGCTTCTGCTGGAGGCGGGACAGGACTATTCCGATCCGGAACAACTGCCGGAACCGGTGCGAAACGGCCATTCCTCCGAAGGCGAGGCCGTCGGGTCTCCAATTTCCTGGAACCTGCGCGGCGTAATAAACGACCAGCAGGGCGAGATCAACATCGCTCAGGGAAAGGTGATCGGCGGCTCCGGCTCCATCAACGGGCAGGTCTACCTGCGCGGGCTCCCTGAGGATTTCGGGCGCTGGGAGTCATTCGGCAATGACGAGTGGGGCTACCTGAAGGTCCTGCCCTTCTACCGCAGGGCCGAGACCGACATGGACATCCAGGACGACTTCCATGGCACGGAGGGGCCGATCCCGGTCGTACGGCGGGAGAACCAAGAGTGGCCCCAAGTACAGAAGGCCTTCTACGACGCCTGCATGGAGCGCGGCCATGCCCCCAACCACGACCTGAATGGGCCTAATTCCAGTGGGGTCGGCGCCATTCCCATGAACAACATGAACACCTGGCGAATGAGCACCAATGTCACCCACCTCACCCCCGCACGTCACCGCCTCAACCTCACAATCAGGGGCAACGTCTTCGCCCGGCGGGTGATCCTTCGACAGGCTCAGGATGAACGGAGTTGGCAAGTCGAAGGCATGGAAGCGGAGAGCGGCGGCGAGGTCTTCACCGTGCAGTGCGACAGGGTGGTGCTGTGCGCTGGCGCTCTGAAGTCCCCGCACATCCTGATGCTGTCGGGCGTTGGCCCACGCGACCAACTCGAGGCGTACGGCGTTCCCTTGGCGGTGGAATCCCCAGGGGTGGGTCAGAACCTGTTCAATCACCCGATGGGGTCAGTGACCTTCCAGGTGAAGGACGATGTGAAGCTGACCGCCAACGCTGAGGCGCTCCGCTTCGGCTTGCGGGTTACTTCCGAACCGCCCTCCCACCCGAACGACGTGATGCTGCACACGCTTGCCATCTGGAATGTGATGACCGGCGAGATGGTGCCATCTGGCCAGGCCCGCATCGCCTGCGCCCTCGAGTTGCCGGACGGCTCCGGCTGGGTGCGCCTGCAGTCCTCCGACCCGACGGTTCAGCCCTCCATCAACTACCGCTACCTGCACAACGAGAACGACATGCGCCGGATGCGGGACGCCGTGCGCCTGGCCTGCAGCATCCTGGAGTCCGAGGCCTACCAGGGAATTTCAGAAGGGCGAATCGCGCCCGACGACGACACCCTCGGCAGCGACGACAAGCTCGACAGCTGGATTCGCCAGACCCTGGGTAGCTCACGGCATGTCTCAGGCACCTGCCGCATCGGACCTGACGGCGACGCGATGGCGGTCACCGACCAGCAGTGCCGGGTTCGCGGCGTCGAAGGCCTGTGGGTTGCCGACTCCTCAGTCATGCCCCAGGTGACCCGCGCCAACACCAACGCCACTGCCATAATGATCGGCGAGCGCGTGGCAGAGTGGGTGGCCCAGAGCTGACCCAAAGAAAAAGGTTGGGACCCATACTTGAAAAAGGGGAGAGTAAGGGTGGGTATTTTCAGTGTTGGCGTTTCCATTGGAGATCTTGAACGACATGAATGGGAGGACTTGTCGGCGACCGTAGATACCGGGGCCTTTTTGATGTCGATGCCCGGCTCTCTTTTGCGAGCCTTAGGGGTGGTGCCCAGCTTTACAGAGACTGTCCGAATGGCCGATGGCACGACCAGAAATATGGAAGTTGGTCATGTCTGGCTCCGGCTGAATGGTCGAGAAGTCATTACCTTCGCGGCTTTTAATGAAGACTACACCACTCCACTGTTGGGGGCCTTGGCCCTGGAAACTCTGCGGATGCACGTTGATCCAGTGGAACAAAGGCTGGTCCCGATGGACAGCATTCCCCTGTAGCTTCACTGACGAAACTTGATCAGGGAGACTTTCCCTGCAGTGCGGCCTGTACAAGTTCCCAACAATCAAGAGAACAGGACCAACCATGAAATTCGGCCTCTTTCACTCCGTTCAACTGCCTGACCCTTCGGAGCAGGAACGCTACTACCGCGAATCCCTGGAGCAGGTGCTGCACGCCGAGCGGCTGGGTTACAACTCGGTCTGGTTCACTGAGCACCACTTCACGCGCCACGGGATTGTATCCGCCACCTTGTCCGTGCTTGCCTACCTTGCAGGCCAGACCGACACCATTCGGCTGGGGACAGCGGTCACCGTGCTGCCCTTTCACAACCCTGTACAACTGGCGGAGCAGACCGCCACGGTGGATGTCTTGAGCAACGGCCGGTTGGACCTGGGCGTCGGCCGAGGCTACCAGTGGGGCGAGTTCCACCGTATGGGAATTCCGATGGACGAGGCGACCCGGCGTTTCGAAGAGTCCATGGAAGTGCTCACCCGGGCCTGGACCTCCACAGAACCCTTCGACCACCGCGGAGAATTCTGGAGCTTCAACGACCTGACCGTGCAACCCAAGCCCGTACAGCAACCCCACCCGCCGGTATATGTGGCGGCGTCGGGAGCCGACAGCGTCGCCCGAGTCGTCCGCAACGACTGGAACCTGCTCGTCGGCCAGGCTGAGACATACGATCAGGTCGCACAGCAGGTTGGCCTCTACCAGGACCAGCTGGCAGAAGCGGAACTGGAAGTAACCCCTGGCCGAGTCGTCGTGGCAAGAGCAATGTACGCAGCAGCCACCACGGAACAGGCGCGCGGCGACGCCGAGGTTCCCTTCATGTGGTTCAAGCGGACCGGCCAGGAGGTAAGCGCCCCGCCAGGGCACCAGGTTGAGCTTTTGCCTGAGGAGTATGCAGCCTACCGGACCCGCTATTCGCCAGACGCCCGCTTCGATTACAACGCGATGTGCGACAAAGTCATGCTATTTGGCAGCCCCGACTACATCGCAGAGGGCATAGGACGACTCCGCGAGTCCGGTGTCGAAAACCTGATTTTCTTCGTCAATTTCGGCGGCATTGAGCACCAGAAGGTGCTGGACTCGCTGGAGCTCTTCGCCGCCGAGGTAATGCCCCATTTCAAGGATTAGGGGAACGGGCGAAGTAGACTGGTCAATCCACCCCCTCTCCCCAAGCAGAGGGGATGACTTCGGTGGTACGAGGCCAAGCCAACCGGGCGTAGCCTACCGTAGGGGCTGCACCAGCTCGATCAGCACATCGTCCGGGCCTTCGATGTAGGCCAGGCGGGACCCAGTGGGGGTCTCCGTCAGCGGCAGCACCACCCGGATTCCATCCGCTTCCAGGCGGGCCAACTCGGATTCCAGGTTTTCCACATCGAAGCCAAAGTGCTCCAGACCCAGGCGGTTCAGTTCTGCAACACTGCGCTCGTCAGAGGAACCGGCGGGCTTCGACGAGATGTTCAGCCGCACCGGGCCGCCAACCTCCATGCTCACGGTAACCGTGCCGGGCATTATCTCGCGGGCCCAGAGTTTCGTGGCGTTGAAGTACTTCTCGTACCACGCCGCCGAGGCGTGCGGGTCCTGCGCCCGTACATGGACATGGTTTATGTGGTACTGCATTAGTTGTTCCTCCTCTATTGTCGGCATTGCTTAATCGTCGGCATCGCATCCCTTGAGACTAAGCCGCTTTTGGACCTCTGCAACTTTACAAGAATAGTCACACCGGCGCACCGTCCTTGTATTAGGGTACCCAATTTCTCAGACCAATCATGTCGGGTCCAGGGTATTCTCAACAAGAAGCAAACGAACCAACTCACCGGCATGACGATTCAGGCTTCTCTTAGCTGACAGGCCTTTCCAAGGATCTGACGCAAGCGTTTTCAGAATTCTGTTGCCTTCCCTCTTGTGTTCGAATGACACTCTCAACCAACAATTCGATTTCGAAACGCTAACTATAGTTCTAATATATAAGCGTAATAGCGTCAAAGTAATTCAATTATAGAACACAATAATTTACAGTTTGCAAAATGGTGTGCTATATTCAGCCGTCCCTGATGCGCAGATCCACTTTTCCCGAGATTTTCAAGACCTTCACGACCGGATTTCGCATCGGATGCACACCTGCAAAGTAGCAGGGACGCAATTTCAGCAGGTCGAAACTACGGCCAAACGGGAGGATAAAAACCGGTAACAGCTACCAGCGTCTCAGACTTTCGAAAGAACAACCAAGAATCCAGGAACCTGATAACGCACCACGTTTTGTTTGGCCATAACAGAGCTTTCAAACGCTAGAAAGGAGGATGACCAACATGCGTAGACCGTTATTCCTTGTACTGGCCCTGACTCTGATTCTGAGCGCGCTGGCCGCCTGCGGGGGAGCGGCAGAACCCACGGCGGAACCCGCGACCACCGCGCCAACGGCAACCACGGCCCCCACCGAGGCAATGGAAGAGGCCACCGAGGCCCCTGCCGCGATGTCAGCCCTGGAACAGTACGCAGCCGAATTCGCTGGCGGCCCAGGCGCCATCTACCTCGGTGACATTAACCAGCTGGTCGGTCCTGCCAAATCGATAGAACAGGGAGACTTCGACGGGAACGTGACCCTGGAATCCCTGGAGCGGCATCTCTGGATCTACGAGAGCCCTTTCTACCAGGAGCTTCTGGAAAAGGCCAAGCTGACCGATCCAACGCCGCTTGAGTACGATGGCGAGACCATCATCATCCAGCACGCCTGCATTAACCGGGCCCTCTTGCCCTGTGTGGCTCTGGAAACCTTCTTCTCGCCCAATCTAAAGGCTCGGACAAACGGGAAAGTGGAGTTCATCACCAGCTCATTCCCGGAGCTGGGATTGGCCGGTCCTGACACACTGAGCCTTGTAACCAGCGGCACTCTGGATTCCGCCACTATTTACGGCGGCTATGTGGGCGGTGAAATGCCCCCCATCGAGATTCAGAACCTCTGGGGCATCTACTCCTCCCGCGAGCAGGAGTTCGAGGCCACCCAGGCCATCATCAAGGACATCGAGGAACTGGTACTTGCCGAGACCGGCGGGGTGATAATGAATCACAACTGGTACGCCGGAAACGACCAGTTCTTCTTCTGCCGGGAGAAGGTCGACTCACTCGATGGGTTCGCGGGCAAGAAGACCCGCAGCCACAGCGCTGCTCTTTCCGACTGGATCAACGGGATGGGCGCCGAAGCCCAGTTTCTCGCCTTTGCCGAGGTCTACACCGCCATCGAGCGCGGCATTCTGGACTGTGGAGTAACCGGGGCCGACGCAGGGTTCGGTCAGCGCTGGTACGAGGTGACTGATTACATTATCGGCCCGCTCCTGAGCTTCCCCTCCAACAACAATGTCATCAACGGGGAGAAGTGGGCCTCCATCCCTGAAGACCTGCAGCAAATAATCATCGAAGAGGCCGCCAAGTCGGAACTGGAGGCCCTGCGGATCGCAGCCATACAGAACGAAATGGGGCTGCTCAAAAACACCTCGGATGACCCTCGGGGGGCGGGTATAGACGCGATGGAGTTCGTACCCTTCTCCGAAGAGATGAACTTCCGTAGTCTCAACACCGCAGTGATGGAACACGTGGTGCCAGCCTGGGTAAACCGGGTTGGAGACACGGATCATCCAATCATCGCCGACAGCTTCAACAACAAGGTCGGCCCCATTGTCGGACTCCGGATCGAGACCGACGGGACCGTGGTCAAGATCAATTGATCCTGGGACCATGGATTGCCCGGCACGACAAAAGGGCGGGAATCGATTCCCGCCCTTTTCCAGTTACCGTGAAATGCGAATCCTCAAAATCAGTGCCGGCTCTCGACCGCGTCTCGCTTGCCACGGGCCATCCTGGCACATGCCGTTCCCGCAGTAATCAGGTACATCACAAGGTTCGCCGCGATGGCTGATCCGACGGCGACGAAGGTGAACGGGGTCGTCGTGGGTTCAGCGCAGCAATCGTATTCCCGGTTGGCGCCATACTGATACCCGGCGAGTCCGCCAACAATCCCCCCCGCAACGCATGCCAACACGATCAGAGCCAGCACAGGTCTCTGCTGCCGGTCCAGCTTCATCCACGAGAAGCCCGCGCCGATTCCCGCGCCAATGCCGGCTCCACCTATGGTCATGATCATGAAGGCGTTCATGTTGCCGGAGCTTGAGAATATGAAAAGACCCCAGGCAATTATGAGCCCAACGACGCTAAGTACCAGCCCCAGGCCGAGGCCCAGCAAGGCACGCGCTGCCAGAACCGTTGCGGCACGGACTGTGTACGATCTATCTGTAGTCAGTCTTTCAATCATTCCATTCTTGATTGCCTGAAATAAGGATCAGGCCGGTGGTGGGTAGGGAGCGGCAAGCTCAACCGCCAATTCCTCGGCCAAATCCGGACCGGCAAGCGTGTAAAGGGATCCTGTATCGGCCAGGAATTCAACCGCCCTGGTATTCCCGGCGCTGTGTGCACATCGCCTACCCACTTTCTCGGATAAAGTCGGCGATGCGCTCGCCTATCATCATTGTAGTGCAGTTGGTGTTCGCCCGCACGCAGTTGGGCATGATGGACGCGTCCGCCACCCGTAGGCCCTCGATCCCGTGCACGCAGCCGAACTGGTCGACAACTGCCATTTCGTCTGAGGCCGGGCCCATCCTGCAGCTGCTGGTGATGTGCTGCCCGCTGACCACGGTGCGGCGAATGAAGGCATTCAGCAATTCGTCCGACTCCACTTCTTCATCGGAGGGATAGATGCGCTCCTCGATAATGTCGCTGAAAGCAGGCTCTCGCCCCAGGTCCACGACGATGCGCACCACTTCCCTGCATCGCTGAAGATCGTAATCGCTTTCGAAGAACTTGAAGTCTATTTCCGGCGGAGCATAGGGATCGGGCGATGTTACTCTCAGCTCCCCCGATCCTTCTTCGAGATTGATGAATGTGTACATCCCCAGTCCTCGAAGCTGGCTGCCATCGGGGTTGGTCAGGTACCGCGGATTGATCAGCGAGTTCATCAGGATCTGCAGATCGTTGCGATGAAGTGATCCCGCCGAGGTGAACCGTGCGACTACCTGCATCCGCGGCGCGTGAGCATCAAGGTCATGGCCCGGCTTCGTCCTGAACGGGACATAGACGATGGGATGGTCGCGCAGGGTCTGGCCGACGCCGGGCAGTTCATGCACCTGGGAGATGCCGGCAGCAGCAAGCTGGTCCGCCGGGCCGACTCCCGATAGCATGAGGATTTGCGGCGACCCGATGCTGCCGCTGCTAAGGACTATCTCATCCGCTTCGACCACGAAGGTCTCGCCGCCGGATTCCACCTGCACCCCGATTGCTCTCTTGCCATTGAACATGATGCGGTGAACGGTGCAGTTCGGGCGTATGGTCAGGTTCATACGATGCCGCGCCAGGTTGAGGTAGGCCAACGCGGTGCTCAGCCGAATGCCATTGGGGTTGTTCAGCGGCACCGGCCCCACGCCACTCGCGTCCGGGTGGTTGAAGTCGGCCACATCGTCCATCCCTATGCTGCGGCACGCGGAGTAGAACGCCTCCTGGTCCGGACGCCATTCCGTCCTGCTGAATCTGCGGCACACAATTGGCCCGTCGGAGTTGTGGAAATCATCGGTGCCGAACTCCGTGTCCGTTTCCATCCGGCGGAAGTAGTGCAGCAGGTTCTGGTAGCTCCACTGGTCGTTACCTGCGGCGGCCCAGGAATCGTAGTCCTCCGGCACACCGCGCAGAAAGACCTGGCCGTTGATCGCGCTGGACCCGCCGGTGACTTTGCCTCTCGGAATCTGGAGCGGAGGAGTGGTATCGGTCCCGCGGGCCCAGAACTCCCAGTTGTGGTGTGTCGTTACTGTATCTATGCCCGAGGCGTATCCGAACTTGATCTCCTCCGGCAGATGCTCGAAGTCCGGGTAGTCCGGCCCAGCCTCCAGCAGCAGCACGGAGCGGCTGGGGTCTTCGCTCAGACGAGTCGCCACGACTCCGCCACCCGACCCCGCTCCGATTACGATTGTGTCGTATCTCATGTCGCCTCCGGAATTCCCGTCAATTGTTCCTTCAAATATAAGTCTATGAGTCAATCTTCTCCATCATCCCTCGTTCGCCAATAGTCTTGCTCCTCGACGGAGGTTACATTTAGGTTAAATCTTGATCCAGAAGGAACGGGAAACTTGACATCCATTTCACTGGCGGCTTAACTTTGCGCGGTAGTCCCAGGCGCATCCCAGGCGTTCGCGTCGGGTCTCTTATTTTGTTACCCGATCTTCGTCCACCATTCCGCACTGAGGAGTCTGGTAGTGACCACGGAACAGACCCTGGCCCATACTTCGACAAGCTCAGGAGCAGTCCCGCGCAGTTCCGGCCCCCTACTGCAGGTTGAAGACCTGCAGACGCACTTCTTCACACGCCGCGGCGTTATCCGGGCCGTGAACGGGGTCAGCTTCAACGTGATGCCTGGCGAGACCCTCGGCCTTGTCGGAGAGTCGGGCTCCGGAAAGACCATCACCTGCATGTCCATCCTGCGCCTCCTTCCTCGGGGCGCGCAGGTGGTTGGCGGGAGGGTGCTGTTCAACGGCGTCAACACTCTCGAGTTGTCCGAGAAGGAAATGGAAAGACTGCGGGGCGTCCGGCTGGGGATGATCCTGCAGAACTCGATGGCGGCCCTAGACCCCGTCTTCTCCATCGGCACCCAGATTGCGGAGCCATTGGTGGTGCATTCCGGACTCAACTGGCGCGCGGCCATGGATCGCAGCATCGACCTGCTGCGCATGGTGAAGATAACCGCTCCCCACCTGCGGGTTCGCAACTACCCTCACGAGATGAGCGGCGGGATGCGCCAGCGCGCCTCCAGTGCGGCGTCCATTGGGCCGCACCCGGACCTGCTCATCGCCGACGAGCCCACCACGGCCCTCGACGTTACCACTCAGCGGCAGTATCTGGAGCTGCTCAAGGAACTGCAGCAACAGACCGGAATGGCGCTGATCTTCATCACCCACGACATCAGCATCGTGGGCAACCTGTGCGATAACCTGGCAGTGTTCTACGGCGGCCTGGTTGTGGAGTACGGCCCCAAGGACCAGGTGCTCAACAACCCCACCCACCCGTACACCGAAGCGCTGCTTGAGGCGCTCCCGATTCTGGGCGAGAAGAGGGAACGGCTGCGCACCATCCAGGGCGACCCGCCCAGCGCCGGCAACCTGCCCTCCGGCTGCCCGTTCCATCCCCGCTGCGACAAGGCGATGGACCGCTGCAAAGATGGCGGCCCGCCTCCCATCTTCCTGACCGGCAACCAAAATCAACAGAGGACCCGGTGCTGGCTGGCAGAGTAATCGTTGGGGAAGCAAGGGTAGAGTGAAACTGCCCAACGCGCATCGGGCTGTCGTGGAAGGTGAAAAGATTACTAATTATCTGCTGTCGACTACTAGTCCGCGTGGCAAAAGCAAGGCCAACTTTTTTGTCAGGTTTGGCTTCAGCGCAGATAACTGGCAAGCCTTTTTCAATGCCCTGAAACATCAGGGGGCTAAAAATGAAGTCGTCAGGATAGACGAAACCGTCTACGGGCCACGCTACCACGTCGATGGTATTATTGAAACACTGGACGGTCGTAACCCACGAATAAAGACCGTTTGGCAATATGACACAGGAACCGATTACCCTCGGTTGATTACAGCGCGTCCGCTAGGATACAGGAGGCGAATTGGCGTTTAAAGAACACGAACAGATTGTGCTTACCGCCGATGTTACCGGCGACGACAGAGAGGAGCTGAAGCCCGGCGATGTGGGCGTCATCATCCATATCCATCCGAACGCTGAAGCCTTTGTGGTGGAGTTTTTCACATTGGAAGGGGAAACGGCGGCCCTTGCCACTGTATTGCCCTCTCAAATGCGTCCAGTGACCGGCAATGAGATTACCCACGCACGCGATTTTGCCATTGCCGTGTAACTGCGCCGGCAGGTTTGGAGTGAATATGCAGGCCGATACCGCCCTTCGAGAGGCTCAGGAGGGCAACGTAATCATCGAGGCGCGAAACGCTGTCAAGCATTTCGTCATCCGGACCGGGCTGATGAACAGCCGTACGGCCGGCGTGGTGAGGGCAGTGGATGACGTTTCCTTCTCGATCCATGAAGGCGAGACCTTCGCGCTGGTTGGCGAATCCGGATGCGGCAAGAGCACCATCGCCAACCTCATCCTGAAGCTCCTCGACCCCTCCTCCGGCGACATCGTGTACCGCGGTTCATCGCTGGCGGAGATGTCGGCGCAGGAAACTAAGAATTACCGCAGAAACGTTCAGGCGGTACTCCAGGACCCATACGGCGCACTGAATCCACGGATGCGCGTGGGACACATCATAGGCGAGCCCCTCGAAGTCCACGGAGTCCCCGCAAGCGAACGAGACGAGCGGGTGCGCGAGGCGCTTCGCTCCGTCGGACTGCAGCCCGCCGCCCAGTCCCAGTTCCCGCACGAATTCAGTGGAGGTCAGCGCCAGCGCATCGGTGTGGCCCGCGCCCTGACGCTGAACCCCGACCTGATCGTGCTGGACGAACCCGTGTCTTCGCTGGACGTTTCCATCCGGTCCCAGGTGCTCAACCTCCTGAAGGATATCCAGGACGAGCGCGGAATATCCTACATCCTGATCTCCCACGACCTGGCGTCCGTGGAGCACATGAGCCACACCATTGGCGTCATGTACCTGGGAAAGCTCGTGGAGCTGGGCGACGCTGAACTCACCTGCTCCCTGCCACAGCACCCCTACACCGCCTCGCTGGTGGCGGCGGCCACACCGCCTGGAACCACCCCGGCATGGCGGATTCCCATTGTCGGTGAGGTCCCCAGCGCCCTGGAAACTCCCAGCGGATGCTCATTTCATCCCCGCTGTCCCTATGCGATGGCCAAGTGCAGGGAGGAGGTACCCAGCCTCTCCCCGACGGACGACGGACGGATGGTGGCCTGCCACCTCTACCCCGACGAGATCAGGAACATCGACAAGCAGGCGCCGGTTGCCGTCGCCGCATCTGATGCTTCAGGCATGGTGACCTAGTCTGAACTGAGATTCGTGCGATTTGAGGATTGGCATGATTAAGAGCGCAAAGCTCTAGAAAATCATGTGTATCTCTGATTCACAAGAATCACAGTTCAGACAATGCACTATGAGGTAGAAAATGGACTTATCCGGCAAGTCGGCAATCGTAACGGGCTCTGCGTCCGGCATCGGTCGTGAGATCGCCCTGACTCTTGCGGCCAACGGCGCCGCTGTAACAGTTGCCGACATCAATCTGGACGGCGCCGAAGCAGTAGCGCGGGAAATCCAGGCCACCGGCGGGTCTTCCCGGTCATGCCGCATCAATGTCACTGATTCGGCACAGGTGTCGGATGCGGTCTCGGGGGCGGTCGGTGCGAACGGCTCCCTGGACATCCTAGTCAATGTGGCGGGGTTCGGTTTCAATTCCCCCATCGTGGACATGCTGGAGGACGACTGGGACCGGGTGCTGGGCGTCAACCTCAAGGGCCAGTTCCTCTGCAGCCAGGCAGCAGCCCGCAGGATGATCGACCAGGGAACTGGCGGGCGCATCGTGAATATCGCCTCCACCGCCGCAAACAATGCTCGCTACGCCGGAGGCGCCTACTGCGCCGCCAAGGCCGGCGTGGTGCAACTCACGCGGGTGCTGGCCCTGGAGCTGGGGAGCCATGGCATCACAGTCAACGCTGTGGGACCGGGCTTCACTGAGACTCCGGCGACAGTGGAGTCTTCCGACGAGTACCGCACCAACTTCCTGGCGCAGGTACCGGCCGGACGTTCCGGGCGTACGTCCGACATTGCCAACGCCGTGCTCTTCCTGGCCTCTCCATCCGCCGAGTATGTCAACGGCCAGGTGATTTATGTCGACGGCGGCTATTCGGCAGGAAAGCTTACAGTCCAGGGATGAAGCTCATTGTTTTCCGGCGGGCCCACACGAACTCAATCGCGCCGAAAACATTGCAGAAATAGCCGCATGGTTTCGGATTCAGCTTGTTGTATTTCGGCCATTTTACATTGGTGTTACATTTGTGAAAATTTGAACTAGTTTTGTTGACATCGATTTTATGCCGTTGTAGCCTAGCCTCGCACTGCCTCGGTCAGTAGTCGAACCAGCCTGGAGCAGTGCGTGCCTTTTGAGGAACAACCTTAAGGCATTTTCAGGAGGAGAAAGTGAACCTTCGAATGGCGCTCAGGATGATTCTGCCCCTGTTGCTGACACTCATGGCAGTCGGCCTGATGGCTGCATGCGGGGGCGATGACGCTACCGAAGCACCCGCCGCGGCCACCGAGGCCCCAGTGGCGGCCACTTCGGCGCCGGCCGGAACCGCGGCCCCGGCTGCCACTCAGGCACCCACAGGCCCGACAGCGACCAGTGCCCCCAGGCCGACGACCGCCCAAGGCCAGGTTATCCCCACCGTGGCGCCTACCGAAGCGGTGGCGGACGCGGCCAAGACCTGGCCCGACGCTTACCCCAAGGTTGGCGAGAACGGCATTCCCGCCGACACCGGAAAGTTCACCGTGGCCATGGACAGCTGGGGCAGCAGCGACCTGAACCCCTGGGCCGCAACCCAGGTGAACTTCCTCGGCGACTACTACAATCTCCGCCTGATGATGCAGGACCCCAACGGTGTCCTCGCGCCTGCTTGGGCCCTGTCCTTTGAGCAGACCCTGGACGGCCTTACCTTCCAGCTCAATCCAGATGCCCGGTTCCAGGACGGAACTCCGGCTGACGGCGAGGCTTTGAAGACTAATCTGCTCGGATTCCGCGGCGACTTCGTGGAGCAGGCAGGTTACGACGCGCCTCTGTGGAACAGCGCCAAGGCCACGGAACTGACCGCAGATGTGGAAGTCATAAGCCCGACGGAGGTCTTCGTCAAGACCGACGGCGGCAAGCCGACCTGGATGTGGAACCTGGGCGGCAACGGCTATCATCTGTACTGGTACGGAAACCCCACGCAACTCCTGGCTGGTCCTGAGGCCTATCTCGAGGACGCAGCGGGTGGCGGACCCTTCTCCATAGCTGAGTGGGAACCCAACAACCGGATACTCTACAACCGATGGGATGATTTCTGGGCCGACTACGAGCACTGGCACAAGCCCCAGTTCGCCCAGATGGAGTTCCTGGTGGTATCCGAGCCCTCCGCACGCTTCGCCCTGCTGGCCAGCGAACAGGCGGACGCGGTTTACAACTTGCCGTGGGCTTTGGCCAAGGACCTTGACAAGTCTGAAGAGCTTGGAATTCGCGGCGTGAACCCTGGCAACGGCGACACATGGACCCAGACCTACCAGGCAAACGGCATGCTGGCCATGACCTTCGGATGCCCCATCCACCTGCGTGAGTCCGCCAAGCCGGCTGGGCGCCAGGACGAGGGCGGCGTGGACATCCCCGAGTGGACCACTCCCGATGTCTGCGTTGACCACCCGACCCTGGACGCCAATGTCCGGCGCGCACTGAACCTTGCCATCGACAAGGCCTCCGTATCCTCCGGCCCGCATTTCGGCTTCTCAAAGCCAGTCGGCTCCATCTTCCACGCTGGTTCCTTCGCTTCCCGGCTGGAGGAGCGGGTTTACAATGTGTCCGAATACGACCCCGAAGAAGCCAAGCGCTTGCTGGAGGAAGCCGGCTACGGCGACGGCTTCGAGATGAGCGGACACTTCGGCCAGTTCGCCGGACGCCCAGGCATTCCCGAGATGGCCGACGCCATCTCCAGCTACTGGAACGACATCGGCGTGAAAATGACCTGGCAGGAACATGACCCCTCAGACTATGTCCGGGGCTTCCGGGCCGGCATCTTCTCCCAGATCCCCGTGAACCTGCAGACCTGGGGACGCCAGGACCACTCCGGCGTGCAGATCAGCTGGTACCACGCCACCAGCGGATATGTCGGCATCTACAACGAGCGCATTGAGGAACTCTACTGGGACGCCACCGGCGCGGAGACTCCGGAGCAGATGGCTCCCCTCCTCCAGGAACTGGAGGACGAGGTACTCAAGACGGAGGAGACCTTCCCGCTGTACGGCATGTCCCTCGTCAACGCCTACACCGACCGGGTGGTGTCGCATCCCACAGTTGAGTTCACCCCCCACTTCAAGCATTACGACCTGGTTCTTCTGAGGGACTAGGATCCGGGACCACTGACCCTGAATGGAATGACGGATTGGCAAGCGCCACATCCGTCATTCCCGTGAGTGCGGGAAATAAGCGCCGCCGGGCAATACGCACGGGCGCTTCGGGTCCCGCATTCGCGGGAGTGACGGGGAACCTCGGACCGGGAGACCGAATTGGGCAGTTACATCATCAGGCGCGTGTTCGCGGGCATCATCACGATGATCATGATCACGCTGGCCGTGTTCATCCTTCTGCGGATAGGCGGCGGCAATCCGGTGGAGTACATGCTCCCTCCCGAAGCCACCCAGGCCGACGTCGAAAAGCTGACAGCGGCCTACGGATTCGACAAGAGCATCTGGGCCCAATTGGGCATCTACTACAAGAACCTCTTCCAGGGCGACCTTGGCGACGCCCTGCAGTGGGACCACCAGCCCGTAACCGACGTCGTACTTAGCCGCATGCCCGCAACACTACAACTCACCGCCGTGTCCATGGCCGCCGCCATGATCATCGGTGTCGCTATCGGGGCGATTTCGGCCGCCAAGCCCGACTCCATACTGGACAGGGTGGGCAAGATTCTGGCTATCACCGGCCAGTCAATGCCTGTCTTCTGGGTCGGCCTGTTGCTGATCCTGCTGTTCTCCGTAGAACTGCGCTGGCTGGACAGCGCCGGAGGCTTTGCCCGCCTGGGACCCAAGGCGATCATCATGCCGGCGGCGTCCTTGGCATTCTTCCTGATTGCCTCCCACATGAGGATCGTCCGTTCCACCATGCTTGAAGTACTGGAATCGGACTACATCAAGATGATCCGGGCCAAGGGACTGCCCAGCCGGCTGGTAATCTGGAAGCACGCCTTCAAGAACGCATCAATCCCGGTTTTCACCCTGTTCTTCGTCAACTTTGCGGCCCTCGTGGGCGGCGCGGTGGTCACCGAGACGATCTTCAGCTGGCCCGGAGTCGGCCATCTTCTCGTACAGGCCCTGATCAACCGCGATTACCCGGTCACACAGGGTGTAATCTTCTTCGTAGCGGCCATAATCGTGTTCGTCAACATCTTTGTGGATGTGATGTACGCCTGGCTCGACCCTCGAATACGCCTGTCCTAATATTCAGCCTTTCAGCAGAGTAGTTGGAATTTGGAAGCCAGAGAGACATCAGGAACTCTTCCCCAGTCCGCGCCCACTATGCTGGACCGAGTGCCGGCAACCCTACGCGCATTGCGGAACGCCTTCAGGGGCGCTCCCAAGCTGTCGGTGTTCTTCATAGGCGTTTGCATCATTCTGGCAATTCTGCCCGTCAGCTGGATAACTCCCCACGACTCCATCGAGATCAGTCCTGCAGAACTGCTGAACGCCCCGGAATTCGGCGCCCATCTCCTCGGCACCGACAACCAGGGGCGCGATGTTTTCAGCCGCCTCATTCACGGGGGACAGAGCTCGGTGCGAGTTGCCACGGCCGCCGTGCTGCTGGCAGGGCTGCTCGGCACGCTGGTGGCCCTGGTGGCCGGGGTGTTTCGGGGATGGGTGGACCGGCTGCTTATGCAGATAACCGACGCCTTCCTCTCCCTGCCCTACCTCATGGTAGCTCTGACCGTGGTCACCCTGCTGGGACCCAGCATCATCAACCTGATCATCGTGATCGGTTTCCTGCGCTGGATGGGCTTCGCAAGGGTGCTGCGGGGCGAGGTGCTGCGGCTGATGGAAATGGACTTCGTGCGGCTGGCGAATGTCGCCGGCTCCAGCCGTCCCCGGATAATGCTGCGGCACGTATTCCCCAACATCATCAACACCCTTCTGGTGCTGGCAACGTTGGAGGTTGGCCTGGCGGTGATCGTCGAGTCTTCGCTGAGCTTCCTGGGCCTCGGCGTTCAGCGTCCCATCCCGTCTTGGGGCAACATGCTGCGCGACGCCCAGCAGTTCCTGTTCTACCCCGGCGCCTGGTGGTTCCCGCTGGTTCCCGGCATTGCCATCACCTTCCTGGTGATGTCCTGCAACCTGACCGGCGACTGGCTGCGCGACCGCACCGACCCCACCCGCCGCCAGCTCTAGGATCACCCGCCGTTACCGGAAATTAGGAAACCCGCTCATGCCGTTTCTTCTGCGGATGAACGGGTTTCAGCTTACTATGGTCGGCCGCTCCCCTCCCGCGCTCCCGTCCTTCGACAAGCTCAGGACGAACAGGTGGGCTCTGGCGATACATATTAAGAAACTATCTCAAAACCCTTTTCGAGCCCTAAACCGTCATTCCCGCGAAAGCGGGAATCCAGTGGTTCAATCCTGCCATTGTGGTCAAGGTAACGGGAGGCCGATGGTTTTGAGATAGTTTCTAAGCCTTTGGCACTTTCGTCTAACCGGGAATACTTCAGCGCGGCTCAGCCCGTCAGGAAACGCACGATGTGCGGGTTGACCTCTTCCGGCCTTTCTTGGTGCATGAAGTGCCCGGTGCCGGGGATGATGATCTTCTCCAGGCCGCCGGTGAAGTAGTTGTCCATGTGCTCGCTCTCGAAGGACTCCAGCCGCCTGGGGCGGTCACGGGTGCCGTGCAGCGCCAGAGTGGGCACGGTGATCGGCCCGGCGTTGATCCGCGCTTCGTCCCTCAGCACATCCGGGTCTTGCGGGGCTGGTCCAAACCTGGCCCGGTAGTAGCCGAGCGCAGCCTCCACCACCCCCGGTTTGCGGAAGGTCTCGCGTATGCTCTCGAGCGCGTATGCCGGTATGTCCCACTCCGGCGAGGCGTCCCGCCACCACTGCTCCACATAGGCATAGTCGTTGTGGGCCACCGCCCGCTCGGCAAAGGGCATCTGGAAGAAGTAGAAGTGCCAGGTACCCCTTAGGTACCAATAATCCATGGCCAGCTCCTCGTCCACCCGCCCGGAGGCGATGATGACCAGACGGTGCACCTTCTCAGGCGCCAGCACCGAGGCACCAATCACCGCACCGGCGCCCCAGTCGTTTCCGACGAGATAGGCCTCGCCTCCGCCCAGCGCATCGACCAACGCCACAGCGTCGCGGGCCATCATGACCGCTCGGTAATTGCCATCCTTGGGCGCCTCCGTAGGGGCGTACCCCCGCATGAACGGGGCCACCGCCCGGAAGCCGGCCGCCGCCAGGTCGGGCAGCAGGTGCCGGAAAGAGTAAGCGTGGTCGGGGAACCCGTGCAGGCAAAGGGCCAGCGGCCCCTCGCCCATCTCCAGGTAGTGAAAGTTGATCCCGTTGGCCTGGACTGAACCTGTCTTGAACTCGGCCATTATTCCTCCGGATACTGCAACGATTCTGCCCGATGGTAGGCTCGCCTCGACCCTGTGTCAACGAAAGTGGCCGTTGCCAAAATGCGCGGCAGGCTGTTGACACGGCGCGGCAGGGAGTACATATTTGCCCCAGGCACACCCCTCGCTGCATAGCGCCCGTTAAACCAGTGGCGTAGCGCCTGTTAAACCCGAGGGAGCGTGTTCCCAATCGCACTGCGGGGGTGACGCACGATGCCAGCCCGTACCGGACAGGAATACATCACCGGGCTCAAAGACCGCCCCAGGGAGGTGTGGCTCAACGGCGAGCGGATCAAGGACGTCACCGAGCACTCCGCCCTGCGCAACGGCGTCCGATCCGTTGCTGCCCTCTACGACATGCAGCACGACCCAGCGCTGCGGGAGGAGATGACCTTCGCCTCCCCCACCACGGGCGAGCCTGTCGGCCTCTCGTTCCTCATCCCGCGCACCATCGACGACCTGGTGCGGCGCCGGGAGATGATGACCCGCTGGGCCTGGGCCAGTTGCGGCATGATGGGCCGCTCCCCTGACTTCATGAACTCCATCTTCACGGCCTGGGCTGGCTCCGCAGGCTACTACGCCCAGGACCGTCCCGAGTTCAAGAAGAACATGGTGAACTACCACGAGTTCATCCGCGAGAACGATGTCACCCTCACGCACGCGCTGGTGAATCTGCAGCGCCGACGCCACCAGGGACCGACGGACATCCTCCACGAAGACGTGGCCCTCACCATGGTCAAGGAAACCGACGCAGGCATCGTGGTCAGGGGCAGCCGCACCCTGGCTACGCTGGGCCCCATCTCCGATGAAATCGCCATCTACCCGGTTGCCAGCCACAGGCTGGATGACGAAGCGAAGCGCCAGACCTTCTCCTTCTCTATACCCTGCGACACTCCTGGAGTGAAGTTCCTGTGCCGCGAGAGCCTCGACTTGGGACGCTCCCACTTCAACCATCCCCTCGGTTCCCGATTCGAGGAAATGGACTCGGTGGTTTTCTTTGACGATGTCCTAGTGCCTTGGGAGCGGGTGTTCCTGCTGGGTAATGTTGAGCTGGGTAACGGCTATGCCGCCGGCACACAGTCCGACGCCCACACCGGCCACCAGATACTGAATCGCTGCCTGGTCAAGTCCGAGTTTATCCTCGGGCTGGCCGACCTCATCGTCGACACGCTGGGGTCGGGCTCCATCCCCCATGTACAGGAACAGGTGGCCGAGCTGATCACCAACCGGGACATACTGCGAGCCTGCGTCCGGGCTTCCGAAGCCGACGCCAGCTTGAACCAGTACGGGATGATGTCGCCGGACGTCAACGCCATCCGCGCCGGCCGCACCATCTTCGGCCGCTCCATGTTCCCCCGGATGGTGGAGATCATCCAGATGCTGGGCACCGGCGGCCTGATGGCCCTCCCTGCCGAGGACGATTTCCAATCCGATATCGGCCCGGAGATCGAGCGCTACTTCGCTACCGACTCCACGGAGGCCCGCGACCGCGCCCGCCTGTTCCACCTGGCGTGGGATGCCTCATGCAGCTCCTTCAGCGGCCGGCAGGTCCTCTACGAGCGGATGTTCGGCGGCAACCCGGTGAGAAACTCAATCACCCTGTTCCAGAACTACAACAAGGAACCCTTCAAGGCCAAGGTTCGCCAGTTCCTCGAGCAGGAAGACTGGCCATAGCCCCCCGAAAATGTGAGACAATTCAGTCAAGGACTGCCAGGAGGAGTGAATATGTCATATACACCAAAGGGCATAGGCCACCTCGTCATGCGAGTGCGCGATATCGACCGGTCAGTTGATTTCTACACCCGTGTCATGGGCCTGACCATCATGGAAAAGACCGCCAGCGGGACAGTCTTCATGTCCGCCAACACCGAGAAGTCCCATGAGCTGGCCATCCGCGCCATAGGCATGGACGCCGGCGGTCCTGACCACTCGATCGTCGGGCAGGCGCACATGGCCTGGCAGATGGAAACCTTCGAGGACCTCCAGGAACTCTACGACCGGATCAGGGAGAACGACGTCCGGATCGTTCGGATGGGCGACCACGGGATTTCGATGGGCGTCTACATTCTGGACCCCGACGACAACGAGATCGAGATCTATTACGAGCTGCCCAAGGACCAGTGGGAACGTCACCCGGAGAAGGGCCTATTCGGCAACCAGTACCCGCGCCAGCTGGAAGAGCGGGCCACAGTGGCCGGCGACTAGCCCGGCCAAGGCGGAACCTACCAGTGTCCACCAGGACTGACACCGGGGCGGAGAAGCTCTCCGCCCCGGAACTGTTGCAGCGGGCAACCGGGCTTTTGCCAGGGCTGAAGCAGCGCGCCGCAAGCACAGAGGAACTTCGGCGCCTCCCCGACGAAAGCGTTGAAGAGCTTCTGGCGTCGCAGCTGGTCCGCATCGGCGTACCCAGGCATTTCGGCGGCCTGGATGCCCCCTACGGTCTATGCCTTGATGTAGCCGCCGAGCTGGGGCGAGGCTGTCCGGCTACGGCGTGGTGCTACGGCCTCTGGGCCGCCCATGCCTGGCTGATCGGACACTGGCCCCTGCAGGCGCAGGAAGAGGTCTACGGCGACAACCCTGATGTCCTCTGCTCCAGCTCGCTGAACCCGGGCAGGTCCACCTGCGAAGCGATGCCCGGCGGTTACCGCCTCTCCGGGCGCTGGGAGTTCTCCAGTGGCTGCGACGCCGCCAGCTGGGTCATGCTGGGCGCGCCAAACATCGGCGAGCGGACATGGGTGCTGGTGCCGCGCTCTGATTTCGAGATCGTCGACACCTGGTTCGTGTCAGGCCTCAGGGGCAGCGGCAGCAAGGACATCGCAGTCAACAACGCATTCATCCCTAGCCACCGCGTCATGGATGTCAACGCCGCGGGAGTGACCGACTTCGAGGCGTGGGAGCTGCACGGCCAAGGCCGCTACCGGGTCCCCGTATCCACCCTGCTGGGCTGGGACCTCGTTGGCCCGATGGTAGGGATCGCCCAGGGCATGATCGACGAGTTCATTGCCCGGCTCGCTGGTACCTCGGGCCCAGGCCGTACCGCCGATTCCCCCGCCATCCACCTGCGCCTGGCCCAGGCCACCGCGGAGGTCGACGCGGCGAAGACGGTGATGGACGCCGATGTCCGCGAAATTCTGCGCAAGGGCGCCGACAGCGAATCCTTCACCCTTTTGGAGAGAGCCCGTTTCCGCCGCGACAAGGCCTTCATCACCCAGCTCTGCCTAAAGGCGGTGAACGGCCTCTTCGACATCAGCGGCGGCCACGCCCTCCACGACTCCGTGCCTCTTCAACGCTTCCACCGCGACGCCCAGGCCGTGGCCCACCGCGACGGCCTCGTCATGGAGCTCGGCGGCCAAGACTACGGACGCGTCGCCTTCGGCTTGCCCCCGCAAGGTGCCCTTTAGCTCTGGCACCAAGGCCTTTTAATTGTTCCCTCTCCCTCCGGGAGAGGGTTAGGGTGAGGGCGTCTCCCTGGCCCCTACAGGATTGCCTTGAGTCAATCCAATTCCTAGATAAAGCACACAGGCCCTTCCATCGCACACCTTACCTCTGACATTCCAGGCGCGCCCTCAGCGGGCGTTTACCGCATCAGGATGTAGTTCCACCCCGCGTGTAGAAGAGTGTCCCTGAACTCCTGCGTCTCGGTCACAAGCACAGTGAGCACCACGGGCGGGTTGGCCGCTAGGTCGACCGTCGACAGTGTGTTCAGCGCTGCGAAAGCCGGGTCAGGATCGTACAACTCCCAGCCCTGTGTTCTCGGATTCAGCCGCCACACCCTGTCCAGCGTCCTGTTGCGAATCAACGGGAGGAACAGCTGCTGGATCCGTTGCACATTCCGAGCCGACGGTGGGGGTGGCGACGGCTCGACGGGAACGAAGTTCCAACCAGGGTAGAGGGCGTAACCCCGGAACTGCTGCCGCCTGTCCACGTTGACCAACAGTATGGGCGGCTCATCCGCGTCGACGCTCACCGTCCGGATGGTGTTGAACGGCGCGAAACCGGGTCGCGGGTCGTAGAACAGCCACCGCTTGCTGTTGTTGAAGAACCGCCAGACCCTCTTCAGCGACCCGTTCACAACCAACGGCTGGAAGAGTTGCGCCGGCGTCTGTCGAGCGGCAACCGGCCTCGTCGGCTGCGGCGCGGCGCCACCGCCTCCGCCAGCGAAGATGGCGCCACCTCCGCCGCCTCCTCCTCCACCGCCACCACCACCGGTGTTGGTGTTTGGCGTTGGCGTTGGCGTCCTCGTCGGTGGCGGAGTCGCAGTCGGCGTACGGCGCGGCGCAACTCCGCGCTGAGGAGCGTAGGTCTCATCGTCGTCCGACCAGGCACCCGTCCCCAGGTCGTAGACCGCGCGCATCTGCACCTTGTAGTCAACGCGGTTCTCCAGGCCGGTGATCCGGCGGCTTCTGCTCGTGGAGTGCGTCTCTACAAGGGCCCAGTCCGGGTCCTGAGGATTGTCGGCATCGGCGCGAATGTGCCTGAGGTCATACGACCTGATGTCGTCGTCAAACCCGGCCGGAGCATCCCATCGCACCGTCAGCGACCGGTCGGCAGGCTCCACCGAGGTGATCGTCGGCGGGGGACAGAGCGGCAGGCCCAGTGCATCGATGTCGTGCCTGCCGTCGCCGATCATCGGCAGCAGCAACACCTCCCCGGGGACGCACCCGGTGAGCCCCGGGTTCTTGCCCAAGAACAGCTCCTGCAGCCCTTCCAGGTTGCCCAGGCTGGCGGGGATTTCGCCGGTCAACTCATTCTCGTCGAGGTGCAGCCGAGTCAGGTTGGTCAGGTCTCCCAGTTCAGTGGGAATCGAGCCTGTCAGCTGGTTCTCGAAGAGGAGAAGCGTGCGAAGCTGGCTTAATTCACTCAGATCTCCCGGGATGGTCCCGCCTAGCGGGTTTCGCCACAACGAGAGTGTAGTCAGATTGCTCAGGCTACTGAGACCGGACGGTACCCCTCCTGTGAACTGGTTCCTCGAGGCTGACAGGGTTCTCAGATTGCCATGGCTACTCCAGGTCGTCGGCAACGACCCCGACAGTCGGTTGTTGTAGATTTCTAAGACCCGCAGTTTGCTACTCGTTGGCAGCGTTGGGAAACTCCCCGTCAACTGGTTGTTGTACAGGCGTACCTCCTCCAGGTCGGACAGGCTGGCGAATGAAGGGATAGCGCCATCCAGTTCATTGTTCTGGAGGTTTAGCTGTCTCAGCTTGGTAAGGGCGCTTAAGTCGGGAATCGACCCTGTCAGTCCATTGTTGTACAGCGCCAGCACTGTGAGCTCGGTGAGGCTGCTGAGGGACGGTATGCTGCCAGTGAGTCCGTTCTCTGAAAGTGCCAGTAACTCCAGGTTGGTCAGGGAATTGAGTTCGGACGGTATTGCCCCGGTCAACCGGTTGTCGTTCAGCCAGAGCCTCTTCAATGTCGTTAGGCTGGACAGCTTGCCGGGAATTGGACCGGTCAATTCGTTACTCGAGAGAACGAGTGATTGCAGAACGGCCAGATCCCCCAACTGCGTCGGTATCTCGCCTGTCAGATCGTTCGCAGACAGGTCCAGCGTTAGCAGGGTGGTGAGATTACCCAATGATGACGGAATCCTTCCGTTGAGATCATTTCGGCCAAGCCCCAGTCTTGTGAGGCTGCCCAGCTTGGCCTTGTTTGTACCGCTCCTCGGGCTTGTGGGATCGGTCAACTCACCCAGTTCCGCCGGTATCAAGCCTTCCAATCTGTTTGCCGACAGGTCCGTCTCTTCCAAGCTGGTCAGGGACTTCAACCAGGGTGGAACACCTCCGGTCAACTGGTTCAGCGAGAGGTCCAGCGTGACCAGAGCAGCCAAAGCCGACAGGTCCGGAATATCGCTATCCAGGCGGTTTTCATTGAGTCTCAATACTTCAAGCGCAGTGAGGCTGTTCAACTGCGTTGGAATGCTCCCAGTCAGCTGGTTGTTGTTCAAGTGAAGTTCCGACAGCATCGTGGCGTTCCCCAATTGCGTTGGTATGCGCCCCGTGAGCTGGTTGTTGTTCAGGATCAGCTTTTCCAAGTTGCCTGAACTGGCGACCGCGGAAGGAATGCTACCTGTAAGCTGGTTTTGGTGGAGGATTAATTCCTTCAACTTGGCCAGTCGTAGCATTCCGGTCGGAATTCGGCCGGTGAGGCGAATGTGGTCAAGCGTCAGTACTTCCAGATTGCTTAACCTGTCGAAGTTGGACGGAATACTACCTGCCAGCGCGTTGTTGTCGAGTTTCAATGTGGACAGCATGGACAGGCTGCCAAGTTGCGTCGGAATCGGCCCGGTCAGGCGATTCGCACTCAGTTCCAGGCTCTGCAGCTTGCTCAGGTTGCCGAGTTGAGGCGTAATCGGCCCAGTCAGACTGTTTCTGGACAGATCCAGCGTGGTCAACTCCGACAGCCGCCCCAGCGACGACGGGATGCGTCCGTCCAGGGACTCGTCTCTAAGTTCCAGCATGGCGACACGCGGGGGAGTGCCCTCCACGGTCACTCCTGCCCAGTCAGTACCACTCAATGCCGTATTGACACTCCAATTCGACAACGCTGATGAGGTTCCCTCCAGCACGGCCTTCGCCGCCAGCAGTGCTTCGCAGTCGGCGACCAGCCCAGGGTTGTCGACAGGGTTGGACACAGCGATTCCACTGCTACAGTCCGGCGCGGTCGGCGTGCCCCTGACCGTCGACGACCAGCTACCGTGGCGGGCCCCGTTGTACGCCCGCACCTGCACCTCGTACTCGGCCCCGGCGATCAGCGGACTGATGGTGGCGGTCAAGGCACCGCCGCCGGTCTCCCAGGCCTCCTCCACTACCGCCCAGGCGCCGCCGGTATTCCTTTCCCGGTACTGTATGTGGTGCGAAGTGATGGGTATGCCGGTGCCGCCGGTGCTGGTGGGCGCCGTCCACGACACCGTCAGCGACGACTCGCCGGCCACCACGTCGGTGTCGCTGATCGTGGGCCTGCCCGGCGACCCCGGCCGGCTCACGCTGATGGTGTAGGTATGCGTGGCCTTTCCGTCCTCCGAGGTCACCTCCACCTTGATGGTGGTGCGCCCTGACTTCAGCGCCACTTGGTGCCCGTTTGTGTCGTCCCCGTCGGCGTCCGGGTGCTCATCGTCGCTGGAGTCCAGGAACCTGAAGGTGGCGTTGTTGGCATTCGTGGGCGCGACCGTCACCGGCGACGGGCCGACCGTGACTGTGTAGCTGGTTCTCCCGACATCAAAGTCCATCGCGTTGGTGTCGAAGGCGGGGCTCAGCGCAACCTCGTCCGCCAGTTCCGGATGGCTGAGTACCAGCTCATCGAGATAGAGGTCGCAGTGCACCAGATCGATCTCGGAGAGGTCGTTAGACGGCACATCCCTCAAATCGCCGGGAATGCAGCCGGTGAAGCGATTGTTGGAGAGGAACAGATCTTCCAAGAGGAAAACTATATTCTCCAATTCATCCGGAATACCACCATTCAGCCGGTTGTCGTTCAGGTACAGCTTTCCCAGATTGGAAAGGGAGTCCACTTCAGCAGAAATGGTTCCGGTCAACTGGTTTTCGCTCAGGTCCAGGACCTCCAGCGAAAACAAACTGTGGCTGGAGTCGACGGGAATTGTCCCTGTCAAGCGGTTGTCGGCGAGCAATAGCTCTCGCAGTGAGGACAGGTCCCCCAATTCAAGTGGTATTGCCTGGCTCAAGCTGTTCCCCGACAGATCCAGGACCGTCAGCCCCGCCAGGCTGCCGAACCGGGCCGAAATGCTTCCGCTGAAGCTGTTCTCGCTCAGGTCCAGCTCGCTGAGACTCTGCAATTTCAGCGGGTCTCCCGACATCCCCGGCTCCGAGGGAACGGCTGGCAGGCTTCCCGACAGTCCGTTCGCCGACAGGTTGAACGTCCGGAGCGAGTCCATCCTCTCCAGCACCGCGACCGACGGCAGCGAACCCGTCAGCCGGTTCCCGTCCAGCCGCAGCTCGGTGAGCGTGGTCAGGTTCCACAAGGTCGACGGAATGCCGCCGCTCAGGTCGTTGTCATTCAGCCGCAATGTGGTCAGGGCGCTGAGCTTGGCCGTGTTGGTGGCGCTCAAGGGCTCGTTGGGGCTGTCAGCGCTCCCAGCTGGTTGGGAATGCTCCCGGTGAGATCGTTGTCCGACAGGTCCAGCGTCGTCAGCCCGGTCAGGTCCCCGATCTCCGTGGGGATCCGGCCCGCCAGCGACTTGCCGGAGAGTTCGAGAGCAGTCACGCGCAATCCGGAAGTGACCCCATCCCACTGGAAGATGCCTACGCTAGGCGACCAGTTCAGCTGCGTGCCAGCACTGCCCACCAGTTCGTCCCGCATTCCCAGCAGCGTGTTGCAATCGGCTTCCAGGTCTGTACCGCTGGTTACTCCAGTTGTGGTGGTACAGGCACCTCCGGCTCTCTGGGGCGTGCCAGTAGCAGCCTCCGACCACTGGCTCACGCCCGACGAGTTGCGCGCCCGCACCTGCACGATGTACTCGACTCCTCCCGTCAGGCCGGTTACTTATTCCTGTAAGGCCCCGTCACCGGAATTCCACGCAAATTCCACCACTTCCTCGTCCCCGCCTTCGCCCTTGTAGAGCACGTCGTAGGAAGTGATGTCCCCGCCTCGCGTCTGCGTCGGCGCACTCCACGCCGCTGTCAGCGCTTCCTCGCCGGCGGTCACTGTATCGATGGTCGGCGCGAAGGGCGTCGGCTTGTGCCCGTACACCTTCAGCGTCCACGAGTCGAGGCTGCCTGACAGACTGTTGCTCAGCTTGTCCCTCAAGGTAAGCGTCCAGGAGCCGTCAGGGTCTTCGCCCAGGAACCGGGACGCGCCGAAGCGGATGGTGCCGTTCAAGGGGATGGGATCGTCCGATTCGTAGTGAGAGAGAAGCTTGACGCTGCTCCCGGAAGCCGGGGAACTCAGCTCAATCTCCAGGTCCCTGAAAGACTGATGGGTGAATTTGGCGCGGACTTCCACGAACTCGATGAATTCGATGTCTGTGTCCGACAAGCTAACATCAATGGAAGTTGTAGTTTCGGTAGAAGGAGCGTCCGAAATCGTACTACTCGATCCTGTTGAATCTTCCTCGTAACTCTCCAGGGGCGCCAGCGTCACCCAGGTCTTGGCCGCATCCACCGCCGCCTTGGCGTCCACCACACCGAAGCCGTACTCCCGGTTCCAGTTGTAGGTCTCGGTCGAGGAGCCATACTTGTTCGCGCCGGTCTCCCAGCCGGTGCTGGTTGCATGGTTCTTCCGTGCTGTCGCCGCCAGGATCAGTTTGATGTCCCGCCAGGTGAGCTCCGGGTTGGCGTGGCGCATCAGCGCAGCCACGCCCGACACCTGCGGAGTCGCCGCCGAGGTCCCGCCGAAGGTGTCCCGGTACCGGTTGGAATTCTCCGTAGTCCAGATACCCCGGTGTCCGTCCATGAGAGTGTTGGACGGCGCACACACCCACAGCGACGCTCCCGCTTCCGAGTAGTCGCTTCTCCGCCCGGCGTCGTTCACAGCACACACGCCCGTGACGGCGTAAAAGTTGGCCACCTCGTCCAGGTTGGCGTCGTCGCCGAGTAGCGCGCCGTTGCCCGCGGCAAAGGCATAGAACACCCCCTTCCCGCCGTAGCCCTCCGTGATCCCCTTCTCCACCGCCTTTTCCCAAGTGGTCTCCGCAAAGCCAATTCCCGGCCCATCAATCGGGCCCCAGCTGTTGTTGGACACCGCCGTAACATCCGCGTTGCGGCTCATGGAGTCGGCCTCGGAGAAGTCGGACTGGTGGGCCAAGTAGTTGTGGGCGAAGATCTTTGCCCGCGGCGCCACGCCCCGCACGCCGAAGTTGTTGTCCCGAGCGGCTATCACACCGGCAACGGCAGTGCCGTGGTGCTCTTCGGAATCGTAAACGCTGTTGTCGCCGCCGTAGTCGTGGTTGTACCTGGTATCTACGTTGGGGCTGAGGTCCGGATGCCTGACGTCCATCCCGTCGTCCACCACCACCACATTGACGCCATCGCCCTTGATGCCGCCGGAAATGGTGGTGCCGTCGGCGAGCATCGTGTCGGCCCACACCGGCTCGACGTTGATGTCTTCTCCGGCGAAGTCGAGGCTGCGGTTCTTCAGGTGCCATTGGCAGGCGTACAGGTCGTCGCCCACCGATGGCATGAGCGCGTTGGTGGCCGCCGTGCAATCTCCGACTCGACGGGTGTAACCACCATCAGCAAATGCCTGGATGGTGTAGGTGCCTGGAATCACCGCGGAAACAGTGACCGTCGGGCTTCCGGAGAAATTGTCCCTGATGAGGAACTCGTCCGCACCCAGCCTGTACTCATTCACATCGCCGAGGCCTTCCAGCTTAGGCAGGAGGGCGGTGACACCCTTTACAAACAGGATCACATTGCTGTTGCCGCCCAGGTTCACGCGGAACCGGTCGGTGTCGCTGGCCGAGGTCAGCGTCCCCGCCTTCGATTCGCCCAGCCCCATGGCTCCGGGAGAGCCCACAGTTTCAACCCTGACCGTGTAGCTTCCCATCTCCGTGTTGAAGCTGCTCACGGCGAGGTAGTAGATCCCCGGGTCAAGTGATGCCCGGATGTGAAAGTTGGTATTCCTGGTGAACAGTCCGCTGTCGTCGTTGGACGCAATAACGTTCAGGTCGCTGTCGTACAGGATCCCGTACGAGTCCACGAATCCGTCGTCATAGATCCACACATCGGTCTCGCCCGTCTCTCCCGACAGGTCGATCTTGTACCAGTCCTGGTCGTGGTGCGACCTTATCCTTCCGCGGCCCGCACCAGCCTCCAGTTGGATCGTAGTCGGGTCAAGGACCAGCGAGAACACTGTCTCCGCAAACAGGGCATAGGGGCCGGCCTCCGTACTATCAAAGCCCTCCACTTTCAGGTAGTAGGTTCCCGAGGCAAGAGACTGCTTGATCAGAAAGTTAAAGCCCACGCCGGTGTCGTCGTCGGAGGAAACCTCTGTGGTGCCGTCGCTTTCATACAGCGTGGCTTTCGTGTCTGTGTAGCCTGTAGTGAACAGGAGCAACTCAGTCGCATCAGCCAATACCAGCTTGAACCAGTCAACGTCGGTGCCGGAGGCTATCAATCCGAACACCGGCGTGTCCAACGCCAGGTCCGCCGCGGCGGTCGTACTCTCACCCTGATCATCCGCCGTCTCCACCACCACCCGATACGGCCCGGCTTCGTTCTTGTCGAACCCCTTGACGGTCACTGTGCCGGTCGTAACCCGGTCACCGAGGAAGAAACCCCGGTGAACCGGCGACAGTTCGCCGTCGTCGTTCTCCAGGCTCCCCATCTCACTGACAGTATCAACTGGGCCGAGCGAATAGACGAAGACATCCTTGTTGCTGATCCCGCTGAATGTGAAGGTGTCCGAAGCCTCTCCCTCCCTGAGGACGCCAACCGCCGACCCCGCACCCGTGGTGCTGTCAATCGTGATGGCAGTGGAGGCGTCAGACACCTCCTTCACATGCAGCCTGTATGGCCCTTCTCCGCCGCCAAACGCCACAACCGCTATGTAGTAGATCCCCGGTTCCAGCGTCTGCCCGATAAAGAAATCGGTCGACCCCGGAGACAGCTCGCTGTCATCAACCTCATCAATCTGCCCACCCACATCGTCGAAAAGCGCCCCAATGGTGTCCAGGCCGTCGGTCTCCGTATAGAAGATGACGTCGGTATCAGCGGTCTTGCTGGAGAGGTCCAGCTTGTATGTGTCCTGGTCTCCTCCAGTACCAATGATGCCGTTGCGTGGAGTGTTGAGTGTCAGCAGGGCGTTGGCGTCGTCCTTGACATCCCTGATCCTACTGCCAACATCGTCGTCAGTTTCCGCGTGTAGTGCGTAGGGCCCCATCTCCGTTCCTACACCGGCCACGGCCAGATAGTAGTGTCCGGGTGTCAGAGGCAGAGATATTTGAAAGTCGCCCTCTCCGGAAGTAAGAGCACTGTCATCATTGAAGTCAACGACTCCTTCGTCGTTGTCAAGAAGTATTCCAAGTGTGTCGACCGTAGTGGTCGCCCGTGAATAAACCCAGGCGTCGAAAGTCCCCGACTTGGCCGAAAGGTCCAGGTGGAAGAAGTCGAAGTCGTCGGCATCATCAATCAAGGCCTGCGCCGAGGTATTCGTATCCACGGGCAGATTGACCGATTGCTCGGTATGGAGGGTGTAATCCCCCATGGCTCCGGCAACCCCCGCTACGGACAGGTAGTACACGGAGCCCTTGGTGAGGGCCTCGTGAATCAGAACTTCAGGGTTGCGACCCGTCAGCCTGAGAAATCCATTCGACCGTTGAACAATCTCAGCAGGCGTACTGTCGTGAAGGGTGACTACAGTATCGATGGCGCTGACTACATACACCCAGAGATCGACATCTTCAGCCGCCGATGTCAGGTCTATCTTGAAAAAGTCAACGTCTGTGTTGGTCCCGAGGGTACCGTCGACAGGGGAACCAACGCTTATGTCGTGAGCATTCGCCGCATCGTTCCCGTAATCAGGGTCTTCGGCCTCGGCGATTCCCCCAGCCACCACGAACGCGGCCACCACCAGCGCGAGGCACGCCGCCGCCAGCAGCAGCCTGCCCGCCGACGGCAGGGCGGCAATTGAGGAGGGAAGCAACCACACGGCCGGGTTCAGCCCGCCAAGAGCCAGGGAGCCATCACTTCGCCACCCGCTCCCGCTCCCAGTTGGGGCTGGAGGAGACGACCCCCGTCTTTCCGGCCAGATTGTTGGCCAGGTTCAGCGACGGGAACCCCGCGTCCGTCTCCACCAGGTACGCGTTATCCAGGAACTCGATCTCCGTTACATCCTTGCTGGAGATATCATTGCTGGTGAAAAAGTCGTTCACCTGATTGTCATCCCAGCTCTCGTCCAGCAGCAGGATGACCCCGCCGGGCAGCTTCATCATCCCACCCCCGGACTCGGAGCGGAACTCCGGCAGCACGGAACTCCCCCCGCCCTTGACCTTTGACTCGACAACGGCATTCTTGACGGTGTTGCCCACCTCGCCCTTGGAACTGGACTCCGCATCCGGGTCCACGGCGTCGTTCTGCAACACCACCCGCATCTCCCGGTCGCCGTCCTGCCAGGTGTAGACGGTGCCCGCGCCGCCGCTCTCGTCCTCCGTGGCCACGCTCCTAGCCACCGACTGGGACGAATCACCCCGCACCTGGAATGGCGACTGCCCGCCAGTGGTCCCTCCGCCCTTGACCTGCGCCCCCCCCGGAATCCTTGGGCGCCGACTTGGACCCCGTCTCCAGCTCGTTCCCTGCGAAGCCCCCAACTTCCACAGACGCAGATTCCCCGACCTTCACCGGCGGCGTGGCTGTAGGCGGCTTTTCGACTAACACCGGGGAGACTTCGACTTCAGGGTCCGACTGTTGCGGCAGCACTTGGGCAGCAGGCGGTTTCGCCTCCTGGGGCCGCGTTCCGGCAACAACCAGCGCCGCGCTTCCCACAATCAGGAGCACACCAACAATCACGACGGGAGCGGCAAATCTGCGCAGTATCATCAGTTCATAAATTTCCGGACTGAGAGATTCTTCTCTGCCCGCGGCCTGTTTTCTCGAACTGGATCAGCTTCGGGATGAGGTATTTCTGTAGGAGGGCCTCAACCAGTTTCCTCCTGCGCTGTCTGCAGTTGATATTATGTAATCTACCAACTTCGTATGATAGTACAATCGTTTATTATATTAAACATTTCAGGGACTACTGTCGGGCACGTGCCCCCTTCCTCGAGCCTCAATTTTGGTTGACACCCCTATGGGCCGATGCTAGACTCGAAAGGATTCCGTAGCTGCCTTCGGCACTACTGCATTGCCCTTCAGACCATCTTCTGACCAACCAGTCCGCGATAGATGTGCGCCGTCCCATTCCGTACGGCAGCGCAACTTCGAAAGGAGAATAAAAAATGCCCGAGATCGTAAAGGGACTCAAGGATGTCTACCTGGACACCACTGAGTCCAGCTTTATTGACGGCCAGGTGGGCAAGCTGCTGTACCGTGGCTACGACATCCATGACCTTGCTGAGAAGTCCACCTTCGAGGAGGTGGTCTACCTTCTGCTCTACGGCAGTCTCCCCAGCCAGAAGCAGCTCGCCGACTTCGACGCCGAACTTCGCGCCAGCCGCCGCATCCCTGACGGCATCATCACGGTGCTGGAAGTGATGAAGGAAGCCCATCCCATGGATGCCCTCCGCACCGGCATTTCTGCCTTGGCCGGTTACGATGTGGAAGAGGTCGCCGACAACTCCATCGAGGCCACCATCCGCAAGGGCGTCCGCCTCACTGCCCAGGGGCCCACAATCGTCGCCGCGCATCACCGGTTGCGCCAGGGCCTCGAGCCCATCGCTCCCAATCCAGAGCTGAACCACGCCGGCAACTTCCTCTACATGATGTTCGGCGAGATGCCCGACGAGGAAACCACCGGCCTGCTGGATGTCGACTTCATCCTCCATGCCGAGCACGGTGCCAACGCCTCCGCCTTTGCCGCGCGGGTGACTGCCTCCACCATCTCCGACCTGCATTCCGCGGTGGTCACCGGCGTGGGCACGCTGAAGGGCCCGGCCCACGGCGGCGCAGCCGAAGAAGTGATGAAGATGTCGCTGGAAATCGGCAACCCCGAGAACGCCGAGGAATACGCCCGCAATCACCTGGAGGCTGGCGGCCGCATCATGGGCTTCGGCCACCGCGTCTACCGCGCCGAGGACCCCCGGGCCCGCCACCTGCGCGACCGCGCCCAGGCGCTGGGCGAGAAGAAGGGCGAGCCACGCTGGTTCCAGATACTGTCTCACTTGGAACAGAACACCATGCAACCCTACCGGTCCCGCGGAATCTGCGTAAACGTGGACTTCTTCGCTGGCGCAATCTACTATCTGCTGGACATTCCCGACGACCTGTTCATCTCCATCTTCGCCCTCGGCCGCATCCCTGGCTGGACCCTCCAGTGCGTCGAGCAGTACCAGGACAACATCCTGATCCGCCCTCTGCTCGAGTACACCGGCGAAATGGACCTCGAGTATGTGCCCATAGAGCAGCGAGCCTAGCCTGCCTGGGTACCACCGGATCCGAAACAACGGGGGCCGCGAATGCGGCCCCTCTGCTTTTTCTATCGGGTAGTCCATAATCTCGTGTAATGAGCGCTGAACAGGAAATACACCGCCGCATCCGTGAGCGAGGCCCGATCACCTTTGCCGAGTTCATGGAAGTCGCCCTGTACCATCCCGACGGCGGCTATTACACCGGGCCCGAGCGGATCGGTGCCTTCGGCGACTTTTACACCAGCCCGTCCGTACATCCGGCCTTCGGCGCCCTCATCGCCGTCCAGCTCCGCCAGATGTGGCACATCCTGGGACGACCGTCTCCCTTTACGGTGCTGGAACCCGCCGCCGGCAACGGCCTGCTCTGCCGCGACATCCTGACGGCAGCATCCGGACTCCCTGACGACTTCGCCGCCTCGCTTAGCTACATCTGCATCGACCGCCGCGACGCAAACGGCTTGGAACGCGGCCTGCCAAGCGTCACCCGGCTGGCAGCAGCCAGCCTCCCCCTCCGGGACATCGTCGGCTGCGTCCTCTCCAACGAGCTCCATGACGCGATGCCGGTCCATCAGGTAACGCAGGTCAATGGACGCCTGCAGGAAGTGATGGTCGCCCTGGACTGGGAAAGCCTCTCGATCCTGACGGCCGAGCCCTCCACGCCGTTGCTGGAGCAACGCCTGAACAGCCGGGGCATCGTATTGGCGGAAGGACAGACCGCTGAAATCAACCTTTCCCTGGACGCCTGGGCGAATGAAGCTGCATCCTGCCTGGACAAAGGATTCGTCCTGGCCATCGACTACGGGCGGCAGGCTCCGGACCTCTACTCGGCGACAGAGCGGTTCCGAGGTACGCTCACGACCTACCACCGCCACCTCCAGACCGACCGTCCTTTGGAAAGGATCGGCCAACAGGACATGTCGGCACAGGTCGACTTCACCTCGCTGGCCAAGTCCGGAGCCAGCGCGGGGCTGGACATCCTCGGTTACGAAACCCAAGCCGCCTTCCTGCAGAACCTCGGCATGGGCGAGCTGCTGGCGCGCCGGCCAGTCCCCCTACCGCGACGATCACAGGCAGACCAGGTGGGTATGCGGGAGCTAGTCAAGCCGGGCGGCCTTGGAGACTTCCAAGTCATGGCCATGGGAAAGAATGTCGGCCAGCCCGAACTATGGGGGTTCACCGGCCCAAAAGAGGCAAGAGAAATGGCGGCAAACTTGCCGCCACCAATGTTGACCCCGGCCCACATGGACCTGCTGTCTGGCCGCTATCCCGGTGCAGAGATGGAATTCGAAGTGACCTGGGATGCGCTCTGGCCTGGCGATGCATCCTCACCCTAGCCCTCTCCCTCAAGGGAGAGGGAATTCATGGGCAAGAGGAAAATCGCTACCCGGATGGCTCCGCCAGCCCTATCCTGACCGACACCGGCTTCATGCTCTCCACCACGAACGCGATGTGATCGTCCAGATCGACCCCCAACTCGTTCGCGCCCTTCTGAATATCATCCCGGTTAACATCTTTGGCGAAGGCCTTGTCCTTCATCTTTCGCCGCACTGACCGTGGAGAAACTTCCTCCAGGCTCTTGGTGGGGCGCACAAGGGCCACCGCCCTCACGAATCCGGAGAGTTCGTCGACAGCGAACAGGGTATGCTCCATCAGCGACTCCCGCGGAATGCCCGTGTGCTCCCCGTGGGTCAGCACCGCGCGGATGATGTCCTCGGGATAGCCGGCATCCCGCAGGATCCCTGCCCCGTATGTGGGGTGGCTCTCCGGCGTGGGGCAGATCTCCCAGTCGAAGTCGTGCAACAGCCCGGCGATTGCCCAGCGCTCCTCGTCTTCCCCATACCTGCGGGCGTAGCCCCTCATGGACGCTTCCACCGACAACAGGTGCTTCATCAGCATGTCGGTTTTCACATGCTGGCCGAGAAACTCAAGCGTGCTATTCCTGTTCATCAAGTCCATCAGGCTGCTCCTCCTGAATTTCGTCGAGTTCTCCCGCAGCGGCGGGTGGCCGCCATCCCGGCCGCGGGTGGCAGCGAACGGCGGTGGTGAGGAAGCCGCTGTGGGCCACCATCCGGTGCGAGGGGCGTACGCTGCGCTCCGTCACATGCCAGGTCCTCAGCAGGGTCTCCATCGACTCGATCATCTGGAACCTGCCGTCCTGTTCCAGCGCCCCCACCAGACGGTGCACCTGCAGGATCGTCGGCAGGAAGCTGAGCATCACGCCGCCCATGACCAAGGCGTCGGCAATGTGGCCCACAGCCTGCCACGGTTCCGGCACATCCAGCACCACCCGGTCCACATCCCGCTCATCGACGCCTTCGTAGATATTGCCTATCTTCACTTCCAGATTTGCCGAGTCGGGAATGACCCGGCCGATGTTTCGCATCGCCTTGGGCAGCACCGCCTCGTCGATCTCGTAGGTGATCACCCGGCCCTCGGTCCCCACGGCCCGAAGCAGCGCGGCGGTGAGGGCCCCCGACCCTAGACCTCCCTCGATCACGGTCGCACCCGGGAAGATATCCGCGAAGCTGACGATGTTGCCCAGGTCTTTCTGGTAGATGATCTGCGGTCCCCGGGGCATCTGACGCACATAGTCGCCCAGCGTCGGCCGCACCGCCAGCAGCGTGTGCCCTTTGTCGGTACGGTACCAGCCCCCCACGCTGCCACCGATCAGCTGATCGTGGTACAGCCGCCCCAGGTGGCTGTGGAATGTGTCACCGTCCTTCAGCGTGACCAGGTAGCGCCGGGACTTGCGGTCCTGCAGCAGCGCCAGTTCACCCGTGCAGAAGCAGTTGGGATCATCTGCGGCCTCCAAAGGATTTCCAGAGGCTGTTCCCGATTCGATTGCCAATTCGTTCAAAGGACCCGCCTAGTCGCCCGCTGCGGCAGACTGCTTGCTTTCATCGTACGCCACGGGTCGCCGTCCCTCGAGGTAGGTGGTGTTGTGTTCGGCATACGGGTTCATGTCCGGGAATACCACGATCAGGTCGGCATTCTCCTCCCCCACCACCGTGAAAGCGTGCTCCACTCCGGGAGGGATCACTAGCGTATGATCCTTGCCGACCCGGTGGGTTTC
Organism: Dehalococcoidia bacterium; assembly: GCA_963667765.2. Taxonomy (GTDB): domain Bacteria; phylum Chloroflexota; class Dehalococcoidia; order Lucifugimonadales; family UBA3495; genus VXOI01. The sequence goes on along the minus strand of CAXXON010000001.1, from coordinate 314,828 downwards.
CCCATCGATCCGGACCTCAAGAGTTCCAGACTTGATCAGTATCAGTTCGTCGATGGCGTGGGTATGCAGTGGCGCTCCTGTCCCCGGCTCCGCGTAATTCAGGCTGAGGGAAGTCGAAACGCCGTGCTCGTGGGTGGTGATGTCCCATTTTCGGTAGCCAGGCCGCCACGGCACCTCGGGCGCATGGCGATGGTCAATTATCGGCATTTCAAAGACTCCCAGCCGGAGATTGAGCCCACCACAGGGGCCCGGCAGCCTGCATATTGTACGCCATTTGACCGGCTACACGCGTGACGATTGCGCCGCATGCCGGTATTGGACTACATTCATTCTCAACAATCGAGACGAAAGGCGGTTTCATGCAGCGGAGGCTGTTCACTCTCCAAGAGGCTAACCAGTTGGTGCCATGGCTGGAGCGAACTTTTCAGGCACTGGCTCCATTCATGCAGCGGCTGCAGGAACTGCGGGAGCGCCTGTCCACGATCCAGCGGGAACGGTAGCGGCTCAACGGGACCTTCGACAGGTACAACGAATACAACAGCCTGCAGTCCGAGGTCGACTCAATCAGCACTGAGATACAGGGGAGAGTCGACGAGATCGTCGCTGAGGGAATCATCGTCCGCGACATCTCAAGCGGTCTGGTCGACTTCCCCCACGTGCGGCAGGGCCGTGAGGTCTACCTCTGCTGGATCGGCGGCGAGGACAGCATCGAGTACTGGCACGAAACCGACCGAGGCTTCGCGCACCGCCAGCCGCTCTAGCAACGACCGACCGGTATAGGGTACTACCTCAAAAATCCCGTCCCGTCCAAGAGTTCCCTCTCCCTCCGGGAGAGGGTTAGGGTGAGGGCGTCCCTCCTGCCTTCGCCTTAGTAACAGATGCTTACCATGCCCCCTAAGTAACTATCTCAAAACTGTCATGCCCTTGATCTCAACAGCTTGATACACGGTCTGGATTCCCGCTTTCGCGGGAATGACGGTTTTAGACTGTAGCGGTTCTTGAGATAGTTGCTAGATAAATCGCGCCTGCTGCCTTGATGCTTCCCCGTGATCTATGTACACCGTGATGGTCTCGGTGAAGAAGTCGAATGCCTCCGTGCCCTGTTCCCTCTGGCCCACGCCTGAGGACTTAAGGCCTCCGAAGGGCAGGTGGACCTCTCCGCCCAATGTCGGCGCGTTCACATGCACCATGCCCGTTTCGACCGTGTTGATGTACTCGAAGGCCCGGCTGATGTCCCGGGTGTAGACGGACGACGAAAGCCCGAACTCCACGCTGTTTGAAATGTTGATGGCATCCTCAAGGTCATTCGCCCTGAACACAGTCAGCACCGGCCCGAAGATTTCTTCTTTGGCGATGCGCATCTCGGGCGATACATCAGTGAAGACTGTCGGCTCCACATAGTAGCCTTCGTCGAATTCGCCGCCGGTCAGGGCACGGCCGCCGAAGGCCAGGTTGGCTCCCTCTTCGGTGCCGACTCCGATGTACTCCTGGACCTTCTCATATTGTCCCTGCCCACACAGGGGCGACACATCCACCTCGGGGTCAATGCCGTCACCGACCCGCAGGCTGGCCGTCCGCTCCAGCAGCCCGTTCATGAACTCTTCGTAGACCGAGTCCTCGACGATCACCCGGCTGGTGGCGGTGCAGCGCTGGCCGGTGGAGCCGAAGGCGCCCTGCACAATGCCCCCAAGCGCCTTGTCCATATCCGCGTCCTGAAGCACGATGACGGCGTTTTTGCCCCCCATCTCCGCCTGCACCTTCTTCAGACGCCTGGCACTGTTGGCATACAGGTCCGTCCCGATCTCGGTCGACCCGGTGAAGGAAATGCCGTTGACCCGAGAGTCCTCCACCAGGGCGTTGCCCACCTGCCCGCCTGGGCCGGTGACCAGGTTGAACACGCCGGACGGCATCCCCGCCTCTTCAAACACTTCGGCGAGCTTTACCGCGCAGAGCGGGGTGGACGACGCAGGCTTGAACACCAGCGCGTTGCCGCAGATCAGTGCCGGGGCCATCTTCCAGATCGGAATCGCCACCGGGAAGTTCCACGGCGTGATGATCCCCACCACGCCCAAAGGCCGCTTCATCGTGTAGGCCACGGTGTTCGGCAACTCGGACGGCGTGGTATACCCGAACATGCGCCGGCCCTCGCCAGCGGCGTACTCCATGATGTTCATGGCCCGCCGTACCTCGCCGCGTGCGTCCGCGATCGGCTTTCCTTCCTCCGTCGTGATCGCAGTGGCGATTTCGTCGGCGCGCCGCCCCATGATCTCCAGCGCCTTGTACAGCACGGCCGCACGCCCTGGCGCCGGGGTGTTGGCCCACCCGGTCAGCGCCTCTTTCGCCGCGGTCACTGCCCGTCCTGCATCTTCTGCGTTGGAAGTCTGGAATTCGCCCACAACCTGGTCTTTGTGCGCCGGGTTGTAGACCGGGTAGGTTCGACCCGATACCGACTCTACCCACTGTCCACCGATATAGTTCCTGTTCGCGGCCATTGAATGCTCTCCTCAATTCCCTCTCCCTCCGGGGGAGAGTTGGGGTGGGGGCGTGCCCCCTACCCGGTGTATTCCAGTCCCACGCCTATGATCTCGATCTGCATCGAGCGCACATCCGGCGCTACGCTGTCGAAAGTAACGCCCAGCACAATGTTGATGCCCCGGTTGATTTCAGGGCTGCCTGGGACCCCCACCCGGTACTCCGGGTGCTCCCCGCGCAGGTCCTGGTCCATGTGCTCCACGATGCGCTTGTCGCCATCGTAGACGATGATTTCGTTCACCGAGGCGTGGTCCCGGGTGCGGAAGCTCACGAGAGCGCCGTCTATCCGCATCCTGGAGCCGTCAATCACCGCCGGCGTGGGAACCGGAAAGTGCAGCCAGGTGTTCTGGCCTCGCGCCCCCTCGATTCGTACGAAGGGTCCGGTAGCCCTCACTGAGGTGATGCGGTTGGGATATTCAACCTGCATGTTGGCGCCGTGCATCCACAATGTACGCTGCGGCATGAGATGTCCCCCTTTCTTGTAGCCCTTGATAAGACCGGACATTCATCCGGCTGACAGTCGCACAGATTATATCCCGCCCACCCAGCCGCGTCATTCCTGAATTCCGGCCGGTAAGGCTGGAGGACTGGCCCGCGCTGGTAAAATGACATCTCTAACTCTCAAGAACTAAAGGAGCTATAACCATGGGCAGGCTGGATGGAAAGGTCGTATTGATTTCCGGAGGCGCCAGGGGACAGGGAGCACTCGAGACAGAGCTGTTCGTTGCCGAGGGCGCCAGGGTCGTGTTCGGCGACCTGCTCGACGACGAGGGCCAGGCCGTCGAACGGCGGATCACGGAGTCCGGCGGCGAGGCTGTTTATGTTCACCTGGATGTGACCAGGGACGCCGACTGGGAGGACGCGGTGCACACTGCAGAGGGCCGCTTCGGCAGGCTGGACGTGCTGGTCAACAACGCTGGCATCGCCAACGCCGATCTGATCGAGGACACCACGGAAGAGCTGTGGGACCGCATCATGGCCGTCAACACCAAAGGCGTCTTCCTGGGGACCCGCAAGGTGCTGCCCGCGATGCGAAGGGCGGGCGGCGGCTCGATCATCAATGTATCCTCCATCGCCGGCATCCTTGGCCGCCCACTGACGGGCAGCGCCTACAGCGCCTCCAAGGGTGCCGTCCGCACCTTCACGAAGACGACGGCCATTCAGCACGCCAGCGAGGGCATACGCTGCAACTCCATCCACCCCGGACCCGTCGACACCCCCATGCTCTCGGGCATCAGCGACAACCCGGAGATCCTGCGGCAGCGCACCGACGAGGTCCCCCTCGGCCGCCTGGGGGTCTCGACGGACATCGCGTACGGCGCCCTGTACCTCGCTTCAGACGAAGCGTCCTGGATCACCGGCATCGAGCTGATCATCGACGGCGGCATCACCGCCAAATAAGTTGCAACGCAAAAGGGCTGGCCGTCGTTGGACAGCCAGCCCCATTCAGGGGGGCGCAGAACAAATCCCCTCTCCATCATGGGTAGGGTCAGGGTGGGGGTGAGATCTTCGCCAACGGCAGCGTTGCCGACGGTGGAAAACCAGCCTTTTTGATACCCCTCTCCACCTAAAACCCGTCGAAGGGCCGTCCGTTCGTTTTTCGACAAGCTCGCTACGAACGGACTTCCAGTACTTCCATCAATACGCAGCGATCGGCTGCTAGCCCTCGGCGATCCAGTCGACCACCCGCTCGCCGATCATGATTACGGTGGGATGCAGGCCGCCTCCCCTCAGCAGCTGCGGCACGACGGAAGCATCAGACACCCAGAGGTTCTGCACTCCCTTGACCCGGCAGTATTGGTCCACCACGGTCAGGGGGTCGGAGTCCGGCCCCATCCGGCAGGTGCCGGACACATGCCGCGCCGTCCCCACGGTACGCCGCATGTACAGGTCCAGCGCATCGTCATCTGCCAGCTCTTCGTCGGTGGGCGTGATCCGGAAGTCCGCCACATCCCGGTACGCTTCCGACTCCAGGAGCCTGGCACCAAAGCGGATGCCCTCTCTGACTCGCCGCACATCCTCCGGATGCTGCAGGTACCGGTAGTTGAATGACGGCTGATCGGCGGCGTCCGCCGATGCCAGCCTCACATAGCCCGATCCCCTCGGCACCCCCAGGGTGCAGGACAGGCGGGCCGCCCGGTCCGCTGGCACATCACCCGTCCGGTAGCTCGTTCGCACGCCGCCAACCTTCTCCTCGCGCTCGTCCACCACATTCACGGTGGACAGCACCAGGTCGTTGGCCAGTTCGGAGTCCGGAGCGGTGAAGATCAACCGATAATGAGGGGCATCCAGGTCCACCGGGACCTCCACTCCGTCCTTCACCTTGTAGTTGATATGCACGCTCAGATGGTTGAACAGGCTGTTGCCCACGCCCGGCAGGTCCTGGATGACCGGAATCCCCATCTCTTCCAGGTGCTCCCTCGGGCCGATGCCCGACAGCATCAGCAATTGCGGCGAGCGGAGCGCACCGGAACTGAGCACAACCTTTTCGGCTTCGACGGTAAAGACCTCGCCGCCGCTTTCCGCCTCGACGCCCACGGCCTTCCCGTCGCTGAACAGGACCCTGCGCACATGCACCTGCCCTCGTACGGTCAGGTTAAGGCGGTGGCGGACCTGGCTGAGATAGGCGATCGCGGAGCTGACCCTGACCCCGCCCAGGTTGTTGGTCGGGGAGACGCCCACGCCCACCGGGTTGGCACCGTTGGTGTCCTCCACCAGAGGGTGCCCTTCCCGGACACACGCTTCCCGGAAGGCCCGCTGTATGGGGGGCTCGGCGCTGGACAGGCGCCGCCTCACCGGCATCGGCCCTTCCGTTCCATGGAAGTCGTCCTGGATGTCCAGGTCGTTCTCCATCTTACGGAAGAACGGCAGCACCCTGGTGTAGGCCCACTCGTCGTTGCCCAACGCGGCCCAGTCGTCGTAGTCCTCCGACAGACCCCGCTGCATCGCCTGCCCGTTGATTGACGACCCGCCGCCGATCACCTTTCCCTGGGCCACATGGATTTCTCCCTGTTCTTCGGTGGCCATCCCCCTGAGGGCCCAGTTGTGCTCGGAGTCCGGCGACTCCGCGTACCTCGTGTGTCCGTACTTCACTTCGTCCGGTATCAGGTCGAAGTCCGGGTAATCCTTGCCCGCCTCGAGTACCAGCACGGACCTTCCCGGATCTTCCGACAGCCGGCCGGCCAGCACCGATCCCGCCGCCCCTCCTCCGACAATAATGACATCGTATTTCATCGGTTCTCCTCGACTTCCAGTGTCGCGATAGAGCAGATTCGTCAGTCGGTCATTATAGCGAAGATGGCGACTCAAGGGATGGCAACGGCTTTGTTTGGACGGCCTCTCCATTATTGCCTCCCCCTGAGGAGGAGTGTTAGGCCCGTCCAGAGCGAGTCGAAGGGGTGGGGGTGAAACCCAGGCCAGCGACAGCCCTTCAATTACATGCGAGACGCCACCACTTCAATTCCTCTTCAGCAAGAAGAGAGAACCCAAAGTCCATGACCCCAAAACTGCGAAAACAACCGTACTCTAATCAGTACCAACCACAGGAGTGATTTTGATATTCTGCCTGTACCATCAGCGGCGCATGGCCGCTCCGTAAAACACTAGGCCGAAACAGCGAGGTCTGACGATGCTCCAAAGAATGCTAAGCGCCGCCATGCTCAATCCGGCCGTTTACGCGGATGTCGAACACGACCGCGGCGCCACCATCCAGGCGCTGCTGGTCGTGGTCCTGGTCTCCATAGCAGGCGGAGTCGGCGGCCTGCTGTCCGGCGACGTCGATATCGTGAGGGGTTTAATCTTCGGGGTAATCCGGGGAGTCCTATCGTGGGCCATGTGGGCCCTCGCCGCTCTGCTGATTGGCACGACAATCTTGAAGACGCCTCAGACCGAGGCCGACTGGGGGCAGGTGGCGCGCGGAACGGGCTTCGCCCAGACCCCCGGCCTGCTCAATGTCCTGGTGTTCATCCCCATAGTTGGCGGCATCGTCGGGTTCCTGGTATTCATCTGGCAGCTGGCCGGAATGCTCTTCGCAATCAGGGAGAGCCTGGACTACAGCTCGCTGTGGCGGGCATTCTTCGTGGTGCTGATAGCACTCATACCGGTAATTATCGTGAACGCCATAATCTTCGCACTCCTTGGGATCGGCGAACCCAGCACTACCGAGGCGCCAAGCGCGCTGACAAACTTCGTCTCCTCCGTGCTGCCCGGTTAAGACCCTGCGTAGCCGTAACGCTGGCGCTTCCTCCCTGAACGCCTCCTCCCTGAACAGGAAGAGACCCGAGGTCAGCCCTCGGGTCTCTGCTCATTCCTGACACTCGGCCAGTGTTACGCGGGCTCGGCCACGAACACCGGAATCTTGCGGCTGGTGCGTCCCTGGTACTCCTCGTAGGGAGGGAATGCGGCGACTGAAATGTCCCACAGCCGTGCCCGCTCGCTATCGTCCTGCACCTCGCGGACCTTCATGGTGTAGACCTCGGCCTCGTCCCGGATCTCCACATCCCCGTCGGCCCGGAGGTTGTACACCCACACCGGGTTCTTCGGTGCGCCGCCCCTCGAGCCCACCAGCACATAGTTGTCGCCGTCCTTCACTCGCATCAGGGGCGTCTTGCGGATGGCGCCGGTCTTGTTGCCCTTGTTCGTGACGATGATCACCGGCAGCCCGGTGTCCCGCAGGGTAGTCCCATCCGTTCCACCACTGCCCTCGTACACCTCAACCTGTTCCCTGACCCAATCGCTCGTCGACGGAATATACTCGGCCATGTCTCGCTCCTTGTTTCTGATTCACTGTATGAAGCAGACCAATGATAACCCGATTTGCCGCCTGTCTCTACTCCGATTAGGAGAGATAGGGCGGCATCCTCTGCAGGGCCGATTCAAAGTCTCGGGGAATCCGTTGGTGGTGAGCTTGTCGAACCATCAGCGGATTCTCCCGGCCCGTCCTTCGACAGGCTCAGGACTAGCGGACAGGGCTTTTCCGTGACTTTGCAATCGTCCTGCCATCCCCTGCAGGGCTATCGCATTTGACCCGCAGAGCTCCGTCATTCCCGCGAAAGCGGGAATCCAGGGTTTCCGCGTTTTCTGTTGAACTTGTCCGGCAGGGACGAAGTGGCTTCGTCCAACACAAACAGGAGCGATGTCCAGACCACTGGATTCCTGCTTTCGCAGGAATGACGGGTTGTTGTGCTCGCGGCGGCCACCTTTGGGTTCAAATGCAATCGTCCTGCCATCCCCTGCGTAGTCCATTGACACCCGGCGACATCTTCCCTAACCTTGGCGGTGGAAACAGAATAGCGCGCGGTGTCCCGCTTCTTTCTTCGAGAAAGTGGCGGGAAGAATAGGGAAGCCGGTGAGATTCCGGCACGGGCCCGCCACTGTAATTGGGGAGCCCTTCGGCAAGGTTTGTCCGGCCACTGCCCGGCAATGGGCGGGAAGGCGCCGAAGAGCGAAGATCCATCAGTCAGGAGACCTGCCGCGCAAGCTCCGGCCGCTTCGAGGATTGAGCGGGCAGGTTTCTGTGCCATCACTGCCCCCCGTCCCGCTGCTGGACGGGGGTTTTCGTTTCCCTGTAATCCAAAAGGCAGGGAGCACTCGGTATGAACGCAGCAAAATTCTCAACGGAAGAACGCAAGGGCGTCTACAGGGCCATAGACGCCAGGCGCGACATTCGCCACTTCCGAAGCGATCCCTTGTCCCCTGAAGTGCTTGCCCGCATCATCCGAGCGGCACACCACGGCCCGTCGGTGGGGTTCATGCAGCCCTGGGACTTCATCCTGGTCAGCGACCTCCAGAAGCGAGAGCAGGTGAAGGACCTGTTCCAGCGAGAGCGCCACGCTGCGGCCCAGTTCTTCGATGAAGACCGCCGGTGCCAGTACCTCTCCCTGAAGCTGGAGGGGATCATGGAAGCGCCGGTCAACCTGTGCGTTACCTGCGACCCAACCCGCGGGGAGGAGGTGCTCGGCAGGAACTCGATGCCGGAAACCGATGTCTACTCCACCTGCTGCGCCGTCCAGAATCTTTGGCTGGCGGCAAGGGCTGAGGGCGTCGGTGTCGGCTGGGTCAGCATCCTGAAGCTCCCGCAACTCCGCCGAATCCTGGGAATCCCGCCCCACATCATCCCCGTCGCCTACCTGTGCCTCGGCTACCCCGTGGAGTTCCCGCCGGAACCCCTGCTCCAGACCAAAGGCTGGCGCAACCGGCTCCCCCTGACCGACCTCGTCCACTACGACGGCTGGGGAGAGAAGACACCTGCCGAGGACTGGAAGGGAGTGGGTGCGGCGCTTGCAGACTGCTGCCCCGGCGTCGAGACGGTTTCTCTGGCAACGGATTTGGGCGATAATGGCGGCGCCAAACTCCCCCAATAATTCTCCGAGGTATCGAAAATGACACGACTCAGCGAAATAGCAGCGCCGGTGGGTGCGCTGCTCAAGGAGACCGGCCAGAGCATCAGCGTCGCAGAATCTTCCTGCGGCGGACTGATGTCTGCGGCCCTGGTCGCCATTCCCGGCGCCTCCGCCTACTATGTCGGCGGCAGCGTCATCTACACCCGCGTCGCCCAGAAGGGTCTGTTGCTTGTATCCGACGAAGCCATGGAGGGACTGCGGGCCAGTTCCGAACCCTACGCCCTGCTGAACGCCCGCACCACCCGGCAGTCGCTGGACACCACCTGGGGGCTGGCTGAGACCGGCGCCAGCGGGCCCACCGGCAATCGCTACGGCGACAACTACGGCCACGCGTGCATCGCCGTGACCGGGCCCGTCGAGAAGGTCATCACCGTCGAGACCGCCGACCCCGACCGCGAGGGCAACATGTGGGTCTTCGCCGAGCGCGCCTTCGCCCTGCTGGAGGAGTGCATCCGAGAATCCCAGGGGTAGAGGCACTCATCCCTGCCCAAAGCAGCCGGCTAATTCCCGAATCCTGACTGTAGGGGCGCACTCCCGAGCATGTCGAAGGACGGCGCCCGACGGATAACTGATGATGCCCGAAGTCGAAGCTAAACTGGCGGAACTCGGCTACCAGCTGCCACCACCGCCCGACCCGGTCGGCAACTACCTCCCCATCGCCCGCAGCGGCAATGTCCTGTGGCTGGCCGGCGTGGGCTCCCGCATGACCACCGGGGAGCGCGTCATCGGCAAGCTCGGCGCCGATCTGACCGTGGAGCAGGGCCAGGAAGCCGCCCGCATGGCCGCCCTCAACCTGCTGGCCCGCATGAAGGCCGAGCTCGGCGATCTCGACCGCGTCTCGCGCATCCTCAAGGTGGTGGGCATGGTCAACAGCGATCCCTCATTCACCGAGCAGGCGGCGGTGGTCGACGGCGCCTCCGACCTGTTCGTCGCCATCTACGGCGAGCGGGGGATGCACGCCCGTTCCGCGCCGGGCATGGCCGCTCTCCCGGGCAACATCGCGGTGATCTGCGACTGCGTCATCGAAGTGGACGGGGGCTAGTCCGCCCGGTGCAGGACATACTGCTGTACAACGAGCTGGCCTATCTCTGGCCTGCCATCAGCCCGCCGGAAGACTACGCCGTGGAAGCGGTGGACTGGCGCAACGCAATCCGCCGCTTCTTGGGCCCCGGCCGTCATACCCTCCTGGAACTGGGGGTGGGCGGCGGGCACAACCTCTCTCACCTGACCTCCGAGTTCGACGCGGTCGCAGTGGATATCTCCCCGAGAATGCTGGAACTGTCGGAGCGCCTGAACCCCGCGGTCGAACACCACCTGGGCGATATGCGGACCTTCCGTCTGCCGGACCGCACCTTCGACGCCGTGCTGGTCCACGACGCCATCGCCTACATGCTGACCGAGGACGACCTGCGGGCCGCCTTTGCCACCGCCCGCTTGCATCTCCGCCCTGGAGGCTTGCTGGTAGTCGCCCCCGACCTCGTCAGCGACACTTTCAAGCCCGGGATGAGGCTGAAGTGGTGCACCCAGCGGGGCGGCGTGGAGATCACCACGGAGGAAATCGTCCGCGACGCAGACCCGTCCGACACGGTGGTCGAGTCCCACTTCACCTACACCATCAACGAGCGGGGCAGCCGTCGGGTCGAGCACGATGTCCACCGGACCGGCCTCTTCCCCATTGCCACCTGGCTCTCCCTGATGGAAGACACCGGGTTTAGAGCCGAGCGCATCCCCATTCCAGGCGATGGAGACGGCTGCGGCGAAAACCTCTTCTGCGGCGTCCTGGCCAAGGGCGAGAACCTGTGCTGCAAAGCGCTGACCAAATAGCGAAGGGGCGATGGTCAGCATCGCCCCCTTGGAGTAGCCGGCTCCGGCGTCACAATAGCCACATCAAGCCTCGAACCAGACACCGATCCGTCATTCCCGCTTTCGCGGGAATCCAGTGGGCCAGTCCGCTACTTGCCTCGCGTAACGACAGGAAGACGGTCTTGAGATAGCCCCCTAGCGCACCAGGGTCTCTGCCATCTTCTCCAGCTGGTCTCCCATCTCCTGCTCGGTGTCGCAGTGGGTGGGCCAGACGCAGACCCGGAGCGCCCCGGCGTTGAGGAAGTCGTCAACTTCCTGTCGCGTCGTTTCCGGGGCACGGCCGAAGACCGAGATCGTCAGCGATTCCGGATCCCGCCCCCGCTCATCTGCCAGCACATCCAGGACCTTGCGGCCCTCCTCGACCTGCTCCGGCGACACCCGGTTGGGCAGCCAGCCGTCGCCCCAGCGGGCCACGCGCTGCAGCACATTGCGCGCCATACCGCCCAGCAGGACCGGCGGGTGCGGCTGCTGCACCGGCTTCGGGTACATGTACACGGGAGGGAAGTCGTAGTAGTGGCCGTGGAACTCCGCCTCGTCCTTCGTCCAAAGCTCCTTGAGCGCCAGCACCGCCTCACGGGTCTGGGTCCAGCGGTGGTCGAAATCACCGCCCATCATTTCGGTCTCCTCCCGGTTCCAGCCCGCGCCGACCCCGAAGACGAAGCGGCCGTTGCTGTGCCGGTCCAGCACCGAGATCTCCTTGGCCAGGATCAGCGGGTTGCGTTCCGGCACCAGCGTGATCCCGGTGCACAGCTTGATCTTGCTGGTGACTGCCGCCGCCATGGCCAGCGAGATGTACGGCTCCGAGAAGTGAGCGTAGGTCCACGGAATCTCCCCGCCGGTGGCCGGGAATGGACTCGCGCTGTTCACAGGCAGGATCGGGTGCTCGTGATACCAGATGGATTCAAAGCCCAGATCCTCCGCCTTCTTGGCGACAAACGCCGGATCCAGTGTGTATGCGGGCAAGGGCACGATTACGCCAACTGACATTTCTATTCCTCCAGACTTCTGTCCCCTCCCTTGAGGAGAGGGGTAGGGTGGGGGTGTCCCCCTACGAGGTCGCCCCCAAGATTACCATCATTACCCCCGCAACGCTCAAAACCGTCCCCACCACCAGCAGCCAGTCCACCGACTCAAGCTGCCTCAGGAATACCGAGGCCAGCGCCAGCGCTATGATCGGCTGGCTGGCATAGATGGGAGTAACGATGGTAACCGGCGCTCGGCTCAACGCGTGGAACAGCGACGCCACCGCCATCCCCTGCAGCAGCCCCGCAAGGCAACAGATGGCGACATATCGCATTGGCTGGTTGCGGATGCTGTTGATGACCCCCCGGTGTATGAACGCGAACAGGATCGCCCCGCCGATGACCAGTGCGAACCCGGACGCCACGAAGGGCGGCACAAGTGCCAGGCCCCCCAGCACATGCCGGCTGATGGCGTCCCTCGTCACGAACGCCAGCGAGCCCCCGAATGCCAGCAGGTAGCCCAGCTTCCGTATCTCAACCGCACCCTCAACGCGCTTCCGCGGCAGCATCACCAGCAGCAACCCGCCAACGATGACCGGCGTTCCTATGGTAACGAGGAGGTTGGGACGTTCCTGCAGAATCAGGAACCCTATGGCGAATGCCATGAGGGGTTGTAGCGAGATCATCGGAACGGTGCGGGCCGCTCCCACCATCCGCAGCGCCCAGTTATGCAGCACCCGGGCCACGCAGTAGGCCAGTATCCCCATCAAGGTGATCCAGCCGTAGACCTCCAGCGACAGCCCCTTGATCTCCTCGAAGTTGACTGCGAAGGCGATGCTGGTGACCAGTATCGCCCCCACCAGTACCGTGAAGAAGGTCGCCACAGAAGGCGCGACATGCTGGGTGCCGACGCGCATAAGGACGCTGCCTGTGGCGAAGCCACAGGCAGACAGGAAAGCCAACGCTATTGGAAGCAGCAAGTCAGGAGGTCAGGAGGTCAGGATCAGGACAGCCACTCAGCTACCCTTTCGCCGATCATGATGGCCGAGGCGTTCGTGTTGGCGCGGGGCACAACAGGCATCACCGATGAGTCGGCCACCCAAACTCCTTCGATGCCACGCACCTTGCACCGCTGGTCCACCACTGCCATCGGATCGTCGTCCGTGCCGATCTTGCAGGTGCCGGACACATGCCGCGCCGAGCTGACGGTCCGTTTCATCCACAGGTCGAGGCTGTCATCGTCATTGAGTACCTCGTCCGTAGGAGCAACTCGCCCTTCGTTAATGCCCCGGTAGGCTTCTGTCTCCAGCATGGCAGCAGCCAAGCGAACTCCGTCCCGCAACCTCCGAAGATCTTCGGGATGCTCGAAGTAGCGGTAATTGAAATACGGCTGCACCGTGGGGTCGGCAGACGCGAGGCGCACCCAGCCCGAGCCTTCCGGCAGCTCCAGCACACAGGTTACCCGCGCCGTGCCGTCATCTATCGTCTCTCCGGTCAGCGCATTGAACATAGAGCTGGTCGTCATCATCATGTCGCTGACATGCCGTGAGCCCTCCGCCGTGTAGCGGAGTGCGATACGCGTGCCCAGGTTATCGGCGGCCAGTGTCGTACCATCCTTCACCCGGTACGAAACACTCGTGATAGCGTGATTCCACAGGTTCTGGCCCACGCCGGGAGCCTCGTGCACCACCGGGATGCCGAACTCGTCCAGTTGGTCGCTCGGGCCAACGCCCGACAGCATCAGGATGTGCGGCGACTTCAGCGCCCCCGCAGACAGCACGATCTTGTCGGCCTCGACCACGAAGGTCTCCCCACCGCTCTCGGCCTCGACCCCGACGGCCTTACTCCCTTCGAACACGATCCGCCGCACGAACACTTCACCGCGGACCGTCAGGTTCAGCCGGTGGCGGGCCGGGCTGAGGTGCGTCAGCGCCGTGCTCATCCGAACGCCATTCATGTTGTTCATGGGTACGGGAGCAACACCCAGGTGCTCCGGGCCGTTCATGTCCGAAGCAACACCGTGACCCGCTTCAAGACAGGCCTTGTGAAACACGGTCTGAATCGCCGGCCAGTTGCCGCCATTGATCCGGCGGCTTATCGGCAGCGGCCCGTCGGTGCCATGGAAGTCGTCCTGGATGTCCAGGTCGGTCTCCATTTTGCGGTAGAAGGGCAGCACATCCAGGTATTTCCAGTCATGCGCCCCTTTCTCGACCCACAGATCGAAGTCCTCGGGCAGCCCCCGCAGGAACACCTGCCCGTTGATCGAGCCGCCCCCGCCGATCACTTTGCCCTGGGCCACATGGGCCGGCCCCTGCTCTTCGGACAGAATGCCGGTAAGCGCCCAGTTGTGCTTCGAGTCGGGTGCCTCTGCCGTGCGTGTGTGCCCCAGTCGTATGTCGTCTGGCAGGTTCTCTGGGTCCGGATAGTCCGGCCCTGCCTCCAGCAACAACACGGACAGGTCCGGATTCTCCGTAAGTCTCGCAGCTACAACCGACCCTGCGGACCCCCCGCCGATCACGATAACGTCGTACTTCATTCGGCCTCCTGAATATGCATAGGGATCAATTTGGCAAGCAAGCTCTCAGCCTGCCGTTGGCGCTCACGGCGTTAGCTGCTTTGGGCGCCGGACAGTGCCTCCACATCGTCAAGGTACTCCCTAGCCTCCTCAATGACGTCAGGGACGAGAGGCAGTCTGCAATCTCCGTCGTAGAAACAGTCGTTGTGCAGAGTCGCCTCCATGGCTGAAAACCGATCCAGCATCCGCAAACTTCGAACCCTGCGTTCTCGGCGCTGAACGGCGTGCAACTCGTTCTTCCGTGCTCCGGTCCCCGAAGGCACTCGACGTTCAAAGAATTCCAGCAAATCGTTGGTTGCCAGGGTCACCGCGCCCCAGGTCTTTTCGGCGGCGTCCCGCAGCAGGATTGCGTCGTTAGACCCTCGCCACTGCTGGAGCTCTATTCGAGCGTAGTTGTACATTGCCTTGGCGTCTTCGAGATACTTTCCCATTCTCAATTACCTGGTCAAAGTGGCTGCATCGTTAGTCGACTCAATTCTACAGCGCCGCCAGGAACTCGTCCGTGCTTATCACCGTACCCTGGCGCGGGTAGACCTTCTCGGTCAGAACTCTGTGCACCTCGGGGTCGGCGTCGGAGCAGGAATCGGCAACGACAATGAAGCTGTAGTTCACATCAACCGCCCACCGCACGCACGACAACACGCAGCCGCTGGTCGCCACTCCCATGACGATCAGCGTGTCCCTGCCCATCTCGCGCAGGCTCACATCCAGCGCGGTGGTGGAAAACGGGCCAGGCTTGGTCTTGGTGATGATCCGCTCACCTTCCGCCGGGGCAACACCTTCGTGCAGCTCCACATCCGGCGCATACTCCGCAAACGGCCCGCCCCGGTGCACCACATAGATGACCGGGATCCCGGCTCCTCGCGCTCCCTCCAGCGCCCGCGCCGCGTTTCGCACCACGTCATCCGGCTCGGATGCCACGTTGTTCACGATGCGTTGCTGGAAGTCCATTATCAGGACGGCAGACTTGGCTGCGTCGATTTTCAAGGCGGTTTGGGTCATTTGTGATGCCTCCGTGTTTCTTATTCGACGGTGGAGGTTACGCCCTCACCCTAACCCTCCCCCAGAGGGAGAGGGAACAATGAGGGCTACCTCACCTCGCCGTTGGCCCAGGACCGTATCAGGTGGTGGGCGATAGCCGTGGGACCAGGAATGGCCAGGACTTCGCTCCTCTCCTCCAGCGCCAGCCGCACCTCATCGCGGCTGAACCACTGCACATCCGCCATCTCCTCGGGGTCGAAGTGAATGTCCGTCGTGGCCGCGTCGGCATGGCAGCCGATCATCAGCGAAGACGGGAAGGGCCAGGGCTGCGACGAGTGATAGCGGACGGCTCCCACCTGGATCCCGGCCTCCTCCATCACCTCGCGGGCCACGGCCTCCTCGATACATTCTCCCTGGTCCATGAACCCGGCCAGCGCTGAGTACCGCCGCATCGCCACGAGGCGTCCCCGCGACTGCCCCAGCAGGGCCCGCTCGCCATCGTGCACCACCGTGATTACCACCGGGTCGGTGCGAGGGTAGTGCTCGGTTCCGCAGCCTCCATCCTCTTTCGGACGGCAGCGCCTCACCTGCCCGCCCCGGGCGATGTGAGTGGGCTGGCCGCAAACGGCGCAGAAACCGTGGCGCCCGTGCCAGCTCAGTTGGGCCCTCGCCTGTGCCACGATCCCCGAGTCGGTACCGCTCATGTACTCGGCGGTGGTCCGGGCGTCCTCGAAGGTCAGCCCGTCCCGCTCGATGCTCCCGCGTTCCACGGAAGAGACATCAGCCACAAAGTGAGACACCCCATCCAGCAGACCCAGGAATATCAACTCGGATTCGGTATTCAGCCTGCGCAGTTCCTCTGCGCCCATCCAGGTCAGCTCGTGCTCAGCCGAAACTGGCACATTGAGTTGCCACATGGGCAACACACGGCTGGACGGATCGGCGGCCTGGGCCTTCAGCCACTCCTCGTCCCGGCGCTCCACCTCTCCCCGGTCCATCGGGTTTCCGGCGAAAACATGCGTAATTCGCTCGCGTCGTTCGTTCATAGCCTCTTCCGGTCAAATGTCGTCGCGCTATTCTACAACATGAAGGAGGTGCACCATCAGCGGCAGCTCTCCGGTCTTGACCTGCGGACAAAACCGTACGCTTATAATGCACCTGAGCGGCAAGCGGAGCGGGAGAAAGCGGCATGACCACGCCTCGAGATCGCAATCCGGACTCGCTGTGGGAACTGGCGCGGCACCGAATGGGCCGCCGCCGTTTCCTGGCGCTTCTGGCTGCGGGCGGAGCCGCCGCTGTCCTCGCCGCCTGCGGGGTGACTCAGCGGGACGACGCCGACCCGACCGTGATGCCCATCTCTGCCGACAGCACCGTAGCTCTGGCGATACAGAAAGATCCTGCCATGTTCCTGGTTCATGACGAAAAGAACTGGGAGGCACGCCTCGAGAACATGGAGGGGCTTCTGACGCCCAACCATCTCTTCTTCGTCCGTAACAACTCGGTCAGCCCTGAACTCGACGCCGACGCCTGGCGGCTGTCCGTAGAGGGGGACGCAGTTGAAGCCCCGCTGGAGTTGACTTACGCCGACATTCGGCGCCTGCCCAGCATGGTGCTCATGTGCTATCTGGAATGCGGCGGGAACCACCGGGCCATGTTCGACCTGGTGCAGGGTCGCGCAGCGGCGGGTACCCAGTGGAAGACCGGCGGCGTGAGCAACGGCGAGTGGGTGGGGGCAAGCCTGAAGGATGTGCTGGATCTCGCCGGAATCAGGGACGACGCGGTCAGCGTGCTGCTGGTGGGACTGGACGCCGAGTCCCCCGAAGGTGGGTTCCGCCGCGTCATCACCATCGACAAGGCAATGCACTCCGACACCCTGCTGGCCTACTCCCTGAACGGCGAGCTCCTGCCCCGCGACCACGGGTACCCGGTCCGTGCACTGGTACCCGGATGGGTGGGCAGCACCAGCATCAAGTGGCTCGGTCGCATTGTCGTCTCTTCGGAGCAGCAGTGGACCCGAAACAACACATCATCCTATGTGCTCATCGGCGACGACTACCCGCCGGAGGGAGGAGCGCAGGGCCGGGTCGCCAACACTCAGACCATCAAGAGCGCACTGGCCCTCCCCTGGCCGGCGGAGTTGTCGATAGGGCAGCACCGAATCCACGGCTACGCCCATTCCCCCCACGGCGCCATCGCCAGGGTTGAGTGGAGCTGGGACGGCGGAGCCACCTGGAGCGAGGCGGAGCTTCCCGGCCCACAGCCCCAGTACTCATGGGCCCGCTTCGAACTCTCGTGGGAAGCCTCCCACGGAGAACACACCATCATGACTCGCGCCACCGACTCCGAGGGCAACAACCAGCCCGACAGAGTCCCCTTTAACGAAAAGGGCTACCTCTTCAACCAGCCCCTGCCCCACCCGGTTCGCGTGGTATAGCCGCCACCTCTAGCGCCTTCAATCTCATCAATCGTGCCGCGGCCACAACTTGCATAAGAAAATTCACTTTCAATGTGGTGAGAGTTGACCGTTTTTCGTCTCCCCTTGTACTGTGGAGTCAGTAAGATTGATAACCAAAGGGCTTGATGACGGATAAGGCGGAAGCGTCCTGAAATGGCATCGCATGAGTACCTGACAAAAGAAGATTTCCGCTACGAAATGCAGCATCACGCAACCAAAGAGGACTTGGCTCAACTCGAAGCCCGGTTGGTCAAGTGGATGGTTGGCTTGATGGTAGGAGCTACCGTGGCGGCCACAGGCTTTGCGGTCCTGATTGAAAGATTGACAACTTGATTCGAGTTTGCAGAGCGATCTGACACTGTGTGTAGTGCGGATTCATAGATAGAGCCGTAACTCTCGGCCACAAAGTCAACGATTTCTGTTACACGACGGGCAACGGAACTAGTCCCAACATCAAAATGGCGGCGTGGTCAACGCCGCCATTTTCGTTTCTCCGGAGGAGAACCCAATTCACAGGTTCAGTGGGTGTTCCTCGTAGTCCTTGACCTTGTCGTAGATCTGCATGCGGTGCCTTGCGGCTTCAAGGACGAAGATACGATCTTCCTGGTCCACCTTCACGGCCACCGGACGGCGGAAGCGCCACTCCGGCTCCAGGTCGACCCGCCGCCGCGCCTTCACGATGTCCGGGTTGGCATCGATGTAGGTCTGCGTCCAGGGCGAGGGCTGCTGCGCGTCGCCCACCAGGGAGGTGATGAACCGGCCATCGGAGGCGTACACCTGCAGCAGGTGGGCGCCCCAGTCGGTGACATATACATCGCCCTCGGAGTCGACCGCCACACTCGTGGGGCCTTCCAGCGCGCCAACTCCCGATATCGAAGCCTCGAATTTCAGGAGGAAGTTGCCGTCGGAGTCGAACTTCTGCACACGCTTGTTTCGCCAGTCGGCTACATAGATCGAACCGTCGGAGTCTACGGTGACACCCCAGGGCATATCGAACTCACCGTCGCCGCTTCCATGGCTGCCGAACCCGCCAACAAACTCGCCGTCGCGGGTGAAGCGCTGCACCCGGTTGTTCATGCTGTCAACGACCACCACGCTGCCGTCACCGTCAAATGCAATGCCCGACGGACCTTTGAGCTGCCCCTTTTTGCTTCCCGCCTCACCCCAGCTGGAAACATACCCACCGTCCGGGTTAAAGATCGAGACGCGGTTCAGGAAGTCGTCGGTGGCGAAAACATTGTTGTCGTCGTCCAGGGCGATGGATCGCGGCCAGACGAACTGCCCATCACCTCGTCCGTAGGCGCCGAACTGTCCCAGGAATTGGTGGTCCAGCGTGACCCGGCTGATGCGCTGACCCAGCTCCTCCGCGCCCCGGTTGATCACATAGACTATCCCGTTGCTTCCCAGGGCCATGTCCTGCGGAGTCCAGAACCCCTGGCCCGACATGCCGTACATACCAAGGCAGTAGCTGTAGTCGAACACCCTGCCCGCTGCCACTGTCGTCAGCATCCTTGCACCCCCAAAAGTGAATAAACGCGGAGGACGCAGAGGTTTCCCAGAAATCTATCTGATATTTCCGTCTGTGCCCTCTGCGCCGTCTCTGCGTACTCTGGGTTCAACTTCCTACACGAAGTCCATCTGCTCGAACTTGCCTCCAACGATGGGCACCGGGTCCAGGCCCAGCCAGCGATCGATGATCGTCGAGTAGAAGCCCCGGAAGTCGTTGTTGGGAGCAAGGTCACCCTGTTGCAGGTCCTCGGGCCGCAGCGACGGGTACTCGCTGTACATACCGCCCTTGACCTGGTTGCCGATGACGAAGGCCGCGCCACCAGCCCCGTGGTCGGTACCGGTACCGTTATCCTTCACCCGGCGGCCGAACTCGGTGAACAGCACCATGATCAGGTTGTCGCCCGCATCGTGCTCCTTCAGGTCATCGAAGAAGTCGCTGATGGCGCTGGACATGTCGGTCCATAGCTTGGTGAACATCGGCGGCTGGTTGAAGTGGCTGTCGAAGCTGCCGTGCTGGGTGTAGAAGACCTGCGTCCCCAGGTCGGCCAGGTACACCTGGGCGATGTCGCGCAGGTACTTGGCGATGGGCGTCTCGGCATACTCCACGCTGGAGGAGTAGCGTTCCGGCGCGCTGCGGATGATGTCGGCGCCCTGCAGAGCATCGCGGCCCGTCTGGCCCAGGTAGTCCATGACCGGGCCCGTGCCAACGGCCGGAGCGTACATGCGCGCGAACCGCTCGAGGATCTGGTTGCGCTCTGCCTCAGCTCCCACGCCGGGAACGCTGGACAGTACCCCGTAGGACTCGAGGCTGGATACCGAAGTTACCGGCACGCCACGCAGCGACAACGCTCGCGGCAGTCCCTGCCCGAAGTTCACGCCCTTGAGGACGTTCTCGGAGTTGGGGTCCAGGTCGCGGATGACGCGGCCTGCCCATCCCTCTGTACCGACGATATCCGGCTCGCAGGTGTGCCAGATGTCCATCGAGCGGAAGTGCGAGCGGGGCGAGTTCTCGTAGCCGATGCCGTGGATGATGGCCACCTTGCCCTCATCGTACAGCTTCTTGATCGGCCCCATCTGGGGGTTGAATGCCAGTTCGCCGTCGATCGGCAGCACCTGGTCTTCGGGAATCCCCACCTTGGGCCGCGCGTCCCTGTAGTACCCGTTGGTGTAGGGGACGATGGTGTTCAGGTAGTCGTTGGCGCCGGTCATCTGCAGCACAACCACCACCGGGTCTTTCTTGGTTGTAGCCATCACGCTCCTCCGCGACTCTGTTTGATTGCTCCCTCTCCCCTTGAAAAAGGTTGGGATGAGGGCGTCTCTTGCTCCGTTAGCAATTAGGCGAACTGGAAGTCCCTGGAAGCGGCGATCAGGGCCAGCATGAGTCCCACGCGCCTCTCGGCGCCGTCGCTGTCCCAAGAGAGGTCGCCTCCCTGCTGCGCCTGTTCCAGCAACTCGGAGTAGGTGGCCTCGCCGACTTCCACCGGCCCGGCATACTCGAGGCAGGCTTCAACCAGCTGGGCAGGGGTCATTGTCCCCCGCTCCCGCAGGTTGGTGATGATCGACTGCACGCCCGGCAGCGAGGTGTCGCCCAGCAGCCCGGCGGCGAAGTTCACCCGGCGTACCAGCGCACCGCCGTCGATCCACTCGGAACCGGTGTGCCAGCTTTCAACGCTCGGCGGGTTCAAGAGTTCCTGGCCCTGGTAGGCGCACTCGAAGGCCAGTTGGTTGAAGCCGGGGCGCGGCCCCTGGTAGCTGCCAGCCAGCTTCGCGGTGCTGATGACCAGCTCGGCGGGGCTCTTCACTCGCGAGAACCGCGCCGACTTGAAGAAGTCGGAGTTGAACAGCGTCCGCAGCATCTCGCGGATGTCGCCGTCGGTCCGGTTGTAGGTCTCGATCAGCGCGTCGATGGCCGCCGGATCGTTGGGCGGCGTGATGTTCCAGCTCGGCACCTGCGGCTCGTCGGCCACGAAGAAGTTGTACAGGTGTCGCGCCAGGAACCGGGCCGAGGCCGGCTGCTTCACCACGATGTCGATGATGTCGTCGCCGTTGAACGCTCCCGTCTGACCCAGGAAGGTCTTGTCGCCGTCGTCGTGGTCTTCGGGGCGGTACTCGAAGTTCCAGTAGAACCGGCCCAGCGGGTTCCGGGGAATCTTCGGCCCGATGGTCCAGCCGGTAAAAGCCCGGGACGCTTCCTTGATGTCGTCTTCCGAGTAGTTGCCCACTCCCATGGAGAACAGTTCCAGAAGTTCCCGGCCCCAGTTTTCGTTGATGGCGCCCATGTGGTTGCCGTTGTTGTCCAACCAGAAGATCATGGCTGGATTCCTGGCCAGTTCAACCAAAAGGTCGCGGAACTTTCCCAGCCCGTACTCGCGGAACATGTTGATCTGCTGGGTCAGCTCGGGCGGGTTGTCCACCTTGGAATTGCCAGTAGCGAAAAGCTGGTGCCAGAACAGCGCCATCTTCTCTTCCAGCGGTCTCTCGGTGTTGATCATCCGGTAGACCCACTCGGCCTGGTTCAGGGGCGGACCGAGGGCCCCCTCGTAGCCGGGCATGAAGCGGAAGAGCAGCTCGTCGTCGACCGGCTCCAACCGCTCCGGGTGCAGCAACTCCTCCACCGTGGCTTCGTACCCCTTGGCGGCCCGGGCTACGAGCTCGTCGTGGGGCGCGCCGAACCCGGCACGGCGCATCAGGTGCCCCATTAGCGCTATTTGTTCTTTGTCAGGCATCAAAGACCCTCCTCCGAATTGGGGTCTGGACATCCATAGGTAATGCTACGGCTACGGCCTCTACCGCAGTTATTGTCATCCTATGGTTCGGAAGTTGGCCTGTCAATGCAGGTGACGGGAAATGTATCGATTCGCCATCACAACGGCGGATTCACCGCCAGTTGTATCAGCCCGATGATTGCACCCAGTCCCGCTCCGAACCAGTTGATCCAGCGCAGGTGCCGGCCCGAAATCGACAGCACGATCTGCTCAACTTCCTTCACATCGAATGAGTTGATGCGATCCGTGACCATCGTCTCAACATTCAGTATCCTGCTCAGCTCCGGCAGCTGCTCACTCAGGAAACCGATCAACTGGTCGGCCAGATACCGGTCCAGCCTCTCCGCCATTTCCTCAGAAAGGGGTACCAGCGCCTCAAGGGTGACCGGCTCGCCATCGCCCCCACCGTTGGTTCCCAGTTGCCGGGCAAGGCCGCTGATCTGCCCTGGTGTCTCGGGAGCCGTGAGGTACCCGATAATCAGGTTGGCGGTCAGTCCTGAGACCGCCGCGGTCTGTACTCCCAGCGTGCGCTCGGCAAACTCCCCCAGGGTGGCGCTGGAGTTCTTTTCGTAAAACTTGCTGGCAGCCTCCCGAACACTGGCCTTGGAGGTCTCCGAGAGCGCCGTGAAGGCATGCCGCGTCGCCCGGTCCGCCATCCAGTAGATCGTCTGCTCGTTGCTGCCGATCAGCGACTTGATACGCCGGCCCGAGATGCGATCCAGGGTGACTCCCACCGCTTCCCCTATGAGGTCCTGCATCTCCGGAGCCGTCAGGGAACGCTCGGCTTCATCGATCAGCCTGCCGATGATGTTCGGCATGTCCCGGATGGCTTCTTCCTTCTTCCCGCTGAGGCTCACGATTGCCCGCGTCAGCAGGCCCTGCTGCCTGACCGCGTCCTCCACCCACTCCTGGCCGATCTGCACCAGCTTCTGCGACATATCCGGCTGCCGCATCCAGTTGAACACCAGCCATGTGGCCGTGGGCAGGTTGTTGCGGATCAGTCCCTGCACCGCCTCCAGGTTTTCCGGCGTCAGGTACTCTTTCAGGCGCTTGTTCTGGTTGAACTGGTCCCGGATCCAGTTGCTGACAAACTCCGAGGCCGTGTTGCCCAGTTCCTCGTTTCGCAGGGAAGGGAGCACATTGTCGTGCACGAAGTCGGTGAGCTGGTCGGCGCTGGTAAAGTCCGAGATCCGCTTGCTCCCGACACCGGTCGCAACCTGCTCCGCCAGCGACCGGACCATCAGCGCACACTGGGGCGACGCCAGGAATGCGGCAAGCAGCTGCTCCAGCAGCTCATCGGGAAAAGCAGGTCGGTCACCATTCCGGTCATCGGCCCCGCTCAAGGTCCCCTCTCTTTCCGGAAGAGGGTTGGGGTGGGGGCGTACCAGTGGCCTCTGCATCAGAGCCCGGCGGCGCTCACCGATCCATCCGGCGATCTTGTCACGGAACTCCGGCATCTCCAGCTGTTCCCTGAGGGCCTCCGGCGACAGTAGCTGCTCGGACACCATGCGGCCGATGGTGCGGGCCAGGTCGAAACGGTTGCGGGGGATGACGCCCGGGGTTAGCGGGACTCGTAAACCAAAAATCCGTTTCGGGTTCAGCGGCCGAAACAGCATCTTGATCGCAATCCGGTTGGTCACATAACCGATGATTGCGCCGAGCAGCGGCGGCAGTATCCAGGGCAGGACTCCCAGGACAGTTTCCATTCGTACCTACCAGGCCCGGCTCGGAATCCCCTTTTGACCGGGAAAGGCGGCCAGGAACAGGCCATCCGGCGGGATGAATCTGTTTTACTCCCGTCGCCCCCTTTCTTCAAGTTCCTATGCTATCGGCCCTGATCCACGGTGTCTGTCCCTCACAGGCCTTCGCAAAATCCCCTCTCCCTCGAGGGGGAGGGCTAGGGTGGGGGTGAAAAGGTAGTGCAGAGTCAGCCTCGAGCGCAACAAAAACACTGGGGCCAGTCTTGAGACACGCTACTAATCATCCGCCGCCGCGGGTTCATCGATCAGCCGCACTTCGGACTGCAGCCTGCCAAAGTCGTACTCGTCTCCGGATGCCAATATTCTCCGCACAAATACAACCGCGAAGGTGATGGCCGATGAAACAACCAGGGCCAGTGAGAAGGACCAGAACATCTGCTCACCGTTGGGCGCAGCGAGAATCATAGGCGATACCAAGTCCGGCTTCGGATAGAACAGCGCGCCGATGATGATCCCCGTTCCGCCGGCCAGCAACACCGCCCAGCCCGGCATTCTCCGCGAGTACAGGCCGGTCAGCATCGGGACCGCAATCGCCGCGCCCAGCAGATCGGCCACCAGGAATACATACAGCACGCTGTACCCCTGCGAAGCCACGATGATCGCCGGTACCGCAAGCACTGCCGTGACTGCACGAGCCTGCAGCATCAGCGCGTTGCGGGACACCCCCATGCCTGCAAGATCGGTGGCCAGTCCGCTGGCAAGTCCATTCATCAGCGTATCCAGCGTGCTCATCGCCAGCATCAGCGCGCACACCAGCATCAGGAAGTGCATCCAGAGCGGGAATAAGTCCGCCCCCAGCGCGAACAGTGCCGCGGATACCTCCGGATAGCCGAAGGGCTCCACCGACCCGTTGCCCACAGCCGCGATTCCGGCCAGCCCCAGCAGGAAGGTGATGGGGATTGCAAGCGCCGCCGCTCCCCACAGGCTGCGGTTCAGGGCTCGCTGGCTCTCCACGGTGTAGACCCGCTGCCACATGCCCGGATGGAATGCGTTGGAAGCAATGATTCCGATGACTAGTACCACCCCAAAGAAGTAGCTTCCCTGGGAGGAGCCGGACAGCAGACCGACGTCGGCTGCGGAGCCCCACGCTCCCGTATCCCCCACCAGCACTGCCGCCACGATGATCAGCAACAGGATCACCGGCATCAACACCCAGAACTGGATTCGGTCTGTGTAGATTGAAGCCCTCAGGCCACCGTAGGCCGTATAGACCACCACCACTAAGCCTACGGCTATGGCCGTGGCCCACGCCGGGGTTCCCGTCAGGATGTGTACCGCCGTGGTTATGGCCGTCATCTCCGCTGTGATGAAAATCCCCATGATGAAGATGATCACCACTGCGATGGACACGAACGGGACCGTTCCGAAGCGGTGCTTCACGTACTCGGTAACCGAATGCCCGTTGGGCATCAGCTCCCGAAGGCGAGGCCCCACCACCATGTACATCACCGGGATTCCGGCTATCCCAACGGCATATCCCACCAGCGATATGATCCCGAAGTTTGCCCCCGTCTCGCCTGGACTCAGCAGCACCCAGGTGCCGAACATCGAGGCAACGAGCGTTGCTATTCCCACATTCACCGGCGCATGATTGCGGGACACGGTATAGTCCTCGACGCTCTGCCCCTGGCGTCCGACATAGGTGATCCCCAGGTACATGAAAGCGGCGCACACGAGCACCATCGTTGCGATTCCAACACCGGTGTCCAGCATTGTTGTTCCTTTCTGCTCCGAGATACCCGATTGACTGTTCTCGCGATTAATTTTACTAGAGTAGTGTTATTATTCCCGTTGTTTCCCGTTGCTGAAGGCAGATGATTTCGGAGGCCAACGATGACTACCTACACCGGACAGTCCGTCAAGCGCTTTGAAGACCACCGCCTGCTCACGGGACAGTCATCCTTCGTTGACGACATGAAGCGGCCGGGGCTGTTGCACGCCCTCATCATCCGCAGTCCCCACGGCCACGCCCGTATTCGCAGCATCGACTCCGCCGCAGCCGCCGCCCTGCCCGGCGTGGCTGCGGTGATCGCCGCCGGCGATGTGCCCGACATCGCCCAGCTCCCAACCCGTGAGGCTGCCGACGCCGACGAGATGCACCCGCCCAGGCATCCGGCCCTGGCCATAGACAAGGCTTGCTACGCCGGTCAGCCGGTCGCAATCGTTCTGGCCGACGACATCTACACTGCCCAGGACGCCGTGGACCTGGTCATCATCGACTACGAGGTGCTGCCCGCCGTTGTCGACCCGGCGGAGGCCCTCGCGGGCAACGCCCCGATCATCCACGAACACCTCGGCACCAACGTGGTCCTGCGCACTGTCAACTCCGGAGGAGACCTGGACGGGGCCTTCGCCTCAGCCGACTGCGTTATCCGCCAGCAGTTCGACGTCCAGCGGCTGGCTCCCGCGCCCATGGAGGGACGGGGCATGTTGGCCGAGTACGACGCCGAGGCCGACCTCCTTACGGTCTGGGACTCCACCCAGCACCCGCACGAGATACGCGAGCACCTGGCCCGCCTCATGGACCGGCCCCTGGAATCGATCCGGGTCGTCTGCCCTGACGTTGGCGGCGGCTACGGCGAGAAGGGCTGCTTCTTCCCGGAGGAGATTGCCATCCCTCATTTGGCAATGAAGCTGGGAAGGCCCATCAAGTGGGTCGAAAGCCGCCAGGAAAACATGCTCTGCTTCCACGGCCGGGGCCACAGCATCGATATGGAGGCGGCAGCGAACGGCGACGGGGAGTTGCTTGGCATCCGGGTCAATGTCACTGCCGACCTCGGCGCCTACTTCTTTATGTCCACCCCCACGGTCCCGATCCTGACCAGCCACCGCCTCACCGGCCCGTATCGCACGCCAGCTATGTCCGTCGAGGTAATCGGCGTTGCCACCAACAAGCCGGTTACCGGCGCTTACCGCGGCGCAGGCGGCCCCGAGGCGGCATTCTGCATGGAGCGCGCCGTCGACCTCATCGCGCAGGAACTCGGGCTTGACCCCGCCGAGGTCCGCCGCCGCAACTTCATTCCGCCCGATGCCTTCCCCTACGAAACTCCGACGGGCATCACCTACGACTCCGGCGAATATGCTGCCGTCTTCGAACGCTCCCTCGAACTGGCGGGCTACAACGAGTGGCGGGAACGCTCCCGGCAGCAGTCGGCGGACGACAACGCCCTCATCGGCGTCGGCATCGCCACCGTCGTCAAGGGATCGGGAGCCAAGGTCACCTTCCTCGAGGAACATGCCCGGTGCGTCATCGGACCCGACGGCGATGTTGAGGTCCACACAGGCATCTCCCCCCACGGCCAGGGCACCGAGACTACCTTCGCCCAAGTGGTCGCCGACGAACTCGGCATCGCCCCCGGGGATGTCCGCGTCCGCCACAGCGACTCCGCCGTCCTCCCTCACGGCGGCGGCACATCCGCCAGCCGGGGCGTCATCGCCGGCGGCACCGTGCTGTACAACGTAGTCCAGGAAGCACGGCAGAAGCTGCTGACCGTCGCTGGCCACATGCTGGATTGCCCGCCGGAGAATGTCGATCTCGGCGATGGTCGCGCCGTCGACCGTAACAACCCGTCCCAGGGCGTGCCCTTCGCCCAGCTTGCCGCTGCGGCCCACAACGAAGAGCTGCTGCCTCCCGGGGAGGAGCCGGGAGTTGACTTTGCCGGTTCCAACGTCCTGAGCAAGAGCCCTTATTCCTTCGGTTCCCATGTGGCCGTGGTCGAGGTCTCTCGCGAGAACGGCGCCATCAAGATTCTGCAATACACCGGCGCCCACGACTCCGGCAAGGTGCTCAACCCAATGCTATACGATGGCCAGATACACGGCGCCATTGCCCAGGGCATTGGCCAGGCCCTGTGGGAAGGAATGGTGTACGACTCCACCGGACAGCCCCTCAGCGGCAGCCTGATGGACTACGTACTCCCCAAGACCATCGACCTGCCCGACTTCGAACTCGACAGCGCCATCCAGACGCCGTCCCCCATAACCGCCCTCGGCGTCAAGGGCGTCGGCGAACTCCCCACACTCGCCGCCCCCGTCGCCATCGCCAACGCCGTGATGGACGCCCTCTCATCAGCGGGCGTCAAGCACATCGACACCCCCCTCACCCCAGAGAAGGTCTGGCAGGCCCTTCAGGACGCCGCCAAGGAAAAACAGCCGATCCCGCAAGTCCCCTCCCCCTGAGAGGGAGGATTAGGGTGGGGTTGAATGGTTACGCAGATGCAACGCCAACTGCATCAGAGAAATGCACCATCGGTTTTGCAATAGTATCAACCCGTCGGTTCACCTTCGACCGACGCGAAAAGGCCCGGGCACTCCGAAGAGTACCCGGGCCTTGGCATTCACTCCAGAAGAATACCGGCTTTGCCGGTCTCCCTACACCGTGACCTCGGCCTCCGTGTATGCTTCCTCCACGAACCCCGGAATCTGCGTCCACTTGGGGTTCGCAGTGTCCCGGTGCAGCGGAATGGCGTCGCCCTCGGTGCTGTGCAGCCCCAGCGGGTGATACACCAGCTCGATCAGGTTGCCGTCGGGGTCGGATATGTAGGTGTAGTGCTCGTTGGTGTCTTCCCGCCGTCCCTGCTTGGCATCCTCGCCGCCTGTGCCCATGAACGCGCCGCCGCCGGTGCGCGAGTACGCGACGCCCTGCTCGTCCAGGTTGGCCAGCGCCGCGTCCCAGTCATCCACCTCAATCGCGAAGTGCACCCGAGGGATGAAAACGACCTCGTCCACCTCGGTGGTGTGGATCTCGCCGTTACCGATGCGGAGTTGCAGCATCCGCCGGTTCAGCGCTGGGCCCCGGTCCAGGAACTCGCACCCCAGCACCTTTTCGTACCACTCCCGGGTGCGCTCCCTGTTGGTGATCTGGATGTTGACATGATGAATCATGTTGACCTTCGACATTACAACGCGCCTCCTGTCCTCTTCCGTGATCGTTTCGCGCATTATCCGCGAACAACACAACGCGGGCAAGCGCACTTACCCTTCCAGTCAATGCTTCTTAGTAACTATCTCAAAACAGTCATGACCTTGATCTCAACGGCTAGATACACGGTCTGGACCACTGGATTCCCGCTTTCGCGGGAATGACGGGTCCTTTGCGGGAATGACGGGTCCTTTGCGGGAATGGCGGTTTTGGATTTTGGCCGATATTGAGATAGTTACTTAGTCCAACCCTCTCCCTGGAAGGAGAGGGTTGGACCTGTCCTGAGCCCGCCGAATGGGTGAGGGCGAAATCGCTGGAATGCAGAGCCACCCATTGCCGTCTACTTCCTCTGGATTCCTGCTTTCGCAGGAATGACGGGAGTATTGCAACTGCACCTACTCTTCCGGCGTCGCCACACCTATCCCTCCAGCGTTGCGACGCTGAACACCACGGCGAACGGGTAGCAGTAGATCACCACGCTCTTGTGGATGGAGGTGTCCACTCCGGCTGGAATCGGATAGTTCTGGTTGCCCCGGTTGCCCTTCAGGTCACCGAGGTCCACGAACCCTTCCTGCTTCACCTGCTGAGACCGCTCCGGGTCCGGGTGCGTCGACAGCACCACATGCAGCGCAGGGCCGTTGGTCACATCCAGGTCCTCCAGGCGCAGCACCTCCGACCCGTCCGGCGTGCGGTAGATCGTCGCGGTCCCACTGCCCCGGTGGAAGGCGTCGGCATCCTTGAAGCTGCCCATCGCCACTGCCTGCACCTCGTTGGCAGCTGCGGGCTGCATCGCCATCTCCGACTGCTCGATGGCCTCCTCCATCATGGCCATCCCTTCGTCGGTCATGGCTGCTGCTTCTTCCATGCTGTCGGACTCCGTAGCCTTCATGGCCATCGCCATCCCTTCCTCCAGGGAGTCGCGGCGGGATGGAGTGAACACGACCATTTCTTCCATAGCGCCCTGTTCATCCGACGCCAGGGCGGCGGCGACGTCGATCTCCGCCGGCGCGGGCATCGTCTCCATTACCGGAGTATCCACTTTGGAGAATCCCGACAGGATTTCCTCAACCTCCTCCATCTCCATGCCCTCAGGCACCGTGGCCGTCGCCGCGAACGGGAATGCTTCGTCCACCGTCACATTGGTGAACAGCGGCGAACCCAGCGACCAGCCCAGCCAGATCGTCACCAGCAGCAGCGGCACCGACACGATGCCCAGAGGCTTGCGGAATTGCCACGCCCACAGGTGCCAGCCACGCCACCACGCGAAGGCAAAGAACCCCGCGATTAGCACCAGCACGACGGCGCCGATGGCCCAACGGTAGGGGTAAAGATCCGCCAGTGCTCTTTCCAGGTCCCCGAATGTAGCCATGCTTCCTCCCTCTTCCCCAACCTCTCCCCATACCGGTTTCTTTCATATCGCGGTAGGGTTTAGTCACATTATAAAAGTCTCGCGGCTGCAATACCATCAATTTGCAATATAAGTTATCATGTCGCAACATCAGCCCACAAAAAGCACCCACAGGAGGCGCGTCTTGGAGCCTTCAGAAAGCAACGGCAGTCTGGTAGGAGCATCCGTACGCCGCAAGGAGGACTTTCGCCTGATCCAGGGCGAGGGTCGCTACACCGGCGACATCATGCCCCGCGACGCCGCGGTCATGCTGGTCCTTCGCAGCCCGCACGCCCACGCCCGCATACGCAGCATCGACGCCAGGGCCGCCCGCGACCTCCGAGGTGTGCTGGCCGTCGTTACCGGTGCCGAGCTGAACGCCACCTGCGCCGCTCAACTCCCCGTCGCCGGCGTCCAGGAGCACATGAAGGTCAGGAGCCGCTGGCCCATGGCCTCCGAAGTCGCCCGCTACGAGGGCGAGCCGGTGGCCGCCGTGGTCGCTGAAGACGGCTACATAGCCCGCGACGCCATCGATCTGATCGAAGTCAACTACGAGCCCCTGCCCGCAGTGGTCGATTGCGAACGCGCGCTGGACGACGATGCCCCTCTCGTCCACGAGGACATGGGCACCAACCTCTGCGTTAGCAGCTCCCGCACCGTCGGCGATCCCGACGCCGCCTTCGCCGAGGCCGACGGCATCCTGTCCCTGCGCATCGTCGAGCCTCGACCCGTCCCGAACTCCATGGAACCCCGCGCCGTCACCGCGTCCTACGATCGCGGCGTTGACGAGTACACTCTCTGGCTGTCCACCCAGGCGCCCCACATGGAGCGCCGGGCCACCGCGGGCGTCCTGGGCGTCGGCGAGAACAGGATCCGCGTGCTATTCCGTGATGTCGGCGGGGGGTTCGGCGCCAAGATCGACACCTACCCCGAGACCATCATCGCCGCCGTCATGTCCCGGCGCCTCAACCGCCCCGTGCGCTGGGATGGCGACCGCCAGGAGGAGTTCACCTCCACCATCCACGGCCGAGGCGAGGTCCAGTACATTGAGGCCGCCTACAACAACGACGGCCGGCTGGTGGCCCTGCGGACGAAGTACTACACCGACCTCGGCGCCTACAGCTTCGGCGGCACTCACGGGGTCGCCGAGACCCTGACCCCATCTGGCGCCGCCGGTGCCTACACCGTCGAGAACCTCCAGTGGGAGGTCTCCGGCGTCTATACCAACAAGATGACCGTCGGCCCCTACCGCGGTTACGGCCAGCACGCCACCGCCTACGCCGCCGAGCGGGTCATGGACGCCATCGCCCGTGCCCTGGACATGGACCCCGCCGAGGTCCGCCGCCGCAACCTCATTCCCACCGAGTCCTTCCCATACCGCACACCCACCGGCCGCCTCCACGACAGCGGAGACTACATCCGCTGCCTGGACATGGCGCTGGAACAAGCAGACTACGATGGTCTGCGCGAAGAGCAGGCCAGCCAGCAATCGGAAGGAGGCCCTCTCCTTGGCGTCGGAATCGCCACCACCGTCGACGCCTCTGGCTTCGGACCGTCCGGCCACCTGAGCGTCCGCCCCGGCTACGAGACTGCCACCGTGCAGGTGGATTCCACCGGCCATGTGACTATCTACACTGGCTCGTCCCCCCACGGTCAGGGCCACGAGACCACCTTCGCCCAGATCGCCGCCGACGAGCTCGCCGTGTCCCTTGAGGACGTCACCGTGATCTACGGCGACACCGCCCTCATACCCACGGGCACCGGCACTCGCGCCAGCCGCTCCATCGTCGTCGGCGGCTCCGCCGTAGTCACCGCCAGCCGCCAGGTCAAGGACAAGGCCCTCAAGCTCGCCGCAGCGCTCCTTCGCACCGAGCCCCAGTTCGTAGACCTCGGACCGGGCGGCTTCGCCGCCGAGGACATCCCAGACCGCCAGGTGGCCTGGCGCGATGTCGCCGCGCTGTCCTTCGGCCCCCAGCCAGTCCCAGAGGGCGTGGAGCGTGGGTTGGATGCGACCGTCTTCTGGGAACCAGACAGCTACACCTTCCCCTTCAGCGCCAACGTGGCGGTGGTCACTGTGGACCCCGACAACGGTCACGTGGAGCTTGTCGCCTTCCACTCCGTCAACGACTTCGGCGTCCTGGTCAATCCAATGGTGGTACACGGCCAGGTCCACGGCGGCCTCGCCCAGGGCATCGGCGCCGCCATGCTGGAAGAGGCCGTCTGGGACAACACCGGCCCGCTGCTGTCCGGCAGCCTCATGGACTATGCGTTGCCCCTCGCCAAGCACCTGCCCGATTTCAACGTGGACTTTATCGAAACTCCCAGTCCCTTCAATCCACTTGGTCTCAAGGGCATGGGCGAGACCCCCACCATCGCCGCCGTCCCCGCCGTAGTCAACGCCGTTGCCGACGCCCTCGCCCAGCTGCCCGCAAGCTCACCTGGGGAAGCACCGACGCTGGACATCCCGCTCAAGCCCGAACGAGTCTGGCAGGCACTCCGCCAGCGCCCCGGCGATTGATGACCGTGAGGGGCCGTCAACGGAGCCCCTCGCCAGTCGCCTCTATTGGGCATTGAATCAGCTTCAGCCATCGACTCTCTCGTCACCCGGAACTTCCCGGGTGTCACAGAAAGCAATAGGTTCGCCCTGTACCCCGACCCGCCGGAACAGATACGCGTCGGACTGTTTGGATGGCCGAAATCGAGCCTTGCTGGGCGGCCTCTTTGAGTCGCTTTCCACCATCGCCAGGGTTAGCTCTTCGCCCAGACGATTGCTGAAATAGGGAAAAGAGTCCCTTGGGAGTGATTCCCAGTTTTGTGCGCCTCCCTCCAGGGCAGTGACGAACTCGTATGTGGGGTCAACATAGGCACGGTTTGCATCGTAATGGCCGTTGTTGGCCAGCAGCAGTCCGCCTGGTTTCAGGAAGTGGCTGCAACTCTGTGAAATGAACCCTGCGTTCATAGAAATCAGCAGGTCAAAAGAACCCGCAGGTTCCCCTTCGAATGCTTCGTAATCAGCTTCATGGCAACGGATTACGGAATCCTCCGGATAGCTCTTGTGCTCACCTATGTACTTCAGCAGTTCGGGGTCGGCCAGATGCCGGGCAATTCCCTTGAACGAGTCCACATAGCAGACTTCGGGAAAGACCAGCGAAGGCCTGATGTCCAGGTAGCTGCCCGGATACAGGACTTGGCGGCATCCGAAGTTCCTCTCGACCAACTGGAGGAACCTCAACAGAGACGAATCGCGTACTTCGTAAGTTTCCAACACAATATCTTTCAGGTTTGAACTTCGGAGCTTTTTGGACAAAGACGACATAGCTGCCTCGACTGCAATGCTGGGATGCCCCAAGGATAGCGACTCGTGCGCCGTTAACCTTTCACGCAATCGCATCCCTGACCATGGTGGTGGGGAGGTA
This sequence comes from Dehalococcoidia bacterium, assembly GCA_963667765.2. GTDB lineage: Bacteria > Chloroflexota > Dehalococcoidia > Lucifugimonadales > UBA3495 > VXOI01. Next base: position 281,301 of record CAXXON010000001.1, on the reverse strand, counting down.
AGCTTATCCGCAATTGGCTGAGCTGTTAAACGATACCCGAAAGAGAGCAGTGAGATTGCATAGGCGTTGTCAGGCTCTGCGGCCTGCTCAGGAGGGGTTCGCCTGCTCTTGGGATTCCTCTGATGGGGCCCAGTCCTGCGAATCCTTTAATCCTGTGAATCCTGATTCAGACAAAATTAAGAGCGAGCCGACTTTTCGATCGTCCTGCCTCGCCTGACCCCACTGGTGCGCCGCGACTGGGGGCGCGTTATACTGAATGAGGGTCAAATTCCCCTATCAGTCCCTCCTTGAAATTAGCTCGGAACTGCAATGCCGATGATCCATCCGATACTCCTGCGCCGGCTACCTGCGCGTCTGCTTTCGGGCGCCGTTGCCGTTGTGGCTTTGGCGTTGCTGCTGGGCGGGTCCGTCTCCGCTCAGGAAGGCGCTCGTGAGGAAGTCCGCTATGTCGGCAATCACGACATCCTGGTCGTGCCCGTCAACCTGAACCTCGGCGCCGGTGCCGCCCATTATTTCGTCATCGTGACCCATCCCGAAACCGGTGAACCCGTCCCCGACGCCAGGGTGGTGCTGGTCACTTCCCATTCCGAGGAAAGCAACCCCGGCTGGGCCATCGCAACGAACTCCCCCGCTCAGCCGGAACAATATGACGTCAACCTCAAGCTCGACTCCACCGGGGAATGGGGCATCAGCGTGGATGTTTCATCCTCTCTCGGGGCAGACTTCGTCGATGTGACGACCCTTGAAGTCCCGTCGGTCAACCGGCTGACCCAGGGCACCTGGGTGTTCGTGGGGGTATTCGTCGCAATCTTTGGAGGCATCGCCTACGTCTGGATCACCGCCCGGCGCGACTACCGCCGCAAGCGGGCGGCCCAAGGCGAAACGCTGTGAGGTTCACTTCGGCCCCCGGCCTGCTCCGGCGCAGGTTGCTGGTCTGGGCACTCGTTCTTCTGGGAACGCTGGCCGTCGCACTGTGGCTCGCGCCCAGCGCCATGGCCCATGGGGGCATTGACGCCGGTCAGGAGCCTTGGACGGCCTGGAACTGGAACCCGCTACCGACCATCCTGGTACTGCTTGCGGCCTACATCTACCTCAACGGCCTGAGCAACTGGGAGCGGCCCAGCCATCCCGTCAACAACTGGCAGAAGGCCTCCTTCTTCTTCGGCCTGTTCCTGGTCTTCTTTGCCCTCCAATCGCCGCTGGACCCGCTGTCCGACCATCTGCTTTCCTTCCACCAGGTGCAACACTTCCTGTTGCGCATGGTCGCCCCCATGTTCATCCTGCTGGGTGCTCCCCTCACCCCCATGCTGCGGGGACTGCCCCCGTGGGTCCGCCAGGGCATCATCCGCCCCATGGCCCGCAACCATTATGTCCGCCAAGTGTACGGGCTGCTGACCAACCCGGTCTTCACGATCTTCTTCTTCCTGGGCAGCCTGTACCTGTGGCAGGTTCCGGGTGCCTTCAACCTGGCCCTGCGCAACGACGAAGTGCATGCCCTGATGCACCTGACGATGTCCGCGTCCGGGTTCCTGTTCTGGTGGGTCGTCATCGATCCCCCTCCGCACCGGTCCCGGCTCCATTACGGTCTTCGCGTGCTGTATCTGGGCCTCATCGTGATCCCAAACACCCTGCTCGGAGCTGCCATCACCTTCTCCAGCCAACCGGGCAAGCATCTGTACGAGGCCTATGAAGAGGTTCTCCAGCCCTACGGCCTTGAGTGGCATATCGATCAGCAACTCGGCGGACTGATGTTATGGGTCCCCGGCGACATGATGAGCATCGTCGCCGCCGGCATCGTGATGATCATGTGGTACCAGCGCGAGGAAGCTGCCAACCAGGTGCAGTCCCAGGCAGGCTGAGGCAGCGTCCACGCTGGCCGGGAATCCACCCTTAGGCGGGAGCGATTATGGACAACGGTGAGAACGGAGTACGTTTCAGCTGGTTCATCCCCATCGACGGCGACGGCAGCCGGGCTGGGATGATGCGCGCCGAGCGTCCACCGGACTTCGACTACCTGCGTCGAGTCGTGGAGACCGCCGAGGATTGCGGCTACTACTCCCTGCTGATTCCCACCCGGTTCGCCAACGGTCTGTTCGCCGAGGACGCTCCCCTGGCTGAGACCTGGACCACCGCCACGGCTCTCGCGGCAGTCACCAGCCGAATCCGCTTCCTCATCGCCGTACGGCCCGGCTTCATCGCCCTCGGCCTCTTTGCCCAGATGGCCGCTGCCCTGCACCAGATTTCCAAGGGACGCGTCGACATCAACGTCGTGCCGGGCGGCATCCAGAACGACTTCGAGAGGGTCGGCGAGGAGAGCACCCACGAGACCCGCTACGAGCGCGCCGAGGAGTTCATCGCCGCCTGCCGCAGGCTGTGGACGGAGCCCGGCCCCATCGACTTCGACGGCGAGTACTACCGGCTCCGTGACGCCTACTGCGCCCCGCAGCCCGGCCTTTCGGCAAGCTCAGGAGGCGGCCCGCGCTTCTACCTCGGCGGCGCCTCACCCCGCGCCCTCGGGCTCTCCGGCCGACAGGCCGACGTCCACCTGTCGTGGATCGAGCCGCTGGAAGACACCGCCCGGCGCAACCTGGATGTGGCCGCCGAGTTTGCCAAGGCCGGGCGCGTACCGGAGCTGGGCCTTCGCACCCACCTAGTCGTCCGGGATACGGAGGCCGAGGCCTGGGACGCCGCCAGCGAGCTCATCGCCCACGCCGATCCGGCAGTAAAGGCGCAGCGCCAGTCGGCCATCGTCGGCACCCAGATGGTCGGCCAGCAGGCCCAGGCCCGCGAGGCCCCCGACCACCGCGTCGGCCCCAACCTGTGGAACGGCCTGTCCGAGGTCCGCGTCAACTGCGGCACCGCCATAGTCGGTACCCCGCAGCAGGCCGCCGACACCCTCTACGACTACGCCCGGCTTGGATTCCAGGAGTTCATCCTCTCCGGCTTTCCCCACGTCGAGGAATGCCGTCGCGTCTCCGAAGAGGTCCTGCCCAGGCTGAGAGACAAACTTGCCGCATAGCCCGTCGCCTGGCAGACGAGTCTTTGTAGATGATAGGATGCCAGTTGTTGCAGAGAATCCTTGGAGAGGCGGTTTGAGTAGAGCAATATGATAGCGAGGATACCGTTGCTCTTGGAGCCGCAACCTGAGGGAGGGTACACCGTTACCTCTCCGTTGCTGCCGGAGCTGATTACTGAGGGCGATACACTGGCCGAGGCTTTGGCTAACGCTGAGGACGCCTTTGCGGCGGTGGCCGAGATTTATCAGGATCGGGGGCGCCCGCTTCCTTCGAGCATCTATATAGACGACGCCAACGGCCCGGTATCCGTAGAAACCATTGTCTCCGTGCCGTGAGATACCGGGATGCCGCACGCAAGCTGGTAGAGCTTGGGTGCCGGGAGATTCCCAGGCGCAGTGGCGGTTCTCACAGAAGATGGTTCAATCCCGAAACGCAAACGGATGCCGTGCTGCCGGACTGGGGCAGCCGCGACTTGAAAATCGGAACGCTGCGCTCAGCGATCCGGCAATTGGGCCTCGACTGGACAGAGTTTCAGAAACCATGACATTCGAGACAGATGCTGCGCTCGTCAAGGAGTAAACGGGCCCCATAAATTTACAGGACCAATCCGTCAAATTACATGGGGCACTAGATCCCCATCTCCTCCCTGTAGTCGCAGTGTAAACAGCCAAGGGTGCCTTTGCTCTCAACTACTTCAAGAACATGGTAGTGCCCCAATAGACCACAGGACAACGAGGGCAGCTGCCCGGATCGCCCCTCTACTCCCGGCTTCGATTGACTCCTGACTCCGCTACGGCAAGCTGCATGATGGTTCCCCACTATCCGGTACCGCGTATACCACACAGCAACTTTCCCCAAGGCCCCTCCCCTTGAAGGAGAGATTTACCGCCTTCGCGAGGAACTATTGCCGCCCGGAGGGTCTGCAAAAAGCCCCCTCCCCCTTGAGGGGGAGGGTTAGGCCCGTCCTGTGCTTGCCGAAAGGGTGGGGGTGAAAGGGTACTGCAGAGCCCCCGCATGGAGGCATACGACTAATGCCAATGCCCTGCGTTGCTACTCGAAGCCCGGCGGGATCTTGTCCGCCCACGGGCGCGCCGCCTCGAACGCCGCCGATGCCTGCAGCACGCGAGCCTCAGCCTGCCTCGGCCCAACGATGTGCAGGCCGATGGGCATGCCGTCGGCAGAGAACCCGCAGGGCACGCTGGAAGCCGTCTGCCCCGTTATGTTGATTGGGTAGGTGAAGGGCAGGAACCCCCAGTTCGGATCAACCTCCTTCCCACCGATGACCGGGGGGCGCTTGCCGATTTCGAAGGCCGAGGTCGCCATCGTCGGCGACAGAAGCAGGTCGTAGGTGTCGAAGAAGTCTTCCATCTGACGACCCAACTCGTCCACCTTGCGGATGGCCCGCGACAGCCGCGCTCCGTCAACCCGCGAGCCATGCTCAATGGAGTGCAGCCCGGGCGCCGAGAAGTCGTCCCGGTGCTCCTCCAGCATGTGCCCGTAGGAAGTGTAAGCGGCCGTGGCGAACACATCGAAGAAGGTCTCGAACGGGTCCTCCAGATGCAACGGCGCATCCTGCACGGTCGCGCCCAGCTCCTCGAAGACGCGGGCAGCGCGGGCCGTGATCTCGACAACCTCTGGGTCCACCCCCGCATAGCCGAAATCCGGGCTCCAGGCAATCCGCATGCCCGCTACGCCCCTGCCCAGCCCGGCGCTGAAGTCGGGCGGAACTTCCCTGATCGAGTTCGGGTCCCGGCTGTCCGGTCCGGCCAGCACCTGTAGCAGCAGGGCCGTATCGGCGACCGTACGGCTCATCGGCCCCGACTGGGAGAAGTGATTGGCCGCAGGCCGGCCGTATCCGCCGTACCTGGGAACCCGGTGCTGCGTCGGCTTGATGCCGAACACGCCGCTGAAGCTGGCAGGGATCCGGATGGAGCCACCCCCGTCGCTGCCGATGGCGATGGGGCAGAGCCCGGCAGCCAAGGCCGCGCCGGCCCCGCCGCTGGAGCCGCCAGGCGTGCGGTCGGTGTTCCACGGATTGCGGCAGGGCTCGCTGACCTTGTTCTCCGTCGTCCCGGACTGCCCGAACTCGGGCGTGTTGGTCTTACCCAGGACGATGGCCCCGGCTGACTTCACCCTTTCCACTACGATGGAGTCGATCTCGGGGACTCGGTCGCGGAACAGGGCAGAACCCATGGTGCTGGTGATGCCCTTGGTCACCTCCAGGTCCTTTATGGAGATCGGAACACCATGCAGCGGCCCCAGCGCCCAGCCTCGCGCCACGGCGTCATCGGCCGCCCGGGCGTCGGCCAGAGCCTGGTCCTGGCACAGTGCCAGGTAGGAATTCAGCCGCGAGTCCAGCCTCCCGATTCGCTCGTAGAAGTGCTGCGTCACCTCCACAGACGATACCTGCCGGCTCCGGATGGCTTGGGCAAGTTCGGTGGCGGGCATGTAGGAAAGTTCACTGCTCATAACGACTCCTGTACAGGATGGCTCCCCAGCCGGGTGCTTGCTGCGGCTGATAATCGCACCTGCCGCCAGTTCGCGCAACCGCCCCGGTGCCGCAGCAACGATTGAAAAACAAGGCGGCTTAACTGAAAATAGGCTCTTGCGGCGCCAGGATAAGAAATTAGTTTCATTCGACGGCGCGGGAGGAAGCCTTTGGCTCTGGTAGGGATAATCGCAAACCCTGCGGCAAGCAAGGACATCCGCCGCCTGGTTGCACAGGGGCGCGTTGTGCCCGACTGGGAAAAAGTGAACATCGTCAGGCGCGCCCTGCTTGGCCTGCAGTCGGTCGGCGTCGACCGGGTGCTCGCCATGCCCGACAGCTCCCACCTGGTGCGGAGGGCGGCGGACGACCCGCACCTCTCTGTCGAGGTCGAGTTGCTGCGCATGTCAGCCCTGTACAACGAGGGCGATACCATCCGCGCCGCTGCAGCCATGGCCGAGCAGGGCGTGGGATGCGTAATTACTCTGGGCGGCGACGGCACCAACCGGGCCGTTGCCAGCGGGTCACGCGATCTGCCCATCGTGGCCATATCCACCGGGACCAACAATGTCTTCCCGGTCATGGTCGAAGGAACGACCGCAGGGATGGCCGCGGGACTCGTGGCATCGGGCAGCGTGCAGATGGAGGAAGCCTCGGTCCGCAGCAAGACCCTCACGGTGATCGTGGATGGAGAGGACCGCGACATTGCTCTGGTGGATGTCGCCTTGTCCAAGGAGCGTTTCGTAGCGACCCGTGCCATCTGGGACATGAACACCATCTATGAGGTTTTCCTCACTCGCGCCGAGCCTTCCTCGATCGGCCTGTCGTCCATCGGCGCCCGCCTTGAGGCCGTATCGATGACCGACAGCGGAGGGCTCCATTACAGGATCGCAGACGGCGGCATACCCGAAGACGGGGTGGCGCCCGAGCAGAACGACGGGAATCTCTATGTACGGGCCCCGATAGCCCCCGGCTCCGTGCCGTTGGTGCCCATCGAGTCGTGGCAGAGGCTCGCCGACGGACAGCGGGTAACCATCGAGCAACGGAACTCCACCGTGGCGCTCGACGGAGAGCGCTCCTTCTCGGTGAACCCAGGCAACCTCCTGGAAATCGAGGTGCGGCGCGATGGACCGCCAGTGGTGAGTGTCGACGCAACACTTCGTCATGCCGCGGCTGCGGGCGTGTTCCAGGTCTAGCACCGCATTGGTGCTCCAGGCTGCCTCACCCGCGAGGCGACAGTCGCGGCGCTCCCACTGACCATGCTCTTCGGCACTGAACTGACTGGCCCGGTCGAGCTCGTTTTCGCGTTGCTCATCGCCTTCGCCGCCAGCGTGGTGCTGGGAACCGTCGGCTTCGGCTTCGGGCTGGTGGGCTCTCCTCCGATGCTGCTGTTCCTCGAAGCGAAGACGACCATCGTGATCGTCAACTCCCTCACCGCCATCATGGCGGGACTCATACTGCTCACCACTTGGCGGCACCTGGACCTGCGGCGCAGCAAGGGGCTGATCATCGGCGGCCTTGCCGGGACTCCCGTGGGGGTGTTCCTGCTGAACGTGGCCGAGCCCGAGTCTCTCCGCATCATCATCGGCGTGGTGATCGTGGTGATGGGCCTGCTCAGCCTGCGGGAAATCCGGCTGCCATACGCCACATTCCCCGGATCGGGGCTGTGCTTCGGCTTCATCACCACCTTTGCCGTCACCGCCATCACCATCGGCGGCCTGATCGCTGGAGTGTACGCCGTCGCCCAGCGATGGCCGGCCCAGACCGTTCGGGCCTCTCTGGCAGCCACTTTCCTGATCTCCGGGGCTACCCAGGTGGCCCTCTACGCCTATACAGGCCTCTACTCCCGAGGCACAGTGACCATGGTCGGCCTGCTTCTGCCAGCACTAGTGATCGGCTTCGGCGTGGCGGGCCTGCTGGTCGGACGGCTCAACGAGCGGGCCTTCAGATACACGGTCATCGCCTTGATCGTCGTGGGAGGATCAATCCTGCTGGCACGGGAACTGCTGGCCTGACCATAGAACTATCTTAGATCCCGTCGCTGGCCCCAACCGTCATTCCCGCGAAAACCCCGTCATTCCCGCGAAAGCGGGAATCCAGTGGCCAAGGTTGTTGCTCGCTCAAAATTCCCGCCACACTATCGTTTTGGGATAGATTCAAAAGAAAAAGGGGCGCGTCCTGTGCGCGCCCCTTCCGGGTTGCCGTTGAACTCGGGGTTAACCTTCCTGAAGGTCGTGGTAGGCGGCGAGTGCAGCGGTGATGCCGTCGCCGACGGCCGCGCCCAGCTGCCGGGTGGAGTCGGCCCGGGCATCGCCACAGGCGTACAATCCCGGTACGCCCGTGCGCATGTGAATGTCTGTATACACATGGCCCAGTGCGTCCATTTCCAGCAGGCCCTTCAGGTACTCGGTGTTTGGGTGGAAGCCCACGTAGATGAAGGCCGCGGCCGTACCGTAGTCGTAGACCTCTTCAGTCTTGAGGTTCTTCACCCGGGCAGCCTCTAGGGCCTCGTTGCCCACGAACTCTTCGACCACATGGCTCCAGAGGAACTTGACCTTCTCGTTGTTGAAGGCCCGTTCCTGCAATACCCTCGTGGCCCGGAGCTCGTCGCGCCGGTGGACGTAAGTGACGGAGTTGACGATGCCGGTCAGGTAGTGCCCTTCGTCCATGGCCGCATCGCCGCCGCCGACGACCACGACATCCTGGCCGCGGAAGAAGTTGCCGTCGCAGACCGCGCAGTAAGAGACGCCGCGACCGGAGAACTCGTCCTCGCCCGTTACTCCCAGCTTGTTGTGGGAGCCGCCGGTGGCGATGATCAGGCTCTTGGCCGTGTAGCTGCGGTCGTCGGTATGGACCGTCTTGACCGGTTCGTCGGCCCGCTCGATGCCCTGGACCTCGGAGTAGTCGATCTCGGCGCCGAAGCGGGTGGTCTGCTGCTCCATCATCATGGCCAGTTCCTGGCCCTTGACTCCCTCGGGAAAGCCCGGGTAGTTCTCGATTTCATCGGTGATGAGCAGTTGTCCACCCGGGCCGAGTTGCTCGATGATCAGTGTCTTGAGCATCGCCCTGGTGGTGTACAGGCCAGCGGCAAGGCCGGCAGCTCCTGCGCCAAGGATAATTGCGTCGTAGTCGGTCGCGGGTGTCGCCATGTTTGTCGCCTTCCTTTCCTTTTCAGTCTGCGGGTCCTGCGTACTCTGGGTGTCGTCTCGTCGTGGTTGTAACTCAGCGGTTAACGCGCGCCAGCAACCTCCATGGTGCTGCGCAGGTAGTCGACTGTCTTCGCAAGCCCGTCGGCGAGGCTGGTCCGTGGTCTCCAACCCAGCTCCTCCGCGGCGCGGGCCCAGTCGAGGCTGATGCGGTACACATCCCCGGTCCTGGCTGGGCCGAGCTCGGCCTCCCAGCGGAAGCCGGTGATTTCCTTCAGCATCTCGTAGAGCTGGTTGACGCTGACGAGTTCCCCGGTGGAGATGTTCATGGCACGGCAATGCCCGCGGTATATCGCCGCCATATTGGCCTCCACTACGTCGTCCACCGACACGAAGTCGCGGGCCTGATTGCCGTCTCCGAATATCCTGGGGCGCTTTCCGGCCAGCATGGCGGAAATGAATATCGCAATGACCCCAGCCTCTCCGGCGGGGTCCTGGCGTGGCCCGTAGACATTGCCATAGCGGAGGGTGGTGTAGTTCAAGCGATACTGGCGGTAATAGTACTCAAGGTACTGCTCTGCCATGTACTTGGACATACCGTAGGGGGAGATGGGCGCCACGGGTGCATCGTCGGAGCACGGGACCACCTCAGGGTCTCCGTACAGGGCGCCGCCGGTTGAAGAGTAGATTATCTTTTCCACACCGGTGTGCCGCGCGGCTTCCAGGAGCCTCAGCGTGCCCATCACGTTTATTTCGTTGTCCAGGATCGGGTCCTTGATCGACCGCGAAACGCTGGACTGGGCCGCCAGGTGGAACACCACGTCGGGCTTCTCCCGGTTGAATACATCCACCAGGGCCGGCTGGTTGATGCTCATGTGGTGGAAGATGGCCTGCTGGTTCAGGTTTTTCAGCTTCCCCGAGGTGAGGTCATCCACGATGATCACCTGGTAGTCTTCTTCCAGCAAACGGTCAACCAGGTGAGAGCCGATGAAGCCGGCTCCACCGGTTACCAGCGCCGTCTTCTGTGGTTGCCGGGCGCTTCGCTGCTGCAGGTATGCCATTCAACCCTCTCCCGGACTCCCGGATGCTCAGGATGCCCGACAGCCGAGATGCCGCACTCGCGAAAAAGCTCCTCGCTGAAAACCGAGGAACCTTAATTCCATGATAACCCGCAGAGGCTACCTGTTCAACGGGCGTGAGTCGGCGGGTCATTCGATTATTCCCTCTCCCTCTGGGAGAGGATTAGGGTGAGGGCGTTCCCTTTTTCTCATATTTGTCTGAATCAGGATTCACAGGATTTAGGGATGAGCAGGATTGGGGCCCATCAGCGCAATCCCGAAATTAAACAATCCACTCCTGAGCAGGCCGATGGGTCAGACAGTTGCTTTGCAATCGGCCAATCCCCGCCGACCGCTGGCACGTCCTGACAGTTGCTGAATGAATTTACATAACCTGAACAACCGCCGTCCGGCCAAACTTACCATAAAGTTTTCGGCCCATCGAAGAGGCCCATTTCAGCTATGGAGGCTCCAAATTCCGTCCAAATGTTGAAAAACATAAAAACAGGAACTGGGTTTGGGGGACATAACAGGTGTTACTTTTGGCGCGTGAGTTGATATAAGCAAATCCCGGCGAAGATCTCCGCTGGGTGCTCCGGCGCCATTCCCCCGGCCGACGGAGCCAGTGTCCTGCAACCGGAACTGTCCGGGTGTGATGTAGTGAGAGTGGGGAGGGGATATGTTCCTTCGTTTGCCATTTGCCACATTTTCAGCGCTGGGTGTCGCCATCCTGGTGGCCCTGGCCGCCCTCTTCTCTTCATCCCTCGCCTCGCCTGGGACTGCCCACGCCGACCACTCCAGCAGGCCCACGGTCAGCATCGCGAGCATCACGCCGGAAGTTGGAGAGGAGGCAGGAACGTCACGGTGACGCTGAAGCTAAGCAGGCCCCTCACAGACGATGAAAAATATTGCTACAACAACAGTGGGGGAACACCAGATGAGAGACGCAAGAACGAGGTATGCATCGAGGGCGGGGTGAAGGTCAGGGACAACTACAACGACCATTTGAACGAGGACGGGCATAATCCATCTGACAATTACGTCAAGCTTATTTTTCGAGGAAGCCAGGAAGAAGACCGCATAACCGTCCCGATAGCCGATGACGAGTGCATCACACCCGACCGAGAGCTTGAAATCTGGATAGCAACGGAGTATCAGGACCGGGACGATCATCCCGATGAGACCAAGTACGGGTACGATATAGACACTACGAGGTACTATGTCCCGGTCATCGGCAACGATGATGACGACACAAGTTTCTGGCCCGAATTCGACCCCAACACCCACGACAAGAACTCTACAACGACATGCGCCCCCGTTGAGGAGGGCGCCAAAGAGGATGGGGACTACAACCGGTCGCCGCTGTTCGGGGACAGTGACAAGAGTTTCACCGTCGCCGAAAACACAGAGGCAGGGGAAGACATCGGGAGTCCGGTCACGGCCACCGATCCGGACGAGGACGACGACCTAACCTACTCTCTGACCGGCACCAACGCAGACCACTTCGGCATCGACGACGAAACCGGCCAGATCGAGACAAAGGACCCCCTCGACCACGAGACCAAGGACACCTACCATCTGGCCGTATCGGTCACCGACGGCATGGACATTAACGGCAACTCGGACTCGTCGGAAGACGACAGCATCGACGTCACCATCACTGTCAACGATGTCAACGAGCCGCCGGTGTTCGACGACAACGCGCCCACAACCCTGAACGTGGTGGAGAACACCGCCACCGGCGAGAACATCGGCAACCCGGTAACCGCCACGGACCCAGAGGGACTTACTGTCACCTACGAACTGGACGACGGGGATGGTGCGTCCTTCGACATCGACACCAGTTCGGGGCAAATCAAGACCAAGGCCTCCCTGATGGACGAGTCCCAGGCCAGCTACACCGTCACCGTGACCGCCAGCGACCCCGGCGACAACGAATCCGAACATGTTGTAACCATCACGGTAACCGACGCCAATGACCCGCCCGTGTTCACCGAAGAGTATCCGCAAGGGGAGACGAGCCTTACGCGCTCCGTCGCGGAAAACACCGCTGCTGGCGAGCCCGTCGGAGCGCCAGTGGCGGCGAGCGACGAGGAAAACGACACGCTGATCTACTCGCTGACCGGCACTGACGCTGCGTCCTTCGAAATCGAGAGTACAAGTGGCCAGATCAAAACCATAACCGGAGTGGACTTGGACTTTGAGAGCGGCACCTCCAGCTACAGCGTGACCGTGTCGGTCAATGACGGCAAGGACATCAACGGCAACGCCGAGGGTTCGCCGACTGAGGACGCCACAATCGACGTCACCATCAATGTCACCGACGTCAACGAGGGGCCGGCCTTCGCGGATGACGCCCCTGCGACGCTGTCTGTTGCAGAGAACACCGCCGCCGACACCGATATCACCAACGGCCTATTCACAGCCACCGACCCCGAGGGCGACACGCCGCTGACCTACTCCCTAGCCGGCACCGACGCAGCGTCCTTCGCCATCGACACCACGACCGGCCAGCTCAAAACCAAGGCCGACCTCGATCACGAGACCAACGACACCTACGAGGTCACCATCCAGGTAACCGACGGCAAGGCAGCGGATGGCACCACCGAGGGAACGGCGACTATCGACGACACCCATGCAGTCACCATCACCGTCACCGACGCCGACGACTCGGGCGTACTCGCGCTGTCCGCGCAGACCCCTACGGTCAACTCTGCGCTGACCGCCACGTTGACGGACCAGGACGGCGGCGTTACCGGCGAGACATGGAAGTGGGAGAAATCGGACGATGGCCAAAACAACTGGACGCCGATCTCCAACGAGACGACCGACAGTTACACGCCAGACGCTGACGACGACGGGGATTACCTGAGGGCGTCCGTCACCTACACTGACGACTTAGGCTCGGGTAAATCAGCACAATCGGAAGTCAGCAACGCGGTGGTAGTAAGGCCCGCAACGAACGAGCATCCCGAATTCACCGACGCTACGGCTGAACGGTCCGTCGCCGAGAACACCGCAGCCAATACCAACATCGGCGCCCCCGTGTCGGCCACCCATGCCGACAGCAAGGGCACGCTGAAATACTCCCTGAGCGGCACCGACGACACCTCCTTCGCCATCGACACCACCACGGGCCAGCTCAAGACCCATGCGGCCCTGGATTACGAAGACAAGGACGAGTACACGGTCACCGTCTCCGTCAGCGACGAGCTGGACAACTACGAGGTCGCGGATTCCGTGATTGACGCCAGTATCGAGGTCACCATCACGGTTACCGACGTCAACGAGCCGCCCGCCTTCGACAGCGGTAATGACACTGAGATTACGGTCGCTGAGAACACTGCGGCTGACACCGACATCGGCTCGCCGTTTACCGCCACCGATCCGGATACCACCGGCGACACCCTGGAGTATTCGCTTCCCACTACCGGGGACAGTACGGCTTTCGCAATAGACTCCACATCCGGCCAGTTGAAAACCAAGGACCCACTGGACTTTGAGGCGAAGGCGACATACACGGTCAGAATTCACGTCACGGACAAGAAGGCCCCCGACGGAACGGCCAGTGCGGCGACCGATGCCACCCACACAGTTACAATCACCGTCACCGACGAGGACGAGGACGGGACTCTCACGCTGTCCAGCGAGCACCCGCGCATCGGCGCGCCGCTGACTGCGACGCTGACGGAGCAGGATACGGGGGTTACCAGCCAAGTCTGGAAGTGGGAGATCTCCGACGACGGGAACGCCCCGTGGACGGCCATCGCCAACGCTACCACCGCCACCTACACTCCGGTGACTGGCGACCTGGGCGACTACCTGCGGGTCACTGTCACCTACGACGACACGCACGCCACCGGCAAGGAGCTTACGGAGCAGGCCAGCAACGCCGTGGTGGCGAACACCGCGCCGGAATTCGGCGGCACGACCACCACACGCTCTGTCGCCGAGAACACCCCGGCCGGCCGGAACATCGGCGCGCCGGTGGCCGCCACCGACAGCGATACGGGCATCGGAGACAAGCTTACCTACTCGCTGAGCGGCACCAATGCCTCCTCTTTCAACATTGTGGCGTCAACCGGGCAGCTGCAGACCAAGGCCGCCCTGGACTTCGAGACCAAGAGCAGCTACTCGGTCGTCGTAACCGCGACTGACACCGCCAGCGCGACTGACACCATTACGGTCACAATCAACGTCACCGACGTCAGCGAAGGCGCCGTCAACAACGGTGGCAATGGCGGCAACGGCGGCGGCAACGGAGGAAATAACGGCGGGAACAACGGCAACCCCGGCACGAACACCAAGACGCCGAGCGGTGGTGGAAGCATAGGCAGCTTCTTCACGCCTCGGTCTCCTCAGACACCGAAGGCCAATCAGGTACCCCAATTCACAGAGAGCCATCCCACTTCGCGTTCAGTGGCCGAGGCAACGGCGGCAAACACCAACATCGGCTCCCCTGTTTCCGCCACTGACGGAGACAACGATACCTTGACCTACTCCCTGGGCGGGACTGATGCCTCTTCCTTCAGCATCGACACCACTACGGGGCAGCTGAAGACCAAGGCAAAGCTGGACTACGAGCTCAAGTCGTCCTATGTGGTTACCGTGTCGGTGTCCGACGGAAACGGCGGCACCAACCTGATCCAGGTGAACATCAGCGTAACCGACGTGGTGGAGGTGCCAGTTATCGATCCGAATCACCAGGTGGTCGTGCTGGTGGACCCCGACGAGGAAACCGAAGTCACGACCGTGGGCGAGGACGGAACGGTCACCTTCCCTGAAGACACGCGCACCGGTCCCTTCTTCGTCAGGATCGACACCAATCCAGACAACTGCGATTGGGATTCCCTGGACAATCCCCCTGCCGAAGAACTGCAGGCGTGCGTGACGATTGAGGTTTTCGACACCGAGGGCAATCCAATCACCGGAGACAATATCCTGGACCCGGCAATCACCATCGAAGTCGAACTGGATGAGTCGGACATCGGTAACGACACCATACTCGGCTTCATGGAGTCGGATGGCTCCTGGAACGGGGTGACCATCACCCTGACCAATGATGGAGCAGGGACGATAACCGTCAACATCGGCGGAATCTCGGGCCCCGGTACCTGGGCCGTTGGCACCAATGCTGCGTTGACCCAGGTGATCACCATCGTACCCGAACAGCAGCCCCAGACCAGCCAGCAACAGTCCAGCGTCCAGGAAACCTCGGTGCCGACGGTCGAGCCTACGCCGGTGCCGCCGCCGACAGAGGAGCCCACGCCAGTGCCCGAGGCGACCAGTACGGCGACTCCGATTCCTTCGCCGACGCCGGCGCCAACGCCGACACTTGAACCCACGCCCACGGCTGTGCCGCAGCCAACCGCTACGGCAACGCCAACGGCAACCCCAACGGCGGTCCCGGTAGCAGTTGATCCTCCACTGTCGCAAAGAGCGGTACTGACACAGCACATGGACCTGGGAGCAGCGACCCAGTTCACTGGTGGACAGGCCTCCCTGGGCGATCTCCCGATAGATTACAGGGACCTGCGAATCTGGCCGCTCATACTCCTGGCGGTGGGAGGCGCGATGGAACTGATTGCCATTGGCCTGTTCGTAAAGGAGGAATCAGAAGACAGACGCGGCCGTATCAATCTCAAGTCATTCATCTGACCCCGCGCGCCCGAAGCGCCGGCCACCCAGCAGTCCCCCTCTGCAAAGAGGGGGACTTGTCTCTTGCGCCTCCCCCGGTCTCGTCGGGCGTTGGAGCAACACACGATGTGTGATACATTCATTCCGCTCCGAGGTGATTTCAGAATAGGTTCGGGGCATCAATCGACAATCAGGAGGCCTTGATATGGCCGAAAAGATCGGATTCGTTGGACTGGGCATCATGGGCAAGCCCATGGCCCGCAACCTGCTGAAAGCTGGCTACGACCTGACCGTGTACGACATTGTTGGTGAGGCGGTCGAGGAAGTCGTGGGCGACGGGGCGTCGGCAGCCTCCTCCAGCAGTGAAGTGGCGGCCGCCACCGACAAGATCATTACCATGCTCCCAGACTCTGCCGACTCCGAGAAGGTAATCCTCGGGCCCGGCGGCGTGCTGGAAGGTGCATCAGCGGGCAAGACGATCATCGACATGAGCTCCATCGCCCCGCTGGTGTCGCAACGCATCGCGGCGGAGTGCGCGGGTAAGGGCGTGGAGATGCTGGACGCACCGGTCTCCGGAGGCGAGCCCGGGGCCATCAACGCCACCCTGGCCATCATGGTTGGCGGCAAGCAGGAGATATTCGACCAGAACTTCGACCTGCTGAAGATCATGGGCAGCAACGTGGTGCTCACCGGCGACATCGGCGCAGGCGGTGTGACCAAGCTGGCCAACCAGATCATCGTTGCCGCCAACATCGAGGCGTTGGCCGAGGCCCTGGTGCTCTCCACCAAGGCCGGCGTGGACCCGGAGAAGGTCTTCAACGCCATTCGCGGCGGCCTCGCCGGCAGCAACGTGATGGAAGCCAAGGCACCCATGATGCTCTCCCGCAACTTCCGGGCCGGATTCCGCATCCGCCTGCACCAGAAGGACCTGCGCAACGTCCTGCAGACAGCCCAGGACCTGAATGTTCCCCTGCCCGTTACGGCGCTTGTGCAGCAGATGCTGGGATCGCTGGTCAACGACGGCGAACAGGAAGCGGACCACTCAGCCCTGCTCAAGTTCGTCGAGGACCTGTCTGGCATCGAGGTTAAGTCCGGAGGGTAAGATGCTTAAACCCAAGACCAGATGGCGGCTGTTCCGCCGAAACACCGCAAGAAAAATGGGAGATTCCGTGGGCGCAACCTTCGTCACCGTAACCATCAGGAACCCCGCCGATCCCGAGAGGTTCTGGGAAGGGGAGTTCTTGATTGACACTGGAGCAGTGGACTCCCTGGTGCCGAGGCAGCACCTGGAGGCCATTGGCATTTCCCCCAAGAAGCAACGGACGTATGGGCTGGCCGACGGTCAAGAGCTCGTTATGGACATCGCAGGAGCAGATATAGAGTTCCTGGGGGAAAGCACGTACGGGACAGTCATATTCGGGGCGGAGGACGTGGGGCCACTGCTGGGTGTCACCGCCCTCGAGTCGGTTGGCGTAGAAGTGGACCCGCACAACGAGACCATCAACAAGCTGTCAGCGAGCCGACTGCGGGGGTTCAGTCCGAGGAGCAATAGCAACTGAATCTTCTGTCTCTCACCCTCAACCTTCAGGGGCGCACAGTTGTGCGCCCCAATTACATGCTTCGGTTCAGATCATGCCCCGGCGCTAAGTGCGAACTTCGGGACGCCCCATGCCCGTGATCAGTCCAGCTCTTTGAAGCGGGCGTCTCTCCAATTGAGGGCCGCCCGCAGACCTTTCTTGTTGGCGATGGCGTTGAACTCGTCCTGCTCCGGGCTGGTGCTGGTATCGAAGATGGTCATCAGCTCCAGGTTCTGCGACACCGCGTTCAGGAAGCCCATGTTCTCCAGGGCGCGGTTGACGGCCACCTTGGTCATCTTCACGCCGACCTGTGATATCAGGCAGATCTTCCGGGCGACCCGCTCGCACTCGTCCATCAGCTGGTCGTGGGGCACCACCCGGTTGACCAGACCGATGCGCGCCGCCTCCTGGGCGTCCACGGTATCGCCGGTCAGCAGCAGTTCCTTGGCCGTGGCCAGGTTCACGCTGTACGGCGTGATGAGCAGCGGAGGCCCGAATCCCGCACGAATCTCCGGTTCTCCCAGAATTGCACGGTCCGAGGCGATCTTGACATCGCAGACCTGCACCAACTCGCAGGCGCCGCCGAGGGCGTAGCCGTTGACCGCTGCGATGATCGGCTTGGGGTTGTGCCACACCTTCATGAAGGTGTCGATCAGGTCCTGCAGGTGTCCCCGCCAAGCATCGGGAGTGCTGTCATGGGGGCCAGGGGAGCCTGGGTCCGGATTGATGTCAAACCCGGCGGAAAAGGCCCTGCCCGCTCCCGTGATGATCGCCACCCGTACGTCCGGGTCCACTTCCACGACCGCCAGCGCTTCCTGCAGGTCTGAAAGCAGACCGGAGTTGATGGCGTTAAGCTTGTCCGGCCGGTTGAGGGTGAGATAGGCGATAGACTCCTGTCGTTCGTATAGGACGTTCTCGAAAGCCACTGGTTGCACTCCTGGGTTGGTACCCGCAGATGTTGCCAGTCCCCTACTGCCTAGGGGACTGGATGATATCGATCCGTTCGATTATGACCTGTTGTAGGGGGTTGTCCCTGGGACCGACGTTGACGCTGGAAATCGCGTCTACCACCGCCTGCCCCTCGGCGACCACCCCGAAGATGGTGTGGTTGCCGTTGAGATGCGGCGTTGGCACCGTGGTGATGAAGAACTGGCTGCCGTTGGTACCAGGTCCCGAGTTTGCCATCGCCAGCTTGCCCGGTGCATCGAACACGAGGCCCGGCACTATCTCATCCTGGAAGGCGTATCCAGGGCCGCCCGTGCCATTGCCGGTGGGGTCGCCGCCCTGGATCATGAAATTCTCGATTACCCTGTGAAAAATGAGCCCGTCGTAGTATCCCTGCTGGGCCAGGAAAACGAAATTGTTGACGGTAATGGGGGTCTGGGTGGACAGCAGCCTGACCCTGAAATTCCCGTAGTTGGTCCGGAAGTCAGCAGCGTAATCGGATGATGAGTCGAGCGACATCTGGGGAGGACTGGAGTATGTCGCCCTGCCCGAGGGCCTCGCTACCGAAAGAGTTTGGGTCGGCACCAGGGTGACGGTCGGCACCGTAGACGTGTTGATCGCAACGGTGGGCGCCACCGTTGTCTGCGGAGGCTGCGTCGTCTCGGGAGTCTCAGCACCAGGAGTCTGCAGCACGCACGCCATCAGGGCCAACATTGTTAGCAGCAGGGCAAGCATTATCAAAAATCTCATAACACTACTTCATCTGATTGGAACATGAATTGGAACTCCTTCTCTGCCTGGCGGAAAGGGATAATTTCCGGCGGCCGCTCTGCAACGGATGCAGGCCCGAGGCGCTCGATGGCCCTTCCGGTGCGCAGTTGTTGCGTCCGCCCCTGCCTACTCTGCATTCGTTGCTCTCGGCCAGTCCGGATCAGGCGGCCGGTTCACGCTTGCTTATACGCAGGAACTGGCTCTGCAGTTCTGTGTCCCGTTCGAATTCACCGGCAAAGGCGGTGGTCTCGAATGTCGACTGCCGATCGTGACGCCCCTGGACCATCGGGCATAGATAGTTGCCCTCAAGCAACACCGCTGCACCGTCCGTTCGGCGCTCCAGGACCTCGCATATCTGACCGGTCAGGCGTTCCTGCAGCTGGAGTCGGCGGGAAAGGGCGTCAACCAGCTTCGTTATGTCTCCCGGAGACCCCTTCTCGCCGTTGGGCAAATAACCCACATGGGCCACCCCGAAGAAAGGCAACAGGTGATTCTCGCATGCGCTGACATATCTAATGCCTTGCAGGACCACCATTCCGTTCTCACTTGTTGAATCCAGACCCGGTTCATCGCCCTGCATCAGGCCGGCCAGGTCATCCCTGTCAAAGCGGTAGCCGGAAAACAGCTTCTCCCAGAAGCTGACCACGCGGCGCGGCATTTTTTCCAGTTCAGGACGGTTGGGGTCTTCCCCTATCTGTTCCAGGAACCTGGTAACCGTCTGCTCAGCGTCCTCGCTCAGTTCAGTGCCTTCCCAGGGAAATACTATCCAGTCGGTGTTGTCCTTTACGATCAATGCTTCGACCTTCAGGCCCTGCCTCTTCCAGACCTGTTGGGCGGTGCGCCCGCTGTCGATTATGTCGTCGACGGCAATGGTGGCTTCGGTCCAGTCTGCTGTAATGTCTATTCCGTGGTTGCTGCGCAACAAGGCGGCGACAACGCTACCTCCCCGGGGCACCCCCCAGCAGCGACTGCCGGGCGGCAGCCGGGACGCCAGTCCCGCTACCATCCCGTCGATCTCCTCCCAAGTCAGGTTTATGACTGCCATTTACCTCTGTCTGGACAGGTAAGACCGGCTAGCAACGCCATCGGGACAGGCGCCAGAGAGCCCCGGAATAGGGACGATCGCAGGGTTTTTGAGAAGCCTGAAGTCAACGACTCGAACCCGTCTGCTGGTACGGCACGGTCGTGGCCAGGAACGAGCGTCTGAACTGAAACCCGTACTCCGGCTGAATGCCCGCCGCCATAAATTATCGCGGACAAAAATATAACAGAAAGAGACAGCAACACAAAGGCTTGGACAGGAAAGGGAAGTTCCTTTCGAAACTCCCTGGATAAGCCCAGGGACAGGCCACGCAGACAGGGGTCCATTCAAGACAATACAGGTATCAGTCCCGGTCTTCCCAATCCTGCCAGGGGTCGTAATCTCTCTCCCTGCTGCGCCTAACCCGGCTATAAACAAAGCGGATACCCAGAACGGAAACGGCCAGCAGGGCCACGCCCGCCAGTATCCATACATCGAAGAAGATAAAAGGCGAAGGCTCCTCCCGTTGCGGCGCAGGAACAGGAGGTAGTGGAGTGGGAACGAAGAGGCGTCGGCTGTCCTGGTTCACGCCCGGGGCAGCCTCCGTAGGCCGGACATCTCCTCCCCCCGTAGTTGTCGCCGCTGAAGGAGGCGACTCGGTCGCCGGAGCGGAACCGCCGGGTCTGACCCGGTTGGGTTCGTAGGTGGGCCGGGATGATGCGTCCTGTCGCGCCTCTCTCTGCGGCCTCGCCGTGGGGGCCGGGGGGGCCGGAATGGGCAGACCCGCCCAGCTGGTGTCCAGTCCGTCTTCGTCGAAACCATAGACGGCGATCAGCGCATCATTGATGTTTCGACCACCGGCGACCTGGCCAAGCAGTGCCCGGAAGTCCCCCTCCCCGTACTCCTCAATCAGGTGGGCCACCACGCTCTCCGCCTTGTGATAGAACAGCGGAATTGTGCTCGGAGTCCCGGAAACGGCTTTCATCGCCCTCAACGGAGGCGTGCGGTCGCGCAATTGAGAGCTGCTGCGCACCCGCGTATCCGGCTCCATGTAGCTGGCGAAACCTTCGCTCAACCAGGCCACGTCTTCCCCTGTCCTGTGTCCCAGCACCTCGTGATACAGAAGATGGGCCGATTCATGTACGATGATCCGACGGTCCAGCCCTTGTCCAACAAATACACCCTGCTCCGGGAATGCGTAGCCCGCGAAGGTGCCGTGGTCGGTGGTGGTCTGGCTCTGGACGGGGAATGCCGCGTTGGCGTCCGCGTAGCTGTTGTAGATCACCCCTTTGAAACCGTGCGTGTGGTCCAGTTGCAGCACTTCTTCCACCCGCCGCAGGTCCTCTCGCAACTGGCTGGCGACATCTTCGACCCGGGACTGTCTTATATCGTGGTAGACCAATTCCAGCGGGCCCACCTGCACCCTCTTCCAATCGAAGCGCTGGTCCAGGTATTCGACCTGACCGCGTTCGGTCCTGAAGACGTTGCCATCCACATCGCGAATCTCGAAGAAATACTCCACGTCCGCGCCGGGGGCAATGTAGGTAGACTCCCTGACCGGGATGGACCGGGTGGCCACCACCTTCGTCCCAGGATCAAAATCGGCGTAGGCGTAACCCCATCTGCGCGACCCGGCGGGACGGTAAAAGACGCGAATCTCTTGGATGGCGGCGTCCGACTCAATGGTGGCCGAGACATCAACGCCGGAAGGAAAGTTGACCTCGTGCTGGGTCTCAACGACGCGGATTTCCCCTCCTGCCGCCTGCACCCCGGAGGTCGCAACAGCGAGGGTGGCCAGGCATAGGGCAACCAGGAGCAGCGGAACCAGCAGGGCGGTGGAGGATCTGAGGTATTCCCGCAAGAACTTCCTCTCGGTAGCGCGTGATGTCCATTATACGCACCGGCGAGGTCATCCGGACTTGCTGGGAAGGGTCCGGTCAGAGACTTTATTTGCCCTGGTCTGACTGCCCTCGCTCCATCTCCAGCAGCGCCTCCTTGCGCTCAAGTCCCCAGCGGTACCCGGCCAGCCCGCCGTCCTTCCGTAGCGCGCGGTGGCAGGGAATGATGGGCGCCACCGGGTTCGTCGCGCATGCCCTCCCGACCGCGCGGCTGGCCTTGGGGTGGTCCAGTTCCTGCGCCAGCTGCTGGTAAGTTCGGGTCTCCCCAGTTGGTATGGCCTGCAGTTGGCGCCAGACTCGCCACTGGAAGGCCGTGGCCACCACATCCAGGGGAAGGTCTATGTCCGTCCGTTGACCGTCCAGGTATTCCAGCAGATGACGGGCCCAGGCACCCAGGTCGCCGCACTCCGGTGGGTTCTCCGTATGCGTGGTGTGGACAAGGGTCGCCGCCGGGAACTCCTGCCCCAGTTCGGCCAGCAGCACGTCCGTATCGTCACCCAGCTTGACCGCGCAGATTCCACTCTCAGTTCCCGCAACCAGCAGGCCCCCCAGAGCCGACTCCACGATGATGTAGTGGATGGTCGTACCCGCACCACCCTTGCGGTATGTGGCTGGAGTCATGCCAAGCTCCTCCATCGAGTTTTCGTACAAGCGGCTGGACGAGCCGTATCCGGCTTCGTATATCGCATCCGACACTCTCGGACCATCTCGGACCAGGGCCTTGAAACGCTTCAGCCGACTCCCCCTCGTATATTGCGACAGGGTGAGCCCGGCTTCCCGCCGGAAGAGACTGTTCAACCTGGCGACGGAGAGTCCCATTCCTTCGCTTACCTCGGCCGAGGTGGGAAGGACCCCTTCTGCTTCGGCGAATGAATCAATGAAATCGCAGGCGTCAGCCACCAGGTCCGAGTCCGTTTCCCGACGGTCGGGAAGGCAACGCAGGCAGGCGCGAAATCCAGCCGATCTTGCCTCCTGCGGCGTCCTGAAGAAACTGACCTGCGACCTGTGCGGACGCCGAGCCGGACAAGTAGGCCGGCAGTAGATTCCCGTCGACCGCACGGCACACACGACCGCCCCGTCGAGGGTTCGGTCTCGGGATACAAATGCTTCCCAGAGGAGATCCGTATCCCGGATATCTAACTTCGTATCTGCCAGGGACATCTCACTCTCCTCATCCCGCTGTCGTTTCGCTCTCTCCACAGGTTCACCTGTCGCTGGGGCGGACGAAGTGGGTGGAATTGACCAGGGCCAGCAGCCGGCCGTCTCCGTCGGTGATGCGAGTTGCTGCGGCGACGAGGGTCCGGCCCGGATGCGGGATGGTCGACTCCGCCACCAGCAGGCCCTCCCGGATGTTTGACACGATCTGGCTGGAGATCGAGACCGCAACCGGCAACTGCTCCGGTTCCAGCTCCCCCCGGTACCCGGCCACCGATGCCAGGGTGGCCGCAGTATCCGCCAGCGAGATCATCACTCCGGCGTGGATGTAGTGGTGCGGAGTGTACAGGCCGGGATGCACCGGCAGCTCCACCACGGCGCGTTCCGGGCCGACTTCCAGCACACGCATCTTGAGCCGGTGCATCAAAGTCTCTTCGCCGTACTGGGAGTTCAGCCAGTCGGCCAGCTCTTGCGGAGATAGGCCCGTGGGCCATTTCTGCATGGGTCTCACCTGTCAGCCCGATTGGAATGCCAAACTCACATTAGACCATGAGGGAAAGCAATTCTATCCGTTTTCATCGCGGAACTTTACGAAGAACCGAACGGACATCGGACAACCGCATTCTAGCTTGATACGCGGTGCAGCCCTCCGTCATTCCCGCTTTTGCGAGAATCCAGAGGGTTGAGCTCCGATACAATCAGCTTCGGGCAGAGAGGCTTGGATTCCCGCTTTCGCGGGAATGACGGTTTTTTTGCGGGAATGACGATTTATTGTGCTCCGTAAAATTAGAATGCGTTTGCCCTGGAACGGACATAGAAAATACAGTCCATCGTGGACAGGGTGCTAAAATGATACATCCTCATTATCAGTATTCGGCTTCCCCAATCGTCTGAAGGCCGGGTACAGGAGAACAGCATGGACGACTTGCTCGTCATTTCCTCAGACTCCCATGTATTCGAGCCGCCCGACCTTTGGACGGAGCGGATTGACGCCGAGTTCCGTGACCGGGCCCCAAGGATGGAGCGGGTCGGCGACTCGGACCAGCTCGTGGTTGAAAGGGACCAGGCGATCGCTGGAATCGGTCTCATTTCCAACGCTGGCGCACGGTTCGATAACCCCGAGCAGATTTCCGCTCAAGGCCGTTTCGAAGACGTCCATGTAGGCGGCTACGATCCCGAACAACACATCCGCGACATGAAAATCGACGGTGTTTCCGGCGAGTTGCTGTACCCGTCGCAGGGACTGTTCTACTTCAAGGTCGCCGATTCCCGGTTGATGTCGGCAATTTTCCGCACCTACAACGACTGGTTGGCGGAATTCTGCTCCAACAACCCGGACAGGCTCAAGGGCGTCGCGATGATCAACGTGGACGACGTCTCGGAGGGAGTCGCCGAACTCGAACGGTGCGCCAAGCTGGGGATGTCCGCCGCCATGATTACCGAGTACCCCCAGGAGCACCGGCGCTACGACAGTCCTGAGTACGAACCATTCTGGGCCGCCGCGCAGGACTTGGAGATGCCCATCAGCCTGCACACCGCCACCCGCCGCGAGGGACGCAGCCGAGGCGCCGGAGCAACCTCGGTGCGCGACGCCAGTGGGAGGGCCACCAAGGTCTTCTATCCTGCCACTTCGATGTGCGACATCATTTTCTCGGGCGTTTTCGAGCGCTACCCGAAGTTCAAGCTGGCAATCGTCGAGTTCGAGTTGTCCTGGGCGCCCTACCTCCTCGACTCCATGGACTACACCTACATAGAGCGTCAGGAGGAGGCGTACTACAGGTTCAAGGGCGATGTGCGACCCAGCGACTTCTTCCGAAACAACGTCTACCTCAGTTTCCAGGAGGACGCGATAGGCATCCGCCTGAGGGACATCATCGGGGTCGACCGGCTGATGTGGGGCAGCGACTACCCGCACTCGGAGTCCACCTTCCCTCGCTCCCGTGAAGTCCTGGCCGAAATCCTCGAGGGCGTTCCTGTCGACGAGCAGGCCAGCATTGTTGCCGGAGCCGCCGCGGAGCTTTACGGCTTCGAGCCCGCCCGGGTGGCAGTGCCCATCGGATGAGGTTCATGCACGAATGAAGGAATGAACACCTCCCCAAGTGAGGTCCATCCGTTTATGAAGGAGACTCAATGAAACGCGCATACAAGGCAATCCTGCGCGGCGACCGCGTCGAGTGGCTTGACGACGCACCCGAGGGCGAGCAGCCGCTCGAAGTGAGCGTAATCATAGGCGAGAAACACGCCACCGAATCCCGGGACGAAGAGGGGAAATCGATAATTGAACTGTTTCAGGCCCTAGCAGATTCCGGTGCGTTTGCCGATATAGATGATCCGGTTGCCTGGCAGCGGGAACAACGCAAAGACCGCCCACTTCCCGGTCGCGACCTCGATGTTGATTGATAGCAACATCATAATAACTGCCTCTAAGCCCGGGAATTTGGAACTTGCCCGTTTTCTTTACTCCATCAGTCGATCGGTTTCCATAATTACCTACATTGAGTCATTCGGATACCATTCTCTTTCCGAGACTGAAAGGAATGACCTGCAGGAGATTCTCGAGCTTTGCGAAATTTTGCCACTTACTCGCACAGTTGCTGACCAAGCAATCTATCTCCGGCAGCAGCGCCGCATGGGACTCGGCGACGCCATCATCGCAGCCACTGCCATGACCCACAGCCTCACCCTGGTAACCCATAACACGGAGGACTTTCGCTGGATCAACGGACTCGAACTGTTGGACCCCGTTCAAAATCTACCGTAAGGAGCCGGAACGATGCTGGATATGCTGATCAAGGGCGGACAGGTCGTTACCCCGTCGGGGGTCGGTAACTGGGATGTGGGGGTGCAGGGCGAACAGATTGTCGCCGTGGCCCTCCCCGGCGTACTGCCGGAGGCCGGGGCCACGGTGATCGACGCGTCGGGCAAGATCGTTGTCCCCGGGGGCGTCGAAGCCCACGTCCACGCCGCAGCCAACGTGCAGCCCGGCGCCCGCGAGACGGTGCCCGGTACTCCCAACGCCGGCCCTGCCGTGCACTCCCTGGGCGCCATCTGGGGCGGCACCACCACCGTCGTCGACTTCGCGCCGGTGCCCAGCGAGGGCGACCTCGCCGCGGGCATCCACGACTTCATGGGTGTCTGGCAGGGCAACGCCTACACCGACTACACCACCCACTGCATCTACCGCAACAGCAATTCCCCCGATTCCATTGCCAGGTTCCACGAGCTGGTGGAAGCGGGATTCCCCAGCGTCAAGATCTTCACCACCAACATCCGCCCGCCCGACGCCGAGGGAACCAGCCTGACGCCCATCGGCAGGATCGACACCGGCCGCCTCGGCGACCTGATGGAGCAAATGCACCGCCACGGCGGAGTCCTAGCCGTGCATGGCGAGGACGACGAGCTGGTGATGTACAACTACCTGCTGGCCCATCAGCGCGGGCTGTGGGACTGGCACAACGTCCACCTGATCCATTCCAAGGAAGTGGAGGACCTTGCATTCCGCCACGTGGTGCGATTAGCACGACGCAAAGAGGTGGGGATGTACTTTGTCCACGTCACAGCCAGCGATGGCAAGGAAGTGATCTCGGAGGCCCGGGCCGACGGATTGCCAGTTTATGGCGAGGTACTGACCCTGGCCCTCTCCTTCGAGGCGGAGCAGTACAAGGAATCCGACGGCATGAAGTACCACACCTACCCGTCCCTCAAGTTCCAGGAGGACCAGAGAGTGCTCTGGGACGGCATCATGCACGGCGACCTATCCTTCACTGCCACGGACAGCAGCTTTACCACCTACCTCGACAAGACCGCCGGCACCAACGTCCGTGACATTCGTGGCGGCAACGTGGGTATCGAAATTCGCATGGGGGTCAACTACAGCGAGGCCGTGGTCAAACGGGGCATGTCGCTGGAGCGGTATGTGGACATCACCTCCGCCAATGCCGCCAAGCTGCTGGGAATGTACCCTCGCAAGGGCTGCATCGCCGCTGGCAGCGATGCCGATTTCGCCATCATCGACCCGTCCTTCAAGAAGGCCCTCGAGCTGTCCGATCTGCATGTCCGAGACTACAACCCCTGGGAAGGCTGGGAGGTCGAAGGCTGGCCTACCACCGTCATCCTGCGCGGCAAGGTAATGGTCGACGGTGGCCAGCTCCTCGGGGGCCCCGGAGACGGCCGCCTCATTCTCCGTAAAGTGGACCAGACAGTCCTCAATCGCGCCGCCTTCTGATCGCATTGCGAGCTTCCTGTCCCTCCCATGCCGGGAATTTGAAGGGAACCTGCAGATTAGGGTTCCCTTCAAATTTCCTTAAAACTCCGCCGTTAGAGTTAACACTGCCGCAGGGTGGCGCCGCCCGGCGAGCCTTGGAGAAACCGGGAGAAGGGGCATGAAGAAGAAGTGGATACTGATCGGCCTGGCCGTCGGGCTGCTGGCAGCAGCTATCAGCGGCGGTGTTGCGCTGGCCTGGGGCGGAACGGGCCATGGCTGGGGCTGGGGCCGGGGCAACCACGAAGAACGCCAGTCGGCAGTTGCCGCCAAGGTGGCGGAAATCCTGGGCACCGACGAACAGGAAACTGCCGACGCCATCACGCAGGCACAGCGGGAGGTGAGGGAAGAGGCTGCGGATGCCGCACTCGAGGATCTGGCTGGCCGCGTTGCCGAAACCCTCGGCACCGATGCCGACGCCACCGCCGACGCCATCGAGAAGGTATCAGGGGAGATGTTCGACGAGGCCCTTGAGAGCAAACTCCAGGACGCCATCGACAACGGCCGCATCACCGAGGAACGGGCCCAGGAAATCCGCGACAGCGCAGATTCAAACAGCGCTTGGTACGGCTACGGCTACGGCCACAAGAGCAGCGACTCCAACGATTTCGCCACCCGCGTCGCCGACGAGCTCGATGTAGACAGCAACGATGTGGCCGACGCCATAGAGCAGGCCCTCGCCGACATCCGCATCGAGGCCCTCGACGAGAAGCTGCAGGCTGCCGTGGACAGCGGCCAAATCACCCAGGAAGAAGCCGACGAGATTCGTGAGAAAATAGAGTCTGGAGACCACCGCGGCTTCGGCAAACGCGGGCGCCACGGACATCACGGAGGCAAGGGCCTCTGGGGTCGCGGTCGGGGGCACCACGGGAATGGGGATTCAGACACCGACCCGACTGCAACGCCCGAAGCCCCAAGCGGGGACAGTTCCACCTGAAACAGTGTGCAATCGGGCACAAACCACTTTCACTGGACGAGGAGCAGGCAACAGCTTGCCTCTCGTCTTCATCGCTTCGTCGAACTCTCCTTTCGGAAGGTCCAATGAACAGCGTGAACCTCGCGAATCATCAGACCGTACTGGTCGTGGACGACGACCCCAACGTCCTGCAGCTCGCCCGCCTCTACCTCGAGCGGGACGGGTACCGGGTTATTGCTACTCTCGACGGCAACGACGGGCTGTCAATCGCACGAGCAGAAGAGCCCTGCCTGGTGGTGCTGGACGTCATGCTGCCCGGAATGAACGGCCTGGACATCTGCCGGACCATTCGCCGGGAATCTTCTGTGCCCATAATCATGCTTACTGCCCGCGTGGAGGAGGATGACCGGCTTGCCGGCCTCGACCTGGGCGCCGATGATTATGTCACCAAACCCTTCAGCCCCCGGGAACTCGCCGCCAGGGTTCGCGCCGTCCTGCGCCGCACCTCTCACGACGGCACCGATGCCGGACCATCCACCCTGTCCGCCGGCCCCGTGGAACTCGACCTCAGATTCCGCAGGGCCACTTTGAGCGGGTCGGAATTGCCCCTCACGCCCACCGAGTTCCATCTCTTGGCTCTGCTGGTACGCCACCCGGGACGCATCTTCAGCCGGGACGAAATCATCGATCGCGTCATGGGCGATGACTTCGACGGCTTCGACCGAACGGTGGACACCCACATATCCAGCCTGAGGCGCAAGATATCCGCCGCTCCTGGGGGCAATGCCAGGCTTATCCGTACTGTCTATGGCAGCGGCTACAGGTTGGACCCAGCAGCGCAAGCCCCGTCGGCAGGCAGGTGACCCGGAGTGCCAGACTTCGGTTCGCGCCTCTTCTCCAGCCTGCAGTTCCGTCTGGCCCTGGGCTTCTTCCTGGCCTTGGCCGTCGCCCTCGTGCTCATCGGCGTCGCAACCGGTGTGGCGGCAGGCAGGCAGACGGAGCGCTTCGACCGCGATCGCGACTCGGCCCAGGTTGCCAGGCTCCGAAACTTCGTGACCAACTACTACGCCCGCAGGAATGGGTGGGAGCACCAGGACGCCAGTCTTCAGGAGACCGTCGAGCGGGCCGGCAGCGTCTCCGGCAGCCACATCGTGGTCTACGATGCTGCTGGGATCGTAATCGCCGATTCCCACCCCGGCCTGCTGAAGGGGAACGGGTCTCGAAGCGGCAAGACCAGATTCGGCCCCTTCAAGACAGACAGGAAAATTCCGGTCCTCTTCGGGGACGAAGAGGTGGGGGCCTTCACAGTATCGGCAGCACCCCTGGGCGCTCCGACCGGTTTCGGCACGGCGGAACCGACTGCCGACCAAATCTCTGCCGGCGTAAAGTTCTCCCTCGTCTGGGCCGGATTAGGCGCCGTAGCCCTTGGCACCCTGTTGGTGTGGCTCATATCACGCAGGACCCTGGCCCCGTTGCAGAGCCTCGGTACGGTCGCTCGGCGGCTCGGGCGAGGCGATTTTTCGCAGCGGGCCGACGACTCGGGCCCCAGCGAAATACGCGAGCTCGCCCTCAACTTCAACGCCATGGCCGCCGAACTGGAGGAAGCAGAGCGCCACCGCCGCAACCTGACCGCCGACGTGGCTCACGAGTTGCGGACCCCTCTGTCCAACATCCAGGGCTACCTCGAGGCCATCAGGGACGGACTCGTCCAGCCCACACCAGAGACCATAGACACCATCCATGAGCAGGCCATTCACCTCTCGCGCCTGGTCGAAGACCTCCGCCTGCTGGCCCAGGTCGAGTCGGGGGACCTGCAGTTGCAGCTGACGACGGTGTCCATGGCAGACCTGCTGCAGTCAGGTGTCGAAGCCGTGCGTCCCCGCGCCGAGGCCAAGGGCGTCGGTCTGCGGTTCGAGACAGGGCCATCCCTCCCAGCGTTGCAGGTCGACTCCACCCGCATCAGCCAGGTTGTCGGCAACTTGCTGGAGAACGCCATCACCCACACCCCCGAGGGTGGCAGCGTTACCGTCGCTGCCCGGGAGGACGGCGGGAGTCTGGAGGTCGGCGTGGCCGACACCGGTAATGGCATAGCGCCCGAGGACCTGCAGAGGCTCTTCGACCGGTTCTACCGCGCCGACCCCTCCCGCTCCCGCGCCACGGGCGGCGCCGGCCTGGGCCTCACCATAGCCCGTCGGCTGGTCGAAGCACACGGCGGTACCATCGAGGTCCAGAGCAACGTTGGCGAGGGCAGCACCTTCACCATCCGCCTACCCCTGGCCACTTGAAAACTGTCCCGAAAGTCCCCTCCCCCTTCATGGTGAGAGCCTTTTAATTGTTCCCTCTCCCTCCGGGAGAGGGTTAGGGTGAGGGCGTTCTCTCTTTCAGCCGCAAGCTGGCTAAATAGCCGACCCGGCCCTCGACCCTCTAGGCAGAGCGACAATTACTGACGAGTGAATCATTAGTAAACATTCCGACAACAAACACCCGTCATACCCGCGAAAGCGGGAATCCAGAGGGGTAACTCCGTACAGGGCGGAAAAGGGAACTTTTGCACTGGATTCCCGCTTTCGCCGGTATGACGGTATGGTTTTGCAATTCATTCACGCATCAGTAAGACGCCCTGCCAGACGCACCCCACCCTAACCCTCCCCCTTGAGGGGGAGGGTTAGGGTGGGGGTGAAAAGGTGGCCTTAAGAAACCGCCCAGAAATCAATTTCAGGCCCTTAACTTGTTCCTCAGCCCATCAGGCGACAAGTCTCCAAATTCCCAAATCCGGTGTTGCCAGAACCGACGAAAAACGATAGCATTTCCTCATGCACAGGGAGTCAGCCCCGGGTCTCGAAAGGACCTTCAGGTCGGTACCGAAGAACAGACCGGCCACTCCCCGCTTTTCCTCTCCTTACCCTTTCCCCGCAAGCAGAATTGGAGGCCTTGCCACTCGTGGCTGAGCCGCCTACTCCGGGCCCTTCCGGTTCGGCTCCACGCCGGAGGGGTCGGTCTCTCTTGTGGAAAAGCCCCCAGGTTCATGACCTCTTTCGCCGCTGTCTGGCAGAGGTGATCGGCACTTGGCTGATGGTCTTCGCCGGAACTTCCGCGGTGGCGGCCGCGGTGCTGACGGGAGCACAAGTGGGGCTCTGGCAGGTTGCCGTCGCATGGGCCCTGGGCGTGACCATGGCCATCTACCTCACGGGAGCCGTGTCGGGCGCCCACCTGAACCCCGCCGTCAGCCTGGCCTTCGCCATCTTCCGGCCAAGGGACTTCCCCGTGCGGCTTCTTCTCCCCTACTGGCTCTCACAGCTGGCCGGTGGCGTCCTGGCCGGAGTGACGGTGCTCCTCCTTTATGGCTCTCTAATCCGCCGGTTTGAGCTGGATCACGGCCTTGACAGGGGTGAACCGGGAAGCCAGCTATCGGCGATGATGTTCGGCGAGTATTTCCCCAATCCCGGTATCCTGGGGACTGGCGAGACGGCCAGGGAACTGGTCTCTCCGCTGGGAGCCGCCGCCGTTGAGGCTGTGGGCACCGGCATCCTGGTGGTTATGATCTTCGCACTCGTCGATCGCCGCAACACCTCTCTGGCAGTCAAAGCCCTCGCGCCAGTGTTTATCGGCCTGACCGTGGCCTTGGTGATCAGCATGCTGGCACCGCTGACCATGGGAGGCTGGAACCCCGCTCGCGACTTCGGTCCCAGACTAGTCTCCTACTTCGCAGGATGGGGAGAAGTGGCCATCCCCGGACCATCGGGAGGCTTCTGGGCCTACATCGTTGGGCCATTAGTAGGCGGTCCTGTAGGCGCCGCTGTCTACGAATACCTCGTTCGACCAGCCCTGCCCCCCGAAGATGGCACAGATGCCACATAAGAAATATTTCAAAGCCCGCTTAAGGCCAAATCCGGCACTATCGCTATGTCGGGAGTCCAGTGGCTCAAACTCTGAATCAACCCAAAGGCCCGGAGCTGATTGTATCGGCGCGGAACCCTCTGGATTCCCGGCTTCGCGGGAATGACGGGGGCTGCTCCGCGTATCAAGTTAGAATGCGGTTGCCGCCTTGGGTTCAGACAGGGCCGTGGTTGCGCCGTTTTGCGTCAACTTATACAATTGCTTATCCGTGTATGCTGGATGCGTTTCCGCCTCGGCATGCTGCGTGTTTGTCTTTCACACAAGTTCGCGGGAATTTGTCGTGGGACCAGACCCGGAGACTCTGCAAAGGGGAGCAACGTCCTTTATGGATGCAAATGACATCAGAAACGTGGCCCTGCTTTCACATTCCGGTGCCGGAAAGACTTCGCTGTGCGAAGCGGCTCTTTTCAACACCAAGGCGGTGACCCGCCAGGGCCGAATTGAGGACGGTAACACCGTCTCCGATTACGAGCCGGAAGAGGCCAAGCGCGGTGGCAGCATTCAGACCACCCTGATCTCCGTAAACACCGACGGCTGCAAGATCAACTTCCTGGACACTCCCGGCTATGACGATTTCCAGGGCGAGGTGGTCGGTGCGCTCCGGGTGGCTGAAGGCGCCGTTATCCTCGTTGATGCCACCTCGGGCGTGGACGTCGGCACGGAGCGCGCTTGGAACATGTGCGACTCCCGCAACCTGCCGCGGATCATCGTCGTCAACAAGATGGACCGGGAAAACGCCGATTTCGAGCGCAATGTGGCTGATATCCAGGCCACCTTCGGGCGCCAGTGCGTCCCATTCCAGATTCCCATCGGGCAGGCAGAGTCCTTCACTGGCGTGGTCAATGTGGCCGATCCCAACTCCGAAGTTCCCGCCGGTCTTGCCGACGAGGTGGAGGGCGCTCGTGAGCGGCTCATCGAGGCGGCTGCGGAGAGCGACGACGAGCTGGCAGACCGGTATCTGAGCGGCGAGGAGCTTACTGCCGCGGAAATCGAGGCCGCTCTTCGCATCGCGGTCCTGCAGGGGGATATCGTCCCTATATTGGCCGCCTCCGCTACGGCCAATGTATCTGTCGACGAAGTGCTGGCCATCACCCGATCCTACCTGCCCTCGCCGGTGGACGGTGTGAAGCCCAGGTTGACGAAGGCCGGCACCGATGATGAGGCTGCCTTTGAGGCCGATCCAAGCGCACCCTTGGCTGCTTTCGTCTTCAAGACCACTGCCGACCCATTCGTTGGCAAGCTGTCTCTATTCCGCGTCTTCCAGGGTTCCATCAAGAGCAACTCCGAGGTGTGGGACGCCAACCAGGGACAGTCCGAGCGTGTCGGCCAGCTCTACCTCCCCAAGGGAAAGAACCAGGAAAACCTCAGCGAAATTACGGCCGGGGACATCGGTGCCGTAGGCAAGCTGTCCTCCACCATTACTGGCGACACCCTCTGCGCCCGGGACAACCAGGTCACCTTCGAGCCCATCAAGATGCCTGTCGGGTACTACCGCGTGGCCGTATCCCCGGCATCCAAGGCCGACCTCGACAAGATGTCCCTGGCCCTCAGCCGCATCGTCGAGGAAGACCCGAGCCTTCAGATGTCCCGCAATGCCAGCACCAGCGAGACCCTGATCACCGGACTTGGCGAAGCTCAGATTGATGTGGCCATCGACAAAATCAAGCGCAAGTTCGGCGCGGATCTCCGGGTGAAGCTGCCGAGGGTGCCCTACCGGGAGACGATCACCCGGACCACCCAGTCCGAGTACCGGCACAAGAAGCAGTCGGGCGGACACGGCCAGTTCGGCCACGTCATCCTGCGTCTGGAGCCCATGGACCGCGACCAGGGATTCCAGTTCGGCAACGAGGTCGTGGGCGGACGGGTCCCCAGGGAATACATCCCCTCCGTGGAGAAGGGCGTGGTAAAGGCCCTGGACGAAGGTGCCCTGGCCGGGTTCCCGCTGGTGGATCTCAAGGCAGTGCTGTTTGACGGCAGCTTCCACAGCGTCGACTCCTCGGGCATGTCCTTCGAAATCGCCAGCATCCAGGCACTGAAGAAGGGCGTAAGCGACGCCAGTCCGATCCTTCTCGAGCCGGTCATGCGCCTGTCAGTAACCGTCCCCGACGGCTACACCGGCGAGGTGATGAGCGACCTGAACGGCAAGCGCGGCCGCATCCTCGGCATGAACCCCCAGGACCGCGTCACGGTGATTGACGCCGAGGTGCCCCAGTCCGAGCTGCTGCGCTACGCCCAGGACCTCCGCTCTCTGACCCAGGGCCGCGGCTCCTACTCCATGGAGTACGACCACTACGAGCCAGTGCCCGCCAACCTCGAACCCAAGGTCATCGAGGAAGCCAAGCGGATGCGGGAAGAGGACGACTAGCCCCGGCGTTCCAAAGACACTGTCACAGCGAGAGGCCCCGAATTGCTTCGGGGCCTCTCGCTTCCTGGGATACTCGTGGAAAGAATGGCTAGACTCCCTCGAACACCCGCGCCAAAGGAATAACTAGCCCTGGTATGAGCGTAGTGTCCAGCACATCGCCGACACCGTAGTTTCCACGCTCCATGTATTCGCCGTCGACGAGATCCAGCACCAGGATAGAACGCCTTTCCGGGTCTACCAGCCAATACTCCAGCACTCCAAAGAAGGCGTATCGAAAGCGCTTCAATTCCAAGTCGCGCTGGCGGGTGGATGGCGACAACACCTCAACAACCAGGTCAGGAGGCCCTTCGCAGGCCCGCTCCGTGATGATGTGAATCCGATCTGCCGATACAAAAAGAATGTCCAGCTGGAAAACGTCTTCTCGGGAGAGTACGACATCGCAAGGAGCGTCAAATACCTCTCCAAGACCCCCATCTCTGACAAACGGCCAGAGGAGAAAAAATAGGGACCTGACAATCCTCTGATGTATCGTCAAGGGAGCAGGCGCCATGAACAGCACTCCGTCAATCACTTCGTACCGGTTCCCGTCGTCCGGCAGCTCGCAGTAGTCTTCGTAGGTGTACCTTACCTTCGGCTGTTGCGTGGCCATTACCTCCTCCTTTCCGGGTCCCCAGACGGCTAGAACGCCCAAGTGGGCTGGTACTCGCCGAATACCTCGCGGAACACGTCCATCATCTCGCCCAGCGTCGCGTAGGACTTCGCCGCCTCGATCAGAGGCGGCATGAGGTTCTCGTTTCCCCTTGCCGCCGCCTCGAGGGCCCGCAGCTTCTCCGCCACTTCCCGGTTGTCCCGGGTGCGGCGGACCTCGTTGATACCCTCGATCTGCATCCGCTCGCCCTCACGGTCTACTCGTAGCAGCGGAATGTCGACCTCCTCACCCGTGTTGTACTCATTGACGCCGACGGTGATGCGCTCCTTGCGGTCCTCCTCCATCTGGTAGATGTAGGCCGCATCGGCGATCTCCCGCTGCAGGAACCCGGTCTCCAGGGCCGGTATCACGCCGCCAACATCCTCGATGCGGCGGAAGTAGCCGTAGCTGCCAGACTCCAACTGGTCGGTCATCACCTCGAGGAAGTAGCTGCCCCCCAGCGGGTCCACGGTGTCGGTAACGCCAGTCTCGTGGGCGATGATCTGCTGTGTGCGAAGAGCCTGGAGCGCAGCCTCCTCCGATGGCAGCGCCCACGCCTCGTCCTTGCTGTTGGTGTGGAGCGACTGGCAACCGCCCAGCACCGCAGCCAGGGCCTGCAGCGAGACCCGGGCCACGTTGTTCTCCGGCTGCTGCGCGGTCAGCGACTGACCCGAGGTCTGGGCGTGGAAACGCAACTTGTGGGAACGGGAGTCCGTCGCGCCGAAGGTGTCCCGCATCTCCTGGGCCCAGATGCGACGGGCGGCCCGGAACTTGCCGATCTCTTCGAAGAAGTTGTTGTGCACATTGAAGAAGAAGCTGAGCCTCGGCGCGAAGTCGTCAACATCCAGCCCGCGCTCCTGAGCATGGCGAACATACTCGAAACCGTCGGCCAGTGTGAACGCCAACTCCTGCACCGCGTTCGAGCCAGCCTCGCGGATGTGGTAGCCGCTGATGCTGATCGGATTCCAGCGCGGAACATGGCGAGCCCCGAACTCCACGGTGTCGGTAACCAGCCGCATCGACGGCGCCGGCGGGAAGATGTACTCGTTCTGCGCGATGTACTCCTTCAGGATGTCGTTCTGTATGGTACCGCCAACCTTGTCCAGCGAGGCGCCCTGCTTCTCAGCCAGGGCCAGGTACATGGCCCAGATGATGGCCGCCGGTGCGTTGATGGTCATCGAGGTGGTGACCTGGTCCAGCCGGATGCCGTCGAACAGCGTCTCCATATCGGCCAGCGACGATACGGCAACCCCGCAGGTGCCGAACTCGCCGAAGGCCCGCGGATCGTCGGTGTCGTAGCCGTACAGGGTCGGCATGTCAAAGGCGACCGACAACCCGGTCTGCCCCTGCTCCAGCAGGAACTTGAACCGCTCGTTAGTCTCCTGCGGCCTCCCGAATCCCGCGAACATGCGAAGAGTCCATAGCCTACCCCGGTAGCCGGAGTCGTGGATGCCTCGCAGGTAGGGAAACTCACCCGGCAGGCCCACCGAGTCCATGTAGCCCTCGCGGGCGGTGTCTGCAGCCGTGTAGAGTTGGTCGACGGGCAGCTGGGACGGGGTCCGGAACTCAGTGCGGCGCTGCGTCCCTGGGTCCTGCCGTTCCCGCCAGCTGGCGGTGCGTTCGTTGAGCTTCTGCAGTTCCTGGTCGGAAATCAAGGAGCAACCTCCGGAGGGTACATATTCGTGCCCTACAGGATAACAGTTGGCGGTGGGCTGGTGTTGACAATCATACCTGCCCTGGCGCAAGTCTAGTCAGCCGTATCATTCAGTGTCAACGCGACCTTGCCGCGCCGTCTGGCAGGTGGTACAAATGGGCACCGGTCAGCGAATCGTCAGTCCGGTTGGGGAGTGAATATGAACACCGACGAGGCCAGAAGGGAAGAAATCGCTAGTGCGGGCAAAAGGCTGGAATCCTTCCTGCAGACACTCAGCCCTGACGACCTGACCCAACAGAGCGCCTGCGAAGGGTGGACTGTGGCCGATGTCGTCGGACACCTGATCGAAAGGGGCCGCCCGATTCCCGATCAGATCGAGAGGGGGCTGCAGGGCGACCTTTCTCCCACGCCAGGCATCTCGGACGCGCCGCCGGCCAGCGAAGACCAGTTCAGGCTGGACCTGGACCAGGCCGCCGTGTCTCTGCGCAAGGAACTGGGCCCCGGGCTCCTCTCCGAGTTTGGACGCGTCAATCGGGAGTTCGATCGCGTTCTACAACTGGTGCAGCCTGAGGACTGGGACAAGCTCTGCTATCACCGCCTCCGGCCAGAGACCGTGCGCTCCAAGGTCGACATTCGCATCGCCGAGCTGGCGATGCACGAGTGGGACATCCGCTGGGCTTTCGACCCGAACGCGGCCCTCGTCGAGGACAGCTTGCCCGGACTCGTGAGCGCTTCCGGCCGGGCCGTGCGGCGGGCTTTTCGGCCCGACCGCTCAAGAGAGCGGGAGTTACGGTACCGATTCCTCCTCAGCGGCCCCGGCGCAGAGTCGGTTGACGTGGTACTCGCACCGGAGGGAGCCGGCTTCGAGTTGGAGTCGAACACGCCCGAACCCGATGTCGTCTTTCGCTGCTCCTCCGACACCTATTCCATGTTGATCTTCGGCAGGCGAAAGTTAGACCCCGCGATGGAGCAGGGCCTCGTGGTATCGGACGGCAACGAAAAGCTGGTCAGCGACTTTGTCGAGGCATTTGTGGGCGGATAGTCCCGCTATTCGGAGATTCCCAGCTCGGCCTTCATGTCCGCCACAGCCTGGTTGCGGGACTTGCGCTGCCACTGGGGCCGGGCGTTGATCGGCTCGTTGATGATCTCGGGGTCAATCTTCAGCGCGACGAACACCGGGCCGGGCTGGGACAGGATTTCCTCAATCTGGTTGGTGAAGTCTTCGAGGTTATCGATAGCATAGGTGTGGGGATAGCCACAGCCCTGCGCGACCACGTCGTATTCCATCACTTCGGCGTTGGGGACAGGCTGCCCACCGGTCGTGGCATAGACACCGTTGTCCAGCATGAAGTGGTACAAGTTGCCGGGGGCTTTATCCGCGATGGTGGGCAGCGCGCCATGCCCATCAGCACATCGCCTTCAGAGTCAAACAGGACCACCCGCTCGTCGGGCAGGGCCAGAGCCAGACCCAGCGCGAACGACGCGTGGCCCCCCATCGCCGGGTCCCCCAGCGGCAGGTCGCGGTCGGGCTGGTCGCTGATGCCAACCCAGAACCGGCCGCCCCGGCCGGGGATCACCACCGCGTCGCCACGGTGCTTGTTGAATGCTTCCAGCATCTCGGCTGTCTTCATCATATCGGTCACTTCCTGCTTACCGGCTCACATTGAAGCCGTGATACTCATCGCCCACCAGTACGGCAACCGGCCGCTTCTCCCTGGCAGCTTCGTTGAAGGCGATGGAAATCCGGTCGGCGTCCTCGTCGGACTCCACCAGGTAGTAGTTGACATTGAACGCGTGCA
This sequence comes from Dehalococcoidia bacterium, assembly GCA_963667765.2. GTDB lineage: Bacteria > Chloroflexota > Dehalococcoidia > Lucifugimonadales > UBA3495 > VXOI01. The sequence continues at coordinate 243,011 of CAXXON010000001.1, read as the reverse complement.
GGAACCGCTCGGTGTAGAAGGCGGCAGTGTCGTTGATCACGCCGTGGCGGGTCCACCCCCGGTAGCCCACCATCATCACCACCGGGATGTTCATGCCGATGCCCCAGCCGCGCAGAGAGTCGCCGGACTCCATCATTCCGGTGTTCTGGATGAGGATGACGGGCTTCTTTCCCCCGGCCGACAGTCCTGCAGCAGTGGAGAAGGCGTGTCCTTCCCGGCTCACGGGCACCAGGTCGATGGTCGGTTCGTCGCGCATCAGCACATAGAGAAAGTTGGTCTCGCTGTCAGGAAGCCACACCACGTGCGTGACGCCGTTGTCCTTGAGTTCCTGCAGCACCCGTGCGGGGCTGAGTTCTGCCATTGTGAATCTCCTCGAAGTTGATACCGGCGAGGGCTACCCAACTCTAATCGGTGCAGGCTGCTTACGGGTCGCCCAACAAAGGTATACCCGCAGGCACGCCACCCGTCAACCCGCGATTGACAGTGCCACAGAGGTGGGCGAATATAGACGGCGACTGTCCCGGATTCCAGTGTATATCGAGACTGACTTTCCAGGAGAATTGCATTGAAGGCCGCTGTTCTTTACGAACCCAAGACGCCCCTGGTGATTGAAGACGTGGAGCTGGACGACCCCAAGGAGGGAGAAGTCCTTGTAAAAATAGGCGCCGCCGGCATCTGCCGCAGCGACCGTCACTTCATGCACGGAGACGCCCCGATTGCGCTGCCCGTTGTGCTGGGCCACGAGGGCGCCGGCACCGTCGAGGCCGTGGGCCCAGGCGTCACCTCGGTCCGTCCCGGCCAGCAGGTGATCCTGTCGTTCGTGGCTGCCTGCGGGCGCTGCAACTCCTGCCTTTCCGGCAACTCGCAGGTCTGCGACAACCACATGGCTACCGGGCCGAACATGATGGACGGCACCCAGCGGTTGCACAAGGGCGACACGCGCATCCACCACATGGGCAAGGTTGCATGCTTCGCGGAGTACGCCGTGGTGCCGGAAACGGGCTGCGTTGCCATCGACATGCCAACGCCAATGCCACAGGCGGCGCTGATCGGATGCTGCGTGCCAACGGGCGTCGGAGCGGTGGTGAACAGCGCCAGGGTCACCCCGGGGAGCACAGTGGCCATCGTCGGCTGCGGTGGAGTGGGTATCAACGTGATCATGGGCGCGGCCATGATGAACGCCACCAAGATAATCGCCGTAGACCTCCGGGAAAGCCAGCTGGAGTTCGCGATGAAGTTCGGCGCCACCCACACCGTCAACGCCTCTGACGTCGACCCAGTCGCACGGGTGAAGGAGCTGACCGGCGGAAAGGGCGCGGACTTCACCTTCGAGGTTGTGGGGGCGACACAGACCATCAAGAACGCCTACGACATGACCGGCAAGTCCGGCGTCTGCACCCTGGTGGGCATCGCCCCCTTCGGCGCAGAGGCGCCCCTGAATGCCGTGGACATGGTCCGGATGGAAAAGACGGTGAGGGGAACCTACTACGGCTCCACCCACGCCAAGGTCGATATGCCCAAGTTCACCGACCTTTACCACGCCGGAAAGCTGAACCTCGACGATCTGGTAGTGCGGCACTACACCCTTGACCAGATCAACGAGGCCTACGACGACATGGACAAGGGCGAGATCGGACGTGGCGTGATCGTCTTCTGAGTCAGTCAGACCAGGTGTTGCTTCTGCCACAGTGAAAAGTAAAAAACATGATGGGGCGTCCGTGGATGGGACGCCTCATTTCTTTCGGAACAGGATGAACGAAATGGGTGAGATCACCGTCAAGCTGGTGGAGACCGAGGAGGACATGGAAGCGGCGGTAGGCATCCGCTTCCGGGTCTTCGTTGATGAGCAGTCAGTCCCTCCGGAGATCGAGTTGGACGAATATGATGCTCACGCCATTCACGCTATTGCGCGGGTGGATGGCTTGGCCATTGGTACTGGCCGAGTGTACCTGGAGCGTGTCGTAGCCCGGATAGGCAGGCAGGCCGTCGTGGCCCGGATAGGCCGTATGGCCGTCGACCCCGCCCATCGCCGCAGCGGGATGGGTGGCCGGATTCTTCGCTTCCTGGAGGACGAGGCGCGAGCGAAAGGAGCGTCGGAGTTGGTGCTACACGCCCAGGAGTACGTCAAGGCCTTCTACGCGGGGCACGGGTACGAGGAGCACGGGGAGCCGTTCATGGAGGCGGGGATCCGCCACATCGAGATGCGTAAGGAAGCTTGAACAAACAACGAGCCGGGTGATTCCCGGCTCGTTTCATCTGGCCGTTCTACGGATTTCTAGGCTACGCCGGCAGGTTGCAGCACGGTCTCGATGACCTTGACCTCTATCTTGGCGATGTGGCTGGTGGGCTTGTCAGCGAGTGCCTTGCGCTCGTCGGAAGCGAAGTAGGCAGCTTCCTTCTCAGGAATCTCGTCAGCGCTGTTGAAGTTGCGAATCCAGATGAACTCGTTGCGGTCGGCGTTCACGAAGGTGGCCGATATAGGCATTCCGATCTTGTCGTGAATTGGGCGAATCTCCTCATTGAACACCTTGAGCCATGAGTCCATCATGCCCCGGTTGATGGTGTAAGTCCGCAGCTGAGCTACCATATCTGTCCCTCTCTGTTCGTTATTTTGATTATCTTCACGATTCGTCTGGCGGAGGAGTTCACCCCCACCCCAACCCTCTCCCTCAGGGGGAGGGAACTTTTCGTGGAGTGTTCCATTTAGGCCACCGCGTAGTGTCTCAGGGCGTCCTGGTCGAAGGCCAGTCCCAGTCCGGGCTTGTCCGGCACCTCCAGGTTGCCGTCGACGAAGGCCGGGGTCTCCTCCCAAAGTCGCAGCGACCACGGCATGTACTCCACTGTGAGGCCGTTGGGGATGGAGGCCATGAGCTGGATGTGGACCTCCGGCACCAGGTGGCTTACCACTGGCAGGTTGAAGGCCTCGGCCATCGCAGCCACCTTGCGCCAGGGCGTGATGCCGCCCACACGCAGCAGGTCGATCATCACGATGTCGACGGAGCGGTTCTCGATGAGTTGGCGGAAGGGGTTAACCCCATACACATACTCTCCGGAGCAGATGGGGGTGTAGAGAGCGTCGGCCACCTTGGCCATGCCCTGGTAGTCGTCGTGGGCGACCACATCCTCGAGCCAGTACAGGTGGTAATCCTCCACCCGGCGCCCCACATCGATAGCGCGGTTGACGCTCCACATCTGGTTGATGTCGCACATGAGGTCGATGTCGTCGCCAACTGCGTCGCGCAGGGTACGGATGCGGTCGACCTCGCGGTTGGCAGACGACTCGGCGCCCATCTGGGTCTTCATCTGGCGGAAGCCCTTTTCCACCAGCATCGGGCCGATCTCGCCCAGGCGTTCCACGTTGACCGGGCGCATCAGAGCGCCGCTGGCATAGGTCGGGACGCTCTTGCGGTAGCCCCCCAGGAGGGAAGCAACCGTCTGGTTCAGGGCCTTGCCCTTGATGTCCCATAGGGCCATGTCGACGGCTGCCATTGCCATCGTGAGCAGGCCTCCGGGCCCCGCGCCTGAGGTGGCCTCCTGCAGGCGTCCGACTATCCCCTCGATTTCCATCGGGTCTTCGCCGATGGTCATCTCGGCCAGGGCGTCGACTGAGGTTCGCAGCGCACCCGCCACCGGGCTGGCCGACAGCGCTGGCACGAACGTGAGGCCGACACCATCCACGCCTTCGTCGGTGGTCATTTCGAGGGTCACGAAGGCCCTCTGGCGTCCGGTGTCGGGCAGGCTGTTGGCCAGAGGATCGTCGGCGGGAGTGTGCAGGATACGAGTCTGGTAACCGGTGACTTTCATAATCGGTCTTCCTGGATCGAGTTAGCCGGGCACTGGCTGTCATTTCGACTTCTTGGGCATTTTACCGCAAAAGTCCACACAACGGATTTTCCCGTCTATACTCTATAGGGGTAGGGAATGCAATCCAATGAATCGTCGAAGGTTACTGGCCCGGTTGAGCCGTGGAGCAGTGCGCAATGTAGATTTCCTTGATATGGTCAACCTGATTGAGGGATTCGGTTTCAGGCTCATCAGGATTAACGGAAGCCATCACATATTTGGGCTTACCGGACTACCCAAGACGATAAATCTCCAACCGGTCAGCGGAGACGCCAAACCCTATCAGATTCGCCAGTTTCTCAAGCTCGTCGAGAGGTACCGTCTGACTTTGGAGGATGAGGAGTGAGGGACTATCATATAAACATCTTTTACAGCGAAGAAGACCAGAGCTACATCGCCGATATACCTGACCTGGAATACTGCTCCGCTTTTGGGGATACGCCTGAAGATGCACTGAGAGAAGTGCGCCTCGCCCAAGTGGCCTGGTTGGAGGCGGCACAGGAATTGGGAAATCCCATTCCGCAGCCGATGTACCGCCCCGCAATATATCAAGCATAGATTTGACACTCGAGGAGGCAGCAGAGAAATGGCCATCGAGCACGACAACATCAAGGAACTGGTCAGGGAAAGGTACGGCGCCCGCGCGCAGCGGGTGATCGAGCTCAGCCCGGTTGTTGAGCACGGCGACGGTGAGCATACGGACGGCTGCGGCTGCAACGTCTCTGCTTCCTGCTGCGGACCGGAGGACCTGGAACACGCCTTGCGCCTCTACAATGAAGGGCAGTTGGCCGGGTTGCCCGCCGAGTCAGTCGCGGCGTCTGCCGGCTGCGGGAACCCAACGGCGCTGGCGGGACTGCAGTCCGGCGAACGGGTGCTGGACCTGGGCTCCGGCGGTGGCATCGACTGCTTCCTCGCCGCGCAGCAGGTAGGCGAGTCCGGACGAGTGACCGGCCTGGACATGACTCCCTCAATGCTGGAGCTGGCCCGCAAGAACCAGGAGTCCCTGGGTCTGACAAATGTGGAGTTCGTCAAAGGGGAATTGGAGTCGATGCCCCTGCCCAGCAATTCCTACGATGTGATCATATCCAACTGCGTGGTCTGCCTCTCCCCTGACAAAGACTCCGTATTCAGCGAGAGCTTCAGGGTGCTGGCACCAGGGGGGCGGATCCATCTTTCGGACGTGCTGGCGCTGTCTGCTGATGGTCCGGCGGTGACCGACGCCGCCTCGTGGGTGTCCTGCGCGGCTGGGGCCGAGTACCACGAGACCTACATCGACCGCATGCGGCGAGCCGGGTTCGTGGATATCGAGATCAACGGTGAAGGGTTCGAGTTCTGGGACGAGTCCGAAAAAGAGACCTATACCAACACCGCCAGCTTCAAGGTAACTGCCCGGAAGCCGTTGTAGTTTGCAAGTTAGTTGACGCCCGACGACATACTATTTGAGGTTGGTACGCCTTTGGGGTTTCGTGTTCGCACAACCCGGCAGTACTGGAATTTGCTGATCACAGAAAAACACCAAGCCTTAAGCGGTCGAGAGAGTGACGTCGCCAAAGCACTGAGCGATCCCAGCGAAATCAGGCGCAGCCGGAGAGACCCCGACGTTTTCCTCTTCTACTGGTTTGAACGTCCTGGCAGATGGCTCTGTATGGTAGCCAAGAGGTTAAATGGCGAAGGGTTTATCATCACTGCATACCCCACGGATGCGATCAAGGAAGGAGAAACCTTGTGGAGAAGGTGAAACAAGTAAAGGTGATCCACGACCGGACAGGGAACACATTGACTGTTTGGTTTGGAGACCCATCCGAAGAGTTCATTTGCTCAGAAACCGGGGAAGACGTCGTGCTGATGAGAGACATCAACCGGAGGGTCATCGGATTCGAGCTGCTTGGTTTCCTTCCTCCTGACGATCAAAGCGGTTTCTCTGGAGAGGTGGAGGTCCTGGCGAAGACCTACGACCCACCTGCATAACCCCGCACTCTAGCTTGGAAATCCAAACGCATGACCTGGGGAGCCTTTGGTGGGGCTCCCTTTTTTCATCAGTGGTACTTGATCGTCTTGAAGGCCTCGGCGTACTTGAGGCCGACCTTGGCAGCGGTGGCGGCGCGGCCCATGGGGAAGTATTTCTCGGCGTCCTCAGGTGATACCTGGGACTTGTGGGACTGCAGGGCCCTTATGGCGGTGTCAATGTAACCGTCCACATCCACGAAGTGGTCGGAACCCTCCAGACCGCCGACTATCCAGACCTCGCGCACCTTGTGAGGCTCCAGGCCCTCTTCCAACAGCTCCGGAAAAGTCAGGCGATCGCGGGCGGTGGGAAAGACGGCGGCGAAGGTGGCCTCGCCGGCGGCCAGGTGGTCCGGGTGGCTGCCATAGTAGCGGCTGTCGATGTCCCGGGTCGGCGGCTCGGTGATCACGACATGGGGACGGTGCCGACGGATTTCCCGCGCTATATCCTTCCTCAGTTGCAGAGTGGGCTCCAGATACGAGTCCGGATAACCGAGGAAGACAACTTCCTTGAGGCCCAGGACACGGGCAGACTCCTCCTGCTCTTCCGCGCGAATCTGCGCCAGCCGTTCGGCGGTCATCTCCGGGTCGTCGCTGCCCTTCGAGCCGTCGGTGCAGAGCACCAGCACCACCTCCCAGCCCTCGGCACACAGCTTGACCAAGGTGGCCGCACAGGTCCACTCCATATCGTCGGCATGGGCCATCACGACCATTGCCCGGCTGTAAGGTTCTTCCCTTTCCGAATCCGCCATCTGTCCGTCCTCGATCTGAATTGTGTCGGCCGCTTGGGCCGTGAATCAGGTTACAGCAACGGGTTTCCCGTTTCCAGCGCACATTGCCGCTGACCAATCGCGGTGTTAGCCTTCAGTGTAGCGAGCCAGACATCCGGGAGGATTCGCATGGCCAGGCTGTGGGCGATGACGGTGGACTTCGAGTCCGTCACGGTGGGGGACACTCTGCCCGTCCTGATCAAGTGGGAAACGGCGGAGTCGATCAACCGATACGCCGCGCTCCATGGTGAGCAGGATGAGGAGGACATAGAGGCGGCAACCACCCTCCCGCGTCAGACCGTGACTTCGTACATCGTCGAGTTGTTGAGCAAGGGATTCCCGCGGGAGCGGCTGGACGCCGCGGGAAGCAGCCTGGAGGTTGAACACCTCAGCGAGGTGGTTGCCAACGACACAGTCAGCATGTCGGGCTCGGTGGTGGACAAGCGGACGGAAGGCGGGCAGCGGGTGGTTGAGTGCGCCGTCGCCGTGGACAACGACCGTGGGGAACCAGTCGCCCGCGCCCGCGCTGTAGTCAGCCTGTAGTGTCGGTTACGCCTTTTCCCGAACGACCGGGTTGCTGAGTATCCCGATTCCCGGTATCTCCACTTCCACATGGTCGCCGTCCTTGAGTGCAACGGTGACGCCGGTGGAGCCGGAGAATACCAGGTCGCCCGGCTGCAGCGTAATCTGCTGGCTGATGTAGCTGACGATCTCGGCAAAGGTGAACAGCATCTCCTCGGTGTAGCCGTGCTGCACCTCTTCCCCGTTGAGCCGGACGATCATCTCCATGGACTGCGGGTTGATGTCCGTTTCGATCCACGGGCCAACGGGGGCGAAGGTGTCTGAGCCCTTGGCCCGCCAGAAAGTCCAGTCGTCCTTCTGCCACGCGCGTTCCGACACATCATTGCCGCAGGTGTAGCCGAAGATGTAGCTGCCGGCCTCTTGTGGGCTGACCCGGCGGCACGCTTTGCCGATCACCGCCACTGCTTCACCCTCGTAGTGCACCTCTCCCGAAGTGTCATGGGGCAGAATGATGCTATCCCCGGTACCGGCCAGCGAGTTGCGGGCCTTGATCCATGGCTCCGGGTGTTCGGGCACATGCGGGTCCTCATCCCCCAGCACGCCCGCTGCAAACTCCAGGTGATTGGCGAAATTCAAGCCCGGCGCCCAGATTTCCTTGGGGTCGGTGGGCGCAAGGAGCTTGATGTCCTCCAGCTTGCGCCGCTCGCCGTCGGCTTTGAAGTCGGAGAATATGTCGCCCTTGACCTCGACAATCTCGTCGCCTTCGATGATGCCGTGGGCAGTGTGTCCGTTGTGCTGAAACCTTGCAATCTTCATCTGTAAACGCTCCATGAGATGAAAGTAAAGCCTGAAAGGAATTTAGCCGCTGCGGCCACCTGTGGCAACTTGCTTTTCCGAGTGTCCGCCTGTGCTTCGCAGTCGCGGGCGACGAAAGTGTTATACAATACTGTGTCGATGCGACGCCCCGAAACAGGGGGCTGTTTTCTGTTGTGATATAGGAGCAATCGTGAAGCTGGGATTCTTTGTAACCAATCAGTACTTGCCGGGCGAGTCCATGCCGCAAAAGATCCAGGACAGCGTGGAGCAGGTTGCTGCCGCCCGGGATGCTGGGTTCAGCCTGATAGCAACCGGGCAGCACTACCTGGCGGCTCCGTACCAGATGAGCACGGTATTTCCGCTGCTGTCCCGTCTGGCCGCCGAGTCGGGCGACATGCAGGTGGCCGCCACCGTGCTGCTGCTTCCCTTGCACAATCCGGTGGAGCTGGCGGAGAGTATTGCAACGCTGGACTGCATTACCGGCGGCCGATTCGTGTTCGGTATCGGGCTCGGTTACCGCGACGAGGAATTCACGGCCTTCGGGGTCAAGCGGGAAGAGCGCGTCGGCCGCATGAACGAGTCGCTGGACATCATCAAGCAACTCTGGGTCGAGGACGAGCTGGAATACGACGGCAAGTACTACACCATTCCAAAGACCAAGCTCATCACTCGCCCGGTGCAGCAGCCTCACCCGCCGGTCTGGGTAGCCGCCAACAACGATGTTGCCATCAGGCGGGCCGCACGCTGGGGATATCCGTGGCTGATCAACCCCCACGCAACGGTGCCCATGGTGGCCGACCAGTGGACGCGCTACACGGCTGCGCTGGAATCATACGGGAACGACGTCCCGGCCGACCTGCCCATGATGCGGGAAATGTATGTGGCCGCCGACCGGGAGACGGCCTACATCGAGAGCCAGCCTTACCTTGAGGGTAAGTACGCAGCCTACGCTTCGTGGGGGCAGGACAAGGCTCTGCCCGGCGAGCAATCGTTCAGCGTCCCGTACCAGGACCTGGCCAAGGACCGCTTCCTGCTGGGCTCGCCCGACGATGTGGTGTCTGAGGTCACGCGTTACTCCGAAGATCTGGGCGTCAACATGATGATCTTCCGGATGCAGTGGCCCGGAATGCCCCAGGAGCAGGTCCTGAGGCAGATCGAGTTGCTGGGCCGCGAGGTCATTCCCAGAGTGAAGGACCTGTAGGCGGGTGCGCCGATGAAAGAACGGCCCATCGAATATTGTTACTGGGTTACCGACAACCTGCTGGCCGGGGAGTACCCTGGGGACCTCGACGAGCAAAAGGCACGGGAGAAGGTGGCCTCTCTGCTCGATGCCGGTGTTTCAATTTTTATTGACCTCACAGAGGGTGAAAACGAACGAGCGTTTATCCGGGGAAGCAAGCTGCGCCCGTATGCGGATTTAGCTGGCCAGGCTGCTCACTTACAGTTTCCGATTCAGGACATGGGAGTGCCGGAAAGCCCGGAACTCACCAAGGAAATCCTCGACTCCATAGACCGAAATATTGCCAATGGGTGCACGGTATACGTTCACTGCCTGGGTGGAGTAGGGCGAACCGGCACGATCATCGGATGCTGGCTGTCGAGGCACAACGGGTACGACGGCAATGCCGCGCTGCGTGGTCTGCGCGAACTCTGGAAGGAGAACCCCAAGTCCCAAAGTCGAAGCACACCGGAAAGAGACCATCAAGTAGATTACGTCTGCAACTGGCGCGAACCGTAAACAGGTTAGGAGCTTGACCCTTGGTACCACCCGGAGACATTGGCCCAATCCCCATTTGGGTAGGCGTATATATACTCTTTGCGCTGGCGGCAGCCGCCGGCGGCTACGCGATATACCAGCGGGTTTTCAGGCTGGTGCTGCAGGGCAGGTCTGAGTACAGGTTCGATCGCCCCTGGGAACGGCTGTCGGGCGCGATGGCCATCGTGCTTGGTCAGAAAAAGGTGCTGCAGCGCGTGCCCTTCGGAGACTGGGCCGGTTTGGGACATGCCTCAATCTTCTGGGGCTTCCTCACCTTCATGCTGTCCTACGCCATCTTTATTTTCGCTGCCGCGGCATGGAAGCCCTTCCCGGAATGGCTGCTCACCGAGACCGGAGCCAGAGTGTACAGCAGCTACCTGGACATTCTGGCGGCCGTGCTTCTGGTGGTGCTCATCTGGGCGGCCGTCCGGCGGTGGGTGGTCAGGCCCCGGCGGCTGAGCTATGACCTGACCCGCAACCCCGATGCCATCATCATCGTCGGCATGATTGCCGGCCTGATGGCCTCCACGATCCTGACCCACAGCTTCTATGTGGCTGAGGGAGGCACCGGGCCGGAGGCGGATGTCATCATTGGAGGCGCGCTGGGGCGGCTGTTCGTCGACGCTGGCATCGGCGAGTCGACGGCCAGCGTGCTGCAGGGTCTGTTCTGGTGGGTCCACTTCGCCATCATCCTGTTCTTCACGGTATATATCCCGTTCTCCAAGCACATGCACATGGTGGCCGCGCCGATCAACGCCTTCTTCCGTACGCTCGACTCCCGGGGTGCCCTCCCGGCCATGGACCTGGAAAACGCCGAACGATTCGGGGCGTCAAGGGTTCAGGACTTCACCTGGAAGCAGCTGCTGGACGGTTACGCCTGCGCTGTCTGCGGCCGTTGCTCCGATGTATGCCCGGCCAATATTACGGGCAAGCTGCTCTCGCCGATGCACATTGTCGAGAACCTTAAAGACCACATGATTGAGATTGGCCACCAGGGACCGAGAGACCCGGAACACGCAGAGCCTACTCCGATCCTGAACAATGCTATTCCCGAGACCGCGATCTGGGACTGCCTGAATTGCGGCGCCTGCATGGAGGAATGCCCCGTCACCGTGGAGCATGTCCCGACGATCATGGACATGCGGCGCTACATGGTTCTCGAGGAGTCCAACGCCCCTGAAACGGCTATGAACGCCCTGATCAGCCTCGAGCAACGGGGCCATCCGTGGCGGGGCACCCAGTTCAGCCGCACCGACTGGGCCGAGGGCCTGGACGTGCCGACGCTCGCGGAGAAGCCAGACGCTGAGATTCTCTTTTGGGTGGGCTGCACCCCAGCCCTTGAGCAACGCAGCCAGGCGGTGGCCCGCTCAATGGTCAAAGTGCTGAAGTCGGCCAAGGTCGATTTCGCCATCCTGGGCGACGAGGAGACCTGCACCGGCGACCCGGCACGGCGCATGGGCAACGAGTACCTCTTCCAGATTATGGCTACCCAGAACATAGAGACTCTCAACAGCTACAATGTGAAGAAGGTGGTGACCATCTGCCCACACTGCTTCAATACTATTAAGAACGAATACCCGCAGCTGGGCGGCAACTTCGATGTCCTCCATTACAGCCAGTTCGTCGACGGCCTGATCAAGGAAGGCAGAATCAAGCCGGTTAAGATGATGGACGTCACCGTGGCCTATCACGACTCCTGCTTCCTGGGCCGGCACAATGGCGTCTACGACGAGCCCCGGAATGTCGCCAAGGCCATACCGGGCCTGAAACTGGTGGAGATGGAGGGCCGTTGCCGACAGCGGGGGTTCTGCTGCGGTGCGGGAGGCGGCCACATGTGGATAGAGGAAAGCCAAGGCCAACGCGTAAATCACGTTCGCACAGATCACTTCGTGGAGACGCAGGCGCAAACCGTTGGCGTCTCATGCCCCTTCTGCCTCCAGATGATGGCCGAGGGCATCCAATCCAAGGGACTGGAAGGGGAGAAAGAATCCAAGGACATCCTGGAATTGCTATCGGAAAGCCTGGAAGCCTGACCGGGAAGGCGCCCTCACCCGGAAGGAGAGGGAACTAGTCTCTCACCCACCATTGAGGAGGATAAGAGATGCCACCAATCGACCAGGTGACGATCATCCGCAGGTGCAGTGTCTGCTCCACCGAAATTGAGACCATTACGGTCAAGAAGGACAATATGATGCTCTCTTCAAGGGCGCCGTTGTGGTGCCCCTCATGCGAGACCGAGCATCCCGAACGCCGCGATATCGTCGATCGCCTGGATACTATCCGGCAAGAACAGGGGTCATATCCGCAATCCCAGATGGCCGTGCCCTTCGGCACGCCACCGAGGCTCTGACATGGCTACCCCTACGGACGAGCAGGAAATCCCCTCGGTAGCTCTGGTACTCACTGGCAATCTGTTCTTCATCCCCCGCATCGAGTCCGCAGCGATACGTTCGGGTCTTGAAGCGGTCTATGGCAATTCCGCCTCCGGCTTGCTCAGGTCTACCTCGGGACGGGATATTGCCCTGGTCCTCATTGACCTGGAAACGGATGAGGAGTCCTGGACCGAGGGCGTTGCCGCTCTGTCCGAGGCCCTGAAGCGGACAGACGGAGACGGCCAAACGGCTCCCCTAATAGCCTATGGCCCCCACGGCGACGCCGAAACACTGCGAAAAGCGCGAACGCTTGGCTGCGACGCAGTTCTGACGAAACGGGATTTCTCCTCTCGCCTTTTGGAACTGATGAAAACCCGGGGTGGATCGGTCGTTTCCCAATAGGCGGCAGCCGGCGAATATGATCTGGTCCTGGGCCGAAAAACGCTTCTTATTTTTTCCCGAACCGGAATTAGTCAACACTCCTGAAAGCGTTGGCCTCGAGTACGAGGATGTCTTCCTGAAGACTCCGGACGGCCTGACCATTCACGGCTGGTTCATCCCCGCCCCTGGATGGGCATCAAACAACACCCAGACCTGGCTGTGGTTTCACGGCAACGGCGGCAACGTTGGCACCCGCGTCGGCCAGCTGGAGCGGGCCGGCAACCTGCTGGGTGTTCACCAGTTCATTTTCGACTACAGGGGATACGGACGAAGTGAAGGTCATCCCACCGAGCGGGGCACTTACCTTGATGCCCGCGCCGCGCTTGAATATCTGAAGCATCGCTCCGGGATCAATCCGGAGCGTATCGTTTATTTCGGACACTCGCTCGGCGCGGCTGTGGCTATCGAGTTAGCCGTGGCCCATCCGCCATACGGCATGGCGTTGATCGGGCCGTTTTCTTCGATACAGGATATGGCGAAAATGACGCTTCCCATCCCGCTGGCAGGATGGCTGGTAAGGGGACACTATAACTCCCTGAAACGCATGCCAAGAGTGAAGACCCCTCTCCTGATGCTGCACAGCGAGTTGGACGAGATCGTACCCATTGAGCAGGGCATGAAGCTCTACCAAGCGGCAAATCGTCCCAAGAGGTTCGTGACACTCTGGGGCGCCTCTCACAACAATGTCCAGCATGTAGCCTCCGAAGCCTTGGCCAGTGCCCTGTTGGAGTTCCGGGACGGACTGGCCACTGGAGATGTCGCTCGTGGCTATACCCCACTGATGATCTCGCTCTGAACGTCCACCAGTTCCAGGTCGAGCCGCAGATCTTCGACAAAGTTGAGGACACCTGACAGCATGGCGTCTGCGTGAGCGCGTTCGTTGCTGACACAACTGATTCCCAGGGTGAGCCGCTGCCGGAGATCAGAATCCTCGACTTCAGCCACCGCAACGTTGAACCTGTTGCGTAACCTGTCGGTCAGGGAACGCGCTATCTGTCGCTTTTCCTTGAGGCTCGACACTTCATGCAGGTGAAAAGTCAGTCTGCAGACTCCAATGTGCAATCCCACACCCCCGGAATCTTGGATTGGCGATGCATTGTGTGCACCAATGCAGTTTTGATTGTGTGCTATATTTGACCCGAATCGTGGCCAATCCGCATGATGACGAAAGCGAGTTCGGTGAAGCTGCTGTGCCTCCCCGCCGCTGAGGATGATTGGATCTATGACCGGCGACCCGTTTGCCCCCGATATACCACGGTCTGAAGTCCCGGAAGTCGTCGTAAGTCGTTTGCCGCAGTACCTCCGCATCCTGAATCGTCTGATGGAAGACGGTATCATGGTGGTAAGCTCCCAGCAATTGGGCGAAAAGCTACAGGTGACGCCGGCGCAGATTCGCAAGGACCTCAGTTACTTCGGCCGGTTCGGCAAACAGGGTCGGGGATACAGTGTTCACGACCTCCTGGACCGTCTCCGCCAGATACTGGGTGTCAACGCATTCTGGAACGTGGCAGTCGTCGGAGTGGGCCGGCTTGGACGCGCCATCGTCAACTATCCCGGCTTCACCCCTGACGGTTTTCACTTGGTGGCGGCGTTCGACATCAACGAAGATGTGATCGGGCAGGACGTGGGTGGGCTGACCGTCCATTCGCTGGACGACCTTAGGAAAGTGGTCACCGAGCGGAAGATAAGCATTGCCATCGTGGCCGTACCGGTTTCTCACACGCAGGAGGTTGTGGACCAGTTGGTGGCCTGCGGCATACGGGCGATCCTGAATTACGCCCCCATCATACCTCACGTCCGTGAAGGCGTGAGGATCAGGAACATCGACCCCGTACTTTCGCTGCAGTCAATGACCTATTACATCAACAGTTACAATGATGATTGACCGTTGTTGAAGCTCAGAATTGAAAGGGCCCAGCCGGTTGGCTGGGCCTTTGTTCTTCGTTTCCTGGTCTACTCGTGATGCGATTCACCCAGGGGAGCTGCTGACGCTGGGAGGCAACTGACCGCTCCCTGCGCGGGGCGGCCGCCGCCGGCGCACGGTATCGAGGCGTGCCTGGGCCCTCCTGAGAGACGCCAGCGCCCGCTCCATCTGCATTTCCGCCGGTCTGCTGTCGATGCGTTCCTGGGCGCGGCGCATGGCTTCCTGCGCCCTCTCTTCGTTGATCTCTTCCGAGTGTTCGCAAGCGTCAGCCAGAATGATGACCCGGTCTCCCAGCACCTCCATGAATCCGCCCGTAACGGCGAAGAAAGTGTCTGCACCGCTCTTGCGGATGGTCAACTCTCCGGGTCGCAACATGGTCATCAGCGGAGCGTGTCTCGGCAGAATCCCCAGCTGACCGTCAACCCCGGGGGCGATCAGCATGTCGACTTCCTCGCCGTAGACCTGCCGCTCCGCGGTGGTTATTTCCAGCATCATCGGCATGATGGCCTACCCCTGTGCGCGGATTTCCACGGCCTTTTCGATGGCCTCGTCGATCGTCCCCACCATGTAGAATGCCTGTTCCGGGAGGTCGTCGTGCTGGCCGTCGAGGATTTCCTGGAACCCCCGGACGGTCTCTCTTAGGGGCACGTACTTGCCGGGCTGGCTGGTAAAGGTCTCCGCGACGAAGAACGGCTGTGTCAGGAATCTCTGAATCTTCCGGGCCCGGAAGACTGTCAGCTTGTCTTCTTCCGAAAGTTCTTCGATGCCCAGGATCGCGATGATGTCCTGCAGTTCTCGGTACCGTTGCAGCACCTGCTGGACTCCGCGGGCCAGGCGGTAGTGTTCCTCGCCAACGATCCGCGGCTCCAGCATACGGGAGTAGCTGGCCAGGGGGTCCACTGCGGGGTACAGCGCCTGCGCGGCTAGAGACCGCTCCAGCGATACGACCCCGTCGAGGTGACCAAAGGTGGTGACAATGCCGGGGTCGGTGTAGTCGTCTGCCGGCACATATATTGCCTGGAATGATGTGATCGATCCGCTGCGGGTGGAGGTGATTCGCTCCTGCAGCGCCCCCATCTCGGTGCTGAGGGTCGGCTGGTAACCCACCGCCGAGGGCATCCGGCCCAGCAGCGCGGACACTTCCATGCCAGCCAGGATGTACCGGTAAATGTTGTCCACAAAGAGCAGCACATCCTGGTTCTGCTCGTCGCGGAAATATTCGCTCATGGTCAGGCCGGTAAGCCCGATACGGGCCCGGACCCCGGGCGACTCGTTCATCTGCCCGAAGACCAGCACCGTACTGGAAAGCACGCCTGAATCCTGCATTTCGTGCCACAGGTCATTGCCCTCGCGGGAGCGCTCACCCACTCCGGCGAAGACCGACACACCCTGATGCACTGCCCCAATGTTCCGGATCAGCTCCTGGATGATTACGGTCTTGCCAACTCCGGCGCCGCCGTACGCCCCAATCTTGCCTCCCTTCATGAAGGGGGTGATCAGGTCAAACACCTTGATGCCAGTCTCTAGAATTTCGATCGAGGGGCTCTGGTCGTCAAAAGAGGGCGGATCGCGGTGTATGGGCCACCGCAGGGGTGTCTCCACGGGCCCCAGGTTGTCCAGGGGGGTTCCGGTAACATCGAAGAGCCGTCCCAGCGTCTCCGGCCCCACGGGCACGGAAACCCGCTCGCCGGTGTCGTTGACCTCAACGCCCCTCGCCAGCCCGTCGGTGGCCCCCAGGGCCAGGCAGCGCACCCAGTTGTTGCCTATGTGCTGCTGCACTTCCAGCACCAGCCGCTCGCCGTTGTTATCCAATTCCACTGCGTCAAATAGGTTGGGCAATTCATCAGCGGGGAACTCGATGTCAACAACGGTGCCGATTACCTGTACGATTCTGCCAGTAGCCATACCATTCTCCTGAAGCGAGGATAGACGCCCGAACCAGGAGCTACGCTCTCAGGTATAGGGCGCGGGGGTCAATGCTCACTGCCTCGCTATCCATATCCAGAGTAATCCTGAACTTCTGCATCATATCCGCGCCAATGACCAGCTCCTCGGCCAAGTCATCGGCGACATAAAAGGCGTGGTTCAGAGTAGTGCCGTCTACAGCAACATCCAAGTGAATGATCTGGTCAACAGTGAATCCTTCACTGGCGTCGGCAAACATAAAGCGTATGGGAGTTGCGGTCATCAAGGTGTCGCCCAAGATTTCAGCAATGTCCCGCCGAACAAAAGACGCCCCGGCCCCTGTATCGTAGAGGGACCGGACCGTGTCGCTGGCGCGAGGTCCCGAAACCGTATATTCCTTGATAATGAGACCCACAGGCTAACGTTCCTGCACTGCCATGCCGCCGATGAGGTCCAGGAGCTCGTTGGTGATGCTTTCCTGGCGCAACTTGTTCATCACCAGGGTCAAGTCTTCACCGAGTTGCTTTGCGTTATCGGTGGCGTTGCGCATGGCGACCATACGCGCCGACTGCTCGCTGGCAATCGACTCCAGCAGGGCATGGTACACCTCCATCTCGACAAATCGAGGAAGCAGGCTGCGAAGGACCGCCAAGTTGTCGGGCTCGTAGATGTAGCCCACCCGCTCTGCGCCCGTCAGTTCCGAGGGCGTTATGGGCAACAGCTTCTCCACCACCGGTGTCTGCGACAGCGTGGAATTGAAACGTGTGTACCCTACATAAACCTCGTCCGCCTGCTGCTCGGAATAACCGTCTATCAACAGTTCCGAGATAGCCACGGTATCAAGCAGCGAAGGGGTCTCGCCGAGGTCGGTGAAAACGGCGCGCAGGTCGCTTCCCGAGCGTACCATGAAATCGCGCCCCTTCCGTCCCACTGCGGTGACCTGCACCGGGGCCTGCTGGTCCAGTATGAACTGCCCCACTCTCCGGTTGAGGTTGGCGTGCATTCCTCCGCAAAGCCCCCTGTCGGGACTGATCACCAACAGAGAGATATTCTCAACCGGCCTCACTTGGAGAAGTGGCTGCGACGCAGACACATCATCCGCAGGCTGGGCTGCCAGGTGTGCGATTACTTCCAGGATCTTCTCCGCGTACGGACGGCCCTGTAACACCGAGTTCTGGGCGCGTCGCATCTTGGACGCAGCAATCAACGACATGGCGTTGGTCACCTTGCCTGTGTTTTCCACGCTCCTGATGCGGCGGCGTATGTCTCTGACGCTGGGCATTGTTTATGCTTATCCCGTCGGATTACCCCTTGTGGATGGGAGTCTGCCGGCTGGTCTGAAATTCCCTAGATTCCGAAGGTAGACTTGTAGTCGGCAATCACCTGGTTCAATTTCCCTTCGGTTTCGTCGGTGATGTCCCTGGTATCCCTGATGCTCTCTAGGATGTCCGGGTGGCTGCTTGACACATGGCGAAGCAGTCCCTCCTCAAACTCTCCAGCGCGCTCCAGAGGCAGGTCCTCCATTGCTCCTGAGTTCATGGCGAACAGGATGACCACTTCCTGCTCCAGCGACAGGGGTGCATACTGGCCCTGTTTCAACACCTCCGTCGCCAGCTGACCGCGCGCCAGTTGAGAGCGTGTCGCTGCGTCGAGGTCGGATGTCCCAAACTGGGCAAAAGTCGCCAACTCACGATACTGTGCCAAGTCAGAGCGCAGCCGTCCGGCAACCTTGCGGATGGCTCGCGTCTGAGCGGCGCCCCCAACCCGAGACACGGAAAGGCCCACGTTGACCGCCGGCCGAATGCCGGAGTTGAACAACTCCGGCTCCAAATAGATCTGTCCATCGGTGATGGAAATCACGTTCGTGGGAATGTAGGCGGATACATCGCCGGCCTGCGTTTCAATGATGGGCAGTGCAGTGATGGATCCGCCGCCGTGCTCCTCGTCAAGCCTGGCTGAACGCTCCAGCAACCGGCTGTGAAGGTAGAAAACGTCACCGGGGTAGGCTTCACGCCCGGCGGGGCGGCGCAACAGCAACGACATCTGCCGATAGGCCCAAGCGTGCTTGGTCAGGTCATCGTAAACGATCAGCACATCCTTGCCCTGATCCATGAACTCTTCCGCCATTGCACATCCAGCGTAGGGAGCCAGGTACTGCAGTGGGGCAGAGTCTGAGGCACCAGCGGTGACTACGATCGTATGCCCCATGGCGTCCGATTCTTCCAGCGAACTCACCACCTGAGCCACTTTGCCTTGTTTTTGACCGATGGCGACATAGATGCAGATCAGATCGCTGCCCTTCTGGTTGATGATCGAGTCCACGGCTATCGCAGTCTTGCCGGTGGACCGGTCGCCGATGATCAGCTCCCGCTGTCCGCGACCGATGGGAATCATGGAATCTATAGCCTTGATGCCCGTCTGCACTGGAGTGTCCACCGACTGGCGGACAACCACGTTGGGGGCAACGGTCTCGGCGGAACGGGTCCCGCTGGTGTTGACGGCGCCCCTCCCGTCTAGGGGGCGGCCCAACGGGTCCACCACCCGGCCTATCAGCCCGTCGCCCACAGGCACTTCGATGATGCGCCCGGTTGAACGAACCCGGTCGCCTTCCTTTACCGCATTCGGATCACCCAGGATGGCGGCACCTACCAGGTCGGCTTCGAGGTTAAGCGCCAGCCCGAGAATGTCATTGCCGAAATCCAGCAACTCGTTGGAGCGAACCCCCTGCAGTCCCTGTATGCTCGCGATACCGTCCCCGACCTGGACCACAGTGCCAACGTCCACCAGGGTCAGATCGCCGCCGAATTCCTCGATCTGACGCTTTATCAGCGATACTATGTCCTGTCCCCTGGTTGCCATGGCAGGTTCTCCTTGCCCGGTGATTTGGTGCTATTAGCAAATTCGGAGACGACCTATTTCCTCGCCCCCGAGTCGATATCCATATTACTTTCAGTATGAGGACGGAACCTTCTCCGCCCGTGCTTCACGAACTTTAGCGAGAACTGATGATTAATTGCTCCCTCAATCCGTTCAGCCTCGACCGGGCGCTGCCGTCCAGCAGGCGGTCGCCGATCTGGATGATCAATCCGCCCAGTATGGATTCGTCCACACGCGCCGTCACCACGACTTCCCGGCCTATGAGGTCGGCCACGAAATCGGTGATGCGCTCTACCTCGGCAGGCTCCATGGGAATGGCGGTGATGACTTCCACCCTCTGTCGGCCTTCCTGCCGGTCCAACAGCTCAGAGAATTCGTTGCAGGCCTCCGACACTGCGTCAACCAGCCCCCTGGCCACCAGGAGGTTGACCATGTTGCGGACCATCGAATTCACGCCGCCAAGCACAGACTCCACAGCCTGCTGCTTGTCCTCTGCAGAAACCGCGGCGTGCTTGAGGAGCGCGCAGAAGTCGGAGTCCTCAAACGCCTCGGACACCAGGGCCATGTCCTGGCCCCACTGCTCTGCCTCGCCCTGTTCCAGGGCCAGTTCAAAGACAGCCTGACCGTACCGTCTGCCTGAAACCCTCTGTGGCATTGGTCTGCTAACCTCTTTCCTTAGTCGAGCTCAGGAACGACGCAGGCTTTCGCCTTCTTCCAGCACCTGGGAGATCAGGTCTTCGTGTGCCTGCCGGTCCAGCGAACGGCGCATCACCCTCTCGGCGGCGGTCAGTGCCAGATCGCTGAAGTTGGCCCTGACTTCCTCAATGGCCGCGTCCCGTTCCCGCTGAATGTCGGACTGGGCCCTTGCGACGAATGTTTCCGCCTCATTGCGGGCCCTCTCCATTTCCTCGGCGCGGAAACGTTCGGACGCCTCCCGTGCCAGGTCCATGATGCGCTGGGCCTCCCGGCGGGCCTCGACCAGCTGTTCCTCCACCACTGCCTGGGAAGAGGCGGCCTCTTCACGCGCGCGCTCCGAGGCCTCCAGGCTCTCCCTGATCCGGTCGGCCCGCTGGTCCATGAGACGGAGGATGGGCTTGTACGCGAAGGCGAACAGTATCCCCAGGACCAGCAGGAAGTTGACGAGGTATATCAGCAGGCTTGGGAGATGTACTCCCAATGTTTCCATAATTCGCTCTCAGCCGTGCTAGAAGATGAAGCCGATCATAATCGTGGCGACCAGGGCGTAGATGCCCAGCGCCTCGGCGAAGGCGATGCCAAGGATCATGTTGGTCTGGATGTTTCCCGTGGCCTCCGGGTTGCGTCCGATGGCGCTCATGGCCGCAGCTCCCAGAATGCCGATGCCGATGCCAGGACCGATCAGCCCCAGGCCGATAGCGATACCGGCGCCCAGCAGCTTGGCTGCGTCGGCTTCAATTTGCAGCAGCGGTAGATTCAACAATGCCGAAAGGATTTCCATTTCCCCTCCTTGGGTAGTTCCTCAAGTATATGTGGTCTGGACGAATTAGTCTTGTCGTGAAGCGTAGATGGCAAATATCCCGCCCAGTGCCGCGGCGGCAATTCCCAGCGTGCCTATCACCATTGCCAGTACTATGACTTCCATAACTATCTGCCTCTACAGCTATTTTCGCTGGCCCTGAGCTTGTCGAAGGGCCTCATTCCGGTGCGTGTATCAGTCGCTAACATCCGTTCCTCCATCGATGGGCTCAGGCTGAACGGTGCTTCTGCAAATTGTCTCTCTAGTGATGTTCCTCGTGTCCCTCGTGTTCGTGAGCCGTCATGGCGATGGCCGCGAACACCAGGGTCAGACCGGCGAAAATCAGTCCCTGGATAAGGCCGACCAGCAACTCCAGGCCATAGACCCCCACGGTGGCCACGAAAGGCACCAGGAAGGCCGACATCAGCACCAGTATCTCGCCCGCAGTCATGTTACCAAACAGGCGGAAGGTGAAGCTGATCAACCGGACGAACTCGCTAAATGCCTCCAGAGGTCCGACAAAGAAGAAGTCCAGCAGGCCCTGGAAGGCATCTAGCAGCCTGAATTGGAAAAGCGCGCTAATGCCGGACGCCAGGCTCCTCACACGGATGAACTTGCCGAAGTACCCTATACCCAGCATTTTGATGCCCAGGAACTCGACAAAGACAAATGAGATGATCGCCAGCGCCAGAGGCATATTGATGTCGGTTCCCGCGGGTCGCAGCAGGTGAATTTCCACCTTGCCATCGGTCAAAAACCCCAGGGCCGGGTAGAAGGGAAGCAGTCCGATCCAGGCATTTATAACAACGAACAGGAAGATGCTGGCAATGACCGGCAGCAGCATTCGGGAGCGGGCCGGGCCAACGGTGCCCTCGACGAAGCGCAACAGCCCCTCGATGACAATTTCGCAAAAATTCTGGAAGCGTCCCGGGACCAGGCTGGCCTTCCGAGCTCCCAGAACAAAGATCAGCACCAGGATAACGCTGGCTATCCAGCAGGACAGCAGGGTGTTGGTTATTACGAAGTTGGTGCCAAGAAATGGCCCCTCTTCGTAAACTTCCTTCTCGTGTTCGTCGAGCCCTTCCTCTCCGTACTTGAGCTTAGTGTGCTCGGCGTGGAGATAGTCTTCGTAGTGTTGCCTGGCACCAGCAGGGCCGACTACCTGGGGAGGAAGGTGAACGGCTGGCTTGCTGACGAAGGGGCCTTCGGCAGTCTCGCCCGCCGCCTTGGCCGCCGGATCCTGTACCAGGCCAGCGCCAATGGCTCCAGTGATGAGCCCAGCAATAAACAGTGCGGCAATAACCAGAAGGCCGCCTAGAAGCAGTCCCTTGCTCACCGCGAGGTATCTCCGTTGGACCCGGATTTCCCGGCTGCGGAATTGTTGTTAAACAGGGGGCGCACCATTTTGTATAAACCGTAGAATGCTGCCACAGTACCCAATAGCACTCCCAGCAGGGTGAAAAGCGGTGTTAGTCCCGAAATCCTGCCCAGCCATATGCCGCCAGCCGCGCCGACAACAATGCACAAGGCTACATACCAGCCCAGTCCCAAGAGTTGCAGCGCGATGAGCCGTCGGTTCATACAGCCGCTCAAACGGCAGGGATGTTATCACCGGCCGTGGGATATGTCAATCCGATTTCCGTAATGTGCGACCGCTCAATTCAGGCGGTGCAGTCCCCCTGGGAATCCTAACTTTCCTTGGCTTTTGCGCCAGGGAAACTCCCGGCGCAGCCCGTCCGGGTTCCGAAAACGAGACCGGCCCCGGCAGGAAACGTCGGGGCCGATGGTTCTCTTGGTCCATGTCAGGATTGTTGCTATTCCTGATGCCCTGCTCCGGTCTTTCTACCTGTTACCGAAATCCTCGAGGTCCAGGGAGTCAATGAAGTCGGTGAAGGCCGACATGCCTTCCAGTTCTTCCTCCTTGACTTCCCCTGTGGGTTCAGCGGGCGCCTGCTCAACTTCGGCTTCGCCTGCGGGCTTGCCTTCTTTGTCCAACTGAATCCCGGCTTTGTCCAGCACCGACTCGTTGGCGAAGATGGGCACCTTCGCGCGCACAGCCAGCGCAACGGCGTCGCTCGGCCTGCAGTCTATGTCTTCGCTGTTGCCGTTAACGTCTATGGTGATTGTCGCGTAGAAGGTATCGTTTTGAAGGTCATTTACCAGGATGTGACGGATTGACCCCCCAAGCTTGTCGATGACTTCCCTGAGAAGGTCGTGAGTCAGTGGGCGGGGTACGCTCAGATCCTGTAGCTTCACCGCTATGGCGTCCGCTTCCGCGGGGCCAATCCAGATGGGCAGGTACCGATCGGAATCGTTTTCCCTCAGAATCACCACTCTCTGGTAATTCATTGGACTCACGCGGATGCTATCAACAGTCATCTGTTTCATTGCCGGCGCCTCCGAATAAGTCCGAATAAATCCGGGAAGGTAAAAAATTGTATGCCGGTGCCAAATTCCGTGTCAACCCGAATGTTTGCTGCCGGCGTGGCGGCCGGGCTACATTTGGCCTCATTGCCTCGGGCACGCAGGAGGGGCAACAGCTTCACCGTTGCCCCTGAATTGGCGTTGGCCTTTGGGTTGTTCCGGCGGATGTGGCGCTGCGGGAAACTGCCGGAATTGCCTGACCTGCCTCGGGGATTCTCCCCATGCACAGGGGGCAAGGATGTCCAGTTTGCCTAGTGCACAGGCTCTGGCTCGCTGAAGTACTGCGAGGTCAGCGTGGCCGTGGCTGGACCGGACAGCACATCGATTCCGCGGCGCACCGCTGCAGTAACATTGCTGAGTTCCTGCTCCAGGGTCCGCAGGCTGCGGAGGGCGTAGGCGTCGGCCTCCGACCGGCTGCTATTGGACTGGGCCTCGGCCTGCTCCATCATCCTCCGGGAGCGGTCTTCGGCATCTCGCAGGATGTTCATGGCCCGCTGTTCCGCTTGGAGCAGCAGTTCATGCTTGTCCAACCGTTCCCGGTAGTCTTCCTCGGCCTGTGCCTTGGTGCGGCGCGCGTCGGTCTGGGCCAGGCTGATGATGTGGTCCTTTTGTGCCAGCACTTCTTCGGCCGTCCGAATTTCCTTGGGCACGGACAGTCGAAGCTGGTCGACCAGTTCCATGGCCTTGGCCCGGTCCACCAGGATGTGGCCGCCCGCGCGGGCCGCCTTGCTGGTGTCTATCAGAGTCTCCAGCTTGTCGATAACATTAATAATATCTATGATAACCCCCTCTCCCGGTCACTACCCTTCGACCGGATTTCCAAATTTCGAATACAGCGCTTCCGCCACATTGGGAGGAACCATCTCCCTGATGTCTCCGCCTAGCTTGGCAACCTCCTTCAATAGACTGGCACTCACAAAGACATAGTCCTGTGAGGTCATAAAGCAGACCAGATCCACGTCGGGCTCCAGTTTGCTGTTCATGAAGGCCATCTCGAATTCGTACTCAAAGTCGTAGCCGCTGCGCAGGCCCCGTACGATTACTCCGGCGCCGATATCCTTCGCGAAGCGGACCGTGAGCCCCGTATACTTGACCACTCGCACATTGGACAGGTGAGAGATCGCTTCCTCGAATAGGGCGACTCTCTCGTCGGTGGTGAACAGAAGGCTCTTCGAAGGGGTGTCGTAGACTGCGACAACCAATTCTTCAAACAGCTTCGACGCGCGGGCCGTGATGTCCAGGTGCCCCACGGTTACCGGATCGAAGCTACCTGGGTACAGTGCAGTCACCATGCTGGTTCAGCCATCCGTCCGTGCATTTCGCTCTCTTCCTGAGACTGGCCGTCCGGTTCATTCCGGTAGAAGGACACCGCGTTGTCGCCGTACTGCCGGAATATATTCCGCCGAAGGGTTCCGTAAGCCGCTCTCAACTCCGTCTGCCTTGAATGCCCCGCGACCACCATTCCGTCAGAGGTCAGAAGCCCCTGCTGACCGCCGATTGCGTCCAGCAGCTGGTGGAAGGGCCCCATGCGATACGGCGGGTCCAGCATGACCAGGCTGTAACCCCCGGGCAGCACCGGCAATGCCCTGGCGGCATCGGCCTGACGCACTTCGGCGAAGCCTCCGAATCCGGTTGCGGCGAGATTGCCCCGCACGACGCCGGCTTGCCTCCGGTCCTTTTCAACGAAGTCAGCCCATGCGGCCCCACGACTCAGGGCTTCTATCCCCAAGCTGCCGGTACCCGCGAAGAGGTCAAGCACGCGCCGGTCGAAGTACTGGTCTTCTGCCAGGATGTTAAAGATTGCTGCCCTCACGCGTTCGGTGGTGGGTCGTACTCCCGGTATCGCCGCACCCTTCAGGCGCCTGCCCCGGGCCTCTCCGCCGCCTACCCGCATTGCTGGGGCACTGGGAAATTATACAAGCTGCCCCTCCTCACAACATATAAAACTGAACCAGATTTTTGTCAAGTTTAAGAAAAAACTTAAAAGTGTCAGAAAAATGATCGCCCGAAATGCAGCGAAATGCAACCTGGGCCAGGCTGCAGTGAACAACAGATTTGCCCTTACGAATGAGGGATTCAAGTTGACGCTCCAAGGGTGCTGTGCTACCATCCGGCACACGGTTTGGGTCGGTTACAAGTTCACGATTGGACCTCACGGGCCGTACCCTGACCGAGCGCACCCGCAACAATTCCCTGGCCCTCGGCGCCGCCTCACCCATTAAGTAGCAGGGCATGCCAGGACAGTTTAGGGGACCTCCAAATCAATGACCTTACGCCAGAGCTTGGCCGGCTTTGCCCCTGACAGGGACACGGTGATTACCGTGGGCGTCTTCGACGGTGTTCACCTCGGCCACCGCCATCTGTTGAATCACCTGATCGACTGGGCCGGCTCAAACCGTTCCCCCACCGTTCTGACTTTCTCCAACCGCCCCGTGACGGTCTTCAGGCCCGGTACCTTCCCCAGTTACCTTACCACACCGGAGCACAAGGTTACCCTGCTCAGGGAAGCCGGCATCGAGCAAGTCATCCCCATCGAGTTTACCCAGGAGCTTTCGCAGGTTTCCGCCCGCGAGTTCGCCGAGTATCTCTCGGGACCAGCCCGCATGAAGGGCCTCGTTTTGGGGCCGGACTCAGCCCTGGGCAAGGGAAGGGAAGGAGACCTGGACTATATGGCAAAGGAAGGCGAGCGTCTGGGCTTCTGGGTCCGGTCGGTGCCTCCCCTGGAAGTCCATGGCCAGCATGTGAAGAGCCGCGTCATTCGAGAGACCCTCGTGGCGGGCGATGTCGCCGGCGGATCGAGGCTCCTGGGCCGTAACCACACTCTCGGTGGCGAAGTGGTTGTGGGCGATCAGCGTGGCCGCACCCTTGGCTTTCCCACCGCCAATATCGACGTCCACCCCGGCCTCCTCTGGCCGGGAGACGGGATCTACGCGACATGGGCCCACTTCGGCGGCGAGCGCCATCTCTCAGCCACTTCCATCGGCGTGCGGCCAACCTTCGGCCTCACCCAGCGCCTCGTGGAAGTCTATGTGATGGACTTCAGTGGCGACCTTTACGGCCAGCAGATGACCGTCGAATTCGTACAGAAAGTGCGCAACCAGGAGACCTTCGCCGACATCGACACCCTGATTGAGCGGATCGGCCAGGATGTTTCCGAGTCCCGCACGGTGCTGGAAAGGGCCGGTTAGACCCGGGACCCGGTTAGACAAGGAGAGAACTTGCTGGACCCCGAAACACTGGACTCCATCGTTAACCGGGGCGTTAGTGACATCATCTCCCGCGAAGAGTTCACGCGTCTCCTCCAGTTGGGCCGCCCCCTGCGCCTCAAGATGGGATTCGACCCCAGTCGGCCCGATATCCACCTCGGCCACGTCGTAGGACTCCGCAAGCTGCGCCAACTGCAGGACCTGGGCCATCAGGTGATCCTGATTGTTGGCGACTGGACTGCACAGATCGGCGACCCCAGCGGACAGTCGGCCACGCGTCCCATGCTCACCCATGAGCAGGTCATGGAGAACGCCCAGTCCTACCTGCGACAGTTCTTCAAGGTCGTGGACGAGGACCGCGCGCAGGTTGTCCAGCAGAGCGAGTGGTTCGGGAAGTTCACCCTTGCCGATGTGATAGGCCTTACCGGGCGATTTACCGTCGCCCAGTTCCTCCAGCGCGCCGACTTCGCCCAGCGCTACGCCGAGCAGCGTCCCATTGCTATCACCGAACTGCTGTATCCCCTGCTCCAGGCCTACGATTCCGTAGTCATCGAATCGGATGTGGAGTTTGGCGGCACCGACCAGATGTTCAACCTCCTTGTGGGCCGGGAACTACAGGGGATGATGGGCCAGACTCCGCAGCAGTGCTTCATGATGCCGATTCTCGTCGGCACCGACGGCGTCCAGAAGATGAGCAAGAGCCTTGATAACTATGTCGCCGTAGACGAAAGCCCGGAGGACATGTACGGCAAGATCATGTCCATCGACGACAGCCAGATTGCCCGGTACTTCGAACTCCTGACCGACCTCCCATCGGCTGCTCTCTCTGACTTGGAGCGGGACATTGCCCAGGATTCCGTCAACCCCATGGAGCACAAAAAGCGACTGGCGTGGGATATTACCAACCAGTTTCACGATTCCAACGCCGCCGATGCAGCCCAGGCCCGCTTCGAGCGCGTGGTGCAGGGCCGTAGCCTGCCCGACGACATCCCCGAGGTGTCGCTGGTGGAGTTATCCGGGAATCTGTCAGCGGGAGCCACAGACGCTTCTGGGGATCTCCGCGTCGACCGGGTGCTGGTAGCAGCCGGTCTTGCAGCCAGCAATGCCGAGGCCCGCCGGCTGCTGACCCAGGGCGCCGTGGAACTGATTCCTGCGTCGGGCGAACCATACCGCCTGGACGACGAGCGCGCGACCCTCACTCCGGCGCCCGGCGACGTGCTGCGGGCCGGCCGCCGCCGTTTCGTCCGCATTGCCAAGTAGCCGACTGAATGCTAATCCTCGCCCTTCTCAGGTCGAGGTATCGCCGTTGCCGTTACTTCGGCGTAGTCGCTCATTCTCGGCACGAAGGTCTTCGATGGTCTGCTGGAGGTTTCGTATGAGTTCTCCCTGGCCATTGCCCTGACTTCTGCCGTTGCCCAGGACGGCGGCCAGCAGCGCCATTAACTCTTGATGCCGACGCTCTTCCTCATTGCGACGCCGTTCTTCATCCCGGCGGCGTTCCTCATCCCACTCCTCGCGACGGGCTTGTGCTGCCAGCATTTCTTGGTGTCGGCGCTCCGTGTTGGCCTCGTTATCCTGGCGTTCCAGACGTCTCGCTCTGTGATCGAAATAGCTGGACAGCATTTGCGGCACTCCCAAGACGGCGAGCATAATGGCGATGTATGCTCCCGCTTGCAGGTATTGCAGGGTAGACCATTATCCCATTTCCGCCATTAAACCCGACAGGTTTCTGAAGGACTCCGAAATGACGACTCCCCCTCCCCAGCGTAAACCGCCAATGGCTGAACAGAGAACTCACAGCGTTACCTATCACGGAGTCACCCTCGATGACCCCTGGCACTGGCTGCGGGATCCCGAATACCCATCCGTTAACGACTCCGAAGTCTTGGCGTATCTGCAAGCTGAGAACGAATATTTCGAAGCGTTCATATCTCCCAATAGCCAGCTTGTGGACGAGATCTTCGAAGAGATTAAGGCGCGACAGCAGCCGGACCTGTCCAGTGTTCCCTGGAGGCGCGGAAACTGGTACTACCAGTGGAGCTTCCACGAAGAAAGCCAGTACCGCGTCTGGCAGCGTTGGCCTGCAGACGAAGCAGATGCACGGGAATGCCCGACGGCCAGCGCACAGACCATCCTGGACGAGCCGGCCCTAGCCGAGAGCGTCGAGTACTTCCGCCTCGGCTCCATGTCGGTCAGCAACAACGGACACCTCATGGGCTACAGCACCGACACCGATGGTTCCGAGCGGTTCAGGATGCAGGTCAAGGACCTGGACACCGGCGAGGTGATGGATGAGGTCATCGAGAACACCACCGGAAGCATGGTCTGGGCGACCGATGACTTTTCCTTCCTTTACACCGTGGTCGATGAGAACTGGCGCCCCTGGCAAGTCCGCCGTCATGCGCTGGGGCAACCCGTTGCCGACGACTCGGTCATCTACGAGGAGGCCGATCCCGGCTTTTTCGTGGGCATGATCCCCGCCACTTCCCGGGAGTTCATCATCATCGGCACCGGTGACCACATCACCTCCGAGGTGCGTCTCCTCCCTGCGTCGGACCTCACCGCGGCGCCCGTCCTGGTTTCGGCCCGCCGCGCCGGGCATGAGTACTCGGTTGACCACCAGGGCGACCGCTTCGTGATCCGCACCAACGACACCCACAAGAACACACGACTTGCCACAGCCCCTGGCGACGACCCCACCGAGGGGGCCTGGGAACCGCTGGTAGACCCGTCGGACGAACATTACATCAGGAACATCAAGGCCTTTGAGGACTTCATCGCGGTGGAAGAGCGGGTGGGTGGCCTGGACCAGGTGCGGCTGATCGACCGTTCGGGCAACTCCCGGTACATCTCCTTCCCGGAGTCGACCTATTCCGTTGGTCTTGAGACAAATCCTGAGTTCCGGACAGGCACCCTTCGTCTCGAGTACTCGTCGATGGTGACACCCCTGACAGTGTTCGACTTCCATGTAGGCTCCGAAGAGCTCGAGGTCCGAAAGGTGCAGCAGGTACCGAGCGGCTACGATCCATCCGCATATACCACCGAACGCCTGACAACCACAGCCCGGGACGGCGTGCAGGTGCCGGTTTCCATCGTCCGCCGAAAAGAGACGCCCGTGGACGGCAGCGCTCCACTGTACCTCTATGGCTACGGAGCCTATGGCTTTGCTTTCCCGCCGTCTTTTTCCACCACCAGGCTCTCACTGTTGGACCGGGGCTTCATCGTTGCCATCGCCCACATACGAGGCGGGGACGACCTCGGGTACCACTGGTATGAGGCTGGCAAGCTGGACCGGCGGACCAACACCTTCAACGACTTCGTGGACGTCGCACTAGGCCTGATCGACTTCGGATACGGAGCGCAGGGCCGCATCGCCATCGCAGGCGGCAGCGCAGGCGGCCAGCTCATGGGTGCGGTGGTAAACCAGGCTCCTGAACTCTGGGGAGCCGTGGCGGCCCATGTTCCCTTCGTGGACGCTCTGAACACCATGCTGGACGACACCCTGCCCCTCACTCCCATTGAGTGGCCGGAGTGGGGAAACCCCATCGAAGACAGAACCTCATTCGAGTACATCCGGTCATATTCTCCCTACGACCAGCTCAGCGCGCGCGACTATCCTCCGATGCTGGTAACCGCCGGACTTAACGATCCGAGGGTCACCTACTGGGAACCGGCGAAGTACGTGGCCAAGCTGCGGACCCTCAAGACGGACGGCAACACCCTGCTGTTGAAGACCAACATGGGAGCAGGACACGGAGGCAGGTCAGGCAGGTACGACCGCCTGTATGAGGTGGCCGAGGAGTACGCCTTCATGCTGGTAAGCATGGGGCTGGCTGGCTGAACCGCCACCCGCAAGTCAGAGGACTTGATGGCTTCGCGCTGTTGTAGGGCCGCACAACTGCGTGCCCCTACTCTTGCATAGGGCAATCTAAACCAGATCGAGGACCTCCAAAGGGCACCGCATAAATCTACTCGCCATTGGGCAACTGAGTGAGCGAAGTTCTACAATGCGGTCGCGCTGCCAGAAAACTGAGATGAAGCCGTCAAAAGTCGAGGGCCGGCAAGATGATCCAGCAACATGGCGAGAACGCCATTTCGTGGCGGGAATGGAACGAAGAGGCCTTTGAGGTGGCTAGGTCAGAAGGCAAGCCCGTCCTACTCACCCTGGGGGCCACTTGGTGCCACTGGTGCCACGTCATGGACGAGCAGGCGTATTCGGACCAAAGGGTGATTGACCTGGTCAACAATCAGTTCATCCCGGTCCGCGTCGATGTGGACCAGCGCCCCGACATTTCCCTCCGCTACAACCAGGGGACCTATCCGTCAGTGGTATTTCTTTCCGGAGATGGCCAATTCCTGGCTGGGAGGCCATATACGCCCGCTGACGAGATGGTCTCAGTGCTGCAGCGGGTTTGTAACGGAGAGACCGTTTCGGAACCGCCAACCAAGGCAGGAGCAACCCAGGATAACAATGGGTCCGTCGACGCCGTGTTGGACCGGCTCACATATCTGTATGACGAAAAATTCGGTGGCTTCGCCTATGAACCGAAGCAACCACCGTGGGAAGCGCTGCACTTCCTTACCGCACGATATGGGATGACGGGAAAACGCTCCCTGATGCGAATGGTGGACAAGACCCTGGAGTGGATGTGGAATGGCATCTATGACCACAAGGACCAGGGATTCTTCCGTTACGCCGTGAGCCAGGACTGGAAGGTGCCCCACTATGAGAAAATGCTGGTCACCAACGCCAGCCTGGCCCTGATCTACGCGGAGGCATACCAAGTCACCCGCAGCCCGCTTTATCACGCCGCGCTGATGGGGATCGCTGACTTCATATCTGTCCGGTTCTTCGTTCTGCAACATGGGCTTCTCGCCGCCAGCCAGGACGCCGACGAGGTCTATTACCAGACTTCCTGGAAGGACAGGGACCGCCGCACCCCGCCTGCAATCGATCGCACCGCCTACGCCGGATGGAACGCCCTGGCAGCACACGCGCTCATACAGGCTGGAAACGTATTGCCCAGACCTGCGTGGGTAGGCGTCGGATACAACTATCTCAACAACATCTGGCGAAATGGCTGGACGTCCAGCGGAGGGTTGCGCCATAGGCTGGGCGAGTCGGGCGATCCTACGCCCGTGCTGGCGGACCATGTGGAGTTTCTGCGCGCACTGCTGTTCCTGTACCAGTCCACTGGCAACGCCGAGGCTCTGGAAAGGGCGGTGGCGGTGGCCGGGACCACCCAGCGGCTATTCGGCGCACCGGACGGCGGGTGCTACGACACCATGCCGCCCCAGTCCTTTGAGGCGCGGCTCCTCCCACGGGAGCAGCCGGTGCGCGATAACGCCGTGTGGGCCGAGGCGCTGATGACCTTGGCATACCTGACCGGCGACGACTCGTATGCCACCACCGCCAAGTCCACACTGGATGTGTTCGAGTCGGTGGTGCCTGGCAGGAGTTACCTGGGCAGCCACGCCTCCCGGCGCATGGAGGAGGACGAGGAAGCCCTCTTCCTGCCAGCCGGCTCCGCTTGGGGGCGAGCCAAGAGCATGCAGACCCACGGGCCTGTGAGCTTCGTGCTGGTGGGCAATGACCTGGACTCCCGCTACCGGCGGCTGCTCAGGGCCACCCACCGGGTGTATGCCCCGCACCGGATTCTCCAGCAACTCGACCCAGAGCGAGACACCGACAG
Organism: Dehalococcoidia bacterium; assembly: GCA_963667765.2. Classification (GTDB taxonomy): domain Bacteria; phylum Chloroflexota; class Dehalococcoidia; order Lucifugimonadales; family UBA3495; genus VXOI01. Next base: position 210,963 of record CAXXON010000001.1, on the reverse strand, counting down.
AATACGGGGCCTGGGTTTTCCCATCGACCGGAATCCCGCCCTGTATGTGTGCATGGGAGAGCGTTGCCTAGCCCCCATCACCACTCGGGAGGAAGTCCGGGCGATGGCCCGCGCCCGACCCTGGGCCACCGGGATGCTTTAGGGCCTGTGGACATTCAAATCCTCCGAGGGTGATTTCCCTCTGTACCTGCGGACCATTCCTTCCGGTCTCCGCACCCGTCGCAAGACTGCGATAAGCCCTTCCTCAATTTCGCCTCGCGCTGCGCTACGGTTGCCGTCATTATCAGCAAGCGCTCCCAGCGGTTAGAATCGAGCTTGGAAAGGCATGCATCGTGTGAGGGTGGGGTTGGTTGGAGGTACGAACAACGCTCACTGACAAACAGTGGGCACTCATTGAGCCGGTCCTGCCGGGCCGAACAGGTGATCCGGGGAGAAGTGGAAACAACAACCGAATGTCATTGGAGGGGATGATCTGGATAACCCGGACCGGGGCACCTTGGCGGGACCTGCCCAGGGAGTTCGGAAACTGGAACACCGTGCACCGGCGCTTCCGCCGCTGGGTGCAATCGGGCGTGTTCCAGCGGATTTTCGAGGTCGTCGAGGGAGACCTGGACTTGAAGGCTGTGATGGTCGACGGAACCTTTGCCAAGGTCCATCAACACGGTGCTGGCGCAAAAAAAGCGGTTACCCGACTGACGAGTCGGCTGAGCGGCAGGCTATCGGCCGTACTCGAGGCGGGCTTACCGCACCGATGTGAGGGCCTACGCCTATGAGCAATACAGGACCGCCCACCAGTCCGGCGCTTTCGAGTTCGAGGAACAAGCCCTGCTGACCAGCTCTGAGTACCAAGACTCCTACCTGGACCAGCCCATTATGGAATGGGAGAAGGAATGAAATGTCATCCTTCGTTGAGAAAGCGCGAGAAATGTATGCAGCTTGCTCGACACAACGTGCGGCTCGTATTTTTGGTATTGCGTGGATTGTGCTTATTCTCTTCACGGTATTCGCAACTACCGGTTTCCTGTGCCAAAACCGGAACCAAAATGTGGACGACGCATTTAGGCGAATGGAGGGTAGAGCTCATAGAAACTCGATACCCTTAGCTTTCACTAGCTCCGGTATCGCGTTCACGTTTTCCAAGAGAAGATTCGAAAATTCCTATACGAGCCTTCATCATATCAATTCGCAAGGAACGGACATTGAGCATCTCACTCGGGGTGAACGAGAAGCGCACCTGCATTATGATTATTACCCTGCTTCCTCTCCTGAAGGTGATCGTGTTGTATATGCAACATCTCGCTATTGGGACGCTTGGTCGGGAGGAATAAGGGCCGATTGTCGCAGAAACTTCGACCTGGAAATCATAAGTCTAAATGAGTCTGGACGAATCAGACTTACGGATGAGTGCAGTCATGAATATTCCCCTTCCTGGTCAGCATCAGGTAAGCGAATCGCTTTTGCTAAATATGACGAAAGCATTTTTAATTGGGCTATTTTTACGATGGACAACGAAGGGAAGGACCTTCAGTCAGTCACTACCTCTGAAAAGGTAACCAAAATCGAAAAAGATAGTCAAGACACACCGATTCTGTATTTAACTTACAGCTTAACAGCAGGTCCTATTTGGTCTCCCAATGAACAACAGTTGGTTTTCGTGGTTAGGGAAACGGGAACGTTAGCACCTTCGGAAAGCCCTTGGGAAAGTATTGACAGGGACGTGCTGTACATTGTGAATAAGGACGGGACGGGCCTTTCCAGGGTGTTTGCTGGCGAATTGCACGGCAGGGTCCTAGGAAATCCTGCGTGGTCGCCAAGCGGAAAGGAACTGGCCATTGTCTATGCCACGCCTAGCAGCCCGTCTGGGAATTAGCTTGAGACCACCAGGGTGGGAGTGGGCGGATTCGTGAATTCCGAGAGGGCCCGTGGGAACTGGCCGACGGTGAGCCGGGGAGACCGGCGGTTGCTGCCGCTGCCTCGTGCATTGCCTGGGTGCCCGGCCCCGAACCGGAACAGCTTCAGCAGGTTGTGGCCGGCGCAGATCAGCAGCCACTCCCGGTTCACCTTCTCCAAGCCCCGCAACAGGAACTGCCGGAAGCCACGGCCCTGCTTGATCTGACCGAACACCGGCTCCACCGTCTCCATCCGCAGGGCGTAGCGCTCACGGCCTCGTTTGGTTCGCAGCTTGCGTCTCATCCGCTCCCGGGCCGACAGTCCCTTGGGTATCCGTCCCCGGGGCGCGGGCTCCGGCCTCGTGCCGTGGCGGGTCTTCTCCGGCGCGATGTACGCGTCAACTCCCAGGGCCTCCAACTCGGCCACCGCTTGGGCCGAGTAGTAACCGGCGTCGGCGGACAGTTCCCTGGGCGTCTCTCCCGTGTTCAGTATGGTCTCCCGGGTCATGGCCACCGCCTGCCCCTTGTCCGAGACTTGGCCGGTGGCCCGGGCCGCCACGATCACCTGATGCTCATGGTCCACCACCGCCTGACAGTTGTACGACTGCTGGAAGTCCCGCCCTCTAGGACCGGGCATGATGCGGGAGCCGGGGTCGGTGAAGTTGCGCTGCGTCTTGTCATCGGGAACTCCGGGATGCTCCCTGCCCTCAACCTCGGCCTGCTCCGCCGCCGCCTGCGCCTCGGCCTCCAAGGCCGTCTTGGCCTCCCTTATCTTCCGCAGCCTCCCCTCACGGAAGGACAACTCCTCCGGCAGTTCGTCGCCCCGCTTGTCCCGGCCGTACCGGCGGTCCTCCTCCTCATCCACCTCCTGAGCCCGGCGCAGCAACTCGTCCACCTCGGCCTTCAACTGCGCCTCCTTCTCCTTCATACGACCGTAGCTCATGGCCTTGTGCTTCGATGCGTTGGCCCGCACCTTGGTGCTGTCCAAGGCCACATGGCCCAGTTTCACCAGACCAGCCTGCCGACACAGTTCCAGCACCTGGTGGAACAAATCGGCCAACGCCGCCAGATGGTCCTTGCGAAAGTCGGAGATGGTGCGGAAGTCCGGGGTGTTGTTGGCTGCCAGCACCCGGAAGGCGATGTCCTCGTGGAGACGCTGTGCGATGCGCCGCGACGATGCCACGCCGGTGCAGTAGCCGTAGAGCAGCACCTTGACCATCATCCTGGGATGGTAGGGAGGGCCGCCCCGCTCCTCACCCTGGTAGCGGGCGGTGATGGCCGAGAGGTCCAGATGCTCCACCAAGTCGGATATGAAGTAGGCCAGGTGGTCCTCGGGCAGCCACTCCTGGAGGGCCGCCGGCAGCAGCAACTGCTGCTCGGGGTCGTAGGGACGGAAAGTCTTGCTCATCAGCGTATCCCCATGCTGGAGGTTTCTCCCATCATAACCTCAGCACCGTGTCATCAGCGTTTCTCGGACGGGCTGCTAGGGCAAATGCAATCTCCATCAATTCCATGCGGGGTCTATTGATTGAGCCTATCACTAGAGGACCACTGCCCATAGGAAAGTACCCTGTAATTTTCGAAGAGTGTTGCGGTGAGTACATCAATCCTAATCTGTCCTGGTCGCCAAGCGGGCTGCAAGTTGCTTACACCGTAGCCCAGAATAGATACGGGTTCAATGGACAGATTTTTATTGCTGAGACGAATGGAGGCAGCAGTGAACCGGTTGCTAAGGGGTTGTACGCTACTTGGTCTCTCGACGGTTCCAGAATAGGCGTAATAGGGACCCATCCTGACCAGTTCCTTGTTACCGTTGCCCCGGATGGTACAGATATGCGTGTACTGGTAAGGATCAATGATGGCGGAAAGATTGAGGCGGCCAATTAGCGATGAAGTCGACCTTCATCCCCAAGAATATGCTGGCAGCGCTGAAGGCACTCGCAACCCTGGACCTGAGCGACAACCTCCTCGCGGGGAGAATTCCCGACGCTCTGGGAGAACTGCCGAACCTGACCACCCTCAGGCTGTTGGGCAACTCCCTGAGCGGGTGCATCTCGTCAGCCCTCCGGGACGTAGCCACCCACGACCTGGCCAGTGTTGGACTCTCCTACTGCGACATGCTCACTCCGCCTCCCGCCCCAAGTGGCGCAAATCTAACGGTGGCGGACGGCACGTTCACCCTCACCTGGGGCGCGGTGAGCGGCGCGGCCGATTAGGAAGCCCAGCACCGGGCATCGGAGACAAGGGACTGACACAAGCAGCCAATCAAATGTCCACAGGCCCTACGGCCCCCGGTGCTGGACGTAGCCGCGACATGTAGCCATGCTAGGACACTCAGGAAGAAGTAGGGGCTGGAATCCGCTTCCAGCCCCTTGAAGGTCGGTTACTCAGATGGTCCGCTACTCCCAGACCTGCGCTGCCAGCGAAATCGCGCTCAGCGCCGCTGGAAAGCCCGCGTATCCTCCCGTCTGCATCAGTACCTCCACCATCTCCTCCTTGGAGAATCCCACGCGCGGCCCTGCCTGGAGGAAGTTCCGTAGCTGGGAATCGGCTCGGAGCGCAGTCAGCGCAGCGGTCGAGCACACCACCCGGGACTTCAGGTCCAGTCCGGGACGGAAGAAGATTTCCCCGAATGCAAACTGGAAGGTCAGCCGCCGCATGTCCGGCGCCAGATCATCTACGCCGCCTATGTAGCCTCCCTGGTCCTGTGTCCCCATAAGCTGTTCCCGCAACTCTCGTCCCCTGGCCTCCATCTCTTCGAGGCTAAGTTCAGGGACCTCGGTCTGCTGTGCCTCGATGCCCCGTTCCCGGAAGGCCTCGTGGGCCATCTCCAGCGAATTGACCGCCGACGGGAACCCGGCGTAGATGGAGCAGTGGACCGGCACTTCCTGGATCTCCTCCGGACTCAGACCCATATTCAGCGCGCTGTGTACGTAGGTCTGGAACTGGGACAGGCGCTGAAGCGAGGTCAGTACCGACAGCGTTGCAAGCATGCGGTAGCGGATGTCCAGTCCTGGCCGTGCCCACACCGAGCCGAAGATCGATTCGCCGGTATAGTTCCTGAGGCCGGGGATATTGGCCACTGCCCTCGGCCGCTCCCTCGCCGGGTAGGTCCCGTGCTGAAGCTTCTCCCGTATCTCGTTACCCTTCCGCCTCAATTCTTCTCGGCTGCTCATTCCATGCCTCCAATATCCATCCCCGCAAATTGCGGCCCAGTATACCCCATGACGATCGCAGCCAAGGACCTTGGCATGGGAGCTAACCCAACGGTGATAGAATACTCTGCAGCCACAATACCGGGAGCAGCTGATAATGAATGTAAACGATGCGGTAGCCCGCATTCTGAAGACCGAGGGCGTGGAGTGGATCTCTTGCTTTCCCTCCAACAACCTGATCGAGTCGGTGGCGGCCGAAGGGATTCGAACGGTCTTGTTCCGGCAGGAACGCGGCGCCCTGATGGCCGCCGACGGCTACAGCAGGATGAACGACAGGCGTAAGTTCGGGGTAGCCATCACCCAGGGCGGTCCTGGCTCCGAGAACTCCCACGGAGGAATCGCCCAGGCCTTCTCCGACAACATCCCGATCCTTTATCTCGCCGGCGGACCGGCACTGGGCCAGTACGCCGTACGGCCCAACTTCTCGCCGGTGCGCTCCTACCAGTCGGTGTCGAAGCACGCTGAGGTGATTACGGCGCCGGGGCAGGTGGCGGCGACCATGCGCCGCGCCTTCCACCATCTGCGCAACGGGCGGCCCGGCCCGGTCATAGTGGAGATTCCATCCGACGTGGCAGGGCAGGAAGTGCCCGATGAGGCACTGAACTACCAGCCCCCCAAGCGCCTGCCCCAGTCTCCATCGCGAGGTGATGTGGCGGAAGCGGCCCGACTGCTGCTTAACGCCCGCAAGCCCATAATCTGGTCGGGAATGGGGGTTCTCTTCTCCTCGGCCACCGACGAACTGCGGCAACTGGCCGAGCTCACCCAGATTCCGGTGTACACCACTTTGCCGGGCAAGTCGTCTTTCGACGAGCGGCACCCGTTGTCGCTGGGAGCGGGCAGCGGCGCGACCTCGCTGCCGGCCCGCAAATGGATCCAGGAATCGGACGTGCTGTTCGCCGTGGGATCCAGCATGACCCGCACCAGCTACGGGCAGCCGATCCCCGACGGCAAGGTCATCATTCACAATGTCGAGAGCATCGAGGACATCAACAAGGACTTCTCCGTTGATGTTGGCCTACCCGGCGACGCAAGGCTCACTTTGCAGGCCCTGATAGACGAAGTGAAGGGCCAGATCGGAGAGGCCGGGCGTCCCGCCAATGGAGTCGCCGAGGAGATTGCGGAGATTCGAAAGGGCTGGCTGGCAGAGTGGATGCCGCTGCTGGAAACCGAGGAAGTTCCCATCGGCACCTACCGGGTGATCAACGAGCTGGAAAAGAACCTGGACCGGGAGAACAGCGTGGTCACCCACGATGCCGGGGCTCCCCGCGATTCCATCATTCCCTTCTACACCGCCACCACTCCCCACAGCTACATCGGTTGGGGCAAGTCGACGCACCTGGGCTACGGCATCCCCTTGATGATCGGGGCCAAGATGGCCGACCCCAACCGATTCTGCCTGAACTTCATGGGGGACGGAGCCTTCGGAATGTCGGGCCTGGACATCGAGACCTCGGTGCGGGCGGGAGCCCCAATCACCACCATCGTCCTGAACAACGGCGGAATGGCCACCTACCCTGGTGGCTATCCCGTAGCCAACGAACTTTTCGGCCTCACCCGCATGGGCGGCGATTACGCCAAGATTGCAGAGGGTCTGGGCGCCGTCGGCATCACCGTGACCCAGCCGTCGGAAGTCGGCCCTGCGCTGGTCCGGGCACAGCAACTCAACCGCGACGGCCGCACCGTGCTGCTGGACATTCACACCAACCTGGAGGGCCGGAAGTCCACCTTCTAGGCCAGCCTTCTCCAAGCTCCCCTCACCCTTGAGGGGTAGGGTCGGGTTGGGGGTGAAATCCTGCCAGCAATCATCACAATCGTCAAAATAGGAGACCAGACATGACTCTGTCCGCGAACCCGCCGGTGGCCACCGACCTGGTGCACCACATCGGCATCGCCGTATCCAGCCTGGATGAGAGCATCGAGTTCTATCGCGGCCTGTTTGGATTCAAGCCCGGCGAGATCATCGTCCGCGAGGACATAGGAGTGCGCGGCTGCTTTGTGCCGGTCGGCGAGACCAATCTCGAGTTGCTGGAAGGCACCGGCCCCGACAGCCTGATCACCCGCCACATCGAGCAAAGGGGCGAGGGCCTGCACCATGTATGCTTCGAGGTCGAGGAGATCGCGGACAAGCTGAAGACCCTGGATGAGCTGGGCGTACGCCTCATCGACAAGGTGCCGCGTACTGGTCTCATGGGAGGCGACATAGGCTTCATGCACCCGACAGCGGCCCGAGGCGTGCTCATCGAACTGGCCCAGCACGGCCACTGACCTCGAAGACGCCCATGGGCCAACAGTAGTCCACCGTGGTGTGGCTGAGGTGGCCTCGGAATTTCGGATAGATGGCGAAGCGAGAGTCCCGCTCCTAAACTGAGGCCAGCGGTTGCTGCGCGCCACGTGGATGAGGGCCATCTGCCGGCGGCCCGGGACCAGCTACCCGGCACCAGTAGAAGGTCGCCGGAACACCCGGTCTATCCCTACCCGCCGTGAAATGCCAGGATCACTCGGCCCAACCAGGTATGGGCGGCGGACATCACCTACCTCCCCATGGCTCGTGGGTGCCTCTACCAGGTGGCGATGATGGACTGCCACAGCCGGTACGTGCTGGCTTGGCGGCTGTCCAACATTCTGGAGGCCGGCTTCTGCGCCAAGGCCCTGGGCAAGGGGCAGTTGGGGGTGTTCAACACCGGCCAGGGCAGCCAGTTCACCAGTTGGGAGTTCACTCAGGTCCTCAAGGACCGGGGCGCGCGGACCAGCATGGACGGGAAGGGGAGGTACTAAGCAATTATCTCAAAACTGTCATGGCCTTAATCTCAACGGCCAGAGACACGGTCTGGACCACTGGATTCCCGCTTTCGCGGGAATGACGGGTCCTTTGCGGGAATGGCGGTTTTGGATTTTGGCGGATTTTGAGATAGTTACTTCGTCCTCCCAGCTTCGTTCTCCCAAGGTGCTCGGAGATTCCCAAGCTTACTCGTGGATGGTTACCTCGTAGATCACGAACTCTCCTTCTGCCTCGATCCTTTCGATGTCGGCATCATAGTAATCTTGGTCATCAATAATATCTTCGAGGTCTTCCACACCCGATTCTGCCCGGCGTTCGCTGCTGAACACATACACGCCGGACAATTCGGTCCTATCGGGGTCTCCGCCCCTGATGACCTCCACAGCGACGTCGCAGCTCCGAAGCTGGGCCGAGAACACAGAATTGGCGCATTGTGTCGACGCGGTCTGGGACAACCCTTCCCCTGATCTGTAAAGCCCTGCGCGTAGGGTGCTGGCCTCCTCCAGGAACCCTTCGCCGGTGTCCAGAGCCCTGAGGAGATCCTTGACGAAATTCTCGCTGTTAAAGGCGATCAGACCCCTGTCTTCCAGGAGGGCTATCTCGTCGTCCCAAAGCTCGAAATCGCGATAGGTGTCTACCTCTCGCTCCTCCTCATCGAAGAAGTCGCGTATGTCCTCAAACTCGAACGATCCAAATAGGAGAACCCCGAGGTCTCCCCCCTCTGTCCTTTGGTACAGGACACGGGTGATGTCGCTCAAGGACAACACTTCTCCCACCATTCCCATGAACCACCCGTCCCAGGAATCCTCCCACTCCAGTACCCAATCTTCCGGTTCATCAAGGTACTCAGTGGGCAGAGATACCGGCCCAAAGCGCACCAGTTGCGCTGGGATTTCTTCCGCTTTCAGGATGGAAGTAATGTTCAGCATTCCGACGTAGTTCACGTCCTCCAACACGTAGGAAAGCGGTCCCGAGTCCCCACCGGTAACCACCGCCGTTCCGCCAACGAAGCTACCGACAATGGATACCTCGTATGAGACGAAGGCGCCGTCCGCTTCGATTTCGTTCAGGTCCGCGTCGTAGATTTTCTGATCGTCTATGGCATCCTCGATGGTTTCCACACCTGCTTCGGCGCGGCTTGCGCTACCAAAAACGTAGGTCCCGACAACCAGGGTACTTCCCGCATCACCGCTGGTGATGGCCTCAACAACAGCATCGCACCCATTGGCGTCGGCTGGGAAAAAAGTGCTGGCGCAAGTAGTCGTGGCGCTTTTCGCCAGACTATCACCGGCCCTTTCCAGAGCCTGCTTCAAGACGCTCGTTTCGTCCACGAAACCGCGTTCTGTGTCCAGGGCTTTTAGAACGTCCTGCACAAAGGGACCAATGAGAATAGCGCCCCTATCTTCAAGGATGGCTACATCCTCTCCCCACGTCTCGAAGTCGCGATAAGTGTCCTCTTCCCTCCCGGTGTCCTCCAGGGAATCCCTCAGGTCCAGGAAGGGAAACTCGCCAAGGAAGATCCATCCAAGGTCCCGACCTTCAGCATCCTCCTGTAGAACGGCGGTTGAAATGTCTTCCAAGCCGATTGCGACCCAGAGTGCTGGAAAATCTTCCGCCCATTCCGCATCCCAGGCATCGATCCAAGCAGACTTGTCTTCAGGATCCAAGTTCGGAAATCCAAAGGAACTGAAACTGGCGAACTGAGCGGGTATCGCAGGGGCTGCAAGGACGGCAGCGACGTCGACAATTGCGACGGACGACGTATCCGCGAGCAAGTACCCCTCTGCGTTGGACGGCCCGCCTCCACCGGCGGTCAGCATCACCGCCGCCACGATTATCACGACCGCCACCACAATGCCGGCAACGCCCCCGCCCAGCAGGACCCACTTGTTCGTCCAGTTGAAGCCGCGACGAGAGCCCCGGCCGGCTGCGGGACCGGAGGGGACCGAAGCTGACCCAGAGGTATTGCTATCGGGCTGCTCAGGAATGTCTCCAGGAGTTTCTGGGGTGGTCATTTTTCCTGCTCCTCGTTTGGATTCTGGTTTTGTATGGGAGTGAGAATCGCCTGCCGAGCTAGAGGCAGTCCTCGTCCTCCAGTTCCTCGCCCAGTTGGTCCAGCTTTTTCTCAGCGTCTTCCAGCAGCGACATGGCTTCGCTGTTGCTGTCGCCGTCGTAGTTTTCGATATCCTCCATCGCCTCGTTGATGTCGTCCTCGTATTTGTCGAGGATGTCGCCGCACTCCCCTGATCCTCCGAAGCCGTACATGAGCACGACGACAGCCACCTTTTCGCCTACCAGTTCCGCCTTGAGCTCCACCTCGCGGTCGGTGGGTTCTTCACCGCCGCAGGAGAGGGACATGCCCAGCAGAAGGGCTATCGCCAGGAATCCCACAATTGCTCGCCGAAAATTCATCTCTGACACTCCATCGTTCCCCCCTGGGCGCCGCGAAGCCAAGAGGGAAGTTTTCGTATTTGTTGGTGGCGACTATCGCAGCTCGGTCACCGTGCCGTCGGACTCGATTCGCAGTCCCAAGAGGGGGCCGACGTTGCGGTTGAAAATGTCCACGGCCCTGATTGCCCTCGCGAATGGCGCCTCTTGCCCAGAGGTAATTGGCGAAGGCGTGGGCCGGAATACCGGGGTCCCTGCAGGCCCTGTGGACCGGGATGTGGAGCTTGCTGTGGCTTCGCAGCGTTCCGTGGGGGCGTAACCGATGCGGTCCAACCAGCCGGGGATGACGCATTCCAGGGCCACCTGCCGGCTTTGCGCCCGGATTTCGGGGCTGAACTCCACCAGCGTACGTCCGGCCCCTCCGTAATGGGTGCCGGTGAGATGCCACACCGCAGTGTCACCTTGCACCGTGGCCAGGCGCAGGGATTCCAGCTCGTGCCGGGCTCCCTCTTCGATGAGTATCTGCTGCAGGTCTGCAGGTATGTTGCCCCAGACCTGGCGGTTAATCGCGTTGATGGTCGAATCGAAGCTGTAGAGAGGGCCGTTCATGTAGTCAGAGACCTCGTACCACCGCTGGCCGAGAGCGGCGCTGGCGCTGGTTACAGCAGCATCTATGATGCGGCGCTCAATGGCCGTATAGACCTCGGAGAAGGCGTAAAACCTGGGATCTCCGCCCATTCCTGTGATCCAGTCGGATAGCGTGGAGCTGAACGAGCGAACCCGCCAGCCACTGAAGTCCTCGGGGGTTTCCAACGCTTCGTTGCTGAAAAGGAACTGGCCGCCATCCGCAATCCAGGTGCGAAACAGCGGGTGCGAGCCCATTTCGTCAACGACGATGCGGTCCAAGTCGGGGGCCATGGCCGTCTGTGCCTCAAAACGCGACCGGTCATCCGGCCACAGGCCCCACAGGGACTGGATTTCGAAGGCCGGGTAGTCTCCAGAGATGTAACCGCCGTAGATCTCCGCCATACCCAGCGTGCCATCGGTCAGCAGCCGGGGCGTGTCGAAGCCTGCCACCCCCAACTCCGGGTAGGACCTAATGTCAATGTTGACCTGCCCGTTGGTGCGCTCGGCCACGTTGGGGGCGAAGTGGGCTTCAAGGTGCTGGCACCAGTACAGGTTCTTGCTGACACAGGCGAACAGCAGCGTGATGTTCTCTCCGGAAGAGGTCAGCCGCGTCGGGTTGTCCAGCCGGGCCTTCTGCACCAGTGAGCGGTAGTAGCCGGACTCAAAGATCCACTGGTGCTGCAGAATGGAGTCCAGTGGCACCTGACCGTCGTCGTCGCCCAGCCGGTAGCGATCTTGAAACTCAGGCCTCACGGCGGGGCCGGCCAGGGCCGCCCAGTTGCCGTCGCCCCTGTAGACAGCGCCGGGGCCACCGGTCGCACGCGGCGCTGGCGTGGCCTGCGACCGCGGGGCCTGGGTGGGTTCTGGACGGTGCGGTGTGGCAAGGGCGGTGAAGTTGCAAAATGTCAGATACCCCAGATTGGACCGGCTCATGTCAAGCTGGCGTTCCAGGTTGCCGGGCACGCAGCCTTCCAATGGGTTCGCGGAAATTGCCAGAATTCGCAGGTTGGAAAGGCCGCCCAATTCCGGCGGGACATAACCGGCCAGTTGATTACCACCCAGGGCCAGAGTTTCCAGGACGGCCAATGCCCCCAGTTCTGGCGGTATTCCTCCACTCAATTGGTTCAGATAGAGGCCTAGCGTAACCAAGTGGGAAAGATTACCCAGTTCAGGCGGTATCTCTCCATGCAGGCTGTTGTCCCCAGCCAGCAGGGATTCCAGATTTGCCAGCCCCGCCAGTTCCCGTGGTATCTCCCCGCTCAACCGATTGCCCGTGAGCCAAAGATTCTTGAGACTGCGCAGATTCCCTAGTTCAGATGGGATCTCTCTGCTCAGCAGGTTGTACTGAAGATTCAGGTCGGTCAGGTTGGCAAGGCCCCCCAGTTCAGACGGGATTTCTCCTTCCAATTGGTTATCGTTGAGCGTCAAAGTCCTCAGGTTGGCGAGTCCCCCAAGCTCTGTGGGAATCTCACCGCTCAACAAATTGTTGTTCAGGGCCAGCATTTCCAGGTTGGCCAGGTCTCCCAGTTCCGCCGGAATCTCGCCGCTCAACTGGTTGAGCGAAATTACCAGGAATTTCAATCCGACCAGGTCACCCAGTTCCGGGGGAATCTCTCGGCTCAAAAGGTTCTGCTGGAGATCCATGAGTGCCAGATGGTCAAGATTGGCGATTTCCTTCGGAATTTCCCCGGCCAGGTTATTGCCGCTGAGATACAGGCCGGTAACATGCCCGTCGTCATCAACCTCCACGCCGTACCATTCGCTGACTGGCTCATCGCTGAGCCAGTTTTCGTTCTGCAACCAGTTTCGGCCGTTCGTAGCGCGGTACAGGGCAACCAATGCCTCCCTGTCGGTCTCGGCACTGGTGCGGGAAAACAGACCACCGGAGCGTCGGCCATCTTCCGGGTCAGGCGTGTTCGTGGCAGACGGCGTGGAGCGTTCGCCCTGCGAGTGGGTAGCGGACGGCGTGGCGCGTTCGGTGCCTGTGGCACCGTTGCCGTTCGGTTGCCTCCTCGGACCCGCAGGCTAGAATCGTCGCCGAAAGCGCCAGCGCGCAGAGGAGAACCAGCGACAGAATCCAACTGAAATGTTTCATGATCCCATGTCCTTCGCAGTTGAGGATTTCTCCTGTGCCTGTACGCTAGCAGTCTGTCCGAGAAACAATGTTCTAAACTATATTCGTCTTTGACTAAGCAAAATACTCCGAATACTGTATAATTAGAGCCCATTAATCCCCTATCAGATTAGACAGTGGCGCTTTTCGTCTCCAAAATCTAATCTCCGGACAGGCTGCTAGGCACTCGCATTCTTCTTGAACGGCAGCCGGAGGTCCGGACAGTCAGGGCTCCGCGGCCGATCGACTTCTGTGCCGGAAGCCGTCGGGCGTTTGGGTAGGGTCCGGAAGATTTGCAGACGGCGCCGGGCCCCGCTGCGAGTTCAACGCAGGCCGTCGCCCCGCGCGGGGTTGGATCCAATTCCCTGCGCCGCCCGTATTTGCAAGCAAGAGATAGGCTCTGGAATTGGTTGTGGCGCTATGGGATGCGGGGTCTTTGTGGCGACTGCACACAGACCGGCTTGCCGGCGATGGCCACTCTTGGGGTGACGGCGGCAGAAGAGGACGCGGCGGGAACAGATAACTCCAGACCGCCCAGCCTGCAGGAATCTGACGATGGCTATCGGAGCATGAAGATGGTGCCGCCCTAAGTCAGGGACGAATCCAGTCAGGTGGACCCAGCTTGATTCACCCGCAAATAGGCCGCTACGCGAAGGAGCGAAACACTTGCGGCAAGGGAAGGCCGGCAGTGGGCCGCCACCGACGATGACCTCAGGGGGAGGCGTCGCAAAGGGGGCTTGTGGATCCTTCCGTGGAACGTTGGAAGGTGGGCGAATCCGTACCGTTGGCAGGCTGTAACTAAACAAGAAAAAACCTCCGGCTTTTGAAGGCCGAAGGTGCGCGAGTCCATGATACGATAGCAATGCTCATGCGCATCCATGGTGCGCGTGGGCGCTGCCGGACCGGTGCTCGCAACACCTGTTCGGCCGGGGCCACGGGGCGTACTACCTGTGGCCCCGCTATTATGAGCACATCATTTCAGACTCTGCAACCTCTTTCACTGCCGATTCACGGAAGGGAGGCTGAGAGTTGCCCCGTTATTCTACGAGGCCTTATCCTCTGGCTTAGCCGTCTCCAGTTGGCTCTCAGCCATTTTCCGCAGGCGCATCACCTCCTGCTCCCGCCCGTATTCCTGCATATATTCATCATAGTCGGCGATGGCTTGGTGGTAATTCCCAAGCGCGGCATGGGCCTGGCCGCGAGTCTTAAGAAGGTCTACCTTGAAGTAGCCAGGGTTCAGGTCAAGAACCCTGGTCAGGTCACTTATGGCGGCAGCGTACTCCTTTTGGCGAAAGAGGGCATTCCCTCTCAGTTCCCACAGGTCGTCTCTGTCGTGCGCGTCCGGAGTCTCCGTTATGACGTGGTCATAGATACCGATGGCCGTGTCAACATTACCTTGAATCAAGTATGCAGCGGCCAATTGGATGTGCGCATCTACTCCCATTGTGATCTCGTCTTCGAACTCACAAACAGGCCAATCTTTCAGAAGCTCACCTGACATTACAGACTGCAAATCGTGAATTGCCTGGTCCAGCGTCTCGGGACCTGAGTCTTCGGTTCCGGCCAGGGCAACCAACGTCCTTCCTCTTTCCAGCAAACACCCCTCGGCGTCGAATTCGTAGGTCCGTCCCCATGCGTCGATGTAATTCCCTTCGCCGTCTGCGGCTACGTCAAAGGCAGCCGTGTAATCATGTACGGCCAAGCGGTACTGACCGACGGCAAAGTATGCGAGGCCCCTGTAGTTAAGGATTTCGGCATTGCTTGGGTCTATCTCCAGCGCCTCGGTAAACCCTGCAATGGCCTTCTCGAAATATTCGCGACCGGCCGTTTCATCGTCCTCCAGGACCTGCACATCCTGTCCCGCGTCAAGGTAATCGCCTGCTCGATTGGTGAAAATCTCCCAGTATTGGCAACTGCAATCCAGGCTGTCGTCCAGATCCCGGGCCTGGTCCAGATCCGAGAGTGCCTTGTCGTATTCCCCACCGCTGGTATAGGTCCGAGCGCGTTCCAGGTGGGCCGATGCATCAGCGGGGTTGTTTCGGATGGAGATGAAACAATGAGCGATCCGCCGGGACAGTTCGTTGCCGTCAAAGGGCCCGTTCTGGCATCGGTCAGAACGATCGAAGTCATCGATGGCCGCCTGGTAATCTCCCAAGGCCAGGTGAGCCCTGCCCCGGTCGTGATAAATCTCCCATAGCCTGCCAGGTCCGAACCGACTTCCACGAGTGGAACTGCCGGTGCTATGGCGGGTGCTCCGGGTCACCGAATAACCCGCTGCCCCGTCCGGGTCCAGCGTAAGCACTAGGCTGAATAGACCGATGGCCTCGTCGTACTCTTCTGCAAAGACTTTCCCGTTGGCCAGCTGGTGATACGCGGCGGCATCCTCTGGATCCAGCTCCAGTTCTGGGTTGAGTTGCTGGGCCTCGGCAAAGTCCTCTATTGCCAGGTCGTACCGCCGGTTCTTGGCGTGGTTCTTGCCTCGGCGGTGCAGGGCGGCTGCATGTTCGTCAGCGTATTGACCTTCAAGGAAAAAGGTGCCTACCGCTCTATAGTTGGCAATAGCGACTTCGAAAGCCTCTCTCTTCATGGCCAACCGCGCCTGTTGAACCATGGCGTTGGCCTGTCCTTTTCGGTATTCGTAGGAAGCACCTTCGGTGAGGGAAACGCGGAGCTCAAGCCCGGCTTCCGCAGGTTCTGTTTCCAGCACCTCCAGGGAACTCGGTCCCCATAAGTCGTTCACTCCATCAGGGCGCACCGAAGCAGAACCCGGTGCGTTCAGCAGTGCATCCAGTTTTTCCCGCGAGGGTCTTGTGGAGGTGTCACCCACTGCCAGCAGGCTGCCAAGTTCACCCAGCATGGCGCGTACCTGTTCGATTGAGGCTTCACTGTCAGGCAAGACTTCCGCGGCGACCGGGTCGGCCTCCTGTACACGGCGGACGGCAAGTAGCAATCCCAGGATGTCACTAAGGCAGTCGTAGACCTGTCTGTCATCGTAGCTGTTGGGGTGTACCAAGCTATGGTTCCTGAATGCGATAATCCGCTCGGTACATTCCTTGGCGTCTTTTCCCAGATCGTTAAAGAAAGTGTCCCAATGCCCCGCTGCACCGGGATTTCGCTTTATCTCGTCTTCGCTGGGAACCATCAAGCGAAGGAAGGTCATGGCGTCGAACACTCGAGGGCCGAACTTATGGAGATATTTTCTTCTTCTTCTGTATAGTTCCGAGTCTCCGATCCTCCTAATCACAAAGGGACCCAGGACTTCCATCAGACGGCGCGGCGCTCTGGCGACGTAAGCCTCCGACTCCAGGAACCTTGGCTCTAGGAAGCGGTCTTCGGATCCCTGCGTGGTCATCGGCTCCTCCATATAGCCAAGAGATGTGCTGCTCGGGGCCCAATTGAGTGCGGCGGTTGGTCGGCTGGCTAACACTCCAATCGCAGATTAGAGAATCTCCGATTGTAGTGACTTTTCTAAGCTCTGTCTTGATGATGCCGTCTCCCCCCAGGGCAAACGAATTCCAATTTTATGGAGACCAATAAATCGTCATTCCCGCTTTCGCGGGAATGACGGAAGCGGGGCGGTTTGATACAAGGCAACTCAATTTGACGAGACTTCCAAGTTCGTCCCACTGGGTCCTGAGCAGGTTACGCCGACCGCCGACGCGCTCCGGTCTTCTGTCAGGTTGGCTGAGGTGGAAAGGATTACCGACGAAGGGGCCTTGAAAAGGTATGCTGCAGACTGGACCGAGGAGGAAAGACTCGCCCAGGCCCTCACCATCCAATCTCTGGCATTGGCAGACAAGGTACAGGAAATCGAGTTCAACGATCCAGGACACCATCAGCCATTTGCCGTTGAGGATCTGGAAATCCGGCAGCAACTTGTGGGGAACAACCGCAGGGAAACATAAGGTCTCCCGGAAATGGCCATGCCTGTTACCCGCAAATGCCCGGAAAGAATGCCCACGGACATGTCCCCGACCCTCAGGAAGCACGTCGGGGTCAAGGAGTCGTTCGAAGAGAGCAACAAACACCTGGGAACCGCCGAAATTGGAGTCCTCATCTCGGAAAGGGCCAGGGGAAAGCTCCCCCCGTATCGACCGAATCATTGACGGAGACAGAGGAGGGGAACTCCAGAGTGCCATGGAAACCCAGATTTTGGACCCCGATGCCGGGAGACCATGAGCATCCTCATCGGCTTTCTTCGCGAGGATGACCTCGACCCGTGAGCAAGAAGCGAGCATCGTCGATCACTTCCGAACGACGGGTGTTGATGAGAGAGTTCTGGTCGGGATCACTCACGCCAAGGGTTACGGGCAGGCCAAGGTGGGAATATCGCCCCGCGGGTAATAACAGGCTCCGTTGTCCTTGCATCCAGCAAAATAGTTTGCTGGATGTCGTGATCTTATCGGTGAAATGGCAATAGCCCGGCTATCCCGAATCCGCTTCTGGGTGTGGACGGCGGTAGTTGAGGAATCCGACGGGCGGAAGTGGGTGGAATTTCAGGTGGGAGATCGCTCTGAGGCCACGTTTTTTCGCCTTTACGAAAGGCTGCCTGAGGCAGAGTAATACCATACCGACGCCTACCGGGTGTACGGATGGTTGCCGACCGACAAGCACGAGGCAGGAAAAGGCGGAGAGGTTAACCGGAACGAGGGACTGCACTCGCGACTAAGGGACAGACTCTTCCGTCTGCACCGCCGAACCAAGGGGCATGACAAGGGTATGGCCATGCTCAGCGATTCCATCGCCCTGGTCTGCCTCTGCCTCAAATCAATCTAATACCAACACACGTTGGGAATGCCCAATGGGCGGCGGCCTTGCCGCAGCATACGGATTTCGTTAAACTTGAATGAATGGCTTTCCCCTAGTTGACTCCCTCCATCAGGACAGGATTTATGCTGTAGGTCGGCCGATTCAGGGACTCGCAGGTCCAAACGCACCCCGTCCAACAGATACCTGCGCCCCCAGGTTCCACTCGCGGAGAGATGGCTGAGTGGACGAAAGCACCGGTCTCGAAAACCGGAGTACGGGCAACTGTACCGTGGGTTCGAATCCCACTCTCTCCGCCACTACAAACCGAGTCAGCTACAAATATGACGCACAGGGGAGTTGTCTAGCAGGCAACTCCCCCTTTTTTTCGTGTACTCGATCCGTGTACAATGTCAGCAGGCGGACAGATTAGCAACCGAGTACACGGAAAACAGGGGGACACGGCCATGCCCAAGCGTCTCCACAACGCCCTGAATCCCAAGACAGTCGCCAGCCTCTCGGAGCCGGGCCAGTACGCCGACGGGAACGGCCTGGCGCTGAAGATAGACCCGAAGGGCAACCGCCGGTGGGTGCAGCGGCTCACCACTGGGGGCAGGGAGACGACGCGGGGCCTGGGCACCTACCCGGAGGTATCGCTGGCCGATGCCCGAAAACTGGCGGCTGGCAACACCCAGCAGGTCAAGGCGGACGCGGCCAGGGTCGATGCGGCCTCGGAGCCGGTGCCGACGTTCATGGCCGCCACGGGCCAGTACATCGCTGCACAGCAGGGCCAGTGGAAGAACACGAAGCACGCCCAGCAGTGGCGCAACACGCTCTCTACCTACTGTTACCCGGTGATTGGGCCAAAGCCGGTGGACGAGATCACCACCGGCGACGTCATCAGGGTCCTGGAGCCAATCTGGACGGAGAAACCGGAGACCGCATCGCGTGTCAGGCAACGGATGGAGAAGATATTCGACTGGGCCATCGTGCGCGATTACCGCGAGCGGGCGAATCCGTCCACCAAGGCCATCCTCGCAGCCCTGCCCAACGTAAGGCGGACGAAGGCCCACCACAGGGCACTGCCCTACTGCGAGGTTCCCGCGGCTCTACATAGGGTCGGCCTCTCGACCGCGTACCCTGCTACCAAGCTCGCCTTCCGGTTCCTCGTGCTCACAGCAGCTCGATCCGGCGAGGTACGGGGCGCAGACTGGTCGGAGATTGACTGGGAGCAGTGCATCTGGACGGTGCCCGCGGCTAGGATGAAGGCGGCGCGGGAGCACAGGGTACCGCTGTCTGAACAGGCCCTGGCAGTCTTGCGGGATGCGTGGACACTGGGGAGCGGCGAGGGGCTGATATTCAGGGCCAAAGAGGGCGGCACCATGTCCGATATGGTCTTTACCGCCCTGCTGCGCCGGTTGAAGCTCGATTCGGTGCCGCATGGTTTCCGCAGCAGCTTCCGGGACTGGTGCGCAGAACACGGGATAGCCCGGGATCTGGCAGAGGCCAGCCTGTCGCACTCCCTGGGGGCGACCACGGTTGAAAACGCCTACCTGCGCTCCGATTTGCTGGACCAGCGGCGGGGGCTGATGCAGGATTGGGCTGGTTACTGCGCCGGGTGAAAATCGATGCAGGGCAGGTAGGCATAGTTTGAAAATCGAATACAAAAGCCAACTGATAGAGGAACGCGAAAAGGTCAAAGAGCAGGCCCGACGCGCACTCACCAAATTGAATGAGCTCAACGACAACTCCCTCAACGCCCTTTACCAGTTGAAGTTCGAGGATTTTGGATTCGACCCCCTGAATGGACGCCCGCTGAATCTAATCGAGCAATTGAACCAGAGCTTTCACGCCCTGGCGGTCTTCGCTACGGCGGAGTTCATACTTGATGAGTTCAAGGATTGTGGGACGCTGACTCTGTCCCCGCAGATTGACGGCGGTGTGGACGTCAGGAGTGCCGGGCCTATAGTCGTCGCTGCAGAAGTTTTCGCCACAGTGAGTTTCAAGAACAACAACAAGCTATACGACGATGCCAAGAGTCTCAAGGAAAATGTGAAAGGGGCTGATCACCGTTTTGTGTGCTTCTACGATCCAACTCGTAGCCTCAATCCCGGTTGGCAACCCAACCTTGCGAAGAAGTATCGCCCAGTCAAAGTCTATGCCTTGAGCTGGAAACAAATGATTGGGCACGGCGAAACTTGCTGAAAGTCAGCCGTGGGGCCTGACGGGAAATTGTTGCGACCACCGCGCGGACAGGTGATGGACCTCAGGGCAATCGGCAGGGGCGGGACCATTCCCGCCCCTTTCCTATGATTGCTGACAATCGCCCGTAGACGCTGGTCCAGCGGCAGTGATAGGTTAAAAGGTACTAATGGCTGGTGTCGAATGGGAGTGAATGTTGTTTCGATACGGCGACTGGCACGAGAGCAGGCAGCATTGGACGAACGTCGGCAAGGGGTCGGGAATCGAGCACAGGCAAGTTGAAGATGCCGAGGTGTCCAGCATTCGGGACACGCTGCCCTTTGGCCCGCCCAACCCTGCTCACGTCATGGACTTATCACAGGAACTGGGGATGCTCCCGATCTCCGTATTCCGCCTCTGGGCCGGTGAGACTTTCAAGCGGCCCCAGGCATTCCCCGACTGGCATCCAATGGGGCTGAACCTCAGGGCCAAGTCAGCATCGGAACAGAAGGAACGCTACGCGGGCCAGAAGCACAGGAAGGCGGTCGGAGAGGCCCAGGACTGGAAGTGCAAGTTCTGCCAGCAGGACATATCCGCCAAAAGGGCCTCGGCACTGGATCACATCATCCCAATCGCCAGAGGGGGAACGAGCACGCCCGACAACCTGCAACTGCTCTGCCGCCGCTGCAACATCCGAAAGAGCGACCACGCCCCCAACGAACGTCTTGACCAATACATGGAGCGAAAGGTTGCCGCAGACCGCCTGGTTGACCTGTGCGACGAGGTGCTCCCTCCCATCGTGGACTGCTTCATTTGGCAGGATTCCACAGAAGCCGCATGCCGGTGGTGCAAGACCGAAATGGGGGTCGTTCAGGCCGCAGAAGCCCATGAAGCCACCGTGTTCAAATGCGCCGCCTGTAAACGCCAGTTCAGGGCTGAACACTGGGAGGGCAAAGCAGACTTCTACTGGCACGTTCAAGACGCCATTTTCAGCCCGTTCCCTTGGGGAGAGGCAATCGAGGTGGTCGGGCGGCTGAAGGCAGGCGACATAGAGGGAGTGAAACAGTCGGTAGCCGAACTTGCTGGCTGCCTTGAGGAAGTGCGAAAGCGCAGGCATGCGCACAGAGACCCCCAGGCCGGGTGCTGGTGCGAGTACGGGGACGACGGATGGAATGTCGTGGGCCGCTACGACCAGATCACCCTGGAGAGTGTTGACGCCGAGAGGGAACACCGGCAGTGGGGCGCTGGAATCGATGCCATGCTGGACTCAATAGCGGCCACGTACGAGGCCGAGGACGCTGCCGAGAGCGAGTGAACGAAGGCAACTGATTCAGGTAATGTTCACGTTCATGCAGGCCGTGGGGCGGTGCAAGAGGGGGAAGGATGCAGGGCAGACTGGCAGAGAGGCGAAAGCAAAGGCTGCATGAGGAATGGCTGAACCGCGGGGCCTACGGGCAGCACTTCCCACCCCAGGAGCCGCCGCTGGTGCTCCCCAACTGGAAAGGGAACCCTGATGGGTGCGGCTGCGGGTGTGGGGAAGTGAGATACAGCAGGGCCAATCCCGTGAATTGGTGGGGATTCCTGTCCCCCGGACTGCTGTGGGAGACGCGGTTTCTGCTCCCGCTGTTTAGAGACCTGTATGTGTTCCTATGGCATCTGTGGGTCCGTCCTTGGCTTAACTTTCGGGCCGTCTTTTCCATGCGGGCAGTCAGGGATCACGTCATAGCGGCCCATCTAGGAAACAATCTGGTCAGAGCCTTTACGCCGGTGCGCTTCCTGTTCTGGTTGGTCTTGTCCCTGCTGTTGTTCACCGCGGCGGCGGCGGCATGGTCTCTGCCCAGAATCGGGGGCATTGTGATAATCCCCGTCTATTTCGCGGCCATGATGCTGCTCACGGCCTTCATGGGGCTGGTAATGGGGCTGGCAGCGGTGTTCATAGCATCTTACGGGCTTGTGTTCCTGATCGGGGGAGCGGCCTCGATTCTGTATGGGTTCAGCCCTGCAATCGGGATCGCGCTCATTGTTGCGGGTGTCGCCCTTGAATATGAGAACCGACGCCGACGCGACAGGGAGAACCGGGAACAGATCGGGCGGTTGCTGCGGATTATTGAGCACAGGGAAGGGGACTAGCTTCCCAGCCAAAGAATGGCACGAGAGTAATCGGCGGTGACTGGATGGTGCGCAGGGAAATCAAGTCTCGGGAGGGTGTCAATGTCCATTGGAATCTCAAAGGAACTCAAGGAGGATTGCAAAACCCTTATTCGTGATGGGCTAAGGCATGAGGGACTGATTCGAGAACCCGTTAGAGCGGATTTGCAATGGTCGAATCCGCAAAGGACCGCTCTCGGCTTTCTGACTTACAAAGGGGCGGTCGAGGAAATTGAAACCGGATACTACCGCATTACAGCGGTTGGCCGTGAGTACGCAGATGAGTTGTTTGCACCTCGGTGGTACTGGTTCAGGCGCAACTGGTTCCCTGCAACGGTGGCGGCGATTGCCTCAGTGTCATCAATCGGCGGAATTGTCGTCAACGTGGTGTTCCGAGCCACCGGCTAGGACGCTCTTCCAAGTGGGCTCCACAGCGACAAGTAAAGGATTGCAGGGGTCATGTCTATGGAGAAGTGGGTCGCCCTAGTGGGCGGAAGTGCAGGATTTCTCTCTCTCTTTCTGACACTGATTTTCTGGTTGTTTCCCTCGAAGGTCGGGGCAGGCGACCGCTTCGTGGATTGGCTGTGCACCTACGGCCCTCTGTGGCCCTTCGCCCGTGTGAGACGTGCCCGGGCGCTGGGACGGCTGATCGAACCCAGAACCCACGAAAATCTTGCTCAAATTAAAGAGCGTGCGGATGCAGCCTGGGAGTTGTTGGCCCTTCTGGACCCTGTGAGGCAGAGGCATCACAAGTGGTTTATACAGGGGTACAGGGGTGAAGATGGTGTGATTTATCCATACAAGCACCGGTTCGTCGAGTTAAGGATAGCGTGGTGCCTGTTCTGGCGAGGGGAATCCTACCGAAAGTTCCAGAACCGACTGGCCCATTTGAACCGCAACGTACAGAGACGCTAATACTTCGCTAAGCCCCGCTTCAGTTGGGGCGACAACTGGTCAGGGAATGGAATCCTCAGGTGTTGGGAGGTAGCGGTGGACAAGGGAGTATCCAAGGAACTGGAAAACATGATTCGCTCGGAGCTGAGCGATTTGGTGAACGGTGGGCCTGGCTCAATAGTTTTCACCCACTTGAACATCGACCCACTGGAAAGGGACGCAATCCAGTATCTGGTGGACATTGGGGCCTTCGAGAACGTGGGAACCGGCTCATTCAGGCTCACGGCCCAAGGGCGGGCATATTGGGAGCAGCTACAGGCCCCCCGCTGGTACTGGTTCAGGCGCAACTGGTTCGCAGCGTCAGTGGCCGGAGCGACCATACTAGCGGCATCGGTCTCGGCGGCGGCCAACATCCTCAACATAGTGCTGTAGGCCAGCCGATCCAGTTGCTCTACCGTAGCCAAGCGGGGAGTGGAGAGAAATCATGACATGGGATCCACCCGGCCTCTGGGCCAGCGTCATCCTTTCAGTGGCAGGCGGAATACTCGCCGGTCTGATTGTGTTGGCCGGTGAAGTGGCGATCAGGCGGGGATATGAGCGGGTACAGCGAGGGAGGGCCGAGAGTGCAATCGGGGTGTTTTTCAAGGAATGGAAGACTGAAATCAATGACGCTGTTGACATTCCACAACAGGGCACCCTACCGACTATCCCAAGGGCTGCTGTGCAGTTCGCCAAGCACGAACATTTCCTGAGAAGGGCACCGATTCTCATAGTCAGGTGGTCTAGGAATCTCACCGCCGAGCAGGTGCAGGAACTGAGCAACCATCTGGAAGGCCATCAGCGATCTGATATCGGCATACTGCCTGCGGGCAAGGTCTTGGCACAGGTGCAGTATGACCGGTTCTTCAACACGGCCCAGGGGTTCGATTGGCTGGACTTCTGACTTCCCAAACACCAGCCGCCCATAGCAGCAGCCCGCGGCATGATATAGCCAGACTCTGCGCTCCGTCGGCAGTACCGGGATCCAGGGGCCTCGGGCGGCCTCAGAGACCACCGCCGCAGGAAACCGCTCTGTTCCCGCCCTCTGCCTCCAACCAATGTCTTTGTTGGCAATCCCTTCTTCCAGGCATTCCATTACGGCCCGCTCCTGGGTTGATGGATAGGCAACTCCCCTAGTAACATGGTTAACGTCACAGCACTCAAATCTGGCTATTGGGCGAATTGCGTATAACTAGACGGGGGCCTTCGTGCCCCCTTGCTCGCCGTTCCAGGTTGGGTGCTGTGACGAGTCCCTGCCTAGACGCTTCGCAAGGGGGTTCCCTATTATGCACCACCCAACCTCAGCCGCCGCCACCAACTTCTTATTGCTCCTCACCCTGACCCTCACCCTGTCGCTCCTCGCCTGCGACGCCCTCGGAGGCAAGCCCAATCCGGACCGTGTCCGCGGCGTTGAAGACGACGCCGAGCGCGACCGGGTCTGCCGCGAGGTCAGCGCGGAGATACGGGACTGGGAGCGCGAGAAGCTACTCGACCTCGAAGATGATTTCGCATCCGGTGACCTCACCTTCTTGCAGTCCATGACCCGCATGGAGCAGGTGGAGCGAGAGGCCGATGAGATGACCCGCGAGCTGTCCCGTGCCTGCAACGAGGGCATCGAGCAGCGGGGCCCGAGGCAGAGCGGTGCCCACCCGACCCCGACCAGCAGCAGTAGGAGGTGATAGCCATGAACAGGTTCTTCCGAGTCTATGTCCTGGGTCTGGCCTTTGTGGTCGTCTCGACCGCGCCCGCGGGCCTGCTGCTATTGCTCGGCGGATGGCTCTGGACACAGGCCCTGGTGCTGACGGTGGCGGGGCTGGTGATCCCGCCCTGCCGTCCCTTGGCCCGGTGGTGCTTTGCTGGCGCAGACCTGTGCATCCGTCCGGTCGTGTGGGCGTACGGACGATATGACCAAATAGCTTTCCCATCAGGCGAATCCCCTGCGAATTTGCAGCGGTCTGAATCGGCAACGGCGGAAAACCGGATCTGAGACGCAGAAAGCCCCCCGCAGAGTCATGGCGGGGGGGTCCTCTTTGCCCCGGTGCCCTGCCTCTCCCTGCTGTCCAGACCCCTGACGCGTGGACCCCACCCGAACCCATCCAAAATGTCCCTTTTTGGCGCACGCGTCCACTCCATCCTCCAAGAGCCTCTGACCCGCTACGGATCGGCCAGGCAACTGCCCAGGCAACGGGCTCGCGTGGGGGGCGTTAGGGCGTCCATGACACCCCCGGATTTGCCCAAAATCGAGCCACGCAACTTCCTGATTTGGGTACTATTCGGGTACAATTTTCGGGTACTAGAGCGTAAATGGGGCGGATTTGTAGCTAAAATTTAGTCCAGTTAGGCACCCGTCTCCTCCGCCACGGGGTTGCCTCACAGGCAACTCCCTCAGTACCCAAAAAGGGGGGGAAAGATGGCAAAAATTCAGAGGAACAAGCTGAACCCAAAGACAGTCGCGTCCCTGTCGAAGCCGGGAAAATACAGCGACGGCGCTGGCCTGTTGCTGCGTATAGACCAGCAGGGCCGCAGAAACTGGATTCAGCGGGTGCACATCCAGGGGCGGGAAACGATGCGGGGCCTCGGCACCTACCCGGAGGTCTCGCTGGCGCAGGCGCGGAATGCAGCCGCGGAGTTGCGGGAGAGGGTACGGAACGAACCCCCGCCTGAGACGCAGCCCGATTACCCGACATTCGCTGAAATCACCCCGCTGTTTCTGGGGGGCTGGCGCGGGCAGTTCCGCAATGCCAAGCACGCGGCCCAATGGCAGTCGACCCTGGAGACCTACTGTTACCCGGTCATCGGGGACATGCCCGTAGCCGATATCACCACCGGCGACGTCCTGGGCGTACTCGCGCCGATTTGGGAGGGAAAAAACGAGACCGCAACCCGCCTGAGGCAGAGGATGGAGAAAATCTTCGACTGGGCAATCCTCCACAACTACCGTGAACGGGTCAACCCCGCAGGGCGTCATATCCTGGTGGGCCTGCCGAAGGTAAAGAGACAGAAGAAGCACATGCGCTCGCTGCCGTATGGCGAGGTTCCGTCGGCCCTGCATGCCGTCCAGCTCAGCACAGCCCGCCCCCTGACACGGCTCGCCTTCCGGTTTCTGGTCTTGACCGCAGCTCGATCCGGTGAAGTGCGGCTTGCCGAATGGAGTGAAATCGATTGGGAAGAGCGCGTGTGGACTGTTCCCGCAGAGAGGATGAAGGCCGGCAGGGAACACCGGGTGCCCCTCAGTGACCAGGCCATGGATGCCCTCTGCGATGCGCGGGGTGTGGTCTACACGGGCAAGAGGCGGCAGGCGGAGGGGGCGGGTACGCGCGCCCACGGGCTGATTTTCCCGACCGGAGTTGCGACGCCCATGTCGGACGTCGTGTTCTCCGTGCTGCTAAAACGCCTGGGGATTGACGGCGTACCGCATGGTTTCCGGTCCAGCTTCCGCGATTGGTGCGCAGAGACCGGGGTGGCGCGGGATCTGGCGGAATCAAGCCTGGCGCACGTGCTCGGGGCCTCGGCAGTTGAGTCAGCATATCTCCGCACGGATTTGCTCGACCAGAGGCGGGGGCTGATGCAGCAATGGGCCGACTTCTGCACGACGAGCGAGGGGAGATGGGGCCACACCCAATAGGCGTCCCGGCAGGCGTCCCGGTAGTCGGCGGCGGCAGTGCTCTCAGGGGCGCGACAGGGGGCTGACGGTAGTCTCAAAAACTCTCCGAGGCTCGCCGATTTTCTCCCCGGTTCCCTGCTGTTATCGCCTGCTAGAACTGTGTTTTGGTTGCTAGAATTGCTAGAATCGAGCCCAAAGCCCCCCAATTCTAGCAATTCTAGCAAAATTCTAGCAACTCTAACGGGCCGGTTTATCACCTGTTTTCGTCGCCGGTCCGTAGCTGGACCGTCCCACATGCCCCCAATTCTAGCAATTCTAGCAATTCTAGCAATTCTAGCAGGGGGGGTCATTTTTTCAGGTGATTCTAGCAATTCTAACGCCGGCCGTGGGGTGGATTACTTTTGATACTGATATTTGGGTGTGAGCGCACCCACGCGCGTGACGGGGGGTTGGGGAGAGGGAAAAACACAAAAAAAATGAATACCCCTGCTAGAATTGCTAGAATTGCTAGAATTGGATTTCACCCCCTCCCGCTTCCGTATCAAAAGGGCTCCCGGCTCCCGTCCTTCGACCCAATGAAAAAGCCCCCGTCGATATAGAGGGGGGCTTTTCCGTTTCGGTGCCCGACCGGTTGCAGCCGCCGGGCTGGGTGAGGTAGGTAGAGCGAGCCTCACCAGCACCATCATACACCATTTATGCACCCTTTGCGACCGCTGCGACCACTTTTGAGGCTAACGGTCGCTACACTTTAGGGGGCAATGCCCCCTCAGATCACACCCTCCCTGTGTGCCGAAAACCGTTCAGACATGTTACGCAATCAGGGCGTAACAGTGCCTATAAATAGGGGAGTTGCCTACTTGGCATCCTTTGACAGCTCTATTTTCGTCATATACTGTACTTGTAGACACGATGGGCCTATTGGAGCAGTCCAAAGAAGGGGTACACCGATGACGGAAAAGTTGCTGACCGCTGACGAGGTGGCCGGCTGGCTGCACCTCCATCGCGGGACTCTTTACTCGATGGTACGAGACCGCCGATTCCCCGCGCCCCTGCGTGTGGGCGCGCGTGCAGTCCGCTGGCGTGAGAGTGACGTCCTGCGCTGGCTCGACGCTCGCCCTCCAGGAGGCGGACAGCCACGGCGGCCCGCGATAGCCGCAGACTGACCCAACCCCACCCCACCGGTTGCAGCCGGTAACAGCAGGTAGAGATGAACCAATCCTCGACAATCTCCGCTGCAGACCCCCACCCACCGCCCGAGAGATACCCGGACCGCGCCGGGATGCTGGACTACCTCCGCCGACTGGCGACCCACAATGACCTGCGCACCGCAACCATGGCCCAGGAGAACGGGCAAATCATACTCACTGCGCAGGAGTGGAGCGAATTGCACACACTGGCGGCCCAGGCACCCAGCCCCTACTCCAACCTTTTCCCGGACCCACCCGCCCCCATCTCCACCGACCCGCCCGCTCCCACCCCGTATCCTATCCCGCACGTCATAGCCGCCGAGGTCAGTGACCTGATGGCAGTCACCGGATGCACCGACAGGGTGGCGGCTGCGATGGTCATGTCGTCGTGGAACGCGCTGGCACAGCAGGACTACGACGCTAGGGGCCTAGTGGATCGGAGCACCCCGATCAGCCTCTTTTTCTTCATCGGCGAGGACACCGGCACAGGCAAGTCGACCGCGAGCGAGTTGGCCTTCCATGCTCACGAGATGGCGGACGAGATCCTGACCAGCCGGTGGGTGGGGGCCACAGCATCGGCGGCGGCTGAGAAGAAGAACAACAAGATGAAACCGGCCCCTGAACCGGAACCGGAGTCAGAGCCCCAGCCGACTGTGTCCTTGTTCCAAAGCGACTTCTTGGATCACATGGATTACATCGGGGCCGACAGAGAGCCGACCGCTTACGAACCCTCGATGCTGTCAGAGGACACCACAACCGAGAATCTGTTGACCAGGCTGAGGGGCGGACGCAGAACGCAGATATCCCTGGCGGCAGAGGCCACAACCGTCATGGAAAATTTCAGCTTCCAGGGCAGCAACCGCGGCAGGGCTTTGTCGGCACTGTGCAAAGCCTATGGGAGTGAGCGGCACCGACATGAACGGGTGCGCCCCGACGTGGAAAATGTCCATCTGAGGGCAGGAACCTACAGATTCGCCCTCTGCTGGGCGGCCCAACCGGACCCTGCCCGAGACCTGATTTTCAGCCCCGAGGCCAACCGGGGTTTCGCCGCCAGGTGTCTGGTGTCCATATCCGACACAAAGCGACGCGGCGCAGCTCCCAAGGATGTGGCCACCCCTGACCTAGACCGGATGCAGAAGATAATCGCACGGGAACGGAACCGGCAGGATGATGGGGCAGAGTACCAACGACCGCTCCCCGCGCTCCCATATCTGGGGCCGACTCCCGAGGCCAAGACCGAGCTAGAGAAATACGAGGCTATGTACCTGGACTGGGCCGATGGTGAGGAAAGACCGCACGCACGAGGCTATTGGCGGCGGGCCGCCCAGACCACTCACCGGATCGCGGCCACCCTACGGGCGATTCGGCTGTACCAGAGACAGACTCAGCAAACCGCATGGGACCTAGACGACGTGGGACAAGCCGCCGCCATCACGTCTTGGCACGGCCACCAGCTCTCCACTCAGGCCGATGCCATTCACACTACGGAATGGGCGAGACTGGCGAAGGCGGTGACCGATGCGCTCCCCCAAGCCGTCCACTGGACTCCAACGAGAGGGAGACCAGCGGACGGGTACAGTGTGGCGATACGCATGGTGATGGGGCAGGGGGGTGCACGCGGTCTGAGTGCGCTGAAAGGGAATCCCGACGCGCGTGAGTGGGTGATCCGCACCTTGGAGTCGCACGGCTGGATCGCAAAAATCCCAGGCGGCCGCTACGCCGTCAATCCTCACGCCCTGCAATAAGCGCAAATCCAATCGCCACGACAGGAACGCCATGACAACCGAACGACAACCCACTCCACCCCCGGAACCGCTGCCCTGGGCCGCGTCCCTGCTCCCCGAGGACATGACCGATGACGACGACCCGCTGGCATCGGTAACCGACTCTGACGCGCTGGACTCGGTGCCTGACGACGAGGAATAGCCCCCGCCCGGACGGTATCGGGACAGCATCGGAACGCAAGGAGTCGAGAGCCATGACCACTGGACAACAGCACAGAGGCACGGCCGTGGTCACCAGACATGGCCTGAGGTGCCGCCGAGACTGCGAGGGCATTCCGAGCTACTGCCTCTGGACAGCGCACCACGGGGAATCGGTCATGTGCCCGGACTGCCTGTATTGGACTGCGTGGGGCGTGGACACCGGGGGCGCACTCTGCGGTTGCCGTCAGTGTTCCCACAGGGAGACGGCCTGCCCACGATGCGGCGAGAAGGACGTCCACGCGGTGTCGTGCGCCTTCACCCTGGGCCTCGATACCTTCTGCCGTGAGTGCAGCACCCGACCGCACATCACCGAGGCCAGGCGCCGGGGCTGGCGGACAAATGACCGCCCCCTGCTGCACTATGACAAGATGAGCGCCCCGACCAATGATGGCTGGACACTCGCCGCCTGCGGGGATCGGGTTCCTGACGGCGCCGTGCTTCCCCGCGGATGGCTGCACGAGCTGGATACACAGGATGAGGAATTGCCGGTTTTCACGGTCATGCAGGTGTGCGCCGGTTGCACGGATGCGGTTGCGCGGGAGCTTCTCGTCTGCCGCGACTGTGTGGGTTCCTGGGACCCTGATTGCGAGGATTGCCGGGTTTTCGGGGATCATGCCCCGCACCACGGGGAACTGGTGCCCTGCGAGGGATGCGACTATGCGGATCCCACCCGCCGGACGCCGCCCAGAAGGGGTGGGGGCTGCCCCTGCCCGCCGTGCTACCGGCAGTGGTGCGGAGGCTGTGGGCACTGGTATGACTTCGAGGAAGAGGACGCCGGCCCGCTCCACGAATGCCACAGTCCGAGAGAGACGCCCCGAAGCCCTTCCGGGTTCTGTCCCTGTGGTGTAACGGGCAGGGGGGACGGGCTGCCTGACCCTACCCCCGGACCGGCGGACTCACCACTTCTTGGCATTCGCTTTGCTCTACGGTGCTACCGCCCGCGGCCACCCGGCAACAAGTCCATCGTCACCGGCTCCCGCAGTGCAGGCAGGCCGGGCCGTTCTCCCTGCTCCAGGCCCTCCATTTCCAGCAGATCCAGTTCCGGCATTCCTTCGAGGCTCACCTTGCCCAACACCGACTGGAATCCGGGGGTCGAGGTCAACGCCGCCCACCGCACAGCTGCGGCCATCACTCTGGGATGATCCTGGGGCGTCCGGCGGATGATATCGTCCACGGTCTGGCGGGGCATGTCCCACAGCCAGGCAGTTTCTCGGTTGCTTATTGGGGAGTCCCGGTAGTGATATTTGGTGGCAGCGATCATGTAGTCGAAGGCTAGCTGCACCTTCCTCCGTCTTGTGAGGCGGCGGGGGCGGGGCGGCTGCTCCGATTCCGTGTCTTTGGGCAGCGTCATGCTCACTCTCCTCTCCCAGTCTTGCCTCCCCTCAGTTTATCGGACGCGGCCGGCGGCTGGGCAGGGGCCGGGACAGGGAAAGCACAGAAGGGACTCCCCAGGGGCGGCGGGCAACTCTCCCCCTTCAGTACAGTAATCTTTGACAGTGTCCGCACGACGTGCGCAGATAACCAATTTCCAGCCCATCGGTCAGCCAGCACCGGCGCGGACACAATGGCCCCGATGACGGGCGGGGGTGGGGTCGGGGGAGTTGCCCAGTTGCACCCCCCAGGTGCTCCCCTTGCCCTGTATGCGGACAACTTCGCGTGCGTCAAAGATGAGGACGAAGGGGAGAACAATGTCGGCGAATACAATCAACGGGAACACCTTGATTGTGATCAACCGGAATGGGAGATTGACGAGGGCGGGGGAAGTTGCTTGAACGCAGGCACCCGATCTGCACACCTGACGAGAGACTCCCACGCTCCCACCCGACCCTGACCCACTCGAACCGCTCCACGCTCCTCAACGCATCAGTACAGTTTCCGTGCAGTATTCGTGTACTCGCGCTCTCCGGCCCTCAATCCGTAGCTAAATCCCGCTACAGCTCGACTCCCACTCTCTCCGCCAGAACACCCATAATGTCCGCCTAACTAACCCCGATTCAGCTACGAATCGGGGTTTTCTTTGTCTAGTGCCGTATGCCAACATCCGATACAACCCGGTTGTATTGGCATACCTATTGGCAGTCCGGTATGCCAATAGGGAATGTAAAAGGCCACGATGCAGGAGGCCGGTATGCCAATAAAGTTGAAGGCTGCCTTGTCCGCCCGGCGAGTTCAGACTCTCAACAAGCCCGGCAGTTACGCCGACGGGGGCTGGCTGGAGTTGATCGTCAGGGATGGCTGCCGCAAGACCTGGACTCTGAGGGTGATGGTAGACGGCAAGCGGATTGTGCGCGGACTTGGCCCGTATCCCCAAGTCTCCCTCGCGGACGCCCGCGCCCTAGCCGTGGAATACCGGGAGGCGCTGCTTGCGGGGCGAGACCCCAGCATTGAGGCGAAAGCAGAGCGCGAAGCGGAGAAGGCGATGAAGGAAGCCGAGGCTGATATCCCAACATTCGGGCAAATGGCCTCGGAGGTTATCGCCACCCGCCGCCCGGTTTGGAGCAACCCCAAACACGCCGCTCAGTGGGAGAGCACCCTGACCACATATGCCTTTCCAGTGATGGGGAGCAAGCCCGGTGGACTCGATCACGACCGCCGACGTGTTGGCCGTGCTGAAGCCAATCTGGATCTCGAAACGCGAGACGGCTACCAGGACCAGGCAACGTATGGAGACCATTTTTGACTGGGCCATCGGGCATGGCTACCGGCAGGACAACCCGGCGGGCAAGCACGTCCTCAAGGTGCTGCCCAGCAACAAGCCTATGAAGAAGCATCACCGGGCCTTGCCTTACGGCGAGGTTCCTGCCGCGCTGCGAAAAGTGAATATGTCCACCAGTTACCTGCTCTCCAAGCTGGCCCTCAGGCTGTTGGTACTTACCGCAACGCGGTCCGGTGAAGTCCGGTTTGCCGACTGGAGCGAGGTCGATTGGGAAAACGCCACCTGGACGATTCCCGCCGCGAAGATGAAGGCAGGCCGGGAACACCGCACACCACTCAGCGGGCTGGCGATGGAGACGCTGCGAGAGGCCTATGCCTTCAGCGGGCCGGACGGGCTGATGTTCCCGGCACCCAGGAGCGGCAATGCGCTCAGTGATATGACCTTTGTCCAGTTGCTGCGGCGGCAGTCAATACCGTCAACCGCCCACGGGCTCCGCAGTTCTTTCCGGGATTGGGCGGCGGAATGCTCAGGGGCGTCCAGGGCGGTCTGCGAGGCGGCGCTGGCCCACACCATCGGCAACAGCACGGAGCAGGCGTATATGCGCTCTGACCTGTTCGCGCAGAGGCGGAAATTGATGCAGCTGTGGGCGGACTTCCTGGATTGCCAGGAGACAGCGGAGGCGAAATAATGCCTCGAACTACGCTGAATAATCAAGATCAGGAGTGTTGAGAAAGTTAACTCCGGCGGCAGTGTGCCCGCCGGATTTGAAGACTGGGACCTCTGGTCGCCGACGCTGCCTGGGACGATATTGTGGTGGTATAGGGGAGTCCAGCACGGCATCGTCTCGAGTCCCCTGCGCCTCTGTAGTCCTGGCAGTCTTGGCGGCAGTGGGCAACGCTGGGTCCGGAGGGCCGACACCGCGGCTCAACCGACACACCAACTTCTTCACGTTGTGGGCCAGGGCGGCCATGTAGCCCTCGCTGTCCGCCTTCCACAAGCCGCGCAACCAGGTACAGACCCAGCTAAGGCGGTCCAGGGAAGCGAAGATCCCTTCGGCGATGGTCGGCCGTCGGCGTAGTTCCTGACGGTACTCCTCAGTTTGGTTCCGCTCCTTGGCCCTCAGGTACTCGGGATAATACATCGTCAGTGTGAAGTTCCGCCGTTTCTGCTTTGCCGGCAGGCAGGTGTCCTCGACGGGACAGGACTGACAGTCCTTCTGGCACGCCACATAGCCACATACTGGTAGGTCCGGCTCCGTTTGCGGGTGATGCCCCGGCGCATGATTTTGCCCTGAGGACAAACCAGATGCTCACCACGGTAGATGAAGTCCCCGGTGGAGACCATGCTGGCCTCATGCCTCGTGGGTATGGGGCTGCAGGCCGTGATGTCCCTTTCCTCCAGCAGTTGCCGCCGTCTCCCGCCAGAGACACAGAGTGCAAAGGGAGTTTCTCGATTAACCCGGAGACCGCTTTCGATTCCCGTTCCGAGGCGTGGGTTGCCCCTCTGGACAGGATGACCCGCCCCGGTCCACGATGATGTTCTCCTGGTACTGTAGCCCGGAGGCCCCGCCGGCTCTAGTGGTGCGCCAGCGGGCGTCGGTATCCACGGGGTTCAGCGGCAGTCTGCCCTCGGCGCTCTGGAAGTACCTCGCCGTCTCATGCTGGGCCCCTTCCCTGTCAACAGTGGTCTCCGTGATCTTGAACAGTCCGTTCTCTTCTATGGCCTGTTTCTATAACCTGTTCCTTGAACTCCTCTATGGTCATCCCGCTGGGGGCCAACCCGTAGCCGCTCACGTTGGCCTTGACCAGGGTTGGGTCCACGTACATCTGCCGCGACAGCAAGCCCAGGCGCAGCGATTCCTGGTCCAGACCGTCAAAGATTTCGGCGAAGCCCTCCCGGCCAATACGGTCGATCAGGTGAGTGATGCTGGAACGGTCGAACACGGGGTCGTCGATGATCAGGGAGCAAAACCATCTGTACGCCAGATTCTCGGAGATGGCCGAGCACAGTCTGCGAAAGGGGCTGTGTTTTACAGCGAGCAGACGAGGAGGGCCCTGACCATTACCTCGGTATGGATCACTGGTCTGCCAAAGTCGGGGCAGTACCGCTTCTCCAGGAGAGCCACCAGCTTGGCGAAGTCCAGTTGCCCGTCAATCTGGATCAGAAGATTATTGGGGTCAATGAAATCCCGCAGCTGCTTCGTGGTGAACTGGAACAGCGTTGAGTCCCCAAGGCAACGGTCCAATTGCTCGAGCATCACCACTCCTCGCCAGCGATCGACTGCGTGTCCATTTTTGCCCAAGACTCGTTCCGAACTTCCAATCCGCCGCCTTTCTCAACACTCCCGATGCGGATTATTCACACACATACTCCACCACCGTACCCACATATCCCTGCTGGACGATTGGGATTGCCACTGGCCCTTCCTCCGCAAAACACAGTAACAACGGCCCAAAGGCCGTCTCTTCCACCCCAATTTACCCTTTTCAGCGCAAGAACTTTTCGTATCCCCCATCAAAACTATTTACCTTTGGGCTTCTTGATATACCCCCAAGGTGGGTAGCCCTCCGCAGGTTCGGGACTTTTCTAATCAGACTCCAGATACAAAAATAGTAATTTTAATACCCTCACTGGACTTTCTTCATTAGATTCCAGATACGAAAAGGGTGTCCTGAAGTACTCTCTTGTGGACTTTTCCTATCAGACTTCAAATATGACAATAGGTGTTTTGTTACTCCCAACAGCGACCCGGAAGCAGAGAAGAGGAGGGACCGACGATGTGGCAGAGAATGACAAGAGAGTAATTCGACCGGCCCCAGCCGACACGGCTGTGCCTCTCGGGAGCCAGCCGCTGCGCCCGGGAACAGACCTACAACGCGATGGAAATGGACCGCTCGGACCCGCCGGTGGGGCAGGAACTCAACCGGATACTGTTGGGCCACCCGGCCGAGATCCTGATAATCATGGCGCTGGAGGAAGCGGGCTGGGAGACCCGTCACACCGTCCTCTTGGAGGACGGGCAGCTGGAGGTGAGCACCACGCTGCCGGAGAGCGGCAAGGTGGTCTCCGGGCACCCGGACGGGATCTGCCGACACCCCATCTTCACCCGGGGGATGTGGGTGACGCTGGAGTACAAGTCGATGAGCGTCGAGCGAGCGGACGAGGTACTCCAGGACGGCGTGGCCCTGACCTACCCGCGCTCTACGGCGAGCCGCTGTACGAGGTGGGCCTGGTGCAACATCCGCGTCGGGGCTTGTTCCGGATGATGGCGGAAAACGCCTGGTTTTCGCCAGTGGGCGTACCAACCTATGCGCCCAGACCCTGACGCGGGGCTGGGCCTGCGAGGCCGGGGTTAGTTCGGCTCTGAGCCGGCTACCTTCCAGTCCACCACGGGTGCCTTTGCCCATTTCTGGACTCTGGCGAGTGCGCCGGGGCCTCCTATGCCTGTGCTACCCTGATTCATGACTTTTGAAACCGTCTTCAGTTGGAGGGACGGGTCCAGTCTCATAGCATGTGGTGCGACCATCATGACTTGGGCCGATCTTGCCAAGCTCCCCGCGCGAATAACGGCACCGGCCGGATACACCATTGACCCCGCTCTCGGCGCGGAGAGTACCGCCGTCGGCGGAAGCGACGTGAGGCGCAGGGACGCCGAGCGGCCAGGAAAGGTGAGATGAGAAAGCTTGCGATCTTGCTGACTTTCGTTGTCATTTTGCCTGGCATGTCTGCCCTCCTGGCAGGATGCGGGTCGCCCACGCCGACGGAGCAGGTTACCCCACCCGACAGCACCGCGGTAGTACAACGGAAGCCAACCGCCTCTCCAACACACGCGGCTGACCCTGCACCCGCTGGCGTCGCGGCGGCTCCAACAGTCACTGCTGTCAGCGCAGCATATCCAGCGACACCCTCACTTACCCCCGGTTCCACTCTTGGCCCAACTGAAGACGACGGCCTTGAGTTTGAGTCGGAAGGTCCCCGTGTATCCTCGGGCCGGGATGGAGGCATAACCGCCGAAGGCCATGATCCCT
Source organism: Dehalococcoidia bacterium (assembly GCA_963667765.2). Lineage (GTDB taxonomy): Bacteria > Chloroflexota > Dehalococcoidia > Lucifugimonadales > UBA3495 > VXOI01. Next base: position 174,484 of record CAXXON010000001.1, on the reverse strand, counting down.
CCAAGGAGGGCGGCCCGCCAGCAGGGCCGGTGCAGGGTCGCAGCTATTCTTGGGAAGACGGGGACAGGACCCTCACGGTTTATCTTCAGACCGACCTGGCAGTGGAGCAGGGTTCTGATGGGTTGCCTCGGGATGTCGTATCGGCTGATGACGGTGAGGGCAGAGTGGTCAGGGGTGTGGGAGGACAACCGCAGGATGATGCTCTGCCTGTATTTCGCTCTGAATACGGCGAGCTCATGACGTTGCCTGGTGGCGTGCTCCTCGTTCTCGATTCCGAGTGGAGCGAGGCGGAGGCCGATGCCTTCTTTTCGACCAACGGCATCAAGATGGACCGCGTTTCCGAGCTGAGCTACGCCGCCAACGGCTTCTTCATTGACACGGAGCCAGGCTTCCCCTCACTGGAACTCGCCAACACGCTGGCGGTTCTGGATGGCGTGGAAGTGTCCAGCCCCAACTGGGCGAGAGAGGAAGTCCCGAAGTAACTCTTACCCTGCAAGTAACCTCACCCGTAGTGCCCCTATTGTATTGTGAGCGCCAATCACTCCGCCAAGGCCATGAACGTGAGGCTCAGCCCGGCCGGATTTGCTGCCGCGATGGGGATCGCGCTGCTATGCCTCGTTCTGCTCCTGGGCTACGCCTTGGCGCAAACGACGCCCGCCGCGCCCACCATTGATTCAGTAACCTCGGGCGACATCAAGCTCAAAGTCGCCTGGACCGCTCCCGCTGGCGAAACGGGCATCACTGCCTACGACGTCCGGCACATTGAGACCAGCGAGGACGAGACCGACGACACCAAATGGACCGTGGTCGACAATGCGTGGACCACTGGCACGCTGGAATACACCATCACCGCCCTGGACAATGGCACCCAGTACGACGTCCAGGTGCGGGCCGTCAACGCCAACGGCGACGGTACGTGGTCCGCAACGACGGTCGGGACGCCGGCTCTGCCCGCGCCCACCCTGGACACGGTGCGCGGCGATGACCGCGCCGTTTACGTCGCCTGGAGTGCGCCTGCGGGCATCACCACCGGCGTCAAGGCCTACGACGTGCGGCGCATTAACAGCGATGCTACGGACAAAGCCGATGCCAACTGGACCGTGAAGGAGGACGCCTGGGAGGATGGAGACGACGGTCTCTTTTACGCCATCACCGGCCTGATCAACGGCACCGAATACGACGTGCAGGTGCGCGCCGTCGACGAGGACGACGTTGACGGCGCTTGGTCGGCCACCACCGCCGCTACCCCTGGCGATCATGGTGCCGACCGCACCAACGCCACCAGCATGTCCGCAGGGGACAGAGTGTGGGGCGTTATCAGCCCTTCTGACGATGAGGACTACTTCAGCTTCACCGTGTCAGAGACGGCCGACTACTGGATTTACACCCAGGGAGACCTTGATACCGTGGGTGAGTTGCAGGACAGCGACGGCAATTTCATCAAAAGCAGCGACTATGGCCGGGTTTTACCCAACCCGGACGCTTTCTTCCTTTGGCGCAAGCTCGACTCCGGCACATATTACGTCAAGGTCACCGGATTTGGAGCCACCGACGAGCCATACACCCTCAGGGTCCGGGCATTTCCGGAGCGCACCGGATGGCCCACAGCTCCCACAATACCCCTCAATGGCTCCGCCAGCGGCTCCATCGAACCCGAAAATGACACCGACCACTTCAATATCGTGCTTTCCGAGACAACGGAGGTAGCCATTCGGTCGTCTGGATTTCCGGACACCGTGGGCAGGCTGTACACCAGGAATTCCCAATTGGTTGTATCCAATGACGACGGCTATCTTCCTGGCGGCAGCAGGAACTTTCTCATCCGGCGAAGCCTGCCGGCGGGGACCTACTATCTGAACGTCAGCTCCTGGGATGACAGGTCTGAAGGGCCGTTCAGTGTGTACCTCCATGCCATCACCGAACCGGGCAGCACGAAGGCCGATGCCCAGGAGTTGACCCTTGGCGGCGTGGCCGGCGGAATCATCAGCCCGGCCGGGGATGAGGACTATTTCAGCCTGACCCTGGACGAGACCACCCACGTGATCATCGGAGGGACGAGCCGGAGACAGGGGCTTGATATCAGCGCCGAGCTCAAGGATTCCAACGACTTCAACGCCCCGGTCGATTCGATTCACTTCAGCGACCGGTTCGTTTTCCAGGGAACGCTGGACGCGGGCACATACACTCTGAAGGTGAAGGGCAAGGAAGCCACCGATACCGGCCGTTACACCGTCAGGGCCATCCGGGAGGGTTCGTACACCTACTTCGAAAACCGTTGCACCAACATATCCCGGACCTCGGGCATCAACGACCCCCTGTACGGATGCCAGTGGCACCTGAAAAACAACGACCAGTTCCGCAACAGCGCCGGTCAGGATATCAGGGTCGAGGAGGTGTGGCCGACCTACACCGGCGACGGCATAACGGTGGCGGTGGTGGACGACGGGATGCACTACACTCACGAGGACCTGACGGACAATGTGGATGTCTCCCAGAATCACAATTACAACACCGATGATACCGACATTTACGACTACTTCGAGTGGCACGGCACCGCGGTGGCCGGTCTTATTGCAGCAAAAGACAACGGCAAAGGGGTGCGCGGAGTGGCCCCCGAGGCCACGATTTACGGGTACAACTACCTCGAGGCAGTGAGTGACGCCAACAGGGCAGACGCCATGACCCGCAACTCCGCGACCACGGCCGTATCCAACAACAGTTGGGGGCCCAGGGACTACGGCGAACCGAATTCCATTGCCTCAACGTGGGAAATGGCCGTAACGGACGGCGTAACCAATGGGTACGGCGGGAAAGGTGTGGTCTACGTCTGGTCCGCCGGCAACGGGGCCGAGGATGACGATGACTCGAACCTGGACGAGATCGCCAACTACTACGCCATAATCGCCGTTTGCGCCGTGGGCCACGACGACAAACGTGCTGACTACTCGGAGCCCGGCGTCAACCTGTGGGTCTGCGGCCCCTCCAGCAGCGGAAGAGTGGGCCAGCCGAGAATCACCACCACCGACAACGGCAACAGGTACTGGGGCCGGATGGGAGGCACCAGCGCCTCAGCTCCCATCGTCTCAGGCGTGGTTGCGCTGGTGCGGGAGGCCAAAAACGCTCTTACCTGGCGGGACGTCAAGCTCATCCTGGCGGCCTCAGCCCGCAAGAACGACGCGGACAACACCGGCTGGGAGCAGGGAGCGCTGAAGTACGGCTCCACAACGGACCATTACAACTTCAACCACGAGTACGGGTTCGGCATGGTGGACGCCAAGGCCGCCACTGACCTGGCAGTGGGCTGGACCAACGTCTCCCCTCTCCGGGAGACAACGTCCGAATCAGGCACCATCAACCTTTCGATACCGGACGCCGCAGCCGTTGTGAACATGCCTGACGCTCCGCGCCAGGTGTCCACTACGCTGACAGTTGGAGACTTCGTAGACTTCGTGGAATTTGTCGAGGTCAACACGCATTTCAGCCACACCAGTTTCCGTGACCTCACGGTGGAGCTGATCTCGCCGTCCGGCGCGGTGTCCCTCCTCGTACCCCACGCTGACCTCGGCAGAAGAGTAAGCCTGCGTTCGGCTTTCCGCTTCGGAACGGCACGGCATTTGGGGGAGAACCCGGCCGGCACGTGGACGCTGCGGATTACGGACCATGAGAGACAATCGGGCCGCGCCGAATCCCTCAGGTCCTGGGGACTCACCATCTACGGCCACGGCTACAAACCGGCCGCACCGGATTTTGACGTCATAACCCCGGGAGGGGGTACCCTGACTGTCGAGTGGAAGGAGCCCACCGACATCGGGAAGTCCGCTGTCACGTCCTACGACCTGCGCTACATACGCAAGGATGCAACGGACAAGAGTGACGCGAACTGGACCACAGAGACTAACGTGGGATCACTTACCAACCAGAGCTATACCATCATGGGTCTCTTTGGAAATGTCGAGTACGAGATACAGGTGCGTGCCCGTAATTCGGAGGGAATCGGCGTTTGGTCAGGGTCCACCACGGCCGAACCCACCATAGTCGAGCCGTCGGCACCATCCATAACCAACGTCACTCGAGGAGACGGGGAACTGGCCGTTGCCTGGACCGCGCCGTCGGGCAATGGCGGCGGGGAAATTACCGCCTACGACGTGCGGTCCATAGAGACGAGCGCCGACGAGACCGTGGACTCCAACTGGACGGTGCGGGACAACGCCTGGAGAAGCGGTGACCTGGAATACACGATCAGAAGTCTCACCAACGCCGTGGAGTACGATGTGCAGGTGCGGGCCGTTAACTCCGCCGGCGACGGGGAGTGGTCCGGCACGGAGATGGGGACGCCGTTGCCGGACGACATACCCATCACCATGCAGTGGGAGGAGACGACGCTGGAGGTCGATGAGGACGTCGGCAGCGTGGTGCTGACGGCGGTGTTCACAACCACCCTAAACGCTCTGCCGGCAGCCGACTTTGAATTTGACCTCGTGTTATCAACCACCGATCTCGGCACGATAGTGAGCGACGATTATACGCCTCCACCCTCCTCGGCCAGCTTCGTGGCAGGGGATTTCAGCCAGACCGAAGTCAATGGGCAGCAGCTATACCAGGCGACCAGGGATTTCACCATAGCTATCCTGGATGATACCGAGGACGAATCGGATGAGGACTTCCGGGTAACCATGAACTACCAGACTCCCGGCCTATCCCACCTCCGGGGAGGGCCCCAATCGGCAACAATCACGATCAAAGACGACGAGCATGTACCTGTGACTTTGAGTTGGGAGCAGTCCGAGGTAACCGTTGACGAGGACGACGGCAGCGCCACCCTGCGCGCCTACGCCGTTACCACCGTGGACAAACGCCCGGAGGACGGGTTCACCTTCGACGCGTCCATCTACACCTCAGATGGCGGTGCAGGGCAGCCGGGCGATTACACTCAAGTCGTCGATACCGTTACGTTCGACCGGAACGACTTCAGCCGGACAACCGTCAACGGCCAGCCCCGGTACCGCGCCGCAAAGCAGGTAGTCGTAGCAATTGAGGACGACGCTACCGATGAAATCGAGGAGGACTTCACTCTAACCTTTCAGTATTCGAATCCCGGTCCGCTCCACCTGCAAGGAGGTTCGGCCATCGCCACCGTCAAGATCGCCGATGACGACTTTGTCCCAATAGCGTTGACCTGGGACCAGGCGGACTATTCGGTCAGCGAGGACGGGGGTAGCGTCATCTTGTACGCACAGGCCATCACTACTGAAGACGGGGAACCCCTGTCGGATGTCTCCTTCGAGGTGAGGGCGACGACAAGCGCGGGCAGTGCCCGGCAGGGCTCCGATTACTCCCATTTGAACGCAACCGAAACCATATTGCACACAGATTTCACATCGACGGTCGTTAGCGGTGAAGTGAGGTATCGAGCTGAAAGACAGGTCATCGTAGATGTCCAGGACGACATCTACGACGAGGGTGACGAAAACTTTACGGTGAGACTTTCTTACGCCAGTTCAGGACTTCCATACCTGACTGGTGGCACGGCTACGGCAACAGTCACCATCACCAACGATGACGAGGGTGGTCCTCCGCCTCCTCTTCCGCCACCTCCGCCACCTACGCCGGCTCCTACCCCTGTTCCAGAAAGGGAGGAGCAAACCACGACGACCTCGAACATCGGCGGAGGGGGAGGTGGGGGTGGGGGTGGCGGCGGAGGGTTCGTCGCGCCCGCGCCGCCTCAGCCACCACGACCCGTGAACAACTTTCAGAAAGCCGAGCTACTGTTTGGACCCCTTTCGTCTAATGGCACGTTGGGCAGAGTGTGGCGGCTGATAGAACCATCGCAGAGGTGGCTGTTCTATGACCCTCAGCCGCAGTTTGCCCCCTTCAACACACTCCGAACAGTGAACGTGGCATCCGACCCGCCCGCGGTCTTAATCGTGCAGGTGAGGCGAGCACAGCGTTTCCGGGGCATGCCGCTCTACGCCGGCTGGAACTTCGTGCCGATCACTGCCCAGACGGCTACCACTCCGCCGGGAGCCAGGGTCCAATCCGTCAGGGGTCTCTTCCGTCCACTCGCCGCCAGCGGAGCTCTGCAGCGGGTCTGGTGGCTGGACGCTACAACTCAGCAGTGGCGGTTCTATGACCCGGAGCCTCAATTCGCGCAACTCAACACGCTGACTACTATCGACTTGGCTGCCAACCCTCCGATCGTCCTGGCGGTCAACGTGGACCGGCGGACGGAGTTTCGCGGGCGCACCCTGTACCCCGGCTGGAATTACGTCGTTATGAGGTAGGCTGCTCCGTTCCAACTAAGAGCAGTCCGGTTGTTTCTGACGCCCGCAACAGATGCATCACAGCAAACTCTGGAGCGGCAACGGTCGCAACTGGCACCATTAGGCGAACGTGAACCCAGGGGGCCTCGAGAAATTCGCTCGCTGTCTAGTCACGAGAATGGACTGACGGCGGTCCCTGTAGATGATGCCGCTTAATAGGAAACCCGGTTGGAGGAGATGGCCAAGGGGAAATTCCCACACCTCCAGGCCGACTTGGGTGATACTCGCCCCACATTCTGAGAGGAATTTACGGAACTCAGATCGCTGCAACTGTGTGGCTACAGCTCGATGATTTACGAAGTTCGTGACTACGCCGGTGGTTCCCCATTGCGGCTGATACCAAATGGCGGAAAACGACCCTTTTACGCCACTGGCGAATAGCCTGACAGTTCACTCTTGTGACCCTCTGGCGAAAAAGGGTAGCATGGGAACATGCTCACCTGCGGCTACATCCGCACCAGCCGGGACCAGGAGCCCGGCCATCCCAGCAGCGACCCCCATGTCCAGCGCCGCCACCTCGTCGAGGCCGGCGTGGACCACGCGAGGATCTACGCCGACGTTGCGGCATCGGGGGCCAAGGACTACAACAGCCGCGACCAGTGGCACGTCCTCGACCAGCAGCTCGTCCAGGGCGACGTGCTGGTGGTGGCCGCCATCGACCGCCTGGGGAGGCGCTACCTCAAGACGATGTGGGCGATCTACGACCTGCAGCGCCGCGGCATACGGCTGCGGTCCCTGGCCGACAGCGAGGTGCAGTGGACGAAGTACCTGGACGCCGATCCCGACTCGCCCGAGGCCTTCATGGGCAACGTCCTGGCCAGCATGGCGGCCTACGTGGCCAGCCAGGAGCGGCAGAACATCAGCCGGCGGACCCGGGCGGGGCTGGACGCCGCCAGGGCGAAGGGAGTGGAACTGGGCCGGCCCCGACGTCTCACCAACGAGCAGCTCATCGCCATCAGGCAGGATGTGAGCAAGGGATGCCCGTGGCGGCGGTGGCACGGAAGTACGGGGTGCCCAGGTCCATGCTCCGCAGCACCCTAGGCCGAACGGAATGAGGTTGGTCAGGGCGTCGCCATCTTCAAGAACACCTGGACCATCTCAGAGCTGGACGTGGCTTGGATGAGCCTGATTTTCGACACAGTAGTCCGGGCATAGCGTTTCATGGTGTAACGATATGAGGAAGATGGCCGCCTGCTGGACCTGCGGCCGCACCTTCTGGGTGTGGCGGCTCAGGGAGCGCAACTTCTGCTCCGGCAAATGCCGCGTGCGCCATCACCGCTCGGCTCTCAGGAAGCCCAGGCCCTCAACATCAAGCAGAACGCCCGCCGGCGCGGGGTGGGTCAGTCGCCGCTGTCCGCGCTGGAGAGCATATCCAGGTCGGCACCGGGCAGCATCCTCAGGTCTCCATTGGAGAGGGCCTGGTTACAGGGTCTGCCTGCCGGTGAGCATGTAGGGCAGGAAGACCTCCTCCACGGTGACCATCTCCGTCTCGATCAGTGCCATCTGGGCAAGTATCCACTCCTTGATGATCCGCCAGGCGGTGCGGTTGGCCTGTTGCATCCGCGCAGCGGGGTTGGTCTTCATCACCCGGTCCCGGGTCAGTATCTCGAAGACGGCGTCGGCGTTGATGGGCAGTGAAAAGCCCATGGGCCCGTTGGCCGTCTCCATGCACCATTTCAGGCCGGAGGCCATGCCTCCGGGCCCGTAGTGGGTGAGGATGTCCGTGGCGCCCTTCTTGACGAGGACGGACATGATCTCGGCGGCGGTCTGCTCGGCCGGTATCTTCGTCGTGTAGTTCAGCAGAGGTACGGTGACGCTGCTCCCCTCGAAGCGGATGGCCATCAGTGTAGCACCGTGCCGTCCGCTCCCTCGGGTCCTGATCAGCAACGTTGACATTCAAGGCCGCCTGCCGACAATTGTACGCATGGACACCCACTATCATACTTGTTACTACCGCCGCGACCGGGACGGGACCATCCGCTCCATGGAGCGGGACGACCACGTCTATCCCACCAGGCGCAAGGCCAACTACGCCCTTTCCGATGGACGCCAGTACTGGAAGGCCGGCCAGGTCCTGCAGTGCGTGGACGGGGCCTTCTGCCAGCCGCTGCCCGAGGAGATGGTCGACCGGGGCATGCCCTTCGGCCCGAAGTACGCGGCCATCGAGCAACTGGAGGACCAGGCAAAATCCATTCGCCCTGCTGTGAAGCACGTCAAGGCCGTGAAACACCGGGATGAGCTGGAGGCAGAGGGGCGCATCAAAAGCCTGGAGGCGGTGATAGCCGAGCTCGTGGAGCGCCAGGCTGACGTGGACGCTGAGATCGACCAACTCGAGGGACAAATGCCCCCTTCGACAGCGGCGCAGTCACCTCAGTAGTCCTCTGGAAGGGCCCGGCCACCTCCGAAATTCATCCCTCCGGCGTCATCCTTGCCATGTCCGATAATTGCACTTATCGTGCATTCCTACACCTCCCGGTCGTGCGCCACGCTGTATGATGGAAGAAACGGGTCCATAAGAGGCACGACCATGGCGTTATGGACAATGACACCTGAAGGCGAGCATGTCCTGGTGGTCTCCGCCCACCGGGCCTACGCCGCCGCCATGACCGAAAATGACCCGCTCACTGCCGGAGAGTCCGAGCGGTTGCTGGCCGCCCTCAGGGAGAAGGACCGGGACATGGGGCACCCCGTCCACTACGGTCCGAGGAAGGCCCCTCTCTGCGGTGAAGAACCAGTCGGTACATACTGGGCCGATGAGCCCGAGTCAGTGGTCGGGTGCGATGACTGTCTGGAACTGGTGGCCGAGGATCTGGCCGACGAAAACGACTATCAGGGCAGGTGCCTCCACTGCCGGCAGGTGATCACCGCCAAGGGCGGCGTCCAGTGGCGCAGAGCAGTGCGTCGATCATGTCCTCATTGTGGCCAGCAGGGTTGGTGATGCCCGCGCATATCCAAGCCTGAAGGAAATGACAATTCTCCATCCAGTCCTGGTTTTCATCCGCACTGTCCCAGCCGGTGATGCGGAGCTTGAGGCGGGGTTCCAGACGGCATACGTCAATTGACGGCGCGACCCTATGGCCAGGCCCTCAGCGCAAGAGACATCAACCTGTCCCGAATGACCTGGCTTTCGGCCGCCAGGTTGACGGTGGCGAACCTGATGCGGTGTCCCTGGATCGTGACCGCCTCGTCGAATTCCTCACCGACCGATGGGTGCAGCAACATGCCCGATGCAGTGAGTGACAGGGGATCAGTGGATCTCTCCTGGCTCCTGAGATAGGCGTAGATCTGATAGATGTAGCCGCTGCGCAGGGTTGGATTCCCATGCTGGCCTGTGCCGACCATGCTGGTGAACTTGGTATCGATCACCAGGCGGGAACCTCCGGGGGGGCCTGCCGCAACCGGACACTCCAGGATGATGTCGGTTATCATCCCGGGCAGGAGCCGCTCGATCCCCGCGGTGGGTGATTCGATCTGCCAGTTCAATTTCCTGCCAGGCCTGACCGACCAACCCCGGGGTGTGAGCACGGTATCGTAGAAGCCGCCCACCGCCGCCTCGAACAACATCCTCGCCCAGTGCTCGTCCCGCTCCGGCACCGGTAGCCGCTTCTCACCGGATTGCTCCGTTGGCAACCTCAGGCTGAAGGCCAGCTCGGCTGCCGCCAACATCTGGCGGTCCTCGGTGTTCGGCCTGCCGGCAGAAACCGGAGACCGGCTGCCATTCCTCCGGAGGTCCCGGGAGCTGTCGACGCCGACTCCGGCCCGTTCCAGCGCCGAGGCTGCGATACGGCATCGTCGCTTGATCTCGTTGTCCCTGACCATCCGGTGCAGATGGGTCAGGGCCGCGCGGACGTAACGGTTCCTGGGGGTGTCCGTGGTCAGTTCATCGAAGGAGCAGGCTATCCTGCCCTGCTGCAACAGGCGGCGGCGCTCCGTGCGCAGGGCATCGATGCGTCCACGCAGCCGGGTAAGGTCTGCCTCCCTGCGGTCGAACTCGGAGCTCAGATTGCGCCGCAGGCGGCGTTCCACGGCCCGGGTCAGTATTTCCGCCACCAGGTCTGGGATTTCGTCGGGATTGTCCTCGGCTGCAAACCTGCGTCCTGAGGGCAGTGCCCGGTACAGCCTGGAGGCATAGAGCATCAGCAGCCAGAGGTTCCTGACGGGAATCCTGCCAACCGTGGGAGGGGGAACCGTCGCCCCGGTCAACCGGCCAGCCCCTGGAGCAGCTTCTCCTTCTCCTCGTCGGCCCTGCCGGCTTGGTCGAACCAGTATTCCTCCAGCAAAGGCCCGATCTCCGTCTCCACAACCTGTACGAACCAGGAGACCGGATCGTCAATCACCTGGTCGCCACTGGGTGTCACCGCGCTGTGGCCGACCCTGAACTGAGAGCCCAGCAGGCTGTCGGTGGCGATGGTCTGGTTCAGTGAGGTCATGCGCCTTTCGATGTCCGCCAGGAAGGCGGTTTCAATGCCGCACTGTTCTCCGACCCAGTTGCGCCACGTGCTCCCGAAGACCGGTTCGAGATCAATGAAAGCGAATCGCCGCCGCAGGGCGAGGTCCACGAGGGCCAGGGATCGGTCGGCGATGTTCATGGTGCCCACCACGTACAGGTTGGGCGGGATGTGGACGCGTTCAGTGGCATGTCGCGGATAGCTGAGCGCCAGGGCCTCCTGGGGGGTCCGCTTGTCCGCCTCCAGCAGGGTGAGCATCTCACCGAAAATCTGGGCGGGGCTGCCGCGGTTGATCTCCTCAATCACCATCACGAAGTCCAGCGACGGCTCCTTGCCGGCATCCCTGATCGCCTGCAGGAACGGCCCATCCACCAAGGCAAGACGACCGTCTCCGCTGGGACGCCAGCCCCTGACAAAGTCCTCGTAGGAGAGGTTGGGATGAAACTGGAAGGGGCGCACCCGGCGTTCCGACCTGCTGCCGATGAGCGCGTAATCCAGCCGCTTGGCCAACCAGGTCTTGCCGGTGCCAGGCGGCCCCTGCAGGATCAGGTTCCTCCTGCTCCGCAGGCGATCCAACATCACCTGAAGCCTGCCAAATTCTAGAAAGCACCCGTCGCTGATGATGTCGTCCAGAGAGTATGGGATTTCCGTTTCCTGCACGGGCGGGACTGACGTATGGGTCGTCCCCTCAAGGGAAGACAGGTCGGGATCGCGCTCCTCTGATGCCGCACCTTCATGATCGTCTACAGGAGGCTCGCCCTGATTCCTCTCGACCGCCCAGACGACTGACTGGGCATCAAGCCGGTGGCGAAGTTCCAGTCCCCGCCGTGAGGCCTCGTGCATGAAACGATCAAGGAAGCCGAGGACGTGATCGTAGACTTCCGCCTCGTCCGCTTCCTGCGCAGGCCGGGCGTATCCGACCTCGTCGTATGCCTGGTCGAAGACACCGACCCGGAAGGGTGGATACCGCTCCGGGTCCAGTCCCATGAGCAACACCGAAACTGCCGTTGTGCGGGTTCCCAGGCCGCTGCTGGCCGACCTTGGGAGCAGGCTGCAGAAATCACGGATGCGCTCCCCCAAGGACAAATCGTCGTGAGTCCACAGGGCCTGCAATGCCAGCAGCGCATCGTCGGACGATTCGTCTATCCAGTCGCGGAGCTTGGCCTGCTCTATGGAAAAAATCAGGTTGCCGCCGATGCCCCGCTTAACCAACACCTGCCAGTCGTCCGATTGTTCCAGCACCGCATTCCGTGCCTCACCCAGCCTTGCACCGATTCTCAGCTTGTAGTCGACCTCCTCGCTGTCCAGGTTCCCCTTGGCAACGTATTCCTTCGCCCGGTTGACGAAACCATCCCATGGGTTGGATACCGCACCGTTCCGCCATAGGGATGATACGTCGTCGTCGTAAAACCCGAAATCGCTGCCCCGCTGGGCCTCCAGGCCTCGCCGAATGTCCTGGAGCTGGCGGTCAATGTCCGAAGAGTCGGAGTTGATAAACCGGGCAAACTCCGCGGACCGAGTGATGCGCTGCTTGTCGTTCTGGAGGATTGGCTCAAAAGTGTCGGGGAAGACCATGTGCAAGATCAGATGCCTCTCCAGACCTCCCGTGTTCTGGTTGTTGACCAGCAGTTGGCTCTCAAAGCGCCGTGAAAACAGAAATTCCTTGAAGGCCCACGGGTCCTCCACGAGGCAGTCCCTTTCACTCGGTTTCAAGTCCTTCCACTGTTCGACTGACTCAATGAGGGTACCCACCTGGAAGGGTATGTTGGTCAGCCCTACACCCGTATTGATCCAGATGAATGCAGCGCGGATGCCACACCGGGAGGGATGCCCACGGGGCTCGGCGACCACCCAAGGACAGTCCGGAACGCCTGCTCGTTGCTGTCAAGGAGCAGATAGTGGACGTACAGAACCTCACCCATGAGTTGATACACCTCGGCGGGGCTGCCTTCCAACTGGTCCCGCAGTTTCTCAAGAAACGACCGGCTGCCTTCGTCTAGCCGGTTCAGGAACCGGCTGTGGAGCTCACCAAGGAGATCGCGAGACCAGATTTCCGCACCGGGGGTGAAGAGCGAGTCGTCGGACCGGAGTCCACGGTCAACCCATGCCCCTGCGGCGCTGTAGACACCCTCCACTCCGTCGCCAGTCACTCTGCTGCCCATTTCTTTCTCCAATCCGGTTCGATATGGGAATTGCCAATGTCTGGGCGCTTTCCTAACCAGGAACGTGACCGACGTATTTTGTCCCAGCATTGCGCCTAGTCTAATCAGGAGTGCGTAATACGTATCAACCCCACCCTTTCAGCCGGCCGGAGTGTATCCTTTGCAGCCGACGAGAGAATTCCTGCCCCAGGTGTCGGTTGATAAGAACCGAGGTCTATCCCGGCTGCCAACCGTGAGCCGAAATGCTATCCCGGCCTGCTCGACATTTCCACCAGCCTTGCCACCACGGTGGCGAGACGCACCTTGCGCCGCGTGGGGCAGTGGACACCTTACAGCGCAAAGCTCCCCACCACCAGGGCCAATTACCGGATACAGCACAGGGCCACTTTCAGGATGTTGAGGTTGAATTAGAACTCCATTCCGCGAAGGCTTTCGTCGGCGGATCTGGTCACCATCGGGGCAGCTCGGTCGCGGCACTGTCATCGGTGGGTGTTGATGCCGCTCCTTGACGGCGACGACACCATTGTTTGCTTGGTGAGCTCCGCCTGGATACGCACACCCTCTTCGAATTTGCAACTGAACCGATCCAGCCTAGCGGCGACGACGGTGTCGTTGGGCTGTACTTTGGTCATCACCTCGTTCCAAGCGGAGCGGGGCATGGAGCTGCCGGTCATCTCGTCCGCGAGGATGAGTTCCTTCGGGATGTGTAGCTTCGGGGGGTGCGTCGGCCTTGTTACCCTGGGCGAAGCCATAGGAGACGGGGATCATCAGGCCATCCTCGCAAAAGGCCCATTCTGGCCGCCAGACGTAATCTCAGGGCACAGATCAGGGTGTTTAAGGCCGCTTCAGCTACGTAACCACCGGCCACCCGGCGTGCGGTTCACCTTACGAGATTAACGCTTCGACGCCCATATCCCCACCCAACCTCGAATCATCTACGCGTTGTGGTGGATACTCGTATCCAGGCAATTTCCCGAAAGCGCCGATCGGAGAGCAACGCCAATGACCAGCAACCGCGCCGGGGCCGCCGGATTTTGCGGCGAGCAAGATTGCGACGAGCGCCCCAACCGCCCCAACCATCCGCTATGCTACTCGCACTATCGGGCTTTCCAAGACGGCGACATAGACGAATGCCCGAACTGCCCCGGGGTATACAAGCCGTCGGAATACCCGGTATGTCGCCGATGCTATTCTCAAACGAGGCAACCGGTCCAAACAGCCGCCCAGACGAAGTTTCGCCAACAGCCCCAAGACGACAGCAGAGGTTGGAATCGGCAGCCAACGGATGAAACAGTAGCGGCCCTGCCCTCGGCCGTCTCCGAAGCAGTAAAGCGCGTGCGTCGAAACATGACGGCGCACGAGAGTGAGTGCAGAAACCACGAAACCAACACCATCCAATACCTGATAATGCCAGTGCTCTCTGGATTGGGCTGGGATGTTCATGACCCTGAGCAAGTGATCAGTGAATACAAGCCAGCGGGCAAACAACGTTGCCGGCAGGCCATGGCAGTGGACATCGCGCTGCTTGAAAGTGGAAAGCCCAGGATATTCGTCGAGGCCAAGCGGCTTGACCGCGAATATGTCCCTGAGTACGGAGAACAGGTCGACAAATACGCTGCGTTCCTGAACGACGGGGGGATAGCGGTGCTTACCAATGGAAGGCATTGGCTCGTCTCCGAAGTCGCCAATGGCAAGGCACAGCACGGTCTCACCGTAGATGTAAATGAAGGCGCTGTCGATGATGTGGCCCGCGAACTCTACAGTATCATCGGAAGGGCCGCTGCAGGCAATGCTGCCGTAGAGGCCGCCCCAAACCGAACGCCGCTACGCCCGACAAGCGATTTCCAGCCGCCACGCGCGGCAACCATCGTTGAAAACCTCAGACAGTACCGTGAGAACGAGAGGAAACGACGCGGTGTCCCCCCTTATACCATCTTCAGGGACGAAACGATCGACTTAATCGCCGCACAGCGGCCGACAGACCTGCGGCAGCTGGGCAACATCCGGGGAGTCGGGCCGTCAATCTTGCAACAGCACGGGTCCGCAATCATCAGAATCGTCCGCGGAGAAGGATAACCTTTCGGAGAAGCAGGTGCAGATGCTAAATCCACCCCTATCGGGAAGCGATTTAACCAGCCTGTTCGCGGGCGAGTGATGGTAAGCCACCGAGGGGGCAAATCCCGCAGCCCGGCCCGCCTAGCCCATCAGAACGGACTGATTGAGAGTGCTCCCCAGACGCCGAAATTGTGGTTCGCCCAAGGCCCGTTCAGGCTCTTTTACTTTTTGGGTGGGCGGTACTCGTTCCAGTCGCGGCAGGCGTCGTAGGTGGCCTGGTCGATATGAACCCACTGGGTTCCGGGTACTCCCCGTCTGTTCTTTCTCGGCGTGGTCGGAGCTACAGGAAAAACCGATTCGAAGCTCAGCTGTCTGCCTTGCTCCTGTGCGATCTGTTTGGACAGAAGTACTGCAGGGCCGAAGTCGGAGTCTTTGCTCAGAATGATGGCCGCGTCGTACCGTTGCTTATGGGTGGCTTGGATCAAGTCGATAGCTAGGCTGACATCGACGCCCTTCTCCTGCTTGGCCTCGGTCCACCCTCCGCGCACCCTGCCGCGGTAGACGTATATCCCTTGGGTTTCCAGATGATCCAGCTTGTTGGTCCAGAACCAGTGTCTCTCTCAATCTTGGTCCTTACGGTATACCCCGGTGTAGAACCGGATTTCGTCTAGGGTACGGTCAGGGGTCAGGGACACAAGATGTTGAGCCAACAGCTCGACGTCGTAGCTGGGATGGTCGTAAGGGTACGACAGACCCCACGCATTCTTCGCAGAGCGGAAGAGATTTTGACCATCGAAGAGGACGAGCGTACGCATGGCAAAAAACACCCGCCCGGGGATTGGGGCCTGAGCCTCTCTCCGCGAACGGGGATCAATTCATTCGTTAAATTACCAAGGAAGTTGCCTGACAGTCAACCCCATGATGGCATAGACTCTCACATCGCAAAGGACCTCATGGAAAGCGATCTTCCGGCTAGCACAATGCCCGTTACGTGAAGCGCCTCTTTCGGTATCGTCTTATTTGAGGCAATGCGCCATGCGTCACGTGTTGCAGTAGGGTGCCACCGACAGCGGCGCGGATGTCTTTACCGGAGTGGTACGGCGTAGATCTGTCCGCCCTTGGGACAGTCTTCGCACGGGGCGTCTGCCCACAGGGCGTTCCGGCTGCCCTCCCTAGGGATGTGGATGCCACCGGAATCCAGGTTCCGGCTGTAGATCTCCCCGTAGTTGCCCACCGCTTTGATCACATCCTGGGCAACTGTGCGGTTCAGGCCCAGGACATCCTGAAGGTACGAGCCCTCGTATCCGAGAAACCTGTCCACCGACGGGAGCCCTGTGGGCTGGACGGGAACGGAGTCCGAGGTTATACCGTAGACTTCGCCGTATATGAGGATGGCCATCACCGTTTTGACAATGTCGAACCACTGGTCATCCCCATGTGGGAGGGCCGGCCCCAGTGGTTCCTCCGAGATTACTTCGGGCAGGATGATATGGGCGGCTGGATTGTCAAGAAAGGAAGCAAGCAGTGCCAGCTGGGAGTGATCGTTGGTGATGGCCTCGCATTCCCGGCTCTCATAGGACTCCAGTGCCTCGCGGGTCCATTCGAAGGGTAGCACCTGCATGTCCAAGCGGTGCTTGTCGGAGAATTCATGAAGGTTGAGCTCAGTGGTGGTCGCCGACAGCACGCAGACTGTGATGCCCCCCAGTTCCATGGCATTGGCAATGCCCAGCTCCTTTCTGACCAGGAAGCCCTGGCCGTCATAGAACATAGTCTGCACGAAGTTCCCCCACAAAGCATCGCGGGATGTGATCCACGTGAAGGTGCGCACCAACAGGTCGACCTCGCCGGACTGAAGAGTCGGTCCGCGTTCGGCAGCGGTAATCGATCGGATCTCGATGGCGTCGGGATCGCCGAGAACGGCAGTTGCGACGGCCCGGCAAAGATCTATGTCGAAACCGATGAACCTACCGGAAGAGTCCCGGTATCCCCAGCCGGGTAGATCATCTCGGCTGGCGCAGATGAGCGTGCCACGGTCCCTAACCATATTCAGCCGGCTCCCTGAGATTGCCCTGCCGTTCTGCTCCGGTTCCGTTGTCGGTATCTGGCGGGTAACTTCAACCGCTACGGGGGCTTGGCGGGTGACCTCAACCGTGATGGGGATCTCACGCGTAACTTGAACTGTAACCGGAACCTGGCGGGTTACCTCCACCGTCGCTAACACTTCATTCGTCGTCTCCACCGTTACAGGAACCTCACGGGTTACCTCCACCTGGCTGCCACAGGCCATCGAAACGAGCGCGATGGCGGAGAGAAACGAGAGCACGGCGGATAACCGGATCGTAGAAAGCAACCTTTCAGAGTACTCTCCCATTTCACTTCTCTCCGGGCAGGGCGTATGACGGGAATTGAGGCCTGCACTCCCTTCCTGGACAGCGCTCTTTTGCGAATTTCAATCCAAATAAAGGGGTGGGGCGCTCCTGTTGCCTCACCGGAGGATGTTACCAAGATTCTAGTATTACAACGACGGTTCGCAAGAAACCACCCTTGAGTACCTCTTCATGGTGAATTACAGACGCGTTGACAGCTTTGCGCCCTTGCCTGCCACGAAACAATTTCCTGTGAAAAGGGCACTAAATTGGAGAAGCGTCGTTGTAATACTAGTACCGAGTCAAACTAGTAATGTCAGACAGGTATTTTTGTTAAAGGGTGATGCTATCGTTGGAAGGGAAACTGTGTTGGGTGAGGTGTGGCGGTCATGGTTCAGGAAAAGTATGAGGTTCAGCTATCCTCGCAGGAGAGGGGGCAGTTACGGAGGATGATCCGGTCGGGAAGGAGTTCGGCCCAGGCCATCACCCGGGCCCGCATTCTGCTCAAGATAGACGAGGGCTGGCCCTTCGACAGGCTCAGGAGCCGCCCGGGTAGCGGCCGCTCTGGACGTCTCGGAGCGCACAGTGTTGCGAGCCAAGCGGCGGTATGCCGAGGAAGGATTGAACGAGGTGCTGCGGCGCCGCAACCAGGTCAACCGTTACCGGAAGCTGGATGACCGGGCCGAGGCGCACCTGATAGCCTTGGCCTGCACCCCGGCTCCCGAGGGCCACGACCACTGGACTTTGCGCGCCCTGGCGGGCAAGACGGTTGAACTGGGTCTGGTGGAGTCGTTGTCCCACGAGACGGTGAGGCTGCGGCTGAAAAAAAGGCTCTCAAGCCGTGGCGCAAGAAGCAGTGGTGCATCCCAAAGGTGAGCGCCGACTTCGTGGCCCACATGGAGGATGTGCTGGAACTTTACGCCGAGCCCTATGACCCTCAGAGACCAGTGGTCTGTTTCGATGAGACCTCCACCCAGTTGCTGGCCAACGTACGTCCATCCATTCCGCCAGCCCCAGGACGTCCCAAGCGGGAGGACTACGAATACCTGAGGAATGGAACCCGCAACCTGTTTCTCACCTGCGAGCCCCTTAGGGGCTGGCGCCATGTAGAGATAACCCAGCGGCGCACCATGCAGGACTTTGCCCACCAGATGCGCTGGCTGGTGGACGAGGCTTATCCCGAGGTCCCCGTGATCCGGGTGGTCTTGGACAATTTGAACACCCACAGAATGGCGTCTCTGTATGAGAGCTACTCACCGGCAGAGGCCAGGCGTATCGCCAAGCGGCTGGAGTTCCATCACACGCCCAAGCACGGGAGTTGGCTGAATATGGCGGAGATCGAGTTCAGCGTGCTGGCCAGGACCTGCCTCAAGGGGCGAAACCCTCACCAGGAGGCGCTGCAGAGGAACATCAGCGTCTACGAGGCGGAGCGCAACGCTGCGGCAGCTACCATCAACTGGCGTTTCACCGCCAAAGACGCCAGATCAAAACTCCGTCGTCTCTATCCTGACACTTCAGCCTTGACTCAGTACTAGAGTCCCTTGCAGTGGGCCGATGCTTGTCATCCTCGCCATCACTTTTTGTCAGCCAATTGGCTGAGTAGACCATTCAACCCTGTAGCCTTTGCTGAATAACTGAAATACGATCCCATGCTATGCAGAAGCAGCTTTCAAGATTTTTCGTGTCGCGTCGGATGT
This sequence comes from Dehalococcoidia bacterium, assembly GCA_963667765.2. Classification (GTDB taxonomy): domain Bacteria; phylum Chloroflexota; class Dehalococcoidia; order Lucifugimonadales; family UBA3495; genus VXOI01. Next base: position 155,436 of record CAXXON010000001.1, on the reverse strand, counting down.
CGGCGTTACCATGTAACCTGTTTCGAGGTCACCGATGACGTGTACCTCGTGCGTCTGACGTCTCCACATCCGTGCGATCAGCAGGCACAGCGCGGCATCGATCTTGTCCTGGTCGAGCTTTCTAGGCCTTCTGGGTGAAACCCACGGCTGTTCCATCTCCTTTGCCCACAGAGATGTCGGCATTGTGGGTGAGCTAACTAAGGAATATCCTACCGTGTCGCGTGACTCGATTCAGGAGGTCGTTGATCGATTCCGGGAGCTCATAGAGGAGGCCTTGAGTTCGCAGCAGAACTATGCCGGCCCCGGTGTGAAGGTTGAAGTACGTCTGCAGTAATACACTGCTAACAAGGGGTGGGAACATCACGGCGGATGGGGAAACGAACGTTCAGCAGAGGATTACGACATATGGCAAAACGACATACTGGGAACAGGCTATTGGGGCCGGTTGCAAAACAGATTATCTCCAATAACAAGATGGGGCGGCATTTATAAGGGCCTATTGAAAAAGTAGGCTCCAGTGAACACCGGAGAGACACCCGTCTTCGACGTCACCGAAAGTCGGGAAGCGATGCTCTTCAATGGCAGGCATGTGCACGAAATGAGGCCATACGGACGATAATCATCTCACAACATTGGACAATTGCCGTCAGATGGACTTTTTCAATGAACCCTATAAATGGCAATTAACAACCCCATCAGAAAGGGTAAGGTTGCTAGAATGAGAATAGAAGATCGCCAAAATACTCTTACTAAATTGGGCATGACGCCTGTTCACAATACATCCAACAAGGCAACTGGCCCTAACGGCGCTTCGTGGCAAGATCATATCGACAAGCGCGTAGATGAGAAGATGAGGGAGATACAGGGCTGCATCAGCGGCATCAGGTCGCCCAACCCACACCGTGTCTGTCTGCTCTTAGAGTTCTGCTATCTGCTGGAGTTGCACCAACAAGTCGTTGATCTTAGTGCAAGGTTGGATAGAAACAAAGTAGAACCGGACTGGCTACAGCGGGTGGACGCGATCGTTCGGGCATCCAAGATGAAGCTGTAAAATCTCCTAACCAAATGGTGCTCAACATTGGCTAAAATATCGCCAGCAGAGTCTAGGTAGATGATGTGAACGTGAACGTAGTGCTCCGCACCATACCGCAGAAAAGTGTGATTCGAGACGAACTGCTCATGGTCATACGCTTCAGCGTTCAACTGAGCGCCAGCTCTCTCTCGTGGCACTGTTAGCAAGTTACCGTCTTCCGTATGTAATTGCGTCGAGCTCAGACACCTAACGCCGCCCTGATCATCCCGCGTTATCCTTCAACCAGTCGCCAAGCCGACAAGTGCCGCGTTATTGTACGTCAACAACACCGTCATCATCCCATCAACTTCGTCGATGGTCAGTACCACGTTCCGCATCAACAGGCACACCAGCCGAGTTGTGGAGGTGCCCAGGGACGCCGGTATAAGAACCTGCCGGGCGCGGGCAACCTCGGCCGAATCCAGCAGGCGCAGCAGTTCCTCGAAAGTGAAGGAATCCGGTCCTGCGGCCCCAACAACCAAAGTCTCCCTTCGACAACGGGCATCAACCACTCATGCCGCCTGGTGCCACGGCGTGGACTGGCTGGACCGAATAGTCGCGCCGCCCGAACACGGGGAACCTCCACAGCGCCCGAGTCATGTTGTTCAACAGGAGATCGCCGTCGTCGAAAACCAGGGGGCCGGATGATGGCGTAGGGGATACCCATGCCCCGCAGAATCTCCTAGGCCTGTCCCTTGCCCCGAAAGTGCGGGAGTTTTGCGTCAGTCGAGGCGTTGGCCACGGAGAATTAGACTATTCTCCCGACGCCCGCCCTAGCAACGGCTTCGAACAAACCCCTGGAACTATCCACCGCCCGCGCCAAGGTGGTCCGTCCGGGCCCGAACCGTATCCATTGGGTGTTGTAGAGGACACCCGCTCCCTCCGTCGACCGGCGAAACTCCACCAGGTCGGAGAAGTCCAGACAAGCCGCCTTCACCAGCCTGCCGATTGTGTCTGCCCGTTCAGGATCTTGGGTCAAAGTCGTGCCTCCGACGCGTTGGTACAACAGACGCCGATCGACGTATCGGCCGGTGAAACTGAATGCGCCGTTGACAGTCACTGTGTCGATGTGGGACAGGGCTAAAGACTCCCTAAAGAATCGGCGGGTAACCAACCGCTGCTATTTCAGGATTACACCGGTTGTTACCGTTCCTATTGTTCGACAACCCTGACGCTACACCCCGCCCTTTTGGCCTGAGTGCTACTATGAATCCGTGTGGCGAGTGGTGTATTTGCGGCAGTCGGAGGGACCCTTGTCCATAATTGAAGATAGGCCGGCAACATCAAGAAGCAAGCGCAGTGGTGCCAGCTACACACACGAATGGAACCGATTCCTCACCTGGTCCGAAGCGGCTGTCAGACGTTCGTTGCCCGCGACCCCTGAGGATGTAGCAGCCTATCTTGAGAACAGGGCGGAGGCGGGGCCACGGCTTCGACGAGCAAGGTTGCCGCCGCCATAGCCCACAACCACAGAGATGCGGGTTTAGACGTTCCCCTCCGGCACGGCGTCGCCATGACCGTGTTGGACGAACTGACGCAGGAAGCCCCTCCCAGCCCTACCAGGCGCTGCCCCTCGCTCTGGACTGATATCAGGCCATAAGTGTTGATTCCCGGGTCGGGGATTAGCGTGGTGGTGGGTATTGTCGGGGCGGCCCCCATCGCCTGGTTGTTGCCCCCGGCAGGCTATCGTCGAGTAGATGACCTCAGGATGGTGGCAAGCCGGGTCAGTGCGGTTCCTCCACCACGGGGCAATAGAATTGGGCCGGCACATGACTGTGATTGCAATGGCGGTGCCGGCCACTGTGGCGGCGCGCCAGGAAGGCCGCTCCACCATGATCAGGCCAGACAGGCGTCACCCGGAGCTGACAACAACAGGCGGATAGGCGTCAGGAACTGGGACGGACTATCAGCACCGGGTCGCCAGAACCCCTTGCCAGGGCCTCCGCGACGCTTCCCATGACCCACCTCGATAGACCGGACCTGGCGTTGGTGGTTATGGCAATGAGGCTTCCGGGCGTATCCCTGGCCACTTCCAGCAGAACCCGCGCCGCCGTACCCCTGAGCACCCGGGTTTCCACCGTCAACCCTGCGTCTTCAAGTTTCTTGGAGACTCCGCTCAGGTATTGGGCCGATTCCTCGACTACTGCTTCGCCCAAGTCGGCCAGTCGGGCGCCAAACTCGGTGTGGAATGCCGGGTGAAAACTGACCACCCTGACCAGCAGGACATCCAACGAGAGGAAACGGGCCAGTTCCTCGGCGTAAGGAAGCGCGCGCTCTGCGAGTTCCGAGCCGTCGAGGGGCACCAGTATGGTCTTGAGGGTTTCGCCGCGCCCGTTCCGGAAATTCTCCGCCCTTTCCGGCGTTATGGTCAGGACCGGGGTGGAGGAGGAATGCAGCACCCTGTCGGTCACGCTGCCCAGGATGCCGCGCGCGATGACGTTTCGACCGTGGGTTGACATCGCTATCAACCTGCACCCTTCCTCTTCGGCAACCCGCAGAATCTCCTCTGACGGCCTCCCCAGGGTGGCTCGAGCTTCCACGGCCAAACCCTCTTGTCTCAAGCTGTCTGCGATCCCGTTCAGTTTGTCCAAGGCATTTGATCTGGCTGTTTCCTCGATCTGTTTCCTGTAAGTGATTCCAACTTCCGGGTGCGACGACGAGGGCGAGATCAAAATGGAGGACGGATACTCTATGGCGTCGTCATCAACGACCGAGAGCAGCACCAGGGGGTTATCCTCCTTTTTGGCGATCTGCGAAACATAAGGAAGGATCCCCTCGGCTACATCGCTTCCATCCAACGGGATCAGTATGGGCTGAGACAGCAAGGTGCCCACAGCTCCTTCGTCGCTCTCATTTGCGGTCATGACAATGCTCCTTCTGGTGGCTCCGACTTTTCATTATGATGAAGAGACATTGTATAGAGTGTCAAAGAGGGATTCGATAACGTGGCAATCCAGTGATTGTCTCGGCGCCCCGCGCCCGCCGTCATTCCCGCAAAGGACCCGTCATTCCCGCAACCCCCCGTCATTCCCGCGAAAGCGGGAATCCAGAGGGCGCACACAGCCCTCGCCTCCTGTGCGCTCCGCAGGGACAGTGCCGCAGATAAGTCAGACCAGGAGTTCCCTCACAAGGGACAAGCCGCCAGCAAGCTTGTCGCGCCAGTCACCCTGAGGATGCCGTACCGTGTTGGTGCAGATTCTGAACAGGCAAACCGCCTCGCGCAGGTTTAGCTCGCTCTCCGTCCATCCGAAACGGCCAAGGGCCTCTTCCCGGAAGGAGCCGTAGTATTCGCCGCGCCTGCTGGTCCTTCGGCCAAAAAGGGCTGTCCATCTGAGATGGGCCAGGAAGTTTCCCACGTCCAGCAACGGGTCCCCCGGCCCCGCTCCCTCGAAATCCACGAGGGCGATCTTGCCGTCGGGCATGATCACCATCTGGTCGTCGTAGAAGTCGTTGTGCGCTACCCCTGCAGGCTGCCAGGCCTCTGTGAACGGGTCCAGCACCTCCAGCGAGTCCCTGTATTCCTGCCACCCTTCTCCACCATCCCCCAGTGCGTGGCTGAGAATCTCCTTCGCCCTCCGGTATCCTCCCCGCAGGTTGAAGGCCCGGAGGTTGACGGCCGCGCTGTCGCATCCTTGCAGCGGCACCGCCCAGAGGCTTTCCAGCGCATCAAGAATCACCGCAGGGTCCGGTTGCTCACCCGACCGCAATTGCCGGCGCATGTTTTCGCCGGGAATCTCGGAGAGCCACAACACTCCGCCTTCGCGCCACAGGCCTGCCAACCTTGGGACAGTGAATTCTGACCGTCCTATCAGTTCCCCCGATCGGAGTATCGGCGCCACTTCTGATGGCCGTACCACCCGGACATATAGACGCGCCTTTCCCATTCGATGTCTCAGTACCGCATGGCTCCCCGGACGATAACGGACCACTTCCACGCGCATTCGTCGGGGTGGAATAGCCATCACATATTTGCTGACCAGCCTCAATGCGGATTCAGGCCTGCAGACCTCCCCCAATCCCGGCAGGTCGGAATCGTCCGGAAAGCGGGATATGCGAAGGGAGTTGTTGCGTTCCAGGTGGAGGGTAAATCTCTCATTGGGCAAATACGCATCTGGGTCCCATTCAAGCTCATAGCTGACGACGGCTTCCCTCCCGTGGGTGTGGCTGACCCCTTGTATCAGAATACTTTGAGGGTCTGCATCCTGTTCCCCGAATGCGTCACGGTACTTCTTCCAGACCCATGCACCATCGAACAACCCGGCCAAGTCTGGCAATTGCCGGTCGGCGGGAAATTCCATCCGGGGATGAATGGATATTTCGGTAGACGCAGTCGCCACCGCTAGCTGCTAACTGAATCGTCGGAGTCGGATTCGGGCGTAACCGGCGAGGGCGTAACCGGCGAGGGTGTAACCGGCGAGGGCGTAACCGGCGAGGGCGTAACCGGCGAGGGCGTAGCTGGAGTAACCGTAGCTGGAGTAACCGTAGCCGGAGTAACCGTAGCCGGAGTAACCGTAGCCGGAGTAACCGTAGCCGGAGTAACCGTAGCCGGAGTAACCGTAACCGGAGTAACCGTAACCGGAGTAACCGTAACCGGAGTAACCGTAACCGGCGAGGGCGTAACCGGCGAGGGCGTAACCGGCGAGGGCGTAACCGGCGAGGGCGTAAGCGGCGAGGGCGTAAGCGGCGAGGGCGTAAGCGGCGAGGGCGTAAGCGGAGTAACCGTAGCCGGCGAAACTGTAAGCGGCGAGGGCGTAGCCGGCGAGGGTGTCAGTGGAGTGTTCGGGTCACGAGTCTGCCGGGTATTTACGCCGTCGTTGTCGGTCTCCGGGGTGTCGACGCCGTCGTTGTCGGTCTCCGGGGTGTCGACGCCGTCGTTGTCGGTCTCCGGGGTGTCGACGCCGTCGTTGTCGGTCTCCGGGGTGTCGATGCCGTCGTTGTCGGTCTCTGGGGTGTCGACGCCGTCGTTGTCGGTCTCCGGGGTGTCGATGCCGTCGTTGTCAGTCTCCGGGGTGTCGATGCCGTCGTTGTCGGTCTCCGGGGTGTCGACGCCGTCGTTGTCGGTCTCCGGGGTGTCGACGCCGTCGTTGTCGGTCTCCGGGGTGTCGACGCCATCGTCATCTTCGTCGTCGTCATCTGGCGTCGGCCGAGGTGTTGGTGCCAGGGTTGCCTCGGGGGATGGCGAGGGTACTGGACTAGGATCAGGTTCTGGAAGCGTTGAAACCGACAGGGTCTCGCTCTTTCCCACGCCGCCGCCCGAGAGGTTTAAAACCCACTTGGCCTCCCGGTTGCCCTCTGGGATAAGGGTGCCCGGGGAACCCGTATTCGAAGCCCTATAGAGATCAAAAGCCTGGGCAGTCATCAGGTAAGCGCGAATTTCGTAGTCTGTACTCGCTTCAAGGCCAGGAATAGTCAGCACCATGCCATCGGTCGCCCCGTACACCACTCCGAAACTGGGCTGGCCTCCGGACTTTCTCCAGCCCACCCTGACATAGCCCAAGGTAGTACCGGGGAGGGCTATCTGTATGTCAATTTCGCCGGACCGCGCTTCCGACAAGGAGACCGCTCCCGGTTGCAGGGCCTGGGGAGTCCTGTCGGAAACAGTGTAGAGACTGAATTCCCGGGACTCACTCCCGTCGTCGCCGGTCGCCGTCACTGAACAAACAGTCTCTGAATCCGTGTTTGTGCCATGCACTTGCCCAAGGGTGTTGGGTTCAAGTTGCAGCACGCCGTTGTTGACCACTACCGAATCGTAGTAATCCGACCGGGAATCATCACAGGAATGGAGGCTGAAGGATACACCCGTTTGGCCTTCGCCAAGGAAGTCGGCGAGGTCAATTTGAGTTGAGCTGCCATAGCTCGTCAGAACCCTGTAATCGGCTCCGGTATCGAAATACTGGGGAGAGGCACCGCTGTTTGCAGGATCCGAAGAAGGCCCACTGTCCCTTTTGTTCTCTGAGGTTCCGTTCTTTTCTTCTGGGGCGTCTTCCTCTTCAGACTCTATCTGACCGATTAGCTCGGGGCCGAGAGGAACCAGAGATGCGTCAACGATTGGGGGACTGGCCGTTAGAGCAACGCCACTCCAGATCAGCGCTGCGGCCAGGAGAAGGGACACAAAGACTTTGCCTGAAGACGCGAACAGTGCCCAATTCATGAGACTAATCCGCTGCTTAGTCTAGTGCTCTACAGGAGTAACTTCGTTCGATAGTCAAAGGCTACTCAGTGTCCGTTACTAGGTCAAGCACATGGCCACCATCGGCCAAGCTTTTGAAGCGGCGTCTCTGACCATGGCTGAGATAGCGGAACATCTTGCCAGTCAGTAGTCGCGGCAGACTTCCTCCTCGTCTTCTTTGGAGATTGTGCCGTCTCTTGTGAAGGAGTGTCTGACCTGGATCGTGGCTTGTTGCATGGGGTTGTGCCCTGAAGTTGTGGAAGGGGAATGAGCCAGTTGACTCTTGAAACTCCGGGTGCAGCCAGAGCCGGGGCTGTGTTTAAAAAGCAGGCCACTTCCGGGGCAGAGGGCTCGAAAAAATGTCCGGAAGGCCTTAATGCCGGAAAACTCCGTCGTCGGAACCGAGTCGGAAAGACGAAACGCCCAAGCCGTGTGTCGAGTCCCATGATGTCGTTGCACAGGGCCTGCTCTTCGTCCCGGACAAGCGGCTGGTGGCACCGGGTTGAGCGGGGCTGCTCCAGCGCTTTGCAGGCCCGACGCTCCGATACTCCCAGGAATGACCTGACGCGTTCGACGAAATGGCGGCTACGGCCACCCCCCGTCATTCCTGCCACCCCCCCGTCATTCCCGCGAAAGCGGGAATCCAGTGGTCCAAACCCGCTCCAGGTCCGTAGCCTTCTTGCGAACCTAGTGCGAGCCTGGTGAGAACCTCGTTGACCAGGGTCAGTTCGGCTGCCGCCCGCTAGACTGGAATAGAGGCTTTGGTTGGGAGCCGTCTACGTACCGCCTTGGAACGACTGCACTCTTTACCTCAATTGAAGTATGGAGTTCGGGTTCCAGAGGGTGTCGCCAAATCATCCCGTCATTCCTGCGCCCCCGTCATTCCCGCGAAAGCGGGAATCCATGTGTTTCCGTAACCAAAATGCTCTTCAGCAGCAAGGGATTCCGGATTCCCGGGAAAGCGGGAATGACAAAAGCGACGCGATTTAGCACCAGGCCATTCAATTCGACTACACTCCCCAAGTACCTTCTCTCGACGAAATTTTCAGCATCACTACCGTCGAGGACTATCCGCATTCTATGAGTATCTTCGCGGAAGACTCCCCACCTTTTGATAAACTTCTTTAGGTCAGGATCATTGGGCTTCGGAACTACTTCGTTGGGTTCGTTGCTTTTGACAACCCGCTGGTCAGATGAATTGCGGGCTTCACCTCGGTTTCCACTGTGATTGAAGCAGTGAGCGGGTTAGGATGGGTCTTCAGCACTGGAATTTCCTTGCTTTAGCGCATGGCTTGGCAACTTGGATTGACATCCTTCACAGATTTTCACGGTGTTGCGTACGATAACATCCATCAGAGGCCGCTCGGAGGTGGAAGGTGGTTTACGATGTAATTGTGGTTGGAGCAGGGTCGTCAGGCAGCGTCCTGGCCGCGCGGCTTTCCGAGGACCCGGACCGTTCCGTACTGCTGCTGGAGGCGGGGCCGGACTACCCGGATTTGGACCTGCTGCCCGATGACCTGAAGCGGGGAAACAATTTCTTGAAGTCCGCCTTCGGGTCGCACAGTTGGGAGTACTTGGGCAATATCACCGAGCAGCAGACTGCCGCGATACCCATCGCGCGAGGAAAGGTGGTGGGTGGCTCCGGCGCGGTCAACGGCCAAGTGTTTCTGCGGGGGATACCCGAGGACTACGATGGTTGGGCGGACCTAGGCAACCACGAGTGGGCGTTCGCCAAGATGCTGCCGTACTTCCGAAAGATGGAGAGCGATCAGGACTTCCGGGGAGACTTCCACGGTTACGATGGGCCGGTCCCGGTGCGGCGTTACCGGAGGGCGGACATGGCCCCGTTTGCCCGGGCCTTCTATGAAGCCTGCCTAGCCGAGGGATTCCCGGAGTCCCTTGACGAAAACAGCCCCGACGCTACCGGGATCGGCCCTGCGCCCCTGAACCACAGGGATGGCGTTCGCATGAGCATGGCACTAGCGTACCTGTCGCAGGCCCGGCACCGCTTGAATCTGACCATTCGCGCCAACGCTCCGGCCAGGCGGATAATGTTCGACGGGGCGCGGGAGGTCGGAGTGGAGGTGGAAAGCGGCGGGGAGCGTATGACGGCGCTGGGGAACGAGATCATCGTAAGTTCCGGCGCCATTGCTACACCCCAGTTGTTGATGCTCTCCGGCTTGGGGCCTGCCAGCCACTTGGCGGACTTGGGTATCGAACTGGTCCACGAGCTGGCCGGAGTCGGCCAAAACCTGCGCGATCATCCGCTGGCCATGGCGCTATACGAATACCAGGGCGATTTGGAGGAAGACACAGAGGCGATGCTTCAGGTGCTGCTCCGTTTCACGACGGAAGGGTCAACCACCAGGGACGACATGCACCTGGGCATACTTTCGATTGACCCGGCGCACGTCCCGGCTGGGCTGCCGCTGGATATAGAGGGCAATTGCATAGCCATTTTCGCCAGTGTACAGAACGCCCTCAGCGCCGGGGAGTTGAAACTGCGTTCCAGCAACCCGGATGACCCGCCGGTTATGGACTTCAAGTACATGGGCGACCCCTGGGACCTGCAGCGGACCCGGGAGGGTGTGCGTCTGGCGGTGCGGCTCGGAGACCATCCGGCATTCCGGGGCTTATTCGCCCGCCGGATATTCCCCGCCGCCGCCGACCTGGCTTCCGATGAGGCCCTGGATGCGTGGCTGTTGGACAGCATCGGCACCCAATATCACACATCAGGGACCTGCAAAATGGGGCCGGTCACCAATGCTATGGCAGTGGTGGACCAGTATTGCCGGGTGCACGGAATCGAGGGCCTGCGGGTCGCAGATACCTCGGTGATGCCCGACGTGATTCGAGCCAACACCAACTGCACTGCCGTCCTTATCGCGGAGCGGGTGGCGGACTGGATCAAAGAGGAAAGATAGAGACGACGAGGTCGAACATGGAGAGTGAAAATGGAAGTTGAATGGATGAATCATACCGGGTTGGTGGTCAGCGACATGGACCGGTCGCTGGAATTTTACCAGGACTTGCTGGGGCTCGAACAAGAGCGGAACCAGATTCTTGAAGGGGAGTTTATCTCCGAACTGGTGGGGTATCCCGACGCCAGGCTACACATCGTCTACCTGGGAACGGGCGACTTGCGGCATTCGGTGGAGTTGATCCAGTACCTGAATCCCACGGGGACGCCGGCGGCAATGCCGGAGCGGCACCAGGTGGGGGCTTCGCATCTGGGCGTCATAGTGGACGATCTGGACGCCTTCTATGCCGAGCTTTCGAGCCGGGGGGTGAGGTTCGTAAGCCCGCCGGCGATACGCCCCGGAGCGGTATACCCCATGGCCAGCAAGGGCTGTTACATGCAGGACCCCGACGGCAATTGGTTGGAGTTGCTGGAGAGACCGGCGGCGCCGGAGGGCACCACGCAGTCCTGACGCCCTGCGCCCGGAAGCGGCCCATTTGCGGCTGCTTCCGGCACTCTGGGTTCGTGCGTTGCTAACCGGAAACTATTTTGGAACGCGCCTCTGCCCACAATCCGTCATTCCCGCGAAACCTGTCCCCATGATAACGGGGGCGGGAATGCAGTTGCCTGGACCGTTTTCCTGCCAGGGGTACCGAATACCATTGCTTCGAGAATGGTTCAATCTACCGGCTCGGCGACCGATGTTGGTCAAAGCCAGAAAAGTACTGGTTGCTATTCTGGGCAGGGAGCATCGGCAGGTATAAGGCGTTCGTAATATAGCTCCTGCCACAGAGCGTCCGGAATGGGATGTGACATCATCCGGAAATTCTCTTCCGCCTCCGCCACAGACCCCGGGCCCGGTATCACCGCAGCAACGGCGGGATGGCCGAAAACGAACTGAAGGGCGGCAGCCTTCAGGGGAACCGAATGCCGCTCGCAGACCGCTTTGCAACGCCTTGCCCGTTCCAGGACTTCGGCTGAGGCCGGCAGGTAGTTGAAGGTGGCAGTTTCGGTCAGGTCCGAGGCCAGAATACCGCTGTTGTAGGGGCCCCCAATGATTACGCTGATGTTTTTCTCTTGGCAAAGGGGCAGGAATTCGGAGAGCGCCGAATGGTCAAGGAGAGTGTACCTGCCCGCCAGCAGAAAACAATCGAAGTCCCCTTCGCGAGCCAGCCGGGCCTCCATTTCCCACTGGTTCATGCCGGCGCCTATCGCCGAAATCACCCGCTGCGAACGCAACTCTGAAAGGGCTTTGAAAGCCCCCTCCATCGCCTGCTCGAATTGGTTGTCCGGGTCGTGGATAAGGAGAATGTCGACGCGGTCCAGGTTCAGGCGTTTCAGGCTCCCTTCAAATACCCGCATGACCGTATCGTAGTCGTATATGTAGGGCATATCCCTGGACGCTACCGGTCCTATTACAGCCCCGACCGGAGCGGGCGGGTCGGGTTCCAACAACCTGCCTACTTTGGTTGATATGGTGAAACTGGAACGTGGGATTTCAGAGAGAATCCTGCCGTAGCGTTGCTCGCTGACGCCACCTCCATAGACCGGAGCCGTGTCAAAGTAGCTGACACCCAGTTCGACGCATTTGCTGAGTGTGGCGGCGGCTTCCTCATCGGTTGTAGACCGGCCCAAAGCCACACCGCCGACCCCCAGCCTTGATACTTTTAGCCCGGTGCTTCCAATTTCGGCCAATTCCAACGGGTCCATATCCTACTCCTCCCGGAATTCGGCGGCGGGTTTTCGGGATGATACTTGCGGGCCATTTTAGCGTCAATTGGGGTTCACGAAACCTCTAAGCCGGCGACGCTATGCTGACCTCCCGTTTTGTCCAGAATCCCAACATTGACTTCGGGTCGATTGACGGGACCAGGTTCAAATACCCGCGTCCACCGGCGATCCCTCCTGAACCGCCTCAATGCTCAGATTCTGCGCATCTACAGCCACCTCCGGGTCAGACCGTGTTTCTTGGAGAACTGGGCCCGCCGCCCCGGGGTTTCGATGAGGGCTACAGTCAAACTCGGCCTTGGAAGAAGTCTGTGGTTCTGATCGTCTATTCCTCCAAATCGCCCGGGTAACAGCGACTGCGACCCCGGTCCTCGTCAATTCAGTCGCACTCCCTCCTGATGCTCAGCGGAAAGCACTGTGGTCCCCCCCGGTGCTCCCGCAGACACGGTATTGCACAACTTCACTCTCACTCAGAGTCTCCAGTTCGCGGGCAAAGTCTTCCCACAGTTCCCCGACGAACTCCTCCCCCGGCCGAACTCTTCGCACTGGTGGCGCACCATCTGTGGGACAGTGCAGGGGCAGATCACGATGCCGCAGATGCCGGCCGGGTTCTGGGCGCTGGGACTCGTGCTTTCGGGAGTTTCGGGGTTCATGTTCATGCCGGCTCCGTCGCGCTGATCGCATGCCGGGTCGGTATACTGCTCCAGCAGGGCGCGGGCTACGGCTTCCAGTTCGGGCATCTTCTGCTCGTAGGCTTCATCATACTTGGTGAGATTGCCACAGGCGGCTTCCTCGCACTCCAGGGGGAAATTGCACTTTGCCGGGTGCCCAGTGGGACAGCAGAAAACCGACCGCTTCCGGTCCCGTCAGGGGCATACATCGGCTTGGTCAGCCGATGCGCAGTTCATGTCTCGTCCTCCGTGGTTTGACTGTTTCGGGTTCCATCGCCTTTGCAGATGTGGCCGCCCTGCCAGGCGCTACAGCGCAGGCGGTGGCCGATTGAGAACAGCGCGGCGTCTTGACTATTGGTAATGCAGATGAGCAAAGCGAGCTATGGCGGGCGTCGCTCTGCTCCTCTGTTGAGCTATTGTCAATTTGCAGGGCACCGACAAGAAAAGGCCTTTAGGGCTACTGACGAGGGTAGCACCCAAGCCGTCTCCGGGCGGCATCCTTTGGTATTCCGACCGGATTCTATTTCGAATCTTCTTTCCGCTATCTCAGAGGTGGAAGAGTGTGCCGCGAACCACGTCCCTCATCCTGCTATACCGTTTGAGCTCGAAGCTGGTCAGCCGCCGCTGATTGTCCTTTCTTCCCAACTCGTCCATGGCCCGGCTCAACTGGGTCGCCGTTCCGGGTAGGCCGGTCCCTGGTGCGTGCCTGAAGACCCCGTGCCGGTCGACGTAGAGAGCCACGGGAATGCCAGCATGCTGCTGGACCAGCCGGAAACAGGTGAAAGCCTCCTCCTTCTCGCAGAACAGGGCGTTGGCCACCGTGCCGGTGGCATCATCCACTGCGATGAGCAGCGTGAACGCCGGAATTTGGTTCCTGAGCCACGGGTGAAAGCTGCCGTCCAACTGGATCAGCATTCCTTCCCCAGGATATTCGCTGGCGGCGTACCCGGAGCTTGGGCGGAGGTCTTCGTCGCGAACTCCTCACCCCTGCGTTGACCAGGATGGGGCGCAGGGTGGTCTTGCCGATGTCGATGCTCCCGCGTTCGCTGAGCAACTCGCTGAGATGGGTGTGATTGGCCCCTGGGTACCTCGTGCCAGCCAGATGAACTACCTCGGCCAAAGCGGCCTCGGGAGTGATATTGGGCGCTCTGCGGCCCCGGTGGGCGTAGGCCTACGGCCGCTTCCTTTTTCGGGCAGGCTGCCAGGAGGCGCCTGGTGTGCCTGGTGTGCCTGGTGTGCCTGGTGTGCCTGGTGCTGACACCTATCAGTATCGCCGCCTGATCCAAGGTCATGTGCTTTGCCATCAGGTTGTTCAGAACCTGTAGTCTCGCCTGCTCCTTGGGGGTCAAAGCCACATTCCCCATGGGGTGAATGTGACATTTATGGCGGCCTGTTAGCAAGGAATTTTTCGCTGGTCGTCAACACCGTCTACAATGACGGATAGCGTTCCGAATCAGGCGTCCCAATCTGCAGGAGCCGGGGGTTTGGGCTCCCGTTTTCGCGGGAACTAGCGATGGCCTTTCGTGCCACGCATGTATATGAAAGACAACTTCGACGGGAGTTCAGCAAGGACTTCACCCCACCCTAACCCTCCCCCCTCAAGGGAGAGGGAACTATTTTGCTCCCTATTTTCATTACAGCGACAGACTGGTTGACCATTGTCAGCGGATGTTGAGAAAACCCTAGAGCACGAATTCATTGATAAAGGGATGTTGCGTTTGTAGGATTCCCGCATTCTTTGAGGGTATACTGGCGTTTGTCAGCCGGCGGGCCTGTCCGACCGGCCTCGTGGATTGCTGGAGAATAACGGCGGAGAATTATTGGTCCACGGGGGAACCATGCATCCCACGGATGACGGCTCCACTCCCTCGGCGCGAATGATGTTTGCGCAGTTCGACAGTGTTGAACCCGTGCAGAAGCTCTTTGCCATCCGAAATTTGCCGCACTTAGAGAGCAACGGCACCACTTCGCCATGTCCACCAGGTTCATCTTAGAGGGCGTCTGATTCCCAAATGCACGGTCGGCGGTCGTGCGGCAGGCCGAGAAAGATCTTCAGACCAAAGAAGAAGTGGCTACAATCGTAAGGTTACGTCGTCGCTGCCTAGCGACCGTCAGCCGGGAGCCAGAATCCCGGAATATGGGCCTCGGGTTGGGGCGCGTTTTGTCATCGAAGTTGATTGCACACAAGTGTCTCCAGAAGCTGTATGTGCTGGGGAACGACGGAGGGACCGGCTAACTATTGGCTTCCAGGAACGCCGAACAAGCCTTCAGGTTTGAGCCCGAGGAGGCCTGTCCTCCCTGGATGGCATTGGTGGTCGGATCTCAGGGTGCCGCGCTCGTCATTGCACCGACTGTATTGAACGTGGCGATCGCGATTCGCTCCTCAGGGCTGGGAGACAGCTACCTAACCTGGGGAGTCTTCGCCACAATGCTGATCTGTGCAGTGATTACGGCGCTGCATGCGTTCCAGATGTGGCGATTCGGCGCTGGCCATGTCGTCTTCGCTTGGCCCGCGGCGATGTTCATCGCGATCATGGTGACGACGATCTCAGCCTCCGGGCCAGCTACCTTCGCGAGCTTGATGGTCGTTTGCAGTTTGGTCCAGATCGCGCTTGCCTGGTGGCTGCCGGTGCTGCGAAGAATCATCACGCCGGTTGTATCCGGTACGGTGACGATGCTGGTCGCCGTCAGCGTCCTGCCCATCGCGTTCAACAGCGTCCAGGATATTCCAGACAGCGTCCCGACAGCCGCCAGCCCGGCGATCGCCGGAATAACGTTGCTGGTTTCCGTGATTGTAACGTTGCGCGCCAGCGGACGTTGGCGCCTGGTCGCGCCGTTCATCAGCATCGTGGCCGGATGTGCCGCCGCCGCTGCGTTCGGCGTGATCGACATGGACCGGATCGTCAACTCTGGCTGGTTTGGTGTCCCGGCTGTGCCGGACTTGAGCCTCGATCTTACGCCGGGCGGAGAATTCTGGGCGCTCTTGCCCTCATTCGCGATGCTCACCCTGGTGCTCGGGATCAAAACGATCAGCGACGGCGTAGTGATCCAGCAGGGATCCCGCCGCCGGCCGCGGGCGATTGATTTCCGCCAGATCCAGGGCATGGTCAGCGTCAACGGTATTGGAATGTTGCTCTCCGGTCTCGCCGGCACACTGCCTCCAATGGTCAATTCCTCATACACCCTATCTGTGATCAACCTTACCGGCGTCGCCTCCCGCATAGTTGGCGTTGGCATGGCGATCATAATTGTGGTGCTGGCATTCTTCTCCAAATTCACCGCCCTCCTGCTGACAATCCCTGGGCCTGTGCTGGGCGCTTACCTTATGCTCGCCATGGGGATACTCTTTGTAAGCGGCGTCCAGACGATCCTGCGCGACGGCCTGGACCCCCAGCGCGTGCTGGTGGTCGCGCTCGCGAGTTCGTTGGGCTTGGGCCTCCACGGTCACCCCGTCATACATGACCTCTTCGGCGATGAGCTGGGCGCCCTGCTCGGCAACGGCGTCACCATCGGCGCCGTGGTCGCGATCGGAATGACTTTGCTGCTCGAAGCGATGAGGACCCGGCGCTCGCGCCTCGAGGTCAGGCTGGACATGGCCTCGCTCACGGAGATTGACGAATTTCTCATCCGGCTGGCATCCAGGCTGGGATGGAACGAAGACTCCACCTTGAGGTTGCGGTCAGCCGGCGAAGAAACCCTCGCCAGCCTGCTGTCGCAGGAGGAAAGTGTCGACAGCCCGGACAGTCCCCGCCTGATAATCGTCGCGCGGCCGCAGGGCGTGATAGTTGAGTTGGAGTTCGTCGCCACAACCCGTCATGAGAACATCGAGGACCAGCTGACTTTTCTGACCGACGAAGCCGCCGCGCCGACAGCCGATGATCTGTCGCTCCGAATGTTGCGCTACCACGCATCTGCCGTGCGACACCAGAAGTACCACGGAGTGGATATTGTCACCGTTCAGGTAGAGGCGTCGATGGCGGCGAGGTGATTCGCCGGCGCGGTGTCGAGGGCCGGCATAAGTGCCCGGTTAAGTGTCAAGCATAAATGTCGCTGGGTCATGCTACCGCTGTATCGGAGTTTGACGTGTATCGGAGTTTGACGAGGAGAGAGTCGGCTGGGGCCTCCGCGTAGGGCGCCATCGGCCTCTATGTATTTCTTGATGGTGGCCCTGTGGATCCCAAACTCTCCCTTGATGGCCCGCAGTGACATCCCCTTGGGCCCAGGATTCTGAATCGCTTTCCATCTCGCCTTCTGCAGGAAAGTCGGTTTGCGCGGAGGGATGACTGCGGGCGCCGAGCTGGCAGGCGTACCGCCGGTGAAACCCTCCTGATGTTCCACATGCACTGCCCTAGCAGTCCGTCCGAGAAACTCCGATGCTATGGTGCTGGGGTTATGATGGGAGAAACCTCCAGCATGGGGATACGCCGATGAGCAAGACTTTCCGTCCCTACGACCCCGAGCAGCAGTTGCTGCTGCCGGCGGCCCTCCAGGAGTGGCTGCCCGAGGACCACCTGGCCTACTTCATATCCGACTTGGTGGAGCATCTGGACCTCTCGGCCATCACCGCCCGCTACCAGGGTGAGGAGCGGGGCGGCCCTCCCTATCATCCCAGGATGACGGTCAAGGTGCTGCCCTACGGCTATTGCACCGGCGTGGCATCGTCGCGGCGCATCGCACAGCGTCTCCACGAGGACATCGCCTTCCGGGTGCTGGCAGCCAACAACACCCCTGCCCCGTATCAAGCACGGGGTGACGTTACTTCCGCACCATCTCCGACTTTCGCAAGGACCATCTGGCGGCATTGGCCGATTTGTTCCACCAGGTGCTGGTGCTGTGGTCTCAGGCGGGACTGGTGAAGCTGGGCCATGTGGCCTTGGACAGCACCAAGGTGCGGGCCAACGCGTCGAAGCACAAGGCCATGAGCTACGGTCGCATGAAGGAGAAGGAGGCGCAGCTGCAGGCCGAGGTGGACGAGTTGCTGCGCCGGGCCGGGGAGGTGGATGAGGGGGAGGACCGCCGGTACGGCCGGGACAAGCGGGGCGACGAGTTGCCGGAGGAGTTGTCCTTCCGTGAGGGGAGGCTGCGGAGGATCAGGGAAGCCAAGGCGGCCTTGGAGGCCGAGGCTCAGGCGGCGGCGGAGCAGGCCCAGGCTGATGGCAGGGAGCATCCCGGAGTACCCGATGACAAGACGCAGCGCAACTTCACCGACCCCGACTCACGCATCATGCCCGGTCCTGGAGGGCAGGACTTCCAGCAGTCGTACAACTGCCAGGCGGTGGTGGACCATGAGCAACAGGTGATCGTGGCGGCCCGGGCCACCGGCCAAGTCTCGGACAAGGGGCAGGCGGTGGCTATGACCCGGGAGGCCATACTGAACACGGGAGAGACGCCCAGGGAACTGTCCTCCGACGCCGGTTACTACTCGGCCCAAGCGGTAGCGGAACTTCAAGCCCTGGGGGTTGACCCGTACATCGCGCCGGAGAAGACCCGCCACGGCACGAGGCCGGAGCCCGCGCCCCGGGGACGTATACCCAAGGGACTGTCGGCCCGGGAGCGGATGAGACGCAAGCTGCGAACCAAACGAGGCCGTGAGCGCTACGCCCTGCGGATGGAGACGGTGGAGCCGGTGTTCGGTCAGATCAAGGAGGGCCGTGGCTTCCGGCAGTTCCTGTTGCGGGGCCTAGAGAAGGTGAACCGGGAGTGGCTGCTGATCTGCGCCGGCCACAACCTGCTCAAGCTGTTCCGGTTCGGGGCCGGACGCCCAAGCAATGCACCCAGCAGCGGCAGCAACCGCCGGTCTCCCCGGCTCACCGCCGGCCAGTTCCCACGGACCCTCCCGGTATTCACGAATCTGCCCCCTCCCACGCTGCTGGTCTCCAGCTAATCCTCAGACGGGCTGCTAGTTGGGAGCTGGGCGTGGGCTTGACCCTGCGGACGATGAGCCACACCGGCACGGCGTCGGGCTCGGTATGGAAAGGTGTGTATTCGGCTTCGGCCACCTCGGCGGCGGCTCCATCCAGTAGGGAATGGGAGTCAAATCCGCCTCGGGAATGACCTCGATGAGATCTCCCAGGCTCCGGTGCTGGCGGACGGTGATGGAGGAGCGGACACCCATTCTGCGGCAGAGGGCGACGATGGAATGGGTGTATAAGCCGGTGTCGTCCTGCACCGTGAGTTGACCGGCAGCCTCGGCGTAGCGCATCCGGCCCAGCGTCTCCCGCAGGAAGTGGGCGGTTCCCCGGCGGTGATGGCCGGGCTCTCCCGCAGCCGGGCCATCAGGACCAGACCGGTGCCGACGGCCACGGCGGCACCGGGTGAAAGCCCGGCTGACCGGGCAGCGGGGCTTTGCGGCCAGATTTCCAGCTGTGGGTCAATTGTCTTCCTGGTTTGTGCCGGATGGGTTGATGACTGTTTCCTGCCAAGTCCGTCCTTGCCCTGAGCGATTCTGAGCGTGCTACATAGTGGCTGCGCCTCTCCTGCGCGTAGAACGGCTGTCAAGGGCGTCGGCAAAACATGCCAGTGGGGTGGAGTAAAACTGTACCACCTGGGCGTAATTGGTCAGCATAAATGTCCACACTAATTGTTCGGGAGAAGTGTCCCCAGGAGGCACTGTTGCAGGAGGCCCGGGCATTGCAACAGGGCGCCGGGTATGACGAATATCGAGGGCGGCGGGTGGTGGTGGAACACAGGTTGGCCCGGCTGGTCCATCTGGGCGTCCGCCAGTCCCGCTATTTCGGACAGGCCAAGACGAAATTCCAGCTGTACCTGGCTGCCACGGCGGCCAATCTGACCTTGGTGGCGTCCAAGGCCGGCCTGCCAGGCGGCGCCGGTGACGGTTCCAGTGCCGGCAACTCCCTGCGCACAAAGGCCATCCGTTCCGCCCTTGACTTCGTCCCTGCGCGGCTAGGCCAAGTCATGCCCCTGGCCCTGCTTGCGTCGGCCTCACTGCCGAAATTCATCCCATTCATCTCCCCGGACAAGGCTTTCCGGCCAGATTTCTAGCGAAGCCATCTGATCCGCGCATGGAGAATGATTCCCGCAGCGCTGCTTGTCCTCCCCCATGTGCGCATTTCACCCTGGCTTTAGTTTAGTCCAAATTACTCTCACAGCAGGTCAGATCAGGATTCGTCCTCAGACCCACCCAGTTCTGCTACTGTGACCCTGTAACCGGGATCGTCGACGTGGATTTGGTTCACAACCACATTGGCTTTTTCGAGCATTTCATGGCAGTTCTGGCTCAGGTGCAAGAGATACAGGCGTTTCCCCACACGGTTGTAACGCCTTGAGAGGTCCACGATTGCTTCTATGGCCGAATGGTCCCACACACGTGCGTTTTGAAAGTCGATTGTTGTCTCAAAAGGGTCGACCGCCGGTGTGAACAAATCTCTAAAGGAGTTGACCGAAGCGAAACAAAGTTGCCCATGGAGGGAATAGACTCGCCGGGTGGCGGTGCTCTCATCGCTTACCACAACGGAGAGGTGCAGTGCAGTCTTCCAGGCAAATACCAAGGCCGACACGATCACTCCGACAACGACCGCGACCGCCAGATTAGTTACCACTGTAACTGCCGACACGAGGATCATCACCACCACGTCTGTAACAGGCACTTTGCGGATAATTCGCAGGCTGGTCCATGAGAAGGTACCGATCACCACTACGAACATTACACCAACGAGTGCGGCGATCGGAATCCGTTCAATCAATGATGACGCAAGTACGATGAACAGCAGCAAGAGTAGGGAGGACAGGATGCCCGCCAGCCGCCACCTCGAACCGGCCCTTATATTGATCATGCTTTGGCCGATCATGGCGCAACCCCCCATGCCGCCAAAGAACCCAGTCACCACATTCGCTGCCCCTTGCGACACGCACTCACGATTTTTCTGACCTCTCGTCTCCGTCAATCCGTCAATCAACGTAAGTGTGAGCAGTGATTCGATCAGCCCTATTCCGGCCAAGATGAATGCGTACGGCACGATGATCCGTAAGGTTTCAAAGTTGAATGGCACATCCGGCACCCCGAATGTGGGGAACCCTCCCGCGATACTGGAAACGTCCCCCACTGTCGTAGTGTTGATGCCCGCGAAGATAACTAGCACCGAGACCACAAGTATCCCTGCCAGCGCAGCAGGAATCCGTTTGGTGAATCGCGGCACTACATAAATCACCGCCATCGTCAGGGCCACCAAGCCCAGCATAATCCCCATATCAAACAGAGGCAGCCACGTCTCGGTCCCGTGGGCGCCTTCTGTTTTGAAACTCTCCAACTGCGACAGGAAAATGACGATGGCCAGCCCATTTACGAAGCCGAGCATCACCGGAAACGGCACCATGCGGATCAAATTCCCAAGTTTCAGCACACCCACCGCAATCTGGATCAACCCCATCAGGACCACAGTGATGAATAGGTATTCGACCCCGTGGTTGCTTACCAGCGAGACCATTACCACGGCGAGGGCTCCCGTCGCCCCGGAGATCATCCCGGGCCGTCCGCCGGTCAGGGATGTGATGAGCCCGACGATGAACGCAGCATACAGGCCGACCAGAGGGTCAACCCCGGCTACGAAAGCGAATGCCACCGCCTCCGGGACGAGCGCCAGCGACACGGTGAGTCCTGCTAGGCATTCCGTACGAATCCTGTCCAGATGGGAAGGGAGGTCTCGTATTACCAGACGAGAAGAGAGGTCTCGCATTAACAGTCCTGCAGAAGGTGAATTTACCGGCAGAAAATTACGGTTGCCCGTTCATGGGGCGTCGTAAATCGCAGCAGGCCTGTGTAATCAACCTCGGAGAGTGCGCGTAATCAATTGGTCTGAAGAGATAGCCGAGTTGTTCATTGCTAACTCACGAGTGGGTCAATTCACTGGATCATCTGCACCTTCAGTTACTCGCGATTAGCCGGTTATCCACGCGCAACTCAAAAACGCTCTGAACCGGAGTCGGTTCCCCGTGTGCCACACACAGTGTATCGCTGTACTCGTCGTAGGATATTTTGGGGCAAAGTACCCAAGATTTCCCATATTGGGAATCTTCGGGTTGAAAGGGCTACCCAAACGAGATGGTAGCAGTAGGGTCAAGCCCTGCAAGACCGCTCAATCGCAAGTTTATCCGATACGGAATGCGATTAATGCCGTGGAACATGCTATTTGTCTGCCTTTGTCGTCTTCAAATCCTCTTACTATGAGTTGAAAGCGCATTGAAGACTAGCCGACTCCCTGCACCGCTCTCCGTCTCGGCAAAATCGTGGTTGTACTCTCTCTTAGCTAGAAATCTGGCCGGAAAGTGGCGGTGGCAGGGCTGGCGGGTATAGTGGTGTCAACAAGCACGGCGGGGGCTGAGAATGCTGGGAGAGCGGTCGGACCAGCGAGGATTGTGGGAAGCGGACCGGTTGTATCTGGACCATGTGGGACGGGACAAGTTTTACGGTCTGCTGGCCTCGCTGCGGGGCCGGCTGTTCCGGGACGCAGACTTCGCCGAGTTCTACTGCGCCGACAACGGCCGGGACAGCGTCCCGCCCAGCCTGCTGGCCACTGCCCTGCTGTTGCAGACCCACGACAGGGTCAGCGATGCCGAGGCCAAGGCCCGGGCCGACTTCCACATCCGCTGGAAGGTGGCCCTGGGGATTGAGGTGGAGGACAGGCCCTTCGCCAAGAGCACGCTGCAAGTGTTTCGCGCCCAGCTGATCCTGCACGACAGGGTGCGGGAGGTATTCGAGTCCAGCCTGCGGTTGGCCCGGGAGTCGGGCTATTTGAAAAGGCGGAGCATGAGGGTGGCGCTGGACACCACCAATATCCTGGGCCGGGCCGCGGTGAGGGACACCTACAATCTGCTGGCCGACGGGATGGTCAAGCTGCTGCGTGCGCTGGCGCAGGTAGAGGGAATCAGCGTCGGGAAATGGGCCAAGGCCCGGGGATACGAGCGGTACCTGGCCTCCAGCATCAAGGGAGAGGCGGCCATCGACTGGTCGGACAAGAGGGCGCGGCAGGCCCTGCTGGCGGGGATTGTGGCCGACGCGGACCGGCTGATGGAGTTGTCTCGGCAGGCGCAGGGGGAATTGGCGGAGGACAGCGTCCAGCGTCAGCAGATAGTTGCTGGGGCGGAGTTGCTGGGGTAGTTGCTGCTCCAGGACATAGAGCGCAAGAGCTGCGACGGCGACGCCGGAGTGAGCCTCAGGGGTGGGGTTAGCAAGGACCGGCTGATGTCGATGCATGACCCGGAGATGCGCCACGGGCACAAGAGCAGCAGGAGACGCTTCGACGGACACAAGGCGGCCATCGTGGTGGACACCGACACCCGGCTGATCACCGCCGTGGCGGTGTTGGCGGGCAACGCTTCGGACAACCTAGCAGCCCGTCTGAGGATTAGCTGGAGACCAGGAGGGTGGGAGGGGGCGGATTCGTGAATACCGGAAGGGTCCGTGGGAACTGGCCGACGGTGAGCCGGGGAGACCGGCGGTTACTGACTCTGCTACGCGCATTGCCTGGGCGTCCGGCCCCGAACCGGAACAGCTTCAGCAGGTTGTGGCCGGCGCAGATGAGCAGCCTCACCTTCTCCAGCCCCCGCAACAGGAACTGCCGGAAGCCACGGCCCTGCTTGATCTGACCGAACACCGGCTCCACCGTCTCCATCCGCAGGGCGTAGCGCTCACGACCCCGTTTGGTTCGCAGCTTGCGTCTCATCCGCTGCCGGGCCGACAGTCCCTTGGGTTTCCGTTCCCGGGGCGCGGGTTCCGGCCTCGTGCCGTGGCGGGTCTTCTCCGGCGCGATGTACGAGTCCACTCCGAGGGCCTCCAGCTGGGCAACGGCTTGGTCCGAGTAGTAACCGGCGTCGGCGGACAGTTCTCTGGGCGTCTCTCCCGTGTTCAGTACGGTCTCCCGGGTCATGGCCACCGCCTGCCCCTTGTCCGAGACTTGGTCGGTGGCCCGGGCCGCCACGATCACCTGATGCTCATGGTCCACCACCGCCTGGCAGTTGTACGACTGCTGGAAGTCCCGCCCTCCAGGACCGGGCATGATGCGGGAGCCGGGGTCGGTGAAGTTGCGCTGCGCCTTGTCATCGGGAACTCCGGGATGCTCCTTGCCCTCAGCCTCGGCCTGCTCAGCCGCCGCCTGAGCCTCGGCCTCCAAGGCCGCCTTGGCCTCCCTTATCTTCCGCAGCCTCCCCTCCCGAAAGGACAACTCCTCCGGCAACTCGTCTCCCCGCTTGTCCCGGCCGTACCGGCGGTCCTCCTCCTCGTCCACCTCTCCGGCCCGGCGCAGCAACTCGTCCACCTCGGCCTTCAGCTGCGCCTCCTTCTCCTTCATACGACCGTAGCTCATGGCCTTGTGCCTCGACGCGTTGGCCCGGACCTTGGTGCTGTCCAGGGCCACATGCCCCAGCTTCACCAGGCCAGCCTGCCGACACAGTCCCAGCACCTGGTGGAACAAACCGGCCAACGCCGCCAGGTGATCCTTGCGAAAGTCGGAGATGGTGCGGAAGTAACGTCACCCCGTACTTGATACGGGGCAGGGGTGTTGTTGGCCGCCAGCACCCGGAAGGCGATGTCCTCGTGGAGACGCTGTGCGATGCGCCGCGACGATGCCACCCCGGTGCAGTAGCCGTAGAGCAGCACCTTGACCATCATCCTGGGATGGTAGGGAGGGCCGCCACGCTCCTCACCCTGGTAGCGGGCGGTGATGGCCGAGAGGTCCAGATGTGTTGATTTCCAGGGTCATTGACCCAGTGATTTACACAGTCATTGACCCACCCTGGGGCATGGTGATCTGAGTATTATCTGGTTTGGTGTTCCGGTCAATCACCTCCTTTCCGGCCTGTGCCCAGCAGTGCGCGATGAGGCGACAGGCGTTCCCGGTAGCTTTGGCCCTCGACGGTTATCTGATAGCTGGCGTTGGCCAGCCGATCAGGGGCACTGTTGCCCAGGACGGGGTCGTCGAACAGGCCCAGCCACTCGTCCACCACCCGGTTGCTGGTAATCACGAAGCTGGAGGCCCGGTGCCGGTTGAGGATCAGGTCGTAGAGGTCGGCGGACTGCTGGGCGGAGAAGCGGTGCAGGCCCAGGTCGTCGAGGATGAGCAGGTCCGGCGCCAGGAAGGTACGGAAGCTGCGCTCCAGGGAGTTGTCGACCCGGGCCTGATTCATGACCCTGAAGTAGTCGTCGGCGTGGCTGAAGCGGACGGTGTGTCCCGCCCTGACGGCGGCATAGCCCAGGGCCTGGGCCAGGAAGCTCTTGCCCACCCCCGCCTGACCGACGAGCAGCACGTGCTCGCGCCTGGCCAGGAACTCCAAGGAGAAGGCGGCGTCCAGCAGTCGGCGGTCCAGGGTGATCGACGCCGACCAGTCGAAGTCCTCCAGGCGGCAGATCTCCTGGAAGTCGGCCTGTTGCAGGCGCACCTCGATGCGCCGGTGAGCGCGGCGGTTCACCTCGTCTGCCAGGATGATTTCCAGGAAGGAAGCGTAGTCCAGCTGCTCCCTGCGGGCCAGGGCGATGCGCTCGGGCAGGGTGGCGGCCATGGGTCCCAGCTGCAGCCGCTTGAGCAGCGGCGTGAGATCGGTGGTCATGTCAGTCTCCTCATGCCGTGCGGCGGTATTGGTTGCTTTGGGCAAAGACGCTGCCGGGCCGTGCGAAGCGTCCCTCGGGCAGCGGCGTTGGCAATTCGGGCATGGTCTCTTTCTCCAGGGCCTGCACCAGGATGCGCTCGACGCGTCGCACGTCGATGAGGTCGACGTGCAGGGCCCTGCGGCAGGCGGCGTCCAAGCGCTTTGCGGTGTAACGCTCGCCGAGGCGGAGGAGCTTGTGCCCCTGCCGGATCCTGGCCCAAGGCAGCGGGCCGTCGAAGAGGCGCTGGGCGAATTCGGCCACCGCCGGCCCCAGCTCGGATGCCTTGCTCTTGCTGCCGTCGGGCGCCCTGGTGGTGTAGGCGGAGAGGTGGGCCGGATAGTCCTCGGGGTCGGTGGCACGTCCACCCCTGGGCTGACGGAGGTGGGTCTTGATCAGTTGGCCTTTGTGGTAAATGCGCACCAGCTTGCTGTCCACCCTCACCTCCACCTTCTGGCCTGGCGGGCACAGGGATGACGGCACTGAGTACAGGGCCTGGCGACACTGGATGTGATGGTCCTGGTGGACCTTGGCCTCCCGCCAGTCGGCGATCTCGTAGGCCTCGCCGTCCCAGGGGAGCAGGGCATGGCGCTCCTCGTCCTGGAAGACCACCAGGGGCTTCCTGCGGGTGGTGCCGTGGATGCGCAGACCGGCCACGTCGCGGCACCAGCGCCGGGCCTGCTCTCTGACATCGGCCAGGTCCCGGAACTCGCCGCCCTTGAAGAAACGCTCCCTGGCGTAGGGGACGCCACGCTCCACCTTCGGCTTGTCCTTGGGGTGGCGCTCTCTTGCGGCGTCGGCGATGAAGCCGCGGCGCTGGGAGTACTCCAGGAAACCCCTGGTAAAGTTGGGATTCAGCGGGTCCGCCGTCGCCACCGCGGGTGGGCAATTGTCGATGACCAGGTACTTGGGGATGCCGCCGAAGAAGGACCAGGCCGATTCCAGCCCGGCGATCACGTCCTCCAGCGTCTGACCGAAGCTGGGCCAGACGAAGCAGTGTCTGGAGTAGCCCAGCACCAGTAGCAACGCCCATACCGCGCGGCGACGGCCGGTCCCGGGGTCATGGATCAACCCCAGGCGGCCGAAGTCCACCTCCACCACCTCGCCGGGCGGGGTGTCCTCCATACGCACGGTGACCTTGCTGGACCTTCGCCAGTTGCGCTTCTGAACGAAACGCCGCAGCGACTGGTAGGAGACCGGACATCCCCGCCCCAGCAGCAACTCGTGGATCCGGGTCAGTTGCAGCCGTTCGCCGGTGAGCCAGCGGTGGATCTGGTCAGCCCACGGGGCCAGCAGGTCCTCGCTGGGCGTCTCCGCCTGCCGCGGGCCGGACTGGCCGATGACCGCCAGCCGGCTGAGCTGATCATCGGTGGGAACCGACCCGTCCTTGGTGATGCCCTCGGCCCTCGCCACGCTCAGGTACTTGCGGACCGTGTTTCTCGAGAGGCTGGTGGCCGCCGCAATCCGGCGGTACCCCTCTCCTGCCTGCCAGCGCCGGATGATTTCCTGTATGTCCACTCTGGTAACCTCCCGGTACGCCATCGCGACACCTCATAGCTGAAGTGCTCCAATGGTCGCCCTTTCAGGCTCCCAGGGTGGGTCAATGACCCTGTAAATCAGGGGGTCAATGACCTTGTCAATTAGGGTGACGGAATCGCTGGACAACAACAAATTTTCCCTGTTTACCGGGTCAAAGACTCTGGAAATTCACAGTGGTGCGATATCACGACAGCGGACTGCCCTGATAGAATCGTGGGCGAGGCGTGAGGAGAAGGGGCTGCCGGGGACTTCTAACCGGAATGGATTCCAGACTCCATACTTGCCACGGAGGTGGCAATGACATTTGCACAGCTACTCCACAGATTCCTGGATCATCATCTGGGAGATGAAGCCTTCGAGCGGAGGGACAGGAAGAAGATCGCAGAGATCAAGGAGAGACTCCGGCCCGAGGTCTACGAAAAGGTATTCGACGAGGCATTCAACGACGCATTCGCGGTGGCATGGGCGGAAATTCCCGAATCCCTCCGAAGGAGAATGCCGGATGACTTTCGGGATCGCGTCCGGCAGCGCATCCTGGCCAGGCGGCTGGCAACAAGAGGAATAGATGCCACGACTCCTTGACGCCATCCTGACCCGGTGGCCGGAGCTTTACCCCCAGTTAGCGGGCGCCGGCCGGCGAGCAGGGGGACGACCGCGTTGACAAGGCCGAGAGAGTGAAGAAAGAGCTCATAGTCCCGTTCCTGCTCACTGACGACATCAACAGCGCCTTCGAGGAAACGAGCGAGGAATACCACAGATGGCGGGCCTCACTGCCGGTCGAGGAAAGTGACCCGGAATCCCTGCTGGCCCGGGAGGACCAGTTCGACGACACCCTGTAATATTCTGACCAATAATCCTGTGATCAGTCCTGCTCGTAAGGCCCTACCGATACATCCAGGAGGCGGTCGTGAACGAGAAAACCAAGCTCTACGAGCGCGTGGAACGCAGAATTAGGCCCGAAAGCCACAGGCAGAGGGCCGACATAGCCGAAGAGAAGCTCGAAGATCTCGAGGAGAGGAACAAGGCCACCGAGGAGAGAGCCAAGGCGGCCGAGGAGAGAGCCAAGGCTCTACGGGGACGGCTCGCCGAACTCGAGCGTCAAAACAGGGAAGCCGCCCGCCGAAGGCGCCGCCGGAGGAGGAACAATCCGCCCAGGGAGTAATCGCCATTTCACCATCGGAGTTGGCGACCCGCCACTCCGGCGGGAGCATCAAGCCCGTCCAGATCGGACGCACCATGACCCGCCTGGAAGGCAGGACCTTCCCGACCCCGGTGATGATCGCCGGACCGGCCGAACCCAGCCTGCTGGGTGTGGTCACCCTTGAGGACGCACTCCTGGCCGTGACCCAGTGGGCCAGCGGCTCATACCCGTGGATGCCGACCAGCTCTGAGCGTACCAGACCACGAGGGGAGAGACTTGACTGCCACTCCTCCCCCGAGCAGCGCAACTTGGAAGGCTGGTAACGCAAAACTCTGCATCAGGGGACGTGAGGGCGAGAAAATGAACAGCAGGGAAACTCAACAGAACCTGACGGGTGGCCTGCAAAAGAGAAGCAGAGGAGGTGGCCAGCCCAAGCCGAGGACGCCTTCGGGAGAACGGAAGCAGTGGTCCCCACCAAAGAGGGACACCACTCCCTCAAACAGGGCGAAAGGTCAGTAGAGCAGACAAAATTCGAGACTCGGGTCTGGTATGCCAGCCAATCCCGTTTTTATTGAACGACATAATCGGGTAGCTACATGCCACACAGCCGAATGGAAGAGTCTCATCTCAAGACAAGGACTCCACGCGACAATGCAACCGCCACTGATCACGCCAACGCCGTGTAAGCAGCCCTGGCAAGGCCCTCTGTCAAACGATTCAAGCACACACCGTCCGAACCAAGAAACACGATATAATCCTTCTCAACCGAGGACAATGGAAGCCACTGCCGAATCGGGAGGTATTCCCCGTGAAAAGAATGGAAATAGAAATCCGAATTCCCGACTGGGCAGCGGTGCAACTCGCCGAAAAGAGCGAAGCACTCGAAGTAGACGTCACCGAGCTCGTCAGTTCCCTTGTCTCCCGCAACATCGCCATACATGAACCACGCTCAGGACGCCATTTTCTGGTCACAGACCAAATGGCCCAAGAAATGGTGGGCGAACTATTCATGGTCGTCGCCCGCCAAAACGGAAGGGTCGTCCTGGCACCCACAAGAGAAATCCCTTTCGAACAGGCTGCAGAGCAGTTCGAGGCCAACGGACTGACCGAGGAACAAATCCTGGACGTCATCAAAGCCTGATGCCCCCGAGGGTTATTTTCGACAACAGCGCCATCCTCAACGGAATGACCCCCGTTCCACAACGGGGGTCATTCCGTTGGCATTGGATGCAAACAGAGACGGTCCGGGCAATCACCTCCGACCACCTCGTAATCGAACTGACATGAAAATTGGCAGACCCGAGGTTTCGCCTCGACGCTGAGGCCCAGGCAACCATAGTCGCCGAGTACCTGCAGTATGCAGAGCTATTCGAACTCGTTCCATCCTCAGGGGCATCGTGCAGAGACCCCAAGGACATTCCCGTACTCGACCTTGCGATATGGCAAGAAGTCGATGCCATAATCTCCGCGGACCCGGACCTCCTCGTGCTCGACGGAGAATTTACATTCCGCATCATCCGGGTACGAGACCTCCACCCCATTCTGGTGGCCTATCAGGCCAAAGAGGGTGGCCAAGAACAGCCGCCACAGGATGTGGCGCCGAACCTTTGAAACTGGCTGGAACCGGACCGGTCGAACTCGCCGCGGACGCCGCACACTCCCACAAGTTGGACGAGAAAACCCTCCGGCTCACCCTCGCCGCAGATAGCCCGTCGCTCCCCCGGAGACGGCTCCACCTTCGACGAGACCCAGTCCGCGGCACTGCTCGCAGACTACGGCTTCAACTGCATCAAGCTCTCCGACGACTGGCATGGGGCCGATTTTCTGGCCCACCACTTCGACGGGAATACCACCCTCAAGGTCCAACTCAAGGCCCGCCTGACTATCGACAGGAAGTACATCGGTCAGGACCTGTGGATGAACTTCCCGTCCGCCGGGAAATGGTATCTCGTACCCCACGAAAAGCTGGTCGAGGCAATAGGTGAGACAACCAACTGGTTGAACACGGAGTCCTGGCAGGAGAACGGGGCGTATTCGAGCGCCAACCCTTCACCCAGGCTGCTCCAGCAACTGCAGCCCTTCGCCGTTGACGCTGCCGAGGTGCCGACAAATCCGGCTGCCACGCCTCCTGCAAATGCTCCCGGGAAGCCAAGGAAACCCAGCGGGCCCGAGGTCAAGGAGCCGATGGCGGAGGAGGACGCGGGACCGTGGCGTCATACCAACGTGAGCCGGGCGGTCAAAGAGCTGGTGGCTGCCGAGTACACTTGCTACCCGCCCAGCAACGAGGAAAGGGGAGTTGATCTGATTATCCGCCGTGCGGTAGGAGAGCAGGTAACTCTTGTCAGATGTCCAGGCCGGCTCGCCATCCGCAGGGACCTGATTGGCAAGGACATCAACGTCGCTTTCCCTGACCAAGACGGTATCTGGTACCTCGTTCCCCACGATACGCTGGTCGAAGAGGTCGGGCGTCACACCCCTTGGCTAACCTCTGATTCATGGCAGTTGCACGGGGGGTACAGCTCGGGTAATCCCTCCCGCAGACTGAGGGCAGCGATAATGCAGTTTGCTCTAAGCAGCAGCGGTCGAGAGACGGGTTGGGGATAGTGCGGGACTCCCAGACCGCGACGCCGCAGGCGTTCCGAACTGGAGACGACTGGTTCGAGTGCCACCTAGCCGCCAACCTGGCACAGATGTAGGAAGGTCAAAAATATAGAGCCAACGGACTGACCTCACGGCCGTCCTCCTCGTGCCGCCCGGAACCATGTTCATGGCCCCGGTGGTCATCCTCATGCCCAGGAAACCCATAACAGGACACATTCCCGGAATGATGCTCAAGGCCGGCCTGTGGAGCATGGCGTTCAGCGTAATGATAGCCGCAGGGGTGTTCACCTGTAGGGCGGAGGGACAGAGACGCCGGTAAGTTGGATTCCAGATGATTGCGGGGAAGGGGGGCCCGTTCGGTGCGGGCCCCACACTCTCAGGTTCACGCCGACGTCGCTGGAAGTGTTAGCCTCGCCACCCGAACACCTAGGAACTCTCTGAACAAGTCGGGCGGGATGTGGCATGGTTGGGCTGAAGCAGCCGATGCCTGTTGAGGGAGTGAAGGCAGATGGACCAGCCGACCTTTGCCGACCCCCGTCGTGGCCGAGGGCAGGCTCTGGAATACCAGGGCAAGAAGCGCAAGACCCGCCGGGAGTTGTTCTTGGAGCGAATGGACGCTCTGATTCCCTGGCAGTTGCTGGAGGACCGGATCCGCCCCTTCTATTCCAAGGCCGGAAGGGGGAGACATCCTTACCCGCTGTCCGTCATGCTGAGGGTCCACTGCGTCCAGCTCTTCTACAATCTCAGCGACTCAGGCATGGAGGATTTGCTCTACGAGTCGGACCCGGTGCGGCGGTTCACGGGGCTGAAACTCTCAGGCCCTCTGCCCGACGAGACCACCATCCTGAATTTCCGGCATCTCCTGGAGAAACACAGATTGGGGCAGGGTCTCTTGGCGGAGATCAACACCCATTTGGAGTCCCAGGGGCTGAGGCTCAGGGAGGGGACCATCGTGGACGCGACCATCATAGAGGCGCCGTTCTCCACCAAGAACCGTACCGGGGAACGGGACCCGGAGATGCATCAGACCAAGAAGGGGAACCAGTGGCACTTCGGGATGAAGGCGCACATTGGGGTGGACTCCTATACGGGCGTAGTGCATAGCATGACAGCCACGGCGGCCAACGCCCACGATGTCACCGAGGCCCACAATCTGTTGCACGGGGGTGAGACGGTGGTGTGGGGCGACGCTGGGTATCAGGGAGTGCACAAGCGGGCGGAGAACCTGGGGCGGGAGGTGGAATGGCGGGTGGCGATGCGTCCGGGGAGTCGCCGGATGCTGGAGCCTGGGAGCCAAGAGGCGATGGAGGAGAAGGCGAAAGCCTCGGTGAGGGCCAAGGTGGAGCATCCCTTCCTGAGGCTGAAGCGGCTATTCGGTTACGGCAAGAGCCTGCCCCCGAGACCCATCGGGGGTACGCTACCGGGGACTGGCGAAGAACATGGAGCGGCTGGCGCTGCAGTTCGGGCTGGGGAACCTGCTGACGGCGGAGGGCCAACTGGCGGCGTAGTGGCCAATTGCGGCGGGACAACCCCGGCATAAGGGCCCCGTCAAGCCCCCGACAACCTAGTCAGGGAGGAAACCCAAGGGGCCGGGTGCCGGCTGATAAGCCCCAGGCCGCAGTTCTCACCCCCCTCTCCGCTCCGTCATACACTACTCCGGCTACAACGCCTTGTTCAGAGGATTCCTAGTACATAACGAGGACGAAACCGCCCAGAGCGACAGCGCCAACCGCAGATATACATCCACGCTGTACATCCATCGCTCCATCCATGAGGTCGGTTACAACCCTATGAATGATGGCAGGCGGTACACTATTAGTTCCACGATACTCAGCAATCCCCCGCCCAGGCGGTCCACTTAATCTCCGCCGCTTACAGACAGTGTCGGCGATCGGAAGTAAGGCAAAGATCGCTGTTCTGGTTCAACCAGAAAAACCATCGGGAACGGATCGACAGGACCTGGAGGAAATCAATGCCGAGAGGTTATCAACCAGCCCCTTACTCGCACCCGTCCCTGGCCATCCCCTAAACTCACTTCTACCGTGAAAATGACAGCGACGCCGTCCCAGGCTTCAAAAGGGGAGGCAGTCGACCATGAAAACGCGAGGATCGGGAATCCCGCGAGGCCGTAGTACCTGAAGGCAATCCAAGCGAAACCAACTCGGTCGCATTCTAATTCAGGTTCTGCAACGAGTTAGTGAGGTGGGAGAGAAGTAGACAGTGCCAGGGTAGGTTCGGCAAATCCGACAGCTCCCTAAGGCTATTTTGACCGCCTGTGGGTTGATTGGGGCCACTTAATGCACGAGCACACATTTGAGAGTGAAACACCCGTCAATTCTGTGACAGGGTCCCCCGGGGGCCCTCTTCCGCTGGCAATTTAATCTGCGAGCACATGTCAAAGAGTGGCTTCCTTTTGCGTACCGAATTTCGTAACCATAATTTAGGAGCACATCCGCAGGTTCAAAAAGGTACCCCTATACACATCCCATCCCACTGTCTGGGAATTGCGAGGCACCCACCAGAGACCAGCCGAAACTTCGCTCGAAGGACCGGGCAGTCGCCGCGTCCCGGTTACCCCAGCCTCACCGGTTCTCCGTACCAGGACCAGCAGCCATCGCCGAGTGCTCCGTATCTGTCAAGCCTGTACCGGGTGGTGGTCAGCAGTCGAACCGGATAGGGGCGCCCATCATTCTCCCAGCCAATGTGCTGAAACGTGTTCTCAGCCAAGTCGTCCCACAATGCAAAGACGACGGGGAAGTCGTCCTGCCTTCGAGGGGCAAGGTATCGCCGAAATTTCCTCTCGGCTCGTGCACGGCGCCGGGCAGTCCGCTCATGTTCGTAGTAGTGCCAACCGGCCCCGAATGAGCCGAAATTCAAAAAGACCATCCCATCAGGCTCAATCCCTCCGTGGCTCCACCGCTCCCAGGAGCGCCACCCGTTGGCCACCTTGAGGCCATTAGCGAAGAACTGTCCCAACGCCGCCATTACTTCGTCATCATGCACAGGCGAATTACCCATTCCTGCAGGACCCAGGTTTGCAGCGGGAATTTGGTTATTGGCAACGCGGTCAATTGTCGCCAACAAGTGAAAGGACCTGTTATTGACCGTGTAGCGATGTACGCCTCTTTCCACGTTAGAGTGAAGCCACGGCCCATCTCCCCCTCTCAGCAACGCCAGCACCCTCTGCGTGTTTCTCGATTGCGGGTTTTCCAGCAGGACACTCCGGGCGGAGTCGAGGTGGATCCTGGGCCACTCGGCGGTAATCTGCAACTGACGGTAGCAGCGCCGCGGCTGGTCGCCTGACCATGGCGATGCCGCGACCCTTGCCTCCCACGACCAGGCGCCCACATACGCGTCGGCGATCTGGGCGGTTATTCCGCCTACGGATTCCACTGGCCTGGCTGCCGGCGTGACAATTCTGTCCCATTCGTGAAAGAACGTGATCCGATCCTCAAGGCCGAAGCCGCACGCCGCACCACTTGAGCCTGCCAGGCGTCGGGCACAACGAAGCACAGCAAACCCGGTCGGGGATTCGGGCCTGGAGCGGCGACCTCCAACAGGTCAGGACCCAACCTCAGGAAAGTCTGCCTGACGTGCCGTTCCCGTTGCAGCAAGCCGGACCAGAAAATAGGAACGAAGCCGGTCTCGTATCGTGCCGCGGCGTCCCAAGCCATGCCCTGGTACCAGTTGAAACTGAGTAGTCGGCCCATTCCCTCCACGGAGGATGCGGCCAATGGCAGTGTCTCCGCCACAGGAAAACGCGACAGGAGCACTGATCGCGCGCCGTCATCCTGCCAGGACCTGTCCACGACAGTGAGAAACTGGCGGCCATATGGTGTGACGTAGAGCCTGTCGGCCCTGGCACTGACACCGCCGAGCGGCACAGAGGTGGCTAGCCCTGAATCCGCCAGCTCCTTCACCAGAGGGTAGGAATACGGGGCGTCGTATCCCATAAGATTCGACAGGTCGGATTTGCTGATCAGCGGACAACTGCCGATAAACGAGAAAATTTGTTTGGCCCCTTGGGACACCGGAACCCAGTCCGGGAGTTGTGAACGCGGTTCCTGCGAAGGCATTGGCATAAAGGTCGCCTCCCAAGTACAGATGTGTACATTGCACACCCAAAGCTTGCCCTCGGGGTTTTAAGACTGCGGGAGAACGGGAATGCGTGTGTCGACCTCTCTGAAACATAGAAATTTAGTTGCTTTATCTGTGCCTGTTGAGAGTGTCTGAGCGGCGCAAGAGAGGGCGACGAGGACCCGCAATGGAGGCACCGGGCAGAGGGGTGGGCGGTTCGGCGCTCCGCCCGCCCCTCCGCGGCGCCGGCCAGTGGCAACAAAATCCCAGAATGAGGGCTGTTCTGGGATAAGAAAGAGCATTGCGCCATTGCCGGCGAGTTGCGAAGAGGTCGAGCGGGAGCAACTAGCTACGGACGCCTGAACCGGACCTCCCGCCCGACCAAATGGTCACTGAAGGACGGAAACCCACCTCAACCGCTTGATCGGCCCCGGGAATTAAAGCGGATGCACCTGGGTACAACCAACCAGTACACCAGCTAAGCCAGTCCGTCCGGACAACACCTCAGCAAAAATCACCAAGACCCAACAGACACGGGCGGCCCCTGCGACGAGGCAGAGGCCGCCCGTGTCTTTGCTTAATGAACGAAGGAGCAGACAAAAATGACTACTACCGGTTCACACAGACAGTGCCTCCGATGCGACCAGGAATCTATCGAAACCCGGAGCGCACATATCTTTGCAGTCCCATGTGAGAGAGCCAGCTACCGCGTATCGCTGACTAGCGAGACCGACGTCCCGACACCGGATGGGTGGAGCACCATTGGAGCCATCAAGCCGGGGCAAAAGCTGTTCGACGAACTCGGTCAGGTCTGCACAGTTACAGACGTCTCGGAGGAAACCCAGGAAATCGCCCATAGGCTGGTGTTCAGCGACGGCTCTAGCATCACGGCAGGGAAGGGCCATCCTTGGATGATTCTCACACCCATCGACTATTCCCCGGGATGTCTGAACATCCGCCGGCTGGGGCCGTGGAACGCGGGGTGCTGGCCAATGGCAACCCATGAACTGGATGAGTACCTCAACAGGCCTACCGAAGGGCGGCAAACGGGCTCCTCCCACTACATACCAGTCGCCGGTGGCCTGATACCGGCCGACAGGGAGCTTCCCATCGACCCATGGATTCTGGGGTTATGGCTGGGAGACGGCGACTCGAATAGTGCCACCATCTACACCGGACCGGAAGACGAACCGCACTACCGGGAGAGGATCGGGGAAACCGGCGAACTCTGGCGCGTGCTGAACCCCGGGGGGACGGTTCTCCGGTGCAGCCTCTCCCGGGGACCCAAGCCCCGACTGCTCACCCGGCTGCGCGACCTTAACGTGTTCAACAATAAGCATGCACCGGAACTCTACCTACGGGCGGGAATGGAACAGCGACTTGCGTTGCTCCAGGGCCTGATCGACTCGGACGGACATATATATGCAAATGGGAGGGCGGAATTTACCTCGAAGTCCATCAGGCTTGCGGAGGGGGTCCAAGAGCTCGCCCTTTCCTTAGGGATGAAGGCCACGATCAGGGAATCGGGGGAAAGAGGAGTGGAGAGAAGGGTTTCAAGGCACTACCGGGTGAGGTTCACGCCGATCCTGCCCGTGGCCACGCTTCCAAGAAAGGTGGATGTCGCGACCGCCTTCATGGAACGAAGACCCAAGGACGTCCTCCTGAGGATTGCGCGGCGGCGAATCGACTCAGTCCGGGAGGCTGGGATGCGCACCACCCGCTGCATCTCGGTGGATTCCCCGTGGGGAATGGTGCTGGTGGGCAGGCAGATGCTGCCGGCATTGGTTCGCCGGTCGGAAACACCAAAGCAATCATAGCCTGAGAACGCCGCATACCTTCCTAGGACTCTCCACCTGCCTGAGGTGTTGTGCGATGTAAGCGCTGACAGAGATGGACATTAAATCTACGAAGGTGATTTGACCCATCGGGTCCCAATTTATTTTGGTCGCTCTGAACCGGCAAGTGATCACGAGTTAAGAGAGGGGAGGCTTCGGCTACGTATGTGCCGCACCATTTGCTAAAAAGAGCGAAGGTGACCCGTCCGATGGTCCTCAACGGAGGAGATTCCCGTCAACGAAGAGAATCGTCGTGCAACTCGGAACTGGGGCGGCCACGGCCACACAAGCGGTCAGCGGGTTTCCCGACCAGCCCATTTCGTGCGTGGACTGGCGTGCGCTTTGGAGCTGTCGGCCAAGCCCGGATCAAAAATGCCGGAGCGAGTTCCTGGGACTCAATCTCCCTGAATCAGGACGCCCCCTCCATGCCTCTCCGGAAAGGGCGGGCCGCGCTCTGCCCGACCGTCGCCCGCGGCCCTGCTGTGCCACTGTTGTGACGGGGTGTGCGGAACTGCGAGAAAGAATGGAGGTGAATTCAATGTAAAGGCACAGGTCAGGTGCATGCAGCCGGAAAAGTCAGGCCCACGGTTGTGGCTTCCGTATCTGCGGGGTATCCGGGGGTGCCATGGCAGGAAGAAAAGGCGACACCGCCGTTCCGGCAAGGAACAGAATTCGACAACACTTGGGTTTCAAAGAAAACACATCAACACATCAACACATAAAGGAAGAACAATGAAAAACGAACAGACCCTGAAGTATCGGAACCTCTTTGAGAAGGCGGCAGAGTTTGCCGTCTTCCTGGACGGAATCGAAGCAAGCTGCTCACAGGAGAGCAATGCGGCCTTTCTGTACATACAGGACGAAGACGAAGATGAACCGGAAGGACCGGAGCAAAGTGAAGATGATATCGCAAAGAACATCCCACTGAGGTCGAAGGTCCTTGAGTGTCTGGTTGAACGCACCGTGATGGCGGACAAAAGCAGCCCGCTGCAAAGAATGATGCTCACCTACGGGGATCGTCCGGTGTATGTGCGGGCCATGCACCTGGTCCGTGACTTCTGGTGGGTGGAAATAGAAGTCAGAGAGTTGACCGCCCCCGGCCAGGAGGAGACTTGGGCGCCCGACTAGGAGACGGCCCTGAACATCGCCTATCTCAAGGGAAGCGGGCAGCGAATACGGACTTGACCTCACCTCCATCGGGAGAACAGCCGGGCCGGTCGGAGAACGCCTTGACCATGCACACAAGGCGTTTTTCAGCCGACTGGTAGTGAGCGGAAAATCATCAAGACCTTGGACCAAGCGAAGAGCCTGGTCCATCATTTTCGAGTAGAAGGAAGGGAAATGGAAAACATAGATTACCGGGTCCTCATCGAGAGGATGGAACCCAGAGAAAACGTCATCGACCACATTGCCAATATCCTTGACATGCTGCTACCAATTCGGGGCGGGCGAATACTGCACATCGGCCCA
Organism: Dehalococcoidia bacterium; assembly: GCA_963667765.2. Classification (GTDB taxonomy): domain Bacteria; phylum Chloroflexota; class Dehalococcoidia; order Lucifugimonadales; family UBA3495; genus VXOI01. The sequence continues at coordinate 117,579 of CAXXON010000001.1, read as the reverse complement.
GGGAATTGGCCGCACGAAGAGGGCCTCGGAGTCAAGATCACCGATTGGATGGATGAAGTGGCGCAACAACGCCCTGATCTCAATCCGTTCCTCGAACGCGACTTTGAGAACCGTCTGAGTCTCGTGAGGGTCAGATTCCAGCACCTGCTTGGCGACTTCTGGCTCATCAAGACCTACCCATGCAGACTTCAACAGGCAGGACAGTATCGGAGTCGTGGAGGGTCCCGCGGCTCACGCTTTCCTGAGAGTCGACGGCAGCAGAGCCAGGGTGCTGTACGAAAAATCGCTCTAGCCGCCGATCACGCGTGTCGGGCCATTGCAAGGTGACCGCTTCATCATATCAATAGTCCGGTCTCGTCGGTCTTGTGGATTGTTCCCCCAGATTTTCCCCGCTAATCGAAAACCTTGTGTCAAGCGGTGGAATTATCATTTTGATTCAGGCAGGACATTCGCCCCAGGAGGATCCTCACCGGAGGATTCTCGGCACGGGTCCTGCCGCATTTCAAAGTCCCTGTCCTCCAGTGGTGGGATCCCCGTGGAGGTGAGTGGACTTTGGCCTAGGAGGGTAATCCCCATGGCGACCAACCAACCAACACAGTTTTCCAGCGTTCTGAGAACGCTGCGCGAAAAGTCCGGGAAAAGCCGGTACAGACTGGCGCAGTGCAGCGGACTGGATGAGGGCTATCTGGGCCGGCTGGAGTCGGGGCAGCGCCGCAACCCGTCGCGGGACACAGTGATAAAGGTAGGCCTGGCTCTGGTGCAGAACACTGAAGAGGTGTCCATATACGACGTGCAGGAACTCCTACTGGCCGCCGGGTTCGCACCTCTGCTCGGCCGTAACGAGAGATTTATCGTGAACTGAGGGACACTGATGACCGGGAAGGCGATGCCGGGGGAGGAACTCACCTCCCTCGTCCCCTCCTCTTCCGTGAGGCGTTCCCAGCGTTGGGGTATATCTGCCCCTGAAATCCCTCGCCGTTAAATCCGTGCCGGTAGCGACAGGTCTTGCCCATCTTGAACTGGTCCAGAGGGGAGAATTCCTGGCTGGCCAGGGCCGCCATCCTGCTGGCGATGTGCACATACCGCTGGACAATCGTCAGGCTGGTGTGGCCTAGGTTCTGTTGCAAAAGAAATACATTTCCGCCGTTCAGCAGAAACCGGGTGGCATAGGTGTGCCGCAGGAGATGCGGATGTAATCTGGGTACCCCGGCGGCCTTGGAGAGGCGCTCGGTGAGAGACCGCAGACCCTCAGCGCCCATGGAGTGGCCGTCGATGCACAGGAAGAAGGTTTCGGCATTTTGACCCTGATTTTCGAACCGGTAGTGCTGGTCGTAGTTGAGCAGAACCCTCTGGCAGTTGGTACCGAATGAGACCAGGCGCTCCTTGTCTCCCTTCCCCAAGACCTTGACATACCGCTTGTCTAGGTGGACATCCCGGCGCTTCAGGGTGACAACTTCGGTGAGCCGGAGGCCGGTATCCAGCATCAGCGAAAAGATCGCCAGGTTCCTGGCACCTAGAACGGTGTCGGGATTTATGCTGGCGAACATACGCTCAATCTCCTCGTTGGTGAGTATCTCGACCTCCTTCTCCCGCGGCTTCGGCGGCCTGACCCTCTCAAGCCGGTGGCACTCGGTGTAACCCTTCTCGTACAACCAGTTGAAAAAGGCGCGCATGGCCCGGACCCGGCTGTTGACGGTGTGGCTGGAAGCAGGACCTCGCAGGCCGGGCCGGGCCTTGAGATGCAGGATGAAAAGACGCATCTCGTCCTCGCCAAGATCATCCAGGCAGGTGGACATATCTTCCTCCGCCAGCCATGCCTGGAACACCTCCAGGGTCTGCCGGTACCACCTCACCGTCTTTTCCGACAAACCCTCCGACAGTTTGTGCACCTCGAACTTCTGCACCAAGTCGCTCCGTTCCAACTTTACCGGGTTCATTTTCCTGCTCCGCCGTCTGGTTCCTGCTCTCATCATGAGTACTTGCCTCAACTTGCGTAATGGTCTGTCAGGCAAGCAAGGGGGTGGTGAACCGGAACTCGTCCGTGACGGCAGGCAGCGTGTCGGATGGGCCCCAGGCAATGAAAAAAGCCGCCTCTCAGGGCGGCTCTCTACCGACGGAAACACCCCTTTTCAGGAGCGAATCCGGGTATGTCATAGCTAATGTGGCGTCCCAGGCAGGATTCGAACCCGCGACCCGCTGCTTAGAAGGCAGCCGCTCTATCCCCTGAGCTACTGGGACTCCCTTTCAGGGCAACGGCCAGGGAACCGTCTTACCCTCTCTAATCATCTTACAGGAAGAGTATTTTCCTTTGTCAACTTTCCTGGCGGGATATTTCTGTGCTGATCCGCACCCAACACGCAGATCTGATGGGCTCCGCATGGCCTCGATGGCTTTGGAGATGACCCATTGGTGCCCTGCCGGTAGAAATCTCGGCAAACTTCCCGGACTACTACGGAAGGCCTTCCACTTGGGGCGTCCTGGTCTTGGGGCGTACTGGTCTTGGGGCGTCCTGGTCTTGCTCCGGGCCACCATTGAGCCGGAGTGGATATTGCAAGGTTCAGAGGAGCCCGGTCTCCTCGGCACGCAGCGGAGGAACGCGAAAGAATAGTTTGCCGATTCAGGAGGCTTAGATTCCGGGACCCTGGGATCGAATTCATTGAGTGCGGGGTGGGGAAGGCACTCAAAAATTCACCAGCAAATCCTGATCATGGCCACCGGAGACAAACACCGTCCCGCGGAAATATTCCATCGACGTTTTACCGTAGCCTCAGTACTCGTGTGTCAAATCCCCATTGCTTCGGGGGCGAGGTTAGGGGGATGGACCCCCTGCTGCAAGCACAGATGAGCCACTCGGGATTCGACCGCTGCTCCCGCCATCCCCTCACAAGGGCTTTGGAGAATTAAAAGACCATGCGTAAGCGCCCGCCAAATTTGCGCTACAGCGGGCCGTCTGGCAGAATGATAATTATTGATTCTGTCTAGTAGACGCCCGTTAGGCGAAAGGAGTGTTGGCCGATGGCTGACGAGCTGCTGGACCTGCAGTCCATCCCCGACGCACGTTACCTACTCGCTGGCTGGCGTCGCCAGTGGTCCGACGGCGGCGAGATTTCAAGCGGTCTGCCTCGTTACCTTATCGAAAAACTCCAGGCCCGCCGCGTTGGTTCGATGGGGCCCGAAATTGCCAAGCTTTGCTACCCATTCCAAGTGCCAGGAACGCATGACACCTATCGCCCGCGCGTGGCTTACAGGGATGGCCTGCCCGACGCCAACATGCGGCGCGACAACAACTTCTTCGATGCGGGTAATGGGCTGGTAATCTTCCTCGGAGAGGAGCCATGGTTTCGGCTGGATGTGTACGCTGAAGCATTCTTCCAGGCCGTCAAGCAGTTGGGCGTATCGCAAACCGTTGCGGTAGAGGGCTACAACGGTGCCGCGCCTCCCGACATGGAGCGCAGCGTGAGTTGCATCTACAGCCAGGCCAGCATGAAACCTGAAATGGATAAACTGGGGGTCCGGTACTCAAACTACGGGTCCAATAGCAGGAACGGGCCCACGATCGGCATGGCTCTGATCACCGTGGCGCACTTCCAGCACCCCGAACTGGAAATGTTCCGGCTGGGTGCGATGGCGCCCATGTATCCGTTTCTTACTTCCAACAACGACCCCGTCGGTATCAGCCGAGATCACCGCTCGTTCTACGACATAATGCGGCGGATCAATTTCAAATTCAATTTGGATTTCGATCTGTCGGAACTCCAGTCGCTGGGCGAAGCCGAGTCCCAGGAGTTGAGGGACACCCTGGAAAAGATCGGAGGTACCAACCCAACGGCGAAAGAGCTCATCGATCGGGCACGGACCGATTTCAATTACACGCCTTTCGAACCGGCTGTGGAGCTCGACCCGGCGCTGGACAACATGCTGGAAGACATCCTCCGCAACGCATCCAGTGGAGATGCCGGGACTTAGAAGCTAGCTCCAAACCCGCCAAAATCCAAATCCGTCATTCCCGCGAAAGCACCCGTCATTCCCGCCGATTGTCCCCTCTCCCTCCGGGAGAGGGTTAGGGCGTACCCCCGTACTAAGTAACTATCTCAAAACCTGCTAAAGTTCAAACCGTCATTCTCGCGAAGCACCCGCCATTCCCGCGAAAGCGGGAATCCAGTGGTCCAAAGCCGGGAGGCGTGTGATACCCGCGGAGCATGACAGTTTTGAGATAGTCATTTGGAAGCTGGCTCAAAACCGAAGTGAGTGTTCCTGGCATGCCTTCCGGCAATGGTGAACGGAGCGGGCGGCCTTGTTCGATGGCTCGAACGAGCGGTCAGGAGGAAATGGTGGAGACGGGGGAGAGTCGAACTCCCCGTCCAGAAGAGCCTATAAGCCGGATGTACTACAAGCTTGTCCGACGGTTTGTTCTTGGACTCTTCAGGCACCGTCGACGCAACCTGGAGAGACCCAGCCGGTGAATCTTTGGCCGCCCTTACCGGCGTCGGATTGGCCGCATCCCGGACTTATGGCGCCTGACATCCCCTCTTCCGGGAATAGCTGGGAGCAGACGTAGCCGCTTTAGGCGGCTAGAGCGAATTCACGTTCGCCAGTTACTTTTTGCCACCTGATTAACGAGGTTGATGGCGCCTCGGCTTGCAATCCGTTACAGAACGCCCCTGTCGAACCCGCGCGTCCCCATTTCTGTGTGGCGTTGTCCCTAATCCCCAACCCTTGCGTGAACAATGACTGGCGATTGTAGAGTGGCGACCCGGATGGGATTCGAACCCACGATCTTTGGCGTGACAGGCCAATATGTTAACCGCTACACCACCGGGCCATGAACAACTGGGCCAGTTCGGGCCCAGTCATTCGAGTGTATGCCCTGCGAATTTCGTTGTCAATACAGGGCCGCCCCGAGGCATCGCCCGCCGATTGTCCCCTCTCCCTCCGGGAGAGGGTTAGGGTGAGGGCGTACCCCCGTGCTAAGTAACTATCTCAAAACCTGCTGAAGTTCAACCCGTCATTCCCGCAACCCCCCGTCATTCCCGCGAAAACGGGAATCCAGTGGCCCACACCGTGCATCTGGCCGTTGTTCTCAAGGGCATGACAGTTTTGAGATAGTTACTAATTCGACGCAATCCAGTGCAGAGACACTCAGGGATCAGCCACCCCACCGAGAGCGGGCTTCCAGGTGGCCCAGGTGGTGGTTTTCAAGGCAGTCGACGGCCGACTCCTCAAACTGCAGGGTCAGGTGGCTGACACCATGCTTCCTGTAAACAAGCTCCCGCATGTGGCCCAGAAGCCGGTCGGTATGTACGGCATAACCTGGCTCAATGACGACATGCGCTGTCAGGGCGTGGTAGCCCTCCGAGATTGTCCAGGCATGAACATCGTGGATCAGTGTGACGCCAGGAACATCTTCAATTTCGGAGCAAAGCCGGTACAGGTCCAGATGCTCCGGCGTTCCTTCCATCAGGGCGTAAAACACCTTGAGGATTAGCCGCCAGGAACTTGCGGCAATCAGTGCTGCGATTCCTATGGAGACGATCGGGTCCGCTACCGTCCAGTCATTGAACATGACCAGCACTGCGGCGGCAACCACGCCCACCGATGCCATGAAGTCGGCCAGCAAGTGGCGGAAAGCATCGTCAGCCCTCTTGTTGCGCTGGGCGCCAAGCCGCAGCACGACAGCGGATACGATGTTGACCGCCAACCCAACGATGCCGATAACCAGCATCACGCCGCCATCGATCTCCAGTTCCGAACGGTCTCGGAGGCGGTTGATACCCTCGAACAGCACCCATGCAGCCACCAGCCAAAGGGCCAGTGCGCTGAGCATTGCCCCCGCAATCTCGGCCCTGTGATAGCCGAAGGTCCTTTCGATGGACGCCGGGCGGCCTTCGGCCCAAGCAGTGAACAGGGCTATGGAGATCGCGGCCGCCGACGCCAGCATGTGGCCGGCATCGGCCAGCAGGGCGAGACTCCCGGCCAGGGCGCCTGCAATAATCTCGACGACAAGCAGTGCCAGGACCAGCACCAGCGCAATGATGAGGCTGGCCCTACCCGCCCGAGAAGACTGGTTTTCAATTTCCTCTTCCTGCCGCTGACGGCCAGTCGCCATCCCTCTCCTCCAGGAGCCTCGTAATAGCGCCCGAGAAGCCTCTTGTTAGCGCTGGTTCCCAAGGCTCACTCTTCCTGGAGCCTCGCAATAGCCCCCGGGAAGCCTCTTGCTGGCGCCGGTTCCTAAAGCTGGAAGGTCTTTTTCCAGATACCGGGGGAACCGGTAGCGTGAGTCATGATGTCCCGCATCCGCCCATTGTCGGGATGGGCCTCCCTTTGATGCAGCCATTCCTCGGTCTGAGAGATCTTCTCGTTCTCAAACTCGTACACGGTGGCATACGATGGAGCGCCCCGAACCGTCTTCCACCTGCGGCCCCTGATGCAGCCGGGTACCTTTTCGTAGTTCGGCACATACACGCCGGAGTACCAGTCATTCCACTCGGAGTCGTTCTCGCCGGGGACATCCATGCGGCCGATCTGCAGTGCCGGGGCCATTTCACTGTTCGCGATGTCGTCGGTGAGAGCGGCCGGGTGGATCATCTCGTACACGTTGTTCATGAAGTTGGTGCCGATGAGGCTGGGGCTGACCCGCTGACCCCATTCGGTCCTGGGCCGGCTCTTGAAAGCGTCGGATTCAACTACGGCTGGGCTTTCCAACTCGTACACGGCCATGTGCTTCGGGCCGCTGCTGGTTGCCTCGTAGCGCGCGGCGTTCAGGACCCCGGGCACCGAGAGCAACTCGGCCAGGTGTTCTTCGTTGTACCAGCTATTGAAATCATCTTCCATTTCGGCCGGGATATCGGCCCAAACGATCATCAGTCCTGTGCCTTTCTTAGCCATGACCACCTCCGGTCTCAAGCGAGGTCAATTTATTCGCGGATTTTTCACTGGGCCATCTTGTTGCGGCCATGATAGCCGTAGAGCCGCCATTTTACATCCTCATGCCCGGTATCACCAGATAACCCTGGACTCTTCCAGCCGACTCACTTCTCCGGGGGTCAAACCAAGGATGCCCGAGAACACCTCCGTGTTGTGCTGTCCCAGGTCAGGAGTCCAGCCATCGATTCGGGCCGGGGTCTCCGAGAAACGCCACGGAGGCGTTACCGCTCGCTGCTGTTCCCCCGTGTTGCCATTGCTGACCACGGGGAAGGCCTCACGCGCCTGCAGGTGGGGGTCCCTCATCATGGCGTCGGGCGCAAGCGAGGTATGGGCCGCGACGCCGTGGGCCTGGAGTATCGAGGTGGCCTCGGTGGCCGTGTGTTGGACCGTCCACTCTTCTATGTATACATCCAGCTCGTCGTGCCTCCGCCAGCGACGGAAGGCGTCGCCGAACTCGTCCCCAACGGCCCACGCCGGGCTGCCGATTGCCGCGACGAAACCCTGCCACTCAGTCTCCGAGGCAACTGATATGCTGATCCATTCGTCCTCGCCGCTGCAGCGGTATACTCCCTGCGGCGCCGCGGATGGATCGCGGTTTCCCTGCCGGTGAGGCTCCCGAGAGTTCATTGCAACTTCGAGTAACTCCGGCCCGATGAAGGATGTTGCGAGGTCGCGTACCGATACATCGACATGCTGCCCGAGCCCGGTTCGCTGGCGTGCGGACAGTGCAGCTACAGCAGCAAACGCAGCCAGCATCCCTCCCGTATGGTCCATGGCATGGCGGAGTTCAACCGGGGGACCGTCGGCGTAGCCGGTCAGGTGCCCCAGGCCGCCCAGCGCGGCGAACATCGGCGCATAGCCGGCGTAGTTGCTTTCGGGCCCTGTCTGACCGTTGGAAGACAGCGACACCAGGATGATGTCGGGCCTGACTTCCTTCATGGCTTCGTAGCTCAGTCCCAGGCGTTGCATCACGCCGGGCCTGAAGTTCTCAAGGGCGAGTTCGGAGACAGCGACCAGCTCGAGCGCCAGCTCTACGGCCCGGGGCTCCTTGAGGTTGAGGCACACCGACATCTTGTTGGCGTTGATCTGCTCGAAGCTTGATGGAGGCTTACCGTACATGGCGTGGGGCCGACGGGTTATGTCCAGTCGCGCCGAGCTTTCTATCTTGATTACCTGCGCGCCCAGTTCCGCCAGCATGAGCCCGGCGAAGGGGCCGGCGGCGTGTACGGAGAAGTCGGCAACGCGCACGCCGGCAAGTGGCCCGACGGCTCCCGCATTTCCGGACGGTCTATTGGAGGTCATTGCAACACCTCAATTTCACCCGGTCGTCAATTTCACCCGGTGCGATGGGGCAGGAGGCTGCATCCTATGCCATCCTGGCCGCACCGCTCCGCTGCGAAGGGCTCGGCTCGTTGGGGATTACCACGGCGGCGACGAACCCTGCCCCGAGCCCGCACAGGTGTCCTTCCCACGACACATGAACATCGGTGGGCAGCAGGCCGGATAGGATAATCGTCCCGAATACAGCGGCTACAACCAGCGCCACGAGAATCGATAGAATGCTGCGGTCCAGCACTCCCTTTAGAAGAAGGTATCCGAACAATCCGAAAACCAGCCCGCTTGCTCCAACGTGGGTGGCCGGCCTGCCGACACCCCACAGAGCCACCCCTGCGACCAGCGCGATTGCCAGGCATACCCAGGGAAACCTGCTGCCGCTCCGCATCACCGCCAGGGTCCCCAGCGCCAGTAGGCCCACCGAGTTCGACTGGACATGTGCGAAGCTCCCGTGAAGGAACGGTCCAAGCGGGATTCCGGCGAGGCCCTGGACGGTCCTGGGCACCAGCCCATAGGCGTTGAAAGCGTGATCGAAGAAGTTGTTCGCCATCTCGATCAGCATTATCAAGCCGATGAACCCTATCAGAAAATACAGACTGGAATTCACACACCACCCCCGCCCTACAGCCCACGCTAGATGACTTCGGCCCGCGCCAGCATGGTCAGCTCTTCTGGAGAATAACCCAATTCCTGGAAGACCTCCGCATTGTGCTCTCCCAGCAACGGCGCCCGGCCGGGCAGCGGCTCGGTCTCGCTCATGCGGAAGGGCACGTCCGCATAGTCAAACTCTCCCGCCTCCGGATGACTCACCTTTCTGAAAAAGCCTCGTTCCCGCTGCTGTGGGCTGTCGTAGACCTCTCGAGGAGTCAGATAGGGTGCGATGGGCACGCCGCAAGCCTGACCTTCACGGTAGAGCCATTCGCGGCTGTACTGCGCCATCCACTCCCGCAGCCTCTCATTGACCTCGGGACCATGAGTGGCCGGGTCCCGGAACTTTTCCGGCGTAGCCCACTCTGGTTCACCGAGGAAGCGAACCAGGTTTTCCCACTGGCGCGCCTCGAGCGTCAACAACTCGACGAATCCATCCGCCGCCGGCATCACACCGCCCATCCTAAAAAATCTTGAGAACCGGGTTTCGGTGAACCCTTCCGACTCGAGACGCTGCACCGGCAGATAGCCTATGGCCATCTGCGCCTCCTGCATGGAGGAGTCCACGGACTGACCCGTACCACGCTCCCACTGTGCAACCACAGCTCCCAGGATACCGACGGCGGCGGTCAGGCCTCCCTGGTAGGAGGCCATCATGCCCCCGGCGGTTATGGGCGCCCGGTCCGGGAAGGCGTCGAGGGCCAGCCCGTTGGGCAGGAGATTTCCCTCGCCGCCGGCGTGGAACACGTTGATGTCGTGGGCAGCATATCCTGCGTTCGGTCCGCTGGAGCCGAAGGGTGTGATGGCTGCGACGACCAGCGCCGGTTCTGGGCTCGACTGGCGCTGCGCTGCGTTGGGTCCCGTCAGGGCCTCACGAGTGAGTCCTCTGGCGGCTGCGGCCTCAGGCGGGGAATCGTGAATGAGCACATGCGCTTCTTCCGCCAACTGTGCCAGGATCTCCCGCCCCTTGGGGTCGTCAACATCCAGCGTTACGCCCCGCTTGCCTGTGTTGAGATAAAGGAAGGTCCCGCTTCGTTCAGAGTGTGGAACATAGCCGGGAAAGGGACCTCGGCGTCTCGACGGGTCGCCCACCTTCGGAGGCTCTATCTTAACCACCTCCGCGCCCAGGGACGCAAGCAGCTTGCCGCAGTAGGGCACGGCCACCATGTCGCCCAGCTCCAGGACGCGCAGGCCGGCAAGAGCCGTCGGTGCGCCGCTGCCTGTAGTGATTGAAGTCATAGAAAATATGGTGGGTGATTTACTTCGTCGTCCGGCACATCCTCGACTTGTTCGGTTACCGGGTTCACCCGCAGCCTCATATTTTGCAGACGTTCGTAACCAATCAACGGAATCGGTGCCGGGGCAACCATCGCGGTGAAGCCATTTCCGCGAGGCCGGTCCACTACCACCCTGCCCGTAATGGAGTAGGTATCCAGTTCAACGACCCCTGTCGCAGTCAGAAATCTGGTCTGTCCATCAGGCACCATTGGTAAGCCGAGGCTTCCGATTTCCTCAATAGGTAATCCCATGAGGGCCGCGCCCGTATCTACCAGAAAAGAGTATCTCCTGGTATCTGACGGGCCGAAAATTACGGCTCCAACAAAAGTCCTACCCATCGTCTCCTTTCCTAAACTCAAATCATTCCAACGGAATTCAACCTTATGTGGCGTCCCTACTCCGGCAGTATGGGAGGCATTTGCTCTCCGCGTGGCGCGTCACGGAGGCTCAGGGCACGCCCATCGGTGAACCAGGGCAAGCGAGGGTCCCGGGACGGCAGCATCACGGTCGCCTGGCCCGGGGCGGTGACCTCTCCACGCTGGTTTTCGGCCCAGATTTCCAGGTCCACCAAGGCCGCGCCGTCGTGGATACGCTTGCCGATGACCCGACCCTTGCACCACTGGGTGTCGCCGTACACATTGAAGCGACGGCATTCCACCCGCAGGCGCTTCAGAAAAGCGTCGTCGCCCATCCAGTTGGTGAGGAGCGTGCCCATCCACGACACACGCTGGGGACCGTAGTCGTAGGCGCCGGGGACGCCCACCGCTTCGGCCACGGAGTCACGGAGGTGGCCGATGCCCGTGTATTCCAGACCACCGCCCGCTTCCGGATTCCGGAAGTAGTGATCAGGGTGGCGAAGCGCCTCCCGCAGCAGCACACCGTGAGCGCTGGAGCGTCCGGTGCCCACCAGAAAGGCCGACACATCCTGCAGCGAAAGCGGGCCACGCACGACGGGCTCCAGCTCGTCTCCGATGTTGGTGTCCTCGTAGTACCGGGGTTGGCTGCCCCGAGCCTTTTCCGCCAGCACCTGCTGGTCGATGGCCTCCAGTTCCTCAGGCTTGTACTCGTGGCGACGGGGGACGCTGGCGTACTTGCCGCGCTCCCGGGAGGCTCGCCGCTGGTGTCGAGTGCACCATCCGACAACGCGGGCCACCAGCTCGTCCCGCTGGTTGGTGTAAATCGTCTCGACATATTGGATGACAAGCGTTTCCGAGTACCGGCTTTGACGCTCCTGGACATCCAGGACCCTCTCGATGCAATTTACGGCGTCGCCAGGCCGGAGGTTGCGGAAATACTCCCAGTCGTTTCCGGCGAAGAAGCCGTGCACGCCAGGCAATCCCCAGCGAGTGCGGCCCGACCAGTGGCGCATGTAGGGAGCGCACGGATGTCCAATGATCGAGCCATACTTCGAGTAGGCTGCGTATTCTTGGTCGCGGAACATGGGGTTACTGTCGCCGATTCCGTTGACGAAGTTGAGCAGCGCGCCCAGCGAGGCATCGCGGACGAAATTCTCGGTGCGCATCCGGGTGCCGATCATTGCCCTGGCACGGGCGATGGCCTCGGGCGATATACCGCCTTCGACCTCCGGCAGTGTCTCGACTACGCGCTCGCGCTCGTTCTGACTGGTCATGGGTCGATCTCCGATTGTGGGTTAGCTACCAGATTACCTGCTCTTCCTCCAGCCGGGAAACTTCCGGGTCGTCCAGCCCCAGCAGGCCACAGAAGACCTCGCGGTTGTGTTCGCCCAGAAGGGGTGCGTGTCGCTGGATTTGGGGCGGTGTGCGGCTGAGTTGCCACATCAGGTTGAAGATAGGTTCGATACCCAGCGCTGGGTGGTCGATATCAGAGTACAGGCCTCGCTCCTGGAAATGGGGATTGAACAGCCTGCCCTCTGCGCCTAGAACCGGAAACGCCGCCACACCGTGAGACTGAAGCAGGTCGGCGGCCTCCCACGCAGAGCGTTCGTTCGTCCATTCCGAAATCCGAATGTCCAGGTCTCTGCGATGTTCCAGGCGGGCGTAGCGACTGGCGAAATCCGCCCCGGCAGCCCAGACGGGACTGCCCATGGCGTCCACGAGGCCTCCCCACTCTTCCTCGGTGCGAACGGCGATAGAGACCCACTCGTCGTCTCCCAGGCAGGGGTAGTTGCCGTAGGGGGCCATCACCGGGTCATAGTTTCCCCTGGGCCGGGGCACCCTGCCTGTGAGCTCATACTCCATGAGACCTGCGCCCATGGTGGCGACGGTGGCGCGGAGCATTGAGATGTCGATGTACTGGCCGCGCCCTGTGCGGTCTCGCTGGTACAGGGCGGAAGTAATCGCAAAGACGGCGTGCAGGGCGCCGCACAGGTCGGCGTAGGCGTGCTTGAGGCCCAGCGGGCGGCCGCTCTCGCCGTCTGAGCCCTCGTAACCCATGGTGCTGTCCAATCCCGACATTGCGCCGATTGACGGGGCATAGGCGCGCAAGTCCCGCAGCGGCCCGGTCTGCCCGTTGGATGTGATGGAGGCCATCACCAGTCGTGGGTTATCGCGGCTCAGGGTCTCGTAATCGAGTCCCAGGCGCTGCATGACTCCGGGCGAGAAGTTTTCGATGACGACATCGCACTGGGCTGCCAGTTGACGGGCAAGGCCCACTGCCTCCGGCTTCGTTGTGTTGAGGGTGATGCTTCGCTTGCCCCGGTTCACGTTGTGGAACATCGGGTTCTGTTCCGGGTCCGGGTCGTCTCCGATGATGGGGCGGCCCAGTCGCATGTAGTCCATGCGTTGCCGAGTCTCAACCTTTATGACTTCGGCGCCCATGTCGGCAAGAATCATCCCCGGCACCGCTCCGGCCAGCACCCAGCCGAAGTCCAGCACGCGATATCCATCCAGAGGTCCGGGCAGAGTGTCGTCCGGTCTTGTCATCTGAAAAGTTCTGCCGCCTATTCGAAGCTGAAGGGAGGGTATTCGTCAACGAGCAACATGCCATAAGCGCTGACTCTGTACTGCCAGAGGTTCAATTGCATGATGATGTCGAACAGCGACTCGGAATAGCGGCCGGTAATCAGCACGAGCACCAAGGCCACCAGCACGAGAACGCCGGTTATCATGCCAAGGAAATAGACGATGATCCAATGGGGAATGATAAGCAGCCAGCGAAACAGAGTAGTCAGACGTGAAGACCTCTCCGGGTATTCGATCAGCAGGTCCGCCGGGTAGTCCTCCCTCGAACTGAAGGAGAAGGGCGGGTAGCGATCGGTGTTGCCGACACCGTATGCGTAATAGTTGACACGCCAGCTCCATCGAAGCAGGCCGGAGTGGTATCCCCACAGAAACTCCGGGTTGCGGCCGATAATGAGAATGATGAGCCACGACAGGGGAACCGTGAATATCGTTGGGAACTGTAAAAGGCTCAGCACCACAAGATGCGGAATCAGCAGCAACCACTTGATGAGCCACAGAACACGGTTGACCCGTTCCTCGTACTCCCCAACCAGGTCTACCGGGTAGGAGCTGTATCCAGCCATTCGAAAACCTCCATAGCCGGATGGAGTAACGCCGGACCCTGCCCTGCGCGAGCATGGCGGTCAGCCACGGGGACATTCCAAGGAGGGCATAGAGTATACCCCAGAGTCCCTTGGGGAATCCTGTTATATGATCCCGGTCCGGTATAGCTGGGCAACTTCCTGGGGCGTGTACCCCAGCTCGTTGGCGTAGATATCGCTGTTGTGCTGGCCCAGCGTCGGCGCAGGACGGGGCTGCGAGACTTCGGCACCGTCAAGCTCGTAGGGCGGGCCGGGGAGGGCGATGGGACCTGTGTCGGGACGCTCGACCTCGGCGAACAGCGTGGCCAGGCTGGGGTCGTGGCGCACCTCGTCGAATCCGCGCACCGGCGCCAGCGGGATGCGGTGCTCCAGCGCCATCTCCAGCAACTCGGCCTTGGTGTGCTGCAGTAGCCACTCCTCGAGGTAGCCGTCAACCTCATCGGCGTACTCGTTGTTCATAACGGTGCGGTTGCGGAGGCGCGGCTCCTGGGACCATTCCGGCGTACCCATCAATTCCAGCAGCCGACGCCACTGGCGCCCCTCGGGCGAGCCAACGAAGATGTATCCGTCCTTGCATCGCAGGATGCAGTTGGGGTACGGGAAATCCAGCGCATGATGCCCGGTGCGCCGGGTGACGCGCCACTGGTAGACCGCCATCAGTGCTTCGGGGCCGTTGTAAAGGCCGGCCATCGACTCGATCTCGGCGATGTCGATGTGTTGTCCTCCCGAGCTCGCCGAAGGGCCGTCGTCTTCCCTCGCGAGCAAGGCCATGACGACCGATGACGCTGCAGCTGTTCCGGCGAAGTAACCCACCTCCGGAGTGCCGAACGTCAGCGGCTCGCGGTCGGGGCTTCCCAGGCCTTCGCAGATCCCTCCACCGGCGGCCAGATTGATGTCGTAGGCCTTCCAATTGCGGTACGGACCGGTCAGGCCGAACGGAGTGATAGAGGCCATCACCAGACCGTCGTTGTGGGGAGCGAGCGATTCGTAGTCCAGTCCAACGCGGTCCATCTCGGTGGGGTGCAGGTTGTGGACCAGGACATCGAAACGAGAAACCAGTCCGGCGAGTATTTCACGCCCGGTGGGGGTGTCCAGATTGAGGGTGATGCCCCGCTTGTTGGCGTTGAGATAAAGGAAGAGGCCACTCCGCTCCCGGTGGCTCCCAAATCCCCTCTCCCCTTGGGAGAGGGTTAGGGTGAGGGCATAAGGGCCGTAGTCACGGGCCCAGTCGCCAACGCGGCAACGCTCGACCTTGACCACATCTGCACCCATGTCGGCCAGCAGCTTGCTGCAGTATGGAGCGGAGATAAACTCGCCAAACTCCAGGACCCGCAGGCCATTGAGCAGGCCGTAGGTCATGCCGTTCGGCCAGCGGCGGCGTAGCGGGCCAGGGCGTCCAGGTGGGAGGTGAGCTTTTCGGGGGCGGAGAGGAAGGGTGAATGGCCCGTGTCCATGGTGATGACCTCGGCGCAGGGCAGAGCGGTGTACATGGCGCGGGCGAAATCAGGCGCCACCGCGTTGTCCTGCGAGCACTCCACGTAGACCCGGGGCACGCAGCCAAAGTTGGCGTCGGTTACGCCCATGGTCGACAACAACGGCCCGACGGGCTGAGGAACCACCATCGATTGCGCCCACGCCACGTCATCCGGGGAGCAGTCGTTGTAGAAGCGATGCTGTGTCTGTTCCATCTTGTAGACAACGTGGCTGCGGTCTGCGGACAAGTCCCAACTGAAGCGCTCTTCCAGCGCCCTCTGCAGGTCGGACTCGCCGGAAACCGTCCCCATAAATGTAGCTCCGTCCGGCAGGAGCACAGCCGTGAGATAAACGAGCACCGCCACCTTGCCCGGTCGCAGTTCTGCCGCCCGGCTGATGGATATGCCGCCGAGGCTGTGCCCCACGAGTACCGCAGGGCTATCCAGGGAGTCAAGCACACGGCACAGATGATCGGCGTAGGTCTCCAGCGCTACATCGGCCAACGGCGTGTCGTCGTGTCCATTGCCGGGGAGATCGACGGCGATCACCTTGTGCCCTTGCTGCTCAAGGAGAGGGACAACCCGTTGCCAGCACCAGGAGCCATGGCCCGAGCCGTGCACGAGAACGTAGTTCGCCATATCGCCGTTCCTTAAGGTGTTCCCTCTCCCCCTGGGTGAGGGTTAGGGTGAGGGCCTCCCCTGGTTACTCCACCAGATTGCTTCGCAGACTCTCCAGGGTGCCGGCTGTGACCCCGTGGCTCCGCAGGTAGGCTTCTGCGCCGTTGTATTCCCCCTGCAGGGTGTCGTAGAACCTTCGGAAGGCCAATGGCTGGGGCGCCAGGGTCTGCGCGGTGGGGTTCGAGTTACGCTCCATCGACTTGATGCGGCGCACGATGCCTTCGACGGCTTCACCGGTCAGCATGTAGTCGGCCTCGATGGTCTCAGCGTCCACTCCCAGGACCTCGAGGATAAGGGCGGCGAGAAGCCCGGTGCGGTCCTTGCCCGCGCTGCAGTGGAAGACCACACCCTTTCCGCTGTCCAGTGAATCTGCAATGGAACTCACGGCTGCGGCAATGCCTTCTCCGGAGTTCTGCAGCATCCACAGATATGTCGTGGCGAGCCGCTCGGCTATATCCCCGCCGGTGAAGGGAGGGATTTCTCCTCTGGCGTCAAGAAACGGAAAGTGCCGGTAGCCAGTTCCCAGTTCCGGCAAGGGCCCCAGGCCATCCCGGTTGGCTTCGTTTGTGTTGCGAAGATCCACCACCAATCCGATGTTCAGATCTTCGGCGGCCAGCATGGAATCTGCGGCTGTCATCTCCTGCAGGGCGTCGCTGCGAAATAGCCGACGCCATCGGACGGTTCCTCCCTTGTCATTTCGGTAGCCTCCGAGATCACGGAAATTGACGCAGCCCTGCATGGGCAACCATCGCGAAGCCTCCGGGTTTGACGGGCGCTGCGCTGCTGAAGGGTCGCTCATGCTCCTGGTACTCCCATTTCCCGCGCGATTTCCAGCATGGCGCGCGCCGTCTCCTCGTGGGCGATGTCCACCATGTCGCCTCCGAAGGTGACCGCCGCGCCTCCCTGGGCCCGCGTCGATTCCATCGCCTCGATCAGTCCCTTGTAGTGGGCCACTTCTTCCTCCGAAGGCGTGAAAACCTCGTTGACCACCGGCACATGGGACGGATGGATGAGGTGCATACCGGTGTACCCGAGCTGCTTGGCCTGTTGGGCCGACCTTCGCAGGCCGTCCAGATCATGAATGTCCATCCAGCCGCCGCTCATCGGGTAGGGGATGCCGGCGGCGCGCACGTCCACCAGCACCTTGGAGCGCAGGAACAGAGTCTCCATCCCTTCGGGAGTCCACTGGAATCCGATGGACCTGGCGGTGTCTCCACCCTTGCCGCCGCTGGCCCCCATGTGGGCTACCCGGGGCGATGCGTTGGCGATTTCCCACGACTGGCGTATACCCGAAGCCGTTTCCAGGGCAGGATCGATAAAGATCTTGCCTGTCTCCAGACCCTTTTCGCGCTCGAAGTGCCGGAGCAGGTTGTCCACTTCGACGACATCGGCAGGTCCCTCGACCTTGGGCAGCAGCACACAGTAGAGGTGGGGGCCGACAATCGCCTCCAGGTCGCCACCGGTCAGCCCCGTCTCCAGCCGGTTGACCCGGACTACGATGGTCTGACCTGCCTCGCCCAGCTCCTGCACCATGGCGGCTACGGACTCACGGGCCGCAGGCTTCTCGTCGGGTGGGACCGAATCTTCCAGGTCCAGGATGTAGGCGTCGGCGTTGAAGCGCGGCGCCCGCCGCATCCAGTCTTCCTTGTTCCCCGGAACGAAGAGCTCGGTCCGAATTGGCCTGGCCTTGAACCTGCCATTGTTCGTTGTCAACGATTTCTCCCAGTGCGCGTGTTGATACTTTCGAGTTTCTATGTCCGTGTCTTAGGAATTTTCGGGCACGACTGCCCCTGCTCCCTGGCCAGTGAGCAATGGTTCTTGCCTTAAACCACACCCTGCGCTTTGAGGTCGGCCACCTGCTCGTCGGTAAGCCCCAGGATGGTCCTGAATACTTCCTCGTTGTGCATCCCCAATGTCGGAGCGCCGGGCAGCGGCGGTAGCTCGCCGCCCGAGAAGCGGACGGGGAAGCCGGCCCCCACCGCACCTTCCACCGGCTCATTCATGGTGCCGTGATTCATCGGCACGAGGCTGCCCCGGTCCCAGAAGTGGTTGTCGTTCATCACCTGCTCGGCGGTGCGTACAGGGGCGCAGGGAACGTCGTGTTTCTCCAGGCATTCGATGGCGTCGTCGAGGGTCATTTTCCCGATGTGGTCCTGTATTTCCTGACGGGCTTCTTCCACGTTGTCGGTACGCTTCACATAGGAGTCAAAGCGAGGGTCTTCCAGCAACTCAGGGGTTTGCAGCGCGTCGCACATGCGGCGCCACTGGTCGTCGCTGGTGACGGTGATGGAGATGTCCCCGCCTATGGCGCTGTAAAGGCCGGTGGGACCGCTTCGGCTGATGTTCCCGGTACGCAGAGGAATACCCGCCTCGATTCCCTCCTCGAGGTTCTCCATGAACATCAGGGAAACGAGAGTGTCCATCATGGAGACATCCAGATACTGTCCCTTGCCGGTGCGGTCCTTTTCGCGCAGAGCGGCCAGAATCGAGTAGCAAGCGAACATCGGCGTCACCAGGTCGCCGATGTAGAAGCCGACCTTTATTGGTGGTCCCCCGGCGTCGCCATTGATGTCCATCAGGCCACTCATGCCTTGAATCTGGGGGTCGTGCGCCGGCTTGTCTTTGTAGGCCCCGGTCTGGCCGTAGCCCGAAATGGAAGCGTAGACGATACCGGGATTTACGGCCGCGACCACCTCGTAGCCCAGTCCCGCCCGGCGCAGGGAGCCCGGCGCCAGGTTCTCCAGCACCACATCGCTCTCCTTAGCCAGCTCCAGGAACAACTCCTTGCCTCTGGCAGTCTTGAGGTCCAGGGTGATGCTCTTCACACCTTGGGTGCGCTTGAGGAACCTCGTGGAGATGTCCTCGTCGGAGTTGCGACTGGCGTGGGTGCCCTCGGGACCAGCGAAGGGACCGTTGCCCCGCACCGGGTCGCCGCGGCCTGGAATCTCCACCTTGATGACCTCAGCTCCCAGGCGCGCCAGGCTCATGGATGCGAAGGGCCCCGCCAGGTACACCGTAACGGCCAGGACGCGAATGCCGGCCAATGGCTGCATGGTATTCTCCCTACTCGAATTCTGCAGGTTCAAGCTCCGGCTCTTCCTCCACCGCCCCGGAGGAGTATCGCTCGATCACACGCCGGAACTCACCAAGCTTGCCGTGCAACCAGTCGATCATGTCTGGCCAATTATCGCGGTCGTTGATGTCGATCCGCAGGGACTCGGCGGAGGTGCCCAGGTTCAGTTGCAGGCCCTCGCGGTAGATAGAAACCAGCTTCCTGGCTTCATCGTCGTAGCGGCGGCTCTGCTCCACAAGAAATATGCCGACCCTGCCCTGCGCAAGGTACTGGGAAACCAGCACGCCGCCGACTTCGTGGTAGACGTTACTGTGGATGTGGTCCTGGTTGACCCGCAGGTCGCCGGGGTGCTGCTCTGCATAGGAGTGCCAGAAGTCGTTGCGTATGCGGCGGAGGCGGTTCAGCCGGTTGTTCCGCGCACCCTGCCCGGGGGCCGTACGATTGAGTATCTGGACCCGGCGGTCCCAATCATGAGGCTTCTCCAGCACTTCAAACACGGGGGCTATTGGAGCGGGAAATTCGCCGATGCGGACCGCCCGAACTCGAATGGCGAAAAATGAGAAATCGTCCGGGGTGTTCATATTCAGCCAGCGGAGAGCCGCCAGGTGGTCCGGATGAAACTCCCTGGCCACCCAGATGGCAGACTGGGCCTCGAACCGGGCCAGGTGGCTCATAATCTGGCCCAGGTGATTCTGGTCGGTGTTGTCCAGCTGGTTTTCGATTACTACACGGCTTCCGTTCGCTGGGAAATTGGCCAGAATGTCGGCACTGAAACCATCAACAGCCACTTCGAACTCGTCGGGTTCGATCGCGACGCCCAGCACTCTGGAAAGCCGCTGCAGGTTGTCAGAAAGCCATGGGGTGAAATCTTCGTTTTCGCTCTCCCAAGCTTCTCTGATATCAATGTCTCTTAGTTCGCTGAAGTCCATCATCTCTTCCCCTCCACCTGAAAAACGTGTGGCGATATTTTACCACCCCTCTGAAAGGCTTGTGGTACAATCCGGTTGGTTTGCCGGGCACCCGGCATACAGTCTATTTCAGTATCTGATCTCGGGTATCCAAACTCCGCGCGAGGTGGATTTTAATGGCATCCAACATCGTACTGTCCAATACCGACTACAAGGTTGTCGGAACCCGGCCGGTACGGCACGACGGCACCGACAAGGTGACCGGCCGCGCCAAGTACGGAGCCGACTTTGAGGCCGCCGGTGTCCTATTTGCAAAAGTGCTGCGGAGCCCCCACGCTCACGCCCGCATCAAGTCCATCGACACCAGCAAGGCCGAGGCCGCCAGGGGGGTCCGTGCCGTCATCACCGGCGCAGACATCCCGACCGACAGCGCCGCCGCCCGCAAGGTGATGGCGAAGGACAAGGCGCTCTACAAGGGCCATCCGGTCGCAGCCGTCGCGGCGACCAGCGCCCACGACGCAGAGCAGGCCCTGGCCCTGATCGAGGTGGAGTACGAAGTGCTGAAGGCGGCCACCGAAGTCCGCCAAGCGATGGCCGACGACGCCGAATTGCTCCACGCTGACCAGACGACCACGGAAATGGGCGAAGACACCGACAAGCACAGCAATATCGCCACCCACTTCCGCTACGAGCAGGGCGACCTGGACCAGGGATTCGCCGCCGCCGACATCATCGTCGAGAAGGAATATTCCACGGCGACGGTGCACCAGGGCTACATCGAGCCCCAGAACGGCGCCGCATTCTGGAATACCAACGGGGAACTGACCATCTGGGTCAGCACGCAGGGCGCCTTCACCACTCGCGACGCGCTGGCCGGTGTGCTGGACCTGCCCGTCTCCAAGGTCAAGGTTGTGCCCATGGAGATTGGCGGCGGGTTCGGAGGGAAGATTCCCATATACCTGGAGCCGTTGACCGCACTCCTGTCGAGGAAGGCGGGCGCGCCGGTAAAGTCTGCGATGAGCCGCGCAGAGGTCTTTGAAGCCACCGGGCCAACATCCGGGTCCTACATGCACATCAAGATGGGGGCCACAAACGACGGTAAGATAGTCGCCGCCGAGGCGATGCTGGCCTTTGACGCAGGTGCCTTCCCCGGCTCTCCGGTAACTGCAGGCGCCCAGTGCATGTTTGCCTGTTACGACATCGAAAACTGTCGCGTCGATGGCTACGACGTGGTGGCCAACAAACCGCCGGTGGCCGCTTATCGCGCGCCGGGCGCGCCCATCGCCGCGTTCGCCGGTGAGACCGTTGTGGACGAGTTGGCCGAGAAGCTGGGTATGGACCCCATCGAGTTCCGCCTCCGCAACGCCTCCAAGGAGGGGAGCCGTCGCGTAGACGGACCGGTCTTCCCCAAGGTGGGCAACGTGGAGCAACTGGAAGCCGCCCGCGAGTCAGAACAGTACCAGCGTCCCCTCGAGGGCGCCAACCGCGGCCGCGGCGTGGCCTCCGGATTCTGGTTCAACATCGGTCTCCAGTCCAGCGCCGCGATCAGCGTCCAGGCCGACGGCACAATCTCCCTGGTTGAGGGCTCAACCGACATCGGCGGGACCCGCGCCTCGATCGCCATGCAGGCCGCCGAGGTTCTGGGCATTCCTGCCGAGGACGTCGACCCCAGTGTGGGAGACACCGACTCCGTGGGATACACCTTCCTCACCGGCGGCAGCCGCACCACCTTCGCCACCGGCTGGGCCGCCTACGAGTGCGCCCAGGAAGTCAAGCAGAAGATGATCGAACGGGCGGCAGGAATCTGGGACGTCGACGCCGCCGACGTTGACCTGGTGGACGGCGTTTTCCAGCACACCTCCGACCAGGAGCTCAAGCTGAGCTTCAAGGAGCTGGCGGGACAACTGAACCGCACCGGCGGGCCCGTCTCGGCGCAGGTGAGCGTTGACCCCCGTGGGGCGGGCGGCGCCTTCGCCACGCACATCGTGGATGTGGAAGTCGACCCAGACACGGGCAAGGTAACCATTCTCGACTACACGGCGATCCAGGATGTCGGCAAGGCGATCCATCCGAGCTATGTCGAGGGTCAGATCCAGGGCGGCGTGGTGCAGGGAATCGGCTGGGCGCTCAACGAGGAATACCGCTTCAACGCGGATGGCCGAATGGAGAACTCCTCCTTCCTCGACTACCGGATGCCCACCAGCCTGGACCTGCCAATGATCGGCACGGTGATCGTCGAGGTGGCCAACCCCGGTCATCCCTACGGCGTCCGAGGCGTGGGCGAGGTGCCGATTGTGCCTCCCATGGCTGCCGTCGCCAATGCCATCTACCACGCGGTCGGCGTGCGGATGAACCAGCTGCCTATGTCCCCCGACGCCATCCTTGAGCAGCTGTGGGTCAAAGACGGCGAGCCGGCAGGCCTCACGCAAGCAGCCGACTAACCGCTGACAAAGTCCCCTCTCCCTGAGGGGGAGGGCAAGGGTGGGGGTGAAATCCCTCTCGCATCACACATCAAAGCAATTGCATCTGTAGAAGCATGTAGGGGCGCACAATCGTGCGCCCCTACGGTATTATTAGCTTCAACCCCTTCCTGTCTGAATCAGGATTTTGAGGATTAGAGGATTTCCAGGATATTCGTCTCAATCCTGAGCGTCCTAATTCAGATAACACCCAGAGTACGCCCGCACCCTAACCCTCTCCCAAATGGAGAGGGAACTGTATGAAGGAGCTATGAAATGACCCGAGTGCCATTTGCAGCGCGAGAAGCCATGGATGCCGCCGGTCAGGCAATCTGGGACGAAATCGACACCTCGAGGGGAGGAGTAGCACGCAATTACGCCGCCCTTCTGAACAACCCGCAGGCCGCAGGGGCGATGGCAGGACTGGGTGGATACGCTCGCTACGAGACCCCGTTGCCTGCCCGAATCAAGGCGCTGGCCGTCCTCACCGCAGCCCGCGAGGCCTGCGGCAAATATGTCTGGACAGTCAACCAGCGTCCTGCAAGAGAGGCTGGGATTTCCGACGAAACCATTTTGGCCATCCTCGAGTACCGGGCACCTGCGGGGTTCGACTCCGACGACGCCACGGTAGTGCAGTTCGTGTTGGAGTTGCTGCGGCAGCACCGGATCTCGGACGCAACCTTTGAAGCAATGCGCGGCCTCGTCGGCAACGCCGGCGTTGTGGACGTGCTGGTGGTCAGCGGCTACTACCACACGCTGGCCCACTGCCTGCAGGCCCTGGATGTGGAGCTGCCGGAGGGCACCGAGTCAGCCCTGACCTACTAGCCAACGGGGCATCCGTCGTAGTGGCGGGACATTCGATTGTTCCCTCCACCTGAGGGGGAGGGTTTGGGTGGGGGTGAATTCCCCGAAGGCATCGGCTTTCAACTCAGGATGTTCCGGCGGGCAAATACAGGCAGGCTCTCAGCCTCGTTCAACGAAACGAGTCGGCGCAGCAGCGGGATTACGGTAATCTATGCCAATCGGAGAAGAACAACAATGACCAGCAGCCAAGCCGGGACTGCTCGAATCTGCGGCGAGCAAGACTGCAACGAGCACACCAACCGCCCCGATCATCCGCTATGTTACCCGCACTACTTGGCATCCCAAGCTGGACACATAGACGAATGCCAAAACCACCCGGGGGTTTATAAGCCGTCGGAATACGACATTTGCCGCAGTTGCTACTCTCAACGGCGGCAACCGGCCCAATCAACCCGGACGCCAGCCAGTCATCAGCCCCATGACGACAGCCGGGGTTGGAATCGTCAGCCGATGACCCAACCGTCCACCGACCTGCCGCCCGCTGTCGTTGAAGCAGTCGAGCGAGTGCGGCGAAACCTGGAAAGGCGTGAAAGCGTAAACCACGAATCCAACACTATCCAGTTTCTGATAATTCCAATTCTTCGTGGCTTGGGCTGGAATGATGATGACCCTGATCAGGTAATCAAGGAATACAAACCGGCGGGTAGACAGCGCTTCCGACAGTCCATAGCGGTGGACATTGCACTGCTGAAAAACGGCGTACCCGAGACATTCATAGAGGCCAAGCGGCTGGACCGTGAACATACCACTGAGTACGATGACCAACTCGCCAAGTACGCCTCCCATTTGGACGATGGAATTGCAGTGCTTACCAATGGCAGGTTCTGGCAAGTTTATGCGGTTGCTAACGGCGAACCGAAGTTTCGGCGCACCATAGACGTGGCTGATGGCAGCGCGGAATCTGTCGCAAGAGAACTGGACAGAGTCCTTGGAAGAGCCTCCCCAACCGCTTCAACGCAAAGGCAAACCAGCCGGGAAGCCGTCGCCAAGCCGCCCAACCCCGAAGCAATCGCAGAAAACCTACGGCAGTACCGTGAGCGCGAAGCGAGGGCACGCCACCGGCCCGCATACACCATTTTTAGCAACGACACGATTGAACTGATTGCCGCGAAACGCCCGATCGATTTGGGGCAGTTAGGTAACATTCGGGGAGTCGGACCGGGAACGCTGGCAGTTCACGGGACCGCGATCATCAAAATCGTCCGCGGAGAGGCATAGCCCTTCAAGGCCGTGGCGCAAAAAGGAGCGGCCACTTCGCCGAAACGAAGTGGCCGCTGAGACCGTGATCTGTACCAGAAACGGCTCCGCGATTTGACCACGGGGCCGCGGTTGTTGAAGTTAAGCCGCTGCCGGCACCTTCATCACCGATGTCATGGCCTGCACTTCGAGGCGGGCAATGTGGCTCCGAGCGTGGTCCATGACACCCTGCCACTCAGGAGACGAGTAGAAGGCTTCCTCCCTGGAGGCCACCTCGTCGGCGCTCGGGAATGACCTGATCCAGATGAACTGGTTGTTGTCCGCGTTGACCCACATCCCCTCAACGGTGATGCCGTACTTCTTCTGGATTCCCACCAGTTGGTCGTTGAACAGTTCAACCCAGGCGTCCATCATGCCGCGATTGATGGTGTAAGTCCGCAATTGGTAAAGCATTCTCAACTCCTCTATCCGTTAATTTCCCTCTCCCTCTTGAGAGGGTTAAGCTTGTCCTGGGCTTGCCGAAGGGGTGAGGGCGCACCTCACTCTAGGTCGCAACGCAGGTGATTGTTCGCTCGACACCTTCGATGCCCTGCACCTTGGCGGTAACCAACTCGACGAGAGCCAACATGTCGTCGGCCTCCGCAAGAGCGATCAGGTCGTAGGTACCGGTGATAATGTCGGCCTCGGAAACATTCGACATGCTTCTAAGGGCCCCAAGCACGTGGCTGGCCGCCCCCACTCGGGTCTCTATCAGTATGTAAGCTCTAGCTGCCATCTGAGTTTACCCTGTCAGGCCGCTCTGAAGGGTAATTGTGCCAAGTCAGCGAGTTGCGGCTAGCCGGGGATGGCGGCGGTGCTGGTGACTTCCACCAGGTTGTCGGGCGCGCCAAAGTTGACTATTACTGTGGTACGAGCCGGACGGTCAGCTGGGAAGAATTCAGCGTAGACCTCGTTGAATCCCGGAAGATCATCCCTGTTGGTGACATAGCAGGTGTTGGTCAGGACCTCGTCCATCGAGGAACCCGAAGCTTCCAGGATGATAGAAATGCGCTCCAGGGCGTATCGCGTCTGCTCCTTGATGTCACTTCCCACAGAGTTGTCCGTGGGGTGCCGGCCGGTGCAACCCTGGACGAAGACGAGATTGCCGTGTCTCACCGCCTGCGATAGCGGCGCGTTGCCAGCCGTGATCCTGTCGGTGGAAATTATTTCCTTTCGAGGCATGAGAAACGGCCTCCTTGATGCAATCTGCCGCGCCAATCCTGCATTCGCCCGTGATGCCCATCCCGCCGCAAACAGTCGAGTCATTATAGCCGGGGCCCTATACCTGTCAATTCGGGCTAGTCTGGGACGAGGGCGAAGTCCGCTCCCAGTGCCTCAATGAATTTCGGAAACGATTCCGTACCGTTCCAGCGCACCGTGCCACCGAACTCGCCCTCCGCGGGGCCGCCGTCAATAGAAACATCGCCGGTCTCAACGAGCAGTTCCACATGGCTGATCACCTCGGTCAAGGCGAGGAAGAAGTTGTTGTCGTCAAGTTCCCGGTGCGAAAAATGGTCCCGCGTCAGCGATGCCAGGTCCCGAGGACCCCCTTTCAAAATATCAACGAGGTCATAGCAGCGACTCACGTGATGTTCGACGATCTCTGCCGCGCGTTCCAGGCCCACGAGGTTGAACCGGCCGCGATGATAGGCGCGATGGGCAGGCAGCACGTCGATGCCGCCTGGACGCATCTCTCCGATGGCCGCAACTCGTAGCAGTGACCGCAGCAGGGCCTTGAGGCCATAGATATGGTTGTCTGCCCGGTAGGCTTCCGGTAGGACGGAGCGGTAGCTGGAGTGACTCCTGCTGACCGACGGATGGGGTGTGATCTGCGGCAGGACATGATCGCCTGTGAACATTATTCCGTCGAAGTCAATGCACAACTCGTCCGGAGAATGGCCGGGAGTGTACAGGTAGCTCAGACCATCGGAGAGCAGGCCGTCGGTAACCGCGCAGTTCAGATCAAGCTGAAGGGCCCGCTGGTGATGCTTTTTCACTCTTTCGACCGTCTCGGAATTCTCAAAAGCCTCGAAACCAGTGACTTCCCGACGCCAGCTGGTCTCCCTTTCCCACCGATCCTCGAGAAGAAGGCTGCCGTAGATCTCATGGGCCCATAGCTCGGCGCCACTTTCCTGCACCACGCTCAGGCAACCGCCGTCGTGGTCCATGTGGCCGTGGGTCACAACGATTCGTTCCACCGCTGCCATCGAATGCCCCAGGTACTCGAGTCCCTCCGCCAGGTGGTGTTCCGAACCGTGGCAGCCGGGGTCGATTACCGTCAGGTAGTCCCCTTCGACCACATAGCACCAGGTTGGCCCCAGGGGAGTCTCCCAGGCCTGGGGAATTCCCAAGGCCGAAACTACGGCTCCGTTTGGAGCGGTGTACCTGACTACCATCCTGTTTCCGGAGTCGTCGCCTTGTTTCAAGATTTCGGGTTCCAGCATTTACACCGCCGACGCGAGATTACGAGACATGACCGTAGCGTGCGCAACCAGAATTGGCTGTTTGCACTCGGTCATCGAACATTCTACCCTCTGCCGCTTTACTTTTCATAAAAAGATGCCCTGTCCGAATGGCAAACGCATTCCAAATTTATGGAGCCCAACAAATCGTCATCCCCGGAAAGCGGGAATCCACGCCTCCCTGCCCGAAACTGATTGTATCGGCGCGGAACCCTCTGGATTCCCGCTTTCGCGGGAATGACGGGGGGCGGCACCGCATATCAAGTTAACATGCGGTTGCCCACGCGCTGTCCGCAGGGCAATCACACTCTGATTGAACTATATTCATCATTCCCGCGAAAGCGGGCATCCGGTGGTTCGTGGCAATAGCTTCGTCGCGGGAATAATACTGTTTTTGCGCTCTGGACTGCTGCTTTTGCAGGAGTGGCGGGTTGGTACTTTCCAGGAGTGGCGGGTTGGTACTTTCAATGTGAGATTGCCCCTCGTTTCCGCGCCGTCCCCCACCGGGTCCGCTGCCTATTGAAGCCTGACCGAGGCAGCCAGCAATACTCCGTCTCGGACTATGCCCTGGGCTATGATCGAGTCCCCAACAGAAACTTCATCCTGGAGAATTGTCAGCGGAACTATGGTGATGATGTTTCCGGCCAGCAGAATCGCTTCGGTCCGGCCTTCGTCGTCTTGTTGGAGCTCCTGCAAGTCTCCCCTGAGGATGAAACGGTGGACTCTTTCTTCTGTGGCGGTTTCCAGTGAGCGGACGCTCTCGATCTTCCAGGCTACAAAGATTCCGCCTGATATTGCGCCGCTAACTTGTACGACCGTGCCGCCTGAGATTGCCCCTACGATCTCCGTGTCGCCGGAAATTCGGACGGTAATGCCATTGACCACGATGTCGACCGGGAACGGGGAAGGGGAGGCGAATGGGCGGGCGACAATTCCCTGCATCTGCACGGTGGGGAGAACACCCACACTGCCCGCCGGGCTGGGCTCCACGGTTACTGCCAGGATATCGCCGTTGACAACCACGGCCTGCACAACCACCGCAACACCAGGGGTCAACTCCATCTCCACCCTGGTCAGGGCGTCCACTGCCACTGAAATTCCGTGGACAACGAATCCCGTAACCGTGCCGTCGGGCCGGGTAGCCACACTTTCCACGACTCCGGAGACACTGGCCTCGGTACCGCCGGTGATGCCCGGCCCGTATCCCAGGATCTCCCTCGCCAGCACCGACCCATCTCTCTGGAGAATTCCGCGGACCTGCACCGGAGAGCCCACCTGCAGCGAGGCATCGACCGTGGTGAGCGCGGTGGTGGCTACGGGGATTCCATTGACCATAAGGGTTCCGCCGGCTTCCACCAGTTCGATGCGACCCTCTATGTCGACCGGGTTGGCTTGAGTCTCGCCGGTCTCGTCGTAGGCAACCGAAAGAGCGACCTCCCGGGCCAGCAGGTCTCCGTTACCCTGCAGTTCCGCTCTCACCCGTACCGTCGACCCCACCGTAAATTCTCCAACGATCTTGGTCAGTTCGCTGAGAAGTATGGGGACGCTGTCCACGACTAGCAGTTGGCCCTCTATCCACCGGTCCAGGGTGCCCCGGATGCTCACTGCGCGCACCAGACGGTCCTGTTCGGAAGCTATGGCCGAGACTTCGGTCGCCAGCAGGTCTCCCTTCTCACTGGTAGCTGTAACCGCAACTCGCCGACCCACCGAAGGGCGTCCCGACAGCACCGTATTCGCGTCGACCCTGACGGGCACCCCACCGACATTCCATGCTCCCTGGGCTGATATTTCCCTGAAAATTCCCTCTATTAGGACCGCATGACCTGCGGATTCACGGAGGTTCTCGATTTCCCGGGCGTATAGCGACCCGTCAGCGCGGACGATGGCGGAAACCCTGACTGCCTGTCCTGGATTGGGCAGGCCGTCGGTGTAGGTGTGGCGGTCGATCTCGAAGTGCGCCGAACTGATCGTCCATAGCCCGGTGTCCGGGTCGCGGCCCTGGAAAGTACCGTGCAGGGTCGTGCGAATCGCAACCCGGCCTGTTCCCTCGTCATGCTCGATTCTACGGGCCAGCAGGGACCCGTCGGGGAGCAACTCGGCTTCAACCAGCACGGCGTCGCCCACGGATATGCCAGCAGTCATCTGTGTGTTCGCGTCAAGACCGACCTCTGTCGAGGACAGAATTATGTTGGCATTTCCCGGGTTGATGCCCTGGAAAATTCCCCGCACAAGGGCCACATTGGCCGGGACAGCCACCGGATCCGGCATCAACTCGGGCTCGGGACCTGCAATCACATTGATTTCAGTCAGTGAATCGCCGGGCTGTTCGTCGGATGATATGTACGAAGCGACCACAAAGTCGCCAACGCCCAGTTCCACCCCGCCCTGGTGAAACTTCACCCCGACAGATTCGGATAGACCAAAAGTCTCCGCCTCGCTGCTCCCATCCGGGGGCTGAATTTCAATGGTGTCCGGAGTCAGGGAGCTGACCGTGCCGACAAAATGCCGATTGCTAGTCCTGGCCGGCACCAGGTATACCTGTCTTGCGACAGTCCCCTCGAGACCCACCTCCAGTGAAACGGCAACATGATCGCCGACGGCCAAGTCTCCCAGCCCCGCGTTTTCTCTCCCGGGAACGCGTACCTGCGTATCGGAGTTGACTTCCATGTCCACCCGTCCGCGGCTGGTGTTGACGGCCAGTGTTCCTTCGTCGATGAAGTTGCGGCGGGCGTGAATCACGGTGCCGAAGAAGTCTGGCTGGGGGGGAGCTATGTTCGACCAGTCGGACTCGTTGCCGGACAGGTCGATGGCCGTGACCGAGTAAGAGAAAATGCCATCGGGAGGAAGCGTCAGGTCTTCGAATCCGGTACCCGACAACAGGGCGGTGACCGGAGTCCGTGGACCCTGCCCGTCCTGCCGGTATACCCGGTAGCCGCTCAGGTCAGCGTCCGGGCTCGGGGGCCACTCCAGCTCTGCGGTCCCGGCCCGGCGGTCCAAGGCAGTCAACCTCACGCCCGCCGGGTGTACTGGGGGCGTGAAGTCAGTCGTGGGGA
This sequence comes from Dehalococcoidia bacterium, assembly GCA_963667765.2. GTDB lineage: Bacteria > Chloroflexota > Dehalococcoidia > Lucifugimonadales > UBA3495 > VXOI01. The sequence continues at coordinate 87,666 of CAXXON010000001.1, read as the reverse complement.
CCCTGACGACCCTGGACTTTGATGATTCAAGCCCCCATGAGTTTATCGCAGACACAGCGTAGTAGTAGCTGGCCCCGTCGGTAGAGCCCGGATCGGCATAGCTGGTATCCGAAAGCAGCCACGCACGGCGAACGAAGGGTCCCGTCCTCTTGCGGCTCAAGTAGACGGAATAGCCGAATATGTCCGGCTCCGGATTGTCGGCCCACTCCAGGGTCACCGAACCGGGACGGGTATCGGAGGCGGTCCCACTCAGGGCAAGTGGGGCCCTCGGACCCTCCGGCAATTGGCGATTACCCGCCTCACAGGGGGAGTCCGAAACTATCTCCAGGGTTGCCCGGAGGCCGTCCAGGTCATATTCAAAGCCATCGCCGTCAATGTCGACGGCGCCGGCCACACCGGTTTCGACCAGGTGGTCGAGGTAGACGAACTCGTAGGAGCCAACCTGGTCCATTGTCAGGGTGGAGCCGGAAACCAACGCCGGGGCAGGCTGCGTGCAGGCCACCTGGCCACTTGGCAAGGGGTTGTCCTGGTCGATCAAGCGCCCGTTGTACCAGAAGCGCAGGGGCTTGCCGAAAAACACCGTGTCAAAACCGACCGCTGCAGCCGTGATGTTGATGACTCCGCGATTTTGCAGCACCACGGTGGCCCCAGTCTGCGCCGGAGGCCGGGACGCCATGGGGGCGGTTTTCACCACCATGATGTCGCGGGCGCCCCGAATGTCCCCTGTCCAGCCGGCGACGACGAAGCCGCCATCCTCGGCCAGCCCAATCGCTCTCGCGCCGGCGGAGAAGGTGCCGGAACCCGCAGGTCTGGGGGCACCGGGGAAGGCGCCGCTCCACTGCATCTGGCCTGATGGGCCGGTCTTGACCACCCAGAAGCGGTCTCCCCGGCTGAATGACTCCGACCAGCCCGCGAGGGCGAACCCTCCGTCGCTTGTTTGCACCACCGAGTGAGCCGCGTCCCGAGGCACCCCTCCGAATGACCGCTGCCACTGCAGCTCTCCCTGCCCGTTGGTTTTCACCAGCCAGAAGTCCGACAATCCTGCCCCTCGGGACCAAGTGAATCCGCCCAGGGCATAGCCACCATCGTCAGTGAGGACGAGGGAGCGGGCTTCATCGTTGTAGCTGCCGCCGAAAGAGCGGCTCCAGACCGTTTCGCCTCGGGAGTCTACCTCCATCAGCAAGGCATCACTGCCGGTTGCACCGGTGTTTGAATTACCTGCGATAACGAAGCTTCCGGAAGGATTCTCGACCACATCGTAGGCCACCTCTCCGGCCGATGCCGCCAGCTGCCTGTCCCATTCGACGGTGCCGCCAGGGTCGGTCTTGAGGATCCGGATGACATCGCCGACAACGCCTGTGGACCTGCCGACGAGGATGTATCCCCCGTCGCTGGTGGGCCGCACTGCCCTCGCCGAGTCGGATGTTGATTCAGCAGCGGATAGCGCGCTTGTCGAATTTCCGTAGGTCCGCTGCCATTCCTCGAATCCGTCCGGATCAACCTTGATCAGCCAGAAATCGCTATCCGCAGATGCAACACCGCCACGGGTTGCGGTCTCACCGGCCAGCACGAATCCCCCGTCGCCAGTCGGCTGAACGTCGAACAGGATGTCGTTGTTCGCTCCGCCGTAAGTCCTGGACCAGAGCTCAGATCCATCAGAGTCCAGCTTGACCAGCCATCCGTCCCTGGCTCCTGCACCAAATGTGCGCGTCTCGCCGGCAATCACAAATCCGCCGTCAGTGGTGAGGGCAACGGCGTGGGCAAAGTCGTCTCCATCTCCCCCCAGTGTTGCAGTCCATTCCGGGTCGGTCTGGGCAGAGGCTGTGCCCCCGACCGAAACGGCCAGAAAGACAGCCAGCATGACAGCCAGCAACCCCGCCCGGTTGCGGGCGCCAGCGGATACACAAGGGAGCATTCCTGAGAATGGGTTCAAATTCCTTCTCAAAGTGCATTCAAGGCGATATGCGGCCTGACTACACCTAATCGTTAAAGGGGTTACCACTGTGTTACACCTGCATTGCACCTGTGTTACACCCTTCTGGGCTGTGGGTCATGACCATTCGCGTTCCAATGAGTCCGGTTTTGCCGGAAGCATCCTTCGTCATTCCTGCGAAAGCAGGAATCCAGCGATTACTTGCCGGTGAATCGAGACCTGTCCTTTGGGCCCTGGATTCTCGCTTGCAGCTTAAAGAGAGAACGCCCTCACCCTAACCCTCTCCCGGAGGGAGAGGGAACAATTAACATGCCCTGGAGGTGTGTTCAGGGCAATCGCGTCTTGACCATTCGCGCTCCAATGAGTCCGGTTTTGCCGGAAGCATCCTTCGTCATTCCTGCTTTCGCAGGAATCCAGCGATTATTTGCCGGTGAATCGAGACCTGTCCTTTGGGCCCTGGATTCCCGCTTGCAGCTTAAAGAGAGAACGCCTCACCCTAACCCTCTCCCGGAGGGAGAGGGAACAATTAACATGCCCTGGATTCCCGCTTTCGCGGGAATGACGGGGCTTTCGCGGGAATGAGCTACCCATCGGGAGGCCGGTAGATCACGGCGATCACCGTGCTCAGGGTCTGACCGTCGTCGTTGGTGGCCACCACGTCGATCAGGTTCGGGCCCTGCTCAAGGAACATGGTGGAGGAAAAGTAGCCGAACCGGTTGACCGGGACGGATCTGCCGTTGATGCTCACAATTGCATTGGGACCGGTGCGTCCGGCAAGAGGCATGGTGGAAGCGGATACGACGCTTTCATTTTCCGGCTCCGTGATCAGGAGCAAGAAGGGCAGGGCAAGGGATATGACCGTGCGGGAGACGCGGATGGTGCCCCCAGCGTCATTCGCCGCCTCCACGGAGATCGTGTTCTCGCCAGGATCAAGAGGCACCTGTGCCCTGAACCCTCCCTGCCTGTCCACCTCGGAATTGATACCGGAGACTTCAACGCTGCCGCCCGGGTCGGTTTGCCCGTAGACGGCCACGGTATTGCCGGGCACTGTTGCGCCGTCCTCGGGGGAGAAAACCTGGAGGAGCGGCCTGTCCAATAGACCGGACCCTGAAGGCGTCGGAGGCACTCCGGTAGGAATGGACCCCGGTGTCGGTGTGGGCGGCGGGGTGGAAGTTGCCTGCCTGGTAGCAGTGGGCCGAAGCGTGGGAGTTACAACCGGAGTCGGCTCCTCCGTTGGCGCGCTGGCGGTCGGGACTTCCGTAGCGGCACCAGGGCCTGGCGACTCGGCCGGACGCGGGAGCGTGGGTCACACAGCCCACCAGGCCCGTGGCCAGGATTGCGGGCAGCAACACCGCTGCTACAAGGAAGGCCCAGGGACGAGAGGGTGGCGGCGTCAACCCCTGGATCACTCGGTCTACGCTCACCGGCCCTGGAGCGGAAGGGAGAGGAGGAAGGCCGTGTGGTGTCCTTCCTGCGGTGCGGCCACCGACTCCACCGAAACTTCGCCGCCACAACGCCGGGCAAGGGTTCGGGCTATGAACAATCCAAGACCCGAGCTGGTTTTTTCCTCCCTCTGCCCCACTTCCGGCGTCCAGCCCCTGTCGAAGATGTGCTCAAGGTATTGGGAGGCGATACCCGGACCGTCGTCCCATACGGCTATCTGGAAGTTGGTACCGTCCCGGGTGAGGGTTACATCGACGCGGGTATCGGCATGGGCCACCGCGTTATCGACGAGGTTGGTGACAATGTGCTCGATGGCGTGGGGATCAGAGGACGCCATCCCAAACTCGGATGGTTCCGCCCACCAGGTAATGTCCTTGTCCAGTTCGGAGGCAACCGGGGTGTACCGGTCGGCGATACGCCGCACTATCTGAGAGGGTTCCACCGGCGAGGAAGAGGGAGGATCACCCGGTGCTTCCAGCTGCACCAGCACTTCGATGTTGGAAAGCATGAGCCGGAAGTTCGGAGTCTGCCGGGCGATCTCGTCGATCAGTTCCTGGACCGTTGGATTGAACAGCTCGCCGGAAGCATCCAGGGCCGCCTGCACCTCGCGCTGCTTGCCAGCTATGCGGCGCAAGGGCCGACCGAGATCGTGGTCGAAGAGCCGGAAGAACTGCTCGGTAGTCTCTCTCCAGTGGTTGTTCTGCTCTTCCCGGGTCCATTCACTCCCGATTCGGGAGTTTCCGTTCAGCGCGGCCGCGCCCATTCCGATGCCGGCGGAGGCCAGCCCCGCGATGAGGAGCAGGGCTCCGATATAGCTCAGCGGCTCCACGCCCCAGAGGCTGTTGAAGACCGCCGAGCCGAAGAGGGGAGCGAGAATGAGGCAAACGATACCCGCGAATGCCACAACCAGGCTGGCGGCACAGAGCGCAAGCAGCAGTGGGGAATGCTTCCACCGGGGCGATGCAGGACGCCTTTCGATCCCCAACGCCATGCCAGATCCCTCTCTATAACTGCTCTATATCGGCGTCAGGCCCTGGGTGGAGAAAAGCGATAACCGCGGTCGCGCACGTTGAGGATCAACTCGTTCGGTCCAAACCGGGTGCCCAGCGCCCTTCCCAGGGAGTCCTTGATCTCTCTGATTCTCACCCTCAGGGACGCCCTGGGGTCCTCTCCTTCCGAGTACCGCTCCAATCGGGAGAAGGGCACCAACTCTCCGGGGCTGCGGTACCAGGCAGTGGCCAGCTCTCTGAATATCTCGAACTTCATGCCCTGGATGTCGTTGACCGGGCGGCTGGCAGCGTCTTCCTCCACCAGGACCAGTTCAGAGACCGTGTCCAAGACTATTCCGCCGCCGACTGTAATTCGGTCCGGGGACACACCCATCAGCCGCCGCAAGCGAAGCACGACCTCGTCGGTGCCTGCCAGCTTGTCGATGAAGTCCACCGGCGCGTCCCACTTCAGGGCGTTGCGAGCCGCCAACTCGCGTTCTGGTCCCTGAGTGTACTGGGTGAACATCAGGACGGGGAGACGAGGCCAACGATTCACGATCTGCACCAGGATGTCCAGACCCTTGAAACGGTCGTCGGCATGGTCGCCAAACCTGACATCGAGGAGCACAGCGTCCGGACGCTGCTCCTCAATGTCCCACAACGCTGTCGCCTCGAACTCGTCGCTCATGGACCCGGCGACGGGGTCGGGCTCGACCACGAGAGTGCGCCAGCCCTCTTCCTCCATGCGCTGACGCATGGAGCGCATGATCGACGACTCTGCTTCATCGTCCACGATTAGAATTCTGTGAGAAGACCGTTTCGGTGCCATACATCCAGCCATAAATTGGACGACTCTGACTTTGCATTGTACCAAAGTCAGTTGACCCAAAGCTCTCGGAAGGAGGGGTGTGTTTCAGGGCAATCGCGTCTCGACCATTCGCGTTCCAATGAGTCCGGTTTTGCCGGAAGCATCCTTCGTCATTCCTGCGAAAGCAGGAATCCAGCGATTATTTTCCGGTGAATCGAGACCTGTCCTTTGGGCCCTGGATTCCCGCTTTCGCGGGAATGACGGGTGGGGGTTGCGGAAACGACGGGGGGTTGCGCGGGAATGACGGGTCCTTTGCGGGAATGACGGGGCTTGTGGGGTTCAGAAGACAAGACGCGATTGCCCTGGGGGGTGTGTTTATTGCAGGTTGACAAGGCTTTCTTCGCCCGTACAATTGGCGGCGCGGAAGTGTGCTTTCGTCTGTGCATTCATATTGACTGTACATTCATACTGACCAGGCCGAGACGGCCCTGACTTCTGAGACCTGATTTCATTTTCTCCGGCCTGGTTTTATTCTTCAGGAACGAGAAATCGACCCCAATCAGAGTATCCGAACGAAAAAAGATCCGACCCCGCTGGAGGTGGGCCATGATAACCAAATTTGGGAGCCTGTTCGCAGGCCATGTGGACCTGGAAAACATTGGTCTCGACGGGACGCCGGTGAATGAGCGATGGCTGCCCGATGGAGAGCTGGCAGGTGTGTTCGACAAGACCGAAGCCATCGTGCTGAAGATGGAAGAGTGGGGATACGATACCTTCTGGTCGGCAGAGCACCATTTCCAAAGGGAAGGCTATGAGTGCATTCCCAACCTTCTCCTCCTCTATGTTCACCTTGCCCACATGACCAAGAACCTCAAGTTTGGCTGTGGCTTCAACATCAACCCGATGTGGCATCCACTGCGGTTGGCGGAAGACTACGCGACGGCGGATATCCTCACGGGCGGGCGGGTGATCTTCGGCGTGGGGCGCGGGTATCACTCGAGGGAGGTGGACACATTCGGGGTGCCGAGCACCCTCAGCGACAATGAAGCCAACCGCGAAATGTTCGAGGAGCAGGTCGAGATCATAATGAAGGCCTTCAACGAGGAGTCCTTCTCGTTTGAAGGCAAGTACTACACCATCCCGCCCGAAGTGCCCTACCGAGGTTACACGCTCAGGGAGTTGACACTCGTGCCGCGGCCGAAGACCATTCCGGTGGAGACGTGGCAGCCCGTGGTCAGCGCCAGCCAGAGAGCGATGGATTTCATGGCGAAGCACGGCATCAAGGGCATCATCGGCGGCGGGGCCGCGGCCGGCGGCGCGACCGAGGGCGTGATGCGCCAGTGGCGGGACACCCTGGCCGCACACGGCAGGGAGACCGAGGTCGGCGAAGATCTCGCCATCGGCTACACCATCCACATTGCCGAGACCGAGGAGAAGGCTGTTCAGGAGGCACGCGGATTCTTCGAGGAGAACATGAAGATGTTCGCTCCCCTCGGCTTTGTCCGCGGCCTTTCCGACGACCAGATCCGGGCGATGGAGGACCCACGCCGGGCCCGCGAGGCCGGCCTGCCCACCCTGGAGGACGGAGTCAAGGCAGGCTCGTGGCTCTGCGGGCCTCCCGAACTGATCACTGAAAAGCTGGAGGCCATCCAGGACCAATATCCTGGACTGGACCAGATCAACGTCGGCTCGGTCATTGGCACTCCCCAGAACGTGATCCTGGAACAGCTGGAAGCCTTCGGCAGGGATGTAATGCCCAAATTCAAGGCGCAGGCCGGTTGATCAATTGCCAAGGACGCGGAGTTTGCCAGGACTTAACTCAAAGAGAAGGCTCGGGGTTTAACTGAATCAACGGAGGCACAGGTATGACGCAACAGTTGACCGAAGCCGAGCTGCTGGAGCTGGCGCGGAAGTTCAGCTTTCGAAGCCGCATCGACAAGAACGTGGTTACCGGCCCCATCATGGTGTGGGGCCGCGGCTCTGTGGTTCGCGATGTCAACGGCAAAGAGTACGTTGACTTCAACTCCGGACAGATGTGTGCCGCCCTGGGCCACAACCACCCGCGCATCGTGCAGGCCCTCCACGAGAGCGGAGAGACGCTGATTCACAGCCACATGAGCATGTTCAACGACCAGGAAATCATCCTGGCGGCCAGGCTGGCGGAGATCTCTCCCGAGGGCATGAACCGCTCCATGTTCCTGACCTCCGGCAGCGACTCCAACGAGGCGGCGATGGCCATCGCCAAGCGTTACACGGGCGGCTACGAGATCGCCAGTCCTGCCGTCAGTTTCCACGGAATGAACGACTCCACTCGTGCCGTCACCTTCTCGGGATGGCACGAAGGCTATGGCCCTTACGCTCCCGGGCATTACCCGATAATCGCGCCGTACCGGTACCGGTGCCGGTTCTGCAAGGACCGGGCCGCGTGCGACTACTCCTGCCTCGACACCAGCTTCGAGCTGCTGGACGCGCAGGCCGATGGGCCACTGGCGGCGGTGATCACAGAGCCGTTGTTCAGCGCCGGCGGGGTGATTGACCTTCCCACCGGCTGGCTGGCGGAACTGAAGCGGCGATGCGAGGCCAGGGGTGCACTGCTGATCTTGGACGAAGCCCAGACGGGACTCGCGAAACTGGGAGCCATGTGGGCCTTCGAGCAGGAAGGGGTCGTGCCGGACATCTTCACGATCTCCAAGCACTTTGGCGGCGGGGTTGCCATCAGTGCAGCCATCACGACCGACGAGATCGAGGAGAAGGCCTCCGAGACCGGACTCGTCGTCGGCCACTCGCATTCCAACGACCCCATGCCCTGCCACGCGGCCATCGCCAGCATCGACATCATCCTTGAGGAGATGCTAACGGATGTGGCTCAACGCATTGGCGAGTATTGGAGGGAACATCTTGAGCGCCTAGCGTCTCGCCACGAGATTATAGGCGACATCAGGGGGCGGGGATTGCTGCAGGGCATAGAGCTGGTAACAGACCGGGAAACCCGCGAGCCAGCCTACGCGCAGGGCCGGGACATCGGCCGCCGTTGCCTGGAGAACGGCCTGATCTTGAGCGTCAGGCGCGGAGGATCCGTCTTCCGCTTCGTCCCCCCCTTCACCACCACCGAAGCGCAGATGGACGAAGCAGCAGAGATTCTGGACGGGGCTATCAGTGGTGTTGCGTAGCGTCTGCTCCACTTTAGATTAAGCGGTCGGAGGGAGAGTTTCGTTGACTAGTGACGACATGCGCTTGACTTTTTCATCGAGGTAATAGAACATAAGTTGCAACGCATTTTGAAGTGACTATGCCCAAGAATAATGAACGCCCCGAGTTGAAGGCGTTGGAACACAAACATGGCATCTGCTATTGAATGGACTGACGAAACATGGAACCCTGTAACCGGTTGCTCCCGCGTGTCGCCTGGTTGCGACCATTGCTATATGTTTGCCCTGTACCCTCGGCTGAAGGCAATGGGAGTCCCCGGTTATGAGACAGCGCCAGATGTCGTTCGCATCCTACCCGAAAGACTACAAGTCCCCGGAAGATGGAAAAGCCCCAGGCACGTGTTCGTAAACAGTATGTCGGATGTATTCCATTCGCGAGTGCCTTTCGATTTCACTCTGGAAATCTTCAAAGTGATGGGGCAGGCTTCTGTGGAGCAAGGTCATGTATTTCAAGTGCTCACCAAACGGCCGGGCAGAGCTGTAGAGTGGTGGAAGCAATACGGGCATCACTTCCCAGAGGGATGGCCTGCCAACATCTGGATGGGGACCTCTGTGGAAACTCAGAAATATGCGCCTCGTCTAACGGTACTAGCGAAGCTGCCCGCGCCTGTAAAGTTCGTCTCGGCTGAGCCGCTGCTGGAAAGACTTGACCTGTCCAAGTGGCTTGAAGAAGGAAGTCTGCAATGGGTAATTGTGGGCGGCGAGAGCGGAGCCGGCGCAAGGCCAATGGATCCCAATTGGGCCCTTGATCTGCACGAGCAAGCCGAGAGAACAGGGGTGAAGTTCTTTCTAAAGCAATTGGGTGGCGCCCGGAACAAGCGTGGTGGCGATGCCGCTACTATTGACGGGGAGTCCTGGCGCGAGATGCCATCAATAGAGTAATCGAACATGGCTGAAATGCGCTTCCGCGGCCCCTGGACACGAGAGAAGCTGGGAATTCTCAAAAGATACCTTGATGCCTATACAACTGCGCTCAAGGATTCCCGGTTCAATCTGATCTATGTGGATGCTTTTGCTGGTTCGGGCACCTGGCGCTCGGAAATTGGCTATATGCCCGATGATTACGATGATTTTCAGGAAATCCACCTGGGTTCAGCAGGTTTGGCACTGGAGGTAGACGACAAACCTTTTGACCGGCTGCTCTTCATCGAGAAAGACGCCGCCCGCTCTCTGGATCTAGATTGTATGCGGCTGGAACACCGGGGTCGGAACATCGAAGTTCGCAACGGAGACGCAAACGAGGAACTGCCACTATTTTGCCGAAATATGGGGAATTATGACCGCGCAGTTGTGTTCCTCGACCCTTTTGCAACCGAAGTCCAGTGGAGCACGGTAGAAGTAATAGCCAGTATGAAGAAGATAGACTGCTGGATCTTGTTTCCTTTGATGGCGATTGCGCGGCTGATGCCAAGAGACAATGAGCCATCTCCAACTCATTCAGCCCGGCTTGATTCTGTATTCGGTGGGCGAGAACACTGGGGAAATTTTTATCAGCCGCAAGCCCAACTACCGCTTTTCGGAGACCCCAGTGTGGAACGGCTCGGAGGCAGCGATCAGATTGCATCACTGTACCAACAGCGCCTTCAAGAAATCTTTGCCCAAGTAGCTAACGGAAGCAGGAGGCTACTCAATACCAGGAACTCCCCTTTGTTCGAATTGTTCTTTGCCCCTGGGAATCCTGCTGGAGCGCCGATAGCCGTAAGGATTGCTGATCATATTCTCAAGAATCTGTAACCCTGATTGCCGAGTGAGCCATGGCGGGCAAATAGAAGCCGCGTTCTGATCGATTCAGGCGCGGCTGCTAGAAGATTTTCAGGGCCGGATTCGCCCTGAACGATTGGCCCTACCGCACCCTGGCCGGTTCCTCGTCCCAGGGGCCGGGGAGGCGGCCCTTGGCCGTGGCGCCGATCATGTACTTGCCGTCTTCGTGGCCCCATTCATCGGCGGGCATCTCGTAGGAAACCTCGATTCCGTTGCCGTCGGGGTCGCGGATGTAGATGCCAACGGCGTGGCCATGGTCGGACACCGACTCGATGGCGATGTCCCTGTCCTTGATGCGGTGGTAGAGTTCCTTCAGGTCGTCCAGGCTCTCCATGTACCAGGCCATGTGGTTCAGGCCCACCTGCCCCTTCTGGGGGCCGGGGGCGTCCTCGCCCACCTCGACCAGGGCGATCTCGTGGGAGTTGCCCATGTCGGCGGTCATGAAGGCAGCGCGACCTTGCCGCACACCGTAGGTGTGCAGTCCCAGCAGGTCCTCATACCATTGACGTGATCGCTCAGCGTTGCGGACATATATGTTGATGTGCCCCAGCCGTCTCGGCTTATAGCCCATAGCTCTCTCCTTCTCCGAGAATAGCGTTACTGTGGCTCATACTATCAGGAATCGCTGCTGGGATGTAGCCGCATCTGCACGAAGATCCCAAGATGACCAGAGACTAATACGAAAGATGCCGCATGACTGTTATTATTGTTCCAAACAGGTCACTTGAGGAGGCCGGATATGGTCAGGCTAGGTGGCACGGCTACAATCGCCCACCTGGAGGTGTTCCAGGGACTGGAGACGCTGTTCCGCCGACGAGGCATCGAAATGGACTGGGTGCTGTACTCCGACTACGATGTGATGGTGGATGCTTTCGTTGCTGGGGAGATTGACCTGGCCTGGAACGGACCACTGGGTTATGTCAAGATCAAGAGGCTCCTTGACGAGCCATGCCAGGTAATCGCCATGCGCGATGTGGACATCGGTTTCACCACACACTTCATTGCCCGTACAGGTTCCGGCATCGAAACGGTGGAAGACCTGAAGGGCAGCCGGTTCGCTTTCGGTAGGCGAGCATCGGAGCAGGCTGGGCTGGTTCCCTACTACCTGCTGAAGCAGGCCGGTATCAATCCCGCCAGCGATCTTGCCGTTGCCAGTTTTTTCGAGGAGCGCAACTCGGCAACCCGTTCGGACGAGCGAGATGTCGTCGAACGTGTGGCCTCCGGCGAGTTCGACGCCGGGTCGGTAAGCCAGCGGACCATGGAGTCGATGGCCGAGGACGGCAGCCTGCCCCGCGAAAGCGTGCGCATCTTTTATTCCAGCCCTCCGTACAGCCATTGCTGCTTCACGGCGCAGAAAGACCTGGAACCGGACCTCGCCCGTGAGATCGAGGAGGCCTTCCTGTCAGTCACCGGAACCGACGCAGTCGAGAAGGCGGTGCTGAAGGGTGAAGCCTGCAGCAGCTTCGTGCCCGGCATCGATAATGGATGGGAGCTCATCGAGGCTGCGGCGGTCAGCGAAGGTCTGGTCTGAAAAGCGTTTTCAAAGGGTACGGGAAGCCGAGTCTGCCGAAGGCGCTTTCCCATTTTCCCAGCGCCTTTGACACCTTCCCCTTTTGCCCTGCTCACCTGCCGGGCGACTCGATTTACCCACCTGTAGTCAAGTCGGCAGGATGTGGCGCATCCTGACCCGAGCTTGACTTCTTCGCTGCGCTCCGAATTTCGTCGTACACACCGAGTAAATCGCTTCGCATTCCTCTCTGCACTCCACCCAGGGCAATCGCATAAGAAATTAGAGCCCCGCCACTACTGCGAAAGCAGGATTCCAAAGTCTTCAATAGGCTGAGTTTTCGCAATATAACCACCTCTTTCGGTCACTGGATTCCCGCTTTCGCGGGAATGAGGGTGGTTAATTGGCCCATTTGCGATAGCCTTGGAAGTCCACCGGATATAACTAGCAAAAAACAAGTGTTGCGTTATAATTGCTTGCATCTTGCAAGCGATATAAGGATGCCGTCAGGATACTTTCGATATGAACCGCTCCATGACACTCACAGACTGGTGCCTGCTCCTGGCGGCATCCGTGCTTGTTGGCAGCACATTCCTGTTCATCAACATCGCTGTCAAGGAAATCTCGCCACTGGTCATCGCTGCACTCCGGGCCATCATCTCGGCGATCATCTGCTGGGCCGTCATGCGGGCTTACGGCGTGAGTCTGCCCCGCACCCGCAAGGAATGGACCGCTCTGCTGTGGCTGGGTTTGCTTACCTGCGCAATCCCCTTTGGTACAGTCGCATGGGGCCAGCAGCATATCGAGAGCGGGATGGGCGGCATCTTGTTCGGCACCATGCCGATCCTGGCGGTCGTGCTGGCGCCATTGCTGCTGGCCGAGGAAACTTTCACCCGCAGGGCCCTGGTCGGCGGAGTAGTCGGGTTCGCTGGCATCATTCTATTGATGGGCCCATCAGTGTTGGCCAACGCGAGCGACCAGTTCCTGGGCATCTTCGTCACTTTTCTAGGCCCAGTGAGCCACACGTTGGGCGCCATTTATGCGCGGCGCCAGACTGGTCTGAATCCGCGTGCCATGGTCACCTGCTCGATGATTATCGGCAGCATGGTCCTGGTACCACTGGCGTTTGCCGTGGAGGCACCACTTTCCCTTGAACCCGGAATGGGAGCGATAGCTGCCATAATCGCAACCGGAGTTTTGACCGGAGCCGGCTTCTGCTTCTATTTCGTGGTTATCAGCCGGGTTGGCGCCATGCGCAGTTCCCTCGTGCCGCTGTTCTTCCCGGTGGTCGCGGTTGTACTGGGCACCGTGGTGCTGGGGGAGCGGCTACCGGTCGAGGCCTTCATTGGCCTGGCGCTGATCATGGCGGGGGCCATAGCTGTCAGCAGCCGTGGGCCAGCCAAGACGCAAGCCCCTGAAGTTCCCAGTCCCCAGGCGCAGACCTAAAGACATTCGTGGAACCACCCGCAGTAAACCGGACAAAGGGCCGTTGTTGGGTCCAGGAGCACCATGGCGTGGGCTGGGTTCGCAATCTCCGGCACAGCCGCGGCCGCTGTGACAACGGGGCAGCCGCGGCCCCGGGTCGGCCAGCCGCAGTGGTGGATGACCGGGCAGGCACGACGGCGCAGACCCCCACAAATGGCTGACCCCGGCAGCTTCACTGGAACAGGAAAATCGACATCATGACCACCCAAACGGCGCAGGCAAAGAGCAAGGAGATAAACAAGGCCTGGTTCTACTTGGCGCTTTGTCTTATCGTTTTCGGCACCATGACCGGGGTAATGATGGTCCCGGCGCTCCTCGTGGAGATCGCCGAGGAACTCGAGGTTTCTGTGGCGGTGGCGGGGCAATTGGCCACCGCCACTTTCGCGGCCTGGGCGGTCTCCATTGTCGCGGTGGGGCCTCTGGCCGACTCCATCGGCCGCCGTCCGATGGCTCTTGCCGGCGTGTTCCTGGTGGTGGCCTCCCTTCTCGCCTCCGCTTTCGCGCCCAACATCGAAGTAATGATGGCGCTCCGCGTGCTGGCCGGCCTCGGAGGGGGCGCGATTGCTCCCACATCGATCGGGGTGATTTCCGACGTCATCTCCCAGGGCAGGCGGGCCCAGGCCATCGGGGGCATTGCCAGCACCATCGTATTGACATCGGCCATCAGCATCCCGCTGATGGCCCTGTTCGCCGAATGGTGGGGCTGGCGGTTCACCTTTATCCTGGCTGGCGGGTTCCTGGCGGCAGTGTGGGTCTTGAACTGGGTCCTGTATCCCCGGGACAACAGGGAACGTTCTCGCGACCTGGTTTTCTTTGCCCGGTATTGGTCCCTGCTTTCCCTTAGCTATTTCCGCATTGCCCTTGTGGTGAACATCACCCAGCGCATGGCTTACTGGAGTCTGCTCAGCTTTTTCGCTGCCTACCTGATACAGACATACGAAGTGAGCGTGGGGTTCGTGGCCCTGCCGCTCGTGATCTCCGCATGGGGACAGGTGGTAGGCAGCTACACCGCCGGGATTCTGGCTACTAAGCGATACCGGGTAGCGCTGGTGGCCCTGACCTCAGCTGCAGGGGGTGCCTGCACGTTGGTGTTCTTCGCATTCGATATCGGGCTATGGCCGGCTGTTGCCGTGGCCACGGTGGCGTCGGGCCTGTTGAGCATCACGACACCGGTGCTGTTGGCCGGCAGCACGGAGTACTCGGGCGAATCCAAGGCAACGGGCGCCAGCCTGATCGGTTTCAGCAACCAGTCCGGCGGAGTCTTCGGCGCCGGGCTCTCCGGTCTGCTCCTGGCCACCATGGGCTACCCCGGAATTGGATACCTCTGTATTGCTTTCCCCATCGTCAGCGCCCTAGTCGCCGCCCTCTTCGCCAGGCAGCTCCGCGTCGGCACCGGCTGAACACCGCCAACCTTCGCCCGAAGATAAGAACGCACGCGTCGCCAGCACCAAGTAACTCTCTCAAAACTGTCATTCCCTTGATCTCAACAGCCATTTACACGGTCTGGAGCCCTGGATTCCCGCTTTAGCGGGAATGACGGGGTCTTCGCGGGAATGACTGGCAGGGCAAACGCATTCTAATTTTGTGAAGCCCAATAAATCGTCATTCCCGCTTTCGCGGGAATCCAGAGGGTTCCACGCCGATACAATCAGCTTCGGGCAGGGAGGCTTGGATTCCCGATTTCGCGGGAATTGCGGGAGCTGCAACGCGTATCAAGCCAGAATGCGGTTGCCCTGGAGTCACGGTTTTGGACTCTAGTGGGTTTTGCGATAGTTTCTCAGGCTCCGGTTTTCCTGAATGCCATATATTCACCCTGGGATCGTGGTCTCGTACCATCTGCGGCTTGACATCAAAACCCCTGGCGCACCATGTCGGCGATCCTCTCGCCGAGCATCAGCACCGCCGGGTTGATGGGTGCGGTTACAAGGTCCGGCATTATGGATGCGTCCGCCACCCGCAGGCCGTCCAGACCGTAAACCCGCCCGTACTGGTCGACCACCGCCGTCGAGTCCGATGACGGCCCCATCCTGCAGGTACCGGAAATGTGGGAGAAGGTCACCGCCTCCCGTATCATCCAGGCATCCAGCGCCTCGTCGGAATCCAGGTCTGAGTCCGTCGGCTCCAGCCGGTCGCCCAGCAACTCCCGCAGCCCCTCCTGATGGCTCAGTTCCAGGGCCTGCCGCACCCCGTGGCGCATCCGCTCCCGGTCGAAGGGCTCACTCAGGTAGTTGTAGTCCAGCAAAGGCTGAACATTGGGGTCGGTCGAGCTCAGCCTGAGTTCTCCACGGCTGTCGGGGCGCAGGAGAGCGACCATCATCTCGGCCAGGTCTGGGCGGGCATTCTGGATATCGCTATCGGATGCCACTTTCAGGGTCTTGACTCTCGGAGTCACGAAGGCGGACAGGCTGAGGTACAGGTCGTTCCGGTACGCCGAGCCCGGCGCGGTTAAACGCAGGGTGGCGCTGCCCTGACCTGCGGCATCACTCCCGGAGTAGCCGTCCCTGATCCTCCAGGTCGCGTACAGCTTGGGATGGTCCTTGAGGTTCCGGCCCACCCCCGGAGAGTCCGCCACCACCGGGATTCCCAGACCCTCAAGGTGCTCGGCTGGCCCAATCCCCGACAGCATGAGCAACTGCGGCGAACCGATGGCACCTGCGCTCAGGATGATCTGGTCCCCTTCTACAGTGAACGTCTCGCCGCCGCTCTCGACCAGCGCGCCCGTGGCTCGTGGCGAGCTCGTCGACCCGCCTTGGAACAGCAGCCGGTGCACGGTGCAGTTGGGCCGGATGGTGAGGTTCAGGCGGTGCCTGGACGGCTCCAGGTAACCCAGCGCAGTGCTGAAACGGACCCGGTTGTGATTGTTGGTGATTCCCGGCCCGACTCCGGTGGCATCCGGGCTGTTGTGGTCAGGGCAGTCGGGAAACCCGACACCCCGGCAGGCGTTGTAAAAGGCTTCCTGCGCCGGATGCCAGTCCTCCCTCTTGGAGTGATGAACGAAGATCGGGCCTTCGGTACCGTGAAAGTCGTCACGGTGGTCGACGTCGGTCTCGATCCTTCGGAAGTAAGGCAGCAACTCCCGGAAACTCCAGCGGTCGTTGCCCAGTGCGGCCCAGTGGTCGAAATCTTCCGGGTCCCCGCGGTAGAAGGCCGATGAGTTGATGGCGCTGGAGCCTCCTGTAACCTTGCCCCTGGGCACGGACATATCCGGATATGCGTTGGTGGCCCGGGCCACATACTGCCAGCTGTGCCGGCTCTCCAGCAGGTACATGGGATGACCGGCAAACGTGCGCAGGGAAGGCCGGCTCTCGCCGGTGCCGTACCCGAACTTGACATCATCGGGAAGGTGCTGAAAGTCGGGGTAGTCTGGGCCGGCCTCCAGGAGCAGCACCGATACCCCGGGGTCTTCAGAGAGCCGCGCCGCCAGGATGCTTCCGGCTGAGCCAGCGCCCACGATTATGAAGTCGTATCTCATACTCCTCCCTGCAGTTGCCGTAGAGGCCCGCCAATGTATCAGCCAACCCTCGACGATGTTGTGTCTACCTGACGAAGCCGTCCTCGTGCCTCAGCCTCTCAAGGACATACCAGGCGGTGCGGAGTCCCTCAAATATCCCCCTCCATCGCGGGAGAGGCCCTTTCGGCAGGCCCAAGGGTCATTTAACAGTTCCCTCTCCCGGAGGCAGAGGGAACCATTGGTATCGTTACGCGCTGGCGAAAATCTCGTTGGCGATGTCCATCGCGCCCCTGGCAAAGGGTATGCCGGCGTAGAGTGTCATGTGGCCGAACACTTCTATGACCTGGTCCTGCGTGAACCCGATGTTCAGCGCGCCCCGGATGTGGCTCCGCAAAGGCCCCTCACGGCCCAACGCCGCCAGGCAGGACATGGTGCAGATGCAGCGGCTGGGGAGATCCAGCCCCGGTCGGGTCCAGGTCGCGCCCCAGTAGTATTCGCCTGTAGTGCGGCCCAGCTCCCTCTCCGCCTGCGTCGGAGGAGCCGGTCGTGCCGGAGATGAGGTGCCCATATAGTTCCGGCGGTACTCGTCGCCCCGCTGGAACAGGCTGTCGGGGTCCTCGCTGGCATCATGGATCCGGGCCGGGGTGAAGTCTATCCCGCGTTCCTCGAACACTGCCTTGCACAGTGTCAGTGCCTGGATGCCAGCCGGCGCTCCGCTGTACCAGGTATCGTGGATGATTAACTCCACGATCTGCTCAGGCGTCAATCCCACGTTCAAGGCGTTGCCCAAGTGCCGCTTCAGCTGTACCTCGCGGTTCATGACGATTAGGCAGGACAGCGTTACCATCTCCCGCTGCACCGGGGTCAGTGCTGGCCGCTTCCAGATGGTGCCGAACAGCGCCTCACCAAGGATCCTTTCCAGGTCCGGGGCAATATCCCACGCTCCCGGCGCCGGCCCAGGCGTAATCTGGCCTCCGCCAAACATCCTCCGCGTTTCCTGCCCTCGTTCGTAGCGATCATCCAGTTCGCTCATGGCCCGCCTCCTCAAATATTCGTGGCTTGATCCAAAGAGCCGTCAGTGTAAGGCGGCGCTCCAACGGGCGCAACGATGCGTTACTGTACCGACAAGCTTTCCGCAGTTCTTCCGCTCCCGGCTCACTGCAGCCACGCTCACCGCAAACCCGGAGCCAGAAGCCTTCCGGCACTCCGGTTTGACGCTGGCTATTCCCACTACTATGCTCAAGTCCACGAACGCCACGGGTTGACGATTCCGCAAGAGCGGCGGCATCCCGATACACAACCAGATCAAGAAAGGACTCACGGCATGAAAGTGCAGATAATGTCGCCGGCGGCCGACCGCGTGGATTTCAAGGTGACGCCCGCCCCCAGGCTTGCGAACTTTGAGGGCAAGACCATCGGCCTGTACAACAACATGACCGGCGGTGCCGATGTTGCCGTCGACCGCTTTGCGGAGCAACTGCAACGCCGGTACCCCGGCGTCAAGTTCCAGCGCTACGGCGGAGACCTGCGCGAGGGCCGTCCGGTACTCAGCCGGGGCGTACACATCGACGACGAGGAAGCCGCCCGCATTGCCACAGAGGTCGACGCCATGGTGGGCGCGACGGCACATTGAGGGGGCTGCACGTCGTGGCTTAGCCATGACATGGTTGCCATGGAAAAGGCCGGCATCCCCGCCGTCGGAATCGCCGCTCAGAGCTTCGCCCGGTCGTGGCAGGCCTGCGTGGACGGGTGGGGACAGCCCACCACCGCTTATGTCGTCATTCCTCACGCGACCACCGGACAGCAACCCGACTTCATTCGCAACATGGTGGACAAGCAGATTGACGCCATAATCCAGGGGCTCACCACATTCCCAGCGTCCCGCGGGCCAGTAACCGCGCAGAAGACTGGCGGCGCCACCGAGGTCTTCACCGTGAATATGGACGCATCCCCCGAAGGGCTGGACGCGGTAAACCGCTTCCTGGCAGAGCGGGACTGGAGCGACGGCCTCCCCGTCATCCCGCCCACGCCTGAGCTGGTGGAGCGGATGCTGGCCGGCACCGGCAGGGCGCCCCAGGACGTGCTGATGGTGATGGAGCCGGGCTTCGGGGTCGCCACCGTGGAGAAGGTGGCGATAAACGCAGTAATGGCCGGCTGCCGCCCTGAGCAGTTCCCCGTCCTGCTGGCCGCCATCGACTGCCTGGCCCAGCCGGAGTTGAACCACCGGGACATGCAAGTGTCTGGCCACACCGAGGCCCCGCTGATCCTGGTCAACGGCCCCATCGCCCAGCGTGCCGGCATCAACTGCGGCACCTCGGCCATGGGTCCCGGTGTGGTAAACAGTGCCAACACCGCCATCGGAAGGGCGCTGCGGCTGTGCCTCATCAACATCGGCTACTGCAAGGCCGGGACCGGCGACCCCAACTTCATCGGCCTGCCCACCAAGTTCGGCATGTGCATCGCCGAGAACGAAGAGATCAGCCCGTGGCAGCCCTACCATGCGGACCTGGGCTTCCAGGCCCACGAGAGCGCCGTGACGGTGGTGACCGTTACCGGCCCCGGCGACATACTGGACTCGGGTTCCCGGAACTACAAGGACACGCTGAACAACATCGCCTCAATGATGTCATACCCCGGTGCTGGCGCTGGCGGGTGGATACGGGGCTGGCAATCGGCGCAGGTGGGGCATACCAGCCAGCGAGTGTCGCACCCAGGGCCATACCATCCCATAGTGCTCAGTCCTTCCCGCGCGGTCATCCTGGCCGAGGCCGGGTACAGCAAGCGGGACGCCCAGGAGTGGTTGCACGAACATTGCCGGATGCCGTTGCAGAAGGCCATCGGCGGCCGGGCCGTCCCCAGTGACGATAGCGGCAAATGGCTGCATAACCCGGAGATGCAATCATTGGAAGGCGATCCCGACGCCACCATCCCCATGCTGGAGAGCCCGGAACAGTACCTGCTGTTTGTGACCGGAGGGACCACTCACTACGCCCACTTCTTCTACGGCACCTACGGCATCGCCACCCGCCCAGTGGAGGAGTTCTAGCCGCCGACAGTTTTCCGCCGCTGCCGGTTTCGAATCAGGCGACGGCTCCAAATTTGAGTTAGAATCCCAGAATCGACAACAAAGCCGCAGGAGGGGTCATGGCATCCATAAGGCTGTATTCCGGCGACGACGGAGAATCACACATCGAGGTGATAGACCCGTCCTCCCATCCGGCCTGGAACGAGCTGCACAACGCCAAGGGCATCGTATTTAGGGCATTACCCCCGGGGTTCTTCAGCGACTGGCATGTGGCTCCCCGCCGGCAGTATCTGATCACCCTCTCCGGCGAAGCCGAAATCGGCCTCGGCGACGGCACCGTCCACAGGCTCGGCCCCGGAGATGTAAACCTCGCCGAGGACCTGACCGGCCGCGGACACACCACCCGCGTGGTCGGTAATGTCCCCAGGGTCGTCGCCACCATCCACCTCGACGACTAAGAAACTATCTCAACTCTCCCTGGGGCCCAAAACCGTCATTCCTGCGAAAGCAGGAATCCACTGGTCCGAAGCTGGAGCCGCTCGTAAGCTGAAGGGCGTGTTATGCCCCGCTCCTCGTCGTACTCTTGGGCAGAGACCAGCTGGCCGGTCATGGTTTCGGGGGTCTGCACAGCCATGTATACGGCTACTTCAGCAATGTCGTCGGGCAGCCTCATCCGCTTGTGCACTTCGTCGTCGTAGTCATCATTGGGCCTGGTCAGGTTCCAGCCGGGGTCGAGGATGTTGACGGCGATTCCGAAGTCCTTCACCTCGTCCGCCAGCGACTCGCTCAGCCGCTCCACCGCCGCCTTGGCAGCTCCGTAGGACGCCTGCCCGGCACGGCCCCTGCGGGCCACATTCTTCGAAGTCAGATTGACGATGACACCGCTGCCCCATTCAATCATGTGGGGCAGGACCGCCTTGCATGCCATGAAGGTGGTGGTCAGGTTAGACTCCATCACCCGCCTCCACTCTTCCTCGGTGATGTCCAAGACCGAGACCGCGTGGGTCAGGTCGTCAGTGAAGAGACGGTAGCCTCCGGCGTTGTTGACCAGGATGTCTATCTTCCCCAGTTCGCCGATGGTCTCCCGGGCGGCCCGGTTGGCGCCTTCGCTGGTGGTCAGGTCGGCGTTGACAGCGAGGGCTCGGCGGCCGAGAGCGCGAATTTCCGATCCCACGGCATCCAGCTCGGAAGGGGTCCGGGCCACGATGGCAACATCGGCCCCCTCGCATGCGTAGGCCAATGCCATGGAGCGGCCCAGTCCGCGGGCCCCTCCGGTGACCAGGGCGACTTTCCCTTCCAGTTGCATCTCTTCTCTATCCTTCCCGTTATGACCGGCGCGGTGCGCGAAGCTGCGAACCGCCACTCTCAATCCAGATGCTTGCACAGTTGGCGGATGCCGGGGATTATATCAGTCACTCCAACTGCAAAATTCTCCAACCCCGGCTCGTGGCACGGTCGGCACCGCCTGATCCAGACCCCAGACCCCAGACCCCGGGCATTAAGGCTTGAATCACACTCCTGGACGAGGTAGACAAGAGATGGAATACCGAAAGCTTGGCAACCTGGAAGTCTCGGTCATCGGCCTTGGAACGCTACGCACTTTCGATGTCACCAACGACGATGACATAGCCGTCCGCAGGCAAATCGTGGACAACTGTCTGGACAGCGACATCAACCTGATCGACACCGCCTCCTGGTACGGCCAGGCGGAGCAGGTCCTGGGCGAAATAACCTCGGACCTTCGGGACCGGTTCTATATCGCCACCAAGGTACGCATCGAAGGCAAGGAAGCCGGCGACGCCCAGATCGCCCGCTCATTCGAGTTGCTGGAGACCAGTTACATCGACCTCTTCCAGGTCCACAACATGATCGATTGGCAGACTCACCTGCCCACCCTGCAGCAGCTCAAGGACGATGGGAGAATCGGCATGGTGGGCGTGTCTGCCATGGTTCCCGAGGCCTATCCCACCATCATGAACCTGATGCGCCAGGGCCGTGTGGACACCGTCCAGATTCCCTACAATGTGATGAACCGGGCCGTTGAGGATGAATTGCTGCCCTTGGCCGAGGAACTGGGCACCGGAGTCCTTGTTATGGAGCCGTTGCAGAAGGGCCGCTGGGTTCTCGAGCTGAAACAGCAGCCCGACCTCACGCCATTGCGAGATTACGGAATCGACACCTGGGCCCAGGCCCTGCTGGCCTGGGTCATTTCCGACCACCGGGTGAGCTCGGCCATACCCACGACCTCCCGCCCTGAGCGCATCCAGGAAAACGCCCAGGCCGCCGGAGCCGCCGGGCTACCCCAGGAACTCAGGGACCATATCCGTTCCGAGGCCGAGCGGTGCCTGTAACGAACATCCTGGGATAACGGCGGTTTGCGCTTCGTTAACGGCATAGACTACCAGTAATCACAGCATTACCAGAAGCGCTGCTGCCGATCATTGGCACCACTGAGACCTTTGGCCCACCGTTCGCTGTGGTATGCCTTCCGGCTCTTGTTGCCGGACGACCCTACCTCTGCTGACGACGGTTCCATCGCGCCCACCATCGTTACATTTGCGGTATCGGTCAAAAGGAATGTTCCGGTGCCAAAGCCGCGACGGGCTGGGCTCTATGGAACCTCGTCAGGGCTCTCAGGTTCATCGGGGTCGGGTGGCGGGGCCGGTTCGCGCCGCCGCATAGGGAACAAGGACCAGGGCCACCGCCTCTGCCTCCAGACGAACACGCCCAAGGCCACTACCCCGGCTACGATCCAGACCCCGATCACAGTAAAGATGATCACCAGGAAAGGCCCAGGTATGCCACCATCGTCTTCGCCACCTGAAGGCTCGACGGTTCCTGGCAGGGGCGCGGGCAAGGCCGTGGACTCCGGAGTGGGTGTGGCCGTCGGAGTGGCGGTGGGAACCGGCGTAGCAGTCAGCGTGGGAACCGGCGTACTTGTCGCCGTAGGAAGCGGCGTAGCTGTGGCCGTGGGCTCCGGTGTGGGAGTCGACGAGGGCATGGGCGCTATCGTGGGTTCCGGTGTTGCGCTGGGCTCGGGGGTGGGTGTATCAGTAGGCTCCGGAGTGGAAGTTGCCTCGGGTGTGGGCGTTGGCGCCGTGGTGGGCCGAGGCGTAGGAGTCAGCGTGGGCGTGGATGTTGGCTCCGGTACAGGAGTCGGCTGTACCCCGACCCTCACGCTGGAGCTGCCGCCAATCGTCTCCTCATTTTTGAAGGAATCCAGCAATACGCCGGAAAATTCGTACAACCCCTCCTCAGCAGGGGCCATTGCGGTGTAGCTGAACTGCTCGTCTCCCAGCAGGGTGAACTTGACCGCGTTACCCGCTGCCTGAACGGCCACATCCGCAAGGCCCGATTCCAGGAAGCGGAATCCCTCAGGCAGAGTTTCCACGACCTGGGCAAATGGGCCATAGTCCCCGGCTGTGATGCTCACTGTTATCTCACCGCCTGGAGCCACTAACTCCTGGGAGAAGGAGCGCTCCACGCTGTGGCCGGAAGCTGACAACCCGCCAACCGCCATGGGAACCAGCAACGCAAGAGCTGACCCGACAAGCACAACTGCAGCGATAATTACCTTGCCCAAGGCCGGTTACTCGTTCCCATCCGCAAGTTCAGTCGCCGTTACAGGAGAATCGAAGTAAAGGACAATTACCTTCAAGGCTTCATCACGGGTAATATCGCCGTTGAAGAAGTCGTTTACCGCTGCGAGGGCCTCTTCCCGGGATATCAGGCCGTTCTCGTCCGTGTCGTATTTCATGGCGGGTTCCGGTAGCTCCACGGCGGTAACAGTGATGACGACAGTGATCGTGTCATCGATTTCGGGTAGTCTGCCGCCGCCAGCGTTCTTGTTGTCCGTCACCGAGACGGTAACCGAATAGCTGGACTTGGTTTCGGCGTCCAGGGCTGTCTTGGTCTTGAGCTGCCCGGTCATCGCGTCGATGTCGAATGACTCCGCGTCGTCCCCCCCGAGGGTGTAGGTCAGCGTGTCGCCGTCGGGGTCGCTGGCGGACACGGGCCTGCCGATGTCGGTGCCGGCCTCGGTGCCCTGCACCACCGAGCGGTTCGTTGTCTCCCCGTCGGAGAATTCGGCCGGCCGGTTGGGCGGCGTGTCGTCGGTCGTGGTCCGGCGGACGCGGCGCGGTGGCGGCGGAGGCGGCAACACCGTGATGATTATCGAGATCGTATCATCGATGGATTCCGAGGGCCGGTAATACACATCGAATCCGTCGTGGACGGACACCGACAGGGTGTAGGTGTCCTGGTCCAGGTAGTCGAGGGCTGCCTTGGTGCGGATCTGGCCCGTTGCCGAGTCCAGTTCGAATTTCTCGGCGTCCCTGCCGCGCAGCATGTAGGTCAGGACATCGCCCTCCGCATCTCTGGCAGATACCCTAGACCCGATGTTGCGGCCCGCCACGGCTCCCGATGTGATGGTGCGGGTATCGAAGTGGGCTCCCGGCAACTCTTCGGCCGTGGGCACGGTGAACCGAGGCTGCGTATTCACCCCCGGACTGGTGTCGCGGACGGACGACCGCAGGGAGGCTGTCACAGAATTCTCTGTTGTTACCATTGTTTCTGGATCTGTGCTGCGGTTATCTTCGTAAGTGGCAGTTACTCGAAGAGTCCGGTTCAAGTCGTCCGATATGGCGGTATAGCCGCTGGAGGTGGCGCCCTCGACGTCCTCGCTGGACGACCGCGCCCACTGCCAGGACAGGTTCGTGATGGGTGAATCGCCGTCCTCCAGCTTGGCGGTGAACCGCGTCTGCAGTGCCGGCAATGTCTCATCAACATCCATCGTATCGGGGTCGTCCTCTACAGCGTCGGCCACCCAACCCTTCGTTGGGTGCAAGGTGACCTCGCCCCGTTCCTCAACGTCGGTGACAGTTACGGTGACATTGAGTGATGCCGACAGTTGGAACGGCTCACCATCGTCCGTAGCAGTTACGGTCACCCGGTATGTAGCGCCGTCCTCGAAGCTGGGCGGCTGGTAGAAGTACAGCTGGCCCCGGTCGGTGATCACGAAATTCGGGCTGTTGAGCCCGCTCAGCGACCAGCTGACCCTGTCTCCCTCAGGATCGCGGGCGGAGTAGGTCGCCACCGGGGAAGTGCTGTTCTCCCGGAACTCCCGCTCGGGCTCGCCGGTGATCACCGGCGGCTCGTTGACGTCAATCAAGCTGACAGTGACGGTGACGCTGTCGTCGATGCGATCGTCCGGTTCGTCATCATCGTTGGCGCCATCGGAGACTTGGACGGTGAACCGGTAGCTGCGCTTGCGCTCGTAGTCCAGCGACTCATCCTGCTCCAGTTCCAGCCGCACTTGACCGTTAGCTTCGATGGTATAGAAGCTGGCGTCTGACCCGCTCAGGGAGTAGGTGAGGGTGTCATTGTTGAAGTCGATGGCCTGTACTGGACTGCCGATGGTCGTGCCTGTGCCGGCATCCTCACGCACCTCGCGCTGGCCATCCTCCGAGTCCGGGAACACCGGCCCCGCGTTGGTGGGAGGCGACGCGGCGACGCGGGGAGTTATCGCCTCGGACTTCTTGCCGGAGCCCTCCCCGTCGGTGTAGCTGGCCGTGGCCCGCAGGTAGTTGCCCTGGTCGTCAGCCTCGGTGGGCGTGTACGTGGCGCTGGTGGCGATGTCCGTCCAATCGGAGCGGTTGGCGGAGCGGGCCCACTGCCAGGTAATGGTGCTGCTGTTGGGAATGTCAGGGTCGCTGAGCTCGGTAACAATCGGGACGGTGGCCTGGATCTTGTTGGTGTCGGTGGTGAGGGTCACAGTCCCCTCTTCCTCGACGTTTTCCACTCTGATGATCGCGTTTTCGATGGTGTCATCGATGCGGGTGGAAGAACGGCCCGCAGCGTCGCGGCGGTCGGATACCTCGATGGTTACGATGTAGAATTCCTGAGCCTCGAAGTCCAGGGGTTCCTTTACTCGCAGCTGGCCAGTGCTGGAAACAATCGTGAATGCATCGCCATGGACGCTGTCCTCGCTCAGCGTGTAGGTCAGGCTGTTGTTCTCCAGGTCCTCGGCAGCCACGGGATCGCCGATGTTGGTGCCAGCCCGCGAATTCTCCGGCACGGCGCGCTGCCCCGAATCGGTCGCCGGGAACTGCGGACGGGTGTTGGCCGTGCCCACCTGCCCCGCGTCGGCCATCGCGGACTTGCCGCTGCCCTCGCCGTCGGTGTAGGTGACCGTGGCGCGCAGGTAGTAGCCATCGCCGTCGTTGTCGCCCCCGGATACCACATCGTTGGTTGCGGACGGGGTGTAGGTGCTGGATGTCGCGCCTGAAATGTACTCCCAGGCGGGTGGGTCGGCCTCCGGGTCCTCCGACCGCTGCCACTGCCACGACCGGCCGCTGATGCTGCCGTCGGGGTCGCTGTGGGTGGCCGTGATCTGCACGCCGGGCTCCGGCACCTCCTCCGGCGAGAAGGTGATCTCGCCCGGCTCCTCCGCGTCCGTCACTTCGATGGTCACGTCGTAGGTGACGTCTACCTCATCGTTGTAGACTACTCTGCCGTTGCTGAACTTCTTGCCGTCGCTGAGGGTTAGGGTCAAGCACAGGGACTTGCTCGGACAGTCAGGATCGTCGGAGGTCACGGTCTCGTAATCCAGCGCCTCGATGGCTCGCAGCTGGGCGGCGTATCCGGTGTAGTCCACGTTCTGGATGGTCCGTATGACCGTTGAGTCGGACGGGATAATCTCAAACAGGTCGGCATCCTTCCCATCCTGAATGCCGAAGATCAGGACCTCGCCGTCCCGGTCGGTGGCCATGATCTCCACCTCGGTGTCCCTACCCGCCGGGCCCTCTGCGATAGTCTGAGTGGCGCCTTCGCGGAATCGGGGCGGAGCGACGTCGCGATCGTCCACCGCGGAATCTGTATCATCGCTCTCCGCAATCTTGCCCGAGCCGCGGCGGTCTTCATACTCGACCGTAGCGCGTATTCCCTTCCCGGTGTAGTCCTCATCCAAGGTGTAGGTCTTCACCAGTGACAGCGGGTCGTCGTCGTCTACGGATTCCCAATCCCCCGCGGGGTCCATACCTTCGGCGGGTTGTCGAGCCTCTACGGTCCAGTCGATATCTCCATCGGTGAGCAGAATCCCGCCGTCCGGATCCGACAGGGTGAATGTCAGTACGTCGTCCACCAGTGGAGGATCGTTCGGCAGATCGGCTGCAAGCGTTCCCTCCTCCTCCGCATCGGTTACCTCGATGGTTACGGCGTACTCCGCGGCGTACATATCGTCGTCGGTTGCGATGATGGTGATTTCGTAGGTATTGTCGGTGTCGTCGTCCTGCGGATCTTCGAAGCTGGGCAGAGGGCCGACGTTCAGGCTGGTGTCCTGGTTGAATGTCAGGACCCCATCCGAGCTTCCGATGCTGAAATCTCCCATGTCGTCGCCGCCAAGGGACCAGGTAAAGGGATCGGCGGCCATGTCGTCGTAGTCGGTGGCGGTGAAGGTGTGGACACTGTCAGGTGTGAGCGTGTAGTAGAAGTCCACTTCTAGGTATTCGAACGCGTCGTTCGTCACCTCGCCGATGTCCGGCCGCTCGTTGACATCGGTGACGGTTACGACAACGTCCTGCGTTGCATCCAACCATGTGGCTATGCCGCGCTCACCGGGGATGCCATTGTCGATGACCTTGACTGTGATTTCGTAGGTGTTGTCAGGGGGGTCGCCCGGAGAGGCTGGGGTACCGATAGGTATCTCGTAGTTGGGTGGGTTCTTGAACGAAAGCGCACCGGTCCCGGAGTCGATGTCGAAGTCGCCAGTATCGTCTCCCTCCAGCGTCCAGGTCAGCGTGTTGCCTGTCTGGGTGTCCGGGTCGCTGGCCGTGTATGTGACTACGCTAAGGTCCGGGGAATCGTCGTCATATTCGATCTCCATCTTGGACGGGGCAGTGTGGGTGGTCTGGTTGGTCGTGATCGTTGGCGCCTCGTTTACGTTGGTCACCGTGACAGTGATTTCATGCGTGTCGTTCAGGTGATTGCCGGAGCCACGTTCTCCATCGATACCGTTGTCCGTGACTTTCACCGTCGCGACGTAGGTGTTGTTTCCGGCAGTGTCGCCGACGTCGTTTGGCGTCTCGTAGTCCGGCGCGTTGGTGAACGTCAACGCACCAGAGGACGAGTTGATGGTGAACTTGCCTCCGTCGTCGGAGTCCTCGACCGACCAAGTCAGGGTGTTAGCCGAGTCTTCGGTCTCACCGTTGTTGTCGACGTCAGACGCAGCGAAAGTAAGCACGGTGGTGGTATTTTCCGGGACCTCCTTCGTGGTGTCGGAGGTGGTGATGGTGGGCGCCTCATTAACGTCGTCGACGGTGATGGTTACGTCGAGAGTATCGTCCAGCCGATTACCCTGCACTCTATTGTCAGGGATGCCGTTGTCGGTGACTTTGACCGTCACATGGTATTCGTTGTCTGAGTCGGCATCGTGGGGCGATTCATAGTTGGGAGTGGTATTGAAAGTGAGCGCGCCGGAGTTTGGGTTGATGGAGAAGTCACTCTCATCATCTCCTCCGTCGAGTGACCAGGTCAGCGTGGTCGATGCGTCCACGTCGGTCGCGGTATAGGTCTCGACGGCTCCCGACCCGTTCTCGTCGAAAGAGGGAGCCGTGAAGCTCGACCCGCTGCTTGTGATCGTAGGCGCCTCGTTGACGTTGTTTACGGTTATGGTGACGGTAATGGTGTCGTCAACTGTCGTGTCGGTGTCGCCGGCGGCGTCCTTGCTGTCGCGCACGGTTACGTCCACGGTGTAGGAGCCCTTGGTCTCGTGATCCAGAGGGGCCTTGGTTTTTATCTGACCGGACGTAGTATCGAAATTGAAGGAACCGGCGTCCGTGCCGGTAAGCGCGTAGGTCAGCGTGTCGCTCGTGTCGGAGTCAGTGGCCGCCACTGGGCTCCCTATGTCTACATTCGCCGCCGTGTTTTCGTCCACGTTGCGGGCGCCCGTTTCGGAAGACGGGAACGTGGGCTTGCTGTTGCTTGCAGCTATTGCACTAGTCGTTACAGCCTCGGCGGTCTTGTCCACTGTGGTGCTTTCAGCATCCTTGTAGGTAACCGTGGCTCGCAGAAACTTGTTAACGTCCGCCGCTACTGAAGTGTATTTGGCGTTGGTTGCCGAGTCGATGTCGGTGAAAGTTCCAGTGGACATGTCCGCCCTTGCCCACTGCCAGGATTCACCAGTGACGCTACCGTCTAGATCGCTGACCGACGCCGTTAACTCCACGCCACCGTCGAGGGTGCCCATGATCGTCACGGTGCCGGCCTCGTCGACGTTGGTGACGGTGATGGTAACGTCTTTGGTGATATCGACAGCAGTGTCGGCCATATCCGCGTCCTTACCGTCGCTCACCCCCACGGTTACCGCGTAACTGGACTGGGTTTCGTGGTCAAGCGCGGCGCTGGTCTGAATTTGGCCGGATGACGTGATAGTGAACTCGGCAGCGTCGCCTGAGTTCATGACCGTGTCAGCCAAAGAGTAGGTCAGCGTGTCGCTGTCGCCGTCCGTGGCAGTGTAGGGGCTTCCGATATTGGTTCCTGACGTCGTGTTCTCCGCTACGCTGATGGTGGCGGAAAGGCTGGCGTTGAACACCGGATCGGCGGCATACACCCGCCCCTGCGGCAGCACCAACAGCGCGGCCAGCAGGGCGAGAGTTGCCATGCTGAAGAGGAGGCGTCTTCGTCCTGTGGGGCGCGCAAAATGCATACTGCTCTGGAGAAGTTTGTATCGCCTTCTGATTATGAATTCGACAGTACATTTGGCGCCTTTTGGAAGCAACATGTACTGAAACCCACTTCACAGAGTTAATTTTTGGCTCCTCAAGACCGACGCAGCCCTCGTTTTCCTGTAAATCCGGCTATCTGTTTCCGTGGACTATAGAATCTGCTGCATCATTTCCTGTGCAATTGTCATGTACATAAAACAACGCCTCCTAGAATGCAAAACACAATTGTGTACGAGAAGCCTTGGGGTTGTGAATATTAGGTGTACTCCTGAAAATAGTGTGCGCACATTGCATGGTCTTCTCGTACATTCAGGACTTTCGACTGTCTCGTGTCCAATCAGTGAATTCTCGAATGCGGTCTTGGGGTTCCTCGGTGTACGAACTCCCTCACTGCCGTGCTGTTCCAGCCCTCTGAGGTGTCCATGGACCGGTCCGGGCGCGTGAATCGGACGGAACGAGACCCACGCCAACGCCAGAGATGGTCAGCCCCGGACACCCGCTGAGCACCCGGAGAAGACCGCCGCGCCCGCGTCGTGTTGGTTGCGTTGGGAGAGCGTATTACCAGTCCGGAGGAGGAGCCTGCGGCAGGAGGGGGCATGCCTTGGGCAGATTAAAGGCCGCCGCTGTCAAACAGCGGCGGCCTGGCTCTGCCCTGAAAGTTATAGCCGTTCTACGGGCCTAGCTTGTGCGCTGTTTGACGAACTCGCCGCAGCTTTCGAGGGACTGCCTGCCTTCGGGGAGGAACGACGCGAAGGCCTGCCAGACGTGCGGCATGTCGTCCCACACCTCCAGCGTGACCTCCACGCCGGCCTCTCTTGCCTTGTCGGCCAGCCGTATCGAGTCGTCGAGCAGCACCTCAGCGGTGCCCACCTGCAGCAGGAGAGGGGGCAGACCGCTGAGGTCGGCGTAATACGGCGATGCCAGGGGCGTGGTGCGTGGACGGTCTCCCAGGTAAGCCGCCGCCATCCCTTCCAGCATATCCCGATCGATGAGCGGGTCAACCTCCGCCTTGGTCGTGAACGACTCCCCGGTATGGACCAGGTCGGTCCAGCCGGAATGGGATATTCCTCCGGCCGGCAGGGGGTCGCCAAAGTACTTCAGGGCGACCAGCGTGGCGATGGTCAGTCCGCCGCCACAGGAATCGCCGCCGATGACGATCCGGCCAGGCGGGATACCCTCCGCCAGAAGCCAGCGGTACGCCGCCACCGAGTCCTCCACCGCTGCTGGGAAGGGGTGTTCCGGCGCCAGTCGGTAGTTCAGTCCCAGCACCCGTGCGTTGGACACGCGGGACAGGTAGGACAGCGGCGAGCGGTGTGTCCGCATGGAACCGATCATGTAGCCTCCGCCGTGCAGGTACATCACCACGCGGTCTTCGGCCACTCCGGGCGTGGAGACCCATTCGGCGGAGACGCCGCCCGCTCCCACCTGCTCGAAAATGGCGTCATCGGGCAGCTCGAACTGCCCGGTGAACTGCTCGTACCACACACGGAAGTCCTCCACGGTGGTGAAGGCCTGCGCCTCCTCCTTCCCGGCCCGAAACATGGCGATTGCGCGGTCCAATTCTGGTGAGGCCATGATATCTCCCCTTTCTTGAAGAATCCGGTGGCTGCAGGCCTGCTCTGCTACGCCGGCAACTCCACGATCGAAATCCAGCACGGCCCCTTTCCCAGTGGCACGGTCTCCGACCGGGTCAGCGCGCCGGAGTCAGGATCGACGCTGAAGATCGCCATCTGCCCAGAGTCCTGGCCGGCCGAGTAGATGTAGCGGTCTCCCGGTCCCAGGCACAGCGCGTTGGGCCGGGCTTCGGAGGCGACGATGCCGTTGCCGGTCAACCCGCCCGCGGCCGTGTCGACGGTATAGCAGGCGATGCTGTCGTGGCCCCGATTCGGCGCGTAAAGGAAATTCCCCGCACCGGTGATCTGGATCTGCGAGCAGGTGTTCCGCTCGGCAAAGCCTTCCGGGGGAAGTGTCGTGATTGTCTGGAAGAGCGAGAGCGTCCCGTTGCCCGTATCCAGCCGGTATCCGCTCACGCTGCACCCCTGCTCGTTGGAGAAGTAGAGCACATCCAGCGAAGGATGGAAGCAGAAGTGGCGCGGCCCCAGGAACTCTTCCGGCTCCACGATGGCCGGGTCGTTGGGAGTAATCTGGCCCGTGTCCTCGTCGAACTTGAACTGCCAGACCTGGTTGGGGCCATTGCCCGCGATGTGCGGCACGAAGGCGTAACGGTTGGTCGGGTCGGTCTGCATGGCGTGGGCCCCCGTCGCCGTTTCCAGCTCAACGACCGGCGCCCCTCCCACCGAGCCGTCGCCGCCGATGGGATGCACCATGACGCGCGCGCCCTGGTAGTAGGACGACAGCACGAACTTGCCACGGCGATCGGTGTTGACATAGACGGGCCACGAGTCCAGCGGCACCGAACCAGTTCGCGTCAGCCCGCCGCCCGACTGGTCGATCCGGAAGCTGGTCAGCCCAGGGGTCTCGCGGGTGCCACAATAAAGGTGGTTGCGGTCCGGGCTGATGGCCAGGGTGAACGGCCCGCCGTCCAGGTGCACATCATGCTGATGCGTCAGCCCGCCGTTGTCCGGGTCCACGGTGAAAACCGAGATCCTGTTGTCCTCATTCACTGCTACATACATGTAGTGTGGCATGGCTCACTCCTTATCTTGCCCGGGATGTGACGAACTCCCACACCTGCTGTACGCACCACTCGGGGTGGATGGCATTGATGCCGTGGCCCAGGCCGGGGTAGACCACCAGCTTGCTGTCCGGCAACTGCCCGGCCATGAACTGCTGCTGCTCCAGCGTCGAGGTGGGCGACTCCTCTCCCACCAGCAGCAGCGTCGGCGTTTTCACTTCCTTCAGGTGCGGGCTGAAGTCCAGCGTGTCCAGGTATGCCTGGAGGTTCCGGCCGACCGACGCGGGGGTCCGGTCCATCTCGGCGATGTACCAGTCCACCAGGCCCTGCGGCGCGAACCGGGTGTCCAGCCGGTTGTTGATGGTGGCGGTGGACCATGCGCCCACGCTCCGGTTCAGGGCGTCGTCGGTGTCCCCACTCCGACCGGCCCGCTCCCGGCGCGGCAGACGGCATGGAGTGTTGCACAGCACCAGCGCCCGGACCCGGTCGGGATATCGGTGGGCGAAGTTCAGCCCGAGTATACCCCCGAAGGACTCTCCCACATAAACGACATCCTCAATCGCCTCGTGGTCCAGGATGGCCAAGAGGTCGTCGACGAAAGTATCCAGGGACGCCTCGAACCTGTCCTCGCCGATGACCGAGCCACCCATGCCTCTCATGTCGGGCCGCAGGACGCGATACTGCCGGGACAGCAGAGGCACCCAGTTGTACCAGAACCTGCCGTTCCGTGAGAACCCGTGCTGCAGCAGCATGGTCGGCGCCGACCGCCACGGGTCGGTGAAATCGTCGTCGTAATAGTGCAGGTCAATTCCGGAACCTGCGCCCAGATTGGGCATGGCTGTTCCTCCGGTTTTACTCCCTCCCCCTTGAGCGGGAGGGCTGGGGTGGGGGGAAATCCCGCCTTTTGGCTATTTCTCTGGCTGACGACAACAGCTGCGGGTGCGGTCTTGGACGACGGGCCCGAAACCGGGCCGTCTCGCCCCCCGTCATTCCCGTCTCGCCCCCCGTCAATCCCGCGAACGCGGGAATCCAGAGGGCGGAAGCTTTGGAGGCTCGTCCATAAGCTGTGAAATCAGACCCGTCGCAGCAGCTCCTCCTCCAGGCGGTCGGCGTCAAAGGACTGGGACGCTGCGGCGACCTGGGCGTCCACCTCCCGCACCATGCGCTCGGCTTCCGTCTCGTCCATCTGTTCGGGTAACTCTTCTTCCCTCTCACGGCGCCGCTGCACATCTCGCGCGTGTTCAACGAAGAGCCGCCGCATCGCCACAACCACCGAGTCAGTGGAAGAGAGATACTCGGGGGTGGCGTACTGGACGTATTTCTCAGCGTCGTAGTCCTGGTTGCGGAAGTTGAAGTTCAGCTCCCAGTTCCGATAGGGCCAGGTCACGCTGCTCCAGAGCCTCCGGAGAATGCTGGGACGCTTCGCATACCGTTCCACGTTCAGGTACACCATGCGCGTCAGGTTGGGCTCCACCGGCACGGCCCAGCGGGTGCTGCGGAAGAACTCGTTGTTGCCGCCGGTCCGCGACATCCCCGGCAGCCTGGTGCCGTTCCACTCGTTAACATCCGGAGTGCCGGCCTGCCTGGGCTGGAGGCGCCCGGGCGTCTGCCTCCGTCCCTTGGCCTTCCGGTCAAAGAACCAGGTCCACAGCAACCGCCAGCGGTGCAGAGGCCAGACGCCGCCCACGCCGGGATAGTACATCTGGTAGGGCACCACGCCGTTCTCGTCTTCGTAGTACTTCTCCACGTGGGACTTGCCCTCGCCCGGACGGTAGTGGACGTTCCTTTCGTTGACCAGGGTCACCCTGTACCCCAAAGGAGTCCTGGGACGGCCGCCAAGCCGGCTCTTCAGGATGCGCAGCGCATTGCGATGCACCATGAAGGCGTTGTGGGCGTCCATGGTGTTTTCCAGCACCAGCACCCAGTTGCAGTCAAACATGGTGAAGGACGGGCGAAAGATGTTGTGCTGCTCGAACATCTCCGGCGGAATATCTTCCTTGGGGTCGACCGGTTCGCCGTCGCCCATCCACACGAAGACCATCCCTTTGATGTTGGCCGTTGGATACTTGCGGGCCTTCATTCCAGGAGCGCCCGTCATCTTGGAGTCGGGCCCTTCGGTCAGGAAGGCGACACAGTTGCCGTCGCCGTCGAAGGTAGCGCCGTGGTACGGGCAAGTCAGAAACCCCTTGAAGTAGCAGCGCCCCATCGACAGGTACACCGAGCGGTGCGGGCATCTGTCCTCCAGCGCCTGCACCTCCCCGTCTTTGTCCCGGAAGAAGACCAGGTCGGCGCCCAGCATCCGCAGCACCTCGGGCCGGTCTCTCTTCACATCCTTGGCCGGCATTGCCGGGTACCAGTACTCCCTGTACCCGGTGGGAGGGATGCGGCTGCGGCGGTCGAGGGGGTCGGCTGGCAACTCAAAGGGCGGCGGGCCGTCGACTGCCTGTGTTCCCCGCCGCATGTGCCGGTAGCCGCCGGGGTATCCCGACAGCAGCTTGTCCCTCAGCTTTCCGAGACCCATCGATACACTCCCCTGCCGGAGCCGGGCTTCTTCGCTTTTTCCTAAATTGGCAGCGCTTCCTCAGTACGGTCTTCAGGCAGCTCCACACCGAAGGCGTTGACATTGAAAGCCAGCATGGCGTAGCAGCCCATCAGGGTCGTCAGCTCCGTGGCGCCGTTCACACCGAACTGGGACACCACGGCGTCGAAAGCCTCCTGGCTGACGCGGCGGGTTCGGAAGAACTCTCGTCCGTAGTTGATCACGGCCTCCTCGTCATCGGCAGGGTTGGGCAGTTCCTTCCTATCGCGAAGCGCGTCGACCAGTTCGTCACGCAGCCCTTCCCGCCGCGCCGGCGGGGCGTGGGCGTTCCAGATGAACTGGCAGTCGTTCTCCCTTGCAGCCAGCAGCATGGCCAGTTCGCGGATGCGTGGCGAAAGCGAAGTGTCGGTTCGGAGATAGGCCGCCAGGCCGAGGGCTCGCTGGGCCACTTCGGGAGCGTTCAGCATGACCGACCCGGGGCCGGTTGCAGGTACCTCCCCGCGAGCCGCCACAAAGGCGTCGAAGGCGTCGCGTTCTCGTTCCGGTACGGATTCTCTGGACACGGCGGGCGTTCGGGCCATGCTGACCTCCCTTTAGTTCGATTCCCTTCGCGTATTCTATTCCGCTGGTCAATCTCTGCTATTGCCCTGGGCTATTGCTCCAGATGGCCTAGGAGAATGACTCATGCCCTCGATAGCCAAGAGAAGTGGGTACTTAGTGACTATCTCAAAATCCGCCAAAGTCCAAAACCGCCATTCCCGCAAAGGGCCCGTCATTCCCGCGAGAGCGGGAATCCAGTGGGTTCGTCGGCATCCTGGTATCCCAGCCCCACACCGAGGATGATCCCGCCTGCCCCCCGTCATTCCCGCGAAAGCCGGAATCCAGTGGGTTCGTCGGCATCCTGGTATCCCAGCCCCACTCCGAGGATGATCCCGCTCACCCCCCGTCATTCCCGCGAAAGCCGGAATCCAGTGGGTTCGTCGGCATCCTGGTATCCCAGCCCCACTCCGAGGATGATCCCGCCCACCCCCCGTCATTCCCGCGAAAGCGGGAATCCAGAGGGTTCGTCGGCATCCTGGTATCCCAGCCCCACTCCGAGGATGATCCCGCCCACCCCCCGTCATTCCCGCGAAAGCGGGAATCCAGCATCCCCAGCCGCTCACCCCGTGTTTGGGCAGGAGCTATGCCGTTAGGGGATTCAGCCCCGCTTTCGTGGGTACGGGACTGTTCCCTCGCGGAGAGATTGGGCCTCCGCCGCCCCCCGCTTGCTTGGAAACTTCCTGGACCCGCCTAGCCGCAGGCAGGGATTACTTCTTCTCCGAATAGGCGTATGGCCTCCATGATCCTCTCGTGGGGCGGGCCCCCGGAGTGGGCCTGGCGCAACCGCAGCAGGAAGTAGTCCGCGCCCACCGCTTCACTCCATCGCTGGAACTCCGCCGCGCACTCCTCGGGGTCGCCCAGTATCAGCCGGTCTTTCGCTAAGTTTTCGAGGGTCAGTTCACTCTCGGACCGGAACTCACGAAAGTCGGGCAGGCCGTTACGCCAATAGTACCTGTAGGCATCCAGCACTTCGGGGCCATACACCTCTTCGGCCTTGGCGCGAGACTCGGCCACCCAGGCGTCCCGCATCATGATCACTGTCGGCTCCCGCCCTTCCCGCTCCGCTGCCTCGCGGTAGATGTCTGCCAGCTCGGTGGCCGTGGCCAGATCGATGCTGGGCGTCAGCACGAAGCCATCCGCCATGCGCCCGGCCCGGCGGGCTCCCGGCGGAGTGCTGGCGCCGATCCAGATGGGAGGAGCGGGGTCCTGATAGGGACTCGGCGTTATGTGCAGATTTTCAAGCTGGTGATACTCGCCGTGGAAGGAGAAGGGTTCACCGCTCCAGCATTTTCGAATGACCTCAACTCCCTCCTCGAACCGGCCCACACGCTGGCGAATCGGCACCTCGAAAGCACGGAAGTCGGCATCCTGGTATCCCAGCCCCACGCCGAGGATGATCCGGCCGCGCGACACCAGGTCAAGCGTGAGTACATCCTCGGCCACCTGCACCGGGTTGTGCAGCGGCAACAGGATCACCGAGGTGCCCACATTCAGGGTGGTGGTCTGGGCGGCCACGGCTGTCGCCACGATCAGCGGAGACGGCAGGAAACCGTCCTTGTCCTGGTGGTGCTCGCCGAAGAAGCAAGAGTCGAAGCCCACCTCCTCGGCCAGCTTCGCCTCGGCGATGACCTCGTCGATGCGGAGGTCCAGCCGCTCACCTCGTGGCGGGTCGGCGATGGAGCTGTAGATGCCAAACTTCATGCTGAATTCCTCCCAAATCTACAACGGAAAAGACAAAGCGCACTTGATTTAACATTCACCACAATTTACATTGCTTCGTACGCCATAAGTCATCCTTATGGCCTCCTTATCAGACACCTCACCAGAAGCTGCATTCAGATAGCAAAGGTGTCTGAGTGACAGTCCAGTTCAGCTTCTAACTCAAAGTATCTCAGCCAGTGGATCCAGGATTTGGCCATGAATATTAAGCGTTCATGGGGTGCATTGTACGTAGTTGTTTGGAAGGTAGGGACAACCTCTTCCAGTGTTGTTTTTAACCGAATGATTCGGAAATTAATGCGGGAAAATACCCGTCGACGTAAATAGGTCAAGCAACAAACTCTGTTGTATTTCAACCGAGCCAAACCCCAACAAACCAGCCCTTCCAGATAATGCCTTCCGCGCCCGCCGCTACCTGTCCAGCAGGTGCTGCATGGCCTGGGGCGCGGCGACGGAGGCGCGTTCCGCCACCTGATCGAGGGTCAGGGTGACGATCGGGTGGTCGATGATGGCCAGTCCGTAGTCTGCGTCGCCGCGCAGGCGGGCCATGGCGCGGGCCTGGCTGACAAAGGGCTTCGTCGTCAGGACCGTGGACGCCACGCCCAGCAGCTCCATCTCCATCGCGTCGTGCACACTGCACGAAGTGCAGGACCCTCATTCCGCCGTGGCGTGAATCATCACATCGCAGCGGCTGGCCAGGTCCTCCAGGGCGGAACTGTCGGCAGGCCACTGGTGGCCTCCCTTGTTGTACTCCACAGTACCAGCCAGCGAGTAGCGTTCGCCGATGATGCTGGCCACCATTCGCAGCAAGTCCTCGGAGTGCGGCTTGTTGTTGGAAAGCAGTCCGAGGGTCTTGCCGTCGAGGCTGGCCGGGCGAAGGGCAAGCGCTGCCGTGGAAGCCACTGCGGAGTCCCTGGGGTCGAGAGTGTAGATGCTGGTCATGCCCGGTCAACCTCCTCAGGTGGGTACGGTGATTTCCCTGGTAACCGAACGGCTGCTGCCCCACGATGTGATGAGCGCCATGAATTCGCCGGCGTCGCCGCCCGCAGGGACGACGGTAATCCGGTCCGGCCCGGAGACGCAGCCCATTAATTCGTCGCGGTCGGCGTCCGGCGGCAGCCTGTCCATGCGCCGCCAGTCGTCCCACTCCCCCGCTGTCCGCAGGGTCTTCTCGTGCAGGAATTCCGCAACCTGGGCGCGGCTCCAGCCGGAGGCGGCAATGTAGGCCATCAGCTCCTGGCTGATAACCAACACGACCTCGGAAATCCGAGGCCCGAACCCCAGCATGGTGTGGGCGGCGGCGGTGAGGAAGCCCTCCGGGTCCCGGTCGCCGTGGGTCTCCAGCTGCAGGGGGGCGTTGGCCGCAACCATCGTTACGACGCTGGACCCAGGGCGGAAGCCCTTGGCCTCGGCCAGGGAGGGCCAGGGACTGGTCTCAAGGTCCTCGGCAAAGCAGAAGCTGTACTTCCCGGAATGGCCGAGGGTGCTCTTGTCCATTTCCTGGGAGACGGAGCCGTAGAAGTTGGCCTTGAGCAGGTTGATGGCCCTGCCAATGACGGCGTTGGCCCGGTTGCCGTTCCCGAAGGCGTTGACACCGTGATTCATGCCGATGCGGGAGGCGTAGGGACCGCTGACCAGCACCAGGTTCGCGATGCCATTGGTCGATGTGCTGCTGGCGTGGAAGTTGTAGGAACGGTCGCACACGGCAGACACCGCCGCCGCTACTACGGGGAAGTGCTCCGGCAGGCAGCCGGCCATCACCGCGCTGACCGCCACCTTCCCTGCCGGGAACTGCTTGTGGCGGATACCCTCTGTGCCCAGGATGTCGTCAGTGGCGAGTCCGCAGTAGTCCAGCATGGCCTGGACTCTTTCCGGTGTGGGCGGAACGACAGGCAGTCCGTCCGTCAGCCCCTCCCGAAAGTAGTGCTCCAGTGCGGCTTCCCAGTCCTTGAATTCCCATTGTTCAATCTGCATAGCGGCCCCACTTTAAGCCAGAATCGTCTACTGGCGCAACGGGCGGCCGCTCACTGTCTGAACTGTAATTTGCTTGATTATCGAATGAACATGATTGAGGCTTCCGGCGGTTGGGCCGCTGGCTCCCGAATGGCAAGGACTTCGATTCTCTTCACTTCGCTCTATTTAAGGGGGACCGGCGCACGGCTGTGCTCCCTTGCGGGAGAGGAAGTCCACCGCAGGCTGATAACCGTCCAGTTCAAGAGGCCATCAGTCCTGACCGGCTGCCGCCCTTTATAGGCCGCAAGTGTTAATATCCTCTTCTAACACTGGCAATCATGAACTGAGAACTGGCCGCGAGCGTCCGAGCTTGGGCCAACCGGAGGCGTCTTGGCACTGACAGATTTGGAGATCACCAACCGCACCAGTTTTGCGTCCGGCGTCCCGTTCGGCGATGTCGGCGCGTATGAGCTCCTGGAAGGAACCGCGCACTACGCGGTGGATCCGTCCCACGCCAGGAACCAGGGGATAACGGACCTGGATCTGGCGCCACGCAATTCCGCCGGAAGGGTGGAGTTCTCGTCGGACTTTGCCATGCTCCAGCCGGTGAACCTGGACCGGGGCAACCGCCGCATCCTCTTCGATGTCGTGAACCGGGGCCGCAAGACCGCCCTGACCTTCAACGGCGTACCCATACCCACCGACGCCACCGCTCCCCTGCAGGCGGGTAACGGGTACCTGATGCGCCGGGGTTACACGGTGGTCTGGGGCGGCTGGCAATCTGATGTGCCGCCCACTCCGGGGCTTATCGGGCTTCAGGGCCCGGAGGCCGTGGGGCCACAGGGGCCGCTCACCGGGAGGACCATGTGCCAGTTCCAGTGCAACGAGCCAACGCAGGTCTTCCTGCTGGCCGACCGGGAGCACCTGGCCAATCCCGCCGCCGATCCCGAGGAGGCGGAGGCCACCCTGACGGTGCGCGACCTGCCCAACAGTCCTGCCACGCCGGTTGACCGGGGGCAGTGGTCCTTCGTCCGCGTCGAGGATGAGGACATTGAGCCGCAACACAGCCACATTTACATGCCCTCGGGTTTCGAGCCAGGGAAGATTTACCAGCTGGTCTACACCACCAACGTCAGTCGCATCGTGGGACTGGGGTTCGTGGCCATGCGGGACGCGGTGTCGTTCCTGAAGCATGCGCCGTCTTCAGCAGGGAACCCCCTGGCAGAGGCCATCGACTACGCCTACGCCATAGGGCGGTCCCAGAGCGGACGTTTCCTTCGCCAGTACATTCACACCGGCATCAACGAGGACGAAGACGACCGGACTGCCCTTGATGGCATCATCCCCCATGTTGCGGGAGGGATGCGCGGCGAGTTCAACATGCGTTTCGGGCAACCTTCCAAGGATGTCTGCTACATCATCCCGGAGATGTTTCCCTTCACCGACACCCCGCAGACCGACCCGGTGACGGGCGCACAGGGATCCCTGCTGGACACGATGGAGAGGCAGGGCCGGGTGCCGAAGATCATGTTCACCAACACCTCCGCCGAATACTGGCGCGGGGACGCTGCGCTGATACATACCGACCTGGAGACCCTGACCGACGCCCCGGAGTCTCCGTCGGCCCGGCGCTACCACTTCGCCGGATGCCAGCACGGCTCGGGGGATTTCCCGCCGGTGGAGGTCCGCGCCAACGACGGGATCAGGGGGCAGCTGCCTTTCAACAGCGTTGACTACGCCCCTCTGCTGCGGGCGGCGCTGGACAACCTGGACCGCTGGGTAACCGCGGGCGAGGAACCTCCCGCCAGCCGTCATCCCAGCTTGAACGACGGCACGGCAGTGGTGTCCGAGACGCTGCTGGAACGGTTCGGCAAACTCCCCGGCGTGCGGATCCCGGCCCAGACCACCAGGGCGATACGGCTGGACTACGGCCCCGAGGCGCACTTGGGGCGGGCGACGAACCTGCCCGCCGAAGAGGGAGAGGAGTTTCCGGCGCTGGTGGCCGACCTCGATGAGTCCTTCAACGAGCGTGGGGGCATCCGTCTGCCCGACCTGTCCGTCCCGGTGGCCACCTACACCGGCTGGAACCTGAGGGACGAAAGCATCGGCAACCCGGGCCTGTTCATCGGCATCACCGGAGGGCTGGCCGGCTGGACGCTTCCCTTGCCCGCCACCCAGGAGGAACGGGAGTCCACCGGCGACCCTCGAGCATCCATCGAGGAACGCTACGCCAGCCGCGAAGACTACCTGGAGCAGGTGACCAGCGCCGCCAACGACCTGGTCGCCGAGGGGTACCTGCTTGAAGAAGATGTGGCCGAGGTGGTCGACCTGGCAGGGCGGAAGTACGACTACTTCGCCGGAGACGGCGGAGACTGCTAGGGAGTCTTTACATTTTCCGTCATTCCCGCGAATGCGGGAACGACTGATGAATTTGAGGTCAGCCTCGAAGTAACTATCTCAAAATCCGCCAAAATCCAAAGCCGCCATTCCCGCAAAGGACCCGTCATTCCCGCGAAAGCGGGAATCCAGTGGTCCAGACCATGTATCTGGCCGTTGAGACCAAGGGCATGACAGTTTTGAGATAGTTACTAAGAAGCTACTTCAAGAATCCCCTCCACCTCTAAAGAGGGAGGGTTGGGGTGGGAGTGAAAAGGTGGTGCGGCGACACCGCTTAAGGAGAAGCATCAGATGGTGATCCCTGACAAGCCTCGAACCGTAGCCGTCATCGGCGCCGGCATAATGGGCGCGTCCGTCGCCTGGCGCCTCGCGACGCGTGGTGTCCGGGTGGTGCTGATCGAGCGGGGCGAGCCAGGGCACGGTGCTTCGAGCCATAGCTTCGCCTGGATCAATGCCGGAGCGAAGGAGCCCCTGGGATACCACAACCTGAACCGGCGGTCCCTGGAGATGTGGCCCCGGTTCGCCGCCGCAATTGGCGACGGCGGAGACCCTGTCAGCACCGGCCTCCGCTTGGGAGGCAAGGTGTCGTGGGAATCCGTCCCTGCGAATGCCGAAGCGTTGATCACCAGGGTGCGCCAGCTCCAGTCCTGGGGATACCCGAGCCGGCTGATTGACGCAGCGGAGTTGCAGCACCTGGAACCCTCGCTGATTATCGGCGATGTAGTGGCCGCCGAGTTCAGTTCCAACGAGGGGCAGGTGGAGCCGCAGATGGTGGTCGACTGCTGCCTTCGGCGTCTTCGCGAACTCGGTTGCGAAGTCTGCGAACATACGGAAGTCGATGGATTTGAGCAGTCTGCGGATGGCCGGGTTCACAGGGTGCATACCAACTCGGGTTCGCGGGATGTGGACGCAGTTGTCGTCGCCGCCGGTCTGGGAACCACCCACCTCGCATCCATGGCAAACGTCAAGGTGCCCCAGGCGCAGAGTCCCGGAGTGGTGATTCGGACGGACCCGCTGCCACCTGTACTCCAGAATGTGCCGGTGGTTTACGCCCCGGCCCTGGGAGACGGCCGCCGGGAGATCCACATCCGCCAGTGCGCCGACGGCAGGGTGATGATCGGGGAAGGCGACCAGGAAAGCCTCGCCGAAGACGACAGCCAAGCCCATGCCAACGACCTGCTGGACCGCGCCCGACAATACCTTCCGGGTCTGGCAAGAGCGAAAGCCGTACCGGTTCCGGTGGGCTGGCGTCCCATGCCGCTGGACGGCTACCCGGTGATGGGATTCCCGTCCTCGGCTCCCAACATGTACATCGCCCTGACGCACAGCGGCGTCACACTGGCCCCCGTGCTGAGCCAGCTGGCCGTCCAGGAAATCTGCGACGGAACGCCTGCCCACGCAGTGCTAGGGCCGTATCGTCCCGATCGCTTCGCTGCAATGACTCCCGAGGAAATCGAGGCCGTAGGCCATCCCCGTGCGTCGAAGATCAGCTAAGACGGGCAGGCTGCCACAACGACAGCTGGAGTTTCAGGTGACTTGGGGTATGCAGCCGCCTTTCCGGGCCGAATTCCGGGCCGGATTTTCACCCCCACCCTAACCCTCCACCCGAGGGGGAGGGGATTTTTCTCCCGCACTGGGGGTCTGCAATCATTCCAGGTCGAGGCCGACGGCAGGTCATCCGCATTCTAGCTTGATACGCGGTGCAGCCCCCCGTCATTCCCGCGAAACTTGTCCCGGACTTGATCCGGGAGCGGGAATCCAGTGGGTTCCGCGCCGATAAAATCAGCTTTGGACAGAGCGGCTTGGATTCCCGCAAAGGACCCGTCATTCCCGCGAAAGCGGGAATCCAGTGGTCCAGACCATGAATCTGGCCGTTGAGACTAAGGGCATGACAGTTTTGAGATAGTTACTTATTGGGCTCCATGAAATTAGAATGCGTTTGCCCTGAGGCCGACGGTTTCCGACTCGCCGTATGGTGCAGGATATAATGGAAGCAGGAACTGTTCGGGTATTTCGACGGGACACCTCACCGGGGACGGCATGGAAGTAATCGGCTCCAACCTGCGTACCTCCGACCGGGACTTCGAAGACAACAAGGGCCGCATGGAGGCCCTCGTGCGGGACCTGAAAGATCGGTTGGCCCAGGTCAGGTCCGGCGGCGGGGAGCGGGCCGTGGAGCTGCACCGGAGCCGCGGCAAGCTGCTGGCGAGGGAGAGGATCGAGCGTCTGGTGGACCCCAGCACCCCGTTTATCGAGCTCTCGCCGCTGGCGGCGTGGGACATGTACGACGGGGAGGTGGCGTCTTCCGGAATTGTGACGGGCATCGGCGTGGTCCATGGCAAGGAGGTGATGGTCCTCGCCAACGACGCCACGGTTAAGGGCGGCACCTACTATCCCATAACCGTCAAGAAACACCTCCGCGCCCAGGAGGTCGCCCTGGAGAATCACCTGCCCTGCATCTATCTCGTGGACTCCGGCGGAGCCTTCCTGCCCCTGCAGGCGGAGGTCTTCCCGGACCGCGACCACTTCGGGCGAATCTTCTACAACCAGGCCCAGATGTCCGCGCTGGGCATCCCGCAGGTAGCCGTGGTCATGGGCTCCTGCACTGCTGGAGGCGCATACATTCCGGCCATGAGCGACGAGGTGGTGATGGTGCGGCAACAGGGCACCATCTTCCTCGGCGGGCCCCCGCTGGTTCGCGCCGCCACCGGAGAGGAGGTAGACCCAGAGACGCTGGGCGGCTCCGAGGTGCACACTCGGGTGTCCGGAGTTGCCGATCACCAAGCCGCGGATGACGAGGACGCCCTCGCCATAACCAGGGACATCGTCGAGAACTTCGTGCGCCGTCGCGACCCGCCCTTCGATCTCTCCAGCCCGGAGCCTCCGGCCTACGACCCG
Source organism: Dehalococcoidia bacterium (assembly GCA_963667765.2). Classification (GTDB taxonomy): domain Bacteria; phylum Chloroflexota; class Dehalococcoidia; order Lucifugimonadales; family UBA3495; genus VXOI01. The sequence goes on along the minus strand of CAXXON010000001.1, from coordinate 43,592 downwards.
GCGGAGCTGTACGGCATCGTGTCGCCCGACAACCGGCGGCAGTACGATGTCCGCGAGGTGATTGCCCGCATCGTCGACGGCAGCCGCTTCCACGAGTTCAAGGCCGGATACGGAGAGACGCTGGTCTGCGGCTTCTCACGCATCTGGGGCTATCCGGTGGGCGTGGTCGCCAACAACGGGGTGCTATTCTCCGAGAGCGCGTTGAAGGGAAGCCATTTCATAGAGCTGTGTAGCCAGCGGGGGATTCCCCTGCTGTTCCTGCAGAACATCACTGGGTTCATGGTGGGCCGGCAGTACGAGTCCGGCGGTATCGCCAAGGACGGGGCCAAGATGGTGATGGCGGTATCCAATGCCGCCGTTCCCAAGTTCACGGTGATCATCGGCAGCTCTTTCGGCGCCGGCAACTATGGCATGTGCGGGCGGGCCTACCAGCCTCGCTTCCTGTGGACCTGGCCCAACTCCCGCATCTCCGTGATGGGTGGGCAGCAGGCGGCCGAGGTGCTGGCAACCGTCAGGATGCAACAACTGGAACGGCAGGGCCGCATCCTCGAGCAGGAAGAGCGCGACGAAATGCAGCGGCCCATTATCGAGAAGTACGAAATCGAGGGAGACCCCTACTACAGCACGGCCCGCCTGTGGGACGACGGCATAATCGACCCGGTGGACACCCGCTCCGTTGTGGGATTGGGAATCGCCGCCTCCATCAACGCCCCCTTCCCGGAGAAGAGACAGGGCGTCTTCCGGATGTGATGCCCGGCTCCTGCCGCTGTCTGAACTGTGATTTATGGGATTAAAGGATGGACATGATTGGAGAGCGCCCCGGAAATCATGGCAATCCGGAAATCACATGAATCACCGTTCAGACAAAGAGGATGTTGGCTGATGTTCTCCAAGGTCCTGGTAGCCAACAGGGGCGAGATCGCTGTACGGATCAACCAGACATTGCGGGCAATGGGGATTGCCCCCGTCGCCGTCTACTCCGACCCGGACGCCGGAGCTCCCCATGTGGCCAGCGCGGAGCAGTCGGTCGCACTTCAGGGCAGCAACGCCGAGGAGACCTACCTCAACATCCCGAAGATCGTTCAGGCCGCCCGCGATTGCGGCGCCGACGCGATACACCCCGGCTACGGCTTCCTCTCGGAGAACCCAGCGTTCGCCCGCGCCTGCCTCGACGCTGGAATGTCCTTCATCGGGCCAACGCCCGAGAGCATGGAGGCCCTGGGAGACAAACTGCGCTCAAAAGAGATAGCGCTGAGCGCCGGGGTGCCTGTGGTTCCCAGCTCTCCCGAGTGCCTACCGGGCGACCCTGAGGCGGAGAAATTCGCGGAGCGGTGCGGCTTTCCGCTGCTGGTGAAGGCCGCGGCCGGCGGCGGTGGCCGGGGTATGCGCCTGGTCAACGCCCGGCGGGAACTAGACGGGGGCATGGAGGCCGCCAGCCGTGAGGCGCTGGCCGCTTTCGGCGACGGGCGAGTGTTCCTGGAACGCTACATCACCAACCCCCGCCACGTGGAGGTGCAGGTGCTGGCAGATTCCTTCGGGCACACTATTCACCTCGGCGAGCGGGAATGCAGCATCCAGCGCAGGCATCAGAAGATCATCGAGGAAACTCCCTCCCCAGCCCTGACCCCGGACCTGCGTCAACGCATGGGCGATGCCGCCATCGCCGTGGCGCAGGCCGCCGGATACATCAACGCCGGGACGGCCGAGTTCTTGCTGGATCCGCACAGCGGCGAGTTCTACTTCCTCGAAATGAACGCCCGCCTCCAGGTCGAGCACCCAGTCACCGAGGCCGTGCTGGGACTCGACATGGTGGAGTGGCAGTTGCGCATCGCCAGCGGGGAGCGCCTGCCGTTGCAACAGGAGGATATCAAACCCCAGGGACACGCCATCGAATGCCGCATCTACGCCGAGGACCCCTATCGCGATTTCGTCCCCTCCACCGGCAGGCTGCTGCGCTGGCGGCCCCCCAGCGGCCCAGGACTGCGGCTGGACAGCGGCGTGACCGAGGGACAGGAAGTGTCCATTTACTACGACCCAATGCTCGCGAAGCTGACGGCCTGGGCTCCGACGCGCGAGCTCAGCTTGCGTCGCATGGAGGTGGCCCTGTCCCAGTTCCAGGCGCTGGGGGTGTTGACCAACATTCCCCTGCTGCGGGCGGTGGTGAGGCATTCCCAGTTCCGGCGAGGCGAATACGACACCGGCTTCCTGGAGTGGAACCCGGCGGTCACCAATCCCACCCTGCACGGCGAAACCCGGGTGATGGCCCGGGCCCTTGCGGCATGGGCGGCGCACCAACCAGTCAGGGCAGAGTCGACGAAGGTCGGCGGAGGCCGCCCCGTCAGCGAGAGCCCGTGGCGGTCAGCCGGAGAACTGAGATTCCCATGACCCATGGACCTGGTGAAATGAGGGAAACTTACCCGGTCGCCGGCGAGTCGTACCGGTACCGTACGGCGGAGGTGGAGGGCCACTACGCCTTCGAACTGGAGGGGCAGTTGCCGGACGGGTTGCCTCAAACTGTATCCCTCATCATCCAGTCGCAGGAGAATGGGGAAGGGATTTGCCGCCCTTCGACAGGCTCAGGAGAAGAGGGCCGTACGCGCCCATTCGCCTGGGCGTGGGTGGGTATGGAGCTGCACCTGTGGCTGGACGGAGATCTCTTCGTCTTCCAGCCGCCCGGTCCCTCGACGGGACACGCCCGTCGACGAGGGGGGGCTGCTGGCGACAATGCGTCCGGCGATGTCACTGCCCCGATGCCCGGTGCGGTGCTGGAGGTGCTGGTATCCGAGGGCGACCGGGTTGAACGGAATCAAGGCGTTGCGATCATGGAGTCCATGAAAATGGAACTGGTGATCACGGCTCCCCGAGACGGCGTCATCCAACGAATCTCGGTCCAGCCGGGGCAGCAGGTAGAGCGCGGCATGCGCCTGATGGAGCTGGCTCCCGAAGGAGAGGCAGGCCAGCAATTGCCAGGGCGACTCGTCGGCGGGTCCGGGAATTCCTGTGCTGAATAGCCGCTTCGGAAGGCGCTCATCCCGTCGTGGTCCCTCAGGAGTACGAGTCTGGTTCCCGGAAGAATTCTATCTTGAACTCGACGGACCCCTCCACGGCCACTCTATGCGGTACACCCGGTCGAATGGTGATGGTGTTGGGAGCCAGAATGTTCTCTTCATGCGATGATTCGAGGTCGATGAAGCGGATGCTGCCGGTCAGTACTTGAAGCACTCCCCACACGCCTTCTGCCAGCCGGTGCTCTCGTTGGAGGGCATCGGGAACGGTGCTCTCGGTAAAGATCGCAGTGGACCCGCTCGGAACCAGGTTGGCTGGCATCGCAGCTTTGGTCATGTCTGTTTGCACCTCATGGGGACCTCAAGCGGTTGAATTGTAAATAAACCGGCAAATACCGTCCACGAGCAAAGTGCAGCCAAGGGCACACCCATAGTGCTGTCCGGACGACCGGCAGGGGCGAAGTGACTTCGTCCAACGCAACGCGAGCGAATCCCAGGCCGATGGATTCCCGCTTTCGCGGGAATGACGAGGCTTTGGCGGGAATGACGGATCGTTCGCGGGAATAACGGGTTGTTCTCCCCGCGACGGACGCCATTTGCTCCAAATGCAATCGCCCTGGCGACGACCCGGCGCCAGGGGTCGTGGGCCGTCCCTTGGTAACTATCTCAAAATCCGCCAATCCCGCAAAGGACCCGTCATTCCCGCGAAAGCGGGAATCCAGTGGTCCAGACCGTGTATCTGGCCGTTGAGATCAAGGGCATGACAGTTTTGAGATAGTTACTTGGTGGTATGCTGGACGCCATTACCGATACGCGAAAGTCAGAGAGGATGGAAATGGCGGAGATCTATACGCTGGGGGCTGGAACGCCGACTCCCACGCCGACCCGCTTCGGTAGCTCCCATGTGCTCAAGCTGGGCGATCAGCTCCTGATGTTCGACTGTGGGCCCGCCACCACTCACAAGCTGGTCAAGGCGGGATTGTGGCCGACGCAGGTCGACTACCTGTTCTTCACCCACCACCACTTCGACCATGACATCGACTACCCCTGCTTCCTCCTCTGTCGCTGGGACCAGAGCATCGGCAAGGAGAATCAGCTCCAGGTCTTCGGCCCCGACCTGACCGAAAAGATAACCGAGGGCATTCTTGGAGAAAATGGCGTGTTCGCCCACGACTGGAAGGCACGGGTCAACCACCCCCTCAGCCAGCAGGTCTTCGTCAACCGGGGCGGCACTCTGCCCCGGCCCGCCCCGTCGGTGTCGGCCCAGGATGTGGGACCTGGAAGGGTCTTCAGCGGGCCCGACTGGGAGGTTACAGCCGCCCCGGGGGAACACGTGCAGCCTTACCTGGACTCGTTGGCCTACAGGGTGGACACACCTGACGGGAGCGTGATTTTCACCGGGGACACGCAGCCGTGCGACTCGGTGACCGAGCTGGCCCGCGGGGCCGACATGATGCTCTGCATGTGCTGGGACGACCAGGCGGTCATGGACTCCAACGGCGAGGCGGGCGGCCAGTGCGGCACCACCGGGGCGGCCGAAATGGCCCAGGCCGCAGGCGTCAAGAAGCTGGTGCTGGTACATATCGGCCCCCACCTTTCAGGCCATGGCCCCATGGAGAAGGGAGTCGGCGATGTGAGCCGCATCTATGACGGCGAGGTCGTATTCTCCGAAGAACTCATGAGCATTCCCCTGTGATTGCGACCGGCTGCCATCTGCAGCTGAAAGAGAGTACGCCTTCACCCTAATCCTCTCCCTCCGGGACAGGGAATAATTAAAAGGCATTGAGATACAAAGTCTGAGCCACTGGATTCCCGCTTTCGCGGGAATGACTGTTTCGGACGGTTGCTGGTTTAGAGATGGTTACTACGGCATTTCCTTGGAATCCCGAGCATTGACGGTGAAATGAGATGGAATACCGGCCTTTGGGCAACACCGGGCTGACCCTGTCGGAAATAGGTTTCGGCTGCGGCAATGTGGGCGGCCTGATGATACGCGGCGAGCACCGCCAGCAGGTGGAGGCCGTCGCCCGGGCGATGGATCTGGGAATCAACTACTTCGACACGGCGCCCTCCTACGGCGACGGCCAGTCGGAGACCAACCTGGGCCGGGTGCTCAACGAGTTGTCGGCCGACGTTTATGTGGGCACGAAGTTCCGGGTGACCACCCACGACCCAGGACGCATCAAGGGCAATGTCATCGCCTCCGTGGAAGAGAGCCTGACCCGCCTGCAGAGGGAGCAGGTCGACCTGATGCAGATGCACAACCATGTGGGATCTGTGGCCGAAGGCGGGTCCGTCTCCCCTGAAGAGACGCTGGGAGAGGTGGTGGACGCGCTGCGGGAGTTACGCGAGCAGGGCAAGGTCCGTTACTTCGGCATGACCGCGGTCGGGGAGACTGCTGCCCTGCACCGGATCATCGACTCCGGAACGCTGAACACGGTGCAGTCCGTCTACAACCTGGTCAATCCCAGCGCCGGGACCGAGGTTCCTTCCGGCTTCGACATGCCCGACTACGGAGACCTGATCGGCCGTGCGTCGGCCAAGGGCATGGGCGCGCTGGTGATCCGGGTCCTGGCAGCGGGCGCATTGTCCGGGGAGCCGGCGCGCCACCCCGTCGCCGTGCCCACCGTGGCACCCATCGGCTCCGGCCGCGACTACGGCCAGGACCAGTCCAGGGCTGACGGCTTCCGGTTCCTGCAGGAGGAGGGGCAGGTCAGCGGGCTTGTGGAGGCGTCGCTGCGCTTCGTGCTGGGGAACGCCGGAGTGAGCAGCGTGCTGGTGGGCTATTCGAGCCTGGACCACCTGGAGCAGGCGGTCGAATTCGCCGGCAAAGGGCCTCTCCCTGCCGAGGCGATGGCACGGCTGCCGGAGGTTTGGGCGAGCTTCGGGCGGCCCCGACGCGGAGAGGGGGTTGCCCGACTCTAGCGGTACCATCCGGTGCCACGGTGGTAGCCGCGCAGGTACGCGATCTGGCCGCCGTGGGCCACGCTTTCCAGCACCAGCTGGCCCAATGCCGTTGCGAGTGTGTGCTCCTGCCGCAGGGCAGTCGGGGGAAACACGACCCGTTTCTCCAGGTCATCTGCGGACAGGGACGGCACATATTCCCTGGTGATCGCCTTGGCGGCCTCGAAGTATCCCACCTGGACCTCCTTTGCGGGAGGGACCCAGGTGGCCAGATCGGCGCCCCGGCCCAGCCCCTCGACGTTGTCGGCCAGCCCGAACTTCTCGCACCAGCCATCCGCAAACCAGAGCTCCTGCCTGGATTGCAGCCGGTGCATGATGAACATGTCGGTTACCCGGCTGATATGCCCGAAAATCCAGGCGATGGAGTTGCTGTGGTCATTCGGCTGAACGGCCAGAGTGTCATAGTCGAGGTCGGAGATCGCTGACTCGATCATTTCCCAGTTGCGCTCCAGCGAATACATGATGGAATCTGTGGCTGCCACTTTCCGCTCCCTGAATGGTCAGAATCGACGGATACGAAGACATTACACGGTCTGAAGACAGACCGGGCTGATACTAGCATATCTCGGCCTGGCCGTTATTGCCTCCAGCAATCGAGGCCGTGCCATTTGGAATCCCACTATCCATCATTCCCGCACTATTCGTCATTCCCGCGAAAGCGGGAATCCAGTGACCTGCATCGCAGGTAAATGCCACCAGTTGTACACGGTCTGAGGCCGGGCGCATGAGTCAGCCGGAATCTCGATTGCCCTGGAATCCCGCTTTCGCGGAAATGAAGGGGCTCTCGAGTCAATTGCGATAGCCCTGCCCAAGCGAACAGTGCCTCTTAATTGTTCCCTCTCCCTCCGGGAGAGGGTTAGGGTGAGGGCGTTCTCTCTTTCAGCTGCAAGCTAGCAAAATAACCGACCTGGCCCTCGATCCTCTAGGCAGAGCGACAATTAAAAGGCCCTGCCAAGCGAAGGGGATCTATTTACGAGCCGAACTACACCCCCGCCGGTTTAGGCCAGGCAGCAGGCGGCCCGGCAGCCACGCAGGCCGTAGAAGCAGCCGCCGCAGAAGCATACCGGAGGGGCGGACTCTTCGTGTTCGTCGTGATCATGCCCGTGGCAGCCACCGGCAAAATTCTCCCTGCCCTCCTTGATGAAGAACGGCACTACCAGGAGGGCCGCAACGGGATCGGCCCACCACCAGGAGAACAGGATATTGAGCCCCAACCCGACCAGGATACTCAGGTCCTGAAGATCGCAGAACAGGCTCTCCATGGCCTCGGCCCTCAACGCGCGGGACTGCATGCGGGTGGCGATGCGCATCTTACCCACATAGAGGACGGACATCACCACGGCGCTTGCAACGACAATCGCTACGCCTGCGGCGCTGAGGTCCGGCTTGGGCAGGAAACCCAGCAGATTGGCCCCGGAATGGATGACCACATATACGGCCAGCAGATAGAAGCTGATGCCGAGCAGCCTCTGCGCCCTCCTCTCGGCTGCTTCCGACTCCTCTTCGTCTCCTTCGGCCCTCAGCCGCCAGACCAGGACGAAACCGGCGAACAGCTCAATAACGCTGTCCAGCCCAAAGGCCAGCAACGCCACGCTCCCTGCCTGGAACCCGGCCCAGAACCCGACGACAGCCTCTGCCAGGTTCCACAGCATACCGGCCACTACGAGTAACATGGCCGTCCTGCGAAGTGTGTTGGTCTCTATCGCCAAATGAGGCTCCTCCTTGGTAGAGGACCTGGTACGGAGTGGAGATGAATTGCTTCCCAAGTGTGCGCGGCCGGGAATCCATCTCAAAACGGTGATGCTCCGGCTACACCAGCTCGATAGCATCATCCGCCGGGTTCATGCTTTCGTGGGAATTACAGTTGCAGGGCGGAGCGGGAGCGTTGAAAGAGTTTGATTATGATACCACACTCAAATCTGGCGCAATGCTAATTGAGACTTGCTATCAACTTGCAAGAGCCGCCACACGTTAAGGAACTATCTCAAATCGCAGTTGCTATGGAGGCTATGGAGAAGGAGAACGACGAGCGACTAAGTAACTATCTCAAAATCCGTCAAAATCCAAAACCGCCATTCCCGCAAAGGACCCGTCATTCCCGCAAGGGACCCGTCATTCCCGCGAAAGCGGGAATCCAGTGGTCCAGACCGTGTATCTGGCCGTTGCGATCAAGGTCATGACAGTTTTGAGATAGTTACTAAAACCACTGGATTCCTGCTTTCGCAGGAATGACGGTTTGAGGGCAGTCCGAGTGTACGGGTTGGGCGCGGTTCGAGTCTTGAGATGGTTACCAAGCCCCATGCGGGAGTGAGATGAGGGACCTGCCCTGCTGCAGGATTGAACACTCTCTCAGTCCATGCCCCTGGCCCTCACCGGTGTCCTGCTACTGCTGTGCCTCCTCGGGCCGCTATTGCACTACTGAGCGGTTCTGCCACCGTCAATCACCAACTCAGAGCCGGTTACGAAGGAGGACTCATCGGATGCCAGGTACAGGACTCCGTAGGCGATTTCCTCGGGGGTCCCAATCCGGCCCAGGGGCACCCGCTCGATGGTGCCGGTGAGTTGATCGCCAGCACCCCGGGCGGAACGGAGCATTGGCGTCTCGATCGGCCCCGGGTGGACGGAATTGCAGCGGATGTTCTCCCGGGCGTACTGGACGGCCGTTGACTTGGTGAAGATCCGCACCGCGCCCTTGCTGGCGGCGTAGGCCCCGGAGGTTCCTTGAGCAGGTGCGATTCCGGCGCCGGAGGATATGTTGACGATGCTGCCTCCGCCGGCCTTTCGCATCTCTGGAATGGCAGCTTTCGTGCCCAGGAACACACCCTTGGTGTTGATGTCGAAGGTGCGGTCCCAGTCTTGTATCGTCAGGTCCTCGATGCCGCCCGTGATGGAGATCCCTGCGTTGTTCACCAGCACATCCAGCTTGCCGAAGCGGGACACCGCCGTGGCGACGGCTTCCGCCCAGTCGTCCTCGCTGGTGACATCTAGCCGCACGAACACGCACTCGCCGCCAGCCTCGTTGACTGCGGCCTCGGTCCGGCGGCCTTCCTCTTCCAACACATCGCCGATGACCACCCTGGCGCCCTCGCGGGCGAACATGTGGGCCTCAACGGCACCCATGCCCCTGGCGCCGCCGCTGATCAGGGCAACCTTGTCCTGCATACGCATGTCAATCTCCTCCTTCACACTTATACCTTTGACATTGGTTGGCGTTTCTCACTCCTGAAATAGAATAGGGACGCCCTCACCCTAACCCTCTCCCTGAGGGATAGGGAACAATTACCGTTGAGTGAATCATTAAGTAAACATTCCGACAACGATGCCAGTCATTCCCGCGCGCCCCGTCATTCCCACGCACCCCGTCATTCCCGCGAAAGCGGGAATCCAGAGGGATAATTCCGTACAGGGCGAAAAAGGAAACTTTTGCACTGGATTCTCGCTTTCGCGGGAATGACGGTAAGGTTTAGCAATTCATTCACATATCAGTAAAAGGCCCTGCACCCTAACCTTCCCCCTCAAGGGGAAGGGACTATTCCAAAAGTGGAGCGGGGACTTTGCCTATGCCAGACTGGCTTTAGCTCAGGATTACTCAGCCGGGGGGTCTATGCCCGGGCCCCAGGTGGTGCCGAAGTCGAAGCGGGCAGCAACCTGCCCGGTGAAAGTGCCGGCGTCCTGCAGTGCCAGGTATACGGCGCAGGGGCCGACGACGCTGGGGTCCACGCGCAGGTGCCAGTCGCGTTGCGTCCACGGGATGGCTGCGGAGCCCTCGCTCCGGAGCGGGCCGGGGCTCAGGACATTGACCGCGATGTTGTGCTCTCTCACCTCGTCGGCAAGGCAGTGGCTGAACATGTGCACCGCCGCCTTGCTGGCGCTGTAGAGGACGCCTCCGCCCTGCTTCGGGTCGGTGGCCATCCGGGAGCCGAGGTTGATAATGCTGCCCCTCCGCTGCTCCATCATCGCCGGAAGCACGGCGCGGCTGCAGTGATAGGGGCCGCTGACGTTGATGCGCAGGATCTGGTCCCAGCGCGCCGCGTCAATTTCCAGGATCGACTCGCCCAGCACCATCTGCCCGGCGTTGTTGAACAGGACATCGATCCTGCCGTATCTTTCCATCGCCTGAGCGACCATGGCCTTGACCTGCGATTCGTCGGTTACATCGCAGGCAAGGGCAAGGACATCTCCGCCGGCGTTCCTTATGTCCGCCACCGTCTCGTCGATGGTGCCGGTCAGGCCGGTCGGCGACTGGCTGCGGGCGCAGATGACCACGCTTGCGCCTTCGCCGGCGTATGCCTTCGCTATGGCACGCCCCAGTCCCCGGCTGGCTCCAGTGACGATTGCTACCATTCCGTCCATCTGACCCATGATTCGCCTTCCTGATAGGATTGGGGCATCGACCCGGACAGGTCAGGCGGACTGGCCGCCGTCGACCTCTATGCACTGGCCCACGATGAACTCGGCTTCCTTGCTGCAGAGCCAGGCAATTATGCCGCCTATTTCCTCGGGAGTGCCTGCCCGGCCGAAGGGGATCGTCTGAAGGCGGTCGTGCCACTCCTGGCTGCGGGGATATCCGTAGAGAGGGTCGTTGCGAGCGGTGTCGGTGGTGCCCGGGCTGACGGCGTTCACCCTGATGCCGTGGGGCGCAAGGGCGCGGCCTGCCCTGGCGGTGAAAGTGTACAGCGCGCCGCTGGCGGTGGCGTAGGCCAGGTCGGCGGCGCGGGCGATCTTGGCCTCGACGGAGATCACGTTGACCACGCTTCCACCGCCGCCCTGCTTCAGGAACTCCCGGACCACCGCCTGAGTGCAGAGGAAGGCCCCGGTGACCTTGATGTCCAGCACTCCCCGCCAGGCCTCTTCGGTCAAATCCTCCAGCTGTGCCCAGGCCGCCATCCTGGGGGCGCTGGCGTTGTTCACCAGAATGTCCACGCGCCCGAAGCGTTCCACCGTCCGGTCCACCATGGCCTGCACCTGGTCGCCGCTCGTTACATCAGCGACCAGCGACAGGGCTTCGCCGCCCATGCCGGCAATCTCCTCGGCCACGCTGTCCACATCACGCCAGCCGGCCACCTGCTCGTCCTGCGGGTAGGTCGAGGGGTCGCGGCCGGTGCCGGCCACGACTACGCTTGCGCCCTCACGCGCGAGGGCCAGGGCGGCGGCGCGCCCGATGCCTCTCATGCGACCCGCGCCGGTAACAATGACTACTTGTCCCTTTAGCTTGTCCATGTTTTGTCCATGCTGCCTCGGCCTGCTGGCGGATTGGAGATCGCTGGGTCCATAGGGAGTCCAAGTGTCCCAGAGGTTGTACCACCCGCTGCGTTCGCCCGGCAAGCATTTCGTCCCGGGTGAGGAAACTATTACTGACGAGTGAATCATTAGGTAAACATTCCGACAACAAATGCACGTCAATCCCGCGCCCCTCCGTCATTCCCGCGAAAGCGGGAATCCAGAGGGGTAACTCCGTACAGGGCGGAAAAGGGAACTTTTGCACTGGATTCCCGCTTTCGCGGGAATGACGGATTACGGGCGGGAATGACGGATCAGGGGGCGTCAGGCCACCGAAATCGGAGCGCTATCACCCTGCAGCAATTGTGGCGTAAGATGCTTGGAACAGAATACAGGCGATTGCATAGGCTCCGGGAGGTTCCAGGTGTACAAGATCGGGATAGACGTCGGAGGCACCTTCACCGACTTCGTGGTAGCCCCAGCGGGTGGGCCGGCAAGAGGCTCAGACCAGGCAGGGGGGCAGGTCAGGTTCTTCAAGACCCAGACCACGCCTGACGATCCTTCGATAGGCGTGATGAACGGGCTGCAAGAAGCGGCCGTTGCCTACGGCCTGTCCCTGGAAGAGTTCCTGGGAGATACGGACCTGGTGATTCACGGGTCTACAGTCGCGACCAATACCCTGGTGGAGCGCAAGGGCGCCACCGTTGGCCTGCTAACCACCGACGGCTTCCGCGACCTGCTGGAAATGCGGGAGGGGTTGAAGGAGGACCGCTACAACCTGCGGATGAAGATGGTGGAGCCGCTGGCGGCCCGCTACCTGCGGGTGGGCGTCCCGGAGCGAGTACGCGCCAACGGCAAGGTGGTGTGCCCCCTGGACGAGGCTGCGCTGGTTGAGAGCCTGGACTACCTGGCTGGAGAAGGTGCCGAGGCACTGGCCGTATGCTTCCTCTTTTCCTACCTCAACCCCGCCCACGAGCGGAGGGCGGCGGAAATCATCCGGCAACGCTTCCCCGACATGTACGCCTCCCTGTCCCACGAGGTAATTCCCCAGATCAAGGAGTTTGACCGCCTCAGCACCACTGTGATCAACTCCTACGTCGGTCCGGTTTTCAGCCGTTACCTGTCACATTTGGATGAGAGGTTCGAGGCATACCCGCAACTGAAGGACGTGCTGATCATGCAGTCCAACGGCGGGGTGGCCCCGATCGAGGACTCAAAAAATATGGCGGTCCGGGCCATCCTGTCCGGCCCCGCCGGTGGCGTCAGTGCCGCCGCTCACATCGGGCAGTCGCTTCAGGAAACAAAAGTCATCGCCTTCGACATGGGCGGCACTAGCACCGACATCTCGCTGATCGAGAACGGCGTGCCCCACATCGCCAACGAGAAGTTCGAGGCGGGCTGGAAGATTGCCGCGCCTATGATCGACATCCACACCCTTGGCGCTGGTGGAGGCAGCATCGCCAGGGTCGACCAGGGAGGAATCCTCCATGTCGGCCCGGAAAGCGCCGGTGCCGACCCCGGCCCCGCCTGTTACGGCAGGGGCGGGGTCCGGCCCACAGTCACCGATGCGAGCCTGACGCTGGGATACCTTGACGCCGGCAACTTCCTGGGCGGTAGAGCCAGCCTCGACCCGGCAGCCGCAGAACGTGCCCTGAGCGATGAAGTGGGCACCCCACTCGGCCTGTCCGTCGCCGAGTCCGCCTACGGTGTGTTCAAGGTCGTCTGTACCACCATCGCCGAGGGCATCCGGCTGATGTCCGTGTCGCGAGGAGTGGACCCCCGCGAGTTCACCATGATGGGATTCGGCGGCGCGTCGGGCCTGCACGCCTCGGAGGTCGCCCGGCAGCTGCAGGTGGGGAAGGTGTACATCCCGGCCTCGGCCCCGGTGCTCTCCGCCTACGGGATGCTGAATACCGATATCAAATACGACTTCTTCCGGTCCTACCCGGTGAGCCTGGACCGGATGGACCTTGCCGAGCTTCGGTCCATCCTGGACGAACTGGGCACCCAGGGACGGGACAAGCTATCGGACCAGGGCGTGGCTGACGAGGCGGTGGAGATCCAGTACTCCGCCGACATGCGCTACCTGGACCAGATATACGAGGTCACCGTGTCCCTACCCAATCCCGACCTCTCGGACGCCGAGTTTATAGACCAGTTGACATCGAATTTCCACCGCAGATACCAGGATCTGTACTCCTACGCCCAGCAGGACCAGGAGGTGCGGCTGATCACGCTGCGGGTGGCGGCTGTCGGCAAGCTGCCCAGGATCGCCCAACTGGATCGCACGGATGCTGGGGCTGTGGCCAGCCCCACCGGCTCGCGGCGCGTCTACCTCGGCCAGTGGCACGACGCGCCGACCTATGCTGCGGATTCCCTGCCAGCCGGGACGGAGATCGCCGGCCCGGCGGTGCTGGAGTCGGAATTCACCACCGTGCTGGTCTGGCCCGGCGACCAGGCCACGGTCGACTCCATGGGCGGCGTTGACTTGCAGGTGAACCTGGAGGAGGCCTCTAGAGACGCCCTCAATCCAGCCCTCTCCCAGGGGGAGCGGGAGCAAATTCAGGACGCGGCACCCGTGTCGACGGGCGCGAATGGCCACGGCAGCTCAGCGCACGACGACCCGATCACACTCGCGGTGGTGGAGCACCGGCTGGAGTCCATCGCCCAGGAGATGACCGAGGCGATGCTGCGCACGGCAATGTCGCAGATCCTCAACTCCAGCCGCGACTTTTCCACCGCGATCCTGGACGGAGAATGCCAGCTGGTGGCACAGGGTGAGGGGATCCCGGTGCACATCAGCGCCCTTCCCGTGGCGGGCGCTGCCGTGCGCGACTATTTCGGCGATGACATCAACGACGGGGACCTGTTCATCCTGAACGACCCGTACTTCGGGGGCAGCCACCTGCCGGACATCACCATCATCCGCCCGGTCTTTCACGAGGGCAAGCTCCTGTTTTATGGAGTGAACCGGGCGCACCACAGCGATGTCGGCGGGGGTACCCACGGCGGCTACAACCCCGGAGCCAACGAGATTTTCCAGGAAGGGCTGCGCATCCCCCCGCTGAGGCTATATGACAGGGGTGTCCCGCGGGAGGACCTCCTCCAGATGATGGCGGCTAATGTTCGTATGTCTGAGAACTTCCTGGGCGATCTGAACGCGCAGATTGGCTCCGTGATGCTGGCCGCTCGCAGAATCAAGGACCTGCTGGGCGAGTACGGCGCTGACCGGCTGATGGCGGTAGTGTCCGAGATCCTGTCCGCCACCGAGCGGCAGGTGCGGCAGTTCATCGCCGGCTGGCCCGACGGCGTGTACCACGGCGAGTCCTTCGTGGACGACGATGGCTTCGCCAGCAAGCTGGTGCCGATCCGGGCGAAGGTCACCATCGCCGGCGACTCCATGACCATCGACCTCAGCGAGTCCAGTCCCCAGGTCGAAGGGTTCATCAACAGCGCCTACGCCAACACGCGATCGCTGGCCCATGCCGCGATCATGTACCTGGCTCCCATGGACGTGGCAAACAACGAGGGCTCCATGCGACCAGTGCAGATCGTGGCGCCGAGGGGGTTGGTGGTGAACGCCAATCCACCGGCGCCGGTGTGCATGAGCACCAACCACTGCGCCGAGGAGGTGGTGGAGGCGGTGTTCAAGGCCCTGGCCCTGGCCATCCCCAGCGCCGTGTCCGCCGGATTCTCGCGCCGGCTGCGCTATGCCATCACCGGCCATGACCCGAGGACGGGGAGGCAGTTCATCTGGCACTTCTTCCTCGCCAGGGGTGGCGGTGGCGCCTCCGAGGGCATCGACGGGTGGTCCAACGTGGGTGAGATCAATGTGGCCGGGGGCATCCGGTCGCCCAGCATCGAGGTGACCGAGGAGCGGTTCCCGTTTTTCATCGAGCGTCATGAACTGCGCCCCGACTCGGGAGGCCAGGGAGCTTGGCGCGGCGGCTTGGGCGCGGTGTGCGACCTGGTCTACGAGGGTGAGGGGCCGGCATTGCTCAACACCGCAGGCGACGGAATCGTCGTGCCGCCCTTCGGCCTGTTCGGCGCCGCCGACGGCCTGCCCCACGACTACAAGATCGTGTCCAACGGCTCGGAGCGGGTGCTGGGCTCGAAGGAAGTGGGGGTCGTAGTCAACCCCGGCGACCACATCATCTGCCTGTCCTCAGGCGGCGGCGGTTACGGGGAGCCGGAAGAGAGGGACGGCGAGGCGGCGTCATGGGACATCAAGAACGGGTATGTGACTCGGTAGGGGGCTGACACGGCGGCCAACCACCGCTGGTTAAATGGGCAAGAGATCGGCCCGGGTGAGTTGCCCGGGCCGTTCTGTTGGCTTCCGAGAAGACGGCTAGGACTTGTGGGGCGGGTTACTGATGTACTCGGAGGCCTTGCGTAGCCCGAGTTCACGCAGTTGCCTGGTGTCCTCCTCTGGGGTTGCGGCCGGCGGCATCGACATCGTCGTGTCGACGCAGAATGTGGAGACGCGGCCGTTCTCGTCTAGCTCAAAGCCGCGAGGCTCTTCACCCGCCTTGACTGCCCTTATTCCCCTGCGCAACTGACGACGGAATATTGTGACTCCCCGGTCGGTGGCGCCGAGGTGCTCCAAGCCATGGACGGCGATGGGCCGCTGGCTGACCTGGGCCTCGTAGTCGCTGGGCTGCAACTGCTGCTCGCGATAGTCGTCCGATATTGGAAGCTGGGCGGGCAGCATCTGGTCGCGATCCAGCCACCAGGCGGGCTCCCGCTCCTCGGTCTCGGAGATGTGGCGCAGCTCCAGGACCATCGTGCTGGTGTCGTCCCGGGGTACGATCCAGCGGGTCATCATGGGGCCGTCCAGCCCTTCCTCGGGGCCCTTGCCGTCATTCCAGGTGGGCGCAATCTGCTGGATGTTGGGCAGCAGGCACTCCGTGGTACGCACCCATACATTGTCGCCGACCCGGCGGGTGCCCATGGAGATCGCCCCAGAGGGCGTTTCCAGGAAGTCCAGATTGGGAATGACCCCGAACTCGTCGGTGAACTGGGTCCCGGCGACGATGGTGTGCAGGAAGGAGGCATGGACCGGGTCCATCGCGTTTTCCAGGACCTGCAACCAGTTGCACGGGTAATCGTAGCGCTGGCCGGGCATCAGCCGGTATCCCTCGCGCTCGTAGGTGTCGAGAATCGGGAACTCCGGAATTTCGTCGGGTGGCCCCATGTAGGCGAAAATGATGCCCTGAAACTCGTTAACCGGGTAGGCTCCGTGGCAGAGACGGTCCTTGAAGGTGCTGCCGGCCGGCTCGCCGGGCGTCTCCAGGATGGTGCCGTCCACATCGAACAGCCAGCCGTGGTAGCAGCAACGAATTCCACGCTCCGAGACCAGTCCGAACTCCAGTGATGTGCCGCGGTGCGGACAATGTGCCTCGACCAGCCCGACCCGTCCGCTGAAGTCCCGGAAGGCCACCAGCTCTTCGCCGAGAATCTTCAGGGCAACCGGCACATCGGCCAGCTCATCGGCGTAGCAGACTGGCTGCCAGAACCGTCGCAGGTACTCGCCCGCCGGGGTCCTGGGGCCGATGTGGGTCAGCTCGTCATCTTCCTTCGGGACCTGCGAGTGGTGGTACGCGCTGTATGTGGTCGACAGGAAGGGCGCTCGAATGCTGGCCATTGCTCTCCTCCAACCGGACGATTCTTACATTTGGCGACAACAATAACCTTCCGGTCGCACTCTTACAAGATACTTGGGAGAGCTACTCGGAAAAGTGACGGAAATCGAAAACCAAAGAGGCGCACTCTGTGTTTAATCACCCAGAGGATGTTTGCTTCCATCGCTAGGAATTGTGCGCACCTACCGGGGAAGGTTGCGCTCGATCCACCGCCGCTCTTCCTCATCGTCGTCGAAGTAGATGAAGCGGTGGAAGAGCTTGGGTTGCTCCCGCGTGCGGCGCAGGTCGTTTCGGAAGGCTCCGGTGCCGGGCTTATCCGCCTTCAGCGTCTCCGGGTCGATGACAACACCGTACTCAGAGCGGGCCGATGCCAGGGAGACGAAGCCACCCCGGACGTCCTTCTCCACCAGCTCGATCTCCCGTTCCAGCGGGTCACCCCAGCCGCCTCCGCCTGCGGTGTGGATCCGCACCATGTCTCCCGCCACCCAGGGGTTGTCGTCGGAGAACGCCCGTATCTCCCGCTCCCACTCACCGCCGGGATTGAGCACCACCCTGGAGGTCCCGCCGGCCTTGCCCCCGGCGACGCCCCAGGCCGGAAAGCGGTTGTTCTCCACCCGCAGCCCGAAGGTGCCCTCGGGAGCCAGCAGCCGCACATCCCGGATGATGCCGCAGCCGCCGCGGTACTTGCCAGGGCCGCCGGAGTCGGGGTTGATGGCGTACCGTTCCATTCGGAGGGGATACTCCATGTCCATGAACTCCGCCGGGTAGTTCTCGTTGTGGCGGCTATAGACGGCGTCGATGCCGTCGGCCAGGGTGCGCGCTCCGTGGCCGACGGCGATCCCGTCGGTGCAGAGCAGCCACTCACCGGTCTCGGCGTCCTTCATGCGCCAGTAGGCGATCACATAGACCGCCATTGCCGCCATGGTGTCCCCTCCGTTCGCCTTCGCCACCACGGCTCGGACGGCGTTCTTCAGCTTGGTGAAGGTGTGGGCCCGGCAGCCCAGCGCCGCCGGCCACTGGGGCTGCAGGATGCTGCCGGGGCGGAGCTTGACCTCGTCCACGGACGCCAGGAATCCCTCGTTCATGGTCAGGGACGGGTCGTACTGGTGAAAGTGCTGGCCGAAATAGGCGGCTATCGTCCCGTCGCTCGCCATGAAGTTGATTGACCCAGCGGCTTGGTCGTCGCTGCCGGTCGCGTCCAGCGTGATCTTCTCGCCCCTGCTGAACCGTCCAGGTTCAGTTTCAACCCGGCTCAGCTCGAGGTGGAAGGAGTGCCACTCGTCGCCCACGCCGTCGTTGTCCATGTAGTCGCGGGTGGAGTAGTTGCCCGGCGGAATCGTCTCCAGCGTCTTGCGGCGGATGAACTCCGCCGTCTCCTCCTGGTCCTGCTGGATGGCAGCGAGGGTGGTCTCCAGGCCGAAACGACGGAAGATTTCCAGCACCCGTTCCTCGGCCCGTTGCGCCGAGGCCATCAGCGCCCGGCTGTCTCCTTCCAGCAGGTCGGGGTACCTGGAGTTGCGCAGGATGATGCGGTATGCCTCGTCGTTCACCTTGCCCTGGTCCACGATCCTGATGGGCGGGACGAGGGTGCCGTCGTGGAAGATCTCCGTGTTGGCTGGACCGATGCTGCCGGGGCGGGAGCCTCCCAGGTCCCAGAAGTGGGCAAAGGAATGGCAGTAGGCCACAATCTCCCCTTCAAAGAAGACGGGCGTTATGAACACCATGTCGGGGGTGTGGCTGATGCTGCCCTTGGAGAGGTAGGGGTCGTTGTACCAGTAGACATCCCCAGCGTGCATGGTCTCCGGCGGGTAGCACTCCCACACGCAGCCCAGTATGTCGCTGCCGAGGGTCTCGCCGTAGATTTCCTTACCGCGATTGTCCAGGAAGCTGACGGTGTAGTCCTTCTTTTCCCGTATAAACGCCGACATGGCCGTGCGCTCGATTATCAGCTCGCACTCCAGCCGCGCCGAACGGAGGGAGCCGCGAATGAGCTGTAGCGTGATCGGGTCCATTGTCACGCCGGCGGTGTTCTCATCCTGGGGTTCGCCCGATAGCGCTGTTTTTCCATTGGACTGTGTTGTCAAAACTTCACCCTCACCCTGACCCTCTCCCTCAAGGGAGAGGGGATTTTGGTGTTCACGCTCCCCTCAAGGTAGAGGGAATATTGCAGCCTGCTGTTAGCTAAACTGGCCGCATGATGCAGTTGCCGTAATTGTCGATCCGTGCTCGCCAGCCAGGGTCGATGAGCACCGTGGAGTCGATGTTTTCCAGTATGGCGGGGCCGTCCACGGTCGAACCCGGAGCGAGCTTCGCCCGGTCGTAGATGCCGCAGGAAACAAAGCCGACGGTGTCTTCGAAGTAGACCTGGCGCTCCCCGAGTAGAGACTCATCCGGGCCGCTCGACGCGCGAGACAGTTGGGCCATCGCCGTCGATTCCAACTGCCCACGGGCAGTTACGCGCACCGTCACGATCTCCACAGGCTGATCTAGTGAAAACCCGAACAGCCTGTCGTGCTCCTGGTGAAAATTCTTGATTGTGGCATCCAGGCAGGCGGAGTCCACCTCTCCTCCCTGCAGGTTCACCGCCACTTCGAAACCCTGATGGGAGTAGCGGAGGTCAGCCGACCGCGACAACTCCCGGCGGTCGGCGGGAACCGATTCCGCGTCGAGCCATCGAGCAGCATCACCTTCCAGTTCCCGGTATATGGCCTCCATTGCCCCAAGATCGTAGTTGGGTGGCTTCTGTAGTGAAGTGCGGGCGTAGTCATTCTTGAAGTCGGCCACCAGCAGCCCGTAGGCCGAGGCGACGCCAGGGCTCGGCGGAGCTATGACCGTAGCCATGTCCAGGAGCCGGGCCACGCTGATGGAGTGCATGGGACCGGCGCCCCCGAAGGCAACCAGGGCGAAGTCGCGCGGGTCGTAGCCTCGCTCCACGCTGACATTGCGAATGGCGCCCATCATGTTGTAGTTGACGATCTGCAGGATGCCGTGGGCCGCCCGGTGCAGGTCCAATCCAAGAGGAGTGGCGATTTTATCCTGTATGGCCGCTCTGGCAGCCTCCGCATCGAGGGTCAGGGCGCCGCCCGCGATGGTGTCGTTGATGCGGCCCAGCACAAGGTTGGCGTCGGTTACCGTGGGCTCGGTCCCGCCCATACCGTAGCAGACCGGCCCGGGCACGGCCCCGGCGCTGCGGGGACCGACATTCAGATTGCCCGCTGCCGTCAGCCAGGCGATGCTGCCGCCTCCCGCGCCAATGGTTGCGATGTCCAGCATCGGCAGTTGCACCGGCCAGTCGCCCAGTTCCCCGTTCAGCGTGATGGTGGGAGTGCGGCGGTTGACCAGCGAGACGTCGGTGCTGGTACCGCCCATATCGAAGGAGATGCAGTCCTCAGCCCCGGTTTTCGCAGCGACGTCTATCGCGGCCATCACCCCTGCTGCCGGGCCGGATAGCGCCGTATGGACAGGTTGGCGGATGGCAGTCTCCGCGCCAATGACTCCGCCATTGGATTTCATTATGAGCAGCGGGGCCTCAACTCCCAGTGTCCTGAGTTCCTGGTCCAGGTTCTCGATGTAGTAGCTGACCCGGGGCATGACATAGGCGTTCAGGACGGTTGTAATCGTCCTCTCGTACTCCCGGAAGACGGGCAGCACCTCGGACGACAGGGACAGTTGGGCCTCCGGGAAGCTCTCCAGCACCAAGTCACGAACTCGCTGCTCGTGGGCGGGGTTGGCGTAGGAGTGGTTTAGGGAAACGGCGATAGACTCGATGCCCTGGCTGCGGAAATGCTCAGCCGCCGACAACACTGCGTCCTCGTCGAGAACGGACACGATCGATCCGTCAGAGGCCGTGCGCTCCGGAACCTCGAGGACCCGCTCCGGTGGGACCGGGCGTTCCGGCTTCACCCAGACATGAGGGTTCGCCAGGCGAGCCATGCTGTGCCGCCCGATCTCCAGCACATACTTGAACCCGTCGGATACGAGCACTCCCACGGGGGTGCCCTTGCCTTCCAGGATTGCGTTGGTGGCTATGGTCGTGCCGTGGAAGATGCGGCGGACCTGTGAGGGGCCGACCGTGTTCGTCTCGAGAATCCGGGTGATGCCAGCGACGAAGCCCCGGGACGGATCGTCGGGAGTGGAGGGGGTCTTGAGCAGTTGAAGCTCGCCGGTAGTCAGGTTCACGAGGACAATGTCCGTGAAGGTTCCCCCCACGTCGATCGCCAGGGCGTATTCGTCCATATACTCTCAGCCGTTTATCGGGGTCGCCGCTATTCAGGGCATGGGCGCGGCGTTTGCAAAGTTCCGTCCGGGCAGTTGCACCGGGTAAGGATAGTTGCTGCCAATTGGAGCGTCCATAGCCGCCGCTGGGTGCGGGCCGCGATTTCGCCATTTGATATCGGATCCATGACAGTTCGTTGACACCGCACAGGAAGGACTCTAGGCTACCATCAGCGAATCCCAGCCGCAGAGGGGCGAATCAATGCAGCAGACGGCCCTCAAAAAGTCGCCCCGGCTCAAAAGCCATTCACCGTCATCCCTGCCATCCCCCGACATCCAACGACTCGCGCCCCACAATCCCTTCCCCCCTCTCACAGTCCTCTCCCCCTGAGGGGGAGGGTCAGAGTGGGGGTGAAACCCCTGCACCAAAGAAGGTCCGGCTGAAGATGACGACCGCCAATCAACCCACACTGCGCCAGATGGTGGAGGACTTCCTGTTCAGGGAGGCAGAACTCCTCGACGACTGGCGCCTGGACGACTGGGCCGCCCTGTTCACCGAGGATGCCCGCTACATCGTCCCACCACCGACCTGCCCGAAGGAGACCCACGGCGCAACCTGGTCTTCATCGACTACGTCTTCCGCCTTCGCGGGCATGACGGACGCGGGGCCGAGCAAGGGTACGAATTCAACAGCGTAAGCTGTAAATGTTCCGATGCCGCGTTATGTTCTGGAATGATGGGACATGAGCGGCTCAAGAGCCTTTCGGTAGAGGTTGACGCTTGAAGCTCTAAGGCAAAAACGGTACCTGGCGTGTCTGGCCCGCATTCACCTGGAATGACAGGTTGGTCTTCCAATTCATTCAGGGCGAGCAACTCTCATCACATACAGGAGGTTCAGGATGGCAGAGATTCTGGGCGCGGGGGTAACTCACTACCCGCCAATGCTGGTATCCGATGAAGAGAAGGCATTCCCCATCAACCTAACGCTGGCCCGAGACGAGCGCGTGCCGGAGGACATGAAAAACCCGGCCAACTGGCCGGAGGCCATGCGAGTCGAGTACGGCGAAGACGAGGGTGTCGCATCTGCGATCGAACACCGGGAGCGGCTGGTCAAGAGCTTCCGGGTGGTTAACGACGAGATCCGGGCGTTCGAGCCAGACTTCGTTGTCATATTCGGCGACGATCAGTACGAGAACTTCAGGGAGACCATCATCCCGCCCTTCTGTATCCTGGCCTACGAGGAATCGGAGTCGACTCCGTTCCAGAAGGGCTTTGCCTCCGGGAAACGCAACGCTTGGGACGAGCCTGCCGACAAGTCGTTCCGGTACAAGGGCCACCCGACGGCTGCCCGTTGGCTGGCGACACAGCTGATCGAGCAGGGCGTGGATATGGCCTATGCCTACAAGCCGCTGCACGATCCGGGGCTTCCCCACTCGATCCTGAACACCCTGCTGTTCCTGGACTACGACCGGAAGGGGTTCGACATACCGGTGGTGCCCTTCGCGGTGAACTGCTACGGGAGCAAGGTCATCAGCAACCGCGGCGGCATCCTGCCCCACAAGGAAAACGGCAAGTTCCTGGAGCCCGACCCGCCCGGACCGTCCATCAAGCGCTGCATGCAGGTGGGGGCAGCCACGGCCCGGGCGTTGCAGCAGAGCCCGTGGCGCGTGGCGCTGGTGGCGTCATCCAGCTGGTCCCACGCGTTCCTGACCGAGAAGAACCATTTCCTCTGGCCGGACATCGAGTCGGACCGGGCGATGTTCGAGGCCCTGCAGTCCGCCGACTACGAGGCCTGGAGCAAGGTCTCCACGCCGCAGATCGAGGCTGCCGGCCAGCAGGAACTGCTGAACTGGGCCTGCCTGCTGGGCGCCATGGCCGAGCTGGAGCGGAAACCGGAGGTCCTCGATTACGTAGAGACTTACGTGTTCAATTCCAACAAGTGCATGGCGGTGTTCCGGCCATAGGGGGTGGGGCGAACCCCCGTCAGCACCTGACAGCGACTGAAGCGGCGAACTGCCAGAGAGACAGGTCTCGCGGTGTATTTCGAGACCTGTCCCTCTAATCACTTTGATTGCTTTTTCCAGGGTCCGCCTATGCCAACATTTCACCCCCACCCTGACCCTCTCCCTGAATGGGAGGGAATTCTCGTCACAGCTTCTTCACGGTCTGAGTAGAAATCGACCGTCTGGAACCATTCGGTATAGAATGTTGTGGCTTTAAGGGCCGACACCAAATGTTTGGAGAGTCCCAGATTGTCCCTCCCACGCCGCGCAATCATCCTTCTGACAGTCATAATCTTCTCCGCCCTGGCATTCATTGCCTGTGAGAGCAGTTCCACCCAGCCCGCCGTTCCTTCGACGCTGGTCCCTCCTCCTACCGCCACTTCGACGCCAATACCGGAGCCCACCGCCACGGCTGTCCCGGCGCCCGCTCCTGCGCCCACTGCCACCGAGGCTCCGGAGCCCACTGCTACGCCGGCCCCCACTCCGACGCCTCCTCCCACACCGGAGCCGACTCCGGAACCGACACCCGTGCCGACTCCGGAGCCTACGCCTGAACCGACTCCGGAGCCTACCCCCGAGGCTACGCCGGAACCCACACCCGAGCCCACACCTGAACCTTCGTTGAAGCCGACACCGCCGATAGCCGGAGAGCGGCCTCACAGCTACACCCATCACGGGATCACCGTGGAGGATCCCTGGAACTGGCTGGAGGACCAGGACTACCCGACCATCGACGATGAGGACGTTATCGCCTACCTGGAGGCGGAGAATGACTATTTCGAAGTCAAGATGGCGCCTCACCAGGACCTGATCGACACTATTTACACCGAGATCGAAGGGCGCCAACCGGCAGAACTGACCAGCCTGCCCAGCAAGGCCAAGGGCTGGTACTACCAGTGGAGGTTTGCCGAGGGAAGCGAGTACCGCGAGTGGCTGCGCTGGCCCGAGTCTGACCCCGATGCCCGGGAAGGGCCCACCGACAACGCCGAGGTCTTCCTGGACGAGCCTGCGCTGGCCGAGGGCCTCGAGTATTTCCGTTTGGGGTCGCTGTCAGTCACCAACGACTGGTCCAGGATTGCCTACAGCACCGACACGAACGGGTCGGAACGCTACACCATGGTGGTCAAGGACCTGGGGACCGGGGAAGTGTTGCCGGACGAAATCGAGCAAACGAGAGGAAGCGCCATCTGGTCCAGCGACAACCAGTTCTTCTACTACACCGCGCTGGACGAGACCGGGCATCCCTACCAGATTCGGCGGCATATCCTTGGCACTTCGGTCGAAGATGACGCCGTGGTCTACGAGGAGACCGATCCGGGATTCTTCCTCTGGGTAACGGGCACCAACTCCGATGAATACATTGTGATCGGAGCCGGAGACCACATCACCCGCGAGTACCGGTTGATCGCGGCGGACGACGCCACGGCCGAGCCGGTGCTGGTGGCTCCCCGGAGGACCGGGCACGAATACTCGATCGACCACCAAGGCGACCGCTTCATCATCCGGACCAACGACAATCACCCGAACTTCCGCCTCGCAACGGCGCCCGAGGACGACCCCACCGAGGCGGCGTGGGAGACCCTTCTGCAGGGTTCCGATTCCCTGTATGTCCTGGGCTTCTACCTGACCGAAGACTATGTCGCCGTCGAGGAACGAATCGACGGCCTGGACCAGGTGCGCATCATCGACCATGCTGGTGACTCCACGCATGTGGACTTCCCCGAAGATGCCTACACCGCATACATCCAGTCCGATCCGGAATTTGACGAGAATACCCTCAGGCTACGCTATACGTCCATGACCACGCCCTGGACCGACTTCGACTATCACATTGAAGCGGGGGAACTGGAACTGAGAAGGGTTCAGGAAATTCCAAGCGGATACGACGCCACGGAGTTCGTTACTAACAGGGAGCTGGCCATGGCACGGGACGGCGTGCAGGTCCCGGTGTCCATCGTCCGCCACAAGGACACGCCGGTGGACGGATCGGCCCCGCTGTACATCTATGCCTACGGGGCGTACGGCAGCGGCATTACACCGTACTTTTCGTCGGCCCGCCAGTCCATCCTGGACCGGGGATTCATCTTTGCCATCGCCCATGTCCGGGGCGGCGACGAGTTGGGAACGCACTGGTACGAGGCCGGCAAGCTGTTCGAGCGCACCAACACTTTCAACGACTTCGTTGATGTGGCCCGCCACCTGGTGGCCGAGGGGTATGGTTCCGAGGGACGGATCGCTATTTCCGGCGGCAGCGCGGGCGGCACGCTCATGGGCGCCGTGGTGAACCAGGACCCGGACCTCTGGGGCGTGATGGTGACCCAGGTTCCCTTCGTGGATGTGCTCAATACCATGCTGAACGCCGACCTGCCGCTGACCCCTCCGGAATGGCCGGAATGGGGCAATCCCATCGAGGACAAGGAAGCTTTCGAGTACATCCGATCCTACTCGCCATACGACCAGATCGAGCCGGTAGATTACCCGCCCATTTTGGTGACTGCAGGACTGAACGACCCGCGGGTGACTTATTGGGAATCGGCCAAGTATGTGGCCAAGCTGCGGGCTCTCAAGACCGACGACAATCTGCTGCTCCTGAAGACCGACATGGGCTCCGGGCACGGCGGCAGGTCCGGCAGGACCGCCCGCTGGTACGAGATTGCCGAGGAGTATGCTTTCATTCTGGCGAACCTGGGCTTGACGAAATAGAGTCTCGCCCAGGCCACGGGTATCTGAATGCCTGGACCAATCGCTGTGTATTGCGGTGATGCAGACTGGGGCCGTTGTATCCGTCCTGAGGATGAGCCATGGACTTGAACGAGGACGATGTCATCCGGATCATCCGGCTCCTGGATGAATCAGACTTCAACGAACTCAGGCTGCAGATAGGCGACTTGAGGATCGTGGTCAACCGGTCCGGCTCCGTCGCGCCCTTGCCCGGAGTTGACCAACCCATCGTGGCACCGGAACCGCCCACAGCGCCTTCTCCGGGACCTGCACCTCGGTTGCCCGTGGAGGAACCAACCCCGGAACCTTCGCCGGTTACCGATGAGCTGCAACTTTCTGTGGAGGCTCCGGACGATGGCGGCCGGCGGGTAACCATCACCTCCCCCATGCTGGGGACCTTTTACCGGGCGCCCGCACCGGGAGAACCGCCCTTCGTGGAGGTGGGAACGGTAGTGGAGCAAGACACCACCGTCTGCATCATAGAGGTCATGAAGCTGTTCACCACCATCAAAGCGGAGAGACGCGGGCGGGTCACTCGGGTCTCGGTTGAGGACGGTCAGTTGGTGGAATACGGGCAGGTCCTGTTTCAGCTTGAGCCGGAAGCGGCCGGAGAGGTAGTGCTCTCCTGATGTCCGTCATCTCGCGGGTGCTCGTAGCAAACAGGGGCGAAATCGCCGTCCGAATCATTCGTGCCTGCCGGGCACTGGGCGTCGAAACCGTGCTGGCCGCATCGGAGGCCGACGCCGACAGCCTGCCGGCGCGAATGGCCGACAGGACGCTGTGCATCGGCCCGGCCCCCGCCGTTGCCAGCTATCTCAGCGTGGGAACGGTCGTGGAGGCGGCACTGGGCAGCGGCTGCGATGCCATCCATCCCGGCTACGGGTTCCTGGCCGAGCGGCCGGAGCTGTCCCAGGCCTGTATGGACAACAAGCTCGCCTTCATCGGTCCAAGCCCGCAGCACATCGAGACGATGGGCGACAAGCTGGCGGCGCGCCAGGCCGTTTCCGCCCTTGGGGTGCCGGTGGTGCCGGGGTCTGAACTGATTGGTACGCACTCGGAGGCGGCGAAAGTAGCGGCGGATATCGGATATCCGGTCCTGCTCAAGGCGGCGGCGGGTGGCGGCGGCAAGGGCATGAAGACGGTTTTCCAGCCGGACGTCCTGGAGACAGTGTACCCGGAAGCCGCTTCGGAGGCCCTGTCCGCATTCGGGGACGGACGTCTCTACATGGAGTCGTTCATTCCCAACGCCCGCCACATCGAGGTGCAGGTGCTGGCCGACCGGCACGGGAATTGCGTTCACCTCTTCGAGAGGGACTGCTCGGTACAGCGTCGCTACCAAAAGCTGATCGAGGAAGCCCCGGCGCCAGGCCTCACTGCCGAACTCAGGGAAAGCCTGTGCCAGGCGGCTCTGCGGATCACCCAGGACATCGGGTACGAAAACGCAGGAACAATCGAGTTCATCCTCGACCAGGACAGGGCAAGCTTCTACTTCCTGGAGATGAATACCCGTATCCAGGTTGAACACCCTGTGACGGAGATGATTACAGGCATCGACCTGGTGCAGGAACAGATCCGGGTTGCGCAGGGGGATGCCATCAGCTTTTCGCAGTCCCAGGTCGTCCCGACCGGGCACGCCATAGAGTGCCGGATCAACGCGGAACAGCCCTGGGACGACTTCCGCCCGTCGCCAGGACGTATCACACGGTGGGAGCCGCCTGAAGGCGAGGGCATTCGGGTGGACAGCCACTGCTACGCGGGCTATATGGTCCCTCCGTACTATGACTCACTGCTGGCCAAGCTGATCGTCTCGGGCAGTACGCGTATGGAGGCCATAGCACGGCTGCAGCGAGCCCTCGCCAGTTTCCATGTGGCCGGCGTCGATACCACCATCCCATTCCTGGCAACCTTGGTGGAGCGGGCCGATTTCGTCTCCGGCGGGGTCAATACGTCCTGGCTGGAGAAAGTCGCAAGTACCGGAGGGACCCGAACATGACCAAGGTAGCATTCGTCGATACCACGCTGCGCGATGCCCACCAGAGTCTGTGGAACGGCCGGATGACAACGGCGATGATGCTGCCCATCGCGCCGGTCATAGACCGGGTGGGCTTCGAGGCGCTGGACTTCATGGCCCTGATCAGCATGGACTGGTGCGTGCGCAACCAGCGGGAGAACCCGTGGGAACGGGTCCGGCTGATGTCGGAGGCCATGCCCAACACCCCTCTTATCGTGGGCGGCGTGCTGCGCAACTTCGGCAATGTTCCCGACTCCGTGACGGAGTTCTGGGCGAAAAAGATCAGCGAGGCCGGAGCGGGCAGGCTCCGCATCAACGACCCTTACCACGATATGGAGCAGATAACCAAGGCCATCGGATGGTCCAGGGACGCCGGGATGATCACCATGGTGGCCCTGATTTACTCCTACAGCCCGGTGCACACCGACGAATACTACGCCGGAAAGGCGCGGCAGATGGCGGAGGCGGGAGCCGACCGAATCTTCATCAAGGACGTGGACGGGCTCCTGACACCGGAGCGGGTGAGGACATTGGTTCCGGCCGTCATGAAGGAGATAGACGGCATACCCATGGAACTGCACGGCCATTGCTCAACCGGTCTGGCCCCGGTCTACTACATGGACGCCCTGGAGCTGGGCGTCGATACGCTGCACACCGCCGTGGCGCCGCTGGCCAACGGTCCCTCGCAGCCATCGGCGGATGTCATCCTGCGCAATGTGAAGTCCTTGGGATACTCAACTGGTATCGACGAAAAAGCGCTGGAGGAAATGACCGAGCACTTCAGATATGTCGCAAGAAGGGAGGGGTTCCCGGAGGGCGCGCCAGTGGAATACGACCTGCGGCAATACGAGCACCAGGTCCCGGGTGGAATGATGTCCAACTACACGGCGGAGCTGGCGAGAAGGGGACTGAGCCACCAGTTGGACGCGCTGCTCGACGAGATAGCCAACATTCGCCGGGAACTTGGCTATCCCATCATGGTGACGCCGATTTCCCAGTACATCGGGGCCCAGGCGATCTTGAACCACACTACTGGCGAACGCTACCGGATCGTCACCGACGAGGTCATCAAGTACATACTGGGGCACTATGGCGACCTGGCAGCCCCGGTGGACCCCGATGTAAAGGCGCGGGTGATGGCGATGCCCAGGACCCGGGAACTGTTGGACTGGACGCCACCACAGCGCACCATCGACGAACTGCGACAGGACCACGACCCAGACATCTCTGACGACGAGTTCCTGCTCCGGGTACTCAGCTCCAACCAGCAGGCGGTCGACGAGGTGATCGCCGCCGGGCCGGGCTCTTACGACTACCCCTTGCAGGAGAAGCCGGTGCTGGAGTTAGTGCGGGAGCTCACCAGCCGGAAAGACATCGCCTCGATCAGCATTCAGAAGGGCGACTTCTCGCTGACCCTGCGGTAGTAGTGCGAAATCTCTGTATTGATGGGTAGCCTTTGGCTGTAGCGACCAGGGCGCCCGCAAGGGGCGCCCTTACGGGACTGCCTGTGACTGGTCGGGACAACCTTTGTGGTTGCCCGCGTTGCCCATCATTTCAAGGCGGTTGGTCTACTAGAGTCCCGACTCGCCCGTGCGGAGGGTGTAGGAGGCGTCCACGCCGGTCACAAAGGTCCGCCCGTCTCCGGGGAAGCCGGAATAGGCAGCTTTCTGGATGGCGCTGGAAACCGTCTCAACCTGATCGTCCTCGACCACCACCATAAACATGCATTTTGCCAGTTCGTCGTAGAAGTGGTCTCCTACCTGCACACCTTGTTGCTTGCCCCTTCCCAGCACGTCCCACTTTGTCATTGCCGGAAAGCCCTCGTTGGCTAGGGCGGCCGCCACAGCGACCTCCTTCTCGGGACGGATAATCGCTCGCACCATTTTCATCGTTGCTTCTCCTTTGCACCGACTATGCTTCGAAGTCGATGCCCGGCATATCGATTTCAGACAAGCCTTGGCTGCGGTTGAACCCATTATTTTTCAGCTTCGCAATAAGCCCGGGGAGGAATTTCCCGAGTGTCGATACCGGCACCTGGTCAACAATCTTCCGCGCTGCACGAGCATCGGGACCAGTCTTTCCACCGGCGAAAATCGTTACCGCATCCACCACCTCACCTTCGTACCTGGTCTTGCCACCCTGAAACCCGATGTCGGCCGCATGGTGGTTTCCACAGCCCGCCGGGCACCCAGACCAGTACATGCGCAACGGTCCGGCGTCCGGATAGAGCGAGTCCAGCGCCTCGACAACCCGACGGCTGACGCTCTTGGTCTCTATCAGCGCCAGGTTGCAATAGTCATTGCCGGTACAGCTCACAAGCCCTCGCGTGTGAGGGCCAGGTTCAGGCGACAGCCGGGCAAGGAGAGGCTCATCAAGAAGCGCAGGTAACTTGCCCTCCGGAACATCGGCGATGATCACGTTCTGGCCCACGGTCAACCGGATGGACCCCGAGCCATAGGCAGCGGCCAGCCGGGCCAGTTCCGCCATGTCGTCGGCGCAGGTGCGTCCGGTGGGAACGCACAGCCCAACGGAGTACAAGCCCTCCTGGCGCTGCGGGTTCACGCCCAGGTGGTCGGCGTCATGGTCGTATCTGGCATCCTTGCCCGCCGGGGCCAGCGGCGCACCCCAGCGCTCTTCCAGCTCTTTCCTGAACCGGTCGACGCCCCAGTCGTCCACCAGGAAGGCGAGGCGTGCGCGGGTCCTCTTTTCCCGCGACCCTGCATCGCGAAACAGCAGCGTTATGGCCGAAGCCAGGCGCGCCGCATCCTGCAGCTCTACGAACACGTCCAGGGGCTGAGCGACCGTCATGCCACCGGAACCCATCTTGCCGCCCACGGCCACGTTAAATCCGTTCAGTCCGCCTGGGCCCCTGGCGGGCGTCATCGCGATGTCCTGGGTTTCCGCATGGACGCAGTTCTCCAGGCATCCGGTGAACACGACGTTCAACTTGCGAGGCAGATTGGTGTACTCCCGGTTGCCCAGGAACATGCGGGTGAACTCCTCTCCAACCGGAGAGGCATCGAACAGCTCGTTGGGCGTCAGGCCCGACAGCGCACAAGTGTTGGTCCCGCGTATATTGTCCATGCCAGTCTGAAGCGACGACAGGTCGATATCGCGCAGCGCCCGCAGGATCTCCGGCACATCGAGGATCTGGATGTCTCGTAACTCGATCTGCTGCCGGGTGGTCAGGTCCATCACACCGTTGCCCAGACTGCTGGAGAGCGCAGCGAGGGCTGTCAATTGCGCCGAGGTCAGTCGACCGTTGGTTATGCGCATGCGCATCATGAACCGCCCGGGAGTGGGCTTGCGGAAAAAGGTCCCGATCCACTTGAGCCGCTCCCGGTCTCCCGGCTCGATGGTCTCCCAACCGCCGTGTTGCGCCGCCAGCTCATCGATGTCGTCGAGGATGTCCAGCCCTGGCTTCTCGTCCTTGACTCGCTCGATGGGGTTGCCTGTTTTCGTTGCTGTAGTCACTCTAGCCTGCCTTGAATCTCTCGCACTTGATCTCGCGCAAGGGAGAGGAGTATTCGGCCCTAAGACTCGCTGTACAGCGCCATCGGAACGCGCTTGGCGTAAGCCGGGGCGACAGCCAGCTGACCGCGCCCCAGCGCGCGCTCCATGACTCGCCGCTCCTCGGTCTCCCGTTCAGGGGAGAAGCGCACCACCAGAACCAGCGAGGAGGCCACCGTAACGACGGCGCCCAGGTATAGCAGGGCCATCTCGGTGCTCATGGACTCCATGCGGAACAGGAATCCGGCGGCCACCGCGCCGGCGTTGCCGCCCGCGCCCACAATGCCGGCCACCGCGCCCAGCGCCCTCTGGTTGATGAAGGGCACCACTGAGAACGTCGCACCCTCTGACATCTGAACGAACAGGCTGAAGACCAGCATGGCGCCAATCGCCAGCGGCAGGATGTCCATGCGTGAGAAGACCGCCAGCGCTATGCCTTCGATCAGCAGAACCGCGCCCAGGAACAGGGTCCGGCCCCGCAGCCCGAAGCGAATGCCCACCTTGTCTCCGAGAAACCCTCCCAGGGAGCGGGCGAACAGGTTCATCAGGCCGAACAGCCCAGCTATCAGCCCGGCCATACCCACGCCAAGGCCGAAGCGGTCGTGGTAGTAGAGGGCCGCGATGTTGTTCATCGTGAGCTCGACACCGAAGCAGGCGCCGTAGATCAGGAACAGCGCCCAGACCCGGTGGTCCTTGGCAGCCTCGATGAAGGCGCGGGTCCTGGCGCCGGGCGGTTCCTTTGCCCGCTCCTGTCGCGCCAGTTCGTCGTCGGGGAAGTCCTGGGTGAACTTGAAGTAGGCGATGCCCATCAGGAACAGGGCGACGCCCGGTACCACCATCGCGATGCGCCAGCCGATGACGTCGGTGGCACCCAGGGCAACGATGACGCCCAGCACCAGCGGCATGGCCATCTGCGTTACGCCGCCGCCCATATTGCCCCAGCCGGCGGTGGTGGCGTTTGCCGTTCCCACCACGTTGGGAGCGAACATCACCGAGGTGTGGTACTGCGTGATGACAAAGGATGCGCCTACGATGCCTATGGCCAGCCGGAAAAGCAGGAAGGACTCGTAGCTGTTGGCCAGGCCGATGGTCATCACGGGGATGGAACCGATGATCAGCAGCCCCGAGTAGGTTATGCGGGGTCCGATCCGATCGCAGAGCCAGCCGACGACCAGCCGGGCCACGATGGTGACCGCCACGGAGGCGATGACGGTGTTGCCGATTTCGGCCTTGGAGAGCTGGAGGTCATCGCGGACAATTGCCATCATGGGCGCGACGCCGAACCAGCCAAAAAAGGCCAGGAAAAATGCCATCCAGCTCATGTGGAACACTCGCATGTGCGGGTGTCCGAAGCTGAAAAGCGGGATGTTGGTCGCCTTGTGGGATTGAGGGTCCACTCCGATGTTCATGACATCCCCGGTCCTGAGATGGCAGGCGCTTCTGCTATGCGAAACTCCGGTGCAGTTCCCTGGAGGGCTAGACTTCCACCGATGCGTCTCCGGTGCTCATCCTCGCCACCACCACGCCGGCCCTTTCCTGGCCGGGAGCTCCCAGGACGGAGGTCTTGCTCTGTCCGAGCAGTCGCTTGATGCCGTGCGGGTCCCGGACGAAGCCTCGGACCTGGCTCAGCCATTTCACGCTCTTGTACCCCTGGAGGAAGGGAACCCACAGGCGTACGGGGCCTCCCAATTCGTGAGGCAAACGCTGGCCTTCGATCTCATAGACCAGGAGAACGCGGGGATCCTTGGCAAGAGCCCTGGGCAGGGTCTCGAAGTACATTCCATCGGCGGAATAGAACGAGAGAAACCGGGCTCCCTTCATTTCAATGCCAAGGGAGTCGAGCAGCACGGGGAGCCGAACGCCGGTTACCGTCGGCGTTTCTGACCAGTTGAAAATCTGGCAGACCAGTGGAGTGGGTTCCTGCACTTTTGGCAGGGCCTCCAGGTGTCCCCAGTCCGCCACCCGTGTATTGCCCGTGATTTCGGTGATGGGCAGGCTCCAGTCCTCCAGTGCCTTCGGCTCGGGCATCGGGTAGAGAGAAAGCACCGGGAGTAGCTCGGTCTCGAAGTCCATGGCCGCAAACTGGTCCTTGAACTTTGGGTACTTGACGTCGGGACGATGCACCATGAGTTATACCTCCACCACTTCGGCTTCCGGTTCCTCTGGATCGAGGACTGCATCGATTTCGTCGACCGGGCAGACGAATACCTTGCCGTCTCCGTAATTGTCCGTCTTGTTGGCGTTTACCAGGGCGCGAACCAGGCCGCCAACCATCTCGTCGGGGACCATCCAGGTCAGCATCCGCTTGGGGAGGAACTGCATGACGCCGTCATCGCTGCCGTTGACTGGCCGCATATAACGCAGGCCACGCTGCCTGCCCCGGCCCATAACGCGGACCTGGGTATACTCCGACAGAGACAGGGCCCCGGCCGCGTCCAACGTCTCCTGCCACTTTTCAGGCCGTATAACTGCAATCACTTCTTTCATCTGGCTTACCCCGCACCGGATCTCGAAGTGAAGGTACCGTGGCAGTGTTACAAGTCCATTGCGCGAAGGTTGCCGATGGGTTACGTATTCATTACAGTTTGATTACGAATTATTTACGGTTCTGTTACATGGCTACGATATTCGTATACAGACAAGATTGTGAGGGCGAGAACTTTCCGGTTAACCAATGCGGGCGCTTACGGCAGGCCCTGACCCGCTGAAAGCGATCCAGAATCGATATTAGGACTCTGGGCAAACCGGGGGATGGTAGGCCTAGCTGGGGGGTGGCACAACCATGGCGCAGGTCAAGTGGGCAAACCTCGAGCAGAGAAGCGAACTGCTCCTCAGTCAAAAAAGGCTTTCGTGTCTTGGGTACCTTCGGAGCTTTGATTCGTGTTGCCGACGAGGAGTCGATGAGGCCCCAGTCCGCGCACCAATTCAGCCAGGTAGTGATTGCCTGCCACCGGGTGCGGATTGACCGGGGCTTCAATCCTAGCTCCCGCATCGAACCGAGGTGCTGAAGGACGTGGAAAGAGGAGAGGTCTGTCAGGGGCCGGCAGTCTGGATCAATCGTTTCGAGGTCCTGCAGAAACAGCCGCAGTTCATTGTCATAGAATTTGACGGTCGCCTCTGTGCTGCCCTCGATGCGGTGGTACCGGAGATAGTTTTCGAGGATTTCGGGTAACCGCTATGACATCTCCAAAGATGGGGCAGCTTTGAGTCGCGTGTTGACCGCTGTGCCAATCATCCATAGTCTGCCGACTCTGGACGCCCATTTTGTAGCTGTGGCTCCCCGAGCAGGATTCGAACCTACGACCTAGTAGTGCGTCAGTGTTGGATTGATGGGTATAGGGACTTGAGTTTGATATGGGCGTCTGAGGTAGTGAAGCGCCAGTCTGCTCGTATGCGATCCCGGTTGCGGGGAGCTTGCCACGCTGCCGCTTCCCTACGCAGAGTGCATTGGTCTGGAATTCGGCGGTCCAGGCACTGCCTGGCCAATACCCCCCAGTTCGATCTCCGCCATCCCTTCGGCAAGCTCAGGACAGGATTGAGCCAGCTCCCGTGCTTCAGGGTGTAGTGAATCTCCAGCCACTCAGCGATGCGCCGGGCCTCAGGGTTCAAACGCCTCGTACAATGAGGCCGGGTGGTGGGTGTTCAGATTGTCCATCACCAAGACCATCCGGTCCTTGTCCGGGTAGTCCTCGTCCACCAGTTTCCTGACCACCCGCGCCCAATCGGCTTTCGTGCGCCGGTCCGTCACATTCACTCGCCGCCTCCTGAGCTTGTCGAAGGGCCTCCAGCGGCGCAAAGAGCATGAACAGGTTGCTCACCCCGTTGCGTTCGTATTCGTAGTCGTAAGCCAAGGGCGCCCCGGGGCAGGGTGGACGCGGCAGCCGGGTTTCTTTCACCTGCTGTTTGCTGGTCTCGTCCAACCCTTCGACAAGCTCAGGAGACCAAAACCTCGTTGCCCTCGTAGTGGCGATGATAGACTTCCAGCACGTCCTCCATGGCGCAGACTAACTCGGCGCAGACAAACTCCGAACTGCCCTACAGCGGGATGCACCAGCACTCTTTCAGCCAAGGTTTGAGTTCGTTTTTTCCAGCGTCTGGCCCACCGTTTCAGTGCTGATGCTGTCCACTATCTCGCACTCAACCAGTCGCTCCGCCAGCAGTCTAGGGTCCAATCGGCCCGGCCCTCCGGCGGTTCTCCGCAGGCCAAGGCCATCAGGCGAGCCTCCCCAGCGCCATCCAGCTTCCTCTGCCGACGGTTGAGTTGTTGCCGGCGGCCCAGGGCCGCCTCCAGACCATCCTCCACGCAACGCCGGCGCACCCGCTCCACCGTGGCGGTGCCCACCTTCAGGGCCCGGGCAATATCCTCGTCTTTCATGGGACCATCGGCTTGATTCTCGTCGCAAAGCAGCAGGATACGGGCGTGAGTCTGCTTGCAGGCTGCCGCCCCTCGACCTTTGGACACCAGCGACATCAGTTCCTGCTGCTCATCCTCCGCCAGCCGTACCCTGTATTTCTTCACCATCATCCACACCCCACTTCCCAAACCACAACTTGACCACCAGCTCAATACTAAACCTTAACCCATCAGTTCAATGATGCTCGACTAGTAGGGGCTTGAGGCATATCGATCATACCCTGGATAGGGGAATCAAGAGCGGCGTTCTTTAAGAAGCAGGAAGCGCCCTCACCCTAACCCCTCCTCCTGAGGGAGAGGGGACTTCCGGATCTCTTGTCAGGCCACCGGCGGGTGGGTGCGGTACCAGTCGACGACCTCTGCTCCGGAGGCGGGCCAGACGCCCTGCCGGCGCATCATGTGGCCCAGGGCGTCGTCCAGGAAGCCGATGCGGAAGGGCTGGCCGATAAGC
Source organism: Dehalococcoidia bacterium (assembly GCA_963667765.2). GTDB lineage: Bacteria > Chloroflexota > Dehalococcoidia > Lucifugimonadales > UBA3495 > VXOI01. The sequence goes on along the minus strand of CAXXON010000001.1, from coordinate 7,436 downwards.
CACGGGTGCAGGCTCAGTACCATGACGCGCCCGTTGCCGGAACCGTCCTGGTACATTCCGTCGAAGCTCTCGCGGAGCATGTCGGCGTAGCGGTCGACCATGACCTTGCGGTGGGCCATGGCCACCACGTCGTCCAGTTCCAGCATCACCGGCAGGGCAAACAACTCGCCGGACGGGACCTTCAGCGGGTAGGGTTGCTCGTCGTTTGCCCAGTCGCAAACATAACGGATGCCCGCCTCGCCCAGCAGCCGGGGCGTGCGTTCAGACTCGCCGTATTCCGGCCCCATCCATCCCACCGGAGCCTCGCCGGTGGCTTGGGTCAGGGCTTCCAGCGACTCCTGGATGTAGTCCCGTTCCTCCTGCTCCGACATGTTGCCGGTGATCATTCTGCTGACCGATACGCCGTGGCCGATGATCTCACAGCCCCGGTCCAGGCAGTGCCGCACCAGGTAGGGATAGTTGCTGGCGGTAATGGCATCCATGGCGACCGTGGGTCGTATTCCGTGGCGCTCCAGCACGTCCAGTATGCGGTAGATGCCCACCCGGTGGCCGTACTCACGATGGGAAATCCGCGCGTAGTCAGGGAAGGGCCGCGCCGCCGAGCCCCCGGCGAGGTTGCCCGCCTGGAAGCTGCCTTCCGGCGCCTGCCATTCCATGTGCTCCAGGGTCACCACCACGGACAGTGCCAGGCGGGCATTGTCGGGCCAGCGCAGGATGCCCCGGGTGCTCAGGGGCGACCAGTCATAGTGTTCGTGGTCCATGCCGAAGCGGCGTTCAGCGGGCATTGGGGAGGCCTCCTGTTGTCGTTCCTTGGCGGAAAGTTGAGGGGGGGAACGCCCTCACCCTAACCCTCTCCCGAAGGGAGAGGGGATAGTCCGATGCGGGATGGGATTGGGTGTGGCTCCGAGCCTCCTCAGCTGTTTAGTTTCTCGGCGTGGGCTACGGCTTGGTCGTAGTAGTTGGCGAGGTAGTATTCGGCGATCTCGTCGGCGGTGGTCTGCCAGACTCCGTCGTGGGACATGATGTAGCCCAGGATGTCGTCGAGGTACTTGATGCGGTGAGGCTGGCCGATGAGGAAGGGATGCAGGGCGATGCACATGACGCGCCCGCTCTCGGCGCCCTCGCGGTAGAGCTGGTCGAACTGGGCCTTGCAGATACGGGCGAAGTAGTCGCCTTCGTAATGGTTGTCCCGCAACAGGGATGAGTCGTTAAGCTCGATGGAGTAGGGCACCGAAACCAGCTTGCCGCTGGTTACCCTGATGGGCACCGGCTGGTCGTCGTGCATCCAGTCGGTGTGGTAGATCAGGCCGGCCTCAGCCATCAGGTCGGGCGTTCGGACGCTGCCGGAGATGGCCGGGCCGAGCATGCCTTTAAGTTGCTTGCCGGTGTGGACACGCAGCGTCTCGATGGTGTCCCGGTAGAACTCGCGCTCGCGATCTTCGTCGTATGTGTAGAGATACCGGGTGTTGTAGATGCCGTGGCTCATGTAATCGTAGTCCCGTTGCACCATGGCCTCGCCGATTTCCGGGAAGTGCTCCAGCACGGCCATGTTCAGGGAGACGCAGCACTTGATTCCGTACCTGTCCAACGGCTCCAGCATCCGCCAGAAGCCCACGCGGTTTCCGTAGTCCCGGTAGGAGTACTGTTGCACATCCGGGTATGGAGTGCGGGGCCACGGGTTCCGGGCGCCCTCGTTCTCCGGCATGTACTCGTAGTGCTCCACGTTGGGGGAGATCCAGAGGGCCACGCGGGCATCGTTGGGCCACTTGATGACGGGCCGGTCGATGATGGGCAGGTAGTCCACCCGGTTCGGGGGCAGCGGCATCTTATTGCCTCCTTGTTCGATGCGTGAATGAGCGGGTTCGGACCGGACCCGCATATTATCTCCAGTCGTGAAGAGGTCGCCAGCCCAGCATTCGCTGTACCTTGGCCGTGCTGATCACGCTAGCGGTACCCTCGAGGCCTTCTCGTATCTCCACGCGGTCGCCGAAGTTGTTCCTGACGATGTCAATGGTGGGTTCTGCAAAGCGGCTTGAGGGCTGGGCCAGCATGAAGGCCTCGTACTCGTCGATCTCCGCGTCCAGGGACAGCACCTGGGCCGTTGCCACGTCCCGAGCGTCGGCGTGAGCCCACATCACCAGCGTCAGCGGGTTCTCGGGCGTGGGAGCCGGCCAAGGGAACTCCGCCTGCACCTCCGGCAGCGGCACGTTGGTGAACCGCAGGCTGACGACCGTGGTGTTCGAGTTGCGGGCGATCATCCTGCCGATGTCCTCGCCAACTTGCTTGGTCAGGCCGTAGGGCTCGAAGGGCATCATGGGATGCTCCTCGTCCAGAGGCAGGTACCGGGGCACGAAGGCGTTCCCGTCGTGGGCCCATCCCATGCCGAATGCGCTGGAGGAGAATACCACGCGCCGCAGGCCCAGCTCCGCCGCAGACATCATGACATTGAAGTCGGCGGGCACGTTATTTTCGAAGATTTCCCTCGGCTCCGCCCGCGACGGGCCGGGGATGGCGCCCATGTGGATGACAGCCTCGGCACCCTTGAGGACCTCATGCACCGCCGTGGCGTTGCCGAGGTCGCAGCGCACGAACTCTGCGGGTAGGCCGTCGGTCTCCACCTGGTCCGTCGCACGCACTTCGCGGCCCTGGTCGGCCAGGAGCTGCACCACCCTGCGTCCCAGTCTTCCTGCCGCTCCGGTTACTACTATCATTTGGTCCTCCAGGTGGATTCTTTCGTGGTGATGAGACTTGGGTAAGGAGACTTGTAGTTGGAGGGTTCACCCTCACCCCTTCGGCAAGCTCAGGACAGGCCTAGCCCTCCCCCTGAGGGGAAGGGGATTATTGGGGAAGTGTGCTTGGGCCCCATCATCTCATTGGCGGTCGAGGCCGTGGATGCCACGGTAATCGCTGGTTGGGGGTGATTGCCATCCTTCCAGGAGCGCCGGGTCGGGCTGGTAGATCTCGACGCCGAGTGGGTGGCAGGTGTCGACGGGATCTGCGGCGTCCTCTCCCCACATCTGCACCGACAGGTCGCCGCCGGGGCAGGTGGAGATAGCGCAGAGGAGGTCTATCTCAGCGAAGAACTCGAAGTGGTCGCCCTGCTTCGCCGGGGAGGGTTTTACGAAGTAGCGGTCGTCACTAGTGAGCCCGGTGACCTGGAAGATGTTCAGAACATCGTGCACATCGCTCTCGTCCAGGTGGAAGGGAGTGATGGCCCGCACCAGGTTGGAGTGACAGCAGTAGTCAAAGTCCTCGCCGGTCAGCAGCTTGTTGACATACGGATCGCAGCGGGTCCCGAGAAGGTCGTGGCATCCAGCGCCGTCCTCGTCCAGCGGATAGTCCACGGTGTCGCCGGTGATGGTGAGCATGGGCCGCAGGTAGGGCAGGCACGACCACAGGCGGTCGAAGGTGGAGACATGGGCGCGGTGAAGCTGCTTGGTGCGGCCCGCCCAGAACCGCTCGCGGGGGTTGTTCAGGTTCCAGGCGTTGAAGTCGGCCACCTGCGCGCCTTCCACCACGACGATGCGGCAGATCTGCCCGGCCAGCACCGGCCAGGCTCTGCCGGATCGTATGGGGACCACGAACTGGTCAACCGTCGTGCGGCATTCCGCCTCGCGGCCAAGGCGGCCATAAAACTCCCGGTCGACTTCGATGGGACTGCCCGGTTTGGGCTGGTAGATAACTCTTGGTTCCGGCATGGCACCCTCTTGGGGGGTCTGGGATTTCCGTTTCTACTCCGGGATTGTACAGGCTGGACTGGTTGGTGTGTCTTTTGCGGTTTGGCCTGGTGGGGAGGAGCGCCCTCACCCTAGCCCTCTCCCGGAGGGAGCAGGACCGTTTAATTCTCCCTCTCTCTTGAGGGAGAGGGTTGGGGCGTGGGTGAAAACGCAGGCATCAGCAACTTTGCCTTCCGCAAGGAAACGCCCCCACTCTAGCCCTCCCCCGGAGGGAGAGGGAACTATGTTTGGATTCGGAGGATGACTGTTGCCGGGTTCGTCGTTACAGCTCTAGATTTCACCCCAGGGAGTTGGGGTTTATTGGGGTGGGCATGGCCTGGATTTCGGGGAGGACCTTTTCGGCGAAGAGCTTGAGGCTTTTCTCGGCTTTGTCCCTCGGCATTCCGCCATAGAACATGTGGAGAACGACCTTCTCAAGGCTGATTGTCTGCTGGACTGCCCTTATCTTCTCGATTATCTCGTCGGGAGTGCCGATGGGCTGGGTGGCGCGACGGGCGGCGAAGCTGGCGTCGGCGGTGCCGATGTCGGCGGTCTGGCGGACGAGGTACTCCTCGTAGCCGGCAATGCCGTCGTAGCCCGGGTTGTTCCACTCGAAGTAGTGGTGCTGGGCTGCGGTGAGCTGGTTGTGGAAGTAGGTCCAGCCCTCTTCGGCTTCCTCCTCGGTCTCGGCGCAGTACATCCAGAGGAGGGTGGTGGGCTGGTCGGGCGGCAGGCCGAGTTCCCGGCGGATGGCGTTGAAGCGCCGCACCTTGTCGGTCATCACATCCACATCGTCGCCAGCGACGAACATCTGGCCGAGGCCGTTCTCGGCGGCCATACGGGCGGACGCCTCCGTGGTGAAGGCCACCTTGATGTCCTTGGTCAGTTCGCCCTTGTGGCGGGCTTGGGGGCGGATGGTGGTGGGCGGGATGTCGTAGACCTCGCCCTTGAACTCGAATCGCTCGGCTCCGTCGGCGGTCTTGATGGCGTTGATGACATCATAGAAATATTTGTGCGACTGCTCGATCGGGTAGCCCAGTGAGGCATATTCGTGAGGAGCGATGCCACGGCCGATGCCGAGGTGGAGGCGCCTGCCCTGGAGCAGTATATCCAGCATGGAGATTTCGGAGGCCAAACGGACGGGGTTCCACCACGGAGCGACGATGACTGCGGTGCCGACATCGACCCGGCGGGTGCGGCCGGCCCAGAAGGCCAGGTACTGCAGGGGGTTGGGCTGCATGGAGTAGGCGGAGCCGTAGTGTTCGGTGGCCCAGATCGAATCGAAGCCCAGGGGCTCGACCAGGTTTCCCATGTGGAGAGTGTCTTCCAGGTTCTTGTAGTCCGGCACATCCGGCGGGCGGTCGTAGTCCTCCGCCATGAGACGGGGCCAGTCGCCCTGGTTGTAGCCGGTTACCATCACTCCGCAGTGCATCCGTGTGTTCCTCCTTAGGATCGGCCCGCCTACCTCAAAGTGCAGGGCGATCATTGCCTCGGCAATTCGACGCCCCAGTATAACTGTTGCGCGGGAGGAAGTTCTTTAGATATAGCGATTCTGTCTACTGTGCACATTCACTGGGACCTATGCTGCGATTGACGGGAGTCTTGCTTGCGTGGGTTTCACCCCCACCCTAACCCTCCCCCTGAGGGAGAGGAGACCGATTAGCTCCCTATTTCCATAACAATGACGGGTCTTGTGGCTTCAGCAATTGAGACGAGACTACGCAGTGAACCTTGAGGCGTGCGAGTGGCCTTTGCGCGAAGGTATTACAATGGGGGCGCTTGAGGCGCTTGAATGCACCTTCATTGATTGAACTGCGAGAGGGGTCCCGGACGGCCCTCTCAAATGAGTAAAGCGGTAAAACCCAGAAACACGGAGGGCTGAACATGCCAGTCGCAGGAACATCGCTGACCAGTTATCGTCCGCTGATGCAGGGCGTCAACGGGATGGTCGTCGCCAGCCACCCCAGCGCCGCGATGGCCGGGCTGGAAGTCCTGAAGAAGGGAGGAAACGCCATCGACGCCGGTGTGGCCGTGGGCCTGGCGCTTAACGTGGTGCACGTCGACGATTGCAGTTTCCTGGGGGTGGCGCCGACGGTGATCTACCTCGCAGACCGGAAGGAAGTCACCACCGTCGACGGGCTGGGCGTCTGGCCGAAGGCCGCTTCCGTCGAGTACTTCCAGAAGAACCACGGCGGCAAAATGCCACCAGGCGTCCTAACTTCCCTGACACCGGCGGCGGCGGACTCCTGGATCACATCCCTTTCGAAGTTCGGCACGATGACCTTCGGGGAGGTGGCGGCGTCGGCCATCGACCTGGCGGGCAAGGGTTTCCCCATGTACCGCTACCTGGCGGGCCGGTTCAGGACCGCCTTCGACCAGTACAACGCATATCCATCGACCGCCGAGGTCTACCTGCCTGGCGGCCGCGCTCCCCAGCAGGGGGAGATGTTCCACCAGAAGGACCTGGCCGTAACACTGTCCACCATCGCGGACATTGAGGCTTCCAACGGCGGGAAGGGCCGGGAGGCTGCGCTCAAGGCGGCCCGGGACTACATTTACACCGGCGAACTAGGGCGCAGGATCGTCGCGTTCAACCGCGAGATGGGCGGCCTGCTTACCGAAGAAGACCTTGCTAACTACCAAGTACAGGTTGCCCCTCCGGTTACAGTGAACTACAAGGGGTACGATGTCTACAGCACCGGACCGTGGGGCCAGGGGCCGACCTTCCCGCAGGCGCTGAAGATCCTGGAGGGATTCGACCTGTCCTCCATGGGCCACAACACCGCCCAGTACATCCACACGGTCAACCAGGCCCTGAACCTGGCCTTTGCCGACCGGGAGCAGTATGTGGGCGACCCGGACTTCGTGGATGTGCCCATCGACGAGATGCTGGCCGGGGAGTACCTAGCGAGACGCCGGGCCCTGATCGACCCGGACCTGGCCTGGCCGGGCACACCGCCAGCGGGTGACCCGCGAAACGGGCAGGCCACCTTCGACGGTGCGCCGCAGTCGCCACGGGAGGCGTTGACGCCTGTCGGGACCGCCGGGGTCAGCGGCGGCGGGACTTCCTACTTCGCTGTGATCGACGGCGACGGGAACATCTTCTCCAGCACTCCCAGCGAGGGCACCAAGAATGGCGGGCCGATTATCCCCGGCCACCGGACTGGCGTTCTCGTTGCGCGGTAACCCAGTCCAAGCTGGTGGAGGGGCATCCGGCAGCGATCGCAGGCGGCAAGCGTCCGCGGCTCACCCCGGCGCCCGCGCTGGTGCTGCGCGACGGAGAGGCCGTGATGGCCCTGGGCGCACACGGCGGCGACCACATCCCGCAGGGTACCCTGCAGTTGCTGCTCAACGTCCTGGAATTCGGTCGTGACCCACAGGAGGCGGTGGAGGAGCCCCGCTTCTTTAGCTACAACTTCCCCAGCTCCAACTGGGCGTCGAGGTACGAGCCGGGAATGCTGCGGCTGGAGGGCCGCATCTCCGACGAAGTGGCCGACGGCCTGCGACGGAAGGGGCACACCATCGAGATGTACCCGGACTGGTGGGAGGGTTCGGCCTTATACTGTGTCATCACCCGCAACCCGGAGACCGGGGTGCTGCAGGGTGGCGCCGACCCACGCTGCGAGGCCTATGCGGTGGGCTATTAGTCCAGGGGCAACAATTGACCAACATCCGGAGGACAACAGATGCCTGATCTGAACGATCTGCTGGACCAGGTTG